>OZ244213.1:0-3481300 GCA_965216905.1 Acidimicrobiia bacterium
GACTCGATGGCACGAATGCCGTCGACATCCGCCGCAGTCGGCAGGATGTACGGACGCCACTCCTCCAGATCGCCGGTGCCGCTGTCGGCGGCCAGGATCTTGTCGTTGTTGGTCTCCTTGCCGTCGTGCGATCCATAGATGACCGCACCACCGACCAATTCGATCGCCTGGATGTCGCCGTCCATGGTGTTCTGCCACTTCCGGGTGCCGTTGGCGGCATTGAAGGCGATCAGCTTGTTGTCGTCGGCGAGTGCCTGCTGGCCACGGGTTCCCACGTACAAGGTTCCGTTCTCGAACTGAACGGCGTCGGCATCCTCGGCCTCGAGGTTGCCGAAGTTGACGTTCTCGAGATAACCGGTGGTGGCATTGAGCGCCGCGATCCCGTCACGAGCCGTCGGCACCTCGGCCTGGTTGAAGAATGCGGTGAAGCTGCCGACCGCGTAGAGCGTCGAGCCCTGGAGGTTCAGATCCCACACGTTCTTGTTCATGCCGGATCCACCGCCGGCCTGGGAAGCCTTGAAGGCGAGAATGGCGGCACCGGTCGTCTGGTTGATCTTCGCCACCTGCGAACGGAAGACGCTGCCCGACTCGACGGTGGTGAAGAGCCCACCGATGTACAGGTTCGACCCGCTTCGGCGGATGACGTTGACGATGTTGTTCGGGTTGGGAGCGAACGGCCCGTCGACGTTTCCGGTTCCGAGATCGATCTCGGCCAGGTTGGTCTTGGCCACACCGTCGATCGAGGTGAACCGACCGCCCACCCACAGGTCTGAGCCGTCGGATTCGAGAGACCGAACCACCGCGTTGGTGCCGGTGGCGTCAGCCCGGAAGCTGGTCACATCGCCGGTGTTCAAGTCGAACGCGGCCAGGTTGACCCGGGGCAGCGTGTTGGAACCGTCCGTCGCCTGGGTGAACTCTCCGCCGACGTAGGCGGTGTTCCCGACGATCTCCACTGCCCAGATCGTGCCGTTCACACCCCACGACGCCTTGGGCGTGTTGGTGTACGGCACCGGATCGGCCAGAGCCGGGGCGGCTCCGGTGATGACGATGGTCGACAGCGCGACGACGAATGTCAGCGCCGCGGTCAACCGCTTTCTGAATGCAGGCATGCACCCTCCAACTCACGATGATTTCGAGCCATTCGGAAACCCCTCCCCGCAGGCTCACGGACTGGTCGTCAAGATAGCGGCGCCGGGGAGAAGTGAAACCACCTGTCTTCGTGGCCGGACGAATCGGACTTCAACCGGGGGTCTTCGACCCCGCCGGCCGGCTGCGACCCAGCCTCCACACCAGCCCCCAGAACACCGCGCCGACCGCCAGACCGATGATGGTCGCCGGCACTGCATCGAGGCCCGTCCGGCTCCCGTAGCCTTCGATGACGCCGGCGAGGACCAGCCACGGCGCCGTTCCAACCGCCATCCGGACGGCTTCCACCGCCTCGGTCCGTAACGCCTCCATCCTGGAACGGTCCCCGGGCCGGAGCATCGCCCGCCCCACCGCCAGACCGGCCGCACCCCCGATGACGATACAACTGAGCTCGAGCACCCCGTGAGCGATGATTGCCTCCACCAACACCCGACCGTTCCCCGCCGCCATGGCCAGGCCGGCGACGGCCCCGAGGATCAAGCCGTTCTGGGCCACGACCCAGGCGGTTCCGACCCCCCACGTCACGCCGAGCACGAAGGTGATCAGGGTCACCTGGATGTTGTTTCGCATGACGAACAGCGAGAACCCGGCCAATCCCAACGCCCCGGCTCCCATGTCGGTCGACTCGGCTTCCTGCACCCACAGAAAACCCGGCGGCAGAAAGCCGGCCACGGTCTCGGGTGCGCGCAGCGCCCACAGGTACCCGAACAGCGCCGGCACGAGGAGCAACGCGGTGGCGATCCCGAGCGGTCCGGCACGCTCGACGATCAGACGCCAGTAGTCGACCGAGAAGAACGAAAGGAACGTCTGACGCCGGCTGGGCCGGACCGCGATGACCGTTCGGGACCTGACAATGGCCCGCTCGAGCGCTTCGATCGCCGGGTCGGCCGGACCCAGCCGTCTTCGCTGGACCGCCAGCATCGCCGCGGCGCGTCGGGCCACCCGGGCCGTCTCCAGAACCGCTTCGGGATCGGCACCTGCCCTCCGCCGGCGTGTCCGGTCGATCAGCTCGTTGAGCCGGTCGGCGAGCCGGCGAGCGACATCGACGTCCGACTCCTGGTCGGCGGTGTGATCGACACCCGCCACAGGATCGGGCTTGAGTTCGGACGGTGGTCGCGGTTCCATGAGGTCAGCAGATCTTGTCACACGCACGCCCGGAGGGACAGATGGATCTCGAGCGCAGACTCGACATCGAGACTTCGGAGGGGGTCCCGATCTCCCTCACGATGGCCGGCCTCGGATCGAGGATTCTGGCCGGGACGGTCGATGCGGCCATCTCGATCGGGGTGCTCATCCTGATGGTGATGTCGCTCGGCCTGGCCGGCTCGATCTCGGGCGGTGTCATGGACGTGGCGGCGGCACTGATGGGAGCTGGGGTCTTGATCCTGTTCATCGGCGTGCCGATCGCATTCGAGACGCTGGTCAATGGGAGAACGGTCGGCAAGATGGCGGTCGGACTCCGAGTCGTGATGAACGACGGCTCCCCGGTCACGCTGTGGCCGTCGACCGTTCGAAACCTCGCCCGCCTGGTGGATCTCCTCCCGGCGTTCTATGCCGCCGGACTCCTGTCGATGCTCGTCACCAGCCGGGAGCAACGCCTCGGTGATCTCATGGCCGGCACGATCGTGGTCCGAGACCGCATCCGGCGACCGGCCCGGGGTGGCGCATACCCGATCCCCGCCGGACCGCCGTGGGACGTCCGGATGGTCACCGACGAGGAGATCGCCCTCGTCACCAGATTCCTGGATCGTTCCGATCAGCTCCAGCCGGCCGCGCGCCGACAGCTCGCCGACTCCCTGTCCGCCTCCATCCGGCCCAAGGTGACGGGTGCCCCGTCGACGATCGACGCCGAGCTGCTGCTCCGGGGAGTGGTGGCACACCATCGGGCCGGAAAGGGCTGACGGCTCCGCCGACGCCACCCGGCCGAATCGGCGCCGGTCATCGACCGGGCGACCGCTCCCCCAGCGCCGCCAGGGCCACCCGGGCCGCCGCCTGCTGTGCCTCCTTCTTGGAGGCTCCCGAACCCGAACCCAGGACTGCCTCACCGACCGACACGACCGCTGTGAAGACGCGGGCGTGGTCGGGACCGTCGACGTCCATGGCGTAGCGGGGCCGATCGCCTTCGGTGGCCAAGCGCTCCTGGAGACGGGTCTTGTAGTCACGCCGGCCCGGTGACTCTGCTTTGGCGTCGATGATCGACTCCCAATGGGCGAGCACCACCCGCCGGGCGGCCGCGATTCCGCCATCGACGTAGATGGCGGCGATCAGCGCCTCCATGGCATCGGCGAGAATCGACGACTTGTCGGCTCCCCGTGACTGCCGCTCGCCCACACCCAACCGCAGCGCATCGCCGAGACCGATCTCGCGCGCCACCGCCGCCAACTCGACCCGGTTGACACAGCCGGCCCGCACCTTGGCCATCTGCCCTTCGCTCAGATCCGGCTGGGTGATGAAGAGGTATTCGGTCACGACGAGCTGAAGCACCGCGTCACCGACGAACTCCAGGCGCTCGTTGTCCTCGGCGTCGTGATGCTCGCTGGCGTACGACCGATGGGTCAGCGCCTGTTCCAGGAGGGCGGGATCCTCGAACCGGTATCCGAGCGCGGTCTCGAGCGGAGTCAACCGGCCAAGACCTCTGCGACATGGCCGACCAGCCCTCCGGCCGCGGCCTCCGACGCCATCACCAATGCGTTGGCGACCGCCTTGCGCGATGACGATCCGTGAGCGATCACCACCACTCCCTCCACCCCGAGGAGATACGCGCCGCCGGTCGCCTCGTAATCGATCGTCTCGAGGACCGGGGCGAGAGCGTGGGAGAGTTCGGCGCGGGCCGCCTCGCTCATGCCGGCGGATGCACCCGCCACCAGCGCCGAGAACAACGAGGCGGAGCCTTCGATCGTCTTGAGCAGCACGTTGCCGGTGAAGCCGTCGGTCACGATCACGTCGACCCGATCGGTGGCCACGTCCCGACCTTCCACGTTGCCGACGAATGGCAGCGGGGCGTCCTCCAGCATGTCGAATGCTGCACGCTCCAGTGCCCGGCCCTTCCCGCGCTCTTCGCCATTCGACAGCAGACCCACTCTCGCCGGGGTTCGGCCGAAGGACACCTCGGCCAGGGCGGCACCCATCCGCGCGAACTGGACGAGATGCTCCGGCTTCACTTCGGGGTTGGCGCCGGAATCAAGCACAACCGTCGGCGATTCGATTCCCGGAATCACCGAGGCGATGGTGGGTCGGCTGACACCGTCGAGCCGCCCGATGACGATTGCGGCGGAGGCCATCGCCGCGCCGGTCGAACCTGCCGATACGAATCCCTCGACCTCTCCGGCGGCGACGAGCTTGGAACAGACGACGACGGACGCATCCTGTTTGTCCCGTACGGCTCGGGCCGGGTCGTCACCCATACCGATGATCGTCGGAGCGTGCACGACGGACACCAGATCGGCTGCGTCGCCGAGTTCGGCTCGAACGACCGCCTCGTCTCCCACCACGACCACGTCGACCCCTCGCTCCGCGGCGCCGATGGCGCCGGCGATCGTCTCGACAGGCGCCCGATCACCACCCATGGCGTCGAGCGCAATCCGTGGCATCGGTCAGGTCCCCGGGGCAGATGCGAACGGAGTCACTCCGTCTCGATCACTTCCCGACCGTTATAGGTACCGCACTCACGACAGGCGCGATGAGGCAGCTTCGGGCTCTTGCACCGCGGGCACTCGGAGAGGGTTGGCCGGGCCAGCTTCCATTGCGACTTGCGCCGGCGCGTGCGCATCCGCGACATCTTCTTCTTTGGCACCGCCATCTGGGCGCTCCTCCACGCGTCAAATGCCTCCCTCTTCGGGAGACCTACCGGTACTTCGATGACTGCGAATCGGTAATGCTCTCCGGGGTGGGTCCGTCGAACAGCTCGCGAAGCGCAGCAAACGGCGACTCGACCGCCTCTTCGTGGCCGTCGCACGGGTCCGTATTCAAGTCGGTTCCACACGTGGGGCAAAGTCCCCGACACGTCGAACCGCATCTCGGGGCGACGGGAAGGGCCAGTGACACTTCGTCGTGAACGACCGAGCCGATATCGATCCGGCCACCCGGTTCGATCGGCAATTCGTCTTCGTCCCGAGGATGGTGGCGATACACGGCTTCCACCGGGATATCCACTTCCTCGGCCCATTCGGTGAGACAGGACGAGCACCGGACGTCGAAGACGGCATGAGCCGTGCCGCGCGCCACCACTCCGTCCGTCGTCGATCGGAGATCCACCGCGAAGGACACCCGGTCATTCACCGACGCGTCGGCCAACGCCGCCTCCACTTCGACGAATCCCTCCTCGCGCCGGGACGAGCCGGGCCGCGCCAGCAGATCGGAGATCTGCAATCGGTGCTCCCGAGCCGAAGGCGAAGTGGTCGACGTCATGGGGAGCCGAAGGTTACGACCACCCTCGCGCTTTCCGAACTCGGGCCGGGTCATCGCCCGGTCCCTGCTCAGATCGGGACGTCCGGCGCCGGGGGGCGGGCGCGATGCAACTCGGCCCGCGCCTCGTGGACCTGCCGGAGCAGGCCGGCCATCAGCGACTCGATCTCCTCGAGGCGGCGCTCGATCTCGTCCTCGGCCTCGAGCCGGAGCCGTCGTGCCTCACCCTCGGCCCGGCGGACGAGGATGTTGGCCTCCTCCACCGCCTCGGCCAGCACGTAGGACTCCGAGACCATGCGACGACTCTCGGCCCGCGCCCGGTTCACGATCTCCTGGGCGCGCTCGTTGGTTCGCGCGATGAACGCCTCCCGTTCCCGGACCATCCACCGTGCCGCCCGGAGTTCGTCGGGGAGTTCCGAACGAAGCCGGTGCAACATGTCGAGGAAGTCCTCGCGATCGACCAGCACGGACGTGGAGAGTGGGACCGACTTCGCAACATCGATGTGAGCGATCATCTCGTCGATCATGTCTTGCAGCTCGCCGACCGCCGATGAGGCCGAAGGCGGGCGGGCAGCCCGGGTTTCTCCCGGTCCGGGATCGGGTTCGTGCCGACCCGGGGCGTCGATCTCGTCGAAGTCGGGTTCGGATTCAGGGGGGTGCTCGGTCATGAGAGCTTCTCCTCGAGTGCCTTCTGAACGGGAGCCGGAACGAGGGTATGCACGTCACCGCCCAGCCGGGCGACCTCCCGGACCAGGGACGACGACAGGTAGCTCCACTCCGGGCTGGTGGGGATGAACATCGTGTCGACCTGGCGCAACGCGTTGTTCATCTGGGCCATCTGCAACTCGTAGTCGAAATCCGAGACGGCCCGCAGGCCCTTGACCATCACGTCGACGCCACGGTCGACCGCAAAGTCGACGAGGAGCCCGTCGAACAGGTCGACCGACACGTTGTCGAGTTCCTGGAGTGAGCGTCGCAACAGATCCACCCGCTCCTCGGCACTGAACAGCGGGCTCTTGGATGGGTTGGCGACCACCGCGATCACGAGGTGATCGAAGATGGCCGAACAACGCCGCATCACGTCGACATGGCCGTTGGTCGGTGGGTCGAAGCTCCCGGGGCAGAGCGCCGTGGTCATGATTCCTCAGTGGTCTCGGTGACGTACCGAATGATTCTGGTGTCTCCGTGGCGTCGTTCGTCGGCAATCACGAGATCCCGAGGTCGCGGGACGGGCGCCACCGCTCTGCGGGTGATCACGATCACGCCCGCCGGGTCGATCCGGTCCCGGATCGCCCCCAACACCGATTCGAGCGACACCCGGTCCAGGTCCCACGGCGGGTCACAGAACACGATGTCGAACACCGGTCCCGGATCACCGAGGTACCGCTCCACGCGAGCGGTCACCACCGCCGCCCGGTCGCCGGCCTCGAGTGCCTCGAGATTCGACCGCAGGGCGGTGAGGGCCTTTCGACCTCGCTCTACGAAGACTGCGGTCGAGGCTCCCCGGCTCAGCGCTTCGATGCCGAGGCTTCCGGATCCCGCATACAGGTCGGCGACCCGTGCCTGCGAAACCGCCGGCGCCAGCGACGAGAAGAGCGACTCCTTGACCTTGTCGGTCACCGGCCTGGTCCCACGCGTGTCCGGCGCCACCAGCCGGCGACCCTTCCATTGCCCGGCGATCACCCGCATCCCACCACAGTAAGCGACGAGGACCCGCGCACCCGGTGACTCCACCACACCGGCACCAGCCGGCCCGGTGGCGGCAGGCCGATGCCACCACCACCGGTCCTCAACTCACGAACAACCAGGCAACCGACTCACCCAGAAGCAGGCGGGTCTCTTCGGCGAGGTCGGGATGGCGGGCCAGCTCCGGGTCGTCGGCGACCAATGCGAAGGCCTCGGTGCGGGCCTGGGTGAGCTCGTCGAAGTCTTTGACGATGTCGGCGATTCTCAGATCGCCCATCCCGGACTGGCGGGCCCCGAACACGGTGCCCTGTCCCCGGAGCTCGAGGTCGATCTCGGCGAGACGGAAGCCGTCACCGGTCTCGGTCATCGCCTCGATCCGGCGTTCCCCGTCCGGGGTGGACGGGTCGGCGAGCAGCACACAGGTGGCGGCGTGGATCCCCCGGCCCACCCGACCGCGCAGCTGATGGAGCTGGGACAGCCCGAAGCGATCGGCATCCTCGATCACCATCACGGTGGCGTTCGGAACGTCGATCCCGACCTCGATGACCGTGGTGGCCACGAGGACATCGATCGCCCCCTCACGGAACTCGGCCATGACCCGCTCCTTGTCACGAGCGGGGAGCTGACCGTGGAGCAGGCCGATTCGTGCGTCCGGCAGCAACCCGGCCAAGCGCTCCGACTCGGTGGTGGCGGAGGCTGCCTCGATCTTCGCCGATTCCTCCACCAGCGGACACACCACAAACGCCTGCCTTCCGTCGCGCACCTGTCCGCGAACCAGATCCCAAGCCCGGCGTTCGGACTCCCACGCGAAAGCCACCGTGGTGATGGGGCTCCTCCCCGGCGGGAGCTCGTCGAGGGTCGAGACGTCCAGGTCTCCATACAACGTCATCGCCAGGGTTCGGGGAATGGGAGTCGCCGTCATGATCAGCAGGTCCGGCTCGGCGTCGGTGGCCTTGTCCTTGAGTTGCATCCGCTGGATCGCTCCGAAGCGGTGCTGCTCGTCGACGACGGCGATCCCCAACGATGCGAACGCCACGCCCTCCTGGATGAGCGCATGGGTTCCGATCACCAGATCGATCTCCCCGGCTGCGATCAGACGCAGCAGTTCCGGACGACTCGCCTCCGGGGCGAGCGTGTTCTCCACCTGCGACGACGTGAGCAACGCGACGCTCACCGGCCGCTCCGAGGCGTCATCGAACAAGCTCCGCATTCCCAGTTCGGATCCCGCCATCCGCGGCGACGGCGTCAGACCGGCGGCTTCCAGCATCTGGCGAATGCCGAGGTAGTGCTGGGTGGCGAGCACCTCCGTCGGAGCCATCACCGCACCCTGGCGATCGCCCTCGACCGCCCGCAGCAGTGTGGCCACCGCAACGACGGTCTTCCCCGACCCCACCTCGCCCTGCAGAAGCCGATGCATCGGCCGCTCCGATTCCAAGTCGCGGCCGATCTCGTCCATCACCCGACGCTGGCTGGATGTGAGCCGAAACGACAACGCAGACAGGAATCGATCGACGAGCACCCCGGGGGGCTCGTGAACGATGCCCATCGTCACGTCCACCTGGCGCCGCCTCGCCAGGGCGAGGGCGAGCTCGAGACGGAACAGTTCATCGAAGACCAGTCTTCGCCGCGCCGGGGCGATGACGTCGGACGAGTCGGGGAAGTGGATGTCGTCGTACGCGACCGACCGATCGACCAACCCGTGCCGCGCTCTCACCGGCTCGGGGATCGGGTCTGGGATCGGTCGGGACCGTCGCAGGGCGTTGTGGACGGCACGCCGCAGGTGACCCGGTCCCACCCCTCCCAGCCCGCGGTGGACCGGAACCACCCGACCTGTGGTCAGGGCCTCCGACGTTCCGGACAGCACGTCGACGTCCGGCGACGACATCTGCAACGTCCCTCGGAACCGCTCGACCTTGCCCGACAGCGCCACCTCGGCGCCCTTCGACAGTTGCCGCTGGCGAAACTGCTGGTTGAACCACACCGCCTTGATCGAACCGGTTGCGTCCTTGATGCGCGCCTCGGTGATCGTGAGCCCCCGTCGAGGACGCCTGGTGGAGATGCTGCTCACCTCGCCGATCACGGTCACCTCGTCACCGAGCGGAAGCTGAGCGAGCGGCTCGATCCGGCTGCGGTCGACGTAGCGACGGGGCACGTGGTGCAAGAGGTCGGCCACCGTGGCGATACCGGCCTTGCGGAGGGCGTCTCCCCGCTTGCCGGCCAGTCCGGCAACGCTCTCGACGGGGATGGTCGCCAGCTTGGCGATCGAGGCCACGACGACCAGGGCTCAGCGGGCCGGGAGTGCCGAGCGCATACCCGCTACTCCACCGCGACCAGATACGGCCGTGAGCGCTGGCCACCCTCGACCTGAACGATTCGCAATCGCGGATGCAACTCGGCCAGCCATGCCCCCAGGGCCTTGGTGGCGCTCTTCGGAGCATCCACTCCCGAGTAGATGGTGATGCGATCGGCGTCGACGGGCAGGATCGAGGCCACCAAGCCGCGCAGCGCCGACTCCAGATCGGGGTCGACAACCACGATGGTGCCGTCCGCGACACCGATCCAGTCGCCGCCGTGAATCGCGCCGTACGCCACCTCGGCGTCCCGGGGCGCCCGGGTGATCTCCCCGGTGAGGACGGATGAGGCGGCCGCCGCCATGTCCTCGATCGTCGCCATTTCGACCGATCGCGGGTCGTAGCCATACATGGCGGCCATCCCTTGCGGGATCGAACGCGTGGGCACGACGGCAACGTGTTTGGTGGTGAGGCGATCCACCTGCTCCGCCAAGGGCACGGCGTTGCGGTCGTTGGGCAGGATCACCACGTTGGTCGCCGGTGCCGTTTCGACCGCCATCAACAGGTCGGCCGCCGTCACCGGCGCCGAGCCGTCCAGCGCCACGACGCCTTGCACGCCGAGCGACCGGAAGATGTCCACGATGCCGGGTCCTTCGGCAACCGCCACGACGCCCAATGCGGCTCCCCGAACCGCCTCGAGTGGCTCGAATGGAGCGCCTCGATGGTGGGCGTGAACCTCGGCAGTCAGGAGATCGGTGACCCGGATCTGGCTCGGGGTTCCCACGATGAGTGCCGCCTCGATGGCGGCGCCGATGTCGTCCGTGTGGATGTGACAGCTCCACTGTCCCTCGCCCGAGACGACCACGATGTCGTCGCCAACCCGTTCCCATTCGCGACGGAACCGCTCGATTCCCTCCTCGGACGACTCCAGCAAGAACATGACCTCGTAGCGCGCCGCACCGGGTGGTGGGCCGGCTCCGCCCGGTCTTGCCGGTCCCATCCGGTCTGCCGGCCCCGTCTGGCGGAACATCACCTCCGGAAGCACCACCGGACGGCCACCGGACATCTCGACCAGCGATGCGAGCAGCAGCGTGACCCCGGCGCCGCCGGCATCGACCACCCCGGCGCGGGCCAGGACGTCGAGCATCTGCGGGGTACGCGCCAGCGCATCGCAGGCCCGCTCGTACACCCGACCAAGCATTGCCTCGATGTTCAGATCTGCCCTCGCCCCTTCTTCGGCCTCCTCGGCCGATTCGCGAAGCACGGTCAGGATCGTCCCCTCCACCGGGTTCTGAACCGAGCGGTAGGCGGCCTCGGAAGCGGCTCGAAGCGCCGAGGCCACGACGGTCGCCGTCAGCTCGGTTCCCGAATCGCGGATCACCGAGGCAAAACCTCCAAGGGCTTGGGCGAGGATGAGACCGGAGTTCCCGCGAGCGCCGCGCAAGGACCCGGCGACGAGCGCGTCCGCCACATCCGGAGCCGCGTCGAGGGCGTCGACGACCGAGCGGGTGGTCATCGCCAGGTTGGTTCCGGTGTCGCCATCGGGGACGGGATAGACGTTGAGCGCGTCGAGAACCTCCCGGTTGTCGTCCAACAACCGGTGGAATCGGCGTATCGCCCCTTCCAGGTCTGTGATGATCATGCCCATGACGCCGGTGCGAGTATATGGGCTGCCACCCGGGCCGGTCGCTGCCGAACACGTGTTTCGGAGCAGGTCGGTCGTCGGCTAACCTCCGTGTCCGGGAAGCGGAACCCCCGTGGCGTGACGTCCCACCACCCAACCGGTGCCACCTGCTTCGGGAGGGACGGGACGCCGAACCGGACGGATCCGATCCGAGGTTCGGGCCGGTCCGAGGGTCTCACCCGCTCCGGTCACCACCGACACCGTTCACGATCACACATCCACAAGCAATCACCGGATGGGCCGGCCGTTTTCGATCGATCCCATCGACACAGGAGCACATCATGTCGTACCGCTGTGAGGTCTGCGGCAAGGAACCGAGCTACGGCAAGACCGTCACCTTCTCGCACAAGCGCAACAACCGCCGCTGGCTCCCCAACATTCAGCGGGTCCGGATCCGGCACGGGAACAACACCCGGCGCGCCCGGGTCTGCACGTCGTGCATCCGCGCCGGCAAGATCGAGAAGGCCTGACCCGGTGACGGCCAAGCCGACCGGCAACCCGACCGGCGAGTCGACCGGCGACGCAGCCGGCCACCGCGGCGAGACGGCCGGACAGGGCGTCGTCAAGACCTACGACCCCGCCACCGGCGTCGGCATCGTGGTCACGGATGCCGGCGACGAGGTCTTCCTCCGAGCCGGTTCGCTGGCGGGCTCGATCTTCCGCTTCGTCCGTCAGGGCCAGCGCATCGTGTTCGATCTGACCGACGATGGAGACCGCCGGTACGCCTTCAACGTCCGGATGGGCCAAGAGGGTTACTGAACCTCGTCCGAGCCGCAACAGGCCACACCCGAACGGGTTAGAGTCGGCGCCACGTCAGCGTCCCGAGGAGGAACATTGGTCGAGGCCTACGTGCTGATCCAGACCGAGGTCGGCAAGGCTGCTTCTGTGGCCGAAGAAGTTCGCGCCATCAACGGCGTCACCAACGCCGACGACGTGACCGGACCGTACGACGTCATCGTCAAAGCCTCGGCGGACGACGTCGACCAGCTCGGCAAGCTCGTGGTCGCCAAGATCCAAGCGGTGCCCGGGATCACCCGGACCCTCACCTGCCCGGTGGTCAACCTCTGACGAGCGGCCCACCCGAACCCGGGGAGTCGATCAGCCGAGTTTCGACGCGATCGACCCGGCGTTGCGAAGGGCGGTCCCGTCTGCCCCGTACGTACTGAAGACTCGCGGCGACCCGGCCTCCACTTCCACGAAGATGTCGTCGAGGAGCTGCCGTCGGGTGAGGGGCGGATCGATCCAGAGGTAGGAACCGAGGCTGCCCGGGATGGCGTTCACCTCGTTCACCCAGACCTGACCGTCGAGCTCCAGGAAATCGATCCGGGCGGCAGATCGAAGGTCGATCGCTCCGGCGACGATCGGCGCCATCCGACGGATCTCGCCGGCGACTTCGTCGCTCATGGGAGCCGGCAGCTTCCGTGCGATCCCGCCACCATCGCCCCAAGCCAGGTACTTCTGTTCATAGCTGTAGAGACCGCTGGCGGCGCGCACCGGTTCTTCCACCGCCGAGAGCTGAAACTCGGGATAGGTGCGGACACCCACCTGGAGGTCTCGACACGCGGCCAGGAACGGCTCGATCACCGCACCGCCCGCCATCACCGGCGAGGACATCAGCGCCAAGGCCGTTGCGTGGTCCTCGACCACCTCGATCCCGATCGAGCTCCCACCGAACCGGGGCTTCACGATGTATGGCCCCTCGAAGTCGGGGGCCCCGGCATCCACCGGGTGGCGCGCCAACGTGGGCAGGCCGAGCCCGGACATGACGGCGCCGAACGCCAGCTTGTCCATACCGAGGGCGGAGCCCCACTGGCCGGGACCCGAGTACCGGATTCCGGCCAGGTCGAGCGCCCCCTGGAGCGTGCCATCCTCTCCGGGACCCCCGTGGCAGCAGTTGAGCAACGCGTCGATCTCGACCCGCTTCTTCTTGAGATGGAACCCTCCCCCGGCCTCGGCTCGGAACGTGAGCGCCCGCGCCTTGGCAGGAGGGCCGTCGGCGAACTCGATGGCTTCGGCGCCCGGGTCGACGAGGTGGAAGGAACCCCGCTTGTCCCAGTAGATGGCAACCACGTCACCGAGGACGTGCGTGGCCTGCAGCCCGGTGGAGACGCTGATGTCGTGCTCGGGCGAAGGCCCACCGAAGATGACAGCTCGTTGACCCATGGACGTTCTCCAGCAGATGTAGACGGGATCGATGGTGCAGCGCTCGGGCCGGCCCTTTGCCGAGGGAGGCGTGGAGCCGTTCGATCTCGGCTCTCCTGCGCTCCGTCCTTCGTCTCGGGGTTGCGCCCTCAGGGATAGTGATCCGGGAGGTCGTTCTCATAGAGGACGACGTCACCGGTTCCGAGGTTGGTCCGCACCCATTCGACCGCCTCGTCCCGGGTAGCGGCCACGATAACCTGGGCGGAGGTCGTCCCCCCGACACCGTCGAGCAGCGCCCGACGATTGGTCCGGCCGACGACGATCAGATGATCTGCGACCGCCACCGCATCCCGCGCAAATGCGGCGTTGGCGGCCGCCTGCCGGCTGCCCAGCTCGACCATGCCCGGCGTCACCACCACTCGACGGCCGGCCGCATTCGCGGCGGCGAGGAGGCGCAGTGCACGGGCGGCTCCTGCGGGGTTCGCATTGAATGTGTCGTCGATGATCTGGAAGCCGCGCTCGGAGCTCGTCACGGTCTGGCGGTGTGGCGCAACCGGAATCGACGGCAAGCGATCGGCGACCTTCTCCGGGTCCAATCCAAGCCCGATGATCGCCCCCACCGAGCACGCCGCGTTGCCTGGATGGACGGAGCCCGGATCGATTGCCCCGATCCGACGGTCCGCCACCGACACCGAGCCGGTCTCCGGGTCGACGAAGACTTCGGCGTCCCGCCGGCGAGTCGAACAGGTGATCACGGTGCGGCCCTGGCTTCGCTCGGTTTGGGCGAGCTCCGCGAGGAGTGGGTGGTCGACATTGATGACGCCTACGGCGTCTCCGGCGAGGATCTCACGCTTGGCCTCGACGATTGCCTCTTCCGACCCCATCCGCTCGAGATGAACCGGGCCGATCGCCGTCATGACCGACACCGACGGCGGAATCCACGAGCACAGCTCGGCGATCTCACCCGGCCCGTACGTGCCCATCTCCGCCACGAAGATCTCCGTCCCCGGCGTCAGTCCCTCGTTGATCGCCCGCGCCAGACCGAGGCGGTTGTTGAACGACGCCGGACTCGCCACCGTGGCCTTGACCGCTCCCGCCAGATGGGCGACCGCCAGCTTGGTGGTCGTCTTGCCGTAAGAGCCGGTGATGGCCACCACCCGGGGGTTCACCGTCGCCAGCGTCTCGGCCGCCTCGTCGACCCATCGAGTCCCCATCCGGCGCTCGATGGGTGTCGCCAGCCATGCCGCCACATCGACCCACAAGGGAGCCAGCCCGGCTGCGACCAGGGCCAGCGCCGGTTTCACGGCGAAGCCGGCCAGCGTGGCTGTCGACTCCACCGCCGCGGCGATCGCCGCCAGACGGCGGAGGCGGGCCGTCCATGCCAGCGGTGCGGTCCGTCCTCTGAGTCCGAGCCCGATCGGCCCGAGCGCCACCGCACCGGCCGCCACGCCGGCCCCCGCCACGGCCGTCGCACCATCGGTGAGCCAGGCGATGATCAGTCCGCCAAACGCAATCCCGGCGACGAGCGGGTTCGGTGGGACCGACCACCACCGAGCGGCGAAACGCAGGCAGGAGCCGGGGAGGTAGTGCTCACGCTGGCATACCCGCAGCCAGCGAATCACCGCCGCAGCACCGGCGATCAACCCGAGGGCGCCCGTGACCAGCGTCATCGTTGCTCCGGCACCTCAGCGGGTCACGGCCGGAAGCAGGCGCCGGATCTTCTCCGGGCGCTCGTGCGGCACCATGTGACCGGCCCCTTCGACGACGTCGACCGACACCGAGACTCCGGCGGCGTCCAGGAGGGCCGCCGCCTTCGTTGCCACCTCCGGCGGCACCTCGTTGTCGTCTGCCCCCCAGACCAGGTCGACCGGACACTCGATCCGACCGAGAGGCTCTTCGTACGTCTCGTTGACCGCCCGCACCATGATGTCGCGCATGACACCGTCGGCGGCCAGGTAGTCGGCCGATCCCCGCGAGCGTCGCACGCGCTCCATCCGCCGGTCCGAGACGATTCCCCGGCGGTTCGCCCACCGGACCAGCCGGTAGCCGAGGGAAGGTCGAGCCGGCGGGCGGACCCGCACGAGCGGGACCCCGGTGAGGACGAGACGGTCGACCAACCCCGGATGGTCGGCGGCCAGCCACACGGCCACGCGACCGCCGAAGGAGTGGCCGACCACCACGTAGGGACCGCCATCCTCCGTCTCGAGTGCCGCTGCGACGGCACCGGCGTACTCGCGAGTCGTGAGGGCACGGTCGGGTCGGGGCGTTGCTCCGAATCCGGGTAGGTCGAAGGCGAGCGCGTCATGGCCGGCGAGCACCGCATCGAAGTCCGACCCACGGCGGCCCCACCCGTGGAGCGCCACGATGTTCGGCCGCCGTGTTCCATGCACGGCGGCCAGCAGCCCTCCGATGGCCCGCAACGCCATCTCAGTCGTTCCTCAACTCGAACAGCACCACCGCCGAGAATACAGTTGACGACAACATCCACCGGGCAAAGGCACCGATGACAGACACCTCGCTGCAACCGCTTCTGCGGTTCCGCGCCGCGGCCATTCGCCGCAGCGTGTTCGTGAGCTGGGCGCTGATCGCGCTGCTGGTGTCGGTCGGCGTCAGCAACGATCTCGTCGAGGAGCCGCGACTCCTGGTGGGAGCAGCCGGATTCGTGATCATCCTGGCGCTCGCCACCGCCGCCAACTGGGAAAAGGTGCTGGCGAGACGCGGCGGGGCATGGCTGGCCTGGCTGTGGGCGGTGCTCATGATCATCGGCTTGTCGGTGATCGGGTCGATCGGAGACATGTTCCGGTTCTCACAAGCGTTGTTCGCCGGGATGGTGGCGATCACCGGGCTCGCACTCGAACCCATAAAGCACGCCACCGTGTCGGCGATCGCCATCATCGCCATGACGGCGGCGGGATCCGTCGCCGGGGCAGCCAACCCCTTCCTGGCGGTGGCGGCGGTCACGGTCGCCGTGGTGGCCTTCGCAACGGGCCTGATGGGTCTGGAGTTCGAGCGGGAGGCGCGTCGATCGTCTCGGCGCCTGGTGGAACTCAACGAACAGCGGCAGGACTTCGAGCGACTGTATGCGGTGACCGCCACGCTCGCCGGGGCCGAGTCTCTCAACGATGGACTGCCTCAGATCGTCGGCACCATCTGCCAGTACCTCACGGCCCAGGTCGGCGTCGTCTTCCTGTACCACCCCGACGACCATTCGCTGAGGGTGATGAGCCCGATGTGGGTCAACGGGCACACGCTCGACGTCGGCGATCTCAAGATCCCGGTGAGCGCCGGCGGTGTGGTCCCGCAGGTGTTCCGCTCGGGCCGGCCGATCCTCCTCGACCGGGTGCCTGAGAATGCCGATCAGCTCGGTGTCATCGGCGAGCTGGGCCTCCGTCAGGCGATGATCGCACCCCTCAAGGTGGAGGGATACAACGTCGGAGCGATCGCGGTCGGCGATCCCATCGAGACCGACTTCGAAGAGAGCCAGTTGGAGATCCTCGCGTCGCTGGCGGCCCCCGCCGCGTTGGTCCTCTCCCAGCTCGGCCGATACGAGGCCGCTTCGGAGATGACCAAACGCATGCAGGAGATCGCACAGATGAAGACCGACTTCGTGTCGGTGGTCAGCCATGAGCTTCGGACGCCGCTCACCTCGATCATCGGGTCGCTCGACACGGTGGCCCGTCCCGGCCTCGGCCCCGAGCTCACCCAGGATCTCCTGGATTCCGCCCGTCGCCAGGCCGGACGCCTCCAACGTCTGATCGAGGACCTGCTGATGGTGTCCCGGATCGACCGCCGGTCGGTGCCCGTCACGATGGAACGGGTGTCGCTCCGTCCCTTCCTCGAGGAGATCGCCGCCACGATCGTCACCGACCAACCCATCACCATCTCGGTGGAACCGAATGGCCTGCAGGTCTCGGCGGACCCCGACCACCTGGGGCGGGTCTTCATCAATCTGCTCGAGAACGCCGCCAAGTACGCGGCCGGGAGTCCGATCGAGGTCATGGCCCGGATGGTGCGCAACCAGGTCGACATCGATGTGATCGACCACGGCGAGGGAATCCCCGACGAGGAGCGCCATCGCATCTTCGATGCGTTCACCCAGCTGGAACGTTCGGATACCCGGACCAAGGGCGGAACCGGCCTCGGCCTGTCGATCGTGAAGGGGCTCGTCGAGGCGATGGACGGTCAGGTGGCCGTCGCCGACACCCACGGTGGCGGGACGACCTTCACCGTGACGTTGCAGCCGGCCGGAGAGCGAGTCGCCGAGCGTCTGGCGGTCTCCTGACCGGAGGCGGCATCGGAGCCGGACCGGGCGTCGCCGAGCGGCCGCTCAGACCCGCTCACCCGCCATGGCATGGAAACCGCCATCGACGTGAACGATCTCGCCGGTCGTCATGGGGGCCCAGTCCGACAGGAGGACGCACACCATCCGTGCCACCGGCTCGGGATCGGTGTCGTCCCAGGTGAGCGGGGAACGCAGACCCCAGGCGTCGTGAAAGTATGAGAATCCGGGTATCGACTTGGCCGCCACCGTGGCGAGCGGGCCGGCGGACACGGCATTCACCCGAATGCCACGGTCGCCGAGATCGCGCGCCAGGTATCGGGTCACGGATTGGAGGGCCGACTTGGCGACCCCCATCCAGTCATAGAGGGGCCAGGCCTGGGAGTTGTCGAAGTCCAAGGTGACCAGCGACCCTCCGCCGGACGCCTCCAGCAGCGGCAGCAACCCGACCGCCAGGGTCTTGTACGAGAACGCCGAGGTCAGGAATGCGATCTGGGCGCTCTCGGCGGGTGTGTTGAGGAAATTCCCACCCAACGCGTCCTCGGGTGCATAGGCAATGGCATGGAGTGCGCCGTCGACGGCACCCCACCGCTCGTCGAGTTCTCGGCGGAGCCGCTCGACGTGCTCGGGGTCGTTGATGTCCAACTCGATGATCGGGCACTCACGCGGCAATCGTTGCACCGACCGCTCGGTCAGACGCATGCCGCGGCCGAAGCCGGTGCAGACGATCTCCGCACCCTGTTCCTGGGCGATCCGGGCGGCGTGCCAGGCGATCGAGTCGTCGGTGAGCACCCCGGTGATGACCAGCCGTTTGCCGTCGAGGATCATCGCGATCTTCCCTTCGTCATCTCGAATCCCTTCATGCCCGCGATCCGTTTCTCGATTCGATGCTCCCTCATGACCCGAAGCTCTGTCCGAACGTCGAGATCCCCCGTATCCCCAATCCCATCAAGAACAACGCCAGCAAGGCGTACGACAGCGCCGGTCGTTTGGCGAGCTGCAGCCGGTAGATGTAGGCGAACGCCAGCGTGAACATGATGACGACACCGTAGAAGACGTGCTGGTTGCCCGGCTCGATTCCGGACGAGAAGGCAACGATGCCCAGCACGACCTGGGCGATGGCGGCCGCGACCGCGACGCCGAAGACGCTCATGTAGACGCGGCCGGGATGCCGTCGGAGGACGGCGAGCAGCAACCCCCACAACCCCACCGCGCCCAGGGCGCCGACCACATACCAACCCGTCAGCCGATGGAGACGGCCGGCGTCGGCACCGGCGGCCTGGGCCAGGATCGGAGACAGGGCGTGTTGATACACGCTCACGCCGATGGAGTGGGCGAGTGACATACGACAGGCGACGTTAGCGGGAGGGTGCCGCGACGCGGGTCACGGCGTTCGGCCGGCGAGCGCTCCGTCGTTCAGCGACCCAACTCGACGAGTTGGCCGGTACGGAGATCCAACACGTACTCGGTCGGCGAGCTGGAGTCGCTGATCCATCGGGCGAGCTGCGCTCCTGGTTCCTTCACGGTCCACCATGCATAGTCCTCACAGCCGCCCGCCAAGACCAGGTTCCGCGCCACCCGGGCTGCCGAGATCGCTTCGGCCAGGTCATCGAAGGTACCCAAGTCGATCTCCTCGACGGGCGAACCCGGTGATCCTCTCCGATCGATCGATTGCTTCACCTCGTACACGCTCACTCCGTCCGTTCGCCGGCTTCGACGTACAGGTCGGCGTAGGCGTCGCGGATGCGCTTCTTGTCGAACTTGCCGGTGCCGGTCTTGGGAATCTCGTCGATCAACACGATCTCCTCGGGAATCCACCAGGATGCGACCTTTTCCTCGAGGAACGCCGAGATCTCCGATGGCTGCAGATCGGTCCCCGGTTTCGCAACGACGAACGCCGCCGGACGCTCTTGCCACTTGGGATGCTTGAGCCCGACCACGGACGCCTCGGCCACCGCCGGGTGGGCCATGATCGTGTTCTCGAGGTCGATCGAACTGATCCACTCCCCGCCCGACTTGATGACGTCTTTCGCCCGATCGGTGATACGGACGTAGCCCTCAGGCGTGATCTTGCACACGTCACCCGTGCGCAGCCAGCCGTCGACGAACGATTGTGCAGACCGGGGATCGTCGTAGTACTCGGCCGCGATCCACGGGCCCCTGATCAATAGCTCCCCGAAGGCTTCGCCGTCATGGGGCAACGATGCGCCCGATTCGTCGACGATCTTCGCCTGGAGGCCGGGCGCCACCAGTCCGGCCGTCTCCAAGAAGTCGAGCTTCTTCTCCCATGGCCAGTCGTCCATCTCCGGTTTGAGGGTCGCGACCGACGCAACCGGATTGGTCTCGGTCATCCCCCATCCCTGAATCACCTCGATGCCGCGCTCTCGCCAAAACCAATCGATCATCGCCCGGGGGACGGCCGAGCCGCCGCACAGGAACGAACGAATCGAGGACGTGTCGCGGTCGGGGTGCTCGGTGAGGTGGTGCTGGATGCCGAGCCACACCGTCGGCACACCGGCCGAGAAGGTGACGCGTTCGTTCTCGATCAACCCGACGAGGCCCGGGGCGCTGAGATCCGGGCCCGGATAGGTCAGCTTGGCGCCCTGGGTGGTCGCCATGAACGGATAACCCCACGCGGCGGCATGAAACATCGGCACCACCGGCATGAGGTTGTCGCGCGTCGAGAGCGGATAGTTGGCGAGATGCGAGATGGTGTGGAGATAGGTGGACCGCTGGGTGTAGGCCACCCCCTTCGGATTACCGGTCGTCCCCGACGTGTAACAGAACATCATCGGCGAGCGCTCGTCGAGGAGCGGCCAGCTGCCGAACGGCTCCTCCTCGGCGATGAGGTCCTCGTATGCGATCGCACCAGCCACCCCGGCGTCATGCGCAGCCGACGCCGACGGTCCCATCACGACCACCGCCTCCACCGTCTCGAACGTCGGGATCAGCGGTGCCAGCACCGGGACGAGGTCGGGGTCGACGAACAGCACCCTGTCCCCGCCGTGGTTCACGATGTATGTGATCTGGTCCGGGAACAGCCGGATGTTGATCGTGTGACAGACCCGCCCGGTGTTGGCCGTGGCCCAATACAACTCATGATGGCGCTGGTTGTTCCACGCAAAAGTCCCGATCGCCTCTCCCGGCTGGACGCCGAGCCGGGCGAACGCCGATGCCAACCGCCGGATGCGGCCGTCGGTCTCGGCGTACGTGTGACGAGCAATCGACCGGTCGGACTCGACAGAGACGATCTCTCGGTCGGGATAGATCGACACGGCCCGGTCGTACAGAACGGACAGGTTCAGGGGGAAGTCGTCCATCATGTGAGGCACGTCACCGCTCCACGTCGTCGCCGAGCAACCGACGCTTCTGCGTGTTGAACTCGTCGTCGGACAACACGCCCTGTTCCCGCAATCGAGCCAGGGTCTCCAACTCGTTGGCCATCGAGCGGCCGCCACCCCGGCCGAGTGCCACCGTCCGCTGCTCCCGCACCTGGTAGATGAGCGACTGCAACCCCTCAGGGTCGGGGATGTCGGAGAAACGGCTCTGTCCCTGCTCTCCGGCCGACTCGATGAGCAGGTCTCCCGACCGCACCATCCGCTCCCATACGCTCTGGCTGAAGGCCACGTCGTTGATCACCTCGAGCGGGATCTCCTTCCCCCGACGACTGGCGATCCCGGCGCGGTAGATGACGCGCTCGTTGGTCACGACGTATTGGGTGGTGAGCCAGACCAGCAGTCGGCGGAGCGACAGCACCATCCAGATCAAGATGGCTCCGACGATCACCCACCAACGTTCCGGCGTCTCGAGCAACTGCGAGGCGGCCACGATCACGGCGAGTGCCACGATGGCCGCCACCACCGGTCCGGAGACCACCCACCAATGGGGGCGGAACTCCCGGATGATCTCCTCTTCTGAACTCAGCAGGCGTTTCGGATACGGCACGGTTCGATCGTACTTTCTCATCCAGGGCTTGCGCAGGGGCGAGACCGTCCGGGTGCGAACGCGGAAAACCCCGAGAGAGCCTCCGGCCGAAGCCTTCATCCCTCTCGGGGCTTCCTCTCGCTGCGACGTGCTCCGGACCCGAAGGCCGGTCCCCGTCCCAGCTTCCGAAGAACCCTCTCAGACTCTCCGATCCGATCCGGGGCGAACCCCGTCTCGGTGAAATCGAAGGTATGCGAATCGCGGGCCGACGTCAAGCGAAATCGGCCAGCAAATTTCGCGCTCTCCATCGAGATTTCGCGACGCCGCCCAAGCCGCGAAAAACAGATGGGAGTCGCGAAATTTCATGCCCCGAAACCGGCAGATAGAGGTCACCCGGTGGTCTACGATGGCGGCGTCGCCAAGAGGGCTCCGGCCCTGGAGGTGATCGGTCGGATCGACCAACACGCGGCGGCTTCGGCCACCGGGTGGGGGGCCGATCCCAGGCCGCCGGACCGTCTGGTCGGGATTCCCGAGAGGGGCCCGCACCACGCCGGTGCCTTCGGGCACCAGGACTCGTCTCCGGACGAGAACCCGTCTTCGGATGGGTCGACCGGTTCGGGAATGGAGAACCCCGAGAGGGTGGAAGGCTCCGGCCGGAAGCTCCCTCGGGGTTTTCTGCGTCCCCAGGGTTTCTGTGCCCAGGGTTTCTGTGCCCAGGCTCTGCATCATCGGGTGCTGCAGCTTCTCGACCGGTGATACGACCCCGACTTCCGTCCAGAATCACAAACGTGTCATTCCCGACCGGTATGGTGTCGACCATGACACTCGAGACGTTGTCACCGAGCCGAGCGGCCGACTTCAAGGTCTGTCCGCAGCTCTACCGCTTCCGGTCGATCGACCGCCTGCCGGAGCCGACCACCGTGCACCAGGCGCGCGGCACCACCGCCCATCTGGCGCTCCAGCGTCTCTTCGATCGGCCGCGGTCTGAACGGGTGCCAGAGCTCCTGTTCCAGCTCTTCCGCGAAGCATGGACCGAACTCCGACACGACGAGGAGCATGCCGCGCTGTTCGAGACCCTCGAATCCGAACGCCGCTGGGGCATGGAGAGCATGACGTTGCTCGCCAACTACTTCTCCATCGAGGATCCCCGCACGTTCGATCCGGCCGATCGAGAGCTCGACATGGCCGAGGACCTCGACGGCATGACCATCCGAGGCATCCTCGATCGGATCGACCGGCGCCCCGACGGCGCACTGGTGATCACCGACTACAAGACCGGACGGGCGCCACCGGAACGGTATGCCCTCCCGGCGTTCTTCGCACTGAAGATCTACGCACTGCTCATTCGCCGCCGGTTGGAGGAGACGCCTCGTGAGCTGCGCCTCCTCTACCTCAACGGACCCACCATGTACCGGATCGAGGTCGACGACCGACAGCTCGATGCCATGGAGCGGCAACTGCGAGCGCTCTGGAGCGCCATCGATGCCGCGATCGACAACGACCGATTCCCGGCGAGACCGGGAAGACTGTGCGGATGGTGCTCCTTCCAAGACGTCTGCCCCGCCTTCGCAGACGAAGGAGCGCGCCGGGAGGACACCCGCCGCGCCGGTTGACGACTCGGCTCATCGGTGCCGAGCCACCCGGCTTCGGCACCGACCCTCTTTTCTGTCATCGCCGGCCGATAGGTTGCCGGACATGGACACCACCAACCGGGTTCCCACCCAAGCGCACATCACGGACCGGAACACCCACGGGGACACTCCCGACCAATCATCGCCATCCGACCGGCCATCCGCCTCGCGGCTCGAAATCGCCCTGAGCGAGGCCGGCATCGGCTTCACCGTCGTGGCCGACTCCGACGCCGGCTCCCTCTCGGCCGGAGCTTGTCCGGTGTGTCGGCCGCACCCGATGGCGGCCTGAGAAGTGCAGACCCATCGCACCACGACGGCATCGTGTCGGAGCGAGCGCTGACGAGATCATCGACCCGCCCTATGGTCGACCGGGTGCGCACGGCCCGGATCGATCCCGAACAGTGGCCCGAGGCCATCGCCGACGTCACCGGCCCACAACTCGTGGTCGCCGGGCCGGGTACCGGCAAGTCCGAATTCCTGGTTCGACGCGCCGCCCATCTGGTGTCCTCCGGTGCGGCGCGGGTGTCCGAGGTGGCCGTCCTCACCTTTTCACGCCGAGCGGCCGCCAGTCTGAAAAAACGCATCGGTGCCCAGCTGGCCGAGGCCGACCATGGCGGCGGTCCAGAGCCTTCGCTCGCCGCCATCGACGTCTCCACGTTCCACGGCTTCGCATACCGGCTCCTCGAGAGCCAGCTCGACGGTGCGGTGGGAACGGTCCTGACGACGCCGGAGCAGGTGTCGCTGGTCGCCCGCCTCCTCCGAAGCGAGGATCCCAGCCGGTGGCCGCTGCCCTTCCGCTCGCTCCTCGGTTCCCCCACCTTCGCCGAGGAGGTGGCCGACTTCCTCCTGCGGTGCCGCGAGCGGATGCTGTCGCCTGCCGAACTCGCCGCCCTGGCGACAGATCGGAGTGATTGGCGGGCGCTGCCCGGATTCTTCGAACGCTACGAGCAGACCCTCCGGAGCGAGGACCGGCTCGACTACGGGAGCCTGCTGTGGCAGGCGATCGACCTCATCACCCACGGCGCCGCTCCCCTTCCTCGGTTCGTGCTCGTCGACGAGTACCAGGACACCTCGCCGGTCCAGGCACGGTTCCTGGCGGCGATGACGGCCGAGCACCGCAACCTGACGGTGGCGGGCGATCCATATCAGAGCATCTACTCGTTCCGCGGCGCCGACCTGGGCAACATCAACCGTTTCCCGGACCGATTCCGCACCCTCGACGGGGAGCCGGCCAAACGGATCGTCCTCAGCACCAGCCATCGCGTGCCCGCCCCGATCCTCGAGGCCGCCGTCGCGCTGACCGCGTCGACCCGCCTCCCGGGCGCCGCCGGACCGGTCCGTTCGGCTCCGCATCCCGGGCGCGTGGAGGCGTTCGTGTTCGACCAGCAATCTGCCGAAGCCGAGTGGATCGCCTCCGAGGTGGAACGCCTGATCATCGAACAGGACACCCTCCCCGAGCGAATCGCCGTGCTGGTCCGGACCAAACGCCGGCTGCTCTCGGAGCTGTCGAGGGCCCTCGACCGTCGCCACGTCCCCCATGAACGGCCCGGATCGAGACTCGTCGACCATGCCATGGTGCGGAGCGTCCTCGACCTGGCGTTGGCAGCGGCACCATCGGAGCCGGCCGATCTCGACACGGGCATGCGGCGGGTACTCCTCGGCCCGCTCGTCGCCGCCGGGAACGCCACGGAACGGGAGCTGTTTCGATCTCGGATCCGGAGCGAGTCATCGTGGTCGGACGTGTTACGGCGCGACCTCTCCGAGCATGCGGCGGTGGCCGACCTCCTCGACCATCCGGCCTGGGCGATCGACCAACCCGCCCACGACGGTTTCTGGGCCGTGTGGAGCACACTCCCGGCGTTCCGAGCGCTCGTCGACGACCCCGATCGGGTTGCCGACCGCTCGGCACTCGCCTCCTTCAGCCAGGTGTTGGAGCGGCAAGCCGAGCGCGATCCCTCCGTGAGCCTGGCCGGCTACGCACGACTGGTGGACCACGACGACTTCGAGGCCACGCCGTTGCTCGGCGTCCACGATGCGACGAGCCGGGTTTCGCTGACCACGCTGCACCAGGCGAAGGGACTCGAGTTCGACGCCGTGTTCATCGCCGACGCCTCCGAGGGGATCTTCCCCGACCAGCGACGTCGACGGTCGCTGCTCCAACCTCACCTCCTCGGCGCCAGCGGCGACGGGGAAGAAGCCGCCACCTTGCGTCTCCACGAGGAGATCCGCCTCGCCTACACGGCCATGACCAGGGCACGGTCCCGGGTGACCTGGACCGCCACCGGCGCCGGCGTCGACGATGGGGAGAACCGCCCGAGTCGTTTCCTGGCGGCCGTCTCGGCGGCATCGGGTGCCGGAGAGGCCGGCCCTCCGCCCGAGCGCGAGGGCGATCCGGTGACGGCCCAGGAGCTCCAGGCACATCTCCGGCGGCTGGCCGCCGATCCCGACAGTCCGGCCGTGCGACGGTTGGCGGCCATCGACACCCTCACCCATCCGGCCCGGCGCTGGCAGCCGGAGCGTTTTGCCGGGTATCCGGCCCCGGGACCCGACAGCGGAGTCGTGTCTCGACCGCTCCGCCTCTCACCGAGCCAGGCCGACGCGTACGACCGGTGCCCGCGCCGATACGTCCTCGACCGACGCCTGCACCTCGACACGGCAGGGTCGCCCTACGCCGACTTCGGCACGCTGATCCACGCCGTGTTGGAACTCGCCGAATCCGACGGGCGCCCCGGGTCCGACGGGCAACTCGGCGGTTCCTCGCTGTCCGACGCGATGGACGCACTCGAACGGCTCATGCCGCGTCTTCGATTTGGGGGGCCGGTCGTGCAAAGGGCCTGGTACCGAAGGGCGGAGGCGCTCCTCGAAGACCTCTATGAGCAGTGGCCCCCGGAGAGCCGGAGTCCGGTCGCCTTGGAGCACAGTCTGAAATTGACGATCGACGGGGTCGAGTGGGTGGGAGTGGCCGATCGAATCGAGCGGACGGAGCGCGGCGGCCTGCGGATCATCGACTACAAGACCGGGACCTCCACCCCGTCGATCGCCGAAGCGGCCGAGTCGCTACAGCTCGGCTTCTACTTTCTGGCAGCCACCGCGGATGAGCAGCTCCGCGCCTACGGGGACGTGGAGGAGGCCGAACTCTGGTACCCGGCGGCAATCCCGAGACGGTGGCGATATCGATTCGATCCCGCCAACCTCGACCTCATCCGAGAACGGTTGGTCGATGCGGCGTCCGGCATCGCCGCCGAACGCTGGCCTCCTCGTGTGTCGCGCGCATGCCATCGCTGCGCAGTCCGCCTCGTGTGCGGAGCCTGGCCGGAGGGACGGGAGGCATTCGTCGAATGAACACGTTCCGCCCCAGCGACGAGCAGCGAGCGGTCATCGAGCACCCACTCGAGCCGCTCCGAGTCCTGGCCGGCGCAGGGACCGGGAAGACCTCCACCATCGCGCTCCGTATCGCCTATCTCATCGAGCACCACGGCATCGAACCCGAGCAGGTGCTGGGCATCACCTTCACCAACAAGGCGGCGGATGAGCTCGCCCAACGAGTCGCCGGGGTCCTCGACGAAGGCGTCGACCCTGGACGCCAGGTCGAGATCCACACCTACCACGGGTTCGCCGCCGCCCTGCTCCGCGAGTTCGGGGCACTGGTGGGGATCGAACACGACGCCGGAATCGTCACCCCCACATTCACCCGACAGATGCTCCACGACGCCATGACGAGCATCGACCTTCCCAATCTGAACCAGACCTGGGCGGGGACCATCGACTTGCTGCGGCGTCTCTCCTCGCAGATGGCGGATCATCTCGCGACGGTCGACGACGTTCGTCACCATTCCGATGGCGACGTCGAAGTCCTGGCCAAGCGGAGGGACCTGCTCGACGCCATCACCGTCTATCAGCAGGAGAAGGACCGATTGGGGGTCGTCGACTACGGGGATCTCCTGGCCGGCGCCTGCCGATTGGCCACCGACCATCCTTGGCTGGTCGCCCGCATCCGCCGCCGGTACCGATGCCTGGTGTTGGACGAGTACCAGGACACGAACCCCGCCCAACGGGTCCTGCTCACCACCATCTTCGGGGACGGCTTCCCGGTGACCGCAGTCGGCGATCCCGACCAGACGATCTACGAGTGGCGCGGAGCGTCGCCCACCAACATGCTCCGGTTCCCCGAGCACTTCCCGCGCGCCGACGGCGCAACCGCGGCGACGCTGGGTCTCAGCCGCAACCGACGATCCGACCAACGCATCCTGGCGCTCGCCAACCACGTCCGGAGTCAGATCGACGACCGGCCGCGTGCGCCGCTCCGAGCGACCGACGATGCGGCTGACGGGGTTGTCCGCTGCGGTTGGTTCGTCGACGCGGTGACCGAGGCGGAGTGGATCGCCGACGACATCCTCCGAGCCCGTGCGTCTGGACATGCCTGGCGCGACATCGGCATCCTGTTCCGGAAGAATCGGGACATGCCCCTCGTACGCGACGCGCTGGCCGCCCGCGACGTTCCGGTCGAAGTAGCCAACCTGGGTGGCCTTCTGGCGGTCCCCGAAGTGGTCGAGCTCCATGCCTGGTTGCGTCTGCTTCACCAGCCAGATGACGGTCCCGCACTGGCGCGGGTCCTCACCGGTAGCAAGCACCGGCTCGGCCTCGGCGACCTGGCGGCATTCGCACGGTGGGTGCGGCAACGCCGCGCCACCCCGGAACCCGTCGACGCCGCTCCAGTCGAACCCGACCTCCCGAGCGCGGGCATGCTCGAAGCGATCGAACACCTGTCGGAGATACCGGATCTCGGGGAGGAGGCAGCCGCATCGGCCGCGGTCTTCCTCGACCGCTACCGACCACTGATCTCTGCGGCCCAGAGTTCGAGTCTCGTAGAGCTCTGCCGGATGATCCTCGACGCAACCGATGCCTGGGACGACATCGAGGCGCTGGGTCCGGCCGCCCGGCTGTCCGCCCGGCTGAACCTGTACCGGTTCCTCGACCTCGCCGAGGCGTGGAGCCCACTCGAGGGCCGCCCGTCTCTCGCCGCCTTCCTCGGATACCTCTCGACGATGGACGAGGAGCCGGCCGAGGAGCTCGATACCGCCCGGCTGGCCGGCGCGGACGCGGTCACCTTGCTGACCGTCCACCGGGCGAAAGGGCTCGAGTGGCCCGTGGTGTACGTGCCCGGTACCCGGGCGCGCACCTTTCCGTCGACCGTCGTCGGCAGCTACGACAACCCGTTCACCCGTCCCGAGTCGCTGCCGTATCAGCTGCGGATCGACCGGCATGACCTCCCGGCGATCACCGATTCCATGCCCGAGACGCAACAGAAGGAACTCCTCCGAGCCCACCACCTGCGCCAGGAGTGGAGGATCGCGTACGTGGCAGCCACGCGAGCCCGCGAAGCCCTGACGTTCACCGGCGCGTACTGGTACGGCCAGCCCGAACCCAATGTCCGACCGGGAAGCAAGGGCGTGCTCTACGAGTTGGTCGAGTCCGACCCGGCCACCGAGGTGAGCGTCGATACAACCGAGCCGGGACCCCGCCCGGAGACACTGCGCGCTCCCGATTCTCGCACGGCCACTCCCGATCCGTTCTTCGAATCCGGCTGGGATGATGCACTCCGAATGTCGATGAGCGATCGTGACCATGCTCGGCGGCTCGCCGAGGACTCCGGGATCGTCGATGCGTTCGACGCGGAGACCGACCGGCTGCAGGGAGTGCTGTTCAGCCTGCCCGAGCCGCAGACCTCGCCTTCGGAGACCGAGTCGGTGACCTCGGTGACCGGGTTGGTCACCTATGCATCGTGCCCGAAACGCTTCTACTGGACGGCGATCGACCCGCTCCCCCGCCGTCCGTCTCCGGCCGCCCGGCGAGGCGTCGCCGTCCATCGGCGGATCGAACTCCATCATCGCGGCGTGATGCCCCTGACCGAACTCGAACCCGACCTCTACGACACCACACCGGCAGAGTCGACGGATCAGACGCCGATCGAGACCTCTGCGGCCTTCGACGTGTTCCAGTCGTCACGGTTCGCGGTCACCCGGCCGGTGCTGGTCGAGGTGCCGTTTCGGCTTCGATTGGCCGCACGCACCTCGGTCCGAGGGCGGGTGGATGCCGTCTACCGGCACCGAGGCGATGACCAAGACTCGGAAGACGAATGGGAGATCGTCGACTTCAAGAGTGGTCGTCCGTCCACGGATCCGGCTGCAGAGGTCCAGCTCCAGGCGTATGCACTCGCCCTGGACGGCGGGGGGCTGACCGACTCCCGGCCCGAACGGCTCCGGGTCACATTTGCGTACCTCGGGGGAGAACTCACCGAGCGAACCGCCGTTGCCGACCGCGAGTGGTTGGACCGTGCTCGCCGGAACCTCGACGTGCTGGCGGCCGGAATCGAGCGATCCGAGTTCGAACCTGCACCGGCACCGAGCTGCCGGCGGTGTGACTTTCTCGACTTCTGCGAGCCCGGTCGGTCCTTTCTCGCCGTGGAGGTTCCGGAGTGAGGGAGGCGGTGTGGAACTCGCCGTTCTGACAGCCGCCGTGGCCGGCTATCTGGCCGGGGGGATACCGACGGCCGACTGGGTCGCGTCCCGGCGGTCGATCGACCTCCGGGCGGTTGGATCCGGGAACCCGGGCGCCAACAACGCGATGCGAATCGGAGGATGGAAGGTGGGTGCGGCCGTACTCGGCGCCGAGATGACGAAGGGGGCGGTGGTCGTCGCCGCGGCGTCCACACTCGGCCCCCTTCCCGCCGCCACCGCCGGCATCGGTGCCGTGGTCGGCAACATCCTGAATCCCTATCGGCGGTTCCAGGGCGGCCAGGGGCTCGGAATCACGGCGGGCGTCCTGGCCGCCGGCTGGCCGATCGTCTTGATCCCGGCGGTGGGAGTCATCGCCCTCGTCTCACAGCTGTTCCGCTCCACCGCGATCGGCACGTTGACCACCGTCGCCGGGTTGCTGTTCTCGGCATTGATCTGGTCGTGGCGAGATTGGCCGGTCGCCTGGGGCGTTCCGTCGAGTCTGGTTCCGGTGCTGGCGGTGGGACTGGCCGTGGCGATCTGTCCCAAGCAACTGCGAATGCTCCGGGCCGAGCAACCGGCGGCCGGCACCACCGCCTGACCGCTCTCACTCCTCGGGAGTCGAACCACCGGTCGCGGGCGATACGAGGCGCCCGCCGGCCGTCTCCAACAGGATGGTGACCGGACCATCGTTGACGAGCGCAACCGACATCATCGCCCCGAAGACGCCCGTCGCCACCCCGATGCCGGCATTGCGCACTCCTTCGATGACCTTGGCGACCAGGGGTTCAGCCGACTCCGGCCGGGCCGCAGCCGTGAACGACGGCCGCCGGCCGCGCCGGGCATCGCCGTACAACGTGAATTGGCTGACCACCAAGACGTCACCTCCGACGTCGACGACGGATCGGTTCATGCGGCCGTCGTCGTCCCGGAAGATGCGGAGTGCAGCCAGCTTCTCGGACACCGCGATCGCATCCTCCTCACCATCGCTCGCGGAGACGCCGACCAGGGCCACCAGCCCCGGTCCGATTGCGCCAACGACCTTCCCGTCGACCGAGACGGCCGCTTCGGAGACACGCTGGAGCAGAACCCGCATCGGGCGATTGTGCCACTCCCGTAGAATCGCCGGTTCATGACACGTCCGCCGGGCTGCCTCGATTGAGCAACGAGCTCTTCGTCACCGTTCTCGTCGCGCTCGCCATCGTTGTCGGGATCGTCGGAACGCTCGCCCCCGTGGTTCCCGGCCTGGCGCTGGTCTGGGTCGCCATGCTCCTGTACGGGGTGACGCTCGGCTTCGGGTGGATCGGCGCCATCGCCATGCTGGTGGCCACCCTCCTCGTGGGGCTCGGCATGTATCTCGGCGTCCGCATCCCGCAGCGCACTGCGTCGCGCAGCGGGGTCTCGATCCGTGGCCAGTTCCTTGGTCTGCTGCTGGCCGTGGTGGGCTTCTTTGCGATCCCGGTGGTCGGGGCTCCGGTCGGCTTCGTCTTCGGCGTCTGGCTCGTACGGCGGCAGGACACCGGAGATTCCGGGGAGGCGTGGCGATCCACCAAGGCCGCCATCGGCTCGATGGTTCGCGCCTCGGCCGCGCAAGCGTTGTGCGGCCTGGGCATGGCGGCCGCCTGGGCGGTCTGGGTGGCGTCCAACGTGTTGTCGGTCGCTACCGGCGGGTGATCACCGCTTTCAGCCGCCAGGCGGCGATGATCATCAGTCCAAACGCCATCGCCGCCAGCACGCCGAGCTGAGGAAGGATGTCGACGACCGTCCCGTCCCTGCGGACCAACGCTGCGAACGCCTCATTGGCCCAGGCGTGTGGGGTGAAGCGGGCGATGCGTGTCATCGTCGGTGAGAAGAACTCCAAGGGGAGCATCGATCCACCGAGGGCGGCCAGACCGATCCCACCGATGACTCCGATGCCGGCCGCCTGAGCGTCGTTCGAGAGGACGGAGCCCACCAGGACCGCGGCGGCGGCAGAGACGGCGGCGAACGCGATGAGGATGGCGATCGCACCCAGGGGATCACCCCAGTTCACCCGAAACAGCAGGAGCGTGGCGATCATGATGTAGGCCCCCTGCACGATGACAACGCCAAATCTCCCGAGCGCCTCGCCGGTCACGATCTGCCAGATCGGTGTCGGCGTCGAAAGCATCCGGGTAGACATGCCGAGTTGGCGGGTCTGGATGAGCACCGCCGATCCGGCCAGCCCGGTGAGGAACATGAACAACAGCAGTTGGCTGGACGCCCCGATGTCGAACCGACCGAGGCTGGCCGGGAACAGCGACTCTCCCGTCGTTCTGGTGGTCACCTCCACCGGTGGGATCATGCCGGCCACGGTGGCCGCCTGGGCCACGCCGTCGTCGAAGCTCGCCACGCCGGCCGACTCCACGAAGCGGCCGACGGCCAGTCGCTCGGAGGCGGTTGCAGCCGCCTCGATCACGACTGCCTGGATCTGTGGCCCGGCGCCGTCGGACGTGGCCAGGAACCCGAGCTCGACCGTCTCGCCGGCTCTGATCCGGTCTTCCACTCCGGCGGGGATGGCCAGACCGGCGGCCACCGAGCCACGCTCGACGGCGAGGACCAACTCCTCCTCCGTGTCGTAGTTCCGGATCTCCAGCGTCTCGTCGAGGGACGCCTCCATGGCATTCGCCACATCGCCTCCGTCCTGGTCGTGCAGTCCCAGGCTGGGCTCGAAGTCACCTCCGAATTGGGCGCCGATGAGGAGCACCAGGGCGAGGGGAAAGATGAAGACGAAGAAGATGTTCGACCGGTCCCTCAGCATCCGGAGGATGTTCGCTCTGGCGATTGCGAGTGGCTTCATACGGTCTCCCTCCGCAGCAGCGTCCAGGCGATCCCACCGGTGATGAGCGCAAAGGCGGTCATCGCCGCGACCGCGGGCATCACCGATGCCACCGTTCCGTCTCCGGCCAGGTCGCCGAGTCCGCGCAGGAACCAGGCGTGTGGGGTCAGGAACTGGAGCCGGGACAGCAGCCCGCCGTCTTGGCCGATGGGAAAGAAGCTGCCTCCCAGGAGTCCGAGCACCACCCCGACGATCGACTGCATGTTGCCGGCCGACTCGGGGGTCCGAGCGAAGGCGGCCACGATACCCATGATTCCCACGGCCGACAGCACGCCGGCCACAACGATCAGACCCACGGGCAGGAGCGGGCCCCAGTTGGCACTCAACAGGAATCTGGCGGCGACCATGAGCACGGCCATCGACAGGATGCCCAGCACGAACGCACCCAGCCCCTTGGCGGCGATCGGCGCCCAGCGCGGAATCGGGGCGGCCATCAGCCGCGGGTAGGTGCCGTCGCGTCGTTCTTCCAGCAGAGAGGTGACGCCGAACTGAACGGTGAAGAACAGGAAGAACACCGCCATGCCCGCCATCATCGCCGTGGGTGCGTCGAGCCGTTTGGTCGGAGTCGCAATGTCACCGACGGTCACCACCGGCGGCAACGCCGTGGCCTGTGCCACCAGGCTGTCGATGTCGCTCTCGGAACCCAGCGACGCCGCAACGCCCACGTCGAGCGCGACTTGATGGATTCCCTGCGTGAATCGTGAGGCGATCGATTCGGCCACCTGGGAAGCGACCGGGGAATCGACCGAGCCCACCACCTCGAGCTCGGTTCCCTCGCCGCCACCAGTGACGGCGTCACCGAAGCCGTCCGGGATCACCCAGAAGGCGTCGAGGTCGCCGTCGTCGGCCAGGACCTCCGCCGCATCGATCGTGCCGGCCTCGACCAACTCCAAGACCCCATCGTCGGCCAGGTCCCCCACCACATCTCCGAAGGCCGACGACACATCGGATCGGTCGAGGTCCACCACGGCATACACGGGCTCGAACGCGCCCCCTCCTTGGAGGGCATCTCCGAAGACCCCGTTGAAGATGAAGGCGAGGATCAGCGGAGCGAGCACACCGGTGATCAGAACCGATCGGTCCCGCAAGCGCAGGCGCAGGTCCTTCCAGGCGATGTCGAGTACCGATCGCATCTCAGTCCCGCAACGCTTTGCCGGTCAGATGCAAGAACACCGCCTCGAGGTTGGGCTCGTCGATCTCCACCGAGGCGATGGACACCTCCTGCTGACGGAGCACCGCCAGCACCTCCGGGAGAGCCACGCCGGCATCGTCCACCAGCAAATCGATCCTCCCATCGGAGGCGGTCGCCTCGATCACGCCACCGACATGCCCTGCCGCCACAGCCGCCTGGTCGAGGTGACCCGTTCCGCTGACCCGAACCCGATCCCGGCCGCCGACCAGCTCCACCAGTTCGCGCCGCGTCCCCTCCGCCGCCAAGCGACCTTCGTCGATGATCCCGACCCGGTCGCACAGCCGTTCTGCCTCCTCCATGTAGTGGGTGGTGTAGAGAACCGCCATGCCCTCACCGGACAGTGCCTCGACCGACTCCAGGATCGCATTCCGCGATTGGGGATCGACCCCGACCGTCGGCTCGTCGAGAACCAGCAAGCTGGGAGCATGCAGGAGACCGATTCCGATGTTGAGCCGGCGTTTCATCCCCCCTGAGTACTCCTTGGCCCGGTCCCGGGCTCGTTCGGCGAGGCCGACGACTTCCAGTACCTCCGACACACGCCGCTTGCGGTCTTCGGATCGCATGCCGTACATCCGGCCGAAGAAGTCGAGGTTTTCCCATCCGGTCAGCTCCGGATAGATCGCCAGATCCTGCGGCACCAGCCCGATGGACCGCTTGGGTGCGACCGAGGCCGGCGTGATCTCCTGACCCTCCACCCGGACCGCTCCTCCGTCCGGCTGAAGCAGTCCGGCGATCATCGAGATGGTGGTCGTCTTCCCGGCCCCATTCGGGCCCAGCAGGCCGTAGGTCTCCCCCGGCTCGATGTGGAAGGAGACTCGGTCGACGGCGACCAAATCTCCAAACCGCTTCTCGAGGTCCCTGGTTTCCAGAATGGTCGCGTTCATGCGTCACCCCTGCTCGTCGAATCGATGATGGCCTGCAATGTGCGGACGTGTCTGTCGAATGCCTTTCGCCCCAACCGTGTGGCACGAACGGTGGTGTGGGGACGTCTTCCCCGGAAGCCCTTCTCGATTCCCACGAGGCCCGCCTCCTCGAGAATCTGCAGATGCCGGCTCAGGTTCCCGTCCGTCAGGTCCAGCGCTTCGCGAAGGTACGAGAACGAGGCGTGATCTGCCTCCCGGAGCACGGCGAGAATGCCCAGCCGGACGCGCTGATGGACGAGGTCGTCCAGTCGCTGCGACGGGTGGGTCACCGCCCACGACCTGCTCGTTCGGCTCGGTGAGCGTGGAGGGACATACCGATCAACGCCAGTCCGTAGCCGATGGCCAGCACGGGGTATAGCGCGTAACCGTCCTGACCGACCCACCCGGTCACGAACGTGACGACGGCCATCGCCAGCATCACGTTCCGCCCCACGACATTCCGGCCCAGCTGACACAACGCGGCGAACCCCACACCGAGCACCACCCAGATCGCCACCGGGACCACGTTCTCCGGGAGCCAGGAGGCCAGGAGCGTGTTGGCGAGGAAGATCCCGCCTCCCACCGCCCAATATGGCCATTCCCGGGTCCCGATCTCCTCCCCGGCGTCGAGCCGCCACGACACCCCGGCCGTCACCGCCAGTCCGATCGGCACCGCCACCAACCAGTAATAACCAGCGACGTGGTCGGACCATGGTCCGAGTGCGCTCACCGCCGCGCCGAAGCACACGAGCGCCCATACGGGAAACCAGTGCCACGACTCCCCGAAGACTCGGCTTCGTGTCTCTGCGCGGACGGCGGAGACGTGGGCTGCGAGCTGTCGGGCAGACGAGTGATCCTCGACCATGTGCCCACGATACGTCGATTCACTTTGCAATGCAAAGTACTCTGTCTCCATGGAGGCCGCCTCTCCTGGCAACGAAGGCGGCTGCTGCCTTTCAGGCGAGGGCGTCGAACTGACGCCCGGTGGGCTCCGCTCAGCAGAACCACGGTTCTGTCATGCGGGGACGCCCGCTGACCGCGCCCTCCGGGATTCGGACGCTCATGGCCACACCGGAGTCCCGCACCCGCTCGAACATTCGGGACCACGTCTCCGTCGGTGGCCGCCCCCGGCTCGCATCGGCTTCGACGATCGCTGCGAGTTCACGTTGCAGCGCGTCGACCTCCGGGTCCGGCGACTGCCATCCGTGGCTCAGCCGCTCGGCGTCGTACTCGGTCAACGACGCCGGGTCGTCGGAGACGCGGGTGATCAGCGAACCGCGGGGAACCAACAGCCTGATCGACATTTGCACGGGATCGGTCACCCCGATGAGGTCATGGGCTGCGACGAACTCGAAGAGGTTGACCACATCCCGCTTCTCCGTCCATGGCGTGAAGGGCAGCCACGATGGGTGGAGGTCAAGCCCTCCGGCGCGGGCGATGGAAAGGACCCGCTCCAGATCGGCGACTGTGTGGCCCTTGTCGAGGTTTCGAAGCACCCGGTCGCTGGTCGACTCGAAGGCCGAGATCGCGAAGATCACGTTGCGATCCACCAGCGTAGGGATCAGGTCGGCATGGTCGAGGAGATGTTCGACCTTCACCGTGATATCGAACGTGAGCTCCGGAAACTCGGCATGGACGGCGTCGAGCACCCGCATCGAGTGACGTGGCCCGTTGAGGAAGTCGGGATCGGCGAAGGTGATGTGTGCGGCCCCGGCTCCCACCAACCACTCCACGTCGGCCAGCGTGACGTCGAGCCCAACCACCCGAAACCGACCGTCGTAGACCACCGGGATGGGACAGTGCCGGCACCGGTGCCGGCATCCGTGGGTCGACTCGACGGCCCCGACCAGCCGGTGCTCGTCGCCGATGGTCAGGTGGGCATACGCCTCGAGCGGAGGAAGCACATCGCGGGCCGGCGGAACGAACGAATCGATTCCGAGGTCGACACAGGCACCGCCCACGGTCGCCGGATCCTCCACCCAGCGGACGAGGGAGCGTTCGAACTCCCCCACCAATGCCACGTCGACCGCCGGTGCGGGTGCCATGGCCGCGTAGAGGCCGTAGAGCGCCAGTGGAAGCCCGGGTCGTTGCCGGCGGACCTTCTCCGCGGTGGCCACTCCCAGGCGCATGGCGGTGTGCATCGGGACGGAGATGGCCACGACGTCCGCCCAGTCGACGGCTTCGACGTCGTAAGGCTGCACGGCAAGGTCGACCGCCCGCACCTCGTGACCGGCGTGCCGAAGCCGACCGGCAGGTGATGCCACCGAGACCGGCTGGCGACCGAGCTCGTAGGTGCCGATCAGCAGAACACGCATCACCGAAGCCAACCAGAAGCCGGACCAACGGCCAAGGTCCACCTCTCTCGAACCCGCCCTCCCGAACCGTGAGGCCACCGACGGGCGGCTATGTTGCCGCAGCGATGCAGCGATTCCTCGAGCTCTCTGGTGGGCCGGTTCATCTCCGCCAACACGGCGACGGAGACGATCATTGGCTGCTCGTCCACGGACTCGGAGCGTCGTCCGTCGGCTGGGCGGCACTCGCCCCCCATCTCGAGGGCCGGGTGACCGCGGTAGACCTACCCGGATTCGGTCTGAGCCCGCCGTGGAGCGGAAACCCGATCGAGACGATGCGCACTGCGCTGGTCGAGACATTGGCGAGAATCGGATGGCCCGTCACCTACGTCGGAAACTCGATGGGTGGCTTTCTCGGTGTCCAGGTGGCGGCGACCCATCCGGATCTCTTGTCTGAGCTGATCCTGGTGTCACCGGCGACGCCGGCCCCGCCGGGGGCGCAACGGGTCGGCTTCGCGGCGGCGATCCGGGCGAGCGTGCGAGCGCTGCAAAACGCTCGACGAGCGCCGGCGCAACGGGTGGACGCACTGCTGGACCTGACCATGGTCGATCCGGGACGGGTACCCGTCGACGTCCGGGACGACCTCGTCGAGGCGGCCGCCCTCCATCTCAGCCACGGGTGGGCTTGGCCGGCGCTGGTGAAGACCGGAACCGCTCTGTACGCCGAGCTCCTCAAGCGACGCGCCTTCGAGGAGGCGGCCGCGTCGGTCGACACCCCAACACTGGTGCTCTGGGGCACCGAGGACGTGCTGGTCCGGCCGATCGCCATGCGATGGCTTCAGCAGGTCCGACCCGACTGGACCTCGGTTCCGCTTCCCGAGACCGGCCATGCGGCCATGCTGGAGCGCCCTCAAAAGGTCCTCCGACTGATCGAGGACTGGCGCGCAGAAGTCGCACGGCGCTCCCGAGGGAAGGGGGTACCCCGAGAGCGCCGGGCATAGATATCGTCGGCAGGGCCCGAACGGACTTGAGCAGATCGCAGCACCGATCGCCGGTAGGCTCCGGTCATGCGCAATGACCTGACGTTCATCGACGGCTTCGTCCACCAACTCCACGACGCCGATCCCGTCGAAACGCAGGAATGGCTCGATTCACTGTCGTCGGTGGTGGCGACCCACGGCGAGACCAGGGGCCGATTCCTGGTCGCCAAGCTGCTGGAAGCTGCGCATGCCCGGTCGCTGGGAGTACCCGGCTCGGTCTCGACCCCCTACATCAACACCATCCCCCCCGACGAGGAGCAGCCCTACCCGGGCGACCTCGATCTCGAGAAGAGAATCAGACGGTTCATCCGCTGGAACGCCGCCGTCATGGTCATCAAGGCCAACCACCTGCACAAGGGGATCGGCGGTCACCTCTCGACCTTTGCATCGTCGGCGCTGCTCTATGAGGTGGGTTTCCATCACTTCTTCCGCGGCAAGGCCGATGGCCGACCCGGCGACGCCGTCTACATCCAAGGCCACGCCGCCCCCGGCATCTATGCCCGGGCATATCTGGAGGGCCGGCTCGACGAGAGCCATCTCGACCGGTTTCGCATGGAGATCGGAGGCGGAGGCCTCAGTTCCTACCCCCATCCCCGCCTGATGCCCGACTTCTGGGAGTACCCGACGGTGTCGATGGGGATCGGCCCGATCAACTCCATCTACCAGGCCCGCTTCAACAAGTACCTCCAGAACCGGGGCATCGACGACACTTCCGACTCCAAGGTCTGGTGTTTCGTGGGCGACGGCGAGACCGACGAACCGGAGACGCTCGGTTCGATCTCACTCGCCGCCCGGGAGGGGTTGGACAACCTCGTCTGGGTCGTCAACTGCAACCTCCAGCGGCTCGACGGGCCGGTGCGCGGCAATGGGAAGATCATCCAGGAATTGGAGGCCATCTTCCGGGGCGCCGGGTGGAACGTGATCAAGGTCGTCTGGGGATCGAACTGGGATCCCATCCTGGAATCCGATCACGAAGGTGCGCTGATCGAGGTGATGAACAACACCGTCGACGGCGAGTACCAGCGCTACAAGGCCGAGAGCGGGACCTACGTTCGCGAGCACTTCTTCGGGAAGGACCCCCGCGCTCTGGACCTGGTCTCCCACATGAGCGACGACGAGATCTGGAAACTCCGCAGGGGCGGCCACGATCCCCGAAAGATCTTCGCCGCCTATCACGCGGCTTCGACCCTCACCGGCGCGCCGACGGTCATCCTCGCCAAGACCATCAAGGGTTGGACCCTCGGACCGGATGTCGAGGGTCGGAATGCCACCCACCAGATCAAGGAACTCACCAACCGACAGCTCCTCGAGTTGCGAAGCCGGCTGTCGCTGGAGAACGACATTCCGGAAGCTCCACTCCTCACCGACGACGACCCGCCGTATGCCCGTCCCGCCGAGTCCTCCGACGAGTACCAATACCTGATGGACACCCGCCAGAAGCTCGGTGGGCCGGTGCCGTCTCGCACACTCGCCATCCGCAATCCGCTCCCGCAACCGTCGGACGCAGCGTTCGCAGAAGTCGCCAAAGGCTCGGGGAAGGTCGAGGCATCCACCACGACCGCTTTCACGCGACTCCTGCGCAACCTCGCCAGAGATGAAGGCTTCGGGAGCCGGGTCGTTCCGATCGTGCCCGATGAGGCACGCACGTTCGGAATGGACTCCCTCTTTCGAGAGCTCAAGATCTACGCCAGCCGAGGCCAGCTCTACGAGCCGGTCGACGCCAGCATGATCCTGGCCTACATGGAGGGGACGGACGGCCAGATCCTGGAGGAGGGCATCACCGAGGCAGGCTCGACCGCGTCGTGGACGGCGGCCGGATCGTCGTACGCCACGCGTGGTGTCCCGATGGTGCCGTTCTACATCTTCTATTCGATGTTCGGGTTCCAGCGGGTCGGAGACCTCCTCTGGGCGGCTGCCGACGCCCGGGTCCGTGGCTTCCTGCTGGGTGCCACGGCCGGCCGCACCACCCTGCAGGGCGAGGGACTCCAGCATCAGGACGGCCACAGTCTCGTGATGGCATCGACGGTCCCCGTCTGCCGCGCCTACGACCCGGCGTTCGCATACGAGGTCGGGACCATCATCCGCCACGGGATTCGAGCGATGTACCAGGACGGCGAAGACGTCTTCTACTACCTGACCGTCTACAACGAGAACTACCAGCAGCCACCGATGCCGGAGGGCGTGACCGACGGCATTCTCGAAGGTCTGTACCGCTACGAAACCGCCCCGGCGGGCAGCGACACGATGGGAGCAATCCTGTTCTCCGGATCGGCGTATCTCGCCGCTCGAACGGCCCAGGCCGAGCTCGCCTCGGATCACGGCATCGGGGTCGAACTCTGGTCTGCCACCAGCTACAAGGCCCTTCGAGAGCAGGCGCTCGAGCTCGACCGGTGGAATCGGCTGCACCCGGCGGAGCCGCGACGGGTTCCCCGAGTCACCGAACGACTGGCCGATGTGGGTGGACCGATCGTCGCCGTGACCGATTTCATGCGGTCGGTCCCGGAGCAGATTGCGCCGTGGGTACCCGAGACATTCATTCCGCTGGGAACGGATGGATTCGGTCGCTCCGACAGCCGCCCGGCGCTGCGACGCTTCTTCGAGATCGACACCGGCCACGTCGTCCTGGCCGTTCTCTCCGGGCTCGTCCGAGACGGCGTCATCTCGGGGAATCACGTCGAGGCCGCCATCGCTCGGCACGGGATCGACGTGGACACGCCGGCCCCCTGGCTCGGTTGAGCCCGACGCGTTCACACCCGATCGCGACGCCTTCCCCGTCACCAGGCCCGCATCGGTGGGTCATTCGACCCGAATGACTGGACTCGCACCGGCCGATCGCCCATCATGTGCGCTGGAGGTGAGGACGATAGGAAGGGGACCCGGATGAGCCGGGAGAACCGGTGGGAGTCACGGCCGATCGCGGCGGCGATGACCCGCGCCCTCGTCTTCCTCATCCCCCTCGTTCTCGGCGCCGGTGTCGGACTCACCGTGGCTTCGCTCCTCCCTGCGCCGGCGGGTCCGCTGCAGAACTTTGCGTGGTGGGTGCTGGTCATCTCGACCGCCACGCTGACCGCCACCTTCGTGGATCGACATTCGCGCCGCCTTCTCCCGCTGGGATGGCTGTTGGAGATGACGATGCTCTTCCCCGACCAGGCACCCTCGCGGGTCCGCGTGGCTCGCCGAACCGGGAACATCGCCGAGCTTCGCCGTCGTATCGCCGAAGCGGAGGCGGGTGGTGATGCCACCCGCGGCGAGAGCGCCGAGTTGATCCTGTCGCTGGCGACGGCGCTGTCGCGTCACGACCCCAAGACGCGGGGCCACGCCGAGCGGACCCGTATCTACACAGATCTGCTCGCCGAGGAGATGCAACTCCCCGACGCCGACCGAGACCGGCTGCGATGGGCCGCGCTCCTCCACGACATCGGCAAGCTGGAGGTCCCCACCGAGATCCTCAACAAGCGCGAGGGACTGACAGCCGACGAGTGGGCCCAGATCCAGAATCACCCGATCACCGGGATGCATCTCATCGAACCCCTGGCGGATTGGCTGGGACCGTGGGCTCAGACCATCGAGCACCATCACGAGCAATGGGACGGATCGGGATATCCGTACGGGCTCAGCGGAACCGATATCGCCTTCGGGGCTCGGATCGTCTCCGTGGCCGATGCATACGATGTCATGACATCGGGCCGCGCGTACCAGGCAGCCAAGTCCCCGGACGCGGCGAGACGCGAGATCGCCACGATGGCGCGCCAGCAGTTCGACCCGGTCGTCGTTCGGGCCCTGATGATGCTCTCGATCGGGAGACTGCGGCTGGCCGCGGGGCCGTTCGCGGCGCTGGCCCAGCTCCCCTTGGTCCGAAATGGCCGCAACCTGGGGCGTGACGCGCTCACGGTTGCCAGCTCGGCAGCCCTGATGTTCCTGCTGGTCACGACCGGTGTTCTCGGCATCGGCCGCGACCTCGACGCAGGGGGCGGAGTTCCGGCGGTGGGCGATGTCGTGGCCGCTCCCGCCGCGGACGATTCTTCCGGCGGCGAGGCGCCGAGTGCATCCGATCCCGTTGGATCGGAAGTACTCGCCGAGCCATCGGCCGGCTCGACCACGACCGGCCCGACCACTTCGATCGCAGCGGCACCGCCGACGACCGTTACCGCCGAGCCGACGCCAACCACGACCACTCCTCCAACAACCGCTCCCCCGACTACCACGCCTCCGACCACGCCAACCACCACCACGCCGTCGCCGGACCCCACCGATCCTCCCGGCCAGCCCGACGACGATCCCGACTCCTCCACCACCACCACGACCGCTCCGCCGTCGGTGACCGTGACCGCCAACGCCGACATCGCCACCACCGACGAAGTGACGACCATCGCCATCGACGTCACCGCCAACGACACCGCCGGATCGGAGCGGGTCGTCGTCGACACGCTCACCATCATCCAACCGGCCGCGCTCGGCCAGGCGACGGTCGTCGACGACATGATCTCCTACGCGCCGGGAGCACCCGGCCGCGACACCTTCCGCTACGAGGTGTGCGGAACGGTGGGTGGATGCGACTCGGCGGTCGTCTCGGTCACCGTCCTGGCATCGCCCAATGCCAGCCCGACCGCCGGCGACACGTCGTTGACGACGACCTGGGTTCAGCCCGCCTCCGTCTCACTTCCGGTGTCCGATCCCGACGGCGACCCGCTCACCGTCACGGTCACCACCGCCCCGGCCGCTGGTGCCGCATCGGTCTCGGGCGCGAGTCTGACCTATCAGCCGCAGCTCGGCGTGGCCGGGGCGTTCACCGTGGGATACACGGCATGTGACCCCGACGCCGCCTGTGCTTCGGGGACGGTCGCCGTGACCGTGAGCGGAATCGCCGTCGCGGTCGACGACCGGGCCAGCATGCCGGTCAACACCACGGGGAACGAGGACCGGACCATCGACGTCCTCGCCAACGACTACACATCCGCCGGCCCGGCGGCGGGGGCATCGGTCACCATCACCATCGTCGGCCAACCGGCCAACGGTCAGATTCTGGGTCTCGGCGGCGGTATCCGCTATTCGCCCGATCGAGACTTCCAGGGCACGGACTCGTTTCGATACCAGCTGTGTGATGGGACGGGCTCGTGTGATGTCGCCACCGTGACCGTCACCGTCGGCTAGGCGTCCGCCGGGTGATGCCGGCTCGAAAGGGCCAGTCGAGGGTTGTGGAAAACCTGCGCTCCCGCCAACATGTGCGGTTGGAGGTGTGATGCGACGAGAGAATCCGCCGGAGGAGGAACGCGTCGACCGCTGGGAGTCCCGGCCGGTCCTGTCGCGTCTGCTCCGCGTCGCGATCTTCCTCATCCCGCTGATCGCCGGCTTCGTGGTGGGCGCCATCGTGGCGCGGTCCCTTCCCGATCCGCGCTCGGCCGCCGACGTCGTCATGTGGTGGCTCATCATCATCGCTGCGTCATCGGTCACCGCCACCATCGTCGACCGGTTCGCCCGGCGGCTGCTGCCACTGAGCTGGCTGCTCCAGATGACGATGCTGTTTCCCGACAAGGCGCCGCCCCGCTATCGGGTGGCCCAGCGGACCGGCAACGTCACCGAACTGAAGCGCCGCATCGCCGCTGCCCAAGAAGGTGGTGACGCCGACCTCGGCGAGATGTCGTCACTGATCCTGTCGTTGGCGACGGCGCTGTCGAACCACGATCGCAAGACGCGAGGCCACTCGGAACGCACCCGGGCGTACACCGACATGATCGCCGAAGAGATGGGACTCGCCACCCAAGACCGCGACAAGCTGCGTTGGGCGGCGCTGCTCCACGACGTCGGAAAGCTCGAGGTCTCCGCCGACGTCCTCAACAAGGACGGCAGCCTCGACGAAGAGGAGTGGCGGCAGATCCGACGGCATCCGATCGCCGGAATGCGGCTCGTCGCACCGCTCGTGCCGTGGCTCGGTGGCTGGGCGCAGACTATCGAACACCATCACGAGAGATGGGACGGCACCGGCTACCCGTACGGTCTCGCCGGGACCGAGATCAACCTGGGCGCCCGCATCGTCTCCGTTGCAGACGCCTACGACGTCATGACGGCCGGACGGAACTATCAGGGCGCCATGTCGGCGGCCGCGACCCGCGAAGAGATCGCCACGATGGCAGGGACGCAGTTCGACCCGGCCGTCGTCCGAGCACTGATGAGTGTCTCGCTCGGTCGGCTGCGATGGGTGGCCGGACCACTGGCCGGGGTGATGCAGCTTCCCTTCCTGCGTGGACTTCCGGCATTCGGGCGCGATGCCACGACCATCTTGGCCAGCGGCGCACTCATGACCACCACCTTGGCGGCCGGCCTCGTCACCACACTGCCGACACCGATCGCCGACCAGCTCGGAGCTGCCGACCAGGTCGTCGCGGCCGAGGACCCCAACACGAGCCTCTCCCCTCCCGATACCGCTTCTGGACCGTTCTCGAGTACCGACGGGGCGATCGTCGCGGGCGGACCCGGAATCGGTTCGGATACGGCCAATCCGCTCGGACCGGGCGCCGCCGCCGGTACCCGATCCGGCGACGCCTCGGGCGAAACGGGAGAGGCAGCGGCGGCCGGAGGCGACGAGGACGACGAACCGGCCCCCGGGTCACCGCTCCTGGGCGACGACCGGGTGGTCACGCCGGAGGACGTGCCCGTGCTCATCGACGTCTTGCAGAACGACACACCCGGGGTTGGCCAACTCGATTCGTCCAGCCTCCGCGTCGTGAACGGGGCAAACCTCGGCACCGTCGCCCCGCAGGGCGGCCTCCTGCGCTATATCCCGAGACCCAACCTGTCGGGATCCGACGAGTTTGCATATCAGGTCTGCGACGACGCCGACGGGTGTGACACCGCCGTCGTCACGGTCGAAGTCACACCGGTCAACGACGCCCCCGAGGCCGCCACCGAACCTGCGTTCGTCGACGAGGATGCCGCCGTCACCCATCCACTGACGGTGACCGATGTCGACGGCGACACCGTCGACTGCAGCATCGCTTCCGCTCCCGCATCGGGACAGGCCACGGTCGACCCGGGGTGCGCATCGTTCACCTATACGCCGGCGCCCGATTTCAATGGCCTCGACTCGGTCGATCTCGGGATCTCGGACGGAACCACATCGGTCGTCCTCGGCGTCACCATCAACGTCACCCCGATGAACGACGCCCCGGTGGCCAACCCCGACACCGCCTCGACGCCGTGGAGCGCCGCCGTGACCATCCCGGTCACCGCGAACGACACGGATATCGACGGCGATCCGCTGGCCGTCACCGTCGTCGGAGCACCGGCGTCCGGCGTCGCAGTCGCGGCCGGTGGCAGCATCGTCTACACCCCGACGGTCGGGACTCCCGGATCGTTCGAGATCGCCTACCAGGCGTGCGATCCCGGCGGGCTGTGCGCCCCCTCGACCGCTACGGTTTCGGTGACGGGTGTGATGGTCGCCGTCGACGACCAGTTCACGACCCAACGCGGCGGCGTCATCATCATCGACCCGCTCGCCAACGACCTGCCGGGATCGGGGTCCATCGATCGTTCCACCTGGTCGATCACGACCTCACCGGCTCATGGAACCATCCGCGTCACGGGCGCCCGTCTCCAGTACCGGGTCGATCGCGCCTTTGTCGGCACCGACTCCTTCACCTACTCGGTCTGCGACACGAACGGAACGTGTGACAGCGCGCTGGTCGTGATCGTTGTTCAGGAGGCCGAAGGACGCTGACCGGCGCCCGATGATCGGCTCCGACACTGCGGTAGCCTCCCACCCGTGACCCACGAACTCGCCGCCACCCTCGACGCCATGCGCGACTGGAGCGCCCGAGGAATCGACTTCGCCATGGCGACCGTCGTCGGCGTCCGGGGCTCGACGTATCGCGGCCTGGGGGCACGTCAGCTCATCTCGGAGCAGGGCACGTCCGTTGGAACGGTATCCGGCGGATGTCTCGATCAGGACCTCACGTCGACGGCCCGGGCTGTGATGGAAGCGGGAGTTTCCCGCATCGTCGAGTTCGACCTGACCGCCGATGACGAGGCGGTGTGGGGTTGGGGAATCGGCTGCAACGGCGTCACCGTCGTGAAGGTCGAACCCGCATCGACTGCCCTGGAGACGGCGGATGGCCTCCAGCGGCTCCGAGCCCAGAGCGGCGTGCTCGTCCACGAGCTCCGTCCCTCCGGACGGCTGTGGTTTCCTTGGCAGGAGGTACCGGATCCGATCCGTGGGGTGGCGGCGGCCGCCATGCGCGAGGCGCGATCTCAGGTGGTGACGACCGAAGGGACCAGCGTGTTCCTGGAGGTGTTTGGCGGCACCCCCCGGCTCCTGGTGTGCGGTGCCGGCCACGACGCGGTGCCGCTTGTGCGCCTGGGGGCCGATCTGGGATTCGAGGTCGTGGTCGTCGACGATCGTCGCCAGTTCCTCACCGACGACCGCTTTCCGGAGGCGGCGGCGCTGGTCACCAGCGAACCGGCATCACTGGCAACGGCGGTCGACCTCGACAGTCGGACCTACGCGGTGCTGATCACCCACAACTACCTTCGGGACCTCGACTATCTGCGGGCTCTGCTCGGGAGCGACGCGGCCTACATCGGCAGCCTGGGCCCCGGCGAGCGTCTCGGCAAACTCCTGGCCGACCTGCGACACGATGGTGTGGAACTCACCGAAGCAGCCGCCGCCAAGCTGCACGGGCCGGCCGGGGTCGACATCGGCGCCGAAGGTCCGGTCGAGATCGCCTGGTCCATCCTGGCCGAGATCCTGGCGGTGCGGAGCGGCACCTCCGCCGGCTTCCTGCGCGACCGCAAGGGTCCAAGACTCACTCCCACCGCAGGCAGCGCCACGAAGTAGGCTCCGTCCCCGCCGGACAGAGAGGAATCCAGAGGTATCCGATGAACATCTCCCACACCTTCGAAGTCTCGAAACCGATCGAGTGCGTTTGGAGCTTCTTCCAGGACATTCCCGAGGTCGCGTCCTGCCTCCCCGGGGCGGAGCTGGTAGCCGACCGCGGCGAGGGAGCCTATGACGGAAAGGTGTCGGTGAAGCTCGGACCGATGTCGGCCAACTTCGAAGGCACCGCCACGGTCGTGACGGACGGCGACGCACGCACCGGCCAGATCGACGGCAAGGGCGTCGACAAGCGCGGCGGGAGTCGTGGCCAGGTCAAGGTCACCTACGGCCTGGAATCGGCGGGATCGGGCACCAAGGTGAACATCGACGCCAACGTCAACCTCTCCGGCGCCGCCGCCCAGTTCGGCCGGACCGGCCTGATCAACGAAATGTCCAGCCGGCTCATCGGCGAGTTCGTCCAATGTGTGGAAGCGAAGCTGGCCGCCACCACCGAGGACGAGGCACGCATGGTGGTTGCGGGGGAGGTCAACGGACTCGCGCTCTTCTTCCAGAGCCTGGCCGCCTGGTTCAAGCGGCTGTTCAGCCGAAGCTGACCGGCCGACCCGGCCACCGTCACATCAGTGCTCCGTGTGCCCGACCAGGAGCTCGAGGGCGTGGGGTACCAGGTCGAGCAACGCAGAGAGGTTCTCGACGGCGCCACGAGGGCTGCCGGGCAGGTTGACCACCAGACTGGTTCCGGCGCTGCCCACCAAACCTCGACCGAGGGCGGCCATCGGCGTGGCGCCGATGCCAGTCTGGAACATCAGGTGCTCGAGCCCGCCCGCCCGCCGGTCGATCACCCGCTCGGTCGCTTCCGGCGTGACGTCGCGAGGCCCGAACCCGGTCCCCCCGGTCGTGACGACCAACCGGGCGTGCGCCACCGCCCGACGGAGCGAGTCTTCGATTGCGGGAATCTCGTCGACCACCACATCTCGAATCACCACGGAGAAACCGGCCTGCTCGACGAGCTGTGTGAGCGCCTCACCCGAGCGATCCTCCCTCGTTCCGGCACTCACGCCGTCGCTCACCGTGATGATGGCTGTGGTGTTCAGGGCCTCCATACCAGTCGCAGGTTCTCATCCCACGGTGGAATGTTCAACCCGGGGGCCAAACCGAACCGGAAGACGATGAATGCGAGTGCGTAGCCGATGAGCAGTCCGAAGGCCAACCCCCGTTCCTCGACGACCTGAGGAGGCGGCACCGACTTCACGAAGAGCGCCGCGACGCAGGTGAGAATGATGAACACACCCACCAGTGGCAGTGAAGCCACCAGTCCGCTGCCCTGGTCGGGGATGAAGAGCGGCACGGCGAGGAGCGGCCCGACCAAGCCGGGCAACAACGCGATCGACGCCATGAATCGCAACCGTTCGGTCCAGGAGCCGATCTCGGTGCGATGCCGGCTGAACGACAGGAATGCCGGTGCGGCACCCGTGGCAACCAAACCCAATCCGACGATCGCCATCCCGGAGATGGTGAGATGGACGCTGCGCGGCAGGCTCCCGTTGGCGAACACCGAACCCATTACCGAGGTCTCGTCGAACGCACCGCGGGCGATCTCGGCCAGGCCGTTGCGGAAACAGAAGAGCAACGTCCACAGCATGAGCAACCGGCCGGCGGACCGATCCTTCGAGCCCGGGTACAGCATGAGCAGGACGATTCCGACCGCCAGGCTGGCGGCGGGGGCGGCCAGTGCAACCGGTTCGACTCCCGGAGAACGGAGCAAAGTGAAGGCGTTGGTCATCACCGGCTCATGACCGAGCAACCCTCCGGCGATCGCCACGCCGGCTTGCTCCACCAAGCGGGCAATACCCACGGCGAGTCCGACCGCGACCAGGGAATTGGCAAAGAACGCCGGCGCCGTCCGGATGACCAACGGCGACGAGGCGGAGGACTCCTTCATGGTCTGCGTCACGGCCATCCAGCGTATTCGAGAATCGCACCGCGTCCAGCCGGGAGTATCGTCGGCGGTGTGAAAGGGCCGAGCGACCCATCTGCGATTTCGAGGGCATCGCCCACCGAGAACCTGCCCGTCGACGACGGATATGGCGGGTTGGTCGAGCGGAGAATCCTGGCCGCATTGGCCGAGGGACGCTTCGACGACCTACCGGGCAGTGGGTTGGCGCTCCCTCATCGGGGCGAGCACGACGACCCCGAGTGGTGGGCGAGACGCAAGATCGAAGCGCTGCGGTCGATGGGAGCCAGCACATGAATCCGACCGAGACGACGCCGACGGTGGACCGGTCGACCGTCCCGAAGCCCTCCGACGGCGATCACGAGCGGCTGGCCCACTACGTCAAGAAATCCGACATTCTGCGCTCCAACGTCGACGGCGTCGAGGTCGAGGCCCTATGCGGCAAGCACTGGATTCCGAACCGGGATCCGGAGCGGTATCCCGTGTGCGGCACCTGCAAGGAGATCATGGCCGCCATCCGGAATCGCTGACGGGCTTTCGAGCCCGGCTCGTCACCCCTCGACGAGGTCGGCTCGCCGCCTTCGCTCCGTCCGGATCGACGAATACTCGTCGGCAAACCCAAGTGCCATGAGCGGCAACAACGCGCCCGTGAAGACCCCGGCCGGCGTGGCAACGATCAGCAAGCCGAAGATGTACACGACCGCCAAACCGGAGGCGATCAGCCGCCACTTCATCACGTCATCCGCGCCAGGATCGGCCAACGTCAAAGCGCCGCCCACGCCAAAACCCGCGGAGGCACCGAGGGCCGGCGACAGAAGTCCGACACCGAGGCCCAGCAATACCAACACGACCATCGCCCACAGCACCCGTTTGGGCTGCGGGTTGCGTGACACCAACGCCAGCATCACGAAAACGAATGGCGCCACCGTGAGACCGATCCCCAGCAACGTGGGGTCGATACCGGCGACGCCATCCCTGACTGCGAATGCCGAGGCGTACGGGAAGTAGCTGAACAGCATGACCACCGTCGAGACGGCGATCGCCAGCCAGTTCCGACGCAGGGCCTGCCGACCCTCGGACACCTCGGCCGTGACCGTTATCCCTTCACCGATCCGGCGGTCAGCCCTCGGACGAAGAACCGCTGGAGCGAGAAGAACACCGCCAGCGGAAGGATCAGCGTGACGAACGCCGCGGCGGGCAGCAGGTTCAATGCCCCCTCACCCCGGCCCGCGAGGTCGGCCAACTCGACCGTCAGAACCCGGACGTTGGGTTCGATGCCCAGGAACACCAAGGCGACCAGATAGTCGTTCCACACCCACAGGAACTGGAAGATGGCGAACGATGCCAGGACCGGAACCGAGAGCGGGATGATCAGCCTCGTGAAGATCTTGAAGTGGTCGGCGCCGTCGATCTGTGCCGACTCGATCAACGATCCCGGGAGCGACCCCATGTAGTTCCTCAGGAGGTAGATCGCCAGCGGCAGGCCGAACCCGGCGTGTGCCAGCCACACCGACGGGAAGGTCCCGTTGAGATCGAAGTCCGTGTAGATCCGCAAGATCGGGATCAACGCCATCTGCAGCGGCACCACCATCAGGCCGACCACGGTCACGAACATCAGGTTGCGACCGGGGAACTCCATCCAGGAGAACGCGTATGCGGCGAAGGCCGCCACCGTGATCGGGATCACCACGGCCGGAACGGTGACTGCCAGGGTGTTGGCGAACGCGTTCCCGAATCCTTCCTCCAGCACCCTGCTGTAGTTCTCCAGCGTCCACGTGCCTCCGTCGAACAGGGAACCGAAGACGCTCCACCAGCCGCTGGACCGGATGCTTCGCGGCTCGCGGAACGAGTTGATGAGCAACCCGAGGGACGGGATCGTCCACAGGGTGGCGAGAACGGCCACCGTCAGGTACGCCGGCCAGCGGGAGGACTCCCGGCGGGAAGGGCCGGTGACGGTCGCTTCGGGGGTGGCGGTTTCGGTGGTCATCGGATCGCCTCCTGCTCACGGAACCGTTTGATGTTCATGATCAGAATCGGGATCACCGCGATGAACAGGACCACCGCCAGTGCGGCGCCGACCCCGTTGTTGCGGTTGACGAAGAACTCCTTGACCATCAACTCGGCGACCACCGATGTGTCGTCGCGGCCACCGGTGTTGACCCACACGATGTCGAAGACCTTCCAGGTGGTGATGACGATCGTGGTCCACACCACGACCAGTGTCGAGGCGATGGTCGGAACCACCACCCGCCAGAACACCTGCCACTCGTTGGCGCCATCGATCCGGGCAGCCTCGAGCATGTCGTCCGGAACTCCCTTGATCGCCGACGACAGGATCACCATCGCGAACCCGGTCTGGAGCCAAACCAGGATGATCATCAGGTAGAAGTTGTTTTCCGGCGTTTGTGACAGCCACTGGACCGGTGACCCTCCGAACGCCGACCGGATTCCGTTCAACAAGCCGATCTGCGAACCGAAGCCCTCGGCCCGGAACGAGTAGACGAAGGTCCACACGACCGACGCCGCCACGAACGAGACCGCCATCGGCAGGAAGATCAGCGACTTCGACGTGGTCTCCAGCTTCCTCGGAAGCTTGTCGGAGAGGGTGGCGAACGCCAACCCGACGCCGACCGCCAACGCAGGCACCACCAGCACCCACACCACGCTGTTCCGCATCGATATCAGGTACTGACGTTGGGAGAAGATGGTGGCGTAGTTGTCGAACCCAACAAATTCGGTCGCCGAGGAGTTCTGGAAGCTCACCAGGAACGTATTGATGGCCGGCCAGACCAGATAGAACGCCAGCAGCACCATGGCCGGCCCGACGAAGGTGAACGGACGAACGGCCGACGCCGCCCGGGGCGGCAGTGCGTTGACGAGCCGATCCATGCCCCAATACAGAGCCCAGACCCCTCCCACGCCGACGATGATCGCCACGACGACCTGGAGGAGCTTGTTCTGGTCTTCGTCCTTCAGGAATTCGAAGGTGAAGAAGAAGATGACGATGACGGCCGGCACCACCAACGCGCCGAGCACTCGCAACAGCCAAACCATCGGTGTCGAGTCGGTCGCTCCCTCTTCGTGTAAGGGCCGCGACGATCTGGCATCCTCATCGAGGACTGGCGGGGTGGTCATGGCGTCCTCTCTCCTCTCCTGGCCAGGGCCCACGCGCTCGGGTGGGCGTTCGTTCGGTTGTACCTCTGTCGGCTGAGCCTGTCTTCGGTTGTTTCGGCGGGGGGCGGTCCGATGAACCGGACCGCCCCCCGCAACCGAGTCGGCGGACGGTTTACTCGATCAACCGGGCCATGACGCCTCGACGGCGTCCACGACCTCCTGGCTTCCAGCGCCCTGCGCCCAGTTGACCATGCCCTCCCAGAAGGATCCCTGGCCAACCGCCGGGGGCATCAGATCGGAGGCATCGAACACGAAGGTGTTCTCTGCCAACGCCCCGGTGATCGTTTCGGCGAACGCCTTGGCGGCGTCCGTCTCATAGCAATCGGGATTCACATCCTTGTGACCCGGCAGCCGTTCGACGCCGGCGACACCATGGCCGCCGAAGTCGCTCACGCCACCACCGGAGGCGGACGCAAGCACGCACTGCCACTCGGGGGAGATCCAGTCCTTGACGACCTGGATGTTCTCCTCGGAACCGTCGAACACGATCAGCGTGTCGCCGCCACCCATGGCGCCGCCATTGCCGTCGATGGACGGGAACGGGAAGACCGCGATCTCCGACTCCTCGCCGTCCTCGTAGTCGGGTTGGTCGACGAACACGTTCTGAATGAACGACCCCTGCTTGAGCATCAGGCAGCCGGGCTCCGGATCTTGGAACAGCGGTCCGGGCGAGTCGTTGAAGTTCACGCCGACCACGTTGGGCGCACCACCGAGGACGAAACCCTCTCCGAAGAACAGCTCGCCGAACTTGTCGAAGGCCGCTGTCACCTGCGGATCGTTGAAGGGGATCTCGTGATTGAACCACTGGGCGTAGGCCTCGCCACCATGCATGCGGACGAAGATGTCCTCGATCCAGTCGGTGCCGGGCCATCCGGTGGCGCCACCGCTCTCGAAGCCGAAGCACCAGGGAGTCATCCCATCGGCGACCACCTGTTCGGACAGCGCGATCAGATCCTCATACGTCTCCGGGATCTCATAGCCGTTCGCCTCGAAGGTGGGCTGGTGATAGAAGACGATGGACTTGAAGTTGGGGAACCACGGGATGCCGTAGTGATTCCCGTCCTCGCACAGACCGAGGTCCATCCAGAACTTGGAGTGGTTCGCTTCCATCTCGGCGATGTCGAAGCCCATGTCCTCGAGCGACACGAGGTTCTCCGAGAGGGCGCAGATCGTTCCCGGCTGCGGCGTGAACGCCACCTCCGGCGGATCACCGCCGTCGACGCGAATTTGGAGCTGGGTCTCGAAGTCATCGGAACCGGTGAACTCGATGTTCGAGCCGGTCTCTTCGTTGTACACGTCGACGAAACCGCCGAGTGCCTCTCCTTCGACGCCGGTCGGGGCGCCGAATAACGTGAACTCGGCTCCGCCGCCTTCGCCGCCGGCGCTCTCGCCCTCATCGCCGCCTTCGCCGTCTCCGCAGGCGGCCAGCACCAATGTGAACGCCAGGAACACCGTCCACAGTGTGGATCTCTTGCGCATCTGGTTCTTCCTCCTCATCTGCCTGTTCGATTCGAACCGTCTCTCATGCCGGATCGAATGTCACGCCGCGACGTCGATGACGTCTGTAAACGCTTGCAGATCGTATGACCGGCCGGGACGGATCGTCAAGTATCTCCGGTCGAGCCGGCCGGCGGTGCCGTCGTCTCCCGCACGATCAGTCGGGTGGGGGCCTCGATCAGATCGGGCCGGCCGTCGTCTCCCTCGAGCCGGGCGATGAGTCGCTCCACACTGGCCGCCCCCATCTCCACGACCGGTTGGTGGACGGTCGTCAGACCGGAAGCTGCGGCGAGGAGATGATCGTCGAAGCCGACGATGGACACGTCATTCGGGACGTCGAGCCCCTCGTGGCGCAGGGCGCTCATGGCCCCGATCGCCATCTCGTCTGACGCGGCGAACACCGCGGTCGGTGGGCGGGGCGCATCGAGGAGACGCCGCATCGCCGACTCGGCGAGGGCCACCCGGAACCCACCCGCCTCGTCCAAAGCCGAATCCGGTTCGATGCCGTGAGCTCGGAGCGCCTGCACCCAGCCCGATCGCCGGGCATCCCCGGTCGGGAACGGCAACGGCTCGTCGTCGCCTCCCCCGATGAACCCGATCCTCCGGTGACCGAGGCGCAGGAGGTGGTTCACCGCCATCTTGGCGCTGGCCTCGTTGTCGATCCGCACCGCGTCGAAGAGGCTGGTGTCGAAGCCGAGGGTGACGACCGGCATCGCCCGGATCACCAGTTCGTTCCACAGGACGTCGGTACCGATCAGATCGCAGATGATCAGGCCATCCACTCGCTTGGCGACCGATGGCAACGACCGCGCCAGGCGATGGATTCCCTCCTCGTCCTCGACGACCAGCAGATGAAGGTCGACTCCCCTGCTCGAGAGGACCGAATGCATGCCGGCGAGCACGTTGCCGTAGTACCAGGAGTTCAAGACCGGGACGACGATGCCGATCGTCCCACTCCGGCCGGCCGCCAGCCGGGAAGCGTGAGGGTTGGGCCGATAGTCGAGCTCCTCGGCGATCCTCTCCACCCTGGCCCGTGTCGACGGCGACACGTGGGGTAGCCCCCGGAGCGCTCGACTGACGGTGGCGACCGACACCCCGGCGCGCCGGGCTACGTCGTCGATGGTGAATGCGTCGGCCATGACCCTCCACTACACCGTAAACGGTTGCAGAGATGCCGGTCAAGGTCCGTTTTCTCAGGCGGTCAGTGTCGGCTTCCCGACCTTTCGGGGAAGATCGACCACCGGTCGAGGTTGTTGCTGGCATGAAGCGTTGGACGATCGCACTCCTGCTCGTGGTGTCCGCCTGCTCGGCCTCGGCCGACGACGTGGGACCGACCACACCCCGTGATGAAGGAGCGGCGACCGAGACGACGGCGGCGGCGGCGACATCCTCCCCCTCATCGTTGGCCGGCGACGCACCGGTCTCCGATCCGAACGACGGGTCGTTCGATGGACAGGCCATTCCGGGCACGGTCGAGCCGGTGGTCGGGGACTGGGACACCGACTTCGGCCGGGCCACCATCGACTTGAACGAACTCCGAGTCGGCATTCCATCCGCCGACCCACGCGATCTGATCCGCCCCATCGACGAACCGATCTTCGAGCCTGTCGGCGAATCCTCCTGGCTGGCCGACGTGGAACCGGGCGTCGTCGTCGAGATCGACGGCGATGCCCGCTTCTATCCGCTCGGCATCATGACCCGACACGAAGTGGTGAACGACGTCGTCGGCGACCGGCCCGCCGCAGTGACGTACTGCCCACTGTGCAACACGGCCCTGGCCTTCGACCCGGTGGTCGAGGGGCAGACCCTCCGTTTCGGAGTGTCGGGTCTGCTTCGGAACTCGGACCTGGTCATGTGGGATGACGCCACCGAGTCGCTGTGGCAGCAGATCACCGGCGAGGCCATCGTGGGCGAGTTGGCGGGCACGGCGCTCTCACCGCTTCCGAGCCGGATCCTCCAGTTCGCCGACTTCGCCGAGTCGTTCCCCGACGGTCAGGTCATGGCCGAGGAACAGGGCTTCGGTATCCCCTACGGCGCCAACCCGTACGCCGGATACTCGTCGCGGACCGGCCCGATCGGCGCGTTCGTGACCGGCGACATCGACGACACGTTCCCGGCCATGGAGCGAGTCGTCGGGGTCACCACCGACGGCCAGGACAAGGCGTATCCGTTCAGCATCCTCGCCGAGGAGCGTGCGGTGAACGACACGGTCGGAGGCGAACCGGTGGTGGTGCTCTGGGGTGCCGCCGATACCGCCGACGCCCTCGACGGCTTCCAGATCGCCGAATCCAACGGCATCGGGACCGGCGTGGCATACCTGGCGACGGTCGACGGGCAGGTGCTCACCATGGAACCCGCCGGCGGGGACCGCTTCGAGGACGCCGAGACCTCCAGCACGTGGACCCTCCTCGGCCAAGCCGTCGACGGCCCGTTGGCCGGGACCCAACTGGAGGTTCTCCCCCACCGCAACGAGTTCTGGTTCGCGTGGTCGGTGTTCTTCCCGGAAGGCGACGTGTACCCGGGCTGACGTATCAGCGGGCGTCCTCAGGCGTCTGTCTTGATGACAGACCCCAACGGAGCACCAATGCACGAGTCACCCTTGCCCGGCAGCGACCTCGCAACGTCGGCCGTCCACGCTCTCCTGATCGGCCTCGAACCCGACGAACAAACCGTCGCGGAACTCGCACGGAACGCCCACACCGGCCCCAACCTCACCCGGATCTGGAGGCAATCGCCCGACGACAGGGTCCGCTGGGCAGCGGTGTACCTGGCCGCCCAGACCGGGCACCCGAGCGTCATCCCGTTGCTCATCGAAGCGTCCGCACATGGGGCCACCAGCAATGACTATGCCCGATCGGCGAGTCGGATCGCCGGTGCCACCCTCACCAGAATGGTCACACCTTCGGCGTGGCTCGAATCGTCGACGATGTCGGGCAGCGGAGCCACGGCCTTTGGGGCCTGACAGAATCCGACGTCCGGCCGGGTAGGCCTCGGTCACGGTCATCGCGCCCGGGCCTGGGGAACGGCGATGTGGCCGGTCGTGCGGTCTCCGAACAGCCGGACTCGCCCCTCGCCGTAGCGCCACCACACGCCGGCGATCCAGGCGCACAGACGGGCGTCGAGCAGGTCTTCCACATCCTTCAACCGCCTTCCCCGGAGGGTGTCCGGCACCGGCATCGCCTCGACCGCCAGTGGCGGATCGGCGGTGCGCAGCGAATCGAGCAAGCTCGACAGCCGGCGCAGCCCATCCCGCCGGTCAGGCACCCGCATCCCCCGCTTTGCCTTGTATCGAAGCCGCTCGGGCAGGGCGAAGGTCTCGATCAGGGCCGGGTGTGGATAGACCTCGAGCAGGTTCCGGTCACCGGCGGACCAAGGGTCGTCGAAGCCCAGCGGAGCGAGTCGACGGGCGAGGTCCTCTCCGCGAACTCGTCCGAACCGGTCGAGGAAGAGCGAACGGTTCGAAGAGTGGGCGCCTGCTTTGCGGCCCCCGTAGACGGCCGTGATCTCCGACTCGGCCGGACGGCGGCCAGTCGAGTTGGGTACGTGAAGCGGCCCGTCGATTGCGACCACTGCGGGGCCTTCGAGGTGACGGGCGATCCAGGAGATGATGGCGTCGTCATCGCCGAGCAGTCGCTCGTCGACCAATCGACCTTCCACGTCGATCACGCACCCCCCGGTGGCGTGGCGGTCGGACCAGGCGAGGTCGATGCCGAACAGCCGGACGGCGCCGGTCACGTCGTGACCAGGGTCACGGCGACCCAGACGACGAAGAGCCCGATCGAGGCCACCAAGATCGGTCCGGTTCTTCGCCAGCGCCCGATCCCCCATGCCAAGCCAATCATCCAAACGGCCCCCCACAACCAGGTGGTTCTCGAATCGGTGAGCCCCGCAAGCGCGGCACCGGCGATCAGGACCCCGACCACGAGGTGGAACCCGCCGGCCACGAGCGCATACAGCACCTGACGGGGCGTGGGCTCAGCCATCCACCACCCCCGCCTCGACTGCCGGTGCTCGATATGCCTTCGCAAGCGTGGCCACCGTCTCATGGGCGTTCAGGCCGCTCGGGTTGGGCACGACCCACAGCGAGGCGTCACCGATCGACTCGGACTGTCGCCCCGCAGCCGCCCGTCGCCTCCCGAAGGCCGTCCGGTAGGCAGTGATCCCGGCCACCGCCACCACCCGCGGATCGTGCCGGTCGACGAACGCCTCCAGTCGATCCCGACCCGCCTGGAGCTCGTCGGGGGCCAGTTCCGACGCTCTGGCGGTGGCTCGCCGCACCAGGTTGGTGATGGCGAGACCACGTTCGATCATGTGCAGCCGATCGGCTTCCCTCGACCGGAGCGCAACGTCGATCGGGCCTTCGAACAACCCGGCGAGCGGAACACTCGGGTGGGGCGGCTTGACGTCGACCTCCCGCTGGATGATCCCCGCTTCGAGCAGGGCCGGGTAGAACCGATTCGACGGATGGGCGAAGTGGAGGCCCGTGGCGGCGGTCCACAACCCCGGATTGATCCCGACGAAGAGCAGCCTGCAGTCGTCGCCGACCAGGTCCGGCACTCGGGCGCCTTCGCAACGCTGCAACTGCTCGCGGGAGTAGAACATCACGGAGGAGCCTACGATGGACCAAAGGCACCTCCGACCCTCGAGAAGTCGCGCCTTCGGCCACCGACTCCGCCGGCTCGATCTATCGGTGCTTTCTCCGTATCAGCCGCTGCAGCGTCTCCGAATCGGAGGCCGTCTCGGCGCGCGCATCGGGCTCCTCTTGCCGGCGCTCGACCACCTGCTCCACCCGGAGGCGTTCCCGGCGCCGCCGGTTCTCGACTCCGGCCCGCCACTCCTCCATGTCCCCGACCCCGACCACCAACCGGCGCAGCGCCACATCCGCCAGGAACGCCGCCAGCGCCACCGCCACCAACCATGGCCAGATCGCTCGCTCCCCGGCCCCGATCGTCTCGGCCAGGTCGAACGCCGCCGCCGGGAGCGGATCGACTCGGCCCCCCGTCGTCGTGGCGATGTCCTGGCCGAGGGTGGGGTCGGGATCGGCGAAGGCGAACTCCTGTTGGTAGCTCGACACCGCACCGGCTGCGGCCGTCGACGTCACCGACCCATCCTCCACCGTCGCCGCCACCCAGTAGGCGCCGGACGCGGCGGCGTCGACTTCGCCCTCGAACACGTCGCCGCCCGTCCTTCTGAGCGGGACGATCTCCACCGTCCCATTCGGGTGCCGGATTCGGGCCGACGCCGAAGCGTCGACACCGGCATCGCCCGATTCGACGCGGATGGTCAACCGTCCGCCCTCGACCCGAACCTCGGGAGGCGTCTCGCGACCCGGAGGAAGGACATCGTTCACGACCGCACCCCAGAAGCCGGAGTACCCATCCCAGCCCACCCATCCGGTCGACCACCGTGCGGTGGCGTCCGACGTCCACACCGCCGTCCGGCCGAGCCCACGCTGCCAGGTGGCCAGCAGCGGATCACCCTCGCCGATCTGCAGGGCGACCGATGCACTCCCCTTCGCCTTCGTGAGCACATAACCGAGCAACGGTGGCGCCGACGACAGCGCTTCGGTGGCGGGATGGGTCCGGCCCAGCGCGGGCACGAATGCGCCTTCCACGGCCAGGTTCCGGGCGACGGTCAGCGTCTCCTCGACGAACACCTCGGGCACCGCCGCCAGGTCCTCACCCGGGTAATACCGCCCCCCGCCGACCTGGGCCATGCGCCGCAATGTGGCACCCGGACCCTCACCGGTGGCGAGCACCGACAGCGTCACTCCCGCGTCGGCGATCTTCCGGGCGATCGGCAGCAGGTTGGCGTCGTTCGGGTCCCACCCGTCGGTGAAGAGCACGATGTGCCGGAGCTGCTCGGGTTCGTCCTCGAGTTCGGCCAGGGCCTCCTCCAGGGCGTTGGCGATCTCGGTGTCGCCCGCCGCGAGCAGCGTGCCCAATGCCTCCTGAACGGCCGCAGACTCCGGCTTCTCGCCGAGCGGCAACACCCAGTCGGTGCCGCTGGAGAAAGCGAGGACGCCCACTCGATCCGAGTCGGCCAGCGCATCGATCGCCAGCTCCGCGCCGGCCGCGGCGATATCGGTCTTGGGGAATCCGAGCTGGCCACCGTCCACGCCGTCGTCGCAGTGGCAGTCCGCCATCGAACCCGAGGTGTCCAACACCAGCACCTCGGCCACCGGCTGGCGGCGGATCAGGTCGTCGGGGTTCGAGCTCACCGGGAGCACCGAATCCAACGGCGTGTCCTGATAATCCCCCAGACCAAATGCCTGCTCTCCCCCCACCACCACCAGACCCCTTCCGAGATCCTCGACGAAAGCCGCGAGCTCCTGCCCGGCATCGCCCGCCGGACGATCGACATCCACCAACACCACCGCATCGTGTTCGAGCAATGTCGCAGCGTCGGGCAGCGTGCTCGTCCGGGCGATGGCTAACCCGCCGGCCTCCAGCGCTGCGGACAACTCGCTCGCCTCGCCCGGCACGCCCTCCACGACGAGGACCGAAGCCGGACCCAGGATGGTGGACACTCCGACGGCGGCGTTGTTCTCGGGTCGAGTGTCGAAGTCCGCCCGCACGGCCGCTTCGACGGTCAGGGCGCCCTGCTCTCCGGCCATCAGCTCCACCGGCACCCGAACGACGCCGGCCTCCACGGAGAGATCGAACTGTTGCGGCGGTTCGTCCTCGCCCGACCCGACCGTGAGCGTGACCGACCCGGCCGTGTTGGAGCGCAGAACCACCTCCGCCTCGACCCGCTCGCCGGCCCGCACCGGGTTCGGGAGCCGGACCGAATCAACCAGAATGTCGGCGCTTCGCTCCGATGCCAGCGTGACGACGTCGACCGCAACGCCGGCGTCCCGCAGGCGGGCCGCCGCCACTCGTGCGTCGCCGCCGGTCTCGACGGCGTCCGTCAGCACCACGATCCGCCGCGATCCTTCGGTGGGCAACAACGCTGCTCCCGCGGTCAGGGCTCCGGCGAGATCGGTGGCGGATGCATCCACCTCCGTGAGCACCTCACCGAGTGCGCTCCCCGGTCCGAGCGCTCGGTCGACCCTCGTCGTGGCACCGAACACGGCCACGCTCCAACGGTGATCGGGGGCGACGCCGTCCACTGCATCGGCAAGAAACCGCTCCTGGGCGTCCCGTTGGCTCTGTCCGATCGAGTCTGAGCGGTCGAGAAGGAACAAGACCGATCGGTCGTCGATCGGCCGGAGAAGGATTGGCCCGGCCAAGGCCGCCACCAGCAACACGACTCCAACGATCCGGAGGCCGACCGCCAACCGATGCTGACGGCGGGGAACGGTCCGGGCACCGCGGCGAGCAACCCAGATGACCAGGGCGACGACCGGGATGGCAATCAGCCACATCCACCAGTACTCGAACCTCATCCGCTCATCACCGCCTGGCGAGCCCGCAGCCGAGGACGCTGATGACCCACCCACCATTCAACGGCCATCAGGGCGAGCACGGTCCCGATGATCCACGGGGCGAGCTCTCGAATCAGCGCAGTGTCATCCTGATCGCCGGTGCTCGCCGCCGCGACGGCGATCTCGCGAGCGACCGCAACGGACTCCCGCGGATCGAAGGTGCGGATCGCCACCGGACCCGGCTCGATCTCGCCATCCTCACCGACGAAATCCACCCGATAGATGCCGGGCAGCCCGGTATCTGCGAAGTCTCCGAATCGTCCGGCAATGGGCACCGCCCGCCCGTCGGGGCCGGTCACGACGACCTCGGTCCCCGGGGGAGGGTTGATGGTGATCGGCTCTCCGGCGAGGCCACCCGAGACCGCACCGGCCGTCCCACCCACCAGCCACTGGAGGATGCGTGACCCCATGACCGGGAAGGCCACGTCGACCGGCAGGTTGGAGTGCGTCAGGTCGAAGGTGGTGTACACCGCCGGCCGCCCGTTCACCTCTCCGAGCAGGACGAGCGGGACATCGCCGGCGGCGACGATCGGGGTCCAGGTCGTCGTTTCCACGACCTGCGCCTCGGCCACTGCCAGGCTCGAGAGGTCCACTCCGTCGAGGATGGGTTCTCCGGGTCGCTGGCTGGTCACAGCCAGGTTTCGGGCCACCTCGACCACTCGAATACCCTCCGGTGGACGTTCGGGGCGAATGATCCAGGCCGGGCGGTCGAGCTCGGGCAGTGGCCCCCCATCCACCACCACGACGTCTGCGGCTCCGCCGGCCGATGCGAAGCCGGGCGTGGCGGTCACCAGGGCATCGAGGAACGGAGATCCGTTGCCGAGGATCGACACGGTCCGCTCCTGCCCACCGCCGAGCACGAACCACGAGCGGTCATCGTACGGGTTGGCATCGAGCGCCCCGTCCTCGAGCCGGGCGGCGTCGGGCGGCACACCGTCTGGCCTGACTCGTCCGTCGATCTCCGAGATCCATGCCGATACCACCGCCCCCGGTGAAGCGTCCAGCGGAACCAGCGTGCTGGCGCTCGTCCCGGGCTCGACGGTGAGCGGCACGGAACCGACCGGCAGATCGTCGACCGAGAGGGTCACCGAGGCCGTGACGGCCCGGTTCCCATGGTTGGAAACGCTCAGGAAGGCCCGGAGCACGCCTTGGGAGGGCTCCGGTGTCAGGGCATCGAGCGACACGTTGGCATCGGTTGCGTCGAACAGCAGGTGACTCGCGCCGAGGACGGGTTCGGACTGGAGTGGACCGGTTCCACCGTCGGACAGAATCAGCAGCGATGTGGCCCGATCCGGCGTGGCCAGCCCGCGCGCCAACGCCACCGCATCGTCGAGCCTCCCGGCTCCACCGGTCACCTCGATGCGATCCAGCGCGTCGCCGACGGACGTCTCGGTTCGGGCGAATGCCGCCATCACCTCCGGGCGTGGTCCGGCGGCCACGATGGAGACCTGATTGGCGTCGGATACGTCCCGGGCCAGCGATCGGGCCCGGTCGATGGCGGCGTCGAGGCGCCCGGCCGTGGCCATCGAACCCGAGGTGTCGATCACGAACACCGTGTGGGGACCCAGCAGCGCCCGCTCGGTCGAGAACGGCCGAGCCAGCGAGAAAACGAACAGCGCCAGTACCAGGAGCTGGAGGACCAGCAGCATGGTCCACTTCAACGGTCGCCACGGTACCGCCGACGACACCGCCTCCTCGAGATCCTGCCACAGGAGCGTGCTCGGGACCTCCACCCTCCGCCGCTTCGACCGAAGCATGTACAACACGATCAGCGGTACGGCGAGTGCCGCCAGTCCCAGTGCTCCCGGCACCAGCACGTTCATCGCACGGCCTCCGCCGAGACCAAGGCCGCCAGCACCTGGTCGGCCACGTCCGGGCCGGCCGGAACGAGCAGATAGTCGAGGCCCGCTCGACGGGTCCGGCCGGCCACCTCCTCCACGAACCGTTCCAGGCGGTCGCGATAGCGCCGCATCGTTGCTTCGCTGGTCGACACCGCGACCGCTTCACCCGTCTCGACATCGACCAGCTGAAGATCGCCGGCCAGATCGGGGTCGAGCTCACCAGGGCCGAGTACATGGAAGACCAGTCCTCCCGCGCCGGCGATCAGACCATCCAACCCACGTGACCAACCCTCGTCGAGCAGATCGGAGATCACCACCGTTGCCCCTCTCCCCCGCTCGGTCGCAGCCACCGTCCGCAGCACCGCCGGCAGGTCGAGGCTCCCGCCCGCCATTCGCGTTTCGATCCAATCCTCGAGCAGTGGCCATGACGACAGGTGGCGTCCCACCGGCCCCTTGTCGACGAGTCGGTCGCCCGATCCGGGCACCGAGTACAGCGAGACCCGGTCTCCACCGGCCAATCCGAGGTAGGTGATGATCGCGGCGATCGACCGTGCCGTCGCCAGCTTGTGTTCGAAGTCCATCGACCGAGACACGTCGACCACGATCCGCAGCGGAAGCTCGTCCTCGGCCTCGTACTGCCGGATCAGCAACACCCCCAACCGAGCCCAGAGATCGTGGTCGATCCTGCGGAAGTCGTCACCGGGGGCATAGGCCCGATGATCGGCGAAATCCAGACTCTCGCCTTTGCCGGTCGATGCGTGGCGTCCGGACCACTGCGAACGAATTCGTCGCCTCGCCACCAGGGAGAGACGCTCCAATCGCGACCGAAGCTCCGGATCGAGCAGCATCGGTCAGTCGGTGGGTGCCGGATGCGCGGCCAGCACTTCATCCACCAACTCGTCGGCGCTGACCCCGTCGGCGATCGCCTCGTATCCGAGCACCAGCCGATGCCGCAGACAACGATGGGCGAGCCCCCGAACATCCTCAGTCGCCAGATTGGGGCGCCCATCCAGCACAGCCGCCGCCTTGCCCCCGAGGATCAACGCCTGCGCACCGCGAGGACTGGCACCGTTGCGCACGTATTTCCTGACACCGGGCGGGGACAGCGGACTCGTGGGGTGGGTCGACTCCACCAGCGTCGCCGCGTACCGGAGAAGGTGAGTTCCCGACGGCAGCTCACGAACCACCGACGCCATCTCACGGAGCGCCTCGGTGTCGAGCACCGGCTCCACTTCACGCTCCTCGCCCGCGGTCGTCCGCCGTAGGATCTCCACCAGGTCGTCGGCAGGAGGGAACTCGACGATCGCCTTGAACAGGAAGCGGTCGAGCTGCGCCTCTGGCAGCGGATACGTGCCCTCCTGCTCGATCGGGTTCTGGGTTGCCATCACCAAGAATGGACGTGGGAGGGGTCGAGTCTCGCCGGCGAGCGTGACCCGTCGCTCCTGCATGGCCTCCAGCAGCGCCGACTGCGTCTTGGGCGTCGCCCGGTTGATCTCGTCGGCCAGCACGAGGTTGGCGAAGATCGGACCGGGATGGAAACGGAACGACCCGCCCTCGAGAACCTTGGTACCGAGAATGTCGGCCGGCATCAGGTCGGGGGTGAACTGGATTCGTCCGAACTCGACATCGAGCACCGCACCCAGCGTGGCGAGGAGCTTGGTCTTGCCGAGCCCCGGCACACCCTCCAGCAAGACATGACCCTCGCACAGGGTGGCCATCAGCACCGTGTCGACCAGATCGCGTTGTCCCACGATCACCTCGCCGACCTGGCGTCGGGCCCGCTCGATCCGCTCCGAGAACGCTTCGATGTTCATGGGGGGTCTCCTCATGGTTCCAGTTGTGTGAAGTAATCCCGGACGACGTCGCGTGCCCCGGACGGAACCGTGGCACTCTCCAACGCGTCGAGCGCACGAGAGGTGTACTCGGCGATTCGATCGGTGTACGGCGTGAGCGGCAGGTTCTCCAGCCCATCTCCTCGGGTGGTCGCCTGCACCTCGCCCGGGTCGGTGCCGTCCATTCGAACCCGGACCTCGTCTCCGAGTTCGCCTTCGACGGGATCGAACACGTCGGAGCGGTCGGGTACCAGCGCCGTATCATCGTCGCCGGTACCAGGTGGTACTCGACCCGAACCGGTTCCGCCGGTCCCGGCTCCGGTTCCCTGCTGACCGCCGGCTCCCTGGCCACCGCCGGCTCCACCTTGGCCTTGACCCTGTCCCTGCCCCTGGCCTTGTCCCTGTCCCCGCCCTTGGCCTTGGCCCTCGCCCTGGCCCTGGCCCTGACCTTGGGCCCTGACCTTGGCCCTGTCCCTGGCCCCGCCCTTGGCCTTGGCCCTCGCCCTGGCCCTGGCCTTGGCCCTGGCCCTCGCCCTGACTCGGATCGTCGCGACGTTCGGCCAGGCCTTCCTGCTCCCGGCGGACCGCGGCACCGGCCTGCTCCCGGTCCTCCGCCGCCGCAGCCTCCCGATCGCTTCGCCTCAGTTCGTCGGCTGCCCGCCGGAGCGCCTCGGCGGAGTCGGTTCCCAGGCCGTCACCCGCAGCCAGTCGCTCGGCTGCCGACGACAACGCCTCGGAGAGCGCCTGATCGACGCCCGCAAAGTCCTCGGCCCGCGCCGCCAGCTCCGACGCGATCTGCTCGCTGTCCTGTGGGGACGAGCCCGACTCGATCTCCTCGGACAAGCGTTCCAACTGCTCGGCGGCGCTCGCACCGGCCGCCACCGGGTCCCGCGCCAGCCGTTGCTCCATACCGGCCAGCGCCGTCCGGCGCGCCAGCTCCGCAGGATCGAGCGATTCGGTGAGCGACCTCCTCGCCTCCCCCAGCTCGGAGATCGCCGCCTCGAGTGTGTCGGCCTCTCGCAAGCGCTCGGCGATCGCCTCCAACTCGTCGGCCACCTCCGGATCGACCACCTCCGCCTGCCCTTGGATCCGGTCCGCCGCCGCGTCGATCGCCTGGCGGTCGGCCAGTCGAGCTGCCACCGCGGCATCCGTCGCAGCCGGAACGAGTGCCGCAACCAGCAACCCGGCGAGACCCACCACGGCCAGCTGCGGCACCGGCCGGGCGGGCAGCAGTTTCCCGAAGCCCTCGAGCCGGCGTGCACTGGCCCACACGCCGGCGGCGGTGATCTGCTGGCGTTCCCGGGTGGTCAAGGGGCTTCGTTCGGCGAGCTCGAGCGCCGTGGTCACCCGGTCGAAGCCGCCGAGTCGCCGATCCAGCTCCATGGCGGCGCGCCGCCGATCCGGGGCCGTGATCGCCGCCACCGCCAGACCGGCCACGACGCCGATACCCAACGTCCAGAACGCAAACGACTCCGCCCAGGGAATGACGACGAACCGCGCAACCCCCACCAGCCCCGCACCGAGGAAGCCGGCGACCGCCACGGCCATCAGCAGCCAACTGGTCAACCGCATGCCCAACAACCGGCGCCGCGCGGCGGAGAGCAACCGAACGATCGGTTCAGGGAGCGGCATGCCGGTTCCGTTTCAACCGGAAGGTCTGACCGACCGGCGCAGTCACCGCCCGGGTGGCGCTCCGGAGGAAGAACGCCGTCAGGCCCGCATCGAAGATGAGGTTGTACAACCACATCGGCGGACGGGTCATGTTGACGAACTGGCGACCGTCTTCGATGCGTACCGCTCCCGGCTCGATCGCACCACCACCGAAGAAGTCTCCGGCACCCTGCCGCAGGTTCAGCAGGAACTCGACGGGAGTGAATGGGTAGAAGGAGAACTCGTCGAATTGAAACTCCAACGGAGCCTCGATCGCCGAGATCATCCCGATGAACGGGTTCGGCACCGCCGCGAGGATCTCGGGCCGGTCGGTGGTGAGATCGACGTTGTTTCCGATGAACACCAGCTGCGCGATGAGAGGCGCAAAGGAGACGAACGCGATGGCGATGGCGATCGCGTACGATCCGGCCACCGCCGCCCGAGCACTCCGAGCTCGCGACGACACCCAGATCGAGGCGGCCCCGAACAGCACGGCGGTGGCGAAGATCATCCCGATGGCGGCTGCGATGTCGCCGATCGTGGCTCCACCGAACAGGAGCGGCAGGCCCACGACCGGAAGGACCACCACGACCAGCCACAGCAGATACGACAGCGACGCTCCCAGCTTTCCGACGATCAGCTGGAACGGCGTGAGTTGGGTGACCTGCAACAGATTGAGCGTCTGTCGCTCTCGCTCGCCGACGATGGCGAGCGCCGCCACCCCGGGAATGATCAACGTCACCGCGGTCAGCACGACCAGCGTGTTCACCTGGAACATGAACCGGCCCATGTAGCCGGTGGCGACGAGACGTCCGAGACCAAACGCGTCCTGGGCGACCAGTCTCGCAATGAGGTAGGTGGCGTAGCCGATGAGCGACATGCCGAGGATCCAGGCCGTCACGAAGATCGCCGACTTCCGGCCACGGAAGCGCTCCCGCCCTTCCCGGGCGATGACCGGGTTCACGGTGTCTCCCCGGTGAGCTGCAGGAACAGCTCTTCCAGGCCCGCCACGTCGACCCGCCACTCGTAGACGGGGACACCGGCCTCGACCGTCCGACGAAGGAGGTCCGCCGAGGCATCGTCGTCGCCGGCCACCGTGAACCGGACGAGGCCCGACTCGACCGTCAGGTCGTTCACTTCCGGTTGGGCGGCGAGGAGGTGGGCGGCCGCATCGATCGAGCGCTCGGGAATCGTTGCCACCACCTTGCGGCCAATCGACATCTGACGGCGGATGTCGGCGATGTCGCCGTGCACCTTCACGTCACCCTCGTCGATCACGATGAGCCGGGAACAGATCCCCTCGAGCTCGGACAGGATATGCGAGGAGATCAAGACGGTCTTGCCGATCCGTGCCAGCTCGGCGATCAGCTGCCGAAGCTGGATACGAGCGCGGGGGTCGAGTCCCGAGGCCGGTTCGTCCAGGATCAACAGGTCGGGGTCGTGTATCAGTGCCCTCGCCAGGGCCAGCCGCTGCTTCATACCGCGCGAGAGCCCATTGACATCCGCCGACGCCTTGTCCTCGAGGTCGACCAGACCCAACAGGTCGGCGATCACCGCCGGCCGGCGAGCCGCGGCGATGCCCTGCGCGGCCGCAAAGAACTCCAGATACTCGACGGCGGTCAAGCTGTCGTAGAAGCCGAAGAAGTCGGGCATGTACCCAATGATCTTCCGCACCGAGCGCGGGTCGACCTGCGGATCGTGTCCGGCGACGACGACCTCACCGCCGTCGCGACCCAACAAGGTGCTCATGATGAGCATCGACGTGGTCTTGCCCGCACCGTTCGGCCCGACCAAGCCGGTGATGGACCCCTCCGGGATCTGAAGATCGACGCCGCCGAGCGCCACCACCCTGCCGTACCGCTTCTCCACCCCCTCGAACGTCACCATCATGCGGAACTCCAAACGATCGACAGATCCGAGGGCGCCATCGGCTCCCCGAACTCGGCGTCGCGGCCCGCTCGGAGCACCACCGTCCCGTTGGCCAGCACCGCCGATGACGGGACCGCGCCCCACTCGCCTTCCACGAAGGACAGCTCCTCCCAGTCCCAGAACTCGATCGTGTCGGGTGGTCCGCCCATCTGACCGCGGAACTCCAGCACCGGTGCCCGAACGTCGGTGGGAACTCGAAACTCGACGATCATCTCGCTGCCCGAGACGAACACGTCGTTGGGGATCGGCTCGACGAAACCGCCGGTCCCCGTCGCCAGCAGCTGCCCGGTGGAACGGTCGGACACCGCGTCGAGATCGTCGATCGGCGTCACGAACATCGCCGGGCCGTCCAATCGACGTGCCGAGCCGTCGACCACTGCGTCCACTTCGAAGTTGGACACGAACGCGAACGCGTAACTGCCGCTCGTCACGCTGCCGGCGAAGTCCCCCAACGGGTACCAACGATCCCATGCCTGGCCGTCGGATCCGATCTGCGGTCCGACGAGTTCGAACGGATTCAGGAAGCCGAAGTCCTGGACCCGTCGCGGACGGCGGAGCGATCCCGAGGCCCCCGGATCGAGGCGACCCGAGCCGCCGATGCCGTTCGTCCCGGCCATCACGCCCCATCCGATGATCTCGAAACCCGTGTTGTTCGTGACCGTCACTTCGTCGGCCGTGACGGTGACGTCCAGCGTCGCGTCGCCCGCGGGCAGCCGGGCCCGAGCTCCGGCGAACCCGAGCTGAGCCAGATCGAACCGGATGGAATCTCCGTTCACCACGCCCCGAGCGGCGACGTTGCCGAACTCCTGTACCTGCGCGGCATACAGGGTGGCCGCCCCCGGCACGGCGATCTCGTGCGCGCCGGCGGTGCCGGCCGCCAGCACCACCGCCGACTCCCAGCGCGGCTCGTCTCCGGCGATGACGACCGTGGCATGCCCCGCGAAGCTGTCGGCGAGCTGCTGCCGGCCGAACAACCAGAACCCTCCCAACGCCAACACGCTGACGATCGGACCCACCAGCCACGCCAACTCGCGCCGCTTCATCCTGCCCAACACGAAGAACATCGCCGGACCGGCGACGAGTGCATACATGACGATCGCTCCTAACAACCACGAGATCGAGGGGATCCGTTGCTCCTCGCCGGCACTCGCCGCCCGCATCAGTTGCGCATCCATGGGCTCGCCGACGTTCGGGTAGCGGCGGACCCGCGGGCGGATGAGCTGTGTCCATTCGTCGTCGGCGATCTGCGTCCCGGCCAGCACTTCACCCTCGCCCGCCCGGAACCAGTCGATGTCGGTCTGTGGAAACCGGCCGATCGGTTCGAGTGCGATGCCGAGCGAGTCGCCGACGCCGGGCGGACCGATCAGCCGACCTCCGCCGACCAGCCATGGAGTCACCACCTCGGGTAGCTCCGAGTCTCCTGCGACCAGATAGTCGAGGACATCGATCGACGCCGTTGCCTCATCGACCCGAATCGACTCCAGCTGGACGTCACCAATTGCGGTCAAGGTACGACCGAGGGCGGCGGGCGGGTCCATTCCCAGCACACCCACGACCACCCGATCGACGTCGGGGCTCCGGAGTCGGAGGCGTTCGACGACCAACGGCCGGTCACCGGCATCGTCGAACACCCGAACGATCAGCCTCAGGTCCGACGAAGCGGGCGGTGGCGCGACGATTCGATAGGTCTTGGTGGAGCCGGCCGGGACCTCGACCGTGGCGACGACGTCGCTGGCACCGGCCGAGATCTCCACCCAACCGGTGAAGAGCACCTCGGCCGTGAGCTGGACGGCGACCTCAACCGGCTCGGTCGCTTCCACGAGGCCGTCGAGTCCGGCGCTCACCTCGACCTCCACCGGACTCTGCTGGGCGATCAGGCCGCCGGCAACGGCCGGAGACGACCCGACGCCGGACAGGACGAGACCAACCAAGATGAGCGAGCTGAGGACCGCGCGACGCACGAACAAGAGACGTTTCGTCACCGCAGTTGGTTCCCCTCTCCGTCGCAGCCGGACCGATTCAGCAGCGGAAGAGCACGTCGGGCCCCACCGCCGCATCGATCACTTCTTCGCCGCCTGGTAGTACGGGTCCGACCCGCTGGCATGATCGGTGACGTCGACGACTTCCTCGAGGTCGGGAATGGCATCCCGAAGGATGCGTTCGATGCCCTGCTTGAGGGTCACCTGTGCCATCCCGCACCCCTGGCAGCCCCCCATCAGCTTGAGATAGGCAGTGGCACCATCGACCGACACCAACTCGGCGGCTCCGCCGTGGGAGGCGATCGCCGGGTTGACCTGTTCCGACAACACCTGCTGCACCTGATCGGCCAGGGGGCCGGTCAGGTCGCCCTTGGGGGCGCTCATCGTCGGCGAACTCGGGGCGTTCGGATTGTCCATCGCCAGGCCCTCGGGCGAGAGGGTCAGCGAGGCTCCCCGGAGCTTGTCGACGTCGGTGGGTGGGAACAGGATGGCGAGCTCGCCGTGCCGTTCGACCACCCGATCCTCGGGCTGGTCGGACAGGGCCACGAAACTCAACTCGTAGTTGAACTGCGAGCCGGAGAAACCCGTGACTTCGATGAGCAGCCCGAACTCGTCGTCCCCGGGCTCTTGGTCGCGAAGCTGGGTGATCATCTCCACTGCATCGTCGGAGACGGACATGACGTGGGTTTCGGACATCGGGTCAGGGTACCCCAGTTCGACCGGATCGACAGGTCGGGCGGGCTGGCCTCGTTGCCGGGCTTCCTCCCAATCAGCGGGCTCGTTCCGGACACACCGCCGCGGCCACACTGCGGATGGCCGCACCTACGCTGGCCACCGTGGCCCGTGCACTCGTCATCCTTCCCACCGGCGGCTACCACACCGCCGACTATCTCGGAGCGGCCAACGCGCTCGGCATCGAGCTGACGATCGCATCCGAGCAGCCCGATCTGCTGGCGGATCCGGACCGCTTCGTCCTCATCGATTGCGGCCGACCCGAGGAGTCGGCCGAGGCGATCATCGATCTGGCGGTGAAGACTCCGATCGACGCGATCGTGGCGGCCGATGATGCGGGTGTCGAGATCGCCGCCAGAGCCGCCTCGCGTCTGGGGCTGCCTGCGCACTCGCCGCGAGCGGCGGCGCTCAGTCGCAACAAGGCGGCACTCCGCCGGCAGTTGTCGAACTCGGAGGTGGCCCAACCGGCATTCGAGGTCGTGACGCCCGGCGCCGCCGAAGCGGCCGCCCGGCGGCTCGGTTTCCCGGTGGTGGTGAAGCCTCGCACGCTTACCGCCAGCCGAGGAGTCATCCGAGCGGACGATCCCGAGGACCTGACCGAGGCCGTGGAGCACCTGCAAGAGATCAGATCAGAGGCCGGTGAGGACACCGAATCGCCGCTGGTCGTCGAGCGTTTCGTCCCGGGCGCCGAGTTCAGCCTGGAAGGCGTCACCTGGGATGGAGAGCTGGAGGTCCTGGCCGTCATGGAGAAGCCCGACCCGCTCGACGGTCCGTATTTCCAGGAAACGATGTTCGTGACGCCGCCCCGCATCTCCGAACAGACCCGTCGGGGCATCGTCGACACGGTTCGCCGGGCGGTCCGCGCCCTCGGGTTCGGAGATGGGCCGGTGCACGCCGAGATCAGGGTCGGTCGGGACGGTCCGGTCCTCATCGAGGCCGCAGCCCGGACCATCGGTGGTCTGTGCGGGCGGGCGCTGCGATTTGGGCTGATGGGCACGTCTCTCGAGGCGGTGGTGCTCCGGAACGCGCTGGGGATGCGGCGCCGGTTGCCCCCGAACTCCGGTGCGGCCGGCGCCTCGATGATTCCCATTCCCGCAGCTGGGATGCTCGAGTCAGTCGACGGTGTCGATGCGGCCACCGCCATGCCGGGGGTGGTCGATGTCGAGATCTCAGCGGCTCCCGGGGCGTCGGTGGCCCCGCCTCCCCACGGCGACCGCTACCTCGGATTCATCATCGCCCGCGGCGACGACACCGATCAGGTGATCGACCGGCTCCGTCGAGCCACCGAGGCGATCCGAGTGACGGTGGCACCGTCCGATGCGGTTCGATGACGCCGGCGAATCCGGCCGGCGACGCCCGGAGGATCTCCCGAGACCGAGCCCGTCTCAACCCCAGCGGGTGATGACCGTCGGCTGTTGGTCGACCGGCGAACGGTCGGAGGACCACGGCGCGGTGGGTGCGTCGATCACGTGGGCGAGCCTCAACAGCACGGTGTCGTAGTTCACCCGCCAGCCGGCGAAGTCACGCCAGGCTTGGTCGAGGTCGTCCTTCAGCGGGATTCCGGCGTCGGCCAGAGCCCGTACCGCCGAGTCGTACTCCGCCCTTCCGATCGCGATCGGATCGTCGGGAGCGGGATCCGGGTCGTATGCCACTCCGAAGAAGTCGGCGATGTGGCGGAGGGCGACGAAGCCGCTCCGGATGCAGATCTGGGCGCGCGGATCCGGCCCGCGGTCGATGGTGGACACCCGCAAGGCGGCCGCATCCATCACCGTGGCTGCCGCGGTGAGCCAAGAACGCTCCGGGACGGGCGAGCGGAGCCACACCAGCATCGGATAGGTGGTGTGGCTCTCATCCAGGTCGGCGAACCACGACTCCCACTGCACCCATTCGTCGCCGAGTTGGGTCGACCAGCCGATCCGTTCGAACCGGCTCAACATCTCCACCGCCGAAGGGGGCGTTCCGGCCCGAACATCGAGCAACGCCACGGCCTGCTCGCGCCGGGAGAACGCGGCATACAGGCTCGGAAGGAACGACACCAGCAAGGCCACCAGTCCGAATCCGATGGCGGCTTCCGAGAACGCCATCGTCCGGTGGAGGGTCGACTCGAGGGGGGCCGACCCCAGCGTGAGCAAGGACGAGCCGCTCACCCACCAGGCCTCGGAGGGCGGGCCGTATCCGGTCGCCCAGAACAGGGCGGCGTAGCCGACGATCACCATGACGAGCCACACACCGGCGAGCGCGAACACGGTCATCGGAACGAAGAGCGCCAGCACCCGGTCACGTCGATGGAACGAGCCGAATGACACCAGCCGGAAGAGTCGTCGACCGGCCTTGAAGACCAACGACGTCATCCAACTCCCAGCCGAGCGGGGTAAGACGAACGTCCGCAGGGTCGAGAGCAGCGTTGTCGCGATCAGCAGCCCACCCGCCGCGCCCACGAGGATGCGGATGGCCACCATGGTCAGCAGACCGGTGTGTCTTGATTCGGCCACATCCGATGAGTCCGAGGCGTTGCGATCTCGCCGGTCTCGCTCGAACCGCCAGGGCTGCGTTCGACTCCGACAACCGGGACCCCGAGTGAGATCGCGATTCTTCCCGCCGACCCGATGGCGGCGTCTCCTGCCGGTGCGTCTCCACCCGACGTGAGCACGACGTTTCTGCGCATTGCGGAGCGCTGCAAGATAGCGTCGAACCCATGGTGTCGACGTCCCGGCCGACCAGTCGATGGTCCGGGCAGCGGTTCGTCTGGACCGTGCTGGCCGCAGCGCTCGCTGTGGCGTGTAGCCCGGAGTCGCTGCCGGATGCCTCCGAAACCCCGACGTCGTCGACCTCCGCCGCCGCGAACGGCCGGCGCGTCGGCGGGCTGTTGATCACCGGCGACGACGGCGCGGTATACATCGTTTCCCGCGATGGGAATCTCATCCACACGGTCTCGGAGGGCACCGCCGACAGCTCCACCTCCATCTCGGTTCAGCCGACGCCATCGCTCGACAGCTCGATGATCGCCTACACCGCGGACGTCGAGTCCGACGATGCGTCACGGCTCTGGTCGACCGTCGAGACGAGGGCCGTCACACCGGGCTTCGCACCGTTCTTCTATCACTGGAGCCCCGGCGGACGACGCCTGGTGTCGCTGGGCAACGATCCTGGCGGAGGGGTCGGAGCCCGAATCGTCGAGTTGCCCGAGCGTTCGATCACCGACCTCGGCCCGGCGAGGCCACACTTCCTCGCATGGTCTCCGGATGGCCGGTGGCTGGCGGCTCACCGCAACGCACGCGAGTTGGTGGTGATCGATGCCCACGCCGCGACCGAAGCGCCCATGGTCCTTTCGGTGAACACGGCGGCGTTTCAGTCCCCGGATTGGCTCGACCCCTCAACGGTGGTCGCGGCCGTGACGACCTCGACGATCGAAGCGTCGATCGAATCCAGCCCACTCCCCGCCGCCGCCGAGATCGTGGCCATTCCGATCGACGGTGGCGGGACTACCACCCTCGCTCCCGCCGGCGCCTTCAACGCGTTCGCGGTGTCCCCGGACCGACAACGACTGGCACTGCTGACCGGGTCGGTGGCACCGGTGCTGGTGGGAAGACTCGATGTGATCCACCTGGCGACCGGAGACCGCCAAACCGTCGACGACGGGACGGTGGCGACATTCCAGTGGAGCCCGGACTCGACGAGGCTGTTGTTCGCCGCCGTCGGCGGCGACGGACGCCTGAGCCCGGGTGTGTGGGATGGCAGCGGGATCACGACCTTCCCCGCCTATCGTCCGACCCCCGTGTTCGTCGAGCAATACCTTCCCTTCTGGGGACAGTACGTTCGCCACGATCAACCCTGGTCGCCGGAGTCGGACGCCTTCGCCTACGCCCGGGTCGGCGACGACGGCTCGGCGGAGGTCGTGGTCCAGGATCTGGACGACATGCAACCGGTCCGAGTGACCTCGGGACACCACGTGACCTGGCTGCAATGATGTCCGCGCTCCCCCGTCTTACGCGCCGGCTGCGACTAAGACGATTTTGTCATTTGGAGGATGCATGGCCACTGCCGTCGTGATCGTGGACGGAGATCCACCCGGACCATCCGTTCTCGACGAACTGCCGGACGACCCCTGGGTCGTCGCCGTCGACGGTGGACTGGACCACGCCACCCGGCTCGGGTTGACGGTCGATCGAGTGGTCGGCGACATGGACTCCGTCTCGCCGGAGGGACTGGCCACCATCGATCCGTCTCGGCTCGACCCGTACCCAACCGACAAGGACGCAACCGACCTCGAGCTGGCCATGAATGCGGCCGCAGCGGTGGCGGAACGCGTGATCGTCGTCGGGGGGACCGGAGGCCGGCTCGACCATCTGATCGGGAATGTCACGATCCTGTGCTCCGACCGTTACGCCGCCGTCGACATCGAGTGGGTGTCGAACTCCGGTCGGGCGTTCGTGGTTCGTTCGCACGTCGACCTCCACGGCGTGCCCGGCCAGATCGTCAGCCTCCTCCCGATGGGAGGCGATGCCGCAGGTGTGACCACGGCGGGGCTGCGCTGGCCACTCGAAGACGCCCGCCTGCGGTTTGGCACCAGCCGGGGCGTGAGTAACGAATTCACATCTCCGGTCGCGCGGGTCTCACTCCGCTCCGGTGTCCTGCTGGTCGTCCAACCCGACCTCACCTGATCGGTAGACGTCCGGATTCGCGCACCGGATCATCGGCTCCCCGGCGACTCCGGCGGCGAGGTTGTCGACCGCCAGCCCGAGCATTCGTCGACGGGCCGACCGAGAAGCACTGGCGATGTGCGGAACGATGAGACAGTTGGGTTGGCCATGAAGCGGGTGGTCGGCGGGCAGGGGCTCCGGATCGGTGACGTCGAGGGCAGCTCCTGCGATGGTCCCATCCTCCAGCGCTCCGAGGAGCGCATCGGTGTCCACCACCGGCCCTCGAGCCACATTCACCAGCGTCGACGTGGGCTTCATCGATGCCAGCTCACCCGGCCCGATCAGCTGATGGGTTTCGGGCGTCAGCGGCACCGCGATCACGACGTGGTCGGCTTCTGCCAGGAGATCGTCGAGGCTCCGGTACGACACTCGGAGCGCGGCCTCGATGTGGGGGCGCCGGCTGCGGCTCGTGTAGAGCACGCGCATGTCGAACCCGGCCGCCCGACGTGCCACGGCCGAGCCGATCGCTCCCAGACCGACGATGCCCAACGTCGACCCGTGAAGGTCACCACCGATGAAGATGTCGTGTCGCCACTCCTCCCATGCACCGGATCGAGCGAACGTGGCGGCCTCGGGGAGGCGCCTGACCACGGCCGCCATGAGCGCGAAGGCTGCATCGGCGGTCGCTTCGGTGAGGACGCCCGGCGTGTGTCCCACCGCGATTCGCCGCGCCGTGCATGCTTCGACGTCGATGTTGTCCACGCCGGCAGCCAGCTGAGAGATCACCCGCAGCCGGGGTGCGGTATCGATCGTCTCCACATCCAGGCGATCGGTCAGGAAGGACAGCAGGGCATGGGCATCGCCCAACTCGTCGACGAATCGAGCACGCGGCATCGAAGTCGGCTCCGAATGCATCACAATCTCATGGTCCTGGGCGAGCCCCTTCAGAAGGTCTTCGCCGATCCACCGAGTCACCAGAATCTTCACGGACCCCCAACCGGACGCGTCCACCAGAGGCTATCAATCGCCCGGCAGGCAGGCGCGGCTGCCGGCTGGAAGCGGGCCGGCCTGCGGGTAGCTTGAACGGGGTGCAGCGGGCAGCCGTTCGATTCCGACAGATGGTTGCGGCGTGCGTCGTCGCAATCGCAGTGACATCATGCGCCGCCACCCCGGTCGCGAACTCCAGCGACGTGGAGGACGCGACGGATGCGCCAACCACCACACATCCAGGCGCTGCCTCGATCGCGTCGGCCGAGCCACCACCGCAGCAGCGCCGCGCCGACGCCGAGACCGTCGGAGGGGACGAACCGGCGCCGCTGGGTCGGGCGGCTCGCTCGGACCGGCCACTCGAGGTATACGCACGCGCCGCCGATCCGCGGCCATGGACCACGCTGGCCGCGCACACGGATCTTGGGACCCCTCGGGTGGTCGCCGTCCTCGATGGTCCCGTCGACGGCTGGTTGGAGGTTGCGCTGCCGATCCGCCCCAACGGCAGCAAGGGTTGGGTTCGCGCCGCCGACGTGCAACTGTTCGACGTCGATCGGCACGTCGAAGTCGACCTCTCCGATCGACGGCTGGTCGTGTCCGACCACGGGGGTCCGGTGCTCGAGACCGACGTCGCCATCGGTGGGCCCGGCAGCCCCACCCCCGTCGGCTCCTTCTACATCACCGACTCGGTGAGGTTGACGGATCCGACGGGTCCCTGGGGTCCCCACGCCTTTGGACTCTCGGCATACTCCGACACGATCACCGAGTTCAACGGCGGCGACGGGATCATCGGAATCCACGGCACCAACCGTCCATCCTCGATCGGATCGAACCGTTCGCTCGGCTGTGTTCGTGTCCCGAACGAGGTGGCCGTCCGCCTCTCCGAACTGCTGTCGGCCGGGGTACCGGTCGAGATCGTCAGGTGAACGAGCGAGTCAGAACGGTCATACGCGATGACCAGTCGATGGCCGTGAAGTAGGCATTCGACACGACGTCGAGATCGAATCCATGCCGGCTGACGTCTTCCCACCTGGCTCGCTCGTATGCCAGGGTGGCGGCGAGCGCCTCACCCTTGTCGCCGGTCCGCGAAGTCAGCGCTTCGGCAATCTCCCCCGGCACCGGTGCATCGGCCAACACGTCCTCCATCGGAAGATCGGACAGGGCGTCCAGCACGCTCAGCACTCCCGCCGAGAAGTACGACAGCGGGTCCGCCCGGCCGGCGGCGACCGCCATCGACTCGCACATACGAGCCCGTGTGAGCGCCAGGTTGACCAGCTCCGGAGCGACCTGCGGAGTGTCGGAGAGCGCAACCGCCGTGGCCAGCTCGATGATCCGCGCGGTTCCCAGCCGATCGACCGCCACCTGCACCGACGAGATGGCCCGAGGTAACCCGATGATCGGCGAGTTCAGCACCGCCAGCAGTGATCGAGCCAGGGCGGGGTACCGGTCGATGGCCCGGGCCACCTCGGATGCGTCGGGTACGTGACGGTGAAGGTCGGTCAACATGGCGACAACGTGACGATGCCGGTCGGCGGTGCTCCCGGACATCATCTCCGGCCGTGCGAAGAAGTAGCCCTGGAACAGCTCGAACCCGAGGGACTGACACCGAGCGAGCGACTCGCGGGTCTCGACCTTCTCGGCCAGGAGAATCAGCCCGGTACTGCGCAGGGTCTCCGCCGTCCGGCCCAGCTGGTCATCGTCGTGCTCCAGGACATCGACCTTGACGATGTCGGCCTGCGTCAGGAGCAGATCCCGGCCACCACCGAGCATGAAATCGTCGAGCGCCACCCGGTACCCCTTTTTCCGGAGATCGGCCAGTGCGGAGATGAGTAAGCCATCGGGCTCGACATCCTCGAGCACCTCGACGCCCAATCGACGCGGTGAGTACGACATCACGGTGTCACCGAAGAGAACCTCGCGTGGCATGTTGACGTATCCGACGAGTCCGTCGAGCCGGTCGACCCGATCGATGTCGCCAAATGCCCCGTCGAGCACCGCCATGGTGGCACCCACCGGGTCGTCGAACACGGCAGTACGAGTTCCCGCCGAGCGATACAGCACCTCGTAGGCGGCGACCCGCTCGGAGGTGTCGAAGATGGGCTGTCTGGCAAAACAGGTGTCGACCTTCACGCTGCTCAACCAGTCGGCGCATGGGCTCCCCGCTTCAGTGGTTTGGGCAGGCAGACCGTACCGGTCGGCTCACTCCCCTCCGGCCAGCATCCTCCCCAGCAGCTCCAGCTCGCCAAACGATGACACCAAGACCTCGCTCGGCTCGACGGTGCGAATCTCCTCGATGTGATCGGCGACGTCCTCGACCGTCGGGGATGAGCCCGCACCGGCGAACCAGCCCGGTCCGAGGCCGACGAAGAAGCGCGCAAACCGGCCGCCCCCCGCCGTGAAGATCTCATGGGTCAACTGGTTCTCGTCGGAGCACAGATACACGACCATGGGCATCACCATGGATGGATTCGCCAGGTCGGCGAGCGGTCCGAGCAGCTCCTTGGTCATCCGTGTCCCGGCCACCGGAGCGATCACGTTGGACGTGATGCCGTACTTGGCGCCTTCGATCGCCAGCACATTCGACAGTCCGACCAAACCCATCTTGGCGGCGCCGTAGTTCGCCTGACCGAAGTTCCCGAGCAAACCGGAGTTCGAGGACGTGAACACGAACCGCCCGTGACCACGCTCCTTCATGATTCGAAACGCCGGCATCGATACCCAGAACGCCCCCCGCAGGTGAACGTCGAGAACCGAGGTTACGTCGTCGGCCGTGAGGTTGGCAAACGAACGATCGCGCAGGATCCCGGCGTTGTTCACCACGATGTCCACCGACCCGTACTCGGCCACCGCCAGTTCCACGACCGCCGCTCCCCCATCGGGGTCGGCGATGGAGTGATGGCTGGCCACGGCCGTCCCACCGGCATCCTCGATCTCGGCGACGACGGCATCCGCCGCCCGCATATCTGGATCCGATCCGTCGACCGCCGAGCCGACGTCGTTCACGACGACGCGAGCCCCGCGCCGGGCCAACTCGATCGCATATGCCCGGCCCAGACCCCGCCCGGCGCCGGTGACGATCGCAACCCGATCGTCGAACGAAATCGTCATGTGGTCCTCCCTTCGCTCACAGGCCCAGCGATCGCCCGATGATCTCCTTCATGATCTCCGTGGTTCCGCCGTAGATCGTCTGCACCCGAGCATCGCGATAAGCCCGGGCGATCGGGTACTCCTCCATGTAGCCGTACCCGCCGAACATCTGGAGACAGGAGTCGATCACCCGCTTCTCCAACTCGGTGATCCACCACTTGGCCTTGGCCGCCTCCTCGGCGGTCAGCACCCCTTCGACCAGCGCCCCGACCTGGGCGGCCATATAGGTCCACCCGATGTCGAGCTCGGTTCGCATCTCCGCCATCTGGTGCTTGATCGTCTGGAACGATCCGATCGGCGCACCGAACGCCTTCCGCTCCTTCACGTAGTCCAGGGTCCACCCGAAGGCTGCCTCGGCGTGTGCGATCGAACCCATCGCCAGCGACAGCCGTTCCTGGGGAAGATTGGCCACCAGGTACCGGAACCCTTCCCCTTCGGCTCCGAGCCGGTTCGCCACGGGAACCCGGGCATCGGCGAAGAACAGCTCGGCCGTGTCCTGGGCATGCAGACCGATCTTGTCGAGGTTTCGTCCACGGGTGAACCCTTCGGTGCCGTCCTCGACCACCAGCAGCGACATCCCGGCGTGCCGAAGGCTCGGGTCGGTCTTGACGGCCGTGACCACGACATCGGAGTTGAGCCCGTTGGTGATGAAAGTCTTCTGTCCGTTCACCACGTAGTCGTCGCCGTCGCGAATGGCGGTGGTGGCGATTCCGGCGAGATCGGATCCGGCGACCGGTTCGGTCATTGCGATAGCCGCCATCAGTTCGCCCGAAGCCAGTCCGGGGAACCACCGGGCGCGCTGTTCGTCGTTGGCCAGACCGAGAAAGTACGGCAGACAGACGTCGTTGTGCAGCGTGATGCACATACCGGACGCCAGCGTGTCGGCGGCGCCCAACTCTTCGAGGATCACGGCGTTGAAGCGGAAGTCGTCCACGCCGCCGCCTCCGAACTCGTCGGGTATGGCCATTCCCAGCAGACCCTGGGCTCCGGCTGTCCGGAACATCGACTTGTCGACTCTCCCGGCCTGCTCCCAGGTGTCGCGATGGGGGACGATCTCACGTTCGATGAACGAGCGGACGGAGTCACGGAACAGCTCGTGTTCCTCGGAGTAGAGCGTGCGTCGTATCACGCCACCGAACGCTAGTGCAGCGTCGACCGATGTCGGCGTGGCTCGGCTCGCCCGGTGTCGCCGAGCAACGACGAGGCCCTCGGGCGAGTCTCAAGAACCGCCTCGGGATGCCGAAGACTTGAGCATGAGCCAGGTGCAGGCGTTGTTCGTAGACGCAGTGCCCGACGAGCATGCTGTCATGCGGGTGTTGGCCAATCGTGCGGGTCATCCATCGATCTCGATCACCTCCGTCGTCGACCACCAACAGGCGATGAAACTGGTCGGAGGCCACGACATCCTCCTGGTCGGGGATCATGGCGACCGTCGCGACGGTCTGGATCTGATCGAGATGGTGGCCGAGTCCCATCCCGACGTGCCTTCCATCTACGTGATCGACGAGGAGGACGACGGCTCGACCAGAGCTGCCTTGCTGGCTGGAGCTTCGGACGTCGTCCCTCGCTCCATCCTGAGCCCCCAACTCCTCACGCGGTCGATCGCCTTCGCGCTGGAGCACGCCGCCAGCACGCGTTGGATCACCGAACAGCGCAATCGAACCATGGCCCTCATCGAGGCGCTCCCCGACCTCGTCCTCCGATTGGACATCGACGGCGCCGTCGTCGGAACGCACGGGCGGCTGTCCGAAGCGCAGGCGGCCCAACCCAATCCCGGCCCGCCCGACCTCAGCGCACTGATCCCAGATCCGGCGCTCACCGAGACGCTCGCCGCAACTCGCCGAGCCGTCCATGAGCAGCGGCTGCAGTTGGTCGAATTCACGACGTGCGACGGTCTCGAGGTCGAAGCTCGAATCGCCCCGATCAGAGGCTCAGAGGAAGCCGTGTTGTTGCTCCGCGACGTGACCGCACGCAACGCCCAGCGCCGGAAACTGGTGGCCACCATCGAATCGAAAGACGAGATGCTGGCGGAGGTGGCACACGAGCTGCGCAGCCCGCTCTCTGCAGTGATCGGTTTCGCCCAGTTGCTGTCGAACGAGCGGGAGAACCTCTCGGACGAGGACGTGCGCGAGATGCTGAATCGCATCCTCGTCCAGGCCAACGACATCCAGGGGATGGTTGAGGACCTGTTGACGGCGGCCCGTCATGACATCGGGCGGCTGGTCGTGGCGTCGGTGCGGACCAGCCTCAACGCCCAACTCTCTCAAGTGCTCGAGTCGCTGCCCGAGGATCAACTGGGAAGAATCACCTTCACTCGCGGCCACGGCATCTGTATCGCCGACCCCAACCGGGTGAAACAGATCTGTCGCAACCTCGTCTCCAACGCCCTGCGGTACGGAGGACCGATCATCACCATCCACTCCGGCTCGGCCGGCGAAACGGTCTATCTGGATGTGATCGACAACGGACCGGGGGTCGCTCCGGACCGCCTGGACCACCTGTTCACCCGTTACGCCCCCGACCCTCGAAACACCGACTCCGTCGGTCTTGGCCTGGCGCTCTCACGCGACCTCGCGCAGATGATGCAGGGCGATCTCGTCTATGAACGCATCGACGGACGAACCTGCTTCCGGCTGTCACTCCCCGCCAGAATGTCCGCCGACCCGGGGTCGGCGGACGACTCAGGCGCCGGTGTACATCGCCTCGATGTCGGAGGCGTACTTCTCGAGGACGACACGCCGCTTCAGCTTCAGTGAGGGCGTGATCTCACCCGAGTCCGGCGTCCACTCGTCGGGAACGACATGGAACCGCTTGATCTGCTCCACCCGAGCCACGTGGCCGTTGGCCTCCTCCACGGCGCGCTCCACTTCGGCCACCACGGCCGGCTCGTTCGCAAACGCCGCCAGGTCGGTGAACGCCAAACCGTTGCTCTCGGCCCACCCCGGCGCTTCTTCACCATCGAGGGCGATGACCATCGTCAGGAACTTTCGCTGGTCGCCGACCATGCAGGCCTGGGCGATGAGCGGATGGTTCTTCAGCGCAGTCTCGAGTTTGGCCGGGGCGATGTTCTTGCCGGCGGCCGTGATGATGATCTCTTTCTTCCGGCCGACGATCGACAGGTATCCGTCCTCGATCTTCCCCAAGTCGCCAGAGTGCAGCCAGCCGTCGGCGTCGAATGACTCCGCCGTCGCCTCGGGAAGCTTGTAGTACCCGGCGGTGATCACGCCGCCGCGCATGAGGACCTCACCGTCCTCGTCGAGCCGAACCTCGACGCCCGGGAGGGGCTTCCCCACGGTGCCGATCCGGTTGTCCGTCGGACGGTTGGTCGTGGCGGGGCCGGTCGTCTCGGACATCCCGTACAGCTCGGCCAGTGGGATCCCAACCGCGTTGAAGAACAGGATGAGATCACGGGTGATCGGAGCCGCGGCAGTGATCGACATGACCACCTCGTCGAGACCGAGCTGGGACCGCACCTTCGAGAACACCAGCCGGTCGAACGCCGTCGCTTTGAGCCGGTCGACGATGCCGACCTTCTCGCCGCGCTGTTCCGCCTCGAGCACCGAGGTGTTGTGGGCCAGCGCCTTCATGATCAGGTCCCGCTTCTCGTTCTCCTCGAACCGGCCCAGCATGCGGGCGTGGAACTTCTCCCAAACCCGCGGCACGCCAACGAACAGGTGGGGTCGCGCCTGCTGGATGTACTCGAGGACCACTGCGAGGTCGGGGCAGTAGTAGACCTCGCCGACGACGAACATGCCGAAGTAATGCGTGGACATTCGCTCGGCGATGTGGGCCAGCGGCAGGTACGACACCATCTTGGGATGCGGCGGCAGACCGTCGACCACCCGCCGAACCGATTCGGCGGTCCACAGAACGTTGCGGTGGGTGATCACCACCCCCTTCGGAGTTCCGGTGGTGCCCGACGTGTAGATGAGCGTGGCGATCGTCTCCGGCTCGATGGTGGCCGTCGCGTCCCGGACCAGATCCGGGTTGGTGGCGATCGCCTCGGAGCCACGTTCCAACAGGTCGTCCCACGAGAGCACCCAATCGACCGTCGAGTAGTTCTCGGCCCCCTCCATCAGCACGACGTACCGGAGATGGGGCAGGCCTTCGCGAATCGCCTCCCAGTTCTTCATGAAGGAGAGATCTTCGAGGACGGCCACCTTGGCCTCGCAATTGTTGGCGATGTACTCGATCTGCTCGGACGTGAGCGTCGAATAGATCGTCACCCCGGTGGCGCCGGCGTGGATGGCCGCCAGGTCGGCGGTGGCGTGCTCGGGACGGTTCCCGGCCATGATGGCGACGAAGTCGCCGTGGCCGACGCCGAGGCTGGACAACCCGGCCGCCGCCTGGTGCACGACGTCCCGGTACCCCGACCACGTCAGCTGACGCCACGAGTCGGATTCCTTCCAATGGATGGCCGGGTGATCCGGGAAACGGTCGGCGTTGCGCGCCAAGATGTCGACGAGGGTCAACCCATCGACGACGGCATCGATCTCGCGCCTCTCATCCAGCGTTGCCTGCGACGTCATCATGCTCCTCGACTCAGCGAACCACTCGGCGTTCCAGCAGTGTATCCACCTCCGGCTCCGTGTAATCGAGCTCGTTGAGAATCTCGGTCGAATGCTCGCCGGGCGTCGGCGGGACTCCCGGCGACCCGGTGGGCGTGGCCGAGAAGCGCGGGGCCGGGCCAGGCTGCACTCGGCCGGCCACGTCGACGAACGTCTTCCGGACCCGGTTGTGGGGATGATCGGCCGCCTCGGCGACTCCGAGAACCGGCGTGACACAGACGTCGATGTCGGCGGTGAGCACCTCCCACTCGTTCCGGGTGCGGGAGGCGAAGACCTCCACGAACCGAGCCCGCATGTCGGACCAGCCCGACCGATCGAATTGGGCGCCGATGTCGGACGCGTCGAGCTCGAGCACCTCGATCAGCCCCGCGAAGAACTGCGGCTCGAGCGCAGCCACGGCGACGAACCCTCCATCAGACGTCCGATACACGTCGTAGAACGGCGCACCGCCGTCCAACAGATTCGACCGCCGCCGCCCGACCCAGGCTCCTGCACCGGCCATGGCATGCAGCATGGTCGACAGGTGCGCCACACCGTCTACCATCGCCGCGTCGACGACCTGACCACTCCCGGAGGCTCTCGCTTCGATCACGGCGGCCAACACCCCGACCGCAAGCAGCATCCCCCCACCGCCGAAGTCCGCCACCAGATTCAACGGAGGGATGGGCCTTTCCTCGGTCCCGATAGTGGAGAGAACGCCCGACAACGCCAGATAGTTCAGGTCGTGCCCGGCGCGGCTGGCGAGCGCGCCGTCCTGGCCCCAGCCGGTCATCCTCCCGTAGACGAGTCGAGGGTTTCGATCGAGACAGATGTCCGGTCCCAGGCCGAGCCGCTCGACCACTCCGGGCCGGAATCCCTCCACCAACACATCCGATCGCTCCACCATCCGCAGCACCACCTCGACCCCCGCGGGATGCTTCAAGTCGGCGGCGATGGAACGCTTGCCACGGTTGAGCAGGTCCTCGGAGGGCGGCACAGCCGACCACGCCGGATCCAGGCGGTCCACCCGGATCACGTCCGCTCCGAGATCGGCCAGCACCATGGTGCAGTACGGCGCCGGTCCGAGGCCCGCCAGCTCGACCACGCGCAATGAGGAGATGGGACCGGCCATGGCTCAGATTCCGAAATCCTCTTCGGTGGCGGTGGGAGCGGTCGCCTGCACAGCCCGCTGATCCGCAACGGCTCCATCGGGCGGCGAGGCTGCCGATCCGTCGACGAGCTCATGCCGTGCCATGACGGTCGAGAGGAACGCCTGGATCGTCGCCGCCACGGGGAGGGCGAGGACCGCTCCGAGTCCCCCGAGGAGCGAGGCTCCCGCGATCACGGCCCCGAGGGAAACGGCGGGGTGCAGCGACATCGAGCGCGCCGTGATCCGTGGCGCCACGAAGTAGTTCTCGACCTGCTGATAGACGATCAGCGCCACGATCACCCAGACCGCGGCGATCGGGCGGGAACCGAGTGCCACCAGTACCGGAAGAAAGGCAGCGATGTAGGCACCGACCACGGGGACGAACTGGCTGACGACGCCAACCCAGATGGCGAGGGCAACCACGTACGGCAGGCCCAACAACGCGAACACTCCGGCTGCAAAGCCGGCGGCCACGATCGCCAGTACCAGCCGCGAGTAGATGTACCCGCCCGTCTTCTCGACCGCGATCTCCCAGATGCGGAGAAGCTCCCGCTGTCTTGCCGCCGGAAGAAACGAGAGCACCGTCGACCGCATCCTCGGCGCGTCCGCCACCATGTAGAAGGCGAACAACCCAACGGTCACGAACATGAACACGCCACCGATCACCGTGTTCCCGATCGCCAGCACTCCGCCGGCCAGACGGGACCCCAACCGGGAGGCCAGCCCGCCGAGGTCCTCGACGCCACCGAGCACCTGATCGATGATCACCCCGGCATCGACGAAGTCCTGAGCCTCGACCCACCGTTCCAGTGAATCCGCATACCCCGGGAGCGCGTCGACCAACGCATCCGCCTGGGTCACGATGACGGGCACCAACGATGCAATGAATGCCACGATCGCCACGAAAGTGACGAGGAACACGAAGCCGGTGGCGATCCCTCGCCTCCAGCCCCGGCGTTCCAGGCGTTGCACCGCCGGTTCCAATGCGATGGCGGTGAACAGGGCGACGAAGATCATGACGATGAGGCTACGAAGCCGCCCCACCACCCATACGAGCGCGAAGACGCCGAGCAGCACGCCCGACACGGTCAACGCCGCCCGGGGGAGCCAGGGTGGTGCCTGACCGCTCGACGAGGTCGAATCCATCACCACGAGCGTACCCAGGACCCAACCGACGAGCCCCACCGACGAGTCGCCGGTGTCTCTACACTCCCTGCCGTGTCTCGGTCGTCGGGGATCTTGTGCCACCCCACATCGCTCCCCGGACGCCTCGGCGCCGGATCGTTGGGTTCGAATGCCCGGCGCTTCGTCGACGCCCTCGCGTCGATGGAGCAGACCTGGTGGCAAATGCTTCCTATCGGCCCCACCGGCTACGGGGATTCGCCGTACCAGTCACCGTCGACCTTCGCCGGGAACGCACTACTGATCGACCTGGAAGATCTGGCGGCGCTGGAACTTCTCCCCGCCACCGATTTGGCAAATCCTCCACCGTTTCCCCGCCGCCGAGTCGACTACGGATCGGTGCTGGCCTGGCGGCGGCCCCGTCTTCATCGCGCGGCGCATCACTTCACCGAACGAGCGACGGCAGATCTTCGGCGTGGTCGAGAGGCGTTCGTCGAGCGGCACGGCACCACGTGGCTCGACGACTTCGCGGTGTTCATGGCACTCAAGCGCGCCAACGGGCTCAAGCCCTGGTGGGAGTGGGATCCCGACCTCGCCAACGCGGAACCGGATGCCTTGGCCAGGGTGCGCCGAGACATGGCCGACGACATCGACGCGATCATCACCGAGCAGTTCCTGGTCGACGACCAGTTCACCGCACTCCGCACCCATGCCGACCAGGTCGGAGTTCGGCTGATCGGCGACATCCCGATCTTCGTGGCACACGACTCCGCCGACGTATGGGCGAACCGCCGGCTCTTCCATCTGGACGACACGGGCATGCCGACCTTCGTCGCGGGAGTTCCTCCCGACTACTTCTCGAAGACGGGGCAGCGGTGGGGCAACCCGCTCTACCGATGGGAAGAGCACGCGGCGGACGGCTTCACATGGTGGACGTCGCGTCTGGAGAGGGTCTTCGAGCTGTTCGACCTCGTTCGAGTCGACCACTTCCGCGGCTTCGCCGCGTCCTGGCATGTGCCGGCCGAGAGCCCCACCGCCATCGAGGGTGCGTGGGTCCCGGCACCGGGCACGGAGCTGTTCGACCACCTCGAATCGGTGTTCGGCACGCTGCCGGTCATCGCCGAGGACCTGGGCGTCATCACCGCCGATGTCGAAGCACTGCGCGATCGGTACGGCTTTCCGGGCATGAAGATCCTGCAATTCGGCTTCGGCACCGAGAGTGCCCACGCCCTCGATCAGTTCCGCCCGAACGTCGTCGCCTACACCGGCACCCACGACAACGACACCGCCATCGGCTGGTTCGAAGATCCGTCGCCCGAGCGGGTCGCCGAACGTCGGACCGCGCTGTCGGCATTGAACAGCGACGGCCGAGCGTTCCACTGGGATCTCATCGAAGCGGTCGCCGAGTCGGTAGCGGACACCGCGGTGTTCCCGTTGCAGGATCTGTTGGGACTCGGGTCCGAAGCCCGGATGAACCTCCCGGCGACGACCGAGGGAAATTGGCAGTGGCGGTTCGAATGGTCCCAGCTCGACAACGGGATCGTCGATCGGATGCGCCGCCTGACGATCGCCACCGGCCGATCCCCGGCCGGCACGGCCCGTCGCACCTCCGACGACTGACGCTCAAGCGGCGACGTTTCCGATCACCGCTCGATCGGCACTCGCACGGCGTTGCCGTATTCGGTCCAGGAGCCGTCGTAGTTCCGCACCCGTTCGTATCCCAGCAGGTGACTCAGGACGAACCAGGTATGGCTCGACCGCTCCCCGATCCGACAGTAGACCACGACATCGTCTCGAGGATCGATGCCATGCTCGCCGGCATAGATCGCCCGCAGCTCGTCGGCGCCCCGAAACGTCCCGTCATCGTTGGCGGCCCGCTTCCAAGGGACGTTGGCGGCACCGGGGATGTGTCCACCCCGGAGCGCTCCCTCGTTCGGATAGTCCGGCATGTGGAGCCGCTCGCCCCGGAACTCCTCCGGCGACCGGACGTCCACGAGCGGTTTGCCGTCGGCGGCGTGCCGAACCGCATCGTCGATGAAGGCCCGGATGGGCTCGTCGCTGCGGGTTGGGATCGGATAGGTGCTCGGTGGCCGCACCGGGACATCCGTGGTCATCGGACGGTCCTCCGAAACCCACTTCTGCCGACCGCCGTCGAGCAGCCGAAGGTCGGCATGACCAAACAGCGAGAACACCCACAGCGCGTACGCCGCCCACCAGTTGAAGTTGTCCCCATAGAAGACCACAGTCGAATCCGGGCTGATCCCCTTCTCCTGCATCAACTCGGCGAAGGCACGCTCATCGAGATAGTCACGCACCACCGGATCATTCAGGTCGGCGTGCCAGTCGATCTTCACTGCACCGGGGATGTGTCCCGTCTCGTAGAGCAAGATGTCCTCGTCCGACTCGACCACGACGACCGCCGGATCGTCGAGATGGTCGGCCAGCCACTCGGTGCTGACGAGCATCTCCGGACGGGCGTATTGAGCGAACCGGGGGTGTGCGTCGACGGATGCGGCCATGCTCTCTCCTTCGCTCCCTTCACTCCCGTTCACTCTAAACACCATGACCGTAGGAGAAATTCTCGGGGTCGATGTGCGGATGAAGAGCCGGTACGCTCGACCGCCGATGACGAGCGGAATACCCGACCGACTGCGCACCATCATGGAGGTGATGGCGACCTCGCCCAAGGAGTTCCGCGTCCAGGCCCTCCTCGACTACTCGAACCGCCTCCCCGACCTGCCCCCCGGAATCGAGCCCGCCGACCTCGAACAGGTTCACGAGTGTCAGACCCCGTTCTTCCTCACGACCAGCGTGGACGAGCATGGGGCGGTGCGGATGTGGTTCCAGGCCCCGCCGGAGTCGCCCACTGTCCGAGGGTTTGCCGGACTCCTCACCGCCGGACTCGACGGCGAACCGGCGCCGATGATCCTCGCCGTACCCGATGACTTCTATCAGGGAATGGGGCTGGAAGAGGTGGTGACGCCACTCCGGCTCCGGGGTATGGGGGCGATCCTCGCCCGGTTGAAGCGCCAGATCCGAGACGCGATCTCAACCGAAGGTCGCTGACTCCGCAGCTCGGAGGCGCCGGCCGGCCATCCCCGCGACCTTGCATCCGATTCCGCCGACGGCGCCGTAGAGGAGGCAGGGAGCGCTCGAAAGGCGAGCGTTCGGAGACACAAGGAGCAAGGGATGCGGAAGCGTGTGGTGATTCTCGCAACGGCAGTGGCCATGATGGCGCTGTCCGGCACCGCCATGGCCAACGGCTACGGCAAGGCGATCAAGGACGGGTGCGGCGCCAGCTACGGCCAGCTCGTGGCGACCGCCCGGGAGGTCGGTCACGTCACCGGGAGTGTCGGCGGCGCCGCCAACTTCGTGAACAGCGGTCTCGCCGCTGCGCACGGCTGCTGAACAGGTCCTCCCAGCGGGAGGGTGGAGCCACTCCGGCTCCACCCTCCCGTCTTCATTTCGGAGCCATGCGGATTCCGCCGTCCATCCGGACGGTCTCGCCGTTCATGTAATCGTGCGTGAGCAGCATCATGGCCAGTGCGGCGAACTCCTCGGGTGTTCCCAGCCGCTTCGGGAACAGCACCTGCTGGCCGAGAGATTGACGAGCTGCCTCGGGCAGGCCGGCCAGGAGCGGTGTGTCGATGATGCCGGGCGCGATCGAGTTCACCCGAACTCCGATCGTCGAGAGATCACGAGCGGCCGGAAGCGTCAGCCCGACGATGCCCCCTTTCGAGGCCGAGTACGCCACCTGCCCGACCTGACCGTCGAAGGCAGCCACCGAGGCGGTGTTGACGATCGCTCCGCGGCCTCCGTGGACGTCCACCGGCTCCAGCGATGCCATCGCGGCTGCGACGATGCGCATGCAGTTGAAAGTCCCGACGAGATTGATACTGATCACGCGCTCGAAGTGCTCCAAGGCGTGAGGCTGGTTGTCACGATCGAGCGTGCGGGCGGCGTGACCGATGCCCGCGCAATTGACGAGCCCTCGGATCGGGCCGAGGGCGGACGCCTCTCCGACCGCGGCCATCACCGCATCCCCTGAGGTCACATCGGCTGTGACGTACCTTCCCCCGACCTCCGAGGCCAATGCCCTGCCGAGATCCTCCTGGAGATCGACCACCACCACCCGCGCACCGCTCCGGGCGGCGGCTCGGGCCGTCGCCGCCCCGAGGCCGGAGGCCCCTCCGGTCACCATGACAACCGCGTCGGTCAGTTCCATGTCGCTCCTTCGCCTGTCCACGCTTCTGAGCGGTTGGACGGTACCGTTTCGAAGCCATGATCGGCATGTTCGACTCCGGCCTCGGCGGCCTCTCGGTGCTGACCCATGTACGGACGCATCTGCCGGACGCCGCCGTTCGATACGTGGCCGACAGTGGTCGTGCGCCATACGGAAGTCGCCCGATCACCGAGGTCCGGCGGTTCGCGGAGGAGATCACCGACCATCTCCTCGCCTCGGGAGCGTCCATGATCGTTCTCGCCTGCAATGCGGCCTCGGCGGCGGCGCTGTATCACCTTCGAAGCCGCCACCCAGGGGTGCCGTTCGTCGGCATGGAACCAGCCGTGAAACCTGCCGCCCTGCTGACCCGGACCGGGGTGGTTGGTGTCTTGACCACCAACGTGACGTTTGAGGGCGAGCTGTACGCCTCCGTGGTCGATCGCTTTGCCGGGGATGTGCAGATCCGCACGGAACTCTGCGAGGGATGGGTCGAGTTGGTGGAGAGCGGACGGATCGAAGGAGACACGGTCCGGAAGGCGGTGGCGGGTCCAGTGCATCGCCTCCTCGAAGCCGGCGCGGACACGCTCGTTCTCGGCTGCACCCACTACCCGTTCCTCTCGTCGACCATCCGCTCCGTTGCCGGTGACGACGTGGCCATCATCGACCCCGGGCCGGCCGTGGCCCGGCAAGTGGCTCGGATCGCCATCGAGCTCGAGATCTCCTCCGGCGGAGTGACCATCGACACCACGGCGGACTGCTCGGCCATCGCTCCGGTCGCCCGGGTGCTCGCCGGATATGAGATGCCCTGCAAGCCCGTAGTCTTTCCTTCCCAATGAGTGACGACCCGACGAATCGACTCGACCCCTGGGACCGAGCCCTTCTGCAGGCCCTGGACGCGCCCGACGGCGACGTCCAGCTCGTCGACCTCGATGAGCTGTCCGAGATGACGGGGATCTCGCGCGTGGTTCTCGAGGCCCTCGATCGAGAGGGACTCCTCGAAGCGCGCGCATCCGATTCCGACCGACGTTTCGCGCCCGCCGATGCCGAAGCCCTGGCGGCGGGGCTGAGCCTGCTCGAAGCGGGCTTGCCGCTCGCCGAGTTGCTGGCACTGGCCCGATCGCTCGACCAGGCGATGCGCCCGATCGCGTCCGAAGCGGTCGAGGTCTTTTCGACCTTTGTTCGAGACTCGGTCGAAGCGGGGGCGGAGACCGACTCGGCTGCAGCCGAACGCCTGGTGGAGGCTTTCCGGACGATGCTGCCCGCCACGGGACGCTTGGTCGACCATCACTTCCGCCGGCTGCTGGTGGCAGAAGCCCGCCGCCGGATGACGTCGTGAGGGCCACCACCCGAGCGGTCGACGATATCGACCTGCTCGACCATCGGCCACCTCTGGCATGGCTCTCCCCCGGTCGGTCCCTGGTGGGGTTCGGCGAAGTCGCCCGATTCGCTCCCGGCATCGGACGCGACCGATTCACCGTCGCCGCCCAATCCTTCTTCGACTGGGCCTCGGGCTGTGATGTCGAAGACGAGGTCGATGGACCGGGCACCGGTCCGATCGCCTTCGCCTCCTTCACATTCGACGACCGTTCCCACGGTTCGGTGATGGTGGTTCCAGAGGTCGTCTTGGGACGAGTCGGCGACCGGCACTTCGTGACGACCGTCGGTGACGTCGACCCCACTCCCCTCTTCCATCCTGCCGCCACCGGCGATCAGCCGGTCGATCGACCTCGGTATGCGGGAGCTTCGACTCCGGATGTCGCCTACCTGGAGGCAGTGGCCGCAGCGGTGTCTCAGATCTCCTCCAGCGCCCTCCGCAAGGTCGTGCTCGCCCGGGACCACGCCTTGTGGTCGAAGCTTCGATTCGACACGGGAAGGGTGTTGCGACGGTTGGCCGACCGGTACCCGGCTTGCTACACCTTCGCCGTCGACGGGCTCGTCGGGGCATCTCCCGAGCTGTTGGTGCGCTCGATGGACACGACCGTCGAGTCCTTGGTGTTGGCCGGGACCGCACCCCGCTCCCCCGACCCGGCCGAGGACGAACTCCTCGGCAAGGCACTCCTCGAGTCGGAGAAGGACCTCGTCGAACACGGATGGGCTGCCGACCCGGTTCACGATGAGCTTGCCAGGTGGTGCGACCGCGTCTTCCGCAGCCCTCAACCCGAGCTGCTGGAACTTCACGGCCTCCGGCACCTGGCAACCAGATTCCGGGGCAAGCTGAGCGATCGAACCGACGTCATAACGCTGGCGGGGCGGCTCCACCCGACCGGCGCCGTCGGCGGGTACCCGACCGAGGACGCCATCGAGATGATTCGTCGATTGGAAGGCATGGATCGGGGCCGGTACGCGGGCCCGATCGGCTGGATGGGAGCGGCGGGCGACGGAGAGATGGCCATCGCCCTGCGGTGCGCCGAGATCTCCGGCGCTCGCGCTCGCCTCTTCGCCGGTGCCGGAGTGGTGGAGGAGTCACTTCCGGAGCACGAGTTGGAGGAGACCCGCCTCAAGCTGCGCGCCATGCTTCACGCGCTAGGAGCCTGAGACCACCAGGTTTCCACCGAGGCGGAGTTGGCTATCGACCTTGCACCGCCGTCACCACCGAAGCGGTGAGATGACGTGCGATCTCGACCTGGGTCGTCCGATCCACTTCGACACGGATGACCGATCCGGTCTCGTCCCCGGTCCGATCCTCGGCGGCGTTGCGGATCTCGTCGACGAGGAGTCGGGGTTCGGTCACTGCCCGATACTCGACCCCGTGGGTTCGGCACAGGGCTTCGATGTCGCAACCGGTCGGAGTGCCGAAGACCCGCTCGAAGACATCGGTCTCGCCCGCCTGGGGCAGAAACGAGAAGATCCCCCCACCATCGTTGTCCAGAACCACCAGCACGGTGCGGGGTCGGGGACGGACGAGAAAGCCATTGCCGTCGTGCAGCAACGAGAGGTCTCCGGCCAGCCCGATCGCCGGAGGGACCCGGTCGTCGCCGGTGGTCGCCATCTCGGCGGCGACTCCCAGTGCCGTCGAAACGAACCCGTCGATGCCCGATGCTCCTCGATTGGACACGATTCGGAAGGACCCGGGTTCCAGATATCGATCGACGTCTCGGATGGGCGTCGAGGACCCCACGATCAACATGCCTTGGTCGCCGGCAGCCCGTCCCACGTCTCGCGCAGCTCGCGCCTCGGTCATCGGCTCGAGCTCATCGAGCGCCCGATTCAGCGCCTCCCGACCCAGGCCTTCCAGGGCCAGCCACCGACGGCGCCAGTCGCCGTCGCGGGAGGCGTCAGGCTCTCCGGCCGGAACATGCACCGGACCGGCATACACCTCGGCCGCAGCACGACCAGGATCGTTCCAACCCATGGTGGCCACGAGCGGAACGTCGGCGACCATCGACGTCACTGGTCGGGACAGCCCCACCCTGCCAACCGTGAGGATCACCTCGGGGCGAAGCGACTCGCAAACCATCTCCGACTGGGCGAGATGATGCATCGTCGAGATCGTCTGAGGCGGGCGCCCACCCGCCCCGGGTTCGACCACCAGCGGCCAACCCAACGCGGCGGCGAGACGGTCGGCGTAACCGGCGATCGGCCGGTCGGCCGTTCCCGCCAGGACGAGCCCTCGTTCGAGTCGACTCCATTCGGGATTCAAGCCCACCGAGCGGCTCGGTGCGGGGTGGGCGACCACCGGAGTGCGGCGATCGGCGTCTCCCTCGAATGTCCGGCCCCGAGTCCGACCGTCGTCTGTGTGCGGAGTCAGCGGCTCTCGAAAGGCCAGGTTGAGCTGAACCGGTCCGGCGCGTCCCGACCACCCCCGCGATTCGGACACCGCCCTCGCCACCGTGGTTCGCCAGAAGGCGATGGTGCCCGGGCCATCCTCATCGGGTGCGAGCGTCGCCGCCCAGCGCACACCATCACCGAAGAACCCGGCTTGTTCGATGGTCTGGTTGGCGCCCACGGCATGCAACTCCGGCGGCCGATCGGCGGTGAGCAGCAACAGCGGCGTTCCCGACATGTCGGCTTCGACGGTCGCCGGGGCGAGATTGGCGACGGCCGTACCCGAGGTGACGACCACCGCGCTCGGCCGCCCGGACAGCTTGGCTCGCCCGAGGGCGAAGAAGCCCGCCGACCGCTCATCGATCTCGACGAACAGGTCCACATCCCGTCGCCTCGCGGCTGCGATCGCCAGCGGTGCCGACCGCGACCCGGGCGCCACCACGACGCAGCGAACATCCCGCCGAACCAGTTCATCGAGCACCGTCTCGGCCAGCGCGGTGGCCGAATTCGGATACATCACGTCAAGAACTCGGCCGCGGCGCGCAACCGCTGGAGGGCGGCGGCCTCCACCGATCGATCGGCCTTCCACGCCTCGAGAAGATCGGGGTCCGGTTCCGGTCGGCGGGTGGAGACCACCCCGTCATGGGCGATCAGCGGCTGGCGAACCACGTCCCCGGCGAGGAGCGAGGCCGTGCCGAGTCCATGGGCCCGACGTTCTCCCTGTCGCTCATCGAGCATGGCCGCCGCCGCCACCCCCTGCGAGAGACCGACGGAGGTCTCCAGGGCCGACGAAACGACGACCGGAAGCCCGGACCGGTCGGCGAGATCGAGCGCCCGGCGTACTCCGCCGATCGGCTGGACCTTGATGATCAGGATGTCGGCGGCGTTCGCCTCCACGACCTGCATCGGATCGATCGACCGCCGGACCGACTCGTCGGCTGCCACGGGAACGTCGATCCGGCGCCGCAGTTCGGCCATCTCCGGGATCGAGGCGACCGGTTGTTCGACGTACTCCAGTCGATACCGATTGAACTCGGCGATTCGCTCGACCGCCTCGTCGACCGACCACGCACCGTTCACGTCGATCCGCAAGGCGCCGTCGGGTCCCAGCGCGTCTCGAACCGCCGCGACTCGGTCGAGGTCTGCGGCGGGAGTATGACCCGGGTCGGCGACCTTGACCTTGGCCGTCGACGCTCCCGACTGAGCGACGAGCCGGTGCGCAGCATCCGGGTCGACTGCCGGGATCGTCACGTTGGCATCGACTCCATCCGTATCCCCCTTGTCGAAAGGAACACAAGCCCACTCCAGCGCAGCGGCCAGCCAGCGCGCCGTCACCTCGGGGGGGTACTCGGAGAACGGGGAGAACTCTCCCCATCCGGCCGGCCCGTGGATCAGCACCGCCTCTCGCCAATTGACACGCCGGAAGGTCCAGCGCATCGGCACCACCACCACCGACAGATCGACGTCGCCGAGTGCGATCACGATTGCTGCCGCTCTCGCATGTACTCGATCACCCGGTCCACTTGACGATCGTCGAGCGTGCCTCCGAGCGACGGCATCCGTCCCCGGCCGTCCCGAATGATGGTTGCGAGCTCGGCATCCGACATCTCGACCGACGGTGAACCCGGCCCGACGCCCGGACCGATCCCCCCGTCCAGTTCTGCGCCGTGGCACCGCGCACATAACTGGTCATACATCGAGCGACCGGTGGCATCCGCCGCCGGCGCCTCGACGCACCCGCCGACCAGCATCAACAGAAGCCCGGCTGTCATCACCGCTCGGATCTTCATCTGCCGCTCCGAGAATCGACGATCGTCCACACCTCTCTGACGTCCTGGGCGCGGTCGCGAGGCATGACCAGCACCGCGTCGGCCGTCTCCACGATCACCAGATCTCGCACGCCCACGGCAGCCACCGTACGGCTGTCGGCCCTGATCAACGAGTCGTGTACGTCGAGCGCCACGACATCGCCTCGGACGACATTGCCGTGCTCGTCCGAGTGGCCGATCTCCCACAGCGTCGACCAAGAACCTACGTCGCTCCACCCGGCGTGGAGGGGTACCACGGCCGCCTGGTCGGTGTGTTCCATGACCGCATGGTCGAAGGAGACCGGCGGAACGTCCGAGAACGAGTTCCCCAGCCGGATCCGATCGGCCGATGCCTCGGCCTCGTCGATCGCGGCGCGCACCCCGGCGAGAACGGCGGGAGCCCGATCGGCGAGCTCGGAGAGCACCGCCGGCGGGCTGAAAGCGAACATGCCGCTGTTCCAGAGATGGCGCCCGCCGCCAACGAACTCGGCGGCGGTCTCGAGACTGGGCTTCTCGACGAAGGCGGCGACCGGCAACGCCGCGTCCGGGTACGGCCGACGCTCATGCACCTCGATGTACCCGTACCCGGTCTCGGGCCGGGTGGGAACCACACCAAAGGTGACGAGGTGACCGGCGGTGGCCGCCTCGGCTGCGATCCGGACGGCGTGCTCGAAGGCCGGCAAGTCGATGATGACGTGGTCCGACGGCAGGACCACCAGGACGACGTCCTCCTCCGGGCAAGACAGCGCGGCAGCCGCCACCGCAGGTGCGGTGTTCCTCCCGACCGGCTCGGCGATCATCACTTGTGGGCGCACCGCCACCGCGTCGAGTTGGCCGACGATTTCGTCGACGTGCTCGGACCCACAGACGACGATGGGATCTCCGGCTTCGGGGACGCCTCCGAGCCGCAGCGCCGTGGCCTGGATCATCGTTTCGGTGCCCACGAGTGGCTGGAGTTGCTTCGGCAACCGGGTCGTGGAGATCGGCCAGAGGCGCGAGCCGATGCCTCCCGACAGGATCACGGGAACGATGCGCATGGGCGAAAGGCTAACGGGGTAGGGTTTCAGCTCCGTCGAAAGGACCCGATGAGAACGCTGCTCCTCTTCCTCCACATCGCAGCCGTGGCCGCTTGGCTGGGCGCCGCCCTCGCCCAACAGGTGCTGGTGCCGCGCTTTCGTCGTGCCGAAGCGGGACCTCGCTCGACCTATCACCTCGGCGCCGTGGAACTCGGAGTCAAGCTCTACACGCCGGCCGCGATCATCGTCCTGATCACCGGCATCCTCCTCGTCATCAACGGCGATGCGTTCTCATTCGCCAATCGGTTCGTGTCGCTCGGATTCCTGGCCGTGATCGTTGGAGCGGCCCTCGGTATGGCGTTCTATGGCCCCAAAGGTCGTGAGACCGCCCGGCTGCTCGAATCGGGAGACACCGACGCGGCATCGCGGATCGAGTCGCGCATCGTTCAGGTGGGGATGCTGGAGATCCTGCTCCTGCTGGTGACCACGCTCGCCATGGTCGCAAAATGGGGCGTGGGCTGACGCCGCTGACCCTCGTGCCGCGGGCGGTTCAGGCCTCGGTGGAGCGGTAGAGTTCGCCCAGCCGAAGGTACTCGGCGACTCCGGCCCGCTGCCGCTCGGACTCGTCTGGGCGTATCGGTCGCAACGCCCGGGCGGGCGCGCCGACTGCCAGCATGCCCGGTGCGACTTCTCTGCCCTCGGGGAGTACCGATCCGGCGGCCAGCCAGCTTCCGTCACCGACCTGTGACCGATTCAACGCCATCGCCCCGATCCCGATCAGGCACCCCGACCCGATCGTGGCGCCATGGACCACGGCCGCATGTCCGATCGTGCTGTCAGAGCCGACCACGGTGGGGATGCCTTCGTCACAGTGCACCACGGCATTGTCCTGCACGTTGGTCCTGGCGCCGATGACGATCTCGTCCAGCTCGGCGCGAATGACCGCACCGAACATGATCACCGCCCCTTCCGCGATGGTGACGTTCCCCCGGACGATGGCCGTCGGTGCCACGTACGCCGATTCATGGATCCGCGGGTGGGCCGATCCCCGCATCAGGTCCAGCCGTCGTAGACGTCGGTCCCTTCGAACGACACATGGCCACAGTCCGCGCAGACCCGGCGCGTGATCCCGCCCACCGTCCTGCTCTCCTGATAGTCGTGGTCGTGATGCAACTGCTTGCGTCCAAACAGCCCGAACAGCTTGGGCTTCTCCTGAGGCACCACGACGTTTTGCCGTGACTCGGCCGAGATCAGTGAGCCCCCGGCAGAGGCGGCGGGAGCGGGCTCCGGCTCCGTGGCCGGCTCCGGGGCCCTGAGCACCGACGGCTGCGGTCGGCTGCGCTCGAAGTCATCGGACTCCTCCGGACCGATCTCGGGATCGCCGACCTCCGGCCCCCCGACGTCGGCGGAATCGTCTTTGGGCGCATCGTCCGGGAGATCGTCCGACCCATCGTCCGGGACGTCTTCTGGCGCATCGGCAGGGACATCGTCCGGCACGTCGTCCGGAACATCTTCCGGCCCATCGGCAGGAGCATCGTCTGGCACGTCGTCCGGAACATCTTCCGGCCCATCGGCAGGAGCATCGTCTGGCACGTCGTCCGGAGCATCTTCTGGCCCATCGGCAGGGACATCGGCAGGGACATCGGCAGGGACATCGGCAGGGACATCGGCGTCAGCCGGTACTTCGCCTTCCCCTTCAACGTGGGCCGGGATGTCGGTGGGAACGTCGACCACATCCGACTGTCCCCCGTCGACGACCACGACCTCGATCTCGGGGAGATCCACCGCGTCGAGGACATCATCATCCTGAGCAGGCTCCATTGTGGCCGAGGTCGACGCATCCGGAGCATGGGGCGGTTCCGTTCCGGCCTCGGGCGCCGCACGATCGGCGGCGTCGGCGTCACCGGCGTCCGGTGTGAGGACGCCGGCTGCGGAGGGCTCTTCGGCATCCCAGTCATCGAGCACGTCCTCGAATCCACGAGGAAACGACCCGTGGTCGTCGCCGGGCTCACCATCGGGCTCACCACCATCGGGCTCACCGTCGGGCTCACCGGCAGACAACGCACCGGCGTCGACGATCTCGCCCACCGCCGCCCCGACCTCGTCATGCTCGAGTCGAGCTTCATCGGACTTCCGATCTTCCACCGGTCGAGCTTCGGCGTGCGCCACTTCCGTCCCCTCGGCGTCGACCAGATCGGCGGTGACCTCCTCCGCCTCGACCGTCATCGGTTCAGAAACGGCTTCGACCGTGTCCGATTCGGTCTCCGGCTCAACTCCGGACTCGGCCGGTTCCGGCTCAACCGCGGCCTCGGCTTCGGGCACACCCTCCGACTCCACCTCCGTGTCCACCGCCGCAGCCTCAACCGCGTCAGGCTCAACCGCCGCCTCGGCTTCGGGCACACCCTCCGACTCCACCTCCGTGTCCACCGCCGCAGCCTCCGGCTCCGGCTCTACCAGAGCTTCGGCCGTCGCCACACCCTCGACCGCCTCGGTTTCCACACCCTCGACATCCGATTCGGCTTCCGGCGGTGCGTCATGCGTTGGATGCACGTCCTCGATCGGTCGGGGATGCTCGGCGTCTTCCATCTCGGCCGCCGCCGAGTCGGAGTCTCCGGCTTGGTCGGTGACGAAAGCGCGACCCGGATCCGGTGTCTCCCCGGGAACCCAGTTGATGGCGGATTCCGGTTCGTGTTCCTCGGCCACGTACATGGCCTCGTCCGAGTCGTACAGGTCGGGCTGTGGTTCGGAGGTCCCGGATGGATCGGCCGCAGCCTCCTCGACGGTCGTCAGTTCCTCGGATGCCGATTCCGCGGGATCGGTCGGCTCGACCGTCGAGACCGAGTCCTGGACCACCTCGGCGACCGGGGGCGCAACCTCCGCGTCCGACTGGCCGGGAAGCTGCGGAGCCGGCGTCCGAGTCCGACGGCGACTCCGGAACAGCGAGCGCCGCCGCTTCCCGAGCCGATGCGACACTTCTTCGATCACCGTGACGCCGTTGTACGCGAAGCCGAGCGGATCCTCGGCGGAGAACACCATCTGCTCACCGGCCAGGACCAACGAGAAGCGTTCGCTGGCGGTTCGTTCGACGCTGACCGCATCGAGGCGCCACGTCCCGAGATCGACGTCATCCGACGTCATGTTGAGATAGACGTCGTCGATCGTCAGGACCACGGGGATGCCCTCCCCACGATCACCAGAGACGTTCAGCCTGCCTCGATACTGCACTTCGAACACACCTCTTCATCAGCCCCCTTCGTGAGGCTGCGTTGCTTACATCGGCCGTCCGGACCACAGAACGAAGCGTTTTCGCGCCGTCACCGGCCCTCCCGGCGGTCCCACCATCTCCCCCGTCATTCGACGTATGCCTCGATCGGCGGGCACGCACAGACGAGGTGCCGATCGCCGTAGGCACCGTCGATCCGGCTCACCGGAGGAAAGTAACGCTTCGACGGTCCGGCCGGGAACGCCGCCACGCTGCGCGGATACGGATGCTCCCAATCGTCGGTCGCGACATTCGCCACCGGGTGCGGTGCATGCACCAGCGGGTTGTCGTCGGCAGGCCATGTCCCATCCTCCACCTTGGCGATCTCGTGACGAATCGAGATCATCGCCTCGCAGAATCGATCCAGCTCCGCCAGGGTCTCACTCTCGGTCGGCTCGATCATCAGTGTTCCGGCCACCGGAAAGCTGAGCGTGGGCGCGTGGAACTCGTAGTCCGCCAGCCGCTTGGCCACGTCTTCGGCCGTGACACCCGAATCGCGCGTGATGCCTCGGAGGTCGACGATGCACTCGTGCGCCACCCGACCGGTCTCTCCCGTATACAGAATCGGAAAGTCGCCGTTCAGCCGGGTGGCCAGGTAATTGGCTGCCAGGATGGCCCGCTTCGTCGCCTCGGTGAGACCGGTGGCGCCCATCATCGCCAGATACGTCCAGCTGATCGCCAGGATGCCCGCCGAGCCCCACGGGGCGGCCGAGACCGCCCCGGCCCCGGAGACGTCGCTGCGGTCCGGTCCGGCCGACGGACGCTCCTCGTGACCGGGCAGGAAAGGAGCCAGGTGCGCCCTGACCCCAACCGGCCCGACCCCCGGACCACCGCCGCCGTGCGGGATGGTGAAGGTCTTGTGCAGATTGAGGTGGGACACGTCTGCACCGAACCGGCCGGGACGAGCCAGCCCGACGAGCGCATTCAGGTTCGCCCCATCCACGTAGACCTGACCGCCGTGCTCGTGAACGATCTCACACAGGCGGGCGATGCTCTCCTCGAACACTCCGTGGGTGGAGGGATAGGTGACCATCGCCGCCGCCAGGCGATCGGAGTGGTCCTTCGCCTTGACCTCCAGATCGGCCAGGTCGACGTCGCCCCGATCGTCGCAGGCGACCACCACGACCCGGAGACCCACCATCGCCGCCGATGCTGCGTTGGTTCCGTGGGCCGACGACGGGATGAGGACCACATCGCGCTCGGGGTTCCCCCGTGCTGCGTGGTATGCCTGGATGGCGAGCAGACCTGCATACTCGCCCTGCGATCCGGCGTTGGGCTGAAGCGACATTGCGTCGTATCCGGTCAGCTCACACAGCCATCGCTCGAGATCGTCGATCAGCTCCAGGTAACCCTCCACCTGTTCGAGCGGTGCAAAGGGATGGACACGTGCGAACTCGGGCCACGTGATGGGCATCATCTCCGTCGTGGCATTGAGCTTCATGGTGCACGATCCCAACGGGATCATCGTTCGGTCGAGGGCCAGGTCCTTGTCGGACAGCCGGCGCAGATATCGGAGCATCTCGTGCTCGGTGCGGTATCGGTGGAAGACCTCGTGGGTGAGGTACGGCGACACGCGGCGCAGGCCGTCGGGAATACCGGACGTGCCACCCTCCTCGAGCTCGACATCTGCCGAGAAGCAGCCGGCAACGGTCGCCACCGTCTCCAGATCGGTGACCTCGTCACAGGCCACCCCGACGACGGATGGACCGACTGCCCGCAGGTTGATGCCAGCCTCTCTGGCGCGGGCGATGACCCCATCGGCGTCATCGGTCTGGACGGAGATCGTGTCGAACCACGTGTCGTCCACCAGCGTGAACCCGGCGGCCTCGAGACCGCGAGCGAGGCTGGTCGCGTGGTCGTGGACTCGCTGGGCGATCGCCTGCAGGCCTTCCGGCCCGTGCCACGACGCATAGAGACCGGCCAAGACCGCCAGCAGCACCTGGGCGGTGCACACGTTCGACGTCGCCTTCTCACGCCGGATGTGCTGCTCGCGGGTCTGGAGCGCCAGCCGGTAGGCGGTCCGCCCCTCCGCATCGGTCGAGACCCCGACCAACCTGCCCGGAAGGCTGCGAGCCATCTTGTCTCGCGTGGCGATGAAGCCGGCGTGAGGGCCGCCGAAGCCGAGAGGGACCCCGAAACGTTGAGAAGAGCCGACCACGATGTCCACTCCCCAGCTCCCGGGCGGCTCGATCAACGTGAGGGCCAGCAAGTCCGCCACCGCCACGGTGATGGCGCCCGCCGCCTTCGCCCGCTCCACCAGATCGCTCCGATCGACCAAACCGCCGGTGGTCGAGGGAAATGCCATCACCACGCCAAAGACGCCGTCGAGATCCGTCGCCGCATCCAAGTCCGTCACCTGAAGATCGACGCCCAACGGACGGGCCCGGGTCTGGATCACCGAGATCGTCTGCGGATGGCAACCGGCGTCGACCAGCAGTGTCTTTCCCTTGACCTTGGACAGCCGAAGACACATCGCCATCGCCTCCGCGGCGGCAGTCGCCTCGTCGAGGAGCGAGGCATTGGCGATCTCCATTCCGGTGAGATCCGAGACCATCGTCTGGAAGTTGAGAAGTACCTCCAGCCGGCCCTGGGAGATCTCGGGCTGGTAGGGCGTGTACGCGGTGTACCAGGCCGGGTTCTCGAGCACATTTCGCAGAAGCACCGGTGGGGTGATGGTGTCCGAGTAACCCTGGCCGATCATCGATGTGAGTACCCGATTCTTGCTCGCCAGGGTGCGGAGCGCCTCGATGGCCTGCTGCTCGGAGAGCGGTGGGGGCAGGTCCAGCGCATCGACCTGCCGTATGTCGTCTGGTAATGCGTCGGCGACGAGGTCATCGAGGCTCGACACACCAACGGTGTCGAGCGCGGTCTCCAGGTCCGGCCCTTGGAGACCGAGATGGCGGTTGGCAAAGGAGGAGGTGGCTTGATCGGTCACGATCCTGGATCGTAACCAAGGGGCCGGACCAGCCGATGGCCGGCGAGCGGTGCCGTTGGGACGCCGGCATCGCCGCCGGCGTGGATAGTTGCACGTGCACCGGTCAGGTTCTAACGTGCCGTCGCCGGCCGACGTGCGAAATCGCCGGTCGGCGCCCAACCCCAACAGCCGGGCACCGCCACGGAGCCGATGTCATTCGGTTCTCTGGTCGGTTGAGAGGCGACGGACCCACTGCCTTGTCTCGGCAAATCGGCTCTCCCTGGGAGAGCTGCATGGGGCTCCGGTTCCCCCCTTGCCGGAGCCCCATGTCACGTTCTGACCCCGGTTCCGCTCTGGCCAACCGGCGCGTGGTGGCCCACGGTGCTCAGGTCGACGGAATCGCCACCACGACCACCGGCACCGCCGAGTGCTCGATGATGTAGCGAACCCGGTGGCCGAGATAGGACCGATCCGACATGAGCCGGTTGGATGCTCCGACGACGAGGAGGTCGAAGCCGTCGGCGGCCCGGCGCACGATCTCGGTCTCGGGGTGGGTGGCGGTCGCCACATCACTCTCCAGCGTCACCCCCAGCCGGGCGGCCAGTGCCTCCGATGTGACGATGAGCTCCCGGCCGACCTCGATGGCTTGTTCGACCTGATGCTCGTCGATGACGAGACCCTGGCTCTCGGTTCGCACGACGATGTGAACGGCGGTGGCCGAACCACCCAACTCGCTGGCGATGGAGTAGGCCAGCTCCTCGGCGGCCCGGGACGCCCTGGTCGGGACGACCGGCACCAATACCGAGCGGGGCTCGACCATGTCGTGGGCGGTGGGAGTGCGGACCACGACGACCGGAAGCCCGATCCGGGCGAGGACGCCATCCACGACATTGGAGAACAGACCACCGACACCGTCTCGTTCCTCCTCGCTGGCGCCGAGCACCACCAGGTCGTACCCGAGGCGGGCCTCCGCGGCGATGGCTCCGGCCGCATCGGGTGCGACCCGCCTGACCAACCGATGGTTGTGGTCGACGAGCGCCTCCATCACATCATCAGGCTGCGCTCGCTCCGTCGACGTTCTTCGAAGCATGCGACGCCAGCGCGAGGTCTCGATGTCCACCGCCAGCACGGTCACCTCGACGTCCTCCAACACTCGAGTCATCAGCTCGGCGGCGAATCGACTGTTCCGCCCGCCACGGGTCGGAAGCAGGACCCGCCGGCTGGACAGGATCTCGGCCTCCGCCATCAACTCCTCTCGTTCCAGCCGGGCTCGCTCCTCGGCGGGGATCTCCCATCCTCGGACGACGAGCTTGAGAAGCTGCGGGGCGAGCACCGAGGTGGTGATGGCGGCCACCACCATCACGGTGTACCCGGTTTCGGAGACCACACCCAGGTTGATGCCCACGATCGCCACCACGATCCCCATGGCTCCCAGCGCCGAGAGGCCGGATCCCAGCGCCAGGCCTTCCCGGCCGCGGATGCCGCCCAGCCGGCCGAAGACGAGCGTGCCGATCACCTTGGCGAGCACCGCGGCGCCGATGATTCCGGCCGTCCAGATGGCCGCTTCCGCCGACGCCAGGAGTCGAACGTCCACCCGGAGCCCGCTGAATGCGAAGAAGATCGGGGCGAAGAACGAACTGGTGATCACCTCGATCGTGTGGCCGACTCCGTCCATCTGATGCCGGAGGGTGGCGAGAACGATCCCGACCAGGAACGCTCCGAGAATCGCCTCGAGCCGCAACCACTGCGTGATGATCCCTCCCACCAGCGCCGCAACGATCGTGACGGTGAGGGCGGCCGTGAGCGAAGACCCCCGGTCCATCACCAGTCGCATGATCCAGTCGAGGAAGCGACGACCCAGCCCCGCCATCAGCACCACGAACACCACCAGGCCACCGAAGGACGTGCCGAGCGCCACCGGATCGAAGCCGTCTTGGGCGATTCCCGCCAGCGCGGCCAGCAGCAGCCACCCGATCGCGTCCATCGTCATTCCGGCCGCCAGCGTGATCTGACCGAAGTTGCGACGAAGGAAGCCGAGGTCCTGGAGGATCTTCGCGACGACCGGCAACGCGGCAACCGACATCGACAGGGCGAAGAAGCCGGCAAAGACGAACGGCTCAACGGCTTCTCCGCGCCAGTCGAGCGGGGCCCGCTGGATCAGGAAGAACACCACTGCCAACGGTGCGAGCAACCCACCCGCCGACACGGCCACGGCAGCCCCCTTGAAGCGGTTGATGATGCCGAGATCGGTCTCGAAGCCGATCACGATGAGAAGGAAGATCACCCCGAGCCACGACAGGCCGAACATGGTGGCCTGCACCACGCTGTCCCCGAACAGCCAATTCCACGTGTCGGGCGCCAGCGCCCCGAAGAGGCTCGGTCCGAGTGCGATACCGGCCAGCAGCTCGCCGACGACCGCTGGTTGCCCGGCGAGTTTGAGGATTCCACCCATCAGGCGGGCGATCCCGACCAACAGCGCAAGCTGAACGAGCAGGACCAAAACCTGATGCTCGCTGAGCAGCGCCGCCGCCCCCTCCGTCGCTGCCAAGAGCCACATGGGATGCGACCTTACCGATCGGTTCCGGCCAGGACCCGACCGGAGTCACACATTGAATCGAAAGAGGACCACGTCCCCATCGTGGATGACGGCATCCCGTCCCTCGATTCGCATGCGGCCCGCCGCCCGGACTCCGGCCTCACTGCCGAAGTGGACGAGATCGCCGATGCTGCACACCTCCGCCCGAATGAAGCCTCGCTCGAAGTCGGTGTGGATGACGCCGGCCGCCTTCGCCGCAGTGGTGCCCCGTCGAATGGTCCATGCCCGTATCTCCTTCGGCCCGGCGGTGAAGAACGTCTCGAGCCCCAGCACTCGGTACGCCTCGCGTGCCAGCGTGGCGAGACCCGGCTCGGCCAGCCCCACATCGGCCAGGAATTCGGCTCGATCGGCGTCGTCGAGTGCCGCGATCTGGGCTTCGAGCTCCGCGCAGATGACAACGACGCCTGCGTCCCGTTGCTCGGCGAGGTCGCGAACCGCCTCGACGTGTCCATTCCCGTCGATCCCCGACTCGTCGACATTGCAGACGAACAACACCGGCTTGGCGGTGATCAGCTGGAGATCCCGGAGGGTGCTCCAATCCTCGGCGTTCAACTCCGCCGACGCGGCAGGCCGGCCATCCGCCAGCCGATCGAGCAGCCTCTCGTTCTGTGCCAGCAGTTGCGCAGCCTCCTTGTCGCCGGTCTTGACCGCCCGGCTGAGACGGTCCTGGCGGCGCTCGACCACCGCCAGGTCGGCGAGTGCCAGCTCGAGTTCGATCACCTCGATGTCGCGGGCCGGATCGACGTCGCCGTCGACGTGGGTGATGTCATCGGAGTCGAAGCACCGGACGACATGCAGGATCGCATCGACGCCCCGTATGTGACCGAGGAACTGGTTTCCGAGCCCCTCGCCCTCGGATGCGCCCTTGACCAATCCGGCGATGTCGACGATCTCCACCACCGCCGGGACGATGGCGTCGGTGTCGATCACCGAGTTGATCCTCGACAACCGGGCGTCCGGGACGGGAACGACGCCCACGTTGGGCTCGATCGTCGCGAATGGATAGTTGGCCGCTTCCACGGACGCGGCGGTCAATGCGTTGAAGAGGGTGCTCTTACCCACGTTGGGGAGACCCACGATCCCGGCCTGAAGTGACATGAGCGCGGGACAGTAACCGACTCCGGGGCGGCCTCAGAAGAGGTATCGGGACACCGTCTGGGCGACGCAGGCGGGTTTGGTGCCGCCCTCGGTCTCGATGGTGGCGTCCAGCGTCACCTGCACCCCGCCATCGACCGGCGAGACGCCGGCCAGGGTTGCGCCGGCACGGACTCGTGAGCCCACCGGAACCGGCGACGGAAAGCGGACCCGATTGACCCCGTAGTTGATACCCATACGAACACCGTCGAGCCGGTAGATCTGCGAGACCAGAGGGACGACCAGGGACAGGGTCAGGTATCCGTGAGCGATGGTGGTCCCGAACGGACCCTGTGCCGCCCGGTCGGGATCGACGTGAATCCACTGTTGGTCGTCGGTGGCATCCGCAAACCGTTGGACTCGCTCCTGGGAGATCTCGATCCACTCCGAGTGGCCGAGGTGGCTGCCAACCATCGAATGCAGCTCATCGACGTCACTGAACACACGCACGCTGGCCGAAACGTACCATTTTGGTGCCACATCCCGGACCGTTCTCGCTGAGAGCGAGCCCCGGTCGGGCCTCCCTCTGTGACCGGGTGGTAGCGGAAGCGTCACCGGGTGGTACCGGAAAGCCGGAGAGCGCACCGGCGCCGTCGGTTAGCGTCCGGAGGATGTCGTCACGAACCCGCATCCGCCGCCTGCCCGACCGCGGGATCACCGAGCGGGCCGCCCTCGATGAGATCCTCGACGAGGCCCTCATCTGTCATGTCGCCTATCAGGCCGAGGACGGACCGCGGGTCATCCCGACCCTGCACGCCCGGATGGGCGATCAGCTCTTGCTCCACGGGTCGCCGGCAGCCGGTTTCCTCCGGGCGGCGCGGCGCGGTCAACAACTCAGCGTGGCGGTGACGTTGCTCGATGGCCTCGTCCTGGCGAGGTCGGCGCTTCACCACTCCGCCAACTACCGCTCGGCCGTGGTCTTCGGCGTGGCCCGGCGGCTCTTCGGAGACGAGAAATGGGCCGCGCTCGATGCGTTCGTCGACAAGCTCACCCCCGGCCGCCGCCCAACGCTCCGACCGATGCGGGCCGATGAGGTCAAACAGACCGAGATCGTCGGCTTGACCCTCGACGAGTGGTCGGTGAAGGCACGGTTTGGACCGCCCGGCGACGACGACGCCGACTACGCGCTGCCCATCTGGGCCGGGGTGATTCCAATCCACACCGAGTACGGGGAGCCCGTGCCCGACCCGCGGCAGCATCCCGATGCAACGGAACCGGAGCATCTGGGGTTCTTCCATTCATGAGCACGATCACCGACGCCGTCATCAGATCCGACCGAGAACCCTTCGAACGGCTGGATTGGTTCCTGTTCGGAGCCATCGGATTGATCTGGGGCTCATCCTTCCTCTTCATCGCCATCGGTTTGGAGAGCATTCACCCGGGGTTGATCACGTGGGCGCGGGTCGCGTTGGGTGCGGTCACCCTCGTGGCATTTCCACGGGCTCGGACGAGGATCGCCCCCGTCGACCTTCCCCGCCTCCTGACCCTGTCGGTCGTCTGGGTCGCCATCCCCTTCACGTTGTTCCCGCTGGCCGAGCAACACGTGAATTCGGCGGTCACCGGCCTTCTCAACGGGGCCACCCCGATCTGGGCGGGCCTGATCGGCGGTATGTTCTTCGGCCGTCCGTCTCGGGGGCCCCAGCGCCACGGGCTGGCGGTGGGCTTTCTGGGCATCGCCCTGGTCAGCGTCGCCAGCTCGGCTGTGGGTGGCACTGCCGCGATCGGAGTGCTGATGGTGCTCGGCGCAACGCTCTGCTACGGACTGGCCACCAACCTGGCGGGACCGCTCCAGCACCGATACGGCTCGGTGGCGGTGATGGGTCAGATGCTGGCGTGGGCGACGCTGTGGACGCTCCCCTTCGGACTCCATGGGCTGGGCAGGAGCACCGCCGAGACCGGGCCGATGCTGGCGGTGCTGGCGCTCGGCGCCGTTTGTACCGGCCTTCCGTTTGCGCTGATGGCAACGCTGGTTGGTCGGGTGGGCGGCCCGAGGGCCGCCTTCATCACCTACCTGATCCCGGTCGTCTCACTCGTCCTCGGCGTGGTGTTCCTGGGGGACGATGTGCGCCCACTCGCCCTCGCCGGCGTGGCGCTGGTGATACTCGGAGCAGTGCTGGCGGGCCGCCGCGAGGCCTGAACGGCGAATCGGTCCGGCCGGTCGCAGACCGTCAGGACCTCACCTGAACGAACGACAGCATCCCGCTGGCCGAGTGCTCCAGGATGTGGCAGTGCATCAGCCAGCCACCCGAACGCCCCGCGGCCGGCTGCTTGCCGTATGCCTCGATCTGGCCCTCGCGGCCGGTTTCGTCGAAACGGACGGCAAGGCGGGTGACCGATCGCGACCGCATTGCCGCCCCTGGCCGAGGTGGAATCAGGATCGAGTCCTTGTTCTCGACCCGGTCGGCGGGGATGGTGCGGTTGTTCGCCGGTGTATCCATGTCGAAGAACCGCGTCTCGATCAGCTGGAAGAAGAAGCCGTGGAGGTGGAAGTTGTGCGCACCCATGGTGAGATTGGTGACTTCGATCACCCGAACCTCCTCCGGCGCCACGGTGGCGACGTCGTCCGGGGTCAGGGCGGCGAAGGGTTTGGGACCCGATGGACCCCGATGCATGAAGAACACGACGTTTCCGTCCGCATCGGGCAGTCCGTGACCCATGGTCACGGGAATCGGGGCGCCGTCGGTCGGAATCGGCGCGACGTTGCGAAGGGTGGCAGGTGGCCGGTAGGTGTCGGCATGCGGTGACGGTTGACCCGCCAGCCGGAACCGGGCCAGCGGTTCAGGTGGGGCGGCACCGTCGGTCGGGTCATGGGTGATTCGGATCGAGCCATCGGGCGCGTACTCGGCTCCGTGATCACCGCGCGGCCAGTCGTGCCAGTGCAACGTGACGACGTCCTGGTTCTCGCCCGACGGTATCCAGATGAGGTCGGCCCGCTCACCGGGGGTGAGCAGCACACCGCGGGAGAGATCCGGATCCGAGACCATGGCTTCGTGACCGCCGTGGCCACCCCCGTGACCACCGGGGTGCATGACCATGCCGATGGAAGGAACCTCGACCGGCGATTCGAGCAGGCCACCGTCGCCGCCCACCCTCCACACCCGCTGGCCCTCGCCGAACGAGACCCGCATCAGTCGCGAGTTGGCGACATTGACCAGACGGAGCCGTTGCGGGGTGTCGTTGCGCACCGTGATCTCGGGCAGCGTCCGCCCGTTCACCAGGAGTACATTCCCTTCGCGTCCGTTGAAGTGGGCGATGGCATTGTCGAGCGGATCGGACGGGAACGGTGGGGCGATGCCGTGCTCATCCAGCAGCACATCGTCCAAGATCAGAAGGTGCTCGTCGCCGGAACGCACCCCGAGGATGCGCTGCTCGTCCGGATCCTCCACCAGCAACGCTCCATAGAGCCCGCGTTCCACCTGAGCATTGGTGTTGGCGTGCGGGTGATACCAGAAGAGGCTGGCGGTGAGCGCCGTGAACTCGTAGCGATACGTCTCCCCGGGTTGGATGGCCTGCTGGGAGATAGAACTGCCGTCCTGCAGGGCGGGCACCTCGACACCGTGCCAGTGGATGGTGGTCGCCTCGGGAAGATGGTTCTCGAAGTCCACGACGATGCGATCACCGACTCGCGCTCGCAGCAGCGGTCCGGGGAGCGAGTCGTTGTACGTCCAAGTCTCGACCGTGCGTCCCCCGATGCGGTGTTCCGACACCGCGGCACGGAGCCGGTAGCGAACCGTCCGACCCGAGTCTCGGGCCACCGCCACTGCGGGCATGGCCAGCAGTGCCGCCGCCGCGCCTCCCGCCTTGAGCACGGTTCGTCGAGAAATGGGGAAGGACTGCATCCGGGATCCTCTCGTGGTGTCCCGAATCAACGTAGCGCGCTCGGCGACCGGCGGAACCCCACGGCTACGGCTGGGTCCTGACCGCCGCCGGACGGCACCCAAGGAATCGGAGATCCACGAGGCCCCGTCAGGCTCAGATCGCTAGCGTTCCGCCCGACACCCTGCCGTCCCTGGGCGCTGGCGGCGGGACCGGCGGAGACGAGGAGGAGAGATGGCGACCCGTATCGACGACGTTCAGTCGGTGTTTCTGGAGAGGCAGTTCGAACTCACCGAGCGTGGGACGACGGTCTCGACAGAGATCCGAGCCGGAGTCACCACCTTCCTGACGATGGCCTACATCATCTTCGTCAATCCGTCGATCCTGTCGGCTGCGATCGACGTCGAGAACGCGGTGCCGCAGTTGGTGACCGTCACCTGCCTCGCCGCGGCCTTCGGAACGCTGCTGATGGGCTTGTGGGGCAACCTCCCGTTCGCACTGGCACCGGGGCTCGGACTCAACGCCTACTTCGCCTTCACCGTCGTCGGAACACTCGGCTACACCTGGGAGACCGCACTGGGAGCGGTGTTCCTGTCGGGGATCCTGTTCGCGATCATTTCGGTGACCGGTCTGCGGGAGTGGATCCTCCAGGCGATTCCGCTGTATCTGAAGCATGCGATCACCGCCGGAATCGGCGCGTTCTTGGCGATCATCGGCTTCGCCGGCTCCGGACTCATCCAGGGCTCGGAGGCGACATTGGTGACCCGCGGCGACTGGACCTCTCCCGGCCTGTGGCTGGCCATCGTCGGCCTGGTGGCGGCGGCATCGCTGCTGGCCCGGCGGGTGAAGGGGGCGTTGCTGATCTCGATTCTGGCCGTCAGTGTCATCGCCGTGGTCACGGGCGCCACGGTGTTCAACGGAGAGGCGTTCGGGGGCTTCACCAACGGCGTGATCGGTTTCACCTGGCCGAGCGATTTGATCGGGGCACTCGACATCGGTGGCGCCCTCGCCGGCGGAGTGCTCTCCGTCGTCTTCACATTCCTGTTCGTCGACTTCTTCGACACCGCCGGGACACTGATCGGGCTCACCGACCGTTCCGGCCTCATGGACGAGGAGGGCACCATCCATGCCCCCCGGGCGGCGTTCACTTCCGACGCGGTGGCGACGTCGGTTGGTGCAGTGCTCGGAACCTCGTCGACCACCACCTACATCGAGTCGGCGTCCGGTGTCGAGGAGGGAGGGAAGACCGGTCTGACCTCGGTCGTGACGGGACTTCTCTTCCTGTTGGCGATGATCTTCGCGCCGCTGGCGGGTGCGATCCCCGGCGTCGCCACCGCACCCGTGCTGATCGTCATCGGAGCGATGATGATGTTCGGTGCCACCAAGGTGGATTGGGGCGATTACCGCCAGTCGCTGCCGGCCTTCCTGGCCATCGTGGGAATGCCGTTCACCTACTCGATCACCGACGGCATCAGCCTCGGAATCATCGCTCACACGGCGATCATGGCGGCCTCCGGAAAGGCTCGGGACGTCCACCCGGTGATGTGGGTCCTGGCGGTCCTGCTCGTCCTCCGGTTCTTCGTGCTCGGAGGCTGATCTCGAGCCGGGAGCGGGGGATGCACCTCGGAGCGACCCCCGCCGCCCGCCTCAGTCCTCGAACAGACCGCCGAGGATGTTCTCACCGATGCTCTTGCCCCCGCCCCCACTCGTCCTGGGTGCGGCGGCCAGGATCCGGTCGGCCAGCCGGGAGAAGGGCAGCGACTGCAGCCACACCCGGCCCGTCCCCTGGAGGGTGGCCAGAAAGATCCCTTCTCCTCCGAAGACCATCGACCGGAGATTGCCGGCCCGTTCGATGCTGTAGCCGACGCCGGGCTCGAACGCCACGAGACACCCCGTGTCGACGCGTATCGTCTCGCCGGCCAGGCGCCGTTCGACGACGACGCCGCCCGAGTGCAGGAACGCCAACCCGTCGCCCTCCAGCGACTGGAGTATGAACCCTTCACCACCGAACAGGCCCGTGCCCAGCTTGCGATTGAACTCGACACGGATTCGGGTGCCGAGCGCGGCACACAGGAACGCATCCCGCTCGCACACGATCCGGCCACCGATCCCCGCCAGATCGATCGGAACGATGGTGCCGGGATACGGAGCGGCGAACGCCACCTTGCGCTTGGCGGTCGTCTGGTTGGTGAAGTGGGTCATGAAGAGACTCTCACCGGCGACCATCCGCCCCACGCCCGATCCGAGCTTGCCGAGAAAGCCCTTCGACGGCTGGGATCCGTCGCCCATCTTCGTCTCGAAGGCCACGCCGTCATCCATCCACAGCATGGCACCGGCCTCGGCGATCACGGTCTCGCCGGGGTCGAGCTCGACCTCGACGAATTGGAGGTCTTCGCCGCGGATCTCGAAATCGATTTCGTGGCTGCCGGCCATGTTGCTCCTCTCGTGAACTCGCAACCTACCCGGCGGCGGAGCGCAGCCCCCGGTAGAGGAGCCGTTGATCGCCCAGACGGCGCCGCAACTGTCGCTCGAGACCACCGATCGGCGTCAGGTTCTGCGGGGCGCGCGGGTCCTTGTGCTCGGCCGAGGCGAAACGGGGCACGATCGTCGAGACTCGATCGGCGAGACGGGCGGCATCGGCGACCGCCATGTCGGCACCCAGCTCACATCGGACGAGGCCACCCAAGGGGCCCGGCATCACCGCCAGTCGGAGGTAGAAGGAGAAGGTCTGTCGCGTGCCGCCGATGAGGAACAGTGGGGTCCGCCGGCCGGCTCCGAGGGCCGGGAGGATCCACCGAAGATCCTCCGGGAGGTACTGGGTGTGCTGGGTCTTGACGTAGCCGACCGCCCCTTCGATACGGCCGTGATGCGAGAGCGGACCGTCCACCATCACCAGCCCGTCGATGTCGATTCCGGCGGTGACCCTGGCCTCGAGATCCGCCATCCGCCGCTGGATTCCCAACCACAGTTCGGGGGGCGTGGTGCCACCGGTCGGCATGGGGGCATACTCGGCATGGGCGGTGACGATCGACTCGGCCGACGGCGCCGATGTGAACAACCCGTGCTCGACCCGCGCGTCGACGATCGACGCCGCTCCGTTGCAGTGCACCGCCCCGGCGGCGTAGGTGGCGCACAATCCGAGCGTGGGCCCGACATCGGCGTCGTCGATCCAGACGGAGGCATCGACACGGCGCACTCCGTCGACGAACAGCACCCCGACCGAATCGTCGGTGGGGCGCGGCATGATCGGCTCCCATGCCCCCCGGGCGAGCTCCACGTCGACGGTTGGTTCATCGGCCGGATCGCGCGGTTCGGCCTCGATCGGTGTTCCGTACTCGGGTGACCACGTTTCGACGGTGAATCGCATCGGAGCCCGGGCCGGTGCCGAACCGGTCATGTGTCGACTCGTTCCACGCGGGAGCCGTCCGGGGTCTTGGTGACCTCGAATCGAACCGGCATCTGTTGGGCGAGTTCGGTCACGTGCGAGACGATGCCCACCATCTGAGAGCGTTCACCGAGTCGGTGGAGCACCGACGCAACGATGTCGAGGGAGGCCGCATCCAGCGTGCCGAATCCTTCGTCGATGAACACCGATTCGATGGCGGCACCTCCCGCAACGGTCCGGACGTGCTCCGCCAGCGAGAGTGCCAGAGCGAGGGAAACGAGGAATGTCTCACCCCCCGACAACGTCTTGGCCGCCCGCGTCTCGTCGGCGTTGCGATGATCGACGACTTCGAACGCGCCGTTCGACACCACCAACGAGTAGGCGCCCGACGACAGCTCCTCCAACAAGACGTTGGCGCCCACCACGAGCGCCATCATCGCCTCCTGCATGAGCCACGGCTCGAATCCACGGGCGGACAGCAGTGTTGCCAGCTCCTTGGCCACGCCAGCCTTCCCGCGGGCGACCTCGACCTTGCGCTCGATGTGTGTGGCACGCTCCTGGGCCTCCGACAACCGCTCGACCCGATGCTCGGCGTCGGCCAGCGCCCGGATCGACACCTCCCGGATCGCGTCGGTCTCGGTCACGTCGTGGTGGAGAGGTTCGACCAGCGCTCGTAGTTGCTCATCGATCCGCTCGATCTCCAACCGGTGCCTCTCCCGCTGCTCCGCCAGTCCGTCGCGGGTGTCACTCAGCCGGGTCGATTGCTCTTCGGCCCACACCAGGAGGGCATCCCACTGCTGTGCCGGAGATCCGGCGGCCGACGGGAGGTCGCCAATCGGGGCGACGAGGTCTCGTGCGTCCGTATAGCGCCGTCCGAGCTCCTCGAGGTCGCGTTGCAGGGCGGCCCGACGGCGGGTGATCTCTTGCCGCGCCCGCGTCGTGGCACGCTCTTCGATTCTCAGTTGCTCGACCTGCTTCTCCGAGCGCGTTCGAGCCTGGAGCTTCTGCTCTACTTCGGAGAGGGTCGGCCGACCGGCGAGGTCGGTGGCGATGCCCTCGAGCTCGACGCGTATCGTCTCCCACCGCCCGGTCCGGTTGCCGAGGTCGGCCCGTGCCTCTCCCAGCCGGTGGCGAACCGGTCCGAGTTCCTCCTTGGCCGCCCGGACGACCGATTCCGCATCGGTCAGATCGTCCGGAGCGGTGTGCTCGGGGACGGCGTCGACTCGGCGACGGCACACCGGGCACGGCTGCCCCACCGCCAGCTCGTCGGTCAGCCGATGGGCTGCGTGAGCGCGTTCGAGGAGCTGCAGCGCCGCCGTCGCCTCCTCGAGCCGAGCCGTTGCGAGGGCTTCGTCACGGGTGGCGATATCCACCTCTTTCTGAATCGCTGCCACCGACTCGGCCGCCTCCGACGTGGCGGTGGTCAGCTCGGCGTGCCTCGCCCAGGCGGCGACCAGGGCCTCCAGCTCCGAGCGGCCCGGTTCTCCTGCCAGTTCCTTCTCGACCTCCTCGACCGTCTCGGCGATATCTGTCGCCCGATCTTGGAGTTCGACCAGGCGGGTCTCCAGCTCGGAGGCGTCCTCGCCGGTGGCGTCCAAACCATCCGGGGGCCGGAGGCCGGCCAGCGCCCGCAGCGACCGATCGGCCTCGGCGATCTGCCCCTCGACGGCAGCCATCGACTCATGCGCCGTCGCTCGACTCGGCACCAGCGTTTCGACGGCGGCTCGCACCTCGACCAACTGCTCCACCCGTTCGGCGGCGGCGGTCAGCGTCTCCTCCGACACGTCCCCCAACGCCGCTCGCTCGTGCTCGAGGGTGACCGATGTCTGCTCGGCGAGGGCGTGGCGCGCTCGGGCGGCGGCACGCACCCGCTCGAACAACCCGAGATCGAGGAGCGATCGCATGAGGCGTTGCCGGCCGGCCGGTGTCTCGTGGAGGAAGGCGGCGAACTCGCCCTGCGGCAGCACGACGCAGCGGGTGAAGTGCTCGAAGGACAGGCCGAGCAGCCGCTCGACCGCCCGGGTGACCTCTTTGGCACCCGATGCCACCTGCGTTCCTTCTCGTTCCAGCCTTGCCTCGGCGGTGGTCGCTCCCGTCTTGGTGCGCCGGACGACCCGCGCCACCCGAAAGGAACGATCACCAACGCAGAATTCGAGCAGGACCCGGGCCTCACCCGCCCCGAGGGCGATGACCGGCTCGACGCCGTCGGTCCGGGGGACGGCCCCGTAGAGGGCAAAGCAGATGGCGTCGATGACGCTGGTCTTGCCGGCTCCGGTCGGACCCGTGAGTGCAAAGAGATCGATGTCGGTGAAGTCGATCGGCCCATCGAGTTCACGGAAAGCCGTGAAGTGCCGGAGTTCCAGACGCTCAGGCTTCATGGACTTCCTCGACCAGTTCGTCGAAGAGCGCCCGAAGCCGCTCGTCGGTGACGTCGATGGACGCCAGGTACTCTCCGAACAGGGTGCTCGGGTCCCGTCCCAGCCGCTTGGGGGTGGCCGGCGGCGAGCCGCGCCGGTCGCTCGCACGGAGCACGATGTCGACTGCCCCGGGGACGACGGCCCGGACGGCGTCGGCCAGTCCCATCCGGGGAGGCTCATCCAACTCGACCCGCACGAACGCGCCCTCCGGAACGTCGGCGGCCGCCGCCTCCACCTGTTCGAGGGTCCCGGCCAACCGCACCAATGGAGTTCCGCTTGCGAGCTCCACCGTCTCGACGGTGGCGGGCAGGCCGGGCTCGGCCGTGACGACATTGACGGCCTTGCGCTCGCCGCTCTCGCCGAAGTCCAGCTGGATCGGCGAACCCGAGTAATAGACCGGGGGCCCCGCCGGCATTCGCTGGGGTCGGTGATAGTGACCCAGAGCCACGTAGCTGAGCGATCCGGGGAAGACCGACGTCGGGACCGAGTAGTCGATGACCGTGTGCACGGTGCGCTCACTCCCGGTGGCAGTCGCACCGTGGACGGTGAGGTGCCCGACGATGAGGTTGACCGTGTCGGTGTCCATGTCCGCGCACAGCGCCTCCACGATCCTTCCCATGCGAGCCGCGTAGTCGGCGGTGTGCTCCGCTCCCTCTTTGGCCATCAGGTCGGCGGCCGAGACGATCCCGCGCTGGCTCTGCCACGGCAGCATCGCCACCTTCACCCCAAGGTCATCGAAGTGCTTCACACCGCCGTCGGCGGCGGGCTGGAGCCGCCCGGCCACCGTCACACCGCCCAAGGCGAGCAGCGGGGCAACCGCCTCCAGCCGGCGGGGATTGTCGTGATTGCCGGCCACGACCACGACCGGTGCCACCTCGCTCAACCGCAACAAGGCGGCGTAGGCGATCGATTCGGACTCCGGCGACGGAGCGGCCGTGTCGAAGACGTCACCGGCAATCAGCACCAGATCGACCCGCTGTGCGTCGGCGATGGTGATGATCTCGTCGAGCACCGCCCGATACTCGGCGGCTCGGCTCGCTCCCCTGATCACCCGGCCCAGATGCCAGTCGGATGTGTGCAGAAACCTCACGTCCGTCGAGCGTACCGAGACCCTGTGACAGGAATGCGGCATCTCCGCAAGCGGTGGATGACCCCTACGCTCGGCAACAACGATGCGTATCGAGATCCCCCGCGGTCATGAGCGATTCGGCGCCGTCCGGATTCACGACCTCATCCAGGTGATCGAGCTGGATTCCGGGCCGGAATCGGAGGCCGGTCCAGCACGCGCCGTCGAGTCGCGACGGGTGGTCCACCTCCCGGCCGCCACCTCGGCGGCGATCGAGCGGAAGCTGGCGGTGGTGGTTCCGGTCAAGAACGAACGCCGGCGGGTGATCGAAGGAGTGCTGTCCGGGATCCCCCACCCCTGTCCCATCCTCCTGGTGTCGGCGTCGGCGCGGGAGCCGATCGACCGGTACACGCTCGAGACCGACCTGCTGGCCGAGTTCTGTGCATTGACCGGGCGACGAGCCGCCGCCGTGCACCAGGACGATCCCGCGGTCGCCACCGCACTGCTCGCAGCCGGCTACCAGGCCGCGGTCCAGGGTGGAAGGGCCCGTCCCGGCAAAGGGGAGGCGATGCTGGTGGGGATGATGCTCGCCGAACTCGACGGTTGCACCGCCGTCGGCTTCGTCGATGCCGACAACTACGTGCCGGGGGCGGTCCACGAGTACGTCAAGGCCTTCGCGGCCGGTCTCCACCTGGCCGCCACCCCGTACGCCATGGTCCGCATCTCGTGGCAATCGAAACCCAAAGTGGCCGAGGGTCGGCTCGTCTTCAACCGGTGGGGCCGATCGACGCGCACGATCAATCACTTCCTCAACCAGGTGCTGTCCACCTACATCGGTTTCGGGACTCAGGTGATCGCCACCGGAAACGCCGGCGAGCACGCCATGTCGATGGAACTCGCTCGCCGACTCCGCTTCGCCGGGGGCTTTGCGGTGGAGCCCCATGAGCTCGTCGACCTCTTCGAACAGTTCGGCGGTGCGTTTCCCTCACCCCACCCGGAGGTCACCCGAAGCCTCGTCGACGTCTATCAGGTGGAGACCCGAAATCCCCACTTCCACGAGGACAAGGGCGACGACCATGTCGACGTGATGCGGATGGCGGGGCTCACGACGTTGGCGGCATCTCCGGTCTGCCCGGCCGCCGTCCGCGCCGACATCGACGAGTTCGTCCGCCGGGAGCTGTCCGGCGCCGTCGACAGGGCGACCCCCGTCTACGAGCCGTTCGGGTCGGCGGACGTCAAGGCCTTCGGCGCCCGGATCACCGGTGGCGCCACCTACCGGTCGTGGCCTTGACCGGAATCGAGACCGAGCGGCTCCGGCTCCGGCAGTGGCGCCCCGACGACCGGGGACCGTTCCGGGCGCTCAACGCCGATCCGGTCGTGATGGAGTTCTTTCCCACGACGCTGGCCCCGGCCGAGTCGGATGCGCTCGCCGACCGCATCGCCGATCACATCTCGGACCACGGCTGGGGCCTGTGGGCGGTGGAGGTCATCGATCGGGACCCGTTCATCGGGTTCATCGGCCTGTGGCCGGCCGGCATCGGCGGGAGGGAACTGCGGCCGATGGTGGAGGTCGGGTGGCGCCTCGAGCGCCGGGCGTGGGGCCACGGCTACGCCACCGAAGGCGCCATCGCCTCGGTTCGCGATGGTTTCACCCGCCTCGGCCTCGACGAGGTCGTGTCCTTCACCGCCAGGGTGAATTGGCGATCACGGGCGGTGATGGAACGACTCGGTATGCGCCGGGATCCTCGGGACGACTTTCTGCATCCGGCGCTGGCGGCCGATCACCCGCTCGCCCCGCATGTCTTGTACCGGCTCAGGCAGGCGGAGGCGGAACCTCGGTGGTCGGACTGATCAGTCCGGTCGAACTCGTCGTCGAGGGCGGTGTCCCGACCAGTCCCAGCGCCCGCGCCAGGAACGAAGCCATCTGATCGCGGCGGACGACCTCGGTGGGACAGAACCGGTCGTTGGTCGGCGGATTGCAGCCGCGGGTGATACCGGCCGCCGCCAGCCGCTCGATGCTCACCTCGAAGGGGTTTCCGTCGTCATCGATGAAGCGGTCGCCAGATGGCGTCTCCCCCAGGTCGAGCGCCCGGTCCAGGAAGGCGGCCATCTGCCCACGAGTCACCGGGTCGTCCGGACAGAAGCGGTCGTTGTCGGGCGGGTTGCATCCACGGGTGACGCCGGCCGCCGCCAAGGCCTCGATGTCGTTCTGGAAGACACTGGAATCGTCGTCGGTGAACGGATCGCCGGTCCCGACCGGCAGATCGAGTGCTCGGACCAGGAATGCGGCCATCTGCCCACGCAGCACCGGAAGCTCGGGACAGTAGCGGTCGTTGTCGGGCGGGTTGCAGCCGCGGGTGATGCCGGCGGCGGCAACGGCCTCGATGTCCAGCTCGTGCACGTTCCCGTCGTCGTCGATGAAACGGTCACCCGACCGGGCCAGCCCGGCGGTTGCCAGGCTCGACGACACCGCCAGCACCACCACCATCAAGGCCAACGCTCGCCTGCGTGCATCGCTCATGTGGAATCCCGGGATCGCTCCTTCGATCGTAGACCACCGGCGTATGGTGGACGGGTGACCGGGATGCAACGCACGTTGTGGTCCCCACCTCGGGGACACCGCTGACATCGACGCCGGCTACATCTCGTAAAAGAGCTCGAGTTCGGTGACGAGCCCCGTGACGGGGTCGATCCAGAAGGCCACGCCGGCGGCGTCCGGGTCCCGGGCCTCCGCTCGGGACCGGCTGACCGTGTCGCCGAGTCTGAGCATGAGACCAGAGGGGAGAACGACGTGTCGTGGTTCGACGAGGACAATCTCCAGCGCGTGGGTCTCAACCAGGTGCGGTCGGGTCTCGGACGCATCGATCAGTTGGACGAAGGCGGGTCTCCCACTCTGGTCCGTTGCGAAGAACGCACCACAATCCACGCTGGATAGGTCGATACACGGGCCATGGACCGGCGATCCGTCGAATCCGTCTGGGGGCGTTCCTTCTCGGAGGGTCACGGACTCGAGGCGTCCTTCGCTCGAAATCGCTATCGATTCCACCCAGCCGGAACCTGCCAAGGAGAATCGATCGGCTTCGCCGGCGGAGGTTGCGCCGTCGAAGACCGGAGGAGCGGAGGTGGTCGTCGCAGCTCGAGCAGTTGGATCTGGGGCGTTCTCGACAGTCGAGTCGCACGCCACCAGGAGCAACACCAGCGCACCAAACACCACCAATCGGTGGACGTACCCAACCAGGAGGGGGGGAGACTCAGTCATCCCACGAGACCACGACTCCCTTGCGGACGTCGACCGCCGCACGGCCACGACCGGCCACATCTTCGAATGCCACGGTGAACGCGGCTCGCTCATGGGGCAGCATCGGGCACTCCATGCCCCGGTCACCGGATCGCCTGATCACGATCTCCACATCCTCGCCCATCTCGGGTGGAGTGATGAAGAGCACCTTCTCCGGGCTGGCCGTCCAAGTGAGCGGCCCGTCGGGATCCCCGTCAGCTTCAAGCACCGGAGCCACGGTAACGGCGCCCAAGAAGTCGCCCGACTCTGCCCCGAAGAACACGAGCCACTCACCCGAGTCAGTCCCGGACTCGGTGTCGGTCAGAATGCGAACTGGGATCGATGGACGCAGGTCGAGGCGATCGGCGGGGACACCGCTCGCCAACTGACGATCCAGATCCGAGAGACTCGGCTGCACCCAGACACCTGAGACCGGATCCTTTGCCCACGCTCGGTCACTCGCCTCGGTGACCGTTTGCTCGCGATCGACCCGGTTGGCCTCCCTCTGAATCTCGGAGTGATCTCCCAGGAGGTCCACGTACGCTATGAGCTTGTCGAGCGCCGTTCGACCGGGAACACCTCGAGATGCCTTCGGGTTGCAGATGTCGATCGGTCGCGGGTCATATCGCGTTTCCGCAAGCTCTCGAGCTGCTGCGCTCAGATCCACTGTGGTGGCTGCGAGTTCCACGGGGACGGTAGAACCGGTTCTATCGAACGCAGCGAGCCCGAGCACGGAGCCATCTGATTGGGCGAAGGCCATGATTCTGTGGGGTAGGGCCGCGCCCGCTGGGACCGAAGCATTCGAAGCCAGCCGCACCTCGCGTGGTATAGGGCCGCGTTCGCCGAACTCGGCGATTGCCTCCAGCACATCTGCCCGCTCAAAGCGACCAATTCCAACTCCTGCAGCAGGTACCGGCGCCGCGAGCAGAACCATCCCGCCGCTCGCGATTGCTTGATCGTGGACATCGAGGAGACGCTGCAACACGTCTTCCTCAGAGTGCCATGTGACTGCCGGGACGTCGTGCGGGTCGACGGTGTCATCTGAGTCGGCGGTGCCGATCGGGCCGTTGATGGTCGCGGTTGCGAGAACGAATGTGGCTGCCGCCGAGCACAGAATGGTGGCTGCGGATCCGAGGCGAGGTTTGCTCACTTCGAAGTGCCCCCTTCGATTCCAACACGATCGATGTATGCGTAGCCACTCGACGTGGAGAGAACGAGGGGCCGGAGAATCATCGCGTCATTTCCGGACTTCTGAAAGATCTCCGGGGAAGACGGCTGCCGAGCACACAGCTTCCATGTGGTCCCCGGATCTGAACAAGCGGTGCCAAGGGCGACTTGGCCGAGCCACGATCCATGAGTTCCGCCTGCACTTGTCTTACAAGATCCGCCGTACTCGTCGTATCGCAAGGACCTACGGTTCCACCTCAACTGCACACCCCCGGTTGTTGACGGCGATGTGTGGCGATGATCCGCTCGAATTCGGAAGCTGACGTTTAGCGACATGCGCGATACCCGAACCTGCGAATCATTGGAGTCCAAGTCCCAAGGATCATAGGACGTTCCGATCCAAACGAAGGCTCCAGCTCGGTTGAGCCGTACCCCGTAGGCGCCGGTCCGTTTGGCAGAATTCGTCAGGGAGGTCGACGAGGTACCCCAATGCGACGTGCCGCGCTCAAACCCCGGATTTGCATTCAGAAATGGCGTCTTACCACTCGCGTGGCCGCCTATGTTTGCCGCATGGCTCCAGTCGTCTCGTTCGATCGTTTGATAGCCGACGCTTCCGCCGGAAGCGACGCAATCTTGCATGCTGGGCGCCGCGCCGTCATCGGACCACCTAAATCCTCCTGAATGCCCCATTCCGACAGTATGGCCCATCTCGTGCACCAAAATACCCTCATAGGAGTACTCGCCACTCGAACGTGATCCGTTGCCGTTCCACCACTGTCGGCCGAGATCAAATGTGATCGTGGATGACCCTGTCGAGGCGACCGCATCGACGTTAAAAACTCTGTAGTTTGAAGTTCGTTGATGATGTGCAATTGTCGTGAAAGGTGAGATCGATGGCTGGGTAGCCATCTATTCCGCCGGTCGATTCCCATGCTCGAATTGCATCCCGCAGTCGGTCCTTGGCATCGGCGAAGCTCACGCCGGAAGGGACCGATGCAACACAGTATGACTGCGTTCGGTCGGCCACACGCCCTCGCGTCAGGGCCGAAGAGGTGTCCGTGGTGACAAACGCAGCAACGACTCCAATCACCGTACCCATCGCGACAAGCTGAACCCGGCGGAATCCACGATGAGGTTTCGCCACGCTTCCCCTTTCGGCCGTTTGGCGGGACTCGGCCAGGCTCGATACGTGTTGGGCGCCCGGTAAAGAGTCAAGCCAACTCTACCCGCGATCGACGACCGCTGTGATGGCGATCTTTGGCTACGACCTCTGGCACCCAGCACTCGATGGCCTGCTTCATCGCCTGCGATTGCGCGACTGTCGTTCACCGCGCGGCATTTTCGCAACTACTGGAAGAACACCACGACCCTCGGTCGCTGAACTGAGGCAGCACCGGCGTGGGCCCAGCTGATCGCATGTTCGGTCGACCACCTCCGGGCCACCGACCAGGCACCCGACTGAACCGACCCGCGCCTCAGGTCATGCCAAACCCTCGAACGGGTCGTCGGGCCCGGCGTCTCCTCGGGGACGGGCCTCCGAGGCCCTCGTCGCCCAGGCCGGGAAGGGGAACTCGACGACCAGCGGCACCGGCAGCTCGGGCTGGCTCACCATCATCGTTCCGGGCTTGATGATCGTGGCCCGCTGGCGCTGCACGGGGGGCAGGAACCCGTACTCCTCGCGACCCGCCTCGGCCGTGTCGAGCCGGCCGACGACACGGACCGACGAGTTGGCGATGATCCGACGCTCGACCTCCGATGCCGTCTGCTGCGCACCGATCAGGATCACTCCCAGGCTCCGCCCGCGCTCGGCCACGTCGAGCAGCGTTTCCTTGATCGGGCTCGAACCCTCTCGCGGCGCGTACTTGTTCAGCTCGTCGAGGACGAGGAAGAGCATCTCGTCGGTCTGTCCGGACCGTTCCTTCTCTTCGAAGGCTCGCCGCACGGTCACCCCGACGACGAAACGTTTCGCCCGGTCGTGCAGATTGTGGAGATCCACCACCGTGACCTGTTCCTGAAGTGGGGTGACGGCGTGGCGGCCGCGACCGGAGTCGTCGGTCCGGATGATGCGTTCGAGATGGCGGACCGCACCCATCAGACGGCGGACGAACGCATTGATCGTGCCCGTCCCGATGGCAGGACCCGCCCAGAGGTGGCGGTCGTCCTCGTCCTGGACCTTCCGGGAGACGAGCGCGGCGAGATCGGCGAAGGTTCGCACCGACTCCCCTTCGATCCGGACGCTCCCGTCGGCGTTGCCCGAGGCCTTTCGGAGCTGCGCCATGACGTTGTACACGACCATCGTGTACTGCGCCCGATCGTCCTCCGCATCTGCGAAGAGAAACGGCAGCAGATCCTCGTGGCAGAACTCGGCGAGGGTCCAGAAGAAGGCCGTGACCCCGTGGGTGCGGGCCGACACGTCCGGCGCGGCGGTCGCCGAGTCTCGCCGCGGCGGTGCATAGATGCCGACGGAACGGAATGCCTCCGCCGGCAGCCCCACGGAGACATAGCGCTCGCGCTGGTCGGCATCCAGGGATACGTTCTCGTGATCGAGGAACAACAGGTCCTCGCCCTTGACATTGAACACCAGCGCCTTGGTGTTGATCGCGCGGGCGCCGAGCACTCCACTGGTGAAGAGCGAGTGGAGCAGGAAGGTGGCGTAGCTCGTCTTGGTGGCGACGCCCGAGATCCCCGAGATGTTCACGTGGGCGCCGCGACGGCCGTCGAGGAACTCGAGGTTCAGCACGACCGGCTCACCGGATCGGCTCAGACCGATGGGAAGTCGCTCCGCCATCCGGTCGAAGAAGAGGGCTCGATCTCGCTCCTCACCGACCGCCCGGTGCACCTCGTCGCCAGGTCGGGGCGGGACGAAGACCTCCGGCTCGAACCGCGTGGCGGTGATCCGTGCCGACTCGGCCACCTCGGCGGGGAGCGCACCCTCGGCGATGAGGAAGACGTCGCTGTCGAATCGGGCGCCCTCGTGCCGGGCGCGCACCTGTGAGACCATCCCGTAGATGTCCACGGCCTCACCGGTTGGCAGCACTCGACGCAGCGACACCACGTCGTCGAGTTGCAGGAAGTCGTGGTCGGCCACCCCGACCCAGAACTCCAACGGCGTGGCATCCTCGGTTCCGATCACGCGCCCCACGTGGCGGGCTGATCCGTTCATGACGGCGACGTTATCAGTGCATGGTGACGGAATCGGGACCCGCTCGTTCTACGCTCGGGCTCATGACGGTGGGACTCCTCGACCTCACGCTCTTGCTGGCGGTGGCCGGCGCCGGCTACCTGGCGGCCCGGTTGATCGTCTTTCCGGTCCTCGCCAAGGCGGCCCGGCGCACCGACAGCGCCTGGGATGACATCATCACCGACCGGAGGATCCAGTCGCGGGCAGCGCTGCTGATTCCGCTGGTCGTGGTCCGGGTTGGACTGCCGCTGATCACGGAGACGTCGACGGCCGCGGCCCGGTCGGCGGCCGATCTCACCGGACGCGTTCTCGAGGCGCTGGTGGTGGTGGTGGCGCTGCTGACGGTCGGGGCGTTTCTCAACGCCCTCGACCGCACCTACATGGAGATGGCCGGTTCCGCCGACCGTCCCATCAAGGGGTACCTGCAGGCGACACTCGTCTTCCTCTGGCTGTTCGGCGTGATCGTGATCATCGCCCGGTTGGCGGATCAGCCGGTAGGAGCACTGCTGGCCGGACTCGGCGCGGTTTCGGCGGTGTTGTTGTTGGTGTTCCGGGACACCCTGCTGTCGTTGTCGGCTTCGGTCCAACTGTCCAACTCCGACATGCTCCGACTCGGAGACTGGATCGAGGTGCCGGACCAGTCGGCGAATGGCGTGGTGGAGGACGTGGCGCTCCTCACGATCAAGGTTCGCAACTTCGACAACACCGTCACGACGATCCCCACCTACAACCTGATCTCGAGATCGTTCAAGAACTGGCGGGGCATGATCGACTCCGGTGCCAGACGGATGATGCGGTCTCTCAACCTCGACGCCGGTTCGGTGCGCACACTGGCGGAGGATGAAGTGGAGCGCTGGATCGAGAAGCCGCTGGTCGGCCACCACGTGCTGCAACGGCGAGACGTCATCCGCGAGTGGAACTCCCAAGCCGGTCGGCTGCCTCGGCAACTCACCAACATCGGGGTCTTCCGCGCGTACGCGGAGGCCTACCTGCGCGCCCATCCCCGGATCGACCAGGAACGGCCCTTGATGGTGCGGCAGCTCGACCCCCAACCGGACGGTGTCCCGATGCAGCTCTACGCCTTCATCGACACCGTCGTGTGGGAGGAGTACGAGTCGATTCAGTCCGACATCTTCGACCATCTCCTGGCCACGATCGGCGAGTTCGACCTCCGCATCCATCAATCGCCGACCGGAGCGGACATCGCCTCGCTCCGAGGGGCCGATTGACCACCGACAGGTCCGCACCCGAGGCCCCCTGCGACTTCGGTACGGTGGCGCGCGGCACGCGCTCGGAGGGATGAGATGAGACGAACCGGAACGACCCTGGCGTTGGGATTGGTGCTGGCGGCGAGCCTCCCGATCGGGGCCGTCGCCTCTGAGGATGTGGTCACCGTGTCCACGATCTGCACCGTGCACCGTCCCGGTGCGTCGACCGATATCTCAATCCCGTCGGAGAACGAGACCCGCGCCGTATGGAAACCCGCCCGAACCGACGGTTCGATCGAGATCACGGGCGCCACCGTCGGAGAGCTCGACGAGGACCCGGATGGCCCGATCGTCATCGCCTTCTCCACCACCGAGCGCGTCATGCACTTCGACCAGACGCTGACCTTCATCGTCGATGGCGAGACGCGAACGGTCCACGCCCCGGCGATGGTCGACTGCACTCCGATGCCCGAGTCCTTCCCGTCCCTATCCGGCCGCACCCGGCTCGACTCGGTGAGCACCCACTGTGACCCACCGAACCCGGAGGCGGGGGTCCCCAACGATCGGGCGGTGGCGCTGTGGAGCGTCTACATCGAGGATTACGACCCACTCGAGGTCACCCACACCCGTCCGGGGGCCTCGACCATCGGGTTCTTCAACGTCCGCATCATCCTCGACGAGCAACCCGGCCCGAGCCGCCACTACACGTTCGAGAACACGATCACAGCCACCTACCAATCCCGCACCGACGACACGATCCTGACGGAGACGTATCCGGCCACGGTGTCGATGATCTGCCCCATGCAGTCCGATCCCCCACCGGACTTCATCGATCTGTCCGGTTCGGTGTTCACCGCCGACATCGAGTGGCTGGCGGCCGCCGGCATCACCCGTGGCTGCAACCCACCCACCAACAACCGATTCTGCCCAGACGACCCCGTCACCCGCGGACAAATGGCCGCATTCCTCCGCCGCGCCCTCGACCTCCCGGCCGCCCCATCCGCCGGCTTCACCGACACCACCGACTCCACCTTCACCACCGACATCGACCGCCTGGCCGCCGCCGGCATCACCCGCGGCTGCAACCCACCCACCAACAACCGATTCTGCCCAGACGACCCCGTCACCCGCGGACAAATGGCCGCATTCCTCCGCCGCGCCCTCGACCTCCCGGCCGCCCCATCCGCCGGCTTCACCGACACCACCGACTCCACCTTCACCACCGACATCGACCGCCTGGCCGCCGCCGGCATCACCCGCGGCTGCAACCCACCCACCAACAACCGATTCTGCCCAGACGACCCCGTCACCCGCGGACAAATGGCCGCATTCCTCCGCCGCGCCCTGGGATGAACCGGCCGCCAGCCGCGGACGCCATCGAACTCAGCCATCCACCGCCGAGCGGATTCGCTCGATCGTCTCGTCGACGTCGGCATCGGCGGTCCGGAAGCTGGTGACGAGGCGGATGGTGTCCGGCCCGAGACGGTAGAACGTCAGGTCGACCGCTTCGAGCCGATCGATGACCGCCGGGGCCACCCGGAGGAACAGGATGTTGACGTCGGGTCGGTTGACGAACTCGAAGTCGGGCATCTCCCGCAAAGCGCCGGCCAGCCGAGCCATCGCCGCGTTCGCCCGAGCCGCCAGCTCCAGCCACAAACCGTCCGTGAGATAGGCGATGAGCTGGGCCGACTGGAACCGCATCTTCGAGGCCACGTGTCCCGCCCGCTTGGTGCGGTAGTGCAGCTCGCCGGAGATTCCGTCGTCGAAGCTGACGATCGCGTCGGTGCTCAAGGCACCGTTCTTCGTTGCTCCCAGCGTGAAAGCGGAGACGCCCGCCCGCCACGTAAGCTCGGCGGGCGTACACCCGAGTGCGGCCAGCGCGTTGGCCATCCGGGCGCCGTCGAGGTGGGTGCGCAGCCCCCACCGATCCGCCACGGCCGAGATGGCAGCCACCTCGTCGGGCTTCGACACCGTCCCGAACTCGCTGGGAACCGTCACCGACACCACCGCCGGCTGCGAGTGGTGGTTGTCGCCCCAGCCGAACCCGGCCAGCTCCGCCTCGACCACGGCCGGATCCAGGCGGAAGTCGTCACCGGGAAGGCCGCGCATCACCGCTCCCGCACCGAACATCGAGGTGGCGCCGCCCTCGTTCTCGAAGATGTGGGCGCGCTCGTGACAGATGACCGACCCCCACGGCGGACACATCGCCGACAGTGCCAGGGCGTTGGCAGCCGTGCCGCTGACCACCGGAAACACCCGGGCCGTGTCGTGCTCGAACACCTCACGCACCAGGTCGGTCAACTCCTCGGTCCAGGAATCGCCTCCGTACGCCATGCAGGAACCGGTGTTGGCGGCGGTGATGGCGTCGAGGATCTCGGCTGCGACCCCGACGGAGTTGTCACTCCGGAACTCGATCGTTCTCATCTGCTCATCATCGCACGCCCACCCCGAACCGCCGCGGCCGACAGACGCACCTCGAAGGACCGGCCCGCCAGGCGGTACCCTGCCGAGCCCATCGGAAAAGGAGCGGCGTTGAGCAGGGCAGGCGTGGCGCGCATCGACCTCGAAGACCCGGCCGGCCGAAATGCCGCGCACCGGCTGGCAACTTCACGGGTCGCGTGGTTCACGACCGTTGACGCCCAAGGCACCCCGCAGACATCGCCGATCTGGTACATCACCGAGAACGACGACTTCCTTCTCTACAGCCTGGTGGGCAACCGGACCCGGAACCTGGACCGCAACCGGCGCGTCTCCCTCCACCTGGACGGCGACGGTCGAGGTGGAGACATCGTTGTCGTCGAGGGTCTGGCACGAGTCGACCGCACGATTCCTCCGGTCACGGGGAACCCCGGCTACCTGGAGAAGTACGGATCGATCATGGCCCAGCGCTCGTGGTCGCCGGAGTGGTTCGGTTCACGCTACTCGGAACCGATTCGGATGACACCCACGCGATACCGCTACTGGTGACGTCCGACCGATGCCAGGGCGGCGTCGAGCGCCTCCGAGAAACGCTCGATGTGCTCCGGCTCGACGATCAACGGTGGGCGGAGCTTCAGCACGTTGCGATCCGGGCCGTCGCTGCCTGCCAGAACGCCTCGTTCCCGCAGTGTCTCGACGACGGCCGCCGTCTCGCCACTCGCCGGGAGGCGGTCGCCGGTGACGAGCTCGACACCGACGAGCAGTCCCCGACCTCGAACGTCACCGATGATCGGATGATGCTCTGCGACCTGGTGAAGCCGGTCCACCAGCAGCCCACCCATGGTGGCGGCGCGTTCAACGAGTCCCTCCGAGGCGATCACCGAGAGCACCGCCGAGCCGGCGGCCGCCGCCACCGGATTGCCGCCGAACGTACTGAACAGCCGGCGGGCGCGGTTGAACGTACCCAAGACCTCCTGGCTGGTGACGACCACGCCCAGCGGGAACCCGTTGCCCACCGGCTTTCCCATCGTGACGATGTCGGGCCGCATGCTCCGCACCTCGTGCCCCCACATCCCACCCAGGCGACCGAATCCCGTCTGCACCTCGTCGGCGATCACCAGGCCACCGGCGGCGTGGACGATGGAGGCGATCTGCGCCAGGTAGCCCTCGGGAACGGAGGGCAGTCCGTCGGAGCACAACCCGCAGTCGACCAGGAATGCCGCAGTCCCGAGACCTCGCGAGGCCAGCGAGGACACCGCGCGCGCGACATCGGCCAGGCACCGCTCGGCGAGGTCGGCCGCCCGGTCGCGGAAGGGGTTGGGGACACCCACGCCGATGATCCAGTCGGAGGTCGGTCCGGGGGCCCCCGAGGGTGACACCTCGCGGGTTGCCGCGGTCACTCCGTGGTACGCGTTTTCGGTGATCACCACACCCCGCTGCCCGGTCACGGTCCGGGCGATCTGGAGCGCCACGTCGTTGGCCTCGCTGCCCGAGTTCACGAACAGGCAGACATCGAGATGATCCCCCAGCGTCGCCGTCAGCTTCTCGCCGTACTCGACGACCTCGGCGAACGCGTACCGGCTGTTGGTGTTCAGTTCTGCCACCTGCCGGGCGACCGCATTCACGATCGCCGGATGGCCGTGTCCCACCTGAGGCACGTTGTTGTAGAAGTCGAGATACCGGGTTCCGTCGGCACCCACCAGCCACATTCCGCGGCTCGACTCCACGTGGAGGGGTCTCGTGTAGAACGTGGGCGCCCCGTCCCCGAGCACGTTGGTTCTCCGCTCCATGAGCCGGCTGGTGTCGACGCCACGGCTCGGAAAGTGCAACGTCCGCCGCAGCCGTTGGTGGATGGGTGCGGCGGACACCAGCCGATCGAGGTGCCCGACCTGGATCGAGAGATCCCCGGTATACGCCGGCTCTTCCGGAGCCAGCGCCGCCCGGGCGGCCATGATGACGACGGTGGCCGCCAGCCGCGCCTCCACCAACCCACCGATGAGGCCGACCTCCTCACTCTCGAGTGGGAGAATCCGGTCGAACCCTTCGCTCACCTGCTCGATCACGCCCACCGGGTCGTCCGGCGCGTGGTCGGGGTCGGCGGCCACGGCCAGCTCGGCGATGAGCGGGCCGTGGACCATGTCGCCGAAGTCGAAGATCCCCACGATCCGATCGGGGTCTTCGGCGTCGACGAGGAGATTCCCGATGTGGGCGTCCTGGTGGATCACCTGGTGCCGGAGGGCTCGGACGGCCGGAACCACCCGGGCGGTGAAGCGGGTCAGCACCCGTTCGACCAGCTTCCGGGCTTCGTCATCCGGGATGTGAACCGCATATGGCATCAGCCGGTCGGCCCCCATCACCACCCAGGGGTGGCGCTGGCCGGCCGCTCGGTGGTGGAAGCCCCGCAGGGCCCGGTCGAGGCGCGCCATGGTCGAGCCCAGGTTCCGTCGGAGGTCGACCGTGCTCAGCTCCGGGACGTCCTCGAGAACGGTACCCGGCAGGTGGGTCACCATTCGGACGAGGTGGCGCGTCCCGTCGGCGGCATCCACCCAGGTCACGTACCTCCCGTCGGAGGTGGGCACCATCTGCGGCACCGCCAGACCAGGGTCTTGGTGCTCGATCCATCGCAGGGCTGCCACCTGGAGGTCGACGACGTCGGGTTCCTCGGCTTCGTTGGAGACCTTGAGGACGACCCGGGAGCCGTCCTCGGCGGTCACCACGGCCGTCACGTCCCGCTCACTCTCCACCCGTCGGACCGCACCGGTCCGTCCGTATCGGTCTTCGACGATCGAGATGAGCTCGTGGTCGTCGAATGCGGGGACGTTCCGGGTCAGGAAGGGAATCGACATCGACGAGCATTGTGGTCGACGGCCCACCTGGGAGGCCACCCCAGGCCGGCGGTTACCGACCGGGTGTGTGCGCCTGGCGTCAATAGGGTGAAGGACACCACGAGGGAGCAAAATGGACCTGACCATCGGTACCTTCAACCTGAACAACCTGTTCGATCGGTTCAACTTCGCCACCGACCTCGGGTCCTTGCCGGCACGCGACCGTCGGGTCCGCACCACCTATCAGTGGACCTTCGTCGGAGGCGGCACCGACTCGAACGATCCTCCCCCACAGCTCGACGAGCAGATGTCGTCGACGCCCATCGTCCGCATCCAACGCAACGCCAACGGGGCGCTGCTCCGCGCCAAACCCGAGCCCGCCGTCCGAGCGATCGCCGACCGGATCGCGGCGATGAACGTCCAGGTCCTCGCCGTCCAAGAGGTCGAGAACCTCGACGCACTGCGACGATTCAATCGCGACACGCTTGGCCAGACGAGAGCCGGAGCGTACGAGTACGAGGTCCTGATCGAGGGCAACGATCCTCGCTTCATCGACGTGGCGGTGCTCTCCCGTCTCCCGGTGGCCAACGTCACCAGCCACCGCCACGAAGTCCATCCGGAGAACGACCTTCCGATCTTCGGCCGAGACCTGCTCCAGCTCGACGTTCTGTCTCCGACCCGTAGCCGGCGATTGGTCACGGTCTTCGTGAATCACCTCAAGTCGAACTTCATCCGGTGGAACGATCCGGATCCGGATCAGGCAAGACGGAACAATCGCACCCGTCGACGGCGGCAGGCGGAGACCGTGGCCCGGGTGGTCGACGGCCGCACTCGGCGGGGCGGGCGGTTCGTGGTGATGGGCGACATGAACGACGACCCGGACAGCGAGTTGCTCGAGCCGATGATTGCCCGGCTCGGGCTGGTGGATGGGCTGGCGGAGGTGGTCGAGAACCGTCCGCCTCCGCCGAGCCGGAATCCCGAGGACACTCCCCCCGGCTCACGATGGACACACCGATTTCGGCGATCCAACGGTCCAGATACTTTCGCGCTGCTGGATCAGATCTGGCTGTCACCGCGGCTCGAGGGAAACCTGGCCGGGGCGGTCATCGACCGGCGGGTGGCGTGGAACGCGTCGTCGCGGGGTGTGGGTAGCGACCACGATCCGGTGTGGGTGAACCTCACCGGCCTCTGACCGGACACGATCTCAATTGGTGGAGATCACTCTCAACACCGTGTCTTGGGTGAGCACATACATCTCGCCGGACCCATCCACGCCGAACGAGAGCACCTGTCCGGGGACTCCCACGTCGACCGTCCAGTCACGGACGTCGACGGTCGATCCTTCCTCGTTCCGGAAGCTGCGGAGGTAACCACCGCAGAAGTCCGAGTAGAAGTAGTGGCCGTCGAGCGCGGGGATCGCCTCACCCCGGTACACGACGCCGCCGGTGATCGAGCAGGATCCTCCGTCACCGTGCTCGACCTCGATCACCGGGACGATCGTCCCGTCGACATCACACCCGGTGGCCGGCTGGAAGCAATGGAGGCCTTCGGTGATCGGCCAGCCGTAGTTGAGGCCTGGCTCGAGGGAGGTGACGCTCACCTCTTCGTACGCGTTCTGACCGACGTCGGCGACGTAGATCTCGTCACCGTCGATCCAGAACCGCCACGGGTTGCGAAGTCCGGTGGCGTGGACCGTCGCCTCGCCGGTGTCGACGTCGAGCCGGACGAGGCTGCCGAGCAGGGTGGAGCCATCCTGGGCCTGACCGAATTGGTCGCCGCCTCCGCCACCGTCGCCCAAACCCACGTAGAGCGCCCCATCCGGCCCGAACTGGATCATCCCGCCGTTGTGATTGGAGGCCGGTTGATCGACGGTGAGCAAGACCTGCTCCGACTCCGGGTGGGCGATCCCCAGATCATCCAGGCCGAACTCGCTGATGGTGGTGGCCCCGTCGGCCGCCGCCGAGTAGTGCACGAACATCCGGTTCGGATGCGCGGGGTGAACGGCCAAGCCCAGCAGTCCGCGTTCGCCGGAGTTCTGAATGGAGGACGAGAGGTCGACCACGACCGCTCCGAGTCCATCGTCGGTCAGCTGTCGGATGATCCCCGCCTTGGTCGCCAACAACACAGTGTCTGCGCCGGGGATCGGCGTCATCATGATCGGTTGATCGATCCCCTCGACCACCAGCTCATACTGCAGTCGCACGTCCGCTGCCGACGGCGCATCCTCGGTGGAGACCGGTTCGGTCGGCGCCGGTGCCGTGCTCGGGGTGCTCTCGGTTTGGGTGGTCGGCGCCCCGGCGGTGCCGGTGGTCGTTCCGGAGGTTGTCGAGGTTCGATCGTCGGCGGGTGCGCGCCCGATTCCATCGATCAGGCTGGTGCCGGACGCATCCACTTCCGTGGGCTCGGTCTCCGAGGAAGTCGGAACGGCCACACAGGCTCCCACCACCAACGCCAAGAACGCCACCACGACTCGGTTGCTCCGCATGGGCGGGGAGCGTAGGGCGACCTCATGGCTATCGATGGGGCCACGGTCGCCGCCGCCGGTGAGTCGACCGCGTAGGATCGCCGACGTGACAACCGATATTCGCAACGACCGGCGCACCATCTTCGGATGGGCGATGTACGACTGGGCCAACTCCGCATACTCGACCGTGATCGCCGGGGCGGTGTTGCCGGTGTACTTCGAGTCGGTGGTCGTGGGCGACGAGGGTTGGCGGGGATTCTCGGGAGAGTCGCTGTGGGGCTTTGCCACCGGCGGCGCGGCGCTCCTCCTGTTCCTGGCGATGCCGGTCCTCGGGGCGATGGCCGACTACACGGCCGCCAAACGCCGGTTCCTCTCGGTGTTCGCCTACGGCGGCGCCATGTTCGCGCTGCTGCTGTTCTTCGCCCGTTCGGGTGACGTGGCGCTCACGCTGATGCTGTTCTTGCTGGCCCAGATCGGCTTCGTCGCCGCCAACGTGTTCTACGACGGGTTCCTCCCCGACATCACCACGCCGGACACGATCGATCGGGTGAGCGCTCGGGGGTACGCCATCGGCTATGTCGGGGGCGGAATCTATCTGGCACTCGCTCTTGCCTTCATCACGTTCTCCGAGAGTCTCGGGCTCGACGAGAGCCTGGCCACCCGGCTGGCCATCGCCGGAGTCGGGATCTGGTGGGCGGTGTTCGCCCGGTTCGCACTGGCGCGGTTGCGCGAGACGGGGACGGCCCAACCGATACCGACCAAATACGGGCGTGGTTCGGGTCTCGCCACCCTCACCGCCGCCGGCTTCGGGCGGACGATCGCCACCGCCGCCAAGCTTCGGAACTTCCCACAGCTCCTGCTGTTCGTGGCCGCCTTCATCCTCTTCAACGACGGCGTGCAGACGACGATCAACATCTCCGGTGTCTATGCCAGCGGGACGCTGGATCTCGACATCACGGTCATCGCCGCCACCTTCCTGATCGTGCAGTTCGTGGCTTTCGGCGGCGCGTTGTTGTTCGGCTGGCTGGCGTCGCGCATCGGGACCAAATCGGCCATTCTCGTCAGCCTCGCCGTCTGGATCTGCATCGCCATCGTGGCGTACTTCCTGCCCGCCGGACAGGCCGTCCCGTTCATGGCGACCGGCGTGGTGATCGGGGTGGTGCTCGGCGGGACCCAGGCGCTCAGCCGTTCGCTGTACGGATCGATGATCCCCGAGGCCGCATCCGCCGAGTTCTACGGGTTCTTCTCGGTGTTCTCCAAGTTCTCGGCGATCTTCGGTCCGATCATCTTCGGGCTGGTCACCGACGCCACCGGATCCGGGCGGTCGGCGATCCTCTCGGTCGTGGCGTTCTTCGCCCTGGGCGCCTTCCTCCTCACCCGGCTCGACGTCGACGAGGCGCGGCGCTCGCGGCTCGATTGGGACATCGAACGGCTGGATGTCGAGTAGCCGATCGCCGGTTCGACGGCCGCCTCACCGCGCCCGTTCGAGGGTCGCATCGAGATGGAGCTGCAGCGGCTGGCCGACCGCCGCCATCGACAGCCGATACGACAGCCGATCGCCTTCCACCCGAATCCGGCGCTCGACCTCGGTGACTTCGACGGCCGTCTCGGTGCGACCCACCAGCGTCGATCGCAGAGACACGGTGGTTCCATCGACGTCGCCGATGTGCGTCTCGACCAGTCCGGTCGGTTGCGCCAGCGCCAACTCGACTCGACCGTCGGCGATGGGACGCAGGTACCCGGACTCGGCATGGAGAGGATCGTCCGTCCCCGCTCGACGCGTCCGCTGGCGATACCACAGCACCGGCTTGGCTGGCAGCGGCGAGATCTCGATCTCTTCGATGTAGTCGAACGGATCGATGGTCGGATAGTCGCCGTGTCCACCGCCGCGCCACACACCGGCAAGGAACGCGATCCGCTCGAGGTCGGGATGATGCCCCATTTCCGCAGCGTACCTGGGCGAGCCACGGGAGGAGGGCGCTCCGCTCTCGACAATCGGAGCCTCCTCCGGCATCGCTTCCTACACTCGGGTCCGCATGGACCCACCAGATCACTCAGACAAGCCCTCCCCCGAGGAACCCGCCGGAACCGACGCCAAGGGTGCAGCCGACGAAGACCTCGACACGCCGTACCAGCCGGCGCCGGAGCCGCCGCCCGCTCCCCAGGCACCGCCGATCTCGGCCCGGACGGAGCTGCCGTTCGGGTTGGTCTTCGTGCTCATCCTGGCACTCGGCGTCGGCGTGTTCGCGGTGCAGAACACCCAGGATGTGACGCTGAACTTCCTCGGCTGGACCGGCCGGTATCCGTTGGCCGTCGTCATCATCGCCGTCGTCGTCGTCTCGGTGATTCTCGACGAGATCCTCGGTCTGGTCCTGCGGCGTCGGAAACGCCGCCGGCTCGCAGAGCGCCGGGAGTTGGAGCGGCTTCGGCAAATGAGCGGCTGACCGCCGTGACCCAACGTCTCGTCGTGATCGGCGGCGACGCCGCCGGGATGTCGGCTGCCAGCCAGGCTCGCCGTCGCCGGCCGGTCGAGGATCTCGAGATCCTTGCATTCGAGAAGTCGGCGTGGGTGAGCTACTCGGCCTGTGGAGAGCCGTACCACGTGGCGGGTGATGTCGATGCGCTCGAAGACCTCGTGGCACGGACACCGGAGGAGTTCGGCGACCGCGACATCGACGTCCGCATCCATCACGAGGTGATGGAGGTCGACCTCGACCAGCGAACGCTGGAGTACCACGACCACCGGGAGCACCGCACCGGAACCGTCGAGTTCGACCAGCTCATGATCGGGACCGGCACGAGGGCACGCATGCCCGATATCGAGGGTCTCCATCTCGAGGCCGTGCACACCCTCCGGACGCTGGACGACGCGGCGGTCCTGCGAGCGCACGCCGACGGCCCGCCCGGAACGGTCGTCATCGCCGGCGGTGGATACATCGGCCTGGAGACGGCCGAGGCGTTCGCCCGCCGGGGTTGGCAGGTGACCTTGATCACCAAGGGAGATTCGGTCCTGACCACCACGCTGGACCCCGACCTGGGCAGCCTGGTGATCGACGCTCTCCGGTCCATGAGCGTCGGTGTCATCACCGGCGAGCGCGTCGAGTGCCTCAATGGCCGGTCGGGACGCGTCGTGTCGGTCGGATCCGAAGCACAGACCATCCCCGCCGATCTCGTGGTGGTCGGCCTGGGAAGCGAACCGCAGGTCGACCTGGCCGAACGGGCCGGTGTCCCGATCGGACCGACGGGGGCGATCGCCGTCGATGCGCGACAGCGGACGGAGGCCGACGGTGTCTGGGCGGCCGGAGACTGTGCGGAGGTTCGTCACCGCATCAGCGGAGCTTCGGTCAATCCACATCTGGGGACGGTCGCCAACAAGACCGGCCGGGTGGCCGGGATCAACCTCGGAGGCGGCGATGCCACCTTCCCGGGGGTGCTGGGCACCGTCATCACCCGGGTGGGATCGACCGAGATCGCGGCCACCGGTCTCCGAACATCCGAAGCTGGTGAGGCGGGGCTCGACCCGGTGGAGGCAACCGCCGAAGGGACGACCATCGCCGGGTACATGCCCGGGGCCGAACCGATGCGGATCCGCATGGTGGCCGAACGAGGCGACGGTCGCCTCCTCGGGGCACAGATCGTGGGAGGGACCGGCGCCGGCAAACGGATCGACGTGGTGGCCACCGCCCTCTGGAACAACATGCGGGCCTCCGATCTGGCGTGGGCGGACCTCGCCTACGCGCCGCCGTTCTCCGGCGTCTGGGACCTGCTGCACATCGCGGCCCGCAAGGTCGCAGCCGCCGCCGCCCGATGAGTCGCCGACGGAGGTCCGACCGTGATCGACGGAGTCGTGTCTGGGCGGCGCTCGTCGTGGCCGCCTCGGTGGGGGTGGCGGCCTGCGTTCCCCCCGGATCGGAAGGAGGGCCACCGGATGAGCCGACCGACGCCACCATGGTGCTCGAGGAGGTCGAAGTGGTCCGGGTCGAGGACGGCGACTCGCTCGTCGTGCTCCGCGATGGCGGGGAGCAGCGCCTGCGACTCCAGGGCATCAACGCGCCGGAGCGTGACGAGTGTCTGGGCGACGAATCCCGCACCTCGCTCTCTCGACTGGCCGGGTCGCATCCGGCGATCGCCGTCGCCGGCGAGGTGACCGACCAGTACGGTCGCCATCTCGTCCACCTCTTCGCCGGTGGGGTCTACGTCAACCAACGCCAGGTGGAGGTCGGTCACGCCATCGCCATGTCGGTCGACCATCCGTTTCGCGCCGAGTTGTTCGAGGCCCAGAAGGCGGCCGAGTCGAGCGAGGTGGGTCTGTGGTCGCCGGCCTCGTGCGGAGGCGGACCGATTCCGAAGGTGACCATCACCGACGTCGTGGCGAACCCGCCGGGCCCGGATGATCGAGCCATCGACGAAGAGATCGTGACGATCCGAAACGACGGACCCGAGCCCATCGACCTCACGGGTTTCGTGCTCCGGGACGAGTCGACCACCCATCGCTACCACTTCGATGGGGTTTCGTTGGATCCCGGCGGGGAGGTGACCGTGGCGAGCGGCTGCGACCCCACTCGCGGCCGGCTGGCCTGGTGTGCGTCGACGCCGGTCTGGAACAACCAGGGGGACACCGTGATCCTGCTGGATCGCGCCGGGCGGATCGCCGCACTCGCCCGCACGTGACCTACGATTGGGGTCCCCAGAACCAGGAGACAGCGTGGGCTTCATCGAAGGACTCAAAGAAGTGTTCGGAAAGGCGAAGAAGGAGGCAGCCGACATCGGCGAGAAGGCCGGACCTGTTGTCGAGAAGGCCCGTGAAGCCGCCGGTGAGGTGTTCGAGAAGGTCAAAGAAGAGGCCGGCGACATCGCAGAACGGGCCAAGCCGGTCGTCGACCAGGCCAAGGAGGCCTCGCGAGACACCTTCGACAAGGTCAAAGAGGTGGTCGGCGAGGCTCGCGAGAAGGGTGGCGAGACCATCGCCGGCGCCAAAGAGAAGGCGGATGCGGCCAATCAGTCCGCCCACGAGACGATGGAAGCCGCTGTCGAAGAGGTGCGGGAAGCGGGCGGCGACGTCCGCGACCTCGGCTCGGACGCCGTCGACAACGCCCAAGACGCCGCCGCAGACGCCAAAGACGCAGTCACCGACGCCGCCACGGACGCCAAAGACGCGGTAACCGACGCCGTCGACAACGCCCAAGACGCCGCCGCAGACGCCGTCGACAACGCCCAGGACGCCGCCGCAGACGCCAAAGACGCAGCCACCGATGCGGCCGACAACGCTCAAGGTCGGGTCGATCGGGCCGCCGACGACCTCCGCGACACGCTGGGCAACTGATGTCGGAGCCGGCTGCCTCAGCGGTCTCGCGGAGGCTGGGATCGATCGAGAAGTCGGCGACGATGGCCATCAGCGACCGAGCGCGCCAGCTCAAGGCCGAGGGCAAGGATGTCATCTCCTACGGTGCTGGTGAGCCGGACTTCCCGACGCCGGACCACGTCGTCGAAGCCGCGGTGTCGGCGGCGCGTGATCCGCGCAACCACAAGTACACCGCCAACGTCGGCCTTCCCGAGTTCCGCCAGGCGATCGTCGATTACACCGCGCGATCGGGTGGACCCGAGGTGGACGCCTCGCAGGTCTTGGTGACCAACGGCGGGAAGCAGGCCGTGTTCGAATCCATCGCCGCCCTGGTCGAAGAGGGTGACGAGGTGCTGATCCCGGCGCCGTACTGGGTGACGTATCCCGAGGCCGTCAAACTGGCCGGCGGCGTTCCGGTGCCGGTGCCGACGACCTCGGCGGATGGCTATCGGGTGAGCGTGGAGCAGCTCGAAGCGGCCCGATCCGGGCGCACCAAGCTGTTGATCTTCGTCTCCCCCTCCAACCCGACCGGTGCCGTCCACTCCGCCGAGGAGACCAACGCCATCGGCAGCTGGGCCGCGGAGCTTGGGATCTGGGTTCTCACCGACGAGATCTACCAGCATCTCGTGTACGGCGACGCACGGTTCACATCCATCGCCAACGTCGAAGGGCTCGACTGGGTGATCGTGAACGGCGTCGCCAAGACATTCGCGATGACGGGGTGGCGGGTCGGCTGGATGGTCGGGCCCCAGCCGATCGTGCAGGCGGCCGCCAACCTGCAGTCGCACCTGACGTCGAACGTCGCCAACGTGTCGCAGCGAGCCGCCCTGGCGGCGATCAGCGGACCATTCGAAGCAGCCGAGCGGATGCGGGAGGTGTTCGACCGGCGACGACGGACGATGCACGGCATGCTCGATGCCATCCCCGGCGTGCGGGCGGTCGAGCCCCATGGGGCGTTCTATTGCTTCCCAGACGTCACGGGACTGCTGGGACGCCAGATAGCCGGCCGGCAGATCTCCTCCGACCTCGACCTCGCCGCCCTGTTGCTCGATGAAGCCGGCGTGGCGGTGGTGCCCGGTGTGGCCTTCGGGGCACCCGGACATGCCCGACTGTCGTATGCCCTGGCGGACGAGGATTTGGAGCGAGGACTCCGGCGAGTCCAAGATTTGCTGAGCTGAGCGTTCGCGACACACCACGACGGCGAGTCGACGGGCGGCCAAGGACGCAGTGCAGGGACGCAGGGTGGAGCATTCGTGACGAAGGTCAAGGCCATGGTGTTGGTCGAACCTCGCCGGCTGGCGGCGACCCTCCTCCCCGCGCGACCCAGCCGGAGAGGTGGATGGCTCGCCATCGAGGCGACCGGTCTCTCGGGCGCCGAGGTCCAAGCCTGGCGGGGTGATCGGCGCGATCTCGTCTACCCGCTGATTCCCGGCCAACAGGTGGTCGGTCGGATCGCCGACCAGTTCGACGACTCGATCGACATACCCATCGGAACCCGGGTGCTCATCGAACCGGTCATCCGGTGTGGGAGCTGTCCTTCCTGTGTTTCGGGCTTGGCATCCTGCACCTTCCGGCGCCCGCACAACGCATACGGCACCATCCCCTCCACCGAACCACCGGGGTTGTGGGGCGGGTTGGCCGAGCGCCTCTACATCGACCCACACGCCAACCTGCACGTCGTCGGCGACGACACACCTGCCGAAGTCGCCACCTTCGGCCATCCGCTCGCCCACGGGTATACCTGGGCGGTGGAGCTCCCGGACCTCGTGCCAGGCGAGAGCGTTCTGATTCTGGGACCGGGGCCGCGTGGCTTGGCCTGCCTCATGGCGGCGCAGGCCGCCGGGGCAGGCTGGGTCGGGATCGCAGGATTGGACGTCGACGCCGATCGGCTGTCGCTCGCCGCCACCATCGGTGCCGACCTGACCGTCGACACCAGTGTGAACGACCTGGGTGTCGCCGTGGCCAACAGCCTCGGCTCCCGCCCGGATGTGATCATCGACGTCACCTCGGACGATCCCGAGGCCATCTACACGTGCTTCGATCTCGTGCGATCCGGAGGCCGGGTGGTGCTGGCATCGACGAAGGGACACCGCCCGCTCCGGCAGTTCTTCTCGGACACGATCGTGGCCAAGCAACTCCGCGTCCACGGCGCGCTCGGCGCGAGCACCCGGGCGTACGAGTGGGCCGCCTTCCAGCTCGAAACCGACCCGCGGATCGACGACATGGTGAGCCATGAGTTTCCCCTGAACGAGGCGAACCGGGCGATCCAGGCCACGGCGGGCATGCTCGGCCACGAGGAGTTGATCTCGGTCGCGGTGACCTTCTGATCGGTACCAACCCGCCGCGGTCGGCCACGGCGGCGTGGGTGATCTACGACCTGGCCAACACGATCTTCGCCCTCGGCGTCGTCGGCCTCTACTTCCCCGATTGGATGGCGAGCCGCGACATCGCCGACGGTTGGCTGGCGATGACCGAGGCCATCGCCGGACTCGTCGTCGTGTTCCTCGCACCGTTCATCGGCGCTCGCTCCGACCATCGACACCGGCGTATCCCGGCGCTGCGGACCACGACCATCATCGCCGTCGTCGCTACCGGACTCCTCACCGCCGGCCCCCTGGCGCTGACGTTCATCGCCCTGGGCGTCGCCCTGGTGGCGGTCAACACCGGTTCGGTGGTCTACGACGCGCTCCTCCCCCTGGTCAGCACGGTGCGAACTCGTGCGAGCGTGTCGGGACTGGGTGTCGGTGTCGGATACATCGGTTCGTTCATCGGACTCGGCATCGGGGTGGTGGTCCTCGATGTGCTCGAGTGGTCCCACTGGGCGACCTTCGTGGCCCTGGGGCTGGGTTTCGCCGGGTTCTCGGTCCCCACCTTCCTCGCCATCCGGGAGCCGACGCGCCCTGCGGAGCACGGTGACCCTCCCGCCGCGACCCGGGTGGTGGGCGACCTACGCCGGTCCTGGCAACGGGCGGCAACGCATCCAGGAGTGGTGCGCTTCCTGGTATCACGGTTCCTGTACACCGATGCAATCAACACGCTGCTGGGTGGGTTCCTCACCATCTTCGTGCAGCAGGAACTCGGACTCGACCGGGTCGAGTCCCGCAACCTGCTTGCCCTGGCGATTCTGGCGGCGCTCGTCGGTGGAATCGCCGGCGGAAGGATCACGGCTGCGTTCGGACCGGTGCGGACCGTCAGGGCGATGTTGGTGTTGTGGGTGATCGCGATCGCCTGCGGCGTGACTGCAGCCGTGGCCGACCTCCGCACGATCGCATGGCTGATCGGACTACTCGGCGGCTTCGCCCTCGGAGGAACCTGGGCGGCGGATCGGGTGGTCATGCTCCAGGTGTCACCACCTCGGCACCTGGGCGAGTTCTACGGCCTGTATGCCACCGTCGGACGCTTCGCCACCATCCTCGGCCCGCTGGTGTGGGTGGGCGTCGCGGACGGTCTCGGGCTGGGCCGGGTCGCCTCGCTGGCGACGCTCGGTGCGCTGATCGTCGTGGGGTGGGTGGTGCTCGGTGGAGTCGACGACCGCCCCCGCGTCTGGCCCGAGGATCTGCGGTGAGCGGCGACTCACCCGTCCAGTTCGGCCTCGCCGGTCAGCCGCATCCGCTCCTCGACGGCATGCGGGATGGGAAGATCCCCCAACTCGGAGACACCGGACGCCAACCGACGGCCGATCTCGGCGAACCAGGTCTCATTCGCCACGCGCCACGGCCACCGGCGCAACCCCTGCTGACCACCCACCAGACCACCGATCACAACGGCCGCATCGGAGCCCTGACCCTCGACGGCCCGCTCCATCCGGTGCACGGGATCGGCGCCGGCGTCGGCGGACAGCACGATCGCTTGCGCCATCGGGAGCACCGCGTCTGGCACGTCGAGGCGGGCCAGGAGCGCCTCGATCTCCAGCGCCGTGCTCCCGGCCATACCTTTGACCTGGTCGAGCGCACGAGGAATGGCTTCTGCATCGGCGGGTTGCTGGACCCCGATGCCCCGCTCGGCCAGCCGTGTCCCGACCGCGGCTCCAGTCTCGGCCACGCCCAGGATCAGATCCCGGCCCGTCATCAACATCCCTCCGGCGGCGACCGACCCGGCCGCCAGCGCCGCCGAGAGAATCGAGGGAGCGTCGCGAGTGAACACGAGTGAGAGATCGATGACGGCATCCACCATCGCCGCCACATCGTCGCGGAACCAGATCGCGAGCGGGGCCACCCACGGTCCGATCTCCATGGTCGTGTCGTCGACCGTGGTGCGGCGGTCGTCGGCCGCCAGGGCCAGCCAGGCCGTCAGTACGGGTCCGGGATCGACGAACAGTGACCCGTTCGGGCGTTCGTGGAGGAGCAGCAGGGCATCGGTCAACGCATCCGGGACGATCCCGCCGTGTTCCATCACGTGATAGGCGACGACCGTGGCGACCTGGGTCCTGGCCGTGTACCGCGTGCCGTGGGAAGCGACATCGGCCGCCGCCGCCGCCAGGGGCACTCCCACTCCTCCCTGGGAGTGGAGCCGCTGGAGCGGCTCGTTGGAGCGCTCACCAGGGAACAGCTCGGGTTCGTCGGCGGCCGCGGCATTGGTGTCGAAACGCTGCGCTTCGGTTCCGCCTGCCATCCGAGCCACGGTAGCCTCTCCTGGTGCCGACGGTCCTCCTCCTCGCCAATCCATCTGCTGCTCGCTTCGCCCGCACGGTCCATCGGCGAGTGCTCCGGATTCTGGATCGAAACTGGGAGACCGATGCGGCGTTCCCGTCGGCCCCCGAGCACGCCACGACGCTGGCCGCCCAAGCGGCCGCCGACGGGGTCGACATGGTCGTGGCGATGGGAGGTGATGGCGTCGTCCACCACGTCGCCCAGGGCCTCATCGGTACCGGGACGACGCTCGGGGTCGTCGCGGCCGGCACCGCCGATGTCTTCGCCCGGCAGCTCGGGATGCCGCTCCGACCCGAGGCGGCGACCAAACTGCTCACACCCGACGCCGCCGTCGAGGCGATGTCGGTACTCACCTTCGAAGCGGTGGGAGAGACCGAGAAGGTCCGGCGATCTGCCGTGTTCTCGCTGGGGATGGGTGTCGATGCGGCCATCGTGGAGGCCGCCGAGGCCGACCCACTCGGCAAGCGAGGCTTTGGGCCGTTCCATTTCGCAACGACGGCGGTGCGGATGGTCCGCCGCGAGCTCGCCCATCATGCTCCGCTCTTGCACGTCAACGCCGAGACACGGTCGGAGATGGTCATCGGCGTCATGGCCCAGTTCCGGCAGTCCTACACCTACTTCGGACGGTCACCGCTGCGCCTGACCTCGAGCCCGCCGGCTCCGCTCAGCCTCTTGCTCGTCCGCGAGCTCCGCGTCAGAAGAGCGGCGGCCATGATTCGAGCTGCCGCCGGGCGCCGCGGGTTGGCGGGGGCGCGCGGCTTCGACAGTTGGGAAGGGATCGACGGCTTCACCGTCGAGTCCGACATCCCCGTCCCCATCCAGGCCGACGGCGAAGTGATCGGCTACTTCACCGAAATGACCGCCGCCATCCTCCCCGGGGTGCTCCGCGTCCGCCACCCCACCCACCGCTGACCGAAATCGCTTTTTATCACCTGAACAGGGCCCAAACGGTCCGGTCTCGGTCGCGAGAACGGGGTTCACGGCGACCGAATAGGCTCGGACCACATGGATGGACTGGCTATTGCCCGGCGAGAAGCCGAGATCGGTCGGGATGAAGGCGGCGTTCCGATCGGAGCGGCGTTGGTGATCGATGACGTCGTGGTGGGGCGCGGGCACAACCGGCGAGTCCAGCACGGCAGCGCCGTCCTCCACGCCGAGATGGACGCGCTCGAGCGAGCCGGACGGCTCTCGGCGGCGGAGTACCGGCGCTCGACCATGTACACGACGCTCTCGCCGTGCGATATGTGCACGGGGGCGATCCTCTTGTACGGAATCCCCCGGGTCGTGATCGGAGAGCACCGCACCTTCCGCGGTCCCGAGGCATACCTCGAACGGCGCGGCGTGGAAATCACCGTGGTGGACGACTCGGCGTGCACCGAACTGATGATGCGGTTCATCAGCGAGCATCCGGATCTGTGGAATGAAGACATCGGCGAATGAGTGAACCGGCGAAGGTGGTGATCACCGGGTTCATGGGCACCGGCAAGTCGACGGTGGGGCGCCTCCTGGCCGAGCGACTGGATCGTGCATGGGTCGATGTGGATGCCATCGTCGAGGCGAGACATGGGCCGATCGGCACGATCTTTGCCAAATGGGGCGAGCCCACATTTCGGGAGATCGAACGGGCGGTGGCGGTGGAACTGGGGGCGGGTCGTGGGCTCGTCATCTCCACCGGTGGAGGCACCATGCTCGACGACACCGCGGCACACGCCCTCGAGCACGACGCAGTGGTGTTCTGCCTCGGTGCCTCCCCCGCCGAGCTGCTGCAGCGAATCGGCGACGATGCGACCGACCGGCCGCTGCTGGCCGAAGACCCGGCCTCGGCCATCGAGGCACTCATCGAGGAACGCCGCCATCGATACGAGCGGTACATTCCGATCGCCACGGATGGATTGGCCCCCGACGACGTCGTGGACGAGATCCTCCGACGTCTCGACCTCAGCTGACGCGATCCCGCTCGGCCGCCTGTCGCATCGCCAGCTCGAAATCGGTGAAGGCGGCTGCGGCCCCGGCACGGCGCCGGAGAATCTCCCGGAGCGGCTTGCCCATCCGCCGGTCGATCTCACGTCCGGCACCGGCAACGATCTTCTGACGCTGGGCCCGCACCGCCGCGCTCGCTCTTCGAGCACCAACCCGGCCGGCGATGGACCACGGAACGACCAAGGCGAGCACACATGCCGCGGTGACCACGATCGGGATCACCAAGTCCTCTCCGCTTCGCACTGTTTGCACCAGCCAGATCACCGCCACGACGAGCGCGACCAGCATGAACCGTCGGAACCAGGCGGCGGTGCGGGTCCACTCGGGCGGGCCCGGAAGTGGCAGGCTCGACCCGAACCGCACCGTCTCGGCGGCGGCGGCCACCTCGGCGTCGGTTTCCATCCCGATGGTTCGGAGGTCGGAGGCCACCTCCCCCTCGACCTGCTCGGAGAGATCGGTGATGAGGTCATCGATCAGCCGGGTCGCCGCCACGACACCGGCGCCCGACTCCGACAGCGGAAGCTCCAGCGCCGCTGCCGAGCCGGGGGCGAGGCCGGTGGCGCTCCGGGCGGTCCGCTGCCCCTCTCGACGGGCGGCCGCCAACACCGACTTGTCCAGAACGTCATCGGCGATTCGAGATGCCGCGCGGTCGACCACCTCCTGCCACCGCCGAGCAAACCCGGTGCCGCCGCCGGTGGCGACGCCGGCCGCCTCGGCCAGTTCCCCCGCGCCGCGTTCGAGGTCGGTGACGAGCTTGCGATGGACGACCGATTTGGCGTCTCCGAGACCCTCGAGAGCGGTGACCAGTTCATCCATGCCGAGCGGTGGTCCAATCGGTGGATCGGCGGCGGTGGCGATGATCATGGCGTCGGCGATGCCGTCGGACGTCAAGGTCGACCGGAAGTCGTCGATCACATCGTCGAGGGCACCGGGCGGGAGCCGATCGATCTGATTCATCACGAAGAGGAACTGATCCTGGTACTCGGCCAGCGGCGCCAGATGTTCCGCATGCAGGACCCGATCCTGATACTTCTCCGGATCGACGACCCACACGACGGCATCGACCTCGGGGAGAAGCCGTTCCACCGTCGCCCGATGGTCGAATGCCACCGAGTCGATGTCGGGCAAATCGATCACGGCCAGGTCGGGATGAGATTGGTGGCCGACTCTCTCTTCGATCCCGATGTCGTCCAGCAACCGGACCAGGCCGGGCTCGGGGTTCGCCGGGATCCACGCCAGCGGTGCGGATGTCGTCGGGCGTCGGGAGCTGGTGAGTGACACCTCCTCACCCGCCAACGCGTTGACCGTGCTCGACTTGCCCGAACCCGTCCCGCCGGCGAGGGCGACGACCACCGTGGAACCCAGGTACCCGCGCCGGGCGCGTACCCGGCGAGCGACTCGAGCCGCCTGCTCCACGGCATGCTCGTCGGCGGCGCCGACCGCGGATGCCACCAGGCGGTCGTACGCATCCATCAGCTCGGGCAGCTCATCCACGACTGATCGCCTCCAGCGCCTCCCGAGTCGCGACCGCCACTCGCTCCAGCTCCCGACGATCCTCGGCGTCGTCGAGCCTGGCGTCCAGAACTGCCCGAAACCGTTGCGCGTCTTCCGCCAGGAGCCGCTCATAGCGCTCCATCAGATCGAGCTTCGCCTTCCGTGCCAGCCGGGACGCGGCCGCGCTACCGAAGAGACGCTCCAGCACCGTCTGCTGCGCGGCCGCGGCGCCGGCCACCACCCCGACCTCGGCTCCGGTGATCCCCCCGGTGGAGGCGAACACTCCGAGCAACAGCATTGTCGAGGCGGCGTTGATCCCGAACGACGCCATCCTGGCGACCGGGAACCGGGTCTTTCCCTCTTCGGAGATCAGTTGCACCAAGCCGGCCAGCCATGCATCGACTTCGTCCCCGGCCCTCCTTTCGAGATCGGTGCCGACCCGACGAAGGTCGGAGCTGAGAAGGTCACGCGCTCCGGGCTCGACCTCCCAAGCGTTGACCGCCCCGGCGACCGCCCGCTGCGTTCGCAGCACCGCCAGATCGATGAGCTCGCGCCTCGCCTCCTCCCCGACTCGTTCGATCTGGTCTGCCTCCACCGGGGATCCGCCTCGGAGCACGTCTTGGAGCCGCGCCCAGCCGCGCGAGACGATCGCCGCCAGATCGCTCACCCCCACCATTCGCTGCCAGCGCGTCACCACCTCCCCCCTGACGAGTTCGGCCGAGTCCAGATGCCGGGCGATCTCATCCGTCTGACTCCGATAGGCCTCGTGGACCGCGGTCCACCAGGTCTCCGCTTCCGCATGTTGGCGGTCGATCGCCGCCAGTGTCTCCTCTGTCTCGCGCAGGACCCATCCGGCGCTTCCGTCGACGGTCATTCCCGCGTACGCGAGCCGTCGGTCGGCCATCGATTCGAGCCGCTCCCGGACTCGCTCGATCGCCGACTTCGGGAGATACCCCTCGCCGCGAAGCCGGTGTTCTTGGATGCGGACGATGTCGTCTGCCCGAGCCGCCTCGACGCCATTGGAGCGGAGCAATCCGGCCAGATCCTTGACGGCTCCCGAAGAGCGCCGGGACAAGCGATTGGCGATCACCAGGAGTGGCATCTCGCGTTCGGTCAACCGTCGTACGACCGTCCACGGGACCGCGTCGGCGTATCGCTGCGGAGTCGTCACGAAGATGGCGGCATCGGCCGCGAGCAGCACCGACTCGGCGAACAGCCGATGACGCTCGACATAACTATCCAGGTCGGGCGTGTCGACCAGCGTGAGGGAACGTAGGAGGGGGTCGTCATCGACCACGACGGTCAGGTCAGCGCCGTCGCCCCAGTCGTAGCGCTCTCGATGCTCGTCGTGGCACCACACCACCGGCCGGCTCGTGGTGGGGCGCAGGGCGCCGGCCTCACTGATCGTTCGCCCCGCCAGCGAGTTCACCAGGGTCGACTTCCCACTCCCGGTCGGACCGAAGATCACCACCACCAGCGGGGCCTCCGGTTCTCCGAGCCGGGGAATCAGGTAGCGATCGATCAGGTCGGCGGCATCGTGGGGAGCGGCGTCCCCGACGGTGGCCGCCGCCGGCAGCGCCAGGCGCACGGCCGCCAGGCGCTCCGACAGGGCGTGGAGCCGCGCTCGCAGTGTCGCCGCAGCTGAGATCGGGGGTGCCATCGCGGCCGATTCTCGCAGAACGAGCGACCGATCCGGCGGGTATCGGCCTCAGCCGATCGCCGCGCGCAGCGCCGGCTCCAACTCCGGGAGACGGAATTCGTACCCGGCCGCCAGCAAGCGAGTCGGAACGGCGCGCTGGCTGGCCATCAGAAGCTCGTCGGTCGCCTGCCGTCCGAACAGCAGGCCGAGCAGTGGTGCCGGTGCGGGGATGATCGTGGGGCGGCGCAGAACCCGGCCGAGCACCTCCACGAACTCCCGGTTCGGGACCGGGTTGGGAGCCGAGAGATTCAGCGGACCGCTCACCGATTCATCGGTGAGGGCATGCATGATCGCCCCCACGACGTCGTCCAGTGCGATCCATGACCAGTACTGGCTTCCATGCCCCACCCGACCTCCCACCCCCAGCTTGTAGGGAAGCAGCATCCTGCCGAGCAATCCTCCCGAGTCCCCGAGAACCAAACTGGTCCGCAGCAGCACGGTGCGAACACCAGCCTCGACGGCCGGCACGGTCGCCTCCTCCCATGCTTCGACGACACCGGCCAAGAAGCCCGTGCCGGCGGCGCTGTCCTCGGTCAAGAGCTCGTCACCCCGGTCGCCGTAGTAGCCGACCGCCGAGCCGCTCACCAGGATCGGAACCCCCGCTTCGACAACCGACCGGGCGATCAGCGCCGTCCCCGCCGTTCTCGACGAGAGGATCTCCCGCTTCTTGGCGGAAGTGAATCGAGGGGAGATCGGCTCACCGGCCAAATGGACGACCGCATCCACCTCATCGAGCGCTCCCTCGTCGATCCAACCCTCATCGACACTCCAGCGCGGCCCGGCGCCGCCATTCCCCCGCCGAAGGGCGACTGGCTCGTGGCCGGCCTCGCGCAGGGCTGCAGTCAGCGCTGCCCCGATGAAGCCGGACGCCCCTGTGATCATGACCCGCATTCGATCTCCGATGCTCGATCTCCCGACACGGTGCTACCGCTGAAGGAAAGGTATTCGTCTCCGGCCCGGACCGTGAATCGGTGCCGCGGCGACATGCGACGGGAGTGCAATCCTCAGCCCGTAGAATCGTCCCTTCCGATTCGCCCGCCCGGAGTCCGCGCTCGGCATGAACCTGACAAAGAGCCTCCGATTGGTCCTGCTCGCTCTCGCCGCCGTCGTCGTGATGATGGCCGGCGGATTTGCGCTTTCCCGGGCACTGGCGGGCGACCGCGTGCTGGGGGCGGTCAGTGCACTCGGTGTCGAACTCGACGGAATGACGAGAACCGAAGTCGAGTCGGCGCTCGCCTCGGCCGAGGTGGGGCTGCAGGGTCGACCGGTGACCTTCGAGATTCGGGGAGCCGAGGCCGCGCTCCAGCCCGCCCAGGTCGGATTCGAGGTGGACATCGACCGGACCGCCGACCGCGTCCTGGAGGTCGGACGCCGGGGCGATGTGTCGGAGCAGTTCCGGTGGTGGCTCTCCCACATCGGACGTCGCGAGACGGTGAGCGCCGACGTCTCCGTCGAGGAGCCTTTGATCGAGGCCGTCCTCGAGACGTGGGATCAGGAGTACATCGGCAACCCGCCCGTCCCGGGCAGTATCGATCTCGACGGCGCCACCCCCGTCCCGTCATACCCGAAGTCAGGGGAGCAGATCGACCGCGCGGTGGCGATACCGATCGTGCGGGAGACGATCGCAGCCATCGACCTGCCGGCCACGCCACCGGCACTGCCGGTCACCGGCGTCGAGTCCCGGGTGACCCCGGCCGCGGTGGATGCTGCGCTCGAACGGGCCGAGACCTGGCTGTCGGGACCCATCACCCTGATCTCGAACGACGGCCAGGCCCAGGTGGAGTTCACCGTCGAGGACCTGGCCGAGGCCTTCCGGAGTGAGCCGGCCGGGTCTGACGTCCGACTGTTCTTCGACCCCGAGTCGGTCGCCGTGGTCCTCGAACAGATTCGAGCGGACGTCGAGGCTGCGCCGGTGAATGCGCGATTCGAGATCGTCGATGGAACCCAGGTCGAGGTGGTGCCCGGGCGGAACGGAACCGAGATCGACCCCCAGACCACCGCCGCCAATCTGGCGGTCGCCGCCGGGGGCAGTATCCGAAGAGGGGTCCTTCCGCTGGCCGAGGGCGCCGAACCCGAGGTCACCACCGAGCAACTGGAAGCCCTCGGAATCGAGCACCTCGTGTCGCAGTTTACGACCTACCACGCGTGCTGCCAGAACCGGGTCACGAACATCCATCTGATCGCCGACGCCGTCGACCGGGTGGTCGTGCCGCCCGGAGGAACCTTCTCGCTCAACGAACACGTCGGACCACGAACCGCCGACAAGGGGTACCTGGAGGGGGGCACCATCGTCGCCGGCGAGCTGAAAGAGACCGTCGGTGGAGGGGTCAGCCAGTTCGCAACGACGATGTACAACGCGGTGTTCTGGGGTGGATACGAGGACGTCACCCACAAGCCCCACAGCTTCTACTTCCCCCGGTACCCGCGCGGGATCGAGGCGACGATCTCGTGGCCGCAGCCCGAGCTGTCGTTCCGCAACGACACCGACGCGGCGGTGCTCATCGACACGTCGTATACCGACACCTCCGTCACGGTCAGGCTGTTCGGTGACAACGATGGCCGGATCGTCGCCGCCGACTGGGCGGAGCCGGGGCCGTACGACTTCGAGGTCCTGGCCGAAGGGGGGGACGAGGCCCGACGCGTCGACGGCGATGTGAGCGATCGAATCAACTTCCGCTCCCCACCCGACCCGTTGTACCGCGCCGTCGACGATCTCGATGTGGACAGCACCCGAACGGTGCAGACCGCCACCGATGGCTACTCGGTCATCGTGACCCGCACCATCACCGTCGGGTCCGTCGAGGAGACTCAGGAGTGGACGGTCGTGTACTCGCCCCGCCGCGAGATCATCGAGGTCCACCCCTGCAAGGTCCCCGATACCTCGGTCGAGTGTCCCGCTCCCCCCACGACGGAGCCTCCCCCGAGTACCGAGCCGACGGATTCGACGACGCCGACGACCACACCCACGACGACGGGGTCGACGGCACCGACGACGACCGCGGGCGGTTGATCAGGGATAGAAGCGGAAGAACTCGGCGACCAGGCTGGCGGTTGCGGCGACCGAGTCGTCGTCCCAACCTCCTCGTCGCCGGACCGAGACCGCGTTCGACATCACGAACACGTGGTCGATTCCTCCGTCGGCGTCGAAGAGCCGCCGAGCGAGCCGAGCAGGAAAGGACAGTGCGTCCTCGTCGGGCGGACCACCGAAGGCCTCTCCGTCCTGCCCGGCGAGGCTTCGGTCCGTGTCGACGACCAGCACCTCGTCGAGCACGGTCGTGTTGAGAATCTCGATCGTTTGTCCCATCGGCGGCGATCCTACTCGTCGACGACGCCACCACCGGCCTCCGGTGACGTTCGGGCGGTGCGCTGGGATCGCGTGCCCCGATCACGCTCTCCGATCACGTGGACCTTCATCAGGTTGGTCGATGCCTGCTGGTTCGGAGGAATCCCGGCGACCATCACCACCGCATCACCTCGGCGGCAGATCCGCTCCTTCTCGATGAACTTCTCGGCTGCCGCCAGCATGATGTCGGTGTACTCGCGTCGTTCGAAACGATGTGGCTGGACTCCCCGCAAGATGGCCATCCGGCGCATCGTCTGCTCGATCGGTGTGAAGGCGATGATCCGCGCATCCGTCTGGTACTTCGACAGCAGCCGGGCGGTGCTCCCCGATTCGGTGAAGGCCACGACCGTGTCGATACCGAGATGCTGGGCGGCCTGGGTCGCCGCCTTGGCAACCGCCGATGCGAACGACTCCCCACCGGATATGAACGACACGGGGGTGTTGCGTTCGGCACCGGCCTCGACCGTGGCGCAGATCCGGGCCATCGCCCCAACCGCCTCCTGAGGGTAGTCGCCGATGGCCGTCTCCGCCGACAGCATGACGGCGTCGGTGCCTTCCATCACCGCGGTGGCGACATCGGTGACCTCCGCCCGGGTCGGGCGCGGCGATTTGGTCATCGACTCCAGCATCTCCGTCGCGGTGATGCTGATCAGGCCGGCTGCGTTGGTTCTCCGCAAGAGGTCGGCCTGGACCAGGGGGATGCGCTCGAGCGCCAGCTCCACCCCGAGATCACCCCGCGCCACCATCACGCCGGCGGCTTCCGAGAGGATGTCGTCGAAGTTGGCATACGCCGCCGCCAGCTCGATCTTGGCGATGACCGGCACACCGTCGGCCAGGTCTCGGATCTCGCGGATATCGGCTCCCGTCCGCACGAACGAAGCGGCGACATAATCCACGCCGAGCTCCCGTCCCAGCGCCAGATCGACACGGTCTTTGTCGGTGATCGCCGGCACCCGGAGATCGGTTTCCGGGAAGGCCACTCCCTTCGAATCCGTCAGTGTGCCTCCCCGCACCACTCGCGCCCGAACCGTATCGCCATGACGATCACCGATCTGAATGATGATCAGGCCGTCGGCGAGCAGGATCCGCTCGCCCGGGTTCACGTCTTCGAGGAGGTGGTCGTAGTCGACATACACGACCCCCGGACCGCCCTCACCGCGCCCCTGCCGCAGTTCGACCTCGTCGTCCGCCTCCAGTTCGATGCCGCCCTCCGGGAAGGAACCCACCCGCAGCTTCGGCCCCTGAATGTCCTGAACCAGCGCCACCACCCGGGACTCCTCACGTGCGGCCTGGAGGACGTGGGCGGCCATTCGGCGATGGAAATCGTGGTCGCCGTGACTGAAGTTCAGGCGTGCCACGTCCATGCCGGCTCGAATCAGACCTCGAATCGATTCGAGGTCCGAGGTGGCGGGTCCGAGCGTCGCGACGATCTTGGTGTGGCGTTCCATGGGCGTGTCCGACGCTACACGCTCAGAGCGATTCACCCCGTCAACGTCTCGGCGGCGGTGCCGGTATCGACGACGTGGTGTCGACGACGAGGATCGATCGCCGCTCCTTCTCGGCGGAGATGACCCGGCGCAGCAACGTCCGGGTCTTGCCGTCCACCGAGCTGAAAGGGTCGACCAGAACGATCTGATCTGCGGCACAAGCGAGTGTCCGGCAGACACCGAGCGCCACCACGGCCGGGTCCTCGAGCAGCGGCACCGGCGTCGAGAGGTCGACAAAGGGTGCGCACCGCGATCGGAGTTGCGACGCCCACGCGGCGGCTTCACTGTCGAGGCCGAGACCCAGAAACCGACCGGCCAGCATCTGAAGCCGGGCGGGGCTGCCCACGAGAGTCACCCACTCGGAGGTGGGGAGCACCTGCGATGCCGGGGTATGGAATCGGACCGGGATCACGCCCCGGAGCATTCTCGTCGGTGCGTTTCGCAACTCGTTCAACAGGATCAGCCATCGATGGACCGAAGCGATGGGCATGGTGGCGATGTGTTCGGCGACCTCCGGTCCGGCACGCGACGACCCGCCGATGGCCGCCCACCCACCGCACAGCAATGCACCACAGAACCACCACCAACCGAACCCGACTCCCCCGACCATCACCCCGGCCCCCAGCATGGCAATCGCAACGGCGAAGCCGAGCCGATGGCCGGCGATCCACTCCGACCAGAGCCATGCCCCGATCAGGATTCCGACGAGGGCGGCGACCGGCACTCCGAGGGCCGTCACGTGACCGGCCACACCGAGGCGACGACCACGTGGGCCGCCGCCAGATCCTCGACCGGGACCGAGCCTCGATCCACCGCGACCACTCGACAGCCGGCCGCCAAACCGGCTGCGACACCGGTCGGGGTGTCCTCGACCACCAACGCAGATCCGGCATCGACGCCCAACTCCTCCACCGCCCGCCGGTAGACGTCAGGAGCCGGCTTCGGTAAGGCGACCTCGTCCCCGGCAATCGTCGGTCTGATCGTGATTCCTGCTGCCCGGAGCACGGCATCGAGCCGCCAGCGCGGGCTGTTGGATGCGATCGCCACCGGCCGGTCGGCCCACCATTCCAACAGTCGCCGCGTATCAGCGAAGGCCGTCAAGCCATCGGACTCGACCGACTCGACGAACGCCTCTCGGGCCGCCCGCTCCACCCGGTCGGGATGAACGTCGATGAGTTTGGAGAAGTGGGCTGCCAGCTCGCCCTCGGTCCGCCCCACGAAAGAGGCGATCACGCCGTCGTCCACGGCGTATCCGAACGTTGCGAGGCCACGCTCCCATGCCACAACCGACAACGGCTCGGAGTCGACCGTCACGCCGTCACAGTCGAGGAGGAGCGCCGTTATCGAATTCGCAGTGATCGAATCAAGGCCGAACACCCGGTCCGCCGTGCTCAGGACAGCATCTCCCGCAGCAATTGGTTGACGAGCTTCGGATCAGCCTTGCCGCCCGTAGAGCGCATCACCTGGCCGACCAAGAAGCCGAACGGCTTTTGATCGCCCTCACGAATGCGATCGGCGGCGTCGGCATGCTCGGCGAGGACGGTGGCCACCGCCCGCTCGAGAGATGCCGGATCCGAGATCTGGACGAGATCGCGCGACCGGGCGACCGCCGACGGTGATCCCTCCCCGGACAACACCCCGTCGAGCACCTCCTTGGCCGCCGATGCGCTGACGGTCCCGTCCTCGACGAGCCCGATCAACTCGGCGAGATGAGACCCGCTGATCTGGGTCGTCTCGGAGCCGGTTCGACGCATCCACGCCGTGACCTCGCCGGTGGACCAGTTGGCAGCTGCCGCCGGTGTTGCCCCGACGGCGACGGCGTCCTCGTACAGGGCCCGGATCGCGGCAGGAGCGCCGGCCAAGATGGTGGCGGCCTGCCGATCGACTCCCGCTTCGACGTACCGAGCTCTGCGAGCGGCGGGAAGCTCCGGCATGTCGACGCCCGCTTCGGCCCGCCACATGTCATCGAACACCATCGGAACCAGGTCTGGTTCGGTGAAGTACCGGTAGTCGGAGCTTCCTTCCTTGGTCCGCATCGAATGGGTGACCCCACCCTCTTCATCCCAATGTCTCGTCTCTTGGACGATGGCCTCTCCCGCGGCGACCCGGCCGATCTGCCGGTCGATCTCGTGCTGAACCGCCCGCTCCAGCGACCGGAACGAGTTCATGTTCTTGATCTCCACCTTCGTGCCCAGCCGTTGCTCTCCTCGGGGCCGGACCGACACGTTCGCGTCGAAGCGCATCGAGCCCTCCTCGAGCCGAGCATCGGAGACCCCCAGTTCGAGGATGACGTCACGAAGGGCCTGGGCATACGCCCGTGCCTCGGCCGCGGAGCGGATATCCGGCTTCGACACGATCTCCACCAGCGGGACGCCGGAGCGATTGAAATCGAGCAACGTCTCCGTGGCCGAGTGGATCCGTCCCCCGCCGCCAACATGAATCGACTTGCCGGTGTCCTCCTCCTGATGGGCTCGCTCGATCCCGACGACGGTCGTTGCTCCGTCGACTTCCACTTCGAGCCGACCGTCGAAACAGACCGGGATGTCGAACTGGGAGATCTGGTAGTTCTTCGGGAGGTCGGCGTAGAAGTAGTTCTTGCGATGGAAGACCGAGCGTTCACTGATCTGACAGTCGAGCGCCAGCCCGATCCGGGTGATCCACTCGATCGCCCGACGGTTGGGGACCGGGAGTGCCCCTGGAAGACCCAGACAGGTCGGACAGACATCGATGTTGGGCGCTTGGCCGAACCGGACACGACACCCGCAGAACATCTTCGATTCGGTCATCAGCTCGACGTGGACCTCGATGCCGATGACGGCTTCCCACTCGGTGACGGTCATGCCGGCCCAATCATGCCAAAGCCTCGACCATCCGGGGCCGGGCCGAGAAGGCGGCGAGACGCTCGACCTCGGCGGCCACCTGGAACAGCCGCGGCTCTCCCAAGGCGGGTGCCATGACCTGGAACCCGATGGGAAGGCCGTTGGAGTCGAGACCGATCGGTATCGAAATGGCGGGATGTCCGGTCAGGTTCGACGGGATCGTGCAGATATCGCACAGATACATCGCCAGCGGGTCCTGTGCCTTGGCGCCCAGTTCGAACGCAGTGGTCGGGCTGGTCGGTGAGACGAGGACGTCGACATCCCGGTACGCCGAGTCGAACTCATCGATGATCACCGACCGGACCCGGTGCGCCTGGCCGTAGAACGCATCGTGATAACCGGCGCTCAACGAGTAGGTGCCGAGCAAGATCCGCCGGGTCACCTCCGGTCCGAAGCCCTCTGCCCGGGATCGGGCGACCATCTCCTCGCTCGTGGCCCCCGGTGCCCGGTGGCCATACCGGATCCCGTCGAATCGGGCCAGATTGGCCGAGCACTCGGACGGAGCGATGAGGTAGTAGGCGGAGAGCGCCACGTCAACGGATGGGATCGACACCTCCGTCACCGCAGCCCCGGCATCGGCCAGGGCATCGACCATCGAGGCGCAGGCCGTCTCGACGTCAGCCTGGTACCCCTCTCCGGAGAACTCGCGCACGATGCCGATACGGAGCCCGTCCACCCCTCGCTGCAACATCGTGGTCACGTCGGGTGACGGGTCCGGCGCCGATGTTGCATCGAGTGCGTCGTGGCCGGCGATCGCTTCGAAGACGACCGCCGCATCCTCGACCGTTCGGGTCAGCGGCCCGATCTGGTCGAGGGAGCTGGCAAAGGCGATCAGCCCGTAGCGGCTGACGGCGCCATACGTCGGTTTCATGCCGACGACACCGGTCAGTGCGGCCGGCTGACGAATCGACCCTCCGGTGTCTGATCCGAGGGCCGCCAGGACGGAGCCCACGGCCACCACGGCGGCCGACCCCCCGGACGAACCACCGGGCACGCGATCGGTGGACCAAGGGTTGTGGGTCGGGCCGAACGCCGAGTTCTCGGTCGAGGAACCCATTGCGAACTCGTCGAGATTCGTCTTCCCCACGATCACCGCCCCCGCCTCTCGGAGCCGCCGAACCACGGTCGCGTCGTAGGGAGGCAGGTACCCGGAGAGCATCTGCGACGAGCAGGTGGTCTCCAGCCCGGCGGTGCACATGTTGTCCTTCAGCGCCACCGGGATACCGAGGAGGGACCCTCGGTCGCCGGCGGAACGACGACGATCGGCCTCGGCGGCGGCCGCCCGCGCCCCCTCTCGATCGATGGTCAGGAAGGCATGCAACTCGGCCTCGGTCATCGCCGCCCGTTCGAGGCACGACTCGAGAAGGTCGACGGCGGTCATCGCTCCGGCATCGAGCGCCGCGGCGGCTCCGGCGATGGTCTCGGGTCCGCTCATTCGGAATCCAGTGCCGGCGGGACGACGAAGTAGCCATCCCTCGACTCGGGGGCTTGGGCCAGGACGGTCTCCCGGTCGATGGAGCGATGCACTTCGTCGGGCCGGAACGCATTGGTGATCCCGAGTGGATGGGCCGTCGGCTCGGCGCCGTCGGTGTCGACCGACTGCACCTTGGCCGCATGCTCGAGGATGATCCCCAGCTGATCGCGGTACAGCGTCATCTCGGCATCGTCGAGGTCCAGGCGTGCCAGACGCGCGACATGGGCAATGTCGATGTCGATGGGCATGAGCCGGGAGTGTAGAGCCACCTCGCAACGCTCCTGTTCGACGGTCCCGGTACCGTGCGTCCATGGTTCGGACCTCAACCGACCGCTCTCCTCCGTCGCTCCGGCCGGGGCTCGGCCTCGTTGCCGTCGGTGCTGGGCTGTTGTCGGCGTGGGCCCTGTTCGGAATGGACGATTCCACGCTCGCGGCGGTCTCCGCTCGGATCGGAATGATCTTCGGCGCCGTGTGGCTGGCCTACCCGGTCCTGGTGGCCAGATCACGCCAGAGTTGGATCGTCATCGCCGCCGTGGCGGCCGTCGTGCTCTTTCGTCCGCGGACCGCGCTGTTCGTGATCCCGATCGTGGCGGTGTGGTTGGTGACCGCCGCCCGCCGGTAGCCTGCGAGCGTGCACGTCGCACTCTTGCATCAGCTGTCGACCGATCTCGACGACGTCCTCTTCGAGCTCGACACCATCGCCGGGCTCCCGGTGACCGTGACCGCCGACGGTGTCACGATCGAGGCGCTGGCGGAGGCCGGCGTCCCCATCCCCAAGAGCATCACATGGGGACGTACCGGCTGGTCGGCACCGTGGTTTCCAATGCTGCCCGACACCGAGGCAGACCGCCAGCTCGTCCGCGAGGCCGCCGCGATCTCGAGTCTGGGTCTCGAGCCGGGTCCGTTGCACCTCGTCGGTCCCTGGGACTCGACTCTCCCTTCGGCGTTGACCCGGAATGGCGTCGAAGCGGTCCTCATCCCGTTGGCGGTGGTGGGTAGACCGGGCACGGGTGTGGTCGCCCATCTCGACGCCGTCGTTCCGTGTGTCTCGGTGGTGGCACCGGACGCACTCGTGGAAGCCCTCGACGATCCGACGTTGACCGACGACCTGGTGGTCGTCGAGGCCGGCGACGTCGAGGAGCTCCAGTCCGTGGCGAACACCGCCATCGACCGGGCTGGCTGTGACCTGACCACGGTCGCCACATTCCTCACCGACCATCGTCCGGGCGGCCGCGTCCATCCGCGGTCCGAGGATTGGGAACGGCGCCTCGAACGGGCCGAGGTGCACATCCATCATCGCAAGCTGGTTCGCCTGATGACGCGAGTGCCGGACCGGATCTCGGATGAGACCGAGCAGTCCATCCTGACCGCTCAGGCCGGCGCTGCCTTCGCAGGGGAGATGGCGATTCCTCACCACGCGTTGATCGAAGCACGGCGGGCCATCGACGACGACCGACGCCGCGGCCAGGACTGGGGAAAGGTCACCCGCCTCGACTGGGACGCCGACGGCCGCGACGAGGTTCACGTGGAACTCCCCGACATCTCGATGGTCGTGGCACCCCACCGGTCGGCCGCCGTACCGACGATCGATCTCAAGCGGCCGGTCTGGCCGATCTCCGCGCTGTCGACCGAGCCCGGATGGGAGCTGGTTCGGTACGTCGCCGGGTCCGAGCGTGTGCCCGCCGACATCGTCTTCGAGGTCGAGTCCTTCGCCGAGACCAAGACCGGAGAAGTAGCCATCACCATGGATGGCATCCTCGGCCAGGGCTCGATCCGAGTGAACGTCGAGGCGGGGAATGGCGCCGTGCAGATCGGCTACGAGCTCTCCGACATCGACCCCGGTTTGCTGGGACCCGGGCTCCGGCTCCGGTTCGGCGACGCCCGGTCCCGCTCCGATGGCTCCTCGTGGACCCCGGTGGACGAACCTCGCGCCACCGCCGGCCACCGCATCCGGATCGAAGATGGCGAGCACCGTGCGTCCATCGAGAGTCTCTCTCCGATTCGCTGTTTCCTGCGCCCCGCCGAGGATGGTGTCATCGCGTGGCCGCACTGGGACGCCGGACGAGGCGGCACCTACCGGCTGACCATCCACTTGCAGTGAATCGGCGTCGGCGGTGGGAGGCGACACCGCACTCCGGTGTCATTCGCCAAGCACGCTCCGAAGCGCTTCGTAGACGTAGGTGAGGTCACCCAGGTCGACGCTCTCGGCAGCCTGATGAGCCAACTCGGTGTCACCCGGCCCGAAGTTGACGGCCGGGATGCCGGCCGCCCCCAAGCGGGCCACATCCGTCCAACCCTGCTTGGCGGTCAACGTGGCACCGGACGCCTGACGGATTCGTTCCACCATCTCGTGGCTGGCGTCGACGGGTCCGGCCGGTGCGGCATCGGTGATCTCGACTCGGTCGGCCGCTGCACAGACGCTCCGAAGATGGGCAACCGCTTCGTCGACCGTCCGCGCCGGGCTGAACCGAAAGTTGACGTTCAACGTGAACACTGGAGGGATGATGTTGTTGGCAACCCCGCCTTCGGCGCGGGTCACCGACATCACCTCGCGGTACTCGAGCCCGTCGATGACGACCGATTCGGGTCGGCGGCGATGCATCGCTTCCAGAAACGTGCCCGCCTTGGAGACGGCGTTCTCGCCCATCCATGGTCGGGCGCTGTGCGAGGCCATTCCGGTGAACACGACATCAGCGTTCACCACACCGTTGCATCCGACCTGAATCTCCCGATCGGTCGGTTCGAGCACCACTGCATAGGATGCTTCGCGCAGCCAGTCGACCCTCCGGAGCACGTCCTCCAAGCCGTTGTTGGCCGACGGCCCTTCCTCGCCCTCGTAGAAGACGCCGATGATGTCGTACGGTCCGGCCGAGACCTCCTCGAGCAGGTGGATCATCACGGCGACGCCACCCTTCATGTCGGTGGTACCCAGGCCATGCATCCGCCCGCCTTCGATCCTCGCCCGACCCTGACCCTGCTCGGGGACGGTGTCGATGTGACCGACGAGCAACACCATGGGACGGCCGGTCCGTCGACCGACCACGAGCGAGTTCTTCACTCGCACGACCTCGGGCTCACCGAAGGTGGGGAGCAGACGTGTTGCGATCTGCGTGCAGATGCGGCCCTCGTCACCGGTCACCGACGGGATGTCCACCAGCCACTGCAGCGTCTCGACGAGCGCACTCACAATTGCACTCCCAGCTCACGCAGGTAGCTGTTGAGTGCCAGTTTCTCGTCGGTGCGATCGCTGCGGTGGCCGATGATGTATGCGCATTGGAGGTCGACGTCTCCGGCCGCGAACGACTTGGTCCTGGTACCGGGCACGACGATCGCTCCGGGAGGAACCGACCCCCTCCGCTCGACCAGCTCGTCACCGGTCACATCGAGGATGGGCGTCGAGGCGGTGATGGTCGTGTTCGCCCCCAGGACGGCGCGCGCACCGATGCGGACACCCTCCACCACGATCGACCGACTGCCGATGAACGCTCCGTCTTCGATCACGACCGGGGTGGCGTTGGGCGGTTCGAGTACGCCGCCGATGCCCACACCCCCCGACAAGTGCACCGCTCTCCCGATCTGGGCGCACGAGCCGACCGTTGCCCAGGTGTCGACCATGGTCCCCGATCCCACATATGCGCCGATGTTCACGTAGCCGGGCATCACCACGACCCCTGGCTCGCAGTGTGCGCCGTAACGGATGGCACCGGGCGGGACCAGCCGCACTCCCTGGGCCTCGAGGCCGCGTTTGAGCGGGATCTTGTCTCGGTACTCGTAGGAGCCGGTGACCACGATCTCCATCTCTCGGAGCCGGAAGTACAGCAGGATGGCCTGTTTCACCCACTCGTTGACGCGCCAACCGTCGGGTCCCGGTTCGGCCACCCGCACCTCACCACGGTCGAGCCGGCCGATGGTGTGCTCGACGGCCTCGGTGGCGTGTTCGATATCGACCTCGCCCTCGAAGGCGGCGGCGATCAACTCTTGTTCAGACATTCGATGACCTTCTCTGCGGCGAACCTGCACTCGTCCAGTGGTGGAACGAGGGCCAGGCGAAGATAGCCCTCTCCCCCGGCCCCGAACGCGCTCCCCGGAGCCACCACCACCCCGGCGTCGAGCAGGCGGGCGGCCGCCTCGACATCGTCGGCCACCCGGACCCAAACGTAGATGCCCGCCTCCGAACCCACCACATCGATGCCCGCCGCCTCGAAAGCCGACCGCAGAACAGATCGCTTGGAGGCGAAGATCTTCCGACGCTCGGCGACGTGGTCGTCATCGGCCCAGGCGGCGATGGCCGCCGCCTGGGTCGGCTCGGGCGGCGCCGTGCCGGTGGCGGACCGCAGCGACGCGAGCGCTCGGATGGCCACCGGATCACCCACGATGGCGCCCGATCGGTAACCGGTCATCCCGGACCGCTTGGAGAGACTCAGATAAGACAGGACGCCTTCCGAGCCGGCACCGGCAAGTTCCAGAACCGACGTCGGTGCGGCACCCTCGTAGATGTCCAGGTAGCACTCGTCGACACACAGCAGCGTGCCGGTCGATCGGGCCGTCGCCACGAACGCACCGAGCACGTCCGGTGGAGTCACCGAGCCGGCCGGGTTGTGCGGTGTGCACAGCCACACCAGGGCGGCCCGCTCCCACTCGTCGGGGACGATCATGTCCGGGCGGAGGACGAAGTCGCCGTCGATGCGGATCGGGACCGATCTCGCCCCTGCCAGGGCCGCTCCCCGGTCGTAGACGGGATACCCGGGGGTGGGCCAGACGACGGACGAACGTGACTCGGGGTCCACGAAGGCGAGCGCCGTCGAGAAGATGGCCTCCTTCGACCCCGACGTGGCGAGTATCTGAGTGTCCGGGTCCACTTCCACCCCCGCCCGGCGGGCCAGGTAGCCGGCGACCGCTGCCCGAACGTCGTGGCCGCCCCGAGTCGTCGGATACTGCGAGATCCGGGGCACCGCCTCGATGAACGCGGAACGGATGAACGCCGGCGTCGGTTCGCGAGGATCGCCGATCGAGAAGTCGACGAGCGGTCGGCCGGCATCTCGGAGCCGCCGGGCACGATCCTGGATCTCGGTCATCGGCGACGGGCCGAGGCGTGACAATGCCGGGTTGATCCGCATCGAATCGACGGTAGCCCGCCAGTCGATTCGCACTGCGCACCGCCGTTCGTACACTCGCCCGACGTGTCCTATCGATTGATCTATGCCGGTCTGGCCGCGCTGGTGGTTGCCGTCGTGGCGCTGGCGATCGCCTTTGCCCCCGAGGGCGAGTCGACCGAGATCCCGCCGCCGATCGAGGCACTGTTCCCTCGGCCGAACGAACGGGTGATTCGCCAGACCAGTATCGACGTCGACCTCGAGGTGGGATACGAGGCCGAGATCTTCGTCGACGGCATCGCCATACCGGAGCGGGAGATCTCCTTCGTGGACGCCACCGGCGTCTACCGGTGGTCACCTCGCCCCGACAGCGTGGTGATGACCGCCTGGTCCCCCGGAGATCACGTCGTCCGGGTCGAATGGACCCGCATCGTCGACACCCCCCGCTCCGGAACGTTCGAGTGGACATTCCGCGTCCAGTGATCCGCTTTTTATGACCCAAACGGACCGGAAAACGTACCGATCCGGTCGCGAGAAACCACACCCCTTGAACGACCCCGGCGGACGCGACAGATTCGAGCCATGCCGAACCTGCGCCCACTCCGTGCCCTCGCCGCCCGACAACATGGTCTGATCACCCGTCGACAATGCCGTGATCTGGACATCACCCGCCGCCACCTACTGCGGCTGGTGGACCGTGGGCACCTGACATTCCTGACACCCCGCGTTCTCAAGGTCGGAGGATCGGCGGTGTCGGAGTGGCAGAGCGTCATGGCCGGGGTGCTCGACGCCGGACATGACGCGATCGCATCGCATCTGACGGCCGCCAGCATGTGGGGCGTTCCCGGAATCTCCCCGGAACCGGTCCACGTGTCGATGATCCGTGTCCGGCGTCGGCGCGATCCGGCGGCGGTCAGGATCCATCACCTCACCCTGATTCCGGATGAACAGCGCACGCTGCTCCACGACATTCCGGTCACCGCACCGGCGTTCACGGCTCTCACCGTGTTCGGAGCGCATGGGCCCGGAACCGGAGCGCGGGTGCTGGACCACCTTCTCGCCTCGCGGGCCGTCACTGTCGAAGAGTGCCAGCGCATCGTGGACCGCATGGCGAAGAAGGGCCGCAACGGAATCGTCGCCTTTCGGAAGGCGCTCCAGATTCGAACTGATGGGGACATGCCGGCTCAGTCGAACAACGAACGGCGCTTCGCGCAACTGGCGCGACAGGCCGGGATCACCACCCTCCGACGGCAGCAAGACCTCGGTGGGCACTCGTGGATCGGCCGAGTCGACTTCCAGGACCGGGCGCTCCCCGAGTTGGTGATCGAGGTGCACAGCGAGCGCTATCACACGTCGTCGGTCCACCGGCAGGCCGATGCCCGCCGTATTGCCAACCTCCAGGCGGCCGGCTTCACGGTCGTGATCGCCTGGGACTTCGAGATCTGGTCGACACCCGATGCCGTGGTCGATCGGCTCATGCGGGCCCGGCGCGACCTCATCCACCGGCGTGTTGCGGGGCACGTGTCGGGGCGCATCGCAGCGGATTCGCCGGACAAGCGCCCTTCTCTGGTCGAAATCGGTCCGGAAAACGTACCGATCGGGTCATAAAAAGCGCTTGGGCGGGGTCAGTCGAGGGCCGACGGGCCGTGCTCGAGCAGCTGCACCAGGGTGGGTTCGTCGATGACGGGAGTGTCGAGGGATTCGGCCTTGGTGAGTTTGGCGGCGCCGGGTGAGGCGCCGGCGACGACCGCCGTGGTCTTCTTCGACACCGAGCCCGTGACCTTCCCCCCGAGACGAGCGACCGCCTCCTCCACCTCGTCACGGGTGAACCGTTCCAGGGTCCCCGTCACAACCAGGGTCACCCCGGAGAGCGTCTGCTCCGCTCTCTCGGACGGCTCAGGCTCGGGGTCGGCGAGGCGGACACCGGCGGAACGGAACCGCTCGATCAGCTCACGGCTCTCCGGTTCGCCGGCCCACTCGATCCAGGCTTGGGCGATCGTCGCCCCGATGCCGTCGATCCCCACCAGTTCCTCCTCGGTGGCGACCATCAACACGTCGATCGAACGGAACCGGCGGGCGAACTCCTTGGCAGCAGCCGGACCGACGTGTCGGATGCCGAGCCCGATCAGGAGTCGCTCCAGAGGCCGGTCCCGTGCCGCTTCGATCCCCTCCATGAGGTTGTTGATCGAGACTTCACCCCAGCCTTCGAAGGCCGCGAAGTCCTCCGGCGCAAGCGTGAAGATGTCGGCGGGCCCACCGATCAGCCCTTCCCGGACCAGCAGGTCGATGGTCTTGTAGCCCAGGCCTTCGATGTCCATCGCCGAACGCCCTGCGAAGAAGAACAGCCACTCACGGAGTCGCGACGGGCAGGCCAACCCGCCGGTGCAACGGGCTACCTTCTCGTCCTCCGGGCGTACGATCGGATTGCCACAGAACGGGCAGGCGGCCGGCATGGACCACACCTGTTCCTCGCCCGTCCGGGCCGCCACCACCGGGCCCAGAACCTCCGGGATGACGTCACCGGCCCGGCGGACGATCACCGTGTCCCCGATCCGGACGTCCTTCAGCTGCACCTGCTCTTCGTTGTGCAGCGTGGCCATCGCCACGTTGGCGCCCCCCACGAACACCGGCTCGAGCACGGCAAACGGGGTCGCCGCGCCCGTCCTCCCGATGTTGATCTGGATGTCACGCAGCGTCGTGGTCCGCTCCTCGGGCGGGAACTTGTAGGCGATCGCCCACCGGGGTGCCCGAGCGGTGAACCCCAGCCGATCCTGAAGCTCCAGCGCGTCGACCTTCACGACCACACCGTCCGTCTGATATCCGATGTCGTGCCGGTCCCGTTCGATCCGCTCGATGTATGTGAGTGCCGCGTCGAGATCCGGGGCGGCTTCGGCGATGGGGTTGACTCGCAGTCCGAGGGAAGAGAGATATCCGGTGGCTTCCGAGTGACGGGCCAGCCGCGGCCCGCCGTCGATCACGCCGGCTTGATACACCCAGATCCCCAGCGATCGGCCGGCGGTGACCGTCGGATCCTTCTGCCGAACGGAGCCGGCCGCCGCGTTCCGAGGATTCGTGAAGAGCCGATCCCCCCGTTCCTGCTGCGCTTCGTTCAGCGCTTGGAATGCGGCGTCGTCCATGTAGACCTCGCCGCGTACCTCCAGCACCGACGGAACGTCGTCCCCCAGCAATCTCAGGGGCACGGATTGGAGGGTCCGGAGGTTGGCGGTGATGTTCTCCCCGGTGGTGCCATCCCCCCGTGTCGCCCCGCTCACCAGCACCCCGTCCTCGTAGACCAGCACCACCGCCAGGCCGTCGATCTTGGGCTCACAGACGTAGCCGTCCGGCCGGTCTCCCAGCTGTCGGACCAACCGCTGCTCCCAGGCCTCGAGGTCGGCTCGGTCCTCGGCGTTGTCGAGCGAGAACAGCGGCCGCAGATGTTTCACCGGTTCGAAGAGGCTCGACGGCGCCGCCCCCACCCGCTGGGTCGGCGAGTCGGGCGTGATCAGATCCGGGTGCTCTTCCTCGATCGACTGCAACCGGCGAACCAGCGCGTCGTACTCGGCGTCGTCGACCACCGGCTCATCGAGGACGTAGTAGCGGTGGGCATGAGCACGGATCTCTCGACGGAGCGCCTCGGCCCGTTCGGCTGGGTCGTCGGCCGCTGGCTCGGACATCAGACCTCGAGCACCCCGTCGAGCTCGTCGTTCTGACGGGTGGCCTTGGCCTCGAGCGCGGCGCGATGGTCGTCGAGCGCGGCGGTGAGCCGAGCATCGCCCACGGCCAGGATCCGCACCGCCATCAACGCGGCGTTGACGGCCCCTCCCACCGCCATCGTGGCCACCGGCACCCCCGCCGGCATCTGCACGATCGAGAGCAACGCGTCCATCCCACCCATCGATGTGATCGGCACCGGGACGCCGATCACCGGAAGGCTGGTCACCGAAGCCAGCATCCCGGGGAGGTGGGCGGCGCCTCCCGCCCCGGCGATGATGACCGAGTATCCGTGGCCGACCGCGGTCCGGCCGAACTCCAGCATCCGCTCGGGACTGCGATGGGCAGAGACGACCCGAACGTCCGCCTCGACTCCGAACTCGGCCAGCGTGATGGTCGCCGGGCGAAGAGTGGGCAGGTCTGACGAACTCCCCATGACGACCGCCACCTTCATCGTGTCACCTTCACTGGGTCACCTTCACGACACACCGATCTCGGGGACGTCACCGCCCAGCGCACGGATCGCCGCCCACGCGCGATCCGCCGCCCGGTTGGGATCGGAATCATTCACCGTCACATGCCCGATCTTACGATTGGGACGAGGCTCCTTCCCATACAGGTGGACTCGCACCTCCGGATCGACGGCCAAGGCGCCGGCCAGCCGCTCGCCGGGCTCGACCGGATCTCCGGAGCCGATGAGGTTCACCATGACCGCATGCGGGGTGCGGAGCGACGGATCGCCGAGCGGAAGCCCGGCGACCGCCCGGAGGTGGTTCTCGAACTGTGAGGTCACGCATGCGTCGATGCTGTGATGGCCGGAGTTGTGCGGGCGAACCGCCAGCTCGTTGACCACCAGACGCCCCTCGACGACGAAGAGTTCCATCGCCATCACTCCCACCGCCCCGATCGACTCGGCCGCGGTCACCGCCATTCGACGGCTCTCGTCCGCGAGCTGTTCGGGCAACGGGGCCGGAGCAACGACCTGCCGGCACTGGCCGTCGACCTGGATGGTGGCGACCGGATCGTAGACGACGATGGCACCGTCGGCTCCCCGGACCACGAAGGCCGCCACCTCCCGATCGATGTCGAGGAGTGGTTCGGCCAGCAGGCTCGGAGAGCGGGCGGTCAGCTTGGGAACGATGGCGGTGAGGTCGGCCGGGTCGTCGACCGGGAAGACCCCTCGACCGTCGTATCCACCGCGTGCCGGCTTCAACACCAGCGGACCCCACTCGCCGAAGACGTCCTGTGCCTCGCCGACGCTCCGCACGCGCCTCCACGGCGGCACCGGCAGCCCCGACCACTCGACGGCACGCCGCATTCCCAGCTTGTCGGCGACAACGCTCAACGCCTTGACGGGCGGTCGGATGACGGCACCACCCCGTTCGATGTCGGCCAGACCTTCGATGTCGACGACTTCGTGGTCGAAGGTCATCACGTCGCAGGCTTTGGCGAATGCGCCCAGGTCGGTGTCCATCATCGCCGAACCGATCGAGTACCGCCCCGATACGGCTGCGGCCGGATCCTCGGCAGTCTGGGCGAGGTACGTCATCGGCAGTCCCAGACCGATCGCGGCCTGATGCATCATGCGGGCGAGTTGACCGGCGCCCACCACCCCGATCGTCGGTGTTCCTGGCATCGGCGAGACGGTAGCGAGTGTGGCTCGGCTCATCGGATACGGGATCTCATCGATCTGGAGCGGAAGCCGGCACCGGCGGTACCGTCGCATCATGCGTCTGAGAACCGCCGCTGCCCTGCTGGCTGCCCTCCCGCTGATTCCCGCCTGCGTGAGCTTGTCGGGCACCGGTTCCACAACGGAGCCTTCCAACGCTCGAACCCTTCCGACTTCGACCACCACCACGACCGATCCTGACGACCCGATCCGGCCTCCGGAGCCGACCGAACCGCCGGATGGCGGCCAGGAGGCTGCCGGGTTGCCGCCGGTGTTGCTCGCCAGCCCCGACGGGCTGTTTCTCATCACCGGAGACTTCCTCCCTGCCCGCCTGCTCGACGGCCCCGTTGCCATCGCCGTCGAGGACACACGGGGCGGGGTGGTCTTTCAGCGAGCGGAGTTCGCGGCCGGGCGGAGCAGCATCCTCAACCTCCGACCCGATGATCCCGAGCCTCGAACGGTGGTCTCGGTGCCGGCCGAAGCGGCGCTCCAACTGCACGGGGTGACTCCGGGACCAGGCGACGCACCGTCCATCTGGTTCTCCCGCTGGGAGGGCACCACTCCGGAGACGGTCACCCAGACCATCCTCCGTCGTCCGCTCGACGACCCGGCCACCGAGGAGCTGGAACGCGGCAGTGGCTGGGAGCGTTCGTCACGGTTGCGCCCGACCCCCGAGCTCGTGCTGATCGAGTGGGCCGACGCCGACCGGCGTGGGCTGCAATTCCGCGACGTCGATTGGAGCGAAGTCGTGGTCGGCGCCAACCCCTATCCGCCGGCGGGCGAGCGCCGGTGTTCCGAATGCCCGCGATCGGCAACGTTGGCGGACGACGCCCAAAGGGCTGCCTGGCTGGAAGCGGTGACCGTCGGCGACGACCGATCCGACGACGTGGTGGTGGTCGACCTCGCCGGTCGAGCGGAGCTCTCTCGCTGGTCCCTCGGCGCCGACGCCGGACTCGAGGCAGAGCTGGACCTCCACGGCGACCATGTGCTCATCAACACCTGGGACCCGGACAACGAGCAATGGTATCCACCGCTGGTCCTCGACCTCACGAACGGCAACATCGAGTTGGTGGACAGCCCCGGACGGGGCCGGCTGGTTCGGGTGGATGCAGCCGGAGGCGGTCTCGCCGTCCCCTGATGACACGGCCCGGGTCAGGGACCGGTCGATTGAATCACCCCGGATCCGACGACGACCTCGTCGCGGTACAGGGCCAGCGTCTGGCCGGGAGCAACTCCGAACTGGCGTTCACGGAAACGCACCTCCACCCCCGACACGTCGACTGCGGCCGTTGCCCCGTGTGCTCGGTACTGGGCGACCAGCTCCGCCGATTCGATGGCGACCGGGGAAGGCGGAGACCCTCCGACCCGACCCGAACCGTTCGGACCGTCTCCGTCATCCACCCAATTCCACCCTCGGACCCGTGCCCGAGAGACCGCCAGGTCCTCCCGCCGGCCGACCACGACGGTCGCCGATGGAGCATCGACGCCGACGACGTAGCGGGGGGACCCCGCAGCCACGCCCAGCCCGCGACGTTGACCGATGGTGACGGTGCCGATTCCGCCGTGGGTGCCGAGCCGGGTTCCGTGGGTGTCGACGATCGGACCGGGCCGATCGGCATCCGGTGCCCGGCTCCGGAGGAAGTCGCGGTAGTCGCCGGTGCCGACGAAGCAGATGTCCATGCTCTCGGGCTTCGCGGCCGTCCGCAGCCCGAGGTCGTCCGCCACGCGCCGGGTTTCGGACTTCGACATCCCGCCGATCGGGAAACGCACCCGAGCGAGCTCGGACTGGCTCAACATCGACAGGACATAGGACTGGTCCTTGGCCGGGTCGACGCCCCGCAGGAGCTGCCACCGTCCGCCGACCATCCGGGTTCGTGCATAGTGGCCGGTGACCAGCAGGTCACCACCCATCTCCTCGGTCTGAGCGAGCAGGCGGTCGAACTTGACGGTCCGGTTGCATTCGATGCACGGGTTCGGCGTCCGTCCGGCGAGGTAGTCGGAAACGAAGTGCTCGATGACGCCCTCGGAGAAGTCACGGGTGTAGTCGAGGACGTAATACGGAATGCCGAGTTGTGCTGCGACGCGCCTGGCGTCCTCGGAGTCGCTCACCGTGCAGCATCCGGCGGTGGGCGCCGCCCCGTCCGGACCACTCCACAGCTTGAGCGTGACACCGATGACCTCGTGACCTGCGTCACACATCAGCGCGGCCGCCACCGACGAGTCGACTCCTCCCGACATGGCGACGACGACCGTGCTCATGCGACGGCCCCTCGGATGATGGCGGCCGCCCGAATCGCATCATCCTCGGTCGAACCACGACCGAACGAGAAACGCAGACACTCCCGAGCGGACGTTTCGGTCATGCCCATGGCGGTCAACACCGGGCTGACCGTGGCCGCCCCGGAGGCGCATGACGAGCCGGCCGATGCCGCCACCCCCGCGCGGTCCAACCGGACCAGCAGCGTCTCGTTCCGGATGCCTCCGATCCTGAGATGGGCATGGCTCGCCAGGGCGGCGGACGTATCGATCGTACGCTCGCCCACACCGGTCAGCTCCTGCTCGAAGCGGTGGCGAATCGCCTCGAGCGCGGGGACGAGGGTCTCGCGCTCGGATACGGCGAGCTCCATGGCGGTCGCCATCCCGACGGCACCCATGACGTTGGCGGTTCCAGATCGGCGCCCGAGCTCTTGACCACCACCGTCGAGGATCGGTGCCAACCCCACGCCATCACGGACGTAGAGCAGCCCGACACCCTTGGGCCCTCCGAACTTGTGCGCGGACAACGACAGCAGGTCCACGCCCAGCTCCTCGACGTTCACCTCACATGTGGCGAACGCCTGGACGGCGTCGGTGTGTACCGGCACTCGCCCGCCGACCGCCTCCACCACCTGCCGGACAGGCTGAATGGCACCCGTCTCGTTGTTGGCGTACATCACCGAGACCACGACGGTGTTCGAGGCCACCGCCTCCGCCACCTCGTCAGGGTCCACTCGGCACCTTGCGTCGACACCCACCACCTCGACCTGCGCACCCCAGTCGACGCACCGGTGGGCAGCTTGGCTGACGGCTTCATGCTCGATCGCCGTCGTCACGACGTGGGCACCGTTGTGGCCGGCCAGCCCCTTGATGGCGAGGTTGTCCGACTCGGTCCCCCCGGCGGTGAAGACGATCTCGGCGGGGCGGCATCCGAGAACCGCCGCCACCCGCTCCCGCGCCGACTCGAGTGCGTTCTTGGCGCTCCGAGCGACCGCATGACCACCCGAGGCGTTCCCAAACGTATCGGTGGCGAAGGGATGCATCGCCTCGAAGACCTCCGGGCGCATCGGGGTGGTGGCGGCGTGGTCGAGGTAGATCGGCCGGGCCATGCCCGCATTGTCGCGTGCGTGCGGGTCCACGCCGCCGACCGGTGCCGCCGAACGAGTGCTCAGGATGCGTAGGACTCGGCCAGGGCGATGAGTGTGCGAACCCCAAACCCGGTCCCACCCTTGGGGATGTAATGCTCGGCGTCGTCGACGGACGCAGGACCGGCGATATCGATGTGAACCCAGCTTCGGTCCCCGACGAACTCCCGCAGCAACAGCGAGGCGGTGATCGCCCCTCCGTACCTGCCCTTTCCCGTGTTCTTCATGTCGGCGATCTGCGAGTCGATCATCGACCGGTAGTCGTCGGGCAGAGGCATCGGCCACATCCTCTCGCCCGCCGCTTCGGCGGCGGCGATCAGCCGATCCACGGCGTCGACATCGTTGCCGAAGACGCCGGCGATCTTCTGGCCGAGCGCCACGGTGATGGCACCGGTGAGGGTGGCCAGGTCGACGATCAGGTCCGGCTCCATCTCGGTCGCCAGACACAGTCCGTCGGCGAGGACCAGTCGCCCTTCGGCGTCGGTGTTGAGGACTTCGATGGTCTTACCGTTCCGATACCGGATGACATCGCCGGGACGCTGGGCCCCTGCACCCGGGAGGTTCTCCGCCATCGCGGCCATGGCGTGAACCTCGACGGGGAGTCCCAGCTGCGCGATCGCGATGGCTGCGGACGAAACTGCGGCGGCACCCGCCATGTCGTCCTTCATCGATTCCATCGACGAAGCCGGTTTGATCGACAACCCACCGGAGTCGAAGACGATCCCCTTGCCCACGAACACCAGCTTGGCGCGTGCCCGTTTGGGTTTGTGGACGAGGTGGATCATGCACGGTGGCCTGCTCGATCCCGATCCAACGCCCCGCAGACCGTTCAGTTGTTCGGCTTCCAGCCGGTCACCGGCGATGACCTCGACATCCATTCCCGCCGCTTCGGCCCGCTCACCCACCAGCGTGGCGAACGTCAGGGGCGGCTTGTCCGAGGCCGGCATGTTGACGAGGTCTCGAGCGGCCAACACGGCCTCGACGACGATCCGCGACCGCTCGGCCTGCTCCTTCCATTCCTTCGGAGCCGCCAGGAGCGTCAGTGTGAGGTCCGGTCGGTCCTCCGTGCTGCTCTTGTACCGTTCGAAGCGGTAGTCGGCCAGTCCGACACCGTCGAGGACGGCCTCGATCGCACCGTCGAGCGGCACCTGATGGAGGGTGGTGGCGATTGCGGCGGACTTGCCGGCCGCCTGACGGCCGATGGCGGCCGCCTGACGGAGTTCTTCGGCGCCCGCTTCCTCCCCCAACCCGACCACGACGACACGCGACGCCTCGCCGTCGGGCCACGGCACGGTCACCGACGTACCCAGCTCGCCGCGGAACCCGGCGTCATCGAGGACGTCGCCGAGCCAGCCACCGACCTTCTTCAGATGTGACGACGACCCCTTGGTCGGCTTCCGGCCGTGATGCATTCCCAGGAGGAGGACGGAACCGGGCGGGATCTTCCGTGAGCTGTTGACGTGCATGCCCGCAGATTACGCAGCCCGTCGGATGTGCCACCATTCGCTGATGGCCAAGATCAGGACCTCCGTCGACATCTCGGCACCCATCGACACGGTCTGGGAGGCGGCCGCCGATCTCGCCACCCATCACGAGTGGATGGCAGACGCCGAGAGCATCGAGTTCGAGTCCGACCAACGCCGAGGGATCGGCACCCGGATGCGCGTCCTCACCACGGTGGGCCCACTCCGCACCACCGATCTGATGGAGGTGATCGAGTGGATCGAGGGACGGAGCATCGGAGTCCGGCACACCGGAATGGTGACGGGCACCGGCCGATTCGAACTGGCAGCGATCGCCGGCGGCACCCGCTTCAGCTGGGTCGAGGATCTGTCATTCCCCACCATCGCCGGCGGCGAGCTCACCGCGACGATCGCCAAACCGGTGCTCGGTGCCATCTGGCGCCGGAACCTGACGGGGCTGAAACGAAGGATCGAGTCTCGAGCTTCGTGACATGCGGAGCTGGGCCGGCTCCTAACCGAAACAGTCGACGCACATCCCCGGTGTCGACGATTCGAGGCGCGTGAGCTTCGTCGACCAACAGGTCTGACAGACGAAGGTGTCGGCGGGCCGGGGTTTCGATCGGGATCTGGACTGGGACTTGGACTGGGACTTGGACTGGGACTTGGACTGGGCACCCGGCGCAGCGCCGGACCTGGCCGACGACGGCTGCCTCCGGTGAGACGCTGGTCGAGATCCCTTTCCTGCGCCGACACGAGTGAAGTGTCTGGTCGGGTCGTGTTCCTTCTCGGCCGCCCACCACAACGCGTCCAGCACCCACAGATCGACGCCGACCTCTTCGGCGCACATCGTCAGCATCTCGTTCACGACCTGATAGGTCTCTCCGGTGGAGACCCCGTCGGCCAGCTCCGGCCACATCCCCAGCCGCCGCATGGCCGACTCCGAGATCGTGTTCCAGACGCCGAACGTGTCCGGCTCGACCATCAGCAGCATCGGGGTGTAGACAGCCGGGGTGAAACCGGGCAGCTCACCCAACCCGTCGATGCGATGCCGGACCGGCCGAGAATCATCGATGAGGGCCTCGATGTGGGTCCGGACCACATCGAAACGCCGGAGCAGGCGATCCCGCTCCGGCGCCATGGTCCACCAGTGCTTGTTGTGCTCGTATGAACAGAAGTCGCCGAGATCGCGTTCGGTCAGGGTGGCCGGGTTCGAGAAGACCGGCTGGAATCTGGCGATGACCGAGTCCCGGTCGCGGATCATCTGGGCCACATCGTTGTGTCGTCCGGAATCGAGCAGGCTGCGCAGATACCGGAGTGGATCGGCTGGAAGCGGGGCCGCTCGGCTCATGCGTTGCGGAACTCCGCAGCTCGCTTCTCGATGAACGCCGCGACTCCCTCTTTGGCGTCTTCGCTCCAGAACACGTCGGTGAACATCTCGGCTTCGACCTTCATGGCGTCCTCCATGGGCCGACCGGCGCCGAGCTGGAGTGCGCGCTTCGCCGCGGCGATCCCGCGGGTGGCCTTCGTCGCCCACCCGTGAGCATCCTGCACCGCACGCTCGAGGAGGACATCGGGGCCGTGGACCTGGTCGGCCAGTCCGATCGCCCGGGCCTCTTCGGCAGTGACCTGGCGTCCCGAGTAGACGAGCTCTTTGGCGCGCTGGAAACCCACGATCCGCTGCAGACGTTGCGTGCCTCCGGCTCCGGGTATCAGGCCGAGCAGGATCTCCGGCTGGCCGACCTTTGCGTCGTCGGCCAGGTACCGGAAGTCGGCTCCCATCGCCAGTTCCAGACCACCACCGAGCGCGAACCCGTGAACCGCGGCGATGGTCGGTTTCTCCAACCCTTCCAGCGACCAGATGGCGGCAACCAGTGACGCGGCCAGCTCCTCCTGCTCGCCGCTTTCGTAGGCCGACTGGAAACCCTTGATGTCGGCGCCGGCCGCGAAGTGCGGCTCCCCGGTGACGACGACCGCCCGAATGGTGTCATCCTCACAGCGCTCGAAAGCGGCTTTCAGCTCGACGGACAGCTCTGCCGAGAGCGCATTCACCGGTGGCCGGTCGAGCGTGACGATAGCGACCGCACCATCGATCTCGAAGTTGACCAGACTCATCCAAGTTCCTCCTCGTTCGTTCGCCGAGACTACGGCAGCAGTGGCTCGGAGACGACTCCGGGGAGGTCCGACATCTCGGGACTCCATCCCTCGGACAGTGGCTCGATCCTGATCCTCGCGTCGACCACGCGGATGCCATCCCCCGGCTCCAGCACCATCACCGGATTCAGATCCATCTCGCTGATCTCCGGCAGCGCGGCCACCATCGCGGACACTCGCAACAACGCCTCTCGAACGGCGGGCACGTCTCCCCGGGGCGTGTTGCGATACCCCTCCAGCAACGGGGCGCCCTTGATGGCAGCGGTCATCTCGGCGGCATCGACGTCGGTGAGGGGATGCAGTCGGAAGGCTACGTCTTCCAGCAGCTCGACGTACACCCCGCCGAGCCCGTATACGATCATCGGACCGAAGTTCGGATCCTCGGTGACCCCGATCAAGATCTCGTGCCCACCCGGGATCATCTCCTGAACGAGGACTCCGTCGAACGAGGCGACGGCCGACGTCACCTGTGCGAACGCATCTCGGATCTCGGCCGCTCCCTCGACGTCGAGACGGATACCACCCACGTCGGACTTGTGCAGTGCCTCGTCCGAGATCACCTTGAGCACAACCGGTCCTCCGATGCCGGAGGCAGCGGCCACGGCGTCGTCGGCGTTCTCCGCCACGACGGACGCCGGCAGGACCAGCCCGAACGCGGACAGAACGGCTTCGACGCGGTTCGGCTCCAGCCAACCGCCCTCGGTACCCAGGTCGGCCAGCGCGGCATCGATCACCTCCCGAGCAGCACCCACATCCACGTCGTCCAACTCGGGCACGGTTCCGGGATCTCGACCGAGCCACTCCCCATACCGCACGACCCGGGCGAGGGCACGCGTGGCATCCTCGGGAAACGAGAACGAAGGGATGGTCGAAGTGCGCCCCTCGAGGTGGGCGGCCGCCTCCTCTGCCTGCATGAACACCGAGACGACCGGCTTGGGATCCGACGCCTGCTCCACCACCTCGACGAGGGCGGGCGCCACCGTCGCCACGCCTTCGGAGGACGTCGGCACGTAGATCACCACCAGGGCGTCGATCTCATCGCTGTCCACGAGCGGTTGCAGTACCCGTCGATACTGCTCGGCGCCGGCGCCGGCGATCAGGTCGACGGGATTGGCGGTCGCCGCCTCCGGTACCAGCGCTTCCCGCAACCGGTCCTGCAGTTCATCGCTGAACTGCGGAAGGCGGAGGCCTTGAGACTCGAGTGCATCGGCCGCCAGAATGGCCGGCCCGCCCGCGTTGGTCACGATGCCGACACGCCGACCGTGGGGAATCGGTTGGCGCGCCAGCATGCTCCCCACCGCGAACATCTCCTCCAGCGTGTCGACCCGAATCACCCCTGACTGCAAGAACAAGGCATCGACCGCCGAGTCGGTGGAAGCCAGCGCCCCGGTGTGCGACGACGCTGCCCGCGACCCTGCTCCCGTCCTTCCCGACTTCACTGCGATGATCGGCTTCTTTCGGGCGATCCGCCGAGCGAGCCGTCCGAACCTCCTCGGACTCCCAAACGATTCCAGATACAGCAGGATGACGTCGGTCGATGGGTCGTCCTCCCAGAACATGAGGAGATCGTTGCCGCTCACGTCCGCCTTGTTCCCCACCGACACGAACTGGGAGATGCCGATGCCGTGCCGGCGGGCGAACTCGAGAATGGCGATCCCGAGCGCACCGGATTGGCTGGACATGGCGATGTTGCCCGCCGGGGGGAAGACCGGAGCAAAGGTGCCGTTCAGAGTCGACTCGGAAGCGGTGTTGAGGATTCCCATGCAGTTGGGGCCCACCATCCGCATGCCGTACCAGCGAACCGTCGAGAGCAGCTCGCGTTCCCGATCGGCACCGTCGCCGCCCGTCTCGGAGAAACCGGCCGAGATGACGACCAGCCCGCGAACGCCATGCTCTCCGCATTCCTTCACGACGTTCAGAACGTGCTCGGCCGGAACGACGATGAATGCCAGATCGATCTGGTCGGGAATGTCGGCCACCGACGGATACGCTCGAACGGAGTTCACGACTTGCGCCGTTGCATTGACCGGGTACAACGCCCCGGCGGTGCCGGTATGGAGCAGGTTTCGGAACAGGGTGTTCCCGATCGATCCGGGACGCGTCGATGCACCGATGACCGCGATGGCGCGGGGATAGAAGAGCGGGAGGATCGAGGCGGCCACAGCCCGCTTCTCTCGGTGCTCGGCCGCCGACCGAGCGTCATCGGTCAAGGCCACCGGGAAGTCCACGGTGTAGATGCCGTCGTCGATGGTTCTGGTCAGCTCGTATCCCGAGTTGCGAAACACCCGGACCATCTGGACGTTCTCAGGGAGGACGAAGGCACGAAAACCCTGAACCCCTCGCTGGCGGGCGTGGGTCGTCAGGATCTGGAGGAGTTCGGTCCCCAGTCCCCGGCCCTGCTGGTCGTCGGCCACCGCAAAGGCCACCTCGGCGATCGATCGGTCTTCTCCGAGACGGTCGTACCGGCCGACGGCGATCATCCGATCCTCGTCGACCGCGATGAGGGCCATGCGGTTGCGGTAATCGACGTTGGTGAAGTACTCGACCTCCTCGGGGGCGAGCGACCGCTTGATCCGGAAGAACCGGAAGTAGCGACTCTCCGGTCCCAGCCGCTCGAAGAACTCGACGATCAGGTCGCCGTCCGAAGGAAGGATTGGACGGATGGTGGCAACCGAACCATCTCTGAGGACCACTTCCAACTCATACTCTTCGGGGTAACCCTCGGGTCTCTGGGTCATGCCCACCTCACCTCTCTCAATCGCGCCTCATCGGCGTACGGGAAGATCTCGATCTGTTCCCCCCCGGCCACCCGACGTTGCCAGTCACGCCAGGTGCGGAAGTCGAAGAGGTCGGCATGGCAGTCGAGGAACGCTCGGCGGAGATCCCCCTGCAACCCGAGGAACGTCTCGAACTCCTCCGGAAACACATCACCGGGCCCAACGCTGAACCACGGTTCGGCGGCCATCTCGTCATCGATGGACAGCGACTGCGGAATCGCTCGAAACTGGCAGTCTTCGAGCGGAACGAGCTCGTCGTAGTCGTAGAACACCACCCGGCCGTGCCGGGTCACGCCGAAGTTCTTCAGGAGCATGTCTCCGGGGAAGATCCCGCTCACCGCCAGATCGCCGATCGCCCGGCCGTAGTCGAGCACCGCCTGGCGAGCGGCTGCCGGCTCGGACTCGGCCAAGTACACATCCAGCGGTGTGACGCGACGCTCCAGGTAGGCGTGGGCGATGGTGAGGACCTCACCATCCGTCGACACCGTCCGCGCACAGGCGTCCAGCAGGGTCTCGCGGAGCTCGTCGTCGAAGCGCTCGACCGGAAACTCCAGGTGCTCGAACTCCTGGGCGTCCACCAGTCTGCCCGCCCGATCGTGGCGGAACACGAAGCGATACTTCGACATGACTTGATCCCGGGAGACCTGTTTTGGCGCACCGAATCGGTCGCGGATGACCTTCACCACCACGTCGAATCCTGGCAGGGTGAAGACCACCATCACCAGTCCCTCGGTTCCCCGGGCGATCTCGAAGCGCTCACCGGAGAACGCCATGTGCCGTCGTAACTCCCGGTACAGCTCGGTCTTCCCGTGTTTGTTGTGACCGATGGCGATGTAGAGCTCCGCTCGGCGCTTCCTCGGCATCAGCGTTGCCAGATAGTGCACCAACGGGTTGGGCGCACCCCAATCGACGTGGAAGTACGACCTCGTGAACGAGAAGAGAATGCTCACCTGGTTCTCGGTGAGGAGAACGGCATCGACCACCACGCCGTCGGCGGCATGGGCGAGGGCGAGGACGAGCGGAATCACCTGGGAGCCCGAGTACAGCCGGCCGATCACATACGCGTTTCTTCCCCGATAGAACACCGGCCGGAGCACATCCGCCCGGTCGATGCGTTTGAGGCCACCCACCCGCCGAAGCCGATCATCGATCCGTTCGGCGGCCAGCGCGCTGTCCTCCGCCATATTCCGGAAGGGAGCGCCGATGTCGGCCGAACCGAGCACCTCCTCGACGAGCTCAGCGGTCGCCACGCCTCCGTCGAAGGTACGGAAGACGGGCTCGGCGGGTTCGATGGGAGGGGCATCGAAATCGGTGTCGACGAACTCGATTCGCGGGTCGACGCCGACCGTCGAGAAGATCCGTCTGGTGACGGAGTTGAAGAACGTCTCTGCCAGATCCCAGTCCGAACGATTCTGGATGGCGCCCGAGTAGACCGCCTTCATCGCCATCCAGATCATGCGATCTTCGAGCCGAGACCCGAGTATGCGACGGACGTCGGCGGCCACCTCGGTGGCGATGCTCGTGTACAAGCCCAGCCGTTCCCGCTGATCCGAGGCCATGCCATCCCAGTCGCGTTCGGCGAAGCGCAACCGGGCTCGCCGGGTCACGATCAGAAACCGATCGGAGAAGCTCGCCCAACCGCCTCCGATCGAACGGGCAGCGAGGTTGGCGAGTCTCGAGTCGGAGAGCGGAACCGACTGGGCCTGGGTCACACCTACACGGTAGGACACGAAACACACTGGAAAAGAACTCGCCGCGGAACAGAAACGCGACCGCAACGCTCCGGCAAAGCGCCGGCCATACCTTGACGCTCAATCGAAATCGGGAGCGATCATGAAGAGACGTATCCGCCGAGCCGGTCTGCTCGGGATCCTCGTATCCGGGGCGCTCGCCGGTCCGTTGGCCGGACCGGCGTTCGCCCAGCAAGCACCGACCACGGAGCAGGTGGCGATCGCGGTCGACACCCTCTGGATCGTCGTCGCCGGCATCCTGGTGTTCTTGATGCAGGCCGGATTCACGCTGGTCGAAGCGGGGTTCACCCGGGCCAAGAACACCGCGAACATCGTGATGAAGAACTTCATGGACTTCTCGGTCGGGGCGCTCGTGTACTGGGCCATCGGGTTCGGCCTGGCGTACGGCGGGTCGACCCTGGGCGGATTCGTTGCCTACGGAGGCGTCGGCGACTCGTTCTTCATCTCGGACCGGGCGCTCAGCCCGAGTTGGTTCTTTCAGGTGGTGTTCGCCGCCACCGCCGCCACCATCGTCTCCGGTGCGATGGCCGAGCGCACCAAGTTCTCGGCCTACCTGTTGTACACGCCGTTCATCACCGGACTCATCTACCCGATCGTGACGCACTGGGCCTGGTACGGCGAGGGGGGATGGCTGTTCGACCTCGGCTTCGTCGACTTCGCCGGGTCCGGACTGGTTCACCTGACAGGTGGCGTGGCGGCACTGGCCGGTGTGAGAATCATCGGTCCTCGGATCGGGAAGTTCGACGAGGACGGGCGTCCGCAGCCGATTCCGGGTCACAGCCTCATGCTCGGTGCACTCGGTGTCTTCATCCTCTGGTTCGGCTGGTACGGATTCAACGGTGGCTCCACGCTGGCGGCGGTCGATGCCGATTTCGCGTCCGTGGCCGTCACCACCACGTTGGCGGCTTCGGCCGGCGCGCTGGCGGCCATGATCACGGCCTGGGCGTACCCGGTGTTCGGGAGGCCGGATCCCGGAATGACGTTGAACGGCGCGCTCGGAGGATTGGTCGGAATCACCGCCGGAACCGCCGGCGTCTCCAACCCGGCGGCCGTACTCATCGGTGCAACGGCCGGGGTGCTCGTGGTGCTGTCGATCGTCGCGGTGGAACGGTTCCGGCTCGACGATCCGGTGGGAGCGATCAGCGTCCACGGTGTCTGCGGAGTCTGGGGGCTGGTCGCCGTGGGGTTGTTCGACACGTCCGGCGGACTGCTGACCGGCGGTGGTGCGGAACTCATCGGTGTCCAGTTCCTCGGTGCGAGCGCCATCATCGTCTGGACCTTCCTGACCTCCACGTTCGTCTTCGGTTTGATCGACCGGACGCTCGGTCTCCGGGTGTCCCCGGAGGAAGAGCTGGAAGGGCTGGATCGGATCGAACACGGAGCGGCGGCGTACCCCGAGTTCATGGAGCAGATCGCCGACGCCTCGGTGCTCGATCCCATCCCCTGAGACGGCTCGACCGGTCTCGGAACCGGCGCCGATTGGAACAAGCCCCCGGGAGCCGCTAGCTTGCCGGGGGCTTCTGGGCGAGTCGGGCTGGCATGACGCACCCACGAGGAGGGGACTACCCATGCGCTCTGGCAGCGCCACCACCCACGCCCGGCTTCTTCGCCTGTTCCGCCGCCACTCCGAGACCGCCCAGGCGGCGCGTCTGTCCAGGGTCAGGGTCGACGACGACGTCCTGAGGGGCGACATCGTCACCGTCGACGGCAGCCCGCTCGTCAACTTCGGATCTTGCGCGTATCTCGGCCTCAACCTGGACGAACGACTCAAGAACGGTGCCGTCCTGGCCATCGATCGGTACGGGCCGGTGTTCTCGAGTTCCACCGCCTACACCTCGATTCCCCTGTACACCGAGCTCGAGGACGCCCTCTCCCGCATCACCGAGCGACATGTGGTCGTGTCCGCCACCACCACGCTGGCTCACCTGGCCTGCCTTCCCGTTCTGGTGGGACCCGACGACGTCGTGGTCGTCGACGCGCAGGCCCACGCCTCCGTCCACATGGCGACGCAACAACTGGCGGCGGAATCGGTGCCGATCACCGTGGTCGCCCACAACGACTTCACCGACCTCGATGCCGCCCTCGAGACGCTGACGGGCCGTCACGAGCGCGTGTGGTATCTGGCAGACGGGATCTATTCGATGTACGGCGACACGGTTCCCGTGGAAGCACTGCGAACGAGACTGGACCGACATCCCAACCTGTGGGCGTACATCGATGATGCCCACGGCTTTGGCTGGTACGGAAGGAACGGCCGGGGTCTGGTCTTGGAGGACCTCGGGCACCACGATCGCGTGATCGTGGCTGCATCACTCGCCAAGTCGTTCGGCTCGGGGGGAGGTGCACTCTTCTTCCCCGATGCAGCAACCGCCGAGCGGGTGCTGATGCTCGGCGGTACGCTCACATTCTCGGGTCCGATGCATCCGGCCGAGCTGGGAGCGGCGGTGGCGTCGGCGGGTGTCCATCTCTCCGAAACCCACGCCGAGCTGCGTCGCCGGATCGACGCACAGATCGATCTGGTGGCCACGACGGCGATGCGGCTCGGCCTACCGCTTCACAACGTCGATCACACGCCGATCTGGTTCCTTCAGGTCGGGCGGCACGACGCCGCCCTGGAGCTCGGTGTCCGGATGATGAAGGAGGGATTCTTCCTGAATCTGGCGTCCTTCCCGGCGGTGCCGCCCAACCGCAGCGGACTGCGCTTCACCAACACCCTGTACCACTCGGCGGATCAGATCGTGTCGATGCTCGAGGCGCTCCGCACGAACCTCGACCTGGTCGGAGCGGCCACCACCGGCCTCGACATCGACCTGACCAATTCTCAGGAGGCTCGAGCCACCTGACCGGACGGGGGCCGGGTCGGAAGTCCGCCGGCTGCACCCGACCGGGAGGGCAGGCTGGTCTTCCAGGGTTCGACCGCACCGGGCACCGTCAGTGAGAAGCAGGCGCCACCGAGCCGTTCCGATCGCCGGTACTCGGCCGAGCCTCCGTGGGCACAGGCGATGGCCTTCACCAGCGCCAGGCCGATCCCGGACCCGGGTTGGGTGGCGTCAAAGCGATGGGCGCCGCGCTCGAACCGCTCCCAGATCGCCAACTGGTACCGCGGCGGTACCCCATGCCCGTCGTCATGCACTTCGACCACCATGTCACCGCGGCGGGCGAACGCCGCCACCGCCACTCTTGGACCGCCGTAGCGGGCGGCATTGGTCGCGAGGCTGGCGACGGCCTGCCCGATTCGCTGAGGATCGACGTTGGCGATCATGCCCTCCTGGACGTCGACGACGACATCGGTGAGCGAGGCCAAGTTCGGACTGGCCATCGACGCCTCGACGATCGACCGCACATCGGCCTTCCCGCGCTTCAGCTTCATGGCGCCTGGATCCTCGCGGGCGAGGAGAACGAGGTCACAGACGATCCGGCTGAGGTACTCGAGCTCGTTGCCGACGACATCCATCAACTCTTCGCGTTCGGATCCCTCGACCGCGCCACTGCGGATGAGATCGACGAACCCCACGGCCGAGGTGAGCGGCGTCCGCATCTCGTGAGACAGGGAAGACACCATCTCCCGACGCTCCGACTCGACCCGGGTCCGGTTCTCGGCGATCGCCACCGCCTGACGAGCGATGGTGGCCACCGCGACCCCCGTGCTGGCCACGGCCAGGACTAGCAGTCCGTCGGCTCCTTGGGTTTGCAGGGCCGCGAGTTCGGTCAGGAACACCAGCACCATCACGGAGGCTGTCGCATACGGCGAGACCAGGCTCCACCATGGCGCCTTCTGGTACGCGTACTCTCGCTGCCTCGGCTCTCGATCGGCCAAGGCACCGACCAGCGTCATGCAGGCCGCCGAACCGATGAAGAACGGAAACGCAACCCGGCCGTCGTTCAGGGAGCCCCCACCGGCAGTGCTGGCCACCAGGAGGAGATCGGCGAGAGACTGGAGCAGCATGCCCGCAGCCACCGCGGTCAGACGAACATCAAAGCGGAGACTGGTGCGTCGCAGCACCATGGTGGCGACGGCGATGAGCAGCATGACGTCCACCACCGGGAACATCACTCCGATCACCCGTTCCCAGCCGTGTCGGTTGGCGGCATCCCCGACAACCGAAGACAGCAACCACACCCAGCTCAACGTGAAGATCGAGACGGCGCCGACGAGACCGTCGATCCAAACGACGATTCGCTGCCGGAGGGTTCCACCGGCATGGGGCATCAGCACCAGGCCGCCGAGGAGCAGGCCATATGCTCCGATGAAGAAGAGATCGAGCGGCCCGTAGACCGGCAGGTTCACCCCGGCCGCCGACAGCGACCCGAAGACCGTCAGCCCGACCGCGCCCAGCGCCAATCCCCCTCCGACCAGCGACCACGCAAGTCGGCGCCGACCGTCCAGGCGCCGTGCCCGCACGATCGCCGCGCCGCCTCCATACCCGAAGCCGACCAGCATCGCCACGGTGGTCCACACTTCGGCGCGGGCCACGTCCAGCTGAGCCGCGATGCCACATCCGAGGACGATGGCCAGCACGACCATCGCATCGATCGGGATGCGCGGGAGCCTGGGAAGGCGCAGCTCGATTGTTGTCCGTACCCCCATGGGGCATGTCTCGACAAATGTGCGCGAATTCTGAAACCGATGCCGTCCAGGGACTAGTCACCGCGATCCGATCGGGGATGACGCTCCGGTTCCGACCCTCGATTCGTCGAAGTAACGAACATGACTCCGAACGCACGACGAGATCCAGGTCGAGGCCTGAGCTGGGACGGCGGCGGCTCTCGCCGCCTCGCAGCCGTGCTGGCCCTTGCGCTGGCAGTCGTTGCGGCCGCTCCCGCCACCACCGACGGCGAGACGCCGGCGGCGAGTGCGTGGGCCGGCGCCGGCTGGCAGGACGCCTCGACCATCGGCACCTATGACCCGAAGAGCTTCGACGGCTCGATGAACTCTGTCACGGAGCAGATCGGCGCACGCTCGTACTGGCAGGCCGGATACAACGGCAGTGGCGTCGATGTCGCCCTCATCGATACCGGGATCGCTCCGGTCGAGGGATTGACCGGTGCCGGCCAGGTCGTCAACGGCCCAGACCTGTCCTTCGAGGCGGGCCGGGCCGACCTCCGGCACGTGGATGGGTACGGCCACGGCACCCACCTCGCCGGGATCATCGCCGGCCGCGACCCCGGAACCCCCCAGTTTCCGTCGAGCAAGGACACCCAGATCCACTTCGTGGGCGTCGCTCCTGCCGCCCGCATCGTCAACGTCCGGGTCGGGGACCGCGCCGGTGCGGTCGACGTCACCCAGGTGATCGCCGCGATCGACTGGGTGGTCGAGCACAAGAACAGCGGTGATCTCGACATCCGAGTCCTGGCCCTCGCGTACGGCACGGACAGCACCCAGAGCCCGTCGGTCGATCCGCTGTCCCATGCGGTGGAGCGAGCGTGGAAGGCGGGCATCGTGGTCGTGGCTGCTGCCGGCAACGACGGCAATGCGGCTCCGCTTCGCAACCCGGCCACCAACCCCTACGTCATCTCGGTCGGGGCCTTGGACGGGCTCCGCACCAAGGGCGCCGCCGCCCAACCCATCCCAGATTTCTCACCATGCGGCGGGTCGCGGACGGTCGACCTGATCGCTCCGGGTGGTTCGATCGTGTCGCTCCGGGCACCGGGTTCGTACGCCGACCAGACCTCCCCCGAGGCTCGGGTCTCTTCCCGCTTCTTCCTCGGTTCGGGGACGAGCCAGGCCGCCGCAGTCGTGGCCGGCGCCGCGGCGCTGGTCATCGATGAGCACCCGAACGCGACACCGGACCAGGTGAAGGCAGTACTCACCAGGTCGGCGGATCCGATCCGAAAGGTCCCGTCGAGCTGTCAGGGATCCGGCGTGCTCGATCTCTGGTCGGCTCGATCCGTCTTCCCGAGCGGCTCTCAGCGGCACGAGGCGTCGAAGGGAAGTGGATCGCTCGAGGAGTCCCGCGGCAACATCCACGTCCAACGGCACGGTGTCGTGCTCGAAGGCGAGATCGACATCTTCGGGCAGAGGTTCGACTCGGCCGAGTGGGCGAGCGCCGGCCAGACGTGGGTGGGTGGCACCTGGAACGGAACAGAGTGGACCGGGGTCTCCTGGTCGGGGCTCTCCTGGAGCGGCGTCTCCTGGTCCGGTGTCTCCTGGTCCGGTGTCTCCTGGTCCGGCGTCTCCTGGTCCGGTGTCTCCTGGTCCGGCGTCTCCTGGTCCGGCGTCTCCTGGAGCGGCGGAACGTGGAGCGCCGGGACGTGGTCCTGACCGGAGGCCGGTGCCCGGGGTGGGATTCGAACCCACACGCCCTTTCGGGCAGAGGTGTTTAAGACCTCCGCGTCTCCCGATTCCGCCACCCGGGCTCGAGGACAGGCTACGACCCGAGGCGCTCCACGACACCGTCCAACAGATCGTGTTCGGAGACGAGCACCTGGTTGACACCCAGCCGGCGCATCGACTCTCGTGCGACGATGGCACCGCCGAGAATGACCGGAGCCCGCGCCGGGTCGAGCCCGTCGAGAGCAGCAGTCTCCTCCAGGCTCAGCTCGGCGAGTCGCCCAACCCACCGATCCACGGTCACGCGGTCGAGCCGAGTTCGATGGACCGAGCCACCACCCAACTGCATGGACGCCAAGCTGCACCAGGTTCCGGCCACACCGACGAGCGTGGTGTCGGCCTCGACATCGGGAGCCGGCTGCAGCGCTGCCGCCGCAGCTGCCACGGCCGACTCGAGCGTCTCGTATGGCACCGGCCGTTTTCCCAGAAAGCGGTCGGTGAGCCGGACCGATCCCATGTCGATCGAGATGGCATCGACGCCACCATGCTCGCCGGCCCGAACGAACTCCGTGCTGCCGCCACCGATGTCGACGACGACGAGGGGCTCGGCCAGGCCGGCGGTTGCCCCGGCGTGGGCGAGGGCCGCCTCCTCCGTGCCCGAGATCACCTCCGGCCTGATTCCGAGTACGGCCTCGGCTCGGTCGAGGAAATCCTCGCGGTTGGTGGCGTCCCGGGTGGCCGAGGTTGCCACGGCTCTCACGGCCTCGACCTGCTCCAGTGAAGCGCCGAATACGGCGAGTGCCGAGACCGTACGTTCGATGGCTGCTTCGGACAGCCTGCCGGTCCCGTCCACGCCGCGGCCGAGCCCGGTGACGATGCTTCGCCGAACGATCTCGGATCCGGCCTCGTCGACGATCAGCAGTCGCATGGAGTTGGTCCCGATGTCGATGGCTGCCCGAGTCGGCATCGTCGTCATGGGCCGGCTCCTGCTCCGATGGGCCGGTTCGCCGCTTCCGGCTGGCGAGCAGGACGAACGGAACTGGCACAACGAACCTCGATCACTGCGGCTCCCGCCACTTCGGGTTTCGGTCCCCATCGACCACACAGGGTTGCGTGCAGTCGAGTGGTTCGATCCATGGAGCCACCGCTTCCCCCACCGGATTGTCGTTCCCGGCGGCGTGGTCGGCGTAGTGGGCGTGGAGGCACTTCACTCCTCTGCGGCTCCCGCCCACCCCCCCGGTCGGCTGCGGTTGGCTGTCGTGGCGGGGCAGGGCGGCATCGCGGTCTTCGGCGTACCTTCGATGAGCCCGCTCGAGACGCTGCTCGAAGACCCGATTCGATGCGGCGTACGCCTCGATTCGCCGCACCCCACCGGTCGCTTCCAGTCGACCGATACGGATCGTTGCCAGCGGGCACGTCAGCCAGTACCTGGTCGGGAACGGGGTCCCGTCGTCGAGAATCGGCGGCACGGTGATCACCGTGGGTAGGCCGAGTCCACACCGAACCGTCACCACGCTGTCGGCCCGGAGTGGTCGACCGATCTGCGCTTCGAGGACCGATCGCTCAGCCATCGGCGAGGTCGCGGCCCGTCAGGTAGTCCCAAAGCTCCGCGAGCGGCGACCGCCCCCCATCCTCATCATCGACTTCAACGTCGGTGACGTCCGTCGAAGCAGGGCCGGCGGCGGGTGCCGTCGGTTCCGCGTCGGGCCGGATCACCAGATAGGCGGTCTCTCCGGGGAACACGTAGCCGAGTTCGTCACGGGCGAGGCGTTCGATCTCGACCGGGGTGTCGAGAGACTCCACCCGCGCTTCGAGGCCGGTGTTCTCGGCCCGGAGCTCTTCCAGGTGCACTCGAGTCGTCTCGATCTCATCTCGTTGATCGAGGATCTGACGGACCGGCAGGACATTCGTGCTCATCGCCAGGAGAACGAGCAGGACCGCCACCGGCCCGAGCACGATGATCGGTCGCCGGACGAGGGTCATGCTCGCCGTTGGAATGGGGCCCAACCGCCGTACCGCGCCTGGTCGCCGAGCGCCTCCTCGATCCGGAGCAGCTGGTGTACTTGGCCGTCCGCTCGCCCCGGGCGGGTGCGCCGGTCTTGATCTGTCCGGCGTTGGTGGCCACCGCCAGGTGTGAGATGAACGAGTCCTCGGTCTCTCCGGACCGATGACTGACCATGCGTCCGAAGCCGGCACCTTCGGCAATCGCCATCGTGTGGAGGGTCTCGGACAGGGACCCGATCTGGTTGACCTTGATCAGGATGGCGTTGGCCGAACGTTCTGCGATGCCCCGTATCAGGATCTCCTCGTTGGTGACGAAGAGGTCGTCGCCCACCAGTTGGGTCCGATGACCGATCGATTCGGTGAGCCTTCGCCATCCGTCCCAATCGTCCTCGGCCATGCCATCCTCGATCGACACCAGTGGGAAGTCGTCGAGGAGCCCGGTCAGGTACTCGACCATCGCTCCCGACTCGAGCTGACCACCCTCGAAGCCGTACCGTCCATCGGCGTAGAGCTCGGTGGCGGCGACATCGAGCGCCAGCCGCACCTCGTCGCCGATCACGTATCCGGCAGCCGAGATCGCCTCGACGAGCAGTTCGAGCGCGGCTCGATTGTTGGGCAGGTCAGGAGCGAAGCCCCCTTCGTCGCCGACGTTGGTCGACAAGTCCCGATCGCCGAGCACCTTGGCCAGGCTGTGGTAGATCTCGACACCGGCCCGCAGACCCTCGGCGAACGAGCCGAGGCCACCGGGCACGATCATGAACTCCTGGATGTCCACCGAGTTGGCGGCGTGAGCGCCGCCGTTCAACACGTTCAGGCAGGGAACGGGGAGCACTCGGGACGAAGGACCTCCGAGGTACTTGAAGAGCGGGAGGCCGATCTGGGCTGCGGCGGCGCGCGCCACCGCCATCGACACGGCGAGAATCGCGTTGGCGCCGAGCCTGCCCTTGTTGGCGGTGCCGTCGAGGTCGAGCATGACCTGATCGATCCGCTCCTGTTGGGTGGCATCGATGCCGGACAGCGCCGGTGCGATCTCTGAGGTGATGTTGTCGACGGCCCGCGAAACACCCTTCCCGCCGTAGCGGTCTCCGCCGTCCCGAAGCTCTACGGCTTCGAGCGCTCCCGTCGACGCCCCGGACGGGACCGCTGCTCGTCCGAAGCCCCCACCAGCGAGGAGGGCCTCGGCTTCCACAGTCGGGTTGCCGCGGCTGTCGAGGATCTCACGAGCTCGGATGTCGGCTATCTGCGTGGACATGGTCGAGCCCTCCTTGTCTTGAAGCCCGAGGCTAGCGCTTGTGACATTGCCCGAAGTGGATTGCTCGCGCGCTCCGCGCGATCAATCCCCCTCATTCGCGCGTTCGGTGGTCAATTCTCGCTTGGCGGCGTCCCAGCGCCGGTTCAACTCGTCGAGATCCAGGCCCTCGAGTGGCCCATGTGCCTCCATCCGCCGGAAGCGTTCGACGAACCTCTGGTTGGCGCGACGAAGCGACAACTCCGGATCTACTCCCAGATGACGAGCGACGTTCACCGCGGCGAACAGCACGTCACCGAGCTCGTGCTCGCGCTCGGCGGGGGTCTCGGCCTCGCGGAGTTCGATGACCTCGTCGACGAGGTCATCGATCACCGGCCGGCTGTCCGGCCAGTCGAATCCCACCCGAGCCGCTCGATCTCCGATGAGCTCGGCCGTCAGGAGCGCATCGGACGTGACGGGAATGCCGTCGAGGGCGGACGAGGGCTCCGCCTCGCCACGCGCAGCCCGCTCGGCCTCCTTGATCGATTGCCAGTTGGCCTTCACCGCTTCGGGATCATCCGCCGGAACCTCACCGAATACGTGGGGGTGGCGGCGCACCAGCTTGCGCCGGAGGTGCTCGGCGACATCCCCGATGTCGAACACGCCCTCGGTCCGTGCGATCTCGGCGTGGAACAACACCTGGAGCAGCACGTCGCCGAGCTCGTCTTCGACTGCCGCATATCCGGTCCAGTCTTCGCTTCCTTGCAGGGCCGCCACCGCTTCGGCCAACTCGGCGGTCTCCTCCCGGAGATGGCGGAGCAGCGTCTCATGGGTCTGTGTCCGATCCCAAGGGCATTCGGCCCGAAGCCGCTCCATCACCCGGACCGCTCCGGCGAGCCCGCCCGTCGTCGCCGGGACGAACAGCGAGGTTCGGAGCGAGGCGAGTTGCGGCGCGATCTGCGTCGGGACCGCCCAGACGACTGTCGAATCTCGAGAACCGGCGTCGGCGACCGCGGCCACCTCGTGTCCCTCCGGGACCACGCGATCGATAGCGCTCAGCACGTCGGCCAAGACCTCCGGGATGTCGAGGTGGCCGATCACGGTGGGGAGCGCGAACGAGAGCGGCCGGGGCAGGTCATGGCCGTCCAGCACCTGAAGACCGTCCGCCAGCGGATCGACACCGACCACCGCCAGCAACGCGTCGAGGAAGGACTCGGCGTGGTGGACCTCGACCTCGATCCCGGCGGAGGTGGCCGCCTGCTCCACGAGCGGCACCGACCGCTCACCGACCCGAGGGCTTCCCGGAACCAGATAGGCCACGTCTCCGTGAGCAGCCGCTTCGAGTACCCGTTCGCTGATGCCCAGATAGACCTCGTCGAAGGTCGCCGCCGACTCGTAGAGATCGTCGCAGTAGACGACCTCGGGGTGATCAGACACCATGCCGACGGCTGGATGGTGGCGCGTCCGCACCACGACACGAGCGACTCGCCTGATCACCTCGGCGGCCTCGGCCGGAGCCGCCTCGGGGCCCGCCGGTCCCAGCCCGACGACGTGGACGGTCACTCGCCCGGGTCGCCGGTGCCCGAATCGCCGGTGCCCGAATCGCCGGTGCCCGAATCGCCGGTGCCCGAATCGCCAGCGCCCGAATTGCCGGTGTCCGAGTCGGGGCTCTCGTCCGACCCCTCATCCGCCGGCGGGATGATCGAGGGGCTCGGATCGGTCACCCACTCCCCGTACTCGGGGTCGACCGTCACTTCGGCGTCGGCGATGGCTGCATCGACCCAGTCGAAGAGCGCCTCATCGTCCGCCGACTGCCCGAGCTGGGCGATGGCGTTGGAACGGGCCGTGTCATCGTCGTCGATGCTGTCGACGAGGATGATGTGGAATCCGAACTGGCTCTCAACCGGACCGAATGGCACGCCGATCTCGGCGTCGCGAACGCCCTGGCTGAACTCTGCCACGTATCGATCGAGCAAGGAGCAGCCGAGATCGCCGCCGGCGGCACCAGAGCCGGAGTCGGTGGAGACCTCTTGGGCAACCGCCTCGAACTCCTCCCCCGCCTCCAGCCGATCGAGCACGGTCTGGGCATCCTCATCGGTCTCCACCAGGATGTGCTTGACACAGGCGTTGTAGAAACCGGTTCCGCCATCGACGAACGCCTCGTCGATCTCGGCATCGGTGGGCTCGGCTCCCGAGAGCTCGTCACGAAGTGCCTGACCGACCAGCTGCTCCTCGGCGGCGAGCCGTACTCGGGCATCGGTGAAGCCGATCTGATCGAGCCCCGCCTGGTAGTCGCCACCCGCCTGGGCCTCGACCTGACTCACCAACTCCTGGTAGGAGGTTTCGATCTCCTCCTCGGTCGGGTCGATCCCGAATTCGGTCTCGGCTCGACCGAGGATGATCGTCGAGATGATGACGTCTTGGAGTTCCTGGCGGAAGCGGTCCTCGGCGACCGCCTCACCTGACAGGTACTGCTCGATGTCGGCCACGGTGATGTCTTCACCATCGACGGTGGCAGCCGTCTGCGTCCCACCCCCACCACAGGCGGCGAGGACGAGCGCGAGCGCGGCGAGGATACTGATACGAAGTCTCACGAGGGATTCCCGGGTTCGGATACTGAGTCGACCATCGTAGTGGTTTTCGCCGGTTCCTCGATCTGCGACGCCGGCGCGGGCGGTGCCGGCGGCCACATCGCCGACAGGAACGCCAGCAGTCCTTCGATCGGCTGGGTGGGCATCGGGAGGAACAGGACTCCCTCTGCGGCGCGCAGGATCGCTTTCGGGTAGAGGCGCTCCAGGCGAACCTCCTGCGATGCGGACAGTTCGACGGGGGCCAGCCGAACCTCGTTGCGGAGCGCAACGATCTCGGTCAATCCGACCCGAATGGCCTCCACCCGCAGATGGGCGAGCGCGACCAGCGTGTCTCCGGACGGTGGCAATGCTCCGAACCGGTCCGTCCACTCGGCAGCCACGTCATCCACCTCATCGTGATTCGTCGCCATCGCCAAACGTCGGTAGGCCTCCAGCCGCAGCGCCATCTCCGAGACGTACTCGTCGGGGAGATGGGCGTCGACCGGCAGGTCGATCCTGATGTCGGGAGGGCCGCCCCGATGCGGGTCTCGACCCTCCAACTCGTCGACGGCCTCGGCTACGAGTTCGGCATACAGGTCGAACCCCACCGCCGAGATGTGGCCGGATTGGACCTCGCCCAGCACGGAACCGGCGCCCCGGATCTCGAGATCCTTGGTGGCGAGCTGGAACCCGGAGCCCAGATCGGTCGCCTCGCCGATCGCCTGCAGCCGGCGATGTGCCTCCTCGGTGAGGGCTTGGTCGGCTGGATGGAAGAGGTAGGCATATGCCCGCTGGTCGGAGCGCCCGACCCGACCGCGGAGCTGATAGAGCTGCGCCAGGCCGAGCATGTCTGCTCGCTCGACGACCAGTGTGTTCACCTGCGGGAGATCCAGCCCCGACTCGATGATCGTCGTGGCCACCATGACGTCGTACTCGCCGTTCCAGAAGTCGAGCATGACCTGCTCGAGCTGTCCCTCCGACATCTGACCGTGGGCAACCGCATATCTTGCGTCGGGGACCAATTGACGGAGACGGGCGACGGCCCTTTCGATCGATTGGACCCGGTTGTGCACGTAGAACACCTGGCCGTCGCGCAGCATCTCCCGTCGGATCGCGGCGGCCACCGCCTGTTCGTCGAACGGGCCGACGAAGGTGAGGATCGGGTGCCGATCGACCGGCGCCGTCCGGATGTGGCTGACATCGCGGATGCCCGTCAACGCCATCTCCAGCGTTCGAGGAATGGGGGTGGCGGTGAGCGTCAACACGTCGACGCCGAGCTTCATCCGCTTGATCCGGTCCTTGGCCGTGACCCCGAATCGCTGCTCCTCGTCGATGACCAGCAGGCCAAGGCTCTTGAAGCGAATGTCCTCGGAGAGCAGGCGGTGCGTGCCGATCACCACATCCACCTCGCCGGTGGCGAGCCCTTCGACCACCGATCGGGTCTGTTTCGGCGTGAGAAAACGCGACAGCATCTCCACTCGGAGCGGGTACGGCGCGAACCGCTCGGAGAACACCTGGTGGTGTTGCTGGGCGAGGAGCGTCGTCGGGCACAACACCGCCACCTGATGACCGGCGGTCGCAGCCTTGAACGCCGCTCGAATCGCCACCTCGGTCTTCCCGAAACCGACGTCGCCGAAGACGAGACGATCCATCGGTTTGTCGCTCTCCATGTCGGCCTTGACCGCCGAGACCGCGGTGAGTTGGTCGGGGGTCTCTTCGAACGGGAAGGACGACTCCATCTCCTGCTGCCAGGGAGAATCGACCGGGTAGGCGTGACCTTGCGCACCCGCCCGGAGCCGGTGGAGCCGAACCACCTCCTCGGCCACCGCGGCCACCGCCTTGCGGACCCGACTCCGGGTATCGCTCCAGTCCTTCCCTCCCATGCGGGAGACGCGAGGCTGCTCCCCGCCGGTGTATCGCGTCACCGCCGCAAGCTGGTCGGTGGGCACGTACAGCCGATCCTGGCCCGCATACGACACGACGAGATAGTCCCGTTCGATGCCCGCCATGGTGCGCGACTCCAACCCCTCGAATCGACCGATGCCGTGCTGATAGTGGACCACGTGGTCGCCGGGTCGGAGGTCTCGATACTCGACCGCATCCCGCCTGCTGCGTCGTTGGGACGTCTTTCGGTGCGATCGCCTCCGGCCGGCGATCTCCTGCTCCCCGAGCACCCCGACGCCCAGGTCGGGAAGGAGAAACCCCCGATGGATCCCGGTCGAGATGATGGCCGGATCGATCGATGCCAACTCGTTCACCCGCGGAACGATCAGGTCGTGCTCGGCGAGGACCCGCGCCACCCGGTCGGCGGCCGGCTTGCCGTCCATGGCGATGACGACGTTCGTACCGGACCGGGCCAAGCGCCCGATGCCCGCCGACACGGACTCTCCGTCACCGGGGGTCGCGTCCAGGCCGCGCACCGGCAGCACCTCATCGGCCGGAGATTGTGGAACGGTGGGCATCTCCACAGTCGGGCGTTTCGCCAAGGCGGCCGACATGTCCAGAAACAGCGCCGGATGCTCACCCGCCTCCGGCGCCCCGTGCCCCCACGTCGGGGCGAGGGCGACGGCCAGGTCATGCTCTTCGGCCACGAGATCGCGGCTTCGATCCGCGCCGCGAGCCGGCTCGAGCACGATGACCGTGACGTCGGCTGCGGCCTCGTCCAGGAGGCTCCGAGCCGGAGCGAGCCAGGGCATCCACGACTCCATCCCCGCGAACTGCGCTCCCTCGGCGAGGCGATCCCACACCGACCCGTTCCACGGCTCCGCCTCCACCAGTTCGGTTGCGGCCCGACGGAGCTCAGTCGTATCGGCTCGGAACTCGCGTGCGGGATACAGGTCCACTTCCTCGACCTGCTCCGCCGACCGTTGATCGCCCACTCCGAAACGTCGAAGATCATCTACGACGTCACCCCAGAAGTCGATCCGGACCGGATCGTCCGCCTGTGCGGCGAAGACGTCGAGGATTCCGCCTCGCACCGCGAACTCACCTCGAGCCTCGACACGGTCGGTCCGTTGGTACCCGGCTTCTGCGAGCCAGCGGGCGAGTGCGGTCTGCTCGACGGCTCCCTCGATGCGGACGGTCGCCGGCTCCGGGCTCGAGGGGCTGAGCCGCTGTACCGCCGCTCGAACGCTGGCGACCACAATGCGCTTCGGGTCGCCGGATCGGAGCAGATGACGGGCCCGGCACCGTCTCGCCATCGTGGCGGCGTTTGGGGAGAGGTGTTCGAACGGCAGCGTCTCCCACGCCGGCAACAAGGTCACAGCCTCATGGAACAGGGCGATGTCCTCGGCCAGCTCCTCGGCGTCGCGTTCGCGCGGGACCACCGCCAGGATGGGGCCGTTGCCGAGATGAGCAATGCCGCCGACGGCGAACGCCTGGGCCCCTCTGGCCACGACCCAGCGCCCCGGAAGTGGGGGGAGGTGTCGCCGACGCCATACGTCGAGCAGCGGAGCGAGCGGTGCGGACACGGAGCGAGGATCGTATCGGATCCCAGGGGGTGTGGAATCGAGCCGATCGCAATCCTCGAGTGAGGGCGGTCGCCGGCCGATACCAACCACCATGGCAGCGCCCTATACCGAGGCAGCCGATCAATACGACATCGCCCAGCGGAACAAGGACTACCGGACCGAGTCCGCCCTCATCGTCGATCTCGTCCATCGCCGGATGCCGACGGCGCGCACACTCCTCGACGTCGGATGCGGCACGGGCCGGCATCTCCAGCACCTGGCCGACCACTTCGACACCGCCGGCGTCGATGCCAGCGGCGAGATGCTCGCCATCGCGGCGGACCGTCTCGAAGGTGTACCGCTGCACCGAGGCGACATCCGCACGTTCGCCTTGGATCGGACCTTCGACGTGGTGACGTGCCTCTTCTCGTCGATTGGCTATCTCCGACCCGAGATCGAGATGCGTCGGGCGGTCGCCAACCTCTCCCGCCACGTCGCCACCGGCGGCCTGCTGATCATCGAGCCGTGGGTGAGCCCCGATTCGTGGCATCGCGACGACGTGCACATCGACACCGTGGAGCGGGACGGATGGGTGCAGATGACCTCGGCCCGCCGCCGCGGCACGACGACGTTCTTGGACATCCACCAACTGGTGTCGAGCCCCACCGGCATCACGCACCGCTCCGAGCGACATGTCCTGGAGCTGTACACCTCCCGTCAGTACCGGCTGGCGATGGAGTGGGTGGGGATGGACGTCGAGCACGATCCGACCGGCCTGACCGGGCGAGGGCTGTTCATCGGTCGGAGCACCGCCGAGCGGTGACGGAGCGACGGTCGTTTCGACGCCGCGGCAGCCGTCGAGCGATCAAGACGGGGGTACATAGGTGCCGACCGCGTGGCTCACCGGGCGATCCGGTGCTCCATCGACCCAGAGGTCGACGCGGCCGTTGATCCGGCTCCGACCCGCCCGCAACAGTTCGGCCCGGGCGAAGAGGTCGCCCCCGACGGCCGGGCGGAGGAACGTGATGTGAAGCTCCGACGTCACCGACATCGGCTCCAGACCACGAATCGAAAACGTCAGGAACCACAGCGCCAGGTCGGCGACTGCGAATTGGGTCGGTCCCGAGATGTAGCCCCCCGGCCGCAGGGCATTGGGATCGTGGGCCCATCGTGCCACCGAGTATCCGTCACCCATGTCCACACACCGAAACCCCGCCGCATACACCGATGGGAACGACGTCGCCACCAGCCGGTTGACCTCGTCCACCGACGGGATGGGAGACCCCCGGCCGGTCGATCCGCCGTCTGATATCGCTGGGTCGCGCACGAACGGATCATGGCAGGTCGCCGGTCGGGCCGATCGGACGAAAGGTCGTCCCCCTCCCCGTTCTCGCGACCTCAAACGGATCCAAACAGTCCCTTCTGGGTGATAAAAAGCCCGGCCGGCGGTCAGTAGCCGGCGACCGGGTCCACCAGCCAGTTGAGGGGGCGGCCGTCGTCGAGGCGGTCGAGGTTGTCTGCGATGACCGGCGCCACGGTCTCGGGGTGGCTGAGGGCAGCCGTGTGGGAGGTGATCACCAACCCGGGGACCGTCCACAACGGGTCATCATCCGGGAGTGGTTCGTCGACCAGCACGTCCAGCACCGCCATCGCCAGCCGTCCGGCCCTGAGCGCGGCAACCACCGCCTCGACGACCACGGTGTCACCCCGACCGACGTTGATCAGCGAGGCACCGGCGGCGAGTCGCGCCAACGCCTCCGCGTCGACCAATCCTCTGGTCTGCGGGGTGGACGGGAGCGCGACCACCAGGTGGTCGAGCCCGGTCAGGAAGTCGTCGATCCGGTCGAACGACAGCACCAGGTCGAACGCTGCCTCCGGCCTGCCCCGCCGGGAGCAGCCTCGGACGCCCATCCCGAAGTGCCGAGCCGTCCGGGCGATGGCGGAACCGATGCTCCCTGTCCCCAGAACACCGAGCACCGACCCTTCCAGCCGCCCTGGCGGCGTCGAGTCCCAGGTCCGTCCCTGGATCCGCGCGGGCACCCGCTGGCTGTATGCCAGGAGGTGACCGAACACGAACTCGCGCATCTGCGGGCCGAACACACCGCCGACTCGTGCGAGCGGGACACCGACCGGGGTTCTTCCCGCCAGAGCGTCGACGCCGGCCCAGGTCGACTGGATCAGCCGAAGCCCCCCGAGGCTCTCGGCGGCGACGAGGATGCCTGCCGGCGGCCCGACGAGCGCGTCGGCGCGTTGTTCCGGCACCTGATGCGGATCGGGGAACGATCGAACGTCGTGACGCTCTCCCAAGAGATGGCGATAGCCGGCAGCGTCAGACCCCACGACAACGACGGTCGCCACCCTCAGACCGCGCTCTCACCCGTTCCGGCCGCCCGGACCGTGTCGATGAACCCTGCCAGATACTGCCATCCGGAGGCCACCGTGAGCACCACTGCGGCCAGCATCAGCCATTGATCGACATACCACCCGAACACGGGCGACCACGGCCGCAGGATCGCGAAACCGATCGCCACGAACTGGGCGGTGGCCTTGACCTTCCCCCAGGTGCTCGGCCGCATGAAGCCACCGCCGAGCGCGACCAGGCCGCGCAAGGCCATGACGACGAACTCGCGCATCACGATCACGACCGCCGCCCAGATCGAGACACGGTCGACGGCGACGAGCGCGAACAGGGTTCCGGTCACGAGCAGCTTGTCGGCGGTCGTGTCGAGGAATGCTCCCAGCGTGGAGGTCACACCCCACCGGCGGGCAAGCCAGCCATCGAAGAAGTCGGTGAGCGCGGCGACGGTGAAGAGCACCACTGCGAGGACCGGACCACGCTCGACCTCACCGGCTCCGACCACGAGTGCCATGATCGCCGGAACGGCGATCACCCTCGACAGTGCGAGCCAATCGGGGAGTGAGATGGGAGCCTCCTTGGGACCAGCCGATCATATACACCACCGCACCAGCCCCCGAGATCACGAAGGAGCAACGGATGCCTGCCATCGACCACTACCGAGTTCTCAGCTTCGACTGCTACGGCACGCTCATCGACTGGGACACCGGTATCGGCGATCAGCTGGAGGACTGGGCGGCGCGCTCCGGCGTCGATGAGGACCGAGAACGACTCCTGGCCGAATTCGGTGCCGTGGAGACAAACGTTCAGCGATCGAACCCCGGCCTTCCATATCCGGACGTGCTGGCCGAAACATTGCGCTCGATCGGCCGAGGCCTGGGTATCCCCGTCAGCGACGAAGACGCAGCCGGCTTCGGTCGGTCCGTGCCGAACTGGCCGGCTTTCCCCGACGCGACGGAGGCACTCGAACGGCTGGCGGAGACCCACCGGTTGGTCATCGTGTCCAACATCGACGATACGTCCTTCGAAGCCAGCAATCGCCGGCTCCGGGGGGTGTTCGATGCGGTGATCACGGCATCACAGGTCGGAAGCTACAAACCCGCCGATGGGCATTTTCTCCGACTGTTGGATCTGATCGACGAATGGGGTGTCCCGCGAGGCTCACTGCTCCACGTGGCGGAGTCGCTCTATCACGATCACGAACCGGCGGCCCGGTTCGGGATCGACTCCGCGTGGATCCATCGCCGCGCGGGTCGCACCGGCCACGGCGCCACCGCTCCTCCCGCCGATCCATCGGTGCGCCCCACGTTCCGCTTCGAGTCGATGGCGGAGTTCGCCGACGCCATGTCCTGATCGCTCGGTCGCGTCCGGTTCGGAGGCTCACCGCCGGCGGGCGGCCTGTTCCTGCGCGCGGACGGGATCGGAGACCCACTGCTCCACCACATCCGCCGCGTCCTGAACCTGCAGGTCCACATCGTCACGCTCCCGGGACGTGAATCTCGACAGCACGTAGTCAGCCGGATCCCGAGAGCCCGGCGGACGTCCCACCCCGATCTTCAGCCGGTCGAACTCGTCGCTGCTCAGGTGCTGGCGGATCGACTTCAGCCCGTTGTGGCCACCGGTCCCACCACCTCGTTGCAGGCGAAGTCGCCCGAAGTCGAGGTCGATGTCGTCGTGGATCACGAGCAGGTCGTCGACCCCCACCTTGTGGTAGTCGAGAACTGCCCGGACCGACGCCCCAGACTGGTTCATGTAGGTGGTGGCTGCGGCCAGGAGGACCTTCTCGCCCGACAGCCGGACGCTCGCCAGCTCGGAGCGGAGACGCAGGGGACCGGGACGGAATCGTCCGTCGTGACGGAGTGCCAGGGCCGCCAGCACTTCCGTGCCGACGTTGTGTCGAGTGCCGGCGTACTCGGACCCGGGATTCCGGAGCCCGAATACGACCTTCATCCCTCCGACTCGTCGTCGCCACCGTCGCCTTCGCCGGCGGCGCCTTCGTCGGTCTCGCCCTCGCCTTCCTCGGCCCCGACCTCGATCGGCTGGCCGTCCTCGTCCAAGAGCACCTCGGGCTCCTCTTCGACCTCGGCGGCGGGGAGAGTGATCGTGACGACCACGGCCTCCGGATCCTCGAGATACTCGACACCATCGATCGCTGGGAGATCCTCGATGCGAAGCGAGTCGTGCACCTCGAGGTCGGTGACATCGACCTCGATGTAGTTGGGGATGGCCGTGGCCAGCGCCTCGATCTCGACAACGGGCCGGATCAGCGACAGGATCCCGCCTTCGGTCACCCCGGTCGGCTCGCCCACGGTGTGGATCGACACCTCGGTGTTCACCGTGTCGGTCAGGGAGAGCTTCACGAAATCGACGTGGCGAATCTCGTTCCTGAACGGGTGCCGCTCGACGACTCGCGGCATCGTGAGGTGGGTGCCGTCATCGGTTTCGAGGTTGATGAGCGCGTTGCTGCCTGCCTCGGTGCTCAATGCCGCCACCAGATCGTGATGGTCCACGGCAACGCTCAACGGGTCGAGGCCCTTTCCGTACACGATCGCGGGAACCTGTCCCTGGCGCCGCAGGCGACGGGAGGCTCGGCTCCCGGTGGCGCGACCGGTCTCGGCGCGCAAGGTGATCTGATCGGACATGAAGACTCCTCGAACGAGCAGGAAAGAGTGAGGGCCGAATTATGCCCGGGCCGGCACCGGACTGGCAAGGTGACGCTCAGATGGGCGGTCCGGTCCCAACCCGGTCCATCCACGACACGGCCGCATCGGCCAGCTCATCGATGACGTCGTCGAGCTGCCTCCCGCGACCTCGGAAGGAGTGGTCCAACCCTTCGAGATCGACGACCGTCACCCGATCGCTGCCCCGGAGGTACGCGTCGAAGAGGTCCGACCGTGCCAGTGCGTCCCGGCTGCCCCGAACGACCTGCAGCGGAACGTCGATGGCGGAGAGGTGGTCGGCGCGGAGCCGATCGGGGCGACCGGCGGGATGCAGCGGGTAGGCATGAAGGATCAGGCCGGACGCTTCGATCTGGGGACCGTCCCAGGCTCCCGCAACCAGCATGCTGGCCATGCGTCCCCCCATCGAGCGCCCACCCAGGAACGGCGACTCGATTGCTGCGACGACGGCGGCGTGGCATGCCAGGAGCGTCGCCGGACGGTCGGGCCGCCGTCGTCCCTCCTCGGTGAACGGATAGTCGAAGGTCGCCACACACCGGCCCCGGGCGGCAAGCGCCTCGGCGAATCCGGCGACGAGCCGATGACGCTGGCCGGTGCCCGCACCATGTGCGAACAGAAGGTCGGCGTCACGACCTCCGTATACGAGCGCGGTCACCGACCGGTCGTCTGCCCAACCGATCTTCCGCTCGCGAGCGGTCATGGACGCACCAGGTCGACGATGACCGGCAGGTGGTCGACCCCGATGAGACGATCCACGTCGACTCGCTTGGCAACGACCCCGCGACCGAACACGTGGTCGATGCGCAGCAGAACGGCACCACCCGGCCGTTTGGCCCAGGTGCGCGGCGGCGTCACGCCGGACCGATCGGCGTGTTCCTCGACCAGATCGCTCAGGTGGCCGGCGAGGCGGCGATACGCCGGCCAGATGGGAGTGGCGTTCATGTCGCCGGCCACGATCAGCGGATCATCGCCGGCCAGGAGCGGCACGAGCGCCCGCAACTGGCCGCGTCTGACCGACGGCCCCGTGAAAGGGTCGATCGGGTTGGCGAGGTGAACCCCGATCAGACGGGCGCCCCCCAACGCACACTCGGCGGGCAAGGTCGTCGTGAGACCCGAGCGGAACGGCATCGGCACGTCGTCGACGTCGACGGGCACCGACGCCACCAGCGCCCGACCCATCGCTCTAAAGGCCGGCTCGACCCGGCCGTACGGATACCACCGTTCGAGGATTCGGCCCGCATCGTGGCCCACCTCTTGGGCACAGACGACGTCGGGACGAACGACACGGAGGAATCGTTCGAGGTCGGCGGGCACTCCGCGGCCGCCCAGCAGGTTCATCGTGACGAGACGCATTCGCTTCGATCAGGCGGTCTGCGGGGGCAGGGTCCGGAGGGCATCCTGGATCTCCTCCAAGCCCTCGAGATAGCCGTCCAGTTCGGCCCGGAGCTGCCCGACGTCGTCGTGATGGTCGACACCGCCGGGGGCGCTGGACTCCAGTGCCAGCGTGCCCACCTTGACTGCCAGCGTCTCGATACCCGTGACGGTGGCGGCGGACCGCTGCAACGTCTCGCTTCGGCGACGTTCGATCTCGGTGACCTCCTCGAGCTGTGCGGCCAGCTCGGCGGCGAGCCGCGAACCGGGACCGGCCGCGCCGATCCGCTGGCGGAGCGCATCGGGTGAATTCCGCTCGAGAAACGACCCGGCCCTCTGTGCCCAGAGCAGAGAGTCGTAGAGCCGCTCGAGCGCCCCGTTGAGGCGCGTCGACATTCCGCCGTATCCGGTCGAATCCTCCAACGTGCCGACCGCCTGCTCGAATCTGTCACGAGCCTGGAGGCCGGCCAGCATCATCCGGCGATGAGTGCCGTCCAAGGCTCGGAGGTCTCGATCGAACTCAGGCGCCATCATCGAAGACAGCAGCGCCGGATCACGCAGATGGAGGACCACCGACGTCAGCCAGGCGGCGACACCTGCGCCGACCACCCACGGCAGCCCGATCCCCGCGACCAGCCCGACGGCCGCCAATCCGCCGCCTGTCAACAGACCGGCAGGCGAGAGGGTCGCCGACAGCAGTCGCGAGCCGCGACGGACCCGCGGGTCGTATCGCATGGTCATCGGCGCACCATCAGAAGTTCGAGACGACCTGTTGGAACACCCTCACGATGGTCGTCGGGTCCGTGGCCGTGTACAGCCGGGCTTGGCTGGCTTCGGCGATCCGGGTGAGTGCTTCGACATCGGCATCCTCACCGTACGCCACCGCAAAGACCCGCACCGGGTCGCGCTCATTGGAGGACAACTGACGCAACAGCGGCTCGATGTCGCAGCTTCCCGGATCGTCGTCGCACACCCCGTCGGAAAGCAGGATCACCGCGTTGATTCGGCTGGTGTCGAACGAGTCGCGAATCGTTCCGACCGCGGCGGACGTCGAGTCGTAGAGACCGGTGCCACCGTCGGCGATCAGACCCCGCAGACGGTCGGTGATGGCTTGTCGTTGCGTCGAGAGCGGACCAGGCGGAACGAGTTCGAGGTGATCGGGGCCGTTCTCCTGATAGGAGAAGATCCACAACCCGACCTCGTCGTCGTCCTTGAACTCGTCCAGGCTGCCCTCGACGGCTTGCTTGGCGAGATCGAGCTTGGTGAAGCCGTCGCCACCGAGCTGGCTCATCGAGCCCGAGACATCGAGAAGCATGATGACCCTCGCCGGCTTCCGATTCTCCTCCCATGAGGCGATCAGGGACGAGAGCACCGCCGGCTCCGGCACCACCAGCTCCGTTTCCGGCTGCGACGGGTCGAGACCGTTGGCGGTGGTGATTGGATCGCCGATCGGCACCGACGGATTGCCCGGACGGAAACCGAACTCGAGCGCCCGAGTCTGATTGTCGGGGTCGTCGATCACGAAGTCGATGAACGCCTCGGCGGCCTGCCGGTCGACGTCGTCGACCCAATCTCCGTCGACGACGTAGGCGGGGTTGTCGCTGAACAGCGTCCCCTCCTCCGGATAGACGGCCACCAGCGGAACGTTGGGTGGTGGGAGATCGGACTCACCCGTGTCGGCGGGATCACCACGGTTGTAGGCGATGACACTCACCTCCTCGACCGCCACGGCCGACGCGTACGAGAGGGGCCGCCCCGCCAGATCTTCGCGGAGCATGTTCTCCAGGAACGTCAGGGTGGTGTCGCCATAGTGGACAGTCGCCGCCTCGACGCCGCGTACGAACTCGATCACCTCCGGGTCGTCGATGTCGGACTGCTCCAGCCGGTCAGTCGAGCCGGTGGCGGCGCTGTAGATGGCGATCGTGGCCGAGAGACCCGACGTCGAGAAGTTGGGATTCGTCTTCCCGAGTTTGAACGGACCCCACTCCGGGTGCCCGAACGCACCCCAGCCTTCCTCGTCGTTCGCCAGCGCCAGGACATCACTCCACCCGATGGAGGTCTCCGGCCATCCCAAGGCCTCCGCCATCGGTTCGGGCATCGCCAGCACAAGTGGCGTGAGCATGATTCTGCGGGCCGAACCCACCAGCGGCTCGAGGCCTTGTTCGGCGAGCCGTTGGTTCACCACCGCCCCCCAGGCACTCGAGGCCGGGCTCCACACCACCGGTGGCGGTCCGGCCGATTCGTCGCCGGGCCAGCCCTCGGCCAGCTGGGACGCCCCGCGACCCGATGCCGTTCGGTACACGGTGATGGCGACGCACTCCCCATCGATCTCGGGACCCGATTCGTTGAACTGATCGGCGAGTGCCGTCAGCAGGGTCACCTTCTCGGACGACACGTGGGTAGGTACCTCCCGACAACCCGACGGGACCACATCCGACGGATCGGTATCCGTCGACGATTCACCGCCGGGAGAGAAGTCACCGCTGATACAGGATGCGGTGACCATCGCCAGGGCCAGAAGCACGGTCAGCCGCCGCGTCATGAGTACTCGTTCCATCTGGTGATCAGTGTGCCACGGCTCGTAGCATCGGGTGCCGGCGTCATCGTCCCCGGTTCGCCCATCGGTTCTCCAACCGCACCTGCGGAGTCGAGCACCGATCGCAGGCCGTTGGCCGTGAACGCCTCCGCCACCGCCTGGGTCTGCAGCTCCTCGATCAGCCCACCGGAGCCGAACCCCTGCCCAACCACCACGTACTCCACCCAGGGTCCCTCCGACGGGTACGTGATCTCGAATCGCCCACCTCGGTCGATGGCGTTGTCGAACTGGGCGACCACGATCGCCTCTTCGGTGACGACCACGTCCGCTCGCGAGTCACCGAACGCGACCAGTTCGCCGACCAACGCCGCCGAGTCCGAAGCTCGAATGCGGAGCGCGCTTCCCAGCGAGGAGAGCTGCGTGTCGGTCGCCGCGTCCGAGAGCAGTGACCATGCCAGCATCCCCGCCTCCGAACCCGATGGCTCCGCCAGACCGAGCTTGAACCGCCCCCACGAGGTGGGTCCACCGAGTGCCGACCATTGCTCGCCGATGGCCCCGGCGACGCACGCCGCATCGACGGAGCCACATGCCGCCCCCAGCACTTGAGCACGATCACGCCAGGCCGCGACGACGATGGGGCTGGACGCCACCACCGGAGCGCCATCGGCGGAGATGCCCGACGCCTCCAGATCGGACGCCGGTGCGACGATCGCCCCTCGATCGGGCGCCGGGTCGCCCAATGACCAGACGACTGCGTTCACTCCCAGCACCGGTGCTGCCGCTCGACAAGCTTCCACGATGGAGGAGCTACAGGCCAGCGTGGAACCACTGCCGGCGGTCTCCTCGTCGTCCTGAGTCCCGGAGGATGCCTGACCGCTCGCGTCGGTGGTCGACGGACGATCATCGAGCAGCGCTCCCGCCACCAGGATCGCTCCCCCGACCAGCGCCGCAACGATCGCAGCCCGCCAACCACTCATCGGTTTCCTCCAAACACGAGGAAAGAGTACCGACGCCGGTACGCTCCGTCCCATGCACGTGCGTGTCGCCCCCGATCCAACCAGCCTGGCGGACTTCGCCGCATCGCTGATCGGCCGATTGGTGGCGACGGCACCGGGCGCCAGGACTTCGATCGGACTCGCCGGGGGCTCCACGCCTGGCGCCACCTACCACCAGCTCCGCCAGGTGCCGGTGGACTGGGAGCGCACCGATCTCTGGCTGTCGGATGAGCGGTGGGTGGCGCCCGACCACTCCGACTCGAACGGGACCATGGTGACGGACGGGCTCGGCCCGGTGATCTCGGAACGGCTTCACCGGCCGCGCTGGTCATCGAACATCACCCCCGACGACGCCGCCGCCTTCTACGAGGCCACGCTCCGCCGACTCATGCCCGACGGAATCGCCGACGTCGTCGTCCTGGGAATGGGCAGCGATGGCCACACGGCGTCGCTCTTCCCGGGAACGGCGGCACTCGACGCCGAAGACCGTTGGTTCGTTGCGAACGAGGTGCCACAGCTCGGCATGTGGCGGCTGACGGCCACGGCGCCGATGCTCCAACGGGCACGCTCTCTCGTCGTGCTGGTCACCGGCGGGCAGAAGGCAGCAACCCTGCAACAGGCGCTCGAAGGCCCGGATGACGTCTACCCGGTACAGCTCACGCGCCAGGCGGCGGGCCAGGTTTGGTGGTTGGTCGACCAGGCCGCCGCCTCACGTCTCGAACGGACCGCCTTCGAGCCGATCGACTGAGTCGGGCCCGTCAGCGGTCGACAATCGACCGGATGGCGACGCGCGGCCCGTACCGAGGGTATGGCCGGCCATCGTTCTCCAGAAGCCGTACCACACGACCTCGATGGGGACGGAATGGCTCGAGGAGTTCGAGCATGCGCCGGTCCGTTCCACGTGCTTCGTTGGCGAGATTCCACGACACGATGTGCTTCAAGTGATAGTCACCGACCGACACTGCGTCCGGGTCACCATGACTCACCACCAACGTCTCGGCGATCGTCCACTGGCCCACCCCGCGGAAGGCTCCCAACAGACGAGCGGCATCGGCGGTCGAATCGGTGGCCGATCTCTCCAAACGGTGGGCGCGCCGTGCCAGCCGGATGATGGTGTCGGCGCGCTTCTTCTCGATCGCCAGATCGTGCAGGGCGTGATAGGGAAGCTCGGCCACCTGGGCAGGGTCGGGAGGAAGCAGAAGTCCGGCAGGACCCGGTGCCGGCACCGAGTAGTGGCGTGTCAACCCCCGCAACCCCATCGCCGCCTCCTTCCCCGTCACCTTCTGGCCGATGACCGCATACAACAGCGCCTCGAACACCAGACCCGTGCGGCCGAACCGCATGCCCGGCCGGCGTCGGAGGAACCCGCCCACCACCGGATGGTCGGTTCGAAACTCCTCCGCCCGGTCATGGAGACCGGCGAGGTCTTCAATTCGGTGCAGCACCCACCCCGCCCCCTTTCCCCACGCCTCCCCTCGAATCGTGTCTTTTCGCCGGCTGAGATTGAGCGTGGCAGGGCCCTCCGGGGTCCGGAAGGCCCGCCACCATCCGTCTTCATCAAAGCGCGACCATGCCAGACCCAGCGGTCGCAGGGTCCGTCGGAGATCCAATGGCGTAGAGACAGGAACCACTCTCGAACGCATGCCGGCATCTTCCCACGAGCGTCGGTGATCACTGACCGCAAAGCGGACCTCCGACGGACCTTATTGGGCGAAGGACCACTAGATTTGATCCCGATGACTCCGAAGGGTGGGGTAGGGAGGAGGGCAGGTTGACCCAGATGATCGCGGATTCCTGGCCCGCAGTTGCGCTCTTCTTCTTTCTCGGCGCCCTGTTCGGGTTCCTCGCCTGGCATCTCGTGTGGTGGCGTTCGCGAGGGAAGGCGTTCTTCACCGAGTCCGATCGGCTGAAGGCGGCCGCCGCCCGTGAGGCGACCCGTGCCGAGGACCTCTCCGCAAAGGTCGATTACCTCGTCGCCGAGCACCAGAAGCTGGAGGCGGACATCGAGTTGCGAGAGATCGAGCGACAGCGCCTCGTCGAACTGGCGGCGCGGCCCAAGGCGGTTGCGGAGCTCGAGGACGAGGACGGTCGAGCCCATCGCATCGAGATCCACGTCACCGACACCACGATCGATCTCCGCGACGAATCCAATCTCCAACGCATCGAGGGCATCGGTCCGCAGATCGCAGACGTGCTCCGTAATGCCGGGATCGACAGCATCCACGAACTCGCCGTGGCCAACCCGGCATACCTGACCAGGGTGCTCGAGGAGGCCGGACCCCGCTTCCGGATGCACGATCCGTCCTCGTGGCCCGAGCAGGCTCGAGCGCTCAACGGGGCGGCTCCAGGCTGACGACGGCGATTCGATGAGGCGGTCAGGTGCCCTTGGGGTGCCAGACGGTTTTGATCTCGGTGAACGCGCCGATCAGGTAGGGGGACTGTCGGTCCGGATCGGCATCGGCGACCACTCTCGTCACCGATTCAGCCGCCGAGCGGGTTGCGTCCGCCGCCAGCTCTTCCGGCGCCCCGACCAGGTCGAGCACGTCGACGTCCATGTGCGAAGCCAGCCACGGAGTCAACTCGGCCGGGCTCCCCGTGAGCAGATTGACGACACCGCCCGGCACGTCGGCAGTCGCCAGCGCCTCGGCCAATGCCACCGCGGCGAGCGGTTCGGGCTCCGAGGCCACGACCACCACGGTGTTCCCCGGGACCAGCGCCGGAGCGATGCGCGACACCAGGCCCGCGAGGGCGCCGGCGGGCGGAGCGACGATGCCGACCACGCCGCTGGGTTCGGGGGTCGAGATATTGAAATACGGGCCGGCGACCGGGTTGAGGTTTCCCATGACCTGGGCGTACTTGTCGCACCACCCGGCGTACCACACGAGTCGGTCGATCGAGAGCGCCACCTCCTTCTCCGCCGCACGTCGGGTGGCTCCCGACACCCGCAGCGTGTCGATGAAGACCGCGGATCGATCCTCGATCATCTCGGCGATGCGGTAGAGGATCTGCCCACGGTTGTATCCGGTGCGGGCCGACCAGCCCGGGAAGGCCTTCCGGGCGGCACGAACGGCCTCGCGCAGGTCCTTTCGGGAGGCCTGCGCCACCCGGGCGGCCACCTGCCCGTCGGCGTCGAGGGCGGGATACGTCCGTCCCGATTCGGAGCGCGGAAACGCTCCACCGATGTACAGCTTGTGGGTCTTCTGGACCGTCATCCGCGACGTCATCAGCTCACCTCCAGGTACGGCAGCAGGCCGTGTCGCCCGCCTTCACGCCCGAACCCGGATTCCTTGTATCCCCCGAACGGCGAGGTGGGATCGAACTTGTTGTAGGTGTTGGCCCAGACCACCCCACTCTGCAGGCGGTCGGCCATCCACAGGATGCGGCTCCCCTTGGTGGTCCAGACACCGGACGCCAATCCGTACGGTGTGTTGTTCGCCTTCTCGACGGCTTCGGTTGGGGTTCGGAAGGTCAGCGTCGACAGCACGGGTCCGAAGATCTCCTCTTGAGCGATCCGATGGGACTGCGACACGCCCGTGAACAGGGTCGGCTTGAAGAAGAAGCCTCGCTCGGGGAGCGCCCCCTCCGGCTGGTAGATCTCCGCACCCTCCTCGACACCACTCTCGACCAACTCGTTGATACGGGCGAGCTGCGCTGCCGAGTTGATGGCCCCGATGTCGGTGTTCTTGTCGAGGGGATCTCCCACCCGCAGTGTGGTGAGGCGACGGCGAAGCCGCTCGACGAACTGCTCGGCGATCGTCTCCTGGATCAGCAATCGCGAGCCGGCGCAACACACGTGGCCCTGATTGAAGAAGATGCCGTTGATGACGCCTTCCACCGCCTGGTCGATGGGCGCGTCGTCGAACACGACATGCGCACCTTTGCCGCCGAGTTCGAGCGTGAGCCGTTTGCCCGTGCCCGCCACCGTCCGTTGGATCTGCTTGCCGACGGCCGTCGAACCAGTGAAGGCGATCTTGTCGATGTCGGGGTGCTCGACGACGGCAGCACCCGTGTCACCGGCGCCCGGAACGACGTTGAGAACTCCGGCGGGCAAGCCGGCCTCGGCGGCGATCTGGGCGAAATGCAGCGCCGAGAGTGGGGTCGTCTCCGCCGGCTTCAGCACGACCGTGTTGCCCGCGGCCAGGGCCGGTGCCACCTTCCAGGCCAGCATGAGGAGCGGGAAGTTCCACGGGATCACCTGGCCCGCCACGCCGATCGAGCGTGGTGTGGCACCCGGGAAGGCGTACTCGAGCTTGTCCGCCCACCCGGCGTAGTAGAAGAAGTGGCCGGCCACGAGGGGGAGATCGATGTCGCGAGCCTCACGGATCGGTTTCCCTCCGTCGAGGGTCTCGAGGACGGCCAGTTCTCGGGATCGTTCCTGGACCATCCGCGCGATGCGGAACAGGTATTTCGCTCTCGTCGCCGGAGCGAGCCGCGACCAGGACGCATGCGCCTTGCGGGCTGCGGCCACCGCCCGGTCCACGTCGCGCGTCCCGGCATGGGGGACGGTGGCGAGCACCTCCTCGGTGGCCGGGTCGACGGTCTCCATCCACTGCTTGGACAACGGCGTCCGGAAATCGCCGTCGACGAACACGCCGTACCGATCGCCGATCGAGACGATGTCCCGTGCCTCCTGCGAGTCGGCATACTCCCACTCGAGTGGCTCGATGTCTGGCTTCAACGCCGGTGTGTCGGAGGTCATGTCAATCCTTGGTGAAGTAATCGGCCGACTGGTACCTGCCGGTCTTCAGCCACCTGATCTGCATCAAGAGGTCATTGACCAGCGAAGACGCCCCGAAACGGAACCGATGCGGAGTCATCCAGCGCGTACCGAGCGTTTCGTTGAGGACCACCAGGTACCGGATCGCTTCCTTGGCCGTGCGAATCCCACCCGCCGGCTTCATCCCGACCTCACGTCCGGTGGCATCGTGGAAGTCGCGGATCGCCTCGAGCATCACCAGCGTGACGGGAAGGGTGGCCGCCGGGTTGATCTTGCCCGTCGACGTCTTGATGAAGTCTCCTCCGGCCGCCATCGCCAGCATCGAAGCCCGTCGGACCTCGTCCAGGGTCCCCAACTCCCCGGTCTCGAGGATCACCTTCAGGTGTGCATCACCGCAGGCTTCCTTCGTCGCCCTGATCTCGTCGAAGACGTCGAGGTAACGACCCGACAGCCAGGCGCCTCGATCGATGACCATGTCCACCTCGTGCGCACCCATCTCGACGACTTGGCTCACCTCCGCCAACTTCAGCTCCAGCGGTGCATGACCGGACGGGAAGTACGTCGACACCGAAGCGACATTGACACCGGAACCGGCGACCGTCTCCACCGCGGTGGGCACGAGGTTGGGGTACACGCATACGGCCGCCACCGGCGGGACCGTCGGGTCGACGGGGTCGGGGCGCATCGCCTTGGTCGCCAACTGCCGCACCTTGCCCGGCGTGTCCTGCCCTTCGAGGGTGGTGAGGTCGCACATCCGAACGGCCAGCTCCAGCGCCGCCATCTTCGACTCGCGTTTGATCGATCGTGTCGAGAGACCGCCGACCCGCTCGCGGACGGCCACCTCGTCGACCGGAGGGACGCCGCCGAGATAGCTGCGGACCTGGGAGTCGGTCACCGGTGGCGCGAGGGGGGCGTGGTCGTGGCTGGACGTGGGAGCGGGAACGGCCATGTCGCCCGCATGCTACGCACCGGCCGCGACGAGCGCTCACTTCACCGTGATCACCGTGCAGGGCGCTTGATGAGCGACCCGCTGCGACACGCTTCCCAGGAGCGAACGCACCGGCCCGAGGCCACGGGAACCGAGGACCAGGAGGTCGGCCCCGGTCTGCGCGGCTACCTCGAGGATCACTTTGGACGGATCGCCGACCTCGACCACCGTCTCGGCTCCTCGAACCCCTCCCTTGCCGGCGCGTGTCGCCATATCGGACAGCAATCGCCGCGCCTTTCCTTCGAGGAGGTCGTGCTCGGTGGGGGTGACATGCTCGATCCGGGCGTAGTCCTGGAGTTCGATCGGCGTCGTGTAGGAACCCTCCTCCGGCATCGCGTGGACGATCGTCAACGATGCCCCGTACCGGACGGCCAGATCCGCGGCCATGTCGATGGCCTTGGCGGCGTGATTCGACCCATCGACCGCCACCACGATCCTGGTGATGGTGGGGGCAGCAGTTGGCTCAACGACGTGACGCGTCGCCGTTGTCATGTTCTCTCCTCGGCTCGGATGTGTTCATCGTCTGACGTGATCGCGATCCCGAGCAGAGGCCGAACGTCACATCACTCCTCCCTTCGGCTCGGGTGGCACCGGTGCGAGCCGGGTTACCTTCAGGAGATGCCTGGAAGCACAGCCGGCCGAGGGAAGCCGGCCGATGTCGAGTTCTCGATGCTCGACGTCGATGAGACGATCGAGCGCCTGGCGACATCGACCGACTCCGGTCTGGCACCCGAGGAGGCCGACCGCCGCCTCATCGCGCACGGACCGAACACACTGCCGGAGCCACCGCGTCCAACGACCTGGACCCGGCTGCTTCGCGAGTTCCGATCACCGATGGCGGTGTTGCTCCTCGTCGCCGCCTTCGTCTCGGGTTGGTTGCTGTCGGAGGTGATCGACGCCTTCGTGATCGCAGCCATCGTCGTTCTCAACGCAACGATCGGTGCCGTCCAGGAGGGGAAGGCGGCCAATGCGCTGGAATCGCTCCGGACACTGGAAACGGAGTCCGCCGTCGTCAAACGGGGCGGAGGGTGGCACCGGGTCCCGTCCGCGGACATCGTGGTTGGCGACGTCGTCGGGTTGCAGGCCGGCGATCTCGTCCCTGCCGACCTCCGGGTGATCGAGGAGCACGGTCTCGAAACCGACGAGTCGATCCTCACCGGAGAGTCGTTGCCCGCCGCGAAGACCGTCGCATCGATGGAGTCCGCCGGTGCGCTCGGCGACCGCCACAATCTCGCCTTCTCGGGCACCTTCGTCGCAAGGGGAACCGCCACCGGAGTCGTGATTGCGACCGGTGCCGACACGGCCATCGGCCAGATCGCAGGCGCCCTGGCCTCCCAGCCGTCACCGACGCCACTGCAGCGTGAGCTGGGCCGGCTCACTCGACTCCTCGGTGCCGGCGCAATCGTGATCTCGATCATCGTGCTGGGCTTCTTCCTCGCCACGACCCCCGGGGCGACTCCAGAAGAGGCCTTCCTCGTGGCAGTCGCCCTGGCCGTGGCGGCGGTGCCCGAGGGCCTCCCGACCGTGGTCACGGTCGGTCTGGCCCTGGGTGTCCGGCGGATGGCGGTGCGCGGCGCGATCGTGCGCCGGTTGCCGGCGGTCGAGACGCTCGGTTCGGCCACGGTTCTCCTCACGGACAAGACCGGGACACTCACCGAGAATCGATTGGCGGTCGATCTTGCGGTCACTGCTTCGGGGAGCGAACCCACCGACGCGTGGCTCACCGAGCGCATCCGGCGGGCGCTGCTCTCGTGCAACGACGCGTCGACGCCGGGGGTGGAACACGATGCAGTCGACGAGGCCTTGTACGAATGGGCGGCCCGCGACCGGACAAGCTCTCCCGTCGCCGAACCGGTGGCGCTGGTCCCATTCGACTCCGACCGGAGGAGGATGACCGTCGAGATCGACGACGACGGTGACCGAACCGTGATCAGCAAGGGAGCACCGGAGGAGATTGTCAACCGGTGCTCGACCCTCGCACTCGCCGACCACGCCAGCGCCCCCATGAACGCACCTGCCATCCAGGCCCTGACCCGACAGGTCGATGACTGGGCGGCATCAGGGGTGAAGGTCATCGCCGTCGCCGAAGGAAGGCTCGCTCCCGACTCCGATCTCCACGACGAGAGAGACCTCGAGCTCCTCGCCCTCGTCGGTCTCCGCGATCCACTTCGCGCAACCGCCCCCGGTGCGGTTGCCGCCGCCCGGGCGGCCGGCATCGACGTCGTGATGGTGACCGGCGACCACCCCGGTACCGCCGGCGCGATCGCCGCGGCGGCGGGCATCCGCTCCACGCCGGTGGTGGTGGGCACTGAGCTCGCCCGTAGATCCGGCGACGATGCGGCCGTGTACGCACGGGTCGACCCGGGCCAGAAGCTGGCACTCGTCGAGGCGGCACAGGACCGCGGAGCGGTCGTGGCGGTCACCGGCGACGGGGTGAACGACGCACCGGCGCTGCGCAAGGCGGACATCGGGGTGGCGATGGGCCGGCGCGGAAGCGACGTTGCCAAGGCTGCCGCCGACCTCGTCATCGTCGACGACGATCTCTCGACGATCGTGGCAGCGATTCGGGAAGGGCGCGGCGTCTACGACAACGTGCGCCGGGTCGTCGATTACCTGGTCGCGGGAAATCTGAGCGAGGTGATGGTGGTGCTGGCAGGTCTGGCGCTGGCCGGAGGCGCACCGCTGACTGCGGTCCAGCTGCTGTGGATCAACCTCCTCACCGATGGGCTTCCGGCCCTCGCGCTGGGAGTCGAACCGGTCTCGGCGGAGGTGATGCAACGCAAGCCGCGACCACGCAACCAGCGTCTGCTCGACGCTCCGCACATCCGATCGCTCACCGGGAGGGCGGCAGTGCTGGCCGGCGGTCCGATCCTGGCGATGATGGTGGCGGCCGGGAACGGCGCCGGGCCGGATCTGGCTCGAACGGTCCTCTTCTCCTCGCTGGTCGTCGCGCACCTGCTCTACGCCTCTGCAGTGGGGAGCGGCGCTCCCAACCGATGGCGCACGGCTGCAGTGGCCACGGCGCTGGCACTTCAGGCCATCGTGTTGTTCGTTCCGGCAGTGGCTCCGGTGTTCGACCTCGTGACACCCGACCTCGGTACCACGGCCCTCATCCTGGCTGCCGGAGCGATCCCGGCCGGGCTCCTGGCCGTCTGGTTGCGAAGCCGCCCAGGGCGATCAGACCCGGTCACCGTCCGGTGAGTCGACCGCGACATAGTTGCTTCGGAAGTAACCCAGCGCCGACCCGTGTCCGGTCTCCCGGAGCCGTGCCACCCGTCCCACCAGGATGCGATGGTCTCCGGCGTCGTGCACCGCATCCAGTTCACACTCGAACACCGCGAGTGCTCCCGTCAGCACCGGCATGCCGTTGTATCCCGCCTCCCAGGCCACTCCTTCGAAGCGATCCTCCACCGGCGCTGCGAAGCGACGCGAGAGGTCGACCTGGTGGGCAGCGAGCACGTTGACGACGTAGCCGTGTCCGGCCGCGAAAGCGGGATTCGTCTCCGACCCGTTGCCAAGGCAGAAGAGAACCAGCGGCGGGTCGAGCGACACCGTGCTGAATGAGTTGACCGTCAACCCCACAGGCTCATGGCCCACACCCAGCGTGGTCACGACGGTCACACCGGTTGGGAAGTGGCCGGCGACGGCCCGAAACACCGCTGGATCGATTCCTGGCATGGGGTGAGGCTCCCTGGAACGGGTCCCCGATCCTAGAAGCGCGCCCGACCATGGACTGGTTCCGGATGGCTCCCCTTCGGTACCCTCGCCGTCTCATGGCAGCACCAGCTCGTACCGGACGGCACATCTTGGTCGCAGTGGCATGGCCCTACGCGTCCGGTTCTCGACACCTCGGCCACCTGGCAGGTGCATACCTGCCCGCCGACATCTTCGCCCGCTATCACCGGCTGGCCGGGAACGAGGTCCTGATGGTGTCCGGCTCGGATGTCCACGGCACACCGATCACGGTGCGAGCCGAGCAGGAAGGCGTGAGCCCACAAGAGATCGTCGACCGTTACCACGGCGAGTTCGTCGAGGCGTGGGAACGACTCGGGATCTCCTGGGATCTCTATACCTCGACCGGGACCGACACCCACCACGCGGTCACGCAGGACATGTTCCGACGGCTGGCCGAACAGGGATTCATCGACACCCGGCGAACCGAACAACTCTTCGATCCGGAGGCCAACCGCTTCCTGCCCGACCGATACGTGGAAGGAACCTGCCCTCACTGTGGGTTCTCGGCGGCACGGGGCGACCAGTGCGACAACTGTGGCCGACAGCTCGACCCGACCGACCTCATCGACCCGACGAGCAGGTTCACGGGCGCCACGCCGCTCGTTCGTGAGACCGAGCACTACTTCTTCCTGCTGTCCAAGTTCGGAGATCGGCTGCTCGAATGGCTTCGATCGCGGAAGGGATGGCGCCGGCACGTCTTGAACATGGCGGTCGGTTTCACCGAGGAAGGACTCCAAGATCGCGCCATCACCCGTGACCTCGACTGGGGGGTGGCCCTGCCCGAACCGTACGACACGATCGGAGAGGGAAAACGCATCTATGTGTGGTTCGACGCGGTGATCGGATACCTGTCGGCCTCCAAGGAATGGGCCGAGCGGTCCGGCGATCCCGGGGCGTGGAAGGCCTGGTGGGAGAACCCCGACGCCGAGAGCTACTACTTCATCGGCAAGGACAACGTCGTCTTCCACGCGGTGATCTGGCCGTGTCAGCTGATGGGGTACGGAGGACTGCAACTCCCGACGGACGTGCCGGCCAACCAGTTCGTCACCTTCAAGGGAGACAAGGCATCGGCGAGCCGCGGTGTCGGCCGGTCGATCGGCTGGTACGCCGAGCGGCTCGAACCGGACGCACTCCGCTTTGCGCTGACGTCGGTGCTCCCCGAGCAGAACGACACCGACCTCACCGACGGGTTGATCATCGAACGGGTCAACAGCGAGCTGGTCGCAACGTGGGGAAACCTCGTCAACCGGGTGCTTTCCCTGACCGCCAAGAACTTCGATGGATCGGTGCCGGAGCCGGCCGGCACGACCCCTGCGGACCAGGAGCTGTTGGCGCACGTCGATGGTGCGCTCACGGCCACGTCGGCCCATCTGGAGGCTCGCGAGCTTCGGGCCGGTCTTCGGACCGCAATGGAGGCGGCGGCCGCCACGAACGCCTACCTCAACGCCGAAGAGCCCTGGAAGACGGTGAAGGTCGATCACGAACGAGCGGCCACCGTGCTGTGGACGGCGATCCAGGCAGTCTCCGGCATTCGGGTGGGTCTCGCTCCCTACCTGCCCTTCACGACCCGAACACTGGGAACGATGCTCGGACTCGATCCGGTTCCGTCGGCGTGGGAACGTCCCGAGGTGCCGGCGGGGACCGTCTTCGGAACGATCACACCACTGTTCTCCAAGCTGGAACCGGACGTCCTCGACGACTGAGCGCCTCCGGGATCAGCGAGGGTCCTCCCTGATTCCCATCGGCCCGCCCATGTGGCATCGTGTTGGCCATGTCGCCCCGAGGCCCCCTCCCTGTGCGAGCCGCCACCGTCCTGGCCGGCACCGTGCTGATGGCGGTGGGGGTGGTGGGCCTGTTCCTGCCGATCCTTCCGGGCTGGTTGCTGATCATCCCCGGATTGGCGCTGCTCGGGCGGGAGTTCACCTGGGCGGAACGACTGCTCGCCGCCATCCGATCGAGGTTCGAGAGCACCCGATCATCGCTCGCCCAACGCCGCCCCCCCGCCGAGGAACGCGACGCCGCCTGAGGGCCAACTCGGCGGCGGTTGGTGTTGTGTCGGAGCGGCGACGCCGTCGACCAGGGTCATGAGTGCTTCGGTTCCTCGGGGGCGGCACGGTCGACCACCCACTCGGCGACGAGGTCGAGGGTGACCGGGTCGACCGGGCGGCGGACCTGCTTTCTGTAGGTTCGGACCGAGGCGGGGCCGGCGTCGATCCGGAGCAGGTGGGTCAGGTCCCTGGGCCGGTGACTGGTGAAGTCACCGTCGACCAGGTTGGCCATCCTTTCGAGATCGTCCGGATCGACCTGGACGTCCTTGTCGCCGGTGATGGCCAGCATCGGCACGGTCATGCCGTCGACGGCGGTGGTCGGGTCGTAGGCCATGAACTCGCGAAACCACTTGGCGTTCACCTTGACCATCTGAAGACGCATCACGTCCTGGGTCGAGGCCTTGATCTCGTCGAGGCGCTTCCGCTGGGTCTTCGCCAGATCCAAACGGAGGACCTTCGTCAGGATCTTGACGGGCCCTGGCAGGCTGTCGCCGATCTGGGCCATCTGCCAGACAAGGATGTCCTCGCCATTCCGAGCGGCGCCCGCCAGGAGGACCACGCCGGCGATCGACGGATCGGTGACGGCCATCTCACCGGCGATGAGGGCTCCTTCGCTGTGGCCGACGACGAACGTTCGGTCAGCGGCGACCTCCGCTCGGGCCCGCAACGCGGCCAGGGCCGCCAGGCCATCGTCGACGTTGTCGTGGAAGCCGGTGGCTTGGTACTCGCCGCCACTGTCGCCGACGCCGCGTTTGTCGTAGCGGAGCGACGAGACGCCGGTTACCGCCAGCCGTTCGGCCACCTGAGCCATGACGTCGATGGGCATCCGCTTCATGTTCGAGTCGCGGTCGATCGGGCCGGAACCGCTGATCAGCACCGCGGAGGGGCCAGGCCGCCCGGCGTCGGCCACGGTGAGCGTGCCGACGAGCGTGTGACCGGCTGAGGCGAACGAGATGATTTCGGTGTGTGCCATGGCGACCCTCCTCGGGAGGCTGCAACTGGCCTCGTTCGTACCGATCGTTCTCAATACTGCGAATATTATCAATGATGAGACTAATCTGCAACCCGTGACATCACGAGACCTTCTCCTCCATCCCGTCCGCCTCCGCATCGTCCAGGCGCTCGTTGGCCGGCCGCTGACGCCGCTGGCTCTGAAGGAGCAACTCGGCGACGTGGCCCAGGCGACGCTCTATCGCCACATCAAAGAGCTTCACGACAGTGGGTTCATCGACGTGATCGACGAGCGGCAGGTACGCGGCGGATCAGAGCGCACCTACGCGGTGGTCGAATCGGCGGTCCACCTGGGCCCGGACGAGCTGGCCGACTCCACACGCGACGACCACGTCCGCTACTTCCTCACGTTCCTCGGCACCCTCATCGCCGACTTCTGCACCTACCTCGAGTCGAATGACCCGGACCTGGCGGTCGACGGCGTCGGATATCAGCAGACCCCGCTGTGGCTGAGCGATGAGGAGTTCGCAGACTTCGCCGAGGAGGTGAGCAGGGTCATTCGGGCGCGCCTCGGGAACAGTCCGGAACCGGGACGTCGGCGCCGGCTGTTCACCACCGTCGTCATGCCCGACCGGAGGCACGACTGACATCGGTCGAGGCGCCCTGGCGCTATCGAGGAAGCGCGTCGGGCGCCCTTGACGAAGTGCGACTCAAGAGGGTGAGTAGACCCCCATGTCCCGAGCCTTCTCGGTCTGCCAGAAGATGTCGGCGATCTCATCGATCAGATCGACCAGTTTCTGGCCGTCGGCCGGGTCGACCGACTTCTTGGCGACGCCGGCCTGATGGATGGCTCTCCAGAACAGATCGTCGAGGTTCGAGAACTGCTCACGATGGTCAGCGGTGAAGAAGTCCGCCCACAGCACCATCAGGTGGTGTTTGGCGAGCTCGGCCCGTTCCTCCTTGACGGCGATGGCCCGGGCACGGAACACCTCGTCGTCGGAGTCCTGGTACTTCTGAGCCGACTTCATCACCGACAGCGCCTCGATCTTGGCCTGGGCGGGGTCGTAGACGCCGCAGAAAAGGTCGCAGTGGGCGTGTGCCTTGGTGGATGGACGAAACAGTCCCATCGGATCACCTCTCCTCGTTGGTTCCCGGTCGACGATACTCGTCGGTACACCCCACCCCTACCCGGAGCATGCGACTTCCAATCCGCCGTTTCGAAGTGGTCGACCGCTCGATGACGCCCACGCTGCAGCCCGGCGACTACCTGATCGGCTGGGCGGGGGGCCGCCGCCGGCCCGGCCAGATCGTCGTGTTCCAACACCCGCACCGGCCGGGATTCTGGTTGGTGAAACGCGTCGAAACCGTCGACGGTGATCGGATGTCGGTCCGGTCGGATGCGCCCCACCTGACGACCGCGGACTCGCGAACCTTCGGCTCGGTGCCGGTCGGCGGCTCCTACCGGGTGGCCATCCGGTATCACCGGTCGAAATCACCGCCATGATCAAACCGATTCCACAATGCGGGACGATTCCATGATGCGGTATTCTCGCCGTCGACCATCTCCACCACCGAGGAGCCCCTGATGAGCGTTCCCACTGACATCGACATCGCCCGGAGCGCCAGCCTCCTCCCGATCTCGGAGGTCGCCGCCCGGATCGGACTGGAGCCGGACGAACTCATCCCGTACGGCTCGACCAAGGCCAAGGTGCACCTCGACACCCTCAAGCGGGTGGGGGGCCGGCCTCGGGGCAAGTATGTCGATGTCACCGCCATCACGCCCACCCCACTCGGCGAGGGCAAGACGACGACCACGGTCGGATTGACCCAGGGCCTGGGCGCGCTCGGCAAGGAGGCGATCGCCTGTATACGTCAGCCGTCGATGGGTCCGACGTTCGGGATCAAGGGTGGAGCTGCCGGCGGCGGCTACAGCCAGGTGGTTCCGATGGACGAGTTCAACCTCCACCTCACCGGCGACATCCATGCGATCTCCGCCGCGCACAACCTGGTGGCCGCCGCCATCGATGCCCGCTGGTACCACGAGTCTCGAATGTCCGACGCCCAACTCACCGAACTCGGGTTGGAGCGACTGGGTATCGACGTCTTCGCGCTCCAATGGAACCGCGTCGTCGACATCAACGACCGAGCTCTGCGGAATGTGATCGTCGGGCTGGGCGGCAAGGCGGAGGGACGGCCCCGGGAGACCGGATTCGACATCACCGTCGCCTCCGAGCTCATGGCCATCCTGGCGCTGGTGGACGGCGACTCGTACTCATCGGCGTTGCGCAACCTCCGAGAGCGGGTGGCCCGGGTGGTGATCGGCAACAGCAAGAAGGGCACGCCGATCACGCTGGAGGATCTCGGCGTTGCCGGTGCCGTGACCGTGCTGATGAAAGACGCCCTCCATCCCACCATCATGCAGACCCTCGAAGGCCAGGCCGCGTTCGTCCATGCCGGCCCGTTCGCCAACATCGCCCACGGCAACTCGTCCATCCTCGCCGATCGCATCGCCCTCCACCTCGGTGACTACGTCATCACCGAATCCGGCTTCGGGGCGGACATGGGCATGGAGAAGTTCATGGACATCAAGTGCCGGACCTCCGGCCTGGCGCCCGACTGTGTGGTCCTCGTCGCCACCGTCCGCGCCCTCAAGACCCACGGTGGTGGACCCAAGGTGGTGCTGGGCCGCCCGCTCGACAAGGCCTACACCGAGGAGAACCTGGCACTCCTCCAAGCCGGCATGGACAACATGTTGGCCCACATCAAGAACGCCAAACGCTTTGGCGTGCCGGTGGTCGTGGCGATCAACTCCTTCCCCACCGATACCTGGGCGGAGATCAACGCCATCAAGGAGGCCGCCACCGCGGCCGGGGCGTCGGCGGCCGTGCTCGCCGAACACTGGGCCAAAGGCGGCGAAGGCGCCACCGAACTCGCGGCGGCGGTCGTAGAGGCATGCGAGCAGCCCAACGAGTTCGCCTACCTGTACCCCCTCAACATGGCGATCAAGCAGAAGATCGAGATCATCGCCAAAGACATCTACGGCGCGGCCGATGTCGAGTACTCCCCCCTCGCCGAACGGCAGATCGCCGGCTACGAACAAGCGGGATTCGGCTACCTCCCGATCTGCATGGCGAAGACCCACCTCTCGATCAGCCACGACGCCGCGCTGAAGGGCGCCCCCTCGGGCTTCATCGTGCCGGTCCGGGAAGTGCGGGCCTCGGCCGGCGCAGGATTCATCTATCCGCTGCTGGGCGAGATGCGCACGATGCCGGGTCTGGGGTCGACGCCCGCCTACATGAAGGTCGACATCGACGACGACGGAAACGTGGTCGGGCTGTTCTGAAGACATCTGCGGGTACAGCTGCGAGGATGGAACGAGCCGTCGGCGACGGCGAAGAGAACGGCCGGGAGCCGGCCGAGGAGAGGAGGTGATGAAGATGCGCAAGCCACGCTTGACCGAGCCGCTGGTGCGGGAGAACGGAGTACTCCGGCCCGCCGGCTGGGACGAAGCCATCGAACGGGCAGCAACCGGACTGGGATCGGTCCGCGCCGAACACGGACCGACCGCGCTCGGAATGTTCAGCTGCTCGAAGGCCACCAACGAGACGAACTATCTGGCCCAGAAGTTCGCACGAGTGGTCCTCGGGATGAACAACATCGACTCGTGTAACCGCACCTGACACGCTCCCAGTGTCACCGGTCTGGTGATGACGCTCGGAGCAGGAGGCGGGACGAGTTCCTATGAGGAGATCGAGAACACCGATGTGATCCTCCTCTGGGGGTCCAACGCGCGCAACGCGCATCCCATCTTCTTCCACCATCTGTTGAAGGGGGTCCACAACGGCGCCCGGATGTATGCCGTCGACCCTCGACGCTCGGAATCGGCCCGCTGGGCAGACGTCTGGCTGGGCATCGAGGTCGGCTCCGACATCGCCCTGGCCAACGCCATGGCGAAGGTCATCATCGACGAAGGGCTCCAGCGCACCGACTTCATCGATCGAGCCACCACCGGCTTCGACGAGTACGCAGCGACCGTGGCCGAGTACACCCTCGACCGCGCCACGCGCATCACCGGCATCCCCGGCGACGTCATCGCCGAGATGGCGATCGCCTACGCCACCGCCGAGACCGCCCAGATCTGCTGGACGCTGGGGATCACCGAACACCACAACGCCACCGACAACGTCTTGGCCCTCATCTCGCTGGCACTGCTGACCGGCCACGTCGGGCGGTTCGGCTCCGGTCTCGTCCCGATCCGCGGCCAGAACAACGTCCAGGGCGGCGGCGACATGGGGGCATTGCCGAACAAGCTCCCCGGCTTCCAAGACATCGAGGACGACACGCACCGTGGCAAGTTCGAAGCCGAGTACGGGGTGGAGCTCCCCGCCAAGTCCGGATGGCACCTGTCCGAGATGTTCGAGGCGATGGAGGCCGGCAGGCTGCGCGGCCTGTACGTGATCGGGGAGAACCCGGCCCAGTCCGAAGCCGACTCCGGCCAGACCGTCGAGCGGCTCGACAACCTCGACTTCCTGGTCGTACAGGACATCTTTCTCACCCGCACCGCCCAGATGGCCGACGTGGTCTTGCCCGCCGCCGCCGACTGGTGTGAGGCCGAAGGAACGGTCACCTCGTCGGAACGCCGTGTGCAGCGGGTGCGGAAGGCGCTGGACCCGCCCGGCCAGGCGCGCACCGACATCGAGATCATGTCGATGCTCGCTGCGGCGATGGGCCACAACTGGGGACGTCCCGCCGCCCAGGAGGTGTGGGACGAGCTGCGCAGCCTCTCCCCTCCCCACGCCGGTATGAGCTACCGCCGTCTCGAAGACCTGGGCGGGCTCCAGTGGCCCTGCCCGGACGACGAGCACCCCGGCAGCCAGTTCCTCCACGGTCGCTTGTGGTCCGATGACGTGGGCCGGCCCGCCCCCTTCGTCCCGGTGGAGTGGGTCCCGCCGGTCGACACGCTCACCGACGAGTACCCGCTGCGGATGACCACCGGGCGGCACCTCGACGGGTACAACACCGGTGTCCAATCCGGAGGTTTCGACTCTCCGATCAGACTCGGATGCACGATCGACGTCTCGCCGGAGGACGCAGAGCGGCTGGCGGTGAAGCCCGGCGACATCGTCGAGGTCGTCTCCCGGCGCGGCTCGATCGAGGCACCGGTGCGGGTCGATCCGGGTCTGCGGCCCGGGCTCACCTTCATGGCGCTCCACTACCCCGACGACGTCGACATCAACACGCTGACCGTCGACGCGTGGGATCCGCGCTCGGGCACTTCCGAGTTCAAGGCGACGGCGATCCGGATCGTCAAACGGTCGGCCGTCTCGTGAAGGGGGACGGTGCATGGACCTGAAGCTGATCGGTGCCGAGGCCAGCGAACAAGAGCAGGCGGTCATCGCCGCCACCGCTGCTGCGGCGGAGGTCACCGAAGGCGGGGACAGGGTCGTCCGCACCCACAGGACCAGCTTGCGGCATCGATTGCTCCCGGTGCTGGCGGCCGTGCAATCGGAGATCGGATACATCACGCCGGGGGCGGTCGACGAGATCGCAGCCCGGCTGCATGTCCCGCCCGCCGAGATCTACTCCGTGGCGACGTTCTATGCACTGCTGGCGACCGAACCACGGCCGAACCGGGTCGCCCACGTCTGTGACGACACCGCCTGCCGGAGTGTTGGCGGAGCCGCCATCCTCTCCGCGCTCACCCATCGCGATGATGTGATCCCGTCGCCCTGCCTCGGCCAGTGCGACCGGCGCCCGGCCGCGTTCATCCAGCGGGCCGGAGAACCGGATCTGGTACTGGGTGGCACCGACGCCGCCGGTGTGCGGTCCGCCCTCGACCACGACCTCGAACAGCTCCCCCTGCTCACGACGATCTCGGCCGGTCCTCTGCTGAAACGGATCGGCAAGATCGACCCGGACTCGCTGGACGAGTACCGGTCGGCCGGCGGGTACCGGGCACTCGCCACCGCCCTCGAGATAGGCCCGGAGCGGGTCATCGCCGAGGTCAAGGCGGCGGGTCTGAAGGGCCGGGGTGGCGCGGCGTTCCCGACCGGGATCAAATGGGAGGGTGTCGCCGATCAGCCCGACGGGCCCAAGTACCTCGTCTGCAACGCCGACGAGTCGGAACCCGGCACCTTCAAGGACCGCGTCCTGATGGAAGGCGACCCCTACGCCCTCATCGAGGCAATGACCATCGCCGGCCTCACGATCGGCGCCGAGAAGGGCTACTGCTACGTCCGGGGCGAGTATCCCGTCGCCACCGGTCGCCTCCACCACGCCCTCGGCCAGGCACGGTCGGCCGGGCTCTTGGGAGCGGATGTGGCCGGCTCCGGGCGGGCGTTCGAGATCGAGATCGTCCGCGGGCAGGGGGCGTACATCTGTGGAGAAGAGACGGCGCTCTTCAACTCGATCGAGGGATTCCGTGGCGAACCGCGCCAGAAGCCTCCGTTCCCCACGACCCACGGGCTCTTTGGCCGGCCCACAGTCATCAACAACGTCGAGACGTTGGTCAACGTCCTTCCGATCCTCACCGGTGGTGTAGACGACTACCGGGCCGTCGGGACGGCCGACTCCACCGGCACGCGGTTGTTCTGTCTCTCCGGCGACATCGCCTCGCCGGGTGTCTACGAGGTTCCGATGGGCTCGACCCTGGGCGGGCTGATCGAAGCTGCCGGAGGTCCCGTCGGCACACCATCGTTCGTCATGCTCGGAGGGGCCGCCGGCTCGCTGGTCGGCACCGACCGGTTCGACCTCCCCCTCACCTTCGAGGATGCCCGCGCTGCCGGCGTTTCGCTCGGATCCGGGGTGGTGATGCTCTTCTCGGATCAGGTCGACATGGTGGACATCGTCCGTCGGATCGCCCGCTTCTTCCGCGACGAGTCGTGCGGTCAGTGCGTCCCGTGCCGGGTGGGGACCGTCCGGGTCGAGGAAGCGGTCGCCCGTTCGAACGGCTCGATCGAGGCCTCCCTCATCCGTGACATGGACATCGCCATGAAGGACGCCTCGATCTGCGGGCTCGGCCACACCGCCGCATCGGTCGTCCGCTCCGCCATCGATCTCGGCATCTTCGGCGAGCCACGATGACCAGACCCGCCCGCACTCAAACGCACGCCTACTCGGACCGGGATCGCGCCCCGGTGGAACGCACCGTGACCGTGACGCTCGACGGTCGCCCGGTCGAGGTGGAGGCCGGGGCGACGATCCTCGACGCATGCCGAGCGGTCGGCGCCGACCAGCCGACGCTCTGCTACTCGGACGTGCTGACACCGGTCAACGTGTGCCGGGTCTGCGTGGTGGAGGTCGAGGGTTCCCGCACCCTGGTCCCGTCGTGTTCGCGCCCGGCCGAGGACGGCATGGTCATCTCGACCGACTCCGAGCGTGTCCGCCACTCTCGCAAGCTGGTGTTCGAGTTCCTCGCCTCCTCGGTCGACCTGACGCTCGCCGACGACGAGACCCGACGATGGATGGATGAGTACGGATGTGACGCCGGACGCTTCGGTCCGCCCGCTCCATCGACCCAAGACCGGGACCGGCGGCATGCCGGCCATCACCCCCCTCCGGACGGCCGCACCGCCGAGACGGTGGCACAACCGACCAAGGTCGACAACACCCTCTACGTCCGCGACTACTCACGCTGTGTCCTGTGTTACAAGTGCGTCGAGGCGTGCGGTGAGGATGCGCAGAACACCTTCGCCATCGCGGTGGCGGGTCGTGGCTTCGACGCCCGGATCTCGACCGAGTTCGACACCGGGCTCACCGAGTCGGCTTGCGTCTTCTGCGGCAACTGCATCGGCGTATGCCCGACCGGAGCCCTGATGTTCCGCTCCGAGCACGAGCTGCGGCAGGCCGAGATGTGGGACGAAGACGCCCAGCAGGTCACGCGAACGATCTGCTCATACTGTGGGGTGGGCTGCAACCTGGAGCTGCACGTCCAGGACAACCGGATCGTCAAGGTCACCTCGCCGCAAGACCACTCGGTCACCGCCGGCCACCTGTGCATCAAGGGCCGCTTCGGATACGAGTACGTCCAGGAGCTGGGCGACCTCTCCCAGACCCCCATCGACGACGTCCTGCAACGCGCCCGCCAGACCTGACGACGCCACCCTCGGTCTTGCACAGTGTGCAGGACCGACCGCTCCGCAGCCGTCCGCGCACAATGTGCAGGACCGACCGGGCGCGTGCACAGTGTGCAGGACCGACCGCTCCGCAGCCGTTCGCGCACAGTGTGCGAATTGTTGGTGGTCGGGTCGTGCACAGTGTGCAGGATCAACCGCCTCGCAGCCGTTCGCGCACAATGTGCAGAAGCGGGGTCGGGGTGGTCGCTAGCGTTGATCGGTGCCCTTCCGACGGTCCGTCCCCGGGGCGGAGCGACCCACCCACCATCGCGACTTCCGGCTGCTGCTGGCCGGGCTGGTCGTAGACACGGCCGGCAATGCCACGTTCCGTGTGGTGTTGCCGTTCGCCGTGCTCGACGTGCTGGGCATCTCCTTCGACCGGCCGGGGGCGCTGACCGAGGCCGCCGGCGTGCTGGGGCTGGTGGTGGGAGCGCAGACGGTCGGTGTGGTGGCGCTGATGCTGGTCGGCGGGGTGGTGGCCGACCGGGTGTCGCGGTCGGTCGTCCTCACCTGGTCGAACGCCGTGGCGTCGGTGATCGACGCCGTCCTCGCCTGGTCGGTCATCTCCGGGTGGGCGACGATCCCCCTGATGATCGTGCTGGCCTTCCTGGGAGGGGGGTCCGCCGCCATGTCGTCCCCAGCGGCCATGGCCATCGTCCCGGAGACGGTTCCGGCCCGTCTCCTTCAGGAGGCCAATGCGCTGTCCTCGTCGGCCCGGAGCGTCGTGCGAGTGCTCTCGCTGGTCCTCGGCGGCGGTCTGGCGATCGCGATCGGGCCGGGCTGGGGCATCGCCTTCAACGCACTCACCTTCGCGGTGGTTGCCTTCCTGTTCTCGGCCATCACCGCCAGGCCGCTCGCCCGACAACCGTCGCGAGTCATCGACGATCTGCGGGAGGGATGGCAGATATTCGTCGAACGGCGCTGGGCCTGGGTGGTGGTGCTCTCCTTCCTCGTGCAGAACGCCGCCTTCTCGGGAACGCTGCTCGTGTTGGGTCCCCTCATCGCCAAGACCACCTTCGGTGAAGAGTGGTGGGGCTGGGTCCTCGCATCGGAGTCGATCGGCTTGCTGGTCGTCGCCTTCGTCCTCAGCCGCAGCAGTCACCGGGCGCGTTTGTCGAACGGGATGATCGGCGCCGCCCTCACCGCCCCGTTCATGGCGGTGCTGGGCGTCCAGGCACCGATCATCGGCGTCGTGCTGACAGCCGGGGTGATCATGGGGATCGGGATCGGATACTTCGACGTCGCCTGGAATGTCAGCCTCCAGCACCACATGCCCGAAGAGGCGCTGTCGCGGGTGTACTCGGTCGACGCGCTCGGCTCGCTGGCTGCCGTTCCGATCGGCCAGATGGCGGTGGGAGCCATCGCTGCGGTCGCCGGTGTCACGACGACGATCTACGCCCTGGCGGGGCTGGTACTCGTGTTGTCGCTGGTGGTCCTGGCCGTTCCGGAGGTCCGGCATCTGCCGCCGGCGGCGTCGAAACAGGCCGGCGGATAGGCTGGGCTCGGTGGGTTCACATCCGGCCAATCTGGCGGTACGCCTCGCCCTCGAGCTGGCGGCACTCGCCGCCCTGGGCTGGTGGGGGTGGAATCTCGGGAGCGGCGCCACCCGAATCGTGTTCGCCGTCGCCCTGCCGATGGTGGCGGCCGCCGTGTGGGGCATCTTCAACGTACCCGGCGATCCCAGTCGCTCCGGGCAGGCCCCGATCGTCGTTCCGGGAGTCGTCCGGCTGATACTCGAGTTGGTCGTGCTGGCGGCCGGTGCCTGGGCATGGTCGCAGGTCGCCGGCCCCCTCCCGGCCCGCCTCTTCGCCGCGATCGTGGCCGTCCACTATGCGGCGTCCTACGACCGCATTCGCTGGCTGCTCGACCGGTGACGATCGGCGGCCGACCTCGGCGTCGTCTCGAGCGCACCGGTACCGTGAAGCCGTGATCCGCTTCATCGATGCCGACCAGGTCCACGAGGCGCTTCCGTGGACGGCATTGGTCGAGGCGCTCCGGGTCGGCCATCTGGGCCAGCGACCACAGACCGGTCGGCTCTTCATGGAGCACGAAGGCGACGGGCTGCTCATCCTTCCCGGATGGACAGGCGCCGGGTCGATCGGCATCAAGCTGGTCACCATCTTTCCGGAGAACCGCACTCGCGGGCTGGCTTCGGTGCAGGCGATCTATACGGTGTTCGACGGGACGGATGGGAGGCCGCTGGCGGTTCTGGATGGCACGGCCCTGACGTACCGAAAGACCGCGGCGGACTCGGCCCTCGGGTCGATGTTGCTGGCGAGACGCGACGCCCGAACGATGACGATCGTCGGAGCGGGCGGGCTCGCTCCGTATCTGGTGGCCGCTCATCGGGCAGTCCACCCCACGATCGACCGGGTGTTGGTGTGGAACCGAACGCCGGCGGGTGCCGAACGGCTGGCCGAGTCGATCGGGGCCGGCGAGGCGGTCGAGGACCTCGAGACCGCCATCCGTCGAGCCGACATCGTCTCGTGCGCCACCATGTCGGAGGAGCCTCTGGTTCAAGGTGCCTGGCTCTCACCGGGCGTCCATGTCGACCTCGTCGGCGCATATCAACCCCACATGCGCGAGTCGGACGACGAGGTCATGCGTCGCGGCCGGATCTTCGTCGACAACCCCGAGACCACCACCGATGAGGCCGGTGATCTCCTCTCCCCCATCGCCTCGGGTGCCATCACCGCCGACGACGTGATCGGCGACTTGTTCGACCTGTGCAAGGGCGACGTCGACGGCCGGACGACGGACGTCGACATCACGGTCTTCAAGAATGGTGGTGGTGCGCATCTCGACCTGATGACCGCCTCGTTCCTCCTGGCATGACCCGGTTCCCCCACGTCTTCCGGCCGCTCGCACTCCGCCACAAGACGCTGAAGCACCGGATCACCTTCGGCGCCCACACCGCCAACATGGCCGAAGACGGTCTCCCCGGAGATCGCCACATCGCGTACTACCGGGAGCGGGCCGTCGGTGGCGCGGCGATGATCGTGGTCGAGCCCATACCCACCCACGCCACCGGCGTGCTGACCCGAGGCAACTTCACACACTCCGACGATGGCGTCATTCCGGCATTTCGCCGGCTCACCGAATCCGTGCGCGATGCGGCCGACGACATCGTCCTGATCCACCAGCTCTATCACGTCGGACAGCACGGAGACGCCGACAACTCATTCGCTCCCAACTGGTCGCCGTCCGGTCTTCCTTCCTATCACGATGCCGACGGCAGTCACGCCATGACGGAAGCCGAGATCGAAGAGCTGATCGGGGGATTCGTCGAGGCGGCCCGCCGTGCCCGGGACTCGGGTTTCGACGGCGTGGAACTGTTCGCCGCCTACCACGCGGTGATCGACCAGTTCTGGACGCCGTGGTCGAACCGGCGTGACGATCGGTGGGGAGGAAGCCTCGACAACCGAGTGCGGTTCTCCTCGCGGATCATCGACGGCATACGCCAACGCTGCGGCGACGAGTTCATCGTCGGGCTGGCCGTCAACGTCGACGAGGAAGCCGAGGCCGGCCTCTCGCTCGATGCGTTGTGCGAAATCGTCGCCTGGCACGATGAGCGTGCGCTGATCGACTATGTCACCTGCGGGACGGGGAGCTACTTCGACTTCTACAAGCTGATGCCGACCTCGCTCTACCCGGCACGGCTCGGAGAGCGATACGCAGCAGCCCTCAAGGCCACGGTGTCGCATGCCCGCGTCCAAGCCGAGAGCCACATCAGAACCCCGGCCGATGCGGAAGCGGTTCTGGAGGCCGGAAACGCCGACCTGGTCAGCATCGTGCGGGGCCAGATCGCCGACCCGCATCTCGTCCACAAAGCCGCCACCGGGCGGCCCGGCGAGATCCGACCGTGCATCTCGTGCAACCAGATGTGCTGGGGCCGGCGCTCCCGCGACTACTGGATCTCCTGCCTGGTCAACCCGTCGGCCGGCCGCGAATTCCAGTGGGGTGGCGACCGTTTCTCTCCGGCTCCGACCCGCAAACGAATCGCGGTGGTGGGGGCGGGACCCGCCGGCCTGGAGGTCGCCCGAGTCGCCGCCGAACGTGGCCATACGGTGACGCTGTTCGAAGAGCGGGCAACGATCGGTGGCCAGTGGCGCCTGGCCGGTTCCCAGCCATCCCGCGCACAGATACTCGACCACCTGGACTGGTACGAACGCCGCTTGCGGGATCTCGGTGTGAAACTCCTGGTCGACAACACTGCCACCGTCTCGGACCTCGAGCGCTACGACGAGGTGGTGCTGGCGACTGGTTCGGTTCCTCCTCGCACCGGGTTCCAGCGCTCCCGCCCGACCGTCCAACGCCTACCCGGCATCGAATCGGGATCTGCCTACGACATCCGCGACGTGCTCGCCGACTCCGCTGCGCCGAGCGGTCGGGTCCTGGTCGTGGACGATCTCGGCGACTGGCGCGGGTTGGGCACCGCACTGGCGATGACCGAGGACGGACTCGACGTCACGATCATCACCGGGGCTCCGGTGATCGGTGGAGGCCTGTTTCACAGTGCCGCGGACGTCCCCCTCCGTCGACGTTTTGCCCGGGCCGGTGGGGTGATGCGCCCGAGGATGGCCATCACGTCGTGGCAGCCGGGCGCCGCCACCCTGGTCCACCTCGACACGGGATCGGCCTCGACCGAGCCCTTCGACACGCTGGTGATCGCCGAGACCGCGACACCGCGACTCGACGTCCCGGCCGGTCCGGGGCATCACGAGATCGGAGATCGGGTGGCGCCTCGGCGGGCCTCATTGGCCTTCTACGAAGGACGGAAGCTCGCCCTCGAGCTCTGACCGAGGTCACATTCGCCGTCGCGCCATCACCACACCTGCGTAACGCTCCGTTCTGAGGAGTCCCTCCGGGGCGGCCCCTGCCAGAATCGACGCTCGTGTTCTCCGCCCGCTTCGACGACCTGCGGCCCCGTCGGCGCCGATCCTTCCGACTCCTCGACCCGGTCACCGAGATCGTCGCGGCCGGCCCGACAGCCGTCGGACCCGCCATCGAAGCCGCCGAGCGAGCCGTGGCCGCCGGGCACTGGGTGGCGGGGTGGGTCTCCTACGAAGCGAGCGGCGGGCTCGACCCCTCCCTCGTCGGCGTGAACCCCACCGGCACGGCGTTCGAGTCGCTGCCCCTCGTCTGGTTCGGCGTCTTCGAGCGCCGGGCACGGACCGATGAGGTCGACGGCACCTACCGGCTCGGCGAATGGACACCGAGCATCGGACCCGCTGAACACCGCGCCGCAGTCGGTCGCATCCGCGAGCGAATCCGGATGGGCGACACCTATCAGGTCAATCACACCTTCCGCATGCACGCCCCGTTCGAGGGCGAGATCGATGCGCTGTATCGGGACCTGAGCCGGGCGCAGAGCTGCGGGTATGGAGCAATGATCGACGCCGGGCGGTGGGCCATCGCCTCCGCCTCCCCGGAGCTGTTCTTCGAGTGGCGACACGAGCGGCTCGTCTCGCGGCCGATGAAGGGAACGACCCGCCGCGGACTCGACCTGGCCACCGACGAGGAGTGCCGGCATTGGCTCCAGACATCGGAGAAGAACCAGGCGGAGAACCTGATGATCGTCGACATGGTCCGTAACGACATGGGCCGGGTGGCCCGGACGGGGTCGGTCTCCGTCCCGGACATCTTCACCACCGAGAAGTACGACACGGTATGGCAACTCACCTCCACCGTGACGTCCCGAACCAAGCCGCACACCACCTTGCTCGACGTGTTCTCCGCTCTGTTTCCGTGCGCGTCGATCACGGGTGCTCCCAAAGTGGCGACCATGGCGATCATCGCCGAACTCGAGCCCGATCCACGCGGGGTCTACTGCGGAGCGATCGGTTTCGGAGGACCGGGCACCGCCGGGCCGGAATGGAACTTCAACGTGGGCATCCGCACGGTGGCCGTCGACCGGACGACGGCCACCGCCTGGTATGGCACCGGCGGTGGTGTGACCTACGACTCGACGGCCGAGGGGGAGTACGACGAGGCCCTGCTCAAGGCCGCCGTGCTCCACCGGCGGGGTGCCGACTTCCAGCTGCTGGAGACGATGCGCTGGACGCCGTCCGACGGTTTCCGCAACCACGAGCGACACCTCCGGCGCCTCACCGACTCCGCCTGGTACTTCGACATCCCCCTCGACCCGGCCGAGGCGCGCACGGCCCTGCTGCGGGCGGTCTCACGCCGTACGTCACCCACCAGGGTCCGCCTCACGGTGGATCGAACCGGCTGGGTCGACGTCACCATCGCCGACGCCCCGGCGGCGGCGACGCGACCCGTCACGCTCGTCATCGACACCGTCCCGGTTCATGCCGAAGACCCGTTTCTCCATCACAAGACCACGAACCGCTCCGTATACGACGCGGCCGCCGCCCGCCATCCGGACGCCGACGATGTCCTGCTGATCAACGATCGAGGCGACGTCACCGAGACCACCATCGCCAGCGCGGCCTTCCGCATCGACGGCGAGTGGAGAACACCTCCCACCGCCTCAGGGTGCCTGGGAGGTGTGGAGCGGGCGGCCGGTCTGGAGGCCGGGAGGCTGGTCGAGCGGCGAGTCACCGCCGACGAGGCGCGAGCCGCCGAACACGTGGTCCGTCTGAACTCCCTCCGCGGCTGGGAACCCTGCGTCATCGGATTCTGACGTATCAGCGCTGCGTTCCGGTGCTCTGTTCCCCGTCGGATGGACAGGTCGCCGTCCGACATCCACAGACCGAAGGGGGTACACATGTTGACGACCTTTGATCCCGACAAGGGACCGCTGTTCCAAGGTGAGTTCACCGACGTTTCGGTGATCGACCCGGCGATCCCGGGCCACCGGCCCAACCTGGTCCTCGACCGGACCAAGGACTACCGAGTCCACCTCGAGTGGCGCATCCGCGGCTTCGACGTGCCGCTCTACCTGGCGGCGCTGGCCAACAACTGGCAGGTGGCGGTGTATGCCGAGTCGATGGGTCCCGGCCCGGAGCGGCGAATCGCCGTCGACACGGTCGCCGTGGCCGATGGCACGAACAGCGTCGGCGGCGCCGGCGAACCCCGGGTGGCATGGGAGGCCGACCTCGATGTGTCGGCCAACTCGCTCCCGGAGGACACCGGCGGCAACTCCGGCGTCTACAAGCTGGTCGCCACCGTGTTCCTGAACTCGACGCTGGGTTCGCCCGGCTTCGACATCGCCGGGTTCGCCGAGGGCCCGATCATCCGTATCGAAGATCCTCGCTGACCTCGTCGAAACCCAGTGAGCGGCCGCCGATTCCGGCGGCCGCTCACGCGCGCGACCGTTTGGCTGCCAGCTTGCGATCGGACTCCGAGAGGTGGCGCTTGCGGATCCGAATCGACGCCGGCGTCACCTCCACGAGCTCATCGGCCGCAATCCACTCGATGGCGGCCTCCAGTGTCATCTGACGCGGCGGCGTGAGCTTGATGGCGTCATCGGAGCCCGCCGCCCGGATGTTGGTCAGTTGTTTCGCCTTGGAAGGATTGGCGATCATCTCCTCGGGTCGGGAGTTCTCACCGATCACCATTCCCTCGTAGACGTCCTCGCCGGCTCCGATGAACAGCTCCGTGCGCTTCTGGAGGTTGTCGAGCGCGAACCCGTTCGACACCCCCGCCCGGTCGGAAACCACCGCGCCACCATGGCGAGTCGGAAGCTCCCCCACCCACGGAGCCCAGCCGTCGTGGTGCTGGTGGATGAGGGCGGTCCCGCGGGAGGCGGTCATCAGCAGCGACCGGAACCCGATCAGCCCTCGGGCGGGCGCCACCAGAGTGACGATGGTGCGCCCGCGATCTCCCGGTCGGAGATCGACCACGCTTCCCTTGCGGGGCGCGACCGCCTGGGTGACCGTCCCGACGTACTCGTCCGGCACGTCGACCACGGCTCGTTCCAGCGGCTCGTGCGGGTGCCCATCGATCTCGCGAATGATCACCTCCGGCCGGCTCACCTGCAGCTCGAAGCCCTCGCGGCGCATGGTCTCGATGAGTACCGCGAGCTGCAACTCTCCCCGTCCGGCCACCTCGATCACCTCCGGGGAGGCGGTCGGACCGATCCGTATCGAAACGTTGCCCAGCACCTCGCGATCGAGCCGGTCTTTGATCTGCCTGGACGTGAGATACCGTCCTTCCCGACCGGCCAGCGGCGACGTGTTCACCCCGAAGGTCATCCGCAGGACGGGTTCGTCCACGGTCAGCCTGGGAAGCGGCCGCGGATCGGTCGGGTCGGCCAGGGTGTCACCGATCTCCACCTCCGGAAACCCTGCGACGACGAACAGGTCTCCGGCGAACCGTTCCCCCACATCCCTTCGCGAGAGTCCGTCGAACCCCATCAGCCCCGTCAGTTTCCGCCGGATCGGCGGCTCGTCTTCTCCGGTGTGACACAACGCCACCTGATCGGCCGCTCGCAGGGTTCCGTTGACCACGCGACCGATCGCCAAACGCCCGAGGTAGTCGGAAGCGGCGAGATTGGTGACGATCGCCTGGAGGGGAGCGGACGGATCACCGCCGGGTTCCGGGAGGGCCTCGACCACCGCGTCGAGCAGCGGGGCCAGATCGGCGTCCTCTCCCGGCATGCCGATCCCCGACGTCGACCGTCCCTGGCGGGCGACCGCCGACACGACCGGGAACTCGATGTCGGAGTCGTCGGCACCGAGATCGAAGAACAACTCGTACACCTCGTCGAGCACGGCCTCGGGGCGGGCGTCCGACCGATCGACCTTGTTGATCACCACCACGGCCGGGAGGCCGCGCGCCAGTGCCTTCGACAGGACGTAGCGAGTCTGGGGCAGCGGACCTTCAGCGGCGTCGACGAGCAGCAGGATCCCGTCGACCATCTCGAGAGCGCGCTCCACCTCCCCACCGAAGTCGGCATGACCGGGTGTATCGACCAGGTTGATCCGCACGCCCTTCCACGTGACCGACGCCGCCTTGGCGAAGATCGTGATGCCACGTTCCCGCTCTTGGTCGTTGGAGTCGAGGATGCGATCGACCGGCGCCTCGTGGGCCGCGAAGACACCCGTCTGGCGCAGCATGGCGTCGACGAGCGTCGTCTTTCCATGGTCGACGTGCGCGACGATGGCGACGTTCCGGAAGGAAGGGGTGCCGGACATGGCAGGCGGCATGGTAATCCACCTGACCAGACGTTCGATCCGCCGACTCAGCCGCCGGTGACGCCGTCGATCTGCTCGCGCAAGATGTCCAGGTGGCCGAGATGCCGGGCCGTCTCCTCGATCATGTGGACGAGGACGAACCGGAGCGTGAACGGCCGATTCGATGAGGCGGAGACGTCGTCGAGCGCCGCACCGTCGGTGATCTCCCGACTTCGCGCGCAGGCCGATTGGTACTCCGCGACCAGGTCGGCGAGTCGATCGTCGCGAGCGGTGCGGAACTCCCAGTCGGGATCGGATTCCCAATCGACCGAGGACCATGGCTCTCCGAGTCCCCGACCGGCGAATCGATCCACGAACCACGATTCCTCCACCAGGGTCAGATGCTTCAGGATGCCTGAGATCGTGGTCGGAGACGCCACGAGGCTCCGGCGTGCCTGTTCATCGTCGAGACCGTCCACCTTGTGGACGATCCCCGCCCGGTACCAATCCAACAGCTCGACGAGCAACACACGTTCGTCCGCCATTCGGACGGTCGGGAACGGACGATTCCGGGGTGGCGGACGGTTGGTCATGGAGAGCGCTCTCGATCGGGCGGCCAACCCTATTCCGCAACGCCGCCTTCAGAGGTCCGCTTTCCGACATACTCCGCCAGCTCCGCCGCTACGCCGTCGTCCAGAGGCGGCAGCTCGTAGTCGGACAACACCCGGCGCACGATCGCGGCGGCCCTTTGTTCGGTGGTGACGGCTCCACCACGGTCCCATGCCTCGAAGTTCTGCCAGTCGGAGACGAGAGGCGAGTAGAACGCCGACTCGTATCGCTCGAGCGTATGTGGCGAGCCGAAGAAGTGGCCACCCGGTCCCACCTCGGCGATGGCGTCCACGGCCAGCTCGGCGGCATCGACCTTCAGCGGCTCGAACAGAGAGGACATCATCTGCAGCATCTCGACATCGACGACGAACTTCTCGAAGGACGCCACGAGGCCTCCCTCCATCCACCCCGCACCGTGCATCACCAGGTTGGCGCCACCCATCACCGCACCCCACAGCGACATCTGGGATTCGTAAGCGGCCTGCGCGTCCACCGCATTGGCGGCGTTGGCATTCGACGACCGGTACGGCACCCCGTAACGGCGCGCGAGCTGGCCGCCGGCCATGGCTGCTCGCGCATACTCGGGTGTCCCGAAGGCGGGCGAGCCCGACCGCATGTCGACGTTGGACGTGAAGCCGCCGTAGACGACCGGTGCTCCGGGCCGCACCATCTGCGTGAACGCCAGACCGGCCAGCGCCTCGGCGTTCTGCTGGGCCAGCGCCCCGGCCAGGGAGGCCGGCGCCATCGCTCCCGACAAGGTGAACGGCGTGATCACCACCACCTGGTTCATGGTCGCCATCTCGATGAGTCCTTCGACCATCGGACCGTCGAGTCGGAGCGGCGAAGACGTGTTGACGATGGTGAACACCGACGGTTCCAGCAGGAGTTGGTCGACCGAGACACCACGCCCGATGCGAACGATCTCGAGCGCATCGAGGATCCGACTCCGTCCGAGGGCGTAGGCGTGAAACGCCTTGTCGGTGAGGGTCACAAAGGCCGCGAGCGCGTCCAGATGTCGGGTAGCCGGCGGCAGGTCGGTCGGCTCCACCGGGTAACCGCCGAACAGGTGGACGATGTTGAACGATTGGCCGAGCCGGAGGAAGTTCTCGTAGTCGGCCATGTTTCCCGGCCGTCGACCACCGTCGAGGTCAGAGCTGTTGGGAGCACTGGCCACCGAGCAGAAGGCGACGTGATGGCCCCCGACCACCACATCGTGATCCGGGTTCCTGGCGTGGAGCCGAAAGCTGCTCGGCGCCTTCGTAACCCACTCCATGACCAGGTCCGGGTCGAAGCGAACCCGTTCGCCGTCGACTTCGGCTCCGGACCTGCGGAGGATCGCCAACGCCTCGGGATGAAGGAAGTCCATGCCGACTTCTCGGAGCACTCGGAGCGATGCGTCGTGGACGGCTTGGACTTGTTCCGCGTCGAGGACTTCGATCGGTCGGTATGGGTTGATGACCCTGCGCCACTCCGGCTGGGCAATCCCCGAGGCGTTGCTCCGGGCCGCCCGGCGCTGCCGCCTCGCCGAGCGGTCACGTCCCATGGACGCGCCTCATGACCGAAGGCAGTCCATGTCCGGGTCGAACACCGGATGAGCGGTGACCACCGCCCGTTGCCGGGCGCCGAACCACACCACGTCGACGTCAGTACCTTCGGCCGTGAGATCCGCAGGGAGATAGCCGAAGGCGATCTGTCGACCGATCGAGTACGAATGGTTGGAACTGGTCACGTACCCGACACATCGGCCGGCGGCGACAACGGGCTCGCCACCCATGGCCACGGCCTCCGCGTCCTCGAACACCAGACACGACCATCGCTTGTCGGGTTCGTTCGCGACCAACTCCCGGCACGCGTCGGAGCCGATGAACGGCCCCTTGTCCAACCGGACCGTCCAACCGAGCCCACTCTCGTAGGCGCTGTATTCGGTATGGACGTCGGTTCCCCATGCCGGGTAGCCCTTCTCGAGACGGAGCGAGTCGAACGCCCCTTGACCGACGGGCCGGATCCCCAGATCCTGGCCGGCCTCCCAGAGGGCGTCCCAAACACTCAGGGCGGCGTCGACGGGAACGTGCAGCTCCCAGCCCAGCTCCCCCACGTACGAGATGCGGAGGGCCAGCACATGCGCCATCCCGATGTCGATCCACCGACCGGTGAAAAACGGAAACGCGTCGTTGGAGACGTCCGCCGAGGTGACCCGCTGCAGAACCCTGCGGGCGTTGGGACCCCACAGACCCAGGCAGGTCATCGATGCGGACACGTCCGTCACGGTGACCCGGTCGGAGCTGCGCACGTGCCCACTCACCCAATCGAGATCCATCGGGCGAGTCCCTTCCCCCACGAACATCCACACGCGATCCTCGTCCACTCGCATGACGGCCAGGTCACGGCGCACGCCGCCCCTGTGGTCGAGCCAGGTCGTGTACACGATGCGTCCGACGCCACGATCCACCCGATTCGCACAGAGGTGCTCGGCGAAGACGCCGGCGTCGCGGCCCCGCAGCTCGATGATCGAAAGGCCGTCGAGATCGAACAGCCCCACCTTCTCCCGAGTGATCAGATGCTCGGCACCCTGGATCGGCGACCAGTGCTCGGCCGCCCAGCCCTCGCGCGACGGGATCCGCTCGGCATACCGTTCGATCAGGTCACGGTTGGTCTCGTACCAGTTGGGCAGCTCGATCCCTGCGAACACCGTGAACTCGGCCTCCAGGTCGCGATGCCGGCTGTCGAATGGCGTTCTCCGAACGTTGCGGGGCGTGGTTGGCGGCTGTCGCGGGTGGAGGATCTCGTACACCTCCCGATAGTTGCGATCACAGACCGCCCGGATGAACGCCGGTGTGGTCTGATACCCGGCGAATCGCGCCACGTGGACACTACGGGGATCCCACTCGGGAGCACCCTCCACCATCCACTCGGTGAGCAGCTTGGCCACCCCGGCAGCGTGCGTCAGCCACGAGGCGACCGCCACCCACAGCCCGGCAGGCCCGGCGGGCCCGATGATCGGCATGCCGTCGACGCTGAAGGCGAACATCCCGTTCATCCGCTCTGGGAACCCGCTCGGATCGAGCCCCCGGAACATGGGGAAGAGACGCTGGGCCGCGTCCCAAGCGGCACCTCCGAAGTCCCCTGGCGTGAAGTCGTGAATGGCGGACCGACCCACGTCGTGCGGCGACACCCGACGCGGGGTATGGAGGTAGCTCCCGATTCCGTAGCGATTCCAGTGCTGCCGGAAGTACAACGCCGAGTCGAGATCCCTCACCGACGGAAACGTGGCCTCGTGGGACGGTTCGGCCGGGTCGAATCCGCCCATCTCGGGCAGAGGTCCGGTCACGACGTATTGGTGCTCGTAGGCCTGGAGCGGAAGCGGCACCCCGACCCGATCCGCCAGCACCGGCCCCCAGATGTTCGTGCAGAGCACCACCGTCTCGGCCTCGATGCGGGGCTGCTCGGGATCGTCGGTGAGAACGGCACTGACTCGCCCGTTGGTCACCTCGAGGTCCACCACCTCGACGCCTCCTCGGAACTCGACCGCACCGTTGCGCGCCGCCTCGCGCTGGATGGCACCGTTGAGGTGCGGGGACGCCACCAGTTGGCCGGCGGGGACGAAGATCGAACCCTCCATCGCCGACGGGTCCAGCATGGGCACCCGCTCCGCTGTCTCGGTCGCATCGAGCAGATGCGCTTCGGCGCCGAAGCTCTTCGCCTCACCGGCCAAACGGATGAGATCACGCATCCGTCGCTCCGTCACGGCGACATCGACGGTGCCGACCTCGTTCACGGTGATGCGATCGTCCGCGTAATCGGCGAGAGAGGAGAACCGTCCGGCACCGTAGAGGGCCATCTGGGTGAGGAGCTTGTTGTGGCTCAAGGCAACCACGCCGCCGGGTGCATGCGAGGTCGAGCCATCGTTGTGAACGACCGGTCCCTTGTCGACGACGAGCACATCTCGCCATCCCTGCTCGGCGAGATGGAGCGCAACCGAGGAACCGACGATGCCGGATCCGACGATGACCACTTTGAATCCCATGACGCCCCTCGGTACCGACTGCGGCGCGCATCGTAGAGGAACTCCGACTTCACCGTCCTCGGAAGCGGGCAGCCCAGCCCGGCCGGTCACGCCGGGTCGTATGATCCGGCGGATGCGGCTGGTGTCCAACGGCGTGGCGATCGACATCGACGACGGCGACACGGTGCTCATCACCCAGCTGAGGGCCGGGCAGTTCCCTCCCGGATCCCTGTGCCTCACCGGAGACTGCGGCAACTGCCTCGCCACCGTCGACGGAATGCCCTATACCCGCACCTGCCAGACCCCGGCCCGTCCGGGGATGGTCGTCGTCTCACATGCCGCCGACCGGGAGCCACCGCTCCCGTCGCGAACCGTCGGCACGGAACCGACGGTTCGACACCGTCACGAACGACTGGTCGTGATCGGCGGCGACCCGGCCGCTCCGAGGAAGAAGAGGCGGGCAGTGCGGTTCGATCCGGCAACCGGAGACCGCGTCGTCGGCGTCTACCCGGGGCGGCGAGTCGTCACCGTCGAGGATGATGTCGTCAACGTCATCGACGCCGAGCGAGTCGTTGTGGCAACGGAGCGGATGGACATCCACCCCGTGTGCCCGGGCAGTCGGCTCTCCGGGATTCTCACCCCGTCGGCGGCGCGATCGCTGGCAGCGACCGATGTGGATCTCGGTCGAGTGGTGGCGGTGGGCGACCCGGTGGAAGGGTTCGAGGATCGCCGGGTCGACGGCCGGCTCGTCCGGTTCGAAGGCCGCGGACGAGTCGAGGCGGTGGTCGTGGTCGGAGACGACGGGACGGAGACCGTGCATCCGTGCGACACCGTCGTCGTCAACCTTGGCACCGTATCCCGGGACATGTTCGGGCGCATGGGCGCACCCGAGGTGGAGACGGTCGGAACGATGACCGAGCCGGACGAGGTGCCCGCCCTCCCCGATCAAGGGGTGGTGTGTCCCTGCTCGGACGTCTCCATGTCCGACCTGGCCGGCGTCGCCGATCGCGGGTTCGTCGAGCTCGAGTTGCTCAAGCGGGCAACCCTGGCGGGCACCGGAACCTGTCAAGGACGGGCCTGCCTCCCCTATCTCCGATCGTTTGTCGCTCAGCGCACCGCAGCTCCCCGACCGGCACCGTTCACTGCACGTCCGGTGGGCGTCCAGCCGACGATGGGCGAGATCGCGGCCGGATGGCACCCCCCGGCCTTTCGGAGGACGACGATCGACCCGGCGCATCGAGCGGCCGGTGCCGTGATGGATCGGTTCGGCGGTTGGTGGCGACCGTGGCACTACGGCGACGTGACGGCCGAGTACTGGGCCGTGAGAGAAGCCGTCTCGATCGGCGACGTCTCCACGTTGGGCAAGCTGGTCGTGGCCGGACCCGATACCGAGTCGTTCCTCGATCGCATCTACCCGGTCCCGGTGTCCGACCTGTCCGATGGGCGCTCGCGCTATGTGCTCGTCCTCGATGAGGCCGGGTACGTGATCGACGACGGTTTGGTGTGTCGGGACGAAGACCGGTTCTATCTGACGTTCACCACCGGCGGCGCTTCCGCTGCGGAGGCGTGGCTCCGCGACTGGGCAGACACCTGGGAGGCCGACGTCCGCATCCTCGACCGAACGGCATCGCTGGGTGCCATCAACGTCACCGGACCCCTGGCAACCGACCTGCTCGAACGCATGGGTGCGACCGACCTGCCGCGCTTCATGCGGCACGATCGAGGCGAGATCGCCGACGTGCCATGCCGAGTGCTGCGGCTCTCGTTCACCGGCGAAGTCTCATACGAGCTCCATCATCCGGTGGATCGATCGGCCGAACTGTGGAAGGCGCTCATCGAGACCGGGAGGGATTTGGGCATCAAGCCGCATGGGCTCGACGCACTCTTCACGCTCCGCCTCGAGAAGGGCCACATCCTCATCGGAATGGACACCGAGCCCGATTCGACGCCGAAGCGGTTGGGCATGGAGTGGGCCGCGGAGGTCGACCCCGACCGATCGGCCGGACGCGACTACGTCGGACGGGAGGGAGTGGTCCGCACCTCGGCCATCCCACCAGATCGAACGCTCGTCGGTCTCGCCATGGACGGCCGGCCGCCGCCGGAGGGCTCGATCATCCGACTCGGCGGGTCGGTGGCCGGTCATGTGACGTCCTCCCGATGGTCGCCCGTCCTGGGTCATACGGTGATGCTCGGCTGGGTGCGGACCGACCGTGCGACGCCGAGCGTGGTGGAGGTCGACGACGATGAGGCGCTGATCGTCGATACACCCTTCTTCGACCCGTCCGGGGAGCGAGCCCGTGTCTGAGATCGTGCACTGCGTCCGACTGGCCGCCCGAGCAGACGCGCTCGACCGGCTCGACGCGCCCGATGGGTCGGTCCTCCGCCTGGCTCCCGACGAAGCGCTCGTGCTGGACGTCTCGATCGACGAAATCGGTATCGACGATCCCGATGCGATCGTGGTTTCGGAGACCGGATACGTGGGGATCCGGTCGGACGTCGACACCGTGAGCCGATTCCTCGGTGCGGGAGCCGATTTCGTGCTGGTCGACCGCGATCCCGGGCTCACCCAGGGAATGGTGGCGGAACTCCCCATCAAGATCTGGCGTGTTGAGGACCGGTGCCTGGTGATGGCGCCGACCCCCTTCGCCGACGAGCTGGCCGAACGTTTCGGAGCGATGACGTGAACGAGTTCGTGGAACGTCAGATCGATCTTCGCTGGAACGAGCCGCGGTCGACGTACGACGTCGTCATCATCGGCGGCGGGGGCCACGGGCTGGCCATCGCCTACTACTTGGCGACCCGTCACCGGATCACGAACGTGGCGGTGCTGGAACGCGGCTACATCGGCTCCGGGAACTCGGGCCGCAACACCACCATCATTCGCGCCAACTACGGCATTCCCGAATCGGTGGCGTTCTACCAGCGGAGCCTGGAGCTGTACGCCGGTCTCGAGTTCGAAATGGACCGCTGGCTCATGCACGCCGAGAAAGGTCTCCTGTGGCTGGCGCATACCGAAATGGGATGCAGGACCGAACGGGCGCGAGCCATGATGAACACGGCATGCGGGTCGGTCACCCATTACGTGGAGCCGGCTGAGGTTGCCGCGATCTGTCCTCAGATCGACCTCTCCGGAGGCGGCCGCTACCCGGTGATGGGCGGCTCGTATCACCCGCATGCGGCGACTGCCCGTCACGACCGAGTCGTGTGGGCGTTCGCCGAGGGTGCGATGCGCGAGGGGGTTCACGTTCACCAACGCACCCCGGTGACCGGCCTCGTCGTCGACACCGATCGAGTGGTCGGTGTGCAGACACCCCACGGACCGATCGGGGCGGGAACCGTCGTGAGCGCAGTGGGAGGTCAGGTCTCCCAAATCGGCGCGATAGCCGGTGTCCGGCTCCCCATCCGGACGCATCCACTCCAGGCGTTCGTCACGAATCACTATCAGCGAACCTTCGACGGCATCGTCGCCTCGGCGGAGTTGACCTTCTACGTCTCGCAGACGGCCCGGGGCGAGATGTTGCTCGGGGCGGAGATCGACAGACAACCCGGCTACGACTACCGATCCACCTACGAGTACTTGCGAAACACCAGCGGCAAAGCGCTGACACTGCTTCCGTTTCTGCGGGACCTGCGAATCCTGCGCCAGTGGGCAGGAGTGTGTGACATGACCCCGGATTCGTCACCGATCCTCGGAGAGACGGGAGTCGAAGGCTTCCTCGTTTCGACCGGATGGGGCACGTGGGGGTTCAAGGCGATCCCGGCGGCAGGTGAACAGATGGCCGAGCTGATCGCCACCGGGGAACCGCCCGACCTCATCGCCCCCTTCGGACTCGGCCGGTTCGCCGGTGATCGGCTGCTGGCCGACGCCGGTTCGACGGGGACCCAGCACTGATGGCACTGATGCTCGACTGTCCGAACTGTGGCCGGCGGAGCGTGGAGGAGTTCGTCTACGGCGAGGTCCCCGACCGGGAGTGGGACGACATCGGCCGCGCCTTCATGAAGATCAACCTCCCCGAACCAACGGTCGAACGGTGGTTCCACGCCTTCGGCTGCCGCCGCTGGCTCACCCTCACCCGAGACCGCTCCGGCGCCACCCCACCACCAGGAACCTGACCCAGCCAGGCTTTTTATCACCCAGAAGGGTGCCAAAACACCCTGTTGAGGTCGCGAGAACGGCGCCTGGGGGCGTCGGTTGGTCGAAGACGCGCCGGCCACGGGCGTGGCACCACGCATCATCCCCCGTTCTGTTGATCCGATCGGTACGTTTTCCGTACCGATCGGGTCATAAAAAGGAGGGATCGGGGCCCGTGCCGTGGGCCCCGATCCCGGTTGGTGGTGGTCGGTGGTCAGTGTGGGCGGATGGTCAGCCCAGCCACGCCGACCAGACGTCCTTGTGGTTCTCGATCCACTCGGCGGCGACATCGGCCGGATCGCGTCCGTCGATCTCCACGCCGGGCAGCATCGACAGCTGATCGTCGGTGGTGATCTGGAACTTCTCGAGGAACGCATACACGGCCGGGTCCTTTTCGGCCAGCTGTGCCGACGCGGCCTTGATGATCACGTCCTCGGGATAGTCACAGTCGATGGCGGCGGTGTCTGCGTAGCAGTCCTCGGAGTACTCAGGCAGCGTCACGTTCACCAGGTCGTACTTGGCGACCGCGGCGGTGGGCGTCCACCAGTACAGAACGATCGGCTCCTCGGCGCTCACCGCACCGTCGACCTCGGCAACGGTGGCCGGCTCCGAACCGGAGAACTGGACCTCGAAGGGCAGCCCGAGGTTCTCGATGATCGCCTCGTCATACTGCGAGTACGACGGATCGGTCCCGAGGAAGCGGCCGTTGGGGGCAGTCTCGGCGGTGGCGAACAGCTCGGCCTTGGCCGGATCGGCGAAGCCCTCCCAGGTCGCCAGCTCGGGGTGCTCGTCGATCACGTAGGACGGGACGAACCAGCCGATCTTGCCAACCGCTCCCAGCTCCCCGATATCGACGACCGAGCCGTCATCGAACAGCGCCTGCTCGTCCTCGGTGATACCCGACGGCCAGATCTCCAGCACCGCGTCCAGCGAGCCGTCCGCCAGCCCCGTGAACATGGTGTTCTCGTCGATTTCGACGATCTCGACGGGGTTGCCCATTTCGGTCTCGATGATCTGCTTGGCCACCTCGGCATTGAGGGCAGAGGCCGTCCACGGATTGACGACCAAACTGATCGCCTCTCCACCGGAAGCGGGCGCCTCCGGCTCGTCTTCGGCGGCAGGTTCCACGGTCTCGGTGTCGGACAGGGTTTCCTCCGAGGCCGCATCGTCGGCTCCACCGCAGGCCACCAGGACCAGCATCAAGCCGAGCAGCAGCGCAAGAGTTCTCGTGTTTCTCGTCATCTGTGTCTCCTCGAACCCCTCCCGACGGTCGCGGGAGGGTTAGCGCCGGTACATTACCGACATGCAGCCGTCGACTCCGTCCCCGGACGGTCCTTGCCTGACCGTGGAGAACGTGTGGAAGGTGTTCGGTTCCCGTGCCGATGAAGCCCTCCGGATGGCGGACGACGGGGCCAGCCGGGACGACATCCTGCAGCGGACCGGTACCACCGTCGCCGTTCGGGACGTGTCATTTGATGTCCATCCGGGTGAGACGTTCGTCGTCATGGGACTCTCCGGTAGCGGGAAGTCGACCCTCGTTCGCTGCGTCGCCAGGCTCGGTGATCCCACCCGGGGTCGAGTGACCCTCGACGGCGACGACCTGACGGCGATGAGCGGAGACCAACTCCGGGCGGTTCGTCGGGCCAAGCTGTCGATGGTCTTCCAACACTTCGGACTCTTCCCACACCGGCGGGTCATCGACAACGTGGCCTATGGCCTCGAGGTGGCCGGCGTCGACAAGGCCACACGGCATGAGCGGGCGCTCGAGGTGCTCGACGTCGTCGGCTTGAGCGGCTGGGACCGGCACTACCCACAGGAACTCTCCGGGGGTATGCAACAAAGGGTGGGTCTGGCGAGGGCGCTCGCCGTCGACCCGGAAGTCCTCTTCTTCGACGAGCCCTTTTCGGCCTTGGATCCGCTCATCCGCCGCGAGATGCAGGACGAGCTCATTCGGCTTCAGTCCGAACTCCAGCGCACGATCGTGTTCATCACCCACGACTTTGCGGAAGCGATCAAGCTCGGTGACCGAATCGCCATCATGAAAGACGGCGCACTCGACCAGGTCGGCTCCGCCGCACAGCTGGTCACGCACCCCGAGACCGACTACGTCCGTGAGTTCACCGAGGACATCCCCAAGGCCAAGGTGTTGCTGGCCACCGACGTGATGACTCCGGCCGCCAGCGACGGCTGGGAGCGAACGGTCGGCACCGACGCCACGGTCGAGGACATCCTGCCGGCCCTCCTCGCAGCACCCGACCCGGTTGGGGTTCTCGACGACCAGGGCCGGCCGGTCGGGTCGATCGATCGCGCCGCCGTGGCTCGCGTCCTGGCACCGTGACGGCGACCACCGCCCGCGCTCCCGCCGACACCACCGTCCTGGTTCGTGCCGCTCCGTGGCTCGCGCTGATCGCAGGTATCGGCGTTCTCCAACTGGCGTTCTCCGGACGCGTCGAGTTCCCGGCCATCCTCGACAAGACCTTCTCGGAGCCGATCGACGCATTCGAGGCCTGGGCCCAGGCCAACCGATCCAGCCACCCGCTGTTCACCGCCTTCTTCACACCGATCTCGCGAGCCATCGAGTGGAGTCTCGCCACTGTCGAGTCCTTCCTCGTCGCCCTCCCCTGGTACACGCTGCCGCTGTTCGTGCTGTTGGTGGTGCTTCGCGCCCGGCGGTGGCAACCGGCGCTGGTGGCGTTCGGCGCCATGCTCTACCCCGGCCTGTTCGGGATGTGGGAGGTCACGCTGGAGACCATGGCCGTGATGGCCAATGCAGTACTGCTGTGCGTCATCATCGGCGTCCCCCTGGGGATTTGGGCGGCGTTCCGGCCCAGGGTGGAACGAGCGCTCCGGCCGGTCCTCGATGCGATGCAGACGATCCCGGCGTTCGTCTACTTCATCCCGATGGTCCTGTTCTTCGGGATTCGACGAGTCCCGGCGACGGTGGCGACGGTGATCTACGCCCTCCCGCCCTTGGTGCGTCTGACCACCCTGGGGATCCGTCGCGTCCCCAGCCAGACGGTGGAGGCGTCATCGATGTTCGGTGCAAGCCGCCGGCAGACCTTGCTGAAGGTGCAGTTCCCGATGGCCATCCCGTCCATCATGACCGGACTGAATCAGACGATCATGATGGCTCTCGGGATCGTGGTGCTGGCCGCACTGGTCGGTGCCGGCGGGCTCGGCCAGGACATCCTCGGAGCGATGGCTCAGCGGAGGACCGGGCGAGGACTGGCGATCGGCCTGGCGATCGTGGCCGTGGCCATGGTCCTCGACCGACTCGGTCGCTCGATCGTCGAGTACGACCGCACGAATCCCATTCCCCGACACATCGTCATCGGTGCGACGGCCGGCCTGGTCGCAGCCACGATGGCCGGCCTCGCCGCCGGATGGACCGAGTTCCCGGCCCTCTTCTCCCCTGCCACCTTCGACCCCATCGACCAGGGTGTGGTGTGGATCCGGGACAACCTCCGGTGGCTGACCACCGGGTTCAACGACTTCGTGATCGGTCAGGTCATCGTGCCGGCCACCGATCTGCTGACGGAGACCGTGGCGTGGCCGGTCACCGTCTTCGTCACCGGGTGGATGTGTTGGCGGGTGGCGGGCTGGAAGATGGCGGCATGGGCGATGGCGGCCGTGACCCTGGTCGGCCTGATCGGAGTCTGGGAGCTCACGCTGGAGACGCTCGTCCAGGTCGTCGTCGGCGTGGTTCTGTCGGTGGCGATCGCAGTACCGGTCGGCGTCTGGGCGGGACGCCGCCGCCGAGTCGAGGTGGCGCTCGGGCCGATCCTCGATGCGCTGCAGACCATCCCCTCGCTCGTGTACATCATCCCGGTGGTCGTCTTCTTCACCATCGGCGCCGTTCCCGGAATCATCGCCTCGGTTCTCTATGCGATCGTCCCGGGCATCCGCCTGACCGCACTGGGGATCAAGGAGGTTCCCGAGGAGACCGTGGAGGCCTCTCAGACCTTCGGTGCCACACCTCGCCAGACGATGTTCGGCGTCCGGCTTCCCCTGGCGGCACCCACGATTCTGGCCGGTGTCAACCAGATCATCATGATGGTGCTGGCGATGGTCATCATCGCCGGGTTGGTGGGCGCAGGTGGGCTCGGATTCCATATCGTCGAGGCGCTCAAGCGCCGCGAGACCGGTCAGGGGTTCGAGGCCGGGCTCGCCATCCTGGTGATGGCGATCATCCTCGACCGCCTCACCCAGGCGTTCGCCCACCGGATGCAGCCGCCCACCGGTCACTGACCTTCCCCGGGAGCCCACCTTCTCGACGGAGGCCGTTTCCTCGTTCTCGCGACCTCAAAGGGACCGAGAGAGGCCGTTTGAGGTGATAAAAACGATGGCTCAGGGCAGGTACCGCTGCTCGGCTTCCTTCAGCTCTCCGGCGTTCTGAAGGCGGAAGATTTCTTTGACGGGGACGATCTCGTCCTCGACCGGTGCCAGCGAGCGGTTTCGATGGATGGTGGTGGCCGTGTCTTGCATTGCCCGGATCGACGAGCGAAGGAGGTGGTTCGCCCAGATCACCAGGCTGACGCCGGCCTCCTCGAAGACCTCTGTCGGGGTCGACCAGTAGGTGGTGGGAACGACGACCACCGGGACATCGCGATCCCAACGCCCCATGAACTCGACGATCTGAGAGGCATCGGAGATCTTGGAGTGCATGAGGATTGCATCGGCTCCGGCCTCGGCGTAGGCCGTGGCGCGACGAACCGCTTCGTCCATCCCCCAGCCGGCGATCAACGCCTCCACTCGGGCGACGACGTTGAAGTCGGGGTCCGACTGGCTGTCCTTCGCCGCGCGAATCTTCCCGGCGAACTCCTCGACGTCGGCGAGCTGCTGAGCCTCGCCGTCGATGAACGAGTTCGTCTTCGGGAACAGCTTGTCCTCGATGCACATCGCCGCGATCGAGCGCTGCTCCAGCTTCTGGACCAGCCGCCGAACGTTGTTGAAGTTCCCATATCCCGTGTCGGCATCCACCATGATCGGGATCCGCGAGGCGTCGGACATGAACTCGAGCACTTCGAGGATCTGGGTCCAGCTCGCCTCGTTGTTGTCCCGCACGCCGAGGGCCGCGGACATGGCGAGACCACTGGCCCAGATACCGTCGAACCCCGCCTCTTCGACGATCTTGGCGCTGAGGCCGTTGTGGGCTTCGAGGATGAACTCCAGCCGGTCCGAGGCCAGCATCTCCCGGAAGCGGGTCGACTTGTTCACGGGTGCTCCTTCAGCTGAGGACGATGAAATTCTCGGCGGTGGCGGTTGCGTCCGGCAGGTCGGCCGGCGCCTCTTCGATGCCGCGCACGATGAGTGCGCCAATCTCTCGTTGAGAGTCGATCGTGGCCGCTCCGATGTGGGGTGTCAGGATCACGTTCTCGAGGTCGGCGAGTGGGGAGATGTTGCCGTCTCCCTCCTCGGCATGGACGTCGAGCGCCGCGCCGGCGAGATGACCGCTCAACAGCGCCTCGCGCAGTGCGAGTTCGTCGACCACGCCTCCCCGGGCCATGTTGACGAGGAACGCTCCCGGCTTCATATGCGCCAGTTCGCCGGGACCGATCAGCATCCGGGTCGATTCCTGGAGCGGCACGTGAACGCACACGTAATCGCTCTCGGCGAGCACTTCGTCGATTCCGGTGAGACGGATGCCGGCTTCGGTCAGTCGTTGCCGGGCATCGGCGGTGGGGTGCTCCACACACCCGAGCACCTCCATGTCCCACGCGACTCCGAGTCGACCGGTCCGGGTGCCGATGTTGCCGGCACCGACCACGCCGAGGACCCGGCCGGTGAGGAGACGCCCGCGTGCTTGTCGCTTGACCCAGTTGCCGCGTCTCCATTCGCCGTCGGCCCACCGGACCTGCCGGGAGAGGTTGAGCATGTGGGCAAAGGCCAGCTCGGCCACCGCCTTCGCTCCGGGACCCGGAACCCGAACGAAGCGCACCTTCATGGTGCCGAGGGCGTCCAGGTCGATGTTGTCGTATCCGGACCCCGCCCGGATGATCGTGTGGAGCTGGGTCCCGGCCGCGAGCACTCGTTCGGTGATCTGGACACCGCTCCGGAACACCAGCGCCTCACAACCCGCGATGGCCTCCACCAGCGATGCTTCGTCCGCTCCGAATCGCTGGACGACCTGATGGCGCTCGGCCAGGTCTGCGATGGCTTCGGGGGCGATGGCGCTGGCGAGGAGGATCTTCATGCGGTCTCTTTCGGGTCTTTGGAACAGTGAAACACGTGCTCGTCATCCGTCAGGCCAAACATGATCCGCGCCGCCGGATCGATGTCGGTGGCCGGGAACACCCGCACGCCGAAGCCGTGGGACCGGAGCCGGTCGACAACGTCGCCTCCGTAGTCCCGGCGATGGTCCGCCTCCCCGAACGCCGCCCTTCGCTCGTCGGGATCGGTGATGGACGGGTCCTCCCGGGTCACACCGTCGAGGCGACAGGGAAAGTTGAGCACCGCCCATCCCCCCGGACGCAACACCCGGTACAGCTCCGCCATGGCTGCGTGATCGTCGTCGAGGTGTTCGAGGACATGGATGCTCAGCGCGGCGTCGAAGCTCTCCGACGGGAATGGCATGTCGGTGACATCGAGCCGCATCGTGGGGAGATCGCGACGACGGATGTCGATTCCGACCCAGTCGATGGAGGGAATCGCCGCCAACGCCCTCCCGGGACCGATCGCCGGCGCCACGTGGAGCAGCCGGATCGGCCCATCCCAGAGATTCGTGTGCTGTTGGAGGTGGAGCCACACGCGCCGGTGGCGGGCTTTGGCGTTGCAGCGCGGGCAGTAGCCGTTCTGACGGGTTCTGAGCGATCCACCCTGATGGGTGAAGGCGGCCACCCCGGTGTCACACACCAGGCAGCGGTACCGGCTTCCTCTTCGGATCAATCCCCGGCCCGCGAGCAGTGCCGACTTGGCGACCCAGCGAAGATCTGAACGCCACTCGCTCCGGCGCCCCGCGCGAGGGCTGGGCCGTCTCACACCGGTCTGCACACGCACGCACCAAGATTCATGAACGGAACTCCCACCCCATTTGGCACCCCATCTGGCACCCCATTCGGCACCCCACTCGGCCATCCTCCGCTCCCAGACTCTATCGCCGCCTGCCTGGCTCGTGGGATGCAATCTGGAATCGTCGAGGTCGAGCCGGGTGGGGACGTCGGGGATCGACCCGGCACAACCCGACGGAGCGGTAGCCTCACTCGATGCGTCGATACGACTTCGTCATCGTGGGCGGAGGATCCGCGGGCTCGGCGCTCGCCAATCGCCTCAGCGCCGACCGTGCCAATCGGGTGCTGGTGCTGGAGGCGGGACGACCCGACTACCGGTGGGACGTCTTCATCCACATGCCGGCGGCACTGGCGTTTCCGATCGGCAGTCGCTTCTACGACTGGCGGTACACCACCGAGCCGGAGCCATGGATGGATGGGCGTCGTGTGTACCACGCCCGCGGCAAGGTGCTCGGCGGTTCATCGAGCATCAATGGGATGATCTTCCAGCGAGGGAACCCGCTGGATTACGAACGCTGGGCAGCAGATCCCGGGATGGAGTCATGGGACTATGCCCATTGCCTTCCCTACTTCCGGCGCATGGAGACCTGCCTCGCGGCCCTTCCCGACGACCCCGTCGACACCCCGTTCCGTGGCACGGAAGGCCCCCTGGTGCTCGAGCGGGGTGACGCTCGAGGAGAACTGTATGAGGCGTTCTTCGAAGCGGTTCAGCAGGCGGGTTACCCGTTGACGGCAGACGTCAACGGCCATCGGCAGGAGGGGTTCGCCGCGTTCGATCGGAACGTCCATCGCGGCCGGCGTCTGAGCGCCGCCCGGGCCTACCTCCACCCGGCCATGGACCGACCGAATCTGGAGGTCGTGACCCGGGCAATGGTCACGCGGGTCCGGTTCGACGGCAATCGAGCGGTCGGTGTCGAGTACCGCCGGGGTGGCCGCATGCAACGGGTGGGGGCCGGCCAGGTGATCCTGTGCGGAGGCGCCTTCAACACGCCGCAACTCCTTCAGTTGTCCGGTGTGGGCGACGCAGACCTGCTCCGATCCTTGGGAATCGACGTCGTCGCCGACGTCCCCGGCGTGGGTGAGCACCTCCAGGACCACCTCGAGGTCTACGTTCAGCACTCGGCGATCCGTCCGGTTTCGATCCAGCCGTGGATGGCGATGTGGCGCCGGCCGCTCGTCGGGCTCCTGTGGCTTTTCCGCAGGGGACCGGGAGCCACCAATCACTTCGAGGCCGGCGGATTCGTTCGCTCCAACGACGAAGTTGCCTACCCCAACCTCATGTTCCACTTCCTGCCGATCGCCATCCGCTACGACGGAACGGCACCCACCGCCGGACACGGATATCAGGTGCACATCGGACCCATGTACTCCGACGCCCGCGGGTCGGTCCGAATCCGTTCCGACGACCCGCGCCAGAAGCCGGCCATCCGGTTCAATTACCTGTCCACCGACCAGGACCGGCGCGAGTGGGTGGAGTCGGTGCGGATCGCCCGCACGATCCTCTCCCAGCCCGCCTTCGACGGCATCGACGGCGGTGAGATCTCGCCCGGTCCGTCGGTCGTGTCGGATGCCGACATCCTCGAGTGGGTGGCGCGGGATGCCGAGACCGCCCTCCACCCTTCTTGCACTGCCCGCATGGGCATCGACGAGCTGTCGGTCGTGAATCCCAAAACCATGGAGGTCCACGGTGTCGACGGTCTCTGTGTCGTGGACGCGTCGGCGATGCCGTACGTCACCAACGGAAACATCTATGCCCCGGTGATGATGCTGGCGGAGAAGGCTGCCGACCTGATTCTCGGCAACACCCCGCTCAATCCGATGACACTCCCGTTCCACCGGCACGCGGGACCCGGTTCAGCCCGACCAAGCCCGCAGAAAGACGGCCACCGCCGCCAGCCAGATCACTGACCCGGCCACCACCAACCCGTCTCCGGAGCGGATACCCGCGACCAGATACAGGACACCGCTGATGGCAAAGCCGGTCCAGGCGATCAGTTCCAGGCGGCGGATCCGCTCCAGGTCACGCATGGGCGGAGGCCCCTCACCGCCGGCGCCGCCGGGCCGGACGGACCCGCTGCTGATGCGCTCCCAACCGCTGCTCGATCTCGGTGCGATCGGGCCGGGCACCGACCCCGACTCCGTCGTCGAGGGCTTGCCGGACGGCTGCGATGTGATCGGGCGTCGAGCCGCAGCACGTCCCGATGATGCGTGCACCGGCCCGAGCCGCCAACTCGACGTATGACGCCATGTCGCCGGGGCCGACCGGATACACCAGACGATCTACGTCGTACACGGGGATGCCGCAGTTGGACTTGGTGATGGTGATGGCGCCGGGATCGGTCGCGGTGATGTCGAATACCGCCGCCACGCCGTCGCCGGGTCCGATTCCACAGTTGGCGCCGACGGCCACCGGCGGGCCGCTCCGGCCTTTGAACCACTCTCCGAGTTGGGCGGCGCTGATGCCCATCATCGTGCTCCCGGCAGTGTCGAAGCTCAGCGTGGCAGTGACGGGTGTCTCGAATCCGGCCGCCGCCTCCATGGCGGCGTTCAGCTCCTCGAACGACGACAGCGTCTCGACCCACAGCACGTCGGCTCCGGCCTCGACACAGGCCGCCATCTGCTCGGCGAAGACCTCGACCCCGCGCTCATGGCTGAGGGTGCCGAGCGGATCGAACAACTCACCGGTGGGCCCGATACTGGCAGCCACCGCCACCGGGCGGTCGGCGTCGTCGGCCGCGGCGCGAGCGATCGCCACGGCGGCCGCATTCAGCTCGGCCACCTTGTCCTCCACTGCGTGCAACTCGAGGCGGAGGGCGTTTCCCCCGAACGTGTTGGTGAGGATGATGTCCGATCCGGCCCCGATGAAACTCCGGTGCACCTTCTCGATCAGCTCGGGCTCCGCCAGGTTGAGCAGCTCCGGACATCCGCCACCCTCCAGGCCGAGGTCGAACAGCGTCGTTCCCATGGCGCCGTCGGCGACGAGGATCCGTTCGGTCCCGAGCAACTCCTCGAATCGGTTCACCATGTCCGCATCCTCCGTTCCTGCCATCGACGAATGCGGGCCAATCGGGCGGCCGGACATCCTGCCGTCGGACGTCGGAGCGGCGCAACCGGAGAGCGGTGCGAAGACCGCGCTTTAGCGGTATTTCTTGAGCGCCCGCAAGCTGTCGATCAAATCGGCGCACCCGCCATCGTAGTGGCGGGTACGCCGGAAGCGACTGCTTCCGACCGCTACACCTCCGAGGATCGGATGGCGTCACGCCAACCGAGCTTGGTACCGAACTGGAGCAGACCCCCGGTGTACGCCCGCCCGGCGAATCGCACGAGGGCGAGGATGGCGGCCACGGTGCCGGCGATGGCAATGGCCATCTCCCACCAGGGCATGGCTCCGAAGGCTGCCCGGACCGGCGCAGCAAAGGGTGCCGTGGGAGGAAGCATCGACGTGACCCGGGCGAGAACGCTCGACGGATCGTCCAGCACCTGGATGCTGATGAAGAACCCGGCGATCGACATCACCGTGAACGGCGAGGCCACGCTCTGGGCGTCATCCAAGCGGCTCACCAATGCCCCGGCCGCACCCATCCCCACGGCGTAGAGGGCGAAGCCGAGAACGAACCAGATCATCAGCATCGGAAGCGACGCAACCGGAACGGCCGGCAACTCGATCGCGCCGGTGAGCCGGACGGCGGCCAGCGCGATTCCGATCGTTCCGAGGAACTGGCCGAGGCCCAAGAGGCCGATCCCCAAGATCTTGCCCGCCAGCAACTGCCACGGTTCGACCGCCGCCAACAACACCTCGACCACTCGATTCGTCTTCTCCTCGGTCACGCCGGTCAGTGTCCACGTCCCGTAGGTGAGGATGGCCATGTACATCAGCACCAACCCGCCGAATGCGACGAAGACCCGGGCGTCGGTTTCTGCCGAGTCGCGGCCGTCCAGCGACCGGACGTCGAGCACGTCCTCGGACAGGACGGTGGCCGCCCGAGCCGCCTCACCGGTGAGGGCATCCAGGCGAACGGCCGCGGCCGAACGTTGCAGAAGCCCTTCCAGGCTGGAGGATCCCGCCCCGGTTCCCGCCGGGGTGATCATCGCGGAGCCCTCGACGAGGACGGCGTCGACCGTTCCCTCGTCGAGCGCCGACTCGGCGGCGGCGACCGATTCGAACCGCACGGTGTCGATCTCCACACCGCCATCGCCCTCGTCCACATCCCGGTTCCCGAGCGACAGCGCCGAATCGACGATCGCTTCGTTGGCACTTCCCACCAGACCGACCGTGTACGTGGCCGTGCGCCGAGCAATCACCGTGGGAAGGGCGATGGCGGCGAGCAACAGCACCAGCGTCAGGACTGCCGAGATGACGAATGCCTTGGAGCGCAGCCGCTCCCTGATCTCACGGACCGTGATCAACCACAATGTCTCGACGCTCGTCATGCGACGGCCTCCTTGAACAGGTCGGACAGCGATGGGGTCGTATATGTGAGGTGCCGGATGGAGGCCGACACCACCGGGTCGGAGACGATGCTCCCGATCGGCGCTCCCGATGGGACGACCAGCCGGTGCCGGTAGCCATCGAAGCTGGCGCTGACCACGTCCTCGAAATAGCCGAGAACCTCGGACCCGGCGGCCTCGACCTCGATCTCGACGATTCGGTTCGGTGCTCGATCCTTCAGATCCCGGACCTCGCCGGACAGCACCACCGAGCCTCGGTTGATGACGGCCACGTCCTGACAGAGATCCTCGACCAGATCGAGCTGGTGTGAGCTGAAGACGACGGCGGCACCTGCGGCCGTCCGATCACGCAAGACGTTGGCCATGGTCTCGACGCCGATCGGGTCGAGACCGTTGAACGGTTCGTCCAGGACCAGCAGCTCCGGGTCGTGGATCAGGGCGGCGGCCAGTTGAACACGCTGCTGATTTCCATGTGACAGCGCATCGAGGATGTCTCCCGATCGATCGCCCAGTCCCAGCTCGTCGAGCAGCTCTCGGGAGGCGGCGGCAGCAGCCGCTTGCGGCATTCCGTGCAAACGGCCGAGATAGGCCAACTGATCGCCGATCTTCATCTTGGGATACAGGCCGCGCTGCTCCGGCATGTAGCCGAATCGCAACCGCTGCGCTCGGGAGATGGGTGCCCCATCCCAGGTCACCTGCCCACCGTCCGGCCGCAGGAGACCGAAGACCGCCCGCATCGCCGTGGTCTTGCCGGCGCCGTTCGGGCCGAGGAACCCGAGAATGCGACCGCGCTCGACCCCAAAACTGCAGCCGTCAAGCGCGACGACTTCGCCGTAGCGTTTCGACAAATCCGAGATCTCCAACACGCTTGCTCCTCTTCGCCGGTTCCTGCCGACACCGTATGGGGTTTCGGTTTGGGGGGCCTCCGCCGCCGGACGGATACCGATATCGCTCCTCCGGGGGATGGCGATTCGGCGACCGTCCCATAGGATCGACTGCCATGGAGCCAGCCATGGACCCAGCCGCGCGCCGCGCACTGACCAGAGACACCCAGATGGCTGCAGCGATGTTCGTCCTCGCAGTCCTCGGTCTCGTCGTCACCTACGACGCGCTCGAAGCCCAGGACAAGCTGGCCGACGTGCCGCAAAACACCACGTCGATCGCCCTCCTGGGAATCCTCCTGGCACCGCTGGCCGTCCGGCGGCTGCGCCCGGCCGCCGTCGTGGTGTTCGTCACCGTGTTGTTCGGGCTGATCCGGATCCTCGACGTTCCCGAAGGCACGATGTCTTCGGTGGCGCTCTTCCTGGCGATCTACACCGCCGGTGCGTGGATCGAGGACCATCGGGTCCGCGCCTGGTCTCGCGGCTTTGCCATCGCCTTCTCGACCGGCGTCCTCCTCTGGTCGATCTTGACGAAGGGCGAGTTCGTCAACGTCGACGTTGCCCTCGCCACCATCTTCTCGGTGGCAATCAACGCGGCATTCTTCATCGCCGCCTGGATGCTGGGCGACTTGGCGCGTACTCGACGCGAGAACGAGCGGGAGTTGGCACATCGAGCCGATCAACTGGCGGCCGAGCGCGAGGAGCGGGCACGCCGAGCGGTGGTCGACGAACGGGTGCGGATCGCCCGGGAGCTCCACGATGTCGTCGCCCACCACGTGTCGGTGATGGGCGTCCAGGCAGGGGCGGCCAGACGGGTGTTGGGGACGGATCCGGATCGGGCTGCCACGGTGCTGGCATCGATCGAGGAATCCGGGCGTCAGGCGGTGGGCGAGCTGCACAAACTCGTCAGCTTCCTCCGATCGGGCGACGAGGTCGAACATGGCCGTCCCCAGCCACGTCTCGACGATCTCGACCGGCTGTTCGAACAGACACGGACCGCCGGTGTTGCCGTCGACCTGCGCGTCGTGGGGCGACCGCGACCGGTTCCGGCTTCGGTGGAGTTGAGCGCGTACCGAATCGTCCAAGAAGCGCTCACCAACGCGCTCAAACACGCCGGGCCGGTGCCCGCCACCGTGGTCCTGACGTACACGCAGGGCTCGCTCGACGTCGAGGTGGTGAATCGGCGGGGCTCGGTCGATTCCGATCCGGGCGGCGGCCGGGGGCTGGTCGGCATGCGCGAACGGGCCGCAATGGTGGGTGGGACGTTCCAGTCCGGTACCACCACCGACGGCGGGTATCGGGTCAGTGCCTCGCTCCCGACCGGCACCGCCTTCGACGAGCAGGTCGGACGATGATCCGCATCGTGCTGGCCGACGACCAGCAACTGGTGCGCGGAGGGTTTCGGATGATCATCGACGCCGAACCCGACATGACCGTCGTCGCCGAAGCCGAGGACGGTCGGGCGGCGGTCCGGCTCGCCAAGACGGAACGGCCCGACATCGTGCTCATGGACATCCAGATGCCGGACATGGACGGACTGGAGGCAACCGCTCGAATCACCGCGATCGACGGGACCGCGCCGCGGGTGCTGATCCTCACCACGTTCGAGCATGATGACTACGTGTTCACCTCACTCCGAAACGGAGCGAGCGGTTTCCTTCTCAAGAATGCTCCTCCCGAACAGCTGGTGGAGGCGATCCGCGTCGTCGCCGCCGGCGAGTCGCTGTTGGCGCCTTCGGTCACGCGCCGGATCGTGGAGGAGTTCGCCCGCCGCCCGGCGCCGCCGGCCAACGCCCGCCAGCTGGAACGGCTCACGGAGCGCGAACTGGAAGTCCTCGTCCTGGTGGCCCGAGGACTCACCAACGCCCAGATCGCCGAGGAGCTCTTCGTCGGCGAAGCCACCGTCAAGACCCACGTGTCGAGCGTGTTGACCAAACTCGATCTGCGAGGGCGGGTTCAGGCAGTCGTCTACGCCTACGAGAACGGATTGATTCAGCCCGGCGGATGACCCGCCGGGTCGGATGAGTGACCGGGGTCGGTGGGCCCACCGTGGCGAAACCACCGATCCCGATCGCGACCGCCAACGTTCGACACCCGGTGCGTCGGGACCGCCTGATCCAACGTCCGTCTACCGAGCTGCAGGTTTTGCTGTGCCCACGACGGGTACGACCTGAGGAATGAAACACCGACACATACCCGCCCGCCCGGTCGGGCACGCCCATCTGGTCTTTCGAAGCGAGGAGGAGCTGGACCTCGTAGACGACCCGCTCGCCCGAGACCTCTCGGCGGCCGCATCCATCGGTCGATGCATATTCGTGGCATCCGATGAGGGAGCCACGATCGAGCGATTGGTGACCTCGGACGGCCGGACGTACACCGAGCACACCGACACACCGATCGCCGACTTCCTCGATCTGCCCGACGGTGCCGACGGCGAGATGGACGTCGAAGGACTTGCAATCGACGGGGGCTATCTCTGGATCGTCGGATCACACAGCCTCAAACGTGACCAACCCGACCCGGCCGAGGACGATCTCGATTCTGCCCTGTCCAACCTGAGCGACATCGACCGCGACCCCAACCGATGGTTTCTCGGATGTGTCCCGCTCGCCGACCGAGGCGACGGTCTCTTCGAGATGGTGAAGAAGGTGAAGTCGGAGTCGGGGACCCGCCGTGCGAGAAAGCTGCCGATGGGGTCCGACGGCTCGAACCAACTCTCGGACGCGGCGGCGAAAGACCCCCACTTCGGCCCGTTTCTCGATGTCCCGTCGAAGGAGAACGGGTTCGACATCGAAGGGCTGGCAGTGGCCGGCGACCGGGTCTTCGTGGGATTGCGGGGACCGGTTCTCCGCGGCTGGGCGATCATTCTCGAGCTCTGTGTGAAGGCGAAGAAGAAGCGCCATCTCAAGCTCCGCAAGGTCGATGACGGACGCTATCGGAAGCACTTCGTCGATCTGGAGGGGCTGGGCATTCGTGACCTGCTCCTCCACGGAGAGGACCTACTCATCCTGGCGGGACCGACGATGGATCTCGACGGGCCGACCAGGTTGTATCGGTGGTCGCGGCCTCTCGAGACGAAGACGACCAGCGTCACTGCCAGAGCAGTGCTCGATCTCGTGGCCGACCTCCCGTTCGGGCACGGCCACGATCACGCCGAGGCGCTCTCCATCGTCGGGGAGGACGGACACCTCCTCGTCGCCTACGACTCACCGGCGCCTGCCCGTCTCTCCGAGGACGGCACCGCGCTCACCGCCGACCTCTTCGACCTCGGCAACATGTCGACGGGTTCGCTGGACACCCGGCATGCGGGGGGTGGCTGGTACGACGTTCATCTGTGGGGGCTCGTCGTCGATCGCGTCAAGGGAGCCGAGCGAGCCCGAGCGCGCGCCGAGGAGATCGAGTCCTTCCAGGACTGAGATACCGGGCGGTCCGACCGGTCAGCCTCTGACTTCGACCCCGTTCCAGAACGCAACGTGGTCCTTGATCTCGGCGGCCTTGGGTTTGGGATCGCGATACGTCCAGGCGGCGGCCGGGTTCGTCTCTCCGTCGACGGTGAGGTCGAAGTAGCTGGCCGTGCCTTTCCAGGGGCACACCGTCGTTCGGTCGACAGGTACCAGTACCTCTGGCTTCACCGAATCCATCGGGAAGTAGTGATTCCCCTCCACCATCACGGTGTCGTCGCTCGATGCGATCACGGTGCCGTTCCATGTCGCCGTCGCCATGCTCCTCCTTCGGGTCGATACTCTGCCAACAACCATCCGACGTCGGTCGGGATTCCGTACTCCCCCCGTTGATCTCGCCCGGCGATTTGGCGTCACGACCACCTGCCTTCCGCTACATTCCGCGATACGGGACGATCCCGCATGATGGAATTGGACGCCACGCCCGGATTGGACCGGACGGCCGACCATTTCCGATCGCCGACGACGCACACCAGCCAACGCCGGGACGACGATGGCAGCAGACCCGCTCCTGCAACCGCTCCAGCTCCGCCACCTCACGCTCCGCAACCGGATCATGAGCTCGGCCCACGAACCGGCGTACGCCGACGACGGTCATCCAGGACCCCGATACCAGGCGTACCACGAGGAGAAGGCCCGAGGTGGCCTGGCGCTCACCATGATCGGCGGCTCCACCAACGTTGCGCCGGACTCGCCGTCGGTGTTCGGACAGCTCTACGCCGGCGACGACTCGATCATCCCCCACTACCAGCGACTGTCGGACCGGGTTCACGCTCATGGAGCGGCGGTCATGTGCCAGCTGACCCACATGGGTCGACGGACGGTCTGGGACGACGGACACTGGCTGCCCACGATTGCTCCATCGTCGGTTCGGGAGCAAGCCCACCGGAGCTTCCCCAAGGAGATGGAGGAAGCCGACATCCGCCGAGTGGTGGCGTCCTTCGCCGATGCCGCCGCCCGCTGCAAGGAGGGAGGTCTCGACGGCGTGGAGCTGATCGCATACGGCCACCTCATCGACCAGTTCTGGACACCGCTGGTGAACCGTCGAAGCGATCGGTATGGAGGCAGTCTCGAGAACCGGATGCGGTTCAGCATGGAGGTCCTCGAAGCGGTGCGAGACCGGGTCGGGGACGACTACATCGTCGGTATCCGGATGTCGGGCACCGAGGACACCGACGGAGGGCTCACGCTGGACGATTGCCGGGCGATCGCCCAGGGTCTCGTCGCCACCGGGATGCTCGACTTCGTGAACATCATCAAGGGGTACATCGCCTCGGATGAAGCCATCTCGAAGGTCATCCCGGTCTATGGCACACCGTTGGGAGCTCATCTCCCGGTGGCCGCCGCCATCAAGGAAGTCGTCGACGTGCCGGTGTTCCACGCCGCCCGGATCACCGACCTTCCGACGGCACGACATGCCATCGAGGCCGGTCTGATCGACATGGTCGGCATGACCCGCGCCCACATGGCGGATCCGCACATCGTCGCCAAACTCGAACGTGGCGAACCGGAGCGAATCCGCCCCTGCGTCGGTGCCTCCTACTGCATCAACCGGCTCTACCTGGGGCTCGACGCGCTGTGCGTCCACAACCCTGCGACCGGGAGGGAGATGACCATTCCCCACACCCTGGAGTCCGCCACCGAGTCGAAGCGAGTCGTCGTGGTCGGTGGCGGTCCCGCCGGTCTGGAGGCCGCCCGCGCCGCCGCCGAACGAGGCCACGACGTCACGCTGTTGGAGGCGGCCGACCGGCTCGGCGGGCAGGTGTTGTTGGCGGCCCGAGCCACCTCCCGCCGTCAGGAGCTGATCGGCATCGTCGATTGGCTGGCCTCGGAGGTGACGACGCTCGGTGTCGACGTGCGACTGAACAGCCTCGCGGACGGCAACGACGTCCGGGCGCTCGAACCCGAAGCCGTCTTCGTCGCGACCGGCGGCTGGCCGCGGGTGCCCGAGATGGAGGCCGGCGAAGACCTGGTGGTCTCGACCTGGGATGTGATCGCCGGTCAGGTTCCCGTCGGTGGCAGTGTGCTGCTCTACGACGATCACGGAAACGAGCAGGCAATGTCCTGTGCGGAACGGCTGATCGATCTCGGCGTCGAGCTGGAGATCGCCACCCCGGACCGCCTCATCGGCCACGAGGTGAACGGCACCGCCTACCCCGCCTATCTTCGCCGGTTCTACGAGGCCGGCATCGTCCAGACGCCGGACCACCATCTCCGGTCGGTGGAGCGTCGCGCCGGAAGGCTGGTCGCCCTCCTCCGCAACGACTACACCCGTCAGGACACGGAGCGCAAGGTCGACCATGTCGTCGTGCAGCACGGTACCGACCCGATCGACGACGTCTTCCACCAACTGGTCGACGATTCCGTCAACCTCGGGGAGATCGACATCGACGCGCTCATCGACGGGCGGCCACAAGAGCTCGTCCGCAATCCCGGTGGCTCGTTCCGTCTGTTCCGGATCGGCGATGCGGTCGCCGCCCGGAACATCCACGCAGCCATCTACGACGCTCGACGGCTGTGCCGAGACCTCTGACCATCCGGCGGCGTCGAGCCGGAGCACCGCCCGCGCCGTCCTCTCGTGCTCTGGAGCGCCGCGCCACCGCTCGTGAGGTGTTGCTGGCGCGCAGCGTCTTCACGGGTCTGGCCCTGATGATGACCGGCTACGGCGTGTCATCGACCCTCGTCGGGATCCAAGCGACGGTCGAGGGGTTCCCCACCCAGGTGATCGGCCTGCTGTCTGCCGCGTACTACGTCGGGTTGGCACCTGGAACGCTGGTCACGTCCCGGATGGTCGGTCGAGTCGGACATGTTCGGGCCTTTGCGGCACTTGCGTCGGTCGCCGCGATCGTACCGCTCGGCCACGCGCTGGTCGTCGACCCGGCCTCGTGGATCTCCTTCAAGTTCGTCACCGGATTCTGCCTGGCCGGAATGACCGTGGTCGCCGAGAGCTGGTTGAACTCCATCTCCACCAACGCCACGCGGGGACGCCTGCTGGCCATCTACCTCGTCGTCGGCAACGTGGGCTTTGGAGGTGGTCAAGCGATCCTGACCATCGAAGATCGCCCACAACAGGGGTTCATCGTTGCGGCGGCACTCTTCTCCCTGGCGGTGGTCCCACTCACGTTGAGCGTCGCTCCGGCACCGGCCGACACCTACTCCCGAGGTGCGCTCCCCTTTCGGCGGCTGATCCAGGATGTCCCCTTGGCAGTGGTGGCCATCATCGTCGCGGGCGCCGCCACCGGATCGGTGCTCGGCCTCGGCGCCGTCTACGGAACCCTCGCCGGCATGCGGGTGCCGGAAGTCGCTGCCTTGATGGGGGCGGCCATGGTGGGCGGCTTCGTGCTGCAGCTCCCACTTGGAACCCTCTCCGATCGCTTCCCCCGGAGACGAGTGATCCTGACCACCACCATCGTCGCCGGCATCCTCGCCCTGGGAGGCGCGGTCGTCGAGCAGGGCTCGACCGGGACGATCGTCGCGATGGGAGCGTTCACCGCGGTGAGCTTCCCGATGTACTCGATGGCGGTGAGCCACATGAACGACCAGATCGAACATGCCCTCCTCCTGCCGGCGGCCGCGGCGATGCTCCTCTTCTACGGTTTGGGCTCGATCCTCGGGCCGCTGGTGGCGTCGACCATCATCGAATCGGTGGGGCCGGTCGGCTTCTGGTGGACGCTGGCGACCGCCCATCTCAGCCTGGCTCCCTACGTCCTCTACCGGTTGGCGATCCGGACGGGCCTGCCCCTCCCCCAGCGTCCCTCCATCTCGTACCCGACCTACGCGACTCCCTTCCTCTCCGGAGGCAACGGGTTGGAGGAATCCACCAGCGAACGGGATGCGTCCTAGACGGGCTTGGGCAGCGCCAGGCTGAACACCGTCTCCTCGTGCTCGCGCCGGTAGGAGAGGTCGCCTCCCATGAGTTCCGCCAGGGTGCGAGCAACCCACAGACCGAGGCCCACCGAATTGGGCTGCGTCGGCGACTCATGGGCGGAGTGGAAGGCGTCGAAGATCCGGTCGACCGCTTCGTCCGGCACCCCAGGGCCGTTGTCGCGTACCTCGAGGACGGCTCGGTCGACTTCGCTCATGATGCGGATCCGGACCGTTCGGCCACCGTATCGAACGGCATTGGTGATGAGGTTGCGAATGATCTGACGAACCCGGGTGGCGTCCCCGATACCCACGGCGTGACCTTCGGGGAGGACTCTCAGGCCGGGCGCCTCCGAGATCCGACCTGCCACCAGATTGACCTGTTGTCGCAGATCGAGCGGTTGAGGGTCGAGCCGGATCTTCCCGATGTCCGATCTGGCCGCGACCAGCAGGTCATCCACCATGTGGGCAACCTCCCGACTCTGCTCGACGATGAGGTCCACCATGTCGCGGGCTTCGGCTGCACTGAAGGCGTGCCATCGCCCCTCGAGCTCCGACGCAAAGCCGACGACGGCGGTCAGCGGAGTGCGGAGTTCGTGCGAGATCGAGGCCACGAATCGGTCCTTCGAGTGGACCAGAGCTTGGAGCGCCTCTTGGGTCTCGAGCCGAGCCCAGTGGGCCGCCACCATGGCGGCGGCAGTGGACACCAACTCGACATCGGCGTTGTGGAACCTCCGGCGATCGTCGCTCATCCGACACCCCAGAAGGCCGAGCAACCGATCATGCACGAAGACGGGAGCGTGCAGCTCCCGACCCCGAGACGTGGGGCGATCGTGGACCGGCGTATCCGTCGCCAGCTCTTCGAACTCGGCGACCAATCCGTCGGGGCTTTCGATGTCGCCGGCGATGGCCACCACCCTCGGGGAGTCGCCGTCCCGGCGGACGATCCAAGCACCCTCGAGCTCGACAGCACCGGTCAACGCCACCAAGGCCTCCTTCTCCGGCGTGGCCGTCGCCTGCATCAGCAGCGCTTGGGCGCACAGACTCAGCGCTTGGTGGCGATCGGCATGCCGACGGCTCTCATCAGAGCTGAGGCGCAGTGCCCGCTCGAGCCGATACCGCTCCCGATCGGATTGCTCGTATGTCGCGCCGAGGACCTCCAGCAGTGCTTTCCATTGCTCCCCATCGGGAGCGACATGCGGCTCGATCCCGAGCCGTCGCAGCTGGCGTCCCAGGCTCTTGTGCATCAGGACTCGGAGAGGACCGTGATCGTCATCGTCTGATTGTGGAGATCGCAGGTACCGACACCGTTCGGGGACAGCTCTCCGAACGAGTAGAAGCCCACCTGCGTCGATCCCGGCGGAAGCACCGCCAGGGACGCCTCCACCTCGTCGTCGACGCGGTCGCCGAGCACCAGCTTGCGTCCGACACAACTCACTGCCAAAGCGAGGACTTCTCGGTCGTGTGACTGAAGCCGCGCCGACAGCGCAGCTCCTTCCGCCCCCTCGACCAGCCGATCGAAGTTCGCCTGCATCAGCTGCGCCCACGCGCCCTCCTCCACGTCGCCTGCAAACGTCACGCTCCCCGTGGCGCGATCCACACCGAGCAGCGTTCGGACGACCTGATCGCTCGGATCCTCGTTCCATACGGCGAGCGGGAACAACAAGCCGGCGCCCGGAAGGTCGGATGCAAGCTCGCCGAGATAGCGCTCGTAGAGGTCGAGCGCCGGTTCACCGTCGAGTTCGAATACGACGTTGCCCGCGGCTCGGGTCACCTTTCGTTGCGGGCCGAAGATGTCCCAGCCGCCCTTCAGGCCGTAGCCGATGTTGATGGAGGAGCCCGCAAAGCCGACCGCGTGCACGACCCCCACGGTGGGTACACCGTCTGAGAGGACCCAGGTTCGTTCGAATTTGCCGAGGTCGGCGGCCAGTCCACCCGTCACCACGACAGAACTGCCGAGCACCGAGGAGATTCCGCGCGCCAGCTCGGAGCCGTTTACGCTGAGGCCCTCCGAGAGGATGAACACGCCGGCCAGATCGGGACGAGCGAGTTCGGTCGCGATGGTCTGCCCGGCCTCGCGGGACTCGGACGGATCACCCAGCGCCGTCACGACGGACTGGAGTGTGGTGGACTCGAAGGCGGTCACCGATACGACGATCGAGTGGTCGTCGACCTCACCGTCACGCACCTCTCCGGCCGTTGAGCATCCCATAACCACCGAGTTCGGATACATGGCCGAGACCTCGGCCAGCGGCTCCGGATCGTCGTAGTAGTCGGCCGCCGCGAACACCAGTACCAGGGTGTTCGGGCTGTCCAGGGCAGGAAAGGCATCGGACCACCCGGACTGACGCGTGTAGGTGAGGGTCGATGACTTCATTGCGCGATGGCTCCTGGGGAACGGGTACAAGGCCCGTCGGCGAGGGATCCCCGGCCTGAAGGCGTGGCCGGGACTCGTCCACGCCCATCCACCTGTCTCTGCCGAGCATCCGAAAGCCGGCCGATCCGCATAGGGTGGCATCCTCCACCGGTCCGCGACCACGTCGGCGAGGACCAATCCGAACTCCTCTCCTTGTGATGCGTCTCCCTCGATTTCAATCTGAACGGTCGCGGTTCACGCAGTGGCGCACCGGACAAAGTCTCCGCAAGCGGATCGCCCTCCCCTTCTTGCTGGCCTCGACCCTCTTGGCTGCATGCGCACCGGCCACCTCGGAGACGGCTTCGACGACCAGCCTCCCGTCGGTCACCTCAACCCAACCATCGGCCGCCACCGTTCCCCGAGCGGTCGAGATCCATCCGACCGCCGGCTCGTCACCGCTGCGCCCTCAACCGGCCGACGTGCCATATCCGGCCGACACGTGGCCGGTCGGTCCGTGGCCGGACGAGGTGGACCGGGAGACGATCGAGGACGCCATCGCCGAGGCGATGGGCGACGGCATCGGGCCCAGAGTGCGGGCCGTGATCATCGTGCATCGGGGCGCGATCGTTCACGAGTCATACGGTGCCGAAGACGGCCGCGACACGGTGTTCCCGAGCTTCTCGGTCGCGAAGAGCATCGCCGCCCTGGCGGTCGGCATCGCCGTCGGTGACGGTCTGCTCGACCCGGCCGCGCCCGCTCCGGTGGCGGAGTGGCAGGCACCGGGCGACCACCGTGCCACGATCACCCTCGACGACCTCCTGCGGATGACCAGCGGCCTCCGGTGGCGTGAGCAGGATCAGCGAGGCGTCGACCTGCTCGCACTCCTCGCCGCCGAAGATACGGCCGCATACACCGCAACCAGGCCGCTGGAATCGACACCCGGGACCGTCTTCACCTACAGCACCGGGACCAGCAGCATCGTCGCTCGCCTTCTGGGAGAGGTGGTGGGCGGCAATGTCGAGGAGTTCCTCCGGTCTCGCCTGTTCGGACCGATCGGCGCCGACGTCGAACTGCGGCTCGATGACGCCGGAACCTGGCTGGCCGGGCTGGCGGCCGACACCACCGCCCGAGGATATGCGCGGCTGGGGCTGCTGGTCCTCCGCGACGGGGTGTGGGACGGAGCCCAGATCCTGCCCGAAGGATGGGTCGATCGACTGCGAACACCGACGCCGGTGGAGCCCACCTACGGTGCTCATTGGCGGCTCGACCCCGACCGGCCAGGGGTTCTGTTCGCGCGCGGGCTTCGGGGTCAGATCATCGCGGTGGATCCGGGGGCGGACCTGGTGGTGGTCCAGACGGCAACCGACCGGGCCACGTCCGAGCGATTGAACGAGCTGATCCTCGGCGCATTCACCGCTCGGTGAGCGGGCGCCTCGTCTCCTTCCGAGGACTCCCCGCTGGTCGACGGCGTCCCCGAACCGTGCCACCGAGCACGCGGTAGGACGTGAGGAGGAGCACGACCGATACGAGCGCGACGGCGGTCAGCCGGTACCAGCCCGACGCGGCATCGGATCCGGCGGCCGCAGCGTGCATCGATGCCGCAAAGAAGGCGCCGAAGCTCGAGAGGTGGATGGCCCGCCACAGGCGCTTCGACAAGCGTCGCATCAGGAGCGACGTGACCTCCACCGCCACGAGGGCGTACATGGCCGCGACGCCCCAGGCCACCGCCTGTGGGCGCCACTCCGACTGCATCGGTATCAGGATCTCGCCGAGCCCGAACTGCACCGTCGAGTCGGCGATCAGAGCAGCGAGGTGCCCGGCGGTCATCAACACCGACATCGCGCCCAGCCAGCGATGCATGGCCAGCAGCCATGGGGGCCGGCGCAGTGAACCCATCACTCGCGTGGACAGCATCAGCCCCCAGGCCACCGACGCCGTCAACATGATCCATGCGACCATGCCCGACGAGCGAGCCAGGTACCACCAGACCTGCGAGTTCATGCCGCTCCGACCAGCCCGCGCGAAGCCAGGACGACGCCCGACGTGGATTCGACGATGGCTCGATGGCCCAGCGCCTCCACCGCTCGCACGGCACGATCCGCGCTGGCCGCGATGCCGACCTTCGCCGCCACCTCCGCCAGCCATGCGCGCTCGGCGACCACGGTCACCGAGGACACATCGGTCGACCGGATCCGGCCCGTCCGCGGACAGACGTGGTGCCGGCTGTCGTCCGCAACGCCGCGCCAGCGGCGATGATGCGCGGTGCTCGTCGCCACTCCCCCGCCGCCGGCCAGTTCCATCACTGCCACGTGGTCCCGCGACCGATCGAGCACGGAGCGCTCAACCGCCACCGTCCACGACCCGTTCGGACCTTCTCCGACCGCGCGGAGGTCACCACCGATGTTCACGAGCGCTCCGCTTGCGCCGCCTTCGACCAGTTCCTCGGCGATCAGGTCGGCGGCGAGGCCCTTTCCGATGCCGCCGGGATCGAACACTGCACCGGGCGGAAGTCGCACGGTGCGTGCCCCGACATCGACGTGAATGTCAAGACATCCCGGCGCGGGCTGCGCCATGGACTCGGCGTGACACGATCCCCCGCCCACCGGCAGCCGGGCCATCGCCACACCGACCGTCGGGTCGAAGGTACCTCCGGTGCGCCGCCAACCTCTGACCGAGCGGTCGACGAGTAGCAGGGTGCTGTGGTCGACCGGAACGGGGAGGCCGGCGGATCGATTCAGCCGGGAGATGTCGGAGCTGGGCATGAAGCGCGACCAGCAGCGCTCGAGGTGATCGAGACGGTCCGCCGCCTGCCGGAGAAGATCCTTCGGTCCACCGACGACGACCACGTGACCGGTCGATGCCATGCCGGCGATCGGTCCACGATCAACCGCTGCCACGAGTCACCGTATCGGGTTGGCGTGCGGGCGACGGCACCGGAGCGGAGGCGACCTTCGGTGCGGCATGCGTCACGGCGACGGAGCGTTGGATGTCGGCGACGATGAGCGGCCGGACGACCACGATCTCGGCATCCTGTCCGAGCGGTGCCCCGCCGGACGACGTCGCCGACGGGTCCGAGGTCATGCCCAACCCGGCGGTCATCCCGAACACCAGCGTGAGGCCGAGCCCGGCGACGCCGATTCGGGAGGTGGCCGCCGGGCTCGACGAGTCGGTACGCATTGCCGGAGGCCGTCGAACGGGCCGGTCAGTCATCCTCTCGCTCTTCGTGATCGTCGTCGTCGGAATCATCGTCGCGATCGTCGTTCTCATCGCGGTCGTCATCGTGGTCGTCGTCGTGGTCATCGTCCTCGTCACGATCGTCGTCGTCCTCGTCGTCGTGGTCGGTACTGGACGTCGCGGTGGCGACCGAGGTCGACGTCCCGTCCGGGATCGTCGTGACGCTCGGGTCCGGCGTCGATGTTCCCGTCGTCGGGGTGCTCGTCGTAGCTGCGGACGACCGTTCCACTACGTCGACGGCGACCGCATCGTCGACGACCTGGGCCGAGAAGATCAGGTGTCGACTTCCGGACCTGAGTTCGACCTCCACGCCGTCGGACCCGTCGCGCTCGACCGCATCCCAGCCTTCGGCATCCACCGAGACGAGCGAGAGCATTTCCCCGTTCCGTTCCAAGGTCACCACGCCGACGTCGGGAATCTGATACCCGACGGCCTCGGAATCCGCGCCGAAGGAGGGCGACGGCGAGACAGAGGTGCTGAGATCCACCACCGCCGAGACATCACCGACCGGGGGTGTGGACTCCAGGATCCCGAGGTTGGCGGCATACGCCACCGTCCCGGCAAGCGCCACCGAGACGATGGACAGTGCGGTCATCAAGGCGGTCTTGTGCTTCACGTTGAACTCTCCCTGGGCTGAGGACCTGCGGACAACGTACGGCTCCGAACCTCAGCCGGGCGCGAGGGCTACGCAAAGGTTTGGTAAAGATCGGAAAGCGAAGCGACCACGAATGGCATGCTGGGGGCGATGCGACTCCTCGTCGTCGAAGATGATCGGTCCATAGCCGACCCCCTCACCGATGGGCTACGCCGGCACGGATTCGACGTGCACTGGGTGGGCACCGGGGCAGACGCCCTCAACGCCACCATCCCCGATCTGGTGGTACTCGACCTCGGGCTCCCCGACCTCGACGGCCAGGTGGTGTGCCGGCGGCTGCGAGCCGAGAGCGACGTCCCGATCATCGTCGTGACCGCCAGATCGGATGAGATCGACCGTGTCACGTTGCTGGAACTCGGCGCCGACGACTACGTGGTCAAGCCATTCGGCTTCGCCGAGCTCGTCGCCAGGATCAGAGCGGTCCTGCGAAGAGCCGGATCGAGCGAAGCGGCCGCCGATCCGACCGGCCCGATCGAAGCTGGCCGCGTCCGAGTCGATCGGCGGACACGACAGGTCACCAGCGACGCGATCGAGGTGCCGCTCACTCCCAAGGAGTACGACCTGCTGGTGGCGCTCGCCGAGGATCACGGGGCGGTCATCACCCGCGCCCAGCTCTTGGCGACCGTCTGGGACGACGATGGGTGGAGTTCCGGCAAGACGCTCGACGTCCACGTTGCATCCCTCCGTCGAAAACTCGGCGACCCGGGCCTGATCGAGACGATCCGCGGAGTGGGATACCGCCTGGCGGCCGACCCATGACCCGCCGGCTCATCGTCTCCTACCTCTTGATCACCGTCTTCACGTTGCTGGTCCTGGAGATCCCGCTGGGGCGGTTCATCGCCCGCTTCGAGCTTGCCCGGATCGAGACCGGATTCGAACGGAACGCCAGCGTCCTGGCCACGATCTACGAGGACGCGCTCGACCGGAACGAGCCCTACGACCCTCGGCACGCAGCCGAGTACGCCGCCGACGCCGGCGTCCGGGTCGTGATCGTGGACGATACCGGCACCTCCATCATCGACACCGACGAACCCGCCAACCAGGACTTCTCGAACCGTCCCGAGATCGAGGCCGCGCTCGCCGGCGAACGTGTCGCCGACACGCGAGATTCGGTGACGTTGGGGCGGCCGCTGTCGTATGTGGCAGTGCCGGTGGCCTCCGGTGGTGAGGTGCATGGGGCGGTACGGATCACTTTCAATCCCAAGGACCTCGCCAACCGCATCGAGAACCATTGGCGCCGGCTGATCGCCGTGGGGGCCGTCGTGCTGGCCGCCGTGGCCGCGGTCGGGTGGATCATCGCCCGGTCGGTCACCAAACCGCTCCGAGCGATGCAGGAGGCGGCCGTCTCGATGGGAGGAGGCGACCTCTCGCGCCGGATCGACTCCACCGACGCACCACCCGAGGTGGCCGCCCTCGCCGATGGCTTCAACACGATGGCGGCTCGCCTCGACGCCCTCCTCGCCCGCCAGCGCCGTTTCGTCTCCGATGCCTCCCACGAGCTGCGCACCCCGCTGACGGCGCTCCGACTCCGTCTCGAGAACGTGATGGATGAGGCAAACGAAGGCCAACTGGCAGACCTCGAGGCGGCACTGGCGGAGACCGACCGGCTATCGGAACTCGTCAGCCACCTCCTCACCATCGCCCGGGCCGAGGATGGCACCGTCGAACTCGAACCGACCGACCTGATCACGACGGCGCGAGATCGGGTCGGCCTGTGGGAGGCCGTCGCCGAGGAGGCCCAGGTGGAGCTGCGCTTCGAGTCCGCATCCGTGTCGGCAACGGTTCACACCGTTCCCGGCTCGATCGATCAGATCGTCGACAATCTCGTCTCGAACGCCATCGGCGCCTCCGGACCGGACGGCAAGGTGCTTGTGTCGGTGGCCTCCGACTCCGATCACGCGCAGCTCATCGTCGAAGACACCGGTGCCGGCATGCCTGCCGACGACCGGGCTCGTGCCTTTGACCGATTCTGGCGCGCCGACCATCACAGCCCCGGGACCGGGCTCGGCCTGGCGATCGTGCGGGAGCTGGCGGAAGCCGGGGGTGGGACCGCGGACCTGGGCGAGTCTTCTTCCGGTGGCATTCGCGCCACCGTCACCTTTCCCTACTGACTCTTAGACTTTGGGGACGTGTCACATCCTGGTGCGCGGTCTCGTCGATGGTCCAACAGGAAGGAGAACATGCGGATACTCATCACGGGTGGCACCGGCACGCTTGGCAGGAGGGTGGCTCCGCAATTGCTTCAGGCCGGCCATGACGTGGTCGTCGGAACTCGGACTCCGTCGCGACCAGATCATCGGGCGCTCGAACTCGCTTCCGGAGACGGCCTGGACGGGGCCCTGGAAGGTGTCGATGCCGTGATCCACTTGGCGACCGACGCCCGAGCCGCCCAACGCCTCGACGTGGTCGGGACATCGAACCTGTTGGAGGCGATGGCGGGTCGGCGTGCATTCCTCGTCTACGTGTCCATCGTCGGCATCGACGACCACCCCTTTCCCTACTACCGGGCGAAGGCGCAGGCGGAGCAGCTCATCGAACGGTCGAGCGTTCCTTGGACGATCCTGCGGGCGACGCAGTTTCACGATCTGATCGGCCGTTTCGTCGACCCGTTCGCCCGGCTTCCCGTGATGCTGGCGCCTTCGTCGACGCCGATCCAGCCCATCGATCCCGAAGTGGTTGCCTCCCGGCTCGTGGAGCTGACCGAGTCGGGCCCCGCTGGCAGGGTGCCCGACATGGGCGGTCCGGACGTGCTCGACTTCGCAACGATGGCGACCGCGTATCTGCGTCGACGCGGCCTGCGCCGTCTCGTCATCCCGGTGCCGTTCCCGGGTGCGGCGGCAGCCGCCTTCCGAGGTGGCTCCGTCCTCTGCGATCACCACGACCGGTCCGGCCGGACCTGGTACGAGTGGCTCGAGGAGGAAGTGCAGCCATGACACCCCTGCGGGGGATGGTGCTCAGGGCTCGTCGCGCAGCGTGAGGTGACGCCGGTCGAGCTCGGCGACCGAGCCAACTCCGAGCAACTGCATCGTGCGACGGATGCCGGCTCCGAGGAGCTCGATGCACTTGTCCACGCCTCGTTCGCCACCGGCCATCAAGCCGTAGAGGTATGCCCGGCCGATGAATGCCGCCGTGGCACCCTGAGCGATGGCCGCCACCACGTCGGCACCATCCATGATTCCCCCATCGACGTACACCTCCGCGCGGTCGCCCACCGCGTCGACCACCGAGGGAAGCAACTCGAATGTGGTCGGCGCCCGGTCCAGCTGGCGGCCGCCGTGATTGGAGACGATCACGGCATCGGCACCCCGAGCGATGGCCGTCTCGGCGTCGGCGATCGACTGAATGCCCTTGATGACGAGTGGCCCCGACCAGTGCTCCCGGATCCAATCGAGGTCCGACCAGTTCAGGGTGGGGTCGAACACCGTTCCGATCATCTCGGCCACGGTCCCGTCGAAAGAACGGAAGGTCGCAAACTCCAGCGGTTCGGTCGTCAACAGGTTGAACCACCAGGCCGGATGCAACGCCATGTCCCCCACCGTCTTGAGACTGAGTGAGGGCGGGATGGTCAGGCCATTGCGGACGTCGCGGAGTCTCGCTCCGGCGACCGCGGTATCGACGGTCAGGATGACGGCCGAGTAATCAGCCGCACTGGCCCGCTCCAACAGTTCGGCGTTGAATCCACGGTCCTTCAGGACGTAGAGCTGGAACCATCGGTTCAATCCGGGCGCGGCGGCCGCGAGATCCTCCGGTGTGGTGGTGCCGAGCGTGGAGAGGGCATAGGCGATTCCGGCCCGCTCGGCCGCTCGCCCCACCGCCGGCTCACCCTCGTGCTGCATCATGCGGGTGAAGCCAGTGGGCGCCAGGGCGAACGGGAGGTCCGACGTCCGGCCCAGCAAGGTCGTCGAGGTATCCACCTCGACACTCTGGAGCACTCGTACCTCGCGCCACTCGACCCGCCGGTACGCCTCGCGGGATCGTCGGAGCGCGATCTCCTCGTCGGCTCCGCCATCGGTGTAGTCGAACGGCGCCCGGGGTGTCCGGCGCCGGGCGATCTCCTGGAGATCCCAGACGGACGCCGCCGTCTCCACGCGGGAAGACGCTCCGAATCGCGGTCGTCGAAAACCGATCAGCGGCTTGACATCCCTCCACCGTGGGACCCGGCGATCCAACTCTCCTCCTCGAGCTGCGGCGAGCCCAGCCTAGGAAGACACCAGCCTCGGAAAGGCCTCGACGGCAAGATGAACCCATGGGGCCAGCGTCGGGTCGCCGGTGTCCACCATCGTTGCCAGATCCTCGGCCGCCACCCATCTCCAGTCCATGACCTCGGCGGGATCTGGGCTCGGGTCGGTGTCGGTCAGCGACTCGAACACGTGGTCGAACTCGTGCTCGACCAATCCCGACACCGGATCCCCGGCCCGGTACACGAACGAACCGATCGGCTCCGGCCGGCACTCGATCCCCAACTCCTCCAGCGTCCGCCGCTCGACCGCACGGACGAGCGGCTCGCCGGGACGCGGATGAGAGCAACAGGCATTGGCCCACACGCCGCCGAAGTGATACTTGGCCACGGCTCGCCGCTGGAGCAGCACCTCACCGGCGGAGTTGCGAATGAAGAGCGAGAAGGCACGGTGGAGGTGGCCCGGTTCCCGATGCGCTTCGGTCTTCCCCATCACACCGACCTCGAGTCCGTCGCGGTCGACCAGTACGACCTGTTCCGTCAGCCGGCTCGACTCGGGCGTCGAGGTCACGCCGTCCATCCGAGCACCGTGTCCCCGACCCACGCCACCCACGCCCAGAGCAGTGCCGTTGCGACCGGGACCGCAAGGACCCTGAGGGGAACGTGCTTCCAGCGGAGTTGGAGCACGAACCCGACCACCCACACGGCCAGCATTGCCGCCCACGCCCAAATCGGGAACACCAGTCCACTGACCAGGAGCACGAATCCGACCGCCAGGTGCGCAACGACGCCGACCGCCACCAGTGCCAGCCGTCCGGGACTCATCCTGGGCTGCGGTGATGTCACCGCCCGGAGGCTACCTCCCCGCCGAGGGGACGGCCTCGCGCCGGGGTCTGGTCGCGTATGCTCAGATCACGCCAACTGGGAGCTTGGGAGCCGTGCGTTCGAAGCGAAGCCTCATCATCCTTGCCATCGTCCTCGTCGGGGCGCTCGCCGCTCCCGGCACGGCCGCCGGTCCGGAGCGGGCCGAGTATCCGACCGAGAAGTTCGTCGTCGACGGAGAGCTCAACCCGCCGGACTCGCCCAACCCCTACTTGGCTTTTCTGGCCCCGGGCCAACGCGCCGACTACGCATCCTGGACCGCCTACCTCAATGCGGCCGGCAAGGTCAGGGCCAGCCGCGAGGCTCCGGGAGCACCGCGTCGGGGCATCAAAGTCCGCGAGGTCGAGGGCTCCGCAATCGGGGAGAACGACACGCAAGCCGATGCCGAGTTCATCGACGGGTTCGGTACGGAGAACGGAGAGCGACCCGCCGCCGAGATCGCCGGCTCGGCTCCGGAGTTCGAGGGCGACACCCTGTCCGCGGCAGCCGGAGAGCCGAATGGCAGTCTGGGAGACGCCAACGTCGTCCCGCTCGAGGTGGGGGATGTCGCCACCGGAAGCGGCGTGATCGGCGACGAAGCAGCGCCTATGGGTCCCCCGGACTTCGACTTCTTCTTGATCCCGGGGGTGTCGGCCGGTGACACGATCATCGTCGACATCGACACACCCGACCCGTTCGGCGACCTCGACCCGTTCGTGGCGATCTGGAACCCGGCCCTCGCCCCGTTCGAGATCGCGGCCAACGACGACGACGGTTCCAGCTTCGACAGCTTCCTCAGCTTCGATGCACCCGTGGACGGCGACTACTACGTCTCGGTCGGCGGCTTCGGTGCGTTCGTACCGGTGGATCCCACCGACCCGGCGAGCCCGAGCGTCACCGGGGAGACAGGAAGCGAAGGCGACTACGACATCACCCTCGAGCTACGACGCGGCAACATCGACTTCTACGCGTTCGAAGCAGAGGCCGGCGACATCGTCGGGGCCACGGTCTTCGATGCCGCCACAAGGCTCGAACTGTATGCCGGCGATGGCACCTTGCTGATGGGATCCGGCCAGGATGCGACGCCGATCCATCCCGCCGTATCGCCGCTTCCCGGAGGCGGGAACGCCTCCCTGTCATTCGTGCTCGAGGAGGCGGGAACGTACGCGTTATCGGTGTCGGCCGTCGGCGAATACCTGGTCGATCTCCGGGTCTTCCGGCCGGCCAAGGAACTGACCGGCAGGGCTGTCCAGAAGCTGTACCTCGACTTCGATGGTGCATCGCTGGACCCGGGCATCTTCTTCGGCTTGGAAACCGGCATCGAAGCACAGCTCTCGCCGCTGTCCGCCTTCCTGAGTCGCTGGGGTCTCACCGCCGCCGACGAGGACGCGGTAATCGATGCGATCGTCGCCTCGGTGGAGGAGAGCCTCGGCACGGACCCGGCGGTCTTCGGATCCAACGGGAGTCTCGACGCCGGCGACGGAGGTGGATCCTTCCACGTGGAGATCCTCAACAGCCGGGATCATGGCGACCTGTGGGGCCAGCCATACGTGAGTCGAGTGATCGTCGGTGGCACCATCCCCGAACTTCAGATCCCGACCGTTGGGATCGCCCAGTCGATCGACGTCGGCGATTTCGAGAGCGAAGAGACCGCGGTGGTCCTGCTCGACCTCATGAGCGGGATCCCCAGCGACGACCTCTTCGTTCCCGAGGTGAGTCTCAACACGTACCCCACCGACCCGAGCAGTTCGATGATCGAATTGATCGGAACGGCGGTGGGGAACATCGTCGCTCATGAGGCGGGCCATTTCTCGGCCAACTGGCACACCGACCAGTTCAACCCCTTCCCCAACATCATGGACCAGGGCGGAAACTTCCCCGGAACCATCGGTGTCGGCCCCGATGGCATCTTCGGTTCCGCGGATGACATCGACGTCGACTTCGGCGAGGACTTCTTCGTTCCCAACGAAGGGTTCGTCGGGCTCGAGGACACGCTCGAGAGCATCGCCTTCGGAATGTCGACCGGTCGTCAGGCCCGCTGATCACCGCGGCGCCGGTTCCGCCCTCGGGAGCCGGCGTCGACCGGGTCGACCTACATTTGGAGATATGCAGTCGGCCGCCGGTATCAGCCGAGCCTCTCGGTGAGTCTGTAGCGTGAAGGACCTTGGCGGAGAGGAGCGGCGTGAGCGGGTTCCACAACTTCGACCTGCAAATCACCGGCCTCCCGGACGGCAGTTTTCGGGCCGACGTCCTCAGCTCCTCGGCGGGTGAGGCGAAGGCGATCTTCTCGAATCCGTTCGACACGTTCGAGATCGAGAATCTCGCTCTGCACGTGAACGGCCTGCGCCGTCGCGGAGCCGATGCCCGGCGCCGGATCGAGACCCCATCCGACCGACGAGCACGTGAGGTCGGCCGTCGACTGTTCGAAGCCGTCTTCAGCGGGCCCGTTGGGGAGCGGTGGGCGGTCAGTCTCAATCGCGCCGATGCAACCGACTCCAAGGTGCGGCTCCGGATCAGACTCGAAGACGCCGCCGATCTGGTCGACGTGCCTTGGGAGTTCCTCTACTCACCGGCGCGCAACGGATACGTCGTCCATGACCCGGCGACGAGCCTGACCCGCTACGTCTCGGTCAACCGGGCCCGCAAGCGTTTGGCCGTCGAGGGCCCACTCCGAGTCATGGTGATCATCTCCGACCCGTCCGACCTCGATGCATCCGAGCGGCTCGACGTCGAAGCGGAGTGGCACCATCTGCAGGAAGCGGTTGCATCCCAGCCCCAGATCGAACTGATCAGGCTGCCGAGGGCCAGCCTCACCGAGATCGCTACGGCCGTGCAGTTCCAGGGTCCGTTTCACGGCGTCCACTTCATCGGCCATGGCGTCTTCGACCAGGACCACCAAGACAGCCTGGTGGTGCTCGAGAATGCCGACGGGGCGGTCGAGATGCGAACCGGCTCGGAGTTCGCCACCGTGCTGGCCCAATCGCGGGCACTGCGTTTCGTGGTTCTCAACTCGTGCGAAGGGGCACGCACCTCTCGGGAGGATCCGTTCGCCGGCGCTGCCCACAGCCTGATCGCGTCGGCCGGCATTCCGGCGGTCGTAGCTATGCAGTTCACCATCACCGACGCGGCCGCGGCCGAGTTCGCCCGAGGCTTCTACACCACGCTGGCCGCCGGGAAGACGATCGACGATGCGGTGGCGATCGGACGGTTCCGGATCTTCACGAGTGGGCTTCATCCCGAGTGGGGAACGCCGGTGCTGTATCTCCGCAGCGAAGACGGGAGACTGTTCGACGTCCTGGCCGCGCCCGAGGATGGTTCCGTGGAGACCTTCCGACCGGTCGGCGACTCGACGGTCGCCACCAAGGACGAACAGACCCGTCAACCCTCGGAGCCTCCTGATGTCGATGACGCCGCCGCTCCCGGCTGGCCGGAGCTCGAGTCGCTGATCGCCGAGCACGACTCGATTCGCCTGGCGATGGAGGGCGGACCCCCACGAACCGAGCAGCTGGAGGATGTGGTCGAACGCCTCCGAGCGTTGCTACGGGAGGCGCCGACCGACCGGTTCGATCCATCCGAGTACCTCACGTCCACCGGACGGGGACACCGGGTCGCCGGGTACTCGTTCGTTCTCTCCAACCCCGATCCGCTCCTCTTGGATGTGGTGGTGGATGCAACGGTGCGCGAGGACAAGCCATTCGGTCAGTACCTCGGGCTTCGAGCGGTGTCGCGGCTGAGCGAGGTCGCTCCGCTGGCGTTCACCGAGGAGGTGGTGGCTCGACTCGAGGCGATGGTGCCCCGGCTCGGCGAGAGCAGCCATCGGCGGATGGTGCTGGCCGGCGTCCTCGCGGATGTCGAGCAGGCGAAGGCGGCCGAAGCGGCCCGGCTGGCACGCACCGAGCACGAGGCGTCACGGTCCCGAGCGGTGGAGGCCGCGGGCGCAGTCCCCATCGCCGCGCTCCCCACTGAGGTCTCATCGGTCTCGGAGGAGCAACCGACGCCGACCGCCGACGTCCCCGATCGTTTCGTTGCCCGCCTGTCCAAGGCCGGCCGGATAGCCATGAGGTTGAACATCTTCTTCTGGCTGATCATTCTCTTCGAGTGGATCCGCTCCCTGACAGAATCCGACACGTTCATCTTTGACGTCGCCGTACTCGCCCCCTTCCTCACGTTCTTCACCGTGTTGGCCATTCGTGCCGCCTCGACGAGGGTGACGGTGGAGCCGAACGTGGTCCGGGTCCGTTCGCTCATCAAGACGAGGTCGATCCCGCGGGAGCGCGTCGCCGGCATTCACCAGCCCGGCCGAGGGGCACGCTGGTACCTGGTGACGACCGACGGCCGCCGGATCCGACTGCCGAAGGTCGTCGGCCTCGAGACCGTGCGACGGATCCTGGGATCCATCTGACCGAGAGGTGCGCCGCTCCTACAGCGTCACCTCGTCGGCGTAGACCAGGCGATGCTCCCACCGACGTGGTCCCCGCCCGCCCAGATCGGCGCGGTCGCCGAGGAGACGCTCCCATTCCTCGACGACGATCCGCCACTCGTCGCCGGCTCCAGGAGTCGCCACCGGAATCACCTCGGGTGCTTCGAGCTCCCCGACCCATGCTCCCTCCGACCCGGACGTCCCGGCGCCTCGCAGTGCCAATTCGACGGTGTCCACCGTCTCCCATCCGAGGTCGGTGTCCACCAGCGGATCGACACGCTGCAGTCTGGCCACCAACCGTCGATTGCGAGCCACCGCCTCTGCGGCGGTGGCGGCCGGCGGCGGGAACGTCTTGGTTCCGCGGAGCCCGACCGCACCCGACACCACCACCCGCACGTGGCGATCATCGGTCCGGGACACCGATGCGGTCCGTTCGGGCAGCAGCTGAACGAAGTCACAGCGAACGGGAGCCGACAAGTGGCATCCATTGATGCTGTCCGGTTGATATCGAGCCACGGTCAGCCGCACGAACGGCCAGATCCGGTCGGCGGGGTCGATGGCCACGTCGACGTACCAGAGCTCGCGCTCCGAGTTGTACCGGGGCCGGTAGCCCAGCACCGTCACCGGCCGAGGACTCGGCATGAACGGGTACGGCATCGTCACGGGCGGTGCGACGGGTCGCGACTCGTCGGCCGGGCGATCATCGAGCCCGAACGACCGCATGAGGTTGTCGAACTCGAGGAACATGCCCCGACGCTCCACCGGCCGACCCAGCCACACCGGGTCCGCCCCCCATTGGCTCACGAAGTCCTCGTACCCGGCGTCGACACCCAACGGCGCCAGGAGCACGGCCAGCAGCTCACCCTCCCCGGACGAGTACCACGGCCGTTCCAGATACATGCGTAGCCCGGACCGGCGCTCCCGGCGAACGGCGAACGGCTGCTCCGGTTCGGGACTGGTCCGCCATCGCATGAGCGGAATCACCGAGTCGACGATCGGCGCGGCGGGCGGCGCCGAACTCGGCACCGACAGCTCCGTCGTCGGGCCCACCACGCTGCCGGCCTGACCAGGCTCGAAGTACTCCCGGAAGCGCGTGTCCGCCCGGAAGGTGTACCGGACGTTCCGATGCTTGGTGTCACCCCATCGATGTTTCACCTCGTGCAGCCACACCGGTCCGAATCCGGGAACTTCGACCTCCTCGTCCGGGCCGTCTCCGGCCACGAGGACCGCGACATCTTCCTCCGGGCGAATCGCGGTCGTGAAGGCGACGCCCGACATGGCCGTTTCCTGGGGGATGGGAATCGCCACGTCGTCGGTGAACTCGGTCCAGGCGGCCTCGGCGGTGAGCTGCTCTGTGCTGGGACCGTGGATGTCGACGCCGCCGATCAGCCAGGAATCCACCGAGTCTCGGACTCTCGCCGCAACGAGCATCGTGGGCCGCGGCGGTTCGATCGGTCGCGGAACCGCGTGAACCATCGTGACCTGGTCGAAGGGGGTCAGCGCCCAGAGCCATCCATCGGCGGCGGCCGATTCGACATCGGGCTGGTCGCGGATCACGGCGGGCAACGACCGCCACACGCCGAACAGCTCGAGGTCGTCCCGAGCGAGCGCCGAGGAGACCCGTACGCGTTGGACGTCACCGGGTGGGAGCCCGATCTCGATGGCGTTTCCATCCACCCGGCCCTTCAGCTCGCTCCGGGCGGCGAGCACCAACCGATAGGGGCCCAGCTCCGGCCAGTCGCCGCCGTACCGCGCCGTGAAACCCTCCACCCCGAATGGGAAGATCAGCGCTCGGTCGGTCCCGGCCTCGGGGAACACCAGCGACACGCCTCGCGCCACCGGGTCGGGGAGGTAGGGGACCCGGGGCTGGGCACCGCGATGGACGATGTACTGGCCCGGGGCCGGTGGTTCACCCGGGTCGAGCGGAAGCGTCTTGAGGGTGGAGGCAGGGGTCCCGGGATCGGCCACCAACTCCATGTCGAGTTGATCGTCCTCCACGGTCGGATCGTCGAGGCGCGGCACGGTCGTATCGAACCATGTGCCCGATTCGCGGATGGCCACCGCCAGCAGTCGATCGTGATCGGCGGGATCGGTGGAACCGATCGCCTCATCGAAGACCCCGTGGAGTTCGCACTCACTCTGGCTCGACTTGGGTGGGGCGAGATGGCGTTCGGACGTCGAGCCGTAGCCGAAGGCGTCGGCGTCCGACGCCAGCGTCACCGTCACCTCCAGCGTGTCGGGGTCCTGAACCACCTGCGAGCGGATGACCATCTGCAGGAGTGACTCGCCCGGCGAGTTCGGATGACGGGCGACCACGGTCGGTGGTTGCACCGGCTCCCATCTCAGATAGGGGCGAAGCGGGGTCACGGTATCGATGGTGTCGGGAACCAACTCATCACCGATGTCGATCGCCCCGGCCACGACGATGGGATCATGGAACACCGGGTCGACGAACATGGGCACCTCGACATCGAGGACGACCTCTTCGAACGCCCGCTCGACCAGCGCAGCACGGTCCACCCGCCCACCGACCTCGGGGGGTACCCGCCGGCGACGCTCCGATAGGCGAGAGACCACGATGCCATCGGCCGCCGCCGACCCGGTCAGTCGGCCGCCGGACCCGGGGTCGAAGACCCGGCGTCGAACAGTCGACGTCCGGCGTCGGATGAACGCCGCGGCCGCCTCCCCTCGGAGTTCGCTCTCCAGTCCGGGAGTCGGCCGGAAGTCGCCGGCGGGGCCGAGTCCCGCTTCGATCCGAGCGGCCAGGTCGGGTGGGACTTGGGGCGCCGGCCCCACTTCACGGGGCCGGCTGTTCCCGGCCAGGTCGACACCCCATGCCCGAAACGAGTAGGACCGCCCATATCGGAGACGTGGAAGCGTTCCCCGCTCCACCCGATTCCGGAACACGATGGGCGTGACCTCGTCGGGGTTGGTGTCGGGGTCCTCGACTCGTTCGTCACCGGCAACGTGGCGAACGCGGTTGCCGGGACGTGGGGCTGCCAGGCTCCATCCTCCCCAGCTGGCCACGGCTTCGTGAACGTGGACCGGCGATTCGTCGGCTCCCACCGTCTCGGTGGCCGTGGTGGTCTGGGCGAATCCCTCTTCTTCTCCGTCCTCGATCACGCTCCCATGACCGAGGACGTCGACATCGACCCGCCGGGCGTGGACCGTGTGCCACCGGTTCGTGTGATCGTCGTACACATCGAAGCGGTACCCGTGGGTGACGTCCTCGGCGTGCAGCAGCGGCGCTGCCCCGGCTGTCACCTTGGCGCCGAGGGCGTGTTGGTCTTCCATCCGGTTTTGGGTCTCCACCGCCCGCTGGTGGCGAACGATGGTGAACCCGGCACTGCGTTGTGCCGGGGTGGCCGTCGTGGCCTCGGCCTGCGCCTCCGCCGCCGCGAGAAGCCGGGGAATGGTCCACAGGAACCGGTCGGTCTTGAGGGCGGCTCCGTCGGCGTCCATATCGAGCACCGAGAACAGGTCGGCGTCCGCCAGCCGCAGACGGCCGGCCACCCACTCCTCGGTGGCGGGGGTGACGAACATGTCGTTGCCGATCAGCCCGCAGGCCGTCCGGACCGGATCGCCGACGATGCCGCCGACGTGCACGTCGGCGCTGATCCACTCGCTGTCGGCCAGGGCGTCCAGGTCGGATACCGAGAAGTCGACGACCAGACCCAGGCGACGCAGTGCGGCCGGGTGGTCGGAGACGAGCGCGACCCGCTCGTGGAACTCCGGGACCGGCCGCGGCAGCGGCTCACGCATCAGGCCGTCGACGGGTCGGGGCCGCGGCCGGGTCACCGCCGATTCGGGCCGCTCGTAGAAGCGCCTGGCGCGGTGCAACTCCAGAAAGGCGCGGGACAGTGGATCCTCAGACGAGGCGATGAGGGCCTCGATTTCGGAGAGTGGAACGCGTTCGGTTTCGCCGAGGAGGTTGTCGAGCTGCCGTGTCATGTCTGCGTCCGACGGGGTGTCGGAGTCGTCGTTGACCACCCCCGTCATGAGCGCCGTCAGCGGATCACGCCGCCGGTCGGGCTTTCCGGGAGTGATGGGGTTGGACGCCATCGACACGAATGCCAGCAGCTTGGCGGTGTCGTGGACCTCGGCCGCCCGGAACGTTCGCCAATGCCGGTCCGTCCAGACGGGCGGCGACCGTCTTCGGACGGGAGTATCGGCGGGGAACGCGGCGGCCCATACCGCGACGTCGATGTCGGCGAACTGCGGCGTCGCGTCGATCTCCCCCTTCTGGTTGCTGAGGATCACCTTCCCGGCGGTCAGAAGGTCGAGCCAGTTTCGGAAGGTCGGAAACCGGTCGAGTCGCTCTTCGCTCTCGTCCGGCGTGAGGTTCGGCGACACGAACACCGAGACGTGGAAGGGAGCTGCCGGGCTTCGGCTGTGAGGAAGCGCCACCGCCGTGAATCGTTCGGTCACCATGTCACTCCTCCGCAAATGCCCGGCAGTAGCGGGTCCACGCCGGCGACGATCCGTCGGAGTCCATCTCCATCACGTCGAGGAAGTTGGGATCGCCGTTCGAGCCGGCGAACTGGCGCTCGGCGCGGATCGTCACCGAGGTGGAGAAGAACAGCACCTCGACCTTGACGGTCAGCGATGCGCTCCCGACCATCTTTCCGGTGTCGAAGTCGTAGTTCAGCTCCAGGTACAGCTCGATCGACGCCGAGATCAGGCCGAGTACGTCGACCTCACCCCGCAGCCGGAAGTAGCCGGCCAGCGATCCTGCGTCTCCCTCGAGCCGCATGTAGATGCCGAGCATCGCCGACACCGACCCGGAGGCGACACCGAAGTCGACGGCGAGGACCGCGCCGGCTTCGAGCGCCAGCTCCAGGACCTCGACTCGCTCGGGCGACAGGCGGATGGCGAAGAATCCGCCGCCGCCGATGAAGAGCACGGCCAGCGTGAACGGCCGCTCCCGTGAGCAGAAGGAGAAGCCGACCGTGACCATTTCCCCGAGGAAGGGAACCTGGACGTCCGCCGCCAGCGACAGGTTCGACAGGTTGAAGACCCCGATGGCAACGTTGGGAAGGTCCTGGGTGAACCCGGCCTTCAGCCCCGCCGGACTGACGTCGAGATACGGCGGGTCCGAGAACCCGTCGAAGGGAATCAGGTCTCTGAGAACTTCGATGAATCCGAGAATCCCGACGAACCGGATCTCGGAGAGCACCACGTCGACCTCGGTCTTGCCGTCCGATCCGGCGAGGAACGACAGATGATCGAAGTCGAACTGGATCAGGGGTGCACCCGGGAGCAGATTGAGGGAGAAGTCCTTCAATTCGGCGAGCGCTTCGACTCCCATCTCGCCCTGGCCGTTCAAGCGGCCCTCCACCGCGATCACGAGACTCCGCTCTTCGAGCTTCAAGACCGGGTTGGGGCTGTTGGCCGGCCACGAGTGAAGCTTCGGCGTCCATTCGTACCGGTACGTGAAGTCGGTCTCGGACGGTTCGAGTCCCGAGATCCACCGGACGACATCGTCGATCAGGTCGACGGCGTCGACGACGTCACCGAGGACATCGGCCAGGTTCTCGAGCTGGCGCCCGACCAGCGGGGGCAGCTGCGCGGCGGTCGAGCGCAGCACCGGGATCACGTCCCGTATGGCCTGCATCGGAGCAGCCAGGGTGGCACCGGGGTCGAGGCTTGGATTCGAGACCAGGCTCTGGAGGGCGCCCAGCACGGCTTGGATCGCGTTTGTGAGCTCGGTGGCGAGGTCCTGGGCGGCGGTGAGTGCGGCTGCGGCTTGTTGCTGCAGCTCGGCGGCCTTGCCGTTGGCCCGGTCCACGAGGGCGTCGGCCTCGGCGATGGCCCGGCTCGCCAGGTTCTCGGCCCGCTCCAGTTGTTCCATGAACCCTTCGACCCGTCCCAACGTCTGCGACACCACCGTCGGTGCTTCGGAGAGATCGAGGGAGTCGAGGTCGAGTATCTCGGTGAGTGGCACCAGTCCAAACAGCTTCGGCAGGACGTCCTTGAGGAACTCGTCGGCCTTGAATGTCCCTCCGGCGACCCGGTCCAGGTCGTTCACCACGCCCTTGGTTCGGGACAGTCCTTCGACGATGAGATTGGGTTGAATGAAACCACCGGCACGGTCGGTCCCAGTCGCTTCGGTGGTCCCGAACTCGAGCTTCTTGGTGTCGCCGACCACCTCGGCCCACACCTCACCGACATTGTCCTGCCCTTCGAAGCCCCCCGCGGCGTATCGGTGGTGGTAGACGATCGGCACCGTTCCCACTCCGGCCATCCGTTCGACGACGTCGACCGTGATCTCGGCAGCCTGCATGTGTGGGGTGCTGGTGCCGTCGCCGAGGGTGCCGTCGAACGTGAGCGTCTCGGCCGCCTCGACGGTGTCCCCGCCCTTGCTGACCGGTGCGAATGCCACCTTCTGGCCGAAGGCGCCGATGGTTGCATGGTCCTGATGAGCAGTTCGGATCGCGCTCTCGTCGACGAAGGATGCCGAGACCCAGGTGAGCGGGGTGACCAACCGCACGGCCCGATCCTCGTGGTCACGGCAGTGGAGGACGAACTCGAACGGCGAGTTGTCGACCAGGGGTACGAACGCCGACACTTCTTGCTGTCCGCTCGGTTCGGGATCGAGGGTTGGCGTCACCAGCGGGACGATTCGGACCTCGGTCAGCGGGAGCCGGCGGCTGACGTCGGTCTCGTCGTACCGCCGAACCGGTTCCTTGATCACCAGGAACTTCCGCTGGTAGAGCCCGGCGACCGAGGGCGAGGCGGTCTTCATCTTCCGTTCGGTGAGCTTCACGAGGCTGGCACGATGCCCGAACGGCCAGAGAAAGCCCGGGTACACGACTTTGACGAACTGGTCGCGTCCCATCGGCGCCACGTGATCCCACGACTCGATCGCCAGCAACTGCGGGGTGTACGGCTCGGTTTCCCACGCCCCGTGAAGGTCGAGCCATGCGCCGAGCGAGGAGAGGGCGAGCCTTCGGACGTCAACCGGTTCGGGCGCGACCCGCTGCCCACCGACAACCCACGTCTCCGACGACTGGCGGACCAGGATGTTCCGGTCCGACCGATCCAGCGACGTCCGGAACGGAATCGTGTCGTGGGGGAGGTCGTCGGTCGGCCAGGGGTCGAATCCTTCCCGGTCTCTCGCCCAGACGGCACGGATCACCCGCTGATGCGTGGTCGACTCGTCGACCGTGCCTCGGCCGTCGTCACCAACGCGGACGCCCAGACGCGAGTGCCACAGCTCCACTCGATCCTCGGAGTCTTCGGCCCCGACCGGCTCCGTCGCATGCGACCACCCGCCAATCCGGCTGGGGCTGACGATCAGCCGGTACGGCGCCTCGATCGCAGTCTCGAACTGTTCGGGTGGGCGGCTCAGGGTGGGCCGGCGAGGCCGGGGAAAGTCGATGATCGGCGGCACCAAGCCACCGATTCCGATCAGGCCGGGCGCTCGAGCCGACGTTCCCCCGAACGCCACGTCCACGTCGACCGCAACGGCGTCCGAGAGATCGACGCCGCGAGCCGGGACCGCTCCCAGCCGGCGGATGAGCCCGCGAGCGATGCGCCGGTGACGAGCCAGGGCAGCCAGGCCGGCGGCGGTCTCCGTGTCGGGACCGCGGCGACGCGTGGTCTCGGTGGCAATGATGAGACCCGCGGCGGTCGGCAGCCCCACGACGCCGTCGGCCAGCCCGATCACCAGATCGTGATCCGGCAGGGTCGCCCGCGACGATCTGGGCCGGGCCAGCGGATGAACCGCCATGGGAAGGCGGGCGAGTGCCCGAAGGACGCCGGCGACCGTGAAGGGGACCTCGTACCCATCCGGCACCGAGAGCACCACCCTCGACGGTTTGGCCGGACGCGCCACCTCGGGAATCTGAAACTGGAGCGCTCCGCCGCTGTCCGGGTCGAGCGGGTCCTCGTCGACGTTCGGAAGTTCTACCTTGGATTCGTAGATGGCCCGCTCGGCCAGGTGTTGGAACGGAAGACCCACCACCAGGTGGCCTTCGCCGGTCCATCGGATGATGGGATCGCGCCCGCCGATCAGTGCGGCGCCGTAGGCCTCGACGCGGAACACCACCAGATCGCGACTGCGGATGACGTCGAACGTCAGATCCGGCTCGACCGGCGGCAGCGCGGGTTCGGGCAGGTCGGGGAGCCATCCGATGAACCGGCCCCGATCGGGCCGCAGCCTTCGTCGTCTGAGTGCCACCTCGAGCCCTTCGGTCGGCAGACACTCCCCCTATCAATACCACGACGACGACCGCGATGTGAGCCGAGTCGCCGCGCCTCGTCAGCTGCCCGCCGGGCCTCAGCCGCGCAGATCGCGACGCCGGAACAACGGGAAGGCGGCGGCTGCCAGCACCACGAACGTGACCGCCAGCCGCGCCGCTCCCGACCAGTCCATGCCGTTGAGCAGCGGGTCACTCGCCAGATACCAATGGAAAGGGGACAACGCGGCGACCGGTTCGAACGTCTCCGACAGCGGGAAGAACGAGAACATGAACCAGGTCACGATTGCGACTCCGGTGGTGGAGGCGGTAGCGATGCTCCGCCGCCCGGTGGCAGCTCCGATCGCCAGGGCGACCGCTCCGAAGACCATGCCGAAGAGCGCCAGGAGCGTTGAAATGGCGGCGATTCCGGCCACACCGACCTCATCGAGTCCGGCGATTCGAACGCCGATCCAGGTGGAGCCGAACGTCACCAACCCGAGCATGACGGCGTAGACGACCATGGCCTGGATCTTCTCCCGGACGACGTGAGACCTGCTCATCGGGTTGGACAGGAGGAGGTCCATCGTTCGCTGCTCCTCCTCACCCGCCAGCGCGGCGGTGCCGATCTTGGCCCCGAGGACGATGGCGGCGATCGGCCCGACCAGCGAGAACGTCTCACCGGTGAGGAAACCCGTCGGTGTACCCATGTCGATGCCACCGATCATTGCGACGAGGGCGTCGGGGAAGGTCGAGAAGATGTTGATGAAGTCCTCGGGGATGAGGTTGTACAGGGGAGGAATCAACACCCCCATATAGAACATCACCGCCGACACGGCGGTGAACAGGCCCTGGTGATCGGACAGAGTCTTGGCAGAGACTCGCGAAACGCGCACAGATCCGGCCACGCGCTCGATGATCCGCTGTGTGAACCGATTCGATCGCAGCCGATCCAAGAGCGTGACGTCGGTTCCCTTCTCGCGAAGGTCCCGTCGCTGCACTCCGAAGAAGGCGACTGCGAAAGCCGCCAGCGAGAGCACGGCCAACACGGTGAGGTGTCCTCCATCGAGCCCATTGTTGACCGGTGCGCTGGCGCTGTAGTAGTACCAGGGAAAGACCTGGGCGACGCGTTCGAGGTCGGCCAGCGGCAGCAGCGATGACGCCAAATAGCCGACGACCATCACCCCGGCCGCCGACCCCGAGGCCGTGCTTCGCTTTCCGGTCCATGCACCCACGGCCAGTGCGAGCAATCCATAGAACAGGCTGTTCAAGAACATGGCCAGCGTGATGGAGCCGATGAACAGATCGTCGGTGACCACGTTCAACGCCCGGGCGGACACGATCCCGAGCCCCCACAGGAGCAACGACATCAACCCCACGATGAGCACCACTGCCACCGCCTTGGAGATCAGCACCGCCCTACGGCTGACGGGATTTCCGAGGAGGAAGCCCAGCGTCCCTCGCTGTTCTTCGCCGGCGATGGCGGACGCACCCCAGGAGATGGCGAGACCTGCCACGGTGAACGCGCCCATCAGGTTGTAGATGGCCCCGAAGGCGATGCCGCCGGCACCCTCACCATCGGGGTTGATCCCGACCAGCTCGAGGATGCCGACCGGGAGGTCGTAATAGAACGACGTATCGATGTCGCCGTAGACCCACAGCGCAAAGAAGAGGAACACCCCCAGCGCCCCGGCTCCGATCAGGCCCGCCGGCAGCCGGTCTCGGAGGGTCTTGGTGAAGACGTTGGCAAGCATCAGGCCTCGACGGTTCGGTAGTACTCGAGAAAGATCTCCTCGAGGTTCGCTTCTTCGGTGGAGACGTCGACGAGGGCGCCCTGCTGGGTTGCGACGCTCAGCAGTTCACCCATGTGCCCGTCGAAGGACATCGACGCCCGGCCTCCGTCGACGGTCAGGTCTCGAACGCCCGCGACGGTTTCGAAGCGAGCGCCATCGATGGCACCTGCGAATCGAAGGTGCACCCGTCTCATCGCCTTGGAGCGAAGGTCGTCGACGAACTCGACATCGACCAGGTGACCCGACCGGATGATGCCGACCCGGTCCGCCACCCGCTGCACCTCGGACAGGGTGTGGCTGGAGAGGAAGACGCACCGACCTTCGGCGGCCACTTCCCGCATCATCGTCTGGAACTCGCGCTGCATGAGCGGATCGAGCCCGGCGCTCGGCTCGTCCATGATCAACACGTCCGGCTTGCTCATGAAGGCCAGGATGAGGCCCACCTTCTGCCGGTTTCCCGATGAGAGATCACCGATCTTCTTGCCGAGATCCGCCTGGAGGCGGATCGTCAGCTCGTCCACGTACCCCTCATCCACGCCGTCCCGAAGGTTGGCGAAGTACGTGATCATGTCCCGGCCGGTCAGGTTGTCGTACATCGCCAGATCCGACGGGAGGTAGCCGACGTGGCGACGGATCTCGACCGCGTCGTCGTGGCTGTCGAAACCGAGGATCGTCGCCCGTCCGGCCGTCGGGCGGATCAGGTCGAGCATCGTGCGGATCGTGGTGGTCTTCCCGGCACCGTTGGGTCCGAGAAACCCGAACACCTCGCCCATCTTCACTTCGAGACTCAGATCTTCGAGGGCTCTGACCTCGCCGTAGTGCTTGGTCAATCCCTCGGTCTCGATCGCCAGGTCGCTCAACTCGCCTTCTCCTCTTTCACATGGGCTTCCAACCGTGCCATCAACCCTGGCCACTCTGCGAGGAAGAAGTCACTCACCTCGGCGAGTTCGGTGACACGATCTGGTCGGGTCTCGGGGACGACGGCGTGTGCCGAATCGGCGAGTGCACGCGTCCGCCTGATCCAGTCCTGCTCGGCACGCATCAGCTCCAGCCAGATGTGCGGACGGAGCTGGTAGTACGAGGCACGGTCACCCGGGAAGGTGATGCGCTCGACGAAGCCGACACGCTCCAGCGAACTGGTCTGCGTCGAGATGGAGCCTGCGCTGAGGTGCAGCTCTTCCTGGAGCTGTGCGGCCGACCGATGAGGGGGATCGCAGATCATCAGCCAGCCGAGAATCCTTCCGGCGCTCCGGGTTCCGACCTGTTCCCACCATCGCCCCGCTCGCTCCACGAAGTCCACCTGCGGCTGGGTGAGTGCCATATCATTCAAGAATATCTGAACATTTTGAAGCATCCAACTCGCCTGTCGCCCGCCGCAGCCCCGTGGTCGGAATAGGGTCGGGTGGTCACCCCCGAGAGGAGCAATCCAGTGTCCGGCATCCCGAGCCACCTGCACGCCGTCACGCCATCGATCACCGTCACCCCCTGTGCGGACGCCATCGAGTTCTACAAGGCGGCGTTCGGCGCCGAGGAGGTGGGCCCTCGGATGACCGGACCCGACGGGGTGGTCGCCCATGCCGAGGTCCGGATCGGCGACTCGGTGATCATGCTGGGTGACGAATGGCCGGACGGTCCCACGCAATCACCGAACTCGCTGAATGGATCGACCGCCACGCTGTTCATCTACACCGATGACGTCGACACGCTGTGGGAGCGAGCGATCGAGGCCGGTGCCGAGGAGGTCTTCCCGCTCGAGCTGCAGTTCTACGGCGACAAGGCCGGCCGCGTCCGCGACCCCTTTGGCCACACCTGGGGCCTTGGCCAGCAGGTCGAAGTCGTCTCCGACGAGGAGATGCAGCGCCGCATGGCAGCCTTCTACGAGGGTTGATCCGGGGATCGAGAACCAAACGACCGCACCACCAGACAGGGACGGACACCCCTCGCCCGCCGCGAGTAGGGTGCCCAGGCCGATGGATCGCCACCATGTGTTTCGGGCTCTCCACGAGTCGGGTTGTTTCGTCATCCCGAATCCTTGGGATGTGGGAACCGCCCGGCTGATGGCCGCCTGCCGTGCCCAGGCATTGGCGACGACCAGCGCCGGTCACGCCTTCACGCTGGGTCGCCCCGACATGGGACGGGTGTCACGCGACGAGGCATTGACGCATGCGGCCGACATCGTCGCCGCCACTCCCCTCCCGGTCTCGGCCGATCTCGAGAACGGCTTCGGTGACGAACCCGACGCGGTGGCGGAGACCATCCGCTTGGCCGGCGAGGTGGGTCTGTCCGGAGCATCGATCGAAGACACCCGAATGGTCGAAGGGAACCCGGCGTACGACATCGAGTCGGCGGTCGACCGGATCGCCGCCGCCGTCGAGGCCGCGCGAGGACTCGACCGGCCATTCGTGCTGTGCGCCCGCGCCGACGGCGTCATGAATGGCACCTACGGCATCGACGAGGCGATCGACCGTATCCGGAGGTTCGAGGCAGCCGGTGCCGACTTGCTCTACGTGCCGGTTCCACCATCGATCGATGACCAACGCCGGATCGTGGAGTCGGTGTCGACCCCGGTCAACGCCCTGTCGGCGGGGCCGCTCCAAGGATGCACCATGGCCGACTTCGCGGAGATGGGAGTGCGGCGAGTCAGCATCGGTTCCCGGCTGGCGCGAGTCGCCCATGCCACCGTCGTCGACGTCACCACCGCGATGGTGTCCCACGGCGATTTCTCGGGTCTCCAACGGGCCGCGGCCGGCACCGAGATCGACGCGCTGCTCTATCGCGGCTCGGCGTGAGGGAGCGGGCCGCTTCGGGGGGCGCCTTCTACGATCTCCCCGGGGTGGCGGACCGGTACCGGCGACACCGCGAGGAGAAGCCCGGCAACCCCAACGAAGCGACGATGTCGCCGAGTATCGCCGACGCAATCAGGTCCCCGTCATCCTGCTGCTGAGGGCGCGTCCACGTTGAGCGGGCGACGACCGTGGCATGCGACGCGCCGCCAACCCGGCAAAGGACCGGGTGCTTGGTGATTGGGTGCTTGGTGATTGGGGGTGATTGCCCGGTGGTGAGGTGGACTCGGAAGCGGGCGAAGGCTCAGGAGGGCGGGTCGCGAGCCGGCGGTGGTTGGAAGCGGCGCCGTCCGGGTGGTGAGGTCGGGTCGATCGTGAAGCCTCGGCGGTGGACCACGGCATGATGGTGGTGCCAACACAGTGACGTGAGGTTGTCGGGTTCGTTGGTCCCGCCCTGCGAGCGAGGAACGATGTGATGTGGTTGGAGGCGATAGCGGCTCCGACACCCATCGGCGCTGCACATCCCGTGGTCCCGGAACCGCACCAGGTCCCGAGTGCGAGCCGGGATGGCCGCGGTCGACGGGCCCACCGCGAACGGGGTGCCGTCCTCGGCCAGTGCCACCACTGCCACCGTGGACTCACACAACAACTGTTCCAGGGTGGCCGGACCCACCCGTGGACCCGACACCACCCACGCACCACTCTCCCCATTGGTCTGAGCCCCGTCTCGCGCATCCACGAACACGGTCACCTGCGACGACACCGATGATCCGTCGCCATTCCCGCCGGTGTTATGCCCGACGGTGACATGCTGAACGAGTGCGTCGGCTCGGCGAGCCGCCCGATCTTCCCGAGTGCCGTCCGGCAACGTCGGGAAGCCGTCGGCGGTGGCGTCCAACACCAAGGACACGGCCGCTCCATCCACGGCGGGCAGGCGCCCCGAGAGCGACCAATGTGATTCGTCCAGTGCCGGCTGAAGCGTCACATACCGCGAGGCGAAACCATCCCGTTCGGCGGCGGCGGTGAGCCGCCGGTGACGCCCCGCCATGGCCCACACCGTCTCGATGTCATGACCCCGCGACCGGTCGAGCATCTGCTCCGATGACCCGGCGGCTGCCAGCCTGGAGGTGGCGACAGTTCGGTCGAACGACTCGGGCGGCGCCTCGTCCTCGGCACCGATCCGGGCTAGGGCGACCAGCGAGCGAGCCGTCGCTCGCGACACATCCAGGCGACCGGCCGTCCACTCCGCCAGCGTGCGGCAACCGTCTGCCAGCGCCGACTGGTCGGCATCCGCCTCCCGGAGCAGCGTCGCCTGACGATGGCGGAGCCGGTTGATCACTCGCTCCAGCGCCACCAGCTCGGCCTCCCGCCGATCGGCCGTCGACTCACGATCCAGTCTGTCGAACATATGTTCGATTGTATCAGACCACCAGGACAGAAACCGGCCGAAACGGCCGTCGATCTCAGTTCAGCGCTCGAATGGCCTTGGCCACCGCCCGAACCTGGGCCGGGGTGAGCGAGGGTGCATCGATCTGTGACGGTGTCAGCCTGGGTACGGGGATGGGACCATCCGCTCCGTGCCGCGCTCGAAAGCGTTCGGCGAGCTCTTTCGCGTCTTCGATCTTGGACGGTGCGTCCTTGGAGAGGCCGATCAGTTCCTCGAGCACGTCGGCGGCAGCCTGAGCGTCCTCCTCGGACAACTGGACCGTTTCGTACTCGGAGCACTCGAGTTCTGGAGTGATCTCCACGCAGAGCAACCCTTGCACCGGTTCCGAGCCAACCTCATCGGCTCCACCGCACGCCGTCAGCCCGACGAACATGGCCACGCCGCCTGCCACCAAACGCTTCACCAACACCTCCTCGGCTCACCAGTACCGACGTCTGCCGATCCTTCCGAATACATGGATCCTGGCTGTCGGCCCCGAACGGCTGAGACGAAGCGAAATGGTGACCTTGGTCCCAGTTTCGGACCTTGTCGAGGGGCGCTCCCCCGGTACAGTGCCCCGCCGTGAGCTTGGCATCAACAACTCGGAACCTCTTCACCATCATCGTCGCCGCAGTCGTGGCGATTCCGATGCTCCCGACCCCGGCACAGGCGGGAGTGCTCGACTATCTCGCCTACCAGTCCGACATCGAGGACTATGTCGGTGACGGGCGAAGCAAGGTGCTGGACGAGCCGGGAGCGATGTCGGGTCACGGGTATCCGCATACCTTCACCCTTCACTACAGCGGGCAAGAGGATTGGAGCATCATCGTCTCGGCCAAGACCGGCCAAGAGCTGGTGCTGGGGACCGGCCAGGAAGCCGAACGGAGCCCCACCTCGACGGTGGCAGGGCTCAGCTTCTTCGGTGAGGGGCGGGGATGCAACACCTCGACCGGTGAGTTCGACCTCCAGGAGTATGAGTTCGACGAGTCCAACAACCTGGTCAGGCTGGCGATCGACTTCGTCCAACACTGTGAGGGCGGTATCCCCGCATTACGCGGTTCGATTCGCTTCAGCTCCGACATCGGCCCGGCGCTGTCCTCCACCGGCACCCTTCAGGTGAGACTCGACGGCATCTATGGGATCAGCGACCCATACATGGAGGTGTATCCCTGGGACGCCATCATCGACCCGGAACCGAGGTATCCGGTTGGGTTCGAGGAGACCAGCGCCACCGGCTTCTTCGAGCTGCTCCCCGGCGAGTACGCCATCATCGGCGCCAACTACGACTCCGGCGAGGCGATCCACTGGGACTACTTCCCGGAGTGGTATCGGGACGTCCCCCGCTACCGGTACGACCGCATCACCCGGGTCAAGGTGACGGAGGGCGGCTTTGCCCAGGCCGACATGACGCTCGACCCACTGTTCGACGACATGTTCGACCACCTGTTCTTCGAAGACATCGCATGGATGAAGGACGTGGGGATCACCAGCGGTTGCTCCCTCGAGCTGTACTGCCCGGATGATCTGGTGACCCGGGGGCAGATGGCCGCATTCCTGGTGCGGGCGCTGGGCCTCCCGGCAACCGAGGGCGGTCCGACGTTCGTCGACGACGATATGAGCGAGTTCGAGGCGGACATCGAGAAGCTGGCGGCGGCCGGTATCACCAAGGGGTGCGGTGAAAACCGGTTCTGCCCGGACGACCGGGTCACGCGTGGACAGATGGCGGCGTTCCTGGTCCGAGCGATGGGTTACCAAGCCGTCACGAGCACCGACTTCGCCGACGACGACGACTCGGTGTTCGAGCTCGACATCGAGAAGCTGGCGGCGGCCGGCGTCACCAAGGGATGCAACCCGCCGGCCAACGATCGGTTCTGCCCGAACGACCCGGTCACTCGCGGCCAGATGGCGGCATTCCTCCACCGAGCTCTGGGAGGGGAACTCTTCCCCGCCGATGCGGATTGGTCCCCGGCCTCACCGGCGGACGGACCCCTCCAACGGTCGGCTCGCTGATGGACCGACGCGCCCGTGCCGATCGGCCCGGCGCGGTGGCACCACTGACCCGATCAACGACCGGTCAGTACAGGAACATCGGCTTGCCGGCGACGTGGCGGACGTTGGGTCGATACTGGTCGACGTCGTACAGGGCGTCGATATCGACGTGCTTGACGCCCTCACCGGTGACGGAGATCGGCACGTTGGTGTAGGTCCCCGAGCGGAGCGCCACCATGCGTCCGACGCTGCCCTCGACGGCCAGGTCGGCCGCCATCACCGCGTAGTTGGTCGCCACCATCAGGTCGAGCGAGTCGGGGGCTCCCGAGCGCATGAGATAGCCGAGTCGCTGCTCGATGATCGGCACGCCGGACAGGTCTTTCAGCCGTTCACCCAACTCCAAGCCGACGCCGCCGAGCTTGCGATGGCCGTAGGCGTCGGCCTCGCCGGAGAGGAACCGTTCGCCGCCCTCCAACTGGGCTCCTTCTGAGATCGTGCACACCGCATAGTTGGAAGGGTTGCGCTGCCGATCGGTCATGAGCAGGTCGGCCAGCTTCTCGACGTTGCAGGGCACCTCCGAGATGATCGCCCGGTCGGCGCTCGAGAGGTAGGCCGAGATCAGCGACGTCTCACCCGAGTACCGGCCGAACAGCTCCACGACGGCGATCCGCTCGTGCGAACCGGTCGAGGTGCGCAACTGGTGGATGAACTGGACACTGCGGGTGACGGCCGTCGAGAAGCCGATGCAGTAGTCGGTCCCGTGGACGTCGTTGTCCATCGTCTTGGGGATGGCGACCACCGGCACGCCCTCTTGATGCATTCGCAGTCCGTAGGACAGCGTGTCGTCGCCGCCGATCGGGATCAGCGCGTCGAGCCGAAGCGCCTCGATCACCCGAAGGGCGTGGGCGGTGAGGTCGTGCGGGCCGTCGCCTTCCACCGTGTCGGCCAGGAAGTCGGGGACGTTGCGGGTGGCGACCCTGCCCGGATTGGTTCTCGACGTGTGGAGGAACGTGCCACCGGTTCGGTCGACGGTGCGGACGCGGTCGCGGTCGAGCAGCAGCGAGTTGGCGTCGAGACTCTCGGGGTCGTCGGGGTTGGAGTCGACCAAAGCCGCCCACCCGCGCCGGAGACCGACCACTTCGTGACCGTCGTCGATGACCCGTTGCACGACCGCCTTGATGCACGGGTTGAGCCCCGGCACGTCGCCACCACCGGTCAGAATTCCGATCCGCACAGTCCGTCCTCCGCTCTGGCGAGCCGACCACGGTAGCTGCCGCTTTCCCGACCGTAGGATTGCATGGTGGAAGACAGAACCGCGTTGGCGCCTCGGGCCGGTCTCAAGTGGAATCAGTTCCCCGATGACGTCCTGGCGGCGTGGGTGGCCGAGATGGATTTCGGCCTCGCACCGTCGGTGGCGACCGCCCTCCGGGAGGCGATCGAACGGGGTGACACCGGCTATCCGTATCCGGCCCTCGAACGGGAGGCGGCAGCCGCCGCCACCGACTTCTGGTCGGACACGTTGAACTGGGAGGTGGCGCCCGAGCGGGTGTTCTCCGCCCCCGATGTGATCGAAGGACTTCGGCGGGCGATCGTCCACCTCACCCGGCCCAACTCCCCGGTGATCCTTCACACCCCGGTCTACTACCCGTTCTTCTCGATGGTGGAGCGGGCGGGCCGCGACCTCATCGAGGTTCCGAGCATCCGCGACGACCGGGGGCGGCACGGCCTCGACATCGACGGCATGCGCCGCGCGTTCGAGGAGGGGGCCGGTTCGATCGTCCTCTGTAATCCATGGAACCCGACCGGGCGGTGTTTCGATGCCGACGAGATCGGACGACTGGTCGAGGTGGTGCGGGCCCACGACGGGCGGATCCTCGCCGACGAGGTCCACGCTCCGCTCACCTACGCCGACGCCACGCACACGGCTGCCGCCACCGTCGACTCCCGCACCGTGGTGACGGTGACGTCGGCGTCGAAGGCCTGGAACATCCCCGGCCTGAAGTGCGCCCAGGTGGTCCTGACCGCAGACGAAGACGCCGAGCGCTGGTCGTCCTTCTTCACCCCCGAGAAGGTGGGCGTGAGCACCTTCGGCCTGATCGCCAACTCCGCCGCCTATGCCGGCGGGCGGGCTTGGCTCGTCGAGGTACGCGAGCGCCTGGCCGTGAATCGGTCGCTGCTTACCGAGCTGCTCGCCGCCCACCTTCCCGCCGTGGGGTACGTGCCGCCGGAAGGGACGTACCTGGCGTGGCTCGACTTTTCAGCGCATGGGCTGACCGATCCGGCCGCCTACCTCTTGGAGCACGCCCGGGTCGCCCTGACCGACGGAGGACCGTTCGGCGGCCCCGGAACCGGCCACGCCCGTCTCAACTTCGCCACCGACCCCGACACCCTCACCGAGATCGTCGAGCGCCTCGCCGCCGCCCTGCCGTGATTCCCGGCGGGCGGTCAAGCCCGGCGATCAGCTCTGACCAGCACCGTCCACCGGGATGCCGACCACTCCGGCGATATGGTTGAGGTCGGTGTCGGCGGCCAGCAGCGCCGAGCCGGTCCGCCAGGCGACGGCGGCGATCATGCAATCGACCATCCCCCTCGGCGTGACCCCGTTCCGGCGACAGGTGCGATAGACCCGGACCGCCCCATCGAAGTCGATGACCGCGTCGAAGCGCAGCAGGCGAAACCGAATCAGCAGCCGCCGCAGGTCTTCCTCGCGTCGATCGTCGCGGGCACCGGCGAGCAACTCCATCGTGATCGGCTCGGTCACCGCCACCTCGTCGGTGTGTTCGATCAGACGGGTGAGACGTCGATCGACCGCTGACCCGGTCGCCCGATCGAACTCGACCCACGCCGAGGTATCCACCAGGATCACGACTGCTCCGGACCCCGATCGGGCGGAACGGCTCCGATCGCTCCCACACCTCGCATCGCCAGCGCCTCCTCGCGAGACATCGGCTGGCCTGCCAGGTGCCGCAATGCCAGGTCCACCGCCTCGGTCTTGGTGTGGATACCGAAGCGATCCATCACCGCCCGGACCGTGTCGTCGTCGATCTCGATATTCGTTCGGGTCCTCGCCATGCACCTATCATACACGTGACGTGTATAGATGGTGTATGCGATCGGGTCGAATCCGACGACACGCCAGGTCGGAGGTCGGAGATCGCTGATGCCGATGCGCGAAAAGGCAGTCAACCATCGGGCAACACGTCGAACCTTCCGCCGCTTCGGGTCCGGAGCACCTCGAAATGGCGTCGGTCCAGCGTCAGGACCCGGTTGGTGTCGTAGCGATGCGCCAGCACCACGATCGAGGCATCGGCGACACCGATCGCCTGATCCCGGTTGCCAAACTGCCGCCGAGAACCTGTAGAGGTTCACTGCCACCCAACCTAGGCTGATCGGCAATGGGGGACATCAGCAAGGCACCGGAGCCCGACTCGCATGGTGTTGCATGCGAGCTCCACAGCGAAACCCGAGCGTCTGCGTCTCGACAACCTGCCCGGAAAGGCCACCGCTTCGCGCCGCGCATCGCTGCGTCCTCTAGCAGCCCACACCGCTCTCCACCCGCTCCCTCGATTACATCCACCGCATCGGTTCTGCGTGCGCACCGTCCAACGGGGAGGTGTTTGTGTGTCTCGATGATGCGCTTCGAGCCTGCAACGTGCCCCACGTCTGCATCACCGCAACGACAGATCCATGGGACTGAGACCGACGAGCCATAGGAGGAACTCATGACCGACCTCACCTACGAGCAACTGCAAGGCGCCGTCGCCGGCGAATACGTGGCGATCAGGTCCAGGACCGTGCTCGATCCGGCCGGCGGGCCCGGCGACAAGGTGTTCCCGCCCACGTATGCCGTGAACGCCCGCCATAAGTATGCAGACGAGGAACGGGTCGTGGGCGACCGGACCACCACCACGGTTCTCCTCGATTCCGTCGCATCACAGGCGAATCGGGCCGAGCTGGCCCTGCTCGAAGGTTGGGATGAGGAAGAACTGGACTTCCCGGTTGCGTACGTCGACTTCACGGTGGACCCCGATACCGCAGACCTTGACCGCTTGACCGTGCTGGAGGCACCCCATCGGATCGCCGATGCCATCTTCCGAGACAGCTTGCTCGACGGAACACTCTTCCGTCTCTCCGACGTGGGCCAGGCCATCACGAATGCCACCCCCCGTGACGCAACTGCACTCTTCCGGTACTCCCCGACTGCTCTCCTGTTCGGGATGTGGGACTCGACCGGGCCCAAAGGCGGTCTCGGCAGCAAGTTTCAGCGTGCCTACGTGTCCGAGATCGTGGGTCTCGACGCCGAGTTCGGCAAGAAGGTCGGAAGTCGCATCGACCCGCTCGGCATCGAGAAGCTCCCGCCGGACGAGCGCGCCTACAACCACGCCGATCCGGATCGGGTCTGGACCTTCGACGAATCTGAGGCCGCCAAAGAAAAGGGCAAGCCCTCATTGGCCAGTCGGGGAAGCGACAAGGGCACCGACGGGCAGCCGTCGAAGATCAACCACGGCAACGTGGCGCCGTCGATCGATGCCGCAGCAGGCGGCGTGACGATCAGTGAGGCAGTGCAGACCACGGTCATCTCGCTGGCTGCTCTGCGACGGCTCCGGTTCGCCGGCCAGACGCCCGACGCCGCCCTTGCCGCCCGCACCGCCATCGCAGCACTCGGGGTCGCCGCACTGGCCTACCAGTACGAGATGGACTACGACCTGCGGTCGCGCTGCCTCCTCATCCCACGGCATGCCCCGCGTGTCGAGCTGCTGGCACGCGACGGCACAGATCCGATCGTCATGAACGTGAACCGGCGGGTGGCGTCCGAACTCCTACACGCCGCTGCTGCCGCGGCCCACGACGCCGGAATCGGCTGGGCCGAGCGAGAGACTCGATTCGAACCGGCGCCGAAGCTGGTGGAGCTCATCAAGCGGAGCCGCAAGCTGAGCGTCACTGAACAGCCCGACACGGAGTGATCGAGTGTTCGGGATAGAGATCACGTTTCTCACCGGACGGTACGTGGCGACCCGACATCATGATCGGGCACGACCCGAGTGGCCTCCGCATCCGGCCCGCCTGTACTCGGCCTTGGTGGCGACCTGGTCCGACGATGGTGCCCGAGAGGACGAGCGGGCAATGCTGTCCTGGCTCGAGACTCTTGGTCCACCCGATGTGACCGCGTCGAACGCCAACCCACGCCGAACGGTGACACATTTCGTGCCGATCAACGACGCTGCGGTCATCGGCGCGGGTTGGTACACACGGCGATCAGCCAGCGTTGCCACCGCGATCAAGGATCTGACCGATAGACCCGACGCAGGCTCGAAGGCGGTGGCCCGAGTGGCAAGACTGCGAGCCGTCGATTCGCAGATCACCGAGGTCGGGAGGACACCACCTTCGGCCGCGCTCGAGTTGTTGCCGTTCGGGCGACCGAAGCAGCCGAGGATGTATCCGTCGGTGACTCCGACAGACCCAACGGTGGTGTTCACTTGGTCCGAACCGATCGACGACCAACAGGCTCGCCTTCTCGATGCCCTGCTGGCGAGGGTGACGCGCCTCGGCCATTCGTCGAGCCTCGTGTCGTGCCGTCTCCTCGATGATCCGCCCGCACCGACCCTCACCCCGGGGCCTGGTCCTGACACGCTGAGGTGGGTTGCACCTGGCCAACTCGACGCACTCGAGGAGCTGTTCGAGCGCCACCAGGGAAGCCGACCGCGGAGTCTGCCGGCGACCGAGTACCGCTATCGCGACGCATCGGCCAACGACTCCACCGCCCCCGAGCTGAGCAATCTGGCCGGGGCGGTCGTCCTGTTCGAACTGGCTTCCCAGCATCGTCGTATGGCGCCGATGAGCACCACGACGCTGACTCGCGCCCTCAGGGAGGCCGTCTTCTCCTATGCAGACGATCCCCTCCCCGAAGGGCTCACCGGCCACCGGGCTTCGGGCGAACCGTCGACGTCTCCCCACATGGCCGTATTGGCGCTTCCTTATGTCGGGTCGGCATACGCCGATGGCCGAATCAAGGGGCTTGCGGTCGTCCTGCCCTCGGCCGCTGGCGCTGAAGCGGCCAAGGCTGCCTATCGGGGGATCGGCGCCTGGGAGGCCGAAGGTGAACTGGTCCTGACGCTCGGGCGGCACGGTCGTGCGCGACTTCGAAGAGTGCTGGGGCGTTCCGAGTTGCAGACCCTCGCCTGGACACGCTGGATCGGCCCGGCTCGGACGTGGAGTTCGGTGACGCCCATTGCCCTGCCTTCGTATCCGGGCAAGCTCCGAGGTGCAGGACCGACCTCGACCAAGCGAGCGTGGGAACGGGCCGAGCGGGCAGTAGCGGACGCCTGTGTCCATCTCGGGTTGCCCGCACCTACCTATGTGCACGTCTCATACGAGCCCCAGATCGTCGGAGCGGTGGCCGCCCCCCGTTACCCGGCGTTCCACCAGCGTTCCGACGGCGGAAAACGCGCCCCTCGCCCGCTGGTCCACGCCACGGTCCAATTCTCGGTCGATGTGGCAGGACCGGTGGTGTTGGGAAGTGGACGCTACTTCGGATTGGGCCTGATGGCCCCCGTGCGAGGTGGAGACGCCAATGCCTGACCTCGGCGTCGCAGACTTCGAGACCTTCTTCGCCGCGGTCCACGGGCACGCTCCGTTCCCGTGGCAATCGCGCCTGATGGAGCGAGTCTTCGATGAGGGATGGCCTGCCGTTATCGACCTTCCCACCGGGGTGGGCAAGACAGCTTCACTCGATATCGCCGTGTTCTGCATGGCGCTCGACCCGAACCGGTTTCCTCGTCGGGTGTTCTTCGTCGTCGATCGACGGCTCATCGTCGATCAGGTGTATGAACGCGCGCACCGGATCAGCGAGGCCCTCGAGACCGGAGAGGGTGTGGTCGGCGCCGTGGCGGGCCGTCTACGCGAGATCGGTGGGCAGAAGCCGTTGGGCACGTCTCGCCTACGAGGCGGTGCGGTCACCGGGCACGACTGGGCCCTGCGGCCCGATCGACCGTGGGTCGTCGTGTCGACCGTTGACTTGTTCGGATCGCGGCTGCTGTTCCGGGGCTACGGCACCACCGAGCGGATGCGGCCAATCCATGCCGGCTTGGCCGGAAACGACGCCCTGGTGATTCTCGACGAGGTCCACCTTTCTCAGCCGTTCGCCGAGACGCTCCGGGCGGTTCGCCCTCCGGGTTCGGAGCCTCTGTCGACCCGGTGGTCGGTGGTAGAGATGTCCGCCACCGCCACAACCCATTCCGACCCATTCGTTCTGCTGCCCACCGACCTCGACGCCAGTCGCGAGCTGAAACGAAGGGTGTCGGCAATCAAACAGGTGTCATTGGTCGAGATCGGCCGTGCCCGCCAGCCGGCCCACGAGGCGATCCCGATCGCCGTCCGATCGCTGCTGGACGAGATCCCCGACGAAGCGCGGGCCGTCGGGATCGTCGTCAACCGCGTTCGGACGGCCCGCCTCGTGCACGACGCGCTCCTCTCGGCCGGGCACCACTCGACCCTCCTCACCGGGCGGATGCGTCCGATCGACCGTGCGGATGTCCTCGGGAACCTTGTGGCCGATCTCGACCCGGACAATCCGGCGACCGACCGCCGTTTCGTGGTGGCCACCCAATCGATCGAGGTAGGGGCCGATTTCAGCTTCGACTCGATGATCACCGAGTGCGCCCCCATCGATTCGCTGCGACAGCGTTTGGGTCGCCTCGATCGTCGAGGCACCTGCGCCGACCGACTCGGCGGACCTGCGCGCGCCTGGATTCTCGGGGTGTCGTCGGACCTGAAGGCCAAGCTGCCCGATCCGGTGTATGGCGACGCCCTGAAGAACACTTGGAACGAGCTGTCGGCGCGCCACGGCAGCGACGTGTTCGATGGAGGGCCGCTCGAACTGACCGGCTTTCCTCCCGCGTGCCTGGCACCGCGCCGGACTGCACCGCTCGTGTTGCGGTCCCATCGTGACGCATGGGTCCAAACCAATCCCGAGCCGCAGGTTCAGCCCGACATCGCCCCGTTCCTCCATGGCATGGCTGCCGAGCCCGACGCCGATGTCTCGCTCATCTGGCGGTTCGATCGATCTGATGACACCTTGAGGCTGTGCCCACCGCGGCCTGCCGAGGCTCTTCCCGTACCGACTTCTGCTGCGAAAGCTTGGCTCGCTACGGGCGCAGAAGCTGCGGTCGCCGACATCGACACGGTGGAGACTGACGACGTCGAAGGGGCGGATGTACAGGTCGATGTTTGGAACCGCACGAAGCGGGCGGTGGTCCTCACAGATCTCGCCAACCTCCAGCCGGGTGACATCGTGCTCGTGGCCCCGATGAGGGGCGGCCTGGCGTCCGGGAACTGGGCTCCGGAGGCGAGCGATCCGGTTTCCGACATCGGTGACATCGCTCAGTGGGAGTACAGGCGCCGCATAACGCTTCGACTCGACCCAAGGTTGGTGCCGGGCGCCCCGGTGCCAGCAGCGGGGGTCGAGGCAGCACCGACCGGTGTTGATGAAAACCGGACACTCCTACCGGTCGACGGTGCGGACCGACCGGCCCGCGACCACATCCGGGCCTTCCTGGACCAACTGGCCGAGAGAAGTGACCCGCATGGTGCGATCGCCAAGGCACTCTCGACAACTGCGTACCTGACTCACCTTCTGGGTGAGCGGCCGGATCAGTACTGGATACTCACGTCGAAGGATCATGTCGACGAAGGGACCTTCGACGGCTCTGATGAGGCACAGAGCGTCCTCACGGCCGTTGCGACGACGCTGGCCAGCCACCACGACGGCGTCGGCTCCAGAGCGAGGACCTACGCGACGCGAACGCGACTACCTGCCGAGGTATGCGACGACATCGAACTGGCCGGTCGCCTCCATGACCTGGGCAAGCTCGATCCTCGATTCCAACGGATGTTGACCGGAGGTGACCCGGTCCGACTCGCCATGCGGTCGGAGCCCCTGGCCAAATCTGCGCCCGGAACCCCTCTGGTCCCGCTCGATCCGGCCGGGGCAAGACACGAGAACTTGAGTGTTGCCCTCGTGCAGTCAAGTCCTGAACTCTCGAGGCGCGCCCACGATCTCGATCTTGTCCTCCACCTCATCGCATCACATCACGGGTTCGGACGGCCGCTCCCCCACGTGGTCCGCGATCCCTCCCCGGTCTCGGTCAAACACAGGTACGACGGCTTCGAGCTGCACGCCTCCACTCCGCAGGGCGATACGTCGTTCGCGATCGACTCGGCCGACCGCTTCTGGCGGCTGGTGCGTCGCTACGGACACTATGGCCTCGCCTGGCTGGAAACCATTCTTCGTCTTGCCGACCACTGCGAGAGCGCACATCCCGGCGGTGACCACTGATGTCCACGGAACTGCGAGGACTCCACGCGACCAATCCCCTGGGGTTCATGGCGGCGGTTGGGCTGCAGGCTCTGTGCGGAGAGCAAGAACTCGATCTGGGGCTGAGCTGGACACGCGAAGTGATTCCCCGAGCGATGGTCACGGGAGCGCCCGACGTTCGGGAACTGGCCGAGGTGGCGCACCGCGCGGCACAAGCCTGGCGTACGAGCCCGGCGCTGGATCCTTCACTTGGGGGCGAGGATCTCAAGCTCAAACCGGCTCAGATCCGGCGCTATCTGGACGCCTGCCAAAGCAACACGCCCGGCAACACACTTGCGTCGGTACTGGTGGCGGAAGGCAGCCTGGATCGCTCCGGTAAGGCCAAACCTTCCGATCTCTACTTCACCGCGGGACAGCAACGCTTTCTTCGAGTGTGTCAGGAGGTCCTCGACGGAGTCGGCGTCGACGACCTCGTGCAGGCGCTGGTCGGCCCGTGGCGGTACGAGAGCACGCTCAAGTCGCTCATGTGGGATGTCACGGACGACGCCAACTACGCACTTGCCGCAAGCGACCCCGCCAGGGAGAAGAAACGCACCAACCCCGGCGCCGAAGTGCTGGGGCTAGCCGGCTTGACGCGGTTTCCGGTCTTCTCGGGACCGGATCGCACCCTCACGACGGCCTGTGGGGGTGGTTGGAAGACTGGGGGATTCCTCCGATGGCCGATCTGGCACCATCCGGCTGGAGCGGGCGCCGTCGGCAGCATGATCCAGCACGTACCCATCGAAGAGGATCCACCGTCGACGGTATCGGGATGGGGGATTGCTCGCGTGTATGAGTGCGCCATTCGGCGCGCCGAGCAAGGTGGCTACGGCTCGTTCGCCCCGACGCGGATCGTGTGGTCCGAATGACGACCGCGATCCGGGACCTGCCTGAGTTCGTGCCGGCGCGGATGGTCAACGAGTTCGACTACTGCCCGCGGCTGTTCTACCTCGAGTGGGTGCAAGCTCGATTCGAGGACAATCCCGACACCGTCGACGGTAGGTATCAGCATCGCGCCGTCGATCGGGGCGGTGGCCGAATCGACGAACCCGGGGCCGAGACCCCGATGACCCGCGCCCGGTCGGTGCTTATCAGCTCCGATCGGCTCGGCCTGATCGCCAAAGCTGACATCTTGGAAGCGGAGGGCGATCGAGTCGTTCCGGTAGAGGTCAAGCGGGGCGCCAAGCCGGACCACGCTCCGGCGTGGCAACCCGAGTTGATCCAGCTATGCGTGATCGGGCTGATCCTCCGCGACAACGGCTACCACGTCGACCGGGGCGAGATCTTCTTCGGCCAGACGCGCGAGCGTGTCGAGGTCGATTTCACCCCTGAGCTCGAAGCGTTGACGCTCGACACTGTCGATCGCCTCCGCGAGACCGCCCAACTCCCGGATCCCCCTCCGCCACTGGTCGACAGTCCGAAATGTCCACGCTGTTCGCTGGTCGGAATCTGCCTGCCCGACGAGACCAACCAGCTCGCCGGCCGCTCCAACCGCGCCACTCGTCGGCTGACTCCGAGAGACTCGGCCGCCCGGCCCCTCTACATCACTGAGCAAGGAGCGTCCCTCGGCGTGCGCTCCGGCCGAGCCGTTGTCTCCCGCCACGGCGAATCGATCAGCGAGGCGCGGATGATCGACGTGTCGCAGGTGTCGGTGTACGGCAACGTTCAGATCTCCGCTCAATTCATGCGAGCCGCGTTCCGAAAGCAGATCCCGGTGTGCTGGTTCAGCTACGGAGGCTGGTTCCAGGGCATCGCCGAAGGACTTCCTTCGAAACACGTCGAACTGCGTCGTCGCCAGGTGGCGACTGCGTCTCAATCCGGATTGCCCGTCGCCTGCAGAATGATCGAGGGAAAGATCCGCAACAGTCGGACCTTCCTCCGTCGCAACTCCGACCGGGAGGCAACGGAGCCGGCGATCAAACAGCTCAAAGACCTCGCAGTCGACGCCGCTTCGGCAGGCTCCATCGAGTCGCTCCTCGGGATCGAGGGGACCGCCGCACGCATCTACTTCTCTCAGTTCTCAGGTCTGATCAAGACGTCCACGAAGGACACATTCGACTTCAACGGACGCAACCGCCGTCCGCCACGCGACCCGATCAACTGCCTCCTTTCGTACGCCTATTCGCTGTTGGTCAAGGACCTCACAGCAACGGCGATCGGCGTCGGTCTCGATCCCTATCTGGGCGTGTATCACCGCCCGAGGTTCGGTCGTCCTGCCCTTGCACTGGACCTCGCCGAGGAGTTCCGTCCCCTCATCGCAGAGTCGGTGGTGGTCGGCGCAATCAACAACGGCGAGGTCCGGTCCAGCGACTTTCTCATGAGGGCCCAGGGTGTGGCATTGACGAACAAGGGTCGCAAGCGCTTCATCGGCGCATACGAGAGACGCATGGACCACGAGGTGACCCACCCCACCTACAAATACCGCATCACCTATCGACGCGTCCTCGAGGTGCAGGCCCGAGTTCTCGCCGCCTACCTGCTAGGCGAGATCCCCGACTACGTGCCCTTCACGACCCGGTGATTCGATGTCGGGTCGAAATCGCTACATCGTCGCCTACGACATCCGAGACGACCGTCGTCTCCGCCGCGTTCACAAGACCATGAAGGAGTACGGCTGGCCCATGCAATACTCCGTCTTCATCTGCGACCTCGACTCAATGGAGCTGATTGCGATGCGGACTGACCTGGGCGTCATCATCCACCACGGTGTCGACTCGATCGCCGTCATCGACCTGGGTCCCCCCGCCAACCGGGGTCGCGACTGCTTTTCGTTCATGGGCCTCGCTCCCCAACTTCCCACATCCGGACCGGTGATCATCTGATGCGAGCGCTGCAGTGGCGTGGTGACCCCCGGGGAGCGCTCGCACCTACAACCGCCTACGATTTCGGCACCTTGACGAATTGAAGAATGACCCCACGGTCACCTCAGATCGGACCGCTCGCAACGGGCCGCGTAACCCCAGCTCAGAAGGGCTAGAATCTGCGAGCCCTCCGAGGGAGCGTCAGCTCCCTCCTCCATTGCGGCACGGCGGCCTCGGCGACTGCCGGGCCGAATCTGACTCCGAGGGAGCGTCAGCTCCCTCCTCCATTGCGGCGCAGGTTCGCGGTGGACGGAGGGGCGATGATCGGCGGGCCTCTCCGAGGGAGCGTCAGCTCCCTCCTCCATTGCGGCGATTCCCGGTCCCGCAACTACCCGACCTGCCGGGCCGACAGCTCCGAGGGAGCGTCAGCTCCCTCCTCCATTGCGGCGGGCGCATGAACGACCAGAGCGGCCAGGAGTGGTCGCCTCCGAGGGAGCGTCAGCTCCCTCCTCCATTGCGGCTGTGGGGGGTTGAGTTGTTGGGGTGAAGACCGTTGTCGTCCTCCGAGGGAGCGTCAGCTCCCTCCTCCATTGCGGCCCGTGGAGGGTTGGCTTCTCGTCCGGTCTTGGACGCACTCCGAGGGAGCGTCAGCTCCCTCCTCCATTGCGGCCCGTTGAACCCTTGTTCGATCTTCTTCCCCCCCTCACCTCCGAGGGAGCGTCAGCTCCCTCCTCCATTGCGGCCCGGCTCGGGGGGTGATCTCGTCCACCCACACGACGATCGACTCCGAGGGAGCGTCAGCTCCCTCCTCCATTGCGGCGACGGTGACGTCGGAGTGGTAGCCGACCAGCCCGGAGGCTCCGAGGGAGCGTCAGCTCCCTCCTCCATTGCGGCATCCTCAACATCAAAGACCATCCGAGGAACGGCAAGATCGCTCCGAGGGAGCGTCAGCTCCCTCCTCCATTGCGGCCGTCGGGCATTGTCGGTCATGGCGTCGAGCTGGAACTCCGAGGGAGCGTCAGCTCCCTCCTCCATTGCGGCACCGACATGGACCAGGCGGTGACCAACGGAGGGGAAGCACCTCCGAGGGAGCGTCAGCTCCCTCCTCCATTGCGGCGTGGACCGGCCGGACATCGGATGGTCCCAGCACGCCTACGCCTCCGAGGGAGCGTCAGCTCCCTCCTCCATTGCGGCGTGGTCGAACCCTCGACCTCTGGTTCAGGCTGACGGCTCCGAGGGAGCGTCAGCTCCCTCCTCCATTGCGGCAAGCAAGAACTCTCCAACCTCCCGGCACGCGAACAACTCCGAGGGAGCGTCAGCTCCCTCCTCCATTGCGGCTCCTACACGCGTACACACGCGCGAGGGACCGAAGCTCCGAGGCTCCGAGGGAGCGTCAGCTCCCTCCTCCATTGCGGCCAGGCCCAGACCGATCCGGGCGGTCCGGTCGACGCCTCCGAGGGAGCGTCAGCTCCCTCCTCCATTGCGGCCGGTTCCTCGACGCCCACCCCGACTGGGACGACGCCCTCCGAGGGAGCGTCAGCTCCCTCCTCCATTGCGGCGAGATCACCGAGAACGTGACGCCCAGGTTGGCGGTGCCTCCGAGGGAGCGTCAGCTCCCTCCTCCATTGCGGCAGCAGGGCTGGCAGTTCGACGACCAGTTCCTCCGATCTCCGAGGGAGCGTCAGCTCCCTCCTCCATTGCGGCTCCACCATTCGCATCCGTACGACCCTGTCGGCCGCCGGCCTCCGAGGGAGCGTCAGCTCCCTCCTCCATTGCGGCTATTGGTTTGACAGCGTCTTGCTGGGGATGTCGAGACTCCGAGGGAGCGTCAGCTCCCTCCTCCATTGCGGCATGGCAGTGAGGCGGTCGGCGTCGCGGGTGTCTGCCTCCGAGGGAGCGTCAGCTCCCTCTTCCATTGCGGCACGACACGTCCCTTGCATCGAAAAGGGCCGGCACCTCGAACTCCGAGGGAGCGTCAGCTCCCTCCTCCATTGCGGCCCGGAAAGCTGTGGGCGACCGACTCGTATCGTGCGCTCCGAGGGAGCGTCAGCTCCCTCCTCCATTGCGGCTGGAACACCCGGCCGGATGAAGGGTTGGATTCTTCCGGCCGCTCCGAGGGAGCGTCAGCTCCCTCCTCCATTGCGGCGGGCGTTGCGGTCGTTGACCGCTTCGCCGTCGATGCCCAGGCTCCGAGGGAGCGTCAGCTCCCTCCTCCATTGCGGCAAGTGGGTTTGGTCGCCGGGCGGCGGGGCGGGGTCGCTCCGAGGGAGCGTCAGCTCCCTCCTCCATTGCGGCCCGACAACACCCCTGCCAGATAGGCGATCATGCGGTGAGCCTCCGAGGGAGCGTCAGCTCCCTCCTCCATTGCGGCGGTGATGAGGGTGCGGACCCTGGTGATCCGCTGCCAGCTCCGAGGGAGCGTCAGCTCCCTCCTCCATTGCGGCCAGAACTGGGCCGTCCGGTCCTGGCGAAGGTCGTACTCCGAGGGAGCGTCAGCTCCCTCCTCCATTGCGGCTCGGTGTCGTCGTCGACGTTCACCTTGCGCCGATGGGCTCCGAGGGAGCGTCAGCTCCCTCCTCCATTGCGGCCGAGGCACCGCCGGCGTCGACGACCCCGCCCCGATGCCCTCCGAGGGAGCGTCAGCTCCCTCCTCCATTGCGGCGCAACGCGGCTACTGGGTGGATCCCACCCCCGACTCTCCCTCCGAGGGAGCGTCAGCTCCCTCCTCCATTGCGGCGCGGAGTTCCGCGACAACTGGTGCAAGGTGGTGGTGGCTCCGAGGGAGCGTCAGCTCCCTCCTCCATTGCGGCAAGTAGCGCTTGCGCCAGACGCGCACCGACCATGAATAGTGAGCTCCGAGGGAGCGTCAGCTCCCTCCTCCATTGCGGCCGTCCCGTGAACCGGGCGTACGCTTCCTTGAGCGACTCCGAGGGAGCGTCAGCTCCCTCCTCCATTGCGGCACAGGTGACTGGCGGAAGGCTCACGACGGGTTGAAGATGACTCCGAGGGAGCGTCAGCTCCCTCCTCCATTGCGGCCAACGATCTCGCGGGTCGGCCGAGTCGACGTTCGGACTCCGAGGGAGCGTCAGCTCCCTCCTCCATTGCGGCCGACTCACACTCGCCTACGGTGCCAACCCGCTCACCGGCTCCGAGGGAGCGTCAGCTCCCTCCTCCATTGCGGCAGATCGATTCGACCTCCCAGCGACACCTCGACCCCGACTGCTCCGAGGGAGCGTCAGCTCCCTCCTCCATTGCGGCCGAACGATGCCGTTCTCCTCCGCTCGAGCATCCAACTCCGAGGGAGCGTCAGCTCCCTCCTCCATTGCGGCCGATCAGCACCCCCACTCTCAAACCCCCAATCCCACCTCCGAGGGAGCGTCAGCTCCCTCCTCCATTGCGGCGTGTACGACCGGAACGTGATGTTGGTACCAAGCCCGATCGACTCCGAGGGAGCGTCAGCTCCCTCCTCCATTGCGGCCATCTGTTACTCCTCCGGTTGTCCATGCGAATGGGGGCTCCGAGGGAGCGTCAGCTCCCTCCTCCATTGCGGCTACTACGATGGCAGCCATCCAGGCCCATATCCTGAGCCACTCCGAGGGAGCGTCAGCTCCCTCCTCCATTGCGGCGACTCCGGTCAGTCCAACCCCAACTGTGAGGCGGTCGCTCCGAGGGAGCGTCAGCTCCCTCCTCCATTGCGGCCCAGTAGGATTCGGTGTTGGTGTTCGCCCATGCTGGGGAGCTCCGAGGGAGCGTCAGCTCCCTCCTCCATTGCGGCTCGTGCGGATCGCTTCGAGGGCGTTGCCCCGCCACCACCACTCCGAGGGAGCGTCAGCTCCCTCCTCCATTGCGGCGAAGCCGGCCTCGACAAGCGCCTTGATCGTGAGCGCGTCCTCCGAGGGAGCGTCAGCTCCCTCCTCCATTGCGGCAACACCGGCCGCGGCGACTTCGGCAGCGAACAGCGCCAGCTCCGAGGGAGCGTCAGCTCCCTCCTCCATTGCGGCAACGGTGGCGGCGGTAACGGCGATGTGCGGTTCCACTCCGACTCCGAGGGAGCGTCAGCTCCCTCCTCCATTGCGGCGAGAGAAGATGGTCGCTGAAGAGATGCGCCGATGATTCGAGCTCCGAGGGAGCGTCAGCTCCCTCCTCCATTGCGGCGGAAGGAACCCACACGTCGTCAGAATCCATCCGGAACGCTCCGAGGGAGCGTCAGCTCCCTCCTCCATTGCGGCGTGATCAGCACTCGCACGTCGCCGTCCTGGAACCCGAGCTCCGAGGGAGCGTCAGCTCCCTCCTCCATTGCGGCACGGCGAAGTGTGGGAGGTTGTCACCCCACAGGAGCTGGCTCCGAGGGAGCGTCAGCTCCCTCCTCCATTGCGGCGGAGCCTGTCGGTGGCGAGTGTCGAGATTTCAACCTCGACACTCCGAGGGAGCGTCAGCTCCCTCCTCCATTGCGGCCCTCCGGCGGCGGTGGAGCGGGCAAAGGCGGTCTGTCCTCCGAGGGAGCGTCAGCTCCCTCCTCCATTGCGGCAACATTTGGCAGAAGACGTTCGACGGCAATTCGCAGGCTGCTCCGCTCCGAGGGAGCGTCAGCTCCCTCCTCCATTGCGGCGGGAGATGATCGGCCGCCAACGTGACCAGATCGAGTTGCTCCGAGGGAGCGTCAGCTCCCTCCTCCATTGCGGCCGCGTTCGATTTGACCCCGGTAACGTTCACCGCCACCGCCGCTCCGAGGGAGCGTCAGCTCCCTCCTCCATTGCGGCCCGAGATACAGAGTGGGCGGGTTCTGGACTTCTGCGTCGACTCCGAGGGAGCGTCAGCTCCCTCCTCCATTGCGGCGTTCGGGTCGGCGGAGACGTTCAGTCCACAGATGCCGGCTCCGAGGGAGCGTCAGCTCCCTCCTCCATTGCGGCGACGACCGGCAGCGATTCATCCACTTCCACCAGCCACCTCCGAGGGAGCGTCAGCTCCCTCCTCCATTGCGGCGGTGGCGCCGCCGGGAGCGTCCACTCCGACCACTGTCAGCTCCGAGGGAGCGTCAGCTCCCTCCTCCATTGCGGCATCTATCACGGAGAGATCTGCATCGACAAGGACCCGCTCCGAGGGAGCGTCAGCTCCCTCCTCCATTGCGGCTTTCAAGGGTCGTTATCACCATCTAACCCTGGTGTCATGCTCCGAGGGAGCGTCAGCTCCCTCCTCCATTGCGGCGGGTTGACACCGTTTCCGGTGGAGGTGCCTGGCCTGTACTCCGAGGGAGCGTCAGCTCCCTCCTCCATTGCGGCGTGGGAGGCGGTGGAGGTGGTGCGACGGTTCGCGGTTGGGCTCCGAGGGAGCGTCAGCTCCCTCCTCCATTGCGGCTTGCGCTATCAGGGCGTCCGAGCTGACGTCGACCGGTGCCTCCGAGGGAGCGTCAGCTCCCTCCTCCATTGCGGCCGAGTCGTTCGGGCATGGTGTCCGGCTGACTGAGGCCTCCGAGGGAGCGTCAGCTCCCTCCTCCATTGCGGCACGGTGACGGTCGATGGGGACACGACACCGGCGCTCAACTCCGAGGGAGCGTCAGCTCCCTCCTCCATTGCGGCTCTTTGAGCGGTCCCGTGACGCCTCCAGAAGCCTCTGGCTCCGAGGGAGCGTCAGCTCCCTCCTCCATTTGCGGCTGACGTCGGTCATACCAGACGCAGCCACGGCGGCGGCACCTCCGAGGGAGCGTCAGCTCCCTCCTCCATTTGCGGCGCGTCCGGTGAGTCGCCCCCTCGGACCTGCACCGCACTCCGAGGGAGCGTCAGCTCCCTCCTCCATTTGCGGCACGTGATCCGTCCTGGGTGTGGTTCGGCCTGACGCTTCCTCCGAGGGAGCGTCAGCTCCCTCCTCCATTTGCGGCGAGGACGACGCTGCGATCCTCCGACCCCGGCGAGCAAGTCTCAGCCGCTCCGCACCGCCTCGGCGATGGCCGGCAACACCTCATGCAGGTCGCCGATCACGGCGTAGTCGGCCTTGGTGACCATGTTGGCCTCGGGGTCGGTGTTGATGGCGAGGATGTGCTTCGATGCCATCGCTCCCACCCAGTGCTGGATGGCCCCCGAGATGCCACAGGCGATGTAGAGCTGGGGGGCGATCTTGGTGCCGGTCTGGCCCACCTGATCCGAGTGGGGACGCCACCCGTTGTTGGTCACCACCCGCGAACAGCCGACGACACCGCCCAGCAGCTCAGCCAGCTCTTCCAGCACGGCGAAGCCCTCGGCCGAGCCCACACCCCGGCCGCCGCCCACCACCACCGGGGCCGTCGCCAGGGTGATCCCCTCCGACAGCACCACCCGGTCGACGATCGTGGTGCGGGCCAGCGAGGGGTCCAGCTCCGGCTCGAACGACGTCACCGTGCCCGACACCGGGGACGGGACCGGCTCCACCGCATGATGGGCGACGGTCAACACCGGAAGGAAGCCCGACACCGTCGCCTCCTCCAGCAGCGAACCACCCCACCGGACCCGAGTCACCGACAGACCGTCGTCGCCGGCCCGGAACTCGGTGCAGTTGGCCACCATCGGCTGTTCCATCCGGGCCGCCGCCTGGGCGGCCACCTCGTTGCCTCGGTCGGTGCCACATGCCAGGACATACGACGCGCCGGTCACCACCGCCGCCTGGGCGACGGTCTCACCCCACGTCTCCGGGCCGTACTCGGACAACAGGGCATGCGTGGCGAGATGCACCTCGGCCGCCCCGTACTCGTGGGCGGCGGACACCAGGCCCTCTGCAGCCGCGCCGACGATCAGCGCCGAGACGCCGACACCCAGCTGTTCGGCCAGGCCACGGGCGGCGGTCATCGCCTCCCAGGAACCGGGAGCCGCCTCGCCTCGATCGTGCTCCAACACCACCAGAATCACGACAGGACCCCCAGCTCTCGCAACACCTCGACGACCCGGGGTGCCGCATCCGGCCCGTGCCCGAGGATCACCGTCTCGGTGACCTGCTCGGGCGGACGAACCAGGCGGACCATCGCCATGTCGCCCGACTCGGCCTCGATCTCGTGGCCATCGACCGGTGCCTTCTTCGACGACAGGCGGCCCTTCAAGGTCGGGTATCGGGGCAGGTTGATGCCCTCCAGCACCCCCAGAGCCACCGGCATCTCCATCCGGTACACCTCGAACCCGGCGTCCACCGCCCGGCGGGCGGTCACCGTCGTGCCGTCCACGTCGATGCCCTTGATGCCGTTGACGATCGGCCGTTCCAGCGCGTGCGCCACCCGCACGCCCACCTGGTAGCCGCCGGAGTCGGCCGACTCGTTCCCGAACAGGACCACGTCGAAGGCCCCATCCCGCTCCTCCAGGGTGCGGATGGCCGCGGTGATCGCCCGGGCGGTCCGCTGGGGATCCCAATCCGACCCGTCGGTGGGGATCAGCACCGCATGCTCCACCCCCAAACTCACCGCATACCGGAGCTGTTCCTCCGCCTCGGGGGGACCCAACGTCAGCACGGTGGCCGAGCCGCCATGGGTCTCGACCAGCTGCACCGCCTCCTCCACCGCGCACTCCTCATGGGGGCTCATCGTGAACCCGAGATGAGCGGTGTCGATGGCCCGCTCGTCGGCGGTGAGGTTGATGCGGGCGCCGGGGGCCGGCACCCGCTTCACACACACCAGGACTCGCATCAGGACTTCATCCGAGAATCGTCGGGATCGAACAGGGGAGTCGAACCGGCCACGACCACCTCGACCGGGTACAGCTCGTTCATGTACATGACCCGCAGCTCGGTGCCTTCCACCGCGTACTCGGGCGGGAGGTAGGCCATCAGCAGGTACTTGCCCACCGACGGGCCGTTGCCGGCGGTGGTGACCCGAGACACCCGACCCTTGGAGTCGACGATGCGCTCACCGTCGACGGTGAGGATCGGCTCGTTCCCGCCGGTCGGGAATCGCTTCATGCCGTCGCGAGCCGACATGTGGTCGAGTATCGCCAGCGTGCACATGATGGCCGCCGGCTCCTCGTCCCGGGCCTTGAGGTAGGCCTCCTTGCCGATGAAGTCGGCCGACTTGACCTTTCTCCGGGCCAGACCCGCCTCCACCGGCGAGTACTCCGACTCGAGCTCGGCGCCCATCAGCCGGTAACCCTTCTCGATACGTCCGGTGGTGCCGTACACGCCAATCCCCACCGGGCGGACGTCGAAGGACTCGCCGGCCTCCATGAGGGCGTCCCACAACCGCAAGCCGTGCTCGGTCTTGGTGTAGATCTCCCATCCGGCGTCCCCCACATAGGAGATGCGGAACATGGTGACGGGGATGCCATTGAGGATGTGGTGCTGCACCCCGCCGTAGGGGAAACCGTCCTGGGACAGGTCGGCGTCGGTCAGCTTGGCCACCATCGCCGGGGCGTCGGGTCCCCACACGCCGATCGTGGTCAGCGCCGAGGTGCGGTTCTCGAATCGGACCGAACCGTCGGCCGGCAGGTTCTTGCGGAACCAGTACTCGTCGCGTCCGCCGTCGAAGGCACCGGTCACGATGCGGTAGTGGTACTCCCCCAGCCGCAGGACGGTGAGGTCGGAGCGGAACCCGCCGTTCTCGGCCAGCACCGGCGTGTACACCGAGCGTCCGACCGGCACCTTGCACGAGTTGACGGTCATCTTGTCGATGTACTCGCCCACCCCGGGTCCGGACACGTCGAAGATCTGGAAGGCGGTCAGGTCGACCATCCCCACCTTCTCGCGCAGATGGAGGTGCTCGCCGTTGATGATCGGCGACCACCAGCGGTTGTCCCACTCGTGGGGCCGGGCTTCGATGCCGTACCGCTCCACCAGGTCGGCGTTGGACTCGTACCACTGGGGACGCTCCCAGCCGCGAGCGTCGTAGAACACCGCGCCGAGCGCCTCCTCCCGGGCGTAGTAGGGAGACCGGTTGACGCCCCGCTCCGAGGCCCACTGCTCGCGGGGATGGACGATCCCGTAGGTCTTGTTGAAGTGCTCCGAACAACGGGCGAGGATGTGGTGCTCGGACCGCTCGTGCCCATAGAGGCGGGCGATGTCGGAGCCATGGGGGTCGCACACGTGCGGGTATCCGTACGTCATCCACTCGGCGATGAGCTGAGCGATGCCCGGCCCTTCCTTGATCCACACGGCGGCCGCCGACCACAGGTTCTCCACTTCGGTGGTCTCACCCAGCACCGGCATCGCGTCGGGCGTCAACGAGAGCAGGCCATTGATGGCGTAGCGGATCTCGGCGGTCTCCAGGATGTCGCCCATGATCTCGAGGGCGTCTTCGAGTTGGTCGTCGAAGTCCTCCTGAGTAAACGGCATCTCGGTGGGCGACAGTGCCGCCTCCTCGTTCGAAGGGATCTCGTCGGGGTGGTGGAAGATCGGGCGGTGGGCGTACGAGCCCACCTCCATCGACCCGGCCGATTGGCGCTCGTACATGAAGGTGTCCATGTCGCGGACGATCGGGTAGCCGATCTCGTTGCCGGTGGCCTGGAGGATGTCGATCGGTCCGACGTCGGCCATCTGGTGAACGGCCGGGGTGAGCGGGATGGTGGCGCCGGCCATCTCGGCGATGCGGGGCGACCACACCCCGCACGCGATCACCACGTGCTCACACTCGATGCGTCCCTTGTCGGTGACGACCGCCGTCACCTTGGGTCGGCCGGTGCCGTCCTCGACGGTCTCGACATCGGTGACCTCGGTGTTGGCGAAGGTCTGGAGGACGCCGGCGTCCTTGGCCTTGTCGCGCATCATCGTGCCGAAACCGAGGCTGTCGACCACCGAGACACTGGGGGTGTAGAACCCGCCGAGGATCACGTCCGAAGAGATGAAGGGGACCTTCTCTTTCACCTCGTCCGGCGTCAGCAGCTCCGAGTCGATCCCCCACGCCTTGGCCGACGTCATCCGCCGTCGCAGCTCTTCCATCCGCTCTTCGGTGCGGGCCACCTCGATGCCACCGCACTCGGTGTTCATACCTGCGTCCTCGTACTGGCGCTGGGACTCCAGCGTGAGGATCGCCATCTCCTTGTTGTGGTCGGTGGGGAAGATGAAGTTGGAGGCGTGGCCGGTAGAGCCACCCGGGTTGGGCAGCGGGCCCTTGTCGAGGAGCACGATGTCGGTCCAACCCAGCTCGGCCAGATGACCGACCAGGCTGCTACCGACGATTCCGGCTCCGATCACCACCACGTTCGCCCGTTCCGGGAACTCGGCCATGTTGCGGTCCTCCTGACCGTTCAATCCCGGCATGCACCGGGAGGTTTGTCATCGCCAACTGATATATGAGTAGTGTATGATAAGCCGGCCCGGCTCGTCAAACACCCCGGGACATGGCATGAAACGGACCCACATGGCCAAGCGGTACAGCGCCAACCGAGAGCCCTCGCAGGCGGACATCGCCTTCGACGCACTCCACGACATGCTGATCAACCTCGAGATCCCGCCCGGCTCGCCGGTGGTCGAAGCCGAGGTGATGGCCCGAATCGGCGTGGGGCGCACCCCCATCCGCGAGGCGCTCACCCGGCTCGAGGCCGAGGAACTGGTCAACATCTATCCCCGACGGGGCACCTTCGCCGCCGACATCAACATCGCCGACCTCGCCCTGATCACCGACCTGCGCGAGGAACTGGAGGGCCACGCCGCCCAGCGAGCCGCCGAGCGGGCCACGTCGATCGACCGCGAAACGCTCGACCGGCTCCGAGTCCCCCACGATCGGAACGCCTCGTCGGTCGAGCAGATGGCGGTTGACTCCGACGTGCACCACGCCATCTACCGGGCGGCCCACAACCGCTTCCTCGAAGCCACCGCCACCCGATATCACAACCTGTCGATGCGGATCTGGAAGTTGTTCACCGACCGGCTCGAAGAGCTCGCCGACCACATCGACGAGCATCAGGTCCTGCTGGGCCACATCCTCGACCGCCGCCCGGCCGAGGCCCGCAAGACGGCCGCCGCCCACGTCCGCCACTTCGAAGCGGCGGTGCGCGAACTGCTCTGAGCGACCGCCGGGCCCGCCCGACGGACGCCGCCGCGGCGACGACGTCCGGTTCAGCCTGGGCGGATGGTGAGAATGCGATCGCGCAGGGCAGGAGGTATCACCGAGTCCGGATCCCGGTACCCGGCCAGTCCCGAGTGGGCGTCCACCAACGCCGCGTAGAGCGGTGGGCAGGTTGGACAGGCAGCCAGGTGGGTCTCCACCAACGACGCAATCGGAGCATCGAGGGTGCCATCGAGGTAGTCGGAAACGTGACTTCTTGCATCCCAGCACCGCATGGGCACCTCCTCGAGCAACATGCGGCGTTCATGTCCTTCCGCAAGCGCTGCGACGAGCATCATCCGCCCCCGGCGAAGCCGCTGTTTGGCCGCGGGCAACGAGATGCCCTGGACCGCCGCGATCTCCCGCACCTTCCACTGTTCCACATCGTGCAAGACCACCGTTGTCTGGTAGCCGAACGGGAGGCGCACCAGGGCATCTTCGAGCTCTTCCCTGGTTTGAGCTCGCTCGGCGACCACCGCTGGATCGACGGTGTACTCGTCGGCTTGCCACTTCTCCTCGACCTCTTCCATCACGATCTCGCGGCTGGAGCGACGAACACGGTCGACCGCCAAGTTGTGCAGGATGCGTCGCATCCACGCGCCCAGGGACCCTCCGACGAACTGCTCGCGCCGCTCCATGGCGCGGACAAACGTGTCGTGCACCAGGTCCCCCGCCAGATCCGGATCACGGGTGATCGCTCTGGCGAAGCGATAGAGGTCCTCGAGCTGCCCCGCCATTTCGTCAGGACCTGGCATTTCGTCAGGACCTGGCACGCGCCCACCTCTGCAACGTCGGTCTTGCCCCCCAGGCGGCAGCGGCCACACCAAACGCGACGAGCAACCACGATGGCCCGACCAGCAGGCCCACGGCGGAGAGCGCAGCACCGGCCATCGACCACACCTGCTGGTCGCCGCGACTCGTGGCGGACAGGGAAGCCGGATCGCCGCTGGCGAGTTCGCCAAACACCTCGTCCAGTTCGCTCCGTGACCGACGACCCGTGAACCGGGCCACCTCGGCACCGTTCCTCACAGCGATGAGGGTCGGCGTTCCGAGCACGCCCAGCGCCTTGGCCCGCTCTGGGTTCCGGGTCGCGTCGATCACCACGAGATCAACCGAGGCGGCATGCTCACGGGCAGCTGCAGCGAGGTCGGGCTGCATTGCCCGACACTCGCCGCAGCGGGGAGCCATCACCTCGATCAGCGTCGGCTTGCGGTACTCGGTGAGGATCATCTGATCGCCCGTTGTTCAGACCTTGGCGGCCTCACGATTGGTGCGAACTCTGAACAGAGCGTAGAGCGGGCACCACCCCACGAGTCCGGTGAGGAGAGGCACGAAACCGAAGATGCCGAGGAAGGTCCCGAGGCCACCCCCGACCGTGCCCGAGAAGCCGAGGTAGATGAGGACGACCCCGAGAACGACGCGGGCGATCCGATCCCAACTCGCTTCGTTGGTGAAACGTGACATCGATGTGCTCCTTCCAGATCTCCGATGCTTTCCCCCTACCAACGAACGAGACGCCGATAGGGATACAAAACGGCGTCTCGACCGTTCGGTCGAGCCTCCTTCACGCGTGTATCACCGAGGTGGCGGTTGCGTCTTCCCAGGGAAGGGACAACCACCATGAGAAAGACAGCAGCCTGGATCATCGCCGGATTGGCACTCATGGCGCCGACCTTCGTCGATGACGCCACGATCATCGACTTCGACGACCGGTCGGCCACCGGCGCTCAACTCGAACCGGACGCATATCTCTCGGCCGGAGTGCGCTTTCCGGCGGTCGCCATGCTCGCCTACGAGACCGGCATGCCATCCTCCGGTACCAACGCCATCCAGGTCTGCTACGGCGCCGAGTTGTGTGCGATGCCGTTTCGATTCGAGTTCGTTGCGCCGCAGACATCGGTGTCGGCCAATCTCGGCTTCGCCTATGACCTGAGCGCCGCCGCCTCGGTCGTGATGCTCGGCTTCGACGTGGCCGGACAGGTGGTGGGGCTGGACCAGGTGGACCTCACCCCGCCCGGCCCCGTCGGCGCCTCGGAGCACGTCCTGCGGATCGAGGACCCCCACGGTCGGATCCGCGACGTGGAGATCCGTTGGTCGGATCCAGAACGATTCACCGACGGCCTCGTCGTGGACGACCTCGCGTTCGAGCCGTTCGTGCCCACATTCGAACTTCAGGCCGAGCCGGGCCGGATCTACATCGAAAACGCCCCGATCGGTCAGCCGACGTGGACCACCCTCACACTCCAGAACACAGGCAACACCGCAGTCGCCATCGACGCCGAATTGGTGCCGGCCGACGGTGCATTCGGAGTTACCGAGTGGGGCTGTCCCACCCTTCTCGAACCCGGCGCAATATGCGACGTCACCGTCGAGTTCCGGCCCGAGGAAGGCCGGCACGACGCTCGACTCCGGTTCTACTCACCGACATCGAGCAACCCCGACACGCTGGTCGTGATCCCGCTCAGTGGCGAGACTGCAGCCGCCGGACCCGAGACCACCGCCTCAACGTTCTCCTCCACGACGTCGCAGGCCACGACCACCTCCACCCCGCCGACCAGCACATCCCTCTCCTCGACGACCACCGAGGCGGCTGCCCTGGCTCCGGGGGCTTCGACCACCACGTCCGTTGTCGTCGAAACCACCGATGCGACGGCTGCCGTCCCCGAAGTCACCGCCGCTCAGGTGCCGGCGCCGCCATCGCGTCCTCCGCCATCGGGAGCTGGGGGACCTCTCTTCGTCACCGCGGTGCTCGCCGCCTCCGGCGGGTATCTCATCAGGCGGCGGCATCGCCCGGCCAACGAGCGCGTCACGTCTGTTCGTCTCCTCACATTTGGCTCCGAGACCCACCGTGCAACGGACCGCGAACTCGCCGTCGGCGCCTTCATCGACCTCTCCAATGCCACACACACCATTCGAGAAGAGGGAGCAACATGATGACGACCCTTGGAGCCATCCTGCTGGATGGACGTGACCCCGAGGAGATCGCCGAACGACTGGAACGAGCACACGACGGTTGGACCGGCCTGGGTAGCCGCTTGGCAGGTCCGCTCCAGCCCCTCCTCAACATCCCGCTCGGGAATCTGGCACTCAGCGCATATGGGGCACATAGAAGGCTTCGTATGGCCAAGGAGAAGACCCGCCGGCAGCCCAACTCACGGGAAGTGGTGCAGTTGGCTCGGCATGAGCTGGTCACCAACCTGCATCCTGAGTTCGAAGTCGACGTCAACGGCATTCCCGGCCCGGTCATGAAGCTCGACCTCGAGCTGAAGCTCAGGATCGAGGCGCTGACCGCTGTCGTTGAGAACGGTCGACTGGTCGCCGGTCGGCCAGGCTCTACCACCGCTTCCGCCGCGCTGAAGGCGGGCAAGCGGACGTTGATCGAGGGCACCACGAAACCCGTCCGCCTGGGCAAACTGCGCGAATCGGGCGTCACCATCGACCTCGACTCCCCGATCTGGGACGACAAGACGCGGACCTTGGACCTGTGATCCGGCCGGGGAGCCGCGGACCCGCCACGACAGCCCGCGCCCGCGAACTGCTCGCCGCGGTCAGCTTCGGCGAGCCACGTTGGCGACGATGGCGTCACGCATGTACCGAGCCAATCCTGGTGCGATGGCGTCGAGGTTGTCGGTGAACCGTGGGTCGGTGACGTACAGCTCGGCCAGCCCGGCGTGCATGTCGTAGCCGCAGTCGTAGAACCAGTCTCCGATGTGCTTGCGGTGACGCTCGGCGACGTCCATCGCCGCTTCGTCATCGGCGGAGACCCCGTCGTGCAGCAACCCAACGAATGCCTGTTCGATGTCGGCGGCCTCCGCCTTGATCCGCAGCCAGTCGTCCTTGGTGTAGCTGCCCGTCCGGGCAAACGACTGGCGATAGGCATCGGTGTCGCCCCACCGCTCCTCGACCTCGGCCGCGTAGTCACCGGGGGTGAACTCTCCGAATACTTCCAGCATCTCTTCCTCGCTCATGGTGTCTCCGTTCTGCAGTTCCAGCGTCCGATCGATGGCGGACACCATCGACCGCAGGCGGTCGATCCGCTCGATGAGCATCGACCGTTGATCCCGCAGGGCCTCGCGCCGGTGGTAATCCGGACGGTCGACCAGTGCCCTGATCTCGGCGAGCGAGAAACCCAACTCCCGAAAGAACAGGACCTCCTGGAGGCGTTCGACCTCCTGGCGGCCATACACGCGATACCCCGCCTCCGTGCGATGCCGGGGCGTGACCAAACCGATGTCGTCGTAGTGATGCAGGCTGCGGATCGTGATCCCGGCCAGCCCGGCAACCGTGCCGACGGTCATCGCTCGGTCTTCCATGCGAGCACCGTAGAGCCTCACGTAACGTGAGGGTCAAGCGGTTTTCGAAACACCCTCGTCCTGGTCGAAGCCGTCATGGTCGAGGTGGCCATGGTCGGAGTTGGGGCCTCCCAGAGGACGCGTAGAATCACCTCCGAGGTTCCCATGATTCGACGAATCGACGTAGCCGAAGCGCCAGCCGTCGCCGACCTGTGGGCCGACTATGCCTCGGAGCTGGCCGACCCGCGCAGCGGGCTGACCGATGAAGCCCGACGCGGCGTCGTCGCGCACCTCGAAGCCAACGCCACCCACCCCGATGCCACGTGCCTCGTGGCGGTGTCGGAGGGCGAGCTGATCGGGTTCGTCACCGCCGCCACCTTCACGCATCCCACCATGGGGGGTGTGCTCGGCGACATCGAGGAGCTGTACGTGCGCCCCGAGCATCGGCGCCGGCGGGTGGGCACCGCTCTGGCCGAGGCGATCCTCGACTGGATCGACGTGCACGGCGGCAACGTCATGAAGGTGCGGATCGGTCGCGGCCTCGGCGAACGCGCCGCCATCGCCTTCTGGGAGTCGCTCGGATTCGAGTCCGACATGGTCGAGTGCTCTCTGTACCCGAGCGCCGACCGAGTTCGCTGACCTGCGCCGAAGTCCGCTTCTCATCCTCGCCCAGGGCTCCCCGGGGTTTCGAATGCAGCCAAACCCGTCATGCGCTAGTGTTCCGCATGACAAGACATTTCCGCATCGTGGAACAGCTTGACCCGGGGGTTGGAGACTCGGGTTGCGGCGCGCCACCGGGCATCCCTCGGGACGGTTCAACATGAGTGACGACGATCTGGATCTCTCCGCACTCTCCGACGACGAGCTCGTCGAGCAGATGCACGACGACCTCTACGACGGTCTGGCCGACGAAATCGCCGAAGGCACCCAGATACTCCTCGATCGCGGTTGGGAACCCCAACTGGTGCTCAACCAAGCGTTGGTGGAAGGGATGCGAATCGTCGGAATCGACTTCCGTGACGGGATCCTCTTCGTCCCCGAGGTTCTGCTCGCCGCCAACGCCATGAAGGCCGGCATGGCCCTCCTCCGCCCCCTGCTCGCCGAGACCGGCGCCGAGACCATCGGCAAGGTGGTGATCGGCACGGTCAAAGGCGACATCCACGACATCGGCAAGAACCTCGTGGGGATGATGCTGGAGGGGGCCGGATTCGAAGTGATCGACCTCGGGATCAACACCGATGCCGACGAGTACCTGGCGGCCCTCGAGGAGCACAAGCCCGACATCCTGGGGATGTCGGCCCTGCTCACCACCACCATGCCCTACATGAAGACGGTCATCGAGACGATGAAGGAGCGGGGCGTGCGCGACGACTTCATCGTCCTGGTGGGCGGCGCGCCGCTCAACGAAGAGTTCGGCCAAGCCGTCGGTGCCGACGCCTACTGCCGTGACGCGGCCGTCGCCGCCGAGACCGCCGAGGCGCTGGTCCTCGCCCGTCGTCTGGCAGCCGGGGAGGAGTGAGGTGTCGACCGGGGCCGGGAGCGAGAACCGCACCCTGGTCATCGGATGTGGCGCGCTGGTCCGCGAGATCACCGAGATCATCGGACGGAACGGGCTGGCGATCGATGTCGAGTACCTCCCGTCGAAGCTCCACAACCGTCCCGAGCAGATCCCCGAGGCCATCGAGGCCCGGATCGTCCGAGGCAAGGAGCGCTACTCCTCGGTCTTCGTCGCCTACGCCGATTGCGGCACCGGAGGTCGCCTGGACGCCGTGCTCGAACGCCACGACATCCACCGGCTGGAAGGTGCGCACTGCTACGAGTTCTTCGCCGGAGCCGCCGGCTTCGCCGAGTTGGCCGACGCCGAACCGGGAACGTTCTATCTGACCGACTTCCTGGCCCGCCACTTCGAGCGGCTGGTCTGGCACGGATTGGGACTCGACGAGCACCCCGAGCTCATGGACGCCTACTTCGGCAACTACACCCGGCTCCTCTACCTGTCCCAGACCGACAGCCCGCTGCTCCGCCGGCAGGCGGAGGCGGCGGCCGATCGACTCCGGCTCCGATTCGAACACCGCCATGTCGGGCACGGCGAGCTCGAGCCGGCCCTGGTGGCCCTCACCCCCCGGTCGAGGACGATCGCCTCGTGAACGTCGACGTCACGATCATCTACTGGCGCGACATTCCCGCCCAGGTGGTCGCCAAGGCCGGCCGCCAGCGCGCCAAACGCGAGCTGTCGCCCCGCTTCCAGGTCGCCATCGATCGGGCCGCCATGGAGGCCGGACTGGTCGGCACCGACGAGTACCTCACCGCCTGGCGCCGAGAGGCAACGTCGATCGAGACCGACGACATCGACGCGGCGGCAACGTCCGTCGCGGCCGACCTCGAACAGCAGTTCTCGCCAGAACGTCTACGTCATCTCGCTTCCGCCGGGGGCGAGAGCAAGGAGCAACCATGACCGACACCGTCCTCAGCTCGGCCACCAGGGAAGTGGTGATCGGGTTCGATCGACCATTCGTCCTCATCGGAGAACGCATCAATCCGACCGGCCGCAAGTCGCTGGCCGAAGAGATGAAGAACGGCGACTACAGCCGGGTCGAGTCCGATGCGCTCGCCCAGGTGGCGGCAGGTGCCACCATGCTGGACGTCAACGCCGGGATCCCCCTGGCCGACGAGCCGGCGATCCTCGCCAAGACCGTGCAACTCGTCCAGTCCCTGGTGGACGTTCCGCTCGCCATCGACTCCTCGATCGTGGCGGCCCTCGAGGCCGGGCTCGACGTCTATCAGGGCAAGGCCCTCGTGAACTCGGTGACCGGTGAGACCGACCGACTGGAACAGGTGCTCCCCCTGGTGGCCAAGCACGGTGCGGCGGTGGTGGCGATCACCAACGACGAGACGGGAATCTCCGAAGACCCCGACGTCCGCTTCGAGGTGGCGCGCACCATCGTGTCGGCTGCGGCGGACCACGGCATCGGGCCGGAGGACATCGTGGTCGATCCGCTGGTGATGCCGATCGGGGCCATGGGGACCGCCGGTCAACAGGTCTTCCACCTCGTGCGCCGGTTGCGCGACGAACTGGGGGTCAACACCACCTGTGGAGCGTCCAACATCAGCTTCGGACTCCCGAACCGGGCGGGTATCAATGCCGCGTTCTTGTCGATGGCGATCGGTGCCGGCATGACCTCTGCAATCACCAATCCCATCGAACCCGAGATCCGCCAGGCGATCATGGCGGCCGACGTGCTCATGGGCCACGACCGCGACTGTGCGAAGTGGATCAAGGCCAACCGGTCACCCGACACCCAGGACTCCGGCAGCCGGCGGCGGGGAAACCGGCGCAGGGCGGGAGCAAGCTGAGCGGCGTGTCCGACGTCGAGGTCACGTTCAGCCCGTCGGGTCGGCGGGGGCGAGTGCCGGTCGGTACGACCGTCCTCGACGCCGCCCGGACCTTGGGTGTCGACCTCGATTCGGTATGCGGTGGCCGCGGGATCTGCGGTCGCTGCCAGATCTCGGTCGGCTCCAGCCCCACGCTCGACGGGGATCCGGGCCGCCTGTCGGAGTGGAGCACCGTCGAAGACGACTACCGGACACGTCGGCGCGCCCGACGACCCCTCGAACCACCACGCCGACTCGGATGCAATGCCACCGTGCTGCGTGACGTGGTCATCGACGTGCCGCCGGAATCGCAGGTCCATCGCCAGGTCGTCCGCAAGGCACTCACCACCACCGAGATCGAAATCGACCCCACCATCGCACTCCGGTACGTCGAGGTCACCGAACCGGACCTCGAGAGCCCCACCGGCGACCTGGAGCGAATGATCTCCGCACTGGCGGACCAGTGGGACCTTCACGACCTCACCGCCGAGGTCTCCGTCGTCGGAGACATCCAGGCCGCCCTGCGAGAGGGCAAGTGGAAGGTGACCGCCGCCATCCGCGACGGCCACCGCATCGTCGGCGTGTGGCCGGGGCTGCGAGACACGGTGTACGGCGTCGCCTTCGACGTCGGCTCGACCACCATCGCCGGCCATCTCTGCGAGCTTGGTTCGGGCCGGCTGGAGGCGTCCACCGGACGAATGAATCCCCAGATCGCCTACGGCGAGGATCTGATGAGTCGGGTGTCCTACATCCTGATGAACTCCGACGGCGTCGAGAAGCTGGTCTCGGCCGTCCAGACCGCCCTGGACGGGTTGGTCGGCGAGCTGTGCGCCGCGGCCGGGATCGAACGGGATGACATCTTCGAGCTGACCATCGTCGGCAACCCGATCATGCATCACCTCGTGCATGGAATCGACCCCCGCGAACTCGGCACGGCCCCGTTCGCCCTCGCCACCACCGAGCCCCTCGAGAGCCGGGCGTCGGAGCTGGGCATCGGCGCCGCGCCCACCGCCCGCGTCTACGCCCTCCCCTGCATCGCCGGCCACGTCGGCGCCGACGCAGCCGCGGTCGCCCTCGCCGACGGTCCGCACCGGCGGGAAGCGGTGTCGCTCGTCGTCGACGTCGGCACCAACGCCGAGATCCTGCTCGGCTCGTCCGAGCGATTGCTGGCCGCCTCCTCCCCTACCGGCCCTGCCTTCGAGGGTGCCCAGATCTCGGCCGGGCAGCGGGCAGCACCGGGTGCCGTCGAGCGGGTTCGCATCGATCGGGAGACCCTCGAGCCGCGAATCAAGGTGATCGGATGCGACCGATGGTCCGATGAGACCGGCTTCGAGACCCCCGCCGCCGGTGTCACCGGAATCTGCGGTTCGGGCATCATCGAGGCGCTCGCCGAGTTGTTCCTCGCCGGCGTCATCGCCACCGACGGCACCATCGTCGACGACACCCGCAGCAGCCGGATCGAAGCCGACGGGCGCACCCGGTCGTACCGGCTCTGGGACGACCCGGTCATCCGCATCACCCAGAACGACGTCCGGGCCATCCAACTCGCCAAAGCCGCCCTCCATGCCGGCTGCCGGCTGCTGATGGACCGGCTCGGGATCGAAGAGGTCGACCGGGTGGTGCTCGCCGGTGCGTTCGGCAGCCACATCGACCCGGTGTACGCGTTGATCCTGGGATTGGTCCCAGACGCCCACCCGGGCACCGTGTCCTCGGCGGGTAATGCGGCCGGGACGGGAGCGGTCATGGCGCTGCTCTCTGCGGCAGCCCGGCGGGAGATCGAGGAGCTCTCTCGCCGGATCGAGAAAGTGGAGACCGCCACCGAAGCGGCTTTCCAGGACCACTTCGTCGGGGCCATGGGTATTCCCCACCGCACCGACCCGTATACGCGACTGGGCACGGCAGTCGATCTGCCCGCCCCCTCCGAGACACCGACCAGGCACCGTCGACGCCGAAAGGACAGCACATGAGCCGCCGATCCGGAGGCCGGGCGGCCCGCCAGGCCGCCCGAGCCGATCAAGCCGGGGAGATCACCCCGTACCTGACCCGCACGATCCCGCCCGTCGAGGTGGTGTCCGAGGAGGGTCTGGCCACGATCGAGGACAACGCCGACCGGCTGTTGGCGGAGGTAGGGATCGACATCGTCGGATACCCGGAGGCGGTGGACATCTTCGCCGGTGCGGGGGCCGAGGTCGATGGCACCCGTGTGCGTTTTCCGAAAGGCATGTGTCGGGAGCTGGTCCAGGCCACCGCTCCCCGGTCCTTCACCCAGCACGCCCGCAATCCGGCCCGGTCGGTGGTGATCGGTGACCCCCACATGGTGTTGGTGCCCGCCTACGGATCCCCGTTCGTGCGGGACCTCGAACGTGGCCGTCGCTACGCCACGCTCGAAGACTTCCACAACTTCACCAAACTGGTGTGGATGCTGCCCTCCCTGCACCACAGCGGCGGCACCCTGTGCGAGCCGGTGGATCTCCCCGTGAACAAGCGCCACTTCGACATGGTCTACAGCCACATGCGGTATTCGGACAAGGCATTCATGGGTTCGGTGACCCATCCCGACCGAGCCCAGGACACCATCGACATGTGCCGCATCCTGTTCGGCTCCGACCGGGTGGACCGCGACGCCGTCGTCATCGGCTTGTGCAACGCCAACTCTCCGATGGCGTGGGACTACGCCATGCTCGGATCGGCGAAGGTGTATGCCGAGAACAACCAAGCGTGTCTCATCACGCCGTTCATCCTGGCGGGAGCCATGTCACCCGTCACCGTGGCCGGCGCCGCCACCCAGACGCTGGCCGAGGCCTTGGCCGGGATGGCCTTCTGCCAGATCGTGAGGCCCGGGGCACCCGTCATCTTCGGATCGTTCGCTTCGTCGATGTCGATGCAGTCGGGAGCGCCGACATTCGGAACACCCGAGCCCCAGCTCATCCTCTTCGTGATGGCGGCTCTCGCCCGCCGGTTGGGTGTCCCCTTCCGCAGTGGCGGCAACTTCACCGCATCGAAGATCCCCGACTACCAGGCGGCCTACGAGAGCGCGATCTCGTTCATGGCCACCATCCAGGCCGGCGTCAACTTCAACCTGCACACCGCCGGCTGGCTGGAGGGCGGACTGTCGATGGGGTACGAGAAGTTGATCCTCGATGCCGACCAGGCCTCGATGACGGGCAGGTACGTCGAAGGCGTCGACCTCAGCGACAACGGGCTCGCCATCGACGCCATGCTCGACAGCTCACCGGGACAGCACTTTCTCGGCAACCCGCACACGCTGGCCAACTTCGAGACCGCCTTCTGGAGGTCGGCGATGGCCGACAACAACAGCTTCGAGCAGTGGGAGGCCGAGGGCGGTCAGGACGCCACCGCCCGCGCCGCCACCCGCTGGAAGGAGATGCTCGCCACCTACGAGGCTCCGCCGCTCGACGAAGCCGTCGACCAAGAGCTGCGGGAGTGGATCGAGCAACGCAAGGCCAGCTTTCCCGACTCGGACACGTAACGGAGCCCGTCCATGAACATCCACAAACAGAGCCTGCTCGACCACGCCATCTTCGAGATCATCCCGATGAGGCACGCCGCCGAGAAGGCGCTCGGGCTTCCCGCCGGGAGCACGGTGTCGGTGACCGCCTCCCCCGCCAAGGGCATGATGGCGACCGTCGAGCTGACCGAGCACATGGTCGAGCACGGCTACGTCGCCATCCCCCACCTGTCGGCCCGTCTCACCAAGAGCCACGGGGAGCTGCAGCACATCGTCGAGCGGTTCCTCGCCATCGGGATCGAGCGGGTCTTCATCGTCGGCGGCGACGCCGACGATCCCGGCGACTTCTTCGACGCCATGTCGCTGATCGACGCCCTCGTCCAGATGGGCCGGCCCTTCGCCGACATGGGCGTCACCGGCTACCCCGAGGGCCATCCCGACATCCCCGAAGAGAGCCTGCAGGAAGCCCTCATCGCCAAACAGCCGCACGCCGCGTACGTCGCCACCCAGATGTGCTTCGACACCGATCGGATCCGCGACTGGGCACTGTCCATCCGTCAGCTCGGGGTCATGCTGCCCTTGATGGTGGGTATCCCAGGAGCGATCGATGCCACCAAGCTGATGACCATCGGCGCCCGTATCGGGGTGGGTCGCTCGCTGCGGTACCTGTCGAAGAACCGCAAGTCGGTCACCAAGCTGATCAGGCCGGGCCGGTACCAGCCCGACGATCTGCTCGACGATCTCGCCGAGTTGGCGGCGGATCCGGTCGCCCGACTCGGCGGCCTGCACATCTTCACCTTCAACCAGGTCGACGAGACCGTGGAGTGGTACCAGCAGGCGCGCGCCGCCGACTGACCCGTCGTGTCCTGCCCGTCGTGTCCTGCACACTGTGCAGAACACGTACGGTCTCGACCGATTCGGCACAGTGTGCAGCCCCCTCGTGATCCTGCACGGTGTGCAGGATGTCGCCGTTCTCGACGGGTCTCGCACAGTGTGCGAGATCAGTCCGGGGTCGATGTGCACAGTGTGCGAGATGTGGTCGGGTGCGACAGGTTTCGCACACTGTGCACGATGTCGAACGGGCGGATGGTCAGGCGTCGATGTGACCGTCGATACAGGTGACCACGCTTCCGCCCACCCACAGGGCGCCATCGGCGTCCTGGGTGATCCGGGGCCGGCCCATCCGACCGAGGACCGTGCCCTGCGACGTGGTGAACGGTGGGGTGACGACACCGGCGCCGACCAGCCACTGCGCCAGTGACGCATTGAGACTGCCGGTGACCGGGTCCTCCCGACAGACACCGGAGGCATCGTCGAAGAACGCCCGGACCTCGAAGGCCACCTCGGACGGCTGCGGGTAGGGAGCGACCACGCCGATCTTCGTCGGTCCACCTGCGACGAACTCGGGCGTCAGGGCCAAGACCCGGTCGACATCGCCGAGCAGGACCGCCGCCCATCCCGGCCCGTTGTCGACCCAGGCGGCGTCGACGACTTCGTCCCGATCGAGGCCGAGCACCGAACACATGGCATCGAGCTCGTGGGCATCGAGCGGGCCGGAGCGGATCAGGGGCGGTGCGGCGAAGGACAGCCGGTTGCCATCGTCGACGAGCTGCACCAGTCCCGCCCCACATTCTTGGACGGGGCGACCGGGCGAACGCGGCGTCCCGCCGGCGTCCAGCCAGACGCGGGCACTCCCCAGCGTCGGATGTCCGGCGAACGGCAACTCCTCGACGGGGGTGAAGATCCGGACGCGATAGTCGGCCGACGGGTCGGTGGGCGCCAGGAGAAAGGTCGTCTCCGAGAGGTTGGTCCAGTTGGCGATCTGTTGCATCTGGTGGGTGTCGAGACCCTCGGACTCGATCACCACCGCCAGCGGATTGCCCGTGTAGGGCTGCGCACCGAACACGTCGACCTGGCTGAATCTCCGTCGCAAGACCTGCTCCTCGATGGGGAGTGCACGAGCCTATCCACCGGAGTCTGGCGATTCCACATCGTGGAACGGATGCCGTATCATGGAACGAGTGTCCACCGTTCAGAGCATCGAGCGAGCCTTCGCCATTCTCCGGGTCTTGGCCGTGGAGCCGGCCGGCGTCACCGAGCTGGCCGCCCAGGTCTCGCTACCCAAATCAACCGTCGCCCGGCTGCTCGCCACCCTGGAGGGGATCGGCGCCGTCGAACGCTCCGAGGACTCGAGCCAGTACCAGATCGGCCGGACCATGCGGGAGCTCTCCGGGCACATCGACGCCTCCGCCGGGCTGGTCGTGGCCATCCGGCCCCACCTCGAGCGGTTGACCGACCTCACCGGGGAGGCCACCGGGTTCAGCGTCCCCGACGGCTACACCGTCCGCTACCTCACCCAGATCGAGAGCCCCAGCCCCGTCCAGGTACGTGACTACTCCGGTCTCGTGCTTCCGATGCACGTCGGGCCGGCCGGGCTGGTGATGATGGCGCAGTGGCCCCAACAGGAGATCGCCCACTATCTGACCCGGCCACTGGTCGCCTTCACCCACGCCACCGTCACCGATCCGGTCGAGATCGAGAAACGGCTCGAGGGCATTCGCACCGACGGTCATGCCTGGGTACACGAGGAGTACGCCGAGGGGATCTCGTCGGTCGCCGCGCCCGTCTTCGACAAGGGCGGCGCCGTCCGCGGAGCCATCCACGTCCATGGGCCCACCTATCGCTTTCCCCCTCCCGGTGCCTACGAGGAGATCGGTGAGGCGGTCCGTCACGCCGCCGAGGTGTTCAGCGGTCGGGTGCCCGCCAACCCCGATTGAGCCCCTCCCCTCCGGGTTGGCCCACACGATCGGTACCCTTGCCCCATGCGCCTCATGGGCATATTCGCCGTCGTCGCCCTCGCCGAACTGGCCGTCTTCGTGCTCGTCGAGCAACGAATCGGCCTGCTCAACTCGCTGCTGATCGCCGTGCTCACCGCCGTCGTCGGATCGACCCTCGTGCGTCGCGCCGGCATCTCGGTGATCGGCGACATCCGGCGGCGCACCTCGGAGGGCCGGATCCCAGGCCGCGAACTGACCCACGGCGCCGCCATCCTGGTCGCCGGCGCGCTGCTGATCTCCCCCGGCTTCCTCACCGACATCTTCGGGTTCACCCTGCTCGCCCCTCCGGTTCGCGACTTCATCCACAGCCAGGTCAGCCGGCGGATCGGCGATCGGGTGACGGTCATCGCCGGCGAGCGGATGTCGACGATCCGCCCGCCCGGTGCAGGCCCGCCGCGTCGTCCTCGCCCGGAGATCATCGACGTGGAGGGCTGGGAGGAGTAGCGGCGGAAGCCTTGCCGCCCGGTCCGGTCGGAATAGCCTGATCCCGGTATGCAGCTCGACCGATCCCACCGTTGGAACGAACGGCTCCACCATGCCATCCCCGGTGGCGCGCACACGTACGCCAAGGGCGACGACCAGTGGCCGGAGGGGCTCAATCCCGTCATCGAACGAGGTGCCGGATGCCATGTGTGGGACGTGGATGGGAACCGCTACCTGGAGTACGGGGCCGGGTTGCGAGCCGTGACCCTGGGACACGCCCATCCGGTGGTGGACGATGCCGTCCGCCGAGCGATCGGTCAGGGGGTGGGGTTCGTCCGTCCCAGCCGGGCGGAGGCCGAGGCCGCCGAGAAGCTGCTGGAGCTCGTTCCCACCATGGACATGGTCAAGTTCGCCAAGAACGGCTCCGACGTCACCACCGCCGCGACCAAGCTGGCACGGGCCGTCACCGGCCGCGACCTGATCGCGGTCTGCGCCCATCACCCCTTCTTCTCGGTCGACGACTGGTTCATCGGGACGACGGAGATCGACGCCGGCATCCCCGAGGCGGTCACAAAGCTCACGGTGGGGTTCCCCTACAACGATCTCGCGGCGCTGGAAGCGCTGTTCGCCGCCCACCCGGGCCAGATCGCCGCAGTGGTGATGGAGGTCGAGCGAATCGACCCACCCGACCCCGGATACCTGGCCGGCGTGCGGCAGATCTGCGACACGCACGGAGCGCTGCTGGTGTTCGATGAGATCGTGACCGGGTTCCGGTGGGCGAGCGGCGGTGCGCACTCGGTCCACGGGGTGACCCCCGACCTGGCGTGCTTCGGAAAAGGCATCGCCAACGGGTATGCCCTCGCCGCCCTGACGGGGAGTCGCCAGATCATGGAGCGGGGCGGGCTCCGCCACGAAGAAGAACGGGTATTCCTCCTGTCCACGACGTACGGCGCCGAGCCCGTCGGATTGGCGGCGGGAGTTGCGACGATGGACGTCTACGCAACGGAGGATGTGACGGGGACGCTGCGTCGGAGCGGGATGGCGCTGACCGAGGGACTGCGTGCGATTGGCGAGCAGCACGGTATCGCCGAGTATCTCGGGCCGATCGGACACCCGGCGTGCCTCTTCTTCTTCACGCGTGACCCGGAGGGCAGACCTTCCCAGCCCTACCGAACCCTGTTCCTCCAGGAGTGTGTGCGCCGCGGTCTGCTGGCGCCGTCACTGGTCGTGTCCGCCGCGCACGACGACGCCGCCGTCGACCAGACCCTCACCATCATCGACGAAGCGGCCGCGGTCTACGCCAAGGCGCTCAGCGACGGAGTCGACTCCCATCTGGATGGCCGCCCGGTGGCGTCGGTCTACCGAAAGCGCAACCGACCAACCGCCCGGTAGCGGCCGGGAGCCGGCCGGGTAGGGTGTTCGACGGCTGCGGGGTGAACACCAGGAGGGCGGAACCGTGGGTCACAGGTCACATGCCGGACAACGCCTCGGTGCCTACCGATGAGGTTCACCTCCACCGCCGTCCAAGGTTCCTACATCGTCGATCTGGAGCCGGCCACCGACGAGCGCGGATTCTTCGCCCGCGTCTTCTGCGTCGACGAGTTCGCGGCAATGGGACTCGAGACCACCGTCGCCCAGTCGAGTCTGTCCGTCAGCCACACTCGCGGAACACTCCGCGGCCTGCACTGGCAGCGCCACCCGCACGCCGAGGCAAAGCTGGTCCGGTGTGTGCGCGGTGCCCTCTTCGATGTGGTCGCCGACGTCCGGCCCGGCTCGCCCACCTACGGGCGATGGGCGGGTGTGGAACTCTCGGCCGAGAACCGGCGTGCGCTGTACCTGCCCCCGGGCACGGCCCACGGTTTCCAGACGCTGGCCGACAACACCGAGATCCTCTACCAGATGAGTGTCCCGTATCACCCGGACTCGCAGACCGGTGCACGCTTCGACGACCCGTTCTTCGGCATCGAGTGGCCGATGGAGCCGACCGTCGTCCATCCTCGCGACACCCGATACCCGGACATCGCTCGATGACGGCCGACCGGGCGCGCATGCGGGCGCTGGTGGAGGACCTGTACCCGATCTGCCGGTCGATCACCGGCAACGGTGTCCGCTCGACGCTGGCCCGGATCGAGGAAGAGATCCAGCTCTCGACGACCGAGGTGCCGAGCGGCACGGCGGTCCTCGATTGGACGGTTCCCGACGAGTGGAACATCGCCGGCGCCACCCTCACCGGGCCGGACGGGGTGCCGATCGTCGACTTCGAGGACCACAACCTCCACGTCGTCAACTACAGCGAACCGGTGGACCTGACCCTCTCGAGAGAACAACTCGACGGACACCTCCACAGCCTGCCCGATCAGCCGGGTCTCATCCCGTACAAGACCTCCTACTACAACCGGTCCTGGGGCTTCTGTCTGCCCCACGACCAGCGGAGCGGTCTCCCCGAGGGCGAGTACCGCGCCCGAATCGATTCCACGCTGGAGCCCGGATCGTTGACCTATGCGGAGCACGTCGTCGAGGGCGCCGGCGACGAAGAGGTGATCCTCTCGGTGCACGTCTGCCACCCATCACTCGCCAACGACAATCTGGCGAGCGTGGCCGTGGCCTGCGAACTGGCTCGGGCGCTGGCGGCCGAGCCGCGTCGCTACACGTATCGTCTTCTGTTCATTCCCGGAACGATCGGCTCCATCACCTGGCTGGCATCCAACCGCGACCGGGTGAACCAGATCCGACACGGCCTGGTGCTCGCCTGCCTCGGAGACCGCGGCCCGCTCCAATGGAAGCGAAGCCGTCGGGGCCACGCCGAGGTCGATCGGGCCGTTGCCCACGTCCTCGGCCCACGGGGTGGCCTGGTTCGCCCGTTCGAGCCGTGGGGATACGACGAGCGGCAGTTCTCCTCGCCGGGGTTCGACCTGCCCGTGGGGCTCTTCACCCGGACCCCGAACGGCGCCTATCCGGAGTACCACACGTCGGCGGACGATCTGAGCTTCGTCGACGACGCGGCGATGGCCGACTCGGTCGACGCCCTGATCGAGATCGTCGACGTCCTCGAGTCCGAGCGGACCTTCCGGAACCTGGCGCCGTACGGCGAACCGCAACTGGGTCGACGCGGCCTGTACCGGAAGACGGGGGGCACCCATGTGCCCGATTTCGAATTGGGGCTGCTGTGGGTGCTCAACCAGTCCGACGGCAACACCTCGTTGCTGGACATCGCCGAGCGGTCGGGATTGCGCATGCAGGCCGTGGCGGCGGCGGCCGATGCATTGATCGACGCCGACCTCTTGGAGGAGACCCTCACATGAATCCGTCGTTCTGGAAGGGCCGTCGTGTGTTCATCACCGGGCACACCGGATTCAAAGGAGCATGGCTCTCACTCCTCCTTCATCGCCTCGGCGCCAGGGTCACCGGCTACGCCCTCGCGCCACCGATGCATCCGAGCCTCTACGACCAGGCATCGGCGGCCGACCTTCTCGAAGAGGATGTGCGGGCAGATGTCCGCGACCTGGACGCGCTGCAGTCGGCGGTCTCGAAGGCGCAACCCGAAGTCGTCATCCACATGGCCGCCCAGTCGCTCGTCCGACCCAGCTACGACGACCCGGTGACGACGTTCTCCACAAACGTTCAGGGAACCGTCAATCTGCTGGAAGCCGTTCGACACACGGCCGGAGTCGAATCCGTCGTCGTGGTCACCAGCGACAAGTCGTACCGCAACGAGGAGTGGGCGTGGGGCTATCGCGAGAACGACCGGCTCGGCGGAAAGGACCCATACTCGGCATCGAAGGCCGCCGCCGAGATCGTGACCGCGTCCTACCGGGCCAGCTTCTTCGGCGGCGCCGATGATCCCGGCGTCGCCACCGCCCGCGCCGGCAATGTGATCGGTGGAGGAGACTGGTCCGACATGCGGCTGCTCCCCGACCTGATGCGGGGCTTTCTGGCCGGCACCGAGGTCATCATCCGCAGTCCCTTCGCCGTCCGTCCTTGGCAGCACGCCCTCGAGCCACTGGCCGGCTACCTGCTCCTCGCCGAACGCCTGACCGAGGCTGTTCCCGGCATGGACGATGCCTGGAACTTCGGTCCGGAGGACGCCGACATGCGGTCGGTGCAGTGGGTGTGCGACCGCGCCGCCGGTCTGTGGGGTCCCGAGGCGCGCTGGCGGGTCGAAGCGGTGGACGATGGACGGGAGTCCGGCCTGCTGCGACTCGACACCGCCAAGGTCCGGCACGAGCTCGGCTGGGAGCCGCGTTGGACGTTGGAGGAAGGACTCGACCGAACCATCCGATGGTTCAGAACCGTCGGCGCTGATCCGATGCCTTCGAAGAGGGCGCAGGAGGCGACGTTCGAAGACATCGACGCCTTCCTCGCCGCCCGTATCGGAGGTGAGAGATGAAATGCCGCAACTGCGGCTCGCCCGCCAACATCGAGATGGTCGACCTCGGCATGTCGCCGCTCTGTGAGAGCTTCCTGACCGCCGGACAGCTCGATGCCATGGAACCGTTCTATCCGCTGGCGGTCCACGTGTGCGACCAGTGCTGGCTCGTCCAACTCGACGAGTACGTCAGCCCCGAAGACATCTTCACCGAGTACGCATACTTCTCGTCCTACTCGACGTCGTGGCTGGAGCACTGCAAGCGGTACGCCGCCGAGATGATCGAACGCCTCGCACTCGATCACGACTCGTTGGTCATGGAGCTCGCGTCCAACGACGGGTACCTCCTGCGATGGTTCGTCGATCGGGGTATCCCCGTCCTCGGCGTGGAACCGGCGGTCAACGTCGCCGCCGACGCAGAGAAGGTGGGCGTCGACACCCTGGTCGAGTTCTTCGGCGTCGAGTTGGGCGCCCGCCTCCGTGACGAGGGGATCAAGGCCGATCTGATCGCGGCGAACAACGTGCTCGCCCAGTGCCCCGACCTCCATGACTTCGTCGGTGGCATCCCGGCGGTACTCGCTCCGGGCGGAGTAGTGACCGTCGAGGTCCCCCACGTCATGCAGCTGATCGACCAGCATCAGTTCGACACGATCTACCACGAGCACTTCTCGTACTTCTCGGCCGGGACGGCCCAGGACATCTTCGGACGTCACGATCTGGAACTCTTCGATGTCGAAGCGCTGCCCACCCATGGCGGCTCGCTGCGACTGTTCTTCCACCACGCCGACGACTCGACCCACCAGGTCCGCCCGTCGGTGGGCGAGATCATCGAGCGCGAACGGAGGTTCGGGCTGTTCGAAGCCGGTGTCTACGAGGCTTTCGGACGAAGTGTCGAGGAGACCAAACGGTCGCTGCTCGCATTCCTCATCGAGGCGAAGCGCTCCGGGGCCACCATCGCCGGATACGGAGCCGCCGGAAAGGGAAACACCCTCTTGAATTACTGCGGCATCCGAACGGACTTCCTCGACTTCATCTCCGATCGGAACCCGTACAAGCATGGACGGTTCACACCCGGCACCCACATTCCGATCGAGCCACCCTCGGCGATCGACGAACGGCGCCCGGACTACGTACTGATCCTGCCCTGGAACCTCGCCCCGGAGATCATGAGCCAGCTCGACCACATCGGCGAATGGGGAGGGAAGTTCGTCGTCCCCATCCCCGAAACCACCATCCACGAAGGAGGCAACCGATGAAGGTCGTCCTGTTCTGCGGCGGGCAGGGTATGCGGATCCGGGACTACAGCACCGAGATCCCCAAGCCGATGGTGCCGCTCGGCGACCGCCCGATCCTGTGGCACGTCATGAAGTACTACGCCCACTTCGGCCACACCGAGTTCATCCTGTGCCTGGGCTATCAGGCGGCCACCATCAAGCGATTCTTCATCGAGTACGAAGAGGCGGTCTCGAACGACTTCGTGCTCCGTCGTGGCGGGCGCGAAATGGAACTGCTCGGGTCGGACATCGACGACTGGCAGATCACGTTCGTCGACACCGGCATGTATGCACCGATCGGCGAGCGTCTCCGCCGGGTTCGCTCCCATCTCGGAGACGACGAGATGTTCCTCGCCAATTACGCCGATGGGGTGTCCGATCTCGATCTCGATGCCTATGTGGACGAGTTCGCCCGCACCGATGCCGTTGCCGGCATGATGGCGATCAGACCTCCCCAGTCGTATCACGTGGTGAAGATCGACGGGACCCGGGTGGAAGCCATCGAACCCATGGGCGAGAGCGACATCTGGCTAAACGGTGGTTTCTTCGTCTTGCGCAACGCCATCTTCGACTACCTCGAGCCAGGACAGGAGCTGGTGGAGGAGCCGTTCCGCAAACTCATGGCCGACGACCGGCTGTTCGTCCACAAGTTGGGAGGCTTCTTCGCCCCGATGGACACCTTCAAGGACAAGAAGGCCCTCGACCAGATGTACGAGTCGGACAACGCACCATGGGTGGTGTGGAAGCGAGATCCATGAATTGGCACCCGGCGGGCGTTCGATCGGTGGTGGCGCTGGCAGCCCATCCCGACGACATCGAGATCGGAGCGGGGGGAACCCTACTCCGCCTCGCCGCCGAGACCGATGCCCGGTTCACCTTCATCTGTGCGTCCGGCGGTGACGGTGACCGGGCAGCCGAGGCCGCGGCGAGCGCCACCGGCCTGCTCGGCGACCGGGTCGACCTGGTGCTCGGGAGTTGGCCAGACCGGCTCCTCCCGTACGCCGATCCGGTCGGCTTGAAGGAGTGGTTGGTCGAGGCGGCGACCGGCCTCCGACCCGACGTGGTTTTCAGTCCGCACCTGGGAGACCGGCATCAGGACCATCGGTTCATCGCCGAGCTCGCCTGGCAGCTCTTTCGCCGAAGCACCATCTTCGAATACGAGATCCCCAAGTGGGAGGGCGATCGCCCCGACGCGGGACTGCTCGTGTCACTGACGGAGACGTTGGTCGACGCCAAGCTCGATCACCTCGACCGCCACTTCCCCAGTCAGCATGACAAGCCGTGGTACCACCGGGACTTGTTCGCGGCCGTGTTGCGATTGCGGGGGGTGGAGGCGAGTACCGCCTTTGCCGAGGGGTTCGTGGCGCGCAAGTTGATCTGGTGACGGGCTGATCCGGTGACCGGGAGCGCTCGACGGCGCTTTGTGCCCGCAACGCCAGCGGAGCGTTCGCCATTCGGCGAACGCTCCGCTGGAAATCGTTCTGAGACCGGTTGTGATCAGGCGCTCAGCGGTACCTCGACGTGACCGCTGCGCTCTTCGGCAGCGCCGGATCCGGTGAGGAGAACGCCCTTCTCCCCACAGAAGCAGCGATAGGCGACGAGAATGCCGTCATCCATGTTGCGAATGGCGAGGATGTCACGGTTGCCGAGCAGGACCTCACGGTCGAGCGTGTCACACCGCACACTGAACATCATGCACCTCCTTGGCGATCGTGAATCGGTAATCACCCATCCGCAGCGAGAGCTGCCGACCATTGCGGGCCAGGCGAGCGAGCCGCTCGTGCTCGGCCTCGTGGCGGAGCTCGTCGGCACGGTTCGATGCGATGAGGTAGGCGATGGCGGGATGTCCGGCCATGGTGTGTTCCTTTCGTTGTGCTGTCGGCCGAATCCAGAGGCGATTACGCCAGTTGGAGTGTTCGATGGCTTCTCTGATCCTGTCGGCAGATTCGAGCAGAATGTAAGTGCTGTTTCTCTTGACGAGTCTTACGATACATGATTCAATGTAAGTAGTCAAATGGATTTTTCTCATTACACGGACGAACCGGTCGAGTTCGCTGCAGCGCTGGTCAACACCGATCAGCGGACCGTGGGCGGCGAGGACGAGCTCACGGATCTCGACGGGCTGCTGGTCTTCCTCTCCCGCTACGCCGAGTTGTGGGAGGGCGAGACCGAGAACCCCAGCCGGCGCCATGTGAAGCAGATCCAAGATCTCCGGGAGGAGATCCGCCAGGTCTTCCACGCCGAGGATGAGGAGACGGCGGTCCACCTGCTCAACCAGCTGCTCGATCGGAGTCGGGCGATGCCGCGAATCTCGCTCCACGGGGACTCGCCGCATTTCCACTTCGAGACCAACCGCGGTTCACTCCCCGACTGGCTGGCGGCGGTCGCCGCCATGGGACTCGCCACCGTGCTGATCGATCACGGCGTGGGCCGGTTCGGCGTCTGCGACGCCCAGAGCTGTCGCGATGTCTACATCGACACGTCCCGCAACCGATCACGGCGACACTGCTCCACCACCTGTTCGACCCGGGAACATGTCGCCGCTCATCGGCGACGGAAACGCTCCGAACAACCGGACACCGAAGACACCGCGGCGACCTGATACGAGCGCCGCACAGCCACTCCCGACGGCGTAGGGTGAGAGCATGACCGAGTTCGTGATCGACCTCGCCAACCGTCCAGGATCTCTCGCCCGCGTCACCCAACTCCTCGCCCACGAGGGCGTGAACGTCGAGACCTTGAGTGCGTGGGGTGCCGACGGTGACGGAATCGTCCGCCTCATCGTCGACAATGCCGACGTCGCGCGCCGTGCACTGAACGACGCCGGGTTGCGCATCACCGAGCGCACCGTTCTGACCGCCACCCTGCCGCACCAGCCCGGTGCCCTGGCCGACCTCACCCGAGCCCTGGCGGACGCCGACGTCAATATCGACGCCCTGTACGTTCTCCGCACCGACGACAACGACGTCGAAATCGCCTTGGCCGTCGACCAGCCTGCGGCGGCCGACGACCGGCTGCGAGTGGTGGGTGGAGTCACGCTAGGCTGACCGGGTTTCCACCCCTCATTCGGAGGACACCCACTCATGCGTCGTACATCGGTCGCGCTCGTCTCGTTGAGTCTGCTCGTTGGCGCCTGCGGCGCCGCCGAGGTCGCCGAGACCACGACCACCACCGTCCCACAGACCACGACCACCCTGGCGCCGACCACCACCGTGGCCGATACGACGACCACGACCGAGGACACGCGACCCCGATCGCTGCTGGATGGCCTACCGGTCGACGATGCCGAGCTTCTCGACCGTCGCGTCATCGCCATCAAGATCGACAACCATCCGAACGCCCGACCGCAGTCGGGAATCCAAGAGGCGGATGCGGTCGCCGAGCTCCGGGTCGAAGGTGGCCTGACTCGTTTCATGGCGCTCTTCCACGAGTCCGACAGCTCCTACGTCGGTCCGATCCGTTCCGGTCGACCGTCCGACGCCAAGTTCTTCCGCCCACTCGCCGGCGTCCTGTTCATCTCGGGCGCCCAGCCCTGGGTGCAGCGCGGGATCAACGCGGCCGACGTGCCGTTCTTCGTGGAGCCGCCTTCCATGTTCCGGATCTCCGGACGGCGCGCCCCCCACAACCTGTACGGCAAGACCGAGGATCTCCGGCTGTTCGCGGACGAGCGAGAACTGCCCGACGAGGCCCCCGCCACCGGGCTCTGGGAGTTCGGCGAACTCCCTGCTGCGGCCGAGATGGCTGCGGAGACCACCGTTCGCTTCTCGCGGGAGACCGCCATCACGTGGACGTGGTCGGGCACCGAATGGGAACGGACCCTCAATGGCGGCCCATCGGAGTGGCGAGCCGAGGACGACACGACCGAAACGATCACCGCCGACACGCTGGTGATGATCGTGGGACGTTTCTTCACGGACCGCCCCAGCTCCGGCTCGGGGTCCGCCGTTCCCTCCACCGACACCATCGGAGAAGGTGATCTGTGGGTGTTCGGCGCCGGCACGGTCGTCCAGGGTCGCTGGGCACGTGAGAACGCCGAGGACCCGTTCACCTTCACCACGGTCGACGGTGACCCCTTGAGCGTCCCACCCGGACGACCTTGGATTTCGATCGTCCCCGACATCGGTGAGGTCACGTGGCAGTGATTCCGGCGGTGCGCATGGCCGCCGAGATCCGGCGCGGCGACCGTTCGGCTCGCGACACCGTCGCCGGCTCGCTGACCACCATCGAGGCACAGCAGGAACGTCTGAACACGTCGACGCTGATCGACACCGACCGGGCGCTCGAGCGCGCCGACCAGATCGACCGTGCAGTCGAACAAGGCGACGAGGTCGGACCGCTGGCGGGGGTGCCGATCGCCCTGAAGGACATCATCGACCACGACGGTCGGGTGACGACCGCCGGCTCGGCGTTTTATCGGCACGAAGCCGATCACTCGGCGACCGTGGTCGAGCGTTTGGAGGCGGCGGGTGCGATCATCGTGTCCCGGACCGGTCTCCACGAGTTCGCCTGGGGCTTCTCTTCGGAGAACCCCTGGTTCGGACCAGTCCGCAACCCCTACGACCAGACGCTGTCGCCCGGCGGGTCCTCGGGAGGCTCCGGCGTAGCGGTCGCCGCGGAACAGGTGCCGATCGCCATCGGGACCGACACCGGTGGAAGCGTGCGGGTGCCCGCCGCGCTGTGTGGTGTGTATGGACTCAAGGTCACCCACGGCCGGATATCGCTCGCCGGGGTATTCCCACTGGCACCATCGCTCGACACGGTCGGGCCGATCGCCGCCACCGTCGGCGACCTGGCGGTCGCCTACCGGGTGATCGCCGGATACGACTCGGCCGATCCGTGGTCTGCTCCCAAACCGGTCGTCAGCCCATCCGGAGAGCCGCCCGACCTGACCGGCACCCGATTGGGGATACCCGTGAACTGGCTGGATGAGGCGCCGGCCACCGATGAGGTCGCCAGCGCCTACGCCGATGCGGTGGCGGCGATGCGTGGGCTGGGCGCAACCACGGTGGAGATCGACGACCAGATGCTGAAGCCATCGCCCATGATCATGAGCCAGTTCGCTCCTCAGGCCCAAGCGATCCACCGCACGTGGCGCGACGAGGATCGGGAGTACGGGCCGGAGATGATGCTTCGTTTCGAGGACGCCGACGCGGTCACCGTCGACGAGTACGTCGCTTCGCATGCCTGGCGTTCCCACCTTCGTCATCGGGCCGCGGTCGCATTCGATGCCTGTGACCTGATCGTGACACCGGCCACCGCCGGCACTCGAAAGGTGATCGGAGTCGACACCATGTCGACGCCGCACGGCGACATTCCCTACCGCACGGCGCTGTCGTGGTTCACGGCGCTCGTCAACCACATCGGCGCCCCCGCACTGGTGGGGCCGATCCCCGATTCCGGGCGACCGCCGGTCGGGCTCCAGATCGTTGCCCCGTGGTGGCGCGAGCACCGGCTTCTGGAGGTGGCGAGCCTGCTCGAGCGAACCGGGCTTCTCGGGACTTCTGCCGCCGAAGAGTGACCTTGGTGTAGGGCACCGCGGGTCTACACTCGGGTGTGGAGCTGGACGAGGATCGTCGCCGTCGTGGTGTCACGCATTCCAAGTCGAAGGGTCGGCCGTGCGCGGCCGTGGGCGTCGATCTCGGACACCGGGGTCGAGCCGCCGGTGTCACGTTCCGAACCACGGTTGGAACGAACGTGGGCGGCACGCCGACCGAAGCGCTTTGGTCGGCTCGATCGGGCTCCGATACATCCATGTGATCGGCTTGTCGCCGGTATGGGGGACCCAACTCACCACCGTCTTGTAGGGAGAGAACCAACATGAGCGGAACCGATACCGCACCAGGTGAATCGGCCACCGCCGTCGAGCCGGCCGAACCCGACCAAGGAGTTTCCGAGGAGCTCGATCGGGTCGTGATCCGACTCGCCGGCGACTCCGGCGACGGCATGCAGCTGGCCGGAGGTCGCTTCACCGATGCGTCTGCCGCCTTCGGGAACGACCTGGCCACACTGCCCAGTTTCCCAGCCGAGATCCGAGCTCCCGCCGGTACGTTGCCTGGAGTCAGCTCTTTCCAGGTCCAGATCGCCGACTTCGACATTCTCACCGCCGGCGACCAGCCGGATTGTCTGGTGGCGATGAATCCGGCTGCGCTGAAGAAGCACCTGCCGGACCTCCGCAGCGACGGAACCCTGATCGTCAACACCGACGCCTTCGACGTGCGGAACCTGGAGAAGGCCGGTTACGAGTCCAATCCCCTGGAGGATGGGAGCCTGGTCGGATATCGGGTCATCGAGGTGCCGATGGACGACCTGACCAAGGAGGCGGTCAAGGACAGCGGTGTCACCGGCCGCAACGTGCTGCGTTCCAAGAACTTCTTCGCGCTCGGTTTGCTCGCCTGGCTGTTCAGCCGTCCGCAGGAACCGACCATCGAGTGGGTCGAGAAGAAGTTCGCCAAGAAGCCGGAGGTTGCTCGGGCCAACACGGCGGCGTTCAAAGCCGGGTATACGTTTGGCTTCGCGACCGAGGCAACCAAGACGACATACACGGTGAAGCCGGCGACCCTGGTGCCCGGCGAGTACACCAATGTCACCGGGAACACCGCGCTCGCTTGGGGACTGATCGCCGCCAGCACCGCCGCCAAGCTGCCGCTCTTCTACGGCACCTATCCCATCACACCTGCATCCGACATCCTCCACGAGCTGTCACGACACAAGAGCTTCGGCGTGCGCACCTTCCAAGCCGAGGACGAGATCGCCGGGATCGGGACCGCCATCGGCGCAGCATTCGGCGGCAGCCTGGCCGTCACGGGGTCCTCCGGGCCGGGCATCGCCCTCAAGTCCGAGGCAATGTCACTGGCGCTCTCGCTGGAACTTCCGCTCATCGTCGTCAACGTGCAGCGAGGCGGGCCGTCGACCGGGTTGCCCACGAAACCCGAGCAGTCGGACCTGCTGTTCTCGCTGTTCGGTCGGCACGGTGAGTCGCCCCTTCCGGTGGTTGCGGCATCGTCACCGAGCGACGCCTTCGACTCCGCCGTCGAGGCCGCCCGGTTGGCGCTCAAGTACATGACCCCGGTCCTCCTGCTGTCCGACAATCTCATCGCCAACGGGTCCGAGCCGTGGATGCTCCCCGACGTCGACGAGCTTCCCGACATATCCGTGCCCTTCGCATCGGAGCCGAATGGGCCGGATGCCGAGTTCCTTCCGTATGTGCGGAATGTGCACACCTTCGCACGGCCCTGGGCCGTCCCGGGGACGCCGGGTCTCGAGCACCGGGTGGGTGGACTCGAGAAGGACGCCATCACCGGAAATGTCAGCTACGACCCCGCCAATCATCAGCTCATGACCGACACCCGAGCCTGGAAGGTGGCGAACATCGCCACCGACATCCCGCCCATCGAAGTCACCCACGACCCGGATGCCGAACTCCTGGTCCTGGGGTGGGGTTCGACGTTGGGATCGATTCGAGCTGCGGCCAACCGGCTCGGGAGGCAGGGGACGAGCGTGGCCACCGCCCACCTCCGTCATCTCAATCCGTTCCCGGCCAACCTCGGTGAGATTCTCGCCCGCTACGACAAGGTGCTGATTCCCGAGCTGAACACCGGGCAGTTGCGGTTCCTGATCCGGGCGAACTACTTGGTCGATGCCGAAGGACTCAACAAGGTCTCGGGCGAGCCGTTCAAGATCGCCGAGGTCGAGGACAAGATCCAGGAGATGCTGTCACGATGACTGCGCCGACATACACCCGCTCCGACTTCCAGACGGACCAGGAGGTCCGCTGGTGTCCCGGCTGTGGCGATTACACGATCCTCGCTTCGGTCCAGAACTTCATGGCCGGCATGGGGGTTCCACGAGAGAAGATCGTGTTCGTGTCCGGGATTGGATGCTCGTCACGATTCCCGTACTACATGAACACCTACGGGATGCATTCTATCCACGGGCGAGCTCCCGCCATCGCCAGTGGGCTCGTGGCGTCCCGGCCCGACCTGTCGGTCTGGGTGATCACCGGTGACGGCGATGCACTGTCGATCGGTGGGAACCATCTGATCCACGCCCTCCGGCGCAACGTGAACATAAAGATCTTGCTCTTCAACAATCAGATCTATGGACTGACCAAGGGCCAGTACTCGCCGACCTCCGAGGTCGGCAAGCACACGAAGTCGACGCCGGCCGGATCCATCGATCACCCATTCAACCCGGTGAGCCTGGCGATTGGAGCGGAGGCCACCTTCGTCGCACGGACGATCGACATGGATCGGCCCCACACGCAGGCGATGCTCAAGGCCGCGCACGACCACAAGGGCGCGGCATTGATCGAGATCTACCAGAACTGCAATGTGTTCAACGACAAAGCCTTCCTCCAGTTGACCGGCAAGCAGGAGCGCCGCCACAACCGAATCGACCTCGAGGCGGGAAAGCCCATCGTGTTCGGTCCCGAAGGCGAGCAGGCGGTGGTGCTCCGCAGCGGCGAAGCGCAGGTCGTTCCGACCGCGTCCGTGTCCGAGTCCGAGGTGCTGATCCACGATCCGACCCGTGCCAACCCGACGGTGGCGTATGCGCTGAGCCGGCTGTCCCATGGTCCCTATGGACCGACGCCCGTCGGCATCTTCCGCTCGGTCGAGCGACCCACCTACGAGTCGGCGCTGACTCGCCAGGTGGTGGACGCCAGCCATCGGCCGGCGGCCGGCGATCTGGCCAAGCTGATCCGGTCACACGGCACGTGGACGGTCGACTGACGGATCACTCGCCACACAGGTCGAGGAGCTCGTCGCCGTAAGCCTCCAGCTTGGCGGGACCGATCCCTCGAACGTTCAGCAGTTCCTGCTCGGACCGGGGTCGGCGAGCGGCCAGCTCGTCGATGCTGGCATCGGTGAGCACGATGTAGGCCGGGACGCCTCCGGCGGCCGCCGTCTGGAGCCTCCACGCCTTGAGCCGTTCGACGAGGGCGGCATCCGGCTCGACCGTACCCGGGCGAAGCGGTCCGGAACCGGCTCGGGTCGTGATGGTTTCGCCCCACGTGACCGCCAGCCGGCCGGTCCCTCCGTCGAGTCGGAGCAGGACACCGGTGGGGATACGCCGCTCGACCACCCCTCCGAAGCCGCCAACGACCCGCACCTCGTCGCCGACGGCAACCGCCACCCCGTCTCCCGCCACCGCCCGGTCGCCGTCCGGCGCCGGAGCGACCCGCGGTGCAGACCCCTCCATCTCGGCCAGGAACCGGCTGGGACGCTCCGCATCCGCCACCACCACGACCTCGTCCTGTCCCCGGGTCAGCGCAACGTGGAAGATCCGACGCTCCTCCTCGATGTCCTCGGCCAGTGCGTGAGGGAGCAAGCCACGGTCGGCCCCAAACACCAAGACGCTGGGCCATTCGAGGCCCTTGACCCGATGGATCGTGGTGAGCAGGACCCCGTCGTCCACCGGCGGGACCGCCAGCCGATCGCGGAGCCACGTTTCGAAGTCATCCAGCCGAGGATGAAGCGCCGCCAGACGCTGCAGAGCGACCAGATCATCGGATTGTGCCGCTCGGTCGGCACGGGTCCGACCCGCATCGAGCGCGGCCGCGGCTCGACCGAGACCGACAGTGGAGACCAAACCCTCGACGACCGTCCGCACATCACCCGACGCCGCCACCCTCCGCACCGCGGCGATGTCGGCACACCAGCCGTCCCAGCGATCCGCCCGCCGACCTTCCAACGAGCGACCCAACTCCCGCAGATCGGCCAGTTCGACGCTCGAGTGTCTTCCGAGGAGCCGGCCGGCGAGCCGGGTCAGGCCGCGGCTCGGGCGGCGCACGGCCAGCATGAGGTCGGTCCGTCGAAGCCGCTCGGAGGTCGCGAGCCGAAGCCACGCCAGCGCAGCCGCCATGACCGTGCGCGACAGCGTCGCCCGGTCGAGCGGTGACCGCATTCCGATCCGGCGATCGGCCAGCGCGGCGTGGACGGAAAGCAGGGCGGAGTTGACCCGGCAGAGGACGACGATGTCGGAGGCTGCCGCTCCCCGTTCGAGCCGGTTCTCGATGAGGTCGGCGGTGACGATGGCGCCCCGATCGCCGGACTCGCGCACGACCTCGAGCCCCGATGCCGGAGCGTTCGCTCGGGCGACGGTGGACTTCTCCACCCTTCGATGGTTGTAGGAGAGCAGTCGTCCGGCCGACTCCACGATCGGGACCGGGCATCGATAGTTCGTCTCCAAGCTGAAGGACTCCGCTCCGGGAAAGATGTGGTCGTACTCGATCAAGAAGCGCGGATCGGCGCCTGCATAGCCATAGATCACCTGGTCGTCGTCACCGACGCCGAACACATCCAGCGTTGGGGACGCCAGGAGGCGCAGCAGCAGCAGGTAGCCCGGCGTCAAGTCCTGGAACTCGTCGACCAGGAGGTGACGGCACGACCATTGCCACCGGGCCCGGAGGTCGGGGTCGGACATCAACGCCTGAATGGCGCCGTAGATCAACTCGTCGAAGTCACACGATCCGGTGGCTCGCAGCCGCGCCCGGTACTCGTCCATCACCCGAGACAGCTCCGGCACGTCGTCTCGGGAGGCCTCGACCGCTTCCGGTGAGCGCAGACCCACCCGCACATCGGCCAGCGCCTCGACATACGGGCCGACGATGTCGGTGTTGGGTCGTCGCGCCACCGGAACCAGCGGCTCGAGCCGGCCCCGAACTTCGCGCTCGTCGAGGATCCGCAGTTCCCCGACGGACGAGAACAACACGCGACGTCCCAGGGAGTGGATGGTGCGCACTGCAGACCGGAGTCCGGGCTCGACTCGACTGCGCAGCTCGTCGGCAGCACGATTGTTGTACGCAACCGCCACGACGCCATCCACCGGGATGCCGCGGCCGCGGATCAGCTCGCGCAGCCGGGCGTGCAGGGTACGGGTCTTGCCCGCACCGGCCGGCGCCACCACGCGGGCCGGACCGCCCCCGTGGGTGACCGCTCGCAACTGATCCTCCGCCAGCGCCGCGTGATCGATCGGGGCCCGGGGCGGCTCCGGACGGACGTCGCCGGCCGCCACGGTCTCCCAGCTCACCACCGGGTCCTTCAGGTCCGTCCGATCACCCCTCGGACCACCGTCCACCCACGCCGGGGTCCCATCCGGAAGGATGATGTCCGTCTCGATACCGGCCGACGCACCGACCCGCCCCGCCTTCCTCGACCACCACCAGATCGGCGTGCCGGACCGAGCATCGTATGAGTTCACCCACGTCAGATGGAGGAGACGCTCGAGCGGGAACGTGAACTCGGCTCCGAGACGCCACGGAGCCTCGTCGGTCGCCTCGACCGCGCGAAGCGCCGCATCCGGGACCCCCAGCTCGAGGACCACCGGTTCACGCCTCACCCAGCAACGATGCAGCTCGGCGATGGTCGAAGCGAGCAGCGACGGGTCGTCGAGCGTTTGCTGATCGATGACCCTCCGCGGCCGATCCGCCCAGGCCGCGGGCGGTTGCATGCCGGGTGAGACGACGATGGACCGCCCCAACAGCGGTGCGGGTTCGAACACCGTCACCAATCTAGGAGTCTGCCGAGACACTTCCGGCGGGACTCAACCCCCGATCAGATGGTCGGCGATCACCCCGACCACGTCCTGGTCCGCGTAGTACGGGACGAACTTGGCTTCGACCCGAGAGAGCCGGGCCGTCGAGATGCCGGCGGCGATCCGGCGGGCCTGTCCCAGGTCGCCGGCCACCGACGTCGCCGAGGCCAGTACCAGGGTGGGGGCCGTCACCTCCTCCAGCAACCCATCGGCGTTCCAGGCGAAGATCATGTCTGCAAAGAAGTCGGCCCGTTCGTAGATGGGGATGGCGATCTGACGGACCGCCTCCACCTCGTCGGGATCGACCCACGAGGCGATGTACACCGCCATCGCATAGTCGGCGTCCGTCGCGCTCGTGAGGGCCAGCGAGCCGCGAATGGCCTGCCCGTGCTTGCCCTCGGATGCGGTCAGGTCGGGGTCGCAGAGGACGAGCGCCGCAGTCCGATCCGCCCGGCTGGCGGCATAGGCGATCCCGACCGGACCCATCGTGTTGACGGCAACGATCGACAGCGATCCGATCCCCAGGACTCCGGCTACCGCGTCGATGTCCAAGCACATGGCGTCGAGCGAGGAGTCCCCGCCCGGCTGGGACACACCGACGAACCGCGGGTCGTACCGAATCACGGTGAAGTCCACCGCCAGCGCCTGATAGAAGGACCGCAACGCCGCGACCTGCCATTCCTGCTCGACGTTGCTCAGCGTGAAGTTGTGGGCGACCAGCACGGCCGGTCCGGATCCGAGGGTCCAGTAGGCGATCGTCACGCCGTCCTGAGTGGTTGCATACCGGACATCCGGCGGCCGGGTCACCGGATTCTTGTCACGGAGCTTTGCCCCGGTCGCCCGAACCGAGCGCTCCACATCCCAGAAGCCGGCGACAACCTGGTGAGAGAGGATGTCCTCCTCGAGCCGGCCGAGGTCGGGGCTGGGCTCCAACCCGATGGCGGCGAGCTCGTCGGCGTACCGTCGGTACGCCCGCAGGCTGTCGGCCTGCCGACCCTGCTGGTAGAGGACCCGCATGAGCAACGCCACCGCCTGCTCGCGAAGCGGATATTCCAGCGTGAGCGCCTGCAGCTCGGTCACCGCCTCGCCGAGCCGGTCGAGGTCGATCAGCGCCTCCGCCCGCTCCTCTCGCGCCGCGCTTCGGCGTTCGTCCAAACGGATGGCCTCGATTTGGATGTGCTCGACATCGCGATGCTCTTCGAACGCCGGGCCCCGCCAGAGCTCCAACGCCGCCGAGAGCAGTCGCAGACGTTCCGCCGGGTCGGCGACTCCGGTGGCAGCATCGTGCAACCCCACGAATCGGATACTGTCGACCCCCTGCGGGTCGACCTCCAGCCGGTAGCCGAATCCCTCCGCCGAGAGTTCCAGCCCGTCCAGGGTCTTCCGCAAACGCGACACATGTGCCTGAAGTGATCCGGTCGCAGCCGCCGGCGGCGCCTCTCCCCACACGGCGTCGATGAGACGGTCGGTGGAGACCGGGTCACCGGGTTCGACGAGCAACATCGACAGAATCGTTCGCTGGATGGGACTTCCGATCGATCGCGGTCCGTCCGGGCCGTAGGCAACCAGCGGTCCGAGCACCCCGAATTCCATCGCATCCAAACCTACCCCGGAGCCACATCGCAGTCGGCCCAGGACTGCGGTGGTCAAATCGGCGTGTCAGTCAGATGTCAGTGAGCTGCAACCCGGGTTGGGCACGGTATCGACCGTCAGCACCCGATCCAAGAGAGGACGATCATGACACTGACGACGACACCCAAGACCTGGTCCGCTGAGGAACTCGCCGACCGGGTCTTCGAAGCATGCCTGGGAGCATTCGATGTCTACACGATGCACATCGGACGCAAGCTGGGTCTCTACGAGCATCTCGCCGATGGCTCCCACACGGCCGAAGAACTCGCCCAGCGGACCGGCACGAGTGAGCGATACGTTCGCGAGTGGCTCGAGCAACAAGCCGTCAGCGGAATCGTCGAGGTCGCCGAGCCATCGACGGACGACCGCCGGCGGCGCTACCGGCTCCCGGCCGGTTATGCCGAGGTGCTCACGGACCACGACAGCCTCTGGTACTTCGGCCCGGCCGCCTCGATGGTGGCGGCGGCGGGTGTCCAAGTCCCACAGCTCGTCGAGGCCTTTCGATCCGGTGGCGGCGTGGCGTGGGATGACTTCGGCGACGACATGCGCGTCGGCCAGGGGGAGATGAACCGACCGCTGTTCCTGCACGTGCTCGGCAGGGAGTGGCTGGCCGGCGAATCATCCATCGACGAACTCCTCGGTACACCTTCGGCCCGGGTCGCCGACATCGGGTCCGGCCTCGGATGGTCGGCCATCGGCATCGCCAATACCTATCCGGATGTCGAGGTGGTCGGTTTCGATGTCGACGAGCCGTCGGTGACCGCCGCCAACGCCAACGCCGCGGGTTACGACGTCGCCGACCGGGTCACCTTCCGGCTCGAGAACCCGATCGAGTCGACCGAAGACGACTCGTTCGACCTCGCCATCATCTGTGAGGCGCTCCACGACATGCCCGACCCGGTGGGCGTCCTCTCCGGTGCCCGCCGGCTGGTGCGGGAGGGTGGGCCCGTCCTGGTGCTCGACGAGCGCACCCACGACCACTTCACAGCCGATGCCGGTGACATGGAGCGGCTGCTGTATGGGTTCTCCGTCACCACCTGCCTACCGGACGGCCTGTCCCACGGATCATCGGCCGGGACCGGAACCGTCATGCGCCGCCCGACGCTGGAACGATACGCCCGGGATGCCGGCTTCGGAACCGTCGACGAGATCGACATCGACCATGAGCAGTTCCGGCTGTACCGCCTGAGCTGAACGCAGCTCCGACGGGTCGTCATCCAGGGGGCTGGTGACGGCCCGTCGCCGCGTCCACCGTGTCTCGGTGGGCGGAGCCGGCGTGCAATTCGTATGCCTGGATCCGGCCACCCGCCTCGGCGACGAGCGTGGCCGGATTCACCCAGGTCCGATCGCCGATCAACTCGACGGCACGCCGGAGGGCTGCTTTGTCGATCACCTCGGGGCAGCGGAGCGCCACCAGTGTGGCGCGGTCGATCCCCTCGGCGATGGCTCCCCGCTCCACTCGCTTCACCGCCTCCGTCACCGGGGCGTGGCGTGCCAAAACGTCGGTCGACCGGACTGCGAAGGAGGCGAGCATGTCATCGATCAACGCCACGGTGGCGGCGTCCGGCACCGGATCGTCGAAGAACACCACGGTCGAGATCTCGCCGGGCAGTTCGCGAACTCTCCGGGCGAGCGTGAGTGCGTGAACCTCGACGGCCGGTCCGGCATACCGACCGCCGAGCACTCCGAAAGCGACCACCCGACCGTCCCCCTCCACCAGGGAGAGCTGACGCGAAGTGTACGGTCTGATCAGGTGGGGGCTGGACATGACGCGGGAACCCCGCAATCGGCGACCCGCCGAGGATACCCGCACCACGCGGCCGGCATCCTTTCGGGGGCCGGCCGGTAACGTCGGGGCATGCGACCGAAGGTCACCGCCATCGTGCTTGCGGGCGGCTCCGGGACCAGGGTCCAGGCTGAAGTGAACAAGGTCTACCTCCCGCTTCGAGGCTGCAGCATCCTGGAGTACTCCCTCGAGACGATGGACCGTTCTCCACTGGTGAGCCAGATCGTGTTGGTCGTCCGCGAGGCCGACATCGATCTGGCGGAGTCTTGCATCGAGCGCATTCGGTCGACGCCGGTGCGCATCGTCCCCGGCGGACGGACCCGGCATCACTCCGAGATGGCCGGCGTCGAATCCGTGCGGGGCGAGATTGCCACCGGCGAGACGGATGTCGTGGCGATCCATGACGGGGCCCGTCCGTTCACGACAGCAGACCTGCTGCAGGAGGTTCTTCGGACGGCCGACCTGCACGGCGGAGCGGTACCGGCGCTCACCCTGGAGGAAACCCTGTACCGCGTCGAAAGCGACGGATTGCAGTTGCTCGATCCTCTTGGCCTGCGACGCGTCCAGACACCCCAAGCCTTTCGTGCCCGGCCACTCCTCGAAGCGTTCGAGGCTTCGCTCCAGGCCGGGTTCGAGGGTGTGGATACCGCCGAGACCATCGAGCGCTACTCCGAGCTGGAGGTTCGCACCATCGACGGGGATCCACGCAACATCAAGATCACATTCAACGAAGACCTCTCCATGGCCGAGGAGTTGGCACTCGGCTGGGACCGAGGACGTTGGGCACAGGAGCGGCGCTGACGCCGTGAGTCCGGGTCACCCGTGACCCGCTCAGCCCGTAGCCGTCCGCTCCCCACCCAGCCGATCGATCACGAACCCGGTCACGCCGACCACCCCGAACAGCACCCCGACGAGATCGGCCAGCACCAGGCTGTGCCCGTCGGCGATCTCGAGAATCTTGGGTCCTTCGAACTCGGCATCGACTCTCGACCAGACCACCACCAGGCAGAGAAGCACGACCAGGAACAGGCGATCACCACGCCAGCTTCGCCACGTGCTGATTCCCATGGCCAGCAGCATGGGGGCCACGATCGCCACGAGCCGCAGCGTCATGTGAGCGCCACCAGCTCGAGCATCGAGGTGTCGAAGTAGTGCGTCTGGCCTTCCGGCATCATGATCGCCCGGTCGGGCATCAGCGCCGCCACGAAGTCGGTGTCATGAGATACGAGGACGATGGTGCCGCCGTACTCGGCCAACGCCTGCAGGAGTGCCTCCTTCGCCTGGGGATCGAGGTTGTTGGTCGGCTCATCGAGCAGCAGGACGTTCGGTCGAGACGTCATCAGCATCGCCAGGGCCAGCTTGGTCTTCTCACCGCCACTCAACGTCGAAGCGTCCTGGTCGATCTTGTCCGCCAGGAGGAACCGTCCGAGCAGAGCTCGGAGTTGCTGGTCGACCAGACCACCCGCCACCGACCGCATATGATCCAGCACGGTCGATCCGGCAGCGATCTGCTCGTGCTCCTGGGCGTAATACCCCAACGTCGCCTCGTGACCCAGCTCGACCGAACCGAGGTCCGGCGTCTCGACCCCGGCCAGAATCCGCAAGAGCGTCGTCTTGCCCGCACCGTTCAACCCCATGATCATCAGCCGCTCACCACGGTCGATGTCGACGTCCACATCGACGAACACCAGGTTGTCGCCATACGACTTCGCAAGCCCTTCCGCCTTCAACGGTGTTCGGCCGGACGGCGACGGCTGCGGGAAGCTCACGGTGACGCCCTTACCGCGGGTCTGGACATCCACCAACTCCCGTTTCATGCGGTCGACCCGCGTCTCCATCGTCTTGGCCACTCGCGCCATCTTCTGCGTGGAGCCCTTGAACCGTCGGATATTGGTCTCGAGTCGTTTGATCTCCTCGACCTGGTGCTTTCGTTGCCGCTCCTTCAAGGCTCGGCGACGTTCGCGCTCGGCCAGAAAGTGGGTGTAGTTGCCCCGGTAGGCCTCGATCTCCTGGTGCTCGAGCGAGAGCACCGTCGTGATCGACTCGTCGAGCAGAGGAAGGTCGTGGGAGACCACCAACAACGCCCCCCGGTAGTCCGTGAGATAGCTCATCAACCACGCCTTGGCATCCAGGTCGAGGTGGTTGGTCGGCTCGTCGAGCAGCATCACGTCCGACTCTGCAAAGAGGATGCGGGCCAGTTCCACCCGTCGTCGCTGACCTCCCGACAACGACGCCACCGCCTGGACCAGTTCGTCGTTGCCGATTCCCAGGTTGGCGGCCGTCCGCTTCGCCTCGGCCTCGGCGACGTATCCACCCTTGGCGTCGAACTCGTCCTGGAGTCGAGCGAAGCGGGCGATGGCACGATCTCGGGATGCCCCGTCCAGCCGCTCGATCTTGGATCGAGTGTCTTCCATCTTGCGTTGCATCGCCCCGATCTCCCGAGCCGCCAGGATGCGCTCCAACGACGTCATGTCCGGGCGCTCGAGGTCGGGAAGCGCCGCCTCCTGGGAGAAGTATCCGAGGTTGCCGGAGCGGGTCACCGAACCCGAGGCGGGAGCCTGGTAGCCGACCAACGTCCGCATCAAAGTCGTCTTGCCGGCCCCGTTGCGCCCCACCAGACCGACCTTGTCTCCCGGCTGCACCGAGAAGCTCGCACCGTCGAGCAGGACCCGGGGCCCGACTTCGATGCGGAGGTCGCGAACGATCAACACGAGGACATTCCTTTGGGGGGATGCGGCGTCAGCCGCCGGAGACCGTTGTCCGGTGTTCCGAAGAACCGAGCACCGACGCCAGCGCGTCGACGATTCGATCGACTTGTCCGTCCTCGATCACCAGTGGCGGGCACATGGCCAGGCTGTTCCCGATCGGGCGGACGATCACCCCAGCTCGAGAACCTCGTCGCGGACCGCCGCGGCGTCCAGCCCCTCCCCCAGTTCCACCGCCCACACCCCGGCCTGCCCACGAACATCGACGACCAGTCCGTCGTCGAGGAGTGCCCGAAGCCCTGGCTCGAACCGGGCACCGATGGAGTGGGCACGAGACACCAATCCCTCGTCCTCGTGGATCTGGAGGTTGGTGAGCCCGGCTCGCGTGGCCACCGGATGCCCCGAGTAGGTGTAGCCGTGCCGGAGGAGGAAGCCGTCGTTGGCCTCCAATCCCGCCCGGACCGACTCTCCCACGATGACGCCGCCGAGCGGCTGATAGCCCGATGTCACCGCTTTGGCGAAGGTGATCATGTCGGGGCGCACCCCGTATGCCTGGGAGGCGAACCACGACCCCAACCGACCGAATCCGGTGATGACCTCGTCGAAGATCAAGAAGGCGCCGTGCTCGTCACAGAGACGTCGAAGCCCTTCGAGGTACCCCTCGACCGGTGGGTACACACCGCCGGCCCCCTGGAGCGGTTCGCACAGCACGGCGGCGATCCGTCCGGCATCACGTTCGAAGATTCGGGTCATCGCCTCGATGTCTTCCGCCGGAGCCTGGATGACATCTCCCACCAACGCCCCCCAACCTTCCCGGTTGGGCGCAATGCCCTGTGCGGAGGTGCCGCCGAAGTTGGTGCCGTGGTAGCCGCGATCCCGTGAGATGATGATCGTACGGTCGGGGTTGCCGGACTCGCGATGGGCCGCCCGCGCCAGCTTCATCGCCGTGTCGACGGACTCCGAACCGGAACCGGTGAAGAACACCCTTCCCTCTTCGAACGGGGACAGATCGGCGATACGCTCGGCCAGTGCCTCGGCGGGTGGATTCGAGAAGGGCGCGAACGTGTGATAGGCCGCCAACTCCCCGACCTGATCCGCGATGGCCTCCGCCATCTCGGGACGCCCGTGCCCGATGTTCACGTACCAGAGAGACGCCATCCCGTCGATGTAGCGACGCCCCTGGTCATCCCACACCTCTGCGCCACTGCCGCCGACGATCCGGATGAACTCGTCGGCGCGCGGCGGTGCGAAGGGGTGAAGGAAGGCGGATGGTCTCATGGTGCCGAACGGTAGCCGGTGGCGGCCCGATTTCGGCCATGGATGGCGGCTCGCCAACCTCAGCAAGTCAACCTCAGCAAGTCAACCTCAGCAGGCCAGCCTCAACCGATCGGCCACCAAACCGTGGCCAGCTCACGTTCCACGGGGTGGACCATCAGCCGGCCGTCCACATCGAGGACGTCGGGAGTGAGCAGCTCGCGAAGCTCGTCACGGCGGCCCGGTGGGACGAGCAGACGGCGGCCGTAGTAGGAGACGATCTCGTCCATCGATTCGAACCACATGTCCCCGCTCCGCGTCCATCGCTCGACGGTTGCCGGGACGCCGGTGACCTCTTGGACGACCGCCGCCAGGTCGGCCGCAGTCGGCCCGGCGGGTCGATGCAGCTGGTGGATGGCTCGGTAATAGGGGGTGAGGTTCGACCATGGATGGGTCGTGGTCATCTCCACGACACCGGCCTTCCTGGCGATCCGATGCATTCCGTCGACGAACGGACCGATATCGGCGACGTCGTACACGACATGAGCCGTCATGGCCACGTCGACCGGCGACACATCACCGGCAACGTCGGGCCATCGTCCTTCCACTACCCGAACATCGACTTCCGGTGTGGCCGCCAGCTCCTCTGCCAACCCGTCCAACATGGTGCTCGATGGTTCGACCATCACGACCCGACGGCCCTCGCGAGCCAACGGGAGAGATGCCCTCCCCCGGCCTGCTCCGATGTCGAGCACCGATTCCGGATCGAACGAGCGAACGAGCTCGGCCGTCTTGGTCGGCTCAGCTTCGGTTGCAGCCGATCGGGACCGTCGTCGCCACATCTCCGGCGACCAGCCGTACGGCGATTCCTCGACCGCGTCCAAGAGTTCCTCGGGCAACGCCCACTCCTCCAGGTGGCGGCGCCAGCCTGCCGCCGCCGAGGTCACCGGAGCCCGGCCAACAGATCGTCCTCCGCATCGGGGGCCGGCACCCGCGAGAACACCCGGAGATAAGCCTCGTATTGCAGCGCCTGATCCCGCAGCTTCTCCGGGAGGGCCAGGAAGAACCAGTCCTCGGGGATCTGGCTGCGATGTGCCCTCCATGCTTCGATCATGGTGGGCACGAACTCACCCACGTCGATCCACGTCGTCACCTCGTCGTCGGGGATTCCCGATCGTTGGGCCCGCTCGTACTGCTCGTCGGTGATCTCGCCGATCGACCGGCGATGCTCGGCGAATCGCAGCGAGCGACTCCGCGGAGACACCGTCCAGTAGAGCTTCTGGGGCACCCAGTCGGTCTCTTCGTCTCCGAGCGGAAAGCGGCCATGGTCTCGAATCCCGTACCAGGCCGCCATCCCGATCCGATGGACGTTGAGGTGGTCGGGATGTCCATATCCACCGAACGGGTCGTAGATGACCAACACCTCGGGCCGATGGCGCCGAATGGCGCCGATCAGCCGTTTCGTCGCCTCCATCAGGTCGGCTTTCCAGAACGACTCCGGATGGTCGTTGGAGGGCTCTCCCATCATCCCCGAGTCCCGGTAGCCCAGGAACTCGTGGTGTTTGACCCCGAGAATCGACAGGGCGGCGGCGATCTCCTCGCGTCGAACCTCGGCGAGCCGCGCCTTGACGTCGTCGGGATCGTCGTAGTTGTGAACCTCGCCCTCGGCACCGTCGGTTGCGGTGACGACCACCAGCTGCTCGCCCCGGGCGGCGTACCGTGCGAGCGTCCCGCCGGTGGAGGTGACCTCGTCGTCGGGGTGGGCGTGAAAGGCCATCAATCCGGACATGAACGGGCCACGATAGTGGGGCGTGCGCACCACCGGGAACGCTCACGACGGACCATCCGGCCCGGCTTCCGCCGCCGCCGACCGGCCGTCGGGTAGCCTCACCGACCGTGGCCAGCCAGACCTTCACTCATCGCGCCCAGCTCGCCTCGTCGATCGAGACCGCCTGGGACCGGCTGCAGATGGCCTCCACCTGGGGAGACATCGGTGGCATGTCGGAGGTGACCGATGCCCGACACGACGACGCCGGAAACCTGCTCGGTTTCGCGTTTGCGGCAGTCGTGGCCGGAAAGCGATATCCGGGGAAGGCGACCACCACCCGATCCGAGGCTCCCCACCACATGGCCATGGACATCGACACCGGTGAGCTGCGCGGCACGATCGATGTCCGGCTCCACACCGACCCGGTGATCGAGGTGACCCTCTCCGCCCATTCGAAGGGCCTGTTCTCGGCGATGATGTTTCCGGTCATCGCCGGCGCCATCGCCGGCGGACTCCCCGACAACGTGGAACGGTTCGCCACCCAGCCGTGACCGGGTCCTCGCGTCGATCCTGCACAGTGTGCAGGATCGAACGCCGCACGGTGCCATCGGCACACTGTGCGAGAGGCGACAGGTGCATCGTGCACACTGTGCAAGGGATGACGAGCTGCGGAACTCCGTGCACAGTGTGCACGATGCAGGCGATCCTGCACATTGTGCGAAAGATGGGCCCGCGAGGCGTTTGCTGCACAATGTGCAGCAAACGGCTGGGTCGGGTTCACTCCTCGGTGTCGTCGTCCTCGGCGGCGGCGGCCTCGAGGCGGCCGGCGAGTTCGGCGGCATCGTCCTTGTCACCGGTGGCCACCTGGGCGCGGTCGGTGATGAGGGTGACCTGGTTGTCGAGGACCTGCATGAAGCCGCCGTGGACACCCACGGTGGTGCGCTCGTTGCCGTGCTCGATGACGACGGCCCCGGTGGCCAGGGCGGCCATGGTGGGTTCGTGGTCGGCGAGGATGCCGATCTCGCCCTCCGTGGTCCGGGCGACCACGAACTCGGCCTCACCGTTCCACACGGTCCCCTCCGGGAACACGACGTCGACGTTGAAGGACTTGGCCACTGGTCAGCTCCGGCGGCTCAGGCCGCCGCTCCCTTGCTGATCTCTGCGGCCTTCCTCTCGACGTCCTCGCGTCCGCCGACCATATAGAACGCCTGCTCGGGGAACTCATCCATCTCGCCGTCGATCACGGCTCGGAACGAGGCGATCGTCTCCTCGAGCGGGGTGTACACCCCGGCCTGGCCCGTGAACTTCTCCGCCACGAACATGGGCTGTGCCAGGAACCGCTGGATGCGACGGGCACGACCCACGATGAGCCGGTCCTCTTCGGACAGCTCGTCGATGCCGAGGATGGCGATGATGTCCTGGAGGTCCTTGTACCGCTGGAGGATCCGCTGCACCTCGGTGGCCACGGTGTAGTGATCCTCGCCGACGAGCTGTGGATCCAATGCCCGGCTGCTCGAGTCGAGCGGATCGACCGCCGGGTAGATGCCGAGCGCCGTCAACGGCCGGCTGAGCACCGTGGTCGCATCCAGGTGGGCGAATGCGGTGTGCGGCGCGGGGTCGGTGATGTCGTCGGCCGGAACGTAGATGGCCTGCAGCGAGGTGATCGACTTGCCCTTCAAAGAGGTGATGCGCTCCTGCAGGAAGCCCATCTCGTCTGCAAGGTTCGGCTGGTATCCCACTTCGGAAGGCATCCGGCCGAGCAGCGTCGACACCTCGGACCCGGCCTGGGTGAACCGGAAGATGTTGTCGATGAACAGCAGCACGTCCTGGTTCTGCTCGTCGCGGAAGTACTCGGCCATGGTCAGCGCCGACAACGCCACCCGCAGCCGGACGCCGGGCGGCTCGTCCATCTGGCCGAAGACCAGCGCGGTCTTGTCGATGACCTCGGCCTCCTGCATCTCCAGGAACAGGTCGGTTCCCTCACGGGTCCGCTCTCCCACTCCGGCGAACACCGACACACCACCGTGCTGGCCCGCCACCCGGTTGATCATCTCCTGGATGAGCACCGTCTTGCCGACGCCGGCACCGCCGAAGAGACCGATCTTGCCGCCCTCGAGATAGGGACAGACGAGGTCGAGCACCTTGATTCCGGTCTCGAACACCTTCCGCTGCGGCTCCACGTCCTCGAAGGCCGGCGGCTGGCGGTGGATCGGCCAGCGCGGCTGGCTGAAGTCGTCGTCGGGAGCGTCGAGGGAGTCGCCCCACACGTTGAAGATGTGCCCGAGCACCTGGTCGCCCACCGGGACGGTGATCGGAGACCCGGTGTCACGAACCGGCGCATTGCGAGTCATACCGTCGGTCGGGGCCAGCGCAACGGCCCGCACCTTGTTCCCACCAAGGTGCTGGGCGACCTCGGCGATCACGGTCTTGGACTCTCCACCGACCTCGAAGTCGACCTCGAGCGCGTGGAGGATCTCCGGGATCGACTCAGGCGGGAACTCGGCATCCACCACCGGTCCCGCCACCTTGACGATGCGGCCCGTCGCCTGTGTCTCAGCCATGCTCTGTCCAGCTCCTTGTGTGTCGTTCGATCAGTCGTTGGCGAGGGCTTCGGCGCCACCCACGATCTCGGTGATCGCGGTGGTGATCTCCGCCTGCCTCGCCCGGTTGGCTTGCACCGTCAGGTTCTTGATCAGTTCTTCCGCATTGTCGGTGGCGGCCTTCATGGCACGTCTCCGCGCCGAATGCTCCGAAGCCGATGCCTCGAGCAGGAGGTTGAAGATGGAAGCCTCGACGTACCGCGGCAGGATGCGCGCCAGTATCTCGCCGGGCGACGGTTCGTACTCGTAGCTGATCGCCCGGCCCTCGTCCTCGGCGGTCTCCGGTGCCGCCAACGGCAGCACGTCCATCTGAACCGGGGTCTGGGTCATCGCCGACACGAACTTGGTGGAGAAGGCTTCGACCGCATCGATGTTTCCGGAGGCGTATGCATCCATCACGGTGTTGGCGATGGCACGGGCATCGCCATACCCGGGTGTGTCGGTGACGCCGAGATACGCCCGACGGATGTCCCAGCCACGGTATCGAAAGTAGGTCTGCGCCTTCTTGCCGACGATGAACAGCGCGACCTCGCGCCCCGTCTTCGTGTGCTCGATCATGCGACGCTCGGCGAGCCGGATGATGTTGGTGGCATACGCTCCCGCCAACCCGCGGTCGGCCGAGATGACCAACATCCCCACCGTCCGAACCTCTCGGCGTTCGAGCAACGGATGGTCGAAGCCGCCCGCTGCCCGGCCGACGTTGGCGATGACCTCCACGAGCTTCTCGGTGTACGGCTTCGAAGCCATCACCCGAGCCTGGGCCTTGGGGATCCGGGCCGCGGCGATGAGCTCCATGGCGCGCGTGATCTTCTTCGTCGCCTCGACGGACCGAATCCGCCGCCTGGTGTCTCTGAGCCCTGCGCCTGCCATCTCGGGTCGGTCCGCCTACTCGTCGCTCGCCGACGATTCGAATCCGGACTTGAAGTCTTCGATCGCCTGGCGAAGGGCATCGGAATCCCCGATCTCCCCGGACTCGCGGATCGCGTCGAGCATGCCGGCGTGACGGCTCGTGAACGCCTCGCGCAGCTCATTCTCGAAACGACGCACGTCTTCGGTTGGGATGTCGTCCATCAGGCCTTCGGTGACGGCGAAGATGACGAGCACCTGCTCCTCGACCGCCACCGGCTGGAACTGCGGCTGCTTCAGGACCTCGACGACCCGTCGGCCGCGCTCCAGCTGTGCCAGCGAGGCGGCATCGAGCTCGGAGCCGAACTCGGCGAACGCTGCCAGCTCGCGGAACTGGGCGAGATTGAGCCGCAGCGGTCCGGCGATCTTCTTCATCGCCTTGATCTGGGCATCACCACCGACGCGAGACACCGAGGTTCCGGCGTTCACGGCGGGGCGGATGCCCTGATAGAACAGATCGGTCTCGAGAAACACCTGGCCGTCGGTGATCGAGATGACGTTGGTCGGGATGTACGCCGAGATGTCATTCGCCTTGGTCTCGATGACCGGCAACCCGGTGAGCGATCCCCCACCCAGCTCCTCGGAGAGCTTGGCGCACCGCTCCAAGAGACGGGAGTGCAGGTAGAAGACGTCACCCGGGTAGGCCTCGCGGCCCGGCGGGCGGCGCAGCAGCAGCGAGATCTCGCGGTAGGCGATGGCCTGCTTGGTGAGGTCGTCGAACATGACCAGGGCGTGCTCGCCGTTGTACATCCAGTACTGACCGATGGCCGATCCGGCGTAGGGGGCGTACATCTGGAGGGCCGGCGAGTCGGAGGCGGCGGCGTTGACGACGACCGTGTACTCCATCGCACCCGCCTGCGTGAGCACGTCGACCACCTCGGCGACGGTCGAGGCTTTCTGACCGATGGCGACGTAGACACACTTGACCGCCTGATCGGTGCCCTGATACCGCTTCTGGTTGATGATGGTGTCGACCAGGAGTGCGGTCTTACCGGTCTGTCGGTCACCGATGATGAGCTGACGCTGTCCGCGCCCGATCGGGGTCATGGCGTCGATCGCCTTGATACCGGTCTGGAGCGGCTCCTTGACGGGCTGGCGTTGGACGACGGACGGCGCCTGCGTCTCGAGAAGCCGGCGCTCGGTGGCCTCGATGGGGCCCTTCCCGTCGATGGGCTGGCCGAGCGCGTCGACCACCCGTCCCAGCATCGCATCCCCGACCGGAACCGACAGCACCGTGCCGGTCTGCTTGACCGGGTCGCCCTCCTGGATGTGCGACGCCTCGCCCATGATGACGACGCCGAGGTCGTCCTCGTCGATGTTGAGCGTCACGCCCCGCAGCCCTCCGGGGAACTCGAGAAGCTCGGACGCCATGACATTGGGCAGACCGCGAACCCGTGCCACGCCATCGGCGATGGACGCCACGTACCCAACGGTCTCTTTCTCGAGGCTCGGAGACCAGCCTTCGAGGTTCTTCTTCAGGGCATCGGTGATGTCCTGTGCCGTGATGGTCAGATCAGCCATGATGTCTTCTTCTCGAACCTTCCTCGTTGATCAGCCGCTGACGGCCTGGCGCAGCGACTCGAGCCGCTTCTTCACGGATCCGTCGAACACGGTGTCACCCACCCGGGCGACCACGCCGCCCATCACCGACGGGTCGACGATCGTCCGCACCTCCAGCTCGCGGCCGGTGGCACGGGACAGTGCAGAGCTGAGCCGGGCGATGGTTGCCGCGTCCAGCTCGATGGCGGTCCGGATCTCGGCGACCTGCTTGCCGACCGCGCTGGCCGCGTGCTCGGCAAGCCGTTCGGCCACACCGGTCATCTCGGACACCCGGCCCTGGGAGATCATCAACTGGACGATGTTGGTGGTGAGGCCGGCGGCTCGGCCCCCGATCAGCCGGTCGATGATGCCCTGTTTGCGATCGATGGGAAGTGCCGGGTCGGTCAGCGCCTGCCGCAGCTCGGCCGATGTCTCCACCGACCGGGCGACCTGGGTCAGTTCGCGCTCGACTCGCCCGAGCTCCCCTTCGGCCGTGGCCAGCTCGTACACCGCCTTGGCGTAGCCGTCGATCCGGTCGCTCACCTACTGCTCCAGCTCTCTGATGTACCGCTCGACCAGCGCCTGTTGGGCGCCACGGTCGAGGTTCTCGCCCACCACCCGCTCGGCGAGGTCGATCGAGAGGTTGGCCACCTCCTGGCGTGCATCGGCCAGGACCCGATTCCGTTCCGCCTCCGCATCCTCGCGGGCCTTGGCGACGATGCCATCGGCATCGGCACGGGCCTTCTCGACCAACTCGGCCTTCATGGCGTCGGCCTCGGCACGAGCATCTTCCATGATCTGCGACCGTTGCCGGCGAGCCTCATCGAGCTCGGCTTGATAGTCGGCCTCCAGCTTGCGCGCCTCCTGCTTGGCCTTCTCGGCCTCTTCGATCTGGCCGGCGATCGCCGTCTGGCGAGCTTCGAGGATTCGATTCAGTGCCGGCACCGCCCACTTCCACACGAAGAAGAAGACGATGAGGAAGGCGATGATCCCGGCGATCAGCTCCGCCGTCGCCGGGAGCAGCAGGTCGAGCCCGCCGCTCTCCCCGTGATCCTCGGCCTCTTCGGCGGCGAGGATCAGCGTCGTGAGTGCCAGGGAAGCCATCAGCCCAGGAAGAACAGCACGAACCCGATCAGCGCCAGCGCCTCGGTGAACGCGATGCCGAGGAACATCGTGGTTCGGACCATGCCGGCCGCTTCGGGCTGGCGCGCCATGGCTTGCACGGCGTTCCCGGCCACCAGGCCCACACCGATGCCCGGACCGATGGCGGCGAGACCGTAGCCCACCGTGTTCAGGTTGCCGGTGATGCCGCCGGCGGCCTCCTGCGCCAGGATCTGCGCAGCGCCGAGGACTGCGAGTACTGCGTCCATTCTGTCTCCGTTCCTTTCTCTTCCCCGTTCTGACCTAGGTGGGGATCTGTCTTGGTTTCGAGCTCAGTGCTCGGGGTGCACCGACGACTGGATATAGACCGCCGAGAGCAACGTGAAGATGTACGCCTGGATGACGGCCACCATGATCTCGAACAGGAAGATCCCGAGGCCGAACACGAACCACAGCGGGCCGGCGAGACCCTTGAGGCCGATCTCGCCGTAGTTGACGATCAGGTTGGATGTGAACACCCACCCGGTCACCAGCAACAAGGTCAACATGACGTGGCCGGCAACCATGTTGGCGAAGAGCCGGACCGCCAGCGAGAAGGGCCGGATGAAGAAGATCGAGAAGAACTCGATCAGCCCGACGAGTGGCCGCATGCCGACCGGGACGTACCCCGGCCAAACGATGTCGGTGAAGTAACGAACGCCGTTCTTGGCGAATCCGACCACGACGAAGATCACCCAGGTCAACAGTGCCAGAAAAGCAGGAAGCGCCATGCGCGAGGTGATCGGGAAGTTGATGAGCGGCGTGATCTCGAAGAGGTTGCCGACGAGCACCAGCAAGAACATGGCGAGCAGATAGGGGAAGTACTTGATCCCCTCGGGGCCGATGATGCCGATGGCCACTTCCTCCTTCACGAAGGTGACGAGCGACTCGATCGCCGCCTGGAACTTGGTGGGCACCGCCCGGGGCTTGCGAAGCCCGAAGTAGAGCAGGGCGACCACGATCAGGGCCGCCAGGAACATCAACACGACCGTGCGGTTCACCTGTCCGAAGATGTTGGGGAAGATGAACAGATCGGCGACGTCGGACGGGGCGCACACCGGCTCGTTGACGAAGTCGCACTCCTCGAGCGCGAGGATCAGTTGGTCCAATCCAGGTCCCTTTCTCTACCGCGCGAAAGCGCCACCGATTCGAGGATCAGCAGCACCATATACGAAGCCACCGTCGCCAGCCCAAACGACAACCGGTCCAGCTCGACGAAGCGAACGATCAACAGCATGGTCCCCATGATCAGGCCGAGGCGGAGGAAGAACCCGAAGAGGGCGGCGGCGTGATAGGCGGCCAGCGATATTCGGGCCGCTCCACTGAGGATCGCGCCGGCGAGGAGAAAGTTGGCGACGACGACCCCCACGCCGACGGCCGCGGCGATGGCTCCTTCGAGTCCCCGAACCACACCGAAGAGGACCACCACCACCGGAGCGACCCATATGGCTCGGCGCACGGTTCGCCTGGCCATGATCGCCTCGACGGGTGTCGTCCGGGCGCCCGGGACCGGGGTGCCGCTCCGCTCGGCCCGCACCTCGTTGGGTGTGCTCATGCGTCGCTCCTGGTGACCGAGCGGGCATCTTCCATCCGGGAGGACGCTCGCCAGAGGGCCAGGAACCCGGCGTATGACCCGATGGCGATGCCGGTCACCACCAACCACGGGCTCGTACCCAGGAAGTGGTCGGCGACCAAACCGAGCAACGTGCCGGAGATGATGGAGGAGAAGAACGACGTTCCATCGACGAGCCCTTCGCTGACCGCGGTCGCAACCTGCTGGTGGGGTGAGGATCGTCTCATTGGGGTTGGCTCGCTCGCATCGGTGTCCGTCCGGCGACTCGTCCAGGCTGCGCACCCCAGATCCGAAGGCAGGAATCTGGATGCGTAGTTTGTGAAGTCCGTCACGAAGTGTATTCGTCGACGCTGCGCCCGCCAAAGTGGGCCGGTGCCGGGCGAACCGTAGCCGATCGCGGGACGGCGGTCAGGCGTGTCCGGAGAAGTCTTCCGGATATGGTGGGAATGCGGTCGCCAGCTCACCGACCCGACTCCGCACCTCGTCCAGCTCGGACTCGTTCTCATACCCGCGCAGCGCCCGCACGATCAAGCCGGCCACCTCGTCGGCCTCGTCCACCCCCATGCCCTGGGTGGTCATGGCCGGCGTTCCGATACGGAGACCGCTGGTGTGGAGCGGCGGTCGCGGATCGTCGGGGATGGCGTTGAAGTTGAGCGTGATCCCGACCGAGTCGAGCATTCGGGCGGCGTCCCGTCCGCTCAGATCTTCGTCGATGGACCGCAGGTCGAGCAGCATCAGGTGGTTGTCGGTGCCGCCGGTGACCAAACGGATCCCGTCGGACGAGAAGCGCTCCGCCATCGCCGAGGCATTGGCGAGGATCTGCCGTGCGTATGCCTGGAACTCATCGGTGGCGCACTCCCGGAAACAGACCGCCTTGGCGGCGATCTGATTCTCGATGGGTCCTCCCTGACCGCCGGGGAAGATCGCCTTGTCGATCACCTTGGCGTACTCGGCCGTCGAGAGGATCATCCCACCCCGCGGCCCCCGCAACGCCTTGTGGGTCGTGGCGGTCACGATGTCGGCGTGATTCATCGGATTCGGGTACGCCTTGCCGGCCACCAACCCGATGAAATGGGCGGCATCGACGAGGAAGACCGCACCGATCTCGTCGGCGATGGCCCGGAATGCTTCGTAGTCGAGGTGACGGGGATAGGCCGAGTAGCCGGCCAGCACGATCTTCGGGCGATGCTCGAGGGCGAGCTCCCGGACCGCCTCCATCTCGATGCGTTCCGTCTCGGGATCGAGGCCGTACGCGACGAAGTCGTACTGCTTGCCCGAGAAGTTGACCGGAGAGCCGTGGGTGAGATGGCCGCCTTGATCGAGCCGCATTCCCAACACGGTGTCACCCGGTTCCAGCAGGGCCAGGTACACGCCCATGTTGGCCTGAGCACCGGAGTGGGGCTGCACGTTGGCGTGGTCCGCCGAGAACAGCTCCTTGGCACGGGCGATGGCCAGCGACTCCATCTCATCGACGACCGAGCACCCTTCGTAGTAGCGGCGGCCCGGGTATCCCTCCGCATACTTGTTGGTGAACACCGAACCGGAAGCCGCCATCACTGCCGGCGATGCGAAGTTCTCCGATGCGATGAGATGGATGTGTGTGTTCTGCCGCCGAACGTCGTCGGCGATGAGCCGAGCGATCTCCGGATCGACCGTCTCGATCGGGTCCATTGCAATCATCCGGCGAGCGTAGCTCGCCGGATGATTGCCGGACGTCTGCCGATCGCCGCGCTTCGTCGGGCGATCAGACCCGAAGGATCACCGAATCGACTCGCCGGTCTGCTTGTCGAAGAAGTGCATCTTGGAGGTATCCACGACCAGCGTCGCCTTCTCGCCATTGGAAGGGGCGTGGTCGGGATCGACCCGGGCGGTGAACTTGGTATCGGAGCCCACGGCCTCGACGTCGGTTCCCTCATCCTCCATCAACTCTGCGAGATCGGGCGTGATCACCGGCGGCGTGTCTTTGGAGAAGTGCACGAACGCCTCCGAGCCGAGCTGCTCGACGATGTTGACGTCGATGTCCATCGTCTTGCCGTCGGTCGGTCCGACCGCCGCCGCAGCGATCTCGAAGCTCTCGGGCCGAAGTCCGAACACGACTTCCTGACCCTTGTAGTTGGCCAGACCCGGGCGCTCGGCGAGACGGGCCGCATCGAGCTTGATCCGCCCGTCGGCGAACCGGGCATAGACGTCGTTGCCCTCGCCTTCGATGGTCCCGTAGACGAAGTTCATGGCGGGCGAGCCGATGAACCCGGCCACGAAGAGATTGTTGGGATCGTCGTACAGATTGCGAGGGGAGTCGATCTGTTGCAGATTCGACTCGTCACCGGAGATCTTGCGGAGGACCGCCACCCGATCGCCCATCGTCATGGCCTCGACCTGGTCATGGGTGACGTACAGCGTCGTCGTTCCCAGCCGGCTGTGGAGAAGCCCCAGCTCCGACCGCATCTGCACCCGCAGCTTGGCGTCGAGGTTCGAGAGCGGCTCGTCCATCAGGAATGCCGCCGGCTCCCGCACGATGGCGCGTCCCATGGCCACCCGCTGGCGCTGCCCACCGGAGAGTGCCTTGGGCTTGCGGTCCAAGTACTCGGTGATCTCGAGCACCTTCGCCGCTTCCTCGACCCTCCGCTGGATCTCCTCCTTGGACATCTTGCGGAGCTTGAGACCGAACGCCATGTTGTCGAAGACCGACATGTGCGGATACAACGCGTAGTTCTGGAACACCATGGCGATGTCCCGGTCCTTCGGCGACACGTCGTTGACGACGCGGTCGCCGATCCGCAGTTGGCCGTCGGTGACCTCCTCCAGGCCCGCCACCATCCGCAACAGAGTGGACTTGCCGCAGCCGGAGGGTCCGACCAGGACGACGAACTCGCCATCGTTGACGTGGATGTTCACGTCGGAGATGGCTCGCGTTCCTCCCGGATATACCTTGCCGATCCCGTCAAAGGTGATAGAGGCCACGATGTCTTCCTTCCAGAGTCGACCACTGGGCGTTCGGAACTTACCATGGGTGACGGAGCGCAGCCGACCAAAGGCAGGATCGAGTGACCAGAACCATCGTCATCACCGGTGGCACCGGAGGACTGGGCACTGCCCTCGTTCGTCGGCTTCTGTCCCAGGATGCGCGACTGGCGGTGTCCTACCTGCTGCCCGGGGAGGCCTCGGCGTTCGAGCAGGTCTTCGGCACCGAGAACGAACGGATCATGCTTCGCCGAGTCGACGCCACCAACGCCGAAGCCATCACGTCGTTCATGAAGGAGGTCGCCGAGGAGTGGGGTCCCATCTCGGGTCTGGCGGCTCTGGTCGGCGGTTGGGCGGGAGGACGGGACATCGAGCACACCGACGACGTGCGATTCGACCGGATGGTCGACCTCAACCTCCGGGCGAGCTTCTATGCGGTCCGAGCAGCCATCCCCCATCTCAAGGAGGCTCCGTACGGACGGATCGTCCTGGTCGGGAGCCGGGCCGGTATCGAAAACCCGCCCGGTCAGGCCGCCTTCAACATGGCCAAGGCCGGCGTGATGGCCCTCGGCCAGAGCGTCGCATCCGAAGTGGAACCCACCTCGATCACCGCCGCCGTACTCGTGCCGTCGGTGATCGACACCCCCGCCACCCGCGCCACCCTCCCCTATGCGGACTACGTCAACTGGCCAACGCCCGACGAGATCGCCGCCGTGGGAGAGTTCCTGCTCGGCGAGGAGGCGGGCGTGCTCAACGGCGCCATGGTTCCCGTGTACGGTCGAGCTTGACCGATCGTGGGCTTTCTCGGCCCTCGCACCTTCGTTAGACTGGCGTGACTCCCGGGTCCATCGTCCATCCGTCAGCCATCGAGTGGTTCGGTTGGCCGATCCCCGCGATCGGGGGTGGTGTAATAGGCAACACGACAGGTTCTGGCCCTGTTATTGAGGGTTCGAGTCCTTCCCCCCGAGCCACCGGATCGAATCGGTCCGGTCAGAACGGCCCCGTCGTCTAGTGGTCTAGGACGCCGGCCTCTCAAGCCGGTAACGCCAGTTCGAATCTGGTCGGGGCTGCCACGAGAAACCCCCCGTCGATCGACGGGGGGTTTCTCTGCGTGCGGGCCGCTGGCGGTCGCCGCGTCCGGAGCATCTCGATGGCCTTGTTTCGACGGGTCGGTCTGGTTTCCTGTTCCGCATGTTCGATTTCATGGCCGGGTACGTGCTCGGCACCCGCTCGATGGCGCGAGCTTCGCTGGCGGGTCACTCCCTGTCGAGTGTGCCGACCAACCGCACCGACCAGGTGGCAGACGTCAACGACCGAGTCGACCGACTCCTCCTGGTCGTCGAAGCGATGTGGTCGCTGCTGCGCGAGAGCGGCTACGACGACGAAGACCTCCGCGCCGCCATCGAGCAGCTCGACCGGGCAGACGGCGTCGTCGACGGACGGCGTCGGCGGCGGCCACGCCCCTGCCCCACCTGCGACTCGATGGTCGAACCCGGTCGGGCATCCTGTGCCATCTGCGGTCACCCGATGCCGCACGACTCGGGGCCGTTTGCGCCGAACGGCTGATCGCCGACGTCAGGCTCCGGGGACCCTGACGTCGATCCACACCAGCCGATGGTCGCTGGCCGGGAACGGGAAGTCCCCGACGAGCTCGAACAGCGGATCTTCGGGAACCGGCCAGAACACCGCCGAGTCCGAGATCCGCAGGCTCTTCGACGGGAGCACATAGTCGACCCGGAGGTTCCCGGGGGCACCGTCGGCGAAGTCGGCCGTATCGAACCGATGCTCCCCGACATGGCTGTCGTTGATACCACCCTGGCGGACGGCGGCAGCGACGGCACCCTCACTCTCCGGGGTCATGGTGGCGTTGATCATCGGGTGCTCCAACAGCTGCTGTGCCGACCCCGGGATGGAGTCGCCATCGAAGGGGTCTGAGTTCTGGTCGCCGGCGATGACGAAGAACGAGCCAGGCTGCAGTCCCCCCGCTCGGCCCTCGTCGTCATAGATGTACCCGTCCCGGCCCGGGTGGACGTAGTCGGCCCAGAACCGGATCTCATCGTGGTTGCGGGTGCCGTTCCGATCCTCCGGACCGTCGAAGACGGGGGGTGTCGGGTGGCTCACCAGGAAGTGAACCGTCTTGCGCCCGATGTCGATGGGAACGTCCCAATGGCTCTTCGAGGACAACCGAACGGCGTCCAGTTCCTCGTCGCTGTACCAGGGTGTCCCATCCGGCTCGACGGGGAGCAGGGCACCGGGCATGTCGGCCCACAGGAAATGCTGGAACGTACGGACGCCGTCGGCGTCGATCGGGAACCTGGAGAAGACGGCCATGCCGAACTGCCCCGGGAAGAACCCGAATCCGAACGCGTCGCCCGGACCGCCGACCGACCCAGAGTTGTCCAGGTCGAGGCCGGACGGGACCCCGGTGTTGGAAGGAGCCGTGTACCAGTAAGGATAGCCGGCCAAACCGGCGAACAGGGCCGCCGACCGCTCGGCATCGTCGTAGTCGAACTCGTTGACCAGCAGCACGTCCGGAGCGTTCAGGGCGATGATGTCGAGCACCGCTTCGATCTGCGCGTTCGATGCCCCCCCGGCCAACGCCTCCAGCTCCGCGTGCAACTGACCCGCAGCGAACCGGTTCAAGCTGGCGTTGAAGGTGGCGAACCGCACCTGATCATGGGGGCTCGCCGAGCCGGCCACCGGAACCAACACCGCGATCATCGCCCCCACGACGACCATCAACACCAATCGACGTCTCATCCACACTCCTCGTCACTCGCCGGCTGCCACGCTACCGGCCGAACTGTCGACCTGCGACCGAGAGTGGGGAATCGGTCAACGAGCATCGGTTCGATGCCGATGCCTGATAGGCATCGATGTCTAGCCCGGAACTCCGTACTGCGGCCGTCTTCGTCTTCGGCCTCACGATTGCGATGGCCCTGCTCTTGGCCGTCGTCAAAGTCGCGTACGGGATCGTGCTTCGCGCCCGCGCCGTGCGCCGGGCCGAGTATGTGGCGGCCGTCGGAGAGATCATCTCGCGGGGCATGAAGCCCGACCGGTTCCTCGAAGGGTGGGCGCGCGACGCTTTGTTCCTGGAGGTCGTATCCGAGTACCTCGAGGTGACATCGGGCAAGGAACTCGAGCATCTCGAGTGGCTCATCGAACAACTCGACGTCCGTCCGGCCCTGGCCCGCCGGTTCGGTGGGCGCCTCTTCGGATCGGGCCGGCGAATGCGGCGCAATCGGCTCCCACGCTGGCTCCCCGACCCCGGCGCCATGCGGCGATTGGACGCCATCAACAAGCTCGCCACCATCCCTGACGACTCGGTCGAACCGGTCTTCTACGAGGCAATGCGGGATCGCCAACCCGAGATCCGGGCGGAGGCTGCTCGGGGTTTGGTCACACTTCGTTCGGTCAAGGCGGTGCCCGTGCTGCTCGAGGCCATCGTCGAGGAGACGCCCTGGGTGGCCTACCGGATCGCCGACCAGCTCGCGTCGATCGGATCCGGCGGCGTGCCGTCGATGCTCGATTGGCTCCAGGGCTCGCGAGTCGATGCTCCGAACGCCCACCTGATCGTCCGAGCCATCGGCCTGATCGGCGATCTCCGGGCGACCTCGGCGCTCGTCGGGTTGATGATGCACGACGATCCGGAGATGCGGATCGCGGCGGCCACGGCGATCGGCCGGGCGGGTTCGGCGGACGGGATCGAGGCCCTGCATGGAGGACTCACCGATTCCCACCCCGGCGTCCGATCACGCTCGGCCGCCGCCCTGGCGCACTTCTCGTCATCGCGATCGATCCCAGCGCTCGAGCAGGCTCTGCGAGATCCCGCCTTCTGGGTCCGGCAGAACGCAGCCGAGAGTCTCGCCGAGATCCCCGGAGGGATGAATGCGCTCCGGCGGGCAACGATCGGGGCGGACCCGTTCGCGGCGGAGGCCGCCCTGCTGCAGCTCGGACTCAAGGGTGAGGCTCCGGCGCCCGACGAGGTGCTGGATGTCCGGCCGGACGAGGTCTCGGCATGACGTCGGTCCTGTACGGAATCTCGATCATCGCGCTCGCCTACACCATCGCCATCCAGGGGTACATGATGCTGCTGGCGCTGGGTTCGATTCCGACGCTGCGCCGCTCACGTCACGCCGCCGGCCAGCTCGAAGCGATGAAGACCTCCGATACCACGCCACCGATATCGATCATCGTCCCGGCCTACAACGAAGCCGCCGGGATCGTCGACGCCGTCCGTTCGATGGCAACGCTGGAGTATCCGCGCTTCGAGATCGTGGTGGTCAACGACGGAAGCAAGGACGACACCCTGGCGGAGCTGAGGCGGCGGTTCAAGCTGGTGGCGCTCACGGTTCCGTACCGAGCCGGAATCGCCACAGCAACGGTTCGCACCATCTACCGGACCACGCTGCCGATCCGCTTGACCGTCGTCGACAAGGCGAATGGCGGACGTTCCGATGCGGTGAACGCGGGTATCAACGTCGCCCGCTATCCGTACGTTCTCATCACCGATGCCGACATGATCTTCGATCCGGAGTGCCTTCTGCGGGGGATGCGTCATGTGGTGATGGATCGGACCAGAACCGTGGCCGTCGGCGGCAACATTCGGCCGTTGAACGGCTCTGCCACCCGGATGGGCCGGGTATTCGACCCTCGAGTCCCGCAGCGGCTGCTGGAGCGGATGCAGGTCGTCGAGTACATCAGGTCGTTCGTGGCATCCCGACCGGCACTGAGCCGGATCAATGCCCTGCCATTGATCTCGGGCGCGTTCGGCATCTACCGACGCGACGTCGTGACGGCTGTCGGCGGCCTCACCGCCGGCCACTTCGGAGAGGACCTCGATCTCACCATGCGAATCCACCGATTCATGCGCGAGGAAGGCAGGCGATATCGAATCGTCTATGCGTCCGACGCCGTCTCGTGGACCGAGGTACCCGCGACGCGGGCCGTGCTCAGCGTGCAGCGACGCCGGTGGCACTACGGACTGATGCGGGCGGTCGGCGATTTCTGGCCCATGACGTTCAATCCGCGATTCGGCACCATCGGGATGATCGGATGGCCGGCGTTCGTGCTCTTCGAGTTCCTGGCCCCGATCATCGAAGGGATCGGATATGTCCTCGTTCCGATCGTGCTCGTCCTCGACCCCTCTCGGGTGGCGCCACTGCTGCTGCTGACGGCGATCACGTTCTGTGTGGGCGTGATCAACACGCTGGCGGCGCTCTTTCTCGACTCGATGTTCGGCTACTTCACTCGTCCGACCGAGACGCTTCGGCTCCTCGGCTTCGTGTTCGTCGAGAACCTGGGCCCGCGACAACTGACGGTGTTGTGGCGGTTACAGGCGTTGGCCACCCGCAAGGGGGATCGAACCTGGGGCGACATGCAACGCCGAGGGGTGGCCAACCTGGGTGAGAAGCGCCCGGCGGCGCGCTGAGTGCAAAGGCCGACCCGATGCCCTGTCAGTCTTCCAGCGCCTCGTCGGTCTCGGCCTCTCGGAGCGCCTCGACGAACCCATCGAGCTCACCGTCGAGAACCCGATCGAGGTTGTAGGCGGTTCGTTCGACGCGATGGTCGGTGACCCGATTCTCCTTGAAGTTGTAGGTACGGATCTTCTCGGAGCGTTCCCCGGTGCCGACTTGTGAGCGACGAGTTCCGGACTGCTCCTCGCGACGACGGTCGCTCTCGAGCTGATAGAGCCGGGCGCGCAGGATCCGAAACGCCTTGTCCTTGTTCTGGAGCTGGCTCTTCTCGTCCTGACAGGACACCACCAGGCCGGTGGGCTCGTGAGTGAGCCGGACTGCCGAATCGGTGGTGTTGACCGACTGGCCACCGGGCCCACTCGAACGGAAGACATCCACTCGAACGTCGGCGGGGTCGATCTCCATCTCGACCGCCTCCGCCTCGGGCAGGACGGCAACGGTCGCAGTCGACGTATGCACCCTTCCCTGCGACTCCGTCTTGGGAACCCGCTGCACCCGGTGGACACCCGCCTCGAATCGGAAGAGGTCGTAGGCCCGCCGGCCGGCGATCGCGAGGATGGCTTTCGAGTAACCACCCGAGTCGGTGCCGGCGGCCTCCATGATCTCGGGACGGAGACCGCGCCGTTCCGCCCATCGCTGATACATCCGGACGAGGTCGCCGGCCCACAACGTCGCCTCCTCGCCACCGGCGGCGGCCCGAATCTCGACAATGGCGTCCTTGTCGGCGTCCGGATGGTGGGGAGCGAGGAGCAGGCGGATCTGGCGTTCCGTTTCGGTCGCCTCCACTTGCCGATCCGTTGCGAGGGCAGCCAGCTCGTCGGCCAGTTCGGGGTCGGCGGCGGCGAGTTCGACGGCTTCGCGCCGGTCCGTGTCGGCCCGCTGCCAGCGGTCGAAGAGATCCACGAGTTCGCGCACCTCGGCGTGACGCTTGCCCAGGGCGGCCAGTTGGGAGCCATCGGCGAGCACCTCCGGGTCGGCCAGCCGGCGCTCCAGCCACGTCAACTCCTCGCCGAGATCCGACAGCCGATCAATGATCCGCGGGTCCATCGACCTCCTCGGAGGCAATGGTGGCGCGGGCGGCCCGGATGTCTTCGGCGATGCCACCACGGTCAACGAGCGCCTCGACCTCGTCGTCGTCGAGCGCCGAAAGGAGGCTGGTGACTGCCACGTCGATCATCGGTGGTTCCGGCACCCGAGTCGTCAGCTTCTGGAGCCACATCCCCGGCGCGGCCACGATCTTCCCGAGCCGCTCGCCCTGGTGGGCGCCGGCGAACTTCAGAAGCTCGTACGAGAGGCCGGCGATCACCGGGATTCCCACGACGCGGCTCCCGATCAGCCACGGCCAACTGGGACGGCCGACAAAAGTGAAGATCACGATGGTGAGCAGGACCACGATCATCAGAAAGTTGGTGCCACACCGAGGGTGTTCGGGTCGGTACCGCTGCACGCGCTCGCGGGTCAGCGGATCGCCCGCCTCGTAGGCGTGGATGGTCATGTGCTCGGCTCCGTGATACATGAAGACCCGCCGGATCTCTTCCGAACGGCCGATCAGCCACAGGTACCCGACGAAGAGGGTCAACCGAAGAACCGCCTCGAGGGTGACGAAGAGGAGATCCGACTCCCGAGCGGCCCACTCGGCAACGAGGGCCGGCCCCACGATGAACACTCCGGCGAACAGGACGAAGGCGATCGCCATCGAGCCTGCGATCTGGGCTCGCGACAGTTCCTCCTCCTCGTCGTCGGTCGCCTGCTGCGCCGACCATGCGAGCGCCCGGTAGCCGAGGGTCAGGGACTCGCCGAGGACCAGCACACCCCGGACGAGCGGCACCGTGGCGAGCCGGGATCGGGAGCTGAGCCGTGGCAGCCGGTGCGACTCCGCAGTGATCGTCCCGTCCGGCCGCCGACACGCCACCGCCCAGGCAGAGGGGGCGCGCATCATCACTCCCTCGAGTACCGCCTGGCCTCCCACGCTCAACGACAGGTCGGGAGACGTCGAAGACGCGGGCGAACGATCAGCTCCGGCCATGAGAAACCTCGAACGTGGTCCGTCGTGCCCCGACCGCTACTCGGTCGAGGACTCCTCGGTCGTCGTGGCCTCGGCCTTCTGCCGCTTCTTGGACTTGACCGAAGTACCGGCATACCGCTTCTGGAAACGCTCGACGCGACCTCCCGAGTCCACCAGCTTCTGGCGCCCGGTGAAGAACGGGTGACACTCGTTGCAGAGCTCCACGTGCATCTCACCCGGGGTGGTGGAGCGGGTGGTGAAGGAGTTGCCGCACGAGCACGTGACGTTGGTCTCTTCGTACGTGGGATGGATGTCCGTTCGCATGATGCTCCTTGCTCAGTTCCCGCTCTTGGCGACCTCGATGAGGAACTCTTCGTTCGAAGGGGTTGTCTTCAGCCGGTCGATGAGCAACTCCAGGGCGGCTCCCGGCTCGAGTGCCAACAGCACCCTCCGGAGCTTCCATACCTGCGTCAGCTCCCGACGGTCGAACAACAATTCCTCTCTTCGTGTTCCCGAAGACTCGATGTCGATCGCCGGATAGATCCGCTTGTCGGCCAGCTTGCGGTCGAGCCGCAACTCCATGTTGCCGGTGCCCTTGAACTCTTCGAAGATGACCTCGTCCATCTTCGATCCGGTCTCGACCAGTGCGGTCCCGAGGATCGTGAGCGATCCGCCCTCCTCGATGTTCCGGGCTGCACCGAAGAAACGCTTCGGCGGATACAACGCCTGGGAGTCGACGCCACCCGACAGGATTCGGCCGGAGGCAGGCGTCGCCAGGTTGTGGGCACGAGCGAGCCGGGTGATGGAGTCGAGCAGGATGACGACGTCGGTCTTCATCTCGACGAGCCGCTTGGCTCGCTCGATGGCCAGTTCCGAAACCTGGGTGTGTTCCTCGGCGGGTCGATCGAAGGTCGAGTAGATCACCTCGCCCTTCACGGACCGCTGCATGTCCGTCACCTCTTCGGGCCGTTCATCCACCAGCACCACCATCAGGTAGCACTCGGGGTTGTTGGAGGTGATCGCCTGAGCGATCTCCTTCAGGACCGTGGTCTTCCCCGCCTTCGGCGGAGACACGATCAGCCCTCGCTGTCCCTTTCCGATGGGAGCGATGAGATCGACGATCCTGGTCAGGACACCGTCCGTTCGGCCGTCGATCTCGAGTCGCAGGCGCTGATCGGGAAACAGAGGGGTCAGCGACTCGAACTTGGGTCGCCGCCGGGCGTCGTCGGCCGACATGCCGTTGACCGAGTCGATTCGGACGAGCGCCGGGAACTTCTCCTGAGATCGAGGCGGCCGAATGGGGCCGGCGATGAGGTCACCCTTCCGCAGGCCGAACTTGCGAACCTGGCTGGCCGAGACGTACACGTCCTTCTCGCCGGGCAGGTATCCGTCGCAGCGAAGGAACCCATAGCCCTCCGGGAGGATGTCCAGCAGCCCCTGGCGGGTCTCCAGCTCCCCTTCCGGAATGTCTTCTTGGTGACCACCGCCACCGCCACCCCGTCGGCGGCGCTTGCGGCGCCGACCGCCACCATCCTCGTTCTGATTCTGATTGCGGCCCTGGCCCGAGCGGTCGCCCCCCTCCTTGGCCGACGAGCCGCGTCTGTCGTCTTTCCCGTCGCCATCCGAACCGCCCTCGCGCCGGGCGTCGGGGCCGGCGTTCGACTTCTCGTCGCCCGAGCCCTCGTCGCGAGACCCCTCGTCGCGAGGTGTCGCCGCCGGAAGGTCGATATCGGTGGTGGCGTCGCTGGAGTTCTCCGAGGCGGCACCCGCGTCCACGAGTGCGCTGATGATCTTCGCCTTCTGCAACCCGTCGGTGTCGACACCGGCGGCCTGGGCGATCTCGCGGAGCTCTCCAATCGATTTGCTTTGGAGTTGTGCCCTGGTCGTCATCGATTCCTCTCGCCCGGAAAACGGCAGAGTCGGCACGACGCCGAATCGGCGTATCGAATACCCGGGATCGTCGGGTGGGGGAACTGCCGAAGCCTTGGACCACCCGTGGCGCGGTGTACGGCCGGCGGTGGTCGGGTTCGACGGTGCGGAGATTGTACCGTATCGCCCGACACTCGCAAGCCGAGCAGCGGTCAGCCGCGCGACACCCGACGCAGGTGGTCGGCGAGCACATCGAGATCCGGCTCCATCCGTTCGAGGCGCTCGGGGCGATCACCGAGGCCGGCGAGTCGAGGCGGCCGGGGAGGCGGCTGCCCCACCGCTCGTTCGACGGCGCCTGCGAACTTGGCGGGATGGGCCGTGGCCACCGTCACCAACGGCACGTCGGCCGGCGCCAGCGCTCGTCCGGCGCGCCACGCGGTCGCCGTGTGCGGGTCGATGACGATTCCGTGCGTGGCGGCCACCTCGGCCATCGTCGCTTCGATCTCGGCGTCGGTCGAAAAACCCGCCCGAAAGTCCGAACGCAACGCCGCGTGGCTGATCTCGTCGAGGACGAGGAGACCCTCCTTGCGAAACAGCTCCATCGCCTGCCGCAGGGCGACCGCGTCTCGCCCGAACGCATCGAAGAGGTAGCGCTCCAGATTGGACGGCACAGCGATATCCATGGCGGGTGCCGGCGTCGGAGCGATCTCCTCGATGGAGAGCCGGCCCGTTTCGACGAGATCGAACATGCCGTGGTTGGCGTTGTTGGCGAGGATGAGGCTCCGGATCGGTGCCCCGAGCCGGCGAGCGACCAGCGCAGACAGGACATTCCCGAAGTTGCCGGTGGGGACGGCCATTCCAATGGCCGTCCCCACTCGCAGCGTCGCCCACACGTGATAGACCGTTTGCGCAGCGATTCGAGCCCAGTTGATGGAATTGACCGCGGCCAGACCCAGCTCATGGCGGAGGGGGCTCGAGAACGCGGCCTTCACCAGGTCCTGGCAATCGTCGAAGGTGCCGTCGATGGCAACCGCATGGGTGTTGTGGGCATCGAGGGTCGTCATCTGACGCCGCTGCACCTCGCTGACCCGACCGTCGGGAAAGAGAATGACCACGTCGACCGCGTCCATCCCCGCCAGGGCGGCCATGGCCGCCGAGCCCGTGTCCCCGGAGGTGGCACCCAGCACCAGCGCCCGGCGTCCGCGCTCGGACAGGATCCGATCGAACATGGCGCCGACCAGCGCCAGCGCGTAATCCTTGAAGGACAGCGTCGGGCCCCAGAAGAGCTCCAAGAGGTGATGGCGGTCACCGACCGGGACGAGCGGCGCCACCTCCGGATGATCGAATTGGCTGTAGACCGAGGCGGTCAGCCGGCCAAGGTCGCCCTCCAGCGAACTTCCTTCCACGAACGGTGCGAGGACCGCGGCCGCCACGGCGGCATAGCCGGTGGCGGGATCGGGCATCGTGATGGCCTCCGGCCACTGCTCGGGAACGTACAAGCCGCCGTCGGAGGCGAGCCCGGTGAGCACGACGTCGTCGAACCCGAGTGTCGGAGCATCCCCTCTGGTCGAGACATACTTCAACGGGGCTCTCCCAGCTGCGACTCAGCCGTCCTCACCGATCACCCGCAAGAGAGAAGCCACCTGTTTCACCACGTCGAGCATGGCCAGCTCGTCCACGGCCGCCTGGAGGTTCGACTCGGCGGCCTCGTGGGTCACCAGCAGCAACGTGGCCGCCCCACCGGCGCCCTCCTGCCAGACCGAACGGATCGAGACGTCGTGGTCGCCGAATCGAGCTGCGATCTTGGCGAGGACACCGGGAGCATCCTCGACCTCGAGCCGAACGCACCACCTGGATCGCATCTGCGCCAGCCCGGCGACCTCACCCTCCGAGAAGCGAATCTTGGGCGCGACCTGCGTTCCGGCGAGCAACTCGCGCGACGCGTCGATCATGTCGCCGAGGACGGCGGTGGCGGTCGGGTCGCCTCCGGCGCCGGGACCCATGAACAGCAATTGCCCGATGGCCGGCCCCTCGACGAAGACGGCGTTGTTGGCTCCATTGACGTTGGCCAGCGGGTGACTGGTCGGAACCAGTGCCGGGTGAACTCGGACACCGCACCCTTCGGGCCCCGCCTCTGCGACCGCCAGCAGCTTGATGACGTATCCGAGCCGCGTCGCCGCCGCGACATCTTCGGCGGAGATACCGGTGATGCCCTCCGTGTGGACCCGGTCTCGCCCCACCCAGACCCCGAAGGCCAGGCCGGCGACGATGGCCGCCTTGGACGCTGCGTCGTGCCCTTCGGTGTCGGCGCTGGGATCCGGCTGCTCGGCGTATCCGAGCCGCTGCGCCTCGGCCAGCACGTCCTCGAAGTCGCGACCTTCGGCCGTCATCGCCGAGAGGATGTAGTTGGTGGTGCCGTTGACGATGCCCAAGACCCGGGTGATCCGCTCGCCGGCGAGCGACTCCGACAACGGCCGAATCAGGGGGATTCCTCCCCCGACGGCGGCCTCGAAGAGCAACGACACACCACTGCGAGCGGCCGCATCGAACAACTCGGGCCCGTCCGCAGCGACCAGTTCCTTGTTCCCGGTCACGACCGGTTTGCCGGCGTCGAGTGCCGCCAGCACCAGACGACGCGCCGGCTCGAGCCCGCCCATCAACTCGACGACGAGATCGACGCGATCGTCGGCGATGAGCGAATCCGGATCGGTGGTGGCGTACCGCTCGGGGAACACCCGAGGCTTGCCGGGGTCCCGGACCGCGACACCGATCACCTCGAGGTCGATGCCGGACTTCGATGCGATCTCGTCCCGCTCTTCGATCAACTTGGCGGCGAGTGCGCCACCGACGACGCCTCCGCCGAGGATTCCGACTCCGACGGCCATTCCGTCAGGCTACCGGCTCGACAGTCGAGGGCAGCGCCGCCAGGACAGGGGGAAGGACCGGGTGCCGGGATCGGATGCGGAACTCCGGGGCGCCGTGCGTGTCGGGCCGGGTGATCCGGCGACATGGGGTGCGTGCTCCCGGCAGGATTCGAACCTGCGCACCTGGCTCCGGAGGCCAGCGCTCTATCCCCTGAGCTACGGGAGCGGGTTCGCGATTGTAGACCCCCCGGTCGATGCCCAACCCCGCCGCCGGGGCTCAGCCCGCCTTCTTCGACTTCTCCTTGGTGGCCTCGACACTGGCCTTCAACGCGTCGAGCAGATCCACCACCTTGGCCGGTTCGGGCTGGGACGGGGTGACGATCTCCTGCCCCTCCATCTTCATCTTGGCCAGTTCCTCGATGCGCTCCCTGGTCGAGTCCTGGTACTCGTCCGCGTCGAAGCTCCGGGTCAGGTTGTCGATGAGCATCGTGGCCATCTGCACCTCCTCGGGGCGCAGCTCGAGGTCGGCGTCGAGCTCCTCGAACTCGGCGGTGCGGATCTCGTCCGGCCAGTGCATCGTCTCCATGACGAGCACCCCGTCTTTGGGACGCACGGCGGCGAGGTATTGCTTCTCCCGCAACGCCACCTTGGCGATACCCACCCGTCCCGATTCCTCCAACGCCTCGAGCAGGATCCGATAAGCCTTGGCGCCGGTCTTCTCCGGCGCCAGGTAATAGGAGGACTTGTACAGGATGGGGTCGATCTCGTCCTCTTCGACGAACTGAACGACGTCGACCAGGCGGCTTCTCTCACCGGCGGCGGCCGCGGCCAACTCCTCGTCCTCGAACACGACGAAGGTGCCCTTCTCCACCTCGAAGCCACGCACGATGTCGTCCCACGGGACCTCCTCGCCGTCGGCCTCGGCGACGCGCTTGTACTTGATCGCGGAATGGTCGCCCTTCCGGAGCATCTTGAACTTCGGCGTCCGATCCTCGGTGGCGGCATACAGTGCCACCGGGATGGTGACCAAGCCGAACGAGATGGCGCCCTTCCACATGCTGCGCATGGGTCCGAGAATACGCCGTTCCCGGATTCAGCGAAGCTCTGCGGACCAGGTGACCTCCTCGGGAGGGACATCGGAGGCGCCCTTGAAGACCGGAGCACGCAAGCGCCCATCCGGCGTCACCTCCTTGTACTCGACCCGGATCACGATGCCCGGCTGCACCCAGACTGCACCTCGGGGAATCGAGCCGGTGTCTGCGAAGGGAGAGACAGAGGATTGCAGCTCACGCATCGCCCAGTGCATGGCCTCGAGGTCGGAATGGGTGAAACCGCTGCCGACTGCACCGACGAACCGAAGCGCCCCGTCGTCGTCGCGCAGGCCGATGAGCACCGAGCCGAAACGATCGAGCCGAGCCCCCTCGCCGGGGAGGAACCCGCCGACCACCGCGTTCATCGTCCGGCGCCGGGTGATCTTCCGCCAATCGGCTGAGCGCTGGCCCGGCCGGTACAACGATCCGAATCGCTTGGCGACCATTCCCTCCAGACCACGTTCGTGGATTGCGTCCCAGAGGGAGAGGCCCTCTCCCCGGATCGGCCGGCTCGCCACCAGCGTCCCCAGATCCAACGACTCGAGCCGCGCTCGCCGGCGTTCGTACGGCTCGTCGACGACGAGACGCTCGTCGGCCAGGAGATCGAAGACGACCACGGTGGCCGGGTGACGGGCTGCGCGTTCGCGAGCGGCGGTCCCGTACAGGCCGTTGCGTTGTTGCAGTCGATGGAAGGACGGCACCCCATCGTCGTCGAATACCACGATCTCCCCGTCGAGCACCAGCGACCTCGTCTCGCGGGGTCCCTCGATCTCGGGGAACGTGTCCGTCAGGTCGTTGCCGCGCCGGCTCCGCAACCGGACCATGCCCTCCTCGGAGTGAACCAGGACCCGGTAGCCGTCCCACTTGACCTCGAACCACCAGTCCGGATCATCGAAGGCATGCGGCCACGACGTTGCCAGCATCGGGCGCAGATCCGGGATCATCCCTCCGTTCCTCGGCGCCGGCCGGGACGACGCTCAGGCGCCCAACGCCTCGCGGACCAGCTGATTGACCAACCGACCGTCCACCCCGTCGAAGGCCTTCATGATCGTCCCGATCACTCGACCAACCGCCTTGGGATCGCCGGCGACACCGAGGTCGGCGATGGTTCGCTCGACCAGCGCACGCGTCTCGGTTGCGCTCCGGGTGGTCCCCGCCCACCGCTCCAGGTACTTGATCTCGAACTCGAGCTGTGAGGCGAGGTCGCTCCCGCCCTCTCCCAGGCTCCGGTACTCGTCGAGCGCCTTCTGCATCTTCTTGCGGTACGCGCCGATCACCACTTCGTAGACGTCATCGTTGACCTCGCCTTCGAAGCCGGGAGCCGTCTTGACGATGCCCACCTCGGATTCGATCTGACGGATCACGTCGCGGCGGCGCTTGTCGCCCGCCCGCATCGCATCGGTCAACTCCGCCTTCAGCTCTTGTTGGATCGTCATCGGATTCCCTCCAGTACGGCAACCATTGAACCCGGATCGTCGGTCACGATCACGTCTACTCCCCAATCGGCCAGCCGTCGAGCAACTTCCGGCTCGTTGACCGTCCATGCCACCACGGCGATACCGCGCGCATGGGCCTCGCCGACCGCACCGGCTTCGATACAGTCGAACCGCGGGGCGACCACGGCGTGCCCGCGGGCCTCGGCATGGTCGAAGGCTTCGGACATCGAGATGGCGGCCTCGAAGAGGATGCCGGTCGCGACGTCCGGACGCTCGTTGCGAATGGTATCGACATCCGGCCAGTAGAAGCTGGTTATCACATCCCCGGGACGGGCCATCTCGGCAACTTCGATGGGCAACTCGGCCGAGAAGCCCGGGGTGGCGGGAAAGTTCTTGAGTTCGAGGTCGAAGCTGCGATCGGGAAACGCGGCCAGCACCTCGGTGAGGGTCGGGACCCGATGTCGCCCCTCCACCAGCGCGGTGCCGAGTTGCTTCCAGGTGGTCTCGGCCAGGTGATATCCGGCCACCGTGTCGTCATGGGAGAGGACCAACACCCCGTCGACGGTGCGCCGGACGTCGATCTCGACCATGCCGGTGACGCCCAGCGCGGCGCCGATCCCCGCCATTGTGTTGTCTGGGTGCTCGGTCGGCCACCCTCGGTGACCGGCGACCAGAGGTGCGGAAAAAATCACAGAGAATCCGTTGCGATGCTTCGACGGCGTGAGTAGCGTTTGCTCAGCAAGCACTTTCTGTCTGGTTCAGATGCGGACCAGCTCGTGAAAAGTAGCACAAGCCCCCTCCCCCGTCGAAGGATGAAATTCTGTGCTGACCATCACCACCGAGTGGCGCCAGCTCGCCGCCTGTCGCGACTCCGACCCCACGCTGTTCTTCCCGATCGGAACCACCGGCCCGGCCGTCGACCAGATCGAGGCCGCCAAGGAGATCTGCTCCTCTTGCATGGCGCAAGAGGATTGCCTCCAGTACGCACTCGAGTCGAACCAGGAGGCCGGCGTCTGGGGAGGCTACGCCGAAGATGAGCGCCGCCGGCTGCGCAAGCGCTGGCTGGCCGAGAGGCGCCGCCGCGCCCTCTGACGCGGTCGCTCCGACCACCACCCGCTCTTGACGAATCCCGCCCCTCCCGAGGGCGGGATTCGTCGTCTCGGTCACGGACCGAAACCCACGTTCCGCCGATCCGAATCCGTCTCGATCTCCACGAAGCCGAGCCGCTCGCGGGGGATGCCGATCCGCCGGTGTTTGTCGTCCTCGAACCACAACAACGACGAATCTCCGGAGTAGGTCGACTCCACGGACTGCTCGAATGCAGTGGCGTCCTCGACTTCCAGTTCGATGACCTTGTTGGTGTCGGCGATGCCGATCCGTACCTTCACGGGCGAGGCTCCTGCGTTGCGAGAGGGGGATCGTAGACCCCTTCTCATCGGCGGCCGCACCTCGTAGGCTCGTCCTCATGGGAGACGGAGCCGGTCGCCGGGGTAGGGACGTCGTCGCCACACTGGCGATGATCGCCGTCCCGGCCGTCGCCATCCGGCTGTTGCATGGGATGGGATCCGACGCGCGTATCCGGATCGATCTCGGCGACCCACTCGGGTGGTTGGAGCGAACGCAACCGATCGACGCCATCGCCGGGGTACTCCGTCTCGCCGGCCTGGCCATCGCCTACTACGTCCTCATCACCACGGTCGCATATCTGCTGGCGATCGCCTCCGGCAATCATGGCATCGTCCGATGGATCCGCCCGCTCACCATCCCCGCCCTGCGGCCGGTGGCCGACCGGCTGATCGCGGGGACGATCGCGGTGAGTGCCCTCGCCACCCCGCTGCTGGCATCTTCGGACATCGAATCCACAACCGCTCCGGCCGCCGTGTCCGCCCTCGGTGCCGACGTCTCGGATTCGTACGTCCCGCCCATGTACCGGATGACCGAACCGCACGAGGTGACCCGGCCGGTCGGCGATGGCTCCCCCGCCTTCGTCGGCCGCCCGACCACTCCCCCGCCCGATCCTCCCGAGAACACCCCCGAGCCCGCGCCGGAAGCCGAGGCGCCTCCGCCCAAGGTGCGAGCATCGACGGTGGTCGTCGAAGAAGGAGATCACCTGTGGTCGCTGGCGGCCGACGTCGTCGCCGCCGAACTCGGCCGACCCCCGGCCGACCATGAGATCGCCCCCTACTGGCGTCAGGTCGTGGAGCACAACCGAGCGAGCATCCGGTCCGGCGACCCCGATGTGATCTACCCGGGCGAAGTCATCGAGCTGCCGTGACCGGGAACGGTGGAACGATGCGCAGCGAGGAGTTCCGGGTCGACACCGGCCAGAAGGTGGTGGACGTCACCGACATCGCCCGTCGGTTCGCCGCCGGCGCCGCCGATGGGCTGCTGCACGTCTTCGTACCGCATGCGACCTGTGGCGTCGCCATCCTCGAGACCGGCGCCGGCAGCGACGCCGACCTGGTGGATCTGCTGCAACTCGTCATCCCCCGAGACGATCGGTGGCGACACCGGCATGGCAGTCCGGGCCACGGCGCCGACCACGTCCTCCCGGCCATCGTTGCCCCGGCGATCACCGTGCCGGTCGTCGGCGGCCGGCTGACCCTGGGAACCTGGCAGTCCATCTGCCTGGTCGATCTCAACGTCGACAACCCGGTGCGAACCCTGCGGCTGTCGCTGATCGGGTCCTGACTCCCGACTTCAGACGTTCTCGCCGAGGAAGATCTCCGAGACGCTGCTGTCCATGAAGATCGCCTGGAGGGCTTCGGCGATGATGGGTGAGATCGACAAGAGCCGAACCGTGTCGAGTTCGAGCGCCGCCTGGGAGACCGGAAGGGTATTGGTGAGGATGAACTCGTCGATGGGAGCGTTCTTGATGCGGTCCACCGCCGGATCGGACAGAACCGCGTGGGTGGCGGCGATCCGGACGCTCAGCGCGTTCTGAGCCCTCACCAACTCGGCCGCGTTGCACATCGTTCCCGCGGTGTCCACGATGTCGTCGACGATCACCGCGTGGCGCCCTTCGACCTCACCCGACACTTCGAGCGCTTCCGACACGTTGTGGGCGTCCGGGTCTCGGCGCTTGTACACGAAGGCGACGGACCCGTCGAGCCGCCGGGCGTACCGTTCGGCCCGTTTCACCCCGCCCGCGTCGGGCGACACGACCGCGATCGGCCCGTCGATCGAGTCTCGGAGATAGTCGGCGATGATCGGCAACGCGGTGAGGTGGTCGAAGGGTTTCGAGACGAAACCCTGAAGCTGGCCGGTGTGCAAGTCGACCGACACCAGCCGATCGGCGCCCGCAGTCATGAAGAGATCCCCGACCAGACGAGCGGTGATCGGTTCCCTGGGGAGCACCTTCTTGTCCTGCCGGGAGTAGCCGTAGAAGGGCATCACCGCGGTGATGCGACGCGCCGAGGCGCGTCGGAGCGCGTCGATGATGATCAGCTGTTCGAAGATTGCATCGTTGATCGGCTGACTGTGACTCTGGATCACGAAGCAATCCGCGCCGCGGACACTCTGGAGTGGTCGGGCGTACAGTTCACCGTTGGCAAAACGGGACCGATGCAGCTTGCCCAGCGGAACACCGAGCAGGTCGGCGACCTCTTCGGCGAGCGGGAGGTTGACCAGGCCTGAGAACAGCATGAGCCGGTTCCGACTGACGATGTCCACTCAGCGACCCTCCTCGGCCCGTTTGGCACGATAGCGAGCGGCCCTCCGCTCCGCATAGCCCGGGACCGTGCGCTGCTGGGAACGCTCGACCGCCAGGTCGCCGGGGGCGACATCGTGGGTGATGGCCGAACCGGCTCCCGTCACCGCCCCGTCCCCGACGGTCACCGGGGCGACGAGCATCGTGTCCGAGCCGATGAAGGCCGCTTCCCCGATGATCGTTTGGTGCTTCTCGTAGCCGTCGTAGTTGCAGGTGATGGATCCGGCCCCGATATTGGCTCCCGCCCCGATTTCTGCGTCGCCCATGTAGGAGAGATGCGGCACCTTCGCCCCCGGACCCAGTGCGGTGTTCTTGGTCTCGACGAAGGTCCCTGCCTTCGAGCCGTCTCCGAGCCGCGTCCCCGGCCGAAGGGAGGCGAATGGCCCCACCTCGCAGTTCGACCCCACGTCGGCGCCGCGCAAGACCGAGTACCACACCCTGGACCCGTCCCCGATGGTGCTGTCGACGGCAAACACATCTGGGCCGACCACGGCCCCGGTTCCGACGCTCACCTTCCCCTCGAGATGGACCCCCGGATACAGCACGGCTCCGGCCTCGACGGTGCACCCTGCATCGATGTACACCCGGTCGGGATCCATCACCTGGACGCCGTCATCCATGAATCCCCGGAGGATTCGCTTTCGGAGCAACCCCGCTGCCTCGGCGAGCTGCCGCTGGCTGTTGACGCCGACGACGACGGACTCGTCCACGAGCACGCCTTCGACCGGGAGTCCCCTGGCGACCGACGTTTCGACGACGTCGGGAAGGTAGAGCTCCCCCTGTGCATTGGCGGCGTCGAGGCCGGCCACCGCCTCGGTGAGGGCGGCACCGGTGAACACGTACATGCCGGCATTGATCTCGGTGATGGTCCGCTGCTCGGCGTTTGCGTCCCGGTGTTCGACGATCCCGCGAACCGCACCGCCTTCGTCACGCACGATCCGTCCGTAGCCGGTCGGGTCGGAGGCGTGGGCGGTCAACAGCGTCATCTCCGAGCTCGTCGTCCGATGCACCTCGGTGAGGGTGGTCAGCACGGCTCCGGTCACGAGCGGGGTATCACCGGGGACGACCAGAACCGAGTCGGCACCGAGGTCGCCGAGGGCGTCGAGGGCGACTTGGACGGCGTGACCGGTGCCGAGCTGTTCCGCCTGGAGGCACGTCTCGACGCCCTCACCCAGCAGCGGTCGGGTCACGTCGGCTCCGTGTCCGACCACCACCATGATCCGGGCCGGTTCGGTTGCCCTGACCGCATCGAGTACCCACTGGATGATTGGGCGACCCGCCACCAGATGGGCGACCTTGGGCGTGTCCGACCTCATGCGAGTACCCAGGCCGGCTGCCAGGACGATGGCGACGTGAGACATGCGATCTCCGGGTTGAGGAACGATGGTCGAGCTGTGCTGGTTCGGTGCGATTCTCGGTTCCGGCTGGGGGGACAGGACTCGAACCCGTACTGACGGGACCAAAACCCGTAGTGCTGCCAGTTACACCACCCCCCATCGGCGGGTGCCGCCCCCAGCTTAGGGAACCCTGGACCACGCCTTCCGGCCCCACGCCGTCGACCATCACGGTCGGCCGACAGGATCGACCCACACGGGAGCGTGTCAGGACCCGACCCGACCCGGACCGGTCGGACGGAGCGCCGCGCCGGCGGATGCCCGGGCGTCCTCGGGAACGGCCTCGGCTGCGGCCACCGCTTCCTCGACAGTCGGGAACCATCCGAACAGGGCGGGGCCGCTGCCCGACATCGCCACGGTCGTGCCCCATAGCCCGGCGAGGTCGGCGATCCAGTCGCCCAGTTCGGGACGCAGGCTCAGAGCGGCCGGTAGGAGATCGTTGCGGAAGGACTCACCTCGGAGCGCCGGCGGGAGATGCCGGTCGGGGTACTCCGCTCCACGGGGTCCGCCGATCTCGTCCCAGTGGCGATAGACCGCCGGGGTGGACAGCGGAAACGGTGGGACGGCGACCGACACCGCAAACCCTCGTATCGGCTGCTCCAACCGGGTGACCCGCTCTCCGTATCCCGCCATCGCCGCGCTGCCGCCGTCGAGGAGGTAGCGGATGTCGGCTCCCGTCTCGACCGCGGCCGCGTCGAGCCACGGTCGACGCCACCCCGTCACCTCCGACACGGCCAGCAGGACGGCTGCGGCATCGCTGCTTCCACCACCCAGACCGGCGGCCTCGGGGATCCGCTTGTCGAGGATCACGCGGAGCCGGGGACGGGGGTGCCGTACGGCGGCGAGCACCTTCCACACCAGATTCGATCCGTCGTCGGGAACGACGTCCGATCCGATGACTTCGAGCTCGTCGTCCGCCGCCTCCTCGACATCGAGGAAGTCGCACCATTCGATGGTCTGGACGATCGAATGGATCGGGTGGTAGCCGGTGGCGTCGACCGGTCCGACCGCCAGGTGGAAGTTCAGCTTGGCCGGCGCCTCCCAGCGGTCACCCATGGATCACCTCCGCCAACCTCACGAACGCCGCAGGATCGAGCGTCTCCGGCCGGGACGCCGGGTCGACACCGGCCCGTTGCAGCAACGTCTCGATCGATTCGCCGGCATCGTCTGCCATCGCCGCGAGCGAGCGGCGCAGCATCTTGCGCCGCTGTCCGAAGGCGTTGGCGGCGATGCCGATCGCCTCCTCGGCGCGGCGAGGCGGGTCGATGCGGTCGACGACCACGACGGCGGAATCGACCGCCGGCGGCGGGACGAACACGCGGGGCCCGACGCGAAAGACGATCTCGGCATCCCCGTAGAGGCCCATCACCACACTCGGCAGCCCGTAGATCTTCGAACCGGGCCGGGCGACGAAACGCTGCGCCACCTCACGCTGCACCATCACCACCATGCGTTCGACCGCCGGGGTGGCCCGCAACGTCTGCAGCACCAGCGGAGTCCCGATGTTGTAGGGCAGGTTCGCCACCAGCACCCACGGACCCCGGCCCAGCTCCTCGGCGAGGTTCACGTCCATGATGTCGGCGAAGCGGAGGTCGATGTCGTCACCGAGGACCTCGGTCAGCACCGGCTCGAGTCCCCGGTCGATCTCATACGAGATGAGTCGCCCCGGATTCGCCGCGGCCAGCGCGGCGGTGAGCGCCCCGGATCCGGCACCGACCTCCACCACCTGCCGGTCCTCGACGGCTGCGACGTCGACGATCCGTCGAATGATGTTCGGGTCTGCCAGGAAGTGCTGACCGAGCCGGCGCGACAGCGAGACGTCGTGGCGGGCGAGCAGCGCCTGGATGGACGCGGGCGTCTGTCCGGTCATCGACCGAAGACCTCGGCGGCGCGGTCGGAGGTGGCGGTGGCGACCTCGCCGACCTCCATCCCCCACACGCCCGCCAGGGCGGCCCCGACGTAGGCCACCCAAGCCGGTTCGTTGTCCTCGCCACGGTGGGGAGGCGGAGCGAGGTAGGGAGTATCGGTCTCGACCATCGCCCGATCCGGTGGTACGAGCGCCGCCCCGCGCCGGACCGTGTCACCGGTCTCGAAGGCAACCGGTCCCGCAAACGAGAAGGTCACGCCCAATGCGAGAAACCGCTTGGTCCAACGTGGTCCACCCGTCCAGCAGTGCAGCACCGTCTGCGGTCCCGCCCCGCTGCTCTCGATGAGATCGTGTACTTCGGCGAAGGCGTCCCGGCAATGGACGATGAGTGGCTTGCGATGCTCGATGGCCAGACGGATGTGATCGACGAACGCGGCTCGCTGGGCGGTCGGATCGGAGAGGTTGCGATAGAAGTCGAGGCCGGTCTCCCCGACCGCGGCCACCTCCGGCACCATCGCGGCGATCGTGTCGCGCTGTTCGGGCCAGCGGCCGGCGGAGTGGGGATGCAGCCCGGCCGTGGGAAGCACCCTTCCCGGACTTCGGCCGGCGAGTTCCACCGATGCCCGGGACGTGGCCAGATCGGTACCGGGAGCGACGAGCCAACGAACGTTGGGCGCCCGAGCCAGCAACACCTCCGGCCCGCGAGCATCCAGCTGGAGGTGGCAGTGGGTGTCGACCCAGTGTTCGGCCAGCGCGTCTTGGTGGGCGGCGTCGTCGATCATCGGCACCAGGTCCTGGTCACGCGTTCGGTCGAACGAGCCGCTCAGGCCGAGAGTTGCAGCTTGCAGGAGGTGCAGACCCCGCGGCCTTTGAAGCTCCCGACATTGTCGGTCCCTCCGCAGAACACGCAGGTGCTCTCCAGCTTCCGGAGCACGATGTTGGGACCTTCGATCGAGATCGAGAGCTGGTCGCCCTCGCGGATGTTGAAGAGCCGACGGGTCTCGGCCGGGATGACAATCCTGCCCAGGTCGTCGATCTTCCGTGCAATTCCCGATTCCGAGGCCACAGCGCCCTCCGACCTTCGAGCTGAGTGTCCGCCGCGCCACCTTACCCACCACCCCGCCGCCCTGCCGGTCGTGGCCGCGGTCGGCTCAGGAGCCTTCCCCGAGCCGCTCGTATACGGTCCGGCGGTCGACTCCCGTGCGCTTGGCCGCCTCCCTGGCCGCCGACGAACGGCTCGCTCCGTCGGCCATCTGTTCGACCCCGATGGTCACCGCCTCCTCGATGGTCGGGGTGGGCGGTGCAGCGCCTTCCAGGACGAGCGTGTACTCGCCCCGGGGTCGGCGTTCACTCCACTTCGCCACCGCCTCACCGAGTGTGATCCGCTCGATCTCCTCGTGGAGCTTGGTCAACTCGCGAGCAACGCACACGACCCGGTCCGACCCCAGCGCCTCGGAAAGGTCGGAGAGATCGGCCACCAACCGGTGCGGGGTGGCGAACAGGACCACCGTGCGCTCCTCGCGAGCGAGCCCGGCGAGCCGCTCCCGCCGTTCGGATGCCTTCTTCGGGAGGTAGCCATCGAAGACGAACCGGTCGGCCGGACAGCCCGACACGGCGACCGCCGCGGTCACGGCGCTCGGCCCCGCCACGACCGAGACCGTTGCGCCGATCTCGAATGCCGCCGCCACCGCCCGCGCCCCGGGGTCGCTCACCGCCGGCATCCCGGCGTCGGTCAGCACCGCCACGTCGTCACCGGCCGCGAGGCGACCGACGATCTCGGCGGATCGCTCCGCCTCGTTGCCGGCGAAGTGGCTCCGAAGCGGAGGATGCACACCCGCCGCCTCCAACAGGGTCCGGGCGCGGCGGGTGTCCTCGGCGTACACCACGTCGACCCGGCCGAGCACCGCTCGCAGCCGGGGACTCAGATCATCGAGGTTCCCGATCGGGGTGGCGCACACGTGCAGCGTTCCGGCCATCGCCGGTGACGCTACCGCGCCGGGCGGTCAGGACTGCGCCGGTCGGTGGCGCCCGGCGGTCCGCGTCCAACTCGAGGATCCATCTCGCCCCCCCGTCGGCCACCACCCGTCGAGGCGGAACACGCCGGACGCTGCGGACACGGCAGTCGCTGCCCAGAGAGACGATCAGGAGGGAAACCGACATGCCGAACGTGTGGACGGAGCGGGCCCGAATGAGGAGGCCGTGCGTGGATGGGTGGGGCCGCAGCCCACGAAGCCTGCTCCGAAAGCCGTTCGCCACGACCACCGGGCCCGATCGCCAGGTCCCGGTCCGCAGTTCGATCGTGCCCACATCTCGAACATACCGAGCCGGGGCGGACGCGAACAGGGAGCCGGCCCGTCCGCAGGGCACCCGACGCTCAGGCGGTCGGCCGGACCAGTGTGGCGGCCATCGCCTCTCCGATCGCCGGATCGGACGCCGCCAGGAAGTACACGGTCTGGTCCTGGCGATCGACCAGCGCGAAATCCTCGCCGGTGAACCACATGGCGTCGTCCCGCTCTTCGCCTTCGCCGACCTCCATACCGGTCTCGGCATAGTCGATGAGCGCCTGCGCCATCTCGACGGCATCGTCGGGCGTATCGCCCGCATAGGCGAGCAGCATCACCACATCCTCGCCGTCGAACAGCGTCATGTAGCGATCGCCGCCCCACCCGTCGGCCGCCTCGGGCCGGCCACCGAGGATCTGGTTGAACATCAGCTCGAAGCTCAACTCTCCCCACGTCGCGTCGTAGATCAGCTCGTAACCCTCGATGTCGAGGACCGGCACCTCGATGGGCATCGGAAGGTCGGTCCGGTAGTCCTCCGGCGTGATGATCTGCTCCGACGAGACGGGCGGTTGGGAGTAGGCCTCGTCGACCGCCTCGAACCCACCTTCCTCCAGGAGGGTGACGACGAACTCGCGGCCCGCCGTGTACGGGAACAGGAGCGACTCTTGAATAAACCGGGGGGCGGCGTCGAGTGCCGTGGAGTCGGCCTCGAGGGACTCCTCCAACAGCTCGGTCTTCTCCGCCAGGGACAGCCCCATCAGGTACTCGAACTCGGTGGCGACCGCGTCACCCTCGATGAGGGCCTGGAACGCAACCACTTCGTCGTACCGCTGCTCGTCGTAGAGCTGGTCGTAGGTCGTGCCGAGGTCGAAGTGTTGATCGGTAAGCGCATGCGTCAACTCGTGGACGATCGTGCTTCGTTCGAGCGCGCTGAAGGCGTCGGAACGCAGCGGCACCACCAGTTCCTTGGTGTCGGTGTCGTAGAAGCCGGCAACCTGTTCGCCGTAGAGGTCGAGGTATGTGTCGAGCAGGCTGGTGTCGGGCTCGATCAGGCCGAGCAACACGTCGAGGGCTTCGTCGGTGTCGAGGTTCTCGACGTTCTCCTCGATGTCCTCACGGACCAGCACTTCCAGTTCATCCGCAGTCACGACCCGCACGCTGGGAGGCTCGACGAACTCGAGGCCGCGCAGTTCCTCCACCACGCCGCTGAGCTCGATGATCGTTTCCTGCAAGGCATCCGGCAGCTCATCCATCCCTTCCGGAACGACCGGCGCCTCGGTGGTGGTCGTCAGGGCCGCCGTGGTGGTCGTCTCGACCGGCACGGTGGTCGGAGCCGGCTGGGCGCCGCCGGTGCATGCAGCCGCGGTCACGGCGAGCACCACCAAGAGCAGCAGGCGCGTACGGAGGTTCGGAGAGAGATCGCGCATCACCGGCACGTTATCGGCACGATCGGACTACTCCTGAGCACTCGACACGACGCCGAGGTGAATACCAAGAATCCCCAGGCGATGCCTGGGGACCCGTTGTGGAGGTGAGGGGATTTGAACCCCTGACTTCTTCCGTGCGAGGGAAGCGCTCTGCCGGGCTGAGCTACACCCCCAAAGTGGAGAACGGAATGGTAGCGCCGGCTCAGACCTCCTCCGAGTCGGGTCTCGATCAGCCGGTGTCGGTCCCCGCCGCTCCCAGGTCGCGTCGCAGGCGCTCCTGGACGACGGTGGCCGTGAGATCCGACCGGGACCGCTCGACCAGGGAGCGGGCGACGTCGGTGGTCCGCCGCAGGCCGTTGGTCATCCCGTCCGGATAATCGATGTCGGCCAGCAGGTCGACCACCGCATCCATCATCGTGAGCAGTCGCTGGGCGGTGTCCAGATCGCCATCTCGGAGCCGGTCGAGGAGGCGTCGCCGGCACTCGCCCACCGCCTCACCGAGCCCGTGCAGGTATGGCACCGGATCCACCGAAAGTGAGTCCGGCGTCGGCAGGGGGCGATCGGTGAACATCGCCCGGGTCAGTTCGGCCTCGCTGTACTCCTTGACGGCGTCCACGTAGAAGTTGGCGTTCAACGTCTCCGTGTGCTCCGCCAGGAGCGCCTCCGCCTCGGACAGGAGTTGGGCCGCCTCGGTGATGAGGCTGTCGGCCCGCTCCATCTCGCCCCGATGGAGGCTGCGGATTGCATTGGCGGAGGCGCGAATCGCCCTACGCGAATCGGACAGACCTCGCTCGCGGGCCGCAAACCGGGAGTCGAGCACGAGCCGGGCGGCATGCCCGATCTGCTCGAGATCGGTGGAGAGATCGGAGATCGCAGCCTCAGGAATTGGCCACGATGCGCACCGGGATCTGGTCGGCATCGTGGGGACGCTCGACCAGATGCTCGTGGGCCATCCGGCCGGCCTTCCGCTGCTTCATCTGCAACAGCACGCCGACGTACACCGCGATCAGCGCATCGACGGCGAGATGGACCACCAACCACACCGTCGAGTGCAGCAGAATCGCCAGGCTCAGCGTCGCCACCGCCAGTCCAACCAGCACCGTCAGCGCTCGACGGCGCCGCGCCCGAATCGAATCGCGGGCGGTCACGCGGTTCGAGGAGTACGTCCGACGCTGAACGTCTGCCATCACGTGGGTCCAACGATCGAACTCCTCGGTGGAGTTGAGCGGGGCGCTGCTGTTGCGCCCGAACAGCTGGGGAAAGAGATATACGCCCCAGATCGTGGCGATCACCAGTGCTGCGATGAGAATCGGGGCGTCCATCATTCACGACCCTTCACATCGGTGACTGCCCCTGCTTCCATCGAGAGACCGCCCACCAAGAGTGCACCTGCCATGAGATCATCTCCGCCTTGAACTCGGGGCGAGGATAGCCAGTCGAGGGTTTGTCACCAAGCCTCTCACCGCCCATCACCACGCTCCGTGGTCATCACTGCGGCCGCGCTCCAAGCGATCGCGTCCGCATCGGTCACCGTCTGGGATTCGGCAGGGGCCTCACGACGGTGGATCCGTCGACGTGGCACCGCCCGGCCCCGGCGGGGCCGGAGCCGTCCAAACTCCAGAACGACCCCCCTGCTTCCGGCGCAAGCGTAGCTCGCTGATCACGACGCCGCGCTCCACACCCTTCACCATGTCGTACAACGCCAGCGCCGCCACGGAGACGGCGGTCATCGCTTCCATCTCGACGCCGGTCCGCCCGGTGGTCCGGACGGTCGCCACAATCGACGCGCCGGCCTCGATCCGCTCAACGTCCACTGTGACCGCATCGATGGGGAGCGGGTGACACAACGGCACCAGCTCGGCCGTTCGCTTGGCTCCCATGATGCCCGCCAGGCGGACCGACGCCAGCGCGTCACCCTTGGGAAGACGGCCACCAAACAGGAGGTCGGCAGTGTCCTCACGCATGACCACGACAGCCTCGGCGGTCGCCATCCGAGTCGTCTCGGGCTTGTCACCGACGTCGACCATGCGGACATGCCCTTCGTCGTCGAGGTGAGACAGATCACCCACCGAGCGCCTCCCTCCTCGTCCGCGATGCCGGCCACCGAAACATCTCGAGGGACACCTCGTCGCCGGCCGCCACCTCCGCCGTTCCCTCGGGCACGACCGCGAATGCATTGGCGTTGGCTGTCGTGGACAGCACGTGAGACCCCTGCCCGCCACCTTCGGGAAGTGCCGCCACCGGACCCGACCGACTCCAGTCGACGGCGACCCGGGTGAACACCGTCTTCGCCGGGTCGGTCTTCCACCGGTCGTCGGAAACACCCATGATCCGGGGCCGAAACACGGTCGAGCTGCCGAGCATGGTGAGCAGCGCCGGGCGCAGGAACTGTTCGAACGAGACGAGGACCGACACCGGATTGCCCGGCAACCCGAAGAACGGCGTCGACCCGATCTTCCCGAAGGCGAACGGCTTGGCGGGTTGCATCGCCACTCGCCACAGACCGACGCCTCCGATCTCGGTGAGCACGTGCTTGACCAGGTCGTACTCACCCATCGAGACACCACCGGACGTCACCACGACATCGCACGTGGCGGCCGCCCGCTCCAACGTGTCCCGCAGCCTTCTCCGGTCGTCCGGGACGATCCCATAATCGGCGACGTCGACACCGACCTCGGCGAGCAGCCCTCGCAACAGTGGACGGTTGGCATCGCGGATCCACCCCGGCTCCAACACCTTGGTCTCCGGCGCCTTCACCTCGTCGCCCGTCGAGAGGATCGCCACTCTCGGCCTCCGATGCACGACCACCGTGCCCGAACCGGCTGTCGCCAGCAGGGCCACATGGGCGGGTCCGAGCCGGACCCCCGGTGACGCCAGCATCATGCCCTCGCGGATGTCACTTCCCGCCGCTCGAATCGCCGTTCCCTCTTCCACGGCCCGGTTGACGAGCACCGCTCCCTCTTCCGGTTCGGTGTCCTCGACCTTGACCACGGCATCGGCCCCGACCGGGATGGGCGCCCCGGTCATGATCTGGATGGCGGTTCCCGGCTCGACCCGCGCCGATGAGGCGTGCCCGGCGGCGAGTTGGTCGACAACTCGCAGCCGGACGGGCACCGACGCCACGTCGACGGCCCGCACGGCGAAGCCGTCCATCGCCGAGTTTGCGAACGGCGGGACGTCGCCGCCGGCAGCCACCGGCTCTACGAGGCACAGCCCATGGACGTCCCAGATGGGGAGCCGCACGCCGGGCAGCTGCGCCACCGCGTCGAGCACCTCGTGCTGTGCGTCGACGAGCGACCGCATGCTCACCCTTCCAGATGCGCTCGCGCCGACGTCAGTACCGACTCGTCGAACATCGAACGCGCCAAGACCGTGGTCGCCTCGAAGAGCCCCGCCGGGTTGCCGACATCCAGCAGATCCTCGCTCGCCACCGACCCGCGCAGCCGGCCGCGCTTGCCCAGCGTGTCGATGGCATCGGTCAATTGGATCTCGCCTCCGTGTCCGGGTTCCTGACCGTCCAGGAGGTCGAACACCTCGGGGGTGAAGAGGTACCGGCCGATCAGACCCAACCGCGACGGTGCCCTCTCCGCACCGGGCTTCTCCACCGCTCCGGACAGATCCACGACGCCATCGACGAGGTCGCCGGCCGGTTCGACCACTCCGTACTTGGAGAGGAACTCCTCGGAGAGTTCTCGCAGGCACATGACAGACGTTGCCCCATCGTCGCTCGCCGCCGCCAGATCGGGGAGAACGTCGTGGCCGGGCTTGACGATGTTGTCGGCCAGCAGGCAGAAGAACGGACGATCCCCGACCGTATGACGAGCCTCGGCCACGGCATGACCCAGCCCCAGAGCCTCCTCTTGCACCACCGGTCGAATCCGGATCCTCTCGAGACCGGGGAGCGGCCCTTCGGTCACGAAGTGCTGGTGCACCAGGTGTCCGGTGTCGAGGTCGACGACGATGACGGCTTCCTCCGCGCCGGCACGAGCGGCCTCCTCGACGGCGTACTGGATGGCGGGTCGGTCGACGACCGTGATCAGCGCCTTGGGGACGACACGGGTGGCGGGTCGCATCCGAGTTCCCCTCCCGGCCGCTGGAATCACCGCCACTTGGATGTGGTCGCTCATACGGACTGCTGCTCCTCGCTTGGTCGGGGTGATGACCGGCCGGCCATCACCTTCGATGACAGAACCAGGATGAGCATGGCAGAGAGCCACAGCAGCGGCCACCCTCCAATTCCGCCCAAGACGGCACCGAGCAGCAGCGTCGCCGCCGACGCCCCCACACCCGCCGCCGTCGACTTCGTCACCACCCGGACCGACCAACCGGCGACCACCGCCCCGACGGACGGGATCGGGATCAGGAACAAACCCACTCCGGCTGCCGGGCCGGCTGCGACCGAACCGCGCAACCGGTGGAAGATCGGGAACGTGTGACCGGCCACGGTGGCGGCCCCCGCCGCGAACGCGGCTGCCGAGGAAGCCGGATCACCCCACTCACCCGCCCACCATCCGGCGGTGGCACCGAGCACACCCTTGAAGACGTTCCCGAACCCGGCCATCAACCGGTGGGCACGGGTGAGCGGAACGTCGCTGCCGTCCAGGGCGTGCATCTGGGTGAAGACGCGGCCGAAGTCGAGTCCTCCCACCAGGAACGCGCCGATGATTGCCAGCCAGACGGGCACCTCGGTGAGCGTACCCGTCGCCGGGCGATCCATGGCCACGTCCACACTCGATCGGCGCCGGCGACGGAGTGGGAATCAACGGAACGCTACAATCGTTGCCGATCCACGCCGGGACTGCGGAGTTCGACATGCCCACATATGAGTACGCGTGCGAGAAGTGCGGAGACCGTATCGAAGTCTTCCAATCCTTCACGGCCAAACCGCTGAAGAAGCACGCCGATTGCGGTGGGAGCCTCCAGAAGGTCTTCCACGCCAGCGGCGTCGTCTTCAAAGGTTCGGGCTTCTACGTGACCGACTCGAAGCGCAGCACCAACTCCGCCTCCCAGTCATCGTCTTCCTCATCGACGTCGACGTCGACGTCGTCGAAGGCCGACGGCAAGGCGCACACCGAGACCGAGAAGGCCGTGGCCAAAGACACCACCTCGTCGGGCGAGTCCTGACCTCAGCCCCGGCTCACGGTCATCGGGCCCCGGTCACCCGACTTCGGTGTCCGTCGGCCATCCGTTCGGACGGCATGCGCCGGTCGTCTTGGACTGCTGCATCATCACCGGTGCAAGCGCATCGGCGAGCGGGCATCGGCGGTGGCCGTGACCCAGTCCGTGGCCGACCTCGTGATTGATCATGTAGGTCCGGTAGGTGACGAGATCATCCTCGAACCCGGCCACTCCCGTGAGCCAACGCTCGACGTTGAGCATCGCTCGCCGGCCGTTCCAGCACGAGAACCGACCATTGGTCCGGAGGGGCGCGCATTCCTGATCGACCGTCGCCGGTGAGGCCAAGGTCACGACCAGCTGCGCCTCGGAGGCATTGCTCACCCGACGGAACGACACGCCGGATCGCGTCCAACCTCGCGGGTCCGACAGGGTCATCGCCACGACGACGGCGAAGCATCGCTCGTCGACGGTGAGTTCCGGCTGCATCTCATCGAGAGCGACCTCTGTGGTGTACGTCACGACCTCGCCGATCGCCTCGGCCGTCGGTGGAGGCCCCATCGGGAGTATCCGGTCGCCCACACAGTCGTCCCCGAGCTCCACCGGGCCGAGAGCCGTGGCCAGCAGCTGCTGGTGGCGGTGGCGGGCTTGGTCGGGCTCGATACCGAACGGCATGGGCAACGACGCTCCGACCAGCATCGGCGAACACGTCACCAACACCGCTATCGCCATCCGGCCGCGCCGCCGAGCCTGTCGAGCCATCGGAGCACCGTAACCCTCTCGAATGGAGGCGGATCCGATGACTAGTCACTGCGGACGAGCCTGGATTGCATCTCGGAAACGGGCCCGCTCTCGGGCAGATTGAGGATCACAGATTTCGGCAGTGGGGCCGGAGACGGAGTGTTCGAGGTGGGAGGCCTCGGACACAAGGGGGGGAAGTGGACGCCGACGGCGCCTCGCTACGGCGAGGCCGGCGGCGAACTGGAGGAGGGACACAGATCGCCCGCATCTCGACGAGAACTGCGGGGGTCGGAAGGTAGGGGAGTCGAGGATGGGCACTCGGCTCCCCTCCTTCCGTTGCAGCGGACACCTTCCCCGGGAATCACTGGGCCCGATCACTGGGTCCGATCGCTCGACCCGATCACTCGACCCGATCATTGGCGATCGACGGTGTGGTTCCCCCGCCACCTCACGTCCGATACGTTTCCTCTCGTGTTCTTGTTCGCCCGCCCACCCGTGTTGCGCTGGCTGATGGTGTCGGCCGCGCTGGCGCTGGCGGTCTATGCCGACCTTCGACCCTCCTCCACCACCGAACACCCGTTCGCGGTCGAGGAGATACCGGCGCACTCCGTCGTACATCCCGACATGTTCGAGTGGCGAGCCGTCCCAATCGGGCTGCTCGAACCGATCCTGCCCGGTGACCTGGACGGCGTACGCATCCCGATGGAGCTTCGCGTCGGTGACCCGCTGCTGGCAACGGCCGTCACGGGCCACGCCCCACCCGTGCCGGACGGCTGGATGCTCGTCGAACTCCCGATGCCGGTGGACGCCGCCGCCGGCGATATCGCCACCATCGTCACCCTCACGGGGGGAGCCGCCGTCGACGGTCGGGTCTTCACATCGCCGACACCCGATGAGTACGGCGGAGCGGTCGGCGCAGTCGCAGTGCCTCCCGACGCAGCTGCAGAGGTGGCGAGGGCTGCCGCCATCGGCGAGGCGATCGTGCTGGTCGGTGCCTCCGAGTAGGGTTGCCCGGATGCTCCACGCCATCGTGTGGGGGTTGATCCAGGGGCTCACGGAGTTCCTCCCCGTCTCATCCTCCGGTCACCTCGTCCTCGTCCCTGCCTTTCTGACCGAACTCGGCGTCGAACTCGCCGCTCCGGGCCTCGCCATCTCGGCGGTGCTCCACCTGGGGACGCTGGTGGCGGTACTCGCCTACTACCGGAAGGAACTGGCGAGGATGACTCGCTTCCGCACCGACCCCGACGCTCGACGCACGATCGTGCTGTTGGCGGTCGGAACGCTGCCGGTCCTGGTCGGCCTTCCACTCCGCGACACACTCGAACGGTTCGAGCAGACACCCCGAAACGTGGCAATGGCAATGCTCATCACGGTCGGGGTCTTGGTGATCGGGACGTGGATGCGAGGCGGACGGCGCACGGTCTCGGAGATGCGCGTTGCCGACGCCGTCGCCATCGGCCTTGCGCAATCGCTGGCGCTGATCCCCGGGGTCTCGCGCTCGGGGAGCACGATCGCCGCCGGCCTGTCCCGCGATCTGGAACCGACGGAGGCCGCCAACTTCGCCTTCCTGCTCGGCATCCCCGCCATCGCCGGCGCCGGCCTCCTGTCCCTGTTCGATCTCGGCGACACGGAGGTCGCCGGAAGCGCCCTTCTCGCCGGCTTCCTGGTCTCCGCCATCTCCGGTTATCTGGCGATCTCAGCCCTGCTCACACTGATTCGACGAGTGGGCCTCGCCCCCTTCGCCGTCTATGCCGCCGCCGTGGCTTTGGCCGGGCTCATCGTTCTCTGACGGTCACTGCGCATAGTTCGACGATGCCCGCATCGTCTCGGCGAGGTGCACATTCACCAACGCCGGGACTCCGGCCTCCTCGGCCCTTCTGAGGGCAGGAATCAGATCATCCGGTTCGGTCACCATCTCGCCGTACCCGCCCAGGGACTCGACCACCCGGTGATAGGGACGAACTCCCAGGTCGGCGGCCACCACCCGTTCGGGGAAGAACGCCTTGTGCAGGGTTTTGATGTTCGCCCACACCCCGTCGTTTCCCATGACCCCAACGATCGCGAGTCCATGCCGGACCATGGTGTCGTACTCGAAGCCGTTGAAACCGAACGCTCCGTCTCCGAAAACGATCCCGACCCGCTTCGACGGGAATGCCAGCTTGGCGGCGATCGCGAACGGAGGACCCGTTCCCAATGTTCCGAACGGTCCGGGGTCCAAGACGTGACCGGGATGCGACACCTGCAACCAGCGAGCCGTCGTCGAGACGATGTCTCCTCCGTCGACCGCGACGATGGCATCCGGTCCGAAGAACTCGGCGACATCCCGGCCGAACCGTTGCGGCATCACCGGCGAAGCGTCGTCGTCGGCCTCATCCTCCAACACCGCCTGTCGCTCACGTTCCCACGACCCGACCTGATCGCACCAGTCCTGCCGGTCCCGACCGGGATCGCCGGTGGCGGACAGCCGATCCACCAGTTGGTCGACCACCGTCATCGGATCGGCCACCACACCGAGCGTGGCGGGTCGGTTCCACCCGATCTTCGGGGCGGTCGCATCGACTTGGACGACGACCGCATCGGGGTTGACCTTCTCGCCGTACCCCGTTCGGAAGTCCCAATCCACACCCAACGCCAGCACCAGATCCGCTTCGCGGAAGGCGGTCGACCGGGCGTGATTCCCCAAGAGCGGATGGTCGTGGGGCAACGAACCCCGGGCGCGACCGTTGACGAACGTCGGACTCCCGATCGTCTCTGCGAGCCGTCGGAGAAGGTTCTCCCCTCCTCCTCTCGTCCCGGCGCCTGCGAAGATGATCGGCCTACTCGAACGACCGATCAGATCGACGATATCGTTCACGGTCGCGCCCGATGCTCCGCCGACCCCGGCGGGTCGGCTCGAACCTCCTGCGGTGTCTTCGTCCGCCTGATCGAACTGCACGTCCATCGGCACATCGAGGAAGACCGGCCCACCCCTCCCGGCCAGCGCGTGTCGCATCGCCGTGTCGATGTAGTCGCCGAGCCGCTCCGCCTGCCACGCGGTGGCGGACCACGCCGTGATCGAACCGACCAGCTTCGGGTGGTCCATCTCCTGGAGTCCACCCTTCAGCTCCTGGCGCAGCAGATGCCTCCCGCCGAGCACCAGCATCGGAGTACCGGCCGACCAGGCGTTGGCGATCGCGGTGATGGTGTCGGTCACTCCGGGACCGGCCGTCACCGCCGCCACTCCTACGCTGCCGGTCAACCGCCCATATGCCTCCGCGGCGTGAGCCGCCGCCTGCTCATGGCGGAAGTCGACCACCCGGATACCCTCCTCGACACACCCGTCGAGGATCGGGAGGATGTGTCCCCCGGTCAACGTGAACAACGTGTCGACCCCGTGGCGTGCCAGCGATCGAGCAATCAGATGTCCACCGTGGATCTTGGTCATGCGGGAACGCTACCCGCCGCCCGATCGGCCGCTGCGGCCGTTGCTCCCACCGTGCCGGCCGAGGCACGGCTCCCGGAGACCCCCCGGCGCATTCCCAAGCCGCCCGGGCAGCACTAACCTCGCGGTGGGGAGAACGATATGCGTGGGACGGCGGAGCGATCGGGCGACGAGGCGACGGACCGGGAGCGCGTCGGCCCGGTGCCCACTCGAGGGAGGCAGGCATTGAGGACTCGATTGGCGGCCATTCTGATGTCCGTCGTCCTCGTCGGTGGACTGGCGCCCTCTGGTGACGCCGGTGCGACCGAGTCCGCTCGGGCCGGCTACTCCGCCGGTCGATACGTGGTCGTGCTGCGGGAGCCACCGATCATCGCCTCGTCCGGCACCCGTTTCGAACCCGGCCGCGATGCCCCGGGGCTTGCATCCGCCGAACGGTTGATCCTCGACGCCCAGGCCCGCCTCATGGTGAATTCGGGAGTCGCCACCGCTTCGGTCACCCATCGCTACACGCACAGCCTGAACGGGTTCGCTGCCGAACTGTCCGCCGTCCAGGCGGAGAGGCTCGCCGCCTCCGGCGATGTATGGATGCTCCTCCCCGACGTTCTCAGACAGCCGCACTCCGTCCCCCTGGCCCGCTCGGGGCGCCTGGGTGCCGCCACCGGTGCCGGCGCCGACGGTCGGGTGCCGCCGGAGATCGACGGCCGCGGCGTCGTCATCGGTGTGATCGACAGCGGGATCTGGCCGGAACACCCGAGCTTCGCCGACGACGGAAGCCATCCGGCGCCTCCGATCACCCTCGACGGGTCCGAGCGGTCGGCGTGTGCCTTCGGAAACTCTGCACACAACGCCGCCGATGAGCCGTTCGACTGCAACAACAAGCTCATCGGCGCGCGGCAGATGCTCGATACCTATCGGGCCGTGCTCGGTGTCGAAATCGACGAGTACGACTCGGCCCGTGATGACGACGGACATGGAACCCATACCGCATCGATCGCCGCAGGGAATGACGGTGTGACCGCCGACGTACTCGGCATCCCACGCGGTGAGATCTCGGGTGTCGCTCCCGGCGCCCATATCGTCGCCTACAAGGCACTCGGCAATCGGGGTGGCTACACCTCGGACCTGGCGGCCGCCATCGACCAGGCCGTGGCCGATGGCGTCGACGTCATCAACTACTCGATCGGGAGCGGTGCCGGGGGCCCGGGAGCCGACGACATCGCCTTCCTCTTCGCAGTCGATGCCGGAGTGCACGTCGTCACGTCGGCCGGAAACGACGGGCCGGAGGGCGGAACCGTCGGCAATCCCGGCTCGATGCCGTGGCTCCTCACCGTTGGTGCCGCAGTAGGGCCAACGCAATACCAAGGCATCGTTCACCTCGGCAACCGCCAGAAGCTCGTCGGCGCATCCATCACCGGAGGAAGCGACGGCCGGTTCGAGTTGGTGGACGCCGCTCACGCCGGTGGTGATCTGTGCCTTCCCGGCGACCTCGACGAAGACCTCGTCCGCGGACGGATCGTTCTCTGCCGGCGGGGAGGAATCGCCCGCACACTCAAGAGCCGGGCTGTGGCCGACGCGGGCGGTGTCGGCATGGTCCTGTACAACGTCACCTCGGACCAGGACCGGTACACCGATACGCATCTCATCCCCACCGTTCACCTCGACATGTCCGACGGATTGGCGGTCAAGGAGTACATCGAGATGAACCGACAACCGCCGACGGCACGGCTGTTCGGCGGCAATACGGTCGAGGTGGAAAACGCTTCAACGGTCACGGCGTTCTCATCCCGGGGTCCGAACGCGGACGCCGACGTCATCAAACCCGATCTCGTCGCCGCCGGCCATCAGGTACTGGCCGGGTACTCCCCCACGCCGGACCCCGACACGTCGGCACCCGGCGAGCTGTTCTCGGCGCTGTCGGGTACGTCGATGTCCAGCCCTCACGTTGCCGGACTCGCCGCCCTCCTCCATCAGGTCCATCCGAACTGGAGCCCCGCGGCAGTGAAGTCGGCGCTGATGACCACCGCCGACCCCGAGATGACGAGTCACGACGCGGCGACACCGACGAGTCCGTTCGATGTCGGATCCGGACTGGTGGATCGTGGGGGGTCGATCGATCCGGGAATCGTGTACGACGCCGGATTCATCGACTATCTGGGCTGGCTGTGTGGTGCACACCGGAGCGTCTTCGCCGATGCCGACACCACCTGCGGGACGCTCGAAGAGGGTGGAGTGTCCACCGACCCGAGCGACCTCAACTATCCGTCGATCGCAGTCGCAGCGTTGGCCGGCACGCAAACCCTCACCCGGACGCTCACCAACGTGGGCGACCGGTACGAGACCTACCGGGCGGTCGTCGACGCCCCACCGGGCTATCGGGTCGACGTGATGCCCCGGAGAGTCGAACTGGCTCCCGACGATTCTCTTCCGGTCACGATCACGATCACCGCCGTGAAGACCAACCTCGATGCCTGGTCGTTCGGATCTCTGACCTGGCGAGGCGACGGACGCGTCGTCCGTAGCCCGATCGCCGTTCGATCGGTGGCACTGGGCGCCCCGGACGAGGTCAGAGGGACCGGGTCCGACGGGGCGGTGACCATCCCGGTCGACTTCGGGTACACCGGTGCGTACCGGGCCACGGCTCACGGTCTCCAACCTGCCACCCCGACCGTCGGAACGGTCGCCCAAGACCCCGACCAGATCTTCGATCCCACCGACGTCGCCGCCGGAGGCGCAGCCAAGGTCTCGGTGCGGGTCGAGGCTGCCTCACTGCTTCGAGTATCCCTACCCGTCGAAGCCGTTCCGGCCGACGCGGATCTCGACCTCTACCTCTATGACGCCGACGGCAACCGTCTCGCCCGAAGCACCTCCAACGGTCGTGACGAGCAGATCGATCTCGTCGCTCCGGCCGACGGCACCTACGACGTCTACGTTCATGGCTGGACCGTCCCGGAGGCGCCCGCCGCATTCACGCTCTCCACCTGGACCATCGGAGATGCCGAAGCGGGCAACCTCCAGGTGACGACCCAACCCGAACGTGGCGAGGTCGGAACCACCTCAAACGTCGTGACATCGTGGACTGATGCGAGCGAGGGAGGGTGGCATCTGGGTGCCGTCACCCACCACGGGCCGAAGGGGCCGATCGGCGTGACCCTGGTCGAGGTCGACAACCGCTGACGATCAGCCGCGACGGCCTCGATTCACCGGCAGAGGAACGGCTCCCATCGGTCTCCACCCGTGTGGTAGGCGTACAGGTCTCCGGCGTGCTCCAGCACGATGCGCGATCCGTCGATCGGCCCGTCCGGGTAGGACCGCCCCGGTTCCGGACAGCCGAGGGCAGCATTCGGCCAGGTGACCAGTTCGGCGCTGACCAACCCGATCGTCTCCTTCGGGACCTCCAGCTCGGAAGCCAGGTCGGCGATCGCAATGTCGGCAAGGCCTCGCAACCCGGGATCGACGCCGGTACCTGGCACGACCTCGGATGCCGCCCTGGTGGTGGGGACGGGGTTGAGGTCGTCGCGGGTGATCGAGAGCGTCGAGCGGTCCGGCGCCACGGTGGACGGCGTCGAATCGGCCTCGGAGGAATCGGCAGACTCGACCGGTCCTCCCGCACCACACGCCGTCACCGTCAGAACCAGCACGCACATCACACGGATCGACATCGAGCGGATCATGACAGGATTTTGGACGCTTGGATCGGCTGAATCGGTTCCGAGACTCAGTGGCCGGTGAGCCGCTCGACGATCGGGCCGGCGACCCGAGACCCGCGTGACGTCTCGAATTCGCGATCGTCGGCGGCCTGGGCGAGTCGGCGCCCCAGGTTCACGCCCAGCCACCGGAGCGGTTCGGGCTCCCATCGCGGTGAGCGATGCTCCACCCACGGCAACGTGGTCCGCTCGGTTCGCTCATCGAGCACCAGGTCCGCCAGCGTGCGACCTGCGAGGTTGGAGGTCGACACACCGGCACCGACGTACCCGCCGGCTCTGGCCATCCCGGTCTCGCGGTTCCATTGGACCGAGGCGGCGAAGTCGCGCGGTATCGCAACGGCACCACCCCAGGTGTGCGTGATCCTGGCACCGGCGGTCTCGGGAAACAGCCAGTGGAGCACCCTCATGATGGCTTCGTGAGTGCGATCATCGCGCTCGTAGCGTTCGGACATCGCCGAGCCGAAGTGGTACGGAGCACCCCGGCCTCCAAAGGCGATGCGCCCGTCTGCCGTCCGCTGGCCGTAGATCACGTTGTGTCTGGCATCGGAGAAGGTCTGGCGATCATCGAGGCCGATCGCCTCCCACAACGAATCGTCGAGCGGTTCGGTGGCGATCATCAACGAGTAGATCGGGACCCGCTCCCGCCGCCGCCCCGGCATCTGTGAAGCGAACGCCTCGACACAGTCGAGGATCCATCGCCCATAGACCCGTCCACGATCGGTCTCGACGACGCCCGGCTCCATCGATATCGCCCTCGTCCCCTCGTACAGCTCCACGCCCCGGCGCTCGACGGTCGACGCCAGCCCGCGAGCCAGCGCGGCTGGTTGGAGCACCGCACAGTGCGGCGTGACCAGACCGCCCAGGGCCGGTGCCGAACGCACGTGCCGGGACAGCTCCTGCGCTTCCAACCACCGATAGTCGTCCTCGCCGAGACCCAAGGTTCGGTACCAGCGAATCTCCTCGTGCAGCCGGTGCACCTGAGGCTCCGAGGTCGCCAGGTTGATGCTGCCGCCCTTGCGAAACTCGCAGTCGATCCCCTCAGCGGCGCTGACGCGGCCCACCTCGTCGATGCTCTCCCAGACCGCTCGGTACTGACGGACGACCTCGCCGGGCGCAAAGTGAGAAGGACGCATCGAGAACTCCCCCGAGCACCACCCGCCATTCCGGCCGGATGCCCCGAAACCGGCGATCTCCGCCTCGATCACACAGACATCGAGATGGGGAGCGCGGGTGGCGAGGTAGTACGCCGCCCAGAGCCCGGTATAACCGGCCCCGACGATGACCACGTCACACCGGCGCTCTCCGTCCAGCCGACGCCGAAGAGCCAACGGGTCCGACTCGGCCACCTGATCGAGCCACAGGCTGAGGTTCCGATATCGGCCAGAATCCCGTTCGAATTCCCACCCGGATGCGACGTCCATATCGGATCGAGACGATAGCGACGAGTCCCGACCCACCGATCATCGGTCGTCAAGGAACAGCCCCTCCATCCCGATACTGAACAGTGATGTTTCACAAGACCTCATCGCCCGGCCCACTCCCCTGGCGAACCGCCGGTTCCCTGCTCGCCACCGGTGCACTCATCGCCGCGTGTGGCGGCGTCGCAACCGACGCCGCTCCCGCGATCGACGCCACCGTCACGACCCAGACGACACTTCCGGCTCCGCCCTCGAATCCGATGGCGACCACGACGACCGAAACCACCCACGCCGCCGAGGAGCCCGAGCGCGAGGCGTCGATCGCGCCGACGCAAGCGGGTCCGGATACTCCACCGACCCCGATCGCGCGCCTGAGACGATTTCGCTGGGAGGTCGCCAGCGTGGTCACCGACGACCGACGCCAGGTCGTGTATGTGGAGAGCAACGGATACTTCGACGACGGCGCCTTCGAGTGCGACCTCACCGTGCGACGTCTGAACCGGACGGCGGTCTTGGATCTGGTGGGAACCAGGGACGGACGCGCCTATCTCAACCGGAACGAGGGACGCGGACTCGAGATCGTCGAGCGCGGTGAGACGAGAGACGAGGACGCGCCGCCGACCGACGAGGAGATCTACGACGCCAACCTGGCGTTCTGTCCCGGTGCGGGACCGTTCTGGGATGACCTGGGGGTGGATGGGGAGCTGATCTCCTCACCGAACGTCGTCGACCGCAACGATGAGGTGGTCCGCCGAGTCGACCTGACCGCCATCCCGGCCATCCGTGGGTTCCTCAGCCCCCTCGGTCCACCTGGCCAGACCACGTACGATCGATTCACCGTGTTCGTCACCGAGGAGGGCGGCTGGATCAACGCCATCGAGATGTCGGCGAAAGTCAGCGCCGAAGCCGTCGGCGAGCTGGCCGATCGTGAGCCGGGGCCGACGGGCCGGCTGGACGTCCGGATCGACATCCTCGACGCCGACGACCCCGAGATCGAAGTGGACGACCCCGAGTCGTGACCGACGGGACGCTCAGCCCGACTTGATCGTGCCGTAGAAGCCGCCGAAGAAGCCGCCGATCAGCACGCCCGGAAGCACGGCCGTCACCAATGACTCCGCCAGTCCCCGACCGCCCAGCAGGAGGGCGGCCACCACCCCGAGGTAGGCCACCGGCAGGGCAACCCCGGCTCCCATGGCCACCGCTCTCGCCATCCGCCTTCCCTGCTCCTCATCGTCGTGATGGCTGTCGACCTCGCTCACGTTTCTGTCCTCCGTCGGTGTCACGTCGAGGAGATGGTGCCACATCCGGCCGAGCCCGTCCGACACCTGCGGCGGGGCACCGGATCTGCCGGGTACCGTTGGGCCCGATGGACACCGAACCCACCGCACACACACCGTACGAGAAGCGGGCGAAGGAGATCCCGTTCGCCACGGCCGAGTACCTTTCGTTCGCCGCTCGCCAGTCGTTCCTGGGTGTGCCGGCTCTCCGGTTCGACGATCTCGACGACCATCCCGGACGGGTGGTGATCGTCGGCGCTCCGTTCGACTGGGGGACGACGCATCGTCCCGGAGCGCGGTTCGGTCCACGGGCCATCCGCAGCGCCGACTACGGCGCCATGGACGGGTACCGACCCCATCTCCCGACCGGAATCGACTCGCTGGGAGCGCTCGGAGTCGCCGACGTCGGCGACGTCTACGTCGTGCCCGGCCAGACCGAGCTCTCGCTTCAACGGATCACCGAGGCGGTCGAGCGGGTCGCCCGGACCGGCAAGGTCCCGATCGTCTTGGGCGGCGACCACACCGTCACGTTCTCCAACGCCTCTGGTGTCGCCAACGTCGTGGGTCACGGCAACGTCGGCCTGATCCACTTCGACGCGCATGCCGACACCGGCAGCCTCCAGAACGGACAGCTCTACGGGCACGGAACCCCCATGCGTCGTCTGATCGAGTCCGGTGCCGTACCCGGACATCGGTTCGTTCAGATCGGGCTCCGCGGCTACTGGCCGGAACCCGATGTGATCCAGTGGATGCGTGACCAGGACATGCGCTGCTACATGATGAGTGACATCGTCGATCGGGGCCTCGACGTCGTCGTCGACGAGGCGGTCGACCATGCGTTGAGCGGGGGCGCCGAAGGCGTCTTCATCTCGGTCGACATCGACGTCGCCGACCCGGCATTCGCTCCGGGCACCGGAACACCTGAGCCCGGTGGTCTGACGTCCCGCCAGCTGCTCGACACCGTTCGGAGGCTTGCCCGAGACCTCGAGGTGGTGGGCGCCGATGTCGTCGAGGTCGCCCCCGGCTACGACCAGTCCGAGATAACCGCCTACCTGGCCAACCGGGTGGTTCTCGAGCTGTGCAACGGGATGGCCGAACGCGCCGCCGCCGGCTGACGCTCGGGCACAGGTCAGGACCTCCTCCTCCGACCCGGGCTACGAGTCGGCGGTTCTCTCCCGGCGGCCCTGCAGCACCAGGAAGAGGACCGTCGCCAAGACCATCGTCCCGAAGATCATCGTCCCGAGCACATTCACTTCCGGCGGGATACCTCGGCGCGAGGCCCCGTAGACATAGACGGGGAACGTCAACATGGAGCCGGCGTTGAAGTTGGTGATCACGAAGTCGTCGAAGCTCAGGGCGAACGCCAGCATGAACGCTGCCACGACCCCGGGCATGATCATCGGCAGCGTCACCCGCCGGAAGGTCTGCCACTCGTTGGCATACAGGTCCATTGCAGCCTCCTCGAAGTGAGCGCCCATGCCGACGATCCGCGCCCGGACCGTCACCACCGCGAAACTGACGTTGAAGAGGATGTGGCCGATCAAGACCGTTACGAAGCCCCGATTCACCTGACCGATGATGAAGAGCGCCAGGAGCGCCGAACCCATCACCACCTCGGGAGTGGCCATCGGGAGGAACAGGAGCAGATTCGACGTCGAACGACCGCGAAACCGGTAGCGAACCAGCGCCAGCGCGATGAGCGTGCCGAGCACCGTCGATACGAGGGCCGAGAGAAACGCGATGCTCAGGGAGTTCAGCACGGCCTGGCTGAGTCCGGGCTCACCGAATGGGTCGGACCAGTGGCGCAGGGTGAAGCCCTCCCATGAGACGTTCCTCCGCCCCTGGAAGTCGTTGAACGAGAAGGCCACCACGATGAAGACCGGCAGGAACAGGTAGACGAGTCCCAAACCGAGCAACGTCCGGTAGATGGTGCGGGCCTTCACTGCAGCAACTCCTCGGTGCCCACCCGGCGAACGTAGACCGCGACCATCGTCACCACGATGGCCATCAGCGTGAGTGAGATGGCGGCCGCAGCCGGGTAGTCGATGATGTTGAGGAACTTCGACTGGATGACGTTGCCCATCATCGTCCACTTGCGGTTGCCCAGGAGGTCGACGTTCACGTAGTCGCCCGCCGCCGGGATGAATGTCAGCAGCGTGCCGGAGATGACGCCCGGCATCGAGAGCGGGAGCGTCACCTTCCGGAAGGCCGTCCACGAAGTGGCGTACAGGTCGTTCGCGGCTTCCAGGAGAGCGTGGTCGATCTTGTCCAGCGCGACGTAGATGGGCAGGGTCATGAAGGCCAAGTAGTTGTAGACCAGGCCGGCGAGGACCGACCATCCCGTGGAGAGGAGTCGGCCCGTCCCGTCGGGCAGCAGGCCGACGGACTTGAACGCCGACACGACGAGGCCTTGGTCGGCGAGGATGACCCGCCACGCCAGCGTGCGGAGCAGAAACGGCACCAGCAGCGGAACCAGCAACAGCGCCAGAAACAACCCCTTCCACCGGCCGGTGTGGAAGGCGATCGCATACGCCAACGGGTAGGCCAACACGAGCCCGATGACCGTGGCGCCGAACGCGAACAGCAGTGAGTTCCTGAGTTGTGGCAAGTAGGTCGTGAAGACCGACACGTAGCTGTCGAGATTGCCCGTGAATCGGTAGCCCTGCTCGAGCGATCCCTCCTGCAGCGACGTCGACGCCAGCTGCACCATCGGAACGAGATAGAACACCAACAACCACAGCATCCCCGGCAGCAAGAGCAGATAGGGGATTCGGCGACGCCGGCGATCTGCCCTATCGGCGGCTTCGCTTCGGACGGCGCCTTCGGCGACCGCCGTCATTCGCTCACCACGAACGTGTGTCGGGGCTCCCAGCTGACGGTCACCGAGGTCCCGGGCGCCAACCGGCGACCGTCGAGGTTCTGGGCGACCACCGCCAGCTCTCCTGCTGCCCCGGCATCGACCAGGTAGTGGGTGCTGACACCGATGAACGAGGCGTCGGTCACATTGCCCTCGATCCGGTTCTGTCGGGCAACCGGCTCGCCCGCCTCGTCGAGGTGAATCTTCTCGGGCCGCACCCCGACTCGCACACTTCCCGACTCGGGCAGCCGAGACGGTTCCGCCCAGATCCGGTCGCCACCGTCCAGCACCACCTCACCACCCACCACTTGGCCTTCCATGAGGTTGGAGGCTCCGAGGAAGCCCGCCACGAACGGCGTGCGCGGATCGTCATAGATCTCGACGGGTTCTCCCAGCCGTTCGATGCGACCGTGGTTCATCACCGCGATCGTGTCGGCCATCGTCATGGCCTCTTCCTGGTCGTGTGTCACGTGGATGAAGGTGATGCCCACCTCTTGCTGGATCCGCTTCAGCTCGATCTGCATCTCCTTGCGGAGTTTGAGATCGAGGGCACCCAACGGTTCGTCCAGCAGCAGCACCCTCGGGTGGTTGACGAGCGCACGCGCCAGCGCCACGCGCTGTCGCTGCCCACCGGACAGCTGCCGGGGGCGTCGCTTGGCGGTATGGGAGAGCTGAACCAGTTCGAGGATCTCGCCCACCCGGCGACTGACCTCGGTTTCCGCAGCCCTCTGCCGGCGAAGCCCAAACGCCACGTTCTCGAAGATGCTGAGGTGAGGGAACAGCGCGTAACTCTGGAACACCGTGTTCACGGGCCGCTGATACGGCTTTCGACCGGTCACGTCATCACCGTGGAGCCGGATGATCCCGGTCGTCGGTTCCTCGAAGCCGCCGATCATCCGCAGAGTGGTCGTCTTGCCACAGCCGGACGGCCCGATGACGGCGAAGAACTGGTTCTCGCCGATCTCGAGTGAGATGGAGTCGACGGCCACCACGTCGCCGAACTCCTTGCTGACGTCGACGAGCTCGACCGCCGGGATGGAGCCCGACGGTCGAGCAGCGTCGTCGCTCATACTCCGGTTGCCTCCGCCACCGCCTCGTTCAGCGTCGTCTCTTCCTCCTCGTCGAGCGCCCGGAAGATGTAGGACTGGTCGAGCGTCGCGTCGTCCGGGAAGATGAGCGGCACGTCGACGAACTCTTCGTCGATGTCGGCCATCGCCTCCTGGGCGCCATCGACCGGCGACACATACCAAACCCAGTAGGCGAGCTCTGCGGCCACCTCGGGCCGGTAGTAGAAGTCCATCCACTTCTCGGCATTCGCCTTGTTGGAGGCGCCCTTCGGGATGAGCATGTTGTCCGTCCAGATGATCACGCCCTCCTCGGGGAACGCGAATTGGATCTGGGGACTGTCCTCTTGGTTGGCGAAGATGTCGCCCGACCATCCCGCCGTGACGGCGAGATCACCGTTGATGAGCGCATCGATGTACTCATTGCCGTACACCTGGCGAAGCTGGCCGTCGGCGATCATCTTGCCGAGCTCGTCCGCCGCCTCGAGCATCTCATCGAGGGAGGCGGTCGAGGGGTCCTTTCCTTGCATCAACAGCACCACGCCGATCGAGTCGGGATAGCCCCCGATCAAGCCCACCTTGCCCGCGAACTTCGGATCCTTCAGCGCCTGCCACGAATCCAGGTCTCCACCGGTCTGGTCGATGTCGTAGGCGAGGCCGGTGAAACCGGACTGCCATGGCAGCGTGTACTGCCGCTCCGGGTCGAAGCTCGGGGCCTGCAGCGCGTCCACCAGGTTGGCCGCATTCGGCACGTTGGCCCGGTCGATCTCCTCGGCGAACCCGAGCCGGAGCATCCGGGCGGCCATGTAGTCGGTGAGGACCACGATGTCGAAGCCCGTCGGCTGGCCCGCCGCCAGCTGCGCCTGGTATTTGCCGAACCACTCCTCGTTGGAGTTCACACCTTCGGTGTAGGTGACCTCGATCCCGGTCTCCGCCTCGAACTCGTCGATGGTCGACGTCCCGTCCGGCGAGTCCTCGGTGGTGTCGATGTAGAGGATCCAGTTGTCGACGAACAGTTCGGATCCCGATTCCGCCGGTGCGGCCGTTCCCGCCGAACTGATCGCCGTCGCCGAGTCGGCGGTCCCTTCGATTCCGCAGGCCGACAGGAGCGCGGGACCTCCCATGAGTACGGCGCCCGCTCCTCCCACTCGTCGGAGAAAGTCTCGCCGGCTGATGCCGTTGCGGACGGCCGCGGCCATCAGGGCATCCATCGATCCCGTTCGTCGAATTGGTGTTCTTCTCGGTGTCATGTCCTCCGTCTCCTCTCGTCCTTCCAGCCTCCCGGCAAACTCACCGGGCAGGGATTGTATGGATCGTGCCCCCAGTTCGTCGCCAAAGCCCCGACGATTGGCACCGAGGCGTCACGGTGACCTCCGATCGTCTTCCCAGACGATCAGCGCCGACCAGTTGTCGGTCGCTTCGTCGTGGATGTAGTTCTCGAGGACTCCACGCAACTGGAAGCCGTTCTCCATCTGAAACGTCAACGTCGGGTCGTACAGCTCGCCGGCCGCCACCTTCTCGACATACTCGGCGGCCGACAGATGAGCTTTGTGGTCGACGAAACCGGGCATGTGTCCACCGGCGATGATCCCCCTCTTGCCGAACCGCCGGACCACATCCTTTCGCAACTGATAGAGACGGCGACCGATCCCCCGTCGGCGGTAGTCGGGGTGCACGACGATGTCGGTGCCGTAATACCAGTCGCCATTCGGGTCGTGATTCCCACATTGGTGCTCGCCGGTGATCTCGGTGATGGTGTGTTGCGGGCTCGAGAAGTCGAAATCGAGGAAGATGCCGGCCCCCTGGCCCACGACCCGCTCACCGTCCAAGCAGACGAAGAAGCCGTCGGGGAACACATCGGCGTAGGCGAGGATGTCGGCCTCGCTCAGCAGGTCTTCGGGGTCGGCGTGCGGAAACGCCAGCAGCTCGAGCTCGGCGCACGCCGCGGCCAGGTCGGCGGTGAGGTTTCGATACGTGAGTTCGAGCTCAGACATGGGCTATCACCTCGAAGTGTTCGAACGGGTTGTCGGCGGGGATGCCCCAGCACGCCCACACCTCGCGGGTGCGGGGTCGCATCACCATCGCACCACACGACTCGTAGTCGTGCGGCGGCTCCTTCCGCCGGCAGATCGACCGTTCGTCCCGCAGCATGGCCGTCAGGCCGTCCACCGTCACCGGACAATCCGCCAGGAGCTGGGGCGCCTGCGTCAGCCGCCGCGCCGATGACGAAGCCAGCGCGTCCGGACGCTCGGCCTCCACCGCCATCGTTGCCGGAGCGAGACAGTGATTCGTGTGTGCCACCACCCCGCCCTCCAACACGGTGACGGCGGTGGCGGTCGGCATCGCCTCGACCGAGTAGCCGGTCCCGGATGCATCGAGGATCAAGAAGTTGTGGCCACCCGCGAGATCTGCTTCCAACACCGCCGTCATCGCCTCGTCGGCCGTGCTGGCGCGCAGGGCCCGCCGCACGACGAACGGCCAGGTGACACCGATCCGGCCGTCGGCGGCCGTGAGGTTGTTGATCCCGACGGCCACGCCGTGCTCGTTCATGCCGATCTGGCCCAGGCATCCGACGGTGGTGAACACCAGTGCGGCCGGCCCGTCATCGGGTCGGATGTCCGCGAGTACGACACGAGCCGTCGCGGAGGCGTGCATGTCCCAGGTCTGCGCAAGGAACCCGGCGCCCTCGGAGATGTCGTCCGGGGTCAGGACCGCGGTGCAGTTGTCCTCGACCGGTGCGGTGGTCACGGCTCGAACCACGTCGAGGAAGTCGGTGTACCCGCCCAAGATGAGCGCCTCGGCCACGTCGATCCCGGCGGCGTCTGCCAGGGCCTCCATCTCCGTGGACAACGCCGGGTCGTACGCCCGGTGGGCGGGGAGACAGGACTCGCCGAGGGCGATGAGTTCCTGCCGTGACAGGGCCGTACCCTCCGCCGACAGACGCAGCCGGTCTTCGGCGTAGTCGCTGATCTCCCGGGCGTACCGCGAACCGTGGGCGCCACCGATGTCCTCGGGTGATCCGTGGAGGCTCAATCGGCGGATCGGCCGTGATGAGCGGCTCGTCTCGTCGGTCATGCCCGTGCACTCCTGGCGACGACCTCCACCGACTTCGCCACCACCTCCATAGCCTCGTCGATCTGGGCGTCGGAGATGACCAGCGGGGGCAGGAACCGGACGCAGTTCGAGTACAGACCGGCACGGATGGTGATGACGCCCCGCCGGCAGGTCTCGGCAGTGATCGCAGCGGTCGCCTCCGGCGCCGGGCGTTTCGTCACCGGATCCCCGACGATCTCCATGACCAGCATCGACCCCAATCCGCGCACATCTCCGACGATCTCGGGATGGGCGCCGGCGATCTCGTCCAGCCGTGCCCGGATGCGCTCGCCGACCTCGCGTGATCGCTCGAGGAACGACGCCGAGGAGATCGTGTCGATGGCCTCGATGGCTGCGACGCACGCCAGGGGATTCGCCGAGTACGTACCCCCCAGCCCTCCGGGATGGGGGGCATCCATGATCTCGGCACGACCGACGACCGCCGAGATGGGCATGCCGCCTCCGAGCGACTTGGCCGTGGTGATGAGGTCGGGGACCACATCCGCCTGCTCGATCGCCCACAGCGTCCCGGTCCGGCCCATGCCGGATTGGATCTCGTCTGCGACGAGGACGATGCCGTGCTCATCGGCCAGCCGACGAAGCTCCGCCAGCCATGCCGGTGGGGCGACGACGAAGCCGGCTTCGCCCTGCACGGGCTCGACCACGATCGCGGCGACGTGCGACGGATCCACGATCGCCGTGAAGCAATGGGCGAGGTTGGCGATCTGGTGCTCGACGTATGCATCCTCGGACAGACCGCTCGGCCGGCGATACACGTTGGGAAAGGGGAAGCGGTAGATCTCGGGAGCGAATGGTCCGAAGCCGCGCTTGAAGAGGCCGAACTTCGAGGTCATCGCCATCGTGAGGTTGGTTCGACCGTGGTACGCCCCGTCGAAGACGACGACCCCCTGGCGCCCGGTGTGCGACCGGCAGATGTTCACCGCCGTCTCAACCGCCTCTGCGCCGGTGTTCATGAACACGGTCTTCTTCTCGAAGTCGCCGGGGGCGAGCCGGTTCAGTCGTTCGGCTGCTTCCACCATCGGCTCGAACGTCGAGACGATCGCACACATGTGGATCAGCTGCTCGGCCTGCTCTTGCAACCGCCGAACCATCCGAGACGGCGTGTGTCCGACCGCCAGCATGCCGATCCCTCCGGCCATGTCGATGAGGGTGTTGCCGTCGACGTCGGTGACCAATGCTCCGTGGGCCGCCTCGACTGCGATGGGAGTCAGTTTGGCGGCACCGGCCGGCGTGGCTGCCTCACGGCGCGTGACGAGTTCGATGCTGCGCGGACCCGGGATGTCCGTCATCAGTCGAATCGACGCCGAATCGGCGACGGTGGTCATACGGGCTCCTCCTGGGGGCTCTTTCCGGGGGGCTTCTTCTGGGGCCGGGGGTGGCGCGGGACCAGTATCGCCCTCGGGACGCTGAATTGCCGTTCAAACCGCCAATTTCTGTTCGAGTCGACCCGGTCGTAGCCGGGCGAACCGATCAAGGTGTCATCGGCTGGACGATTGGCCCGGCGCGCCGCGCCGATCCAATAGAATCGCCGACAACCGAAAGAGAGACCTCTGTGACCACCCCATCATTTCCCCAGGACTCGAACCAGCCATACCCCGAAGCCAGCCAGGCGATGCTCGCGCTGGTCCTATCGATCTTGCATTTCGTGGTGTGTCCGTTCTTGGGTCCGGTGGGCTGGTATCTGGCCAACCAGGAGATCGCCGGAATCGAGGCCGGCCGGCGGCCTCCCGAGAACCGCGGCACCGCCGATGCGGCCAGGATCGTGGGCATCATCGGAACGGTGTTGCTCGGCATCGGTCTCGTGGCCGGTGTGCTCTTCCTGGCCTTCGGGGTGACGGCCGCCGTCGTGGGGAGCTGATGCAGGCCGTCGTCCGGATCCCCGCCCCGGTCGTCCGGCCGGTCGTGGCCGCGGTCGGTGCGGTGGGAGTCGCGGCGGCGACGATCGGACCATTGGTGTCGGGCCCGACGATCTGTCCGTTCGCGATCGTGACCGATCATGCGTGCCCGCTGTGCGGAGGCACCCGGGCACTGGCGGCGCTCGTTCGTGGTGACGTGACCGAGGCGTGGCTCATGCACCCGATCATCTTCCTGGTCGTGCCGCTGCTGGCGTGGGCGGCCGGGGTGTGGGCGTCGAACGGCCGGCTCGGTCGACCGACCGCCACCACCACAAATCGGATCGTGACGGTGCTGGGTGCCCTCACCCTGGTCATCTGGATCGTGCGTCTGATCTCGGGGACATTGCCCCCGATCTGACCTCAATCGTCGAGTGAAGCCAGCAGCGTGTCGAGATCGACATCGGCACGGTGCCGGAGTCCGGCCAACCTCCGGTACACGCCATGCGCTCCCTCGTGGAACGATCCGGCCAGGCCGACGGACTCGAAGGTGGCGGCGATCTCCTCCATCTCCGGCGCGAACCGCCATGCCTTGCGAGCCGTCCGCGGTGCCGCCTGCTCCGCCCGGCCGACCAGGTCGGGAAGGGAACGCGCCCACTCGTCGGCCAGCGCGTCTTCGACTCCCAGTTCCCTGGCCAGCTTGTGGATGGCGTAGAGCAACGCCCCGGTGCCTTTCGTCCATGCGGCATATGCCATCTTCAGGCCCGAGGCGAGACCAACTTCGTCTCCCAGGAATACCGGCTCCAGCCTGCTCCCGCGGACCAGACCACCGACGGTCGGCGCCTCGCGTCCCGACAGATACAGGCGGGTGGTGCCATCCGCGGTCGGAGGGCCACCGACGATTCCCCCATCGACGAAGCGGTCGAACTGCTCGGACATCGCCGAGACCCGGGAGGGGCGGATGGCGTTGGCGTCCACGTAGATTCCGGTGAAGCCCGCCCGTGACACGGCGCCGGCGACCGCGTCGGCGTCCGCCGGAGGACAGATCGACAGGACCATGGTCGCCTGTTCGACCAGTTCCGCCATGGTCTCCACCGGCTCCAAGCCGGCGGAGTCGGCCCGACGCCGCGTTTCGCCCGACCGGCCCGAAGGCAACCACAGCACCCGTTCCGCTCGCTCGGCGTCGAGGAGTGCCCGCCCGACCTCGGCACCCATCGCCCCGGGACTGAGCAGGCCGACCGTGGGCGCCACGTCTCAGCCGCTCACGAGGACCGGCAGTTCACCGGAGGGTTCGTCGATCTCGGTGTTGGGCCGAGCACGCTGCGGACGCCGGAGGAGCCACAGTCCCAACGCGGAGCCGCCGGCGATGGCGGCGGCCGCCAGCGGTACCCAGCCATGTGATGCGGCGACCACCGACACGGCGGAACGCATCGGCGTGCTCCCGCCGTCCGGGTCGGCCAGCCAGGCGCCGAGCCGCATGATGACGGCGAAGGAGAGGGCCGACACCATCACCCGGATGAGCAGTGAGCGCAGCATGGCGCGGCGGTCGTCCGCCATCCGCACCGCCGCCCAACCGGAGACGAACATCGCTCCCACCGACAGCGCGCTCGCCACGGTCAACCATCCGGCCGTCGGTGAACCGACGCCCACCACCGGGGGCTGGGTGGCGGTCCTCACCACGATCGGTTCGATCGAGCCGATGAGACGCTCGACTGCGTCCGCATCGATCTCGTACCCGCGCCGTTCGGCTTCGGTGGCGATCAGGGGCGCCACCGGTGCCAGGGCGCCGGCGACGTCGATGCCGCCGGTGCCTTCGCTCGTGGAGGCCGCCGTCACGACCTCGGACATCAACTGCTCCATTGCACCGACCACGACGGGATGGTCCACGAGGTCGGCGAACGCCTGGCCGACTCCGCCTCCGTCGGCCAGTGCCACCTCGGTCGCTTCGCCCAGGAGCCGATCGACGACCGCATCGGCGGTGGCCAGTTCTCTCGCGGCCGCCCCGATCACCACCGGGTCGGATGCGACGGCCCGTCCCCAGGTGCTGATCAGCGATGCGGTGGTGGCGATCCCGAACACCCACAACACCGTCGACAGGGCGAATGCACCCAGGGTGACCTGGGTTCCGAAAAGACGAGTGGAGCCGTTCATCGGATGACGAGGTCCGGATGGGTGCGGACGCGTGGCTTGCGGTCCACGATCGCCTTGGCGAGCTCGTCGAACGCCACCGCAGGTTCGCTGTCCGGAGCGGCGACGGCTACCGGAACCCCCGCATCGGCTCCGGACCGCATTGCCGGAAGCAGGGGAATTCGTCCCATCAGCGGGACGCCGAGCTCGGCCGCCAGTTCCATGCCTCCGCCTTCGCCGAAGATGGGATAGCGGGTGCCGTCGTCACCGGTGAACCACGACATGTTCTCGACCACGCCCGCAACCTCTTGATCGACCTTGGAGGCCATCGCCGCCGCTCGACGGGCCACGCGCTGTGCCGTCGCCTGCGGGGTCGTCACGACGATCACCTGAGCTCGCGGCAGCAGTTGTGACAGCGAGATCGATACGTCACCGGTCCCGGGGGGCATGTCGACGATCAGGAAGCCCGGGTTGTCCCACCACACATCCTGGAGGAACTGCTCGATCGCCTTGTGGAGCATCGGACCCCGCCAGATGACCGCCTGTTCGTCTCCCACGAAGTAGTCCATCGACATGGCCTTCACCCCGTGCGCGACCGGTGGGATGATCGACTGGTCGATGACCACCGGTGGGGACTCGATGCCGAGCATGCGGGGAATCGAGAAACCCCAGATGTCGGCGTCGATGATCCCGACGGTGTGACCCAACCGCCCGAGCGCCACCGCCAGGTTGGCGCTCACCGAGGACTTGCCCACACCACCCTTTCCCGAAGACACGGCGATGACCCGGGTTCCAGAGCCGGGCTGTCCGGGTCCGATCGTGGAATCCCGGAGTCGATTCATCATCTCGCTGCGCTGATCGTCGGTCATCGCCACCACGTCGACCTTGGCGTTCGGAGCGGCGGCCTCGAGCCGTTCCCGTAACGCCACGAAGCCGGGATGGTCCGGTACGGGGGCGAACACTCGGACCACATCCGAACCGATTCTCCGGCGGGCAACCTCCCCGACCGCGCCGAGCGCTCCCAGCGTCCGCCCGGTGAGCGGCTCGACGACTGCTTCGACTGTGGACCGGAGCGCGCTGGTTTCTGACATTGGGTACTCCGAGAGACTGGCGTGGACGGACTGGCATGGGAGGATTGGCACGGAAGGACGGCACGGAGGCACTGGGCGGTGATCCCAGCCACCGGTGGGGACACGGACGAGCCCATCGATCCCCGAATGTCCGGCGATCCCCGATGTCCGGATCCGGGGGCAAGTATAGTTTCGGGCGTTGTGAACACCATTTCGACCGAGTCGGAGCGCCTCGATCGATCGATCGGGAACCTCACATCCGCGTTGGGAGATCCGACGCGCCGAGCCATCTACATCGCACTCCGCGAATCGGCCGAGCCGATGACCGCCGGTGAGGTCGCCGGCTTGTTCGATATTCACACCAACGTGGCCCGTCACCATCTCGACAAGCTGGCAGACGAAGGCTTTCTCGAGGTGAGCCGCCGTCGCCCGGCGGGCAGGTCCGGGCCCGGCGCCGGCAGACCGGCCAAGCGGTACGAGATCACCTCGAAGCCGATCGAAGTTCATTTCCCGGCACGGCGCACCGACCACCTCGTCGACCTCCTGCTCCGCGTCGTCGAACGGGTCGCGCAGCCCGATATCGCCACGGTCGCAGAACAGATCGGTCGTGAGTATGGACGCGAGCTCGCCTCCGAGATCGGCACTCCGCATGATCAGGGGTACGAGCATGCGATTCGGGCCGTCGCGGCGGCGATGAGCGGTCTGGGATTTGCGATGTCACTCGAAGACGACGACGGCGGCACCCGCTTCCTCACCGCCCACTGCCCCTTCGGCGCCACCGCCGGAACCCACCCGGAGGTGATTTGCTCCCTCGATCGTGGGATCGTGTCCGGGCTGTTCGCCGGACTCGAACGCCCGTGCGAGCCGGTTCTCCACCCCCACCCCGGTGACGCCGAGTCGTGTGTCACCGAAGTGACGCCGGTGATCATCACCCGCTGATGCCGGTCGCTTCCGTCGGCCCCACCCACGGCCGACCACCCGGGTGAGCTGCACATTCCGCCCCGATCTCGACCCGTCGTACACTCGACGCCATGGCCGATGACACCACGCTCGAGACCCCGTTCGGACACCGCCGCATCGCCTCGCTGTCGCAGGCGGGCGACGTCGACCATCTCCCATACACCATCAAGGTCCTGCTCGAAGCGGCGCTTCGGACCCGCGACGGACGGATGGTGACCTCTGCCGACGTCGAACAGATCGCCGCCTACGACGCCACCGAGGTCGGCGACTCCGAGATCCCCTTCATCCCCGGACGCGTCGTTCTGCAGGACTTCACCGGAGTTCCTGCGGTCGTCGACCTGGCAGCGATGCGGTCGGCCATCGTCCGCATGACCGGCGAGGAGGCCTCGGCCAAGCTCGTGAATCCCGGCGTGGCCTGCGACCTGGTGGTCGACCACTCCGTCCAGGTGGACGCGTTCGCACGTCCCGACGCACTGATCATCAACAGCCGCAAGGAGTTCGAACGGAACCAGGAGCGGTACGAGTTTCTGAAGTGGGGCCAGCAAGCCTTCGAGAACTTCCGAGTCGTCCCTCCTGCGACCGGCATCGTCCACCAGGTCAACCTCGAGTACCTCGCGAAGGTGGTGTGGGACGACGAGACCTGGCTGTATCCCGACTCGCTGGTCGGCACCGACAGTCACACGACGATGATCAACGGATTGGGGGTGCTGGGCTGGGGGGTTGGCGGGATCGAGGCCGAAGCGGCAATGCTCGGACAGCCCATCTCGATGCTGCTCCCCGAGGTGGTGGGGTTCGAACTGACCGGCCGTCTGGCGGAGGGAGCGACGGCCACCGATCTGGTCCTCCGGGTGACCCAGATGCTCCGTGAACATGGAGTGGTGGGCAAGTTCGTGGAATTCCACGGCTCCGGCCTCGATGACATGCCGGTCGCCAACCGGGCGACGATCGCCAACATGGCGCCCGAGTACGGAGCAACGGTCGGGTTCTTTCCCGTCGACGCACAGACGCTGCGCTACCTGCGCCTGACCGGCCGGTCGGAAGCGCTCCTGGAGGCAGTCGAGCTCTACTACCGGACACAGGGCATGTGGCGGGAGAACGATCGGTCCATCACCTACTCCTCTGACCTCCACCTCGACATGTCGACGGTCGAACCGGCCCTGGCGGGCCCGAAACGCCCACAGGACCGCATCGACCTCTCGGCGATGAAGGCGGAATGGAGACGGGAGCTCGAGAACACCTATGGCAGGGCGTCTTCGGCCACCAGTGGCACGGTGACCGGATGGGCCGACGAGGGCGGCAGTCCCGCACCGGACGACGAGCTCGACCCGATCGCCACGGCGACGGTGGAGGTCGACGGATCCGATTTCACACTGGAAGATGGTCACGTGGTGATCGCGGCCATCACCTCGTGCACCAACACGTCGAACCCGGATGTCATGGTGGCGGCCGGCTTGGTGGCTCGGAACGCCGGCAGGTTGGGGCTCAGCCGGAAACCGTGGGTGAAGACCTCACTCGCACCCGGATCCAAGGTGGTCACCGACTACCTCGAACGGTCCGGGCTCATGGCCGACCTGGAGGCGGCCGGGTTCTACCTCGTTGGATACGGCTGTACGACCTGTATCGGGAACTCCGGCCCACTCCCGGCCGAGATCTCGACCGCCATCAACACCCACGACATGGTCGCAACCTCGGTGCTGTCGGGAAACCGCAACTTCGAGGGACGGATCAGTCCAGACGTGCGGGCCAACTATCTGGCTTCCCCACCTTTGGTCGTCGCGTACGCGCTGGCCGGCACGGTGGACTGGGACCCGGAGAACGAGCCGTTCCCGGGTACCGAGGTGTTCCTCAAAGACGTCTGGCCGTCGCAGACCGAGATCGATTCGGTTGTCGCCGAGAACGTCACCCGAAACCAGTTCGTCGAGAAGTACGCCGACGTGTTCGCCGGATCGGATGAGTGGCAGGAGATCACGACGGCGGGTGGCGCGATCTACGACTGGAACGAAGCCTCGACATACGTTCAGGAACCTCCCTTCTTCGTTGGCCTGGATACCGACATCCAGCCGATCGCCCCGATCACGGGTGCCCGGGTCCTCGCCAAACTGGGCGACTCGGTCACCACAGATCACATCTCGCCGGCGGGAGCGATCAAGGCCGACTCGCCGGCCGGTCGGTATCTCGTCTCCCGGGGGGTGCAGCCGGCGATGTTCAACTCCTACGGCTCCCGTCGGGGCAACGACCGGGTCATGACGAGGGGAACCTTCGCCAACATCCGGGTCCGCAACCGTCTGGCGCCCGGCACCGAAGGCGGCTACACGACCGACCTGATCGACGGCGAGGTGAAGTCGATCTATGACGCATCGATGCACTACCAGGCCGAAGGCATCCCACTCGTTGTGTTGGCGGGCAAGGATTACGGCATGGGCTCGAGCCGAGACTGGGCGGCCAAGGGCACGTTCCTCCTCGGGGTGCGGGCGGTCCTGGCCGAGAGTTTCGAACGCATCCATCGTTCGAATCTGGTGATGATGGGCGTCCTGCCTCTGGAGTACCGGGACGGTGACACCGCCGACTCCCTGGGACTGGACGGCACCGAGACGTTCGAGATCGATGTCGACGATGAACTGGTCCCCCGACAACCGCTCCTGGTTCGAGCAACGGCCTCCACCGGGAAGGTCATCGAGATCAAGGCAGTGGCCAGAGTGGACACTCCGATCGAGGTCGAGTATCTCCGTCACGGCGGGATCCTCCACTACGTCCTGAGGCAGATGGCGACGTCGTGACCATCCGAAGATGAGTCCCGGGCTCGACCGGCGTCACTCGCTCGGTGGAGGCAGACTGACGCTCGTCTTCGTCATCGTGGTGGTGGGCGCGGTCGCCGTGGCCCGGGGCTTGGCGGCGCCCGACGACGGCTCCGGCGATGGACCGGGCCGTCTGGTGGGAACCATCGCTCCGGAGGTGGTCGTCGACGCGTTCGACGGTCAGACCTGGCGCCTCTCACGCTCGTTGGGCGAGAGACCCGTCGTGCTGAACCTCTGGGCGTCGTACTGCCCACCGTGCGTCGAGGAGATCCCCGAGCTGAGTCGCTTCTCGACCGAGAACCCGGACGTGTTGGTGGTCGGAGCCGCGGTCAGAGACGAGCCGGAGGCGGCTCGAGCGCTGGTCGAGGAGCTGCAACCCGCCTACCGGATCGGGATGGACGCGACCGGTCGGCTCCGTGACGCACTTCCCACGGTCGGCCTTCCGGCGACGTTCGTGATCGACGAGTCGGGCGTCATCACGCACCAGTTCGAGCGACCGGTGACGGCCGAGGACCTCGAGCACGCGATTGGAGCCGGGTAGCTCAGGCCGGCTCCACCGGGGTCTGGGCGGTGATCGCTTCGAGGTTCGGACCATCGACGAGTTCGGCGAAGATGATGAGACGCTCCCGGGCCGAGTACTTGGGATGGCAGGTCGTCAGTGTCAGCCATGCTCCCTCGCGATCGTCGAGCACCCAGACGTCGGTGGGCGAAACGATCTCGACCGAACGCATCTGGTACTCGTGGGTGCCGATGGCGGTCTCCACGAAGATCGAATCCCCCGGAGTCAGAAGGTCGAGGTCGTGGAACGGCTGTCCGTACGTGGTGCGATGGCCGCTGATGACGGCGTTCCCCGGCTGGCCGGGCAGCGGCGACCCGGGGATGTGACCCGGCCCGCTCTGGAGGGTGGTGAGCTGAACCCCTTCGAAGACCACGTGATCCACGTCGATCTTCGGAATGCGAATCGCCGCGAACGGATCCCCTTCGCCCACCGATTCCTCTGACACCAGCTCCGGCGGCTGCTCTTCGACAACCACCTCGTCGTCGGGTTCGGGCGACGTCGTGGTGGTGGTCGCCGGAGTGGCGGCGAAGATCTCCTCGAGCTCGGCCCTTGCCTCGTCTTGGGCTTGGGCGGTCTGGAAGCCCGTCCCGTAGAGCTGATAGCCCACGAAGCCGAGGATGAACAGACCCGACCAGACCAAGGTCCAACCGCTCACGAGAATCGCCCGACGCATGGATGGCAGGCTATCGCCGATCAGGAATCAGACCAGACTGGCGTGCGCTTCTCGAGAAACGCCCTCACCCCCTCGGCGGCGTCGTCGGTTCCGGTCACGGCCGTCAGTCCGGACTGCAGGCGGTCGAGCGCAGCATCGAATCCCAGATCGACCATTCCGTGGAACGCGTCGCGTCCCAGGCGCAGCGTTGTGCCGCTCCGCGTGAGCAGAGCTCGAGTCACCTCGTCGACGGCGGAATCCAAATCGTCACGGACGACCACCCTGCTGACGGCACCCAGCCGCTGAGCCTCCCGGGGGTCGATGATCCTCCCGGTCATCATGAGTTCCAGCGCCGCCTTCCTCGGCATGATCTCGGCCAGCACGGCCGAGATCATCATCGGCCACAGCCCCACGGCCACCTCGGTCACCCCCAACTTGGCATCGTCGACACAGATGGTCACGTCGCACGCCACGGCCAGACCAAAGCCGCCGGCCAGGGCGTGCCCATTCACTCGCGCCACAGTGGGCTTGCCGCCGCGCCGAAGAACTCTGAACAATTGCGCCAATGCCCCTCGTTGGCGATGCAGCTCGACCGATCGGTCGGCGAATCCACCCGAGAGATCACCTCCGGCCGAGAACGCTCGGTCTCCTGCCCCGGTGAACACCAGAACCCCCACGCTGCGATCGTGGAGCGCCTCCCGCGCCGACCGGGCGAGCGCCTCCATGGTGGCCGTCGACATCGGATTCCGCCGTTCGGGCTCGTCGATCGTGATGCGCGCCACCCGATCCCCGACCTCATACCGGACCATTGTTTCCTCCGTCCTCGCCTGTGATACCTTGACCAACGATGCTATGGCTCGTCGTCGTCCTGATGGTTGCCATCCTCATCGCGGTGCTGCGAGGCGGAAGGCTCACCAACCTCGCCGACATCCGGCTCCGGCTCTGGTGGCTGCTCCTGCTGGCGTTCGCGTTGCAGCTGGGGACCGCCCTCCTCCCGGAACGCTCGTGGTCGGATGCCGTGGCGGTTGGCATGGTGTTGCTGTCATACGTCCCACTGGTGGCGGTCGTCGTCGCCAACCGTGACCGCAATGGAATGTGGTTGGCGGGTTTCGGTGTGCTGCTGAACTTCACCGTGATCGTGCTCAATGCCGGAATGCCGGTGTTGTCGGAGGCGGCGGTGGTGGCGTCCGGCTTTTCTCCAACCCCCCAGATCGCCGACAGCTACAAACACGTTCCTCTCGACCAAGCGACGATCCTGCCGTTCCTCGGCGATGTCATCCCGATGCGGCTGTTCGGCAGCGGTACCGTGCTGTCGCTGGGCGACGTGTTCTTGGCGGTTGGCCTCGGGCGGTTCCTCGAGTCGGAGCTACGACGGCCGGTTCGATGGTTCAAACCGGGTGTCAAGCTGTCTGGCGGCTCGGCATCCCAGCGGTAGCGACCGGAACAACGCACACCGCAACGCCGGTACCACGCAATCAGGGGGAGGGCGTGAACCCGTCGTGCGCCTCCAGCACCGCACGCAGGCGATCGACGACCTCCGGGTCGTAGTCGTAGACCGAACCTCGGTGGAGACGCTCCATCGACTCGAGCGGTGACATCCCCAACTCGTGAACCCCCTGGTCGTAGGCACTACAGACCTTGATGATGCGGGCACCCAACGGGACGTCGGTCACGGCGCTCTGTCCGGGGTGGCGAAACACCTCACACTGGCGGGCGATCAGCTCCGCCTCCCGATCGAGGGCGGCCTCGCGCACGATCTCGGCACCCCAGCCGGCGATCTCTGCGTCGGTGGCACCCAGTCCGGCCACTCCCGGGTCGTTCATCGAGATGCGTCCGATGTCGTGGAGGTAGGCCGCCCGGACGATCAGTTCCACCTCGTCGGGACCGATGCGGTAGCGCTGCGCGACGTTCGAGACGAGGGCGGCCGTTCGGTCGGCATGGCCCTCTGCAACCTGGTCGGCAACCTCCGGAATCCGTGCCAAGGCCCGGATCGTCTGGTCGTACGTCTGGCGGGCATCGGCGAGCCGCCGAAACGCCCGGTCTGCAAAGAGGTACAGCATCGCCCCGACCGGCACGACCCACGGGCCGAACTGGAGGAACACGTAACCTCCCCAGGCCCCGATCGACACCAACGTGAGGTAGGCGGCGAGGTCGGAGAGTTCACGGCGGACGATCGCCGATCTCGACTCCAGCCTCGGCCGGAAACGAAAGGTGAGCCCGACGAGAATCTCGATCGAGAACGCAGCGATCATGGCTGCGACGATTGCCACCAGGTCGCCGTAGCCACCGACCCAGGAACCGAGCTCGAACCGGGTCACGGGGAAGATGACGAGATAGGCGGCCGAGCCGGCCACGCGCCGGACGGTGTCGACGAGAACCTGATGCGGATCCTCGTTCCGGGTCGTGCGGTACACCCACACGACCACCACGCCGACGGCGATCGGAGCGACCAATCCGGCCACGTCGCCGAGGAAAGTCTCGCTGGTCGGCGGGCGAACGATCGGCAACGCCGCCATGACCGCCATCGCCAGGGTGAGCCGCATCCCGCTTCTGCCCGGAACTCGGAACAGCTCGGTGACGACCACGAGGAGCGCGGTGAGCAACGACCATCCGAGTGGTTGCGGACCGCTGCCGAGGAGCGCGGCACCGACCATGGCCGCGGCGAACGGCACGGCGATCGACACGATCGAACCGAGCCTGCTCATCTCCGACCGCCGCTCACCCATTGTGTGATACCGAGTGGTTTCGATCGATGTCCGGTGGTCCGTACTCGCGGCCGACCCGAGTGAGCCCGCGTTCGAGCGCATCTACGACGTCGACCGTGTAGAGCGCGTCGCCGGATCTCCGGAGTTGCTCGAGCGCAGCCGACTGGCTGATCGCCATCCGGTAGGAGCGAGAGCTCGTCATCGCGTCGAAGGCATCTGCCACCGCGAGGATCTGTTGTTCCTCCGTCGGCTCCGGCTGGTCGTGGATGTGGCCCGTCTGCCCGTAGTCCACCCCGCGCTGCGCCGGGTGGAAACCCGATGAGATGACCACCATCGGCCTCAGGAAATCGACCTCGCACAACAGGTCGTCGACGCGGTGCGTGGCCGCGTGGTACTCGCGGCGCTGCGGATCTCCGAACTGTTGCGGGCTCTGCATCAGCTCGGCGGGGACCGCCAGCTTGCCGACGTCATGGATCAGTGCCGCCCACCGGAGCCGCTCGAGCCGGTTGTCGCTCAGGCCGAGTTCTTCTCCGGCCAGCCGGCAGAACTCGGCCACCTTCTCGGTGTGCCCGCGCGTGTACAGGTCCCGCGCCTCCAAGGTCTTGACGAAGCCATTGATCGTGTTCTCGTGAGCGGTCCGGAGCCGGGCCATGGAGATGAAGACCTGCTGACCGACGACGAAGACCACCAGCGTGAGCGGGATGACCGCCGGCTCGGGCGTGGTGGCGAACAGCACCCCCACGAACGCCCCGATCACGCCCATGGCGATCAGCGAGAACACGATCGACCGGAGGTGGGACCACGGGAGTACGTTCCCCCGGCCGTAGAGCATCCGAACACCCAGCTTGACTCCCACGAGGTTCGTCATCGCGTAGGAGAAGGGTCCCACCAAACCAAGCACGAACAGGGTTGGGTACCACCCGGACGCATCGCTCAGTCCTGGACTCCCGGACGAACTCGGCATCGCAATCGCCTGAGCAACGCCCAACGTCGCCAAACCACTCACGAACCCTGCCATCGCCAACTGGCCGAGATTCATGGCCGACCGTGCCCAGCGTCGTTCGCGCCAATCGCCTCGCGTGTAGAAGCCGGATGCGGCGACGACGGTTTGTGCAGCAATCGCCAGGCGGAAGCTCTCCACCGATGTGCCGAGCAAGAGCACCACGAAGAAGCCGGCCACGAAGACCAGCATCACACTGGCGGAGGCCCAAAGGCGATCGTTTACCTCGCCGGAGGCGACACTCAACAACACATTCAGAACGACGATGAGGCCCAAGACCGCCAAACTCTGAGGCATCATCCAATCGGTGCCGGATACGGCGAATGCTCCGCCAACAGAGATCGTGGCGAGCACCAGAAACACAATCGCTGCTCGCGTGCGGCGGATCCAGGCACGTGGGGATGAGCTGTTCTGCATCTAACAATCCGGTCGGGCTAATTGGGACGAGGAAAAGGAAAGCCCAGTTCGACGGTCAACCGATCTTGAGTGACACTTCAGTCCAGCGAGGTCGACAGACCCGACAGACCGGTAACGAAGGGTGATTCCGACTCATGGGGGCGTTCTGTTCACCTCGAATGTGCTGATTTTGTCCAAATACTGGGAACTCGGACAAGACGTATCCGCTCCGCTGAAAGGTGATTGCGAACGGTTGGTTGGCGAGCGGCGAGCCGGGCTCTCCTCCCTGATCCTGAGCGAACGCTCCGCTCAGGACGACTCGGATGTCAATGGCCCCACCGATCGCCGAGGATCAACCTGAGAATGGCCACTCGGTGCGCCACTCCGCGAACCCGCCCGATCCCGGCATCGATGACCGAGAAGGTAGTCGCACCACCCGCCGCATACAACCGACCCACGCAGCGGCATGGGCCGTATACGCTCAGTCCATGCGCGCCGACACCCTCGAACAGGCACTGAAACGCGTCCCGGGGGTCGAAGCCGTTCGAGTGATTCTCGACGGCGCCCAGCCCACGGAGGTGCACGTCGTGGCCGCCCCCGGCAAGCCGGCCAAGCAGATCGTGCGCGACCTGCAGTCGATGGCCATCGCCACGCTCGGCACCCAGATCGACCGACGAGTCGTCTCCGTCGTCCAGGTGGAGCCGGGTGACCTCGAAAACCACCGAGTCAAGATCCTCGACGTCTCCGAGGCGGTCGAAGGGCCGCGGATGGAGGTCCGGGTCACGCTGGCATGGCACGACCAACGACTCATCGGGGCGGCGCGCGGTCCGGCCGCATCGAGCACTCGCGATACGCTGGCGGCCGAGGCCACACTGAACGCCCTGGAGGAACTCCTGGACGACGGTGTGGCCGTGGCCGTGACCGGAACCGCCCGCACCGGCATCGGCAGTCGCGAGGTGGCGCTGGTGATGGTGGTGGTCGTGGCCGAGAACCGAGAGCGCACCGTGGTCGGCAGCGGATTGGTCAGCGAAGACCCGATCCAGGCGACGGTTCGCGCCACATTGGATGCCATGAACCGCCAGATCCACGTGCTGGGGGTCCGCTGATCAGCCCCGCGTGGCGGTGATGACGTCCGGCCATGGCGCCTCGTCGGCGTACGGGTCGTCGTCTCCGATGAAGTAGTAGCCGATTCGTTGAACCCTCCCATCGAATCGACGAGCGATCCGGTGTCCCAACTCGTCGAAGGGCGCAACGACCGCGACCTCGTCCAGCATCTCATCCGAGATGAGTTCCGCCATCCCGTCCCAGTCGCCCCTCCGGCTCCGGCTGCTCAACTCGGGTCCGACCTCCCAGCCGTGGGTCTCGAGAATGACGCGGTACGACGGGGTGGACGCATAGAACGCGATCTGTTTGCGGATCGCCTCGCGCCGGGAGGCGACTTCGGACTCGGTTCGTCCGGTGCCGACGAATATCGTCCCGATGATCTCGACATCGCCACGATCTCGCCCCGCCGACGCAGCCCCCTGCTCGAGATTGGGGAGCACCACCTCGTCGAGATAGCGGATCGTGTGAAACGGGTGGAGATGGAACCCGTCGGCGGCGCGTCCCGCCAATCGAGTGAGATGGGCATTGACCCCTGCGATGGCGATGGGGATGTCCGGATGCTCGATCGGTCCCGGATCGAAGAATGGAGTCATCAGGGTGAAGCGGTAGTGATCGCCCTCGTACCGGAGACGATCTCCGGTTTGGAAGGTCCGCCAGATCGTGCGGAGGGAAGCGATGTACTCCTCGAGGCGCGCCGTCGGTGACACCCATTCAACGGAGAAGCGACGCGTCATGTGAGCACGAACCTGGGTGCCCAGCCCGAGGATGAACCGACCACCACTCCGGTCTGCAAGATCCCACGCGACCTGGGCCATCACCATCGGCGACCGAGGGAAAGCCACGGCGATCGCGGTTCCCAGTTCGAGCGTTGGTGCGGCGTCACCGGCGGTCGCCAGCGGGATGAACGGATCGTGGGCGGTTTCTGCCGTGAAGAACCCGTCGAACCCGAGCCGAGCGGCCCGTTCAGCTGCGGCAGCCGCCCCGCGAACGTCGTGCGGTGGGTGGTAGTAGTCGACCTTCATCGGTCGAGGCTACCGCGGCCACCGGAAGACTTGGACCTCGGCGGCGGTAACATCACAGAGGGCGACAGGTTGGGAGCATGACAGGCACGAACGAAAAGCGACGGATCGGTCGGATCATCGGCCTGCTCGGTGGTGTCGTCGCCATCGCCTGGGCCATGCGCGACCGCTTCGTGTCCATCGCCGCCCCGAAGGAACCGGAACCACCGTCGTTTCGGGTCGTCTCAACGCCTCCCCCGCCGCCTGCCGGGCAGGTCAGGCCAGAGCGCACGGCATCGGCGGTCAGCGTCCAAGACCCGGACGATCTGACCAGGATCAATGGGGTGGGCCCGGTGTTCGAACGACGTCTCATGGAAGCGGGACTCGCCACCTTCGAATCGATTGCAGCCGCATCTGCCCGACAGGTGGCCAACGCCGCCGGAGTCACCGAGCCGCGTGCGGAGGGCTGGATCACCCAAGCGTCGATCTTGATGGGCTGACGGCGGTTCCGCCGATGCCCTACCTGGTGAATCCCGAAGACCTGGGCTCGTTGCTGCCCGGGGAACCACCTTTTCGTGCACGGCAGCTTCGTCGCTGGCTCTACGAAGAGCCGGTGTTGCGGGCCTCCGACATGACCGACCTCCCACTCTCCGTCAGAGCCGGTTTGGACGGCCGACTGTTCCCGTTCATCTGCGAGACGGAACAGGTCGGTGACCGGGGAAAGACCGTCAAATGGCTGTTCCGAACCCCGGACGGCGTGGCTTTGGAATCGGTGCTGATGGGCTATCCCGATCGCGCCACGCTGTGTCTCTCCAGCCAGGCGGGTTGTGCGCTGGCCTGTACGTTCTGCGCCACCGGGCAGTTTGGATTCGACCGCAACCTCGAAACCGGGGAGATCGTCGCCCAAGCCGCCTGGGCGACCGCCTACCTCCGCCAGCACGGGATCTCGGGGACGCCGCGACGCCTCAGCAACATCGTGTTCATGGGCATGGGCGAGCCCTTGGCGAACTATCCCCGAGTTCGGGAGTCCATCCGCAGGATGGTGGAGGAGATGGGCATCTCGGCCCGGGCCATCACCGTCTCGACGGTCGGCTTCGTGCCGGGCATGCGGAAGCTGGCCGATGAACCGTGGCCGGTGACCTTGGCGGTGAGCCTCCATGCCGCCGACGACACGCTCCGCAACACACTCGTACCCCTCAATCGTCGCTACCCCCTCCGGGAGATCGAGGCGGCCGCCGCCGAATACTTCGACAAGAAGGGGCGGCGGGTATCGCTCGAGTGGACCATGATCGATGGGGTCAACGACACCGACGAGCAGGCCGAGCGCTTGGCATCCATCGCGGTTCGCCTCCGAGCCCACGTCAACCTGATCGCCATGAACCCCACGCCGTTCACCGAACACCTGCCGTCCACCCCCGATCGCATCGACCGATTCGCGGCTCGCGTCCGAAGCAACGGTGGACACGTCACCATTCGAGATACCCGCGGCCAGGACATCGATGCGGCCTGCGGCCAACTTCGGGCCCGTGCACAGCCCGTCCGTCTTCACAAGAGCGCGAAATCCGTCTAACGTCCTCTTCGGCGGTTTCAGGGGCACCCCCCGAGACGGGGAGACTCAGTGCCCGACATCTTCACAGTCCCGCGGCGTCGAGCGCACGACGCCGAACCGACGGCCCAGCCTGGCTCGACCGCAGTCGCGCCGATCCGCGGTCGCCATGTTCGACCCATCCCGGTCACGGCCAGGATCCGAACGGTCGCGATTGCGCTCGTCGTGATCGCCACCGCCTCGGCCGCCTCCGCGCACTACGTCGTCGAGCCGGGTGACACGCTCAGCTCCATCGCCGTCGCGCATGGTGTCAGCGTCGCCAAGATCGTCAAGGCGAACAACATCACCAACGTCAACCTGATCCGGGTCGGACAGCGCCTCGCCATCCCGGGTGTCGACACGGCCACCACGACGTACGTGGTCGTGCCCGGGGACACGCTCGGGGCGATCGCCCGACGCCACGGCACGACGGTGGCCGCCATCCTCGCCACCAACCAGATTCGCAACCCGAACCTGATCCGGCCCGGGCAGCGACTGACGATCCATGGCGCACCGGAAACGGCTCCTCCACCGGCTGAGATCATCCACACGGTGAAGTCGGGAGAAACGCTCGGCGGCATCGCCGCTCGGTACGGAGTGACCACGAACGCGATCGTGGGGGCCAACGATCTGGCCGACCCCAACCGCATCCGCATCGGCCAGAGACTGACGATTCCCAAACCTCGTGCGACCGGACCGACCGACCACCTGGGCATCGCTTGTCCGGTCCCCGGCGCCATCTTCATCAATGACTGGGGATTTCCCAGACCCGGCGGTCGATTCCATCAGGGCACAGACTTGTTCGCCCCACGAGGAACGCCGGTGCGGGCGCCGGTCGCCGGAACTGTCGAGGCCGTGACCGGAGACGTCGGCGGTCTCCAGTTCTGGCTCCACGGAGACGACGGCAACCTCTACATCGGGACCCACATGGATCGATTCGGCCAAGTCGGCCGCGTCTCGGCAGGCGACGTAGTGGGAGCCGTCGGCGACACCGGAAACGCCAAAGGCGCCAAGACCCATCTCCACTTCGAGATCATGATCGGGGGCAAGGGTGTGAACCCCTACCCGCATCTGGTCACCGCCTGTCGGTGATCGATCAGACCGTCGGGCGATCAATCCCGAAGATGTCGCTGGTGCGGACGTAGCGCGATCCCCCCATTCGACCGACCGCCCGCAGCGCCGCCTGGTCGATGCGGGTCCCGTCGAGCAGCGATTCCTCCACGTGGAACAGGACCACCTCGCCGATCACGATGGTGCCCGCCATCGGCGGTCGACCGACATCGACCGTGTCGACGAGCCGGCACTCCATGGCGGCCTTGGCACCGGACACCAGCGGTGCCCCCACCCGCACGCTGGGGACCTTGTCGAGTCCGGCAACGGCGAACTCGTCGACCTCCGAGGGCACCTCGGCGGCGGAACGATTCATCCCATCGACCATCTCCTCGGTGACGACGTTGATCGTGAACGCTCCGGTGCGACGGACGTTTCGCAGCGTGTCTTTGAATCTCCCCTCGGGTCGCACGGTTGAGAAGACCACGGACGGCGGACTTGCCGCAACCGCCGTGTAGAAGGAGAAGGGCGCGAGGTTGTCCACGCCGTCCGCTCCCCTCGTCCCGATCCAGCCGATCGGTCGAGGTACCACCAGTCCGATCAAGAGCTTGTACGCATCCGCCGGCTCGAGATCACCGGGATCGAGCACTCGCCTCACGCCGGCTCCTCCATCAGCTCGACCAGGTGATCGAGCCGGACCTCGCCGTATGCGAGGAGGCGGTCATGGAAGGACCGAAGGTCACCGCCGTGGCTTTCCCGCAGATCGAGGAGGCACCGCTCACCGAGCTTGTACGAGATCGCCTGGGCCGGCCAACCGAGGTAGCGAAGCACCTCGCTCTTGGCGTAGTGCGGCGCCTGCAAGCCGATGCGATGCATGTAGTCGACCGCGATGTCGAACGACCACCGCTCGCCGGGGTGCAACGGTGCATCCGGTGGGATGGAGAGTCCGTGGTGGATGCCCAGATCGACGACCACCCGGGTCGACCGGAAGAGGTTGTTGGCCAGCATCCCGAAGCGGTACTCGGGCTTCTCGAAGTAGCCGAGTTCGTCCATCAGTCGCTCGGCATACAGCGCCCAGCCCTCTCCGAAGCCGGAGTACCAGACGAAGAGCCGGTGAAACCTCGTGAGCCGCTCGGCGTTGGCCAAGGTGGTGGCCAGCTGGAGATGGTGCCCGGGGAAGCCTTCGTGGTACGCGGTGGAGACCTCCTGGTAGAGCGGGACCGGGACATCGTGGTCGACGATGGAGTACCAGATGGACCCGGGACGCGAGAAGTCTTCGCTCGGTGCGAAGTAGTAGGCCCCCGGTGGATTGCCCGGCGGTGCCAGCTTCACGGCGACCTCTCTCGCCTGCGGCGGTACTGCGAAATGGGATCCGTCGAGTTGGGCGAGCGCCTGGCGTTGCCGAGCCTCGACGAATGAGACGAACGCACTCGCATTCGGCGCAGCACGGGCGATGTCCGTTTCGAGCAGCGTCACGACCTCGGCGAGATCGGCTCCGGGCTTGATCTCGTCGGCGAGTTGCGTCATCTCCGTGATCAGTGCTCCGACCTCGTCCCAACCCCATCGATAGCCCTCGTCGACGTCGACTTCCTTTCCAACGGCACGATCCGCGTACCTCGCATACCGATCAGGGTCGGTGCGATCGTCATCGTTCGCGGCCGGCGCATAGCTCTCGCGGAGAAACCTGCCGAACTCGCCGACCCGCGCCTTGGCACGACGGATCCCGTCCCGGACTCGAACCTGATCTCCGCTCCAACGTCCCGGTAGCTGATCGAAGGCGGAGGTACCGCCGGCCAGGGCGTCGACCTGTGCCAGTACGGCCTGCACCTGCCGAGCCGCCACGAGCCGGTTGCGGTCGATGGCGATGCGGAGCCGCTCCTCGTAGGAGTCGAAAACCTGGTCGACGCTCTCGAGTCGGCGACAGATTGCTTCTCTCTGTTCGTCGGTCTCGGTGTCCATGAGGTCGAAGACCGAACGGATCGACTCGAAGCTGCATCCCATCTGCGACAGGTCGTAGAGCACGTCACCGGACTCGATCCGTCGAATCTCCTCGGCGAGCCGGGCGCAGATGACCGCCGCAGCGTGTCGGTGGACTGGATCGGGATGGTCTCGATGCCTCTCCAGGAGGGCGAAGCGGTCCCGAGCGAACGCCAGTTGGCGCTCCATCCCCTCGCCGCCCAGGTCCGGCCATCGGTCGTCGAATCCGTCCACCCCCACCATCGTGGCCGTGATGGGATCGATGTCGCACTGCTCCATCACCATGGCGTCGGCGACTTCGAAGACATCAGGAGTTCCCATGCCGGCCGGAGGCTATCGCGTCCAGGCCCGTGCCGAAGCGTTGCGTGGAGAACGCCGCTCCGCCGAAGCCCACCGCGGCGAGTACGGTCTCCCCGGATGGCCGAAGTGGTCCCCGAACTCATCGAGGTACGGAGCGACGAACGACTCGACCTGGCAGCGCTCCACGACTGGATCGGCGGCAGGTTGCCGGGTAGCGATGGCTCGCCAACGCTCCTCCAGTTCGCCCGAGGTCGGGCGAACCTCACCTACCTTCTCCGGTACGGCGACGATTCGGCGCCAAGCGAATATGTGGTGCGCCGACCCCCTCTTGGTCCGGTGGCGCCATCGTCGCACGACATGGCGAGAGAGTTTCGAGTGTTGTCCACCTTGTGGCAGGCCTTCCCCAAGGCCGCCCGCGCCTTCCTCTTCTGCGACGACCCCGGCGTGATCGGGGCGCCGTTCTTCATCATGGAACGTCGTCACGGCGTGGTCGTCCAGCAGGTGGTCCCCCCGGTGTTCGGTGGCGGCGACGATCCGGTCGCCAACCGCCTGCTCAGCGAGGTGGTCGTCGACACGCTGGCCGAGTTCCACGATGTGGACCCGGCGGACGCGGGGCTCGGCAGTCTCGGACGACCCGTTGGCTACCTGGAGCGCCAGACGCACGGATGGATCCAACGCTGGGATGCGTCCAAGCACGACGACTTCCCCCTGGCCGATGAGGTGGCCGGATGGTTGACACGGGCACTGCCTCCCGCCGCGCGCCCCACGCTGGTCCACAACGACTGGCGCCTCGACAACATGGCGGTCTCCGAGACCGATCCCGGTACCTGCGTCGCCGTCTACGACTGGGACATGTGCACCCGCGGCGATCCGCTGACGGACCTGGGAACGCTGATGGCCGTGTGGTACGCCCCGGACGAATCGCCCGCCCACCTGAATCCGATGCCGACCACCGCCCCCGGGTTCATGCAACGTACCGATGCCATCGAACGCTATGCGGCTCGATCGGGGCGAGACCTGTCCGGCTTCGCGTGGTATCTGGTGTTCGGCACCTTCAAGATGGCGGTGATCCTTCAGCAGATCCACATCCGTTGGCGGCGGGGTCAGACCGACGATCAACGATTTGCGGAGCTCGGGAAGGCCGCCCGGCGACTCATCGAGCTGGCTGCCGAACGCAGATCGCCCGTTTCCTGATCCCCCGCCGCACGTTCGACCGACTCCGACCGCACCGGTGGATGGCCACGCCGGTGCGTGAAGTGGGCCAGTGACCCGGTGAATGATATCGGGTGGAGGTGATGGGGTCCCGGACCGCCATCGAGACGGACCCGTGAAACACGGGGCTCGCGGCCACAGGAGGGGATGCGAAGCCTACGAGCTGTCATCGACGTTGCTGATCCGGGACCCGATCACCTCCACCACATCTTCGGGGCACCCATCGGACACCCAAGTCTCACTCGGCCTGAGACGGTGTCGCTTGAACCATCACCCCCGCGGATGCGAACGCACCCTGCGATTTCCCCTCCCCCTGAGAGGCCATCACCCCCCGGCGCCGTGCCGGGACTCCGGCTGGTGACCTGATCCATACGATCATGCCGCCCCTGCGTCGACCGATGTCGCACCGTCGACGCTGATACAGATAGTAGTGCACCACCCTCATTGAAAACTCAAGGTGGATCAGCGCCCCGCTGGAGGCTTCCTTCCGCTTCGAGCATCGCCTCCAGTACCGTCGCGACCGCAACCACCTCGTGGTCGGACATCGACTCGAACATCGAAGCATTCACCAGGGACTGTTCGATGGCCAGCCGCAGACGCTCCCCTGCCGGGGTGAGGACCAGCCGCTTCACTCGGCGGTCGGACGACGATGGTTCCCGAACGACGAATCCCAGGTCCTCGAGGCGGTCGGCCAGCGACGTGACGTAGGAAGCATCCACCGACATACGGTCGGCCATGTCGCCCATCGAACAGGTGCGATCTCCGAGATGCCGGAGCACCATGCCCTGTGGTGGGGTGAGCCCATGTTGGGCCATCACCGTGCGGAAACGCCGCCGCATCATGTCGCCGATCGCCCGAACCAGCCCCGCCAGGTGTTCACGGTCGGCGCGGTGAGAATCACTGCCGGAACGGCTGGGGGAATAACTTGGCATGTATCAACAATTGACTCTACCGTACTTTTGAATCTTTCACTTCCCTCGTTCTTTCAGTTCCGCCGCCACCGAGGACTCTCATGCCCGAACCCATCGTCAGCGTCCGCGCCGTCTCCAAGAGTTTCGGCGACATCCATGCCCTCACCGACGTGGACCTCGAATTCGATGCCGGGATGATCTTCGGACTGCTCGGACCCAACGGAGCCGGCAAGACCACCCTCATCCGGATCCTGGCCACCCTGTTGAAGCCCACATCCGGGTCGGCGGAGGTGGCCGGAATCGACGTCGTCGCCGATCCCAATGCCGTCCGGCGCCAGATCGGCCTCGCCGGACAGTTCGCCGCAGTCGACGACTACCAGACCGGGCGTGAGAACGTCGAGATGATCGGCCGCCTCTACCAGTTGCCGGCCGCAGAAGCGCAACGCAGGACGGACGAGATTCTCGAGCGGATCGGATTGATGGATGCAGCCGACCGGCCGGTTCGGACGTACTCCGGTGGAATGCGCCGACGGCTGGATCTGGCGGCTTCGATGGTCGGTCGCCCGACCGTCCTGTTCCTGGACGAGCCGACGACCGGAATCGACCCTCGCAGCAGAATCGACATCTGGGACATCGTCCAAGACTTGGTCGACGGCGGCACGACGATTCTCCTCACCACTCAGTATCTGGACGAGGCCGACCAGCTCGCCGACCGCATTGCGGTCATCGATCAGGGACGCCTGATCACCGAGGGGACGAGTGAAGAGTTGAAGGAGCGGCTGGGAACGTCGGTCATCGAACTGACGGTGACCCCGGACACGAGAGCCGCGGCGGTGGACGCCCTTCGAATCCTGTCCAGGGACTCGATGACGATCGATGAACGGACGAGTTCCCTGTCCCTCCCGGCGGCCGAAGGTGCCACCAGCCTCCTGGAGGTGGTCCGGACGCTCGATGACGCCGGCGTCGATCCGATCGACATCGGCATTCGACGCCCGACGCTCGACGACGTGTTCCTCGAGCTGACCGGTCGTCCGACCGAAGCCACCGACCCCGCTTCTCCACCGTCGAACGGCCGCCGTGGAAGAAACCGGAGGGCACGATGACCGATCTCGCAGCACAACCTCAGCTCAAGGGTGCCCCTCGGCGCACGCTTGCGTCCACTGCGGCCGACATCTGGATCATCGTCAGGAGGAACATCCGGCGAGTTCGGCGGCTGCCGCAGCTCCTCGTCTTCGCCACCATTCAACCGGTGATGTTCCTCCTGCTGTTCAACTACGTGTTCGGCGGGAGCATCGGCCTGGCCATCCCGCCTGCTGCCGATGGGAAGTACATCAACTGGCTCCTGCCCGGGATTCTGATCCAGGTGGCCACGTTCGGGGCAACCCAGACCGCCGTGGGCCTGACAGAGGATTTGAAGGCGGGAGTCGTCGACCGTTTCCGATCGCTGCCGATGGCCCGGTCGGCCGTCCTCGCCGGACGGACGTTCGCCGACCTGCTCCGCAACATCTTCGTGATCGGCCTGATGGTGGCTGCTGGATTCATCATGGGCTTCCGGCCCCAGACCGGAATGATCGGCCTGGCGGCCGGCTTCGCAGTGGCGATGCTGTTCGCGTATGCGTTCTCGTGGATCATGGCGTCGATCGGCCTGGCGGTGAAAGACACCGAGACCGCCCAGACCGCCGGATTCATCTGGCTCTTCCCACTCGTCTTCGCCAGCTCGATCTTCGCTCCGATCGAGACCTTTCCAGGTTGGCTCCAGGGCTTTGCCACCTATCAACCCGTCAGCGTCGTGGCCAGCGCCATTCGCGGGCTCATCCTCGGTCAGGGATCGCTGGCAGAGGCGACGATGACGGCCCAAGGAATGGTGGTGACCCAGGAGGCGCTGGCGGCGGCACCATCGGTGTCGGGCCAGGTCGTGCTGGCGCTGGGATGGATCGCGGTCATCTTGCTCGTGTTTCCACCCCTGGCCATCCGGCTGTACCGGCGCGCGGTGAACTGACACCCGGGTCGTGACAAACCCGGCGATCGAAACGGGGCCATCGAGAGTCGTCCACGGAGACTGGGCCAACGAGACTGGGCCAACGAGACTGGGCCAACGAGACTGGGCCAACGAGGCTGGGTCACCGAGATTGGGTCACCGCGATTGGGCCAACGGGCGAACGAGACCAGCGTGACGAGTCCGACCGACCCGGGACGGGTGCGGCTTCGTCAGTGCGTGCGCTGCTCGACTTCGGCCACGATGGCGCCGAAGGCGAGAGACATCAACGCCACGATGGGAGCGGCGAGGGTGAGGTCGATGCTCGAGAGCAATCGCTGCATGCGGGAAGCTTGGTGATCCCGTCCGGCGATGTCAACCATCGACGCCCGCTCCGGACTCTGGAAGGCCGTACGCTGGCCGGGTGCCGCACATCTCCTTGTCGACCGTCGGTTCGCGGGGTGACGTTCAGCCTTTCGTCGCCCTCGGGCGAGGACTCCGCGATGCAGGGCACGACGTCACGCTGGCGACGCACGAACCGTTCCGACCGATGGCCGAAGCAGCCGGTCTCCACTTCGCTCCCCTACCGGGCGACCCGAGAGTGGTTCTCGAATCCGCCGCCGCCGCCCGGCTGCTCCGACCAGGCCACGGACCCGTGGCGTTTGCGAGACGGTTCCTGGCCGTGCTCGAACCTTGGTTCGAGCAGCTGGCCGATGCCACCGCCCCGCTCACGCTCAGGTCGGACCTGGCCGTCTACTCGCCGCTCGCCTTCACCGTCTGGCATCAGGCCCAGTCCTCGGGTATCCCGACGGTGCTGGCGACGCTGCAGCCCTTCGAGCCCACTCGGTCGTTCGCGGCCGTGGCAACCGGCCACGTCGACCTCGGGCGACTGAATCTCGCCAGTCATCGCCTCCTCCGTCAGCTGTTCTGGCAACCCCTTCGGACCACCGTCAATCGCTGGCGCTCCACGGAGCTCGACCTTCCACCACTGCCCCTGTCGGGACCGTTCGGCCAGCTCGACGAGCCGGTCGTGTGTGGCTACTCGACCGTGCTGCTTCCGCGTCCCGCCGATTGGCCGGATCGAGTGACGGTCACAGGAGCGTGGCACCAGCGATCGCCGGGAGCACTCGACGAGGATCTGCTGGCGTTTCTCGACCACCCGGAGGCACCGATCTACGTCGGATTCGGTTCACTGGCCGTGACCGACGTCGAGCGGTTGACGACGGTCGTCGGAGCGGCGAGCCTCGACGCCGGGAGGAGGGTTGTGCTCGGAAGCGGATGGGCCGGACTCGACTCGACGAATCCCGATCGGGTTCACGTCGTCGGCGACACGCCGCACGACCTCCTCTTTCCGCGTATGAGTGCCGTGGTGCACCATGGCGGAGCGGGCACCACCCATACCGCCGCCCGATGTGGCACACCTCAGGTCATCGCTCCGACATACGCGGATCAGCCGTTCTGGTCAACCGTCGTGCGGCGAGCGGGAATCGGCACCGAGATCGCCGCTCCGATCGAACTCGAAGCGTCCGAGCTGGTCGCCGCACTCCACACCGTGACCCGCAGAACGACCGCCGATCGAGCCCGTCGGGTGGCTACGTTGATGCAGCAAGAATCGGGTGTCGCCGGCGCGGTGGCGGTGATCGAGCGGCACCTCGACCGAGAGACCGTCGGGGCGGAGCGTCTTCGACGGCGAGAACACGAGGCAGGATGACCGACATCAACGCGTTGGGCGACCGCTACGTCGCATACCGAAAGAGAACGGAGCATGAGCTGGCGCTCTGGTCGGGCGACATGCTGCACCTCGAGCGTTGGGACGACGTGACCGCCGGCGGGCTCGAATCGAGAAGGCGGTCGCTCGAGGAGTTCGAGCGGGAGGCGCTGGAGCTCTTGGCCGAGGGCGCGTCGGATTGGCGAGAACGCTCCCTCGGAGAGACGGTGGCGTTCGGAGCGTGGTCCGCCCGGACACAGATGGCCTGGCGTGAGGAACTCCGCTGGGTCAACCACACCATGGGCGTCATCCCGATGACGCTCACCTTCCTGCCGCGGTTCCCGCTGGCGACAGCCGAGGACGGGGCCAGGTACCTCGAGAAGCTGCATGGGTTCGGGACGTTCGTCGATATGTGGCGAGCGCGACTCGACGATGGCGCTCGCGCCGGAATCGTGCCCATCCGTCACCACGTCGCCTCGCTGATACACCAGATCGAGGTCCTCCTCCGCAGACAGATGTCGGCCACCCGCCTGGCCCGGCAGGCACCTCCCAGCCGGCTGTCGCCGGCTGCGGCGGCCGCTTGGCGAGAGCAGCTTCTCCTCACGCTCGACACGACCGTGGCACCGGCTCTTCATCGCCTCGTGGAGACGCTTCGCACCGCGACGCTGCCTGTCGCCCGCCCCGACGATCGGCCGGGACTGTGCCATCTCGACGGCGGCGAGGCCGTCTACGCCGACATGCTGCGTGCGTCGATCACCACCGACCACACGCCCGCCGACGTCCACGAGATCGGACTCGAGCACATCAGCCGCCTCGAGGATGAGTACCGCCAGGTGGGAGCGGCGGCCCTCGACGAGACCGACGTCCCGACGCTGTACCGGCGTCTCCGCGACGACCCCGACTTGCACTACCAAAGCGCCGAGCAACTGGTCGACGACGCCCGGCGGGCATTGGAGCGTGCCCAGGCCGCCTCCGAGGACTGGTTTCGGAGGTTGCCGGTGTCGCCGTGCTCGGCAGAGGCCATCGAACAGGGGCCGCTCGCCTACTACTCGCGCCCCCTCGCCGACGGCTCGAAGGACGGGACATTCTTCTTCAACACGAAGGATCCGGCGATGTGGGGGACCTTCCAGTTGGAGTCGACGACCTTTCATGAGGGAATCCCCGGCCATCACCTCCAGCTGGCGCTCGCCGTGGAAGACGACCAGCTGCACGATGTCCACCGAGAGTTCGGTGTCGCCGCCTACGCAGAGGGGTGGGGCCTCTACTCGGAGCGTCTGGCCGACGAGATGGGTCTCTACAGCAGTGAGCTCGACCGACTCGGCATGCTGGCCGCCGACTCGATGCGGGCGTGCCGCCTGGTCGTCGACACGGGTCTCCATGCCATGGGTTGGTCGCGGGATCGGGCCATCCGCTACATGGTCGACAACTCTCCCGTCACGGCGGTGCAGATCGAAGGTGAGATCGACCGCTACATCGGTGTGCCGGGCCAGGCCGCCAGCTACCTCATGGGCCGCCGAGAGATCGAGGACATCCGAGCGACCGCCGAGCAACGCCCGGACTGGGATCGGACGGCCTTTCATGACTCCGTGCTCTCATGTGGCTCCGTCCCGCTGGCGACGCTCCGCTCGATCGTGCTCGACACCGACTGATCACGGGCTGGCCTCCACCGTGGCCAGCCGAGCCTCGAGGTACCGACGCTCGACCTGGTTCGTCGTGAGATCGATCGCACGCAGGTAGGCCGTGCGAGCCGGATCCATGCGACCGAGTTGGCGGAGCAAGTCCGCCCGGGCGGCGTGGAACATGGCGTGCCCGTCGAGCTGGCCGCCGAGCCGGTCGAGCAACACCAGACCCGCCTCGGGACCTCGCCACATCGAAACGGCCACGGCGTGGTTCAGCGCCACCACCGGAGTGGGGCGGTGCCGGACCAACTCTCCGTAGAGGGCTGCGATCTGTTTCCAGTCGGTGTCGTCGAAGGAGGGCGACTCGGCGTGGACGGCTGCGATCGCGGCCTCTATCTGATACGGACCCGGCCGGCCAGCCCGAAGTGCACGTTCCAGCAACGCAACGGCGGCCTGGATGCCGTCGACGTCCCATGTCTTCCGGTCCTGGTCGGCGAGCAGCACGAGTGACCCATCGGGCGACTGGCGGGCATCGGAGCGTGCGCCATGCAGCAGCATCAACGCCAGGAGCCCGCCGACCTCGGGCTCGTCCGGCATCAGTTCGAGCAGGCAGCGGCCCAACCTGATCGCTTCCCGAGCGAGGTCCGGGCGGTCGACCGAGTGCCCCGAGGTCGCTCGGTATCCCTCGGTGAAGATCAGATAGACGACGGCGAGCACCGCGGTCAGTCGCTCGGGAAGGAGATCGGCGGATGGGACCTCGTACGGGATGCCGGCATCCTTGACCTTCCGCTTGGCTCGAACGATGCGCTGATACATCGCAGTCTCGGACACCAGCAGCGCGGCGGCCACCTCACCGGTCGTGAGCCCTCCCAGCGTCTTCAGCGCCAGCGCAACACGTGCCTCCATCGGCAATGCCGGGTGGCAACACGTGAAGATCAAGCGGAGACGCTCGTCGGGCACGTCCTCATCGGGATGCCACTCCTCCACCTCTCGCCGGAGCCGGGTCAGTGTCGCCAACTCCTCGGTCTTCCGTTCCAGCGTCTTGCGTCTCCGGAGTCGGTCGATCGCCTTCCGACGCGCAGTCGTCACCAGCCACGCCCCCGGACGATCGGGGATCCCCCGATCGCGCCACACCGTCATGGCACCGGCCAGCGATTCCGCGACGACGTCCTCGGCCAACTCCAGATCTCGAATGGACCGGTTGACCGCGGCCACGATCATGCCGTACTCGTCTCGGAAGACCCGCTCGATCGCCTCTCGGGTCTCATCGGCCATGGTCGGCCACCGGCCGGATCTCCACGACTCCCTGTCGGGCGATCCGACCGCCCAGGGCCACTGCGTGGTCGATGTCTCGACACTCGACCACGTGGAGACCCACCAAACGCTCCAATGCCGGGAGTCCGCTCGGGTCCATCGTGACCGCCTCGCCGTCGCCCCGGAGCGTCACGGCCGCCCACCCTGGCCGGACGGGAGCGCTCACCTGTACGCCCGCAACGTCCTCGAGCGTCGACGGGGTAGGTCCCGAACCGTCATCGAACACCAACAACACATACCGCATCTTCGTCTCTCGACGAAGCGCCCGCCCTCGATTCGACGAATCCGACTGCGCACCGCTGGAGCGTCATCGACTCCCGAGCGTCACCGGTACCTCGAGCTCACGACCGTCCCGAATCACGACCAACGTGACCACGTCGCCGGCCTGGTACGAGCGCACCTGTCCCGCCAGGTCGGCGATGCCCGTCACGGGCTTGCCGTCGAAGCGGACGACCGTATCCCCGGGGAGGATGCCGGCACTCTCGGCCGCCGTGCCGGGCGTCACCGCAGTGATGACTGCCCCGGCCGCCTCGCCCACCCCGGCCGGCTGGCCGGACACGCCCAGGAACCCGGCCACGAAGTCGGTACCCGACTCGAGGGCGGTCGCCACCCGATAGGCACGGTCGACCGGAACGGCAAAGCCGACCCCGTCATTGGCTCCCGAGGTCGAGTAGATGGAGACGTTGATCCCGATCAGCCGGCCGAAACGGTCGACGAGGGCGCCACCGGAGTTCCCCGGGTTGATCGACGCATCGGTCTGAATCATGTTCTGGTAACCATCGACTCCGGGGATGGAACGGTCGACGGCGCTGACCACGCCGGAGGTGACCGTCGACTCGAGCCCCCATGGGCTACCCACCGCCACGGCCAGTTGCCCCACCCGGATCTCGTCGTCCAGCGCCAGCGGGATGGCGGGGAGGCCGGTCCGATCGATGGTGATGACGGCGACGTCGTTGGACGCGTCTGCGCCGAGCACCTCACCGCGCAGCAAGCTGCCGTCCGAGAGACGAATGTTCACTGCGGTTGCACCCTCGACCACGTGGGCAGCTGTCAGGATCTTCCCGTCCGCGTCGTAGATGACGCCACTCCCGAAGCCCGACTGACCGACCTCGATCTGCACGACGGACGGAAGCACGGCCTCGGCGATGTCGGCCACCGGCTCCGTCCCCGTCGCCAGGTCACTCCCGCGACTCAGATTGACCCCAGGTGCCACCGTTGTCGTCGGCGCCGCCACCTCGATCGCAGCCGGCGCGGGAATCGGGTCGACGTCGGCGGTCACGAGCCACCCGATCCCGACACCGGAGCCGAACAGCGCCAGCGCTCCCAGCAGGGTCGATACCAATTTGGCCGGCCGACTCCGCCCGGAAGCCGGGGGATCGCCATCTGCCCGTGTCGCCGGCGGCGTCACGTATCGGATCGACTCATCCGATGCGGTCAAGTCTTCAAAATGGTCCATCACGTCCAGCCGATCTCAGGTGTGTACGAACGTCAACGCCGGTCACGTCTATCGCCTTCCCGCTAAAGGTCCGGTAAACCCGTCCTGCGACCCACCGATCGTCGTCTCGCCCGAGTCGGCGGGCACCATGTCAGGCTTCGTCGATCGCATCGGCGGTCGGAGGGCGAGCGATCACACGATCCTCGTGCTCGGCGAGCGGGAACCACATGACCACCCTCGACCCACCACCGTTCCGGGGCACGGCATCCACCCATCCCCGGTGCGACGAGACGATCAGCCGGACGATCTCGAGGCCCAAACCGCCTCGCCGGCGCTTCTCTCCGCGAACGAGGGCCCGATCTACACCGGGACCCCGGTCGGAGACAGCGATGTACGCGCACGCGTCGGCCACCCCGGAGCTGAGGCGCAGGTCGCCGCCCTCCGGTGAGGCCCGCAGAGCATTGTCAACGAGGTTCCCCACGGCGCGATCGAGGGCCTGTCGGTCCCCGTTGATCGGTGCCGGACTCGGCGACACCTCGACGGTCACGGATCGCTCGGCGGCGGGAGCATGGATGTCGGCCGCCGAGTCGGTGATGACGTCGGCGAGGTCGACGAGGACGAACTGTTTGCCGGGAAGATCGAGGCGAGCGGCGGCCAGCAAGTCGTCGATCATGACGGACATGCGCTCGCTCGCCCGAAGTGCGACCTCGCCGGTGGCCCTCCACTCCCCTTCCGTGGCATCGGGGTCCGACATGGTGATGTCGAGATTGGATCGAATGACGGCCAGCGGCGTGCGCAGATCGTGCGACGTCTGGGCGAGGAACTTGCGCTGGTTCCGGAATGCCGTCTCCAGGCGGTGCAGCATGGCGTCGAAAGTGGCGGCGACTCGCTCCAGCTCGTCTCCGGTTCCGGTCCGACCGATCCGTCGAGACAGGTCGGTTGCCTCGATCTCGTTGGCAACCGCCACGATCCGCTCGAGCGGAGCCAGGGCGCGACCGGCGACCATCCATCCCACCACCAAACTCGCCAGGAACAGCACGACCAACAGGACGAGCATCGCCCCGGCCAGCGCATTCAAGAGCCGCTCTTGCAGCACGCTCTCGATGGTGCGGATCTCCCGGGCACTGATCTCGATCCCTTGCTCGGTGAGGTTCTGCACGATCACGGTCTCGGGCGCACGCAACTCGAACAGAACCGCGACGTAGATGACACCGAGCGCGGCCGCCGCCGCGGCGAAGACCAGTGCCGAGGTCGCGCCGGACACGCGGAATCGCAACGACTTCGTGATGGCAGGGAGTTGCACCGGCACTGAGCTTACGTTTGCCTTCCTAAGCGCCGGCTAAACGTCGTTGGTCTCCTCCCGCACGACGTAGCCACGACCCGGGACGGTCTCGATCAGCGGTGGATCTCCCAGCTTCTTCCGAAGGTTGGAGATCGTGACACGCACGGTGTTCGTGAACGGGTCGGCCATCTCGTCCCAGACGTGTTCGAGCAGCCTTTCCTGGCTCAGCACCTCATCGGGGTGCCGGAGGAAATACTCCAGGAGTGCGAACTCCTTCACCGTCAACTCGAGGCGCCGGCCCGCCCGCACTGCAATGAACCTGGCTGGGTCCAGCTCCACGCCCGCCACCGTCAGCACCGGACTGCCACCGTCATCCCGACGGATGAGGGCCCGGACTCGAGCCTCCAACTCGACGAACGCGAACGGCTTGACGAGGTAGTCGTCGGCCCCGGCGTCCAGTCCGGCCACCCGATCCTCGACATCGTCGCGTGCGGTCAGGATCAGGACGCGTGGCTGCACGGCCTCGATCGTCTCGAGGTCTCCACTCCGCAACCTGCTGCAGAGATCGATGCCCGACCCATCTGGCAGGTTCCAGTCGAGGACCAGCACGTCGTACCCGCCCGATGCGATCTTCAGTTCGGCCTCCGAATATGTGGCAGCGTGGTCGACCGCGTGACCATGACGCCGGAGGCCTCGGGCGATGGCCCTGGCGAGGTCGACCTCGTCTTCGACGACGAGCACTCTCATCCCGGCCCCCTCCATCCCGGCGCGTTCGCCCGCCCCCCGGGGACAGGCGAGCGGTTCGACAGTGCCGACCTCACGGGAGCAACTCCGACAGGTCCTCGACCACGACGTCCGCACCGGCCTCCGCCAGAGCATCGCCGATCCCCTCTCGATCGACACCCACCACCGTGCCGAAACCTCCGGCCGACGCGGCGGCAACGCCGCTGATGGCATCCTCGATCACGATCGTCCGCCTCACCGGGACACCCAGCTCCTGGGCGGCAAAGAGGTAGGTGTCGGGTGCCGGTTTTCCGGCCAATCCCACGTCGCGGGCTCGTACGCCGTCGACGACCACCCGAAACCGCCCCGTGAGCGAAGCAGCTTCCAACACGCTCCCGGCGTTCGCACTGGACGACACCAGACCGAGATCGATACCCGATGCGCCGAGGTACTCCAGCAACGCCAGGGACCCCGGGTAGGGCCGAACTCCGTCACGCCGGAGGACGTCCCCGAACACGGCGTTCTTGCGATTTCCCAGAGCGCACACCGTTTCGAAGCCGGGTGGATCGGAGACCTCGCCGTCGGGCAGTGTGATACCCCGCGAAGCGAGAAACGCCCGAACGCCGTCATAGCGAGGACGGCCATCGACGTATCGAAAGTAGTCGTCATCGGAGAAGGGCTCGGTAGCGCCGGCGTGCAGGAGGTAGGCGTCGAACATCTCCTTCCACGCCGAGCGATGGACGAGTGCCGTCGGCGTCAGAACACCGTCCAAATCGAACAGGACGGCTTCGATCGACTCCCACAGCGCGCCGGTGGTCGGTGGACGGCTCATCGCATCAGCGTAGGTTGTGGCCCGACCGGTCCGCGACTCGCGCCTGGCGCGGGCAGATCGGATCGGTACGCTGCCATGCAGTGAACACGAGGCATCGCACCGACCTCCCGCCGGATGTCTATCCGCACGATCCTTGGGCTCTCGTGGAGGAGGCCTATGCCCCACGCTTCATCTACCTGACCGAGACGATCTTCTCGCTGTCGAACGGTCACCTGGGAATTCGAGCGACTCTCGATGAGGGAGCCCCCACCCACCTGCCGGGAACCTTCGTGAATGGTTTTCACGAGACATGGCCCATCGTGCATCCGGAGAGCGCCTACGGGTTGGCCACCACCGGTCAGACGATCGTCAATGCGCCGGACGCATCGGTGATGATGCTCGAGGTCGATGGGGTGGCGCTGGTCGCCGACAACGCGGTGGCATTCCGACGGGCGTTGGATTTCCGCACCGGCATCCTGGAGCGCACCACGACGTGGCAAACACCCGACGGGACCACGGTCCGAGCGCTGCACCGGCGGCTGGTCAGCATGACCCGAAGAGAGATCGCCGGGTTCTCGCTCCGATTCGAAGTCGACCGCCCCGCCACGATCAGCCTGGTCAGCCGAGTCGTCAATCGACAAGACGAGGTGGCACTCGGCCGCACCTACAACGACGACGATCCACGCCGGGCGGCCGCACTCGCCCATCGAGTCCTCGAACCTCGCGCCGCCTCCGTCGACGATCTCCGCTTCATTCAGAGTTGGACGACCGCCAACTCTCGACAGGGTTTGGTGGTCGGGGTCCAGCACACCATCGGCGGCTCCGCGCCGAACTACATCGCAGTCGAACGCGACCCGCACGACTTCGGCTTCCGTTACGAGTTCGCCATGGAGCCCGGTGCGCCGGCGACGATCGAGAAGCTGGCTGCCTACCTCACCGCCGGCGACGACGTCGGCATGGAGGATCGGTTACGAGCGGAGGCCATCCTCTCCGACGCGGCCGATGCCGGGTTCGACGAGCTGGCTTCCGAACAACGCAGCCATCTCGCACGATTCTGGGATCTCGCCGACGTGCGGCTCGGCGACAACCCGGAGGAACAGCGAGCGGTGCGGTGGACCCTGTTCCAATTGCACCAGGCAGCGGTGTGCCTGGAGGACTACTCGATTCCCGCCAAGGGGCTGACCGGACAGGCATACGACGGTCATTACTTCTGGGACACCGAGATCTACCTGTTGCCATTCCTCGTGTACACGGATCCCGACCGAGCTGCAGAGATCCTCCGGTTCCGACACCGCCTACTGCCCGCCGCGCGCCGTCGGGCACACCAGCTCGCTCAGGAAGGTGCGCTGTTTCCGTGGCGAACGATCAACGGAGAAGAGGCGTCGGCATATTTTCCGGCAGGCACGGCCCAGTACCACATCAACGCCGACATCGTGTTTGGCCTGCGCAAGTACATCCACGCCACCGGTGACGACGAGTTTCTGTGGTCGTGCGGGGTGGAGCTGGCGGTGGAGACCGCCCGGATGTGGCAGGACCTCGGCTTCTATCGGGGCAACCGATTCCACATTCACGGCGTCACCGGTCCCGACGAGTACACGGCACTGGTGGATGACAACGCCTACACCAACGCGATGGCTCGAATGAATCTGCGATTCGCCTCCACCGTGGTCGAGCGGATGCGGATCGAGGAACCGGAGCGCTTCGCTGAGCTCGCGGATCGCCTGGTGTTGGCCGACGACGAGGCCAAGCATTGGAGGCTGGCGGCAGACGCCATGTTCATCCCCCACGATGGTGAACTGGGAATCACCCCGCAAGATGCCGACTTCCTGTCGAAGGAGCCTTGGGACTTCACCGGCACCCCGGCCTCGATGTATCCACTTCTCCTCCACTTCCACCCGCTGGTGATCTATCGATTCCAGGTGTTGAAGCAGGCCGACGTCGTCCTGGCGGACTTCCTTCTCGGAGACGAGTTCTCGCCGGATCTGAAGCGAGCCAATTTCGACTTCTACGGTCCGATCACCACCGGAGACAGCTCACTGTCTGCGTCGGTCGAGTCGATCGCCGCTGCGGAGATCGGCTACCTCGACCGTGCAGACGAGCTGTTCCGCCATGCGCTGTTCATGGATCTGGCGGATCTCGCCGGGAATACGACCGACGGCGTCCATCTCGCTTCGGCCGGAGGCGTCTGGATGGCAATCGTGTACGGACTGGCCGGTGTGCGGGACTACGGCGGACAGATCTCGATCGACCCTCGACTCTCGGAGGCGTGGGGGAATGTCAGGTTCTCGATGCTCGTCCGGGGCACGCGACTCACGATCGAAATCGACGGAGACGCGGTCAGCGTGCAAGCCGAGGGCGGAACCGAATCCGTGGTGATCGGGGGCGAACCACATGTTGTCGAGCCCGGGAGGCCGATCTCGGTCCGGCCGACCAACCCGATCGGGATGCGTTGAACGGTCGAGTTCAACCGGGGCCGAGGGTGAAGGTCAGCATCTCGCTCTCTGCGTCGTAGACGAGGTGATACGAGACCCCGTTCTGGGTGAGTCGTCCGTCGAGACCGTCGAGATCGGGCGCGGCCACGTCGAGCCCGAGGCCGGCGAGAATGTTTCGACGATCGGCGCCGGTCGTCGTGGCGTCCACCACGGTGATGGCGACGCCGAGCGACTGGAGCGCGAGCGCATCCGACTGGGCGTCACCCGACGGATCGACCAGTAACGAGACCAAGCCGAGCTCCCCGGAACGATCCACGACCCCGGCCATGGACAGATGGCTGGTGAACCCGAACTCGAAGTCGCCAGGGACGATGGCGGTTGGGATCAGCAGGGCCGGTGAGACCTGGCGGGCAACCTCGTCCCATTCGTCGATGAACTCGGCGACGGGCCGGCCGAACACGCCCGGCGTCGCATCCGAACCAGCGGCCTCGGAAGCCTCTTCGGTGTTCTCGGATGGCGCATCCGCGGAGGTCGGCACGGTGGCCGACGTGACGGCCGGGCTGTCCTCGCCCGCGGTCGGAGCGTCAACCGAAGCCGCAGCGACCGCCGTCGAAGCACCATCGTCGGACTGGCCGGCCGGCTGCGTCGCCGGCACAGGCGGATCGGTGGACTCGGCCGCACTCGCCCCACCGAACATCGACGGCACGGTGATGGCGGCCAGCACGATGACGCCCACGATCGTCAGCGCGAGCACGCCGATTCCGAGGCGCTTGGCGATTCGACCCCAATCCCGAGCGTTCGAAGCATTGGCCCGCATGGCGTTCTGTGCTTCCAGAACCTGATCGGCGACGGTCATCGCGTCGTTCGGGTCGTCGAGATCGGCGCCGCCTTCGGTGGCCTCGTCCTCACGAGCGTCGGGCGAGGCCTTGGAGCGCCGTGCGGCGACGATGCGCGCCAGCCGACCCTGGGAGGTCCCGGCGTACCGACCCGACAGACCGTCCACCTCCGCCGGCTCATCGTCGGCGGACTCCGTCTCATCGGTCGGGGCCGACGTGGGAGCGGTCTGGTCTCTCACGGACTCGTCGTTTGCGACGGGTGCCTCCGGTCCCACCGAGACCGAGCCGGTCACGGGCGCCTCCGGTAGGCCAACGGGAGGCATCTTCGTCTGATCGGACGGAACAACGGCTTCGGATTCGCTCGAGTCGGCGGGGTCTGGATCGGAGTTCGTCGGAGCGGTCGAATCGATCACCGGATCGGAGGGCACGCCGCCAGGCGACCCACCCGGGTGGCCGGCCGGGCTTCCGGCAGGTGCCCAGCCTGCGAGATCCCGACCATCGCCGACGTCGCCGGCGGGCACTGCCACCGGAGGCGCGGGCGGCAACGGCTCGTTCAATGAGCTTACGGGAGCGCTCGATCCCGGAAGGAAGAAGTGCCGATTCTGATCAACCCGGCTCTGATCAGGGCGGTCGGATGGTCCATCGTGCGTACGCTCTGCGATGTCATCCCGCTCCGGTTCCGCCATCTCCACCCCGGCAACCTCGGGGGGTGGAAGGGTCGAATCGTATGCATGCTCGAACAACCATTCGATCGTGGTGGAGTCCGACCCACCGGTATCACCAACGTCGCTTCCGGGGCTCGGGTCTCCGATGGCGATGCCACCGTCACCGTCGGCGTCGTCAGCCGATGGCGGAGTCGACGCCGGTGCGGTCGAGGTCCGGGTCGCTCCCCCATCGGTGGGAGCGGGCACACCGTCCACGACCGAAGGCGACGGGGCCGAATCAGGAGCATGGCCAGGGACGCCCGGTCCGGCAAAGTCGGTGCCGGCGAGACCGGCCATGGCGTCGTCGCTCACCCGCCAGCGATTGATCCCGTCTTCGAAGTCGTCGGCGTCCTCCGGGGTGAACCACACCACTTCGCCGTCGACCAACATCTGAAACACGCCGTCCGGCTTACGGGAGACGGCCACGCCGTCCGGCGACCATCGACCGATCTCGCTGGCGTCCGTCCGAAGCAGGAACTCTCCGAGACGCAGCTCGATCATCACGGCGATCAAGTCGCCTTCCGTGAGCGAGAGCGAACCTCGGAAAGAGCGTTCGAGTTGGGGTTGGTGGACGGAATCCATCGACTGCACCATCGGCGTCTTCGGGCCAATCCTTGAAGATTGGTTGGCAGCAGGCACCATCTCGGTTCCCGCCCGGCGCGTCCAGCCCGGGTCACCAACAGTGTCCCGAGGCCGCCCAGTGCGACCATCCACCCCCTTCATACACCAACCAGGCGGCGACCGCGGTGTTGGCGACCGGGTCCAAAATGTCCGACCCACCCCATCCGGCCCGCTCGGCGCGCTTCGGCCAGGCCGATCCCAAGTGCTGGAAGAGCCCCCGCGCGGTACTGATCGGGTTGGCTGCGGCCGGATCGCCACCCGATTCGCACGACACGATCCGGAGTGCTCGGTCGACGTCTTCGGGTGCGAAGAAGCGCTCGATCAGCGGCCGCCAGTCCTCGACGCCCGTGACGGATTCGGGAACGAGGAGTTCCACGGGCCGAACGACATCCACGGAACGGAAGTCGTGGGCCGTGCAGACCGGTTCCCGCTCGGGCACGACACAGGTCGCCGACAGGCTCGATGTCAGAAGGTCGGCGGCCGTTGTTCCCATCGGCTGCGGCAACCTGGACTCGAGCTCGGTGGCGAACGGAAACGGTGTCTGTCCGACAGGGATGGCAACTGGCACCATCCCATCGCTGGGCAGCCAGGCACCACCGGCCGCCGCCAGGGACACCAGGATCAAGATGGCGGTCAGGTAGGACGTGAGTGCGCGCATGAACGGCTCCTCGGTCGAAGGTGAGGGGTCGTGGGCCGGCGGTCGAAGCGACGCCACCTGGCACACGAGCGGGTGAAGCGAGCCGAGAACCTTAGCTGGTCGCAGCGAGTCGGCCCGACCAACGCGCCAGGTGGGCCGCTCGCGCGACCCACCTGATCGTTGTATCGGTCCTCGCTCTCGAGAAGCGGGAGGTCAGGAGATGGACATCTGCTCCACCTCGTCCCGCGCCGATCGGACGGCTTCACCCTGACGGGCGATGACGTCACGGAGCGTTCCGACCACATCGCCGTCCTCGAGCGCATCGTCGTACTCATCGACCGCGTGCGACTCCCCGGTCTTCACCGCGTCGAGGATCGCCTCCGCGGACTCACCCGTCAGTGCGTCCTTGAGCGACATCCAGCCGCGATGAAGCGCACCTCCGATCGAACCCTCCTCCTGAATCTGGACGCCGTCCGACGCAGCGATGTCCCGCAGCTCGGCAGAGAACGTCCCGCGCTGGTTCGACAGCGTTCGCATGCGCTCGGCGATCGATCCGTGACCGTCCTCCGCCAGTCGGTTCGCGGCCTCCTCGAATCCCTTTCGCCCGTCTTCCAATGTCTCGATCAGATCTTTGATTCGCGACTCGACAGCCATGCTGCATCACTCCTTTCACGTGACGATCAACACATACCCCCGAACCCACGAGCGAAACGGGGGTGGTCACAGCCCGGCAGGCATGGAGGGATCAGGGTCGATACGATCCCCGGATGGCGGGCAGCAAACTGTGAGCGCGAGACGGACGCGGGCGACGCTGTCGTTCCTCGGCCTCCTGATGGGTCTGATCCTCGTCTGGGAGGGTTACAAAGCGCTGGGCAATGCCACCGGCGGAACATGGCCCTTCACCGACATCGACCTGCCAGTTCGCACGAATGCCCGCTCCATGCCGCACGTCTGGGACATCGTCGCTGCCTTGTTCCGACCGGCCAGGCGGGGAGGAGAAGACACCCTACTGGTGATCCTCCTCCAGGCGGCGCTGTTCACGTGGCGGTCGGCGCTGATCGGGTTCGTGACCGGATCGTTGATCGGGTTCGGCCTCGGCGTCCTCTTCGTGCGCTCGCCACTCGCCGAACGGGGTCTGATGCCATATGTCGTTGCCAGCCAGACCGTCCCCGTGCTGGCCATCGCTCCCATCCTGGTCGTGTGGTCGGGCCGGCTCGATCTCCCGAACTGGGTGCCGATCGGCGCGGTGTCGGCCTACCTGGCCTTCTTCCCCGTCGCCATCAACACCCTGCGCGGGCTGCGCTCGCCGTCTGCGGCGTCGACCGAGCTGATGCGGTCGTATGCAGCCACACCGCGCCAGATGCTCCGCAAACTGCAGATTCCGGCGGCCCTGCCGTACCTCTTCCCGGCGTTGAAGATCGCCGCCACCGCGTCGGTCATCGGGGCCATCGTGGGTGAGTTGCCGGCCGGCATGGCGGAAGGGCTGGGACGGGCCCTCCTGAGCTTCGCTTCCTCATTCTCGAGCGCACCCGAGAAGCTGTTCGCCTCCGTGCTGGTGGCCTCCCTCCTCGGAATCGTGTTCGTCGGCGTCATCGCACTGATCGAGCGGCTCACGCTCCCCCCCGGTGCCCGCCTCGACGAAGACCTCGTCCCGGTTCCGGGAGGAGGGCAACCATGACCGCGCTCGCATTGGAAAAGGTCGGGATGGTGTTCAACCAGGGAACCGACGGCGAGGTGATCGCCCTCGAAGGCATCGATCTCGCGGTGCAACCGGGCGAGTTCATCTCGCTGATCGGACCCTCGGGATGTGGGAAGTCCACCATGCTCCGCCTGGTCGGTGACCTCCTGACCCCGACGTCGGGCAGCGTCAGCGTCAACGGGAAGGCACCGCATCGAGCCCGCCTCGACCGCGACTACGGCATGGTGTTTCAATCCGCCACCCTGCTGGACTGGCGAACCATTCTCGAAAACGTCGAGCTTCCACTCGAAGTGATGGGCGTCCGCTCGGCCGAGCGGGAGCAGACCGCCCGCTCGATGCTCGACTTGGTGCAGCTCGGCCGGTTCGGGGATCACTACCCATGGCAACTCTCGGGCGGGATGCAACAGCGGGTCGCCATCGCTCGCGCCCTCTCCTTCGAGCCGTCGATCCTGTTGATGGACGAACCGTTCGGTGCGCTGGACGAGATGACCCGAGAGCGGATGCAGATGGAGCTGTTGCGAATCTGGCAGGAGACCGAGACGACGGTGGTCTTCGTGACCCATTCGATCCCCGAGGCCGTGTTCCTCTCGACCCGGGTGGTGGTGCTGTCACCCAGACCGGGCCGCATCTCCGAGATCATCCCGATCGATCTTCCCCAACCTCGCACGTTCGATACGCGTGAGGACGAGCACTTCTACCGACTGTTGACCCACGTACGGGAGGCACTGCGCAAGGTGGAGATCGAGGAGCCGGGACCGTGAACCTGGGAACGAAGATCCAGCGGAACGGACCCGCGGTGGTGCTGTTCGTCGTCGGTCTGGCGTTGTGGGAAGGCCTCGTCCGCCTCTTCGATATCCAGGGTTTCATCCTCCCGGCCCCTTCGGCGATCCTCCGAGCGTTCGGCGAGCAGTGGTCGGATCTGTGGCAGGCGGGCTCTGCGACGGCCTTGACGGCGATCGCCGGTCTTGCGGTCGGAACCGTCGTCGCGTTCGCAGCCGGGATGGCCGCAGCTCGTTGGACGATCGTCGGCGAGGGCGCCATGCCGCTGGCCATCGCCGCCAACTCCATGCCGATCATCGTGCTGGCCCCGGTCGCCAATGCCTGGTTCGGGCTGCGCAGCCCCGTGGGCACGATCGCGGTCGTGGCGGTGCTGGTCTTCTTCCCGATCATGATCAATCTGGTGAGAGGCCTGACCTCGGCCGAGGCCACCCAACACGAACTGATGCGATCGCTGGCCGCTCGCCCACGAACGACCCTCTGGAAGCTCCAGCTCCCCGCCGCCCTTCCGTATCTCTTCTCCGCCTTCAAGGTCGCGGCGGCGCTCAGCCTGATCGGAGCGATCGTCAAGGAGTACTTTGGGGGTCCACAAGACAGACTCGGCCAGTACATCACGCTGAAGGCCGGCCTCTTCCAGTTCGAGGAGGCGTGGGCGGCCATCGTGCTCGCATCGGTGTTCGGCATCGCCTTGTACGGCTTCATCGTTTGGATCGAGCGACGGGTGATGCCGTGGCATGTATCCGTCCGAGGCTGAACCGACATGGCAGGATCACACACGGCGGATGACGGGGCGGCGCCCGGAGGTGTCGCCATGAGAGAGAGGAACCTATGACCAGGAGAAACCTGCGCTGGCTGGCACTGATCGCGGTGCTGGCGATGTTGTTCGTGGCTTGCGGCGGTGGCGAAGAGGCGACCGAAGAACCGGCGGAAGAGCCTGCCGCCGAAGAACCGGCGGAAGAGCCTGCCGAGGAACCGGCCGAGGAACCTGCCGAGGAACCTGCCGAGGAACCAGGCGAGCTGACCTCCGTGAACCTCCAGCTGCAGTGGTTCGCCCAGGCGCAGTTTGCCGGGTATTACGCGGCCGTCGCAGAAGGCTTCTACGAGCAGGAGGGCCTCAACGTGACCATCCTCGAAGGAGCCGTCGACATCGTTCCCCAACAGGTGGTTGCCACCGGTGGCGCCGAGTTCGGGTTGGCATGGGTGCCGAAGGCACTGGTTTCGAACCAGGAAGGAGCCGGACTCGTCAACGTCGGCCAGATCTTCCAGCGGTCGGGCACGCTGATGGTGTCCTGGGCCGACTCCGAGATCGAATCTCCCGAGGACTGGGCAGGCAAGACGGTTGGGAACTGGGGGTTCGGCAACGAGTACGAACTCACCGCTGCGATCGAGAAGTTCGGAGTGGAGGACGTCGAGCTCGTCGCCCAGAACTTCGACATGGAGGGGCTCCTCAGCCGGGATCTGGATGCGGCCGAGGCAATGATCTACAACGAGTACGCCCAGGTTCTCGAGGCCGTGAACGAGGAGACGGGCGAGCTGTACCAACCCGAGGACCTCACCGTGATCGACTTCAACGAGGTGGGCACCGCGATGCTCCAGGACTCGGTGTGGGTCCAGGAGGCGTACGCCGCCGAGCACGGCGACACGATCGAGGCGTTTCTGCGCGGATCGTTCCGGGGCTGGATCTTCTGCCGCGACAACGCCGACGCATGTGTCCAGCACGTCCTCGACGCCGGGCCGACGCTCGGCACGAGCCATCAGACCTGGCAGATGAACGAGATCAACGCACTGATCTGGCCGTCACCGAATGGAATCGGAGTGATGGACCAGGGTTTGTGGGATCAGACGGTCGACGTGGCAACGTCGCAGATCCCGGAGCTCCAGGGAGCCGACATCCCCGCCTCATCGTTCACGACCGAGTTCGCCGAGTCTGCGGTCGCATCGCTGGCGGAGGAAGGCCTCGACGTGGTCGGCGACGGCTTCTCGAAGGCCGAGGTGACGCTGGTCGAAGGAGGCGAGTGACACGAGGACACCGGGGGTGGGCGGCACCGTCCACCCCCGCCGACGAGAGGAGTGCGATGTGCCGAACATCGTGAAGGCCGCCATCGTGCAAACGGAATGGACCGGCGACCGGGAATCCATGATCGCCAAACACGAGGACTTTGCCCGGCGGGCCGCCGAGCAGGGGGCACACATCATGTGCTTCCAGGAGCTGTTCAACGACGCCTACTTCTGCCAGGTGCAGGACGAGGCACACATGGACGGCGCCGAACCGGTGCCTGACGGTCCCACGATGCAGCGCATGATGCGGCTCGCCAAGGAGACCGAAATGGTGCTGGTGGTGCCGATCTACGAGAAAGAGGACGACGGATTCCTCTACAACACCGCGGCGGTGATCGAGCGTGACGGCACCTATCTCGGGAAGTACCGCAAGACGCACATCCCCCACGTCGGCGGCTTCTGGGAGAAGTTCTACTTCCGGCCGGGCAACCTCGGGTATCCGGTGTTCGACACGTCCGTCGGGCGAGTGGGCGTCTACATCTGCTACGACCGCCACTTCCCGGAGGGGTGGCGAGCCCTGGGTTTGGGCGGAGCCAAGCTGGTCTTCAACCCGTCGGCGACCAGCCGCGGACTCTCCATGTACCTGTGGAACCTCGAGCAACCGGCGGCGGCGGTCGCCAACGAGTACTTCATCGGCGCCATCAACCGGGTCGGACAGGAGCCCTTCGGTGACAACGACTTCTACGGATCGTCATACTTCGTGGACCCCCGTGGCCAGTTCGTCGGAGACACCGCTTCGGACACGGATGAGGAGCTGGTGGTTCGCGAGCTCGATCTCGACATGATCGACGAGGTCCGCAAGGTGTGGGCGTTCTACCGCGATCGCCGTCCGGATGCCTACGAGCCCCTTGTGGCACCCTGAACGGGCTCGACTGCGAGAGATACATATCCAGAAGGTGAGACATGGGCACACACGCTGATCTACTGAACCGACACCGCCAGGTGCTGCCGTCGTGGATGATCCTGTACTACGACGATCCGATCGCACTGGTCGATGGGAACGGACGGCGAGTGCGCGACGCCGAGGGCAACGAGTACCTCGACTTCTTCGGTGGCATCCTGACGACGATGACCGGGTACAACGTCCCGGAGGTGGTGGAGGCGATCAAGTCACAGGCCGAGCGGATGCTCCACACCTCGACCCTCTATCTCATCGAGAGCCAGATCGAGCTGGCGGAGAGGATCGCCGAGGTGTCGGGGATACCCGACGCCAAGGTGTTCTTCACGAACTCGGGGACGGAAGCGAACGACGCCGCCTTGATGCTGGCAACGCAGCACAGACGCTCGAACCAGGTACTCGCCCTCCGGGGGAGCTACCACGGAAAGTCTCACTCCACGGTGGCGATCACCGGCCAGAAGGGATGGTCGGCCACCAGCCTGTCGCCCTTCAACGTCACCTATGTCCACGGCGGCTATCGATACCGGTCGCCGTTCGGTCATCTGCCCGACGATGAGTTCACGGGCGCGTGCGTGGCCGATCTCGAGCACATGCTCGAGGTGGCAACGTCCGGAGACGTCGCATGCATGATCGCCGAACCCATCCAGGGTGTCGGAGGCTTCGTGACTCCCCCGGACGGCTTCTTCGGCGAGATGAAGGCGGTGCTCGACCGCCACGGGATCCTGTTCATCTCCGACGAGGTGCAGACGGGATGGGGCCGCACCGGGGAGCACTTCTGGGGGTATCAGGCCCACGCCATCACGCCCGACATCCTGACCTTCGCCAAAGGGCTCGGCAACGGCCTCGCGATGGCCGGGGTCGTGGCCGGCGCGGCGCTGATGGACAGCCTTCCGGCGAACTCCATCTCGACCTTCGGAGGCAACCCGTTGTCGACGGCCGGTGCACTGGCCAACCTCGATTACGTGCTCGAGCACGACCTCCAGACCAACGCATACAAGGTTGGCAATCACCTGCGCAACCGCGTCGACGGCCTCGCCGAACGCAGCGAGATCATCGGCGACGTCCGCGGCAAGGGGCTGATGCTCGGGATCGAGTTGGTGACACCGGGGACCACCGAGCCGGACGCCGCCGCGGCCGGCCGCATCATGGAAGAGGCCAAGCAGGAGGGCCTGTTGATCGGAAAGGGCGGCGTATACGGGAACGTGCTTCGGATCGCCCCGGCGTTGACGCTCACCGAGGAAGAGGCGGACGAGGGTTACGCCAAGCTGGAGAACGCAGTGACGAGAGCGAGCCGGTCCTGAGCAGGACGGGCTCGCGAGGAGGAACGACGAACATGCGCACGCTGATCACGAACGGAACCGTCGTCACCGCCACCGACCGGGTGGCCGCCGACGTGCTCATCGACGACGAGAAGGTGGTGGCGCTGGCCGCACCCGGGTCTCATGATTGGGAGGGTGAGACGATCGATGCCTCCGGCAAGCTCGTCATCCCGGGCGGCATCGACGTCCACACCCACATGGAGCTCCCGTTCGGTGGCACCCATGCATCCGACACCTTCGAGACCGGGACCCGGGCGGCAGCATGGGGTGGAACGACCACCATCGTCGACTTTGCGGTTCAGGCCAAGGACCAGGGGCTCATGGAGGGCTACGAGGCGTGGATGTCGAAGGCAGACGGAAACTGCGCCATCGACTACGGCTTCCACCTCATCGTCGGCGACGTGCACGACCAGACGCTCAAGGAGATGGAGACCGCCTTCGACGAGGGCGTGACCAGCTTCAAGATGTTCATGGCCTATCCGGGGGTCTTCTACTCCGATGACGGCCAGATCTTCCGAGCGATGCAGAAGGCAGCCGAGAACGGCTCCACCATCATGATGCATGCGGAGAACGGCATCGCCATCGACGTGCTGGTGGAACAGGCCCTCGCCCGAGGCGAGACCGACCCCATCCACCACGGAATCGTCCGCAAGTCGATCCTCGAGGGCGAGGCCACCCATCGAGCCATCAAACTCGCAGAACTGGCCGGTTCCCCGCTCTACATCGTCCACTTGTCTGCGCTCGAAGCGCTGGAGGAGGTGACGATCGCCCGTGATCATGGCCTGGACGTCTTCGCCGAGACCTGTCCGCAGTATCTGTTCTTCGACCTCGACGACCTCGGCAACGGGTTCGAGGGAGCGAAGTACGTGTGTTCTCCGCCGCTGCGCGATCGAGAAGCGGGTCATCAAGAGGAGCTGTGGAAGGGTCTCAGAACCAACGATCTCCAGGTCGTGTCCACCGATCACTGCCCGTTCTGTATGGATTCCTTCGATGGGCTGATCGCCCAGAAGCGCCTGGGCGAAGGGGACTTCTCGAAGATCCCGAACGGGATGCCCGGCGTGGAGCCCAGAATGGAGGTGCTGTATGAGGGAGGCGTCGCCCAGGGGCGGATCTCCCTCAACCGCTGGGTGGAGCTCACGTCGACCGCTCCGGCGAAGATGTTCGGCCTCTACCCCGACAAGGGAACGATCGCGGTCGGATCGGACGCCGACATCGTGGTCTTCGATCCCGACGCCGCCAAGACGATCTCGGTCGACAACCAGCACATGCGAGTCGACTACTCGGCGTATGAGGGTCACGAGGTCTCGGGGTCGGTCGTCACCGTCCTCAGCCGTGGCCGGGTGATCGTCGCCGACGGGGAGTATCGCGGTGAAGCGGGCCACGGTCGGTACCTGAGAAGGGGCATCAACCAGCTGGTCAACTGACCCAGCCTTCCCCGCCGACCGCGGCGGGGGGCCGAGAATGCGCACATGAGAGGACATCGATGAGGACCATCACCCATTGGATCGACGGGCAACCCCACGACACGTCCGCCGAACGGACCGGACCCGTGTACAACCCGGCGACGGGTGAGCAGACCGGGTCCGTGGCCATGGCCACGCCGGCTGACGTGGACCGTGCGGTCGACGCCGCACGTACTGCGTTCGAGGAGTGGCGCTTCACACCGGTCACGCGTCGCCAGAACATCATGTTCGAGTTTCGTCGGATCGTCGCCGACCGACGGCAGGTCATGGCGGAGACCCTCACCGCCGAGCACGGGAAGACCATCCCCGACGCGCTCGGTGAGGTGCAACGCGGTCTCGAAGTGATCGAGTTCGCCTGCAACATCGCCCACCTCTCCAAAGGCGAGTACCAGGGGCAGGTTTCCACCGGGGTCGACACCTACACGATGCGACAGCCGCTCGGGGTCGTCGCGGGGATCACCCCATTCAACTTCCCGGCCATGGTTCCGATGTGGATGTACCCGTTGGCGATCGCCGCCGGGAACACGTTCGTCCTCAAGCCGTCGGAGAAGGACCCGTCGACGTCCCATCTCGCCGCCGAGTGGCTGGCGGAGGCCGGTCTCCCCCCCGGCGTGTTCAACGTCGTCCACGGAGACAAGGTGGCCGTCGACCGCCTGCTCGAGCACCCCGACATCTCCGCAGTCTCGTTCGTGGGTTCAACGCCAATCGCCCGGTACATCTACGAGACCGGCACTCGACACGGGAAGCGAGTCCAGGCGCTCGGCGGTGCCAAGAACCACATGATCGTCCTCCCGGACGCCGACATGGAACTGGCCGCCGATGCCGCCGTATCGGCGGGCTACGGCTCGGCCGGCGAGCGGTGCATGGCGATCTCGGTCGTGGTGACCGTCGGCGACGCAGCCGACGAGCTGATCCCCCGGATCCGGGCACGCATATCCAAGCTCCGAACCGGCGCCGGCGCCGACCCCGAATCGGAGATGGGCCCGCTGATCACCGCGGAGCATCGCGACCGAGTCGTGGGCTTCATCGATGGGGGGGTCGACGAGGGCGCCGTCCTCGTCGAGGACGGACGCGGGCTGGCGCCCGAGGGCAACGAGAACGGGTTCTTCGTCGGGCCGACGTTGTTCGATGAGGTCACGTCCGACATGGACATCTATCGCAACGAGATCTTCGGTCCGGTGCTCTCGACCGTCCGCTGCGATACGTATCGCGAAGCCATCGACCTCATCAACTCCTCTCCGTACGGAAACGGCACCGCCGTCTTCACCAACGATGGCGGCGCCGCCCGCATGTTCCAGCACGAGATCGAGGTGGGAATGGTGGGCATCAACGTCCCCATCCCGGTGCCGCTGGCCTTCTTCAGCTTCGGAGGCTGGAAGGACTCGTTGTTCGGCACCCATCCCATCTACGGCCCCGGCGGGGTGGACTTCTACACGCGACCCAAGGTGATCATCTCCCGCTGGTCGGACCCGCACAACCGGGGCGTCGACCTCGGATTCCCCCAACACGACTCCTGAGAGGTGGGCGGCATGGATTTCGGCCTCGTCCTCCAGACCGACCCACCGGCCCGTCGCGTCGTCGACTTGATGGTCCGAGCGGAGAAACTCGGGTTCAGCCACGGCTGGACATTCGACTCCCACGTGCTCTGGCAGGAACCCTTCGTCGTCTACTCCCAGATCCTCGCCGCAACCGAGCGGCTGGTCGTCGGTCCGATGGTGACCAACCCCGGCACCCGCGACTGGACCGTCCTCGCATCGCTGTTCGCCACGCTCAACGAGATGTCCGGGGGGCGAACCGTCTGTGGCATGGGTCGAGGGGACTCGGCGCTTCGCTACATCGGCCGCAAGCCGCGAACACTGGCGACCACCGCCGCGGCAACCGCCGTCATCAAAGACCTGGTCGCCGGGCGGAAAGCGAGCTACAACGACAAGGAGCTCGACATTCCGTGGGTGGAGGGCGGGTACGAGCTCGATGTCTGGATGGCCGCGTACGGACCCAAGGCGCTGGCGTCGACGGGAACGTACTACGACGGCTACATCCTCCAGCTGGCCGACCCCCAGATCGCCGAGTGGACCATCGGGGCGGTGAAACAGGCGGCCGAGACGGCCGGCCGGGATCCGGAGTCCTTGTCGATTTGCGTAGCGGCGCCGGCCTATGTCGGCGACGATGTCGCCCACCAGCGCGATCAGCTTCGCTGGTTCGGCGGGATGGTCGGCAATCACGTGCACGACATGGTCAACCGATACGGCGCCGAGGACCGCTCGAAGGTCCCAAAGGTCCTGGCCCACTACATCGCCGCCCGCGAGGGATACGACTACGACCATCATGGCAAGGCCGGGAACCCCTCCACCGACTTCGTGCCCGACGAGATCGTCGATCGATTCTGCGTGCTCGGGCCACCCGAGGCCCACGTCGAGCGTCTCCGAGAACTGGCGGGCCTGGGCGTCACCCAGTTCGCCATCTATCTGATGCACGACGACATGGAAGGGACCCTGGAGTCGTACGGGGCCGACATCATCCCGGCGTTCGCCGGGTGACACCTCAGCCTTCGGTTCGGCTTTCCTCCGTACACGCCGAGCGCAATGGTGCTCGACCTCAAGGCGGCCCACCTTCACGCCGATGTCGAGCACATGTCTGCGATGTCCCGACTTCTGCTCGGCGTCGTGCTGGTCGTCTCCGCTTGCACCACCAAGCCGGTTCAGATCGCCGCCGAACCGCCGCCACCCGCCGCTGCGGCCCCCACCCACCTCGCGAGCACGCCCGCGAGCACGGCAGCCTCGACGACCACGACCACCGCTCCCCCGGCCACCGTCCCTGCCCTTCGTGAGCTCGACTACCCGACCGACCCCAACTGGCTCGAAGACCTGCCCGAGCCACTGATCGCATTGGCCGGCGCACCGGCGCCATCGCCCAACCTCGCCATCGACGGACCCGAAGACATCGACCGCTGGGTGGCCGAAGTAACCAACTGGGCCGCCTGGGCGCAGGCCAACCCGCAGGACGCGCAAGACCACGTCGATGACGTCTACAAGTCGGGCTCGCCGGGCGCTCGATCCGAGCTCGAGAACCTCGATTGGCACATCGAACGGTTGTGGTTCACGCTCGGCTGGCCATACGAACCCCTCGACTCGGGCATCGAGGCAGACGACCTCGCCGACCAGCGAGTGACCATCGACGTCGCCGCCGGGAAGAACTTCTACACCTACAAGGTCGACGAGTTCGGCGCGGTGGAAGAAGTCAACGAGCCGGCGAAGTTCATGTTCCTCGTGCGATACACGGCCACCGAGATGGCGGACGGGCAATGGCGGATCGTCACGGTGGAGTCGCTCCCGCTGGGATAGCGGAGTCTCGAGGGCTCGGCTATCGCCGGCGGTACTCCTCGTCGGTGACCTTGCGCGGCTCCCACACCGTGTCGCCTCCGGTGGTGAGGGACAGGTGCATCATCGGACTGTCGGCGGTGGCCCCGTGCCAGTGCAGCTCACCCGGCGGGGCGTAGACCACGTCGCCGGCGGCCACCTCGGCGGTCTCCCCTTCATCGGTCTGAACCAGACCCGCGCCGGCCACCACATACAACACCTGGCCTTCCGGGTGCCGGTGCCAATCGGTTCGTGCCCCGGGAGTGAACTGCACCCCGAGGGCGTTGAGGGCACCGTCGACCTGACTCAGCGGGCCAAACCAGACGTCTCCAGTGAAGTGCTCGGGCGGTGCCGGCGTCCACCGTTGCGACGATGCCGGGCGAAGTTCCATGGCCGCAGGCTACCCGGATCTCACCGCCTCATCACTGCGATCTGTCGCAGGACCTCACTCGACGATCTGTCGGAATCGAACCGACTCCGTGTCAGGACGGGACCCCTCTACGGTGCCGAACTCGGCGAGCAAGAGGTAGAGGTGCTGGAAGCCATCAGGCATGTCCCGATCGTGACGACGGCGTTCGCAGCCTTCTTCACACTCGATCTGTACCGGCATTGGAGAGTCAACCCGAAGCGGTACCTCCTCTGGTGGATGATCGGCGTGGCGCTCTACGGCGTCGGGACCCTGACCGAGTCCATCACGACGGTATTCGGCTGGAGCCCCGTGGTGTTCCGTACTTGGTATGTGGCAGGCGCGCTGCTGGGCGGGGCACCGCTCGCCCAGGGAACGGCCTATCTACTGCTGAAGCGGAAGACCGCCGATCGCATCTCGATCGCGTTGGCGGCATACGTCGGCGTGGCCGCGGTGTTCGTTGCGTCGACACCGTTGAACCCTGCGCTCGTCGAGCCGCATCGGCTGTCTGGACAGGTCATGGAGTGGCAGTGGGTCCGGCTGTTCTCACCGCTTGTGAACACCTATGCCCTCATCATGCTGGTCGGCGGTGCCGCCTGGTCGGCGTGGCGTTATCGCCGGAGAAGTGGACGAAGTGGCCCTCGCGTCACCGGCAACTGGCTGATCGCCATCGGAGCACTTCTTCCAGGAATCGGGGGATCGTTCACCCGCGCCGGTCTGGTCGAAGTCCTCTACGTGGCCGAGATCGTGGGCCTGGTGCTCATCTATCTCGGGTATCGCATCATCTCAGAGGATCGTGGCGAATCGATCCACAACAACCAGCGCACCATCGACGACTCGCCGAAGGAATCGGCCCACCGAGTCGACACGGGGCCCCGCTGACCAACCAACATCGACGACTCGGCACCGTCCCTCCCGCTACGCCGGTTCGGCAATGAAGAGGAGCCGACCGGCATCCCCCACGACCGAGATGAACCGCAGGTCGTAGACGACGCCGTTCAAGGTCTCCTCACCGTCCACCCCTTCGAGCTGTGGATCGGCCAGATCGAGGCCGAGCCGGGCGAGCAGCGCCCGGCGCTGCGGACCGTCGAGCGACGGGTCGACCACCGCCATCGTCACGCCGAGCGCCCCGATGGCAAACCCGTCGCTCTCCGGATCGCCGCTGGGATCGATGGTCAGCGTCAACGAGTTGAGAATTCCTTCCTCGTCCACGAGACCGGCGATCACCACCATCTCCGAGAGCGACGCTTCGAAGGACATCGTTCCCAGCCCACCGAGCGTCAGCTGCGGGCTGTCGAGGTCGACGGCGGTTCGGTTCCACATCTGCTGGAAGTCCTCCGGTGTGGAGGTGAAGACCGCCGGCTTCTCCGGCTCGGGCACGGAGGAGGTGGTCGTCGTCGGAGCGGTCGTGGTCGTGGCGGGACCGGAGCTGCCACCGAACGACCAATCGTCGAACGTGGCAACCGCCACCAAGCCCAGGATCGCAACCACCGACACCGCCAGCCCGATCTGCGCCCGACGCGGCGAAAAGAGGGACTGAGTATCGGTTGGGACGGATGGCGCATCGTCTTCGGTCGGTGACGGCTCCTCCTCGACCGGCGGCAGGGGTTCGATGACCGAGCGCATCACACCGATCCGTTCTGCGAGCGACGACGCCTGGAGCTGCTGGGCCGCTGCCAGCCCGAACGACCGAGGTTCGTCGGGACGGAAAGTGGCCCGTTCCCCGTCGACCCACAGTGCGAACACGGCGTCGTCGGAGGTCGAGACACGGCAGTACTTCAGCGGCCAGTCGCCGATCGGAGAACCGTCGGCGCTGATGGACAGAACCTCATCGCTGATGGTGACCGTCGCATCGAAGCGCGACTGGTCCTCGAGCGCCAGCTTCCCGGTGAACCGCTTGTACACGAGCGAAAACTACACCCGACGCTGCGGATTGGCGACGCTCCGCCAAGGTGATCACGGCAACGAGCCTACGCTGCCTCGGTGCAGCCTCCACCGACCGGGTTGCCGATCGAGGAAGTCGTCGACCACGTCGCCGGAGCGCTCACCGAGCACCGGGTGGCGGTGGTGACCGCTCCTCCCGGCACCGGAAAGACGACCGTGCTCCCCCTCCGCCTGCTCGCCCAACCGTGGCTGGCAAACCAGCCACGGATCGTGGTCCTCGAGCCCCGCCGAATCGCCACCCGCGCCGCCGCCCACCGGATGGCCGCCCTCCTCGGGCAGGAGGTCGGCGCGACGGTCGGGTTCGTCACGAGAGACCAGCGAGCAACCAGCCCGGCCACGAGGGTCGAGGTCGTGACCGAGGGCGTCCTCACTCGGCGGCTGCAGCGCGATCCGACGCTACCGGGCACCGGACTCGTCGTCTTCGACGAGATCCATGAGCGCAACCTCCAAACCGATCTCGGGCTCGCCCTCGCCATCGAGAGCCGTTCGGTGTTCCGGCCCGACCTTCGGCTGATGGCGATGTCGGCGACGATCGATTCGACGGCGATCGCCCAACTCCTCGGCGGGGAGAACCCGGCGCCGGTGATCGACGTGTCCGGGATTCAGCACCCGGTGGACATCAAGTGGCGACCCCCGGCTCGGGGCGGCGGTCGCTCCGGGAGGTCTCGGCGGATTGCCGACCATACGGCTCGTGTCGTGCGCGAAGCGATCACCACTGCGGCGGGGGACGTGCTCGTGTTCCTCCCCGGAATCCGTGAGATCGATGAAACCGCCGCGCTCCTCGTCGACATCCCGGCCCAGGTGCATCGACTCCACGGAAGCCTGACACTCGAGGAACAGGACACCGCCATCCAACCGGCGGCCTTTCCCAAGGTGGTCCTGTCGACGGACATCGCCGAGAGCAGCCTCACCGTCGAAGGTGTCAGGGTCGTGGTCGACGCCGGATTGGCCCGCGCCCCTCGATTCGATGCGGGAACCGGTATGACGAGGCTGCGCACCGTCTCGATCTCGCGGGCGTCGGCCGATCAACGCGCCGGACGGGCCGGACGGCTCGGACCCGGTGTCTGCTTCCGGCTCTGGTCGAAGATCGAACACGGTGCGAGACGTCCCGACATCGAGCCCGAGATCGTCCAGGCCGACCTCGCCGGCTTCTCGCTCGAGGCGGCGGCGTGGGGAGTGCGGGATCCCTCCCGGTTGCCGCTCCTGGACCCACCCCCTGCCAGAACCCTGACCGAAGCCCACTCGCTTCTCGTGCGACTCGGCCTGGTGGACGAACGGAATGCCATCACCGATCGTGGCAGGCGGGCCGTGCACCTGCCGGTTCACCCCAGGCTGGCGGCGATGATGCTGGCGGCACCGGCCGCCGATGCCGGCCTCGCCGCGTTGGTGGCCGCGCTGATCGAGGAACGCGACCCGGTCACGGGACCTTTCTCTGAGCGCCCCGCTGACTTGGGACTGCGGATCGAGGCGATCACCGGCCGTTCCCGTTCGGTCCGTCTCGACCGACGACGCACCGATCGAATCGAACGCACCGCCGCCGACCTCGTGCGACGCGCGGGTCTACCGAGTCACTCCATCGAGGCGTCCCATGCCGGACCCGTGCTGGCGCTGGCATTTCCCGACCGGCTCGCCACGAGACGCGGCAGTCGCGGTCGCTTCCAGTTGCGAGGCGGAACGACCGCCTGGCTGCCGGAAACGGATGAACTGGCGGCGGAGGCATTCATCGTCGTCGCCGAGACCGACGGCAAGCGAAAGGACGCCAGGATCCGATCGGCGGCGGCCATCGACCGCGAAGACGTGCTTCGTGTGTTCTCAGAGGACGTCGATCGGACATCGGAGCTGCGCTGGCGAGGTGAACGCCTCGTGCAGGTGGATGCGGCCACGATCGGGGGTGTCGTGCTCACCGAGACCGAGATCGGTGCCTCACCGTCGGCGGACACCCTCTCGTTGGTCCTCAGGCGCTTGGCATCGGACGGCCTTCACCGGCTCCCGTGGTCGCCGGCCGCCACGTCGATCCGCACTCGCGTGCAATACCTCAGAGCGACGGTGGGCGATCCGTGGCCCGACTTCTCCGACGACGCACTCCGCAAGAGCACCGAGGTTTGGCTGGCACCGTTTGTCGGCGATGTCACCGCACTCGACCAGCTCGCCGGCCTCGACATGGCAATGGTGCTCCGCTCGACGCTCGGTCCGCTGTCGTCTCGTCTCGAACAGGAGGCTCCGACACGGATCGAATTGCCGAGCGGACGGAGCGCACGGGTCGAGTATCGCGACCGGGGTCCGGTCATCCGGGCACGCGCCCAGCACCTCTTCGGTGTGCGGACCACCCCGCGTATCGGCGGGAAGGCCGTCACCATGGAGATCCTGTCTCCCGCCGACCGACCGATCCAAACCACCAGCGACCTCGAGAACTTCTGGACGGGATCCTGGAAGGAGGTTCGACGCGACATGGCGGCGCGGTATCCCAAACACGACTGGCCGGAGGACCCGTGACGGCCAATCAGGGCGGCGATCACACCGCCCGCTCGAGCCAGATCACCAGGTCACCGTTCTGAACCTGGTCTGCCAGCGGCCGCACCGGATCGGCGGTACCGACGAGGAGTCGTCGACCTCTGACGACGAACAGGACCACGTCCTCATCCCCCAGTTGTGACCGGAGCGGGGCATCGTCGGAGATCTTGGTGCGCCGGATTCGTCCTTCGGCCAGCGTCTTCTCCAATGCGTCATGATCCAGCGCCTCGGCGAACAACACCCGGCCACCCAGGTCGACCACCGACCCCTCCACCCCCGGCGGCCCGGCCGCGGCGTCCAACTGGTACGTGTTGTTCCCACCGAAGATCTCCGCGAACCGTTGTGCGGCCAGCGTGTTGACCTCGTCGTTGGGGGTCAGGGCGAGCAACCGCCCCACCCCCGAGAGGTCGAGCGCCAGATCGATCTCCTCGTCGAGAACGTTGCCGTAGAAGGTCCGAAGCCCTGCCATGCGCGCCGAGTAGTCGTCTCTCCGGTTGGTGGTGGCCACGATGACCTCGAATCCGGCGTCACCCAGCGCCTCCCCGAGCGCTCGCTCCACGGATCCCGCTCCGAGGATCAACACTCCCTCCTGCTGGGCGGTTGCCAACCCCAACCGACGGGCGAGCGGACCGGCGCCCAGCCCATACAGGAGAACACAGGCGACGATGACGGCGAACGTCACTGCGGTGAGCCCTTCGATGCCCTCCACACCCACCTCTTCCAGTTCCAGAGCGAAGACCGACGCGATCGACGCGGCCACGATCCCTCGCGGGGCGACGCCGGCGAGAAACAGACGAACATTTCGATCCAGGCCCGCACCCAGCGTGGACAGGTAGACGGCAAGTGGCCGAGCGATGAGCACGAGGGCCGCGATCAAGCCCAGCACCCCGGGTCCCAACGCGGTGATCTCGTCCCTCGTCAACCGGGCGCTGAGGAGGATGAAGAGCACCCCGATCAACAAGATGCGAATCACCTCCGAGAAGTGGAGGATCTGCTCGGTCCGGACCCGCCGGTGGTTCGACAGGGCGAGGCCGAGCACCGTGGTCGCCAGCAGGCCCGATTCGTGCGCGAACGCGTTCGACGCGCTGAACGCCACCAACGCCCCCGCCAGTCCAACCAGTGGCAACAAGTGATAGGGAACCAGATGCAGCCGGAGGGCGATGATGATCAGGGCAGCCGTCGCCGCACCGATGACCAGCCCCGCCACCACGAAGACCGCCACCTGGCCCGCCACCATCCCGGGGTTCCTCGACCCGGCTTCGGCACTCTGCAAGATGATGTCGAACGTGATGACGGCGAGCAACGCACCGATCGGATCCACGAAGATGCTCTCCCACTTCAAGAGCGACGAGACGGTCCGGTCGGGTCGCACGCTCTGAAGGATCGGCTGGATCACGGTCGGACCGGACACGACGAGAATGGCACCAACCAGGATCGCGCCGGCCGTCGAGAGGTTCGTGAAGGCGAGTGCGGCCAGGCTCCCGACGATCCACGTCACGACGACTCCGACGGATACCAGTGACCAGATCACCCGTTGCCGTCCCTTGACCTCGGAGATACGGAGGCTGAGGCCGCCTTCGAACAAGATCACCCCAACCGCCAGTGAGACCGCCGGCGCCAGGAGCGGGCCCAGCAACCCATCGGGATCCACCCATCCCATGCCGGGGCCGATCGTCAGGCCGATGACGAGCAAGAGCAGAATCGACGGGACGCGCAGCCTGGCTGCGATCCAGTTCCCGCCCACCGCCAGCACGACGATGGCGGCGATCTGCACGCCGGGGTCCATCACCGGCCTCGCAACATGGGTGGTCCGTCCATGAAGGTTGCACCCAACCAGATCGGCTCCCTTCCACAAAGCCAGGCCGGCGGGCGGCCCTCTCTGTCGCCCAGTGAACATAGATATTGATCGCGATGAACCTAGGTATCCTGGAGGTATGGATGGATCCGCCGCCAGTGCCCACACCATGCGTATCGGTCAGGCCGCCGCACTTCTGGGGGTCAGCGTCGACACGCTCCGGCGCTGGGAGGACGACGGCGCGCTCGCCGTTCGTCGCTCGCCCGGCGGTCAGCGGCTCATACCTGTGGATGAGGTTCGGCGCCTCCTGGGTGTTCACGGCACTCCCCAGCACGCCGTGAACCGCTCTTCGGCCCGGAACCAGTTTCCGGCGGTCGTGACCCGAGTGGTTGCAAACGACGTATCCGCCAGCGTCGAGATGCAGGCGGGGCCGCACCGACTGGTGGCGCTGACCACCGCCGAATCGGCCAACGAACTCGCCCTCGCTCCCGGCGTCGAGGTCGTGGCATCGGTCAAATCCACGAACGTGGTCATCGGCCTGCCGAGATGATGCCCATCCGGTTCACACCCTGATGGGGCGGATGCCGCGGTCATGGGCGCTGCTGGTGGTTGCAGGTCTGTGCCTCGCGGCCTGCGGTACCGGTAGCCGGCCTGATGTCACTGTTTTGGCTGCTGCCTCGCTTTCCCGCGCGATGGACGATCTGGCGACTGCCTTCGTCGCGAGTCACCCGGGCGTGTCGATCGAGATCGCCACCGGTGGGAGCGACTCGCTCGCTCGGTCGATACTCGATGGCGCACCGGCCGACGTGTTCGCCTCTGCGGACGAACGACAGCTCCAGAGGGTCGAGGAGGCCGGACTGGTCTGGCAAGCCGGGCTCATGGCCACCAACGGGCTCGCCATCGCCGTCGCCGAAGGGAATCCGTTTCATATCGACGAGCTCGAGGATCTGGTCGACCCCAGAATCGTCGTCGTGATCGGAGCACCCGGAGTGCCACTTGGGGAGTACACCCGGCAAGCGCTGGCGGAGTCCGGCGTGGACCTGGCGCCGGCCTCCCTCGAGAGCGATGCCCGCTCGGTGTTGACCAAGATCCAGCTCGGAGAGGCGGATGCCGCGATCGTCTACCGCACCGACGCTCGAGGTGCGGTGTCCGATGTCGAGGCGATCCCCATCACCACGGTGGAGGCGCGCTATCCGATCGCGGTACTCCGCGACGCGCCGGCAGTGGCGACCGAATTCCATGCGTTCGTGCTCTCGCCTGCCGGCGCGGAAGTGCTCCGCCGGCACGGATTCGGTTCTCCATGAGCAGGCACCCACCCCCTGGCGTCCCGGCCCAACGACACGGTCCGTTCGAGCGAAGCATCTCGGTGGCCGCTTTCGTGGCCGCCGCCTTCATCGTCCTCCCGCTGGCCGCCCTGGCCGTTCGGGCTCCCTGGCGAGACCTCACCGCCCTGGTGGTGGACCCGACCGTGCTCGATGCGCTGCAGGTGTCTCTGGTCACCTCGTTGGCGGCCGCCGGTCTGGCCGTTGGTTTGGGAACTCCCCTGGCGTGGGTCATCGCCCGACGGACGTTTCCAGGCCGGAACATCCTCCGATCGGTCGTGACCCTCCCGATGGTGCTGCCACCCGTGGTGGCCGGGGTCGGCCTGCTGATGGCGTTCGGGCGAAGGGGCCTGCTCGGGGGCGCACTCGAGGTGGCCGGCCTACGGCTCCCGTTCACCACGCTCGGTGCGGTGGTTGCCGCGGCGTTCGTATCGATGCCGTTCTACGTCGTCACGGTCGAGAGCGGCCTGCGCATTCGTGGACAGGATTGGGAGGAAGCCGCCGCAACGCTCGGCGCCGGACCCGCTCATCGGGCCTTTCGGGTCACGCTCCCGGCGGTTCGCAGCTCGATCGCGGCCGGCCTGGCACTGACGTGGGCTCGGGCGCTCGGCGAGTTCGGCGCCACCATCACCTTCGCCGGCAATCTCCCCGGAGAGACCCAAACCATGCCGCTTGCCGTCTACGTGGAGTTGCAGACACGACCGGGGGCTGCCGTCGTCCTCAGCCTGATGCTGCTCGTGGTGGCCGGATTGGTGCTGATCGCCTCTCGACGACTGGAGACGTGGCGGTGACGCTCCGAGCAGCGTTCGAGACCACCGCCGGCGACCTGCTCGTCTCCGTCGAGTTGGCGGTGTCGGCCGGCGAGGTGGTTGCACTGCTCGGGCCATCGGGAGCCGGGAAGACCACCACGCTGCTCTCCCTGGCCGGGATCAGACCGATCCGGTCCGGACGGATCACCCTCGACGAGGAGATCTGGGCCGACGCCGAGGCGGGAATCGCCGTTCCACCGGAGCGAAGGCGGCTCGGGGTGGTGTTCCAGGAAAACCGGCTGTTCCAGCACCGCTCGGTCGAGGAGAACATCGCATTCGGACCGCGGACGCAACGCCGACGGGACACCGAATCGATTACACGCGTATGGATGGAACGACTTGGTGTCGGCCACCTGGCTGCTCGCTCCCCGAGCGAGCTGTCGGGTGGGGAGGCTCGCCGGGTGGCAATTGCCCGCACACTGGCTTCACAGCCGAGGGCGGTCGCGTTCGACGAGCCGACCGCTTCCCTCGACGTCGCATCCCGCCAGGAGGTCCGTTCGGTGATCGGCCGTCAGCTCGGCGAGATGGCCGTTCCCTCCCTGATCGTGACCCACGACCACATCGACGCCGCAATCCTTGCCGATCGGATCGTCGTCCTCGAGGCCGGGCGAATCACCCAACAGGGAAGCCTCGCCGAAGTGACGGCTCGCCCTCGCACATCGTGGATCGCCGAGCTCGCCGGCACCAACCTCTGGTCGGGCACTGCCACCGGTCGAGTCGTCGAACTTGCCGAGGGCGCCTCGCTGGTGGTTGCAGAGTCGATCTCCGGGCCGGTGCTCGTGTCGGTCTCGCCCCGGGCGGTGACCCTGTCACGCCACCGCCCGTCGGGCTCCGCCCGGAACGTCTTCGTGGGACGGGTCACGTCGCTCGATCCGATCGGAGACCGGGTCCGGGTGACGGTACGCGGGAAAGTGACCGTCATCGCCGAAGTGACCATGCAGGCGGTCGAGTCGCTCCACCTGGCCTCCGATGCACCGATCCATGCCTCGGCGAAGGCCACCGAGCTGACGGTCTACCGGAGCTGACCAATCAGCGGCGACGCAGGATCAGGTACAGCTCGTCGAGGAACCAGACATGGTCGTGGGCTTCCAGAACCCGGCGGGTCGAGTCGAGATACGAACCGCTCGACATGGCTGCGGAGAGCCGGGCTTCGTCGATCTGGCCGACGTAGGCGGCCGCGTTGAAGGCGGCGACCAGCGTCGAGGTACCGATGTGCTCGACTTCCTCCGAGGGCATGGGATGCATCTGGTAGCGAATCAATGCCTCCCCGTCCTCGAGATGCGGGAACACCAGGTCGGCATCCTCCGGCGCCACCAGCTGGCGCTTCGCTTCGGCGATCAGATCATGCCGATCATGCGGGAAGGGTTCCTCACCCGGCCAGACACCTTGAAGGATCTCCACCCCGGCGTCGCCACCGTACGCATGAATGCCCACCAACCGCCCGCCCGGGCCGAGCGCTCGCGCCAGCGGGACGACCACATTTGCGACCTTGCGCTCCACCGCGGTCCGGGCCCGATAGGTCTGCGAGGCGATCACGACGTCGAACCCACCGGGATCGGATCGTTCCGGGACGGGGATCAGGTTGCGGAGGATGAACTCGCGGTCCTTCCGGTAGATGACCAGCACCGCGGGCTCGCGATACACGGGATTCCCGGTACGGGCGCTGGTCTCCACGACCCAATCCTCGGCCAGTTGTGGATAGAGGGCTCGAATCTGATCGGCAAACTCGTCGGTGGTCGTGCCCTCGACCGCCACCTCGCGCCAGATGGGACGGCGGCCGCCCGCAGGGCGTAACGCCGGGGCCTCGGAGAAGCGCATGTTGGTCACCACGAAGACCAGCTCCGGATGCTCCAAGAGGCGATCGGGGAGCTTGGCAAGCGCTTGCCGTACGTCCTCGATCGAGATCTCCTTGGCGACCACCAGCCATGGAATGTGTGGATGGATGCGATGGGTCCGTCGCATGACGTGGCTCAGCACGGTCGCGTCCCCCATGCCGGCGTCCAGAATCTTGAGCCCGGGCGAGCCGACCTCGACCGCTGCGACTTCTTCGGCGATGCGTTCGGCGACGACCGTCTTCTCATCGGTGGCTGTGACGAAGAGCATGTAGGCGGCGCGCGTGTCGAAGAACCTGCCGACGCGGTCGGGCCGGTCGCCGGAACTCGCGTTCATCACCAGCTCTCGGCGGTGGGCTTCCCCTCCGCGTACCCGGTCAACGACTGCACCCCGACGATGGCGCGGTGATGGAACTCGTCGATCGTCCGTGCGCCCGCATACGTGCAGGCGGAACGGACGCCGGTCACGATGGCGTCGATGATGTCCTCCACGCTGGGTCGGGCCGGGTCGAGGTACATCCGAGACGCCGAGATCCCCTCCTCGAACATCTCCTTCCGGGCTCGGTCATAGGCGCTCTCCAGGCGGGCGCGACTGCTCACGGCCCGCTTGGACGCCATCCCGTAGTTCTCCTTGTAGAGCCGGCCGTTCGGATCGCGCAGTGCGTCCGCAGCCGACTCGTGTGTCCCGGCGAACCATGAGCCGATCATCACACTCGCGGCCCCTGCCGCCAGCGCCAGGGCGACGTCCCGCGGGTGGCGGACCCCGCCGTCCGCCCACACGTGCCGCCCCGAACGCCGGGCGGCCTCCGCACACTCGAGCACCGCCGAGAACTGGGGACGACCCACGCCGGTCATCATCCGGGTCGTACACATCGCGCCTGGCCCGACCCCGACCTTGACGATGTCGGCGCCGGCGCCGACCAACTCGTCGACTCCTTCCGCCGTCACCACGTTGCCGGCGACGAGCGGGACATCGCCATCCACCTTCCGAACGGTCTCGATGGCATCGATCATCTTCTGCTGATGCCCGTGAGCGGTGTCGACGACCAGGATGTCGACCTCCGCCTCCAACAGCTCTCGAACTTTGCTCTCGACCTGCCCATTCACGCCGATGGCGGCCCCCACGAGAAGGCGACCGGCGGCATCCATCGCCGGGTCGTACAGCGTCGCCCGGAGCGCACCCTTGTCCGTGATCACGCCGACCAGGCGACCATCTCCATCGACCACGGGCGCCAGCTTCAGACGCTTCTCCGCCAGACGGTCGAACATGGCGGGCGGGTCGAGCGACTCCTCCAGCACGATCGGAGCGTTGTTCATCACCTCGGAGAGGGCAGTGAAGCGATCAAAGCCGGCCGCGTCGTGTTCGGTGAAGATCCCCACCGGTCGACGCTCGTCATCGATCACCACCACCGCCCCGTGGGCACGCTTGTAGATCAGGTTCAGTGCTCCGTTGATCGTCTCGTCGGGTCGGAGCGTGATGGCCGTGTCGACGACGACGTGACTGGCCTTCACCGATGCCGTCATGTCGGCGATGGCGCCGGGAGGCGTGTCCTGGGGGAACACGGCCAGGCCGCCCCGGCGGGCCACCGTTTCCGCCATTCGACGGCCGCTGACGGCGGTCATGTTCGCCACGACGACCGGAATGGTGGTCCCGACCTCATCGGGAGTGGTGAGATCCACCTCGGTGCGAGAGGCAACATCGGAGCGGCCCGGAACGAGAAACACGTCGGAGTAGGTCAGATCGTGGTCGGGTTGGTTCGACCTGCTGAATCTCACCGCGACCTCCAGAGCGTTCTCGCCGAGTATGCCACGACCGGTGGCGCACGCCTGGCGCCGGTGTAGCGTGATCGGGACGTTATGGATTCTCACCCAACTTCCCACGACAGTTCCGCCGCGCCCGCATCGGGGGCCGAGCTGCTTCTGCACGTTGCCCGCGGGCTGGCGATGGGCACCGCCGACTCGGTTCCGGGAGTCAGCGGCGGGACCGTTGCCCTGGTGCTCGGCATCTATGAGCGGCTGCTGGCGGCCATCGGCAACGCTGCCCGAGCCGTCGTCGCGCTCGTCCGGGCCGACCTGCCCCAGGTGCGAACCCGGCTCCGGGACGTCGAGTGGCGCCTGATTCTTCCTCTGGGTCTGGGTATCGGCGTCGCCCTGGTCGTCGCCTCCGCAGTCATCCCCGACCTGCTGGAACGCTTTCCCAGTCAGGCGCGAGCCCTGTTTCTGGGCATGGTGGCGGCCTCGGTGATCATCCCCTGGCGCCGGATCGGACGGCCATCGACGGTCGACGTCGCGGTCGCCGCCGTGGCCGGCCTCGTCGCCTTCGTGGCGACCGGAATCCCACCCGGCGAGATCGCCGACCCATCGATGATCCAGATCTTCGGCGCGGCAGCCATCGCCATCTGCGCCATGATCCTGCCCGGTGTCAGCGGCTCGTATCTGCTCGTGGTGCTGGGCATGTACGCCACCACGCTGGAGGCCGTGCACTGGCGAGACCTGACCTACATTGCCGTCTTCGGATTGGGAGCTGCGGTGGGTCTCGGCGCCTTCTCCATGGTGTTGAACCGCCTGCTCCGCACCCATCACGACCGGACCATGGCTGCGCTCGTGGGGCTCATGGCCGGATCGCTGCGGGCGCTGTGGCCGTGGCAGGGATCCGATCGAAGCTTCGAGTCCCCACCGGACGGCCGGTCGGCGGCCATCGTCATCGCGCTGGTCGTGGCCGGCTTCGCGGCGATCCGCCTTCTGGAGCGGTCCTCCCGGACCGTTGACACCGTGGCACCCGCCAACCATCCTCACCGGCTGTGACCCAGGCCGGCACCGAGGACAAGCGGCGAGAGATTCTGGAGGCGTCGGCTCGAGTGATCGCGAGCCGCGGTCTCTGCGAGACCCGCATCTCCGACGTTGCCGAGATGATCGGGGTGTCGCCGGCCCTCATCATCTACTACTTCGACACGAAGGATGCGCTGCTGGCCGCCACGCTCGCCCATCAGGAAGCGGAGTTCGGGGCGGGCCTCGCCGCCATCCTGGATGGGCCCGACACCGCTCGCACCAAGCTGAGAGAGATGATCCGCTACTCGTGTCCCAGTGGATCCGAGCATGAGACCAGCGACTCCCAATGGAGATTGTGGTTCGACCTGTGGTCTCGCGCTCGGCACGACCGGAGCTTGGCGGCCGAGCGCGCTCGGCTCGATTCGGGACTGCGTGACAGCGTCGCCGGCCTGGTTCGGCGCGGCATCCGCGAAGGTGAGTTCGTCACGGTCGACCCCGACCAGTTCGCTCTCGAACTCACGTCGTTGATCGACGGACTCGCCATCCAGGTGCTGCTCGACGACCCGCAGGTGACCGCTTCGGTGATGGTCGAGACCCTGCTCGGATTCGCCGAACGCAACCTCCTGCCCCACTGAGCGGTCGCCGGCGGGAACCGATCAACCCGCCACCACCCATCGGACGGTGGAGCGTCGCTGCGCCACCAGGTAGAGCGGAGCTGCGGCCGCCAGCACCACCGCGCCAACCAGCATGCCCGAGCCGGTGCCGGCCCGATCGGCGACGATGCCGAGCACCACACTCCCGCCCGCTCCCGCCGTCTGGGCCGCCAGCGAGTTGAGGGACATGACCGTGGCGCGATTGGAGGACTCCGCCTCGTCGTGCAGGAGCCCGGCGTGCACAGGATTGGCGGCACCATGCACCGCCAGACAGCCGAGATAGGCGGCGGCCAAGCCGACCGGGCCCGTCAGAATCCCCATGGCGACCACCGTCCCGCCCTGGGCGATGCGCATGCCCGCCGCAGCCACATGCGAACCCACCCGTTTGGTGATCGAGCCGATCGTCGCCGCCCCGACTGCCGACGCCACCCACGCGCCGGCCGAGAGCGGGCCCAGAAGAGATGCAGCCCCCTCGGGAGAGCCCAACACCTCACTCAGTCGGACCGGGAACAGCCCCTCGAAACTGGCCATTCCGAACCCCCAGAACAGCTCGACCGCCACCAAGGCAGCCAAGGCGGTTCCGCCGCGCAGCAGCCGAAGGGAGCCACCGACGATCCCCGGAACGGCCGCCAGTGACACGCTCAGATCGGCCGCACGGGTGGATGGCCGCCCCTCGGTCATCAGCAGCGCAACGAGAGCCGTGTCCACCAGCCGAAGCGCCAGCGAAATCACCAATGGGAGCCGCAGGGCGCCGACGGACGGGGACGGATCCCAGGCCACCAGCGCCCCACCCGCCAACGCTCCGGCGGCGATTGCCAGGCCGATGACCACGCCGCCCTTGGCAAGGCGGTCCTCGATGTCGGTATCGGGATCTGCCCACTTGGCAGCGTCGACGTACCAGGCGTCGAGCGGCCCGCTCTCGAGGGCGCGATACACACCTTGCGCGGCGAATGCGGCTCCGATCCACCACGCCGGTCCCCCGACGATCAGCATCCCGAGGAACAGAAGGTCGAAGCCGGCCGCCAACAGCAACACCCGACGGCGGCCGATGGCGTCGGCCAGACCCCCGGTCGGGAGCTCCAGGATCATGACCACGATTCCCTGGGCTGCGAACACCCCGCCGAGCTGGGCCAGCGACAACCCTCCATCGACCAGATAGAGCACCATGACCGGGATGAGCAGCCCGGTCGGAAGCCACCGGGTCGTACGCAGGATCAGAAACCGCCGGAGCAGCGTCGCCGGGGAGCCGGCCGTCACAACTGCACTGCTCGAAACGGGAAGGCGTAGTGGATGAGTCCCACCAACTCGGCATCCTCGTCGTCGGCGGAGGAGGCCTCGTGGAACTCGGCGACCACCTCACGGATCCGCCGATTCAGTTCATCGAGCTGCTCGGGAGTAACGCGCACGCGGTAGTCGGACATCTCGGCGACATCGCGCCACGCAGCCGGCCATTCGGTCCGAACGTCGAGCCAGTCGTCGACCCGCTGGGCATACTGACGGTGAGCGTACCGGACCAGCCAGTCGGCGGCGGATCGCTCATCCGGATCGTCCGCGTGGCTGGTCTCGGTGAACGAGTGGTATTCGTGGGCTGCCTGCCACCAACGCTCCCGCCCGGTCCCTCCCTCCACCTCCTCCGCCAGGCCGGTGCCGCCCAGCCGCCGGAGGTGGTAGCTGGTGGCGCCGCTGTTGGTGCCAAGCCGCTGCGCCAGCCGTGAGGCGGTGGAGGGGCCCTCGATGCGCAGGAGCGCCAGCATCCGGGCCCGCAGAGGATGGGCAAGTTCGCGGACCATGGCGCCGGTGAGGGTGGTGCTCTTGTCGGAAGGCATCACCGCAACCTAGCGGGTAACAGAACTCCTTTGCAAATATCTTCTGCAAAGGAGTTCTGTAACTCATCGCCCGGGGGTCAGCCTCCCGGACGCCGCTCCGCCCGGGGACCGAACCGTCCGGCCCCTTCTCGCTCCGGGTAGTCCCCGGCGACGATCGACTCGGCTCGCTCGACGGCCCTCTCTCGCAGTTCGGCGGCCCGCTCCTCATCGATCCGGTCGCTCTCGAGCGCCCGGTCGATGTGCTCGTTGGCTTCGGCGACCAGGGCATCGACCACGTGCTGTTCGTCGACTCCGTTGGCCTGGGCGACTTGGGCCATCGTCTGGCCGGCTCGCAGTTGCTCGACCAGATCACCCGGTCCGATCCCGATCGCACCGGCCGCTGCCTCGATGCCATGGTGAGCGGCATGCCGGAACCGTGGCGACCGTGGACCCACCCTGGTCCGGATGGCCTCTTCCACGGCGTCGGCCTGCGTCTGCGTCAAGGTGCCGTCCTCGACGAGATTTCCCAGAACCTCGGCCAGGGACTCCCGGCCGGCGTCGGCGGGCGACGCTTCGACCGCGGGGGCGGTCTCCTCTTGCGCAGACGCCACGTCGGGCGATCCGACGGCGGCCCCTGCGGCCATCCCACCAACAACGGTCAACGCCGCCACTCCGGCGGTAACGAGCTTTCGCATCGGTGACTCCTTTCGATCAGTCACCATCAGCATCGTGAACCAAGCTGAGAGCGGGCCGAGAACGATCTGGTGGGTCGCTGGCATTCTCGTCCGACCTGCCGTGGCGATGTCAGCCCGATCGCAGGGCTTCCACGGGCTCAAGCCGAGCCGCCCGGAGTGACGGGTACAACCCGGCGACCAGTCCGGTGAGGCCGCCGACCAAGGGCGCCGCCAGCGGAACCCACGGATCCAGTACCGGCGTCCAGGTTCGGGAAGCCGCGATGGCGACCACCACCAGCACGCCGAGCGATGTTCCGATGACGCCTCCCACCAGGCCCATGGCGGTCGACTCGACCAGGAACTGAGCGGCGATGTGGCGGCGGGCAGCGCCGAGGGCGCGTCGCAGCCCGATCTCCCCGACCCGCTCGAGCACCGACACCAGCGTCACATTGGCGATACCGATCGCGCCGACCAGCAGTGACACCCCTCCCAGCACCAGGAACAGGGCGTTGACGTCACCTTCGACGTCCGACCGCAGATCCTCCGGCTCGGGGGGCTTCTGCACTCGGAGCCGTCCGGGCTCGTCCGGCGAGAGGGCGATCGGTGCCTGTTCCGCGATCAGCGATGCGGCGCCGATGGCGACGTCGATCTGAACCGTCGATCCGGACTCGTACCCGTACACGGTCCGGGCGGTTCCGTCCGGGATGATGATCCCGTTCAGCAGCTCGGGTTGTCGCCGCACGTCGTCGAGGATGCCGATCACCACGAACGGCTCCTCACCGACGAAGACCACCGGCTGCTGGGCGACGCGAGTGATGTTCAATCGTCGGGCGGAGCCCGCGCCGAGGACGGCCACCCGGTCCGCCCGGTCCGAGTGGCCATGGTCGAACCAGCGGCCGGTCCGCAGCTCGCCACGGACGGCATCCAGGAGTCCCGGACTCGCCGCCCAGACCGTCATCTGGAACTCGTTCTGGCCGAGCGGGTCATCGATGGGAACCGACGTGACGAGGGAATCTCCCACGTCGACCGGTCCCATCACTCCAACCGCGGTCACTCCATTGAGTCGCGATATCCGTGCCTCGGCCCCGGCAGGGAGCCGGAGTCGCGGCTGGGACCCACCAAAGAAGCCGGACTCGTTCGTCACGACGACGCTGGTCGCCGCCAACTCGTCGAACCTTCCGACGATCTGATTGCCGGCCGTCTTGGCAACTCCGAGCGTGGCCACCAGCGCGCCGATCCCCAGCACGGTGCCCAGGACGGTCAGGACGGTGCGCCCTGGCCGAGCGAACATGCCGGCGACGGCCTCCGACATCAGATCGCGCACGTCCATGCGTGCACGTTCGATCGGTCTCGGGGACGACTCGAGGCTCATCGCTCGATCCGCCCATCGCGCAGCCGCACCGCCCGGTCGGCGTGATCGCTGACCTGGTCATCGTGGGTGACGACGACCAGTGTCATGTCGTCGCCCCGCAACTCGTCGAACAACGCCAGGACCGAATCTCCGGTCTGGGTGTCGAGGTTCCCGGTCGGCTCGTCGCAAAGCAGCAGCGCCGGCCGGGTGACGATGGCGCGGGCGATCGCCACCCGCTGACGCTCACCTCCCGACAGCCGGGTGGGCGAGAACTCGATCCGATGGGAGAGCCCGACCCGATCCAGGGCCTCCCGGGCGGCAGCGGTCCGGAGCTCACGGGGCATGCGGTTGTAGATCGTCGACAGGACGACGTTCTCGAGAACGGTCCGGTGGGGCAGCAGGTGGAAGGACTGGAAGACGAAGCCGATTCGGCTGGACCGGAGACCCGACCGAAGCCCTTCATCGAGGAGATCGATGTCGACACCTTCGAAGCGATAGGTCCCCGACGTTGGGCGGTCGAGCAGCCCCAGCAGGTTGAGCATGGTCGACTTGCCACTGCCCGACGGCCCCACGATGACGACGTAATCGCCTCGGTCGACCAGGAGATCGGCATCCGACAACGCCGCCACCTCGACGTCCCCGGCTTGGAAGACCCGGGACACTCCCACCAGTTCCACCACCGGAGCGGTCAGGTCCGGAACGATCGGGCCGCCCGGCGGCGATGCGACGACGACATCCCCGGGCACATCACCGGGTCCGCGCTCAACCACCGCCGGAGTCCTGTCCCGCCTCTCGGCCGACCACCACGAAGTCTCCTTCCGACAGCGTGCCGCCCGCCACCGGGGTGACCTCGACCAGGCCTTCGGCGGCGAGGCCCGTCTCCACCTCGACGGTTCGCAGCTCCCCTCCATCGTCCACCTGGACGATGGTCGAGCCGTCGGCGGTTGCCGAGAGCGCCGCCGCCGGGACGGCCAGGACCCGTCCGCCGGTCGAGCTGACCGGGATGACGATCCGCACGTTCTGACCGACGACCTCGGTGGACACCTCACCCTCCGGAAGGATCTCGACATAGACGCGATCGGCGGCGACCCCGTTCGTGCCCGGCCGATCCGCCACCCGCACGATCGAACCGGGGACGGGAACGCCCGACTCGGGGTTGTCGATCTGGACCGGCTGCCCTTCGGAGAGCCGGGTGGCGTCCACCTCCGATACCGCCGCCCGAACCGCCAGCTCGGATCCGGACACGGTCATGAAGCTGTCGATGACGATCGAACCTCGCTCGGCAGCGATCTGGTCGACCCGCACCGGCATCCGGTCGAGAAAGACCAGCTCACCGGCGGGGAGCCACGTCCCCAGTTCGGACTCCATCCGTGCGAGGTCACGCTGGGCCTCGCTCAGCTCGTCCCTCGCCGCGTTCACCTGACGAGCCGCTCCTCCGGCATCGCGACTCCGCCGGAGATCGGACAATGCAGCACGAGCGATGGCCACGGCATCTCGTGCCTGATCCACGATCGACCCCTGTTCGATGCGGACCCGTCGCAGCTCGGCCGCCGCCTCGTCATGGGCCTGCTGAGCCTCGGCTTCGGCCGCCCTGGCATCCGCCAGCTCCTCGCGGAGCGCCGACAGCTCGGCCGGCGTCGGCGGCTTGCCGGTGTCGGGATGCTCCCCGCCCTCGGCAGCCGACAGTCGTCGGCCGGCATCGAATCGAGCGAAGGCCGCGGCATCGAGCGCAGCCTGTGTCTGTCGTTCCGGCGCCTCCGCTTGGGCGAGGGCCCGGTCCCGATCGAGTAGTGCCAGCTCCAGCGCCGACTCGGCGGCATCGATCTGCGACTGCGCCGACAGCAGCTCCGCCTGACCGGCGCCACTCGTCGAACCCTGCGCATCGGCGACGGCCGCCTGGGCATCGGTGACACGGCGACGGGCCGCCCGCAGTGCTTGCTCTTCCTCGTCCGACAGCCCATTGACGCGGTATCCGGCCGCGTCGTACCAGCTCGCCACCGCGGCGCCGGTCGCCTGGTCCCAGGTCTCATCAGGAGTGCCGGCGAAGTAGCCGAGCCGGGCGAGCGCCGCCTCGAGCTGGAGAACATCGACACCGGTGGAGCCCGGACGAAGGTCGCGATACATGGGGATCTCACCGATCAGGAAGAAGACCGGTCGTCCGGCGATCTCGACCGCCCGGCTGCCCTCATTGAGGGTGGCGTCCAGGTCCACCACGTCGGTCACGACGAGCGCATCGGGCTGCTCGGCGAACGATCCGGAGAGGCCCACCGTGACGGGTTCGTCATAGACGATGTCGCCCCGGGTGATGACGTCGGCCGACAGCTCGACCAGTTCGACCTCGACCGCGATGTTCGAGGGCTCCGGCGCCTCGGCCTCCGCCGCCACCTCGGCCGGCGACTTGATGCGACTACCGAAGAACCAGCCGATCCCGGCGCTGGCTGCCACCACGGCCAGAACCGCGCCCAGCAAGACCGTGCGCCGCATCAGTTCTGGGTCGCTTCCCGCACCTCGTCGAACAGGTCACGGTTCTCGGCCACCAGCTCCCGCTCGATGGACTCCGAGACCTCCCTGTACAGCTCTTGGAGCGGCTCGGAGCACTCGTACTCCGCCACCGCCAACTCGATCTCCTCGGCCTGGAGCGCCTCCAACGCCTCTTGGTCGACACTCTCGCGTGACTTCTTCTCCTGTTCGGCGAAGAACGCTTCGATCTCCTCGTCGCTTCGCTCCTCGAAGAAGGCGTCGACCTCGGCATCCGACCATCCTTCGAATGGATCCTGGAACCCGCCGTTGGGACCGACGATCTCCTCGAAACGACGCTGGAAATCCTCGATCGCGGTCTCGTAGAAGTCCTGCGGTGATTCGTAGTCGTAGCCCCGGTCGGCCATGCACGCCGACCAGGTCCCGTTGGCCTCTACGATTCGGGGGTCGGCGGCCATCCGCTGCTCCAGCTCCTCGTAGATCGGTTCGAGTTGAGCGAACACCTCGTCGTTCTGCTCGAACGAGCCGTAGACCTCCGCTTGGGCCGCTCCGTAGCAGCCGGGACCGTGTCCCGAGAAGGTGGTGTACTCCTCGCCGGTCTCCTCGTCGATCACGGTCTCTTCGAGCTCCGCATGCTCCTCCGGTGTGCCGTACAGCGCTCCGAAGTACGCATCCTGTTCCGACTCCGACATCCCGTCGGTGATCGCCTGGTTCGGGTCGACGAACTCCTGACCCTCGGAGGGACCTTCGAACACCTCCTCATTCCCGTACCAGGTGGAGATCCCGAAACCCTGCTTCTCGACGAACTCGCGTTGGTCTTGGGGTCCGAAATCGAACGACTCCGCCGGCTGTTCGACCGGGATGTACTCGAATCCCTGTTCCGCCATGCAGGTCCGCACCAGCTCCTGGATCCGCCGCTCGTCCTCCCGGTAGCGCGCCTCGGCCGCCTCCGGGTCCTCGTCGTATCCGAAGATCTCCGAGAACGTCTCGGCTTGACCGGACGCCTCGGCCGCCGTGTCGTCGCTCCCCTCCTCACTGCCGGCGGTCGCTTCGCTGCCCGCATCCGCCTCCGACGGACCGGTGCCTTCGACCGACGTCGTCCCGCCGCACGCTGCCAGCAGCAGCGCCAACGCCGCGCTCATGATCAACCACCGTCTCATGTTCACCCCTCTGCCGGATCGGTACGTACGTGTAGGAGACGCTTTCCGAGGCGATCGGGTTCCGTCTCGTTCCGCACATTGTGCACGATCCGGGCCCAGATGCCGGATTCTGCACAATGTGCGGCACGAGGCCGGGAGTTCCCCCAGAGCATGCACCGGGACGCGCCGGAGCCCCGGCCGCGGCCGGGGCTCCTTCGGCGTCTCGAGTGCGGGTTTCTTCAGCGGGCGGGACGGACCTCGACCTGCATGAAGTTGCCACGGGCACTGACGGACTTCACCCGGATCTGGGTCCCGGTGTTGGGGTGGATCACACCCGCCGTCGGGATCTCCGGGTTGTAGTGCTGGATGGTGTCGTCGAACACCGGCACCGCCGGCAAGCTGGGATGGAACGACGACTGGCTGAACCAGTGCAGCGTCAACGCCTCGGTCGGCTCCAGGCCGAACGTCGAGTCGTAGGTCTGGATCCGCGAACGCCACGGTCCGCCGTCGGCCCGGTACATGGTCTGCGGGTGGGCGTCGATCGGGAGGATCAGACCCTCGCCTGGATGGGCGCTGGTGCTGTTGTCGGTCTGGGAGGTGTCCCAGTAGCTGATCAGCAATCCATCCTGATAGCTGAACCGCTCGACCCAGTTCCCCAGCCGGTCCAGGAACCCGAAGTTGTACGGACCCGTCCGCAACGCGTCGTCGTAGCCCCGGTAGACCCGGTTCTCGGCGATATAGGCGTTGAAGTACGAGGCCTCCTCGGTTCCCGTGGTGGCCACGAACCCGTCGAGGGTGACCCCCTCGTCGGACTCGGCTCCCAGCGTCTCGATGCCGGCCACGTCGATCTCGTCGGCCATGAAGCCGGGGTTGACCACGGCGCCGTCCGTCCAGTAGCGGAAACCGACGAGCACCGTCTGGCCGCCGTAGGCGGACAGGTCGGCACTCAGCGCCGTCCAACCGCCGGAGCTGCCGGTGATGCCGAATCCGAAGTTCTGACCATTGGGATCGGCCGAGGTCGACACGGAGGTGTCGACGCTGGTCCACGAGCTCCCACCGTCGGTGGACACCACCAGGTAGGCGTAGTCCCAGTCGACTTCGATGTCGTAGTTCACCTGGGCCGACAGCGTGGCGCCGGCCGGCAGGGTGTACTCCTTGTACATGACGTTGTCGAGGTTGTTGCCCTGACCGGAGTAGTAGAAGTACTCCCCGGCGTACGGGGCACCGATGACCTCGGTGACCTGCTTGTCGGGCAGCACCACGATCAGCGCCTGGGCCTGCTTGGTCGTCGCCGAAGCCGGACCCAGCTTGTGCTGCGACCGCTCACCGGCAAAGGCCACCTCGTAGTCGAGCCAGCCGAGTTGCAGCTTCTCCCATGCACCCATGTGGGTGGGCATGGTGCCGATCTCGTCCTGGCCCTCGTTGGTCCACGAGCCGGACGACATCAGCGTCCAGAAGCCGGTGGAGTTCTCGCAGGCCGAACCGCAGGTGTTGCCGGCGGTGTCGTACAGATCGGGCAGGTCGAGATCGTGGGCGTACTCGTGCGCGAACACGCCGACGCCACCGTTCTCCGGCTCGATGGTGTAGTCGCCGATCCAGTAGCTGGAGCCACCGACCGGAGTGCCACCGAACGGCACGACGGAGCCGTCCTCGAGGGTGGGCCCGCCCGCTCCGATTCCGACCAGTTGCACGTACCAGCGGTGCGACCAGATGGCGTCGGCGCCGTAACTGCCGCCGCCGGCCTCCTGGCCTTCGCCCGCGTGGACGGCTTGGAAGTGGTCGATGTAGCCGTCGGGCTCGTCGAAGTCGCCGTCGCCGTCATGGTCGTACCGGTCCCAGACGTCGTACTGGGACAGATAGTCGTCGATGTCGGCTGCGGTCATACCGGCGTCGAGTTGGGACTGATACCAGGCGTCCACCGAATCCCGGACGAACCACCAGGTGGTCTGGCCGCACACGATGCTGCCACACCAGTCGCGCCCGTAATGGGCAGCCCGGTAGGGAACCTGCACCCAGTCGGTGACGTCACCGTCGACCGTGTAGCGGTTCGACGAGTTCTCGATGTAGAAGTTGCGCATCGAGTTGGCGCCCGGTGCTTCGGAGAACAGCAGCTCCTCGTAATGCGCCTCACTGAAATCCGGCTCCCAGATGGTGGTGTTGTCGACCGTCCGATCCGGTTCCGGAATCTGGTTGTGCTGCGGTCCGGGGGCACCGCCCTGCAGGATGCCGATCGGGGATTCGGTGTCACCGAACTCGCCCAGCACCGTCCAGATCAGATCCTCGTCCTCGCGGGCCAGCTCGACGAACTGCCCCTTGGCCACTTCGACGACCGGTCCCTCCGCCTTCCCGTTGATGACCATCTCCATGGCCTGACGCTTGAGCGCCCGGTTGCGATTTCCCAGTTCATGGGGAATGTCGTCGACATTCGCCCCGATGTCATTGGTCAGCTGGTCGCCGGCCGCGCTGGCCCCGGCCGCCGGGATCAGGGCTGCGATCATCGCCAACAGCAGCAAGACCATCAATCTCGGTCTACGCAATTCGTCCTCCAGTCTCTCCCGACAGAACGATGTCCATCGGGCTGCTTCCGCCGGCTCCCAGTGGCGCGTCCCTCGTCAGACCGTGGCGGTTCTCGATCTGCGCGCGATCAACCGGATTCGGACAGGCACGGTTGCGGGCCCCTCGAAACCAGTCGTACTCCCACTGGTGTCGACCCTAGCACGCTCGGGGATCGCCCGGTCACTGAGCGTGATGGGGATGGTTCAGGGCAGCTCGTACCGGAAGACGGCCGACCACGACGAACCGGGTCGCCCCTCCCCGGCGGTGAACACGACGCTCGCCCGCGGGTCGAGTGCGACGTTCTCGGAAGGGGCACCGGCCCTGATCGACCGACTGGTGGAGATCTTGTCCACACGATCGAAGTACTCGGCCCACGATTCGCCCGAGGAACGCCGGTGGACCATGGCATAAGCGTTCTCGCGGTCGCCGGAGGTGCCGACTCCCTGGATGACCATCGTGCGTCCATCGACGGAGATGTCCATCGCGCCGATCGCATTCGGCACGTTGGTTCCGCTGGGGCGTCCGACGACGTGTCCGATGGTGGAGACACGCGGCGACGAGCCGGCGTCCGACCATCCCGAAACCCGCATCACGTTGCGAGCGTCGTCGTTCAAGTCGTTCCCAGAACCACGGGGCGCCACCCAATACATGGCGTCCTCGGACTCCGACCACGCCATCGCCTCGACATTGCCCGAGCCGACGGTCTGGCCCTGAGGCCGGACGATCCGGCTCGGCTTGATGCCGTCGACCGACGCCCGGCTCTGGCCGACTCGAACCGTGGGCTCGGCCAGCTCGTACACCGAGTCCGTGCCGTTGTCCCAAATGGCCAGGTACCACTCGCCGTTCCGCTTCACGCCGGTGAGATCCTCGACGTCGGCCCACGTGTCGATGGCGCCACCGGAACCGGACCGGTCGAACTTCCCCCTCCACACCAGCCTCCGGTTCGCCGCATCGATGGCGAACAACGTGTGGTTGGACGAGTGCAGGCCCAGATGATCGACGACGAACCAGTGGATACCGGGGTTCTTCCGTGAGACGAACATCCCGGACAGCCCGTTCTTCACACCGGCCAGCTCCGCCGCGTCGTACTCCCCCTCGCCGAAGAACCCGTCGGGGAGGTCACCGCCGAACCCCGCCCGAACCAAGAATGCCGCCATCTCACCGCGGGTGACGAAGTCCTCGGGGCAGAATCGGTTGGAACCGCAGCCCTTGGTGATGCCCGCCGCCGCCAGCTTCTCGATGTCCGCCTCGAACACGGAGTGGTCGTCGTCGGAGAAGTCGACACCACCGGAACGGGTCAGCCCCAGTGCCCGCACCAGGAAGGCTGCGATCTGCCCCCGGGTCACCCGGTCATCGGGACAGAACCGGGTGGTCGAGCACCCCTTGGTGATCCCGGTGGCGGCCAACCATTCGATGTCCGCTCGGAACTCGGAGTCGGCGATGTCCGTGAATCCCGAGGATCCTCCGTCGGCATCGAGATCGCTCCCCAGCGCCCGATGGAGGAACGCCGCCAGCTGGCCCCTCCGCAGGGATCGATCCGGACAGAACCGGTCGACGTCGCAACCCTTGGCGATACCCGAAGCTGCCAGGCGCTCGATGTCGAGCTCGAAGATGTGTCCGTCGTCGTCGACGAAACGACCGCGAGCGTGGGCGCTCGGCATGCCGAAGAGGCCGGCCACCAGCATGAAGGCAACGGAAATGACGGTGAAAGAACGCATGTAATCCCTCCCTCGATCAGCCTGACGGCTGAGAGCCCCCCTTGCGGTCCGGCAGCAAGCTAGCCGCGATTCGAACAGGTAGGAAACCGCAACCCGATCGCGCGCCGGCCAGATCGGGTGCCGGGGCCGGTCGTGATCGGAGCCGTGCCCGACCCGAAATCGCCGAACGGCCGGGGAATCGCTGAAGCAATGGCCGGCGACGGCCGAAACTAACCTGGGACGAATCGCGGCCGACGAGGCAGCGGTGAAGCCGTCCACAGCCGAACGCGTGCCCGAAAGGCAGATGTGACACGACCAGCAATCCGATACTGGAGCCCGTTGCGAGCGGGGACCCGGGGATCCGGAGGCACGGCATGGTGACGGCGCCCCGAAGAGCCTCGTCCCCCGGTAGGTTCTACGCGGCGGTCCTGCTCGTCGTGATCATGCTCACCTCGGCGGGATGCGCTCGATCGATCGATCCCTCCAGCCTCGGTGCCGACGGCCAGCGGCTCCTGAGCTTCGTGCAATCGGCCGATGAGGTCCAAGCGGCACTCTCGGCCGCCGCCGAAGCGGGTGAACCCGACGGCGATGCTTGGGATCGCGCCCGGTCGCTGCTCGACGTGCTGGCCGCCGACGCCGCCGGCCTTCCGGCTCAAGAAGCGACGGTCACGGACGCCGCGACGTTCTTCATCGACGCCGGGTCCATCATGCTGGGGTTCCTCCAGAACTCTGATCCGAATCGGGCGAAGGCGTTCTTCGAGGATCGAGTCACCACCAACCACCAGGCCCTCGGCCAGGCGGTCGACCGCCGGCTCGAAGCATTGGGGGGAAGCCCGGTCGGAGGATCATCGAATGTCCCGGTCGCACTGCTCGTCGGTGTCCTGGCCGTGGTCGCCGTGGCGATCTTCCTCTTCCGGCAAGCGCAAGTTGGCTCCTCGGTCGAGCGTGACGACCCCGCCCCGGCGCCGACCCCGGCGGTGGTTCCGGCAGGCGCTCCGGCGCCGCTCGAGCCGGCGACGGAGGTCCAGCCGGCCCCGGAGACTGCCCCGGCCGCACGGCCGGTTCTCACGGAGCCCAATCACAACCGGCTCCGCGCCACCACGCTTCGCGATGTGCTCGAGGCCGCGGTGAGCGGGGTCGCCGACGGTGGGTGGGAGGTCACCCTCGACAGCCCCGACGTCAAGGTCATGGCCGATCCCCTCCGACTCCGACGGTTGCTCAGCACCCTGCTCCTGAGCGCCACTGCTCATGCCCCATCACATGTCGGCATCGTCGCCGCCGTCGACGGCGACGCTGTCACGCTGTCGATCGGGGATGACGGACCCACCGACGCATCCGGGAACGACCTTCCACCGTCGATGGATCCCGACGATGCGCCGTCCGGGGTGGCGCATCAGTTGGCCGTCGCCCGCCAGCTGGCCGACGCAATGAACGGATCGGTGTCGTGGATTCGCCATGCCGGCGTGTCGCTCTACACCGTCACCCTTGGCCGCGCCGACGACGTCGAAGACTGACCGGCCTCAGCCGCGCAGCGCGCGAGCGAACACCTCGAACGTCTCGAGATAACGGTCGATGTCCTGCTCGGAGTGCTGGACCGACACCAGCCACTGCTCACCCTTGGTCCACGGCGGAAGAAACACGCCCCGGTTGAACTGGGTGAGCCACGCGGCGTAGGCATACCGCCCGTCGACCTCCAGGAACTGCCGATAGTCGCGGATGCGGGTCGTCGAGTAGGTCACGCAACCCTTGGCCCCGACGGTCACGGCGTAGGCCGGTAGTTCATACTCATCGATGATCCGTTGGGTGCCGGTGCGCATCCGTCGCTCCAGATTCTCGAGGTGCCGGTGAGCGTCATCCGACATCACCTCGGTGAGCATTGCCTTGGCGGCGGCCATCGACAGCGGGTTGCCATTGAACGTCCCGACCTGGTCGTAGCCACCGTCGACGATGATTCGCATGGCCGCCTCGGTCCCGCCGATGGCCGAGATCGGGAGGCCGCCTCCCAACGCCTTGGCGAGACAGACCAGATCCGGCTGGACCCCAAACCGTCGGGTCGCCCCTCCCCGCCCGATGGTGAGTCCCGTCTTGACCTCATCGAAAGTGAGCAATGCACCATGGGCCTTCGTGAGCCGGCGAAGCCCCTCGAGAAAGCCGTTCACCGGGGGAACGACTCCGCAGTTCATCAGGACCGGCTCCAAGATGACACCGGCGATCTGACCGTTCTCCTGGGCGAAGATCGCTTCCACTGCCTCGAGGTCGTTGAATGGTGCAACCACCGTCAGATCGACGATGGCTTGCGGAATGCCGAGCGAAGCGGCCACGCTTCGCGGTCGGCGACTGGAGCCAAGCGCCTCGACATCATCGTTCCACGATGACACTTGAACCGAATCGTGATGGCCGTGATACGCCCCCTCGAACTTGACGATCTTGTCGCGACCGGTGATGGCCCGCATGAGATGGACCGCATCCATCGTGGCCTCGGTGCCGGAGTTGCCGAATCGCCACAGCGGCAGCCCATACCGCTCGGCGAGCGCCGCGGCGACCGGGACCGCATCCGGGACCGGCTGGGCGAAGTGGGTTCCACGCTGGACCCGGTCGGTGACGGCTCGAACGACGGCCGGATGGGCGTGACCGGCCAAGGTGACGCCGTACCCTCCGTGAAGGTCGACATACTCGTTCCCGTCGACGTCCACGATCCTCGATCCACGCCCGTCGACGGCCCAGATCGCGTGCGGTCGGGTTATCTGCCAACTCGACGTGACACCACCGGCCAGCACGGCGGCGGCGAGATCGGATTGCCGCGCCGACCGGGTCATGCGGCTGCGGAAGCGATCTTGCTCTGCCTCGACGATCCGCTCGATGTTGGGAGCGTCGAGGTGTGGGATCGCCTGCGTCACGCCGATCAAACTCCCGGGAGGTCGTTGTATTGAACCGCCATTCAGTCTAGCGGAAGGCCGCGCGTGCGGACACCTGGGCGCGATGCGGCCCCATCCAGGTGATGGGGCCGCTTCGGGATCGGGGGAGGTCGCGGTCAGTCGGAGTCCGACTTGCCCCAAGCCTGACGCAATCGAGCGATCGCCGCCATGCTCGGGTCCATCTCCTCATCGACGTTGTCGTCGGAGTCGTCGTCGCGAGCGGCCGTGTCCGCCTCGGATGCTTCGGCAGACTTCGCCAGCACCTCGTCGACTGCATCGATGGGATCCGAATCGATCGGATCCGAAGCGGCGTCGAGGTCGTCCGAGTCGTCGACCTCGCCGTCTGCGCCGAGGTGCTTGGTGATCGCCCCCCACAACCCACGACCAGGTTCCTGGTCTGTGTCGGCATCGATACCGGCTTCGGGCTGGGCAACATCGGCAGCGGGCACGTCCTCATCGGGGACGGTCAGCTCCTCGGGGGACACCGGAACCGGCTCCCAGGTGGGACGTTCCCACTCAGAGACGGGAACGAACACCTCGTCCGAATCATCGCTCTCGTCGACATCGAGCTCACCACCGGCGTCTGCAACCTCCTCCGGCGTCTCATCGACCACAACGTCGGGCACGTCGGGCACCGGGGTATACAGGGAGGGAGCCGGCGACTCCCGCTCCTCGATCGTCCACTCGGTGGAAGGTGTATCGGCAACCGGCTCGGCGCCGGCGACGATGAAGCTCGAATCCTCATCGACGGTGGTCGAGACTTCCGGCCCTTCGGGCTGGTCGTCGACCGTCGCTTCGGCCACCGTCTCGGCGACCGGTTCGAGTGTCTCATCCGGGCCGTCGGCAAGTTCCTCGGGCTCGTCCGCTTCGTCGACATCGATCGTCGACTCGAACGTCGCCTCGAGATCTGATTCGCCCGATGCGTCCACGAGGTCGTCGTCCGCCCCGTCGACCTCCAGTTCATCGGGCACCGCCTGATCGGACTCGGCGTTCGAGGCGAAACTCACCGCCTCGACCTCCGGAACCCGGGCACGGGACTCGTCCAAGATGTCGGACAGCGGATCGTCCTGGAGGATCCGTTCGAAGCTGGCCATCACCTCATCGGAGGACTCGATCGGAGCGGAGGAGATCGGCGGAGCGGGGGGTACCACTCCTTCGTCGTCCCGGACCTCGGCCAGGGCTGCCGCCTTGGCCGACTCGATCACCGACTCCCGTTCGTCCTCGAAGCGTCGCATCCGCTCGCCGAGGGATGCCTCTCGCTCCTCGAGGTCACGTCGCCGCTGCTCGAGCTTGACCTGAAGCTCGGAGTTCTCCATCCGCTGCTCTTCGAGCTGGGCCCGCAACTGGGCGATCGTCGCCTCACTGTCGCTGGCATCGGCAGATGCGCTCCCGATGAGCTGCTCAGCCTCTGCCCAGGCCTGCTCGAGGACCTTCTGAGCGTCGACCCGAGCCTCGTCGAGCAGCCCCGCCGCCTCGGCTTCGAGCCTCCGACGCTCTGCCTCGACTTTGGCCTGCTGGGTTGCCAGGCGTTCGCGAGCCTGTTCGAGACCGGCCCGTCCCGACTCGAGGCTGGAACGCTCGCGATCGAGCTGCGTCCGCCATCCTTCGAGCTGATCGCGCCAACGATCCAGGCTGGACCGCTCGTCGATGATCTCGGAGCGTCGGGCTTGGAGCTGGGAGATCTCCGTCGCCAGTTGTTCCTGCGCCGAGCTCAACAGCTCGGCAGCCTTCTCGCGGGCGGCACTGAGCACGGTCTCTGCTTCGGAACGTGCTGCGGCGATCTCGGCGCGCTCGCTCTCGGCTGCCGAGATGCGCTGATCGAGCTCCAGGCGGCGTCGGTCGAGTTCGGTCCGAAGGTCGGCGAGTCGCTGCGTCTCCTGGTTCAGGTTGTCGCGGGTGGACTCGGCCTGGGTTCGGGCGGCGGCCAGGATCGTGTCGGCCTCCTGTTGTGCCCGTTCCATGGTGGCCTTCGCCTCGGCGGATGCCGACTTGGCGGTGCGACGATCGGCTTCCGCTTCTTCCAGCAGCCGGCGGGTCTGCACTCCGAGCAGATCCATCTCGGCGCTGACCGAGGAACGAACCTCGGCGGCCTCCTCGCCGGCAGCTCGCTTCAGATCGATCGCCTGCTGGCGAGCCTGCGCCAGGGTCGCCTCTGCCTGGGACTGGATCTCTTCGGCGCGGCTCCGGGCGGTCGCCAGGATTCGGTCCGCCTCGGACTGCGCCTCGGAACGACGGGTCTCCGCCTCCGACTGCACCTGTGTCTTCAGCCCCGCCAGCTCCTGGTTGGTCGCCTCTCGGGCCGAATCGGCGTCGGCACGGGCCTTGGACATGATCTCATCGGCGAGCACTCGGGCCTCGTCCAATGCCCGCTCGGCTTCGGCGTGGACCTCCTGCGCCTGCTCTCGAATCCGGGCCGCTTCCTCCTTCGCCTCCTGCCGGTCGGCTTCCAACTGAGCCTGCTGAGCGGTGATCGCCTGTTCGGCGTCGACCACGGCCGACATCCGGCCCTGATGCTCGGCCTGAAGCCGGCCCCGCTCCTTCTCCACGTCGTTCCGCAGGTGCTCGGCGCGCTCTTCGGCCGCGGCCACGATCCCACCGGCCTCCGACTCGGCAGCCACCTTGGCTCGATTGGCTTCGGCCTCGGCGGCAGTCGCGGCATCCAGCTTCTCCCTCGCCTCATCGAGAGCTCGGGCCGCCTCGCTCTTGAACGACTCCACCTCGGCCTCGGTGCGCTGCCGGAGCACGGTCAGCTCGTTCTCGAGCGCAGTGCGTTTCGCTTCGGCATCCTCGGCGGCCGCTGCGGCAATACCCTCGGCCTCCAAACGGGCGTTCTCCAGAAGGGTGGTTGCTTCGGTCTGACGGCGTCGCAACAGCTCTTCGGCCTGTTCCTTCATCGCCTCGGCCTCGCGCTTCTCCGACTCGGCCGCAGCCCGCAGCTGGGCCGACTCCGTCTCGGTCTGTGACCGCAGACGGCCGACCTCTTCGGCGGCCACGCTCTTCATCCGGGCGGCTGCCGTCTCCGCCTCGGACCGCATGCGAGCAGCCAGGTTCTCGGCCGCACGGACCACCTGTTCGCTTCTGGCCTCGGCCTCGGAGAGGATGGTGCGAGCCTGGTCCTCGGACTCCTGACGGGTGGCGGTCGCCCGATCATGAATCTCGGTGGCCTCACGACGCAATCGGGCCGCCTCGCGCTGTGCATCCACGAGCTGGCGCTGGGCTTCCGCCCGAGTGGTGACCGCTTCGCTACGCAGGCGAGCCACCTCGTTGGTGGTCTCGGCGGCGGCAGCCTCGGCGGCACTCCGAATCGCCTCACCTTTTGCCTCGGCAGCAGACACCAAGCTCCGAACCACCTCGTCGGTGTCGATCGGTGCGGAGGATCGCTTGGCCTCCATGAGGTGACGCTCGGCTTCCGAACGGACCTCCGAAGCGCGAGCTTCGGCGCGAGCCACGATCGCCTCGGCCTCCGCCCGAACGAGCCGCATGTCGACGGCGTCCCCGGACGGCGCCGGCTGCCCACCCTCGGCCTTCTCGGCCGATGCAATGATGCGACGAGCCTTCTCCTGGGCCTGCTGTTCGATCTTGCGGGCGCGGGCGCGGGCCCGCTCCAGGATCAGATCCTTCCCGTCGAGCAATGAGGCCAGGCTGCCGTCCACCTGGGCGGCGGGCGCGGATGCCGGCTCACTCTTCAACCGTTCGAACTCCGAGCGCACTCGCTCGGACTCGGCCTGCGCCTCTCGGTGCTGCTCTTCCAGCCGAGAGATCTGTTTCGAGAGCTCTTTGAGCCGGTTGTCGACGAGAGTCTTGTCGTAGCCCTTCCGGACGACGGGGAACTCGTCGGTCCCCTCAGTGGAGAATGCTGAAGTCGTCACGTCGATTCTCTTCGGGTCCAACCGCGAGTGACTTGATGCATTTCGCTCCGCCCTTCTCTTCCCCTGCCTGTTCGTTTCCTGACCCGGAAGGAGACCCGCGAGGCCGGCTCCCCCGAACCGCCGGATCACACAGGACCGACCGAGTGTCGATCGGGGCGCCGGACGAAACCTCCGCGGACGCGCAGAAATACGCATCTCGCCCGTCCCGTTGTCGCCCTGGCTGCCAGGGTACCAAATGACCCCGAGCGCGGAAGAGGCCTTCAGACCCAGTCGAGTCGGCGTCCCGAGGCTGGGTGGTCGGCTTCGACGCCGACCGCTTCTGAGCCGTGGGCTCGATCGAGGAGGCTCATCGACACCAGCGTCGCGCTGACGAGCACCACCCCCGCCCACTGGGTGGCGGTCAGGGCCGTCCCGAACACGATACGGTTCAGCAGGATGGCAGACAGCGGAAAGGCCAGCTCGGCGATCGTCGCCATCGAGGCGGGCGTGGTCGACAGACCGCGGTAGTAGAGCATCAGCGCCGCCAACCCCGGTACGAGCGACAACAGCACCAGCGGCCCGACGTCGTTTGCTGAGATGGCGAAGCCGTCCACCTGCCCGATCAAGAGAACCAAGAGCGCGGCCACGGGAAGGCCGATCCCGAACCGCAGCGCAGTCAGCTCTTTTGGAGGAAGGTGGCTGGTGAGCAGGCGGCCCAGCACCGTGCCCATCGCCCAGAGCGCGGCGGCACCGATTGCGAAGAGCGCGGCTCGCCCGGCCTCGGCGGAGACGGTGAGCGGGTCGGCGAAGGCGATGAGCCAGGCGCCGGCCATGGCGGTCAGCAGAAAGCCCCAGAACCGGGTTCGAAGCCGTTCACCGAGCAGCAATCGGGCCGCCAAGATCGCAAACAGTGGTTGCAGTTTCTGGAGGAGCAGCGGTGTGGTCGGGTTTCCCGCCTGGAAGGCGAGGGTGAACAACACCGTCGCCAGGGTGGAAGCGCCGGCCCCGATGAGGATCGCCGCCGTCCACTCACGTGAGCCGAACGATGCCCGAGCCGTTCGAAGCGCCCGCCGAAGCCAGGGCATCGTGATCAACACCAAGATGAGGTGCTCCCAGAACACCACGGTGACCGCCGGGAGTTCCATCGCCAGCGACCGTCGAAACACGCCGTCGGTACCCCACAACGCCGCAGCCAGCGCTACCAGGACGACTCCGGAGATGGTCGCAGCCCGACTCACACCGGGGTCGCCGGCTGCTTTTCCATCCTTCATTCGTGCTCCTCTTCCGGTGACGGTTTCTCGGCGGAGGCATTCTGTTCGAGCGCGACCTGTTCGTAGACGCGGGACGAGAGCAACGAGACCAGGCTGCCGTTCGGATCCACGGCCGTGGCCTGGTGGACCGACACGGCCATCGCCGCCAGCGGGACGGCGAGGAAGGCACCGATGATTCCGAATGCGACCCCACCGACCGCGATCGCCACCAGAATCGCCAGCGGATGCAGCTCGAGCGCCCGCTTGAAGACGATCGGATAGATGACATGCCCTTCGAGTTGCTGTACGGCCACGACCACTCCCAACACGACGAGCGCCGCCAGCACCCCTCCGTTCACCAACGTGACCAGGACCGCCACGATGCCCGAGAGAAAGGCACCGATGATCGGGAAGAATGCACCGAAGAACACCAACAGCATCAACGGCAGCACCAGCGGTGTCCCAACGATCGCCAAGCCGATGCCGATGAACACCGCATCGATGACACCCACGGTGGCGAGCCCGCGTACGTAGGACGACAGCGTGCCCCAGGCCGCTTCCACACCACGCCGAACCCGGTCCGGATCCGAAACCCGTTCCAGCAGTGCGTGGTAGGCCCGGTCGCCGTCCTTCAGATAGAAGAAGGCCGTCAGGAGGGCCAGGACGGCACCGGTCACCACTTCGAAGGCGACCGTGGCACCCCCGAGCAACCCTGAGGAAATCCCACTGAAGTTCTCGCGCGCCTGCTCGATGGCCTGGTCGATGTATGCATCGAGATCGCGGTCCGACACGTCGAGCGGGCCGTCGCGCAGCCACGTCCTGATCTCCTGAATGCCGGCGTTGACATCGTCGCCCATCTCCGACAGACCCTCACCCAAACCCGGGACGACGAGGAGGACAACCAGGCCGACCACGGGAACCACCGCGAGGATCGCCGCCCACGTCGCCACGAGTGCCGACCAGCCGCGCCGCTTGAACCACTGGACCAAGGGTGACAACACCGAGGCGAGAAACGCGGCGAGGAGCAGGGGAACGACGACGACCTCGACCTCCGCCAGCGCCCGGAAGGTCACGTAGACGGCGGCGAGCACCACGAGGTACCGCCATCCAAATCCGGCGAGCCGGTGGAGGACGGATTCGTTCGGCGATCGGGTGGTCACGGCGGGCAGCCTATCGGCGTCGGCCGAGAATTCGGTGGAGGTGCCACCACGTGCGCAACTACCGTCCCCGGCCATGGTCGACCCGATCCTCGAAGCGGTCACCGTCGATGACGCTCCTGCGCTTCATGCGGCACTGAATGGCTGGCAGCGGCACTGGCGAGTGCCGATGGTGACGACCCTCGACGAAGTCGTCACGGAGCTGTTCGAGGACCCCCGCATCCACGTCGACGACGACATACGCGTCATCCGCCGGGAGGGACGAATCGTCGGCTGTGGCATCGTGCGGCGGCTCCCCTGGGGGAATGGGCTGGCACCCGCACACCTCGACGGGTTCGTCGATCCCGACGCGCAAGGCAACGGGCTCGGAACCACCCTGATGGCTTGGCAAGTGGCCCAGGCGAGCTCACTCCTCGCCGACGCACCCGACGGGACTCAGCGGCTGCTCCGTTGCGACGAATACGCCTGGATCGAGCCGGCCCACCATCTCTACCGGCGGTTCGGGTTCGAGACCGTCCGGAGCTTCCAGGAGATGGCGTTCGAACTCGACGGGTCGAGCCCGCCGGATCCTCCCACCCCTCCCGGAGTCGACTTGCGGCCGTGGGATCGCGACCGCGAGCGCGACATGCTCGAGATGCGGAATCTGGCGTTCGCCGATCACTGGGGATCGACGCCGATCACCGCCACCGACTGGACGCACTGGTGCGAAGCGCCCACCACCCGTCTGGACCTCTCATGGATGGCGCTGGAGTCCGACGCAGTCGTGGGTTTGCTGCTCTCCGGCCACTACCCGGGTGACGAGGCGGTCCTGGGGACCCGCGACGGGTGGATCGACTCCCTGGCCGTGGCACCCGACCGGCGTGGGCGGGGAATCGCCTCGACGCTGCTGGCGGCTGCGATCCGCTCCTTTCGCGGTGCCGGGTTCAGCCACGCCAAACTCGGGGTCGACAGCTCGAGCCTCACCGGAGCGGGGCGTCTGTACCGCCGGTTCGGATTCGCCACCTACGCCGAGACCCTCACCTCGACTCGCGCCATCACCTGACGCCGGACCATTCGTTCAGGTCGACAGCGTGCCTCGAAGAACGCTGACGCCCGAATGGGCGGGTTCGCCGTCCAGAGGCTCTCGGGAGATGTCGACGATCGGGTACTCCCGGAGGTCCAGACCTTCGGGGATCCGAAAGCTGCCGTCCTCCCCGACGACGCCCAGAGAGAACATGCCCGACAGGTCCGGACGGATCATCCACACCTCATAGAAGCCGTCGGCATCGGGCAAGGCTCCTGCTACGAACTGGAGCTCCAACTCGCCGCCGTCGATCACCTCCGCCCGGACCTCCACCCCCGGGATGCCTTGCTCGAGATCCGCCGCGGTCAGCACGGCCGACGCGTCTACGGCGGGGCCGACCATCCTGGCGATTCCCAAACCGGCGACCACGACGACGACGGCCGCCACCGCCAGCCATTGCAGCACGCCCACCCGGGTGGCGGGAGCGGCGACTTCGGTCGCTCCGAACGCGTCCGCGGAGATCCGCGACCACAACTCCGGCGGTGGTTCCAGCCGGCGCCGATCGTCATCCTCGACCGAGCGGACGAGTTCCACGATGTCGCGGTCCTTGCCATCCATCTGCGGGTCACCCATGGAGGCGTCATCCATCCTGGACCTCCAGATACCGCCGCATCCGGTCGAGGCCGCGCCGGATGTCACTCTTCACCGTGCCGAGGGCCATCCCGGTGTGGTCGGCGATAGCGGCATGGGAGTAGCCCTCGAGAAAGGCCAGCTCGACGGAGAGCCGGGCCCGTTCGGGGAGCGTGTCCAGCGCCTCCGCCACCAGCATCCGGTCGGCCATCGCCTCGATATCCGATTCGGGAGCCGCCGGCTCGACGCCGGTTTCATCGCGAACGACCATCGGTCGTCTTGCCCGCCGGCGGATCTCGTCGATCACCTTGTTCCGTGCGATCGCGACCAACCACCCCGCCAGGCTTCCTCGGTCCCGATCGAATCGATGGTGCGCTCGCCACGCCGCCACGAAGGTCTCCTGGGTCACGTCGGCGGCGGCGTCCCGGTCGAGCGATCGGGCGGCCACCGAATAGACGAGTCGGCCGTATCGGGCATACGCCATCTCCAGCGCCGGCTCGGCACCGGCCGAGAATTGTTCCTCGATGTGACGCTCGCGCTCGGACTCGAGTGTCGAATCGTCCGTCCGGGTATCGGGCTTTTCCATCAACAGGGTCACGGTACCGACCTGTGGTGGCTGGCGCTCTCCCATGGCTACGCAGTCACCGACATTTCGGATGCATCCGAAAAAGGTGCATCCGAAATGACGACCATTCCGAATTAGCGCTAAACGGACACATCGTCCGAGAAACGAGAGGAGACTCCCATGCGCAAACTGCTGTTCGGATCGCTGGTCGCGGTGCTCGCCACCCTCATGACCGCACCGGTGTTCGCCCAAGAGGCGGCCCGGATCCACCTGATCCACGGAATCCCCGACGTCGACGTCGACGTCGCCGCCGGAGGCGAGAATGTGATCGAGGGATTCGCGTTCGGTGACATCCAGGATCTCTCGAGCTTTGCCGGTGCCACCCTCGAAGGGCTCCAGGTGAAGGTGGCGGGTACCGACGACGTCGCCATCGACGCCGGTGACGTGACGATGCCAGACACGGGCAACATCTCGGTGGTCGCCCATCTCGATGAAGGCGGAACGCCGACGCTGGCGATCTTCGAGAACGACACCTCCGCCACCGACGCCGGCGAAGGACGCCTCACCGTGCGACACACGGCTGCGGCTCCGGCGGTGGATGTCAAGGCCAACGGCGACGTGGCGTTCAGCAACCTGGCCAACGGTGGCGAGGCGTCCGCCGACCTTCCGGCCGGGACGATCTCGGCCGAGGTCGTGCCGACCGGAGCCGACGATCCCGTGGTCATCGGACCGGCCGATCTGGCGATCGAAGACGGAGCATCGCTCATCGTCTACGCAGTCGGATCCCTCGATGGTGGGAACCTCCAGGTGCTCACCGAGTCCATCACCGGATTGGGGACCCCGCCCAGCGCAGTGAACACCGGCAACAGCCCGGTCGAGAACGCCTCGATGACAACGATCATTCTGGCAACGACCCTGATCGTCGCCGCCGGTGTCTTCGGTGTGCGCCGATTCGGAATCGCAAGCTGACAACCCGTGTTTCGAGAGGAGGCGGCCAACCGCCTCCTCTCGATCTCAGTCGGGTCCGATCCATGCCAGGACCATCCGTACTCAGACGACTCCACCGCTTCACGCTCCCCATCGTCTTGGTGCTCGCCCTGAGCGCATGCACCGGTTCGGCGTCTCCGACGATGACGGCGTCGACCGGCGGCCGGCCGGCTACCACCACGTCGACGCCGCCCACCACTTCACCGGCTCGATCGCCGGCCCCCACCGAGTCCGCGTCGACCGCCGGCGAGCCCCAACCCCGAAACTCCCTACCCCAGACGGCCCGCATCGGTGACGCCCGATATCAGCCCCCAACGCCTCAGGACCCCTCCGAGATCCCCACCTCCATCACCATCGACGGGATCGATGTTTCCCGAGCACCCGTCGTCGAAGTCGGGGTGCTGTCCAACGGCGAGATGGAGATTCCCGGGGCCACCGAGGTCGGCTGGTACCGGTTCGGCCCCTCCCCGGGCGCGCAGGGCTCGTCGGTGCTGGCCGCCCACATCGCCTACAACGGCCGGGACGGCGTGTTCCGGTTCCTCGCCGATGTCGACATCGGCACGGTCGTCGAAGTTGGATTCGCCGATGGCCACGTCGAGCGATTCCAGATCGAGACGCTGACGCGCTACGCCAAGGCGGATTTGCCCGTCGACGAACTCTTCCGCTCCGACGGCGACGCCACCCTCACCCTGATCACGTGTGGTGGCGACTTCAGCCGCTCCCTGCGCAGCTACGACGACAACGTGGTGGCGACTGCCGTGCCGGTCGACTGACCGGTCGAACTACGATCGTCCCACTCGTCGAAGACACGACGTCGTATCGAGAGGACCGAATGGGCGACAAGGGAGCGAGGGCCAATCCGGAGGCGGAGCTGGCGGCCGACCGGCTGGTCGACGACCTGGCTCCGCTTGGCCATATCACGGCCAAGCGGATGTTCGGTGGTCACGGGATCTTCGCCGATGGCGTGATGATCGCCATCGTCGACTCGGCCGGCGTGACGTATCTTCGGAGCACCGATGAGGACTCGGGCCGCTTCGAGAAGGCAGGTTCGCCGCGTCACGGCCGCATGCCGTACTGGCAGATCCCGGACGCGGCTCTCGAGAACGACGCCTCGCTCGTCGAGTGGGCGAGCAAATCGCTGTCGGTGGCACGTGCCGCGAAGCGCTGACGAGCGGGGAGCAAATCCGACCTGAGGACGGCATCGTCGCCCGAACGCGGGTACATTCGAAGAGCTTCATCACTCTCGACTGGGGACGTGCGGGAGACGGAGCCCCGGCTGGAGGGCCGGGCAATCGACCAGGGAGGAAGACCTTGCTCAGGAGACTGATCGCGATCTCGGCTGCGCTGCTGATGATCGTCCCGGCGGCCGCCGGCGCCGAACCGGCACCCGACAACCCCGGCCAGCAACAGCGTGCCGACCGCCTCGACTTGTATCAGGGGGACGTCGAACCGGACGTGGCCGCCGCACTCCGCGCTCAGGGCTACGACGTCGTGGCCGCCGAGCCGCGCGGTAACAAGGTCCGCATCGAGGTGGTCATGTCCGGCAGCGAGGCGGCCAAGTTGGCCAGCTCGCAGGGGCTTGCCCTCGGCCTGAAGAAGAACAAGCACGGTGATGCAACGGCCGACGCCGCCTTCGAGGAGGGCGAGGACGGCTTCGAGGTGTGGAGGAAGTGGAGCTCGTCCGGTGGACTCAAGGACGAGATGGAGTTTCTCGCCGACAAGTACGACGACCTCACCGAGCTCATCACCATCGGCCAATCGCTCAACGGCGAAGACATCTATGCGATGCGGGTCACGGAGAAGGCGGACACCAAGCGCCGCGGAACCCGCCCCGCCATCCTGAACCTATCGGCCCAGCACGCCCGTGAATGGATCACGCCGGAGGTCAACCGGCGGCTCCTGCACCATTACCTCGAGAACTACGGCACCGACGAGCGGATCACCGACATCCTGGACACGACCGAGGTGTGGTTCATCATCGTCGCCAACCCGGACGGCTACGACTGGACGTTCACCGAGGGCAACCGCCTCTGGCGCAAGAACCTGGCCGACAACAACGGCGACGGTGAGATCACCACCATCGACGGGGTCGACCTCAACCGGAACTTCGCCACCAATTGGGGCCAGGACAACGAGGGCTCGTCCGACAACCCGACCAGCCAGGTCTACCGCGGTCCGGCTCCGACCTCTGAACCCGAAACCCAGGCTCTCGACGCCTTGTTGGGCCGGTACGACTTCTCGTTCCTCGTCAACTACCACTCGGCAGCCGAACTGCTGCTCTACGGAACGGGGAACCAGGTCGACAGCCCCACGCCCGATGACCTGCTCAACATCGCGATCAACGGCACCGACGAGAACCCGGGTGTCGAGGGCTACGACCCCGACCTGTCGGCCGAGCTGTACATCACGAACGGCACCACGACCGGGCATGCCGTCGCTGCCCACGGGATCATGGCGTACACGCCGGAGCTGGCCACCTGCACGACGGCCACGAGCTACATCGAAGACGACGAGTTCGGCCCGACGTACTGTCAGGACGAGGGCCGATCGGTATTCGAGTTCCCCGACTCCGAGGAGCTGGTTCAGTTCGAGTTCGAGAAGAATCTCAACTATCAGCTCAGCATCGCCGAGTCGGCCGCCGACCCGGCCCATCCCGCCGAATCGGCGGTGCTCAGCCCCGCACCCGACTTCGCAGTGAAGTCGTTCGGCGAGAGCTGGGGCGCCAACCAGGAGGTGGCGGTCTGGTCACGTCGCGAGGTCAAGCAGCTCCGGATGCACGCCTCGATCAACGGCGGGCCGGAACAGATCGTGGCGGCGTCCGAGTGGGAGGGTGGTGAGCGCTACGGCTCCACCGGCAACGTGTGGTACGCCGAGTACCGCGCAACGGTGACCGGCCAGCAACCCGGTGACTCGGTCGAGGTGTGGTTCACCGCCGTCGACACCCCTTCGGGCGGTGGCGATCAGGCGGCGACCAAGATCGAGTCGGAACACTTCACCTATGACGTGGTCACCACGTCGGGTGCCGACGTGCTCATCGTGGCCGACAACAGCCCCGGGACCGCCCTGGGTGGCGGCGCCCCGCTGAACTACCTCGGCTACTACACCGATGCGCTGGACGCCAACGGTCTGACCTACGAGGTGTTCGACGTCGGGACCACCAACATCCCCGACCCGATGGGCGTGCTCGGCCACTTCGACGCGGTCGTCTGGTACACGGGCGACAAGCTGGTGACCGACTATCAGGGCGGGCTCAACACCACGTACGTGGCCCACGAACTGAACATGGTCATGCGCGACTACGTCAACGAGGGCGGGAAGGTTCTCGCCACGGGCAAGAACCACGGCTTCGAGGAGTTCTTCCCGCTCAACTATGGCCAGAACGGAGCACCGACCGAGGTGTGCTCGTCGAACTGCCTGGTCCTGACCGACGACGTGTATCAGTACTGGTTCGGAGCCTTCAGTCGATCGCGGCGAGGCGGTCTGGCTCCCGACGGCACGTCCTACGACATCACCGGCACCGGCGGTGCGTTCGACGGCTACAGCTTCGGACTCGACGGCGGAGATTCGGCCGACAACCAGGGTGCGACGGCGGCCGGCCTCGGTACCGGTACGGCATCGTTCGTCGTGACCAGCAGCGTGTTGCCGCCGGATGACTTCCCGCTGCTCCCCGTCACCGAGCGGGTGGCGCGCTGGGAGACCGGTGGTGGAGCCCCATTCGAGCCGGTGACCGGTGACTGGCAGGTGGCGACCGACCACGATGACGTGGCCTACAAGCGCCTGTCGACCACCATCGACCTCACCGGGGCCGCCACGGCCACGATGAGCTTCGCCACCTCCTACGCCATCGAGTCCGACTGGGACTTCATGTTCGTGGAGGCGCACACCGTGGGGACGGATGACTGGACCACACTGCCCGACCAGAACGGCCACACCAGCCAGAACACCGGTCAGTCGTGCCAGTCCGGCTGGGTCGACCAGCTGCATCCGTTCCTCGCCCACTACATGGACGCGGCGTGCAACCCCACCGGATCGACGGGCGAGTGGCACGCCGCCACGGGACCGTCGGCGGGCATCGAGCAGTGGGAGATCGACCTGTCGGACTACGCCGGTTCGGTGGTCGAGGTCTCCATCTCATTCGCCACCGACTGGGCGACGGGTGACCTCGGCGTGTTCGTCGACGACGTCTCGGTGACGGCCGACGGCACCACGGTGCTCGACACGTCGTTCGAGGACGGCCTGGGTGGCTTCACCGTGCCCGGTTCACCCGAGGGCAGCGCCCCCAACAGTGGCGACTGGGAGCGGGTCGGCATCCTCTTCGAGATCGCCAGCATCGTTGCCACCGAGGACACCCTGCTCTTCGGGTTCGGGTTCGAGGGCGTCACCAGCCAGGACGAGCGCAACGAGGTCATGCGCCGCTCGATGGAGCACCTCCTCGGCTGATCACGACCCGGGACGCAAACGAAGGAGGCGTCGGATTCCCGGCGCCTCCTTTGCGTACTGGCGGTAGCGTGACCCGGCCATGCCGTTCGTCCCCGACGATTTCTCGGTCCCCACCTCCTACGAGGGCGACGGGTTTCGATTCGAGCCACTGGCACCGCGGCACAACGAACGGGACCACGCCGCCTGGATGGGGAGCATCGACCACATCGTCTCCACGCCGGGATTTGCCGGCTGGGGGTGGCCCGAACCGATGTCACTCGATCAAAACCTGCGCGACCTCGAGTCCCATGCCGCCGATTTCGCCGCCCGGACCGGGTTCACATACTCGATTCTCGATGGGGACGAGGTGATCGGCTGCCTCTACATCTACCCGCTTCCAGACCGCGACGACGTCGACGCCAGCGTCCGTTCATGGGTCACTGCCGACCGTGCCCATCTCGATGCCGTCGTGTGGCGGACGGTGCGACGGTGGCTGGAGCGCGATTGGCCGTTCACCGCCTTCGAGTACGCCGATCGCCCGACCGGTTGACGTCGGGTCGGCCGCGCCTTCCAGGGTGTCCGACTCGGCGAGAGACCGGCGGATGTCGACGTCTGCCCGAGGAACGACATCCGGACAGAAGCGCCGCGAGGCCGATTCCAACGCGGCCTGCACCTCGGCGGCCACGACCGACGCCTCCGCCCGATTGCACTCCACAACGACACTGTCGTGGACCGTCTGGACCGGAAATGCGTCGGTGAATCGCCGGAGCCGTCGGTGGAGATCGCCGTACGCCGTCAGCATGACGTCGGCGACGCCTCCCTGAATCGGAGCGTTCCTCCACGCGTTGACCATGGCCGACACCCGTTCGCGAGCGGCGCGCCGCAGACTCATCTCGGCGGCCGGCCAGCCCAACTCGGAGACGATCGCCTCGACATACAGACGTCGGAGCCGTCTCGACTCGAAGGTCCGCTCGAGCTCGGTGTCGGACCGATCTCCCAGATCCACGGCATGATCGTGCTGGAACCGGCGCCGGACACCGGCCCAACCCGGTTCAACCGACCGGATGGCCGACATGGCCGCCGACAGCATCACCCGATCGAGGTGAAGCTCGAACGTCTGGCGACGACCGGCCAGCGTCCGTCCGGCGAATCGGAACGGCCGACCATCCGAGAGGAGCGCAACCGGTGCCGGGTACTCGAGGATCCACCTGACCTGAGCCACGATATCCGGGCGCTCCATGCGATCGGGATGCCGTTCGGCGATCTCGTCGGCGGACGGCCACCGGCCGTGGACCGCCCGAAACTCGCGCCGGATGCCGGACACATCGCGAAATCCTCTCGCCAGCCGGAGGCTGGACGCCCAATCGATGGCCGCGGTTTCGTCGGCGAACCGCTTGATCTCGGCCACCCGAGCCGCCGCCCATGCCGTGGTTCCCGGATAGGTCGTCCGATATCTCGCCAGGAGATCAGCTGCTTCATCCGTGGTCGTCGGGTTTCCCTCCGCCGAAAGTGCTCGAGCGAGCGCGGCCGCTCCCGACCCGTAGACGATCCCGAAATTGAGCGCCTTGGCGATCTGTCGGAGGTGCTGGAGCCGGGCGGGATCGGAGGTCGCCAGCGCGGCCGGGTCGAATCCGAACATGGTGGCCGCCGTCCGGACATGGACGTCGTCGTCGCGGGCGAAGGCCCGGCGGAGCGGCTCGTCCTCGGCCACCTGCGCCAGATACCGGAGCTCGGCCTGGCTGAGGTCGGCATACACGAACACCCGCTGGTCCGACTGCGGACGGAGGAACGGTTTCATCTGGGGAGCCAGATTCTGCGCGTTCGGATTGCGGCTGGCCAAGCGCCCGGTGTTCGTGCCGACGACCTGGAGATACTGCGGACGGAGCCGGCCGTCGGCGCCGAGATGTTCGGCGATCGACTCCCCGTAGGTGGTGATGATCTTGGCGTGGTTCCGGACTTCGAGGAGCGCCTCGCACAGCGGTCCGCCGATCTCCTTCAGCACCGCCGCCCGCATCGAGTCCGTCTCGTTCAGCAGCCGGGGTTCCCCGTGGCGCTGTGCGGTCCATGTCCGGACCTCGGGTTCGGCCCATTGGTTCAGGGCGGCACGGGTCTGGGAATCCGATGCGGGATTCCAGGTCGGCTCCGTCACGTCGTCGAAGAGACTTCCCTGGCCCCCACCGGTCATCGATGCCAGCCGTCCAAGGACCGTCCGGCGCTGGGCCTCGATGCGAACGAGCTCAGCCTCCCAACCTTCCCAGTCGAACCAGATCCCGGTTCGCTCCATCTGGTCGAGGAACGGCCGGGCGCCCTGTTCGATCGCACAGATCTCATCCAAGCCGGCTCGGTGAAGTTCGCTTCGGATGGCATCGGCCACCCACAGGGTGTGGACGGCATCAGCCGCCGCATAGGCGATCTGGGTCTCGGTGAGATCATCGGAGGCGGTGAAAGAGCGCTGGACCGTTCCCTTGCCGGCGGCGTGGATCCCCACGTAGTGGGCGGTCGCCCAGGCGAGGCCGTGGTACCAGGTGAAGCCGCTCCGACCCTGGTGGAGGAGTGCATCGGCGAGCTGTGCGTCCCACCAGGTGATCTCCGCTGTGGTGTCGGAGGTGTTCCAGATCGCCGCGTCGAGGACCCGGGCATCGAAGCCGGCATTCCATGCGTCGGCCGTGACCCCACTGAGCACCGGTGCGAGCAGTGTGGGATCGAGATCTCGGACGTCGACGACGAAGACCCGCTCACCGGATGGAGACCGCACGGCGATCGAGAGGACGCGCAGCTCCCCTGCGCTCGGCCCCTCGATCGGCACCTCCGTGTCGAGCGCCACCCGCTCTGCCGACCAGATCTCCTCGCGAATCAGGTCCACGTCCGGCGGCCGGCAGACGACCGTACAGGGAACATCGGCGGCGGCGCGGCTCACCGGAGCGACCATACGACGGTGCCCGGCAACATTCGAACGGGGACGCCGCCGCGATCAGATCTGGTCGATGACGGCGCGGATGGCGGCGGCACTGCGAAGAACTCCCGCCAGCTCGTCTTCGGTCATCGCCAGGTCCAGCGTCGCGATCGCCCCCCGTCGCCCGACGATGGTGGGAAGGGAAAGGCACACCTCACCGACACCCTCGACGTGGTGCCGGCTGGTGATGGGGAGCACGGCGTGTTCGTCCGACGCGATGGCGGCCAGGATGCGAGCTGCCGCCAACCCGATGGCCAGATTCGTGGCGCCCTTTCCCTCGATGATCCGATATGCGGCATCGCGCACTTCATCGAGCACCGCCTCCAGCTCCGTGACATCGAGCGGGAGCGGTGCGCCGCCGACGTTGGCGGTCGACCACAGGGCGATCTCGGTGTCCCCGTGCTCTCCGACGATGGATGCGTGCACGCTCGAGACAGCCACGCCCAATCGCTCGGCGAGTCGGTACCGCAGCCGCGACGTGTCGAGCACCGTGCCGGACCCGATCACCCGGGAATCCGGCACTCCGAGACCGGCGGCGACGTCCTGTCCGACGTGGGTGACGACGTCGACCGGGTTGGTCACGAACAGCAGGACGGCCGCCGGCGCCACCTCGAGCAACTCGGGCACCAGGTCCCGGGTAATGGCGGCGTTGGCATCGGCGAGGTCGAGCCGGGACTGACCCTGAGCCTGTTTGGCGCCGGCCGTGATCACGACGATGGAGGAATCCCCGCAGGCGGTGAGATCGCCGCCGCCCTGGACCCGCGTCGGTGGCACGAACTGGAGCCCGTGTTGGAGATCCAGCACCTCCGCGGCCGCCTTGGCCTCATTGACGTCGAACAGGACCAGCTCGTCCCCGACGCCCTGAATTGCGCACGCATAGGCGATGGACGTCCCGACCGACCCCGCTCCGACGATGGAGATCTTCACGCGGGCACCCTGCGGATTCCGCCGTCGGGAACGCCTCGCCGATCACGCCGAGGTCGCGGCGGCTCACTCATTCGGGCAGACCATGGGCGGCATCACCGGTCGGACCGGTTCCGGCGCGATCGGCGGCGACACGCACGGCCCGCACGATGCCGTCGTAGCCGGTGCACCGACACAGATTGCCGGACAGGGCGATCCGGATCTCATCGTCACTCGGCCGGGGATTGGCTCGGAGCAGGACGGTGGCCGAGATCAGCATTCCCGGCGTGCAGAATCCACATTGGACGCCGCCCTCCTCCAGGAACACCTCTTGCAGGGTTGAGAGCGGGGCACCGTCGGCCAGCCCCTCCACCGTGGTGATCGTCGAACCGTCGGCCTGGACGGCCAGATACGAGCAGGCGTTCACCGGCCGACCATCCACCAACATCATGCACGCCCCGCACTCGGAGTCGTCACACCCCTCCTTCGAGCCCGTCAACCCCACATCCTCGCGAACCGTCCGCAACAGGGTCTTACCGGGGTCGACCGTCAGTTCGTAGACGAAGCCGTTCACCGTCAGCGTCAGGTCATAGGACATCGATCAACTTCCCAAGGTCGAGTCGCCAAATGTCGAGTCACTGGCCGGAATCGGCACCGCCGAGCCGCGGGCTCTCTCGATCGCCACTCCGATGGCACGTCGGGCGATGACACCGGCCATCGCCGTGCGGTATTCCGCCGAGGCCCTGAGGTCGGAGATGGGTCGGGAGGCTTCGGCGGTGGCCGAGGCGGCCGCCCCGATCGCTGCGGCGGAGGTGTCTACCAGCCGGTCCTCGGCCGCCTGCACCCGATGGATCACCGGAGCCAGCGCGGCGATGGCGATGCGGGCGTCGGTGACCTGATCGCCGGCCAGGCGGACGAAGGTGGCCACGCCGACCACCGCGATCTCCATCTGCCGGCGGTACTGGAGGCGGACGTAGGCGCTGCCCGACTCCGGCCCCGGATCGGGGACGACGATCGACACCAACAGCTCGTCGGCCCCCGCCGTAGTCCGACCGGGCCCGGTCCACAGCTCCGACAGGTCGACGTGCCGCACTCCGGCCGGCCCTGCCAAGGTCACGGTGGCCGCCAGACACAGCATCGGTGCACCGGTGTCCATCGCCGGAGAGGCGTTCATCAAATTCCCTCCCAGCGTGCCGTTGACGCGGGTGGCATGGGAGCCAACGATGGCCGAGGCGTCCGCCAGCCCGGAGAACCGTTCCCGGATCTGCCGGTGGGCGACGATGTCGGCGTGTGTGACGAGAGCTCCGATTCGGAGGCCATCGTCGACCGACTCGATCCGGTCCAATCCCGGGATGCGGTGGATCCCCACCAACGAGTCCGGGAGCGGCGCCTTCCCTTGGCGGGCTCCCACGACCAGATCGGTTCCTCCGGCAACGGGCCGAGCTCCGGCCGCCATCGCCTCGACCGCTTCGTCCACCGAGGCCGCCTCGACATACGTCGTCATGTGCGGGCCTCCTGGGTGGCTCGCCACACCCGCTCCGGTGTCATCGGAAGGCGGTCGACATGCCTTCCGATCACCCGGGCGATGGCGTTGCCGATCGCACCCGACGTGGGGACGCTGGGAGGCTCACCCACGCCCTTGGAACCCTTCGGCCCGGCGTTGGGGGTCTCGACCTCGATCCACCGGATGTCGATCGCGGGTCCGTCGGCGACGGTCTGCAGTTTGTAGTCCAACAGGCCCGGATTGCGCTGGCGGCCCGACTCGTCCAGCCATGTTGCCTCACTGAGGGCTTGACCGATCCCCATCATCACGCCGCCGTATACCTGGCCGTCGGCGCCGATGCGGTTGACGATGACGCCCGAGTCGTGGGCGGCCGCGAACGCCAGCACCCGGACCACGCCGGTCGCCCGATCCACCTTGACCCGGGCGGCGTGGGTGATGAGTTGCGGCGCGAGAAAGGACTCGACGCCGATGACGCCGACGCATCGAACCGCATCGACGGGTGGACTCTCCGGAACCTCGCCAAACCCCTTGCCGATGATCGTCTCCCCTCCCCCGGCGAGCTCGGCGACGGTCGTCTCCGAGCCCGGGGCTCCTCTGACCCGAATCCGACCCGAAACCAGCTCGAGGTCGTCGACGGACGCCTCCAGCTCGGCGGCCGCCAGTTCGAGGAGCCGGGCCTTGACCTCCCTCGCCGCCTCGACGACCGCCCGCCCGTTGTTGAAAGTGGTCTGAGAGCCCGACGATCCCATGTCCCAGGGCCCGGCCTCGGTGTCCTGATACAGGATCGAGAAGGCGTCGGGATCCATGCCCAGTTCCTCCGCCGCCAGAATCGGAAGTGCCATCACCGCGCCCGTTCCCGACTCCATGGCCCCGGTGATGATGGTTCCGGTCCCGTCGGCGTTCAGGCGAACGTAGGCGCCCGACGGTGACCCGAAGCTGGGCCACCATCCGCAGGCGACCCCGATCGCCTCGTCATCGGGCAGCTCCTGGTCGTACCCGATCATCTCGAGGGCGGCCTCGAGCGTCTCCTTGGCCCCGATGCGGTCGAAGACCTGCCCGGTGGGGCCGACCGCACCCTCGTCGATGAGGTTCCTGCGCCGCAGATCCACGGGATCGATACCGACGGCCTCGGCGACCTCGTCCATGTGTTGTTCCAGCGCCCAGCACGTTTGGGGTGCGGTTGGCGCCCGAATGGAGCTCGAAGGCTGATTCGTGGAGTAGACCAGATAGGAATCGAGATCGATGTTCTCGATCTCGTAGGGCCCGCACGCATGCATGGCGGCCATTTGGGCGAAGAAGCCGCCCTCGCCGCAGTACGCACCCTTGTCGAGGACCAGCCGACCGCGCCGCGCCACCACGTTGCCGTCGACGGTGGCTCCGGTCTCCAGCTCGATGACCATGCCCTCACGCCGATGATCTGGAGCCACGAACTCTTCCCGGCGAGTGAAGACCAGCTTGACCGGGCGACCCGCCGCCCGGGCGAGCGCCGCCACATGACCCTCGAAGTGAAAGTCGCACTTCGCACCGAAACCTCCGCCCAGGAGCGGGACGATGACCCGCACCTTCGACTCCGGGATCTGGAGGGTGTGCGCGATCCCCGCTCGTGCGGCAAACGGAACCTGGGTGGACGACCACACCGTCAGGTGATCCCCGCTCCACTCGGCCACGATCGCCCGCGGCTCGATGGGCACACCCTGGGACGGGTCGGCGACGAAACGACTCCTCACCACCACATCCGCTCCGGCCATCGCCGCGGCTGCGTCGCCCTTGACGATCGATGAATGGGCCGCGACGTTCCCAGCCCGGCCCATCTCCGCGTCTCCCTCGTAGTCCTCCCAATCCGGATGGATGAGCGTCGTCGAAGGAGCCATGTTGGCGACATAGTCCGGGAGCGGGTCGAGCACCTCGTACTCCACCTCGATGGCCCGGGCGGCTCTTCGGGCGATGTCGAGGGTGCGGGCGGCGACGGCGGCGACCACGTCCCCCTCCCAGCGCACCGTGTCCTTGGCGAACAGGTACCGATCTCTGATCATCCCTCCGTAGCGAACCGGCGGGACGTCATCGTGGGTGAGGACTGCGATCACCCCCGGTATCGATCTCGCCGCCGAAGCGTCGATCGAGCGGATCCGAGCATGCGGGTGGTCGGCGTACCGGAACGCGGCGTGCAACTGGCCCGGTCGGTCGAGGTCAGCGGTGTAGCGGCCGGTACCGGTGACCTTCTCGCGGCCGTCGGGACGGATGAACGGCTTGGCGACGGCAACGGTCTCGGTGGTCACACAGCCTCCCTGGGAGCGGGCCTGGCGAGTCTATAGAACTCGTACCGGTCGGCGTGGCGGTAGCCTGTCGTTCGTGGTCGCCAAGCTCAAACGTCTCGTTCGGCGACTGCTCGACCGCTCGACACCGGTCCGCGATCCTGAGACCACCGTTGCGGAAGCGGCCGAGTATTGGGCCGAGACCGACTCCAGCGAGGTACGGGTCAACGCCCACTGGAAGGGAGCCGGGGTATTCGGCGACACGGCTCGCTGGGAGCGACTGGGAGTCCGTCACCTCGACCTGTACCGGCAGCTCTCGGGCGACGACGGCGGGCTCGGCCTGGTCCTCGAGTGGGGCTGTGGGGGCGGCGCCAACGTCGTTGCCTTCGGCCCGCATGCATCGGGCTTCATCGGCGTCGACGTGGCACCGGAGACGCTGGCCGAGGCCGTGGCCAATGCCTCCGATGCCGGCGTGGCGGCATTCAGCCCGGTCCTGATACCCGTCGCCGACCCGGAAGCAGCGCTCACCGCCGTCTCCACCCCCATCGATCTGTACCTGTGCACGTACGTGTTCGAACTGGTTCCGAACCGGGCCTATGGCGCCGACCTCCTGCGTATCGCCTTCCGGATGCTGACCCCCGGAGGAAACGCCTTCGTGCAGATTCGTTACACCACCGACGGCACCGGCTCGGATCGTCGACGCGGTCGTTACCGGAACAGCGTCGCCCAGACGACCACCTACGGCATCGAGGAGTTCTGGAATCTGGCCGCGGACGTGGGCTTCGAGCCGGCCGCCATCCATTTGTTGCCCCTCGACGAACTGGTCGACGATGGGAGATACGCCTACTTCCTCCTCACCAAGCCCGGCGGCCCGGTCGGATGATCACCTCGCCGGCGATCGGGCGGAACCCTGAGTCCAAGAACACCCGCAGGGCCCGCGCATTGCCCGGTGCGACTGCCGCAAAGACGAAGACGTCCGGTGGAACCAACGAGCGGGCGGCGTCCACCAGCGACCTTCCCCGCCCTCCGGGACGGTGGCTCTCGACTCCGATCTCGCGACGACCACCCGGTCCTCGTCCCATTGTGATCAACCCGTCGGCGGCGGCATAGACCTCGACATCGCTCCGGATCGATCGGGCGAGCCGGACTCGAGGATGGTCGTCGAACTCAGCCGTCACCTCGGGGAGCACACCCCCACCCGATCCGGACGCCGCCAGCAGCACGTCGTGGCTCCCGATCGTCCCTTCGATGCCGGCGAGGGCGGTCAGGAGGCGAGGGTTCATCGCCCCGCCGAAACCGTCGGGAGCCAGGCCGGACAGGACCGGTGGCGGTGCTGCGGTCGCCACATACGCATGACCGGTGAAGGCGAGCACCATCTCCAGACCTCCGGCCAGTGCAGGGAGTCGGGTCACCCCACCGTCCACCGGCGGGAACCGTCCGGACGCCGCCGCCAGCAGGACGGCGCCCACCGGATGCTCGGCTGTCACAGTTCTGTCACCCACCACCCATACGTTGGCACACATGACCCGCGCCAACGCTCACCGGCCCCGGCCCCGGCCCCGGCCCCGGCCCCGGCCCCGGCATCGGCATCGACCCGGCCGTGTTCCGCAGCGGATGGCCCTGCGACGCCGGCTGCGAGCCTGGACCTGGGTGGCGGCGGCCGGCCTCGGGGCTCTGGCCGCCATGACGCTCGACCAGCCGATCGTCGCCGCCGGGATGGTGGCCCTCGGCGCGGTGCGCCATCGACACCTGACCGGCTCCTCCCGACGGGCATCGGTCGGCGCTCAGGCGGAGCGGTTGGTGGCACGGCGGATCCGACGGGTACGTCCAGCCGTTCACCGCTCCGGGGTCTGGCTGCGGGGAGGATCCGGCGATCTCGACGCTCTGGTGCTCGGTCCGATGGCGGCGATCGTCGAAGTGAAGTACGGACGTGGCCGAGTGCGGCCCGAGCGGTCGGGTGGTCTCGTCGTCGGTCGCAGACGGCTTCCCGGGCGGCCGATGGCGTCACTGTGCCGCAACGGCGATGTGCTGGAGCGCCACCTGCGCATCTCCGTCGACCTGGTGCTCTGCGTCACCGAGATGAGCGGCCGGTCGAGACGAGTCTGGTACGAAGGCCGGATGGTGCGGGTCTGTTCGGCGCGCCGACTGCCCGGTGTACTGCGTTCCCTCGAGCGCCGGCTCACCGCCGCCGACGCTCACCGGCTCGACGATCGGTTGACGGCCATCACGGGCCGGCCCCGTACCGGCTGATCCTTCGCTGTGGCGCCCATCGCGGGTATGCTCGACCTGCTGGTACCGATGCGGCGCGGCGGGTGCCTGAATTGGCGAGGCGATTGGAGACCCGACCGTGAAGAAGTTCGTCACCTGGATGCTGGTGGCATTCCTGATCTATCTGATCATCCAGTTCCCGGATGACTCGGTGCGACTCATGGACAACACCCGAGAGGTGTTGGGCCGTTTCGCAGCATCCGGCGCCCGCTTCGTGCGAGGCATGCTCAATACATGAACCCGATCCAGGCGGCGGCCGATCCGTCTCCGTACCTGATCCCCAACGAACAACCGATCATCGAGCCCCGCCGCCATCACGTGATCGTGGGGTTGCTCCCGGCGATACACGCCTCGCTCTTCGCGATCTTCTCGGCCTACTGCATCGCGCAACTCGGCCCGCTCGGCTTCATTCCGGTCGGCCTGGTGCTCGTATACCTCGCCACCCGCAAGCAACCGGTCATCAGGCGAATCGCTCGCGGGCTGCTCGCGGCGGTCGTGGTCATGCTCCTCCTCTTCCTGCTGATCTCGCCTGCCACCGGCGACGGACAGGCCGGTTTCGTCTTGATGTTCGCCACGCTCGGCTACGCCGTCTGGGGTTATGTCGACTATCTGATGACGTGGGTGTTCCTGACCGACAAACGCATCTTCCGGGTCAACGGCATTCTCACCCGCAGCGTCGCCACCCTGCCTTTGAAGGCCCTCACCGATATCCGGTACGACCGACCGCTGATCGGCCGGTACCTCAAGTACGGGCATTTCTACATCGAGTCCGCCGGACAGCACCAGGCACTGTCGGCACTCCAGTTCATCGGCCATCCCAACGAGTTCTATGGCGTCGTGATGGAAGAGGCCCTCAAGAACTCCACCGATTCTCACCATCCGGGGATCCCCGGGAGCGGCTGACCCCGCCGAGCCGCTTTACTGGCGACATGACCTCCGAGCGCGCCGGCCAACCCGCGGAACCATCCGACCTCATCGACGTCGCCCACGTCGTCACTGCCTACTACACGGGGCGCCCCGACCCGACCGATGTCGCCCAGCGAGTGTCCTTCGGTACTTCGGGCCATCGGGGCTCGAGTCTCGACACAGCGTTCAACGAGGCGCACATCGCTGCCACCACCCAAGCCATCTGCGAGTACCGAACATCGCAAGGCCTCGACGGGCCACTGTTTCTGGGGCGGGACACCCATGCGCTGTCGGAGCCGGCCTGGTCCACCGCCCTCGAGGTGCTGGCCGCCAACGACGTGACCGTGATGATCGACGACCGGGACGGCTACACACCGACACCGGCCGTCTCCCACGCCATTCTCCGCCACAACCGAGCGGCAGTTGCCGGACTCGCCGACGGGATCGTGGTGACACCGTCGCACAACCCGCCCGCCGACGGAGGGTTCAAATACAACCCGCCCCACGGGGGTCCGGCAGATTCCGACGCCACCACCTGGATCGCCGAGCGCGCCAACCAGTTCCTCGAACCGGGATCCCGCCAACCCAAACGCGTGCCGTTCGCCCGGGCCCGGAATGCCGACACGACCCACACCTACGACTTCCGCGGAACCTACGTGGACGACCTCCCCTCCGTGCTGGACATCGATCGAATTCGATCCGCAGGAGTACGGATCGGCGCCGACCCGCTTGGCGGAGCCGCGGTCGACTACTGGGGTGACATCGCCGATCGGCACCGGCTCGACCTCACTGTGATCAACCCGTTGGTGGACCCGACCTGGCGTTTCATGACGCTGGATTGGGACGGCGCCATCCGCATGGACTGCTCCTCGCCCCACGCCATGGCCTCGCTGATCGCCGCGCGCCACCGCTACGACATCTCGACCGGGAACGACGCCGATGCCGACCGCCATGGGATCGTGACGCCGGACGGCGGCCTGATGAACCCCAACCACTTCCTGGCGGTGGCGATCGAGTACCTGTTCGCTCATCGCACCGATTGGGCCGGCGACATGGCGATCGGCAAGACGCTGGTCTCGTCCTCGATGATCGACCGGGTCGCCACTGCGCTGGATCGGGAGCTCGTCGAGGTCCCGGTTGGATTCAAGTGGTTCGTTCCCGGGCTCCAAGAAGGGTCGATCGGCTTTGGCGGCGAGGAATCCGCCGGCGCCTCATTCCTCCGGCGCGACGGAGGCGTTTGGACCACCGACAAGGACGGGATCTTGCTTGCCCTGCTGGCGTCGGAGATCCTCGCCGTGACCGGTCAGTCTCCTTCGGAGCGATATTCGGCCCTGACCGATGCTCACGGCGACCCTTCGTATGCCCGGATCGACGCCCCTGCGACCCGCGCGGAGAAGGAGGTCCTGGGCGGGCTGTCGGCGGACCAGGTCACCGCCGATGAGCTGGCGGGCGATGCGATCACGTCGATCCTCACCGAGGCACCCGGCAACGGGGCCAAGATCGGTGGCTTGAAGGTCACCACCGAACACGCCTGGTTCGCTGCTCGTCCCTCGGGCACCGAGGACGTCTACAAGATCTACGCCGAGAGCTTTCGGGGAACCGACCACCTGGCAGACGTCCAGGATGCCGCTCGGACCCTCGTCAACGACGTCCTGGCCGGTTGAGACCACTCCGGTAGCGGTTCGGACCGCCTCGGCGCAGCACCGCGTCCTGGGCAGAGATGAGCAAGAACGCCGCCCACAAGAAGATTGCCTGTGCTGCGGTGTTGAGCAGTTGGTCGACCCACTGCATGGTGATCGACGGATCCGCCGCCCGACCCAACCCGCCCAGAATCAAGACCAATGGCGCATGGACGGTGAACAGCGCACCGGCCAGGCGGTGTCCGCTGCGCCGACTCTTGATGGCCAAGCCGACCGAGAGACCGACCGACGCCGCCGCCGCCACGATCAACAGGGCGATCCGGGCTCGATCCCATCCACCGGCACCAATTGCGACGGCCCCGAGCCAAACGGTGACCGGTACGAACGGCCACATTCGCCGGGCCGGCGACTCCGGAGACACCATGACCAAGACCAGCAACAGCAGGTAGCCCGGGGCGAGCAACACGAAGAGCGCTCGGTCGAGGACGAGCACATCCACCGCGCCTTCGGTCAAAGCTCCGATCAGCTTCCACGCCGCCTTCGCCAAGCCCCCGACCGTCACGGCGATGGCGGCGAAGCGGGCCGGGTTTCCGGTCCACCCGGCCCGACGGTCCGTCCAGCGCGCCACGAGCCACAACCCCACTGCGGTGAGGAACACAGGGACGAAGTCTTGGAGCGCCAGCCCCAGCGGATACCCACCGCTCGGCATGCGCTGCAACCTACCGGTCACAGCCTTGACCTGGCCACCTCCCGACCGTTCGACGTCGCTCGGAGATATTCGCCCGCATCATCGGGCGACACGGCGTAGCGTTGCCGCGCACGGCGACCCGCAGGTTGCCCGTTCGAGAAAGGAGGTGCACATCCGATGACGACGACCGTCCCGACCCTTGTCGGCGGAAGCGCCTCCGTTGCCACCTGGCACGGAGCCGGCTGACCGCCGGCGAGGGAAGCAGATCCCGTTCCGGCTCATCCGGAACCCGACGACCAGGAGCAGAGAATGCAGGCATTCGCCGAGTTGCTCGCACGCGAGCTGATCCATCCGCCCATCGACCATCGAGCTCACCACCGCCGGTTCCCGGCAGGGGATTTCCCCCGGCCCCGTCCCGGACGGAGGCGCCGATGACAGCATGAGACCCCGCCGACTCGGCGGGGTCTCATCGTTCCGCCCAACCCTCGACGGCCGATACACTTGCGCCGATGAACCACGTTCCAAAGGTCCTCTTCCTGTGCGTGCACAACGCCGGTCGCTCACAGATGGCCGCCGGCTGGATGCGGACCCTGGGAGGTGATCGGGTGGAGGTGCTCTCGGCAGGATCGGAGCCCGCCGACCAAGTCAACCCGATGGCCGTCGCCGCCATGGCCGAGAAGGGCATCGACATCGCAGCCGCCCAACCCCGGCGCTGGGACACCGAAACGATCGAGACCGTGGACGTGGTGGTGACCATGGGTTGCGGCGACACCTGCCCGGTCGTGCCGGGAACCCGATATCTGGATTGGGAGCTCGACGACCCGGCCGGCCGATCGCTCGAAGACGTTCGACCGATTCGCGACGACATCGAGCATCGGGTGCGTGATTTGCTGAGCGAACTGACCTGACCCGTCCTACGCCGGATCGAGGCCAAGGCCGATTTCGAGTGCCACTGCACCGGGTGTCGCCGAAACGGTCCACACCGGAGAGGTCGCCGGGACGACTGCCGAGCGCCCGAGCGACAGCTCGACATCGCCAACCGCCAGGCGTCCGCTCACGGCCAGGACGATTCGGGGACCCGGTTCGTCGGCGAGGCGGAACGCATCGCCGACGGGGCGATGCTCGGTGATCCAGTAATGATCGTTGCGCACGAGGGAGGTCGGACCGTGGCCCTTACCCGCCGGGATTCGAACCATCTCGGGCGGTCTGATCCGAATGCTCTCCAGCGATCCCAACCGATGGAGTTCCCGGCCCTCCCGGCCGTACTCCTCGGACCAGTCGTAGATCCGGAATGTCGTGTCGCTCGGAGTCTGCACCTCGGCCACCACCACTCCCGCCCCGAGGGAGTGCACGAGTCCCGCCGGGAGATGGACGAAGTCTCCCGCCCGGACCGGGGTCCGGGCGAGGAGATCCACGAAGGACGGCGATCCGAAGTGACGAGCCACGTCTTCGATCGTGACACCGTCGGACAGATCGAGCATCAGCTCGGCCCCGGGCTCCGCCCGCAGCACGTACCACGACTCGGTCTTGTGCCGGAGGTGAGGGCGGCGTCGCACGACGTCGACCGGTGGATGCACCTGGACGGAGAGATTCTGACGAGCATCCAAGAGCTTGAACAGGAGCGGAAACCGACCATCCCGTGTCGGGATCGGTCCCATCAACGCTCGTCGATCGGTGGCCAGGAGGGAAGCGAGCGTCGCGCCGGCGTGGACACCCGAGGCGATGACCGATTGGGGGGATCGAACCGACGGGCTGACCTCGTCGGGAAGGTCGACCAGCTCCCAGCTCTCCCCAATCCATCCTTCCGCCGGCAGGCCGACGCCGAACTCGGCGAGCCTTCTCCCACCCCAAGGGCGCGCCACGGGGATGGGACGCAGCGCGAAGGGCGACAGTCCGCGGGGAGAAGGGGCCGACCACGACATGGTCTCAGCGAGCTCGGCGCTCGGGATGGACTGGCCAGATCGGTGACACCTCGATCACGTTGGAAGCCGGCGGCTCCCGCCATACCACTCGTCCACCGCCGGCTCCTGATCGGGTCGGTAGCCCATGACCCGGAGCCGCGGTTGCTCCCGAAGGCTTCGCTTCAACTCGGCGAACCCGGCGAACTGCGACAACCCCACCACGTGGTTCCACAGCTCGACTGCCTCTTCGCCGCGCGGAATTCGACTGATGACCGGCCCGAAGAAGGCGAGCCCCTCCGGTGGTCGGAAGTGCAGGATCGGCGTTCCGACGTCGCGACCGGTCAACTCGAGCGCTTCTTCGGTCTCGGCGCGGATGACCTCGTCCCAGTCCGGGTCGTCGAGGGCGTTCGCCAGGTCGGCCGGAAGACCGGCCCGGTCGAGCGCTGGCGTCACATGCGCCGGCGTCGCCCGGAGCTCCTCGAATGCATCGCGGTCCTCCGGGGGGTCGACGTCCCAGATGTGTTCTCCGAGTGACGTGTACAGCCGACCGACGGCGTCGCGCCCATGCTCCTGCCGCGCTCGGGCCGCCATCCGCAGCATCCGGAGGCCGGCCGTATGGCCGGCTTCGTAGCCAGGCGGAAACCGCTCGTCGTAGTCGACCGCTTCGTTGAGGATGCGAAGGGAGATGAACCGCCAGTCGACCTCGTAGGTCCGCTGAGCTGCAACCTCGTGAACCCAGCGGCTGGCCATCCATGCAAACGGGCATACGGGATCGAAGTAGAAGTGAAGATCAGCCGTCATACGTTGTCCCACCGAGCGCTCCTGCATCCATTCCTCCGTCTTCCGTCTCGAACCACGCAGCGTACCGACGTGCACCCCGTGCGGAAGTCGCTCCGTGCACTGCGCAGCTGCGCGCGTCAGGCCCTCACCGACCCCGCTGCCGGGCACGAGCTGCTCGCTTGGCGGCCTCCACCTCCCGGTTCCGCGGTGGCGCCTTGGTCACGAGGGCATCGATGAGCCGTCGCGACTCCGCTGCCACGGATCGAACGGCGATGTCGAACGCCACTTGGTTTGCCTGCGACGGCCGCCGGGCGCCGGCGATCTTCCGGACGTACTGCAAGGCGGCCTCGTAGATCTCTTGGTCGGTGGCAGGTGGGGCGAGGTTGTTCAGCGGTCGAATGCTTCGGCACATCTCGCGACCGTATCACCGGCTCGGTACTCCATGGCCCGAGAGGCTCGTTTGGAACCGGTCATCGTGGGTAGCCGACGTGCATGACGCACTCAGCCCGTCTGTTCGCTACCACCGGTGGTGATGGAGTCGGCGAGATGGTGCAGCCCGCGGCGGATGCGCCGGTGTATCTGCATCTGGCTGACACCCGCGCCATCCGCGATCTCTTGCTGGGTGCGGTCTGCGAAGTAGTACTGCGTGATCGCGCGGCGGTCGACTTCGCGCAACTCGTCGATCGCCGAACGAACGGTGAGTGCCGTCGCCGCGCCCTCCGAATGGTCGTCGGCGACCTGCCCATCGACATGTCCGTCGACGTCGAGCTCTTCGACGCCACCAGCCCACGCGGCGAGGCATTCGATCACCAAGGACTCGTCGAGGCCGCTTTCGATGACCAGCTCGCCGATGGTGGGCTCCCTCCCCAGCCGTTGCTGGAGCTCGGCCACCAGCGGGCGAATCGCCATGAGCCCGTCGTGTACGGCTCTCGGCAAACGCACGGAACGCGAATGATCGCGCGCGGCTCGCTTCAACTCGCCGCGGATCGTCGGGACGGCGAACGACAGAAAGGGACCTGCATCCGGCCGGTAACGATTCGCCGCCAGCACCAAGCCCAGGAGCGCAACCTCGTCGGCATCGTCGAGCCATCGACGGAACCTCCCGGCGATACGACGGGCCACATCCACATGCTGTTCGACGAGTTGCCGCTGCTCTTCGGTCATCGTTTGCCGCCGCAGTGGATGCATGTTCGGAACCCGGCCGGGGAGCCTTGCTCGACCGCAACCCGTCCATTGTCGACCGGAGTCACACCCCCGATCGCATCGAACGTCCCGGATACCTCCACCCCTCCGCCGGCAGAAGCAACGACCCTCACCTCCAGCGCAGTCGCATCCGCGCTCGACAGGACCGCCTCCAGGTCGGCGAGCGCCCGGACGGTCTCGACGACCGGGAGATCCGCCGAAGTGGCCACATCGGCGACGAGGAGACCGACCAGGCTCGGATCGACCATGTCGCCGAGGAGACGCATCTGATGGGTTGGGGGAAACTCTTCGGTCACGGACCGCAGTCTATGATCCGCCGGCGTGTATCCCTCGACTGCGCCGTTCTCCCACCGGATCGAACCCGACGGTTCCGAGACCAGGGTGGTCTTCATCGGCGAATTCGACGCGGCTTCGGTGCTGGACCTGGAGGAGTCCGGCTTCGTGCTGATCCTGGACACCCCGGTGGTGATCGATCTGGGCGAACTCACGTTGTTGGACTCGACCGCCATCGGGTTTCTCCATCGCTGGTACGAGGCCGCTCGCACCAAGGGGATGGGCTTTCGAGTCGAGGTCCGGGATCCGATGCTCGAGGAGTTGTTCGGCATCACGGGACTGACCGAGAGACTCTCCGTCCGGAGACTCGGCTGACGACCGTGGCCGCTTCCGGCGAGGTTGCCGTTCTCGAGCTGACCGTGCCGGCCGAGGTCCGTCAGATTCGAGTCATTCGACTGCTGACCCGGACTGCTCTCGAAACGTTGACATCCCACGAGAGTGTCCGGATCCAACGTCTCCTGGTGGCGATCTCCGAGGTCTTCAACAATGCCGTCCGCACCAGCCGGGTCCGGATGGAAGAGGACGAGCACAGCCCGTCGGCCAGCGTCGAGTTCCGGCTGACGATCCGCGGCGGCGAGGTGTCGGCCACGGTGATCGACCAGGGGGGCGGGTTCACCGAGCACCGCCGGAGGGACACCGGTGGCCTGGGAACCGGGCTGGAGATCGCCGAGGCCTTCTCCGATGGCCTCGAGATCCACTCGAGTCAGGGCCGGACCGCGGTCACCCTCCTCATGATCGGGCCGTCATGATCGACCGGGATCTCATCGAGACCATGCTGGACAGCACGCCGGACGAGGACTTCGAAGGGGCGATCGGAGAGATCGTCCGAAGATCGGCGCCGGGCTCCGAGACCTGCCTCTATCTGGTCGACCACGGTGCTCGCGAACTCCGTCGCGTCGACGGCAGTGACACCCGAGTGATCGAGGGCCGGCTCCTCGATGTCTTGCTGGATCGCGAGCCGGCTCTGGTCGACTCCACGATGTGGATCCCGGTCGCCAGTGCCGCCCATGTGCACGCAATGCTGGAAGTTCGCAGTGTCGATCGGCAGTCTCTCGACGATCTGGGCACCATCGCCCGGGTCCTCGGTCTGTACCTAACGGTGTCGCGCGGTCACACCGATCTCTTCGAACGGATTCGCCGACGACGGCGTGTGAGTGTGGCGGCCGAGATGCAATGGGACCTTCTCCCCACGCCAACCATCGAGGGCCCGAATTGGGGGTTGAGCTGCGCGTTCGAGCCCGCGTACCAGATCGCCGGCGACGTCTTCGACCACGCCATGTACCCCTCGGGGTTCTCAGCCGTCGTGCTCGACGCAATGGGTCACGGACAGAAGGCCGTCCTGGCGGCGGGTCTCGCGCTCGCAGCGGTTCGCAACGGCCGGCGGAGTGGTGCCAACCTCGCACAGTCCTTCCGGCTGGCCAACCAACACGTTCGCGAGGAGTTCGAGGGCGCTCGGTACGTGACCGCCTTCGGTATCGACGTCTCGGGATCGTCGGCGACGGTCATCTCGGCCGGCCATCCACGACCATGGGTGCTCAGCACCCGGGGAGCGGAGCGAATCGACATCCCGGCGTACCTTCCATTCGGGTTGGCGGCCGACACGGCTTACGAAACCGCCACTATCGATGCCTCCTTCTACGGGCTGCTGGCGATCACCGACGGTGTCACCGGCGCCCGGCCGGACAACGGAGCACCGTTCGGAGCCACCAAGGTCGAGGAGTTGGCGGCGTCCCGGCGCTGGGAGGAACCACGCCGACTGGTGCGCGCCCTCATGGACCAGGTGATCGCACACCGGGCCGGTGAGATCGAGGATGACATCTGCATCTACGCGGCGATCAGAAGGCCGGAGCCGACCGGGTAGGTCTCCGTCCCCCGTAGCGGTTCTTCCATGGCATGATCCGTGGAAACCACTCAGGAGATGGACGCCGATGGGTGGCCTCGAATGGACCGAAGGACCGAACGGCTGGACGACTCGCCAGTACACCATCAGCCAACTCGATCCTGGGTGGTGGGTGGTGGTGCACGGCCCTGAGGATCGCCGACGAGTGGTGGGGTCGAGCGGCTCCCTCGCCGTCGCCAGGCTGCTGGCACTCCACGATGTCCGAGCACGCCATCGCCGCCGGCGTCTGCAGAGAAGAGCACTGATCGCGGCGGTGACCATCGGTCTCGCAACCGCCATCTCTCCCCTCGGTGAGTTGGCAACGGTGGCCGGATTGCTCATCGTGCTGGCCGGCGTCACCGGCTTCGTCGTCACCGCCCTCGAGTACGTCATCGGCCGGCCCTGGGAGTACGTCGGCCAGACCTATCAGTAGGACACCCGTCGTCCAACTGGTTGGTCTCGGCACCGGGATGAAACCCGGACCCTGTCTGGTTGGCCGAGAGGACCGCACGACCTCACGTCAGGAGACATCCGATGCCGGCCCCGGCCTCGACCTTTACGATCCGTTCGCCCCGAGGACATGACCTGGCCGCGCGGATGGAACGCCCGCCGGGACACGTCCGAGCCACGGCGCTGTTCGCACATTGCTTCACGTGCACGAAGGACTTCGTCGCCGCCCGACGGATCGTTTCGGCTCTCGCAGAGCAAGGGATCGCGGTGCTCTCGTTCGACTTCACCGGGCTCGGTTCCAGCGGAGGCGATTTCGCAACGTCGGACTTCAGCACGGACGTGGAGGATCTGGTGGCCGCCGCCGCGCACTTGGCCGGCGAGATCGCCGAGCCGTCACTGCTGGTTGGCCACTCGCTCGGCGGAGCGGCCGTCCTGAGCGCCGCCGCTCGACTTCCGTCGGTGGCAGCGGTGGCGACGGTGGCGGCGCCCGCCGATGTCACACACCTGGCCGAACTGTTCGGACCGGCGACCACCGAGATCGAAGCCCATGGTCGGGCGCAAGTCGATATCGCCGGGCGGACGTTCACGGTGGGGTCCGAATTCCTGGAAGACCTCCGACAGCACCGGCTCCTGAAGGTCGTGGAGTCACTGGATGCCGCGCTCCTCTTCCTTCACGCCCCGCACGATCGAGTGGTCGGCATCGACAACGCCCGGCGTCTGTTCGAGGCGGCTCGGCACCCGAAGAGCTTCGTGACCCTCGATGACGCCGACCATCTCCTCACCGACGAGAGTGACGCCAGATATGCCGCGAACGTCATCGCTTCCTGGGCTGCTCGATATCTCCCTCCGGTGACCACCGAGTCGTCATACGACGACACGGTGGCAGTTGCCACGAATCGGAACGGCCTCACGGCCGACGTGAACGTTCGCGGTTTCTCGCTGCGAGTCGACGAACCCGCCGCGGTGGGCGGGACGGAGACCGGCCCGACACCGTACGACTACCTCGGGGCAGCGCTGGCTGCGTGCACATCGATCACGCTCCGCATGTACGCGGACCGAAAGGACATGAACCTCGACGAGGTGGTCACCGAAGTGGCCTTCGAACGGGTTCATGCCGACGACTGCGCCGACTGCGAACACCGCGACGGTCGAATCGAACGATTCCAACGCACCATCAGCCTGGAGGGAGCCCTCAGCGACGCCGATCGGCAGCGACTGCTGGCGATCGCCAATCGGTGCCCGGTGCACCGGACGCTCGACGGTCAGATCGAGGTCCACACCACACTGAACGGCTGAGTACCCTTCCCCGAATGGCTCCGATCGCCCGATTCAGCGTGGCGGCGCTCGACTGCCCCGACCCGATGAAGCTGGCCGTGTTCTACTCAGCCATCACCGGCTGGGCGATCGAGAGCGACGACCCGGGGTGGGTGAAGCTGGTGGCCCGGACTGGAGCGACGATCGCGTTCCAGCGGGCTCCCGGCCACCAGCCACCGGTGTGGCCCGGCGACGACGCACCTCAGCAGGCTCACCTCGACTTCGACGTTCCCGATCTCGACGCGGCCGAAACCGAAGTGCTCGCCCTCGGAGCTCGCAAGACCGAGTATCAACCCGGCACCGACTTCCGGGTCTACCTCGACCCCGCCGGTCATCCGTTCTGCCTCTGCCTCGACGAGGACCTGACACTCACCTGAGCTCGGTCGGCCGGCGAGCGAGACCGCCCACGATCCGGGGAGGGGTCAGGGGGATCTCGTCAAACCAGACGCCGGTCGCGTCATAGAGCGCGGCGGTGACCGCCGGCGCATAGGTGACGAACGGCATCTCTGCCATGCCACGCGCACCGAGTGGTCCGAGCGGGTCCGGGTGCTCGAACAGCACCGTTTGGATGCGTTGCGGTCCGTCCCCGATACCGGGGATGAGATATTGGCTGAAGCGCGGGTTGACGATGCGTCCGTCCTCGAGCAGGAGGTTCTCGGTGACCGCATACCCGTGGGCTTGCACGACCGCACCCTCGGTCTGTGCCTCGACCAGCTGAGGGTTGAACGCCCTCCCGACGTCCGTGCACGAGACCACCCGGTCGACCCGGATCCGACCCGTCTCGACGTCTACGCTGACGTCGACGGCCATGGCGACATAGCCGTAGGCGAAGTTCGGTGTCGATGGGCCACCGTCCGGATCGAGCGGCTCGGTGGACGGCGGCTCGAACCGGAACTCCCCGACCGCCGGTCGGTCGCCATCGAGCCAACGCTTCTGTGCCTCCTCGGCCGCGCCGAGGATGGCATTGCCCTGCATGAATGTCAGCCGAGAGGCGGACGCCGAACCGGAGTCACCGGTCGTGGCCGTGTCGGAGACGACCATCTCCACCACCTCCGGCTCCATCCCGAGCGCATCGGCGGCGAGCTGGCGAAACACGGTGTGGGCACCCTGGCCGACATCCGCACCGGCCACGTGCAGCACGGCCCGGTCCCCGTGATGGACGATCCTCGCCTCAGACCGTTCGGGGAAGCCGAAACTGAAGCCGACGTTCTTCATCCCGCAGGCAAAGCCGCGCCCTCGCCTGGTGGTTGCGGCCGGTGACGACAGCGTGCGAAAGGACTCGACCGGACCGAGATCGGGAGGCGGGTCGCCCCAGGCGGCCGCATCCGCACATGCGTCGACCACTCCGGTGATGCTCACCCCAGGAGGCAGTGGCGTCTGGGTTGGGCCGATGTCGCCGTCCACATACAGGTTGCGGCGCCGCAACTCGACCGGATCCATCTCGAGCGCCGCCGCCAGCTTGTTCACCTGCGACTCCGCCGCGAATGCCCCTTGCGGCGCGCCGAACCCGCGGAATGCCCCACCCGGCACCGTCGTCGTGTAGACGCCGACGGAATCGATCGAGACGTTGGCGCACCGATAGGGCCCCGCGGCCGTGAGGTGCATGTTGCCAAGCACTTTGTTGGATGTGTAGTTGTACGCCCCGGCGTCGAGATATCCCTCCGATTGAATCGCCACGATCGTCCCATCCGCTCGAGCTCCCCACCGGGCTTCGATGAACCCGCGGTGCCGCTTGTGGTGCCCGATGATCGACTCCTCGCGAGACCAACGCGCCCGGATCGGTCGCGCTTCGCCCCGGTCGTGAAGACGCATGGCGGCCAGCGCCAACACGATCTGCAGGCTCATGTCCTCGCGACCACCGAATGCACCTCCGATGGCCGGATAGATGATGCGGACCCGCTCATCCGGCAGGTCCAGGGCGTGCGCCACCTGCATCTGGTCCTCGTGGGTCCACTGCCCCGCCACCTGGACCGTGGGCCGGCCCTCCCCGTCGACATAGGCCAGTGCCGCCTCGGGCTGGAGGTAGGCATGTTCCTGGTGGGGAAACACGTACCGACCCTCGACGACGACGTCCGCAGCCGCCAACGCTTCGTCCACGTCACCGATACGCGTCTTGTAATGGAGGTACCGGTTCGTATCGTGCCCGTTCTCGGGGTGGATGAGTGGTGCATCCTCGGCCAGCGACTCGTGGATGTCGCCGAGCACCGGAAGCGGATCCCACTCGACTTCGATGGCGGCCACCGCCGCATCTGCCGCTGCCTGCGTCTCGGCGACTACCAAGGCGATGTGATCGGCCTCCCAGCGGCTGACGTCACATGGAACGTCGGAACGGCCGGTGTGTTCGACGCCGATCATCACCGGTTGGTCGAACATGGTGAGGCCGTACTCGTTCACCGGCACATCCGCCGAAGTGAACACCGCCACCACTCCCTCGACCTCCTCGGCCGCTGTCACGTTCATGGAACGCATCCGGGCGTGGGGTTGGTCGCTGAAGACCGCAACCGCGACCAGTGCGTCTTCGGCCTCGAGGTCGGCCGGGTACCGGGCGGCACCGGTGACCTTCGCGGGTGCATCCAGCCTCACGGCATTCGCGCCGATGCTCATCGCGCCGCCGCCCGAACCGCTTCGACGATCTTGGTGTACCCGGTGCACCGGCAGAGGTTCCCGCTCAGACCCTCCAATACCTCGGCCTCCGACGGGTAATCGATCTCGTCGAGTAACCGGCTTCCGGACATGAGGAAGCCGGGGATACAGAAGCCGCATTGGACGGCTGCCGAGTCCACGAAGGACTGCTGGATCGGATGGAGCGCCCCTTCGCGTCCGGCGAGACCTTCGACGGTGGTGACGGTTCGGCCGTCGACCCGCATGGCGGGGAACAGGCACGACATCACCGCGTTGCCGTCGACCAGGACGGTGCAGGCCCCGCACTCACCCTCGGCACAGCCCTCCTTGGTCCCGGTGAGCTGTCGACCGGTTGCCGGTCCGGCGTCGTCTCTCAGCCAGTCCATCAAGGTGCGATTCGGGACCGCCTTCGTCGTCACCGACGCACCGTTCACCACTGCGGTGAGCGCATCTCGGTGAACGGGCTGTGGCCCCCCGAAGGCCGTGCCACGTTCGGAGAGCAGGACCCGCTCCGGAGTCTCGCCCCCATCGTCGCGGAGGCTCCGGAGCGCTCCCCGGACCATGACTCCGAGGATGTGGCTCCGGTACCGGGCGGTGGATCGCACGTCGTCGATCGGCCGGACTGCGGCTACGGCTGCCTCGGCAGCCCGATCGACGACTTCGTCGGTGAGCTGGGAACCGAGGAGGACCGCTTCTGCCGACGAGGCACGCACGATGGTCGGGGCCACCGACCCGAGCATCAGGCGCGCGCTTACGACCTCGCCGTCACGCCGTTCCACCACGGCCGCAATGTGCACCACCGAGATTGCCTGCGCAGCCCGAAGTCCCGCCTTGACGAAGACGCCTCGATCGGTCGGGCCGAGCGCATCCACTTCGAGCCCGACGACCAGCTCGTCGTCTTCGAGCACCGTTCTGCGAACTCCGGTATGGAATTCGGCCAGGTCAACGGTTCTCGTTCCGCCGGTCGAGGCGATCCGGACCCGGCATCCCAGTGCTCGAAGTGCACTGATCGTGTCATTCGCCGGGCTGGCGGTGACGACGTTCCCCACCACCGTCGCATGATTGCGGAGCTGCGGTGAACCGATCTCCTTGCATGCCTGGGCCAGCGGCGTGAGTGCTACCCAGGCCTGGTCGGAAGCCACCACCTGGTTGTGGGTCACCAGCGGGCCGATCACGAATCCGTCTCCCGCCGGGGTGATCGCATCCAGGCCCGGAATACGGGTGATGTCGATCAGCGTGTCCACCTCTGGGCGGACTCGCCGCTGCAACTCGATGATCAGATCGGTCCCACCCGCGATCACCCGGGCCGACCGACCGAACGACGCCAACTGATCGATCGCATCCTCGATCGACGCAGCTGTCACGTGCCGGTGCACCCGAACACCCGGTCGTTGCACGTCATGCATTCCGGCCACGACCTCCGTTGTAGATGACCCCCCCGGCCTCCGGGTACGACCGGAGCACGGCCTGTGCTGCCGCCCGCTCGACGTCGCGGGTCACGCGAATCCCCCGAGCGATCAGCTCAGCCTCCCAATCGGCCGGTTTGGGCCCTTCATCGAACCCGATCTCCCGGGCGTCTGCGTCGCGCGCCGCACAGACCAGCCTGGCTACACCGGCCCAGACCGTGACGCCCAGACACATCACACATGGCTCCGTCGACGCGAACAACTCGAGCTCGGGGAGCGAACGGTCGCCGAGATCGAAGGTCCCCATTCGCTGACCTGCCACGGCCACCGCCGTCGCTTCTGCGTGAGCGATCGCCGTTCGGGATGGAACGACCACGTTGACTCCGGCGGCGACCAGACCGCCTCCGACCTCGAACACTGCGGCCGAGAAAGGCCCCCCGGTCTGCTCATCGATGTTCCGGCGGGCCAATCCGATGACGGCCGACATGCGTTCCTGGTCGCTCGACAGGTCGGCCATCTCCGCCTCGGCGCTCTCCAGCCAGTGCGGCATCTCGATGGTGATGGCGGTCATCGGCTTCTCCCTTCCACATCGGATCCTCCTGGATCGGCCAGTTCCGGGCCGGTCGGTTCCAGCTCGGAGAACCGCATGGGAAGGCCCTCGGTTGCGTTGAAGATCGACTCGAGCCGGTCTCGATGCCGATCGAGGTCCGTCCCAGCCCGTACGGCGATCCGGCCGTCGTCGGAGACGACCAGGAACCCGGGGCGGTCGCCCGTGGCGAACCGCGCCGGGTCGGTGTAGATCCGCGGCTTGATCTCGGCCGGATCCCCGTTCTCGGGGCAGAAGGTCAAACAGTTGCCGCACTCGTTGCAAAGTTCGGCGAGGACGAAGTACTGCTGTCGACCGTCCACGTCCATGTCATCGGGGGTCGGGAGTCGGAAGAACGCATCGTTCGGGCAAACGGTCACACAGAAGTTGCATGCAACGCAGCCCCACATCTCCAGGTCGTGGTCGACGGATCGGGGCAGTTTCGACGTTCCGTCTCGCGTGTAGGCCCCATTTCGCGCACTGTCGGCGAGGTGGGCGACGTAAGCGGCGACGGCTCCCGAAGACCCGGAGGCATGCGCCTCGGCGCGACGGACCGCCTGCCACTCCTCCAAGGTTCCCGCGCCGGCGGCGGTCATCGTCCGTCCCAGCGAGGTCAGCATCGGCTTCAAGCGGCCGTACCCACCCGGCTTGAGGAGGTCCGAGCAGATGGTGACCGGTACCAACCCCAGCCCGACGGCGTCGGCGAGATTCTCTTTGGTGATCCCCGCCGAGAAGCTCACCTGAACGTCTCCGTCCTGGCCGTCGATGCGGAGGACGCCATCCAGCGCCGCGTGCAACTCGCCGAGCAGGGTGATGGCGAGGACGTGGAGCGGGGCGCCGGACAAGTACATCGTCTCGTCCGGCATGAAGTCGCGGTGGTTCTCGACCACCAGGGTGTTGGTGAGCTTGATACCGAGCCGCCGGCCGTGCTCGGCCGCGAACGCCCGCAGCTCGCCGATCAGCTCGATCGCCCGGTCGAACTGGAGATCTGCATCGAAATCGGATCGGCGCAGCCGAACCTCGTCGTAGCCGAGTCCGCCACGGACGATGCCATGGACGCGGTCGAAGCCGAGCAGTGTGGGGTTCAGCTTGACGACCACGTCCAATCCATGCCGGGTCATGAGATGTTTGGTTATCGACTCGATCTCATCCGGAGGGCACCCGTGGAACGTCGAGAGCGTGGCGGTGTCGGCGATCCGAGATCGGAAGTCGTGGTCTCGCCATCCCTCGAACGGTGCGGGAATCTGCGGACGGAACCGATCGATGTCCGCCGTCGCATCGGTCATGCGGTCGATGAACCCGGCCACCTTGTCCGATCGGATACCGGCCAGGTCGTATCCGACGGAGATGTCGAAGATGTGGGGCCCCGGATCGGCGCCGAGGTGGGGGCGGAGCTCGTCCCAGCCCGAGAGGATGTCGATCATCATCCACGCCTTGACATACTCGTCGAGGGACTCCGCGACGGTCAGCTCCTGACTCCACTCGATGTTGTAGCCGATGGTCTCCATGTCGATGCACGGACGGGCGATCTCCAGGTCGTCCAGCACCTGAACGGTCTTCAGCTCGATGATCCGCGCTCCACCGAGCCACGACAGGACGATGTTCTCGGCGAGCTGGCTGTGCGGTCCGGCGGCGGGACCGACGGGAGTGGCAGCCGGCCTGCCCATGAAGTCGACGGTGAGGTCGGGGCCGGCCGACACGTCGGTGAAGCGGGCGATGGGCAGGTCGAAGATCCGAGAACGGGTGGTCCACTCGTGGTGGACTCTGCCGAGCAGCATTGCCAGCGGCATCGGAGTGAGTGGTGGGATGGTCGTCACGTGTGCCTCCTCACAGTCGGGCGTGAAGTCGTTCCGCCTGTTCGGCCGCCTTGGCCCGAATCTCGTCACCGTCGACCCGGGTGGCGGCACCGTTCTCGAAGACGACCTCGCCTCCCACCTCCACCCGAACCGGCATCACGCCGGCGGTGAATGCCAGATGCCAGGGGTCGACCGGGTCGTAGGTCCAGGCCACGACGTCGTGGCGTGCCTCGGGAACGAGGTCCCAGCCGGTCTCCAGCCACTCCCAAGCCCGCGCCGGCTCGGCGGTTACGTCGACGGAGCGGTGGAGGACGTAGGCAAGCCGGAAGGACTCGATCATGTGGGCGCCGATGCCGTCGGTGCCCAAGGCGACCGGGTTGGCGAAGCGTGCCGGGTTGGCATACCCCACCGAGTTGTTCAGGTTCGACATCGGGTTGTGGAGAATCGTCCCGGACAGGCCATGGTCGGTGGGGAGGTGGACACAATGGGCGAGGAGCCAATCCGGGCGGGTGAGCCCACGAAGCGCGTGGGGAGCGTCTCGGTCCTCGGGGCCTTCACACACGTGAATGTGGACACCCACGCCGGACTCCGCGGCAAGCGCGGCGGCGTCTTCCAGCAGTTGCGGGGAACAGGTGAAGGCGGCATGGACACCCACCAAACCTCGCGCTCCTCCCGCCAGAAAACGCCGATTCTCCTCCAGCCCACGCCGCGCGCCATCCGGGCCATGGCGATCGGTGACACCGTACGCCGGAACGACCCGGACGCCGACCTCGGCGCAGGCGTCGGCGATCACCGAGAGCGATCCTTCGATTGCGTTGGGAGACTCGTGGTGATCGATGATCGCCGTCGTGCCGCACTCCAGGGCCTCCAACGCTCCCAACTTCGCCGACCATTCGATCATGTCCAGGTCGAGGGCCGCATCCAACCTCCACCACACCTGCTCGAGAATCTCCTGGAACGACGTCGCCACGCGGGGCGGTGGCGGCATGCCACGCGCCAGCGACGAGTACAGGTGGTGATGGGCGCACACCATCCCGGGTGTCTCGGCACTCAAAGGGAAGACTCCACCGGCTCATGCACGTTGATCGGCAGCCGCGTTCGCCACCGGCCATCGACCTCGTGCATGGCGGCGGCCACCGCGCCGGCCGTCGGCACCAAGCCGATCTCTCCCACGCCCTTCACTCCGTACGGTGAGTTCGGGTCGGGAGCCTCGACCAGGATCACGTCCACCTCCGGCATGTCCTTGGGCCTAATGATGCCCAGGCTGCGCAAGGTCATGTTGGTGGGCCGTGCGTCCTCATCCGTGGGGAAGGTCTCGGTGAGGGCGTATCCGAGACCCATGTGCACCGCACCCTCGATCTGACCCTCACACAACGTCGGGTTGATCGCCCTTCCCACGTCGTGCGCCGCCACCACCTTCTCGATCGTCCCGGTCTGCGGGTCGGCGATCACCACCTGGGCGGCATAGCCGAAGGTCGAGTGGATGATCGGTTCGGCGACGTCGTCCTCCAGCTTGTTCGTCCAGTCGATGAGATACGAACCCTCGTAATCCACGCCCGGCCGGCAGCCGTCGGCTCGGGCTGTGGCGCATGCGGCCTTGACGGATCCGGCGGCCATCAGCGTGCCCCTCGATCCGGTGGTCTGGCCGGCGCCGATTTCCCGACTGGTGTCGACCACGACCTCGATCCGGTCCGCCGCGATCTCGAGTTCCTGGGCGGCCACCTGGAGAGCCACGGTGTGGACCCCCTGACCCATCTCGGTCCAACAGTGACGAACCTCCACTCGGCCGTCATCCCGGAAATGCACGACGGCACGCGCCAGCTCGCGGAAACCGTTGCCGAGCCCGGAGTTCTTCATCGAGAGACCCAGGCCGACGGCCTTGCCGGCGGCCCGCGCCCCTTCATAGACGTCTCGGACCGCGTCGAGGCACATGCGGGCTCCCCGGCATCCTTCGTCCATGCGCTGGCCGGGACCCCACACCGCACCCGGCTCGATGACATTGCGATCGCGGATCTCCCAGCCGGTGATCCCCACCGCCTCCGCCAGCCGGTCGAGCGCTCCCTCCATGGCGAACTGGGCCTGGTTCGCCCCGAAACCTCGAAAGGCTCCACAGACCGGGTTGTTGGTCCGGACGGCGACCGCCTCGACATCGATCGTCGGCGTGACGTACGGACCGGATGCGTGTCCGGCGGCTCGCTCCAGAACCTTCATTCCGACGGACGCATACGGACCGGAGTCGCCGATCATCCTCGCCCGAACTGCGGTGAGCGCACCGTCGTCGTCGCAGCCGACGGCCAGATCGATCCGAATCGGGTGGCGTTTGGGGTGCATCAGGAGCGACTGCTCCCGTGTCAACGTGCATTTGACCGGCCGATCGAGCAGGAAGGACGCCACCGCCGTCTGGGCCTGGTTCGACATGTCCTCCTTCCCACCGAACGCTCCCCCATTCGACACCAGTTCGACACTGACGCCGTCGGCGGGAAGTCCGAGCACGGCACAGATCTGATCGCGGTCGTCCCAGACGCCCTGTCCACCCGAGTACACGTGCAGGCCACCGTCGTCCCGGGGAACCGCCAGGGTCGATTCCGGCTCCAGAAATGCGTGCTCGACCCGCTGGGTCTCAAACACCTCGCGCACCACATGGGCGGAGGCCGCCAATGCACCATCGGCGTCTCCCCGCGAATACCGCGATGTCGAGAGCACGTTTCCGTCCAGTCCCCAGACCGCATCGTCGGCAGCCTCCAGCGCCTCCACCGCGTCGGTGAAGGGGCGATGAACGTCGTACCGGATCTCCACCATCTCGGCGGCTGCACGCGCCGTGGCCACATCTTCGGCGACCACGATCGCCAGCACGTCTCCCAGGTAGCTGGTTCTTCCGCCGACCGGGATGAAGACCGGCCAGTCCTGGTGAATGAGCCCGACCTTCAACGAGCCGGGCACGTCGGCCGCGGTGAAGACGGCCACGACCCCCTCGGCTGCTTCGGCGGCAGTGGTGTCGATGCCGAGCACATCCGCCCGTGCGTGATCGGCGAGACGGAGTGCGGCATGCAGCATTCCCGGCACTCGCAGATCGTCGACATATCCCCGGTCGCCGAGGGCGAGCTCCGCCGCCTCGTACTTGACGCCGCGGTCGCCGACTCCGGACGGGAGCCGAACCTCGGCGGGCTCCTCGCCGGCCGCCAGTCGTTCGATCGCTTCGATGATCTTGGTGTAGCCGGTACACCGGCAGAGGTGGGCGCCGAGCCGGCCCTCGATCGTGCTGCGTGTGAGGCCGCTGCCCTTCTGATCGATCAACGCCTTGGTGCGGACCAGGATCCCCGGTGTGCAGAAACCACACTGCAGGGCTCCGGCGCCGGCAAACACCGATGAGAGCCGGGATCGCTCTTCCTCGGCGAAGCCTTCCAGGGTGACAACCGCCTTCCCCTCCGCCTTCTCCATGGACACGAGACACGCCTGGATCGCCTTCCCATCGACCAGGACGGTGCAGCAACCGCATTGACCGGACGGAGAACAGCCGTCCTTGGGTGAGGTGATGTCGAGCTCTTCTCGCAGCGCAGCCAGGAGGTGCGGATGGGTGGCGGAGACGGTCACGGACCGGCCGTTCACCGTGAGAGACGTCGTGCGCTGTGGAGCGATTGTCATCGATGGTCCTTGGGTGGGGGAATCGGGCCGCGTTGGGAGGTGATGCGCCGATACGCCGCCGGGACCCGATACCGGTCGAAGTCGAACAGCGTCTCCTTGTAGAAGCGAGTGTGGTCGAGGTCGATCTGGGCGACGATCACCTCATCGGCGGTGGTGATCGCCTGGGCGATGATCTGACCGGACGGAGCGATGATCACCGAGTGCGCCAGAGACTCCACTTCCTCCTCAACGCCGCCCTTGGCGACACCGACGACGAACGACCCGTTCTCGTATGCACCGGCCTGCATGACGAGATGGTTGTGAAAGGCCTGGAGAGGGTTCTGGGTGGGATCGGGCGCGTAGTGGAGCGGCGTGTTGTACCCGATCAGGATCAGCTCGACCCCTTGCAGTCCGAGGACGCGGTACGTCTCCGACCAGCGGCGGTCGTTGCAGATCGCCATCCCGATGACACCGCCGAACGCCCTCCAGGCTCCGAACTCGGCCCCCGGCTCGAAATAGTGGCGCTCGGCATGCTGGAACGGTCGGTCCGGTTCCGGTTCGGCATGGCCCGGGACGTGGACCTTCCGGTAGATCCCGACCGTGTTCCCTTCCGAGTCGACCAGGTGGTAGACGTTGTGCCGGTGCCCGTCGCCGCTCTTGGCGGCGTAACCGAGGCTGAAGCCGACCCCCAGCCGACGAGCCTCGTCCCAGAGCGGCTTCGTGTGGCGATTCGGCATCTCGACTTCGTACCACTGGTCCGCCAAGTCGAGGGGAAGGTGCCATCGAGGGAAGAAGGTGGTGAGCGCCAGTTCGGGAAAGGCGACCAGATCGGCTCCCCGGCCGGCAGCCTCTCGCAGCATGACGATGAGCCGTTCGACGACATCGTCCCTGGTCGCGTCACGCTGGACGGGTCCCATCTGGGCGGCGGCGATGGTGAGGTTTCGGGCCATCCACGTCGACTATACAAAAAGTAAAATCCGTCGGCGGGAGCTTCGCATTGATACCGGAGGCGCGCACCATCGCTTGGCGGGTTGGCCGAAGCAGCTTCACACGCCCGGGTCGATGGCGCCTTTTCGGATGCCGGCCACGACCTCGTCGACGGTCGCCTCGATCGTGCGTTCGAGCCCAAACGATGCGTTGACCACGACATCCAGACCACCGTTGGCGAGCGTTATCTCGACGACGGTCCCCGAGGGTTGGCCACTCCGAATGTCATCGACGATCCCCTGCAGCACCACATCCCATCGATACACCTGGTCGGCCACCGTGACCTCGGCCGCGTTCGGCCCATGAAGAGATTGGTTACCGAACCATGCCACACCGTGTCGCGCGGCGACCTCCACCGCTCCCTGCGCCATCTGGGCGGTTCCGGTCATCACGTCGACGCCCGCCTCGATCAGGTCCGTGGCTGTTTCGGCGGCCAGCCGCTCGTCGGCGAACGATCCGGTGTAGCGAACGAGCACCTCCAGCGATGGGTCTACCGAGTGGACACCCGCCACGAAGCCATCGACGTATCGCTTCGCGTCGCCCACCTCCACGGGGGCGACCACTCCGATCCTGCCCGAGTCGGTGATCTCGGCGCCGACAACGCCGAGAACGAAACCACCCTCCTCTGCGGCCGCCTCGTAGCTGTACACGTTCTCGTGACCGAATGTGTCTACGGCCGTGCCCCATACGAACGCCGTCCCCGGGAACTCGGCGGCGATCCGGCGCACCGCGGCGCCGTACTGAGAGCCGTGAGCGATCACCAGGTCGTAGCCGTCTTCGGCAGACGATCGGATCGCCTCCCCCGCCACCTCGGGTTCGAACGCACCCTCGGTGACGGAGACGGCACCGATCCCTGAGAGGCGGTCGAGGGACGCCACCATGCTCTCGGTGAAGGCTCCATCGTCGACCGACGACGGAGCGACCAGCGCCACCCGAAGGTCCTCGCCCGGCTGGGCGAGGCTCGAGCACGCTCCAACCAATACCGGCAATACTCCCAGGGCCACGGCTCGCCAGACGACACGCATCCCATATCTATCGTCCGCCGACGGCCATTCCGTAGGACCGGATTCGTCCGGACGAATCCGGATCGCCGGGCCGAAATGGCCTGAGCGGGCGCCGCTTGCGCAGAGATTTACGTTTTGTCAAACTCCGGAGGGGCGACATGCACCCAGAATGCGGAGGAGAACACATGGCAGCCACCGTGCGAGCTGCGCTCGTCCAGGCCGAGTGGACGGGCGACGTCGAGTCGATGGTGGAAAAGCAGATCCGCCTGGCCCGGACGGGTGCCGAACAGGGTGCTCGGGTCCTGTGCTTCCAGGAGATCTTCTCCTCCCCGTACTTCTGCGCCGTTCAGGATCAGCGGCACTTTGCGTTCGCCGAGCCGATTCCGGGACCGACCACCGAACGCATGCAACAGCTGGCTCGCGAGACGGAGATGGCACTCATCGTCCCGATGTTCGAAATGGTCGACGAGGGCACGTACTTCAACACCGCGGCCGTCTTCGACGCCGACGGCACCCTGCTCGGGAAATACCGAAAGAATCATATCCCGCAGGTCAAGGGCTTTTGGGAGAAGTTCTACTTCCGGCCGGGGAACCTCGGATATCCCGTCTTCGACACCGTCGTCGGACGCATCGGCGTATACATCTGCTACGACCGGCACTTCCCGGAGGGATGGCGAGAGCTGGCGCTCGCCGGCGCCAAAATCGTGTTCAATCCCTCCGCGACCACCAGGGGCCACTCGGACTATCTGTGGAGGGTCGAACAACCGGCGGCGGCGGTCGCCAACGAGTACTTCGTGGGTGCCATCAACCGCGTCGGAACCGATCCCTACGAAGGAACGACGTACTACGGGTCCTCGTACTTCGTCGATCCGCGAGCCAACTTCGTCGGCGACCTCGCATCCGACCACGCAGACGAGGTCGTCGTTCGCGACCTCGACATGTCGATGGTCGAAGAGACACGGAACTACTGGCAGTTTTTCCGAGATCGGCGGCCGGACACCTACACGCGAACCGGCGAGCTGTGAACGAGGCACCATGAGAATCCGCGCTGAGTTTCTCGTCGAGCCATTCGAAGAGGGAACACTCGGATCGCACGTGAGGGCTGCGATCGATGCAGCCCGACAAACGGGGCTCGACGTCGACGTGGGACCGTTCGGAAACGTCGTCTCGGGTGAAACGGAGGAGGTCTCCCTTGCGGTCGCCGCAGCCATCCGGGCGGCAATCGACCGCGGCGCGACGCGAATCGGCATCGACATCCACCGGGACACGGCATGAGCGAACTCGCCGACGCCATTCAACCCCTGGTCTCGGCGATCGGCGCCACGGTCGTCGCCGTGGAAAGCGCCGAAGACCGTGACGTGGTGCTCGAATGGGACGGAAGGCCGGCGCTGGCTGTCCGCCTCGACATGCATGAGACGCTGCCAGGGCTGCTGTCTGCAGTGGAGTCCGAACTCGGTGCTCCGCTGCCGCAGCTCGACCGCACCTCCAAGCAGGCGGCGATCCGCATCTTGGACGAACGCGGGGCGTTCGCCCTCCGGCGGGCGATCGAAGACGTCGCCGACGCGATGGGTGTGAGCCGCATCACCATCTACAACTATCTCAACGCCATCCGTTCCAACGCCTGACCAACAACAGGAGCACCATGTCAGCCGAACTCCTCGGCCTCTACGACGAGATCGTCGACCAGCAAGCCCGACGGCGCACCATCGCGCGATTCGCCGAACGCGAGATCGTGCTCCCGACCTTCGCGCAGCTGGCCGACCCGACGACCATGCCACCGGAAACCGACGAGATGCTGGAGGGCGTCGACCCCGACGCCGCCGACCCTCGCAATCTGTGGCGCGTCCATTGGTACAACGACGCATCGCGCGCCAGTCGTGCCGATGTTCCGGAGCATCTCACGATCCCTGGGGAGTTGTCCGGCGTCGACGCTCGCATCCTCGTCGTGCTCGGCAACCGTTTCCCGATGATCCGTGCCCACAAGGTGCTGGCGGCGTACGCCTGCCTGGCCCCCAAACTCGTATCCGGTGCGTTCGACCCCACCAACCACCGGGCCATCTGGCCCTCGACCGGGAACTATGCACGAGGAGGGGTGGCGATCTCTCGCATCATGGGATGTCGCGGCGTGGCCGTCCTCCCGGAAGGGATGAGTCGCGAGCGTTTCGCGTGGCTCGAAGAGTGGATCGCAGACCCTGCCGACGTGATCAGAACCCACGGCACCGAGTCGAACGTCAAGGAGATCTACGACGCCTGTCACGAGCTGGCCAAGGACGACATCAACGTGATCCTCAACCAGTTCTCGGAGTTCTCCAATCACCTCGGGCACTTCCGGGTCACAGGACCCGCACTGGAGCACGTCTATCACGAGTCGGGGACGGGTCACCTGGCGGCATTCGTCTCGGCGTCCGGATCGGCCGGAACGCTGGGAGCCGGCGACTATCTGAAGGAACGGCACGGATGCCGCATCGTTCCGGTCGAAGCACTCGAGTGTCCCACGATGCTCTACAACGGATACGGCGATCACAACATCCAAGGCATCGGTGACAAACATATCCCTCTGATCCACAACGTCACCAACTCCGACGACGCCATCGCCGTATCCGATCGCGCCACCAACCACCTGGCGCTCCTGTTCAACACCGATGCCGGGACGGAGTACCTGCGAGGGCGCGGCCTCGACCCGGAACTGGTCGACGCACTGCAGCACCTCGGGTACTCGTCGATCGCCAATCTCGTCGCAGCCATCAAGACGGCGAAATACCACCGGATGGGGTCGCGGGACACCGTCGTGACCGTCGCCACCGACGGGTACGAGATGTACCGCTCCGAACAGGACTCCCTCATCGAGCGGGACCACGACGGCAGATTCGACCGGGCAGCTGCCGCCGCGACGTTCGGACGCTTCCTGGAAGGCGCCGGAACCGAGCACGTGCTCGAACTCGGTGAGATCGGACGACGGCGGATCTTCAACCTCGGGTACTACACATGGGTCGAGCAACAAGGCATCCCCTTCGATGTGTTCGAGGCGCGACGCGACCAGTCGTGGTGGGACGATCTCCGGCGTTACACCGACCGCTGGGACGAGATGGTCGAAGACCTGAACGCCGCCACCGCCGCGAGCCGGTGAGCCGGAACCCCTTCATCCGCTATCGAGCCTTTCTGGACTCGTACCGACTGGCGCGCAGCCGAGGCTGGAGCGATGCCGACTTCGTCGCCAGAGTCTCCGAGCTCGATCAAGCGGTCGCAGCCGTGAGCGGCAACGGTTTCACGATCACACCCTTCGCCGAGTGTCATGATCTGGCCCGGCAGCTCGACCTGCCGAACCGCGTCTGGGTGAAAGACGACACCCACAACGTCGGCGGATCGCACAAGGGACGGCATCTGTTCGGGGTGATGCTTCACCAGCTGGTGACTCCGGGCGCGGCCGGGGGCGAGCTGGCCATCGCATCCTGTGGCAACGCAGCCGTGGCCGCCGCCATCGTCGCACGAGCCGTGGAGCGGCCGTTGCGCGTCTTCATCCCAACGTGGGCAGACCCATTGGTGGTCGCGCGACTGGAGGAGCTGCACGCCCGCATCGAGGTCTGTGAACGCCGGGCCGGGGAGGTCGGCGATCCGGCGTTCCTCCGGTTCACCGAAGCCATCGATGCCGGAGCCGTGCCGTTCTCGGTCCAGGGAACCGTGACCGCGACCACCATCGACGGCGGACGGACGCTGGGGTGGGAACTCGCCGAGCAGATCGGTGAGCGATCGATCACAGGGCCCGTCCGGCTGCCGCTCCAGATCGGCGGCGGCGCCATGGCCGCATCGGTCGCCGGTGGCCTGGCCGATGGCGTCCGCCGAGGGCTGGCGGACGTCCACCCCATCTACCACCCGGTTCAAAGCGAGGCCTGTGCGCCTCTCGTCCGGGCGTGGGACCGGTTGATGCGAATCGATGGCGGTATCGACCATCGTCTCGGTGAGGCCCGTCGCCAGCCGGATCGTTTCATGTGGGCCTGGGAGGACGTCGGGGTCTCCGCCGCGTCCGGAATCCTCGACGACGTGACCTACGACTGGCTCCCGGTGGTCGACGCCACGATGCGGTCGGGCGGGTTCGCGGTGGTGGTGTCAGAAGGTCAGATCGTCGAGGCGAACCGCCGAGCGAAACGAGGCACGGGAGTGGCGGTCAGTCCGACCGGCTCGGCCGGCGTGGCTGCTCTGTTGACCGAAGCCGTGCGGGATGCGCTGGACCCGGCCGACCAGATCGTCGTGATCTTCACCGGTTCCGCATGACCAGCCTGCTCCCAGGCGCCGGAATGGTGCCTGGGAACAGGTTCGCTCTCAGGCCTTGGCGAGTGCCTGACGGATCAGCCCGATGATCACCATCAAAACGCCACCGCCCACCCCACCCGAAGCGATGCTGCCGAGAATCGCTCCGAGATCCAGGCTGCCGCTCGGTCCGGCGGCGATCCCGAGCAGGCCGAGCAACTGGCCCCCCAATCCCCCGCCGAGGATGCCGACGAGTGAGTTGCCCAGCGTTCCGAGGCTCATGTTCTTGAGAAGTCCGCCGGCGACGTTTCCGCCGACGGCACCCGACAAGAGCTGGATGACCAGCGCCAGTACGTTCATTCTGTTCCCTCCGGTTTCGCTGTCGCAGACGTCCTGCGACGGCGGCCGCAACGCTACACGACGACGCGGTCTCCAGGCGACGTACCGTCAACCGATGTCGGGTGATCGGACTGCGGCCGGCTTGGCGATGAACACGTTGCAGCGAGCCCGCTCGAGGGCTCGCAGGCTGGTGGAACCGAGAAACGTCGATGACAGCCGACCCCTTCCCCGCGTTCCCAGCACCAGCAACCCGGCGTCCACCTCGTCGCAGTAGTCGACGAGGACATCGGCGGGGTAGCCGTCCAGATCCTTGCGAACCACCGTCACCGGTGCCCGCTCGATCATCTCCTCGACCGCCGCCCAAACCACACCCCGGTGTGAGTCGGCCACCTGGGCGGTGTCGATCACTCCGCCTGCCAGGTGCAGGACCGCGGGAGTGAAGTCGAGAACGTGCACGACGTGCAGGTCGGCATCACGCGCATCGGCTTCCTCGATGGCGTGTTGCAGGGCGACACGGGCATGCTCACCGACATCGATACCCACGACCACGGGACGCTTGTCATGCATCACTGCCTCCTTCCGACTTCAGTCTCGAAGATGTGGAGCGGCCTTGCCAGAGACCTTGGACACCACGTCACGGGACGGTGAGACACCGGGTTGCGACCTCTGCCCCTAACGAATCGCCACTCGAAGACGAAGACTGGAGGTGCGTCCAACGACGACCCCGACCAAGGAGGCGTCATGCCAATCGTGGCCGCCATCGATACCTCACCGATCGTCCCGACCGTGCTCAACCGTGCGCTCGAACAGGCCCGCCAGAGCGGCGCCGACCTGCATGTCGTCCACGTGTTTCACCCGCCGGAGACCTACTGGGCCGGCGGCGCATACATCTTCGACGACCAGGAACTCGAACAGGCGGAACGGAACCGCGTCTGGGAGATGGCCGCCCAAGTACTCGACGAAGCGGACCTCGAGTGGACTCAGGTCGACCTCCGTGGATATCCGGCCACCCTCATCGCCGAGTACGCCGCCACCGTCGATGCTCGGCTGATCGTCATCGGAACGCGTGGTCGGGGCGAGTTCCGGTCGTTGTTGCTGGGTTCGACCAGCCACGGCGTCATCCACGACGCACCGTGTGACGTGCTGGTGGTTCGCCCGCAGGAGTGACCGGCGGCCACCAACCGAAGAGGTCAGGGTTCTCGAGGGAGCCGATCGGGCAGATCGATCACTGCTTCGATGACGACTTGCGACTGCATCGTGGGAGCGGCCCAGTGCTCATCACTCTCCCAGCGCGACATGAAGATGGCGGCCGCTCCGATCGCACCGGCCACCGTCAACCTCCGGATCCAAGCGATCGGTGGCCGTGACGGGTGCCGATGCAGCGATCGCGTCATCACCGGCCCGTCTCCACCTTGTCCATCGCCGGACCAATCCTCCGGATGGGTGAGGGAGCGAACAGCGACACCGGCACGTCGATCCCGGCCCGGCGGAATACGGCCCGAGGTATGCCGAGGTCGGCGACGAACAACTCGCCGGTCTGGGGAGCGTCGAGCCCGGTCTTGGGCAAGGCCAGCGTCACGGTCCGAAACGCCGCGACACAGACCGACGGCGACCGTCCGGTGGTTGCATCCAGGCCGGACGGAACATCCAGCGACACGACCGGTGCCGAGACCGAGCCGGCCAGTTCGATCAATGCGGCGGCCGCCCCCTGCGGCGTCGCGCGCAGGCCGTACCCGATGACTGCATCGACCACGACGTCGGGCTCTCCCGGAACCGCCGATCCGCCCGCATCGAGGACGGTCCCCCCGGCGAGTTCCATCAGCCGGCGTTGCGATCCCGGCACGCCGGTGGGAACGGCGGTGACCATCACCCGAACTCGGGCGCCGCGGTTGGCGAGATGCGGGCCGGCGCACATGCCACCTCCCCCGTTTCCACCGGTTCCGGCCAGGACCAGCACGTTGGCCCCGGCCGGATCACCCGCAAGGACATCGACGACGGCCTCGGCCAGGTTTCGCCCGGCGTTTTCCATCATCTGCCAGAGATTGGGTCCGCTTTCATTCATGGCGATTCGATCGACTTCGGCCATCTGAGCGGCAGTCACCCCGGGGACGACCAGCCCCTCGTCGGTCACGAAGGTCGCCGAGCTCATCGACTCGGTGCGTGATCGAATCGGTCCAGACCGAGCCGGGTGATCACCGCCGCCATCTCGGCCCGACGACGGTTCGATACCGGCATCCCCGTGGCGTCGGCGATTCGATTCATCATCTGGAAGTTGGCGACCACTGCTGCGGCTCGGATCACCGCTTCGTCTCCGAGCACCGCCCCCAGCTCCGAGCGCGCCAGCGCCAGGCGGGTTCGATCACGATTGACCGCCGCGTCGATGAACCCCAGCAGGGCTCTGCCGCCTGGAAGTGCCGGGTCGACGGTGGGGTCGGTGACCGCGAGGAGATCGACCGGGACTTGGTTGGCCTGAGCGCTCCAACTGAGCATCTCGACATGTGCCAGCACTCAGTAGAAGCATTGGTTCAACGCCGAGGTTCGGGCAGCCACCAGCTCCATCTGCGGCCTCGACAATCCCCGCGCCACCAGCGCCTGCCCCATCTCCTCGTATCGAAGGTAGAGAAGACCGTGGAGCCGTTCGACCTCGGCGTTCGCATCCGGCACCAGCGAGAGTGCCTGGGTGATGCTGGCACCGCCGACCATGGGCACCCATGCGCTCCGAAGGCGAGCGTCGGCCGCGATGCGACCGGTTGGCGCACCCTCGACCGGCCGAGGGATTGGCTCGAGTTCGAAACCCAGGGACCACATCAGCGTGTCGATGGCGACGCCACGCGCCACCACCGAGACGACCTCCACGTACTCGGCGACCGCTACACCTCTCGATTCCGTGGCTGCCACCCACGGTTGCCGGATGGTGGCCGGCACTGCAGCCACCGTTCCCGCCACCAGCTGGCGGTCGGACTCGAAGTCACCCCGAACCCCTTCGATCGCGGCACGAGCCGTACGCAGACAGGCGAGCCGCTGCCGACCGTCCAGCGTCGCTCCGGGGCCCGCCAACCGCTTCCACACCGCTCCAACGCCGGCGGCCAGCTCGCCGTTCAGCATCTCCAGTGCCGCCAATCCCATCACACCAGCGTACGGCGATGCGCTCGGTACCGACGGCCAACCGTTGCCCAGCTCGGGGCGGATGGGCGCCGGGCCGACTTTGGAGTCGACAACCGACCCCAGACACCAGGAGACCCCCCGATTGCTCGGGGGGTCCCTGGGGTCGCCGGATTGGAGAGAGCTTCCGGCGTCTTTTTTTTGTTGACTCGTTCAGACGGAGACGGGCGTCCGCTCCCGAGCTTCGCCGACCACCGGATCCCGGCCCTTGGCTGCCCACACCAGTCCGAGACCGGCGAGGATCAGCGTGGCGCCCAGGCCTGCGAACAGACCGGACATGGCCATTCCGAGCTGGAGGGCGGAGTGGGTGACGGTGCCGACACCGAGCTCTCCGACCAGACCGTGGACGGTGCCAGACCAGGCTTGCTCACGGGCGGGACCCTCGAGCGGGTGCTGGCGGTCGAAGTCGGTCCAGTACTTGCCGTCCACCGGGACCTCGTACTCGCCTGCGGCGAACACCTCACCTTCGTACTCGACGTCTTCGTCAAGGACGACGGTCTCGGTGCCGTAGATCACGTGGTGGGTGATGACGGCCATCTGGTACATGTACTCGGAGGCGGTGTTGACCAACGGGTCATCCGGATCGATGTCGGATTCCACGACCGGGTAACCCCACTCGTCGGTGAGCATCGTCATGATGGCTTCCGCCGCGGCGGGATCGCCACGATCGACGAGCTGACCCTCTTCGTTGTAGCTCAGGGTGACATTCTGGACTTCGCTGAATTTCTGCAGCGAGTTGTAGCCATCCTGAACCTTGGCGAACGCAACTCCGCCGGCTACCAGGAACACCAGTCCGACCAGGGACAGGACGTAACCCAGGGTTGTGAGACGTTTCATCATCGGCGACCTCCTCGCAGTAGTTTGTGAAGAACGTCACAAGCATCATCGCTCACCCCCGCGGGAAGGGGTATCGAGCATTTGGCCCTACCGGTGGGACTGATGGCCCTTCGCACCGTCCCGGGCGAGACGGAGGCCGGCGCAGGCGGCGTCGGCGATGGTCCGAATGGCGCTACTCAGACGCTGCTCAGTGCCTTCTCGATGTCGAGCCGCAGATCCTCGAAGTCCTCGATCCCCACCGCCAGTCGAATGAGGCCGTCGGTGACGCCGTGGGCACGGCGAACCTCCGGGGCCACCCCGGCGTGCGTCATGCTGGCCGGATGCTCGGCCAGGGACTCCGTGCCGCCCAGACTCACGGCGAGATGGATCAGCTCGAGAGAGTCGAGAAACCGGAATGCAGCCGCTTCGCCGCCCTCGACCTCGAACGAAACCACTGCGCCGGGCCCCTGGCATTGACGGCGGTACAGCTCGTAGTCCGCGTGTTCTCGATCCAAGAGGCTCAGGTGTCGGACACCGAAGACCTTGGGATGCTGGTCGAGCAGTCGGGCGACGGCGCCGGCATTCTCGGTGGCACGCCGCACTCTCAGGTCGAGCGTTTCCAGGCTGCGCATCAGCAGCCAAGCCGTCCAGGAGTCGAGCATGGTTCCGAAGAACGTTCTCATCGCCCCCACCGGCTCGATCGCTCGTCGAGTACCGACCGCGGCACCGGCGATGAGGTCGCTGTGCCCGCCCAGGTATTTGGTGGCCGAGTAGAGCGAGATGTCGGCGCCGAGATCGAGGGGACGTTGCCACACGGGGCCGAGGAAGGTGTTGTCCACCACCACGAACGGCCGATCGTCGCCGACCGCCAGTCGATCGGCGAGCCGCCGAGCCATCGAGATGTCGAAGAGTTCGTTGGTGGGGTTGGCCGGAGTCTCGACGTAGATCACCCCGACCTTCCGATCCGACAACCGGTCGAGATGATCGTCTTCGGTCAGGCTGCGATCGAGCAGATACGAGTCGATGCCGAATTCGGGCAGGATGTCTCGGAACACATGATCGGTCCCGCCGTACAACGGGGCGGTGTGGACGGCCACCGAACCCGGACGCAGGTGCGAGAGCAGGGTGGTGGCGATGGCCGCCATCCCGGATGCGAACGTGAGCGCCGACTCCCCACCCTCCCACAGTCGCAGCCGATCCTCGACAATCTCGATCCCCGGGTTGTTGATCCGGCTGTAGATGAGACCCGCCCGCTCCTGCGGTTCCGGTGTCCGGAGACCGTAGGCCAGCTCGAAGTGGCGTTTCCCTTCGAGCGCCGAACCGAATACGAAGGTCGAGGTCTGGAAGATGGGCGGCTTGAGGGCTCCCTCCGACCACTCGGGGCGGTATCCGTGCCCCATCATGGCGCTGACCGGACTCCAGCGACTCGCACCATCCTCGACCGTTTGGCCATCTGAACGAAAAACCTGTGCCTTCATGCGACCATCGTCACGCTATTCTCTGGATCAAGCAAGACCCGTCGCGAGGTTTTCGAGATCGTCCGCGGATACGCTCATGGATCGAACAGATCGACACATCTTGGAGCTCCTTCAGCAAGATGCGCGACGCTCCAACAAGGAGGTGGCGGCCCGAGTCGGCGTGGCCGACTCCACCCTGTCGCTTCGCATTCGGCGACTCGAACGAGCCGGGGTGCTCCTCGGCTACCACGCCCGAGTCGCACCGGAAGCGCTGGCGATCGGGCTCCAGGCGATCATCGCCGTCAAGCTGCATCGTCATTCACGAGCCGCCATCGGGGCCTTCTGGGAGCACACTCGACGCCTACCCGAAGCCACGCGGGTGTTCCACGTGACCGGCCCCAACGACTTCCTGGTCCACGTTGTCGTACGCGACATCGAACATCTCAAGGGTTTGACCTCCGACGTCCTGACGACCTGGGAGGAGGTGGCACACCTGGAGACATCGGTGGTGTACGACCAAAGAGACCACGGCGCCCTCCCCGACCTGACCCTGTCCGAGACCGGCTGAGTCACCCGCTCACGATCTGCCCTCGAGGAGCGCTCGCAGCCGGCGATAGTCCCGACTCACGCTCGCTCGGACGAGCCGGCGCAGCAGTGGGGCCGCCCACCGGAACCCTCTGCCAGGATCACCGCGAATCACGGCGACCACTCGACTCCGTCCGCTGCCTTCGGCCTCGACTCGGCGGGTGATGTCGAGCGGCATGGTGCCGGATGTCGAACGGATCCGGACGAGCCGGCCTTGCTCGAACTCGACCACGGCGAACGACGACACGATGGCACGGCCCAGAAACCGGGCCTCCTGGTCGTAGGTGGAGCCGACTCCGTGAGGAGGTTTGGACGTCCACACACACCGTCGCATGCCCCGCTGCCAGCGCGGATTGTTCGACATGTCGGCCAGGTAGACGAACACCTCGGCCGCCGGTCGTCGCAGCACGATCTCGACCGTGACCTCGATCACGCGCCATCCTCGTCCTGCGCCGGTGTCGCCAACACTCCCACCGCGGCGTCGACGAGGCGAGCCAGCAAGCGGTGGCGGTCGCGCCGGATCGCGCCATCGGTCGAGGCGAGGACCGCTCCGAGCATCCCGAACACACCCCACCTGACCCGCCACGCCAAGACGGGACCGGGAACGTGAGGAACCATCCGGGCGAGACGCGGAAAGAAGCGGGCCGCCACCGGCTCGAAACGCTGCTCGACCAAACGCGTGACGAATCGCTCGGGGTGGAGGTAGATGGCGCCGAGTAGCCGGGCATTGCCGGAGCCCCGAGACTCCATCGACATCGCCACTTCGACATCTGGCCCGATGAGCACCCGGCAGAGGTCGGGAAGCGAGAAGTCCTCCGCTTCCAGCGACGCGAGCCCCCGGAGGCGCCGTTCGTTCAGCGGGACCAGCACCCGGTCGAGCACTGCGGCCGCCAGGTCCTCCCGGGAGCCGAAGTGGTAGTGGATCGCCCCAGGATCGGTTCCGGCCTCCCGCATGATCGCTCTCAGCGAGGCCGCGTTGATGCCATCCGCGGCGAACCGATGCTCCGCAGCATCGACGAGCGCCTGCGCCGCCGGCGAGCCGGATACAGATTCAGTCATATGACTGAATCTACTACATGGCCGACCGAGGATGAGAAGTTCGGCGGGGAGGTTGGGTCTGACGCCCCTGGTGCGGACCCCTTCCGGTAACCCACGATGTCTCCACAGCGACCCGAAAGCCCCTGGTGGACCGCCACGTTTACACCCACGAGACCGTGCAGCACCCATACGCTCGGGTTCGTCGGCTGTTGGAGGACCACCCGGCCGCGCTCTTCCACACGGAGGCACCCGTCGGCGAGACCACGGTGGAAACGACTCTCAGCTCGCACGTCCTGTCTACGGACGTGGTTCGGCGCATCGACGTCCGGATCGGCGTGTTTCGCGACGCGGGCCACGGCGTGTGCTATCGCCATGTCTCCTGGCGCTCCAGCGATCTGCCGCAGCTGTATCCCCGCATGATCGGGGAGATCGAGGCCACCGAACTGGGCGACGATCGAGTCCAGATCTCGTTCATCGGCCGCTACCGCCCCCCGTTGCAGCCGCTGGGCGGGGTCGGCGACGTCCTCGGATTGCATCACGTCGCCGAGGAAGCGGTGGGCAATCTGCTCCTCCACGTGGTCGGCAACATCGAACAGCTCTGTGAGGAGCCGGCCGAACGAGCCGATCTGCCCATGGTTCGAGTGCCGGCATCTTCGGGCGGCGGCGCACTCCAGACCCGCATCGCCCGCGCTCCTCGATAGATCTCCTTCCCCCTCAGCCGGTGCAGCCGCTCGGACGCGGCTACCGTTCTTGATCTTGCGAGCCGGCGACGTGGCCGTGCGGGTCGGTTCGCGTCATGTATCGCTCAGCAGGCTCCTCGGGAGGGGACGACGATGAACCGAGCACTCCCACTCCTCATCCAAGGGGGCATGGGTGTCGGGGTTTCCAACTGGCAGCTGGCCCACGCCGTTTCCAGCGCCGGGCAACTCGGCGTCGTCTCCGGCACCGCGGTCGACACCGTTTTCGTCCGCCGACTGCAGATGGGCGATCTGGGTGGGCATGTGCGCCGCGCGCTGGAAGCGTTCCCGTTCCCGGCGATCGCCGAGCAGATCCTCGAGAAGTACTTCATCGAAGGCGGCAAGCAGACCAATGTTCGCTTCAAACCGAAACCGATGCCCAACATCCGGGAATCGGGCTGGTTTCGCCACCTGGTGGTAGCAGCCAACTTCGTCGAAGTCTTCCTCGCCAAGGAAGGCCACCGGAACGGAGTCGGAATCAACCTGCTCGAGAAGGTCCAGGCGCCGAACCTCGCCTCGCTGTATGGCGCCATGCTCGCCGGTGTCGACTGGGTGCTCATGGGCGCCGGCATCCCCAAAGCCATCCCGGGCGTCCTCGATCGGTTCGCCGATGGACTCCGCGCAGAACTCCGTCTCGATGTCAAGAGCTCGGATCGAAGCAAGCAGTGGATGGCCGCCTTCGACCCGAAAGAGTATGCCGACGGTGATCCACCCGAGGTACTTCGCCCCAAGTTCCTCCCCATCATCTCCTCTCATGTGCTGGCGACCGCGTTGTCCCGGGACAGCACCGGGGTCGACGGATTCGTGGTGGAGGCTCCCACCGCCGGAGGGCACAACGCTCCCCCGAGAGGCAAGCTGCAGCTGAGCGACGATGGCGAGCCGATCTACGGCGAACGCGACATCCCCGATTTCGAGGCGATCAACCACCTGGGCCTTCCGTTCTGGTTGGCCGGATCCCGGGCCGAGCCCGAAGCCATCGTCGAGGCGCTCGACATGGGAGCGGCCGGGGTCCAGGTCGGAACCGCATTTGCATTCTGCGACGAATCCGGGTTCAGCCCCGAAGTGAAGAGCCGGGTGATCGAACTGAGCAAAGCGGGCGAGGTGGAGATCTTCACCGACCCGATCGCCTCACCGACCGGCTTTCCCTTCAAGGTGGCCCAGATCGAGGGAACCCTCGCCGAGGACACCGCCTACCAGCGGCGTGAACGAGTGTGCGATCTCGGCTACCTGCGGACCGCCTACGACGATGGCGACGGGAAGCTCCGGTGGCGCTGCCCCGCCGAACCGGTCGAAGATTATCTCGCCAAGGGCGGCAAGTTGGAGGAAACGGTTGGGCGGAAGTGCCTCTGCAACGCGCTGACCTCGGCAATCGGTCTCGGCCAGATCCAGGTTTCAGGGGACGAGGAACAGATCCTGGTCACCAGCGGAGACGACATCAGCCGGGTGGCTCGATTCGTTCCCGAGGGTGAGGATCGATACACCGCCAAGGACGTGATCGAGTACCTCCTCCGCGACGTTCCAAGCGCACAACGACCTGCGAGAGGGAACTAGGCCAGCGAGGCGAGACTCGTTTCGATGTACGCGGCGATGTCGCGCACCGAAGTGACCCCCACCGGGCGCCCCGACTCCCCGACGAGTGGTATGTGCGAGAACCGGTTCTCGATTATCTCGCCGATCGCCGAGGAGATCGGCGATCTCGAGGACAACACGACCGGGTCCGGAGTCATGTGGTCGGAGACCACCACCGTGTCGAGTTCGCCGACGTCGCATCCCACCTTCGTGAGGAGATCGAACTCGGTGATGGTGCCCACCAGGCTCCCCCGCTCATCGGTCACCAGCAGCGAGCCGATGGCTCGATTCCGCATGTGATGGACGGCTGTCTCGATCGTATCGGAGGCGAGAACCGTCACAGGCGAGCTCGTGTTGAGCCCGGTGAAGTCGATGAAATCGAGCCCGTGCTGGACCCCGGGTCCTTCGGTTCCGGAGCCTTCGAGCCGGGCCGCGATCAGCTTCCCGATGAGTGAGATCAACGTATAGAAGGACAGGTTGCCGATCAGGCGGCCATCGTCATCCACCACCGGGACGCTGCGCACCCACCAGTCGTTCATGATTCCGAGACCCTCCGCCGCCGTTTGATCTGCCCTCATCGTCTTCACCGCGTTGGTCATGACCTCGGTGATCGGGCGGTCCCACACACTGCGCCGACCGATGACACGCATCAGGAAGTCCCGCTGGGTGAAGATGCCGGCCAGCCGGTCGTCCTCCATCACGCAGGCGCACGTGAGTCCGGCGTCGGCGAGGGCCGCGACGGTTGCGGCGATCGTGGAGTCGGACCCCACCTCCACGTAGCGAGTGAGATCGAGCGTCGCCACCGGGGTGGCCTGGAGGGCTTCGGCGATGTTCACGAACAACCTCTCTGGTGGTGTGGGACCGAAGATATCAGAGCGATTGGAAGGCAGATCCACCGGGACGTGGTCTGATGACCGCTGTGGCCGGGGCGCCCCGGTCGGTCGAGCGGCGGCCCGGTTAGGGTCGCCGACACGATGGCAACGATCACCTTTCTCGGCGGCGCCGACACCGTCACCGGTTCACGGTTCCTGGTGGAGCGCAATGGGCGCAGCACGCTGCTGGACTGTGGCCTCTTCCAGGGGCCGCGTCGCATCCGCGAGCTCAACTGGGAGGACCCGTTCCCAGAGGTCGGGCTCCCCGACGAAGTCCTGCTGACCCATGCCCATATCGACCACACCGGGTATCTCCCTCGCCTGGTGGGAACCCACGGATACGGCGGGCCGGTGCGGACGACGCGAGCGACCGCCGACCTCTTGTCGGTGATGCTGCCGGACTCGGGACGCATCCAGGAGGAGGACGCGGCCTACGCCAACAAGAAGGGATACAGCCGGCACAAGCCCGCGCTGCCGCTGTACACCGAGGCCCATGCCCTGGCCAGCCAGGAGCTGATGGAGCCGGCCGAGTACCACGAGTGGCTGGAGGTGCCGGTCGGACGGGCACGCTTCTCATTCGCCGGCCACATCCTCGGTTCCGCCCACATCACCATCGACACCGACGACGCCAGGATCGTCTTCTCGGGCGATGTCGGGCGGTGGGACATCCCGGTCCTTCGCGATCCACAGCCGCCGACCGGAGCCGACCTGCTGCTCATCGAGAGCACCTACGGAGGACGCTCGCACGACGAGATGACCGCCGATGCCAACGAGCTGATGGCGCAGGTGTTCGACACCATCATCGAGCGCGACGGCGTGCTGGTGATTCCGGCGTTCAGCATCGGACGAACCCAGGAGATCCTCTATCGCATCCGCCACCTGGAGGAAGCGGGGAGGATTCCTTCGCTCCCGATCTTCCTCGACAGCCCGATGGCCATCGATGCCACCGAGATGTACGCCCGCCACCATGCCGAACACGACATGGAGATGCGGGCCCTCGAGCAGTCGGGCTCGAGCCCGCTTCGACCACAGAACCTCCGGTTCACGCGGTCCGTCGAGGAGTCGAAGAGCCTGAACCGGATGCGCGGTCCGATGGTCATCATCTCGGCTTCCGGGATGGCGACCGCCGGCCGGGTTCCCCATCACCTGAAACGGCGACTCCCCTATCCGGAGAACGTCGTGGCCTTCGTCGGGTACCAGGCGGAGGGAACCCCGGGACGGTCGCTGCTCGATGGCGTCGATTCCATCCGCATCCACGGTCTCGATATCGATGTCCGCGCCGAGGTGACCCGGCTGGAGGCGTTCAGCGCCCATGCCGATGAGGATGAGCTGGTTCGGTGGGTTTCCGAGGCCCAACCGAAGGACATCATCTTGGTCCACGGAGAAGATGACGCCCGAGCCGCGCTGGCAGAGCGATTCCGAACCGAGTTCGGCATCGTCGCCCGACGCCCGCGGCGCGGGGACACGCTGCCCATCACTGCCAACTCCTGAGGCCAGATGCCGTCGGAGACGGTGGCCGCCGTCGCGCCGCCGGCGGTGCATATCCGGTACCCGGGCCGGAATCGGTCGACCGCCCCGGCCCGGGTACGCAGTCAGATCGCTACCGGATCGTCATATGGTGACTGTGTTGTTCGTCGTACGTCTCGTCGACCTTCCGGCGTCCGTAGAACACCGAGATGGCGTGGCCAACCACACCCAGACCCCAGAAGAGGACGACCCAATAGGCCCAGTCCAGTCCGAGTACCGGTTGTGCGCCGGCACCAGCTCGGACATCGACGATGATCAGCAGCACCGAGACGAAGGCGAACGTCATGAGGTGATAGAGGAAGTCGCGTACCGCCTTCACGTGCTGCTCCGCCCGCTCGAGCGCGGAATCGGTCTGCATCATCTCACCTCCCTTCTCCGCTCAGCCTCTCCGGCCGCGTCCCTGGCCACCAGGGACGAACGACCATTCATCTCGCTGAAGTGGGCACGATCTCGATCACAACCGTCCGTTCGACCCTCGCCGCCGGAGCTCCCGTGCATTTCGATGGCGTCGATGCTTCCCCCTGCCGCGCCCCGCGCCGGTCACCTGACCTTCCGACGTACCCGACGAAATGCCGGCACCGGTCTCGGTTTGCTCGCCGGCTCGGCGGTCGGCGTGGCGCTCGCCCCGCGGCTGATCCCGGACAGCTACTCGCCAATCCGGCATTCGGTGAGCGAGTCGGCTGCTCAAGCCGTCGAGGGGGCATGGATGAGTCGCGGGGCTTTCCTGGCACTCGGGTTTGCCGTGATTCTTCTCAGCGGCTCGGTTCCATGGTGGCGCCGGTGGTCCGCCGTCGCTCACCGGACGTACGGCGTGGCCATGATCACGGTTGCCGCGTTCTCACATCGCCCTTGGGACAAAACGGGTTTCGACGAGATCGAGGACCTCCTCCACTCGATCGGTGCGTCGACGGTGGGTTTCGCCTTCACGGTCGGGGTCCTCTTGGTGACGATGCAGCGTCGCCGGACGGAACGGCTTGCCCGGATCTCTGACTGGCTCGCCATCGTTGCCGGTCCGGTGCTGCCATTGGTCATGATGAACGTCGATGACATCGGCGGGCTGGTCCAGCGAGGGCTGTTCGCCATCGGATACCTCTGGTACGGGTCGGAGGCCGTCCGAGCGCTGAGAGGCAGGCAGCCTCCTGCGGCGCCGCCTATCGGGCGGTCGCCGGGATGAGCAGGTCCGAGACACCGCCTTCGGCCAGCACGACCGGCTGGTAGCCGGCCCGTTCGAGAATGCCGGCGGCGGCCGTTGCCCGATGACCGCTTGCACAAGCGACGAGGACGGGATGCTCGGGATCCAGCTCCTCGGGGATTCCGTCACGGAGCAGATGGGGCAGATACCGGTGGACCGATCCGGGATACTGACCCCCGTCGTACTCGTCGGGTGCCCGGACGTCGAGCAATTGGGCTTCCGGATCATCGAGCAGGCTCCGAAATCGGACCTGTCCCAGCGACTGGTAGCGAGCAACCGGACGTCCACTCGCGACCCAATCACCCATGGCATCGAACACACCGGCGAGGCGATCCATACCGATTCGGGCCAGCTGGATCCAAGCCTCGTCGATGTCCTGGTCTGGGTGGGCCACGAGAACGATCTCTTGCGTGAAGTCGACGAGCCACCCCACCCAGGTGCCGAAGTTGTCGGCGAGCTCGACGCACAAAGACCCGGGGATGTGCCCTTCGGCGAACCGCCGGCGAGGGCGGATGTCGATGATGGCCGCGGTATCCGCGTCGACGATCGACGCCATCTGATCGACATCGAGACGAACCGGCCGTCCCGACGAGATCGGTGGCGGACCGAACAGGTTGATCGGACCCATGTGGGCGTAATAGGTGGGATATGGCTGAAGTCCCGCCAGCTGCCCTTCGACGAACGAGTCGGCGTCCGGGTAGCGGAAGACCGGGCTCTCCGCCTTCTCGACCCCGATCGTCGAGGTGTGGCGGCCGGCTCCACTCGCGGCGCAGAACGAACCTTCGCCGTGAGTCGGGAAGAGCTGGACCTCGTCGGGCAGGGCGGCCAGCCGATGGACGGACTGGTACTGAAGCCGGGCGAGCTGACGAGCGCGATCCTCGCCGAGAAGGTCGGTCCGACCGGCCGCCTCGACGAGCAGAGATCCACCGGAGAACACCGCCCGCGGTTCGCCGTCCACCACGATCACGAAACTGGTGTGTTCCGGCGTATGCCCGGGTGTGTGGACCGGACGGATTTGGAACGTCCCGGCGTCGATGTCTTCGAGGTGAAATGCCGGTCGAAAGGCGAAGGCCGCCCCGGCCGCGGCCGGCAACACCAGATCGGCACCCGTCTTGGATGCGGCAGCCTTGCCGCCGGACACGTAGTCGTTGTGGAGATGGGTCTCCAGCACGAACGCCAACGGCTTCCCGTCGAGACGATCGAGGAAGCGGTCGTAGTCGCGTTGAGGATCGACGAGGACACCGACGTCGTCGAGCGTCAGCAGATAGGTGGAATCGCCCAGACCTTCGGTCCGGAAGGTGGTGATGTCCATGCCATCGAGTGTACTTCGGCCCCGGTACTCGGGCCGCGTGACGGTCGGGCACGCCGAGACCGGAGTCGCCGAGATGCAGGCGGTAGGGTTGGATCAACGAGAAGGACGGTGTCGGGCTGGAGGTGCCACCGGTTCGGTATGCCCAGAGCGGGGATACCAGCATCGCGTATCAGGTGTTCGGCGACGGCCCTCATGACGTGGTTTTGACGCCCGGCTTCGTCTCCCACCTCGACCTGCAGTGGACCATCCCGTCGTTCACCGGGTTCGCCGAGGCACTCGGTTCGTTCGCCAGAGTGATCATCTTCGACAAACGTGGCACCGGCCTCTCCGATCCCACGGTGGGGGCCGTGCGGTTCGACACACGGATCGATGACATTCGGGCGATCATGGACGCCAACGGCGTCCAGTCGGCAACGCTCGTCGGGATCTCCGAGGGCGGTCCGATGAGCGTGATGTTCGCAGCGACCCATCCGGAGCGCGTCTCGAGTCTCGTGCTCTACGGCACATTCACGAGTGGCCGCGTCGTCGAGCCCGAGATGTGGCGTCGGTTCGAAGCGGCCGTCGACGAGTGGGGATCGGGCCTCACGGCGACGATCTTCTCGACCGCCCGGACCGAGTCGTCGGTCAGGCGCCGGTTGGCCGGCTTGTTCGAGCGGGCGTCGGCCAGCCCGGGGATGGCTCGGGCGTTGATGGAATCCATCCGGGATCTCGATGTGACGCCCGTGCTGCAAACGATTCACGCTCCAACACTGGTGCTGCACCGCCGAGATGACCCCTTTGCTCCGGCATCGTGGGGACGGGTGCTCGCCAACGCCATCCCCGATGCCCGCTTTGTCGACGTCGACGGCAACGACCATCTGCCCTGGTTCGGGGACTACCGGGAGCTCGTCAACCAGATCGGCGAGTTCACGGTCGGCCATCCTCCACCTCGCCGTCCCGAACGTCGATTGGCCACCGTCCTCTTCACCGACATCGTGGACTCCACCGCCATCGCCTCCGACCTGGGCGATCTCGCGTGGTCCGACCTGCTCGAGCAGCACAACCTCTTGGTTCGGGACTTGCTCGCCGAGTTCGACGGGCAGGAGATGCGCCACACCGGCGATGGCATCTTGGCGCTGTTCGACACGCCCACACGAGCGATCGACTTCGCCCATGTGGCGTCGACCGAGGTGAGGGCATTGGGTCTCGATATCCGGGCTGGGATCCACACCGGTGAGATCGAGGTCCTCGGCGATCAGGCCATCGGTGGCGTTGCCGTTCACCTCGGAGCGAGGGTGATGAATCTCGCCGGGGCCGCCGAGATCCTCGTGTCGGGCACGGTTCACGACCTGATGATGGGTTCGTCCTTCCGCTTCATCGATCGTGGAAGCCACCCGATGAAAGGGGTCCCCGGCATGTGGAAGGTGTATGCCGTCGGCGAGACCGCCACCGATGTCGAGATCGACCTGCGGGAGGAGAAGTCGCTCACGACCGGCGACCGGATGTCGCTCTACCTGGCTCGGACCGTCCCCGGCGCCCTTCGGAGCCTGGCGAGCCTGGCCAACACCGAGACGGAGGTCGGCGCCGGCTGACGCTCCCGGGTACTTCGTAATTGCATGCAAGTGGTTGCTTTCATCGACACTCGCTCAGGAAGCACCCCATGCAGACACTCCGTTCCGTCGACCACCGTTCGGCCTGGATCATCGGAGTCGCGATCGCGCTCCTCGTCACACTGGGAGGGACCACCTTGCCACTCCCCGCCATCGGCATTCTGGGCGTCGCCGCCGTGGTGTCGTTCCTCGCTTGGCTACGAACCGGCCATCGACGACCAGTGCGGTCGCGCAGAGGATCGGGAGTTGCGGGCCGCCGAGGTCGACTCGGATTCGGTGCGCGGAAGTGACCGGGCGATCGCGGCGTGAGCCGGTCACGAGGACGAGCCGAGCCGTCATCCACCACTTCGATGTGGGACAGTGATGGAGCACCATCGAAGGAGAACCTGTGGCCCTGATCTCGGTATGGGCGTTCCACGTCAAGGACGGCATGGACGAGGAGTTCAAGTCGTGGCTCGCCGACCACGAGCAACAGCTCGCCGAGGCGGCCCCGAAAGACCACGAGTACCTCGGCACGTACGTGCCGGTATGGGGATACACCGGCGAACAGGTGTGCCGCCAGCTGTGGAGGTATCGTTCCGGAGGCCCCTTCGACCCGAGGGCGACGGTCAAGGGTTCGGCTCCTGACTACGTCCGTCTGATCAGAGAGCTGCTCGCGTTCGTGGACAACGAGCGCGAATCCGATGAGCACTTCACGCTCTACCGGTCGCTGTCCGAGGTCGGCCGCGGCGATTCGGAGGGCTGAGGGCCGGTCCCGCCGATCGGAGTCATTCGCCCGGCGTACCACTGCTCGACGGTTGCGCGAACCGTCGACCTGGTTGCCGGCGAGCAAAACGCCGCCTCCAGCGCGGTTGTGGTCGCTCGGTGGATCTCCGCCCATCCCCAGTCGTGCTCATCGACCAGGCGGGCGAACTCGGATCCGAGCGAGACATTGCTCATGAGCCGATTGTCGGTGTTGACCGTTACCGAAACTCCTGCGCGGAGCAGGTCGGTGATCGGGTGCCGGGCGAATGCCGGCACTGCCCCGGTATCCACGTTGGACGTGGGGCACAGCTCCAACGGCGTCCGACGATCGGCCAATCGAGTCGCCAGTTCACCCAGAACCAACCTCCCAGCGGAATCATGGGTCGTGTCGTCGATGATGCGAACGCCGTGGCCGATCCGCATCGCGCCAACCGCCAGCGCGTCCTCGATGGACGAGATCCCCGCCGCCTCGCCGGCGTGGATGGTGATGGCCAGCCCGGCTTCCCGAGCCTGGCCGACCGCCCGAGCATGATCGGAAGCGGGAAAGCCGGCTTCCGGCCCGGCGACATCCACCCCGACGACTCCCGCACCGAGGAACCGTGTGGCCGCCTCGACCACCTCCATCCCATGCGGCCGATGCCGGAGGAGTGTGCACAACAAGCCGATCTGGACGTCGGCGGCCCGGGTTTCGAATCCCGCCAGCACGGCCTCGATCGCCTGGTCCATCGTCATCCCACCGCCGCGATGAGCCTCCGGAGCGAATCGCACCTCCGCGTACGCGATCCCGTCCTCCAGGAAGTCCTCCGCAGCCTCGGATGCCACACGACGGAGTGCCTCCGGCGTCTGCATCGCTGCCAGCGTGTACCGGAAGGTGTCCAGATATCCGACGAGGCTGCCACGGGCCTCGTCTTGGATCGCCGTGTGGAGCTCCGTCGGATCATGAGACGGGAGTCCGCGGTAGCCGGCGGCGCGAGCCAGGTCGATCAGGGTCGACGGACGAACTCCTCCATCGAGATGGTCGTGCAGCAGGACCTTGGGGGTGCGCTGGAGCTCGTGAGGTGTCGGGTAGATGGGGTCCATCGGCGCGCCTGTTTCATCGAAGTGGGCTCACCGTCGATCCGTCCATCCGGCTCGCGGCCGAGAAGATCGGACGACGGGCGCCGCCAGCCTACGGTCAGAGGGCCGGCTGCACCGGCCGCGTCATGGCCGGGTCCAGTCGGCCAACCGCAGATCCTCGGTCAGGGCTCGCCGCGCCACGACCGTCGTCACCACCACGACCGAGGTCGCCACCGAACCCAGCACCAGGAACATCACCACCAGTTGGGTGAGCACCGCAGGCAGCGGTGCAACTCCGGCGAGCAGCAACCCGGTGAGGGCTCCGGGGAGCGCGATCAACCCGACGACGCGGGTTCGCTCGATCTGGGGGACGAGCGCCGACCTAGCGGCCGCAGACGCGATGAAGCGCGTCGCTTCGGGCCCGTCGAATCCGAGCGCCAGCAAACCCTCCACTTCGTCCCGCCGCACCATCACCGACTCTCCGAGAAGCTGAACCGCCTGGACGGTTGCCGGCATCGTGTTGCCGATCGTGATACCGGCCAGCACGACCAGCGTGACCGGAGCAGGATCGATCACGTCCGGAAGAAGGATGAGCGCGAGCGACACGGCGGTGGCGGCGCCGATGGCAGCCAACGACGGCCAGAACAAGCCGGGCACCGTCGGGGCCCTCCGCCGAACCACGTTGGCGGCGATCAACACCATCGCTGCCACCCACAGGCCGCACCACACCCAGTCGAATGTCGAGCCGAGTACCCACGCCAGCAACCCGCCCACCGCCACCAGCTGAACCGCAGCCCGGACCGATGCCCACACGATCGTGCGCTCGACGCCCATCCGCTGCCAGCGACTCAGCGCCAGCGCCACCAGCACGAGTGTGACGGAAAGAACGGCACCGATCGCCGAGACCGGCTCCGTCATCGACTCGTCGACCCCCGTCGAACGATCGCCGTCCTCACAGCTCGGCCAGGACCGGAAGCACCGCCCTGCCCAGCTCTTCGATCGGGGTGCCCCGGTAGTCGTCGATGACGTTGAAGATCACGTGATCGAAGCCCAGTTCGGCCAATGGCTCGAGCGTGGCGCCGATCTCGGCCGGAGACTGTCCGGTGTAGATGAATCCGGCCAGCGTCTTGGAGATCTGGTCGTAGTCCCGTTCGAGCCTCTCACAGTGGCTGCGCAACACGTCCAGCTTGCGGGCGAGCTCATCGACACCGAGGTACATGAACAGGTTGCAGGCATCCGCATACTGCGCGACGAGTCGCAGCGTCTTTCGCTCGCCGCCGCCACCGATCAGGATGGGCGGGTGTGGCTGCGACAGCGCCTGGGGGCAGTTGATCGGCTCCGCCAGGTGGAAGTGATCACCCGTGTAGGGCGTGCGGTCGCCGGACCACATCTGCAGGACGATCTCCAGTGTCTCCTCGAGCAGTTCGAAACGCTCGACGAGAGGGGGAAAGGGGAACCCGAGCCCTCGAGACTCTCGCTCGTACCACCCGGCTCCGATTCCCAACCACGCCCGCCCCGCCGAGAGCACGTCCAGTGTCGAGACCGTCTTGGCGAGCAGGCCGGCGGTGCGGTAGTGGACGCCGGTGACGAGCGTGCCCAGCCGCACTCGCTCGGTCATGCCCGCCAGATACGCCAGCGTGGAGTACGCCTCGAGCATCGGATCGTCGGCAGGGCCGATCATCGGTTCGAGCTGGAAGAAGTGGTCCATCACCCAGACGGTGTCGAAGCCTCCCTCGTCGGCGGTCTCCGCAATCGTCCGCAGTGCAGGGGCGATGGCAGCATCACCGCCGGGCCATGTGAAGTTCGCGATCTGTAGCGAGGCCTTCATGGGTACATCTCCTCGATCGTCGAGACGGCTGGGAGCCTTGCCACCCGATGTCTACCCGGAAGGTATCGACATCCAAATCGGAGGAGACGGAGGTCGGCGGTCCTCGCCGCTGCCCACGATTCAGTGCACCGGAATGTGCGGGTCCTCCATTGCCGTTCGTGCCTGTTCGATGATCGGATCGAGCAGCGGACCCAGGCGCGTGTCCCCCTCCTCGATCGACTCGTACACCGCACGAAGGGTCCGATGCTCGATCGTGAGGAGCCTGCCCAGATCCATCGGTGTTCCGATCACCACCACATCACAGGGGACGCGGTTGATGGTGGCTTCGAGCTCCTCGAGCTGTTTTCGGCCGTAGCCCATGGCCGGAAGAACCGATCCCACGTGCGGGTAGGCATCGAAGGTGTCGGCGATCGACCCGACCGCGTGGGGGCGTGGGTCCACGAAGGTCACGGCACCGGCCTCGCGAGCTGCCACCGTCCCGGCCCCGAACGGCATCCCACCGTGGGTCAATGTCGGCCCGTCCTCCACCACCAAGACCCGAGCCCCGGCCAGATCCGGTTCCGTCTCCAGCCGTACCGGTGATGCAGTGCGAACGATCGGTGCCGCCGGGTTGACGGAGCCGACGTTGTCGAGGGTCCGTTGCAGGTCGTCGGGATCGGCCGCATCCACCTTGTTCACGACGACCACATCCGCCATCCGGAGATTCAGCTCGCCCGGGTGGTAGGCCACCTCATGACCGGGGCGGAGGGGATCGACAACGGTGATCCACAGGTCGGGCTCGTAGAAGGGAAAGTCGTTGTTCCCTCCATCCCAGACGATCACATCGGACTCTCGTTCGGCCTTGTGGAGGATCTCTGCATAGTCGACACCCGCCCAGGTGAGGAGTCCGGCGGCGACCGGCGCCTCGTACTCCTCGCGCTCTTCGATGGTCGGCTCGGATGCATCGATGTCGGCCAATGTGGCGAATCGCTGGACGATCATCCGGTCGAGATTGCCATACGGCATCGGGTGGCGGATCAGGGACACGGCGAGCCCGGCGCTCGTCAGGTACTTTCCGATGAGCCGGCTCGTCTGGCTCTTGCCACAACCGGTCCGAACGGCACACACCGCCACCACCGGCTTGGCGGAGGGCACCATCGTGTGACGAGGACCGAGCAGCGAGAAGTCGGCGCCGGCGGCCATCACCAGGGACGCCTTGTGCATCACATCGACGTGGGAGAGGTCGGAGTAGGCGAAGACCACCTCGTCGATCTGTTCGCGACCGATCAGTTCGGTGAGCTCGGACTCGTCGACGATCGGGATCCCGTTTGGATAGAGCGATCCGGCGAGTTCCGATGGGTAGGTCCGGCCACCGATGCCGGGGATCTGGGCAGCGGTGAAGGCGACGACCCGGACGTCCGGATCGTCACGAAACACAACGTTGAAGTCGTGGAAGTCCCGGCCACCGGCTCCCATGATCACGACCTTTCGCATCCAGCCTCCTCGACAGCGAATGTGGACGCTCCGGCGACCGGGGCGACCGAGTGTGGCCCCAGGATCACCGATCTGGATGGGGCTCGACAGAGGAATTGGACCGCCTTCGCCGGGACGGTGGCCGCTGTTCGGATAGCCGTCGCCTCCGTATCGTCGAGAGAGACCGGAGGAACGACTACCAGGGTGGTCATGGTGAGGGTTCTCATCGCACTGGGCGGCAATGCGTTGATACCCCGTGGAGAACCACTGGAAGTGGATGTCCAACGGCGGGCGGCCCGGGCCGCCGCCTCGGCCCTGGCGCCCGCCATCGAGCACCATCAGGTGATCCTGACGCACGGAAATGGCCCACAGGTGGGCCTCTTGGCGCTCCAAGCCGAGGCCTACGAGGACGTACCGGGCTATCCGCTGGACGTGCTGGTCGCCGAGTCCGAGGGCATGATCGGATACATCCTCGAAACGGAGATGAGTCGCGTCACCGATCAGCCGATTCTCACCGTTCTGACCCGAACGGTGGTGCGCGCCACCGATCCCGCCTTCCAGCATCCCACCAAGCCGATCGGCCCGCGCTATCGCCGGGACGACACCATCCGGCGCCTGGCAGAGCGCGGGTGGGATCTCCGAACGGATGGGGATGCGTTCCGGAGGGTGGTCCCGTCTCCCGAGCCGATCCGTATCCTCCAGTCCGAGCTGATTCGGATGCTGGTGGACGCCGGCGTGCTGGTGATCTGTGCCGGTGGTGGCGGGATTCCGGTGATCGAATCGGACGGACAGACGTTCGGGGTGGAGGCGGTGGTGGACAAGGACCTGACCTCGGCCCTTCTGGCGATCGATCTGGCGGCGGACCGGTTCATCTCGCTGACCGATGTCGATGGCGTGTACGAAGGCTGGGGAACCCCGACGTCCCAGCTCATCCGAACCGCCACCCCTGGTCGGCTCCGCGCCCTCGACCTCGAGGCCGGTTCGATGGGCCCGAAGGTGGAGGCGGCGTGCCGCTTCGTCGAGGCGACCGGCAACCCGGCATCCATCGGAAGACTCCGCCAGGCGGCCGGCATCGTCGACGGCGCCGCCGGGACGACGGTCCAGGTCGCCGTTCCGAGTCGGTTGCCCTGAGCGCAAACACCATCGACGGCTCGGTCCCCGGGGTGGCGATCCGTCGTCGGCCGACCATCCGCCTCCTTCTGAGCGGGTGAACCGACCGTCTACCGACGTCCCGGCCAAGCCGGCATTGCGCCGACGGTGATGTCCCACCCTGCCGGGTCGAAGAAAGGTGATCGCGATGTGGAGCACCGACGAGGTCGGGTCGACGGGGAACAGGTCACCATCAACGACAGGGGTGGCATCGGAGACGCAGCGCCAGTCCCACCCCTCCCATCCCGAGCAGCCAACCCGCCCAGCGCCGGGGGTTGAGGGCGTCCGGCCGCCTTCGCAGCGTCAGCGGCATCACATCGAGATACAGCCGATCCACCACGCCACTCGAGGCCACCCCGAAGGCCGCCCGGATCGGCTCCAGGTCTGCCTCGGCTAGATCGATCCGGAAGACAAACGGATCCGTCGGCGACTCCTCGTGGAGCACGAACCCACGTGCCAGTTCGGGTACCGGGGTCAGGAAACGGCACATCAGCCGACCGCCCTTGACGAAGACCTCGATCCCCAGACCGATCATCCCCCGCAGGCGGACGTCGGTGAACGATGCCGAGAGCCCGTACCAGCCGGTCAGCTGTGACCACCGTTCGGGACGCCGCCGCACGGGCGCCACGGTGCCGGTCTCGGTGCCGACCACGGTTCGGATCATCGCCGAGACACCGGATGGCAGCCACAGGTCGGCCCGATGCGCACCGTTGGTGAATGCCATCGCCCCGACACCTGCTTCGGGCACGAGACAGATCTCGGAGTGGAAGCCGGGATGGCTGCCCTGGTGGTGCACCGCCGCGTGACCCGCCAACTCCCGACGGAAGAAGCCCAGACCCATTCCCGGAATTCGGGGATCCGGTCGGAAGTGGGGTTCAAACATCACGGCGAGGGTGTCCCGGTGGAGAATCGAACCGCCATCGTTGTTGCCGCCGGCCAGCAACGCCGCCACGTACCGGGCCATGTCCTTCGGAGTCGAGAAGATCGAGGCCGCGCCGGCCGTCACCATGTCCCGCTCTTCGACCTTCCGCACGCCCCGCCCGCCGATCTCGTAGCCGGTCGCCAGACGCTGCCGCACTCGCTCCGTACGGTTGAGGTCGGTGTCGGCCATCCCGAGCGGCTCGAAGATGCGCTCGCGGAAGTAGCGATCGAGCGGCAGCCCGGACACATCGGCGACCAATTGGCCGAGCGTGGCCGGTCCGTGATTGTTGTACACGAACCGGGTGCCCGGCTCGGCCCGCAGCCGCAGCGCACCCCCATAGAACGCCTCGAGGGACGGAAGCTCATCGCCGACCTCGACGCTCTCTCCGAAATCGGGAGCGAGGATCCCGCCGACGGAGGACACTTCGGGCAGGCCTGCGGTGTGTGTCAGGAGGTGCCGGACGGTGGCGGGTCGCCACGCATGGTCCGCCGGGACCAGCCGGAGCGCCCGGAGGTAGTCGTTGACAGGGGCATCCAGGTCGACCAGCCCCTGCTCCCATAGTTGCATCACCGCGACTGCGGTGAAGGTCTTGGTGATCGACGCGATCCGAAACACCGTGTCTTCGCCGATGGGAGTGCCCGTCTCGATGTCGGCAACACCGGTCGACCGGAACTGGGTCGGCTGCCCGTCGCGCACCAGGCCAACCGCCAGACCGACGGTCGGTTGTCGGGACAGGATGTCGTTCCACCGTTGGTCGAATCGGGTCGGAGTCTGTCCGTCGACGTGGGTGCCAGTCACCGAACGGGCACCCGTGCTCGGGCGGCCGCCGGATCCCGCATCTCTCGAAGCGGAACCCCGATTCCGTAGGTGACGAAGCTCCCCTCCGGGACGACTTCGATGATCGCCGCTGACACCCTTCGCTCCTCTGGAAGCAGCGACCCGAGCCGATCGAGAACCGATGCCACGCCCGACGAACCCGGGAGATGGACGGTGGCCGCCCCGCTGAAGGTGATCGTGGCGGGCGGGATCGGGATGACGAGTGACAGGATTCCACCGCGGCGGACCGTTACCGTCATCGAGACCCGGCCGCGGCGAGGGATGTGACGCGCCTTCCAGCTCCCCGGATCGACCGCCACGTAGAGCCGCTCCCCGATCAGCTCATAGACAACGCCGCTACTCCGTGGTTCGCCCTCCGGGGTGACGTAGCTGATGACGGCGAATGACGCCTTGTCGAGCGCCCGCCAGATGCCGTCGGAGGTCAGAGTGGGAGCGTGGTCGAGGTCGGTGGCGGTGGTCATGCAGGCCTCCTCGTGATCGCTCCCTCCGGAATATCGAGGTTTCGGAAGTAACGACAGAGCCGAGGGTCACATCGCCGCTGCGGACCGACCCGGCGACCGGGACAGAGCCATCGCTCGCATCATCCTCCCGGTCGCCGGAACGCGCCGGGCCTCACACGGCCGTCAGGAACCGATCGACCAGGTCCCGCACCGTGTGCGGACGTCGAATCAGGGCGATCGCCCCGGCTGCGCCGAGCGCGGCGATGGCGACGCCGAGTGGCAGCTCTGCCAGGACTCGCTCATTCTCGACGAGCATCGGGAGCAAGCCGACGCCGGCGATCACGAGCAGCGAGACCCGACCCCTCGGCGTGAGGACCGACCCGGCGGTTGCGACGAGCGCTCCGTACACCGACTTCGTATCCACGATCACGTTGCATCTTTCACTTCCTCCAGAATCGACTCGACTCGCGTCGAGAGGTCTCTCCACTCGCCCGTCAGGATTGCCAGCTCTTCTCGTCCCGCTGGACTGAGGTCGTACTCCTTGCGCTGTCGCCCGGTTTCGGCCGTGCGTTTGGTCGCCATGATGAATCCGTTCCGCTCCAACCTCGACAACGCGGGGTAGATCGTTCCGGGCGGGAAGTCCGGATCGAGCGCCCCGACGAGGTCGACGCCGCTGACGGCCCCGCCCGAAATCCGGGAGAGGATCAACAGATCCACTACGCCTTTCTTCATCTCTCGACTCATCTTGTGTCGCAAGATAACTCATCTGAGCTTGTCTTGCAAGACAAGACTTGGGATCCCATGCGAATCGTGGTTCATGCTTGGTGGCACTCCCCGATAGCCTGACCGTCAATGGAACTCGGAGCGGCAGATCTCAATCTGCTGGCTGCCCGCAACCAGATGGCGATCAGCCTCGGATTTCACATCATCCTGGCCGCGCTCGGAATCGGCTTTCCCCTCATCACCCTCATCGCTCACTGGCGGGGGCTCCGCACCGGGGATCACCATTACCTGGAGCTGGCACGCCGTTGGGCAAAGACGATGGCGGTGCTGTTCGCCGTCGGGGCGGTGTCGGGAACCATCCTTTCCTTCGAGATGGGCATCCTGTGGCCGGGCCTGATGGGTCCGTTCGGGGACGTGATCGGCCTCCCCTTCACACTCGAAGGAGTGTCCTTCTTCCTCGAGGCGATCTTCATCGGGATCTACCTGTATGGCTGGAAGCGCATGCCGGCCCGGCTCCACTTCCTCTCCCTCTTCCCGATCGTCGCCGCCGGCGTGGCCGGGTCCTTCTTCATCCTCACCGTCAACTCGTGGATGAACGCCCCGGCCGGCTTCAGCATCGTGGCCGGCGAGGTGGTGGACGTGGATCCATGGGCGGCCATGTTCAACGCAGCCACGCCGGTTCAGTACCTGCACATGCTGATGGCCGCCTACATGGTGTCGGGCTTTCTGGTTGCCGGCGTGTACGCCTGGGGGTGGATGGCGGGGCGACGCGACCGGCATCACGCCCTCGGGTTCACCATCCCGTTTCTGGTTGCGGCGATCGCATCGCCGGTCCAGATTCTGATCGGGGACGTCGCCGCCCGAAGACTGATCGAGGCACAGCCCGCCAAATTCGCGGCCATGGAGTTGATCCCGCATGGAGGTACCAACGTTCCTCTCACCGTGGGCGGCCTGCTGATCGACGGCGAGGTGGTGGGAGCAATCGAGATACCCGGCCTGGCGTCGTTCCTCGGCACCCGAAGCTTCGATGGCGAACTGCCCGGCCTCGACCAGATTCCGCCCGACGAGACACCACCGGTCAACATCGTCCACGTCGCCTTCCAGGTGATGGTCGGTCTGGGTACCGCCCTGTTGCTGCTCGCCGTGTGGTTTGGCATCGTCTGGTGGAGACGGAAGAGCCTCCCCGATTCGATCTGGTTCTGGCGTTTCGCCTCGGTTGCCGGCGCGGCGGCGGTTGTGGCAATGGAAGCCGGCTGGGTGACCACCGAGGTGGGACGCCAGCCATGGGTCGTCTGGCAGCTGGTGCGGACGGCCGACGCGGTGACCGCCGCCGACGGCGTCGTCTGGAGCCTGACGGCCATCGTCGTCGTGTACGTGGGTCTCGGGGCGGGAACGATCACGGCATTGCGCCGCATGAGCGCCGCGTTTCGAGCGGGCGCCGAGGTCGACACGCCGTACGGACCGCCGCCCGCTCGCCGGGGGCCTGACTGATGTTGGTCAACGTCATCGCCGGAGTCATCTGGCTGGGGATCTCGGCGTACGCGGTGTTCGGAGGTGCCGACTTCGGTGGCGGCGTCTGGGACCTGGTGGCCGGAGGACCCGAGAAGGGAAGGCGCCCGCGTGCGCTCATCGAACGCGCCATCGGCCCGGTGTGGGAGGCGAACCACGTGTGGCTGATCTTCGTGCTCGTCTACCTGTGGACCGCCTTCCCGGAGCCGTTCGTCTCGATCGCAACCACGATGTGGATTCCACTCATCCTGGCGGCGCTCGGCATCATCTTCCGAGGGTCGGGTTTTGCGTTCCGGAAGTGGGCCGACACGGTGGGACGACAGCGCTTCTATGGGGCGTGGTTCGCCGGGGCCTCGTTGCTGACACCCTTCTTCCTCGGGACGGTGGCGGGCGGCGTGGCCTCGGGAAGGGTGCCGCTCGGGAACGCCGCCGGGCATCCGCTCACGTCCTGGCTCAATCCCACGTCGATCCTCGGTGGCGTGCTCGCCGTCGTCGCATGCGCCTACCTGGCGGCGGTGCTTCTCACCCGGGAAGCCCTCCTGGACGAATCACCCGACCTGGCCGACTACTTCAGGGTTCGGGGTCTCGCCGCCGGAGTCGCGGCCGGTGCGGTGGCGGGGGCGGGAGTGGCGGTTCTGGCGATCGATGCCCCTGACCTCTTCGACGGTCTGACCAGCCCGCGCGGCGTCATCCTGCTGCTCGTATCGGCGGCGGGCGGCGTGGCGTCGCTGTGGTTGCTGTGGCAGCGTCGCTACCGGTCGGCCCGACCGGCAGCCGCTCTGGCCACGGTCGCGGTGCTGTGGGGGTGGGGGGCGGGGCAGTACCCATGGGTTCTCGAACGGGAGGCTCGCCTCGACGACTTCGCGGCATCCGATGCCGTGCTCGGCGCACTGGTGACGACCTTCGCGGCGGCGAGCATGCTGGCCGTCCCCTCGCTGGTGTGGCTCTACCGGCTGACCCAGCAGCGGGCACTCGGCGAGGGCGACATCCGTCCGGACTCCACCGAAGCGCTCCGTCGCGCATCACGGGGCGGATCGTCGGCGTGAGTCATACCGTCGATGGCGCGGCTCCTCCGAGGTAGTCGGCGAGGTGTCGGCCGGTGAGCGTGGAACCGTCCGCCACCAGTTCGGTGGGAGTGCCCTCGAACACGACCCGTCCGCCGTCGTTTCCGGCGCCCGGCCCGAGGTCGATGATCCAGTCGGCGTGGGCCATCACCGCCTGGTGGTGCTCGATGACGATGATCGACTTGCCAGCGTCCACCAACCGGTCGAGGAGCGCCAGCAGTCGGTCGACATCGGCCAGGTGCAGCCCGCTGGTCGGCTCGTCGAGGACATACACGTCGACATCGGCCCCCATCTGGATCGCCACCTTCAGCCGTTGTCGCTCGCCACCGGACAGTGTCGTCAAAGGCTGCCCCAGGCCCAGATATCCGAGCCCGACGTCGGCCAAGCGGCGCAAGACCTTACGGGCGGCCGGAACCTCGGCCTCCCCGTCGCCGAAGAACTCCAACGCCTCGGTGACCGGCATGTCCAGGACCTGGCTGATATCACGACCCGCCAGCCGGTGATCGAGCACGGATCCACGGAATCGGCGCCCTCCGCACTCCTCGCATGGGGTCGCAACGGTTTCCATGAACCCCAGTTCGGTGTAGATCACGCCGGCTCCGTTGCACGCAGGACACGCTCCTTCCGAGTTGGCGCTGAACAAGGCGGGCTTCACGCCGTTGGCCTTGGCGAACGCCTTGCGGATGGAGTCGAACATGCCGGTGTACGTCGCCGGGTTGCTCCGACGCGAGCCTCGGATCGGGCTCTGGTCGAACGCCGCCACCCCCTCCCGGTGGGAGACCGATCCGTGGATCAGAGAACTCTTGCCCGAACCGGCGACACCGGTGACGACACAGAGAACACCCAGCGGAACGTCGACGTCGACGTCCTCCAGGTTGTGAGTGTTCGCACCTCGGACCTCGAGGGCGCCCGAGGGTGTTCGAACCGTGCCCTTGAGCGCCACCCGATGCTCCAGATGACGGCCGGTGACCGTGTTGCTGCGCCGCAACTCCGCCACCGTTCCCTCGAACACCACCGCTCCCCCATCGATACCGGCACCCGGGCCGAGATCGACGATGTGGTCGGCGATGCCGATCACTTCGGACTTGTGCTCGACGACGAGCACGGTGTTGCCTTTGTCACGCAACTGGACCAGCAGCTCGTTCATCCGCTGGATGTCGTGGGGATGAAGGCCGATGGTCGGCTCATCGAACACGTACGTCACGTCCGTGAGCGGCGATCCCAGGTGACGGATCATCTTGGTGCGCTGTGCCTCGCCACCGGACAGCGTCCCCGCCGCCCGATCGAGCGTGAGGTACCCCAGGCCGATCTCGACGAAGGCATCGAGGGTGTGTTGGAGGTTCGCGAGCAGCGGACCGACGGAGGGCTCGTCGAGTCCGCGCACCCAGGCGCCGAGGTCGTCGATCTGCATGGCACAGACATCGGCGATGCTGAGGTCGCCGATTCTCGACGAACGGGCGGCCTCGTTGAGCCGGGTCCCGGCACACTCGGGACAGTCGGCGAAGGTGGCGGCTCGATCGACGAACGCCCGAACATGGGGTTGGAGCGATTCCGGGTCTTTGGAGAAGAACGACTTCTGCACCCGGGGGATCAACCCTTCATAGGTGGCGTTCATCCCCTGCATTTGGACCTTGGTCGGCCCCTTGTACAGGAAGTCGGCCAGCTCCTTCTTGGTGAATCGGCCGATGGGTTTGTCGGGGTCGACGAAGCCCGACTCGGTGAAAGACCGCACCATCCACCCACCGGCCTTGTAGCCGGGGATCGTGATGGCTCCTTCGTTGAGTGACTTCGAGTCGTCGTAGAGCTGGCCGAGGTCGATGTCGGAGACGGTTCCCCGGCCCTCGCAGTTCGGGCACATGCCACCGGTGCGAGTGAACGAGACCTCGGCCGTCTTGCCCTTCACGGTCATCGAGCCGCTGGCCTGCACCGAGGGAACGTTGAACGAGTAGGCGTTGGGCGGCCCGATCTGCGGCTCGGCCAGCCGGCTGAAGAGGATGCGCAGCAAGGCGTTGGCGTCGGTGGCGGTTCCGACGGTGGACCGCACGTTGGCGCCCAGCCGCTCCTGATCGACGATGATCGCCGTGGTGAGCCCTTCGAGCACGTCGACATCGGGGCGAGCCAGCGTCGGTATGAACCCCTGGACGAAGGCGCTGTAGGTCTCGTTGATCATCCGTTGCGACTCGGCGGCGATCGTGTCGAAGACCAGGGAGCTCTTACCCGATCCCGACACCCCGGTGAAGACCGTCAGACGGCGCTTCGGGATCTCGACGCTGACGTCCTTGAGGTTGTTGGCTCTCGCCCCGGTCACCCGGATCCAGGCGTGACTGTCTGCTACGTGCATCCGCCGAGACGGTAACGGCGATCAGTCGCTGACCTACGGCGTTTCGTGGCGCGGATGAATGGCAAGCGATCGCAGCCGATGAGCGACATGATGAGACGGCAGTTCGCCGAGAACGAACGACGTTTCCTCGCAGCCGTGTCGCAGACGCTGATGGACGTGGGTGACCACGAGCCCCGGTGGCGCCTTCGGTGCATCGTCGGGAGCCAAGCTCTCCGGCTGATTCGGGTGCCACCGGCCCCGATCCGGAGATGTGGTCCGGGCGCGGTGCCGACCTGCTCTCCACCCACGGGTGGAGGGCAGGTTCAACCGTGGGGTCGGTGTGAACGCGGGGATCGGCACCTACCGTTGGTGCCATGGGTCGCGCGAACACTCCGGCCATCGGCGTCCTTTCGGGGGCTTCTGCGCCTGGGAACACTCGGCAACCCCTGTCTCGAGGCCACCTGGCGGACTTCGCCGTCGCGGCCGCCGTCTTCCTTCTCGAGGTGGCCGGACTCCTGAGCCGGGCCGTGAACGAGTCCGGCGAGTTCTCCCTCACCCTGCTGGGCGACATCCCCGTCGCCACCTACCTGCTCTTGGGTGCGAGCAGCATCGCCCTGCTGTGGCGGAGGAGCCACCCCTTGGCGGTCTTGGCGGCCACACTGGCCGCCGCCATCGTCTGGGACGTCCTGGGGCTGGCCAGCGGGCCGTCGGGAGCCATCGTCGTTGCCCTGTACGGAGCGGGGCGGCACATCGTGGACGACCGGACCAGCGTCCTGGCGCTGGGGATGGCCGTGGCCTTGGGCGTCGTCGACGACCTCATCGAGGCAGAGACGATCTCGGCCATGGGTCTGTCGGTGGTTCTCACCGTGCTGGCCTGGTACGTGGGACGACGTGCCAAGGCCCGGCGCGCCTATCTGGCGCTGCTGGAGGAGCGTGCCGAATACCTCGAGCGAGAACGGACCGCCGAGGCGAGGAGGGCCATCGCCGAGGAGCGCAACCGCATCGCCCGCGAGCTGCACGACGTGGTCGCCCATCGGGTCAGCATGATCACTGTGCAGGCCGGTGCGGCCCAAACGGTGGCCACCCGCGATCCGGAACGCGCCGTCCGGGCGATGGAGGCGGTGGAAGACGCCGGCCGCGAGGCCCTCGAAGAGCTACGCCAGGTCCTCGGAGTCCTTCGCTCCGACGATGACCCGGACGCGCTGGCTCCCCTCCCCGGCCTCGACGACATCTCCGGCCTCGTCGCGGAGATGAGGGACGCCGGGATCGACGTGGTGTGGTCGCGGGAGGATCTCCCGCCGGTGCCGGCCAGGATCGAACTCGCCACGTACCGTATCGTCCAGGAGGCTTTGACCAATGTGCTCAAGCACGCCGGACCCTCTCCAAGTGCCGAGGTGCGGATCTGGACCGACGGGGACATGCTCGGCATCGAGGTGACCGACCAAGGGTCGGGTGAGACGACCATCCCCGGGGCCGGACAGGGTCTGGTGGGGATGCGAGAGCGCGCCGTGTTGATTGGGGGAACGTTCGAGGCCGGTCGTCACCCCGGCGGCGGATTCCGAGTCCTGGCACGGCTTCCGACCGCACCGAGTTCGAGATGGTGATCCGGGTGGTCGTGGTAGACGATCAGGAATTGGTTCGAGACGGCCTGTCGATGGTCCTCGACCATCACGACGACATCGACGTCGTGGGGCAGGCCGCCACCGGCACCGATGCGATCGAGGTCGTCCGGGCACAGCGACCCGACGTCGTACTGATGGACATCCGCATGCCGGGCATGGACGGCCTGGAGGCAACCCATCAGATCCTGGCGACGGCCGATTGGCCCGTGAAGGTCGTCATCCTCACCACCTTCGACCCGGACGAGTATGTGTACGAAGCACTCAGGGCCGGAGCCAGCGCTTTCGTCCTGAAGGACACCCCACGGGCCGAGCTGGTGTCCGCCGTCCGAGCCGTGGCCGAAGGCGGAGCGCTGCTCTCCCCGTCGATCACCAAGCGCTTGATCGGCCGATTCACCCACCGGCTGGCCGTCGACACGGCGGCATCGGCCCGGCTGGGTCGTCTGACCGAACGCGAGCAGGAGGTGCTCACCGAAATCGCTCACGGGCTCAGCAACACCGAGATCTCCGAACGGCTCTTCATCGGCAATGCCACCGTCAAGACCCACATCAACAGCCTCTTCGCCAAGCTGGGACTTCGAGATCGCGCCCAGGCGGTGGTCTTCGCCTACGAGAGCGGCTTGGTCGAACCCGGCGAGCACGACGTCGGATACTGATCGCGCTCGCGGGCGGGCGTCGCACTCGACGACCGGCCGATCGCCAATCAACCCATGGGTGGAGACGTCGACCGACCTGTGGTCCGAAGACCGGCCCCCTCCACCGCCATACGTTGATCGGTATCACGACCAAGGCCGATCAGTTGCCACCCACACTTCGCACGACATCGTCTCCCAACGGGGCCGTCACCGGATCGCCGTCGATGGTGCACTTCCGGATTCTCTGGGCCGGGGCGTTGATCAATGCCCTCGGAAGCGGCATGACGGCATTCGGGGTGGCCGCCCACGTGTTCCGGTCGACCGGGAGCGCCACCGCCGTCTCGGCGGTGCTCGCATGCGCCTTGGTGCCGCCGATCCTGTTGGGCCCACTCACCGGTGTCGCCGCCGACCGGGTGGACCGGCGCCTGCTGATGGCGGTCGGCGACGGCGGCGGCATCATCGGTATCGCCGTGCTCTGGTGGGCGCTGTCCCACCAGACCCTGTCGATCCCACTCGTCTGCCTCGGCATGGTGATCACCGGTTCGTTCGCCGCCCTCTCGGAGCCCTCGTTCAAGGCGTCGATCACCGATCTGGTTCATCCCGACGACTACGCCCGGAGCTCGGCGCTGATGCAGCTCATCGCCGCCGGGCGGCTGCTGGTGGCACCGGCCGCGGCCGGCGTTGCTCTCAGCATGGGATCGATCCACACAGTCTTGGCCCTCGACGCGGCGACGGTCGTGGTGACCGTCGGATGCACGCTGGTGGTCCGACGGGCGATCGAGATCCCGGCCCTCCGCGACGAACGCGTCGGTGTGCTGGCAGACCTGCGGGAAGGCGCCCGGGTGCTCGCCGGCGTCCGGGGAGTTCTCGTCCTCCTCGCCGTCTTCGTCCTCACGACCTTTGCGGCCGGGCTCGCCCAGGTCTTGATCAAGCCGCTCATGCTGCCCCGCATCACCGTGACGGCCCAGGGGATGCTCGAATCCGTCGCCGCCTCGGGGCTGATCGCCGGCAGTGCGGTGGTCGGCGCAGTGGTGGCTCGACGGGGAAGCTACGGCACGCTGGTGGTTGGCCTGTTCGCAGCCGGTGCCTGCTTGACCGTGTTCGCCCACGGACCGGTGTGGTGGGTCGGCCTGATGGGCTTCCTGTTCTTCGCCGCGCTGGCGCTCGTCAATACCGGAGCCGACGTCCTGGTGCGCGCCTCGCTCCCGAACGAGGCACAAGGGAGGGCGTGGGGTCTGATCGGGCTGCTGTCCCAGCTCGGCTTCCCGGTGGCGTATGTGGTGGCGGGGCCGCTGGCCGACGTGGTGTTCGAACCGCTGATGGCTTCCGAAGGTCTGCTCGGTTCGACGATTGGAGCGGTCGTCGGAACGGGAGCCGGTCGCGGGATCGGCCTCATCTTCTCTCTCGCCGGCTTTCTGATGCTGATCTCGGCTGCGATGGTGCGCCACTCGTCCTCCGTCGCGGCACTCGAGCCCGAACCGCCCGCCGAATTGGAGGCGAACCCATGTTGATCCGAATGCTGCGCGCCGACTATCGGCGCACCCGAACGACCAGCCTGGTCTTGGCCGGACTCATCGCCATGGCGGCACTGCTGGCCGCCACCGGCGGGAGCGTGCTCGTCCAGCTGACCGGCGCGATCGACGAGCTGTTCAACACGGCTCGAACGCCCGATGTCGTGCAAATGCATGCCGGGGATGTCGAACGCGAGGCGGTTGTGACGTGGGCGGCCGGGAGGCCCGAGCTGGCCGACCAACAGGTCAGCCAGACGCTGCCGATACCCACGGACCTGCTGTTTCTGGGCCACGCGCCACAGTCGGGGAGCGTGCTCCAGCCGGCACTCGTGACCCAGAACGAACGCTTCGATCTGTTGCTCGGGCTCGACGACCGAGTGCTCGAGGTGGGGCCCGGCGAGATCGCACTGCCGCTGTACTACCACCAGACCCAAGATGTCGAGATCGGCGATCGGGTCTCGGTCCGGCTGCCCGAGGCGCGCTTCGACTTCACCGTGGTCGACTTCGTTCGCGACTCGATCATGAACCCGACGTTCGCGACCTCGAAACGCCTGCTCGTTTCGGCTGGGGATCACGAGGCGATCGCCCAACACATCGACGAACCCGAGTACCTGATCGAGTTCGTGGTTGCCGACCGGACAGACACGAGGGCGGTTTCCGACGCCTACACCGAGACGGGTCCGGCCACCAATGGCCCGCTCCTCGACCGTGGGACGTTCTTCCTGCTCAACGCGGTCTCCCACGGCATCGGGATCGCCGTTCTCAGCCTGCTCGCCGTGCTCATGCTCGCCGTCGCCGCCATCGCCCTGCGGTTCAGCTTTCTCACCGCGATCGAGCGCGACACTCACGAGATCGGCGTCATGAAGGCGATCGGGATCCCCGATCGGGGAATCCGCCGGCTGTATCTCACCAAGTACCTGGCGCTGGCTGTGATTGGAGGCGTGGCGGGATCACTGCTCAGCGGTCCCGCTGCCCGGGCGCTCACCGGCTCCCTGCGACTCCAACTGGGCGAACCCGGTGGGTCGTGGTGGCTGGCCGCCGCCCCGGCGCTCGGGTCCGGGCTCATCGTCGCCGCCATCGTCGCCTGGTGCTGGTTGATGCTTCGTCGCCTGGGACGGCTCTCGACGATGGACGCACTCCGCGCCGCCACGCCACCCCGTCGCAAGCGCTGGTGGCGCCGGTCTGCCTCGTCGAGGTCTCGCCTGTCGACCAGTCGCCTCACCCCGGGAGTCTGGATGGGCTTGAACGACATCCGCCTCGGTCTCCGGACGCACCGGATGCTGCTGGCGGTGCTCACCCTCTGCACCTTCCTCTTTCTGGTCCCATTGAACCTGTGGACCACGGTCACGTCGCCGACCTTCGTCACGTATCTCGGCACCGGAGTCGCCGACCTCCGCCTCGAACTCAGGACCCCCGATGCCATCGCCCAGACGTCTGAGCTGATGGCCGGACTCGAAGCGGATCCGAGCATCGCCCGGGTGGCGCCGTTCGTCACGGCACGATTCGAGACCCTGAACACCGACGGCGAGTGGGAACAGCTGACCGTCGAGGTCGGCGACCACGATGTATTCCCCTTGTCCTACGTCCAGGGGAATCACCCGGTTGCCAAAGGCGAGATCTCCCTTTCCTCGCTCGCCGCCGACTCACTTGGTGTCGACATCGGTTCGCCGATCGACCTGCGGGGCGCAGGTGGACTCACGCCGGCCACGGTGGTGGGGATCTATCAGGACATGACCAACGGCGGACGCACCGCCAAGGGTCGGCTGCCGGTCGACGGTGAGCGGATCGTGTGGAGGACCGTGCTGGTCGATGCGGTCGAAGGAGCATCGCCGACGGAGTTGGCGACGCGACTGTCGACCACCTTCCCCGCCGTCCAGACGATCGAGATGTCGGAGTTCGCCGAGCAGACGTTCGGCGATCTGATCCGACAGACCGGTACCGTCGCCTCGGCCGCGGCACTGACCGCCATCGTGTTGGCGGCGTTGATCGCCGCCATGTTCGCCCAGATGGTGATCGCTCGCGACCAGTCCCAGATCGCCGTCCAGCGAGCGATGGGGATCACCGACCGGGGGCTGAGAGCCCAGTACCTGACCCGATTCCTGGTGGTGCTCGTCGCCGGCATCGGACTGGGGACCGCCCTCGTGACCACCGTCGGTCGGTCGCTGGTGGCTTCGGTGATCGGTCAACTGGGCGCACCGTCACTCCGGTTCGACGTGAACCCGCTCCTCGCCTACGTCGGCGTACCACTGGTACTGACCGCAACCGTGGCCGGCGTGGCCCTCATCACAACTCGATCCTTCGACCATCTCGGCATCTCTCAACTCAACGAGGAGTGAGCATCATGACCATCCATCTATCGGCCAGCGCCATTCACAAGTCATTCGGTGACGGCGACATCACCACCCCGGTTCTCAGAGGCATCGACCTCGAGATCGAACGCGGCGAGTTCGTCGCCATCATGGGGCCTTCGGGCTCCGGCAAATCGACGCTGCTCTACTGCCTGAGCGGGATGGACGACGTGTCCGAGGGAACCGTCACTCTGCACGACGACCAGTCGCATCCGGTGCACATCACCGCTCTCCGGCAGAAGGCCCTGGCGGCCCTCCGCCTGACGCGCATGGGGTTCGTCTTTCAGCAGGTTCACCTGTTGCGGAACCTCACCATCCTCGACAATGTCGTCCTGCCCGGGTTCACCGCCACCCCCGGCGATCGCGCATCGGTGGTCTCCCGAGCACGGCGGCTGCTGGACCGGGTGGGAATCGCCGAGCTGGTCGACCGGGAGATCACCCAGGCATCGGGAGGCCAGCTCCAGCGGGCGGCCATCGCCAGGGCGCTGATCAACTCACCGGACCTGGTGTTCGGCGACGAGCCGACCGGCGCCCTCAACGAGGCGACCGCCTCCGAAATCATGGACCTCCTGGCCGAGGTCAACCGAGAGGGCCGCACCATCGTTCTGGTCACCCACGACCCCAACGTGGCCGCCCGAGCCGGTCGAGTCATCCTGCTCCGAGACGGGCTGATCGACGGTGATCTCCGGAGGAGCGACTCCCAGACCGACGGGCAGTGGGCCGAGTCGCTGGGCGCCTGGCTCACCTCCCACGGCACATGAGCCGGAGGGCACCGGTCACGCCCGTTGGGCCGGAGGTGTTGACAATCGGACTGGAGACTTTGTAAGTTAACTAAACGTTCGATTGCGAACCGCTCCCGACCGGAAGGGAAATGCGTGGCAGATCGCCGCCACACCAAGGCCACCAAACACGACGCCCGCCGGACGAATCTGCGGACGACGCTCGAGATCGTCTCGACTCAGGGATCGACCAGCCGGGCCGAGATCGCCCGCAAGACCGGCCTCTCCAGAGCGGCGGTGTCCTCCCTGGTCGGCGAGCTCATCGATCAGAACCTCATCCGTGAGCTCGGGCAGGGCGAGTCGGCCGGTGGGAAACCGCCGACCCTCCTGGCCGTCAACGAGCGGGCCCGCGACATCGTCGCGATCGATCTCGGCCACCGACCGTTCCAGGCGGCACTCACCGACCTCGCCGGGCACATCCATACCCGACAGCACGTCGACGAAGTCTTCCCTCCTCCGACGGGGGGAGACGCCGTGGACGCTGCGATCGAACTCATCGACCGCATACTCGGCGAGACTGCCGCTCCGGTGCTGGGCATCGGTGTCGCCACCCCTGGTGTCGTCGATCCCGACGGCGTCATCGTCGCCCCCAACCTCGGCTGGCACGGTGTTGAGCTGGGCAAACGACTCGAGCGCAGGTTCGAGCTGCCGGTCTCGATCGCCAACGACGCATCGATGGCCGCCCTCGCCGAAGTGCGGAGACATCCGACCGACCGCAACTTCATCCTGGTCAAGATCGGGCGTGGCGTCGGCGCCGGGCTGATCCTGGACGGCAGCCTCTACCGGGGTCAGCATTCGGCCGCAGGAGAGATCGGCCACGTTCGGATCGTCGACGACGGCGACCGCTGCCGGTGTGGACTGACCGGATGCCTCGAGACGGTCGCCGGTGTTCCGGCGATCCTGCGCCGCATCGGCGCGGATCCGGACGTGGTCGACTGGGATGCGCTCACGCTGGCGGGATCGCATGGCGAGTCCGCGGTCCGCGAGGCCCTGGTGGATGCGGGGCGCGCCATCGGTCGCACGCTGGCCGCGGTCGTGGGTGCCCTCGACGTCAGTCACGTCATCCTCGCTCCCGAGGTCCGCAACGGAGCCGACATCCTCATCGAGACCGTCAGAGATGAGATCACCACTCGCGTCTTCCCGATCATTGCAGAGACGATCGAGGTCGAGGTGACCCAACTCGGGGGAGACCTCGTCCTCAGCGGCGCTGCCTCGGCCGTCCAGGTCGACCGGCTCGGAACGGTGCTGCGATGACCACGACGGTCGGAGTCGACATCGGCGGCTCCTCGATCAATGTCGCGGTCCGGAACGAGGCCAAAGACGTCATCGTCCGACACCATGTCGACGTCGCCCTGAGCGGTGGATCACAGATCGTGGCGAAGACCCTCGAGGCCATCTCCGCAGTCGAAGTCGAGTTGGATGCGGTCGGCGTCGGAATCCCCGGCCAGGTCGATCGCTCCGCAGGAACGGTCAGGATGGCGGTGAACCTCGGATTGGAGTCCGAGCCATTCCCCCTCGCCCACGAGCTGGGACACGCGCTGAAGAAGCCGGTTGTGGTCGAGAACGATGTCCGAGCGGCGGTCCTCGGGGCACGCGAGACGTTGGGGAGGACCGGCCGACGACCGGAGAACCTGGCGTTGGTCAGTATCGGCACGGGTGTGGCAGCCGGGGTGATTGCCGACGGATCCCTGATTCGAGGCGCCACCGGTATGGCGGGCGAGATCGGCCACGTCGTCGTCGACCCGACCGGACCGGTCTGTTCTTGTGGTCAACGGGGATGTCTCGAGACGGTGACGGCCGGTCCGGCGATCGCCCGCGAGTGGCCGAAGGGCGATCAATCCGGAGCTGCCAGCGCCCTGTCTCGGGCTGCCGCGGAAGGTGATCCCACGGCCGCAAGCATCGTCCACCGAATCTCAGGGCACCTCGCGACGGCCCTGGCCTGGCTCGCGGCGTCCTACGAACCGGAGGCGGTCGTCCTCGCCGGTGGCGTCGTCTCCACCAACCCGGTGCTCCTCGAGGCGATTCGAGCGCACATCGAAGCTCGGGCCGCTTCGTCGGAGCTCGCAGCTCGACGACTCCGTCCGGCACAGGTGGTCCTCGCCGATCACACAGACCCACCCGGATCGCGCGGCGCCGCGATCCTCGCCGCCGACCTCATCCTTCAGGAGCGGAACGACGTGTCCGTCTCCACGCAAGCAAGCAACCCATGACCGAGAAACGGGAGGAATACGTATGAGACGCCGAACCTGGCTGGCATTGATGCTCGTGTTGGGGATGGTGATCGCCGCCTGTGGTACCACGGACGAAGGCGCCGGCACCGAGTCCCCGGACCCCACCGAGGCCGCCGACCCAACAACCGCAGAAGAACCCGGCGACACCACTCCCCCGGGTGAATCGACGGGCTTCGACCACCTGGACCAGGCAATGGCCGGTGACTTCGACGGCACGACCGTCGAGGTGTGGGCCCAGTGGTTGCCCGAATCGGTCGAAGCGGCCAACTTCGATGCGGCGTTGCAGCCTTTCCGGGATGCAACCGGCATCGAAGTGAACTTCCAACCGACGCCCGACTACGAGACGGCGCTCCAGGTGGCCGTCGATGGGGGCAATGCCCCCGACCTCGCCCAGATCGCCCAGCCGGGCAAGATGCACCAATTCGCCGAGGCCGGCCAGCTGGTCGCCCTCGACTGGTCGAACACCGAGAAGTTGCAGGCCGATCTCGGAGACGCCTTCTACAGCCTCGGCCAGTACGACGGCACGCCGTACGGGGTCTTCTACAAGACCGACGTGAAGTCGATCGTGTGGTATCCGGTGCAGGCCTTTGCCGACAACGGCTACGAAGTCCCCACCACGTGGGACGAGTTGATTGCCCTCAGCGATCAGATCATCGCCGACGGCAACGGCAGCCCCTGGTGCATCTCGATCGAGAGCCAGGAAGCCGACGGTTGGGTGGCGACCGACTGGATGGAAGACATCCTGCTGCGCACTGCGCCGCCGGAGATCTATCAGCAGTGGTACAACCACGAGATCGAGTTCAACCATCCCGAGGTCCTCGAGGCCGCCGAGTACATGAAGCAGATCTGGTTCACCGAGGACTACGCGTTCGGAGGCAACACGTTCATCAACGCCACCTGGATCGGTGAGACCCAAGATCCCATGTTTTTCGAAGGCGGACCGCAATGCTGGATGCAGAAGCAAGCTGCGTGGATCCCCGGCTTCTGGGGCGCCAACCGCGACTTCGTGGCCGACAACCCGGACGCCCCCACCAGCGAATGGCCGAATGTCCCCGGTGAGGACGTCGACTTCTTCTACTTCCCGATGATCGAAGAAGAGTTCGGCACCCCCGCACTCGGGTCCGGCGACATGTTCGTCATGTTCAATGATCGCCCCGAGGTCAGGGCTCTGCTGGAGTTCCTGGCGACCCCGGAAGGTGCTCAGGCGTGGATCGAAGCAGGTGGTTTCCTGTCACCGCTGAAAACGGTTCCGACGGATTGGTACACCTACCCCAACATCGGTCTCTCCGAGATCGTCAACAACGCGACGGCCCTCGGTTTCGACGCATCAGACCTGATGCCCGCCGAGGTCGGCGCCGGTTCCTTCTGGAGCGGAATGGTCGACTGGGTGGCCGCCAACGGCGAGAACACCGAGGAGATCTTCCAGGAGATCGAAGACAGCTGGCCCAGCTAGCCGATATCGGGAGGGTCCCGGACCACCGAGGTCCGGGACCCTCCTCGAATGCGCTACCGCGTCAAACGAGGAAGACATGACGAATCAAACGATCACTTCCGATTCGAACGGGCTGGACATCCTTCGTTCTCTCGTCGTCGTCGCCGTCACGGTGGCGGGCCTGTGGTTCGGCTTCGGGCTCCTGTCCCAACCCGACCTCTTCGCGGATCTCTCGCCCATCCTCTCCAAGGTCCTTCAGGCGCTCATCGCCATCTTCTTGGGAGTCGCCGGGATCTGGGCTCTCTTCTATTCGGGCAACAGCATCATCGAGAGCCTCCCCGACAAGGCCACCCGACTCCTCCGTCCCTACCTCTTCGTTCTTCCGGCGGTCGCCGTGGTCGGGATGTACCTCATCTACCCGACGGTCGGCACCGTGTGGACCAGCTTCACCGACGTTCCGGAAGGTCAGGGTCTGTTCTCGAACTACACCGAAGCGTTCACCGACAAGGACACGCTCCTCCTGTTCCGGAACAACCTCATCTGGCTGCTCATCACACCGGCGGTCTCGGTCGTGATCGGTTTGGTCTTTGCCGGTCTCGTCGACCGGATCCGATGGGAGTCGCTGGCCAAGTCGTTCGTCTTCATGCCACTCGCCATCTCGTTTGTCGGGGCGTCGGTGATCTGGAAGTTCGTCTACGCCTGGAAGCCGGCCGTGCAGCCCCAGATCGGTTTGCTCAACGCGATTTGGCTCTGGTTCGGAGGGTTGCTGGTCGACGTGGGCATCCTCGAAGAGGTCGAGCCGGTCGCCTGGCTTCAACAGATCCCCTGGAACACGCTGTTCCTGATCTTCATCATGGTCTGGCTCCAGGTGGGGTTCGCCATGGTCGTCCTGTCTGCCGCCATCAAAGGCGTCCCGGCTGAGCTCAACGAGGCGGCCCGCATCGACGGAGCATCCGAACGGCAGATCTTCTTCCGGATCACGATCCCCTCCATCCGTGGTGCGCTCCTCGTGGTCTTCACCACCATCGCCATCTCGGTGCTCAAGGTATTCGACATCATCTTCGTGACCACCGGGGGGAACTTCGACAGCTCGGTCGTGGCCGTGGACATGTATCAGCAGATGTTCCGGTTCCGCAACTTCGGCGCGGCCACCACGATGGCCGTGATCCTGCTCGTCGCCGTCGTCCCGATCATGGTGATCAACATCCGGAATCTCCGGAAGCAAGGAATCGGCGCATGACGGCCATACGAGAACTCCAGGAATCGCAACCCGACCTCGGTGGTCGGCGAATCGGAAGGCGACGCAGGCCCATCGACGATCGGGAACGTGCGAGCTGGTTCGTCCGCCTCGCCGTCTTCCTCATCGTTGCGCTGTGGACGTTGCCGACGCTCGGTCTCCTCGTGAACTCCTTCCGGACCTCGACCGAGAGCAGCAGCACCGGGTGGTGGACGGCGATTGTCACACCCTTTTCGACGGGATGGACCCTCGGCAACTACGAGTCGGTCCTCACGTCGGGAGGGTTGTTCGATGCGCTGATCAACAGCCTGATCGTCACGATCCCCTCGACCGTGATCCCGATCACCTTGGCGGCGTTCGCCGCGTTCGGGTTTGCATGGCTCCGTTTCCGCGGCAGGGGGCTGATGTTCGGAATCATCGTGGCCCTGCTCGTGGTCCCGCTCCAGCTGTCGCTCGTCCCGCTGCTCCAGCTCTATCAGAGCACGGGTCTGACCGGCAGTTTCCTGGGGATCTGGTTGGCCCACACCGGCTTCGGTCTCCCGCTGGCGATCTTCCTGCTCTACGGATTCATCTCGACACTGCCCAACGATCTCTTCGAATCCGCCTACATCGATGGGGCGACGCCGTTCACGGCGTTCACCAGGCTCGTGCTTCCACTGTCGGTTCCCGCCCTGGCATCCTTCGCCATCTTCCAGTTTCTCTGGGTGTGGAATGACTTCCTCGTGGCGCTCGTCTTCCTGGGGGGATCATCCGACGTGGCGGTGCTCACCATCGAGCTGGCTTCGATCGTGGGTTCTCGCGGGGAGGCGTTTCACCTGCTCACCGCTGCCGCCTTCGTTTCGATGATCATTCCGCTCATCATGTTCCTGTCCCTCCAGCGGTACTTCGTCCGCGGTCTCCTCGCCGGCTCGGTCAAGGGCTGAACCAATGCCGAACCGGGGTAACGCCCTTGTCTCCTTTCAGGGGACATCGATCGACGGGTCCATCGCCGAGCTGTTCGCCGAGCCCAAGGTCGCCGGTGCCATGCTGTATCTGCCGTTCAACATCCGAAGTGCGCAGCAGACGAGGCACCTCACCCGGGCGCTCACCCGAGCTGCGGGACATCCGATCCTCGTGGCCGTCGACCAGGAAGGCGGCCAGCTGTTGGCCGCCGGCCCGGATATGACCCCGTTCGCCGGAAACATGGCGCTGGGCGCGGTCGGTGATGTCGAACTGACCCGGCGAGTCGCCGCGGCGATCGGGCGGGAGCTGCGGGCGGTGGGGATCAACGTCGACCTGGCACCTGTCGCCGACGTCGCCTCGCGGCCCGACAACCCGTCGCTGGGTATTCGCTCCTTCGGTGAGGACCCCCACTCGGTTGCCGCCCATGCGGCGGCGTTCGTCGACGGTCTGCAGAGCCAGGGAGTCGCCGCCACCCTGAAGCACTTTCCCGGCAAGGGCGAGGCGACGGTCGATCCACACGACGAGATGCCGGTCCTCGACCTCGATCTGGACCGGCTCCACAGTGTCGAGTTCGCACCCTTTCGCGCCGGAATCGAGGCGGGGGCCCACCTTCTCATGGTTGGCCACTATGGGCTTACGGCGGTGACGGGTGATCGCCACCTTCCCACCAGCGTCTCCGAAGCCGTCATGCACCGGCTGCTGAGAACCCAACTCCACTTCGAGGGGGTCGTCGTGACCGACGCCCTCGACATGGGGGGTTATGGCGACCGCCGACCCGACGCCCCCCTTTCCGCCGGTGCCGACCTCCTCCTGTATGGACCGGCTCAAACCGGCCAGACACCGGAGACTCCGGCGACAGCGTCACCCCGGCTGCAGAGCCTGCTCGCTTGGTTGGGCGGCTTCGAGGACCCCGACATCTCGGTGGTGGGTTGCGGAGAACACGGAGCGCTCGCCACCGAACTCGCCACCCGCGCCATGACGCTGGTGCGCAACGATGACGCGGTCCTTCCGCTCGCGCCTGACGCGTCCGACCGAATCCTGGCGGTTATGCCGCGACCCGAGAACCTCACGCCCGCCGACACGTCGGCACACGTAGCGCCAGGTCTGGCCCGAGCCATCGGCAAGCACCACCCGGCGACGACCGAAAAGGTGGTCTCCTTCGACCCGACCGGTGCAGAGATCGAAGACGTGATCGAGGCGGCCACCGATCACGCGGTCGTGGTCGTCGGCACGCTGGACGCGTCTCCGGGTCAGGTCAGGCTCGTCAACGCCCTCCTCGCGACCGATGCCGTCGTGGTTGCGGTGGCGCTGCGAACACCGTACGACCTGGCGAACTACCCGGACGCGCCAACCTACATCTGCACCTACGGCATCCTCGATCCGTCACTCGATGCACTCGCCGACGCCTTGTTCGGGGTGGTCGAGTTCGAGGGGCGGCTGCCGGTTGCCATCGGGGATCTGTACCCGGTCGGTCACGCCTTCGGGCTGGTGGCGGGGTGGGACCGCCCATGACACTCCGGGACGAGATCCACTCCCAGGCGGACGTTCTCGAGTGCTTTCTGGCGGATCGATGGAGTGAGACTGCCGCCCTCGCCGGGCAGGTGTCGTCGTTGGACTTCACCCACGTCGTGATGGCCGCCCGAGGCTCGTCCGACAACGCCGCCAGATATGCGCAGTACCTGTGGGGCGCTCACAACGGCTACGAGGTCGCGCTCGCCGCACCATCGCTGTACACCCGGTACGACAGTCCGCCGAACCTCGACGGAGCCCTCGTGGTGGGCGTCAGTCAATCGGGCGAGTCGCCCGACTTGCTGGCGGTCCTGGAGAGCGGGCGAACCCAGGGCCGTCCCACCCTGGCGATCACCAACAACGCCGACTCGCCGATGGCCCGCATGGCCGATCACCACCTCGACATCGGGGCTGGACCCGAGCTGGCGGTGGCGGCCACTAAGACGTACACGAGCCAGCTGATGGCGATGGCGGCGCTGTCGGCCGCCCTGACCGGAGATGGCGTGCTCCGGGGCGCTCTGGACGCCGTACCGAACGTGGTGCGGGACACGCTCGCGCTCGACGAGTCGATCGCCGAGGCCGCGACCACCCTCCGCGACATGGATCGCTGTATCGCCATCGGCCGCGGCTTCAACCACTCGACTGCCTTCGAATGGGCACTGAAGATCGCCGAGCTCTCCTACCTGGTTGCGCTGCCGTTCTCGGCGGCCGACTTCCGGCATGGCCCACTGGCCCTCGTCGAGCCGGGTCTCGGCGTGCTGGCGGTCGCCTGCCGCGGCCCGCTCTTCGACGACGTGGCCGATCTCATCCGCGAGGTGCGAAATGGCGGTGCGTACATCACCGCCATCTCAGACCGCTCCGACTGCCCGGCGGACCGGCTCGTGCACCTCCCGGGTGGTCTGCCCGAGTGGCTGACTCCGATCCCCGCGATCGTGGCCGCCCAGTTGTACACCTATCACCTGACGGTCGCACGGGGCCACGACCCCGACCGGCCGCGGGCGATCCGCAAGATCACCAAGACGGTGTGAGGCCGGAATGCCGTGGAACGGAAACTGCTCGAGGGAGGGATCTCGGTGAATCTCACCGTCTCGGGCGTGCCGATCGGCGCCGACGAGCCGGTCACGATCCACTTCGAGGCGGGTCGGATTCTCCGGGTGGTGCGAGGCGGCGATTCAGAGATGCGTTTGGCGCCGGGCCTGGTCGACATCCACTGCCACGGGGGCGGAGGTCATGAGTTCGGAGACGGCAATGCCGAGTTGGCTGCGTCCTTCCATCACCGTGCGGGAACGACCTCGGTTGTGGCGAGTCTCCTCGCGGCCGAGAAGGATGCCCTCATCGAACGGACCAACCGGCTGCGTCGGCATGTGGGCGACCGAACCCTGGCGGGCATTCATCTCGAAGGCCCGTTCTTGTCGCCCACATACCGAGGCGCCCAGGATCCGACAGCGCTCTCACCGCCGGACTGGAAGACATTCGAGGCCATCACCGCCACTCCGATCAGACCCATGATGATGACGATCGCGCCGGACGTCATCGACCCCGAGCAGGCGGCCAGAGCGCTCGCCGGCAAGGGGATCGTGATGGCGCTCGGCCACACCGGGGCGAACGCTCGGCAGATGCTGACCGCCCTCGAGATCGCTGCATCATTCGGGATGATCCCGGTCGTCACCCACCTGTACAACGGCATGCCCCCGATCCACCATCGCAACCCTGGTCCGGCGATGGCCTCTCTCGAAGCCGCGTCAGCGAGCCGAGCGTGGATCGAGTTGATCGCCGATGGCGTGCACGTGGACGCCGACATGCTGCGATCCACCATCTCGCTGGTCGGACGCGCCGTCGTTCTCGTGAGTGACGCGACCGCGGCAACCGGGCTCGGCGACGGGGAGTTCTCCCTGGGGAGTGCTTCCACGATCGTGCGCGGCCGGACATCCACGCTGGCCAGCGACGGGTCGATCGCCGGCAGCGTCATACCCCTGTTTCAGGGCGTGCAGTACGCGATCGAATCGGGCATACCACCGGCCGTTGCCTTCGCGGCGGCCACCGCCCACCCGGCCCGGGCACTCGGCCTGCGCGAGGTTGGAACGCTGGAACCGGGCAACCACGGGGACGTGCTCGTGTTGTCACGCGACCACGAACTCGTCGAAGTGTGGCGATCAGGCAGGCGGCTCGACTCGTAGCGCGACGGTGACGATGACCGGTCTTGGCGTCCGGCTGCTCGCCCAGCTCGGAGACGGTACCGAAGTCGTCAGCCACCGCCGGTGAAACGATCGCGTGCCTCTTCCATCGCCTCCCGCAGCCGACCTTGCTGGCCGGGGTCGCGACTGAACGACACCATCGAACCGAGAACGGCGGCGGCGTATCTCGGTTCGGCAGAGAACTCGAGGAGCTGGACGATGGAGTCGGTCTCGTCGAGGAAGGCGTGGGCACGGGCGTGCACGGCGTCGTAGGGGATGTCGAGCCGAGGGTCGACCGCCACCCGGCCGAGCACGTCGTACGAGGCCGCAACGGTGGAGGGGCTGCTGAGGTGCGCCACGAGTTCGAGAGCCGTACCTCCGGTCTCCGCCCGACCCGCAACTCCTTGCACGAGCACGATCTCGGCCACGGGTATCTCGTCGTCGAGGATCGGCATCCGGAAGAAGTCGATGTCGGAGTGAACGTCAGGCGGGAGGAACTCGAAGAGCCACTCCCCGATGTTCCACATTGCGGCTCGACCCGAGGCGAGATCGTCGACGGCATCACGAAACCTGTTGTCGGGGGCGTCATCGACGAAACACCGACGGTCGATCGCTTCGGCCCAATGCTCGAAGACCGCGTCGAGACGCGGATCGAGCCACGATTCTGCCCCTTGGAGGAGACGCTGGTGGAACTCGGCACCGTTGAGACGAAGGTTGAGGATGGTGAACCAGCGGGCCGTGGGCGGCGACCATGCCCCGGCGGAGGTGAACGCGCGGCCCCCTTCCTCGACGAAGCGGTCGCAGATGGTCAGCAGCTCGTCCCACGTCTTCGGAGGTGTGACGTCCAGACGGTCGAAGAGGTCGGTCCGGTAGAAGATCGGATTCCACTGGAACGTCGTCGGTGCCCACATCGGATGTCCGCCGACCGTGGCCAGGTCGACGACGGGATCGGGAAGGGCCTCGCCCCATCCGCGCTCGCCCCACAGTTCGTCGAGTGGAGCGAGCACGCCCGTCTCGGCGCACGACGTGAGCACCCCGCCGACGATCGAGGCGAGCACGTCAGCGGGCTGTTCACCGGCCACACGATCGGTGAGGCCGAACGGGATCGGCGACGAGTAGAAGTCGCTGCTGGCGACCCCGAGTTCGAGGCCCTGAGCCGCGGCCCAATCGTGCGCGGTCGTGCGGAGCCAATCGCCGTGGTCGGGCCCACCCGAGTAGGGAGCGAACCGAAGGTCGACCCCGTCGGGCCACAGCACACCGGAATCGCCTTCCTCCGAGGGACAGCCGGCCGACCAGTCGACCGGCGCGAGGCTGGCGGTCGTGGCCGCCGAGACGATTGTGGTCGTCGGCCCGGCGACGGCGGATGTCGGTGCGGCGCCCGGCGCCGGCGGGGACGAGCAGGCGACCATGATGAGCGCCGGCAACAGCCACCGAGTCGTCGAAGTCATGCGCATGAAGATAAACTACTACGAGTACGAAGTAACTGTCGATGGGGAGGCCGGACGCCGATGACGGTTCTGTTCGATGTATTCGTGCTGGGGCGGAGTGTCGCCCGGGTCATCGACGACGCCCTGGCCGGAACTGGTCTCAACGGATTCGACTACGCCATGACTTCGATGCTCGCCGGGCATCGGACCATGACACCTTCGGACATCGGAGCGGTCACCGGCATGCCGGCGACCACCGTGTCCGGCGTGCTGCGTCGACTGGAGACCAAGGGCCTGCTCGAACGCCGACCCCACCCGGTCGACGGGCGAGCGACCCTGATCGCCCTGACGCCCCGAGGATCAATGGCGACCGAGGAGGCCCGAGAGGGGTTCGCCCGAGCCGTCGACCAGATCGAGTCGCGACTGGAGGACCTGGCCGGCGTCCGGCACAGCCTCCAGCAGCTCGACGACGCCATCCGCTCGGTCGCCGGCACCGCCCTCCGCCCATACCGCGTGGACCCGGCCATGCCACCTGACGTGACAGAGCTCTCCGAGGAACAGCGGCGGGAGGTGGCGGCGTTCATCGCCTGGATCCGCCACCGCGACGGGGCCGAGCTCCAGTCGTAGGTGTGGCCACCGGGGAGGTGATCCGTGTCACCACCGTCCCGGTACTCGCCGCGAACGCGGGATCAGGGCCGCAACGAGCCCTCCGCCTCGGCCACCGTCTTGAATCCTTCGTTCTCCTGGGCGATGGAAGACAGGATGGGTCTGCGGAGAAGGCCACCCAGCAGCCATGTGGGACCGCCTTCGATCTCGACGGCGAGGATGTTGATGGTCCGATCGTTCGATCCGCGGAGGCGGTGGATGCCGGTCATGGTCATCCCGAGCCACTTCGTCGACCATGCGAAGGTCTCCCGGTCGTCGAGCTGGGTAACGGTCCAAACCTTGGCCGCCTGACCGGGTTGTTTGACGCGAGCCTTGGAACCGACCTTCAGTGGCCCCGTGTCGAGACGCTCGACCGACTCCATGGTGGAGGTCAAGTTTGGCCACGACTCGACATCGAGTGTGAGCTCCCACACCGTGTCGACGCCGGCCTCGATCTCGAGCCTGTGTTCGATCCTCATGAAGTCTCCTTGTACCAGACGGTACACAATGTACCACATGGTACGTTTCGATGCCTAGTCTGGTGAAGTGCCCGATCCACGAACCGCGCTACTGGACCGACTGATCGGCGAAACGGCCAGCAACGGGCTGGCGGACCGCAGCCTGCGCGACATCGCCGAGGCGGTCGGAACCAGCCACCGCATGGTCCTCTATCACTTCGGCTCCAGGGCCGGCCTGGTTGCGGCGATCGTCGAGCGCATCGAGTCAGATCAGCGTCAGGCGCTCGTCGAGATGGCCGGCCACGCCGAAGACGCCCCCGACTTGATCCGAATGCTGTGGCAGCAGGTGTCCTCCCGCGAGCTGCGTCCCTTTGTCCGGCTCTTCTTCGAGTGTGTGGCCCTCACCGGAGGCAGAGGCCTCACCGAGCCGTGGCTGGACCTCGGATCGGAGGTGGCCACATCGATCGGAGTCGACACCGACGAGGACCTGCTCCGCCTGGGGGTTGCGGTGTCTCGTGGGCTTCTGGTCGACGTCCTCGCCAAACAGGACGCGACCGATGCGACCCGCTCTCTGGAACGCTTCATCGAGATGTGGGCGGAGACGGTCGGCCACCGACCGCCCTCGGCGTAGAGTTGCCTGGGACAGGGTCGCCATCCGAGCCGACGCTCCCCCGATCACCTTTCGTCACGACAGCTGGTGTTTGGCGCGGGCGAGCGCGATGCGCCACCGGTAGCAGAGATAGACGATGGCCACCAAAGAGCTAGCGGCGACGACCAGCCCCACATTGATGGCCGGTTTCCACGTTGCGCCACCTGCATCGACGATCCACGCGCCCGACGGCATGGCCGAGACTCCAAACCCTCCGCCTTCACCGCGGCCCTCTTCGGCACCTCCTCCGCCACCGCCCCTCACCCGCGCGGCTGGCACGACAAGCGTTCCGTTCGACTCCACCGGATCGCCATACACGAGCCGGGCGCTGAACTTCTCCTGGATCGTCTGCACAACACTCATCTCACACCTCCAGTTGCCACGAGCTGCTCATCCGTCGGTTGGGCAGGACCAACGTGTCGAGCCCGGAATGACCTACAGCCGAGGACCGCCAGAGCACTGCACCCGCGTAGCGCCGTTCCACCGTCGGTTGGTTCAGCATCCTCATTTGCCGTCCCCCCCGGAGGGATAGGTTTCGAAACGCACCACCTCGACACCCAACTTGCCGAGACGTTCCAGAAGACCGTGCAGCTGTGCCTGGTCGACAAGCTCGCCCGAGAGTGCGGTATTGGGCTTGGCTTCCTCTTGCTCCAGCCCGGAGTCGATGGCCTTGGCAAAGCCATCCTTCAGTCTTCCGGCCACCCAGATCCGAAACATCCGCTGCCCCATCAGGTCGTCCTTTCCATCATCCCGTTCGTTGACCAGCACGACCTTCCCCCCCCGTCCTCCACTCTCCGACACCTCAAGGCCTCGGGTGGCTTCGAGCGCCGACCGGCGGCACGTCGAAACGCTCACGAGAGCCGCCTCGGCCGGCGAACCATCCTGGGGATTCCGATGCTGCGGTCCATGGCAGTGATGCTGCGTCCACGAGGGGTGGTGTGGCATCCCCCTCCGGAGAGAACCCCCCGGGGGGATTGCTCTCGGTCTGGGACCGACCGAGATTGGTACACGTGACCGTCGGGCGGGTGGGGCCTCAGAGCACGTCGAGGAGGTCTCCGGTCTCGATGGCGGCAGCTCTCGAACTGACACCCAGCTTGCGGTAGATCGCCTTGGTGTGACCCTTCACGGTGTTGTACGAGACGAACATCTCTCGGGCGATCTCGGCTTGGGAAAGCTCACTGTGCAGCCAGCGCAGCACATCTCGCTCGCGGTCGGTGAGCGGTTCGACTCGAACGGTCCCCGGAGTCTGCTGCGAAGGCCGACGAAACGACAGCCTTCGTTCGGCAACCGCCACCAGATCCCCGATGCGCCCCCGACTCCGGCCGTCTTGGATGAGCTGCCGAGCCTCTCGCACGAGGGTTCGCTTCTCGCCATAGCTGTCGAGGGCTTCTGCGAGGAGCAAACAGCCATAGGCGATGAAGATCGGCTCAACCCAGGCCCTGGCCTGTGCGAGACCTTCCCTGATCTCCGCCAAACCTCGGTCCGGCTGGTCCTGCGCGATGAGCGCCTGGCCGAGGGCGTAGTGGGCTGGCATCCGGAATGGGTAGGGGTAGTCCTCGAAGGGTTGAGGCAGAGCGAGCGCCTCCACGGCGGTGGTCTCGGCCGCATGCCAGTCGCCGATCTCCGCATAGGCCGCGGCGAGCAGGGCTGTGGCTCCGGTGTCGGCCATCGAGGCAGTCTCCTGGGCAACGACCGCTTCCCGTAGTTGCGGGATGGCCGCCAAAGGCCCGGCGGTCCAAAACGTCGCTGTCCCCGCGTCGCCGATCGCCATGGCGAAGTGGAACGAGAGCGCCGGACGCTCCTCGGCGGCAATCTCCTCGAACAAGATCCGGGCCAGGTCGATGTCGCCGGCAACCAGTTCACCGAAGGCTGTGAAGAGCCTCACCGCTGCCTCCGCCGCTCCCCTGGTCTCGGCGTCGATGCCGGTCAGCGCCTTCTCGGCCACCGGCAGCCAGCGGAGACCGCCCAGGAAATTGCCCATGCTGAAAGCCGATCTGACCTCGGCAATCGCCACCATCGGATGATCCTCTTTGACCGAGTCGCAGAGCTGATCGAGCCAGCGAAACACCGAAGACCAGTTGACCTCGGCGACGTCGGCCAGATAGCGATCCATGATCCCACCAGCTCGATCTTGTTCGCCGGCGGCGATGGCATGGGAGATGGCGCCTTCGAGGTGATTCTCACTGTCGAACCAGCGGCTGGCTCGGGAGTGCAACTCGGACACGGTCTCGGGAGCCGTCCGCTGCAGCTCGTGACGCAGCCATTCGCCGAAGAGGTGGTGGTAGCGGTACCACCTCCGCTGGTGGTCGAGTGACACCAGAAAGAGGTTGTCGTGCTCCAACTCATCGAGAAGCAGGGCAGATCCGTCTGTGTCGGCGACCGCGTCGCACAGCGGACCGCTGAGGCGATCGAGTATCGAGGTGTGAGTCAGGAACCTGGCTCGGTCGTCCGGCAAGCGATCCAGAACCTCGCCCGTGAGGTAGTCGGCGAGGTTGCGGTCATCACCGGCGAACGTCTCCACGAAGGCGTGGTGGTCCGCTTCATCCTTGAGAGCGAGCCCGGCCAGCTGCAAACCGGCGGGCCATCCCTCGGTGCGTCGGCACAGAAGCTCCACGTCTCTCACATCCAATGCCAGTCCGAAACGATTGAGGAGCATCTGTGCTGTCTCCTCCTCGTCGAGACGGAGCTGGGCGGCTCTCAGCTCGGTCATCTGCCCGGAAGCGCGCAGCCGACTCAGCGGGAACGGTGGGTCGACTCTCGTCGAGATCACGACGCGGACCGCGGGTGGCAGGTGATCGAGCAGGAAGAGGACGGAGTCGTGAACCGGCTTGCCCGAGAGCACGTAGTAGTCGTCCAACACAAAAACAACCGGCTCCGCGATGGCATGGAGCTCGTTGACCAGCTGTGGCACAACCCGGCGCATGGGGTCGACGCCGGGTGTCCGTAGCCGTTCTGCGAATTCATCCAGGTGTTCCGTGCCCAGATCCGCATCTCTCAGTGCAGCGACCACATACGCCCAGAAGGTGGTGACATCGTCATCACCGGACTCCAGCTGGACAAAGGCGAAACGCCGACGGGGCTCGAGGTCGCGCCATGCTGCCAGAAGCGACGTCTTGCCCCACCCCGCAGGTGCACAGATGAGACACAGCTTGGTGTCCTCGTGGGCCAGGCGGTCGACGAGCCCTTTCCTGGGCAACAGCCAAGAAGCGGCAATAGGCGGGTCGATCTTGGTCGCTACGAGACACGGGGGTGGGTCGGGACCGGCGACCTGAATCGACTCTGGCAAGAGACCCGAGACGTTGCGGGGCGCTGCGACAGTTCCCATATCGAATGGCTCCGTGGATTCGCTTCCATGCTTTTCGAATCCGATGCTGCAACGCCAGGGTCCGATGTCACGTTCTCAGCTGCCGGCGTTTGCCCGCCGAGCCGTGGCCAGGTGAGTGGGCGTACCCGACAATTCTGCGAGCTCCCGGCCGTCGCCAAGGCTGAGTCGGTTGCGGCTCCAAGATGTTGGTCCGCAGCTCGATGTTCTGAGGCCCAGAGAGATTCAACGTCACCCAATTCGTAGACCACCCGGGTGGTTCCCGGGGCGGGGGATGCCCAACCCCCCGAGGAGTCCCGAAGGTGGGGTCGCCTGCCAAGGACCCGGGTCTACGACAGGAGTAGCGGCGAGCGAGGGGACCGATCCGATCGGTCGTGCCATCCGGGCATCCTTCGGGGACCGCCGGTTCGAGGCACGCTTCGAGAGAGGGCGGTCGCCAGCCGAGTCGAGTCAGACCACTGCTGGAGGTGGATCGATGACAAGGACAATGACTGCTGACGGTTCGACCAGAGGTCGACTGGCGAACCCAAGTGTGAACATCCGGACACTGCTGGCGGTGTTGTGGCTCGGCCACTTCATGCTGTGGACGTTCGGGGACATGTTCGCTCTACTTCAGGAGATGGGAGAGCCAGTCACCGAAACGTGGGTCTTCATCCTGGCGCCCACCACGGCGATCGTGCAGGCGCTGATGGCATTCCTATGTCTGGTGGGTCGCCCTCGGATTGTGCGGCTTACCAACCTGATCGTTGCACCGCTCTACCTGGTGCTGAACATCGGGTTCTTCGCGGACGCCACCCAAGGCTGGGAGTACTACCTCGGAGCGTTCTACGTGCTCTTCAACCTGTTGATCGTGGGCTACGCCTACCGGTGGCCTGCGACCGATCCCCAGAGCTGAAACCGGGGCTCGAGGCTGAGACCGAATGGGTGAGGCATGACCAACCGCAGGCCAGATCCGGTGTCTTGCGGTTGCAGGTGCCTCACTCGCTCGGCGAACCAGAAGTCGGCAAACGCCGAAGCGTCAGCCGGCGTCGCTTCCGCAACGCCGATTCCCTGTGACAAACCCTCCACGAGCCCCAATCTCGGTGCACTCCATGTCTGAGCCGACCCGCATGTTCGGGGGACGGGATCGCACACGCGACTACCTCGCGTATGCGCTCAGCGCGATCGTGGCGTTGGTCGCCGCATCCATACTTGCCCCGGTCGACCCCGAACCCTTCGGTACCTACTTCGGCAAGGTCAACCCGACGCTCGCAGTCGTCCTGGTTGGAGGAGCAGCTGCACTGGCCCTTCGATTCCTCGAGTTGCGCGAGTGGTGGTCCGCCCGACCATCGGCCGAGATTGGGCGAGGCATACTCCTCTCGACACGGGCGGCGGTCGCGTTGGCCAGTGTCGCCATCGCCATCGACATCATCCCTGATGGACCTGACTAGCCGCATACTTCCACGTGGCAGACCTCCGACCCCAGCGATGGATCGTCTACCGGTCGGTACGGCACCCCTTTCGAGGCCACCCGATCGACCCTGCCATGCCTGAGGAAGTCGAAAGACTCGAGGCACGACTGATGCTCGAGGGCATGTACCTCGACTTCTCGTGGGCGTGGGAACTGAGGCCACTCCCCGAGCGGCGAACGCGGGCCCTGGTCCGAACCAGGGCCAACTACTCACCGCGATGGATCCGCTGCGCCGAGATCCCTCTGGGCCTCGTCGACCTGTTTCACGTCTCGACGATGTTCCGAGGCATATCCAGACGGGCCGCTGCCGCTACCCCGGCTACTCGCCTGACAAAGCGGAGCAGTTCCAGGACAATTCTCCAATGAGGCCAAGCGGACCACACCCGAGCGACGAACTCGCCGGCCGTCTCGATTCGCTCCTGGCAAATGCCGTTGGTCGACGTCATGTGAGACATGGGCTGATGGTGGTGGCTGACATCGACGGGTCGTGGCGCTGGGAGGCCGCCCATGGGGTTGCCGACCCGGCTGGCACCCCCGCCACTCCCGACATCCGCTACCCGATCGCGAGCGTGACCAAGCTCTTCACGGCCTCGATCGTCATGAGTTTGATCGACCAGAACAGCCTCACGCTCAGGGATCGGATCGTCGATCTGCTCCCCGAGGAGGTCACCCGTGGTCTGCATGTGATGGACGGGGTCGACCGGACCGATGAGATCACGGTGGAACACCTCCTGGCACACACCTCGGGTCTCCCCGACTACTACGCAGAGGCCCCGCGCGGAGCTCGGAGCCCGCAGGATCGGCTCCTCGCCGGGGAGGACGCACCGATGCCATTCGATGAGGTCGTCAGGGTGGTCAGGGACCAGCTCGCTCCCCACTTTCCTCCACAACCCGCCGACGAGTCGAAGAACCGCGCGCACTATTCCGACACGAACTACCAGCTCGTGGGTGCAATCCTCGAACGGATCTGCGAGCAGCCGCTCGACCAAGTGTTCGACCAGATGCTGTTTGAACCGCTTGGCCTCGACGACACCTCTTCGTATCCCCACCCGCCCCCGTCTGGTGGCTCGCCAGAACCTCGAGCACACGTCTGGTCGAAGGACCAGGTCTTGCAGCCACAAGGAGCCCTTCGACACCAAGGACCGGACGGCGGGATCATCTCCACTCTCGCCGACCAGGTGCGCTTCCTGCGGGCGCTGGTGGGTGGCGAAGTAGTCGATGGAGCCTGGCAGCGCATGCAGCAACGGTTCAACCGCGTGTTCTTCCCCGTCGACTACGGCCTGGGAGTGATGAGATACGCACCACCCCGTTGGATGTCGCCGTTTGCCCCCGTCCCAACCATCGTCGGCCACACCGGCTCGACGGCGACCTGGTTGTTCTACTGCTCCGAGCTCCGGATCGTCACCGCCGGTACCTTCGACGTCGCCCAACCGCCCCTCCCGTTCCGATTCCTTCCACGGGTCCTCCGATCGGTGCAGAAGTCCACATCCTGACCCGATCGCACCCTCCCCGCCTGTCTCGCTGTGGGAGGAGATCGAAACGACGAGCCTGAACCCGGCCACGGCCGCTGGCATCAGCTCCGAGGCGATCGTGCCGCCTCGAGCGCGGCCGGATCGGTCCCGCACGGAGCCCTCCCGTGAGCCTCCTCGTGCTTGCGCATCCGGGTGATGGGCATCGCGATTCCGTAGGTGACAAAGTCACCACGAGGGGTGACCTTGATGACCGCCGCACTCCTGAGAACATCCGGATCCTTTTCTCCGCCGAGCGGCAGGCGCTCGAAGACGGACCCCTCGACCTCCTCGACCGCCAGGATCCGGGCTACTCCCTGGAACGTGATCGTTGCGGCCGACACCTTGATGAACGGCAGGAACGGCACGCGTTTCGGCAATGCGACCGTCATCGACACCTGTGGGCGGGCGGATAGGTGACGAACCTTCCAGGACGACTCGTTGGTGGAGATGAACAGCGCGCGATGGTCGACGACGTAGCAGACGCCTGCACTCCGAGGATGACCCTCACGGTTCGTAAACGCCAGCACTCCGAAGGAGCCTCGCTCCAGAGCCTGCCAAACCTGATCGGTTGTAACGGACATGAACGGTCTCCCTTTGCGTGGGGTCGTCTCGAACTCAGTCGCTACCTGCGACGTGTCCAAGCCATCGGGGGGTGATGCCACCCCCTGGCAATGAACCACCCGGGTGGATCCACCATGAGCGTCCAGGATTCGGACAATCCCCCCGGGTGGTTTGCTCCACGGGGGATGCCGGACCACCCGCCAACCAACGCAGCATCGGAACATGGCACGGTTCCAGGCGAGGCGATGGTTGCTCGTGGGCTTGGTCCTCAGTGCTGCGGGCTGCGGCAATCAGGAACCTCTGACGGTGAGCGAAGCCCTGGCAGCGTCCGGGGAGCACCCGGTGTCCGGCCACCTCGTGGTCACCGGTGAATCCGTCCGGTTGTGCCAAGCGCTGGCCGAGTCGTTCCCGCCTCAATGTGGCGAGGCCTCCATAGAGATCCGTGGACTCGACCTCCTCGACATCCCGGACCTCCAAACCGTCCAAGGCGTCTCGTGGACCGACCGGCCTGTGACGCTCTCCGGAGTCCTCGGTTCTGGGTCGCTCGACGGAGCCAGGTTGGTGACCTGACGTGGCTCCCTACGAGCGTCCCGCCGCTCCCATGGAACGGCTGATGACGCGGTCACCGTTCGCCGTTGTCACGTTGGTGGCACGCGTTCGCGGGGAACTGCCGGTCGACGCGCTGGAAGCGGCGGTCGTTCAAGCCGGGTTGAGGCACCCCCTCCTGCGGGTGCGGGTGGTCGATGACGAGAACCACAATCCCTGGTTCACCTCCGAAGGTGCGGGGGCCATTCCGATCGAGGTCATCGATTGGGAGTCAGCCGAGCAGTGGGAGTCCCTCGCGGTCGAGGCGGGGAGATCTCCATTCAGATTCGACGAAAAACCTCCAATACGCATCTTCCTGCTGCGCTCCACCAGCGTGTCCGAGCTGGTCATCATGTGCCACCACATTCTCTGTGATGGGTTGTCGCTGGCCTACCTCGCCCGGGACATCCTCGCCTGCGTCGGTGATCCCGACCTGGTCATGGATGGGCACGACGCGCCGAGACCGATCACCCTCGACACGATCCCTGAGAAGGCGAAACTGAATCCCCTGATCAGGTTCTTGATCCACCGTATCAACGGCAAGTGGCGCAAGGACCCGGTCGTCTTCGACCAGGCCGACTACGAGATGCTCAGTCGAGCCTATTGGGACAGGTACCACCATCATCTGATGTCTATCGAGCTGTCCTCCGAAGCGACGGTGGAATTGGTTGCACGGTGCCGCGCCGAGAAGGCGACGGTGAACACCGCCCTGACCATGGCGTTCACGAGGGCCCAGGAACAGGTCCTGGTCTCGAGACACCATCCCAAGGTGCCGATCGCCGGCGATCTCCGCGGTCGCCTGAATCCACCGGTAGGAGAGGTGATGGGCTTCTACGCCTCTGCGGTGACCGAGAAGATCCACTACGCCGAGCACCTGGGCTTCTGGGAGAACGCACGTCAACTGCAACAGAAGCTCGCCAGGCGCTACACCGACGAGGCGCTCTTCGGCGAGCCCCTGACGTGGAGCCTTCTCGACCCCACCATCCTCGAAGCGATCAATTTCAAGAAGCTCGGTGGCCTCGTGAAAGGCGAAGGACCTCGGACGGAGCGGCTGCGCGCCTTCGGCGAGAGAGCAGACGTCGTCCAGCGAATCCTCGAACGGGACGGCCTCGATTCACTCGACCGGGTCGGCCTGGGCTCTGCGATCACCAACCTCACCCGCCTCGACTTCCCGTCGAAGTACGGACCGCTGGAGCTCGAGCGGATGATGATGAAGCCCGGAGGCGCCTTCCCGCTGGCAAATGTGAACATCCTCGTTGGCGCGGCGACAGTTGCCGGACGGCTCAGCCTGACCGTCGAGTACGTCGAGGACAACGTGACCCACGACGAGGTGCGGACGATTGCCCGACACGCCCTGGGCTACCTCCGATGAAGTCGGGGAACCGAAGGACGAGCGACCGGGGCGCCCCGTCCTGCTCACTTCCGAGCTCAGGGTCCGGAGCCATCGACTTGGCTCTGCACGTCGGTGCGAGCTGGTGAGGCTCACGACGACGCTTGTTCCGACCCCAGCTGATCGGACCGAAATACGGCTGTCAGTGCGTCGAGCCGTCCTGGTGGCGGCGGTGCTTGGAACGGCTCTTGCCTATATGAGTGACGACATGCTCAACCTGGCGATCCCGTGGGTCGCAGATGATCTGCAGGCGACGGTGACCGATGCACAGTGGATCCTGAACGCCTATTACGTGTCCCTGGTATCGGGGGTTCTCGTGGCGGGTTCCGTCGGCGACATCTGCGGCCATCGACGCGTATTCGTCTGGGGAATCCTCGTCTTCTCGGCCGCCGCCATCGCGTGCGCATTGGCTCCGTCGGTATGGCCACTCGTTGCCTGTCGTTTCGTTCAGGGCAGTGGCGCGGCGATGCTGTTGACGTCCGGTTTGGCACTGGTCACACGCCTCAGCCCTGAAGGTGAGCGAAGCAGCGCGGTGGGCACGTTTCTGGGACTGGTGGCCGCGATACCCGCCTTGGGCCCCTTTCTCAGTGGAACGCTCATCGAACTGCTCTCTTGGCGCTGGCTCTTCATCGTGCCACTGGCCCTGCCGGTCGTGGGCCTCGTGATCGCCCGTTGGCGCGTACCCGAGACCCCCCTCGACAACGACCGGCGACCGGACGCACGAGGAGCCTTCTTGGTATTCCTCACGTTGGCGACTCTCAGCGTCGCCCTCATCGCCGGCGCAGTGGATCCAATCGATCCGGTCCCGGCGGTCTTCCTCGGGATTGCCGCTGTGGCCGGCACCGCCTACCTCCGTCACCAGAGAACCACCGACGATCCGCTGCTCCCTCCTCACCTCCTGCGACGCAGAGCCTTCGTCGGCGGCAACCTGATCTGGCTCATCTCGGCCCTCACGGCCTGGGGAATGGTCTTCTTCGTCGCCGTGATGCTCCAGACGACGATGGGTCAAACGCCGATTGTGGCCGGACTGGTCCTCACCCCCATCTACCTCCTGATGATGGTGGGGTCTCCCTTGGCCGGACGGCTGGCCGATCGGGTCGGAGCCCGCCTCCCGGTCGTTGGCGGGCTCGTCGTATACGCGAGTGGCCTGTTCCTGTTGAGCAGGATCGAAGCGGGTTCGACCGTCTGGCCCGAGGCGGTCTTGGCTGTCGCCCTGGCGTCGCTGGGGATGTCGCTGTTCACCGCACCGGTGGCCTCGGCCAGCATCGGCGCATTGGATGAGTCCGACCAGGGTGTCGCCTCGGCCTTCAACAACCTGACCGGTCAGCTGGCCGGCCTCCTTGCGATCGTCCTGCTTCCGGCTGCGGCAGGGCTCGCCGGTATCGAGTTCGGCGACCCGGAGTTCGCCTCCGGATACGGTCGAGCACTGCTCGTCCTGACAGGTCTGGCAGTGGCCGGAATCCCTGTCGCCCTTTGGGCTTTCGCCCCGAGAGCCTCTCGCCAAGCCCGCTGACTCGACAGCCAGATATCCCATGAGACCCCCCGGGGGGTTCGGAGGAAGGGTGGTGTCCGACCCCCCATCTTCGATCGAGGATTCCAGGAGAAGGACAGCGGATCAGGGAAAGGACCGACCGTGACCGACGACCAACGCCAATGGGCGATCAGACGGATCCGTGCCAAGCGAGCATTCTGGGTCCATCTGGCTGTCTATTTCGCAGTCAATGCATTCCTCGTGTTCATCTGGGCGGTCACATCCGGCAGCTACTTCTGGCCGGTATGGCCGATTCTCGGCTGGGGTATCGGACTCGTCGCCCACGCGATGGGTGTCTTCTTCGCCCCGATGGACATCAGCGAGGAGCGAATTGATCGCGAGCTGCAGGCCAATCGATTCGGGTCGACTGGACCGTGACCATCCACGAGACCAACCCACCCCACCTCCAAAGCGTGGGAACGAGCCGATGACCGACCCGCGGCACCAGCCGACCGTTGTCATCGGAGCCGGACTCGGGGGACTGTGCTGCGCAGCGCTGCTCGCCAAACGCGGCACGCCCGTCACGATCGTCGAACAGCATGACAAACCTGGCGGGTATGCAACGTCGTTCGGGCGGGGAGACGGCAGATTCGTCTTCGAGGTCTCCCTCCACGGGACTGCGATCAACAACAACGCGGTCGCCCGGATCCTCGACGAGCTTGGCGTGCTCGACAAGATCGAACTGGTCGAGCTCCCCGAGGTCTATCGCCTGAAGACCCCTGATCTCGACATCTCCGTCCCTCAGCGCGACCCGGAGAGATACATTTCCTTGCTGGCCGAGGACTTCGCCGCCGAGGAGGACGGGATCCGCGGCTTCGTCCGATGCATGGTGGACCTCACCGATGAGGTCGGCCGGTTTGCCAGGCTGAAGGATGAGCTGGACCTGAGACTGTTCCCGGTCGAGTTCCCCAGGATGTGGGCGATACGGGACAAGTCCCTCGCCGCTCTTCTCGGTGAGTACGTCACCGACCCGTCGTTGCAGGAAGCCCTGGCGGGCCTGTGGAGCTACTTCGGTCTCCCCCCGTCGAGCCTCTCTGCGTTCTACTACGCAAACCTCACCGGCGACTACCTCGCGAACGGGTCCTTCTACATCAAGCCCCGGTCCAAAGCGCTCAGCGATGCGCTCGCCGAAGTCGTCGAAGAAGCCGGCGGCAAGATCATGTACGAAACGGCGGCCGAGGAGATCCTGATGGCCGATGCCGCGGTCGTCGGTGTCCGGTTGTCGAACGGAACGGATCTGCCGGCGACGGTCGTCGTCAGCAACGCGAGCGCGATCACGACGCTGACCGAGCTGCTTCCCGAGGAAGCTCTTCCTCCGGACTACCGGGAGCGGATCTCGACATACCGTCCGAGTATCTCGACCTTCATCGTCTGGCTCGGGCTCAATACCGAGCTGCGGGGCGTCGTCGACGCATACAGCACCCACGTCGCGACCGGGGCCGGACCCGAAGCCGAGTACGAAGCCAGCATGACGGGGGACGTCGACCACACCGGGTTCAGCGTGACCATCTACGACAACGCCTTCGAAGGCTATTCGCAGCCCGGAACCTCCACCGTGATGCTCTTCACGCAGAGCGGTTGGGAACCCTGGCGTATCTTCCAGGACGAATACCTCGAGGGCGAGAAGGCTGCCTACAACGACGAGAAGGAGCGCTGGAGCAAGAGCCTCATTCGACGCGCCGAAGAACTCGTGATTCCCGATCTCTCATCGATGATCGAGGTCGAGGTGACCGCGTCGCCGCTCACGAATTGGGCGTTCACGGGCAACACCGAAGGAGCGATCTACGGCTTTGAGCAGTCGCTCCACAACGCCTTCATGGCGCGGATCCCCAACGAGACCCCGATCAAGGGGCTGTATCTGGCAAGCGCTTGGGGAAACCCCGGCGGTGGATTCGGAGGGGCGCTCAGCGGTGGAGCTGCAGCCTTCGCGGCAGTGACCAAGTCATGGGCAATGGAGCGGGCGACCGCGACGACCTCGGTCGGGCGATCGGGAGGGACCGGCCATGGAACATGATTCCCGGTTCGACATCCTGTTGTGGGGAGCCACCGGGTTCACGGGCCGGCTCGCCGCGAACAGGTTGGCGGCCCGTATCGGGATTCGAGGAGACCTGCGTTGGGCGATCGGGGGACGCAACCGGACCAAGCTCGAGGCGGTGCGATCCATGCTGGGTCCTGCTGCGGTCGGCCTCCCAATCGTCACCGGTGACAGCCACGACATGGATTCCATGGAAGCGCTGGCGGGAAGAACCAGAGTGGTGTGCTCGACGGTTGGTCCCTACGCCGTGTATGGCTCCGAACTCGTGGACGCGTGCGCGCGTGCCGGCACCCACTACTGCGACCTGGCCGCTGAACCGCACTGGATCCGCCAGATGATGGACGCCCACGGCACCAAGGCGACGGAGACCGGGGCGCGAATCGTGCACGCCTGCGGCATGGATTCCGTCCCATCGGACTTGGGTGTGTACTTCCTGCAGGAGCATGCCAGACAGCTCTACGGTGAGCCGTGTTCACGGGTCAAGATGCGGGTGACCGAGCTCCGAGGAGGATTCAGCGGCGGTACCGCGGCCAGCATGCTTCACGGGACCGAAGCGGGCCGGGAGGACGAGTCCATGAAGCGGGCCATGACGGATCCCTACTACCTGGCTCCACCAGGCCGGCGCCAAGGGCCCGATGAACCCGAGGACATGAGGTCGACGAAGGTCGCGTACGACGAGGACCTTCAGGTCTGGACCAAGCCATTCTTCATGGGCCCCATGAACACCAAGATCGTCCGTCGGACCAATGCCCTCCTCGACTACCCGTACGGCGAGGACTTCCGCTACGACGAGGCCCGGGTTGTCGCCGGCGGAGTATCCGGGCGCATCCGGGCCAAGTCCGAAGCGGTGGGCTACGTGGCCTTCATGGCGTCGGTGGGGTTCCCGCCGACCCGGTGGCTGCTGCGGAAGTACCTGTTGCCCGGCTCCGGCGAAGGTCCTGATCGAGAAACTCGCGAGGCCGGCCAGTGGAGAATCATCCTCATCGGCAAGCTGGACGATGGCACGACCGCACGGGCGGTGGTTGGTGGGGAGGGAGATCCGGCTACAGATTCCACCAGTCGCATGCTGGTCGAATCAGCACTGTGCCTGGCCGAGGATGCGGACGAGATCGCGGTCGACGGAGGGTCGTGGACGCCGGCGGCCGCGATGGGGGATCTCTTGTTGAATCGGCTGACCACGTATGCGGGCATGAGCTTCGAGTTCGAGCCGGCGTCACTGGTGTCGGAGCGCTGGTGACAAAGGGATGACAGCATCTATGAGCACCATCCAAGCCATCGACATGGTTGCACTCTCCAAATCGTTCAAAGATCGCGTTTCATCTGATGCGATCGAATCCCAGTAACCAAAGGAGGCCAGAAATGACCAGCTGGGTCGACAACATCGAGCAAACGACCCTGGAGAATCCGAACTTTCGTACCGTTGTGTACACAGGGGTTCACACCCAGCTCACCGTGATGAGGCTGAGACCGGGTGAGGACATCGGGTGGGAGTCGCATCCCGACATCGACCAGTTCCTCCGGATCGAGTCCGGCGAAGGGAGGCTCGACCTGGGTACCACCGAGTCGGCGGTCGATGAGCAGCACGACGTGCGAGCGCATTGGGCCTTCATCATTCCCGCCGGCAAGTGGCACAACGTCACCAACACCGGTCAGGGTGATCTCAAGCTCTACTCGCTCTACTCACCCCCCGAGCACCGGGACGGCACCATCCATGTCACCAAGGCAGACGACCCGGGGCACTGAAGAGAGGAACTGATCACCAATCCTCGGAACTGGCCTTGCGTGGGCGTTGGTGAAGGGTGAGTCCCGTCATGTGGTGTAGAAGCGGCCTGGTCGCCGCAGCGGTGCTGTGATGTTGATGGCCATCGTGTGATTCTCAGAAGAAGTTGAACGCTACTGAGAAGGAGCCACACGATGGCCGCCCATGATTCTGCCCTATCTGAACTGTCCGAGCTGCTGGTCGCCACGGACGCGTCGTTGGCGACGGCACTGTGCGAGATTCTGACGGTGGCGTTGCAGGAACTCATCGAAGCCGAGCTGACTGCCAAGATCGGCGCCGAACCGGGTGAACGCACCCCGGCCAGGCTGACCCAACGGAACGGGCATCGACCGAAGCTGGTGTCGACTCCGGCCGGCGACATCGAGGTGGGAATCCCCAAGCTCCGTAAGGGCAGCTTCTTCCCCGAGTTGTTGGAGCCACGCCGTCGGATCGACAAGGCGTTGTGGGCGGTGATCATGACCGCCTACATCTGTGGCACGTCTACGAGGAAGGTCGACGACCTGGTCAAGGCGTTGGGCTGTGACAGCGGCGTGTCGAAGTCGACGGTGTCCCGGATCTGCAAAGAGATCGACGCCGACGTCGCCGTGCTCAGGGAACGCAGGCTGGATCATCAGCCGTTCGTCTACCTGTGGCTCGACGCCACCTATGTTCACGTCCGGGAGAACCATCAGGTGGTGTCCAAGGCGGTCGTGATCGCCACCGGGCTACGGGCAGACGGCTACCGGGAAGTCCTCGGCGTCGACGTCGGCGACTCCGAGAACGAAACGTTCTGGACCGAGTTCCTCCGCGATCTGAGAGACCGGGGCCTCAACGGGATTCGTCTGGTGGTCTCTGACGCCCACGCCGGGCTACGCGCCGCCATCCGCCGGGTGTTCCAAGGTGCGTCCTGGCAGCGATGCCGGGTCCACGCCATGCGCAACCTGCTGTCCGCTGCCCATCATCAGCATCGGCAGGTGATCGCCGCGTTGATCCGCACCATCTTCGCTCAACCCGACCACACCCTCGCCACCGCCCAACTCCGGTCGGTCGTCGACCAGCTCGAACCGATCGCTCCCGCCGTGGCCGAACGACTCCAAACCATGGAACCCGACCTCCTCGCCTACACGGCGTTCCCGCCCGGCCACTGGCCCAAGATCTGGTCCAACAACCCGATCGAACGACTCAACCGCGAACTGAAACGCCGCACCGACGTCGTCGGGATCTTCCCCAACACCGAATCCGTCATCCGACTCGTCGGCGCTCTCCTCGTCGAGATCAACGACGAAATGATCGCCGCCGAACGCCGCTACATCGCAGCCGCCACCCTCACACCCCTCCTCGAGAAAGGAGACCAGGTAGCCTCACTCCCTGCAGCCCCCAGAACCTGACAACCCGAATCACACAGCTACACCACCCGGCGGGACGCAATCTTGGTGAAGCCGGAGCCGGCCCAACAAACACGCCTCTACGAGGCTCTTCATGATGGCGCTTGCTCTTGGTCGTGGCGGCGCTTCAAGTAGATGACCGCGGCCCACAGAGCGAGGTTGGCGATGATCGCCGTCGGTGAGTCTTCATACATCAGAGCCATGATGAGGGGGATGGTGTTGAAGGCTGCGTGAATGAAGATGTTCAGGAACACACTCCTGGTCCGCTCGTAGAACCAGGCGTGCAAGATCGCCGCGGCAACGATCCCGATGCTGAAGCCGGCCAGACTCCCCACAATCGCTGCGGGGGCAAGACCCTGCTGGACGAACATGATCACGACGATGGGGTAGTGCCACACCGCCCAGGGCAGGCCGACCGCCCAGCCCGTGTCCCAGAAGTCTCGGCCGTGGCGGAGCTTCTCGTTCAGGTATCCGCGCCAGCCGACTTCCTCGGTTCCTGACGTGAGCATCTGAAAGACGAAGAAGACCAGCAAGAACCCGACCACCGTCATCGCCCGAGGGCTGTCTGGCGCCTGGTCCGCGGTCAAGGCCACGAGAAGGGCGGCAGGCCCAGCTACCAGCAGCAGGATTCCAAGGACTAGTCCATACCACCGGGCGCCGATCGCGACCTTGCCAATCCGCCGCGACAAGTCGATGGTGCTCACCGCTGGGTCGAGCCTGGTGGCCACGACCCCGCCGATCATCGGCCCGTAGACGCCGACCAGAGACAGAAGCGAGAGCCAGATCGCCGACGAAACGGTCTCGCCGGCGAACAACCACTCCCACACCAGGTCGGCGTTGATGAGAATCTCCCCAACCCCGTTCGCCTGCGCGATGGCCCAGGACCCGATCCAGAACAGCCAGGTGAACCCATACGCAATGGCCAAGAAGGTGACGTGGGGACGTTCCCAGAGACCCAGTTGCTTTGTATCAGTGGTTGCCATCTCTCCTCCAGCGTTCGGACGCTTGATCGAACCTATGAGCGGATGGTGATGAGAGTAAGGAGGCGATGGGCCCGTTTCGTCGGAGCGTGGATTGGTTCAGGCCTCCCCCCAAGGGTGGACACAACGATGAATCTCCGGGTTGAAGACCACCGAGCAAGCGAGTCATACGGTGGTGATATGCAGCCTGACACGACGCGGGAGAGGAACGTGTGTTGGGCGTATGTCGTGCGGCGAACCCCGCCCGGGAGTGACACCCGATGCCCGGTTTCTCCTTTCTCGCGACTCTCCTCGTAGGCCTCGGCGCGCTGACGGTTCGCCGGATCGGCGAGCGAGGCATCGCGCTCGGGATTAGTGGAGCAGTCGCCATTCTCTCCCTCGGGCTCGCCTCCGGCACTCATGTGGCCTCCTCGAACAAGATCCGGGCCAGGTCGATGTCGCCGGCAACCAGTTCACCACACCCATCTGAACCATCACAGACGGAAGCGCCCGACGCCGCTCGCCCGCTACGAGCCGGGCGAGTCGTCGAGGAGTCGGAGTAGACCGACCCCGGACCGGGACCAGAATGGATTCAGCGAATCGATGACCGATCGCCGGAGTCGACGATGTCGCTCATCATTCTGGCCAGCTCTCGCAGATCGGATCGGCGCTCATGCGATCTAGTCAGAAGCGACCCGTCGGCCTCGAGCGAGCGGACGAACCGATCGAACTCGGGTGTGGCGTCGACCACAGCGCTGGCTGACGGGGCGCTGTCCTCTTGCGCGATCGCGGCCGCCAAAGCCGACGCTGATCCGATATCCGCCTGTTCGAGGGCCAGTAAACAGACCACACGAGCGAGGCTCAGCAGATGGGTTCGATTGCCGTGTCTGCCCAATTCGTCGAGGACTGCAGGCACAGCTGCCGCTGCGGCTTCGTATCGACGACCTCGATAGAGGGCGACCACACGGCCGACGCCAGCCAGCTGCTTTGCGAGGCCGGCTCGCGAGGCCTCTGCTCGTTCCAAAGCGAGATCGAACATGCGCAGGGCCTCGTCCGGATTCGGAACTAGCTCGATTGACCCGAGGACATATGTGCCCCAGGCGACCACTGTTTCGCCGGCTTCGGCTTCGGCCTGCTCGAGGGCGGTGGCGGTTACGACACGGCCACCGGCGACATCTCCGCCTCTGGCGATGGCGGCTCCACGCTCGAACTCGGCTGTGAGCCGCCACGGCAACGCGACACGAACATCGGTCGAGATTTGCTGGTAGCGGCGCTCGGCCTCCTGGTAGTCGCCGGCGTAGTAGGCCGCCACCGCGAGAGCGTGTTCGGCCATGTGATAGGACTCGGGTACTTCCTCGAACATGCCGGAGGCCGCCTCGGCGCGCGCTCTCGCCACATGCCAGCGACCTTGCATGCTGGCTGCCCGAGCCGACGCGGCGAGTGGCCCGACCGCTGCGACCCCGTGATCTGGCTCGACCGCCTCGGCGACCATCTCGATGATCGAGTAGAGCTCGGCATTGCCGGCGGTGTAGGCGCCAGTGCCCAGGCCCTCGGCGATCGCCAACGCGGGAGGTGTGTCACCGGAAGACAGGGCGATCCTGACCGCCCCACGAATATTGGCCAGCTCCTTGAAGGCGCGATCTCGGGCCACCCCCTCCCCGGGAAAGCCGATTTGATCCGAGAGCCCGACCACCAGCCGCCGCGCCCATTCGACGAATCGTCGCTCGACTCCGTCAGGGCGTTGCTGACTGGCGACGACGTGCAGTCTGGTCGGCACGTGGAGTCGAAATCGAGCAGGTCCGTTTCCTGCGACCCGAAGGACCAAGTTCGACTCTACGAGGCGTCCGAGGGGTGGAACAACGTCGGCGTCTCCGTGCGTGGCCTCGAGACTCTCGACTCGAAAGTTCCCGTCAAAGAGGGCCGATGTCACCAGGACCTGGGCTGCTTCTGGATCGAGCAAGCCAATCGACCAGTCCAGAACTGCGCCCAGTGAGCGATGCCTGCCTCCACCCTGCTCGAGCACTCCGATGTCCGATTCTACTCGGTGAGCGAGCTCCTCCACCCCGAAGATGGGTGCCCTCGCCGCGGCCAGCTCGATAGCGAGCGGAAGGCCGTCCACCGCTCGGCAGATCGCCGCGACTGCGGCCAGCTGGTCATCCCCGATTTCGATATCTGGGTTGGCTTGTGACGCTCTCTCAGCAAAGAGACGCACCGCATCGGTTTTGGTCGTCTCCATTCCTGGTTTGGGCACGAGCAGCGGCTCCAGCTGCATGACTTGTTCACCATGGATTCCGAGACGTTGCCGGCTCGTGCAGACGACCCGGGCGGTGGGAGCCCAGCGTCTGATCGCTTCGACGAGATCCCTGACGGCACTGATCACGTGCTCACAGTTGTCGAGAACGAGCACCGGAGACACGGTGGCCAGGTGGTCGAGGAGTGCCTGGCGCGGATCGGACCCTCGAGCTTCGAGCCCGATCTGATGAGCGATGTTGGCGGCGACATCGCCGCCGTCGGCCATGTGATGCAGCTCCACCGCCGTTGCGTCGGAACGATTGTCCGACCAAACCGAGACCAGACTCGTCTTCCCCACCCCACCCGGACCGACCACGGTGGTGAGCCAATTGGCTTGGGTCAGGTTCTCGAGACGAGTGAGGTCCCTTGCCCGCCCCAATAGCACGGGGGGAGACGGAAGCCTTACCCCTGTCAGGGGTCGATCAAGGGCACTGCCGCTCAGCACGTCGGCCTCCAGGACTTCGAAGGCGACGCTTGGGCTGAGTCCGGATGCCTCCGCCAGTCTCTTTCGAAACTCGGCGGCGGCTTTGGCTGCTTCGGCCGACCGGCCCGTTCGGTGGAGGGCCTCGACTTGAAGCAAAGCCACCCTCTCGTTGAACGGTTCGACGGCGGCGGAGGCTTCCAGCTCCGGGAGTAGCGCCTCGGGGTCGTCGCGTCGGAGCCGCTCAGCCAGCAGATCGAGTTCAATCCGCCGCCGCAGCGCACGCAGCCTGACTCGCTCCGGACCGAGTTCCGACCCTTCGCCCACCTCGGCAAGGGCTTCGCCCCGCCATAGGGCCAGCGCTTGCTCGAGTTCGTCTCTTCCGGGAGATTCCAGTAGTTCTTCCACCCGCGCAACGTCGGTCGATACGCCGTCGGCAAGTCGATACCCGACCGGGTCGGTGAGGATCGTTTCGGCCCCAATCACTCGCCGCAACTTGGAGACGACAACTTGGAGCGCTCCGCGGGGATTCTTGGGTGGGTCCTCTCCCCAAACGACGTCGATGAGCTTGGCGACCGAGACCGTCCCGCCCGTTTCCAGAGCCAGGCTGGTCAAAACCAGACGCTGGGGCGTCGAGCGGACTTCGTGCACGGTCCCGTCCATCACGACCTGCAGAGGTCCGAGGACCTCGACAACGACGCTGTTCACAAGCTCATTCTCGTCGCGTCTGCTCGGACTTGGGGGTGGAAAGCACCGGGAAGGTGTGGAGAAAGCGCTCTCCCGCATTCTCGCCGTGACTCATCGCACGAGAAAAGGAGAGACGATGAATCAACAGAAACTCGACCAACTGTTGGACAGGGTCGTGGTGGACTTGGCGGCTGCGGAAGCGTCGGTGGCAACATACCTCGGGGACCGACTCGGGCTCTATGAATCGATGGCTGAGACCGGTCCGGTCACGTCAGCCGAGCTTGCCGACCGCACCGGGTTCGAAGAACGGTACGTGCGCGAGTGGCTGCATTGTCAGACCGCGGGCCACTACGTGGACTATGACCCCACATCCGGCCGGTTCACACTCACACCCGAACAAGCCGCAGTGTTCGCTGATCCGGAATCGACGGCCGCCCTCGTGGGGACCATCGAGATCGTCGCAGCGATGTGGGCTTCGGCGGACCGCATTGCCAACGCGTTCAAGACCGGCGAGGGCGTTGCCTATGGCGAGCATGATCCACGGCTCGCATCCGGAATCGGTCGCCTCTTCGCTCCGCTCTACAGAGCATCGCTCGTTGACGAGTGGATCCCGGCCGTGGAAGGGCTGCACGAGGCGCTCTCCTCGGGCATCCGAGTGGCTGATGTTGGATGCGGGACAGGATTCAGCACGATCCTGATGGCACAGGCCTATCCAAACTCCACCTTCATCGGCTACGACCTCCACACCGAAGCGTTGGAGAAGGCTCGCAAGGATGCCGCGGCGGCCGGAGTCGCCGATCGCGTCACGTTCACCAGGGCACCGGCCGACGCCGTCATCGGTGGAGAGAAGCTCGGATTGGTTTGCTTCTTCGACGCGCTCCACGACATGGGCGATCCCATCGGGGTCGTTGCCGCGGTGGCGAGCCAGCTCGACCCGGATGGCCGAGTTCTCGTCGTGGAGCCTCGGGCGGCCGACAAGCTCGAAGACAACATCAACCCCGTCGGAAGGTGGTTCTACGCCGCATCGACCTTCCTGTGCACTCCGAGTGCGCTGGCCGCCGGCTCACATGCCTTGGGTGCGCAGGCCGGACCTGCCCGCCTGACGGACGTGATCAGCAAGGGCGGTCTACCGAACGTCGAGGTCGTCCTCGAGACGCCATTCAACCTGGTCATCGCCGCACACGGCCGAATCGACCACTCGACAACACAGAAGGAGAATTGACATGAAGAAGAGGACACTGACGATCCTGGTGGCGGCATTGCTCGCCGCCGCCGCACTCCCGGCATTGGCCGGGGTCCTCGCCGAACCGAGTGGGCCGATCGTGCAGACTTCCCAGATGGGACGTTTCGACGAGGGCCACCTGCCACGGACCGCTGAGGCGACGTTGGTGCGACACGAGGACCACGTCGAGGTCACCGTCAACACTCGAGTTGGGGGCGAGATGTTCGTGGTGGACCCGGTGAACCCTCCGGGAGGGTTCGCGGGATCCGAGTGGAGACGGGGCGACGCCACCACACTGTGGTTCGTCCTGTTCAACAAGCCCGATGCGTGCATCGATGGATGTGGAGTCGACGAGGTCATCGCGGCCTTGAACGGCGAAGACTACGCCGGTGTGGGTCTGTTCTACGGGGCCGGGTCGATCGCGACCACGGGCAGCTGGAACACGGCCGCCCCACTGGCCGAAGGCGACACCACCGGGCTGCTGATCGGGGAGGCACTCGCCGACGCTTCAGCTACGGAGATCCACGTTGTGGTTCGCTCACACGGTTCGGCGCGGTCCCTCGAGCGCGCCGACCTCACCGCCGCCCTCACCTCCTTCGCAGGGGGATGTGACGCAAATGTTTGCGGCGACGTCCAGGACGCCGTCTTCGCCCCAGTCGACAACTAGGCAACGAGGTGGCTGGGGGTCTCACACAGACCCCCAGTCTCCGCATCAAGGAGAGCCATGCTGCACACAAACCTCTGCGAAGCCTTTGGAATCGAATGTCCGATCATCTCCGCGCCGATGGCCGGCCCTGCCACTGTCGAACTCGCATCGGCCGTCTCCGAAGCGGGCGGACCGAGCTTCCTCGGCACGGTCCCCGGCCTAGGGCCAAGCCTGCTCCGTCAACAGGTCCGGCAGATAAAGGGCCGGACCGACAAGCCGTTCGGCGTTGGATCCATTTCTTCATGGCCTGGAATCGACGAGCTCATGGCGGCCACAAGCCACTCGTTTTCCGGACCGACACCGCACGTGCCCCCAGCAAGAGCCGCTGGGATCGAGACAGTCAACCACGTGCAGCAGGCGTCGCATGCGGAAGCGGCGGTCGCGGCCGGGGTCGAAGCCATCGCAGCGCAGGGGACCAGGGTCGGCGTTCGACCTGGCGACCGACGAGGGTTTCCCCGAGGACATCGGGGGTCGAGTCCTCAACAACGACCTCACCCAGAGATGGCACTCCACAGCGCCGACTTCGGCGAGCGTCTCCCAGAGGGGCGGTCACAACTCAGACACGCCTTCTCCACGGGAGATGAAACACAGATTCCCAACCGACTGGGCCCGGCGGCCGGGCTCGTCCGACGGGTGGAATCGGCCGGTGACAACGTGCAACGACTGGTTGCAGAGGCCGGACAACGCCTCCGCCACCGGCCATCGGAGCTGCCGAATCAGGAACTAGGCGGTGAGCAGGCATGACCATGGACGCACTTGAGCGCACTTCGCGGCGGGCCCTGGTCTTCACTCCAATGGAGAACAACCGGCAGCTTCTGGTAGAGGCCGCCGTCCACGCCGAAGAGCGGGGCTACGGGGCTGTGGTGATCCCGGAGGCATGGGGTCTCGACGCCACCATCGTCCTGGCCGAGATCGCCCAACAAACCGAGCGAATCCGCCTGGTGGCCGGGATCCTCTCGGTCTGGGGACGAACGCCGGCCACGTTGGCGATGACCGCAGCCACCCTCGACGACCTCTCGGGTGGCCGGTTCGTGCTCGGCCTGGGTGCCAGCACGCCGGTCCTCGCCGAACGGCTCCACGGAACACGATTCGTGGGGTCCGCCAACCGGCTGGCAGCCACAGTCGCCACGGTCCGCTCGTTGCTCCGCGGCGAGCGGACCACCGGGTTCAGTGGTCAGCCCGGTCTGGCACTAGGACGCGACCCACGACCCGACATACCCATCTGGGTCGCAGGTCTCGGCCCACGTGCCGCGAGAGTCGCCACGACCATGGCCGATGCTTGGTTCCCGGTGATGATCCCCAGGTCCTGCATCGAAGAGGTGAGAGGCTCGACAGCAGGGCCGGAGGAGTCTTGGGAGCTGGTGACCGGCCCGATGGTGGCGATGGCTGACGACGAGCATCGGGCGAGGTCGACCATCGAGCAACTGGTCGCATGGTATCTGTGCGGCATGGGGAGGCTGTACGGTGACTACGTGGCCCGATCGGGCCATTCCGAAGCCGTCGATGCCCTCCGCGCCGTCAATCCGAAACCGCGGATGGGCACCATGACATGGCCGGAAGAGGCCAACGGGCTTCTCGAGGAGCTGGCGGTGTTCGGAGACTCCCCAAACGTGGCCGATCAGCTTCGCCGCTGGGACGAACGCGTTGACCTCCTCACTGTGGTCACCGGGCCGAGCTCAACAGCAAACATCCACCAACTCATCGACGCCTGCTCCCCCGACACGCACCTGGCAACGTCGTCGGCGACGACCGGTCCGTCGGGGACGGGAGACTCCTGATTCTCGTGACTCGGCGTTGGCAGCCCAGCGTCCCGAGCAACCGTCCCACTGCGAATCAGGGCGCTCCGAGCAATCGACGATGGACTGACTGCCACAACCAGATGCCTCGATCGGCTCGGATAGACGGCACGAATCCTCTTGCGTTGTGACAGAATAGTGTTACACTTTTCTGTCATGAGAGGTTCAATCGCAGAACGAGTAGCCGCCTACGTCGCCGCGCTGCCAGAGCGTTCCTTTGTTTCGACGCGCGACATCGACGGTCCGCGGGGCGCGATCGACACCGCGTTCTCACGCCTCGCCGCGAGCGGCGACCTGCACCGGGTCCGCAACGGTCTGTACTGGAAGGGGACAAGCACACCCATGGGCATGTCCCGACCCCGGGTCGAGGAAGTTGCTCTCGAACTCGGAGGCCCAGGCTCGGGACCTGCTGGGGTCGCAGCAGCGCAGTGGCTTGGCCTGACATCGCAAGTGCCGGCTACGTTTGTGGTCGCGATCCCAACCCGCGTCCCCAAGCCGTGGCATCGTGTTCGATTCACTCAGCGGTCAGTTGAGCGGCTGCTGCGGGCGCTTACGCCGACCGAGGTGGCAGTGCTTGAAGTGTTGCGCGCCGGGCCCTCGGTGATGGATACGAGCTGGGAGCGGTTCGGCGACGTCGTTGCTGAGTTCGTCGAGCGGGGTGAAGTGCGTCCTGACACCCTCAGCGCCGAGATCGCCGACGAGCCCCACCGCAAGGCCCGCACCCGTTGGGCGGAGCTGTGCACGATGCACCCGACTCTCGCAGCGGCTGCATGACTTGGTCGCTGCGAGAGTCCCCCGATGCGCTCGCAACTGCGGCCGCCCGCGTTGAAGAGGCGATGGGTATCCCAATGATCCACGTCGAAAAGGACTTCTGGGTCACCGAAGTCTTGCGTGGCGTGGCGCAATGCAGCGCCGAAACTGGAGTGAGCGCCGTATTCAAGGGAGGCACCAGCCTCTCCAAGGCCTACGACCTGATCCGCCGGTTCTCCGAAGACGTCGACATCATCGTCATCGTCCCAGGACACAGCAGAGGCGGCGACGATCGGTGCCTGAAGTCGTTTGTGAGCGCCGCCGAAGCTACCACTGGGCTGATCGGTCAGGTAGACGGCAGAACCGCGACCAGGGGCGTCAAGCGGACCGCAGTCTTCGAGTACCCCACCACAGGAGACCTTGGCGTGCTTCGTCCGGGTGTAACACTTGAGCTTGGAGCTCGAGGCGGAGCAATGCCCACGCGACAGCTTCAGGTGAGCAGCCTTCTCGTCGAACACGCTGCCGACGCCGGCATTGACGTCGACTTCTTCGAGGCCGAGCCCATCGAGCTACATGTGCTCGCTCCAGTACGCACTCTGGTCGAGAAACTGACCATCGTCCATCACGCTGCGATGACAGCCGACCATGAAGAACAAGCGCGGCTCGCCCGGCACTACTACGACATTTGGTGCCTCCTCAGCGACGCCCCAACAGTGGCCGCGATCGACGAGACCCCCGTCGATGTGCTGGCACGCGAAGTCACGACCTTCACGACCGCAGCCGAACTGGAAACCTCAACTCGGCCCGTCTCGGGATTCGCGACCTCACCTGCCTTCTCGGCCGAGCACACCCAAGCGGCTCGCGAAGCATTCGACACCGTCGTCCTACCACAGCTGGTCTGGCCCAACGCTCCGTGTCCCTCGTTTGACGACTGCTGTGCAATCGTCCACGAACACGCGACCCGCCTCTGACGTCAGAGTCGAGCACCAAACTCAGCTGCGCAGACAGACCCCAAAACCGTCATCGCTACCCCTCGGAGGTATCGATTGGACCCCGCGGACACGTATCCCACAGCCATGCGAGCTGTCGGCCCGCGGTATGGACGCGGTATGGACGCTCACAGCGGTCGATCCGAGGTAGTCCCGAAATGCCGAAACCCCTTGCAGTGCAAGGGGTTTCGTTCGTAGCGGGGGCGGGATTTGAACCCGCGACCTTCGGGTTATGAGTTATGACTCACAGTCCGAGCCGGTGATGCCGAGTCCGCGAAAACCACTTCGGATACGGGTTTCTGAGATTCGGGTGCCGGCCGATCCGACTCGCGACGGCGCCGTACGGCGCCGTTCGTTAGACACGGGTTTGACATGGGCAGCCTCCAGAGCCCTCAACCCTCACTCCATGAGCCGGAACCAGTCGCGCACGCTCAATTGAAGTCTCAGCACCTCGTCCTCAGCCAAGGGAGAACAATGAGCCACCGGCCCGCGCAGCGTGTTCAGGTTGGCCATTACGCGCTCAACCGCCTTCACACTCGACAGCATCCCACCAAAGAGATCCCAATTCGTTTTGATCAGCTCGCCCAGTTCTCCGAACGTTGTGAAATCGATCGGCTCAGCGGATCGAGGCGTCATGCCCGTGTCCACCTCGCGCTTCTGGCGATCCTCCGCGTCCGACTTGATCCTTTGCGGCACTCGACCCTCGTTCCACCAGTCCTCACCATCTGACTCAGCGAGAATGTCGGACACCAGCCCTCTGATCGTCCTCTCTAGCGAATAGACGACTTCATAGTGCGGAGCCATTCGGGCGGCTTCGGCGCGGATCGCAACTTCAATCTGTGGGTAGTAGTCGGCATCCGCTTCGATCGTCTGGGTATGACCGCGCCGTAGGTCAATCGCGAACTCACGTTCAACCCGGTCTAGGTCATGCTCAACAAGGAAGTTCGCCATAGCGAACAACTGGATGCCACTCGCCGCGGAGTCGCTACTGAGTGTCATCTCGAAAGGAGGTTGTCGCGGAGGCTCTTGAAGATCGCATTGAACACCGCAATGTCAGACGTGGCAGGCAAGTGCAGGTTGATCGTGTAGCCGAGATTGAGACCACTCGGAAGCTCAGCGCTCACCGTCGGCATTGACTCCATAGCGTCCGTTGGTTCCTCAGGTCGAGCAATTGGTGCATCAAAGTCCGCGAAGGCTTTGAGGGCTTTGAAAGACCCGAGAATCGATCCGACGGTACTTGAGTTCTTCTCCGTCCCGGTGACCTGCACAATGACTCCCTTGACTTCCGAGTCGGAGGCATCATGGATGTACTCATTGACGTCGTAGAGTGCCGAGTACCCTATTCGAAGTGCCTCAGCGGCGGCTGCGCCTGACTCGTTCTCGTTTCGGAATCGTTCGTATAGGTCGGTTGGTGACCCGTCTGAAGCGAGAAAGCCCGACTTCTTCAGGAACGGAATCACTGGTTTGGGGCTACCACCCTTCATGCCGAGCTTCGTCGCCAGATAGTCCTGGCTGAACTTGTCAGGCGTTGCAGCCTTCTTGATCTTCTCGAGAACTTTGGTGATGTTCCCGTAGGCCGCCATATAGGGAACCTTCTTTTCTGCCATTCACGCCTCCAATCTGCTCGGTGCCGGGTAGAGAGATGACACTGCTGTAAGTACAATCATGTAACTTATCCACAGGCTAGACATCGACTCGGTGCCTAACAAGATCGCGAAAACCGCGCGCACTCTGCGATCCTGTCCTGGTAGCGCCTCCGACTTCCACGCCAGAGTGATCGACAAGCAACGTCCTCACGCCGCCTCCTCGTAGATGCTTCGGCCATCGCCCTGGTAGGCCGAGAAGACGTGCTCGAACACGGCTGCGGACTTGCGGGAGAACACGGCTCGGTCGTACACATCGGGCAGACCTTGGTCGAGCGTGTCTTCGATGGCGACCTGGACGGCTGCCCGGGTCGCTTGCCGCTGCTTCCAGTCGATCACCAGCAGCTCCCGCTTCAGCTTGGCCAGTAGCTCTCGGACGATCCCCTTGACCTGCGCCTCTTGGGCTTTCGTGAGGGTGGGGTCAGGTTTCGTCAGCAGGTCAAACACCGCGAGCTCCTCCTCACTGAGCTCCTCGCGCACTGCCCGCTGTTCCTCTTCGGATAGCGATGCCGCGAGCTTCTTCAACTCCTCGAAGAACTCCTCGATGTTCTTGGAGCCCTGGTTGTAGCGATCGATCATCTCCTGGAGCTTCTCCGCGTAGTGGGCCCGACTCGGGTTCTCCCGGACCATCCTGGCGAGCCGTTGCTCCAGCGACGCCTGCAGTCGCGCCGCAGCAGTGGCCTTCTTGCCGGAAGCAAACAGTGCAGCGAGGGCATCGAAGTCGATCTCGGTAAGATCGACCCGGGTCACCGCCGACGGGTCGATCACAAACGGCACCGCGTCGACCGACTCCTGCAGCAGCTGCTCCACCGACGCCATGACACCTGAGATGTCTGGGGATCCGGTTTCCATCCGCACCCGCTGGGCGAGCCGCACGATCACCGACATGAGCGGCTGGGCCTCTGTCGCGGCAGGGTGCGGCTTGACCGCCTTCCACTGAGCCGCGCACATGTCGGCCCGAGTGAGAAACCCTCGACGTACTTCGTCTGAGACCAGGATGTTGTCAGCGGAATCGGCCAACCAGGCGACCCAGTCGAAGCCGGCGACACCGATCCCCTTCCGCAGGTCTACGGCGTGATTGGCGGCGTAGCGATCGATCTCAGACAGCATCTCCGCCAACTCCTTCGCCTGAGCATCCTTGGCCTCCACCGGTAGGTCGCCAGGTTCCACTCCTCCGCCCGAACCCGATCCGTACAGAGCAAGAGCCTCCTGGAGGTTCCGGAACACACCGACGTAGTCGATGATCTCCCCAGCCTTCTTGCCCTGGAACACCCGGTTCGCTCGGGCGATGGTCTGCATGAGTGTGTGGTTCCGCATCGGCTTGTCGAGATAGATGGTCGACGTCGCCGGTGCATCGAACCCGGTGAGCCACATGGCACACAGGAACACGATCCGAAACTGGTCCGACGAGTCCTTGAATCGGACGTCGAGATCCTCGTCCACCATGCGCTTCCGATGGGGCTTGATATCGACGCCCTTTGCTGCCAGCTCGGGAATCTCGTTCTGTGAGGCCGACACCACCACAGCCATGTCGGTCTGGATCAGCTCGGCGAGCTTGTCTTCTAGCGCCTCCCGGTGCTCCCCCTCCGCCCCAGCCACTTCGTCGGTCAGCCGGTCAATCTGGCGTTGCCACTCCACCTGCACCTTGTCGTACATCTTGACGGCGGTGGCCTTGTCGACCGAGATCACCATCGCCTTCCCCTGGTGGCCCCGCGCCACGAAATGGTCGACCAGGTCGGCGGCGATGGTGTCGAGGCGGTCGTCGTCGGTGATTAGGTGGTACTCCCGGGCGAACTCCCGGGCCAGACGCTTCTCCTGGTCGTCGTCGAGCTCGGCCGCCTCGAGGATCGCCTCCATGTCCCGGTCGAAGTCTTCGTTGACCAGCTGCACCTCGGGCGACCGGTTCTCGTAGTACAGCGGAACGGTGGCCCGGTCCTCGATCGACTGGCGGAAGTTGTAGACCGACACGTAGTCGCCGAAGACCTCCCGCGTCCGTTCCTCGCCTGCAATGAGCGGCGTGCCGGTGAAGGCAAGGAACGCCGCGTTGGGCAGGGCGTTGCGCAGATTCAATGCCAGAGTGTCGTACTGGGTGCGGTGAGCCTCGTCGGCGATCACGATGATGTCGTCCCGGTCTGACAACACGGGGTACGTCTCTCCGGTCTCTGTACGGAACTTGTGGATCAGCGTGAATACATACCGGTGATCGCCTCGCAGCAGTTCCTGCAGATGTCTCCCGGAAGTCGCCTGCGGCCCCGCCTCCCCGCCTTTGGGTTCGGTCACTGTTCCCGTAGATACGAAGTTCTTGTAGATCTGGTCGTCGAGATCCTGCCGGTCGGTCACGATCACGAACGAGTATCTGCCCGACACCTTGCGCAGTGCCTTTTGGGCGAAGAAGATCATGGAGAAGCTCTTCCCTGAACCCTGGGTGTGCCAGAACACTCCCAGCCGGCCCTGGTTCCCTTCGATATCCCGCAGCGAAGCCAAGGCGTTGTTAACTCCCAGCACCTGGTGGTTCTTGGCGAGGATCTTGATGAGCCCGCCCGGCACCTCCTGGAAGAGCGTGAAGTTCTCGACGAGATCCAGTAGCCGGGCCGGCTTGCACACCCCTCGGATGGCAGTCTCGATCGACGTCGACGGCGGATCGTCTTCCGAGGACACCCGCTTCCAGTCACCGAAGTGATCCCACGGCGCCGAGAACGACCCCACCTTCGTCTCCGAGCCGTTGGACAGGATCGCCACCCCGTTGAACCAGTACAGCTGCGGGATCGCATCCCGATAGTGGGTCAGGTTTTCGTCGTAGGCGTGCTTGTGGTCGACCTGCGGAGCCTTCAACTCAACGAAGACCAACGGAATCCCGTTCACGAACCCGACGATGTCTGCCCGCGTCTTGTACAGATCTCCCGTCACCGTGAATTGGCGGACCGCCAGCCAATCGTTCTGGGACGGCTCGTCCCAGGCGACGAACTCAACCGTCACCGTCTGCCTGTGACCTTCGGATGATTGGACTTCGACTTTCGCTCCATCGCGCAACAGGTTCCACACATCCCGGTTGTTTCGAACCTCGGCACCACGAGGACGTAGCCGCACCAGTTGCTCGACCGCGTCCGCCAATGCCTCTCCGGGCAGATCTGGATTCAGGCTGGCCACTGCCAGCTCGAGCCGATCTCGCAGGACCACCTCCCCCGGATGAGTCTGGAAATCGACAATCTCGATTGGCTGCGAGTCTCGGAACGAGATGGTTGATCTCATCAAGAACAGTCTGTGGGCGAGCAGTTCTTCGCTCCTTTCCGAATCGGGCTTCCGACCACTCGTGTCGTGTTCGACGATGTAGCCAGAGGACCTGGTCGGAGCGGCCGCAATCCGTTCGCTGTATTCCGCGGCGATAGTCTCAGCCTCCAGTGCGTAGCAAGCGCCTACGTATCCACTCACCTGGGAAACCGGACCCGTCGAGTGTCGCCTCAACATCGAATCAGCCACGCGCTGAGTTTCGCAGAGCACCACCTGCTAGCTCGTGAGTCGGCTTCGGGCCTCCGAGCGGAGGGCAAGCCTGTCTTCCGATGGCGTCGGATCGCGCCCATCTTCGACAAAGGCGCTACCCGCATGCAGACGGCAGCAAGCTGATGGTGTCAGCCCGTCGTCGATCAGGACAACGACGAGGAGCCGGGCTCCACGTAGGGGTGCACGGGGTTTTCTTCTCGAAACGGCCTGAACCAGTCGTCGAAGGCCAAGTTCGCCATTCCCTCCTCTCGGGCTGTTTCGGAGTCCTCGATCCCGTCCCACGCCATGCTGAACAGAAGCTCGTAGTCGGCATCTTCTGTGGCGAGCTCGAGAAGATCGGCTAGGTCCACCCCGGCGCCACGCGCTTCGAGAATTCCTTCGGCTTCCATCACCAGGGCGTGCAGTGCCAACTCCTCACCGACGCACGCCAGCATCGAGTGACCCGGCTGTGCGAGCTTCCACGCGACCGTCGCTACACAGAGCAAGAACTCCTTGGCAAAGAGGTGGTCGTACCTCGGAAAGAAGCGAGGCGGCAGGTACTCCACCATGTCGGTGTCGGCGAAGTCGCCACCCGCCTCGAGATGGCCGATGTCGGCGAAGAACCGATCGATAAGCACCACGGCGGCAGAGCGAAGGGCGTCTTCCTGGTCGGTCGCGAGGAGCCCCTCGGGCATATCGCCGATCAAGATCCGGCTCCGGAGGTTTGACACTCGTTAGACATGGTGCTCCCACATACCAGGCAGCCCCTCCGGAGAGGGGCTGTGAGCTGGTGTTATGTCGTAGCGGGGGCGGGATTTGAACCCGCGACCTTCGGGTTATGAGCCCGACGAGCTACCAGACTGCTCCACCCCGCGTCGTTTGGGTGAGACGCCAGTCTACGACGGGTGGCTCATCTCTGCCAAGCCGTCGGTGTTTCCGGGGGACGCCCGTCGGGTAAGACCACGGCAGCCCCCCATCAGGTGTCACGCATGCAGCCGAATCGCACCGTTCCCAGCTTCAGCGCCCCGGCGAGCACCGGGATGACGCTGTCGTCGGATGCCTTTCTGGGTTCGACGCCGATGGTGATCTTCTTCCTGAACGACACCGAGGAGTCGCGCTCCGAGTTCACCGAGGTCAGCGACCGACTCGCCGAGTTCGGGGCCCGGAGAATCCAGGCCCTCGGCATCGCCAAGGTCACCGCCGCCGAGAGCCGTCGGCTGGCCGAAGCGCATGGCTGGAAGCCACCGGTTCTCGCCGACGCCTCGGGGAGTATTCGCCGCGACTTCGGAGTGGACGCCGATGGGACCGACGTCTTCGTCGTCGATCTCGACGGCACCCTGCTCCATGTGGACACAGGTACCGCCAACGTCCAGCGGCCCGCTAGCGTATTGGCCTTGCTGACCGACATGAAGAGCGACGGCCGCATGGCCGAGACTGCGAGGAGTTGACGTGGCTGGCGAGACAAAGTTGATGGTGTGGATCGACCAGGATCTCTGCACCGGTGACGGGATCTGCGAAGAGATCTCCCCCGACGTCTTCACCGCCCGCGACGACGGCCTGTGGATCGTCAAGGAAGAGTCGAAGCACTTCGGCCGGACGCTGATCTTCGACGGGGAGCAGGCACCCGACGGCGCACAGGGCGTCGCCCGGGTTCCGGACGAGCTCCACGACGATGTCATCGAGTCCGCCGAGGAGTGCCCCGGCGAGTGCATCATGCTCGAGCCGTACAACGCCGACCTGGTGCACGACTGAGCCGGCATAGTCGTCCATCGAATCGTTGGGGCCGGTCACGACGACCGGCCCCGATCTCGTTGGAGTGGCGTCAACCGGCGGTCGGAAGCTCGATCTGGCGGGCGGCCTCGGCGATGAAACGCCGGGCCTCCTCCACCAGCCGCTGATACTCGGACAGATCGCCGGCCCGCAGCGCCTCGTCGGCGGAATCGAACGCCTCCGAGGCACGAGCGAGCAACTCGGCGACGGTGCCGACCGGTGCCTCGGTGTCCGGCTCGGGCACCGGTTCCGGTGCGGGGAGGGCGCTCGGCGGTCCGGTGGGAATGTCGAACACCTCACTCACCGCCGACTCCAGATCGGCCGCCCACTCGATACGGTCTCCGTACACCACGATCACCCGCCGGAACTCGGGAAGACCCGAGCCGGTCGCCGACAGATAGATCGGCTGGATATACAGCAGCGACTCCTCTATCGGAACCACCAGCATCTCGCCACGGACGACCCCGGAACCCTGCTGATCCCACAAGGTGAACTGCTCGGAGATCTCGTCGTCCTGTTGGATCCGCTGCCCGACCTGGCTGATCCCCTCCACCAGCGAGCCGCGCGGCATCCGGAAGTCGACCAGACGCCCGTACCGACCCGGAGTGGAGTCGGCCACCAGGAACGAGGCCATGTTGGGCTTCCCCGCCGGATTGAACGGCTGCATCAACGCATACGAGAGGTCGTCGGTCTCGTCTCCGGGGAGGTCGAGCGTCACGTAATACGGCACGATTCCGGGGTTCTCGACGATGGTGCCGGCTTCGACCCGATCCCCGAACAACAGGCTGGTGCGCTGCGGGGTCGACGGATCGGTGGGAATCGACCACTCGTCCACCCGGGTGAAGAAGTCCGCCACCCGGTCCATGTGGTAGTCGAGATAGATCTCGGACTGGATCTTGAACATGTCCTGGGGGTAGCGCAGGTGGTCGACGAGACCGGCCGGCATCTCCGAAGCCGGTGAGAACAAATCGGGATACACCCGCTCCCACGACCTGATCAGCGGATCGTCGTCGTCGTGGACGTACATGGTGACGGTGCCGTCATAGGCGTCGACCGTCGCCTTGACCGAGTTGCGGATGTAATTGAAACCTCCGCTGCGGGGAAGTCCCGTCGCCCTGGCCAGCCGCTCGGTCGCTTCGAAGTCCCACGGTTGGGAGTAGGGGTACCGGGAGCTGATCGTGTAGAGATCCATCACCCACTGGAGCCGGCCGTCGAGAACGACCGGATAGGGGTCCGCATCGGCGGCCAGGAACGGAGCGAGGTTGTTGACGATGTCCCGGATGTTCCGGCGCATCAGCACGCGCGAGTCGGGACGCAACTGGCTCGAGATCAACACGTTGAGGTCCTGATACCGGAATGCAAAAGCGGTCCGACGGAAGATCGACGAGAGCGTGACCCCGGCCGCGCCGTCGTACTCGTACGGTGAGATGGAGTTCTCGAGCGGGAAGTCCACCTCCTGAGGGGCGGTTCCCGTCTTGACCAGCAACCACCGGTCCGGGTCGTAGGTCTCCCCGAAGTACACCCGGGTCTGATCCAGTTCGAAGATGTCGCTCTCCGGTGGGACGTCTCGAATCAGCAGATCCGGCTGGCCGTCGCTGGCCACCGTGTTCGCTCGGTTCATCGTCAGACCGAAGCCGTGGGTGTAGATGAGCCGCCGGTTGATCCACGAGTTGGCTTCGGGGATGTTGTCGTCCTCCAGCTCCCGAGCCGCCACCATCACCTGGGTGAGCTGCCCGTCGATCATGTACCGGTCGGAGTCGACGTTCCGCAGCTGGTAGTACGCCCGAATCTCCTGCAGGTTCTGGTAGGTCCGGGTGAGCACACCGGGATCCCACACCCGCAGGTTGTCGATGGTCAGGGCGTTGGCCTCGATGTCGTCCATGTCGAGCAGCGTGTTGGCCGGAAAGTCCCGCACGTCCACCCCGTCGAGGCCGTAGGCGGATCGGGTGTATTGGATGGAGCGCTCCGTGTACGGCTCTTCGGCTTCGAGATCGTTCTGGTCCACCTGGAACCGTTGCACCAGCGACGGGTACACCGTGCCGGCCGCCACCGACACGAACAGCCACGCACCCACCGAGACCACCGCCAGCGTCCAGCCGGGGCGCCGGATGTTGACGAGGAAGAGGATCGCCGCCACCACGGAGACGAGCATCAAGAGCTGCAGGGCGGGCAGACGAGCATTGACATCGGTGAACCCTGCGCCGAAGAACTGCGGCTGCGGGCTGTACAACAGCTCGAACGCGTCGATGCGATAGCCCACCGCCCGCAACACCGCCAGCAGCGCCGCCAAGCCCGACACATGGGCTTTGATGGCCGGCCGGAGCAACGGGCGGACGCCCCGCTGCAGGCGGATCCCCCCTTTCAGGTAGTACAGGGCGGCCACCAGGATCAACGTCAGCGCCACCAGGTTGAAGCCCCAGTTGGCGAGCAACGTCCAGAACGGCAACCGGAAGATGTAGAACGCCAGGTCGACACCGAACTGCGGATCGACCTCTCCGAACGACGTCGGATTGGAGAAGAGGAGGAACTGGGGCCTCCACTCCGCCACCGCCGCACCCAGCAGCACGCCGAACCCGGCGGCGACGAGAATCCTCAGCAGCGTCGCCCGGGGATCGGCCCACTCCCGGAACCGTTCCACCACCTCTTCGTCCTCGCCCAACTCCAACAGCTCGAGTCGTGGCGAGTAGCGGTCGACCACCCAGAGATTCAGGTAGATGAATCCGAACACCACGATCACGCCGACGGCGCCCAGCACCACACTCGTCAACAGGTTGGTACGCCACACCCCCACCGCATCCATCGACTGGAACCACAGATAATCGGTCCAGAGCGAGGCCAGCCACGACAACACGACGAAGCCGAGGCCCAGTGCCAGTGCGATGAGAACCAACCCGCGTCGTCGCTCTTGGTTGCGGAAGTCGCCTGCGGGTCTCCAGATCATCTGGCCGGGATTCTATGTGCGCTGCAATCTTCAGCGAACGGCGACCAGCGGCGCCAACGTGCACTCGCAGTTCGGGTGCACCGGCGGCACCGCCGACGTGCTCCGTTCGGCGCCGTGCTCCCGGCACGTCGCACACCCGCGGCCCGCCACCCGCCAGGCCAGGCTGTCGTGTCCCGCCGACCGCATCGCCGCCACGACGCCCGAGTGATACAGACCGAGCGCCAGCATTCGGAGCCGGCGTTCCGCCTGATCGGTCCGCCAGATCCGGAACACTTTCGAAACGCCGGCCGACAGCTCCCGGTCGCCCTGCCCGGCGGCGCGGCCCTCAGCCAGCGTCTGGGCGAGATCGCCGATCAGTGCATCGACGAAGTCGCCGGTCCCGGTCGCCGGATCGGTCGTCGGAGCCGGGAGGTCCTCGCCCACCAACGCCTCGGCCGCCTGATGCCCAGCCTCGATGCTCTCACTCATCAGGGTGGTGAGATCGGCGTCGAGTCGTTCCCGGAGCCGATCGGCGGGCGCTCCCCATCCCTCGGCGTCGAGCCGCAGCTCTTCGAGCGCCAGATTCTGCTCCTCGACCAAATGTTTCTTGACCGCCCGGAGCCCGCGATTGGTGACGGGGAGCAGGAGTCGATCCCGAAGCGAGAAGACGTCGAGATCGACGATCCGCATCGGAGGGTCGCCTCCCCCAGTCGATGCTGCAGTCGGTGCCCCAGTCGATGCTGCAGTCGCTGCCTCAGTCGGTGCCCCAGCCTCCGCAGCAGACTTGGCTTCATCGACCGGGAGGGCTTCATCGGGATCGGATCTGGGCGGCTCTTCCGACCCCTCGTGTCGGAGTCGGTCGAACAACGAGGCGACTTCGCTCAGCACGCCCGTTCCGGCGTCCTCTTCCGCATCGGCTTCCACACCGGCCGGCGATCCGACCGGGACGTCGACCGGGACGTCGACCTCCGGCTCCGGCTCCGGCTCCGATGGTTGTTGCGGCTCCGACGACGGTTCTGAGTGCTCCATCTCGGGCCCGTCGTCGCCGGCCGGCGCCGGAGGTGGAGGAGGGACGGTTTGAGCGGGCGAGGACGACTCGGGCATCACCGCCGGGGGAAGGTCCGATGCCGGCTCGATGATCGGGGTCTCCCCGGTGTCGCCGGTCCGGCGGAGCGCCAACTCGTCGGCGGAGATCAGACGGATGTCGGGGTCGTCGAGCACGCCGGTGCTCACTTCGATCTCGACCGGAGCCGACGATGGATGCACCACCCTGACCGTCTCTCCCGGCTCCCAATCCCCCTCCGCCTCCTCCGGTCCCGACGGCGCAGCCTCGCTCGCCGTGGCGGGCTCCGGGTGTACGGGCGGAGAGGGTGCAGCACTCGGCGCCGGCCGAGCGGGTGCGGGCTGCGGCGACGGCGGCGACGAAGTCGGTGGCGGCTCCAGGTCGGGTGTTTCCGGAACGTCGGCGATCCCCGACCGCAATCGGTCGAGCTCGGCCATGAGCTGATTCCGACGGTGCTCCAACGCTCGGGTTCGTTCCTGGGCTGCCTCCGACTGCTTCAGCGCGGCCTCCAGAATCTCGTCGTGACGGTTCCGGGCCTCGGCCGTCATCCGCTCGGCCTCCAGGCGGGCGGCTCGAATCGCCTCCTCCCGCTCCCGTCGGGCGGCGACCTGGATGCGGTGAGCCTCTCGTTCGGCCTCACCGACGAGCTGCACCGCTTCCCGCTGTGCTTCCTCCCGCGTGCGGGTCGCCACCGCGGCACATTGCGCCAGCATCTCCGACGAGGTCTCCCAAGCATCGCGACGGAGCGCAACTGCATCGGTGGATGCCGACTCGATCTCCGACCGGGCGCGACCTCGGGCGTCCGCCAACAACGCCTCCGTCTCGCCGGCCGCCCGGCTTCGCATGTCCTCGGCGATGGCACGCGCCTGCTGGAGCAGCTCGTTGATCTGGCTGGTGGCCCGATCGATGTCTTCCTCCAGATCGGCGCCGGCCAGGGTGTCGACCCGTTGGGCGAGTTGGAGGCGATCGGCCTCCAGCCGGCGGAGTTCGGCGGCCACCTCGGCAAGGAATGCACGCACCTCGTCACGCTGAAACCCTCGGAAGGATGTGAGGAACGAGCGCTCGGCGACCGACTCTGGTGTCACGTCGGACATGGCTCGGAGGTTACCGGCGACCTCTCGCCTGACGGTGGATCACCCCGGCGATCAGACCTGGGGCAGTGACTCCAGATAGGCGATCGCCTCGTCGATGGTCGCCACCGAAACGATCTCGATGTCGTCGTACTCGGCCGTGAGCGCCGCCTCGTAGTTCGACGCGGGGACCAGAATCGTCTCCGCTCCCGCCGCCTCGGCGGCCACCACCTTCTGCCGCACGCCACCGATTCCCCCGACCGATCCGTCGGCGGAGATCGTCCCGGTCCCGGCGATGATGTGTCCACGGGTGAGGTCCCCCGGTGTCAGCAGGTCGATGATTCCCAGGGAGTACATCATGCCGGCGGACGGGCCGCCGACGTTCTCGGAGTCGATGTCGACCGGATACTGCGGATTGAGCGTCTGGGCGCTGATGCCGATCAGCGGACGGTCCGGATCGCCCTCGGCGGCGGTCAGCTCGAGTTCGGACGTCGCTTCGATCCCTTCGCGCAGGTAGGTGACGGTGACAGTGTCCCCGGGCGCTTTGCCTCCGATCACGTCGGCGATGTCCTGGGCGAGTTCGACCTCGGTGCCGTCGACCGCCACCAGAATGTCGCCACTGCGCAGGACGTCGGCCACCGGCGCATCGTCGGCCACGTCGACGACTTCGACGCCGTCCGACCGAATGCGGTCGGAGGCCCCGGCGCGGTCGAGCGCAACGGCGATAGCATTCTCCTTGGACTGGTCCATCTGCTGGAGTCCCCGCCGGCGGTACTCCTCATCGGTCTCATCGGGACGGCGAAAACGCTCCCGACGAACCAGATCGACCGTCGGATCCGCGACCGCGGCCGCCACCTCGTAGGCATTCACCTCCTGAAAGAGCACGGTCAGCATCAACAACGTGCCATCGGGCTCGAACGAGTCGGTTCCCTCCAGGACCTCGACGGCGGTCACGACGTCGGTGACCGGTCCGGCCGAGAGCGCGAAGTACGGAAGCGGTACCGACCACGCCGCCACGGCCAACACGCCGGACATCACGAGCGCCACGACGGCGGCGGTGAGCCAGCGGGGGCGGGGAGGGCTCGACATTCCCATGATGCTACGTCCGATCCACGTTTTGTCAGCACGCCATCACAGCCGACCCGGCTTCCCGCGCGCCGCCCTCGACCCGTCGCTAACCTCGCACGTCATGTTGACGCTCGCGCCTCAGGTGTTCGTTGCTCGCTTCGCGGCGGGAAGCAAGGTCAGAACGGCAGCTTGGATCGTCGGGTTCGCGCTGCTGACCGGACTGCTCGCCCAGTTCGAGATCCATGCGCCGGGCCTTACGCCGGTTCCGTTCACCGGGCAGACGCTGGCGGTGCTGCTGGCGGGGGCGGCGCTGGGAGCCAAGGCCGGTGCGGCCAGCATGGGGGTGTACAACCTCCTGGGCATGATGGGTCTCCCCGTGTACTCGGGAGGCGAATCGGGTCTCGAGGTCGCCATCGGCGCAACATCGGGGTATCTGATCGGCTTCATTGCCGCCGCCTACGTGGTGGGCCGCCTCGCCGAGCGACGTGCCGACCGCCATGCCCGAACGGCGATTCCGGCATTCGTGGCCGGCAGCGCCACGATCTACGGGTTCGGTGTTGTGGGACTGATGACCGTGCTCGACATGAGCCTCACCGAAGCCTTCACCGCCGGAGTCGTACCGTTCGTGGTGGGTGACGCACTCAAGGCGGGCGCCGCCGGCCTGCTCACGCCCACGGCGTGGCGCCTGCGGTCGGGCGACTGATCCTCCCGACCGTCGGACATCTCGCGCCGACGAACGTCAGTCGCCGTTGGAGACTTCGAAGTCTTCGCCGAGGTACGCTTTGATGACGTCTGGGTTGCGCTGAACCTCGGACGGGAGGCCGTCGGCGATCTTCTTTCCGAAGTCGACCACCATCACCCGGTCGGCGATGTCCATGACCAGGCCCATGTCGTGCTCGACGAGGATGATGGCGATGTCCAGCTCGTCGCGAATGTCGAGGATGAACCGGGCCATGTCCTCGGTTTCCTCGAGGTTCATCCCGGCCACCGGTTCGTCGAGCAGCAGCAGGTCCGGGTCCATCGCCAGCGCCCTCCCCAGCTCGACCCGCTTCTGGACTCCGTACGGCAAGAGCCCCACCGGGTGTTTCCGCCAGCGCTCGATCTCCAGGAAGTCGATGATGTCCTCCGCCCGGAAGCGGTTCTGGAGTTCTTCCTTCTTGGCCTTCCCCCACCACACCGCGCCGGCGAGGAAGCCGTGTTCCATGCGGATGTGGCGACCCGTCAGGATGTTCTCGATCACCGTCATGTGTGGAAAGAGGGCGATGTTCTGGAAGGTGCGGGCGATTCCCGCTTCGGCGGTCTTCGAGGGCTTCCAACCCATGATCGACTCGCCCTGCCAGCGGATGTCACCCTCCTGAGGGACATACACCTGGTTCACACAGTTGAAGATCGACGTCTTGCCGGCGCCGTTGGGGCCGATGATCGCAAAGAGCTCCCGCTCGTCGACGTGGAACGTGACCCCGTCGATGGCCCGGACGCCTTTGAACGAGAGGCGGATGTTCTGGACTTCGAGCAGGTGACCGGTCGTGACCCCGGCCTCTGCATCGGAACGCAAAGTCGCGTCGGTCACCGGCCACCCCCTCGGCCGTTCGCAGGACGCAGTGCGCGACACGCCGGAGCCATGTCGACGGGTGCTGGCGTACGCAGCCGACCGAGCCTCATGACAGCCACCGCTTCCGCCGTTTGTAGTGCTTCACATCCCGGAAGGACTTCCGTTCGCCCTCCTCGCCGTGAAGCCCCAGGTAGAACTCCTGGACATCTTCGTCCTTGAGGAGCTTCTGCGGGGAGCCGTCCATGACGACCTTTCCCGTCTCCATGATGTAGCCGTGGTGGGCGATCGACAGCGCCATGTTGGCGTTCTGCTCGATCAGCAACACCGACGTTCCCTGCTCGTTGATCTCGACGATGATGTCCCTGATCTGTTGGACGAGCAGCGGCGCCAGTCCGAGCGATGGCTCGTCGAGGATCAGCAGCTTCGGGTCCTGCATCATGGCCCGCCCGATCGCCAGCATCTGCTGCTCGCCACCCGACAGATACCCGGCGGTGGCGTTGAGACGCTCCTTGAGTCGCGGGAACATGGTGAGGACCCGCTCGTTGGCGGCCTTGACCTTCGCCCCGCTGGTGTTGATGTACGCCCCCGCTTTGAGGTTCTCTTCGACTGTCAGCTCGGCGAACACCCGCCGGCCTTCCATGACCTGGGAGATCCCGCGCCGTACCCGCTTGGAGGGCAGCTCGTGGGTGATATCGACACCGTCGAAGCGGACCTCCCCTTTGGTGATGTCGCCCTCGTGGACGTCGAGGAGGCCGGTGATGGCTCGGAGTGTGGTGGTCTTCCCGGCACCGTTGGCGCCGAGCAGCGCCACGATCTGCCCATCGGGCACCTCGATGGAGATGCCGCGAAGCACCAACACCACGTCGTTGTAGACGACTTCCAGATTCTCGACTGCCAGCACGTTGCTCCTCAGGGGTGGGGGATGCGGCCATGGCCGCATCCCCCACCCGAACTCAGCTCATCCGAATGCGTCGAAGCAGGTCTCGGTGAACTCGTAACCGGCCGCGGTGTCACCCACGTAGTCGGCTTCGAGCAGCTCGACGCCCGATCCGCCGGCCTCGAGGTCGGCGATCGACGGTCTCACGATGTTGACCTGACGCTGCACGGACTCGTCGGGCGAGCCCGCATACTGCTGGTCCGGCCACAAGCCGTCCCACGACATCGACTCGAGCGACTTGGCCGCCTTGAGGACGCCGGCTCGGGTCATGTCGCCCGACTCGTAGGCGTCGTTGAGGATGCGCTCCATCAGCACGGCCTCTCCCACGCCCTCGAGCCAGTACTCGTAAGGGGTGATCTCGGGATCGGCGGTGGTCAGCAGCTCGACGGCGGCCTGGGTACCGGCGTTGTCGGCGCCCCACGGAGCGAACGGCAATCCGAAGATCACGTCCCGTTCGACTGCCTCACGGATCGCCGAGTCGGGTGCCAGGAACGCAGCGTTCCAGGCCACGAACGAACCGGACCACGAGGCTTGCACGCCGCCGGCCAGTGCCTGGCCGTAGATGCCGCCATAGGCACCGGGCGAGGTGGTGAGGTAGACGATGTCCGGGCTGGCACCGATGATGCCGGTCGCCACCTCGGCCAGCGACGCCTCGTCGGCGGCGTTGACCTTGGCCTCACCGTCGTACACCACGTCGAGACCGTTGGCCTCGGCCCACTTCTTGGCGCCTTGCGCCGAGTCCTGCCCGAAGTCGCCGGCGTTCGAGGCGATGGCGATCGACTGGGCATCGGGGTTCTGAGCCAGCATGTAGTCGAGCACGCTCATCGCTTCCAGGCAGTAGGGCGTTCCGTGGGGAATCAGATTGGCGTTGAGATTCGGATCGCTCCACCCGGAGTACCACGTGAGCGGCACTGCCAGCATCTGGTCTTCGGCGAGTTGATCGGCGATCGCCACCGAGTGCGGCGAGCCGGTCGAGTGCCCGAGAGCGACGACAGAGTCACGCAGCTCGTTGTACAGCTGGACGTGGTTGTCCACCGAGTACACGGTGTCGCGGATCTCGAGCACGATCTCCAGCCCGTGGATGCCGCCGTTGGCGTTGATGTCGGCCACCTTGGCCTCATAGCCGCCGACCACCGGTTGCACCAGGCCGGAGAACACACCGGAGAGGTCAGACAGCAAGCCGACGGTGATGGTTCCCGCCTCCAGGTCGACACCGACATCGGTGGTCGGTGCGGCCATCTCTTCTGCGGGTTCCTCGGCGGGTTCCTCGGCCGGCTCCTCCTCGGCCTCGGTGGGTTCCGGTGTTTCGGCCGGGGCTTCGGTCGCCGCCGGCGCCTCGGTGTCGGCGGTGGTGTCGTCGCCGGCAGATCCGCCGCAGGCGACGAGCAGCATGGTCATCGCGACCAGCCACCCCAGCCACTGCATTCTGGTTCTCATCTCATCTTCCTCCCATGTGTCGTATGCCGAGGCAGTCGCCCCCGCATGTGGCCGTTCAGTATGTGAATGGCCAACCCTTCCAATAATTGCGAATCCTGATCCAGATGCCGTAGAGGCCCAATGGCTCAAAAATGAGAAACACGATGATCAACAGACCGTAGAGCAACTGGTTCAACTGGAACACCGACAGGCCCGGTCCCGGGCCCGGCAACGTGTTGATGATGCCCGGATCGGTGGAGCCGGTCGCGACGAAGAAGTCGAAGATGGAGGCCAGAATCCCGTCCCCGCTCTCGACCACATCCTGCATCCACAAGGTCAGGTCTTGGACGAGGCGGGGCAGGATGGTGACGAAGATCGATCCCAGCACCACGCCCGCCACGGTGCCCGAGCCTCCGATGAGAACGATGGCGATGATCTGCACCGACAGGAACAGGTCCCATCTCGCCGGGATGACGCTTCCCACGAATGCGGCCAGCAACGCCCCCGACACCCCTGCGTAGAACGAGGAGATGCCGAAGGCGCGCAGCTTGTAACCGACCTCGTCCACGCCCATGATCTCGGCGGCGATGTCGCGGTCCCGAATCGACTGGAACGCCCTGCCCACCCGGGTTCGCTGGATGTTCTTGGCGAGCCCCATGAACAGCAGCATCAAGCCCATCAACAGGTAATACGTCTTCGCCTCGGCGAGCAGGTCGAGCCCGAACCACGGCCCATCGGTGGCGAAACTGATGAGCGGGTCGGCTTCCTTCCACAGACGGAACTCGAGGGGCGGGAAGGTCCGGCCCACCTCCGCCCCACCGGTGACCGAGATCCAGTTCCGGAAGACGTACTCCCCCACGAACACCAGGCCGAGCGTCACGAATGCCAGGTACAGCCCCCGCACCCGGACCGCCGCCGGCCCGAAGGCCACCCCGATCGCGGCCGCGACGAGACCCGCCATCGGCAACCAGACCCAGATCGGCAAACCGAATCCCAGCCGGAGCCCCTCGGGATCGCCCCCGAGGACTGCTGCGACGTATGCACCGACGCCCATGAAGAACGCATGGCCAAGCGATACCTGGCCCGCAAGCCCCAACAGGATGTTCAGGCCCAAACCGGCGATGACGAACACGGCCACCGTCGACAACAACCGGAGCCAGTCGCCGGCCGCCAGGAACCGCATCCCCGGAACCAACTCGAAGGGGACGAGGGCGAGCAGGACCAGCGCAACGCCGACCGCCACTCGCTTGGAGGTGGTGTTCAGGATCGCCTGGTCGTCCTCGTAGCGCGTGTAGAGAAGCGGCCTCCCCCTCATGGGCGGGCTCCGTCGGAGGTGATCGGCATGGGCACCCGACCGGACTCGACATTCCGGCGAATGGCGTGCGGCGTACTGCGTCCTGCGTCCTCACACACGGCGGATCTCCTCGGTTCCGAACAGGCCATAGGGCCGGACCAGCAGTACACCCAGCATCACGATGTACGGGACGACCCCGCCAAACCCGATCCCGAGCCACTCGAAGGTCAAGTAGGAGCTGGCCGCCGACTCGGCGAACCCGATGGCGAACCCCCCGACGATGGCCCCGAGGATCGAGTCGAGCCCGCCCAGGATGATCGCCGGGAAAGCCCGGAACGCGAAGAACGCGGTGAACTGATCGACGCCGCTGGGCCGGCGAGGGAACATGGAGATGAAGAGCCCGCCCACCGCCGCCATCACGGCACCGATCGCCCAGGCGGTGGCGAAGATTCGGCCGACGCTGATTCCCTGCGCTCGAGCCGCCTCCTGGTCCCATGCGGTGGCCCGCATCGCCACGCCGATCCGGGAACGGAAGAACCACGCAACCGCCGCCACCAGCAGGACCGTCAACACCATCTGGAACACCGTCGTCCAGGGGATCCGGATCCTGCACAACGCCGCCAGATCGGCCTCGAGGATGAACCCGCCTCCTTCACAGCCCACGCCCATCGTCTTCAGCCCGAACGGGTCGTTCATCGGGCGGGGGTTGATCCCGATGTAGTCGTTGGTGACGGCTCGCCCCATGATGTCGATTCCGAGTGTGACGATCGCAACCGCGAACAGCGCCTCGCCGACCATCGGGCGCAGGAAGATCCGTTCCAGCACCATCCCCAGCAGCGCGGCGGCGACCAGCGCCAGCACCACCGACGAGCCCCACTTGAGCCACGCCGGGGCGTCGCCCATCCAGCGGCCGGGGATATTCACGACCGATGCGAACGAGGCGATGAAGAAGGCACCGGTGGCCGCCAGCGCCCCGTGGGCGAAGTTCAGGACCTGCGTGGCCTTGAAGATGATCACGAAGCCGAGTGCCAGTACCGCGTAGATGGCTCCCAGGCTGAGACCGTTGACCACCATCCGCCCGAACTCCGACGGCTCGATGACCCCTTGTGCGAGGACAAGCACCTCCATCCGTTCAGCCCCGCGAGCCGTACATGGACTCGATCAGCTCCCCGAACATGTCATCCATGGCGGTGCGCTTGAGCTTCTGGGTGGCCGTGAGCTCGCCGTCTTCGTGGTCGAGTTCCTTGGGGATCATCCGAAACTTTCGGATGTGCTCCACGCGGGCGAACCGCTCGTTGGTTCGATCCACGATCCCCTGCATCAGCTCGATGACCTCGGGCTTCTCGCTCAGGTCCCGATAAGTGGTATACGGGATGCCTTTGCGGGTCGCCCAGTCGCCCACGGTGTCCATCTCGATTCCGATCAGCGCGGTCAGGTACTTGCGACCGTCGCCGATCACCATCGCCTCTTTGACATAGGGCGAGGTCTTCAATGAGTTCTCAATCTCCGAAGGCGAGATGTTCTTGCCGCCCGAGGTGATGATGATGTGTTTGATCCGGTCGACGATTCTGATGTGGGTGCCGTCCACCCACTCGCCCACGTCACCGGTCTTCAGGTAGCCGTCCTCGGTGAACGTCTCCTCGGTCTGCTCCGGCTTCTGCCAGTAGCCCGTGAACACGCCGGGATGCTTGGTCATCACCTCGCCGGTGTCGGGATCGAGCTTCAGATCGATACCCGGATACGGCTCGCCGACCGTGCCCAGCTTCATCCGACCGGCGAAGTTGAGGGTGGCGACCGCGGCGTTCTCGGTCATCCCGTACAGCTCGTACATCTCAATACCGAGTCCGTGGAAGAACTCGATCACCTCGGGGGCGATGGCGGCGGCGCCGGTGCCCGCCCAACGACAGCGCCGAAGTCCGATCCGTTCGCGAAGGGCTCGGAACACCAGCGGATACCCGAGTGCGTATGCCAGCCGGCTGGCGAAGGTGTGGGAGCCGCCGTTCGCCGCTCGCTGCCGGCCGACGAAACGCGCCAGCGCCATGCTGCCGTCGAACCAGAGACGCTTGAACCAGGTGGCGTCCTTTCCCTTGATGAGGATGCTGGCGTGGATCTTCTCCCAGATCCGGGGAACCGCGAAGAACAGCGTCGGCTGCACCTCGCGCAGGTTCTCCTGGACGGTTTCGATCGATTCGGCGAAGTTCAGCACGGCACCCGTCGAGGCCATGGTCCACGTCGAGAAGATCCGCTCGGCGACGTGACACAACGGGAGGTAGGTGAGGATCTGGTCGTGGGGGCCGGGGAGGACGTTTCCCTTCGTCCGGCCTTCCACGTTGATCACCTTGTCGGTACAGAAGGTGAAGTTCCGGTTGGTAAGCATGGCTCCCTTGGGGGGGCCGGTGGTTCCGGACGTATAGACGAGGGTCATGACGTCGTCGGCCTCGGCGGACGCCATCACTCGATCGAGGGCGTCGGCATTCTCCTCGCGGTGACGCCGACCGATGGCCAAGAAGTCGTCCCAGAAGAGAAAACGATCGTCGTCTCGCATGTTGCGGAATCCGCGCGGCTCGACGTGGATGATCTTGTCGAGACCGGGGAGCCGGTCGATGACCTCCAACACCTTGTCGGCCTGCTCCTGATCCTCCGCCAGGTGCACCGAAGCTCCGGAATCGGCGAGCAGGTACTCCACTTCGGCGGCAGGGTTGGTGGGGTACAGGCCGACCGTGATGCCACGGATGGCCACGGTGGCGATGTCGAGGATGACCCACTCCGGTCGGTCCTCGGAGTGGATCGAAACCCGGTCTCCGACATCGACCCCGAGCGCCATCAACGCGTGCGCGGCCAGCGAGACGCTTTCCCACAGCGTTCCCCACGTGATCTCCTGCCAGATCCCGTAGTCCTTCTCGCGCATCGCCACACCATCGGGTGTCCGCGCCGCCCGATCGCGAATCAACGCGGCGACGGTGGCATAGCCCGCCCCGGACGCCGCTTCGTCGCGACGTTCGATGGTCGTGGTCATCCCGGGTCCTCCTCAACCAGAGTGCGCCGAGGATAGGCAACGGGTCGGGCGAGCCACGGGCAAAGCGCCGAATTCGTTACCTTGGGCCCATGCGACACACTTCGGATGACGACCGAGCCATCTCGGTGAGGCTGGTTTCGGAGACGCTCGACCCCGCATCGTGTCTGGCCCGGGCTGCCGACCCCGCGGCAGGTGCGAGCATCCTCTTCACCGGCACCGTCCGTGACCACTCAGAAGGGCGGTCGGGGGTCACCAAGCTCGTCTACGACGCGTATGTCGAGCACGTCGAGACATCCCTCGCCACCATCGCCTCCGAGGCATGTGACCGCTGGCCGGTCCTCCGAATCGTGGTGGAGCACCGCGTGGGAGAGGTGCTCGTCGGTCAGCCTTCCGTTCTGGTGGCGGTGTCCACCGCCCATCGCGGTGATGCGTTCGAGGCGGCTCGGTACGTCATCGATGAGCTCAAGCGGCGGGCTCCCATCTGGAAGCAAGAGCACTGGCCGGGCGGCAGTGAGTGGATCGAGGGGGCGTAGGGGGCCTCGCTCACCACCATCTCCCCCGCCCGGCAACCGCCGCAGCGTCGACTCAGGTCGGCTCGCGACGAGCGGCGTGGCCGAGGCGGGCGTCTTGCTGCCGGCGTACCGTGTCCCGGCGGCTACCTTGAACAGGGACATGTCGGACGATCTCTTCTCGAAACTGTTCGAGCTCTTCAACGCACCGGGTCCGGTGAACCTCAAGCTGGCCGCCGAGGTCGCTCATCATCTCGTCGGAGAGCGACAGCCGGTCGATCCATGGGCGGCGGAGGAACTCCGCGATCTCACCCGGTTGGCCGAGCAGCACATCGCCGAGGTGGCCCCGTTCCCGGTTCCGACTGCGCCGGACGTCTTGCCCGTCGACGCCCGGGAGTGGACCGATCGCAACCTGGAAGGATTCCGCCTCCTGGCCGAACCGATGTCCCAGGTTCTCGATGCCGATGCGCTGGCCGGACTCACCGGAGGCGCGCCAATGCTCTCCGCCTTGGGTCCGGCCCTGATCGGCATGCAGGTTGGAACCCTGGCAGGGTCGCTGGGCCGCTGGGTGATGGCGGGCTTCGATGCCGGTCTGCCGATCTCGGTCGACGGTCCCGTGACCTTCGTCGTACCGACGATCGATCGCTTCGCGTCGGGCAACGGCTTCGACCCGAGGGACGTCCGGCTGTGGGTGGCCCTGAACGAGTCCACCCATCGGGCCATGTTCCGGGTTTCGTTCACGATGGATGAGGTGACCGCTCGTCTGGCCTCGTTCGGCGCCGCGGTGCAGATCACTCCCGACAAGCTCGAAGGCCTGATGTCGAGTTTCGACCCGCAAGCCCTGTCGGCGGACCCGGCCCAACTCGGGTCGCTCTTCGCCACGCCAGAACTCGAGAACGCCCAACGGCGGATCGCCGGGTTCCTCGGACTGACCGCCGCCTATCGCCGGCTCCTCGTCGAACGGGCGGCCGGTTCCCTGCTCCCTCGCCTCGACGAGATGGAGCGAGCACGCGATGTCGAACGCGACCTCGGCGACGAGGCGGAGTCCTCCCCGCTCGCTGCGGTCTTCATCGATCGAGAGGACATCGAACGGGGGCGGCGTTTCTGCGACGAGGTGGAACGGCGGTTCGGAGCGGAGGCGTTGGCCTCGATCTGGACCCGTCCGGGTCGGCTGCCGGAGTCGGCGGAGCTCGAGGACCCGGTGGCGTGGGCCGCCCGAGTCTTGCTGGAAGACCTCGACTGAGCGGACCGGCTCAGTCGCAGCCGGATCGAAGGTTCTCGATCTCCCGGACGAGGGTCATCATTCGCATCCGACGCTCGAAGTACGCGCCGAACAACTCCCCCACCGCCTCGGCCACCGCTCGCTGCTCCGGCGTCCAGTAGCGCTCGACCGTATCGGCGATACCCAGCGTGGCCGTCCACCGTCCGCGTACCGTGATCGGAACGGCCATCTCGGCCTTGACCACCGGACACCCGGCACTCGAGCGTCCCAGCGCCCGAACCTCCAACGAGTCGGGGTCACCGATCACCACCGCCTCGCCGGACGTCAATCGTTGGTGGGCGCCGGGGAGTTCGTTCCATGGCATCACTTCCAACCACAGGGGAAGACCGCTCTCGCGGGCCTCCGGCGTCGCCGCCACCAGCGCCGTGACGGCGTCGGCACCATCATCGACATCGGTGGGCACCGGGTCGACATAGGCGACCGCCGCTCGAAGTGCCTGCCTGAGCGACTCGATCGCCCGCCGCCCCTCGACCTCGCTCTCACCGACGAGCAACGTTCGAGCGCACGCCACCAGCGCCCGAGAGGTCCTGACCTCGAGGTCGCGCGCCCGGGCAACGGCATCGCTGCGCACGCGCTCTGCCTGGTCCTGATCGCGGCGTTGCCACGCTCCACCGATCAGGTCTCCGACCGCCCGAAGAACGGTGATCTCGTCACTCGACCAGGCGCGGTCGACCCCTGCAAAGACCACCTCACCAACGACCCGATTTCCGGCACAGACCGGAACCCGTGCCTCGACCATGGGCCCATCACAGGAGGACCGTCGGTCGACGCGAGCCTCGGACACGATGGAGACCCCATCGTCATCGATCGTCTCGCGCTCGATTGAGATGGCATCGGCGCCGGTCGCCTGGAGGAGGACACGGAGACCGGGCTCGAGATGGTCGGTGCCGGCCGCCATCAACGTCGTGGCGAAGCCGGTGACCGCCTGGTGGAGGACGTTCAGACGGGCGACGAGATCATGTTCGGGCACTGCCTTCGAATCGGCCGTGACGCCGAAAACCTTGAATCGACCCAGCCGGTTCGGTGCGACACCTTCGGTCCGCCGAACACCGGTGGCCGGGTCGGGCCGTTCAGTCGAAGAGCCTGCGCCACAACCGGCTGAACATGCCCTCCGCTTGCGGCTGTGGGAGATCGCTCAGCACGCGAGCCTGAAGGTCGAGCGGGAGGTCCCCGAAAACGGCCACGCCACCGTCGGCGGAGTACCAGGAGTAGGCCGCCGTTCCCGGCCCGAACCATCGCGCATACGAACCCGCCCCGACGTCCACCTCGGCCACGCCGGGTCCGGTCAGCGACACGGGCCGAGGCGAAGCGAGGATGGTGAACGAGAACAACCCGTCGGAGTAGTACCCGACGACGCCGTTGTCGGACCACACGTACACGTCCAGGCGCTCGACACCGGCCGCGGTGGCGGGGAGTCGGGGATCGTCCGGCGCCGGAACCACCTCCAGGTCGGATGGCCGCTCAGACATGCCCTCGACGCCGGACTCACCCGGCTCGAACTCGACGAGGCTCATCTCACACCACACGGACCCATCGGCGTTGTAGACGAGGGTCCGGAGCAAGGCACCCGTGGCCATGTCGAATGACATCTCTGCTCGTTGGACTCCTTCCTCGTCCACCACAGAAACCACCTCGACGTCGCGTCCCGCCATCACCCCGACGGTCGAGGAACCGATCTCGTAGCGCAGACGTGAGGCGGCGGACGCTCCCAACCCGAGCGCAACGCCACCGGCGTCGCTCGATGCGACCGCGCCGCCGCCCATCTCGATCGACGTGCCTTCCCCGACCGACGGGCCGGCAACGAGCACTCCGTTGGCGTGGGCGATCTGCACGACCGAATCGCGGGGGCCGTCCGGTGTCGAGCAACTCACGATCTGCTGGGCGGTGTACTCGGCAGCGGCAGCTCGTTCCAGATATGGGGTGAGTGGCTCTTCGGCCCAGGCGGACGTCGCGCCCAGCAGCACGCCCATGCCTACCACCGAGGCGGCCGTCACCAATCGGCGCACGATCATGGCTGGCCACCGGCGCTGAGATCGACCGCGACGACCACCTTCATCGGGGTGAGGCCGACCTCGGCCGACGAGCGTGCGACGAAGGGCACCGACAGGTGCTCGGGTGTGATCGTGGCGACGGGCTCCGGGGCGAGCAGGGAACCGCCCACGACCATGACCGCCACGGTGGCAGCTGCACCGGCCCACGCCGTCCACCGCCGATAGAGGGGGGCGGCGGGCTTCGAGATGCCCACCGATCGGTCCGGGACGACGGGAGGCCGCAGGGCAGGCGGCAGCTCCAGGGAGGGCAGTCCCCGGACCGCGGCGCGGACGATCGACAGGTCCTCCAGATCCTCTCGGCACCGCGAGCACCCGGCCAGGTGAGTCACGATCGTGTCGCGTTCGGACCGATCGATCTCTCCATCCAGGTATGCCGAGAGCAGCGCGCCGAGGTGCGCGCCCGGGTGTGACTCCGCCCCGTGCCCGCTCACATCGTCCTCGAGGGCTTGCTCACCCAGACCATGCCGATGCTCACCCCAGCCGTTCCCTCAGCATCTTCCGCCCCCGATGAATCCGACTCCTGACGGTGCCGATCGGGACTCCGGTGGCACCGGCGATCTCGTCGTAGCTGAGGCCGACCACGTCGCACATGACGATGGCCTCCCGGAAGTCGATCGGGAGATCGAGGAGCGCTTTCTGGATGTCCTCACCCAGCCGCATGCCGTCGAAGACGTCGTCGGCACCGGGACTCGACCAGGATGCGTGACGGTCGGGTTGCTCCGGCAGGGGTGCGGTGGGCCGGCGGTTCCGTCTCCGCACCTCGTCGAGGAACGCGTTTCGAGTGATCCGCCACAGCCAACCGTCGAACGACCCGGGTTCGTACCGGGCCAGCCCTCGCTCCACCCGCAACAGCACCTCTTGGGCGAGGTCGGCGGCATCGTGTGGATCGCCGGTGAGGCGATACGCGAAGTTGTAGATCTTCCGCCCATGGGTCCGCGCGACTTCTTCCCAGGTTCTTGGATGTGCCTCGCTCATCGAGGCTCACCGGGGGAACGTCGGCGGGCGCCGGAGAGTTCCTACTGATCCTTGACGCTGGTGTCCGTCTGCTCCGGGAGATCGGATTCCTCGCCGGCTCCCTCTTCCATGCCGCGCCGGAACTCCTTGGCGGACGATCCGAGCGAGCGCGCCAGCTCGGGCAGCTTCCGGGCACCGAACAGCAGCAGGACGATGACCAGGATGATCAGCATCTCGTTGGGCTTCAGTCCAAACACGCGGTCCTCCTCGTGCCGTCAGCATAGCCGTGCCCTCCATTCACGGATCGAAGGCTCTGCCAACCCTTAGACGCCGCAAACTCAGGTTTGGTTCCGGCTCCCACTCCGTCAGGACAAGGCGGTGGCGTCGACCATCTGCTGGAGCCGCTCCCGAGACACGAAACGAATACGCGAATCACGTCGTTCCCGCTCGTAGATGCCGAACGGCGCATACTTCTCGGAGACGAACAGTCCCCGGTCCGCCCCCGACATCGAGAACTCGCTGACGAATCGGTCCACGTCACGCTCGTCGATCTCCGGATGCTCTCCTTCGAGATGCGGGAGCCCGGAGATGAACGTCCGGACGCCACCCTTGACCGCGTTGAAGGTACCCAACCTCGACCCGGGAGCGACCTCGTAGCCGAGCAGGCGGAGCATTCCCGTGACGAGCTCGATCGCACCCATTGAATCGGGGTCGATGCCCTGCGCCCGCAGGCCGGTCTCGATCGCCTTGGGCAGCCGGATCTCATCACCGAGCGGAGCCAGCTCGTCGCCTCGATCGGTCGTCGCCAGATCCGGAGCCTCGAAACCCTCCTCCTCGGCGACCTCGAGCGGGTCTCGGGCGTACCGGGAGATGTTCAGCATCGACGGCATCTCCATCTTGGGAGGGAGCGAGCCAGGGGTGTCGAGCTTGTGGCTCCCCACCTCATACCGATCACCCCGGCCGGCGAAGACGACCACCCGCTCGACCATCTCCAATGGAAGGGTGTGTCGCTTCTCCCGCATCACCTCCACCGCCTCTTGAACGAGGAGGTCGGCCAGCACGTCATCGCCGTCCTCGGGGAAGGGTACGTCGAAGGTCACGTGCGCCTCACGACCGGTGACGGTCAGGTCGGCCACGCGCGGCCTTGGCACCGTCGGGTCCGCCACCACCGCTGGCGCCGGAGCCGGTGCCCCCCTCCGCCGCGAGGGGAGGTCGATTCCGGTCTCCTCGGCGAGCTGCTGGCGCTTTCGATTCATCCACACGGCCAGGACGATCAATACGATCGCCACGAGGATGATCAGCACACCCGGGTTGTCCACGTCAACTCCTCAATCGGTCGCAGTACGCAGAGTGTACGGCGATCGGTGGCGGCGTCGGTTGACGGGCACGGATCAGGACGCGCGGCGGACGATGCTCCGTTCACGCCGCACTCGGCGCCGCTCCCGTTCGGACATTCCCCCCCAGATGCCGAACTTCTCTCCTTGGAGCAGTGCGAACTCGAGGCAGTCGACCTTCACCTCGCAGGCGGCACAGATCGCCTTCGCCTTCCGGGTCGACGCACCTCGCTCGGGAAAGAACAGGTCGGCGTCGGCTCCGCGGCAGCTGGCGTAGTCCTGCCACGCCAACTCATCGACTGCCAGCGCCTCGATCAACTTGCTGTGCATGGGTGCGTCCCCTCTTGACACGCGTGTAATTACACGGATGTGATTGTGGTGGACGGACGCTCCCCCGTCAACCCGGAAATCCCGGATGCGACCTCCCCGGTCGGCTATGCACCGGGCGTCACGACTCTCTCCACCGGCCCCCCGCCGCTCGCGGCCGGAGCGCCACCGGTCGCCGATCGGTCCTGCTCGGGCCCGGTGTTCGACGCTCGTCGAGGGGCCGTGGCCGGGCGACTTCGATCTCGAGAGCCGGTGTTGCATAATCGGCCCATGGCAGCCGACACGCTCACCAGACCGGATCGTCGAGTTCCCTGGCCCGTTGCCTTCTACAGGTCGGCGGTAGGCAAGAAGTGGGTGATGGCCGTCACCGGCCTCATCTTGATGGGCTTCGTCCTCGTCCACATGATCGGCAACCTCAAGATCTACATCGGCGAAGTCGAGAACGCCGTCGGCGCCGTCGACTATGAGATCGACTTCTATGGGGAGGCGCTGCGGTCGCTGCTGTTCCCCCTGGTCCCGGAGTACGCAGTGCTGTGGCTGATGAGAATCGGTCTGCTCCTCGCATTCGTCCTCCACGTGCACTGTGCCTACAGCCTCACGTTGGTCAACCGAGCGGCCCGGTCCGTCGGATATCAGGGTCCACGAAGCTACCTCGCCGCCAACTATGCGTCTCGGACGATGCGCTGGAGCGGCATCATCGTCCTGCTGTTCATCGCCTGGCATCTGGCCGACTTCACCCTCGGGATCCAACCATTCGCACCCGGCGGATTCGAACATGGCGAAGTGCACGCCAACTTCATCGCCAGCTTCTCGCGGGTTCCCGTGGCAGTCCTCTACATCGTGGCCAATCTGGCGCTCGGACTCCATCTCTTCCACGGCGCCTGGTCGATGTTCCAGAGCCTCGGAGCCAACAACCCCCGATTCAACAAGTGGCGTCGCTACTTCGCGATCGCATTCGCAGCCGTGGTGGTTGTCGCCAACATCAGCTTCCCGGTGGCGGTGCTGACCGGGATCGTGTCATGACGGGAAGGGGAGCAGCCATGTCCGAGCTCGAGTCCAGGGTCCCCGACGGCCCGCTCGCCGACAAGTGGGAGAACCACAAGGCCAGCATCAAACTGGTCGCCCCGAACAACAAGCGGAAGTTCAAGGTCTTGGTCGTCGGCACCGGCTTGGCCGGGGCGTCGGCCGCAGCCACCCTCGGCGAACTCGGCTACCAGGTCGACGCCTTCACGTTCCACGACAGCCCCCGTCGTGCCCATTCCATCGCCGCCCAGGGCGGGATCAACGCCGCCAAGAACTACCGGAACGACGGCGACTCGGTGTACCGGCTCTTCTACGACACCATCAAGGGGGGCGACTACCGGAGCCGCGAGGCCAACGTGTACCGACTGGCGGAGGTCTCGGCCGAGATCATCGACCAGGCCACCGCCCAGGGCGTGCCATTCGCCCGGGAATATGGCGGCCTGCTCGACAATCGATCTTTCGGCGGCGTCCAGGTGTCTCGAACGTTCTACGCACGTGGCCAGACCGGCCAGCAGCTCCTGATCGGCGCCTATCAGGCGATGATGCGGCAGGTGCATCTCGGCTCGGTCAACCTCCACAACAAGGTGGAGATGCTGGACCTCGTCGTCAAGGACGGCCGGGCGGTCGGGATCGTCACCCGAGACTTGACCAACGGCGAGATCCGATCCTGGTCGGGCCATGCCGTCGTACTCGCCACCGGTGGCTACTCCAACGTGTACTACCTCTCCACCAACGCGATGTACTGCAACGTCACCGCGGCCTGGCGGGCACACCGGCGCGGCGCCGCGTTCGCCAACCCGTGCTTCACGCAGATCCATCCCACCTGCATTCCCCAGTCGGACGAGTTTCAGTCGAAGCTCACGCTGATGTCCGAGTCCCTGCGGAACGACGGTCGCATCTGGGTGCCGATCGACCCCGACGACGACCGGCCACCCGGCGAGATTCCCATCGAGGCTCGCGACTACTACCTGGAGCGTATCTACCCGGCCTTCGGCAATCTCGTGCCCCGGGACGTGGCGTCCCGGGCCGCCAAACGGATGGTCGACCAGGGAAAGGGAGTCGGGTCGTTGAAGAACGGGGTCTACCTCGACTTCGGAACGGCGATCGAGCGTCTCGGGGTGGAGACGATCGAGGCTCGGTACTCGAATCTGTTCGAGATGTACGAGCGGATCACCGACGAGAACCCGTACAAGATGCCGATGCGGATCTACCCGGCTCCCCACTACACGATGGGCGGTCTGTGGGTGGACTACAACCTCATGACCACCATCCCCGGGTTGTACGCGATCGGCGAGGCGAACTTCTCCGATCATGGCGCCAACCGCCTGGGCGCATCGGCGCTGATGCAGGGTCTCGCCGACGGATACTTCGTCCTTCCGTACACGATCGGGGACTTCCTCGCCAAGCATCTCAACGAGGACGTGGTGCCGACCACCGACCCGGCGTTCGCCGAGATCAGACAGGAGGTCGATGAACGGGTCGATCGGTACGTCTCGTCCCGGGGCACGCGGACGGTCGACGACTTCCACCGCCAGTTGGGGCGGATCGTGTGGGACAGCTGCGGGATGAGCCGGGACGCCACCGGGCTCGAGAAGGCGTTGAGCGACATCCCGGCGCTGTACGAGGAGTTCCGCAACGACGTCAAGGTGCTGGGGACCGGCGACTCGGTGAACCAGACGCTGGAGAAGGCGGGCCGGGTCGACGACTTCTTCGAGCTGGCCCTGACCATGTGTCGCGACGCTCTGCATCGCGAGGAATCCTGCGGCGGCCACTTCCGCGAGGAGTACCAGACCGCAGAAGGGGAAGCGCTCCGGCGCGACGACGAGTTCGCGTTCGTGTCGGCGTGGGACTGGACGGGAGACCCGGCCGAGCCCCGGCTGATCGCCGAACCTCTCGAATTCGAGAACGTGGAGCTGACCACGAGGAGCTACAAGTGAGGCGCCGGAGCCGAGACATGATCCGCAACACGCCGATCGGGCGACTCGAGCCGGAGGCGGCGGAATGAACATCACATTGCAGGTGTGGCGCCAATCCGGACCGTCGTCGGTTGGCTCGTTCGAGACCTATCAGGTCCGTGACGTGAAAGAAGACATGTCCTTCCTGGAGATGTTGGACCTGCTGAACGAGCGCCTCACGATCGAGGATCGGGAGCCGGTCACCTTCGACTCGGACTGCCGAGAGGGAATCTGCGGAACCTGCGGCGTGATGATCAACGGGCAGGCCCATGGTCCGATGCCGGGCACCGCCACCTGCCAGCTCCACATGCGATCGTTCTCGGACGGCGACACCATCGTCGTCGAGCCCTGGCGCGCCACCGGGTTCCCGATCGTGAAAGACCTCATGGTCGACCGGGATGCACTCGATCGCATCGTGGAGGCGGGTGGATACATCACGGTTGCGACCGGGTCGGCGCCGGACGCCAACCTGATCCCCGTCCCCAAGGAGGTCGCCGAGACCGCCTTCAACGCCGCCGCCTGCATCGGCTGCGGGGCCTGTGTCGCCGCCTGCCCCAACTCGGCCGGTCAGTTGTTCACCGCCGCCAAGGTGAGCCATCTGAACCTTCTACCGCAGGGACAGCCGGAGCGCTACGAGCGGGTGGAGGCGATGGTCGACACGATGGAGGAGCTCTTCGGCTCCTGTACCAACCACGGTGAGTGCGAGAAGGCCTGTCCCAAGTCGATCTCGATCGACTTCATCGCTCTCATGAACGCCGACTACGTGAAGGCCAAGTTCCGCAATCGCCGGATGCTCAGCCGGAGCTGAACACCGGCGGACAACTCGGCTCGGCAGCGGGCAGACGAGGAATGGGCCTCAGACCATCCGCTTAACTTTCGCGCACCGGTCGCCGACAGGCGTCCCGTGGCATACGAACCAGGCTCGCCCGTGGACGAGCGGGGCGCGGCACTCGTCGAGTTCGCCCTCGTCCTTCCACTGCTGATGCTGCTGCTGCTCGGCATCTTCACCACCGCGCGCGCATGGAACGTGCACAACACCATCGACCATGCCGCCCGAGAGGCTGCTCGGTACGGAGCGACCAGTGACCCCTGGAATGCCGCCACCGTCCGCGGCGTAGCCCAACTGGAGCTGCAGGCGGCCGGTATCGACGCAGCGGCCATCAGCATGTGCGTCGAGATGGGGCCCAACCCGTGCATGGCGGATCCGTCGAATCTCTTCCCCGAGGATCTGGTGGGGATCACGCTCACGTTCCCCGACTACCCGCTGGAGTTCCTGTTCTGGACAACCGATGTCGACCTGAGCGCCACCGCGGTGGCCCGGTACGAGTGACATGAGGGAACAGGGCGCCACATCGATCCTGGTGGCCGGCTCCCTGCTGTTCCTCCTCGGAATGGCGGCTCTGGCGGTCGACGTCTCCGGATTCTTCAAGACGGCTCGCAGCGACCAGACCACCGCCGACCTCGCCTGCCTGGCCGGTGTGGTCCATCTCCCATTGGACGGCGCCGAGGCGATCGATCGCGCCGCCACCGTCACTCGCCTCAACTGGGCGGCGATGCGATATGCCGCCGTGATGACGACCGGACCCACGACCGCACGGATGGGGGACGGCTCCGGCAGCGAGGTCCGGTTCGAGACGCACTACGGGGGCGACCCCTACACGATGCGGGTGGAGGTGTCGGAGGTGACCCCCACCCACTTCGGGAAGGCGCTGGGCATCGACGACGTCACCGTCGGCCAGGTCGCCACCTGTCAGACCTCGTTCGTTTCGACCATCTACCCCACGATGCCGGTCGGGATCCTGCCGGGCGGATTCTCCGGCAACCTGTTTGGACCCGATCCCTGCGGGTCGAGTTCCGGCAACTGCGGGACCATCGACGTTCCGCGTGCCACCGGCGGCAACGAGCTGGTCGACAACATCGGAGACGGTCTGGATCGCAAGCTGGTGCCCGCGCTCGGCGCCAATCCCGGAGTCGACTGCAACGCGGTTGGACCCGACGACGAGTGCAGCCAGATCAACTCGAACCCAGGAGTCAGCGCCAGCCACATCGGTGGAGGATTCATCGCCCTCCTGCAAGACAAGGGAGGGGCGGACTGCACGTTCAAACAACGCGGACGCGACCTCGATTGCGACAGTCCGACGCAGATCCTCGGTGGCGCCCCCACCCCGCTGGCCGGCGCGCAGCCGAGCATGCCGTCGTGGTGGGACACGAGCCTCTACGGCCCGTACTCGGGATTGTCCGCCCACTACTGGTACGACGGTCCCATCGCCAAGTGCGACAGCCCCCGGCTGGGCGTGATTCCGATCGTGTCAGCCGACCTGACCTGGGATCTGGGCGACCCGCGGCCCGGCTGGCCCAACGGCCGCAGCGATCCGGTGAAGGTGGTGGGCGCAGCCGACGCCATCATCATCGACCCCAACGAGGGCACCGACTTCAAAGGTGGCGGCAACCTCAAACACGCCTCCGCCATCATCATGTGGTTCGGACCCAACACCACATGCGCCGACACCGGGGCCTCCTACGGAATCCTCAACGGTGGCAACAAGGTCGTCGACAAGACGGTCAAACTCGTCGCCGACTGACTTCTCGAATTCCGGTAACACGGAGCGTGGTCGGGCGACTACCGTCCTGAGTAGGTCGATCGACCTATGGGACGACGGGAGAGAGCGCATGGCGAGGACCGGGCCGCTCGCGCCGGGTGAACATCGTGAGGCAGGGGCGACCGCCATCGTCGTCGCCGTCGCCCTGTTGGTATTGATGGGATTCGCCTCGCTGGCGATCGACGCCGGACTCGGATTCGACGACCGCCGCGGAACGCAGAACGCCGCCGACCTCGCCGCCCTCGCCGCCGCCTGGCAGCACTGCAACCCCGACTCGGGCGCCGGCTCTCCTCAGACGGTGGCCCGGGCCACCGCTGCCGCCAACGGCTACCACCACGACCCGAGCATCGGACAGGAGGTTCGGGTTCACCCCGGGAGCGGGGTCCCGGCCGACGACCGGTGGCGCATCGAGATCACGACCCGCAACGATGGAAGCTTCGGGGCGACCACTCCGTACGCGCCGGACCAGATCGACATCCTCTCCGAAGCCACCGCCGTGTGCATCGAGCGGGGTCTGGCCGACGGCTTCGCCCTGTTCGGCCGAGCCCCCAACTGCCCGGGGGTGGGTGGGGATCTCGATGCCTCGAGCGCCAACATCGTGATCGACGGCGATGTCCATGGGAACGGCGACCTCAAGATCAGCGGTTCGAGCCCAACCGTCACCGGGACCGCCACCTATCGCGAACGCGACATGACCGCCGGCACCGTCGACGCCGAACAGTATTACGGCTCACCCGTCGAGTACCCGCTCACGTTGTCGTTCTCGGAGTTCGACCCCGGCCAGCCCCGGGTCTCTCCACCGGCCACGCCGGCCGGCGAATATCACGACTTCGGCTCCACCGACATCACGTCAGCCTCGGTGACGGCGATGGCGTTGGGTACGTCGAGCGGGAGCACGCTCACCATCTCCGAACCCGGCATCTACAGAACGACGGGCGAGGTGGATCTCAAGACCGTGGACGTCGTCCTCACCGGACAGGCACTCAGCAAAGGAGTGACGTTCATCTCCGCCGGCGGGCAGGCGTTCAAGTCGTTGGCCAACGCAGCCGGGTACGCACCGGTCTCGCCGGGTGGGAGCTTCCCGATCCTCATGTTCACTCCCGCCGGAACGCAAGCCTGCAACGACGTAGCGATCAAGGTGAGCGGCGACGGCGTCGTCTGGGGCGGACTGATCTTCGCTCCCAACGGCGGGGTCGACATCAGCGCGGCCGCCGTGTCGACGCTGAACCTCAACGGATCGATCATCGCCTACACCATCAACCTCTCCGGTGGGAGTATCGGGATTCAGTACCAAGATGACTCCTCCGTCGACCCATCCTTCCGGGTCGAACTGGTTGACTAGTTCCATCGCGACCTCACCGACCCATGGTTGACCACCGTGGGTGGCGACTACACTGCACACAAGGGAATGGCGGGGCACACCCGCCGGGAGAGGGTCGGTGGGTCACTGATCGCCACGACCCGTGGATTCGAGCGGGGAAATCACGTTGCCGGCTGAACAATCGCCCAAGTTGCCGAAGGACGACGAGCGAGGCGCCAACCTCGTCGAGTTCGCCATCATCGCACCACTCCTGTTTCTCTTGCTCTTCGGCGTCATCGAGTTTGCCCGTCTGGGCTACGCCTTCTCCGAGGTTTGGACCGCCGCCCGGGAAGGGGCCCGCTATGCCACGGTGGTCGGCGACGAAGACGGAAACGGAGAACCGAACTTCGTGGACTGTGACGGTATCGAGGCGGCCGCGCTCTCCAAGGTGGTGGTCGGGACGCTGGGCGCCGCCGATGTCGACATCACATACACGACGCCGTCGTCCACCACCCGAGGATGCCAGGGGGGACTGACGGACCCCACCGACGGCGGGGACATCGACCCGGGGACCGAGATCACCGTCGAGGTGCGCGCCGCGTTCAACTCGGTGGTTCCCCTGATCGGGCAGTTCCTCAACGGGATCACGCTCGACTCCTCCCAATACCGGACGGTGAGCTATGGCATCGGCTCCTGACTCCCGGCGGGAACGCGGGGCGGCGGCCGTCGAGACGGCCGTCATCGTCGGGCTGTTCCTCATCCCGCTCTTGATCGGCATCGTCGATGTCGCCCGGCTCATCTACACCCACATCGTGGTCACCGAGGCGGCCCAGGAAGGAGCGATGTTCCTGGCGACCAACGAGACCGCCACCGTGGGTGCGGCCCAAACCCATGCGCTGGACTCGGTGGATTACACCTGGAACACCGGCGTCGCCACCGGCACGTGCGCCACCGAGGGCCGGGCCACCGGCCAAGGGGGGTTGGTGACCATGCAGATCCAGGAAGACGTCGACCTGCTGTTCCCCTTCTTCGGCGGAACGGTCACGCTGTCCAAGACGGCGGACGGCGATCGGTTCTATCCATGTCCGTGAGAGGAGATCGGGGGGTTTCGATGATGCGCGGGAAGGAACGGGGAAGCACCGCCATCCTGGTGGCGGTGGCCCTACTGATGCTGATGGGATTCGCGTCCCTGGCGATCGACGCCGGGCTCGGCTTCGACGACCGGCGCGGCACCCAGAACGCCGCCGATCTGGCTGCACTGGCCGCCGCCTGGCAGGACTGCAACCCCGGTTCGGGGGGGTCTCCGACCAACGTGGCCCGCGCCACGTCCGTCAACAACGGCTACGACCACAGCTACCCCGACGTGCAGGTGCTGGTGTCCAACCCGGCCGCGGACACATGGCGGGTGGAGATTCGAGAGACCAACGACGCCACCTTCGGCGAGGCCACCCCGTATGCACCCAACCAGCTCGACATCCTGTCGGAGGCGACCGCCGCGTGCATCGAGGTGGGAATCCTCGGGGGATTCGCCGTCTTCGGCCAGTCGGAGGCCTGTAGCCAGGACACGGTCGACATGTCGGGCAACAACATCACCATCCTGGGAGGAGTCCACTCCAACCAGGATGTGAAGATCACCGGTTCGGGACCGTCCGTGTCGGGAGAGTCCACCTACCGGAGGAACGACCAGACGGCCGGCTCGATCACCGCCTCCGAGTATTACGGATCGTCGCTCGGATACCCGATCACGCTCGACATCGCCGAGTACCGGCCCACCGGGTCGCGGGCCGTGGCCGCAGGGAGCGACTACTACGACCTGCCCGGCGACGATATCGACGCCGCCCTCATGGTCTCTGAAGGCCATGCCACCACGTCGCCGCCGTGGCTGGAGATCGACACGCCCGGGATCTACTACGCCAACGGTGACATCAGCTTCAACCGGGTCCGACTGGTCGGAGCCGCCGCCGCCCAGGGCGTGACCTTCGTCGCCGAGGGCCAGGTCGACCTGGGAACCACCGAGGATCTGCAGGGGTTCGACCCCTACGGCTCCGGTTCCGGTCCTTCGGTGATGGTCTTCGCCAACGGCGGAGGGAGCGCCGACTGCAACGCCAAGGACGTCAAGATCAGCGGTTCCGACGTCGCATGGGAGGGGATCGTCTTTGCCCCCTTTGGCGTGGTCGAGATGAGCGCGTCCGGAATCAGCAGCCTCAACGGCTCCGTCATCGCCTACCGGGTCAACCTGAGTGGCGCCAATCTCACGGTGCAGTACGAGGACGACCCGAACACCGACCCCACCTACCGGGTGGAGTTGGTCGACTGACGGAGGCCGCGAAAATTCTCGTCGGCTGGTGAGGCGTCGATTCAAGTTCTTCGCCGCCAAATGCCGATACAGGGGGCGTGGCACAGCACATCCCCCGATCGACGGCCGGACGCCCCGAGCGCGGAGCGGCGATCATCGAGTTCGCGATCGTCCTTCCGGTCCTGCTCCTGGTCATCCTGGGTGGCGTTGAGTTCGGCTGGCTCATGGGCCAGAACAACGATGTTCGACACGGCGCCCGCGAGGCGGCCCGTCTGGCATCTGTCGACCGGGGCACCGTGTCGGCGATGGGTGCGATCGTCTGTGACGCCATGGATCTCTCGTCGGGGCCGACGGTCACGTTCACAGACTCGGCCACCGGACGGAACGGCACCCAGGGAACGGTCCAGGTCTCCCTCGGTGTCAACTCGATCACCAACTTCCCGGTCATCTCAGGGATGCTCCCGGCCAACCTCACCTCCGAGGTCAAGTTCCGGCTCGAACAGGACTCCGACAACTGGTCGACGGGCTCTCACACCTGTCCATGAGTATCCGGACCGACGAACGCGGCGTCTCCGGGATCCTGGTGGCAGGATCACTCCTGCTGCTGGTCGGACTGGCTGCGATCGCGGTGGACCTCGGGCTCGTCTTCAACGAGCGACGCGGCGACCAGACGTCCGTCGACTTGGGAGCGCTGGCCGGCGGCCAGTCGATCATCAACGGCACGAGCGAGGTGGTCGACGACACGCTGGCGTACATCCGCGAGAACCTCGACACCACCTACACCAACACCGAATGGCAGGCCGCCTGGCAGTCATGCACCGACGCCACTCCCGCCGGATTCGTGCTGCTGGACGAGCCGGCCGCCTGGGGTACCGGCACGCTCCAATGCATGTCGTTTCACCCCACCGGGCTCTTCCGAGTCAAGCTTCCCGATCAGGTGGTCGAGACCTCCTTTGGAAAGGCGCTCGGCGTCAACTCGATCTCGACCGGAGCCGAGGCCGTCGTTCGCATCCGGAGTCGAGGCACGGGCGGCATTCTCCCGTTCGGACTCCTGGCGTCCGCCGGCGGCGGTGATCAGCTGTGCCTGGTGGACTCCTCCAAGGGGACCGCCCAACCGCCCTGTGACGGGGCCGCCAGCGGGAACTTCGGCGTGCTCGATGCGCCCCACTTCGGGAACTCGGAGCTGGGAACCACCCAGAAGTGCACCGGGGACACGAACGGACGGCTGAACGTGAATGTCGCGCTGGGACTCGACCATCTGGTGCTGCCCCGCAACGCGGCGGCCTACGTCCAGGACGTCTGCCCCAACATCGCGGCCGGCACCATTCCGAACCAGCTTCTCGTGCAAACCGGGAACAGCGACGTGGCGGCCGGCTTCGCCACCGGCCCGGTGGACTACGGGGCCACCCCGCGACTCCAGCAGGGATCGAACTCCAAGGTGAACGTCCACGGCTACGCCCTCGACGACAAACCACTCTGGGAGTATCTCGCACCCATCGGGGCATTCCCCGCCGACTGCGACCCTGCCACGTTCAACCCCGCGCTCCCCGACTTCGATTGGGATGGCGACGGAACCGACGACCCGCCCGACTCGTGGCAGCACATGAAGGAATGCCTGGACCAGTACAAGGCAGGCGGCTTCAACAACGTCCTCTTCTCGGAGGACATCGCCGAGTCCCCCCGCTTCTCCTACGTGCCACAGTTCGAAGAGTCGGCCTGGCCATCGGGATCGAGCGAGTGGCGAACGATCGGCCGGTACGCCGCCATCTGGCTCGAGGGCACGTGGTGGAAGAAGGGCAACACCTTTGATGCGTTCCATCCGGGCGATGGTCTCAACCATGCTGCCACCGGCGGCAACTGGGACATGACCCAGCTCACGGGGTTCTTCCTGGGCGACAAGACGCTCCCCCACGACCTCAAGGGCTCGAGTGTGGCGGGTGCCGGGAAGGTCAGCCCCTTCAAACCGGAGCTGTATCGCTGATCGGTAGGCTGCGGGGATGCCTCCCCTCCCCCGCTTCATGCCGGCCCTCATCACCCCCTTCACGTCCGAGGGGAGTATCGACTGGGATGCCCACGCCGCCAACGTCTCCACGATGCGCCGACGGGGTCTCGAGGGCCTCGTGCTGGGGGGTTCGAACGGCGAGGGACCCTTTCTCGAACCCGGTGAACGCCGGCGCCTGATCGCCGAGTCTGCGCCGGGAGGGGCGTTGATCGTCGCCATCTGGGCAGAGTCGGTCCGGCAGGCCATGACCCAAGTCGAGGAGACCGACGGCGCCCACGCCGTCCTGGTCACCACCCCCACCACCCTCGCACGGACCGACGTTGCCGCCCAGATCCGGTTCTTCACCGAGGTCGCCGACCGAGCGGCACTCCCGGTCTATCTCTACTCGGTCCCCCGGAACACGGGATACCACCTCGATGAGACGGCGATCATTCGACTCTCCGAGCACGACAACATCGCCGGGATGAAAGACTCGGGAGGCGATGCCGTCCGGATCCAGCGCATCCTCGGTGCCTGCCACCCGGATTTCGCGATGTACAACGGTGCGTCGGCGTCGGCCCTCCTGGCTTCGAACGCCGGAGCGGTCGGCGCCATCACCGCCTCGGGTAACTACCTGACCGGGCCCATGCTCGAACTCCTCGACGAGACACGACCCCTGGCCGAGCGGTTGGCTCTTCAACATCGCATCACCGCCACGTCCCACGCCGTGGAACGCCACGGCGTCGCCGGAGTGAAGGTGGCGGCCCGCCTGACGGGACTCCAGCCCGGTCACGTCCGACCTCCGCTGGCGGCATTGAACCAGTCCGACGAGCTGACGATCAAGGCGGCCTTGGAATCTTTTTGAGCTAACGACCAAATAGTTGAGTCGGGCTGGTGGTACGATTTCTCGCCACGACCGCCAAGGAGCCGCCAATGCCCATCAAATTCCTCAGCCCCGACTGGGCAACCGCCGTCCAGGAGGCCCTCAACTCCGATCCGGGGTTCCGTGGGGCCATCGGAGATGCCGAGCTCGGACTCCAATTCCACGTGACGGACACCGACGAGGGTGACCTCGCCTATTACCTCCGATCGGCCGGCGGGGAGACCCAGCTGGCACTCGGCGAGCTCGACGGTGCCGACGTGACCCTAAACCAGACCTACGACACGGCGGCGGCCATCGCCCGAGGCGAGATGAACGCGCAGGCCGCGTTCATGACCGGCAAGCTGAAGGTGTCGGGCAACCTCGCCAAACTGATGATGCATCAGGCGGCCATCTCCCAGTGGCAGAACGCCACCAAGGACATCGACGTCGACTACTGATCCGGAGCCACGGTGCGGCCCGAACACTTGGATCGGCGCCTCACCCGGATCGGCCCGCTGCACGACGGTGATGTGGCGGCCGGCCCATGGCTGGTCACCGGAGTCCCGGCCGGAGTCCAGGCGAGAACCCTGAGCCGCAGCGCCGACGGAGCGGCCACCGCCCTCCTCAACGTTCCGGCCGGATGGTCGAGCGGGATGGTCGTGCCCGGTTCCTCGCTGGGCATCTTCGTCATCTCTGGAGCCGTCCGGATCGGCACCGCCGACGCCACCGCCTACAGCCTGAGTGTGGTGCCGGCCGATACTCCGGTCGAGATCGGCTCGACAGCTGGAGCACTGGTGCTGGCGTATCAGGACGGCCCCCTGTGGTTTTCGGACTCGGGCGCCGATTCCCCGACCACGCCGGAGGTCGTGAGACCCGGTGCGCGAGCGTGGACGCCAGCCTCGTCGCCGGACCATTCCGGGCTCTTGGTGAAGCCCCTCGCCGAGTACGGCGGTACCCGGGTGGCGATGGTCGGAGCGCTGCACTGGTCACCCGGCCGGTGGCGAACCAGCCGGATGGCAGAGGAGTGGTTCGTGCTGGAAGGATCGGTGCTCACCGCCGAGCACGAGGCCGGAGCGGTCCGTCGGTTCCGGCTCCGGCCGGGAAGCTACGTGTGGCGACCGCCCGAAGCCTGGCACCTGGGTCCGGGAAGCGGGACCTCGACCTATGCAGTCGCACTGGTCCGCGTCCATGGCGACCCGCGCTGGGAGTGGGCCGACTCTCCCGACGATCGGTGACGGGGGGCTTCTCCTGCCGGTCTGCATCTCCGACCCGGTTGTGATTCAAGATTTCGACCGCTCGGTGCCGATGCAAAGAGAGCATCGAGCGAGGAGCCACGTCATGACCGATCTCAACAGCCTCTTCTATGGGATGACCCGGGTCGTCAAGTCCCTGGCCGTGCTCGGTGCCGTCATGTCGATGGTGGCCATCGTGCTGACCGGACAAACCCAAGTGCTGCTGTTCACCGGCTTCGCCGTCGCCTGCGCGTTCTACACCGAAGAGGTGCTGTCCCAGCGCGACGTGGCGGTGGTCCGCGCCGAGTCGACGGCACGTCCCGCCACCTCCCACTGAAGCTCAGATCAGACCCAGCTCCGCGACGGCGTCACGCTCGGCGACGAGCTCGGCGGCGGAGGCGTCGATCTTGCCGCGCGAGAAGTCGTCGATGTCGAGGCCCTGGACGATCTCCCACTCCCCATCGCGACACACGCACGGGAAGGACGAGATGACTCCCTCCGGCACGCCATAGCTTCCGTCGCTGACGACGGCCATGCTCGCCCAGTCTCCATCGGCGGTGCCGTGATGCCAGTCGTGGATGTGGTCGATGGCGGCGTTCGCCGCCGAAGCGGCCGAGCTGGCGCCTCGCGCCTTGATGATTGCTCCGCCCCGTCCGGCGACGGTGGGGATGAACTCGTCAACGATCCATTGCTCGTCGACCTGCTCATAGGCAGATCGACCCCCCACCTCGCAGTGGACCAGGTCGGGATACTGCGTCGACGAGTGGTTTCCCCAGATCGTCATCCTCGAGACGTCGGACACGGGGGTGTCGAGCTTGGTGGCGACCTGCGACATCGCCCGATTGTGGTCGAGCCGGGTCATGGCGGTGAATCGCCGGCGATCGAGTCCATGGGCGTTCGACATGGCGATCAACGCATTGGTGTTGGCCGGGTTGCCCACGACCAGCACCTTCACATCGCGAGAGGCGGCGGCGTCGAGCGCCCTCCCCTGCTCGGTGAAGATTGCACCGTTGGCGGAGAGCAGATCGGCGCGCTCCATCCCGTCCTTCCTGGGCATCGCGCCGACGAGGAGGGCCACGTCGGCGTCGGCAAAGGCGACCTCGGCGTCATCGGTCTTGACGACCTCCACGAGCAGCGGGAATGCACAGTCATCCAACTCCATGGCGACCCCGTCGAGCGCCCCGAGTGCCGGTGTGATCTCCAGGAGCTGGAGGATCACCGGCTGGTCGTCGCCGAGCATCGCTCCGGAAGCGATACGAAACAGGAGGGCATATCCGATCTGACCGGCGGCACCTGTGACCGCCACGCGCATTGGAGCATTCATGTCGTTGAGGCTACCGCACCGCCGCACCACCGATTCCGTGCCGGAAGGCCCTCGACCCGCCCATCAGACCCGGAAATCGAGCGCCACATCGAAGTTCGGCGCCGAGTGGGTGAGGGCACCAGAGCTGATCACGTCGACACCGGTCTCCGCCACAGCGCGCACCGTCGTGAGGTCGATCCCTCCGGAGGCTTCCGTGACCATCCGGCCGGCCACCATCGTCACCGCCTCCCGCAGCATCTCGACGTCCATGTTGTCGAGAAGCACGATGTCGGCGCCCACGTCGAGCAGCTCCGCCAGTTGGCCGAGCGTGGTCACTTCGACCTCGATCTTGACGGTGTGGCCGACCCTCGCTCTCGCCGCCTCGACCGCCGGCCGCACTCCGCCGGCGGCCACGAGGTGGTTGTCCTTGATCATCACCGCGTCGTAGAGCCCGAACCGGTGATTCGCCCCACCGCCCATTCGCACGGCGTACTTGTCGAGCATCCGCAGGCCGGGGGTGGTCTTCCGGGTGTCGGCGATGGCGGTACCGGTGCCTTCGACCAGCTTCACCATCTCGGCGGTCTTGGTGGCGATGCCCGAGGCATGGCCGACGATGTTCAAGGCGGTCCGCTCGGCGGTGAGGATCGAGCGAGCCGAGCCGGCCGCCGTGGCGACCACCGTGCCGGCGGCGACGTGATCACCGTCCCGGACCGCCGAATCGAACTCGACGGTCGGATCCACCCGTCGAAAGACGTGCGCGGCGACCACCAGCCCGGCTATCACCCCGACCTCTCGCGCAATCATGTCTGCGTTGGCGCGGGCCGACGCCGGCACCGACGCCTCGGCGGACACGTCGCCGGCGAGGCCAAGGTCCTCCCGCAGGCACCGGTCGATCAGTTCATCCCACATGGCGGTCATCCTGACGTGAACATCGGTTCGACGAGGGTTCGTTGCTGTTGGAAAGGGTCCGGCTCCGGATAGTCGGCGCGATAGTGCCCACCCCGGCTCTCCGACCGCCGAAGGGCGGCGGCCGTTACCAATCGGGCGACATCGAAGGCCACTCGCCCGGGGATCGAGGCACCCAGTCGTTCTTCCAGACGGCGAAGCCGGTTCCGCGCCTCCCACAGACCCGAGCCGGTTCTCACCAGTCCCACCCGCTGCCACATGATCTGACGGACTTCGTCGATCTCGTCGACCGGGTCCATCGGTTTCTCCATCGCCCCGGCCGGAGGCCGGCCCGCCGTCACCACTCCACCTTCGGACGAACGGACGGATGCCGCCGCCCGCGCACCGAACACCAGCCCTTCGAGAAGGGAGTTGGAGGCGAGCCGGTTGGCACCGTGGACACCGGCGGAGGCGCACTCACCCACGGCCCAGAGCCCCGGAAGTGAGGTCGCCCCCGATGCATCGGTGTCGATGCCGCCCATGTAGTAATGGGCGGCGGGTGAGACCGGCAGGAGGTCCCGGCGAGGATCGAAGCCTGCGTCTCCGGTCAGACGGAACACCGTCGGGAATCTCGCCTTGACATCGTCGATACCGCGCGCGTCGAGGAAGGCACCGGCCCGCTTGTCGTGCTGCCACCAGATCGCCCGGGCGACCACGTCTCGTGGTGCCAGCTCGGCATCCGGATGGTGCTGCACCATGAACCGACGGCCCCGGCCGTCCACCAGCACCGCCCCCTCGCCCCGCAACGCCTCGGTCAGCAGCGGCATCGGATCGTGGTCGCCGAGCAGAGCGGTCGGATGGAACTGAACGAACTCCAGATCGGCCAGTTTGGCCGCCACCCTCGAGGCCATGGCGATCCCGTCGCCGGTCACCCCGGGCGGATTCGTCGTCCTGGCGAACAGTCGACCGATGCCTCCGGTGGCGAGCACGACGGCCGGCGCCCGCAACTCGACCCGATCCCCGCGTGGCGTGGCCACCACGACACCGGCGACTCGGTCCGACACCCGAATGAGGTCGATCACGACCCAGCCGCTGCGGACATCGATCCCGTCGGCGGGGTCGACCGCGGCCGAAAGCGCCCGTTGGATCTCGGCGCCGGTGGCATCACCGTCGGCATGCACGATTCGACGCGCACTGTGACCCGCTTCTCGGCCGAGCTTCAGGTCGCCTTCACCATTCCGATCGAACTCGGCACCCATTTGGATCAGCCGGTGGATGGCCGCCGGGCCATCCTCGGTGAGGACCTCGACGGCCGTGCGAACCGCCAGGCCGCCGGAGACCTCGATCGTATCGCTGGCGTGGAGGCCGGGCTCATCGTCGTCGCCGACGGCGGCGGCCACGCCCCCTTGCGCCCAGGAGGTGGATCCCATCGTCCCGGCCGTCAGCACCACCGCCTGCTCCAGCGCCAGCGCCACCGACAGTCCGGCGACACCGGATCCGACGACGATCGGGACGTCGAGCCGGATCACGACTCCCGACGCCCAACCGCCAACATGCGTTCAACCGCGATGCGCGCCCGCTCGGCGACGGCCGGCGGAACCTCGACCTGATGCGTCATCGTCTCGAGAGATCGGCGGATGTTCTCCAAGGTGATCCGCTTCATGTGGGGGCACAGGTTGCATGGCCGAACGAACTCGACGGCAGGATTCTCGATCGCCACGTTATCGGCCATCGAGCACTCGGTGATCATCATGACCCGCTCGGGCTGGTTGGTGGCGACCCAGTTGATCATCCCGTTGGTCGAGCCCACGTAGTCGGCCTCGGCGAGCACGTCGGGTGGGCACTCGGGATGTGCGATCACCGGAACGCCTCCCATCAGGTCGCGATGGCCGGCGATCTCCGTTCCGGTGAACCGCTCGTGCACCATGCAGGCGCCTTCCCAGAGAACCACCTCGACATCGGTCTGCTCGGCGACCCACATTCCCAGGTACTGGTCGGGGATGAAGATCACCTTGTCCACGCCCAAGGACTCCACGACTGCCACGGCGTTTCCCGACGTACAGCAGATGTCCGACTCCGCCTTCACGTCCGCCGAGGTGTTGACGTAGGTGACCACGGGCACGCCGGGATGTTCGGACCGCATCCGACGAACGTCCGCACCGGTGATCCCCTCGGCGAGCGAGCAACCGGCCCGGGGGTCCGGGATCATCACGGTCTTGTTCGGGTTGACGATCTTGGCCGTCTCCGCCATGAAGTGGACTCCCGCCAGCACGATGACGTCGGCGGCGGTTTCCTTCGCCATGGCGGCGAGCGCCAGCGAGTCGCCGGTGAGGTCGGCCGTGGCAAAGATGTCGGGGGTCATGTAGTTGTGGGCTGCCACCACCGCATTGCGCTCCCGCTTGAGGCGGGTGATCTCGGTGAGCAAGGGCTCGAGCGCCGCCAACTCCTCATCGGGCAACACGCTCGACGAGCGAGTGATCTCCAATGTCGCCATGTGTGTGACCTTTCGTGTCGTGCCCTCTCCAGCCGCTGTGAGTCAGCTCTCCGGTCGCCAGACGATCACGTCGCCGCGGCGGTCGAGCCGGTTCCGGTTCACATCCGTTCGATCATCGCATCGGCGAATGCGCTGGTCGCCACCTGGGTGGCACCGTCCATCAGGCGGGCAAAGTCGTAGGTGACGATCCGATCGGCGATGGTGCGCTCGAGACCGGCGACGATGGCATCCGCCACCTCCGTCCACCCGATGTACCGGAACATCATCTCGCCCGAGAGGATCACGGATCCGGGGTTCACCTTGTCCTGCCCGGCGTACTTCGGCGCCGTTCCGTGGGTCGCCTCGAAGACGGCGTGACCCGTCACGTAGTTGATGTTGCCACCGGGCGCGATACCGATCCCGCCCACCTGGGCGGCCAGCGCATCGGAGATGTAGTCGCCGTTGAGGTTCATCGTGGCAATCACGTCGTACTCGGCCGGGCGGGTGAGCACCTGTTGCAGCATGGCATCGGCGATCACGTCCTTGACCAGCAGCCGGTCGCCGGGATCCCCTCCGCAATCCTCCCAGGAGACCGCCACGTCCGAGAACTCATCTCGAACCAGCTCGTAGCCCCAGTTACGGAAGGCTCCTTCGGTGTATTTCATGATGTTGCCCTTGTGGACCAAGGTCACCGACTTGCGGTGATTTCCGAGCGCATACTGAAGCGCCGCCTTGATCAACCGCTTCGAGCCGGTCACGGACACGGGCTTGATGCCGATGCCCGAGTCCGGGCGTATCTCCCAACCGAACTCTCGCTCGAAGAACTCCAACGCCTTGGCGGCGCCCGAGCTGTTCGCCTCCAGCTCCTTGCCGGCGTACACATCCTCGGTGTTCTCACGGAAGATCACCATGTCCACCTTGCCGGGATCGGTCACCGGCGACGGGACGCCCTGGAACCAGCGCACCGGCCGGACACAGGCATACAGATCCAGGGTTTGGCGGAGGGCGACGTTCAACGATCGAATGCCCCCGCCGACGGGCGTCGTGAGCGGGCCCTTGATACCGACCAGGTGCTGCTGAAACGCCTCGACGGTCTCGTCGGGGAGCCACGAGCCGGTGGCGTTGTACGCCTTCTCCCCGGCGAGGACCTCCTTCCAGGCCACTCGGCGGTCACCGCCGTAGGAGCGCTCGACGGCCGCATCGAACACCCGGCTGGCGGCGGCCCAGATGTCCGGGCCGATGCCATCACCCTCGATGAAGGGCAGAATCGGCTCGTCCGGGACTTCCAACCCGGAATCGGTCATGGCAATCGGTTGCGGCATCGGCTGAGCTCCTCGGCGTCTGGGGTAGCCGAGGGTAGTGCCGTCGACGGCGCGGCACTCGGGCGGTGGCCTGCCCCCGAGGCAACGTGGCGGCCGGGACGCCTCGCGGCCCCGTCGGACCACTAACTTGTGGTGACAGGTCTTATCGGAAGGGCTCGTTTGGGCTGGATCTTCGGAATCGTTGGGCTCTTGCTCGGCTGGGTGCTCGCCGCCTGGCTGGCGCGTCGCGCCTGCGAGGCTCGAATCCGCGCTGTGGAGGCGACATGGTCCGCCAAGCTCGCCTCGGGCGACCAGGCCTTCGCGGCTCGGATCCGCCAACAGGAGGCCGTCCTCGAGGCCGAGCGGCAACGCATCGACGAGGAGTGGTCGGCCAAACTGGCCGCCCGTGAAGCCGGCTGGAAGAACCGGCTGGCGAGTCAGGAAAGCGATCTCAAGACGCAGCTGGAAGCGCTCGACGCCAAGCTGGCGGACCGGCGGAGGGCGGAGATCGCCAATGCCCGACCGAAGCCGGCGGACCGGTTCACCGACATCGACGGGATCGGTCGACGGACCGGAGAGGTGCTCGCCGCAGCCGGCATCATGACGTTCTGGCGGCTGGCGAACACGCCCGTCGACGACCTGCGCGAGGTTCTGGAGCAGGCGGGTGGCCAGTTCCGCACCTACGACCCGTCGACGTGGCCGTCGCAGGCTCGACTGGCTGCCGAGCATCGGATGAGCGAGCTGGCAGAACTCCAGGAGTGGCTGCGCAGTCGCTGACGCCTGCCAGCCGAGCCGCGCAGACCGCGCGTCGATCAGCGCTGCTCGGCTGCCGTGACGGTGTTGGCCATGAGCATGGCGATCGTCATCGGCCCGACCCCTCCCGGCACCGGTGTGATCGCGCCGGCCTTGCCGACGACGGCATCGAAGTCCACGTCCCCCACCAGCCCGTCGTCGGTGCGGTTGATCCCCACGTCGATGACGGCGGCGCCCTCCTTGACGTGCGCGGGCCCGATCATCTCGGGTCGGCCGATGGCGGCCACCAGGATGTCGGCACCGGCGCACAGCGCCTCGAGGTCACGGGTCCGGGAGTGGGCGAGAGTGACCGTGGCGTTGCGCTCCTTGCCACCCAGCAAGACGGCGAGAGGACGACCGACGAGGAAGGACCTCCCCACCACCACGACATCAGCACCCTCGGTGGGGATGCCGTAGTGATCGAGGATGCGGATGCAGCCCGATGGTGTGCACGGGGCCAGATGGGGCCGGTCGAGCATCAGGTACCCCAGATTCGTGGGGTGCAGCCCATCGGCGTCCTTCGACGGAGCGATGAGTTCGACCGCGGCCTGCCCGTCGAGATCACCAGGCAGCGGCAGCTGCAGGAGAATGCCGTGGACGGCGTCGTCGTCGTTCAGCCGGCGGATGAGCGTTTCCACCTCCTGCTGGGAACTCGTGGCGGGCAGTTCATGGTGAAAGGACTCGATACCGACCCGTTCGGCAGCTCTGCGCTTGTTCCGGACGTAGACGTGCGAGGCGGGGTCGTCCCCGACGAGCACCGTTGCCAGGCCGACGCTGCGGCCGGTAGCGGCCAGCGCAGCCACCTTCTCCTTCGTCTCCGCCAGCACGGCGTCGGCAACCGCTCTGCCGTCGAGGATCTGGGCCGTCATCGGAAACGCACTCCTTCGGTTCGGGTCGACCGGAGACTATTCGGCTCCTACGGCCGGTCAGTGGCGGAAGTGCCGGCGTCCGGTGAACACCAACGCCATTCCGTGTTCGTCGGCCGCGGCGACGACCTCGTCGTCCCGCATCGAGCCGCCCGGTTCCGCCACCGCCGTCACGCCGGCCTCGGCCAATCGGTCGAGCGCATCACGGAACGGGAAGAACGCATCGGATGCAGCCACCGCCCCGGCCGACCGTCCCATCGCCCGAGTCACCGCCCGCTCGACGGCACCGAGCCGGCTCTGGTCGCCGGCCCCGATCCCGACCGCCATCCGGTTGGTGGCGACGACGATGGCGTTCGACTTGGTGGCGGCGACGACGTTCCATGCGAAGCGCAACTGACGGAGTTCCTCCGGTGTCGGATGCCGCTCGGACTTGGTGATCCACCCAACGCCGATCCCTGCCGTATCGGCCGACTGGACGAGGAAGCCACGATCGAGCATCCGCATGTCGAGTCCGGTCCGCGCCGGCGGCGCGGCCAGAAGGAGGCGAAGGTTCTTTCGATCGGAGAACAGGGCATCGTCGGCGGCGCCCGGAGCGACGACGACCTCGATGAACCCGGCTTCGAGCATGGCATGTGCGCACGGTTCATCGACGACCCGGTTCAACGCAATCACCGATCCGAACGCCGAGGTCGGGTCGCAGGCCCACGCCTTGGAGAAGGCATCGGCGATGGTGTCGCCGGCCGCCACTCCACACGGGTTGGTGTGCTTGACGATCACCGCCGCCGGCTGGTCGAACCGGTTGACCAGCCGCCAGGCCGCGTCGGCGTCGAGGAAGTTGTTGTACGACATCTCCTTGCCCTGGACCTGGTGGGCACTGTCCCACCACGCCGGGGTTCCGGGGAGGCGATACGTGGCGGCCTCTTGGTGGGGATTCTCCCCGTACCGCAACTCCGATCGGCGACGCAAGGCCAGCACGACGTGCTCGGGCATCGGATCGTCGCGGTGCAACCACTCGACGATGGCCGCGTCGTAGGAAGCCGTGGCGAAGAAGGCATCTTTGGCGAGGCGGAGGCGCAACTCGTCATCCAGGCCACCGGCTGCCACCGCATCCGCCACCATCCCGTACTGGGAGGGGTGAGTGACGATCCCGACATGGGCATGGTTCTTGGCCGCCGCTCGAGTGAGGGCGGGGCCACCGATGTCGATCTGTTCGACGATCTCCTCGATGGACGCACCGTCGGCCACCGTCGTCTCGAAGGGGTAGAGGTTGGAGACGACCAGCTGAAAGGGCTCGATCTTCTGGTCGGCGAGGTCTTGCCGATGCTCCGGGTCGGTGGGATCGGCCAAGATCGCCGCGTGGATACGCGGGTGGAGGGTCTTGACGCGCCCGCCGAGCATCTCCGGCGAGCCGGTCACCGAGGACACGGTGGTCACCGGAATCCAGGCTTCCTCGAGCGCCCGTGCCGTCCCCCCGGACGAGACGATCTCCACTCCGTACTCCACCAATCTTCGGCAGAAGTCGACGAGTCCCGACTTCCACGAGACCGAGACCAACGCCCGCCGCACCGGCACCTTCATCGCCAGATCACCTTCCTGCCCTCGACGATCAGCCTTCCTTGTACGAGCGCCTCGACCGCCCGCGGCAAGAGTTCATGCTCCTCCGATTGGATTCGGCGATGGAGCGAATCGGCGTCGTCGTCGGGGCGGACCGGAACCGGACGCTGGGCCACGATCGGCCCGTGATCCACCTGCTCGTCCACCAGATGGACCGTCACTCCCGAGACCGTGACCCCGTATGCAAGCGCCTGGTCGACGGCGTCCCGACCGGGGAAGGCCGGCAGCAGCGATGGGTGCACGTTCAGGATCCGGTTCGGGAATCTCATCACCGCTTCTGGACCCAGGATCCTCATGAACCCGGCGAGCACCAGTGCCTCGGCGCCCGCATCGTCGGCTGCGTCACAGATGGCGGCGGTGAACCTCGTCCGATCGCCCTCCCACTCGACCACCATTGCCGGAATACCCGCCTGACGCGCCCGTTCGAGCGCGCGACACGAGGGCTGATCACTGATGACTGCGACGATTCGCCCACCGAAGTCCGGCGCGGCGGCCCGTTCTGCCAACCTGGCCAGGTTGGTACCTGAGCCGGACGCAAGTACGGCGATGTCCAAAACCGATCTCCTCCACGCGAGCCCCGCCGCGGGAGTCTATTGAACCGACGGCTCCGCCACGAACGCGGGCCACTCGGGCAAGTGGGTACCGTTCCGCCGTGCGATACGGAGACTGGGCGCTGGACCCGGCGGTGACCTTCCTCAACCACGGCTCCTTCGGTGCCCGCCCAACCGCGGTGCAGGACCACCGGGACAATTTGCGGACCGCCTTCGAACGGAACCCCGTGGAGTTCGTCGAGGAACGGCTGCAACCACTCCTGGACGAGACCCGACGCGAGCTCGCCGGCTTCCTCGACCTCGACCCGGACGGGCTGGCTTTGCTCCCGAATGCGACGACGGCGGTCAACACCGCCATTCGAGCCGTGACGCTCCGGCCGGGGGATGAGGTCTTGGTCACCGATCACGAATACAACGCCTGCCGGAATGCACTGGAGGCCGCCGCCCGGCCCGCCGCTGCGACCATCGTGGTGGCGCCGATCCCGTTTCCGGGGGCCACGGCCACCGGCATCGTCGAAGCGGTCCTGAGTCGGGTGACCGCCCGAACCCATCTCGTCCTGATCGATCACGTCACCTCACCGACCGCGCTGGTCGTCCCCGTCCACGCCATCGCCCGGCAGCTTCCCGACCGCGTCAGGCTGATCGTCGACGGCGCCCACGCACCCGGCATGGTGGAGGAACCCGCCGTTCCCGGAGCGGATTTCATCGCGGGCAACTGCCACAAGTGGCTGTGTGCCTCTCCGGGCGCGGCGTTTCTGTGGGTGGGTGAGCGACACCGCGGTGGGGTGAATCCGCTGGTCATCAGTCATGGGTGGAACGCAAATCGGGGTCGCCCTCGCCTGTTCGAGATGTTCGACTGGACCGGCACCGACGACCCGACCGCCATCCTCTCCATCCCCGAAGCGATCCGGGTGGTTGGTGGCTTCGTCGCCGGCGGCTGGCCTGCCATCCGACGACGGAATCGGGAACTGGCACTCGAGGGACGGGATCTCCTGTGCGAGAGTCTCGGCACCGAGCCCGCCGCCTCCGATGACCTGATCGGGTCGATGGCGACGATCGAACTGCCCGATCGGGGCCCCCGGACGGCTGGGAGCCTGTTGCCGGACGCCGATGCGTCGACGGTTCCGGGCTCGACGCATCCGCTGACGGCTCTGCTCCGCCGACGATGCCGGGTCGAGGTCCCCATCCTCGTGTTTCCTCGGGCTCCCGGCCGCGTCCTCCGGATCTCGGCCCACCTCTACAACGACGTCGACGACTACCACGCGCTGGCCGAGGTGCTCGGGAGGGCGCTGACTTGAGCCATCGGACACCAGTCATCCATACTGCCCGCATATGACCCTCGCACAGCTCAGCGAACGCCTGACCGACCTCCTCGGACTCGCCCATGCCCCGGTGGCGATCTCCTTCCACGACGGAGCGATCGAATCCATACCGGCGTTCGATCTCCCATTCTCCGAGCCGACCGAAGACGGCCGCCGCGGACGCGTCCCGGCGGCGTGCTCGTTCTGGTCCTACGGACACGAATCGACGTTCACCACCGTCCCCGAGGACCATGGCAACTGTTCGGTTGGACGGTTCACCCATGGCCTGGCCGACGCCTCGGAGATCCTCGACAAACAGGATGTCGGCACACTGCTCGACGTCGGATGGGTCACCATGGAGGCCTTCGCCGGGGTCGCCGCCCTCCCCGATCGTCCGTCGACGATCGTGTACGGCCCACTCGGCGAACGTGACGACGATCCGGATGTGATCCTGCTCCGGGTGACTCCCAAGCAGATGATGGAGATCGCCGACGCCATCGAGGTCGAGTTCACCGGCAAGCCCCAATGCCAGATCATTCCGCGGGCGGCCGCCGGCACCGTCGCCGCCTCGATGGGATGCGCGCTCAGCCGCGAACGAACCGGGATGGGCGACGATGAGCTGACCTGCGCCATCCCCGGTGGGCGCTTGGCCGAGTTCGTCGATCGCCTCAGCGACGTGTGCCGGGCCGACGCCGCCGTCGTCGGCTACGCCGCGGCGGACATGGCTCGCTTCTGACGGAGAGCCGAGCTCGCGTCAGAACGGCAAGGACTGTGCTTCGCAGAGGAAACGCACCAGCGGGGTGGCGCGCCGGCACAGGTCGGTGAAGTCCTTCAAGAAGTCCGGAGCCGTCACCTGACGCTGCGTGAGCGGCGTGCTGGCGATGAAGTCCTTGCGTTTGAGGTCTTCGAGAAGTGGATGGGTTGCATCGAAGCCCTTGGGCGGGCGCACCAACGAGTCACCCCCGAAGGTGAATCGCTCCGAGAAACGCTTCGACCTGGTGGCACGTTTCCACGCGGTCGGTTCCCCGTCGATGTGGTGGCGGATTGCGTACGCCGCTTGGGTGTGAGGTCGCCACATTCCGGCGCCGACGAAGCTCTCCCGGGGAGCCAGATGAAGGTAGAAGGCGGGTGCGTGCACGTCACCGGCCTGTTCGTGCCGGAACTGGATCCCGACGTTGGTCTTGTACGGCGTCTTGTCCTTCGAGAAGCGGATGTCGCGATGCACCCGCATGAGCGAGCCACCCACCGTTCGCGAATCGGCCTCGAAGTGCGGGGAGATTCGGTGGAGGGGCTTCGTGAAGTCGTCGATGAACCGCAAGGCCGGCTCCCTCACCTGACCGTCGTATCGGTCCTGGTGCTCCTTGAACCACGTTCGATCGTTGTTGGCCGCCAGCTCGCGAAGGAAACCGAAGAGCTGCGGTGAGAAGTGACCAGCTGCCATGGTGAAACCGTATCGGATCCCCGCTGGGCGCGATAGGGGGCTGCGCCCCCTTATGATCGGCGCATCGCAACAGGAGGGGTCCATCCATTGGACAACATGATCGATGACATCCTCGGTCAGATCTCGGCCGACGCGCTCGCAGGTTCGCTCGGCACCGACACCGAAACGGCGATGACCGCCGCCCGTCAGGCGCTTCCGGCGCTGCTCGGCGGTTTGACCGCCAATGCCCAGTCCCAGGACGGACTCAGCTCGCTGAGTCGTGCGCTCCAGAAGGACCACGACGGTTCACTCCTCGACATCCAGAACCCGCTGGAGCGGGTCGACCCGACCGATGGCGAGAAGATCCTCGGACATGTCTTTGGTGACCGCCGCGAGACGGTCGAGCGCCAGCTCGGCGGCACGGGTGCGGGCGGACAGAGTTTGTTCAGCAAGCTGCTCCCGATGCTGGCCCCGCTGGTGATGGCGTGGCTCGGCAAGAAGCTCGGTGGCGGCGCCGGTCTCGACCCCTCCGGCGGCGGCCGCCGCCCACCGTCGGGTGGGGGCCTCGGGTTGGACGACCTGCTCGGCGGGATGCTGGGCCAGCAGACGTCGCAGGCGCAACAGCAGATGCCCGACCTCGGGGGCCTCTTCGAGATGATCCTCGGCGGCGCCGGAGGTGCGGGCAGGGGAGCTCCGCAGCAGTCCTCGCGTCGTCGCGACGGAGACGTCCCCGATATCGGAGACCTCCTCGGCGGCTGACGCCCAAAGACAGCCCTGAGAGAGCGGGTGGCCGCCGGCGACGGCCACCCGCTCTCTCGTCGCCCTGTGTCGACGGGGATCCGCCTGGGGAACTCGTCCGCGCGCCATTGCTTGTCGGTGACCGGCGCAGCAAGGGGCCCCTCAGCCGCAGCTTTTGACGAGCTGGGCCGGCTGGTCTCTGAGACCGGCCGCGGGGACGGCACCGCCGTCGTCGCCATGGTGGTGGTTTGGTGCGGGCGAGTGACCGAAGTCGACCGGCCCGTCGAACATGGGGTCGTCTCGGAGCTGCTACTCGAGTCGGTTCGGTTGACCCCACCAGATGCGGCCACCGCCCGGTCGGTCGATCCCTTCCGACGCAGCGTCACGCGCTCAGTCGAGAAGGATCCCGACACCGAGGACGATCATCAGCCAGCCGCCGGCGGCAACCGCGCGGCGATAGCCGGCGGCGGTCAGTCGCCGACGGGCACGAGCCGCCAGCCAGGCAACGGCCATCTTGGTGACCACGATCATCAGATAGAACAAGCCGAGGAACGCAACCGCCGAGGCCGGCTCCCTCCGCCAGGCGCCCAACAGGATCGGGGCGCCCACGGTCAGCCAGAACAGCCACGGGTGCGGCGACAGGAGATTGATCAGCACGCCCCGACCGATCGGCGGATCGGCCGGACCGCGGTCCACCGCCGCGTGCCGGGCGCTCCGGACTTCGGTCACGCCGAGCCAGATCAGGTATCCGCCGCCGAGGAAGGTCAGCCAGGTCAGCGCACGCTCGGGGACGAGTCCGGCGAACGCCACCGCCACCGCCACGATCGGGGCATCGCTGGCCAGCGGCACCATCGACATCCGGAGCCCCGCACCCAGACCCGAGCGCAACGTGGTCGAGACCACCAGCGCCAGCATGGGACCGGGGCTGACGCCTGCGGCCCATCCCAGCGTGACCCCGAGCAGGGCCTCGCGCATCAGCCGGAGAACCGCTCCAGCGCCTCGACCATCGCCGAGCCCATGTCGGTGGGCGTGGGAGCGACGACGATGCCGGCCCCCTCCATCGCCTCGATCTTGGCCGAAGCCGTACCCTTCCCGCCACTGATGATGGCGCCGGCGTGACCCATCCGCTTTCCGGGCGGCGCCGTCGTCCCGGCGATGAACCCGGCGACCGGTTTGGTCATCTCCTCACGGACGAAGTCGGCGGCTTCCTCCTCGGCGGTGCCGCCGATCTCGCCGATCATGATGACACCCTCGGTGGCCGGGTCGTCGTTGAATGCCTCCAGCACGTCGACGAAGTTGGTCCCGTTCACCGGGTCTCCACCGATACCGACCGCGGTCGTCTGACCCAGGCCGAGCTGTGTCAGCTGATGAACCGCCTCGTACGTCAGCGTTCCCGATCGTGACACGACACCGATCGACCCGGGCTGATGGATGTACCCGGGCATGATCCCGATCTTGCACTCCTGTGGTGTAATGACCCCGGGACAGTTGGGCCCGACCAGACGAGTTCCCGAACCTTCCAGATACCGCTTGGCCCGCACCATGTCGGCCACCGGAATTCCCTCGGTGATGCAGATCACCAGCCGCAGCTCGGCTTCGGCGGCTTCCATGATGGCGTCCGCCGCGAACGGCGGCGGGACGTACACCACCGAGACCTCGGCTCCGGACTCGGCCACCGCCTCCCGAACCGACCCGAAGATCGGCAGGTCGACCCGATAGGTGTCCGGCCTGCCCTGGACGCCCGAGTGGTCGGTTTCCCCCTCGAACCGCTCGACGGTGCCGGTCTTGGTCGGGTGGACCGCGCCCACCATCTTGGTGCCGTATGCGATCGCCTTGTCCGTGTGAAACGCGCCGGTCTTGCCGAGCCCCTGGACGAGCACCTTCGTGTCGACGTCGACATAGATACTCATGCCGCCAACTCCACGATCTTGGCAGCGCCGTCCTTCATCCCGTCGGCGGCGATGACATCGAGACCGGAGTCCCGGATGATCTGTTTTCCGAGCTCGACGTTGGTTCCCTCCAGACGAACCACCAGCGGCACCTCCAGACCCACTCGCTGCACCGCCTCGACAATGCCGGTGGCGATCACATCACACCGCATGATCCCACCGAAGATGTTCACGAAGATCCCCTTCACGTTCGGGTCGGCGGTGATGATGCCGAAGGCCGTCGCCACCTGATCCGCGTCGGCCCCGCCGCCCACATCGAGGAAGTTGGCGGGCTCGCCGCCGACGTGTTTGATCGTGTCCATCGTCGCCATCGCCAGCCCGGCGCCGTTCACCAGGCACCCGATGGTGCCGTCCAGCTTGATGTAGGACAGACCGGCCTCCTTCGCCTCCAGCTCGGCGGAATCCTCCTCGCTGGCGTCGCGCATCGCCGCGATGTCGGGGTGACGGAAGAGGGCGTTGTCGTCGAAGCCCATCTTCCCGTCCAGGGCCATGACCCGGCCGTCGGTGGTCACCACCAGCGGATTGATCTCGACGAGATCGGTGTCCAGTTCCAGGGCCGCGTTTGCCAGCGCGGTGACGAACCGTGAGAAGTTCTTGGCCGCATCGCCGGTGAGTTCCAGGCCACGTGCGAGCCGTCCCGCCTGGAACTGGGCGAGCCCGATGGCCGGATCGATCACCTCGCGCAAGATCTTCTCCGGTGTCTCCTCTGCCACTTTCTCGATCTCCATGCCTCCCTCGGTGGAGGCCATCACGATGAGCCGGGAGACGGATCGATCGAGCAACACGGACAAGTACAACTCGCGCTCGATGTCGATCCCCTGCTCGACGTACAAGCGATTCACTGTCTTCCCCTCTGCGCCGGTCTGGATGGTGACGAGCGTCGAACCGAGCATCTGCTCGGCGAGTTGGCGGACCCGCGCCTCGGCGGCATCCGGACCACTATCGATCCCGTCGGTGACGACGGTCACACCACCGAGATCGGGATGCTCCCGAAACCGACCCTTGCCCCGACCGCCGGCGTGGATCTGCGACTTGACGACCACGACCGGGTTCCCGCTCGCCTCGATCAACGGACGGACCGCGGCCACCGCCTCTTCGACACTTGTCGCCACGCGACCCTCCGGCACGGCGATGCCGCGCGCCTTCATGAGCTGTTTGGCCTGGTACTCGTGGATCTTCATGCGTTCTCCCGGTGCCGTGTCAGCGATCGCGCACGTGCTGTTCGACCCAGGCAGCGACGTCGCGGAGGGGTGTTCCCGGCCCGAAGATGGCAGCCACACCCCGCTCCCGCAATTCGGCGGCATCGGCCTCGGGGATCACTCCGCCGCCGAACACCACCACGTCTTCGGCGCCCTCCTCCCCGAGCAGACGCACCACCTCGGGGAAGGTGGACATGTGGGCTCCCGAGAGGGAGGAGAGACCGATTGCGTCGACGTCCTCTTGGAGCGCGGTCTCCACGATCTGGGACGCCGACTGATGAAGACCGGAGTAGATCACCTCGTTGCCGGCATCTCGCAGCGCCCGCGCGATCACCTTGGCTCCGCGATCGTGGCCGTCGAGTCCGGGCTTGGCGACGAGTATCCGTCTCGGCATCGACCGGGAGAATAACCGGCCGGCTCCCAGCCGACCCGAACGACACCGCCGTCGACCCCGCGACGGATAGTACATTCGAGACCCCGCACCTCGAGGAGCGACATGTCCAAGCTGCACGATCTCCGCACGGCCGGCGTCAGCCCGTGGGCGGATCAGATCTCTCGGGCGATGCTCGAATCGGGAGACCTCGCCAGACGGGTCGAGGACGATGCACTCACCGGCGTGACCTCCAATCCGAGCATCTTCGCCGCATCGATCACGGGTTCGTCGGATTACGACGACCAGCTCCACAGCCTGGCCCAACGGAGTGCCTCCACCGCGGAGATCATCGGCGGGCTCATGGCCGAGGACATCCGAGGCGCCTGCGATGTCCTCGCCGCCGTACACCGGGCCACCGACGGGAGAGACGGCTTCGTCTCGGTGGAGGTGACCCCGACCTTGGCCCACGACACCGACGCCACGATCGAAGAAGCCCGGGAGTGGGTCAAACGGATCGATCGCCCCAATGTCCTCGTGAAGGTGCCCGCCACCGCTGCCGGGATCCCGGCGATCCGCACGCTCATCGCCGAAGGCGTATCGATCAATGTGACCCTGATCTTCTCGCTGGAGCGCTACCGACAGGTCATGGATGCGTACCTGGACGGGATCGACCGATATGTGGCCAGCGGCGGCGATGCATCCCAGGTTGCCTCGGTGGCGTCGTTCTTCGTGTCTCGGATGGACAGCGAGGTGGACAAGCGGCTCGAGGCGATCGGTTCCGCGGAGGCCCTGGAGCTCCGGGGAAGGACGGCGATCGCCAACGCCCGACTGGCATACCAGGCGTTTCTCCAGACCTTCGCCGGCGAGCGATGGGAGGGACTGGTCGCTCGGGGAGCCCGGATTCAACGTCCGCTGTGGGCATCGACGTCCACGAAGAACGACGCCTACCCCGACACGCTGTATGTCCAGGAGTTGGTGGCACCGCACACCGTCAACACGATGCCGCTGGAGACGATCGACGCGTACCAGGATCACGGCCCTGCCCCGGCCGCGTTCGGACCGGAGGAGCTGGCCGACGCCAGCCGGGTACTTCGGACGATGGCCGACGTGGGGGTCGACTATGACGACGTCATGGAGGTGCTCGAATCCGAAGGAGTCGAGAAGTTCATCGCCGCGTGGAATGAACTGGTCGCCGACGTGGAATCACAGACCTCGGAAGACTGACCCACACCCGGGCCGCTCCCCCGAACCGAGCCGCTGCACCGAAGCGATCACACCCCTACGTCGCGGCGATCGAAGGCCTGGTCTGCGGCAGCGACCAGCAGAGCGGCGAGCCCCACCAGCAGTGCCAGGCCGCCGGCGCCGAACCCGTTGACGAGCGGCGTGTGACCGTACGCCCAGTGGAAGGGCGAGATCGACTCGAAGAAGCCCCCGACCGCGGTGTCGGCCAGGACCGTGTTGGAGATGTAGCCGAAGAAGGCCAGCGCGGCGGTCACGGCCAGCGCCACCGCCCTCCGGCCGGTCACCGCCCCAACGAGCAGCGAGACCGCTCCGAAGAAGAGCGCCAGTCCGATGAGCGACGCGGTGGCGCCGAGCACCCCGCCGAGTGTGATCCCCAGTTCGGCGGTGACATTGACGATCCACACGGTGAGTCCGGCCACCCCGGCCACGAGCAACGTCATGGCAAGGAGTCCCGTCGCCCGCTGGCGGAGGACATCGGCTCGGTCGATCCCATGGGCCATCGTGAGCTCGAGTTCGCCGGATTCCTCATCCCCGGCGATCGACCACGCACCGGTCCCGATCGCGAAGACCAGGACGACGATCATCCCGGTCAACCCGAAGACGGTCGCTTGCGCGTAACCCTCCGGCGACGCCACATCGGTGAAGTCGAGCGCCTGGACCAGGGCATCCGGGAGGGCATCGAGTTTGGCTCCGAGCAGGTCGGTCTCGACGGCCGACGAGTAGAGCGGGAGATAGATGAACACCACCGCCGCTACCCCGATCGCGAACCCGAGCCAGCGTCGGCGGTGGTCGAAGAACATACGACGGAACAACGTCATGACGTCACCTCCTGGGCGGTGTGGGGCGGCGAGCCGCCGCGGTAGTAGTCGAGTACGGCCTGTTCCAGGTCGGGCTCCTCTGCGACGAGGTCCTCCACCCCGAATCGAAGCGCGTGGGTCAGAATGGGATCGAGTCCAGCACCGGTGGTGATGGCGAGATCGAGCCATCCGTCGTCGGCGACGACCGATTCGACGCCGGCCAATTCGGCGAAGGTGCCCGGATCGAAAGCCTGGCGAAGACGAATCCGCAGACGTCGCGAGGCAACCCGACGGAGACTGTCCACGTCGGACACCGTGAGGATGGCCCCGTCCCGGAGGATTGCCACTCGATCGGCAACGTGCTGGATCTCGCTCAACACGTGGGACGACAAGAACACGGTGGCGCCGGCTTTCTGCGTCTCACGCACGAGGTCCAGGAACTCCTGCTGGAGCAGCGGGTCGAGTCCGCTGGTCGGCTCGTCGAGCACGAGCAGGTCGGGCCGGTGCATGAACGCCTGGATCACTCCCAGCTTCTGCTTGTTGCCCTTCGAGAGCGACCGCACCTGCTTGTCGGTGTCGAGCCCGAAGCGCCTGGTCAGTTCGTCGACCCGGTCGGGCTCCACCCCTCCCGACAACTCGGAGTAGAAGTCGAGGAGGCTGGAGACCGTCGACCGCCCCCGCAGCATCAGCTCCCCGGGGAGATACCCGATCCGTCGGCGGAGGTTCCCTCCGCCCCGACGGGGATCGTTCCCGAGGACCGTCACCCGGCCGGATGTGGGACGGATGATGTCGAGCAGGATTCGCATCAATGTGGTCTTGCCCGCTCCGTTGGGGCCGATGACGCCGAACACTTCACCATCCTCGATCTCGAGATCGACTCCCCGAAGGGCATGGACCGGGCCATAGTCCTTCGTCAGCCCCTCGACCTGTACCACTGCCGTCATTGCCGTTCGCTCCTTCGTCGCTCGTGCGGATACACCGATCGTGTGGTCGATTCATCCTTCGGCATCGGCGTCCTCCTGATCCCACAGGCCGTCGAGCATCCGCCGAAACCGGTCGTCGGTGAAGAGGCCGTCGATGTAGAGGTCGAGGACCGGTCCCGCCATCCTCATCTGCAGCTCCGTCTTGTCGTCCGCCCCGAGCACGCGCGCCGCCTGGCGGCCGAGCAGCAGACCCGCCAGGCTCACGTTCAACAAGACCGCAGCCCGCGCCTCCGGGTCACGCCCGCTCCGGATGATCCCGGCCCGCTCCCCGGCGGCGAGATACTCGACCGCATCCGCGAACAACAGGCCGTACATGTGCTGGGCGGCGTCGTCGTCTTCGGTCAGGGACCGAGCCAGGTAATTCATGTACGGCTCATACGTTCGGCTGAGAGCTTCGTACTCCGCCGCCGAGGTCGTCCACGCGCCGGTCATCGCCATCAACTTGCCCTCTCGGATCACCCCGGCAACGTGTTCGTCGACCGCGGCGCGCAGACCGTTCTTCGACCCGTAGTGATGCAACACCAAGGCCGGCGAGACGTCCGCCGCGGCTGCGATGGCCCGCACCGTTGCCCTCTGGAAGCCGAGCGAGCCGAACAGGCGGAGCGCCTCGTCGCGAATACGGGCGCGAGTGGTGCGGTCTCCGGGCGACGGCAACGGACGAGCGTGCTCGCTCATCGTTCCGCTACCGGCCGGTCATCTGAACACGTGTTCAAGAAGGTGAACATCTGTTCAGAAGTATAAACACATGTTCAGCCGAGGGGCGGATGAATCGACGGTCGGTGACCGCCATCGGGCGAAGGTGCCGCTCAGGCTCCCCCGCTGGACTCGGCCGGTCGGACTCAGCCGGCCGGGCGGGGCGGGCCGCCGATCAACGCTTGACCAATGGCGCCCAGGCGAGCAGCAGCGTCTTGCGACCCTTCTGGGGGAAGTCGACCACCGCCTGCGCCTTGTCGCCCGTCCCGATCACCTCGCGGACGGTTCCGTCGCCGTACACGTCGTGAACGACCGTGTCGCCGGCCTGGATCTGTTCGGCGTCGACCGTATGCGCCGGGCCCGCCTGACGAGTGCGCCGGCTCATCCCGGAGCGCTTCGGCGCGGTCGTGATCAGGCCGTCGGGTATCTCCTTCAGAAACCGGCTCTTGGGGTTGTAGTTGGATGCTCCCCACAGGGTGCGGCTCCACGCATTGGTGAGATACAGCCGCTCCTGGGCTCGGGTGATGCCGACGTACATCAACCGACGCTCCTCCTCCATCTCGGCCGGCTCGGCGAGGCTTCGCATGTGCGGGAACACCCCGTCCTCGAGGCCGACCATGAAGACGATGGGGTACTCCAGGCCCTTGGCGGTGTGGAGCGTCATCAAGGTCACCGCTCCTGCTCCCTCGTCGATCTGATCGGCGTCGCTGACCAGCGTGGCCTGCTCGAGGAACAGCTCGAGCCGGCGAAGGTGATCCATGTCGTCCCAGGCTTCCCCGGCGATCACCGCACCGTCGTTCGACTCCTCGAACTCCTCGGCCACCGAGATCAGCTCCCGCAGGTTCTCCACTCTGCCGAGTGCCTCGATCGACCGTTCCGCCTCCAATGTCGCGATCAAGCCCGTGTCCTCGGCGGCGGCGGTGACGGCCGCGGCGATTCCGGCGCCGGTGGCAGTGTCTCGAAGCGCTTCGACGACCGTCCGAAACTCCCGAACACGACGGACGGCGCCGCTGTTCAGTTGTGACACCTCCTCGGCCCGCTCGACGGCTTCCCAGAAGGTGATGCGATGGCTGTCGGCAAAGCGGTCGAGGTGGGCCACCGTGGTGTTCCCGATGCCTCGCTTCGGCTCGTTGATGACTCGTTTGATGGCGACCTGGTCGTCCGGATTGACGATCGACTTCACGTAGGCGAGGGCATCCTTGATCTCTTTCCGCTCGTAGAAGCGAACATTGCCCACCACCGAGTACGGGATCCCGCGCCGGACGAGCACGTCCTCGATGACCCGGGATTGGGCATTCGTCCGGTAGAAGACGGCCACATCGGATGGATTGTGACCCTCCTCGACGAGTGTCTCCACCTGGTCGGCGAGGAACCCTGCCTCGTCATGCTCGTCCTCGGCCTCGAACCGAACGATGGCGTGCCCCGAGCCCCGATCGCTCCACAGTCGCTTGGGTTGGGCTCGCGGATTGTTGGCGATGACGGCGTTGGCGGCGTCCAGGATGGTGGCCGTCGAGCGGTAGTTCTGTTCGAGGACGACGATCCGCGCATCCGGGAAGTCCTTTTCGAACTCGAGGATGTTGCGGATGTCGGCACCCCGCCACCGATAGATGGACTGGTCCGAGTCGCCGACCACGCACAGGTTTCGATGCTCGGCGGTGAGCTGACGGACGAGCGAGTACTGGGAGTGGTTGGTGTCCTGATACTCATCGACGAGTACGTACCGAAACCGACGCTGGTAGGCCGACAGCACGTCGGGGAAGGCACCGAAGAGCTCGACGGTCACCATCAGCAAGTCGTCGAAATCCATCGCCGACGCCTGCAGGAGGCGTTGTTGGTACAGCCGGTAGACGTCGGCCACCTGCTCGTGATGGAACCCGCCGTCGGTACCGGAGAACGACTCGAAGTCGATCAACTCGTTCTTGGCATTCGAGATGACGGCCTTGACCGACCGTGGCTGGAAGCGCTTGGTATCCAGGTCGAGGTCTTTGATGCACTGCGTGATGAGCCGCACCGAATCCTGCTCGTCGTAGATGCTGAATCCACTCCGATATCCGAGACGCGGAGCCTCCCGCCGGAGAATCCGCACACACGCCGAGTGGAACGTCGAGACCCACATGCCCCGGACCGCTCCGCCGACGATGTGGCCGACTCGCTCCCGCATCTCGTTCGCTGCCTTGTTGGTGAACGTGATCGCGAGAATCTCGCCGGGGTTCACTCGGAGATCCTTGACCAGGTGGGCGATGCGATAGGTCAGAACACGGGTCTTCCCCGAGCCCGCACCTGCCACGACCAGCACCGGGCCCTCGGTGGCCGCCACCGCCTCCCGCTGGACCTGGTTCAGGTCTTCGAAGAGGTCGGAATCGGTGGGAACATCGTCGAGGAACCACTGAGCCTGCACGGGTCGATCCTACCCAACCTCCCGGCGCGAATCACATGCGTGTGGTTCGGGGGCAGGGGATGCCCATCGTGAGGCCGGCACATGCATACGTCTGTGGCCCATTCATGAGGCTGGGGCCGTGGACGTGCGCTGCTGGGAGCGTTCGGCGCGTTCGACCATGACCCGCTCCGCCGATTCGGGCGACTGCGTGATCGAGAAACAGAAGCGACTCCCGGTCGGGAACCGCCGTTCGTACCAAACCTCACCGCCCATCGCCCGGGCCAGCCGCCGAGCGATGGGGAGCCCGAGCCCGAGCCCGCCCGAAGTCCGTCCATCGCCTTTCGACAGCTGTTCGAAGTGCTCGAAGATGGATCGATCGCCGTCGCCGGGAATGCCCCGCCCGTTGTCGCTCACGACGACCACAAAGTGCTCACCCGATACGAACCCTTCGACCAGCACCTGATTGCCGCCGTGCTCGCGGGCGTTGGCAAGGAGATACTGAACGACCTGTCGAACCCGGCGCTCGTCTCCCCAGGCCTGGATTCCGCGAGGCAGTGCGAATGACATCTCCTTTCGGTCCGCTCCGGGGAACACCAGATCAACGGTCTCCTGAACGGCCGCCGTGAGATCGAACATGGTGTTGTCGAGCCGCAGGCGGTTCGCCTCCAACCTGGGGATCACCAGAACGTCCTCGACGATCGCGGCCAGCTTGGCAGCCTCGATCTCGATCACGGAAAGGAACTCGTCGACCTCCTCGGCGGGAAGGTCGCGCCAGCTCGACAGCGTGTCGGCGAAGCCCTTGATCGACGTCAGCGGGGTCCGAAGCTCGTGGCTGACCATCGCCACGAAATCGTTCTTGATGACGTTCGCTTCGGCCAGCTTCCGTTCCGCGACCTCGAGCACTTCCAGGGACTGCCGTCGACGGCGGAATCCGATGAGTCCGTAGATCGCCATACCGGCGGCCAGGACCAGAAGGCCGACACCCCACCACCCCGACAGGCCGTTCACGATCGCCAAGTCATCGATGGAGACGGTCCGAGGTTCGACGTTCGCCCTCGTCGCCACGACCCCCTTCGCGACGAGATGATTCATGGGAACTCGTGTCCTCTCTCCGGTCAGTCGCCGCCGGTCTCGGTGCCGAGCAGGGCGCTGATCGCATCGATCAGCGCACCCTGGCGGAAGTCGTACTTGTCCAGGTAGACGTCGACCCCGGCCGACGACGCCACCCGCTTCTGTTCCTCGGAAGCCACCCCCGACACCATGACGATCGGAATTGCGACACCGATCGTGCGCAGCTCTGAGACGAGTTCGGTCCCGCTGGAACCCGGCATCGCATAATCGACGACCAACACGTCGTAGGCGTCGCCCTCCAGACTCGCTCTCGCCGCCGTCGCATCGGACGCAACATCGACTTCGAAGCCATGCCCCCGCAAGGTGGCGGCGATCAGCTGTCGCACGCCCGACGAGTCGTCCACGACCAAGACCCGGCGTTCCCGCGCGTCCTCGACCGGCGCCTCCCGCGCCGCTTTTCCGATGTGATGATGATCCACCACCACCAAGACCTCACCGCCTCCCAAGAAGGCCGCGCCGGCCAGATGGTCGGCCCGTCCCAGAATCGGCCCGACGTTCTTGACCGCCAGTCGCCGCTCACCGAGTAGCTCGGTGATGGCGACCGCCACGAGTCCGCTGCGGGTCGACACGACCAGTGCGCTCGATTCCGAGCCATTGTCACCGCCCACGATACGCGCCAACCGAAACACCGGTATCGACTCGGACCCGTAACCGATCGTCTTGGCGCCATCCGTCAGTTCGACCGAATCGACGACTGCCGCCTCGATCAGTCCCACCACCTGACCCCCGGCGTTCACGGTGATGACCCGCTGCAGCAGAAGGGACGCCGGCACCTCGACCCGGACGGTCGTTCCCTTCCCCGGTGTGGAGGAAATCAGGACCGATCCGGAAACACGATCGACCGCGTCCGCCACCACCGACAGCCCCTCGCCGACCCCGCTGAACTCCGAACCCGCTTCCGTCACCGAGAACCCCGGGCGGAGGAGATGGCTGACGAGTTCGCTGGTACCGGTCGGCAGGTCCTGCCGGTCCGCTTCGCGTCTCACCGCGTCCCAGTCGATTCCTCGACCGTCGTCCACGACCAGGATCACCAATCGATCGTCGTCGAGGGAGGCTTCGAGCCGGACCGTGCCGGTCGCCGGCTTCCCTGCCGCCAGCCGATCGGGTGCGAGCTCGATCCCGTGATCGACGGCATTCACCACCACGTGGCGCAGCGGTTCCCGAAGCAGATCGACGATCTGTCGATCGACCATGATGTCGACACCGACGGCTTCGAACCGGACGGTCTTCTGCAGTCTCCGGCTGAGGAATCGAACGAACTGGTTGAAGGATTCCAGTGCTTCGGCAAACGGAACGTTGACCAGGTCGACCGCGTCCATCTGGAGCGCTCGCGTCTCGGATGCCAGCCGAGCGATCTGTCGACGCCACGCATCGAGGACCCTGCTCTGCTCTGGTCCGAACTCGACGGCCGTGAGGTCCTCCAGTGCATCGACCTCGATCCCGAGCTCCACGATCCGATTGATCAAACCGTACAAACCACCCGAATCGACGCGCACGACTGAGCCGTCGAGCTTCCCGTCGAGACTCGGGAGCAATCCACCGAGATTCGACGTCATCTCTGACTTCCCCCGCCGATCTTCCTCCGGTGGAGCGGCAACGGGTCCTGCCTCGGGACGGCCGTACGCCGAATCGGCCGGCGGCGGTGGTGGAGCCGAGACGAGTCCGAACTGAAGCAGTGACGCCAGGCGATCGGTCGACTCGCCCAATCCTGGATCCATGACCTTCGATCGCGCCGCCGCCGGCAGACTTTCGGACAGCTCGAGCAACGCGGTGCCGAGCACCGGAGACCGAAGCTCGCCCTTCTCGACCAGACTCCAAGCCGACTCCATGGCCTTGGCGGCCTTGGCGACGTCGGGCCGCTCCATCATGGCTGCAGACCCCTTCAGCGTGTGGGCGTCACGGACGAGGTCGGGAACGTGGTCGTCGCTGAGCGACCCGGAGATCAGCGAGCGGGCACCCTCGAGAAGTGACTGCGAGCGCGCGTCGACCTCCGCCAGGAAGATCGACACCAGTTCGTCGTTCTCGACCCAATTCATCGGCCACCCGTCTCTCCCAGGAGCTATCGGCTGCCTCTCCGGCCCACTTGAGGCGGGCTCACTCCCACTCGATCGTCGCCGGAGGTTTCGATGAGATGTCGTAGGCGACCCGGTTGATCTCCTCGACTTCGTTGATGACGCGGCTCGAGATTCGCTCGAGAAGCTCATAGGGCAACCGTGCCCAGTCGGCGGTCATTGCGTCGTCACTGGAAACCGCCCGCACGATCAAAGGATACGCGTAGGTTCGGCCATCGCCCTGAACACCGACGGAGCGGATGGCCGGTAGCACCCCAAACGCCTGCCAGATCTCGCGAGAGAGACCCGCCTTCCGGATCTCCTCGGTGACGATCGCATCTGCCCGACGCAGGATGTCGAGCCGTTCGCCGGTGACCTCGCCGATGATGCGGACGGCCAGACCGGGACCGGGAAAAGGCTGCCGCCACACGATTTCTTCGGGTAGGCCCAGCTCCTCGCCGATCGCCCGAACCTCGTCCTTGAAGAGGTCTCGGAGCGGCTCGATCAGCTCCAGATCCATGTCCTCGGGGAGGCCGCCGACGTTGTGGTGGCTCTTGATCTTGGCGGCGTCGCGGGTCCCCGATTCGATCACGTCCGGGTAGAGCGTCCCCTGGACGAGGAATCGACCCCCGGAGATGTCCGCAGATGCATCCTCGAAAACGCGGATGAACGTCTCGCCGATCGCCTTCCGCTTCTCCTCGGGGTCGGTGACACCGGCGAGACGGTCGAGGAACCGATCGGCCGCCTTGACGTGTACGAGGTTGATCTGGAACGTCCGGCGAAAGGTCTCCTCGACCTGCTCCGCCTCGCCCTGCCGGAGGAGCCCATGATCCACGAAGATGCATGTCAACTGATCTCCGACCGCGGCGTGGACGAGGGCTGCGGCCACCGAAGAGTCGACGCCGCCGGAGAGAGCGCAGATCACGTCGCGGTCGCCGACCCGACTCCGAATGGACTCCATCTGCGCCTCGATGATCGAGTGATGGGTCCACGTTGGCCGGGCCGCACAGACGTCGTAGAGAAAGCGCTTCAGCACATCCATTCCGTAGGGCGTGTGCGCCACCTCCGGATGGAACTGCACGCCGAAGAAGCCACGCGCCGGATCCTCCATCGCCGCCACGTCGGCATGGGGGGTGGAGGCGACCGACCGGAACCCGGTGGGTACCGCCGAGACACCGTCGCGGTGCGACATCCATACGTCCTGGGACTCGGGAAGGTCCCGGAACAGCACACCGCCGGTCACCTGCATCTCCGTGCGTCCGTACTCGGCGAGTCCCGTGTTGGCGACCGATCCCCCGAGCATGTCGGCCATAAGCTGGTGGCCGTAGCAGATGCCGAGGATCGGGATCCCGAGCTCGAGGATGCCAGGGTCGACCTGCTGGGCGTCGGCGGCGTACACGGAGGCAGGGCCACCCGAGAGGATGATGCCGGCCGGCCGGCGCTCTGCCATCTCGGCGGCCGGCATGTCCCGAGGCACGATCTCGGAGTGAACGTGTGCCTCCCGGACGCGCCGGGCGATCAACTGGGCGTACTGCGCCCCGAGGTCGACGACCAGCACACTGTCGAACCTGGAGGAAGGATCGGCTGCAGGGTGGCGAGTGCTCACCCCATCCCCACACCCTGCGCGCGTTGCAGACCCTTGCCTTCCGTCTGCAGGGACGGGGCGACCATCACTTCCGCCTTCTGGAACTCCTTGATGTCGGAGTACCCGCACGTGGCCAGCGACACCCGCAGCCCGCCGAACAGGTTCCTCCGACCGTCGTTCTCGTGCGCCGGGCCGACGAGGATCTCCTCCAGCGTGCCCAACGTCCCGGTCTGGACTCGCGCACCTCGCGGCAGGGTGGGATGGAAGGTGGCCATACCCCAGTGATATCCCTGGCCGGGCGCTTCGGCCGCCGAGGCGAGCGGCGAACCGATCATCACCGCATCGGCGCCGCAAGCGATCGCCTTGGCGACGTCTCCGCCGGTCCGCATCCCCCCGTCGGCGATGACGTGGACGTAGCGGCCCGTCTCATCCAGATAACGAATCCGTGCACCGGCGGCGTCGGCGATGGCCGTGGCCTGGGGGACACCCACGCCGAGCACCCCACGGGTGGTGCAAGCCGCACCCGGACCCACACCGACCAGCACCCCCGCCGCGCCCGTGCGCATCAGGTGCAATGCGCTGGCATAGCTGGCGCACCCGCCGACGATCACCGGGACCTCGCAGTCGGCGATGAAGCGTTTGAGGTTCAGCACCTCTCCCCGGCTGGAGACGTGCTCGGCCGACACGACCGTGCCCTGGATCACGAGCACGTCCAGACCGGCGTCGATGGCGCGGGGCGATAGTTCCTCGACACGCTGAGGGGTCAAGGAGGCGGCGGTGGTGATCCCTGCCTCCTTCATCTCGGACACCCGAACACCGATCAACTCCGGGTTGATCGGCTCGAGGTAGATCTCCTGCATGCGGCGAGTGGCCTTCTCGGCGGGCAACTCGGCGATCTCCTCGAAGTAGGGCTGGGGATCCTCGTATCGCGTCCACAGTCCTTCGAGGTTCAAAACACCCAAGCCACCGAGCCGGCCGATTTGGATGGCGGTGGCGGGTGACAGCCCGCCGTCCATCGCCGCACCGAGCATCGGAAGGTCGAAACGAAATGCGTCGAGCTGCCAGGCGATGTCGACGTCATCGGGGTCGCGTGTCCTCCGACTGGGGACGATGGCGATGTCATCGAATCCGAAAGCTCGCCGGCCGGACTTGCCGATGCCGATGTCGATTTCCACGTCTGCCGTCTCCGCCGTTGCGAGGCCAGAGCGTACCATCGCCGCCGATTCGCTCCGACCTCCGTACCGTCGCTATTCCGCGGCTGGAGTCGGCTTGCACGCACATCGAAAGCCGAATCATCGACCCCCATTAGGCTCGCGCCCGATGCTCGATCAAACGACGAAGCCGATCGCCTGGTCGGCCACCGACTTCGTGGTCATCGTGCTCGCCGGTTTGGCCGGCGCCTTCCTGCTCGGCGGGGTGGGGCTGATCGCCGGCCTGGATGAGACCGGTCTGCTGCTGCTGTCCACCTTGGGGATGGCGGGAGCCCAGATCCTCGCGGTCGGCCTGGTACTCCGTCAACGCGGGCACACCTTCGGCGACATGGGCCTGGTCACCAAGCCGTCCGACGGCGCCTATCTGGGGTTGGGTCTGATCCTCCAGATCGCCCTCGCCACCTTGGCGCTCCCCTTTCTCGAACTGGTCGCACCCGACGGTGGCCCGTCACAGGTAGTGGTCGAGCAGGTGTCGAGCGTGACTGCGCTCGGTGCACGGGTCGGGGTGTTCCTCCTGGTGGGGTTGATCGGGCCGCTGGCGGAAGAGCTGGTGTTTCGCGGAACACTGCTCCAGCTGGTCTCTCGGCGCTTTGGGCGAGTCGGTGCCAATGTGGCGACGGCAGGCCTCTTCAGCCTGGTCCATCTGATCGGACTCGATACGCAGAACCTATGGATCGCAGCGATCACGCTGACCCTGCTGTTCCTGCTCGGGCTGGTTCTCGGTGCTCTCACCCAACGACACGGCCGGCTGGGCCCCGCCATCTTCACCCACGCCGGCTACAACACCACCACGCTGCTGCTGCTCTACGCCGCCCCCCAGCTGGCCGGCTGAAACCGTCCGCTCGGGTGCCGGGGTGGCTCATCCCGCCAATCCGACGGCCCGACGGACAGGGATCATCTCCTGCTCGGCCCGCTGGCGGGCGTTGAGGGCGCCCTTCTGCATGATGTGCGCCACGTCGGCATCGGCCAGGTTCTTGTAGGCGGTGCGGATGGGCGTCAGACCGTCGACGATGGCTTCGGCCACCGCCTCTTTGAATCGACCGTATCCCGCGTCGCCGAACTCCTCGACGAGGTCGGCGATACTCCGCTTCGTGAAGAAGCTCATCAGCTCGAGCAGGTTCGAAACACCCGGCTTCTCGTCCCAGTCGTACTCCACCGTCCGACCCGAATCGGTCACCGCCGACTTCACCTTCTTCCGGATGACATCCGGCTCGTCGGTCAACATGATGTACGCCCCGGTGGTCTCATCGGATTTCGACATCTTGGCGGTCGGATCCTGCAGCGACATCACCCGAGCACCGATCTCCGGGCTGATGCGCTCCGGGAGTGGAAACAGGTCCTCGAAACGCCCGTTGAACCGCTGGGCCAGATCCCGGGTGAGTTCCAGATGTTGCGCCTGGTCGTCTCCGACCGGGACGGCATGAACCTTGTGCACGAGGATGTCGGCAACCTGGAGGACGGGATAGGCGAACAGACCGAGGTTCTGCCCGGCGCGGGCCGCCTTCTCCTTGTATTGGGTCATCCGCTCCAGCTGACCCATGCCGGTGATGCAACCGAGGATCCATGCCAACTCTGCATGCTGGGGCACCTGGCTCTGAAAGTAGAGCAGCGACCGATCGGGGTCGACACCGCATGCCAACACCGTCTTCGCCGCCGCGATGCGTGCTCGGCCGAACTCGGCCGGGTCGTATGGCACGGTCATGGCATGGAGATCCACCACGCAGTAGATCGTGTCGTAGTCGGACTGCATCCGGCGCCAGTTGTCGAGTGCTCCGACCAGGTTGCCGATGTGGAACTCGCCGGTCCCGGTCGGCTGGATGCCCGAGAACACTCGTTTGATGTCGCTCACGTCACTCTCTCCGTCGTGAGCGAGGCACAATACCGGCGAATACCCACGTCCCGATATCCACCGGACAGATACTCGCTGGTCAGATATTCGCTGCCCGTGTCCGACCTTTCGGATACGGTCGTCCTCATGTCCGCCGGCATCCGCATCCACCGAGTTCGACCCGACGATGGCGAGCGCTACCGGGAGGTCCGGCTGGCGGCACTCCGTGACTCGCCCTTCGCGTTCGCAAGCACCTATGAGGAGGAGGCGGTCCTTCCCGACGCCCAGTGGCGGGAGTGGGCGTCGCAGCGAGCTGGCGGAGACTCCAACGCCGTCTTCTTCGCGCTCGACTCGTCCGACCGCCCAATCGGCATCGTGGCCGTCTTCTATCCGGAGACCCGTCCGGCCGACGCCGAACTCGTCTCCATGTGGGTAGCCCCCGAGGCCCGCGGCGGCGGGGTCGGTGGGCGGCTGGTCGATACCGCCATCCGGTGGGCGACCGAGACGCGCGCCGAGTCCGTGTGGCTCTGGGTCACTCGAGACAACGATGCGGCGCGGCAGCTCTACCAACGCAAGGGCTTCGCCCTCACCGGCGAGTACACCTCGCTCCCCTCCGATCCGTGTGCCCTGGAAGACCGCATGGTCCTGCGCCTCTGATCGAGACGGATCCGCGATCAGCCCAGGATGGTGAACTCGATTCGGCGGTTCTGCGCCCGACCGGCGGAGGTGGCGTTGTCGGCGACCGGTTCGGATTCACCGTACCCGACCGCCGTCAACCGTCCGGCGTCGATCCCACCGCCGACCAGGTACTCCACCACCGCGTCGGCCCGCTCCTCGCTCAGTGTCTGGTTGGCGGCGGCACCGCCGTTGGAGTCGGTATGGCCGCCGATCTCGACATCGACCGGATTGTCGAGCAGGTATTCGATCGCCCGGTCGAGCTGGGCCTCCCCGGCCGGAGTGATCTCGGCACTCCCGGCCTCGAACTCGATCGGCTCGAGTCCGATGACGTCGTTCACGTCGGCCAGCGCAAAGCCGGAAGGGACCAGCACCGTATCGATGGGCACGAGAGACGCCCCTCGATCGGCCGTCCGCGGGCTCCCCACGCGTCGAGCCCCACCGAACCGGTCACCGGCCACCTCGACGATGTCCCCGGCCAGGGTCTCGTACTCGCCGTCCCCCACGACCGGCCCGATCAGGATGTGACCGCGGAGCAGGTCGGCGAGACGGTCGGTGTCGGCGACGAGCTCTGAGACCACGCCCGACGGCAGCGCCCCGAAGGCCTGCTCGGTCGGTGCCAGCAGGACGAGTCCGTCTTCGCCGAGGGCTTCGGTCAACCCGGTGGCGTCGAGGGCGATCTGCAACGTGTTGAAGTTCGACGGATCGGCCGCCACCAGGTCACCCAGACCCGGCAGCGGAATCGCAAACAGGCCTTCCGTGACGTGGATGACACCGTTGACGGCGCGAATGTCCGGTTCGGTGATTTCGACGCCATCGACGGTGAGCCGTCCGTTACCGGCGGCGTCCACCGCGAGCTCGGAGCCATCCAGCATCGCCAACGTCGACTGGTCCGACAGAGCGTCCGACTCGACCAGGGAGCCGGCGATGTGACGGAAAAGGAGGCGTCTGGTCGATGCGTCGGTCCCGCCGGCCGAGAACTCCTCGAACGCCTCGTCGACCGGGGCGAACACGGTGAACGGACCGTCTCCTTCGAGTCGGCGCACGAGGTCGTTGTCCTCGAGGAACGAGATGAAACGATCGAAGCGGCCGTCGGCCACCAACCGATCCATCAGCGGAGAACGGTCGTCGACCTCCGCGGCAGCGTCGACGACGTCGACCTCGGTGGGGTCGTCGACGGACTCCACGTCGGGCTCGGCATCCTCCGACGTCTCCGTGTTCGAGTCTTCCACCGTCGCCGCCGCTGCGGGCTCCGGATCCGACCCGGCGACCTCCAAAGTGTTCGATCCGAAATCCAGATCACGGAACAGCAGCACCGCCAGGATCACCACCGCGATCAGACCCACGCCTCCCCACAGCCACGGGACCGGGGCGACATCATCGTCGTCATCTTCAATCGGGGTCGGCCGACGCGCCGACACGGGCGCGACGTCGTCTTCGGGTGTGTGGATCGCATCTCCCATGTCAACCAGGCTACCCCCCAAGATGCGGCCCGCGCACTCGGTCGGCACCCACCGATTTCGCGGTGTCGACGCGGTCGGTGGTGCTTCGATTGCGTCGTCCCCGCACCCCCGCCATACTCGGTGGCATGCCAGATTGCTCCGGCCGACGCACCGGCATCATCATCCTCTAGGGCCGCACCGCGCCGGTGCGACCCCGACCCTCCCGGAGTGGAGGGTCTTTTGTTGGACGAACCCCTTGGAAAGACACCATGACCCTCGAGATCTACGACACCACGCTTCGGGATGGCTCCCAGCAGGAGGGGATCTCGCTGACCGTCGGCGACAAGCTCCGGATCGCGCAACTGCTCGACGATCTCGGCGTGGCGTACATCGAGGGAGGGTGGCCGGGGGCACTTCCCAAAGACGATGAGTTCTTCCGGCGGGCCCGCCGGGAACTCGACCTGTCGAATGCAACGCTCACCGCCTTCGGCTCGACTCGCCGGCCTCGGGTCTCGGTGACAGAGGACCCCCAGCTCGACGCCCTGGTTCGCGCCGAGACAGAGGTCATCTGCATCGTCGGCAAGGCGTGGGACTACCACGTGCGCGAGGCCCTTCGCACCGACCTCGACGAGGGCCTCCGCATGATCGGCGAATCGATCACCTACCTGGTCGAGCGGGACCGCCGGGTGTTCTTCGACGCCGAGCACTTCTTCGACGGGTACCTGAGCGATCCGGCTTTCGCCACCGCCGCCCTGCGCACGGCGTTGGAAGCGGGAGCGGAGCGCCTGGTGCTGTGCGACACCAACGGCGGGCACATCCCGGCGGTCATCACCGACGTGATCGGTGAGCTCCAGACCGCGCTCCCCGGCGCGCAGTTCGGGGTTCACTTCCACAACGATACCGGATGCGCCGTGGCTTCCTCGCTCGCATCGGTCGACGCCGGTGTCCGCCAGGTTCAGGGATGCGTCAACGGCTATGGAGAGCGCACCGGAAACGCCGACCTCTGCTCGGTGATCCCCGACCTCTCCCTCAAGATGGGCATCGACGTGGTCAGCCCCGAACAGCTCCAGATGCTCTCGCCGATCTCGCACCACGTCGCGGAGATCGTGAACATCACGCTCGATCCCCACCGCCCCTACGTCGGCGGTTCGGCCTTCACGCACAAGGCGGGGCTCCACACGTCGGCGATCGCCCGGCGACGAGACGCCTACGAGCACGCCGATCCGAGCACCGTCGGAAACCACAGCCGGATGGTCGTCTCGGAACAGGCCGGGCGGGCCTCCATCCTCAGCAAGGCGTCGGAGCTGGGCCTGGAGCTCGACGACGAGCTGGCCCGGACCATCCTCGAACGGGTGAAGGACCTCGAGTACCAGGGGTACCACTTCGAGGCAGCGGACGGTTCGTTCGAGCTGCTGGTCCGGGAGGCGTCGGGATGGTCCCAACCGTTCTTCGACGTGGAGTCGTACCGGACCTTCGTCGAGCAGCGCGGCGGCGAGGACGTCGTGGCCGAGGCGACGGTGAAGGTGGCGGTCGGCGGGGAACGCAAGGTCACCACCGGGGAAGGCGACGGGCCCGTCAACGCACTGGACAAGGCGCTGCGCGAGGCGCTCCGGCCGTTCTACCCGTCGCTGTCGGACTTCCGCCTGACCGACTATCGGGTCCGGGTCCTCGACTCGGCCGATGGTACGGCGGCCCGGGTTCGAGTCCTGATCGAAACATCCGATCACGACGGTACCTGGGGCACGATCGGTGTCCATGAGAACATCATCCAGGCTTCGTGGCAGGCGCTGATCGACGGGGTGATCGTCGGCATCATCCGGAACGGCTGAGCCCGCGGGGCGATGAGCGAACTGGCCGCCATCCTCCTCGACATCCTGGCGCCGGTGTTCCTGGTGGTGGCGGCCGGCTTCCTCGTCGCCGATCGGCTCGAGCTCGACCCGCGCACTCCCTCCCGCCTGGCCTACTGGTTGCTCGGGCCGGTCTTCATCTTCCAGGCGCTGATCCGGCTGGACCTGGCGGCCAACGTCGTCCTCCGAATGGTGGCGGTGGCGGTGGCCGCCATGCTGGTGACGGGCCTGCTGGTGATGGCGCTGGGCCGTGGCGCCGGCGTAGATCGGGGGCGTCTCGGTGCCGTCCTCCACCCGTCGACCCACGGCAACGTCGGCAACTTCGGACTGGCGATCTGCGCCTTTGCCCTCGGAGCCGATGCCCTCCCACTGGCAGGGGTGGTGTTCGTCGCAATCAACACCGTCGGCATCGTCGTCGGGGTGGCGGCGGCCGGCGCCAGAACCGGGTCATCTTGGGCTGCGGTTCGGAGGGCGATCACGGCACCGATGACGCTGGTGGTGCCACCCGCCATCGCGATCCGCGCCTCGGGGATCTCTCTCCCGCTGGCGGTCGAGCGTTCGGTCGACCTCCTGGCGGCGGCGTTGATCCCGTTGATGCTGCTCACCCTCGGCATCCAGATGCGGCAGATGCGGCGGCCCCGACTCGGCCGGGCGATGGCGATACCGCTCGCCGCCAAACTCGTTGCCGCTCCACTGGCTGCGGCGGGGTTGGCCGCCGCGCTGCGCCTCTCCAACCCGCCGGCCGCGGTGGTGATTCTGCAGTCGGCGATGCCGGCCGCCGTCTTCACCAGCGTGATCGCCATCGAGCACGACTCCGAGGCCGACCTGGTCACCGCCATCGTCCTGATCGGCACCCTCCTCTCGGCGGTGACGCTGCCGGCGGTGATCGCCCTCGTCGGATGACCCCTCCGGCTCCCCGAGCGGATCCGGTGTCGTCAGATGGCGTTGGCCGTACGGCGCCGCATGAGCTGAATCATCTTCCACACGCCGAGGACGACGATCGCGGGCGGCAGGTTGTCGGCGTACTCGACGACCAGCGTTCTGGTGAAGGGAGAGCGGGGGATCAGCGTGGCAACGATCTCTCCACGGTCTTCGATGCTCCCCCGCCGACCGCGCACCCGCAGCTGCATCGGATCCTCCCGACCGGGCGTGCCCAGCGCAAAGGTGCCGAACGTGAATGTGCCGACCTTGCTGAGCTCGGCGACCGAGCCGGGCCCATCGGTGCGCTCGGCGCGCCAGATCCCGGGGGCGAGCCGCCGCACCTCGTACTCGTCGTCCTCGATCGCCATCGTTCCCGGGCGACCGAAGGTTCGATGTGCAAACCAACCGACACTGTTGTCGTCGATCGACACCTCGAAGACCCAGGACAAGGGCGCACGTGGGCGGGCAACGAGTGTGGTGGTCACAGGGCCATCCCCAGCAGCCGCCGCGTCATGAACGCAGTCGCACCCCACAGCACCTCGCCATCGATGTCGTGAAACCACACCCGCCGGTCACCCCACGCCTCGGATCGCCAGACGGTGTCGTCGGCGAGCGACCGGAGAGACGGCGTCAGCACCTTCACCACTTCGCGAGGTGACGGACGCAGCCGCGGTGCCGGAGCAACCCGACCGATCACCGGAATCACCAGCCGGGTGAACTGAACGGTGTCGACCGGCGGGAGGTGCCCCAACACCTCGACCGAGGACCGGTCGATCCCCACCTCCTCTTCGGCCTCGCGGAGTGCGGTGTCGACCGCGCCCCGATCTCCGTCTTGACGGCGCCCACCGGGAAAGGAGAGATGGCCGGCGTGGGTGGGCATCGTGTCGGGCCGCTTGGTCAACACCAGACGCGCCTCTCCCTCCACGTCCTCGAACAGGGGGATGAGGACCGCAGCCTCCATCCCCGCCGCGGTCGGCGGCGGACCAGTCTCGTACGACAATCGTTCCCACACAGCGACGCCATGCTACGAGCCGGGCTCGACGCGGCGGCAATCTCGATCGCCGTTTCCGAGGTCCGGTCGGACCGATACGCTGTTGCCGCGATGGTTCCCGAGCGAGTCACCACCAGACGGCTGCTGATGCGCCGATTCACCCGCGGTGACTCGGATGCGCTCACCGAAGCCGTTCGCTCGTCGATCCGGGAGCTGAACGCGTGGCTTCCCTGGGCGCATCTCGGGTACGCACGCGACGACGCGTCGGGATACATCCGAGAGTCGATCTCCGCTTGGCGGGAAGGGCGTGCCTACGACTACACCATCCGGTCGCACGCCGATCCGGCCCGCCACGTCGGCAACATCTCGATCTGGCCGGTCTCGCGTATGGGTCGGTCCGGTGAGATCGGATACTGGATCCGGTCCGACGCAGTCGGCACCGGATTGGCGACGGAGGCAACGGCGCGCATCGCCACGGTCGGCTTCGAGAACCTCGGTTTCCACAAGATCAACCTGCGGATCGCCGAGGGCAACCGGCCGAGTGAGCGGGTGGCGGAGAAGCTCGGCTTCCGGCGGGACGGGATTCTCCGCGACGAACTGCTGATTCGTGGTCAATGGACCGATCACACCCTGTACTCGCTGCTGGAACCGGAGTGGCGGGCGCTCTCCGTTGAGACTTCCTGACCGCCGCAGAACCCGCCTGCGTCCTCAGCCGCCGACCGTGGCGACGAGCACCTGGGTGGCCTCGCCGAAGAACGTCGAGATACCCGGGAACACCCCGACGACGACGGTGGCGATCGCCACCAACGTCAACACCCACACCAGCGAACCGGCCGGAGCATCGGTGATCGGGCCTGCACCCTGTGGTGCCTCGTCGAACCAGACGGCCTTCGCCACGCGGGCGTAGTAGTAAAAGGCGATCACGGCGTTGACGGCGGCGATTGCCGCCAGCACATATCCGGCCAGGGTGCCGGTGGCGATCACGGACTGGAACATGATGAACTTGGCGAACCAACCGGCCAGCGGCGGAATCCCCGCCAGCGAGAAGAAGAAGATGGCGGCCAGCACCCCCAGGCGCGGGTCGCGCCGGCCCAGGCCGGCCCAGCCATCCACCTCGGCGGTCCCGGTCCGTTTGGCGCCCACCATCACGACCGCGAATGCGCCCAGATTCATCAGGGCATAGATCAGCAGGTAGACGACCGTGGCCTCGAGACCCTCCCCCAGGGCATCACGCCCGGCTGCCGCCGCGCCGGCGAACGGCACCAACATGAAGCCGGCCTGAGCGATGGACGAGTACGCCAGCAATCGCACCAGGTTGCTCTGTCGCAGGGCAGCCAGATTGGCGACCGTCATCGACAGCGCCGCCAGCGCCCACAACCCCGGCCCCCAGAAGTCCACGGCGCCCGGCAGCGCCAGGTAGACGATGACGAACATGCCGACAAAGCCGGCCGCCTTCGACGACACCGACAGATAGGCGGTGATCGGCGTCGGTGCACCTTCGTACGTGTCGGGTGCCCAGAAGTGGAAAGGGACGGCCGACACTTTGAATGCGAAACCGACGACGACGAACAACGCACCCAACCCGAGCAGTGGGCGCATGGCGGTGTCGCTCGCCATGATCTCGTCGACGGCGACCGAGATCTGTTCGAACTGCACCGCTCCCGTTGCCCCGAACAGCATCGACATCCCCCACAGCAAGATGGCGGTGGAAAGGACGCCGAGGATGAAATACTTGAGGGCCGCCTCGTTGGACTTGAGGTCCCCCTTTCGCCAGCCGGCGAGCAGGAACAGCGGGCTCGTCGTCAGCTCCAGGCCGATGAACAGGACGATCAGATCTCGGGACGATGACATCACCATCGATCCCAGAATCGATGCCAGCAACAGCAGGTAATACTCGCCCTGGTAGTACCGGTCGGACTCGATGTACGACACCGACATCAGCAGGACGATGTAGCCGGCGAGGACGAACAGCCCCTTCATGACGATGGCGAACTCGTCCACGACGTACGAGCCGTCGAACATCGATCGCACCTCGTCGCCGGTCCACAGGAGCACGAGGGGCAACGCCGCGAACGTCAACCCGAGGACACCCACGATGGCGGTCAGGTACTTCAGGGGACGAGGGAGGAACAGGTCGAGCGTCAGCACACCGAGGATCGAGACCACGACGATGATCTCGGGCGCCAGCGCCAGATAGTCGATCTCCCAACTCACGCCACTCAGCCTCCGATCATGGATGTGACGGCGGCGGTCGTCTCTGCACCGAACGCCTCGGTCACCAGATTCACGACGGCATCGGTGGTCGCCCCGAAGACGATCTTGGGGAAGAACCCGATGACCACGATCAGCACGATCAGGGGGACCCAGGCCGTCAGCTCGAAGCGGTCGGCATCGTGGAAGGTGTGGCTCTCCCACTCCTCGCTCGGCTCCCCGAGGTTCACCTTCTGCAGCATGTAGAGCATGTATCCGGCGGTCAACACGGTGCCGATGGCGCCGAGCACCATGGCGGTTCGGAACAGCCCGACGTTCAGGCCTTCGAGGGGGTTGTACGCCCCGAGGAGGGCCATGAACTCACCCCAGAACCCGGCCAGCCCCGGGAGACCCAGCGATGCGAACGCCGTGAATCCGAGGATGGCCCCGATCTTGGGAAGGATCTTCAGGTTGCCGCCCAGCCGCGCCATCTCCCGGGTGTGATATCGGTGCGACATCGAACCGGCCAGGAAGAACAGCAGCCCCGTGATCAGGCCGTGCGCCACCATTCCGATGATCGATGCATTGATCCCGATGTCGGTGAGCGAGGCGATGCCGAGCATGACGAAACCCATGTGGCCAACGGAAGAGAAGGCGATGAGCCGCTTGACGTCGGTCTGGGCCAGACACGCCAGCGAGCCGTAGATGATGCCGATCACGGCGAGGACGGCGATCACGGGTGCCCAGTCCCGGGCGGCGTCCGGGAGGATGGGGATGGCGATCCGGATGAACCCGTACGACCCGAGCTTCAGAAGGATGGCGGCCAGCAGCACCGAGCCGACGGTGGGGGCGGCGGTGTGGGCGTCGGGCAGCCAGGTGTGCACCGGCCACATCGGTACTTTGACCGCGAAACCGAGGAACATCGCCCCGAACACGATGCCGGCCAACTCCCACCCGGCGAACTCACCGTTGGCGCCGGCGGCGATGAGATCGACGATGTCGAAGGTACCCGCCTCGAAGCGCAGGGCCAGGAATCCCAGCAGCATGAACGCCGAGCCGAAGAGGGTGAACAGGAAGAACTTGATGGAGGCATAGAGCCGGGTCGGGATCTCCCGTTCGAACCCCGGGATCTTGCGAGGTGCGGAGTCGCCCCAGATGCCGATCATGAAGTACATCGGCAACAGCACGATCTCGAAGAAGATGAAGAACAGCACCAGGTCGAGCGCCACGAACGTTCCGTTCATCCCGGTCCCGAGCAACAGCATCAGCGCCAGGAACGCCTTGGGGTTGCGGGGCTCCTCCCAGTGGTCCCAGGAGTAGATGATCGCCAGGACCATCACGAAGGTCGACAGCACGAGGAGGGGCAGGCTGATTCCGTCCACTCCCACGTGGTAGAAGGCGTCGATCGAGGGAATCCACGACAGCCTCGTGTCGAACTGGAATGCGTCCGCCGAGCCGTAATCGAACCCGAATGCCACGATCAGCGACAGGAGGAACGTGACCACGCTCACCATCAGACCGAGTTGCTTGATCGAGCGCTCGCTCGACTTGGGCATGGCGGAGATCGCCAACGCGCCGAGCGCGGGGAGGAAGACGATCAGGCTCAATCCCCAGCCGTTCTCGAACCACTCCATCGTGTGTCGCCTCTCTCTCGCTTCGAATCAGGACTCGGTCACCGGAAGACCGCAACCGTAACGACCAGTACCAACGCCCCCAACACAAACCCGGCGGCGTACTGCTGGACCCGCCCGCTCTGCAGGCGGCGCATCGAGTTGCCGGCCGCGTCGCTGGCCATCGCCAGACCGTTGAAGACCCCATCGACGCCGCGCTGGTCGATACCGTCGTAGACCAGCCGCCCCAGCGCCATCGAGAGGCCACCGAACGCGTTGACGATCCCGTCGAGGACGTAGGTGTTCGTCCAGTTGACCGCTCGAGCGATCGGGCGGTGGAAGGCCCAGACGATGCCGTTGGCGAGATCGTCGATATAGAACCGTTTCCGCAAGACCGGGTACAGGCCGGGGATCTCGATGCGGTCGCGAGCTTGCTGGGTGTCGGCATCCTTCGAGTAGATCATCCATCCGGCGACGATGCCGAGGACGGCGGCGGTCAGACCGATGGCGGCGAGACGAAGATCGATGGCCTCGGCGTGATGATCGCCCATCGGCACGATCCGGGCGCCGAGCCAGGCGGTGAAGTTACGCAGTCCACCCCACTCGAGGCCGGGGATGTTGAACAACCCGGCGATCACGCTCGGCACGGCCAGCGCGATGAGCGGTGAGGTCATCACCGACGGCGACTCGTGAGGGTGACCGTCACCCTTGTAGGTGCCGTGGAAGGTCAGCGCCACGGCTCGGGTCATGTAGAAGGCGGTGACGAAGGCTCCGGCTACGCCGATCCACATGACGGCGAGATACCCCTCGTAGTCGAGGGTGGCGAGGATCTCATCCTTGGACCAGAAGCCGGCCAGCGGGAAGATCCCGGCCAGCGCCAACGAGCCGATCACGAACGTGGCATAGGTCTTGGGCATGAACTTCCGGAGTCCACCCATGTCGGTCATGTTGTTGGAGTGGACGGCGTGAATCACCGATCCGGCGCCGAGGAACAGGAGGGCTTTGAAGAAGGCGTGCGTGAACAGGTGGAACAGCCCGGCGGTGTACCCGCCGGCGGCCACCGCCGTCATCATGTAGCCGAGTTGGGAGACGGTGGAGAAGGCCAGCACCTGTTTGATGTCGTTGGCGACGAGCGCCAATAGACCCATCGCGAAGAGCGTGATCGCCCCGATCGCCACCATCCATGGACGAAGCTCCTCGGCCAGATTCTGATAGAGCGGGAAGAGCCGGGCCATGAGGTAGATGCCGGCGGTGACCATCGTGGCGGCGTGCATCAATGCCGACACCGGGGTGGGCCCGGCCATGGCGTCGGGCAACCAGATGTGCAGCGGGAACTGGGCGGACTTCCCCATCGCCCCGAAGAACATGAGCGCCCCGCCCACCAGCGCAACTGCCGACAGCGCCTCGTCGTGGGCTGCGGCCGCCTCGCTCAGGTCGGCGAACCGGAACCCGCCGATCGACAGCCCGAGGAGGATGGCACCGAGGATGAGGCCGACGTCGGCGACCTTGTTGGTGAGAAAAGCCTTGTTCCCGGCCTTGACGTTGTCGAGCCCTTCCCAATAGTGCCCGATGAGGAGATATGAGGCGACACCCACGCCCTCCCATCCGATGATCAGCTGGATCAGATTCGGGGCACCGACGAGCAGGAGCATGGACCCGGCGAACAACGAGAAGGCGGCGAAGAACCACGTGACCCGAACATCGCCGTGCATGTAGCCGACCGCGTAGATGAAGACCAGCAGGCCGACGAACGCGACCACCCAGTACATCATGATCGACAGCCCGTCGACGATCCATCCCAGTTCGAAGACGATGGGGTGGCCGTCGATCACCCCGATCCGAGCGATCTCGAACTGCACCTCGTGAAAGATGCCCTCGAACATGTTCGATACGAACAGCACCGTCGCAATGACCAGGTTCAGACCCAGTGCGGCAATGGCGAACTCGGCACCCTGGTACTTCATCTTCTTCCCGCGCCAGATGATGAGCAGGAAGGCCAAGAACGGGCTGATGAGCATGAAGCCGGCCAGGTCGGCAAAGGTTCCGCCGCCGGCCAGCGCCTCGGCGCCGTGCTCGGCGCCCTCGGTTGCCAGGATCCAGGCGCTCATCAGAACCTCATCAGATTGAAGTCGTCGACGTTGGCAGACCGTCGGTTCCGGAAGATGAGCAGCACGATGGCGAGTCCGATGCCCACCTCCGCTGCGGCCACGGTGATGACGAAGATCGAGAAGATCTGACCGACCGCGTCCGGCGTTCGCAGCACCGCCTCGAACGCGATCAGGTTGATGTTGACCGCGTTGAGCATCAGCTCGATGGCCAGGAGGATCATCACCGCGTTGCGGCGCACGAGCAGGCCGTAGACGCCGAGCGCAAAGAGACCGGCGGCCAGGACCAGGAACTGCGAGGCGATCACGAGCCGTCTCCCACCTGGTCGTCGTCTCTCCGGCGGTCGAACAGCCACACACCGCCGAGGATCACGACCGCCGCGCCGGCGATGAGCAGCACCACGACGGCGGCGAGCGCAACCAATCCCATCCCCATCAAACCGCCCCCCGCTCTTCTTCTTCGGCCGGTGTCAGGTCACGCCGGGCGAGGGTGATCCCGCCGACGAGCGCCGCCAGCAGGATGAATCCGACGACTTCGAAAGGAAGGACGTAGCGGCCGAGCAGGCCTTCGGCAAGTGTGTCGGTGGACGTCGGTGTGCCCACCTGTTGGATCTCGGTGGAACCGAAGGCGTTGATCGATGTCCACGCCAGCACGGCGAAGGTCGCCAGGGCCGACAACGCCGCAACCGGGCGCGCCTGCTTGTTGTCCAATCCGACGTCGCGCACCACGGGAGCTCGCGTGATCATGATTCCGAACAGGAACAAGACGATGACGGCGCCGATGTAGACCAGCACCAGGACCCACGCCACGAACTCGGCGGAGAGCAGCAAGATGAGGCCGGCGCTCCCGGCCAGCGTGGCGACCAGGAACAAGGCGGCATGCACCACGTTCTGGGAAGTGACCACCCGGAAGGCGGACGCCAGCACTGCCGCGCCGATCAACAGGTACACCCAGTTGACGGGTTCGGCGAGCCACACGTCGAAACTCACGATTCCACCGCCGGGGCATCGGGAACGGTCTGCAGCCAGTCCTGGAGCCGATCCATGTCGTGCATCATGTCGCCCATCTGGTACTCGGAGTACTCGTACTCGGGGCTCCAGAAGAGTGCATCGAAGGGGCACACCTCGACACAGATGCCGCAGTACATGCACAGCGCGTAGTCGATGTCGAAACGGTCGAGTGTCGCCCTGACCTTGACCCTCCCGCCCGGCTTCTCGGGTGGGATCTCCTGTTTGTGTCCCTCGATGTAGATACACCAGTCGGGGCACGAGCGGGCGCACAACATGCAGACCGTGCACGCCTCCTGATCGAGGGCGATCACCCCGCGCGCTCGGGCGACCGGCTGCTCCTTGACCTTCGGGTACATCACCGTGGCCAGGTTGTTCTTCGGAGCGAACAGCGTCTTGAACATGGTGACGAGGGTCACCTTCATGCCGGTGAGCAGGCCCTTGCCGGTGACGATCGGCACCCGGCGGCCAACCGGCTGCTGGTGTTGCGTGGCCATCAGAACACCACCTTGGCGATGCCGGTTGCGACGATGTTGAGCAGCGAGAGCGGGATCAGCCACTTCCAAGCCAGGGTCTGCAACTGATCCTCGCGGAACCGCGGGAACGTCCAGCGGAACCAGATCATCAGGAACACGAGGAGAAACACCTTGGCCGAGAGGATCAGCGGGCCGAGGACGTCGAGTTGGGCGTCGCCGAGGCCGGGGAGCCACCAGCCGCCGAGGAACAACGTGGCGGCGATGGCGGCCATCGAGAACATGTTGGCGAACTCGGCCAGGAAGAAGAACAGGAACCGGAAGCCCGAGTACTCGGTGACGTATCCCATCACCAGCTCCGACTCGGCGATCGGCATGTCGAACGGGATCCGACTCAACTCGGCCAGCGCGGCGATCATGAAGATCACAAAGCCGACGGCCTGCGGAACCACGAACGGCATCCCGCCACCCCAACCGGTCTCCGAGAGCCATCCGGCCTGGGCGGCGACGATGCCCTGCATGCTCATCGTGCCCGCCAGCGCCACCACGCCCACCACCGACAAGACGAGGGGCAGCTCGTAGGCGATGAGCTGGCCGGCGGCCCGGAGCCCGCCCATCAGCGAGTACTTGTTGGCCGACGACCACCCGGCCACCAGCACGCCGATGGTGGAGATCGACGAGATCGCCAGGGCGTAGAAGATGCCGATGTCGAGATCCTGGACGATCAGGGAGGGCCCGAACGGGATCACGACGAACAAGGCGACGGTGCCGATGAACACCAGCATCGGGGCCATCTTGAAGACCGGACGGTCGGCATCGGCCGGGACCAGATCCTCCTTCTGGAAGAACTTGATGCCGTCGGCCAGCAACTGTGCCCAACCCCACCGCCCACCGGCGAAGTACGGCCCGACCCGGTTCTGCATCTTCGCCGACAGCTTCAACTCGGCGAACCCGATCAGGAGTCCCGCCGCCGGGATCAGCGCGGCGATGATCCCCACCTTCAGCAACAGTGACAGCCAGAAGTTCACGCCGCCTCGCTTCGCTTCGGCTGCAGGACGCGCGGGGCGAGCCCCCGATCTCCGGCGTACTGCGTACCGCCTACTGCGTACTGCGTACCGCGTACCGCGTACCTCGGGGCGAGCACTGCAAGCCCCCTCATCGGTCGACGTCTCCGAGGACGAAGTCCAGCGAGCCCATGATGGCGATGATGTCGGGCACCAAGACGCCTTCCAGGATCCAGGGAAGGATCGAGATGTTGGAGAACGAAGCCGAGCGGATCTTCAGGCGGTAGGGGCCGAGACCGCCGTCCGACACCAGGTAGTAGCCCATTTCACCCTTCGGGTTCTCCGCCCGTACATAGGTCTCACCGGCGGGGACCTTGATGACCTTGGGGACCTTGGCCTGAAGCGGCCCCGACGGGATCCCGTCGATCGCCTGGTCGACGATCTTGGCGGCTTCGCGGATCTCCTCCAGCCGCACCCACCAGCGGTCCCAGCAATCGCCGTTCTCGCCGACGGGCACGTCGAAGTCGAACCGGTCGTACGGCAGGTAGTCCTCGGTCTTGCGGAGATCGAACTTCACCCCAGAGGCTCGGAGATTCGGTCCGGACACCCCGTACGCAGCGGCGATCTCAGCCGGGAGCACCCCGATCTGTTTGGTCCGAGCCAGGACGATCTCATTGCCCGCGACGAGGTCTTCGAGTTGGTCGCACGCCTCCAGGACCCGCTCCATGGTCAGCTTGGTCTCCGCAAAGAAGCCTTTCGGGAGATCCTGGATGAGCTTTCGCTGCGTCGACCCGGCTCCGGCGTTCGGCTTGACCCCACCGATGCGGTTGAAGTTGGGATGGAACCGGCCGCCGGTGACACCCTCCAGCAGGTCGAGGACCCGTTCGCGTTCCCGCAACGCAAAGAACAGCGGTGTCGCCGCGCCCAACTCCAGCGGGTAGGAGGCCATGAACACCAGGTGAGAGCTGATCCGCGCCATCTCGGTGAGGATGAGCCGGATGTACTGAGCCCGTTCGGGGACTTCGAGCTCCATGAGCCGTTCCGCCGCGACCACGAATGGGATCTCGTTGGCGTAGCCGGACACCCAGTCGATGCGGTTCACGATCGTGGTGATCTGTGGATACGTCCGGGTCTCCGCCAGCTTCTCGTAGCCGCGATGCATGTAACCGATGACCGGGCGGACATCGAACGCGCGCTCCCCATCGACGCTGGCGACCAACCGCAGCACGCCGTGCGTCGACGGATGCTGCGGGCCGATGTTCAGCGTCATATCGGGCGTCTCCAGCTCGACCGAGACGGAGACCTCGGACAGGTGGCGGGCGACGTCGGTGTCGTGGGTGGTGGTCATCAGGCTTCCGGGTTCTCGGTGCTCGGTGAGCCGTCGTCGGCTTCGGAGTCGTCGTTCTCGGGCATCGCTTCGACGTCCACCTTCCCCGGCCATGGCTTGACCTCACGACTCAGGAGCCGGAAGCTCTTCCGCAGCGGGTTGCCCAGGAACCCATCGGGGAGATACAGCGGACCAGGCGACGGGTGGCCGTCGAAGCTGATGCCGAACATCTCCGCCGCCTCGCGTTCGTGCCAGTTCGCTCCCGGATACACGCCGGTGATGCTGTCGATCTGGGGCGCGTCGTGATCGAGCACCGTCGAGAAGGTCACCATCCGGCCCTCGGAGAGATCCGACACCGTGCACAGGAGTTCGATCCGTTCTTCCAGGTCGTCGTCCGACGGGGCGTCTCCGACCGCCACCTCCTTCGCCCAGTCGATCGCCGAGAGCCACGAAAAGAACACCAGACCGTCGTCTCTCGCCGTTGTGAGGGTGTCGACCCAGCGACTCGAATCGACCGCCACCTTGTCGATGCCGCGGGCAGGCACGGCCTCACCCCCGACCCGTTCGGCGAGCGCCTGCGCCGCTTCCGAAGGAGCGGAGGGGTCCGGCTCGGAGTCGGTCGCCTCGGTCGTCTCGATGTCAGGCGGGCTGGCGGTCACGCTCATTCCACTTCTGCTTGATGTCCTCACCCTGGATCTTCTCTTGAAGGAGCAGGATCCCTTCGAGCAACGCCTCCGGCCTCGGAGGGCAGCCGGGCACGTACACGTCCACCGGGATCAGCTGGTCCACGCCCTTGGTGACCGAGTACGAATCCCAGTAGGGACCACCGCAGTTGGCGCAGCTACCCATCGAGATGACGTACTTCGGCTCAGGCATCTGGTCGTAGAGGCGCTTGACCGCCGGGGCCATCTTGTCGGTGACGGTGCCGGCCACCACCATCAGGTCTGCCTGGCGGGGCGAGGCGGGGAGTGGAATGATCCCGAACCGCATCGAGTCATAACGGGGACCGGAGGCCGCCATCATCTCGATGGCACAGCAGGCCAGCCCGAATTGGAAGAGCCAGAGGGAGTACTTCCTGGACCAGTTGAGCAGCCAGGACACCGGCTTCGGCATGCCGAATCGCTGCGCTACTCCCACCGCAACACGCCCTTCTTGATGGCGTAGAAGAGGCCTTCGATCAGGGTGAGCATGAAGAGGACGATGGCGACCAGCCCGAACATCCCCAGTCGCTCCGCCGCGATCGCCCACGGGAAGATGAACACTGCTTCCACATCGAAGATGACGAAGAGCAGGCCGAACACGTAATACCGGACGTACGTCTGGCTCCACCCGGCACCGACCGGATCGACCCCGCACTCGTAGGTGAGCGCCTTCTCGCGAGTGGGGTTGGTCGGGCGCAGCACGGTCGCAAGGCCCAGGAGGGCGGCGACGAGAACGATCCCGAGCGCGGCGAACACGCCGACGGTGATGTACTGCTCGAAGTACGGCGTCATGCGACCGCCTTCTCCTGTCGCGACGGGTAGGGGTCCATCTGCGGGGCGAGTATAGGAATGGGGGGACGCCGCCCAAATCTTCTCGACCGCCGATCGTGACCGAGGTCGGCGAACGTGCCAGGCTGAGTCGATGGGCGCACTGCCGACCGTTGGTCGTCTCGACGAACTGATACTGGCGGTGGAGGGTCGACTGTCCGGGAACCGCCGGAACGACCTGGAAGTCGACCGTTGCATCCCCGATGCGACCAGCTACCTGGTGGTGCTCTTCGACGGACTCGGCTCGCACCAGCTGACCCACGAGGCCGGATCGGATCTCGCGGCTGCCCACGTCGGCGACCTGCAGGCCCCGTTTCCGACCACGACCACGGTGAGCCTCTCGACCATCGCCACCGGCCGCACCCCCGGTGCACACGGAGTCATCGGCCACCTGATGTGGCTTCCGGAACATGGGCGGGTGGTCAACACGCTGAAGTGGGTCGATCTGACCGGAGCGGCGATCGACCACGAGACCAGCCGAATGCTCCCGTTCCCGAACGTATGGGAACGGCTGACGGCGGCCGGTGTCGAGCCGGTCACCGTCCAGCCCGGCAACTACACCGATTCCCCACTGTCTCGCATGCTGTACCGGGGATGCCGGTTCGAAGGGGTCTGGGACATCGACGAGCTGGTGGCGGCCAGCCTCGACCTGGCCGCGAAGCCGCGCCGCCTGGTCTTCACGTATCTCCCGCATGTGGACGTGGCTGCCCACGTGCACGGTCAGCGGTCGGCCGAGTACGCCGCGGCGATCGCCCTCGCCAACCGGGTGTGGTCGGCACTCGCCGCCGGCCTCCCGGACGGGGTCCGGCTGTTGGGGACGGCCGATCACGGGCACGTCGACTACGACGCCGGAGAGAAACTCATCGTCCGAGAGCCGTACCTGGACGAGTTGACCCTGTTCGGAGACGCACGTTCGATCTTCGCGACCGGCCCGGCAGAGACCATCGACCGTCTCGCCCGGCGAACCGGGGCAACCGTCGTGGTTCGCTCCGAGTTGGTGCGCCTGCTCGAAACGCCCGACTCCCCCCACCCGAATCTCGACGAACGATTGCCGGACGCGGCGGTACTGGCGCCACCCGGCATGGTCATCCTTCCCAGAGGTTTCGACAAGCGGCTGACCGGATACCACGGCGGGCTCAGCCCGGCGGAACGCGCCATTCCGCTGCTCCGCGCCGGTCGGTGAGCGGTCGACCTCCGGCGGGGATCAGGATACGAAGAGCCGCTCGGCGATATACGGGCCCACGCCAACCTGGGGAGCTTCCCCGACGGCCACGGTGAGGGTGCCATTGGGTGACCGATGCACCACGGTGACGTCGGCGCCCGGCCGGAGATCGTGCCGGTCGAGGAAGTCCATGATCTCGCCATCGAGTTCGAGCTCCTCGGAGATTCGTTCCACCCGGCCGGTGCCCTCCAACTCGGCAAGGGGCTGGACCGGCGGCGGCCGGTAGCCGGCGCCCGGGATGGGATTCCCGTGCGGGCAGGTCTTGGGGTCCCCCAACTTCTCCCAGATCGCCTTCTCGACGTCGTCGGAGATGGCGTGCTCCCACACCTCCGCTTCGGGATGCACCTTCACCCAGGGAAGGCCCAGAACCTCGACGAGAAACCGTTCTGCCAGCCGATGCCGCCGCACCACCACCTCGGCCAGGTGCCGGCCGGCATCGGTCAGTTGCAGCTCGTCGGCGGATACGACCAAACCATCGTCCACCATGTGCCGAATCATCTCCGACACCGAGGCCCGGCTCACACCCAGCCACTGGGCGATGCGGGCCTGGATCACCGGCAGACCGGTTTCCCGAACCTCGTAGATGGCCGCGGCGTACTCGCGGTAGGGCGCTCGGTACTCGGTCACACTCATCGTATGGCCGAATGCTACCCACCGCCCCGCCCAGTCCGCCATCGGACCGAACACCGGATGTCAGGCGCACCTGACAGGCAGCGTCAGGGGCATTTGCACTATCGGGATAGGAGAAATACCGTCCGCCCCATGCAGCGCACGATCACGGTCCTCGCAACGCTCATGCTCGTACTGACCGCCTGTGGCGATTCGACGGGATCCGAGACCACCACCGCCGACGCATCGACGGAACCGCTGGTGGTGTACTCCGGCCGGAACGAGAACTTCGCCCAGCCCGTCGTCGATGCTTTCGTCGAATCGACCGGCATCGACGTCGAGGTTCGGTACGCCGGCACCGGCGAGCTCGCCACCACCCTCCTCGCCGAGGGTGATGCGTCACCCGCCGACGTGTTCTGGGCACAGGACCCCGCCTTCATCGGCGGAATCGCCAACGAAGGCATGCTGGCCGAACTCGATCAAACGGTTCTCGACCTCGTCCCCTCCCGATTCCGTGACGGCGAAGGGCGCTGGGTGGGCATCACCGGGCGGAGCCGGGTGATGGTCTTCAACACCGATCTGGTGCCGAGCGCCGACCTGCCGTCGTCGGTGTGGGAGCTGACCGAGGACCGATGGAACGGCCGTCTCGGTATTGCCCCGACGAACGGATCGTTCGTGGCATTCGTCACCGGGATGGTCCTGCTCGAAGGTGAGGACCGGACCCGGGAGTGGCTGGCCGGGATCGCAGCCAACGACCCGATCGTCTTCGACGGCAACGGCGCAATCGTCGACGCGGTCGTGGCGGGCGACGTGCCGGCCGGCCTGGTCAATCACTACTACCTCCTCCAACGCGTCGCCGAGCAGGGCGACGTGCCCGCCTCGAACCTGTTCTTCGCCGACGACGATCCCGGGGCATTGGTGATGGCCGCCGGGGCCGGTGTGCTGACGTCCTCCACCCGGCCGGACGCCGCCGAACAGTTCGTCGCACACCTGCTTTCCGAGGAGTCCCAGCGCCACTTCCTGACGCTGTTCGAGTACCCGCTCGTCGAGGGGATCGGCACGCCGGCCGACCAACCACCACTCGAGGAGCTCCCGGTGGTCGACCTCGATCTGACCGATACCGCCGACACGCTCGAGCCGGCGCTCGAGCTGATCGCCGAGGCCGGGCTCAGTTGACAACCGGCGCCGAAGACCACCCCTGATCTGCGGTCCATGACCGCCACTGCGCCGCCGCCGCTCGTGCCCGACCCGGACGCCGCCGTCGAGCCGGACTCGCGCCGACGCCTCCCCGGGTCCGCCACCGGACGGTGGTCGCCGCTCTTGATCCTCGCGGCGATCTCGACCATTCCGGCGGCGCTCCCCATCGCATTCCTGGTCTGGTCGGTCGTCCGTCCGGGGGGCATAGATGCCGGCGGCGTGTCCACCGGGCGACTGATCGAGCTGGCCCTCTCGACCGGATGGCTGGTCGCCACGGTCACGGTCGCGACGACCGTTCTCGGATTCACGACCGCGTGGCTGACGACTCGAACCGACCTGGCCGGGCGGCGAGTGTGGTCCACGCTCGTGAGTCTGCCGCTCGTCATCCCGTCGTATGTCGGAGCGCTGAGCCTGCTGGCGGCCACCGGCAACCAGGGCCTCATCGCCCGGCTGCTGGAGGCGGTGGGGGTCGACGGCGGCCCCGGTCTCTTCACCGGGTTCGGGGCGGCGTGGCTGGCGCTGACCCTGTGGAACTTTCCCTTCGTCCACCTGCTGGCCGTCCCGGCCCTCCGCCGACTCGATCCGGCGTTGGAAGAGTCGGCACGCAGCCTCGGGTCATCAACGTTCAAGGTGATCCGGACGGTGGTCCTGCCCCAGTTGCGTGCCACCCTCACCTCGGCGTCGCTGCTCGTGTCGCTGTACGTGATCTCCGACTTCGGTGCGGTCTCACTCCTTCGGTACGAGACGTTCACGCTCGCCATCTACACCCAGCTGCGCGGGCGCCTCGACGTCACCCCTGCGTTGTTCCTGTCGGGGATCCTCGTTCTGGGAGGTTTGGCCGTCGTCTTCATCGAGCGGAGAGTCCGGGGACGTGCGTTCGTGGCGATGGCGTCGAAGCCCGGACGCCGCCAGCAGCCGGCGGCGCTCTCGTCGTCGGGTCGAGCGACCGCAACCGTCTTCCTCGCCGTCGTCGTCCTCGCCGCCCTGGTCGTTCCGCTCGCCACCCTGCTCTACTGGGCGCTGGTTGGGACGGGGCTCGGCAATTCGGTGGCTGCCTCGTTCGGTGCCCTCTGGACGGAGACGGGTCGTTCGCTGAGTGCGGCGGCGATCGCCGCGGTGGTTGCCGCGCTGGCGGCCCTCCCGGTGGCGATCGTCAGCGTGCGGCGACCGAGCCTGATGTCCAAGGCGCTGGAGACGACCGCGTGGGCGACGTACTCGCTCCCCCACCTGGCGGTCGGGCTCGGCTTCCTGGTGATCGCACTCCGGTTCGTCCCCGGCCTGTATCAGCGGTTGCCGTTGCTCGTCATCGCCTATGTGGCGATGTTCCTCCCGCAGGCCGTGACGGCGGCCCAGTCCGGCCTCCGACAGGTCGCCGGTCATCTGGAGGATGCCAGCCGAAGCCTGGGCGTGGGCTCCCTCGGGACGTTTCGACAGGTCACTTTCCCCCTGGTTGCACCGTCGGTCCTGGCCGGAGGCGCCCTGGTGTTCCTGACCGTCATGAAGGAGCTGCCGGCCACCCTGTTGCTCCGCCCGACCGGATTCGACACCCTGGCGATCCGAATCTGGAGCGCCAGCTCGGAGCTCTTCTACACTCAGGCCAGTGCCGCCGCCCTCATTCTCATCGGGGTGTCGGCGCTCCCTCTCTACCTGCTGGTGATCCGAGACATCCATGAACGCTGACTACATCCCGGCGATTCGAGTCCGGGACGTATCGCGCACGTTCGGTCGAGTTCCTGCCCTCGATCGCTTCCATCTCGACGTCCACGCAGGTCATCTCCTGACGCTGCTCGGGCCGTCGGGCTCCGGGAAGACCACCGCCCTCCGGGTCATCGCCGGTTTCGAACGGCCCGACACGGGAACGGTCGAGATCGACGGTCGGATGGTCGCCGGGCCCAAGACGTTCGTGGCCCCGGAGAAGCGACGACTCGGCATGGTCTTCCAGGAGTACGCGCTCTTCCCGCATCTGACCGTGAAGCAGAACATCCTCTACGGGGTCACGGAGAAGCCGGATCGTGACCATCGGCTGCAACGGACCCTCGAACTCATGCGACTGGAAGGCATGGAAGGACGGATGCCCTCCGAGCTGTCGGGCGGCGAACAGCAGCGGGTGGCCCTGGCGAGAGCCCTCGCACCCAAACCTCATGTGATCCTGCTCGACGAGCCGTTCTCGAACCTCGACGCAGCCCTCCGCAACCAGGTCCGAGCCGAGTTTCGGGCGGTCCTCGACCGAGTCGGGGCGACCGCCGTATTCGTCACCCACGACCAGGAAGAGGCGTTGTCGATGAGTGATCTGGTGGCCGTGATGCGGGACGGCCGGGTGGTCCAGGCGGCTCCCCCCGACGAGCTGTACCACCACCCGATCGACGCATGGGTCGCCGCGTTTCTCGGTGATGCGGACTTCCTGCCGGGCACGGCTCACCGCGGCGTGGTCTCGACGCCCGTCGGCTCCTTCCCGTGCTCGAGCGACGGACCGGTCCGGGTCATGATCCGCCCCGAGGCGGTCCGATTGTCCCCGTCGCCCGAAGGAGCGGCCACCGTGATCGACCGTTCCTTCTTCGGTCACGACCAGCTGGTCACGGTACGGCTCCCCGACGGGACACTGCTGCGTTCACGAAGCGGTCCCGAGCTGATCCTCGCCAAAGACGACCCCGTCGACGTCTCTGTCGCCGCCGTCCAGACCTTCGAATGAGCGGAAGCCCGGCTTGAGTACGACGATCAGCCTCGTGGCGGCGCTCGCCGCCTCACTGTTCGCCCTCGACCTGATTCGAGACGCGCTTCGGTCGCGCAAACCGCACACGGCGGCATATGCCGCCGGCGTGACCTTCTTCGCCATCGCCACCTGGGCGCTGGCCGTCGGTCTGCTCACCGGCTGGACGGGAGCGTCGTACCGGACGTTCTTCCTGTTCGGCGCCGTTCTCAACATCCCGCTGCTCGCCGTCGGTTCGATGTTCCTGGTCGCCGGCCGGCGTGCCGGACACCTGGCCTTCCTCGTCACCGGTGCGCTGTCGGCCATGGCCACCACGCTGACGCTGACCGTGCCTTTCACGAATCCGCTTCCGCAATCGGGGGTGCCGGCGGCCGTCTTCGGCGAGGAAATCGTGTTCGGGCCGAGGCTCTTTGCGGTCATCTCCGGCGCCCTCGGAGGGACCACCATCATCCTTCTCGGGCTGGTGAGCATCTTCCGGTTCTGGCGGCGCAACCGGCGAATCACGGTGGGGAACCTGCTGATCGTGGCCGGTGTGATCGCCGCCTCGGCCGGCGGCACCAGCCTGGCCTTCCTCGACGAGGCGGGCACCTTCGCCCTCTCACTCCTCGTCGCCGTGGTTCTGATCTGGATGGGGTACCGCGTCACCCGGTCGGGACGCGCCGTGAAGCCGAACCGTCCCACGGTGGTGCTGGCCGGACCGTCCACCGAGAACCCGGAACGGGCGCACGTCGAGATCATGATCTCGGCCTTCGAGAGAGCGGGTTATGACGTCGTGTGCCCGGCTCGCGACATCGAGGACTGGGGTGCGGTCGAGTTCACACCCCGGGAAGCGACCAGGCTGGTGCTCTCGGCGATCGATCGGGCGGACGGGGTCGTATTGGACCTCCATCACGGGTACGGGACCGTGGCGGCCGGATATGCCGCCGCCCGGGACGTGCCGGTGATCGTCGGTGCACCCGACGGCGATCCGATCCCCCGGCCGCTCCGGGGCATCGCCACGGCGGAGGTGCACTACCGATCGGTCGAGGACGTGCTCGACGCGCTGATGGACCTGGTGCCGCTCCCGTCCGACGACGCGTAGGCGATCCTGAGCACGGTGGCAGCCGCAGCCAACCACACAAGCGCCAGGATCGTGTGCACTACACGGAACCCGAACGGGTTGGCTCGAGACCACACCGAGACGAGCGACGTCGACCAGATGAGAGCCGTCCAGGCGGAGAAGGCGACCGCCGGCGCTCGAATCGGAACCCCGTCGGCGGCCAGCACTGCGGCCATCACGAGGCCCAGAGCGAGCGATCCGCCGATCCGCACCCAATCCCATACAGACCCGCCGTCCAGGAGGCCGATCCGACCACCCCAGCTCGCCAGGGTGAGCAACAGAATGCCGGCCGAGAGCACGCGACGTGACATGATCGGGAGATGGTACGACCTCTCGGAGTGATCCTGGCCGGCGGAGCGTCCACCCGAATGGGCCGCGACAAGGCCTTCGTCGAGGTGGCGGAGCGACCCATGGTCGAATGGGTTGGCGACGCGCTCGGCTCGGTGTCACCCGGTGTGATCATCGCCGGCCGGCCGGACGGGATCGGTCCGATCCCCGGGATCGGCGATCCGGTGAGCGAACGCCGGGGACCGCTCTCGGGGCTGGCGGCCGCGCTCGAGTACGCGGAGACGGGGGACGTGCTGGTCTGCGCCGTCGACCAACCATGGATCAGGGTCGACACCCTCGCCGCCCTGGCCGACGTCGAATCGGACCTGCCCGTGGTTCCGATCGATCGAGAGGGAGCCCGGCAGACGACGTGCGCCCGTTATCCAACCTCCCTCCTGTCGGTGGCGCTCGACGAGCTGTATCACGGTGGCTCGCTGCAGAGCGCCCTCGACCGCAGTGCCTTCACCCCCATCGGTCCGGACGTGTGGTCGAGCTGGGGTGAGGACGGTCGCAGCTGGTACTCCGCCGACTCCCCCACCGCCCTCGAAACCGGCCTCGCCACCTTCGGCCCACCCTCCGGCTGACGCCGCCGCCGGCCGCCGCCGGCCGCTTTTTATCACCTCAACGGGCCCAAAACCGACCTGTTTGGGTCGCGAGAACGGGTCGAGCGGTATGGATCGGCGAGATTTCGCCGAGGGCTTGAAGAGCCCGCCCCGATCGCTATCGTGCCGGGTCGGGGTCTGTCCGGACAGGGCGGCAGTCTGGGAGTGCGTGGGGATGTTTCGAAAAGTGACGTGGGCGAGCCGCGTCGTCGCGGTCGTGACCGTCGGGGTGTTGCTCGCGCCGATGACGGCGCTCGCCGCCGAAGGAGACCTGGATCTGGGATTCGGGGACGATGGGATCGTGCTGATCGACCTCGGCGAAGGTGTGTCCGGGACGGTCGCGGCGATCGCCTCCGATCTCGACGGTCGGCTCCTGGCGGCCGGTGGATCGGACGATGGCCTGTTCGTCACGCGGCTCGGGGCCGACGGGAGTCCGGACCCAGCCTTCGGCGTCGACGGGCTTGCCAGCCACGACCTTGGATCTGGCTTGCCCACGATCACGGGGCTCCTGGTCGATGCCGACGGCTTCATCTACGTCGGATTGGAGAGAGGCCGGGTGGCGCGTCTCACCCCCACCGGTGGCCTCGACCCCGCCTTCGGAGTGGCTGGTGTCGCCGAAGTGGCCGGTACGTCCAACCCGACCAGTCTGCTGTTCGGCATTCCCGGGACCGGTTTGGCGCTGTCGGACTCCGGCATCGCCACCTTTCTCACGATGAGCGGCCGGATGGGGGCGGTTCGCTACCGAATGGATGGCACGCCCGGACCCGACATTCGGGACCAACGGCGTCGCCCTGGCCGGACCCGGAGATGCCACGGCCCTGGAGATCGACCGCCACGGTCGTTACGTCGTCGCCGGCGTCCGCGAGGTCGACGGCGCCGATCACGTGCTGCTGACCCGGCTGACGTCCGACGGCCCGGTCGATCGTTCCTTCGCGGACCAAGGCGAGTTCGTCTTCGACCCCGGGCCCGGCGCAGACATGATCAATGACATCGCCATCGACAACCAAGACCGGGTTGTGATCGCCGGGGCCGTCGAGTCCGGAGCGAGCCAGATCATGCTCGCCGGGCGGCTCACCGAAGGCGGCCAACCCGATGACACCTTCGGCGGGATATCCACCTACGACGTCGGTTCGGCCGCATGGTCGGGCGCCTCGGCCATCCAACTCGACGCGGCCGGGCGATTGGTGGTCGGAGGCGTCACATCCAGCTCAACCGACCTGGATCTTCTGGCCGTCCGCCTCGATGACACCGGAGCCCTCGACCCGACATTCGCCGACGGAGGCTACGCCCAGGTATCGAGCGGCCCCGCCTTCGACATCGGAGCCGCCATACTCATCCAACCCGACGGCGGCATCGTGGTGGGGGGTCTGAGCACACCTCACCCCGGGCCGAACAATGGCAGCTACGACCCTCCCATCCTGATCCGGCTGACCGGGGACACACCACCACTGCCGCCCATCACCAACGCGGCGCCGGTCGTCGAACGGATCGCCCCGCAGACCAACTGGCTGGGCTCCACCGTCGAAGTTTCGGTGGTCGCCTCCGACGACGACGGGGACCCGCTGACCTACGCTGCCTCCGGACTACCCGCGGGCATCGCAATCGATCCCAGCGGCGGAACCATGGGCGGAACCGCCGAGCAGCTCGGAGTCTTTGACGTCATCGTGACCGCCTCCGACGGGATCACCGACGCATCCATCGAGTTCCGATGGACCATCACCGAACCAGCCGTGTTCGAGAACGGCTCATTCGAACAACCCGTAGCGGCCAATGTCTGGAATCGGCTCGCGACGTCCGATGTCGAAGGTTGGCAGTCACGCTCCAACCATGTCGACCTGTGGCGATCAGGCTGGGCAGGGTCTCCCGCGGAAGGACAGCAGTTCGCCGAGCTGAACACCTTCGAAGCCGACACTCTGCATCAGGACTTCGCCACCAGCCCCGGTCAGGTTCTGTACTGGGCGTTCGATCACCGCGGCCGCAGCGACGACGACACCGTTCGGATGACGATCGGCAGCGCCGGCCAGGAATCCGATCCGGATACTCAGGAGTTCACCAGCCCTCCCTGGGGGTGGAGGACATATTCGGGTTCGTACGTCGTGCCGGTCGGCCAAACCGTCACGCGCCTCCAGTTCGAAGCCGTGGACCAGGGTTCGGCCGGCAACTTCATCGACAACGTGCGGCTCGCCGACCAACCCATCTCCACCGAGCCGGAGGCCACGGCTTTCTCGAACGGATCTTTCGAGACGCCGGTGACGGAGTCGACGTGGACACGGCTGGGGGCCACCGAAACTCCGGGGTGGTCATCGAAGACCGGGTCGGTCGACGTGTGGCGGTCCGGTTGGGCCGGCGCGGCCTCCGACGGCGAGCAGTTCGTCGAGCTGAACACGATGGAGACGGACCACCTTCTCCAGAGATTCACGACTACTCCCGGCGAGACACTGTATTGGTCCTTCGACCATCGGGGCCGGTTGGACGAAGACACGGTCGAAGTCTCCATTGGCAGCTCGACCCGAATGACGGTGCAGACCACGATGACGACCGGACCGGGGCCCTGGCGGACTTACTCGGGCACCTACGAGGTTCCCGCAGGCCAGACCATCACCATCTTCCGGTTGGGGGCGGTCGACGCCGGGTCGGTGGGCAACTTCGTCGATAACGTCCAAATCTCGACGGAACCCCCACCACCGGTTCCGTTCGTCAACGGCTCGTTCGAGGAACCGGTCACGTCCGCCACCTGGACCCGTCTCTCGGACGACGACATCGGGGGATGGTCAACGCTGAGCGATTCGTTTGACGTATGGCGGTCCGGGTGGAACGGCCCGGCCGCCGAAGGCGACCAGTTCGCCGAGCTCAACACCTTCGAGTCGGACGGGGTCTTCCAGGACTTCACCACGACCCCGGGCGAGACGCTGACCTGGTCGCTGAAGCATCGAGGGCGGGCGGACGAGGACACCTTCCGGGTGATCCTCCATGACCCGGAAGGCACGACGGCTTCCTCCCAGGAGTTCTCCACCGGTCCCGGTGCGTGGGTGACATACGAAGGCACGTACACGGTTCCGGCCGGGCAGACGACCACGAGGATTCTCCTCCAGGCGGTCGACCCGGGCCCGGCGGGCAACTTCGTCGACGACGTCATCATCGTCGGCGTCCCCTGAGGACCCCCGCCCGTTCTCGCGACCTGAACCGGGCCGAAACGGGTGCGTCTGGGTGATAAAAAGCGGGGTCATCCCCCGATGTAGGACATCTCGACCTTGGGGAGGTCGCGGGTGTTGGCGGTGCGGATTTCCGAATATCGGTCGGTTCGCGCCTTCCACACGCTCTCGATGACGTGTTGCAGATCCTCGTCGGAGGCGCCGCCGCGCATGAGGGCGCGGAGGTCGGACCCTTGCGACGCGAAGAGACAGGTGTACAGCCGGCCCTCGGCCGACAGGCGAGCGCGGGTACAGGTGGCGCAGAAGGCCTGGGTGACCGAGGAGATCACCCCGATCTCGCCCGCGCCGTCCACGTAACGCCAGCGCCGTGCCACCTCGCCCACATAGTTGGGATCGGCCGGTTCCAGCGGGAACGTCTCGTGGATGCGCCGAACGACCTCAGCGGAGGGGACCACATCGTCGAGCTTCCATCCGTTGGTGGTGCCGACATCCATGAACTCGATGAAGCGGACGATGTGGCCGGTGCCCCGAAACCGCTCCGCCATCGCCACGATGGACTCGTCGTTGACGCCGCGCTTGACGACCATGTTCACCTTGACGGGGACGAGACCGGCCTCGGCTGCGGCGTCGATTCCGCCGAGGACCGCGTCGACGGGGTAGCCCACGTCGTTCATCGCCTGGAAGACGTCGTCGTCGGTGGAGTCCAGGCTCACCGTGACCCGACGGAGCCCGGCGGCCGCCAGCGACTCGGCTTTCCGTTCCAGAAGGGACCCGTTGGTCGTGAGCGTGAGATCATCGAGCCCGTCGATCTGCGAGAGCTTGGTGATGAGATCCTCGATGCCCTTGCGAAGCAGCGGCTCGCCTCCGGTCAGGCGGATCTTCGACACGCCGAGCCGGACGAACACCCGGGCGATCCGGTCGATCTCGTCGAACGACAGCAGCAGCTCGCGTGCCAGGAACTCGTAGTCCCGGTTGAAGATCTCCTTGGGCATGCAGTACGTGCACCGGAAATTGCACCGATCGGTCACCGAGATCCGCAGATCCCGAACCGGGCGCCCGAGTGTGTCGACGACCGTCACCGATCCGAGGGTACTGTCGGCCGACCATTGTCGGGAAGAGGAACGGGTACGGGATGGTTGGTTGAGCCATGGGTTTCTTCAAACGGCGTCCGAAGCCGATCACCATCGAGTCCGCCGACCAGATCGAAGAACTAGCCCGTACCGGCCTCCCGGTCTTCGTCGACTTCATGCAGCGCAGCTGCGGCCCCTGCCAGATCATGGACGGGGTGGTGAACGAGCTGGCCGATGAATTCGCCGGCTCGGCCCATGTGGTGAAGGCGGACGCGGCATATGTGCCGGAAGCGTTCGATCGCTACAAGGTCAAGTCGACCCCGACGTTCATGGTGTTCACGGCACGCGATGGAGCCCAGTCGATCACGCAGCGATGGCGTGGCAGTGGGCTGATCAAGAAGGATCAGCTGGTCAAGACACTGGTATCGGCAGGGGCCGAGCCGAGAGCAGACTGACCGAGGCGATCAACCCCGCTCACTCAGGAGAGTTTGCGCTCCAGTTTGCGGGCCTTCTTCTCCCACTTCTTGGCCTCGGCGCGCAGCTTCTTGGCCTTCGCACCCGACTTGGCCTTGCTCTTCTTGCGGGCGCGCTTGGCGCGCTTGCGGAGCCGCTCCAACCGGTGCATGAGACGGTGCCGATCGTCCTCGCTGAGGAACGAGGCACTCTTGCGCACCGAGTCGACGGCCTCGTTGACCGCTTCCGACGGTCGAGCCAACGGCGGCTCTGCGTCGGACTGTGCCTGGACGGCACGAGCGGCTTCGATCAGCTGTGGCGCATTCGCCGGACCGATCCCCCTGACGACCACGAGGTCATCGGGCGTGGCAGAGGCGACTTCGTCGACCGTCGAGAAACCGGCTGCCCGAAGGGCTTCGGCGAGCGACGGGCCTACCTTGGGGATGGACTCGAGAGCATGCATAAGGTCAAGGTCGGTCGGATGTCATGGTGACTTGAGAGAATAACGACTCGCACGAGGGGTTCGGCCGGTCCGGCGAGACGTGGATCGGCGTGATACAAAGAAGGGTGGCTTCGATCAATATCGAGCGGCGGGTACGGGTGGCGATGTCCGACGGCGTCGAGGTGGCGCTGACCCTCTTCCTGCCCGACGACCCATCCGGTGGGCCGTGGCCGGTCGTGCTCGAAGCCGTTCCGTACCGGAAGGACGATCACACCGCCGCCCGGGACGCACAGCTCTTCACGTATCTCGCCGCCCGGGGCATCGCCGGGGCCCGACTGGACGTGCGAGGCACCGGCGCGTCCGATGGTGTCGCCGTCGGCGAGTACGTTCCTCGTGAGCAGGCGGACAATGTCGAGGTGCTGGCATGGTTGGCTGCCCAGCCATGGTGCTCGGGCCGAATGGGTATGTGGGGGATGTCGTGGGGCGGGTTCGCGGCCCTGCAGACCGCCATGCTGCGGCCACCCGGCCTCGAGGCGATCTGTGCCATGCACGCCACCCATGATCGATTCGCCACTGACGTGCACTATCTCGGAGGCGCACTCCACGGATTCGAACAGGTCGACTGGCCGGTGGCGATGCTGGCCACGAACAGCCTCCCTCCCGATCCGGCCATCGTGGGTGACCGCTGGCTGGACGCGTGGATCGGGCGACTCGACGCAACCCCCCAATGGCTTCCCGACTGGCTCTCACACCAACGGAGGGATGCGTTCTGGGAACACGGCTCTCCGGCCGTGGATTACGCCTCGGTGGAGGCCGCCACCCTGCTGGTCGGAGGATGGCTGGACCCGTACGTCGATGGGATCGTGGCACTGCTCGAGCACCTCGATGCGCCGAAGCGGGCCGTCATCGGGCCGTGGGGCCATCATCGCCCGGCGGATGGTCGACCGGGTCCGAGCCTCGATCATCGGGAATTGCTGTACCGGTGGTTCGCCGAATGGCTCGGCGTCGAAGTCACCGGGGTCATGGATACACCCCTGCTCACGTTCTTCGCACGCAGCGGTGCTCCCTACGACGACTCCGAAGGCACCGTGGCGGGCACGTGGCGGTCGGAACCGCAGTGGCCGCCTGCCGACGCCGAGCGGCGCACGCTCCACCTGACGAGAGAATCGCTGACCACCGGGCGGGAGCCGGGGGACGCCGTCCGCAGCTGGAGTGGACCGTGGACTGCCGGCGCCACCAATCCGTCGTGGAGCCGAGGTGGGCTGCAGTCCGAAGATACCGATGCCGACGACCAGGTCAGTCTGGTGTGGGAAACCGAGCCTCTCATCGAGCCCGTAGAGGTGCTCGGCACCCCGGCGGTCGAGGCGACCGTCAGCGTCGACGACCTCGGGGGACGCCTATGTGCGGTGCTGGTGGACGTCGACCCATCGGGGCACGGGTCACTGGTGACTCGTGGTGCGCTCAACCTGTCACATCGAGACGATCCTGCGAACCCTTCCGACGAACCGGTCGACGAACCGTTCCCCGTCACGGTTCCGATGCATGCAACGTCGGCTACGTTCGCCGTTGGGCACCGGATTCGCCTCGTCCTTCGCGGGACGGATTTCCCCATCGTGTGGCCACCGCCGCGACCGGTCACCCTCTCCATCCATCCGGGCTCACGTCTCCACTTGCCGGTCGTTCCACCGGGGGGGGCCGAACGGCACCATGACATCGCGCCGGCGCCTCCGATCGAGAACCCCGCAAAGACGCTGGTGGATTCGTGCGAACTCACCATCACCCGCGACGGCGGCAAAGTGAAGGTGGAGAAGGAAACGGAGTGGGCGGAGCACCATCCGGCCTTCGCCGAGCTCACCCACCGATGGCGGCAGGTGGCGTGGATGTCAGCCGACGGGGACAGCCCTACTTCGGCGGTGGCCGGTTCGGTGGTCGAGGCCGAGTTGAGCCGGCCCGGTTGGACCACCAAGGTCACCACCAGCGCCGGGCTGGCCGCCGACGAAGACGCCTTTCACCTCGACATCGCCATCAACGCCTTCTCCAACGGCGTCGAGATCTGGGCTCGCCGCTGGGTCGAGTCGGTTCCGAGGGAATGGACGTGAGCCGCCGGCACACGATCCGATCTCGGTGACCGCTCTCACCAGCTCGATCCGCCCCCTCCACCACCACCGAAGCCGCCCCCGAACCCGCCACCGCCGCCAAAGCCACCGAAGTCGATCGGGCTGCCACCACTCCCCCACGACGACCCCCACGATCCGCCTTGACCGAAGCCTCCTCCGCCACCGAAGCCACCAAACCACGAGTCTCGATCGGAGCTCCAGGAACGATCCCGGTAGACCGGCTCCCATCCCAACGCATCCTCCATGCCTCCGGTGATGACCCAGTGGTAGTAGAAGAAGAAGTACGGGTCGTACCAGCCAAGCCCGCGCGGGATCTGCTCGCCCGTCCACGAGTCGCGCTGTCGGGCGGTGCCACCGTGAGCAAGCTCGGGGGCGTACCGGTCGGCGTCGTCGATCTTCGACCTCGAGAGCGCTTGCCGCTGGGCGGCGTACGCCAACGCGAACGCACGGGGACCGCGTGCGTCGGACGCACCGAAGGCCGCCGCCACATCCGCATAGGTTCCCTCCAGTCCGACCGAGGCGAGGGCCGCTCGGGTGGCGCCCCAGCGACGCAGCGCCTGGGCGGGTTCCAAGGACATCGCCAACACCGCCGAGATGGTCCGAGCCGCCTGGGTCTCCACATCCACCCGGGCGAGTTCGGCGACGAGCGCCTCGTACTGCTCGATGGCGCGCCCGCCGCGTCGAACCAGCGCCGCGGCGATGGACACCGGTATCGAGAGCCGCCCGGCCTCCTCCCGGATCTCGGCCAGCTCGGAGGCGCTGCGGAGGCCCGCCAAGGCCATTTCGACCGCAGCCGGAGGTTCGACGTCCAGTCCGCGAGCTTCGCGATAGGCAGCCAGAAACTCGTCCACCTCGTCCTCGTCGTTGTTCATCAGAAGGAAAGCGGCAACCGCCGGAACCTCGAGCCCATCGGCGGCCAGTGGCGAGTCGGCGCCCTCCAGAGCCGACAGCACCCGCTGGTAGCGCTCGATCGCCTCATCCGCATCGTCGGTGAGGTCGGCGAGCGCAGCCGCCACCGCCGGACGGCTCTTCTGGTCGGGAATGGTGTCGTAGACGCGTTCCAGCCGCTCGGTCTTCTCGGCGGCCAACCGAAACGCATCGTCTACCTCGGTGAGACTCTTCGAGAGGGGCGCTTCATCGACGAGGAGCGGTTCCATCTGCAGCACTCGCTCACCGAAGTCGGAGACGACGGCCGGCCCCAGGGCGGTATCGACCGTCCGGCGAGCGACCTCCCGAGCGAGCCGCTGTGATTCCTCGGCCACCCGAAATGGACGCAAGGTTTCCACGAGGCCACGCAGCTCCTGGCGGCGCACCTCGAACAGCTCATCATCGTCAACCTCGATAGCCGAGCGAGCCGCGTCCTGAACTCCGGTCTCGAGGAGTTCCTGCTCTCCGGAGATCCGCATCTCGAGCGGGAGCTCGCGGTACCGCTCGATGGCCTGAAGGTCGCCCACGCCGATCGCCGCTCCCTGCCACAGGGCGTTGAGCGCCGCGAGGTCGTCGGGCGCTTCGCCGCCGGCCACGGTCGACAGGGCAGTCGTCGCCCGTTCAGTCGACACGTCGACCGGGGCGACGCCGGGCGGAGGCAGGAAGAGGTCGTCGGGCAGGGCGACTTGGTGTCCAGAGGGTTCCAGCCGGGCGAGTTCGCCGTCGACGACCTGCTCCCGCCTCTTCCGTTCCTTCCGTCGCTTCCCCTCAGCGGCGTTCCTGCGGTACAGCAGGAAGCCCCCGCCGGCCACACCCAGCAGCACCAGCGGAACGAGGATGCGGGTTGCACCGCCCGAGCCCTCGTCTTCACTCGGAGGCAGGGGCGCCGTCGCACCGCCATCGGGATCACCCTCCGATTCTCCGGTCGAACCGGGATCAGCCGACAACTGCTGATTCAGACCGGCCAGAATCGCCGAGATCCCACCATCGAAATCGCCGGCCCCGAAGGCGGAGTCGGCCAGCGAGGCCACCGAGTCGCCGTCGAAGCTCGGAGCGCCGGGACCGGTGACGATCTCCGTTCGACGCTCGTCGAGCGCCACGAGCACCACGATGCCATCGTTTCGATCGGCGTCGCCCACACCCCAGACGTTGCCGAACTCTTCGGCCATGTCGCGGGGAGATCCTCCGGCCGCCCGCTGTACGACCACGACTGCCACCTCATATCCGGTGTCGGCCACCAATCGTCCGGCGGCGGCCTCGAGACGATCCCGATCGGTCAGAACGCCGGCGGCGTCCGTGACCCAGCCCTGGCAGGTGACCCCCTGAACCGAAGGGCATTGGGCGGGCGGGTCCGGCAAAGAGGCGTCGGCGAGGGCCGGCGCTCCGGTGACGAGAACGACGAGCATGGCGAGAGAACAGAGAAGGCTTCGCATCGGCGACCAGCCTACGTTCGAGACAGCCGTAGCGTCGGTCGAGCCGCCGTGGGTCACGCCCGGAATCTGGCGGCGAGCGACACCACCCGGTCGTGAGGCATCGAGTGCGCCACTCGACCCAGTCGGCCGGCCATCGTGTCCGCCGCCGTCAACGCATTGCCGATCGCCTCCTCCGTGGCATCTGCCACCGCATCGAAGAGGGGATCCAGGCTCCGGTGAGGAAGCCAGTCGGCGGACAGAAGACCGTGAGGATTCGCCGGAAAGCGGTTGCCGGTCGAGAAGGCGACGAAGAGATCGCCGGAGCCGTTGTGACCCACCCCGCCGGCCCTGGCCAGGCCGACGGTGGCTCGCTGCGCCATCCGGCGACACTGCACGGGCAGCAATGGCGCATCGGTGGCGATCAGTCCGATGATCGAGCCGTCGGTGCGATTCCGTTCCGGACCGCGCCCTGCCGTCGGTTCGACGACGTAAGCCGACGGGACGACCGTGTGATCGACCACGCGGCCGACCGGGAGGCCGTCGAGTCGCAGGGTGCTCCGCCGCCCGTAGTTGGCCTGAACCAGCACACCGACGGTCCAGGTTCCCGCCACGATCCGCGAGGAGGTACCGATCCCCCCCTTGAACTCGTGGCAGATCATTCCGGTCCCGCCTCCGACGTTGCCCTCGGCCACCGGACCCGGACCGGCCGCCGCCAGGGCCTCATTCACGTGCGAGGGTTCCAGCGCGAAGGCATCGATGTCCGACAGCCATCCGTCGTACGTCTCGGCCACCACCGGCAGCAGAAAGTCATCGTGACCCCGTTCGATGGCATGTGCGACGAACCGGTCGCGGACCATGCCCACCTGGTGGGTATTGGTGAGCCCGATGGCAGAGCCGAGCAGACCCGACTCCTCCATCCAGGGGATCCCGGTCAGTTCGCCGTTGCCGTTGAATCGGTGCCAACCACAGGCGGCGTGTTCGTCCCAGATGCGATCTTCGAATGCGGTCACCACCGTCACTCCGGTCCGCACCACTCGGGGGGTATCGGCGTTGAGGGTGGCATGTCCCACCCAGACGCCGGGGACATCGGTGATCGCATTGTGCCGGCCCGGCGGGAGATCTCCGATGACGATCCCCAGATCCCGAAGCCGGGTCACGATGCGACCGGTTCAGGGGCGGCCAGCCAGGCACCGAACCCGAGCAGGAGAAATCCGATCACCACCCACACTCCGAACACCGGAATGAAGGCGATCAAAGTGAGGGCGGCCATCCCGAGCAAGAACCTGGCGAAAGTGGAACGTCCCGACATCACCACCGACCCCAGCCGCACCGCCGAAGGAACCGGCGCCAGCAATGCCGCCACCCCCTGAATCGTGAGGATTCCGATGGCGACCGGAATCGTGAACAAGAGCAGCGGAAGCGACGCCGCCGGCGGCATCAGGCCGACCAGTCCGAAGAGCAGCGCGATGACCGCCGGCGGACCCAGCATCGCCAGCAGGCCATATAGCACCACCGCCACCGGGCGACGCCCGATCTCAGCTGCGATTGCGTCGACCCGCTCGGGGTCGTGCCACATCATCGCCAGACCCGCCAGCGTCCCGCCCAGTGCGGCGAGCAGACGAAACAGAAGACCGATCGCCGTCACCCGCACGTTGGGGTTGAGTGGGCTCCGCTCGACCACCTCACCCTGGATGGTGGCAGCATCCGCGATGTCGACGGGACGGCCGCTCCGGACCGACAGGTCGTCGGTCACCACTCCACCGGAGCCGACCGCGGCTCGAGAAGCGACGATCTCGACCCCTCCCCCAACCGTCCCATCGATCAACGCGTGCCGGAAACGTCCTTCGACGTCTCGCCCGACCACACCCCCCAAGGCGAGCCGCCAGGCGGCGGCGATGACGTCCCGTTCCACCTCGCCGGTCTCGGTCTCGGTGAGCGTCCACGACGCAGCGAGCACATCGCCGCCGACGCTGCCCTCGATCCGGACATCCCGCGCCGCCACCCGAAGCGACCCCTGAACGTCACCGGTCACGACCACGGAGGCACCGGCCGCGAAGACCGAACCCGTGACCGTGCCCGTGACCCGCACCTCCTCGAGCCCCACGGTCACGAGGTCTCCTTCGATCCGTCCGTCGATCTGGACGCGTTGTCCGACGGCATAGAGATCCTCGACCACGACATCCTCGGCCCGGATCAGAACCAGTTCCGATTGCACCGTCTCCGCCGCAGCCGGTGCTGCCACCGAGAGCAAGACCGCCAACGCCAGCCCGAACAGGACCGGGCGCCGCTGCTTCAGGTCATCGAGTGAGGACGTCACCGGCGATGTCCAGCAGCGGCCCGGGCACGATCCCGATCGCCACGGTGACGATCGCCACCAATCCGAGTGCGAACCGGACGCGCCGGCCCCCGCTCGCCTCCATGTCCGGCTGATCGTCGGACATGAACATCGTGACGATGAGCCGGAGGTAGACGTAGAAGGCGACGACCGAGGCGAGGACGCCCACGATGACGAGCCATTCGAAACCTCCCTGCCACGCCGCCCGGAACACACCGAACTTGGCGACGAAGCCCGACGTCAGCGGCAGTCCACCCATGGCGAGCAGCAGCGTGGCGAACACGGCCGCCAACCATGGCTGTCGGGTGGCGAGGCCGGAGAAGGCTTCGAGTTTCGACTTGGCCGTCGACGCTCCCGACACCAGCGCCACGACGCCGAATGCACCCACCAGTTGAAGGGTGTAAGCGGCGAGGTAGAACCACATGCTGGTGGCTCCTTCACTCCCCGCCACGAGTCCGGTGAGGATGAACCCGGCGTGGGCGACACCCGAGTAGGCCAGCATGCGCCGGACATCGTCTTGGACGATCGCAACGATCGAACCGAGGAGCATCGACAGCGCGGCGATGCCGCCCACCACCGGACCCCAGGCTCCATCGAGGTCGGCGAACGCAAAGAACAGCAGGCGTCCCATGGCCGCGAAGCCGCCGATCTTGGCGACGGCCGCCATGTACCCCACCACACCCGCCGGGGCGCCTTGGTAGACATCGGGTGCCCAGGCATGGAAGGGAGCCGCCGACACCTTGAATGCCAGGCCGACGATCATCAGGGCCAACCCGATGACGATGACCCCCGGCCGGAAAATGATGGAGCCCGACAGGAAGTTCTGCTGTCCGAGTAGGTTGAGATCTCCGGTGCCGGCGTAGCTGAGGGCCACGCCGTAGATGAAGACGGCCGAGGCCACCGAGCCCAGCAGGAAGTACTTCACGGCCGCCTCATCGGATTCGATGCGTTCGCGGGTGATTCCGGCCAGGACGTAGAGGGCGATCGAACCGATCTCCAGGCCCAGGAACATCATGATGAGGTGCTCGGAGATCGCCATGAGTTGGAACCCCGCGGCAGACAACAGCACGAGCGCCAGCGCCTCCGCACCGCGACGGCCGAGCCGTTCGAAGAGGTCCCACCCGACGGCCAGGCCGATCCCGGTGACGACGGCGATCAGCGCGGTGGCCACGACGCCGTACGCATCGGTGACGATCATCGCTCCGAAGGGCAGCCGGTCGATGCCGACGATCTCGGGAAGCCGATCCCACTGCAGCAGTGAGAAGCCGAGCGAGGCGACCAGGATGACGCCTGTCACCCAGGCGAGCGGGCGACGGTCGCGGGGCTTCCACTGGACGTCGACCAGTAGTACCAGCGCCGCTCCGAAGCCGAGGATGACCGGCGGGGCGATCGCCAGCCAGGAGACGACCGGCATCACGACCTGTGCGAGGACCGTCACTCTTCCCCTCCTGCCAGGTACACGTCCGCGAGCCTGCCCGGTTCCGGCACCTCATAGGCGGTGACGGACTCGATGCGGTCGAGGATGGCTTCGGTGGATGCCGATGTCTTGTCGAGGAGGATCTTGGGATACAACCCCAGCACGAGTATGAGGACCGCCAGCGGCGCCAGCAGCGCGATCTCCCGACCGGAGAGATCGGACAGCACCCGATTCTCTTGCTTGTCGACTTCACCGGTGAAGACCCGTTCGTAGGCCCACAGCAGGTAGATAGCCGCGAAGATCACCCCGGTCGCGGCGATGACGGCAGCAACCGGAAGGGTGGGGAAGCTGCCGATCAAGACCAGGAACTCTCCGACGAATCCGTTCAAACCTGGCAGCCCGATCGACGCGAACGTCATGAAGAGGAAGAAGCCGGCGTAGATCGGCATCACGGACGCCAACCCGCCGAAGTCGGCGATCTTCTTGGTGTGGCGTCGTTCGTAGATCATCCCCACCAACAGGAACAGTGCTCCGGTGGTGAGCCCGTGGTTGATGTTCTGGATCACGGCTCCTTGGAGTCCGGCCGAGGTGAGCGCAAAGGTTCCGAGGACGATGAACCCCAGATGGCTGACCGACGAGTACGCCACGAGCTTCTTCAGGTCGGGCTGGACGATGGCGACGACCGCTCCGTAGACGATGCCGATCACCGCCAGAACCGCGAGTGCGGGGACGGCGTCGACGCTCGCTTCGGGGAACAGACCCAGATTGAAGCGAAGCAATCCGTAGGTTCCCAGCTTCAGCAGGACGCCGGCCAGCAGCACCGAACCTGCCGTCGGCGCCTCGACGTGCGCGTCCGGTAGCCACGTGTGGACCGGGAACAGGGGCACCTTGATCGCGAATGCGAGAGCGAACGCCCAGAAGAGCAGGGTGCCGGTCGAGTCGCCCAGGTCGAGCGCGACCAGGTCTTGATACGCGAACGATGGTGCTCCTGCCTGCTCGGCGTGAATGAAGGAGAGTGCGATGATCCCCGCCAGCATGAGCGCCGACCCGAATGCGGTGTAGAGGAAGAACTTCAGCGCGGCATACACCCGACGCTCCGATCCCCAGATCCCGATGATGAAGTACATCGGGACCAGGATCGCCTCGAAGAACACGAAGAAGAAGAACAGGTCGAGGGACAGGAAGGTCCCGATCAGCCCCGACTCGAGCAGCAGGGTGAACACCACGAACTCCTTGACCCGGTGCTGGATAGAGGTCGAGGCCGCCAGCGCGATCGGGATGAGGATCGTCGTGAGAACGACCAGACCGAGCGAAATCCCGTCGACGCCGACATTCCAGGAGAGGCCCCATGGTTCGTAGAAGGTGCTGCGCTGTGTGAACTGGAAACCGGCCTCACCGGCCTCGAACTCGAAGAACAGTACGCCGGCGATGGCGAGCGGGATGAAGGACAGCCCGAATCCGACCGGCAACGGGAGTTCGGTGCGACGTCGTGGGAGGAGCGCGACGACGACCGCGGCGATGGCGGGAGCGAGGATCAGCCAGGTGGTCATACCGCTCCTACCCGCGAGACCATCCACACGACCGCCGCCAGCAGCCCGGCGACGAACAACACGCCGTAGCTCCGGACCAGCCCGGTTTGGGCACGACGGGCGAAAGCTCCGATCGCCCGAGCAGCCGCACCGACGCCGTTCACCGCGCCATCGACGATCGGGAGATCGAACCGGAAAGCGGCCGCCTCGGCCAGCTTGCGGCCGGGGGTGACGATCGCCGCCCCATAGAGGTCGTCGACGTTGTACGCATCACCCCACGCCGTCCACAGCTTTCCGAACGCACCTTCGAAGCGCTTCCAACCTTCGGGACTCTGGTTGTAGGTGATGAACCCGATGGCGGCACCGGCGGCGCCGGCCAGCACGGAGATCGCCGCCAAGACCCAGAACAGGTCCTCGGGTGGATGGGTGATCTTGACCAGCTCGAATGCGGGTTCCAGGTAGTGCTCGAGCGTGAGCCGGAACGGGGTGTTCAGGAAGCCACCCACCACACTCAACCCGGCCAACACCATGAGTGGGACGGTCATCACCCGAGGCGACTCGTGCGGCTCGACGCCCTCGTCCCACCGGGGGCGGCCGAGGAACACCATGACCCATTGACGCACCATGTAGAACGCGGTGAGCAAGGCCGTGATGAGTCCGGCGAGGTACAGCACGAACACGAGGACCTCCGAGGCCGATCCGAAGCCGCTGCGTTCGAACGCAACGCCCAGGATTTCGTCCTTGGACCAGAAGCCGGCCAGCGGGGGGATTCCGGCGATTGCGAGCGTGGCGATCCCCATCGTGATGGCCGTGACCGGCATCTTTGAGCGGAGGCCGCCCATCTTTCGCATGTCCTGTTCGTCGTGCATTCCATGGATCACCGATCCGGCCCCCAGAAACAGCAACGCCTTGAAGAAGGCGTGGGTCATGAGGTGGAACACCCCGGCCACGTAGCCACCGAGGCCGACGGCGAGGAACATGTACCCGAGCTGTGACACGGTCGAGTAGGCCAGCACCCGCTTGATGTCGGTCTGGGCCAGGGCGATCGAGGCAGCCCACAGGGCGGTGACGGCCCCGACGACGGCCACGGTGAGCCCGGCGGTCTCCGACAGCTCGAAGATCGGAGCGCTGCGAGCCACCAGATACACACCGGCGGTGACCATCGTCGCAGCGTGGATGAGGGCCGACACCGGCGTGGGGCCTTCCATCGCATCCGGCAGCCACACGTAGAGCGGAACCTGAGCGGACTTCCCGGCTGCTCCCACGAGAAACAGCAAGCCGATGGCGGTGGCGACACCGGGGGTCAGCACCTCACCTGCCCATTCGAACACGCCCTCGAACGACAGCGTGCCGAAATGCAGGAACACCAGCATCAGGGCGATCATGAATCCGAGATCGCCGATGCGGTTGACGACGAAAGCCTTCTTACCGGCCGCGGCCGCCGACGGTCGCGTGTACCAGAAGCTGATGAGCAGGTACGAGCACAGCCCCACCAGCTCCCAACCCATGAACAGCATGGCGAAGTTACCCGCCAGCACCAGCGTCAGCATCGACGCGGCGAACAGGTTCAGGTACGTGAAGAAGCGGCCAAATCTGGGATCACCGTGCATGTAGCCGATCGCGAACACATGGATGAGGGTCCCCACACCGGTCACGACCAGGGTCATCAGCGATGCCAGCGGGTCCCATTGGAGCTCGAGGTTGGCGCCGATCGCCGGCATCCACTCCCAGAGCGGCACATGGAGAGGGGGCAGCTCGTCACCCCGGATGAACTCGCCGGATGCGACCACCGCGACGACGAACGAGAGGCCCATGGCACCGGCGGCCAACCACCCGGCGAGCGGTTCGCCGATACGCCGGCCCAGGAAATGGAGCACCACCGCCCCAGCCAGGGGCAGAACGATGATGAGCCACAACACGTCGGTCACGACCATCGGATCATCCCCTCAGTTCCGACAGTTCATCGACGCTGGCCGTCGACCGTTTGCGGAAGATGGCCACGATGATGGCGAGACCGACGACCACCTCGGCTGCGGCCACGACGAGCACGAAGAACACCGACACCTGACCCTCGATGGCACCCAATGCCCGGCCGACCGCCACGAAGGTGAGGTTCACGGCGTTCAGCATCAGCTCGACGCACATGAACATGATCAGGGCGTTGCGGCGCACGAGGATCCCGAGCAGTCCGATCGAGAACAGGACTGCCGCGAGCGTCATGTACCAGCCGGCCGTCACGACCATGCGTGCTCCTCGGCGTCGTCCTCGGTGGATCCGTCCCTTCGGTAGTAGGCCAGGGCGATCGCTCCGGCCGCGGCGATCGTGAGCAGCAGGGCCGTGGCCTCGAAGGCCAGAACCCAGTCGGAGAAGAGCGGTTCGGCGATGGCCCCCACCGTGCCGTTCGGGATCGGCGGGTTTCCGACGGCGGCCGGGACCCATGTGAACTCACCACCGACCGCCACGCCGATGGTCAGGAGCACGATGATCGCAGCCAGCCCCATCACCAGCTGGCGCTGGTACGGAATGGTCTCGACGTTCTCTTCGGCCTTGTCCACGCCGATGAGCATGATCACGAAGAGGAACAGCGTCATCACCGCGCCTGCGTACACGATGATCTGGACTGCGGCCACGAGGTGGGCGAGGTTCACCACATAGATCACCCCCAGCGAGAACAACGTACCCAGGAGCCCCATCGCCGCGTAGACCGGGTTCTTGGCAAAGATCACGGTGACGGCACCGGCGATGGCACCCGCTGCCAGAACCACGAAGAGCACGAGCTCGACCATCAGCTGTCCCGCGTCTCTTGGTCGGGCTCGGGTTCCCAATCCGCAGGTCCCGCCGTTTCGCTCCACATCCGAATCCCTTGATACGCGGCCGATCCCGACGGAGCGGTGGCCCGCACCCATCCGTCGGCCACCTGCAGCTCGGAGAGATCGGCCAGCGGATCGTCGGGGAACATGTGCGGTACCGAGCCGTCCCGATTCATCAGCAACTCACTCCGCGTGTAGATGCCGTCGTCGCGATTGGTGGTGGACATCTCGAACAGGTGCGTCATCGTGATCGCCTCGGTCGGGCAGGCCTCGACGCAGAGCGCGCAGAAAATGCACCGCAGCATGTTGATCTCGTACACGAAGCCGTACCGCTCGCCTGGGCTCACCGGTTCTTCCTGGGGGTTGTTCTGCCCGCGCACATAGATGCACCGTGCCGGACATGCACCTGCGCACAGCTCGCACCCGATGCACTTCTCCATCCCGTCCGGATACCGGTTGAGCACGTGCCGGCCGTGGAATCGCTGCGGCTTCGCCCGGAACTCCTGGGGGTACTCGGTCGTCACCGGGGGGTCGAGCATCTGGCGACCCGTCACCCTCAGCCCCTTGATCAGCTCACGTATCACACCCATGACGCCACCTTCTCCCTCATGCCCACGGCGCCCCGAAACGGGTGAAGCCGGCTACCAGGGCGGTGATGGCGAGCCAGCCGATCGCTCCCGGAATCAAGCGTTTCCAGCCCAGCGACATCAGCTGGTCGTATCGAAGGCGGGGCAGCGTTGCCCGCAGCCAGAAGAACAGGAAGACGATGAGATAGGTCTTGAGCAGGAACCAGACCGTCGGGAGGGCCGCAGAGATGAACCCGGGGAGCACGCTGTCGAACGTCCGCCCGTTCCAGCCCCCCAGGAACAGCGTGGCGCCGATCGCCGACATCGAGAAGATGTTCGCGTACTCGGCGAGGAAGAACATGGCGAACCGCATTCCCGAGTATTCGGTGTGGAATCCGCCGACCAGTTCCTGCTCCGCCTCGACGAGGTCGAACGGTGCGCGGTTCGTCTCGGCAACCGCCGCGATCAGGAAGATGGCGAACGCGACGAACTGCGGGAAGACGTTCCAACGAGGGACGATCGACAACGCCGAACTCAGCCACCCGGGGTTGGTGACGGCTTCACCGAAGGTGCCCGCCTGCCGCTCGACAATGGCCGCCAGCGACAGCGTGCCGTCCAGCCCGGCCCGTGACGAATACAGGACCACGGCCACCATGGCCAGGCCCATCGCTGCCTCGTAGCTGATCGCTTGGGCCGTCGCCCGAACGCCACCGAGGAGTGGATACTTCGAGCCGGACGACCACCCGGCCAGCACGACGGCGTAGACCGCCATCGACGACATGGCGAGGATGAAGAGCAGGCCGACGTTGAGATCGGTGCCTTGCAGTGGCACGACGGTGCCCCCGGCGGTCTCGATCGGCTTACCCCACGGCACCACCATGAACAGCAGCATCGCCGGAATCACGGCCAGGAACGGAGCCAGGATGTACATCCCCAGCTCGGCCTTCTTCGGCGTGATCTGCTCCTTGAAGAACAGCTTCAATCCGTCGGCCACGGTTTGCAGGATGCCCCACGGACCTGCCCGGTTGGGTCCGATGCGGCTCTGCATACTGGCGACGACCTTCCGCTCCGCCCAGACATTGACGACCGTCACCAGCAACAGCAGCACGAACACCGCCACGGCACGAAGGACGATGAGCAGCAGGTCGAAGAAGTCCATGGACCCGCCGAGATTAGGGATTCGGAGTCGCGGCGAACAAACCCACCGATGGGTCTGCAGCGGCTGCTCGCCCGCCAAGGGACGACGAGTGTTGTTCGTGGGGAACGACCGGTCCGAGGACCACCACGACGTGTGGCAGATGTCAGAGCGTGGCGAGCGTCTGGCGTCCGCCGACTCGATCACGGAGTTGAAGACATCGGCAGGTATCACCAGCACCGCTGGCGGGGTTCACCCCGAACAGCTTCAGGTCGTGGCCGTCGCACCACCCCGAGCCACTGCCGGAGGTCGAAGCCGTAGGCGCCGCGGGTCGCATCGCCGTAGCCGGCCAGGAACCCGGCGATTGCCAGGCGGACTGCGAACGAGTCGAAGGCCGGCTCCACGGTGACCGGCACCAGAGTCGGTTCTGTTGGTGTCATGTGAGAGGAGACGCCATGGTCGAGCAGCGAGACCATCTCAGGTTCCAAGTCCCGTTGTACACCACCACCGACGCAGCCCGAATCGTGGATGTGCCGGTCTCGACGCTGTCAACATGGGACCAGGGATACACGCGCCGATTCCCTTCGTTCGACTGACCGAAGCAACCGTCCTCGCAGCGATCCGACGCAGCGGTGTCCCGATGCAGCGAATCCGGCCGGCGTTGCATGCCATCGAGGCACGGATGGGCATCGATCAGGCCGGATCCGGCGCCGCCGCTCCGATCACAAGAACCTCCAAGGCGACTGCCTCATCCTGCTCACCAATGCGTCATCTGCTGGAACACCATCGACACCCAGGCAGCGGTCGAACAGCTCACCAGCCAAGACAGCCCGATCCGGGACGAGCACCTCGCCCGGCTCTCACCGGCGGGTCAGCGCGCCCTCGCCTGTCCGGTCAACACCGAGTACGGGGTGAACAGACCATCCCGCATGATCGCGGGAAGCCGCTTCAGGTCGTGTCGGATGAACCACGCGGCCGCAACCAGGAACGCGATCGCCACGGCCACCCGCGCTTGGGCGGCGATGTCCTCGGAGATCACCCCCGCCTCGGCCAGCCCGGACTCCGCCAACTGGGCCAGGAAGAGCCCGAACATGACCCACGCCTCCCGCCGGCTCATCGAGAAGCTGGTGATGACCGCCACCGCGAACACGGACTGCGCCGCGGTCACCAACAACTCGTCGCGCTGGATCTCGTTCAGCGGCAGACCGTGGGTGGTACTGCCGAAGATCGCAAAGACGATGGGAAGCGTCCCGACGAGCAGTGTCCACTGGTTCACCTTGGAGGAGATCAGCGCACCCAATCCGGTCTGCGAGGCGAGTCGCCAGGCGAACAGCGTGGCGACCAACAGTTCCGGTGCCTCGGACGCCGTCGGGGCGATCCACTTCACGAGGAGGAAGTCGGACACGCCGATGGCCTCTCCCAATTCGATGATCGACTCGGCGAACGGTTCGGCCACGAGCACGATGACTGCGGCGGCGACAACGAACATCGTGTAGTTGACCCAGCGCCGCGCCCGCCTCGGCAGCGCTCCGATGTAGGCGGACGGACCCACGAGATGAGGCGTCTCGGGGGGTGCTTTGGCGATCCGGACCAAGTACCAGCCATAGAGGGCGACGAGGACCGCGGCATCGAAGAGGGTCAGCGTCTGCTTGAGGAACAACGTGAGGCCGTAAAGCGAGGCAAGGGCCAAAAAGGCGATCTCGACGGAGTGGGACCGCTCGAGATGCACCGCTTGCTCGGTGGCACCTTCGGCATGATCCGCCGCCACCCGCAGCTTCCGGACCCGCCACGTTCCGAGGAGGACGACCGCCGGCCAGCCGAGGCCGATGAGTAACTGGTTGCCCCCGGTCATGTTGGCGAGCGCCCGGACACCGTCCGGTCCGGCCGAACCGGTCTCGGCGAAGGCGCGGCCCGCTTTGGACGTGAACACGAAATCGACTGCGTACTCGGGCAGGATGGCGATGAGGGCCAGCAGGGCGAGCGCAAAACCGGCCGAGATGTCGAGCTGGATGACCTCGGCGGCCCACGACAGCATGAACGCCGCCCCCACCACGGCCAACCCGAAGATGACCGCGGCTGTGATGGGCGCCGGATGGAGGTCACCGAGCCGGACCACCACACCGGGGATGGTGGCGGCGAGCGCCAACGCCATGTAGGTCAGCTCGTGAGCGGGCTTCTGAAGCTCAGGGGTGTGGAGGGACTGGTCGGCCATGGGGACGCCGGAGTGTACGCAGGTTGTGACTCGCGACCAATGCCCCGCCCCTCGGACCGGGGCGGTGGTCCGACTCGTGTCCGGTCGAGAGCCCGACGTGTAGGGGCCAGAGCATCAGCGACGCTCCCGACGCCACACGACCCGGAGACCCGACCAGACGTCGTTGACGGCGCACACCTTGTTGTCGACGAGCCCGAGCGGCAGGGCCACTTCGCGCACGACGTCCTCGGTCATGTCGGTCGGTACGTTCGCAGCCTTCTTCGGCCAAGAAACCCAGATGGCACCGTCGGGATGGATCGCCGAAGCGGCGGCGTCGATGACCACCTCCAACCGGCTTCGGTCCGTTGTGAAGATGTGCACGATGTCGACATCGTCACCGATCTCCTGAACGAACCGGACCCCGGGCGGCAGGGGCTCCAAATCGCTCCGGAACCCGTCGTACGCACCCAAGACGGCGACGACAGCTCCTTCTCCGATCCCCAGCTTCTTCGCCAACGGGGTACCGGAGTAGCCGGCGGTCACGCCGGGGTCACCTCGACCTCAGGATGGTCACCGAGATGCGGCATGTCGGGCTGGTTGGCAGGGATGTACACGGTGCCTCTCGCCAGTCCATCGTCGGCCGTCAGCGGCATCGTCGCCTCGGCCGTGGCGGTCCGCACCGTCACGCGATCCGACAGCCCCAGCCGTTTGATGTCGTCCGGATGGACATGTGCGACCGCCCCGGGGGCGAGCGCGGCGAGAGACGGACCGAGGCGGACGGTGATCGAGTCGTCGTAGAGCACTCGCGCGTGATGGAGGACCATGTCGCCGGCTTCCATCGAACCGGGCGTGTCGACCGGAACATGCACGAGTGGTTGGTGGCCTTCATCGGTCGGGACCACGATTCCATCCGGATCTCCCCACTCGAGGGATTCCCAGGTGACCCCGGCGTATGCGGGAGCGAGGTTGGCGATTTCGCCGGCCACCGCCTCCGCCGAGCTCAGGCCGAGTTCGGTGCCCAGGCGTCGGGCGATGTCGTCCAGAATGGACCAGTCGGGCCGCGACTTACCCGGACCAGGGACCACGCGGTTCACCTTCTGCACCCGGCCTTCGACGTTGGTGACGGTCCCCTCCTTCTCGGTGAATCCCTCGGCGGGGAGCACGACGTCGGCCAAGACCGATGAGTCCGTCAGAAAGAGATCGATCGCCACGGTCAGCTCGGCGGCCTCCAGGGCGGCCGCAGCCAACTCGTTGTCCGGAAAGTCCCGGACCGGATCGGCGCCCACCAGGAACACCGCCTTCATCTCCCCGTCGCGAAGGGCTTCGAGCATCGCTCGGGTGTCTCGACCGGGCGCGGCCGGCAACTCACCCCAGGCGTCGGCCAACGACTCGTCCGGTGACGAGATCGACACGCGACCCGGAAGCAGCGTCGGCGCCAGTCCCATGTCGAGGGCGCCGTAGACGTTCGAGCGGCGGACCAGCGGCAGGACCTTGGAATCGGGCAGCGATCGCACGTGGGCGGCCACGGCCTCCGACAGACGCGGATCCTCGGTCGACCCGGTGCGCCCGACCAGCGCGACGACGTTTCCGGCATCCAGGAGCGCCGCCGCCTCGTCGTACGGCCGTGCGCCGGACTTCAGCCGGCTGAGAACTTGGGCGCCGGAGCCGGGCCGGTAGGTGAACGCGTGAGTGGCACGGTCATCCAATCCGGTCCGGCGCGGATGGATGACGATCAGGTTCTTGCCGAGTTCCTGCGCCGCTCTCCGCACCCGCAGGTAGAGGGTCGGGTGCTCCTCTTTCAGATCTGCCGCCCACACCAGAATCGTGTCCGCGGTATCGATGTCGTTGATCACCGCCCGATCTGCGGTGGCGGCCAGGAACCGAGGATCGATGCCATCAGCGAGCTGTGCATCGACCGAGTTCGAGCCGATCACCGATCGCATGAACTTCGACAACGCATAGGCGTCCTCATTCGTACCCCTCGCCCCCCCGATGGCACCCACGGCGGCTCCTCCGAACTCTTCGATGAGGGCGGAGAGCTGCGAGCCGATCCGTTCGATGGCAACGGACCAGGAGACCGGAACCAGCTGCCCGGTCGTGTCGCGGATCATCGGATCGGCGAGCCGCTCGTCGGACCGCAGGTACTCGTGCCCGAACCGGCAGCGATCAGAGAGCCAGCCGTGATTGGTGGCATCCGAGTCGACACCCACGAAGCGGAGCACCTCGTTCTGGCTCACGTGGACGGCGATGCGGTCACCGGAGGTGCAGTGCACGCACGTCGACTCGACCGACGTCAGATCCCACGGCCGCGCCCGGAACCGATACGTGGTGGCGGTCAAGGCGCCGACGGGGCAGATCTGAACGGTGTTCCCCGAGAAGTACGAGGAGAATGGGAGGTCCGGGAACGTGTTGACTTGGGTGGCGTTGCCGCGGTCCTTGAACTCGATCAGTGGGTCGCCTGATATCTCGTCGGAGAAGCGAGTGCAGCGGGCACACAGGATGCACCGCTCGCGATCGAGGAGCACCAGGTCCGAGATCGGGATCGGCTTCTCGTAGTGGCGCTTCTCCTCGACGAATCGGCTCTCACCCGGCCCATAGGCGAAGGCCTGGTCCTGGAGTGGACACTCCCCGCCCTTGTCGCAGACCGGACAGTCGAGGGGATGGTTGGCCAGCAGGAACTCCAGGATGCCTTCCTGAGCCTTCTTGACGGTGTCGTTCTTGGTGTCGACCACCATTCCGTCGTTCACCGGGTTGGTACAGGCGGTGACCATCAGCGGTCCCCGAGGCGTCTCGATCTCGACGAGGCACATCCGGCACATGCCGACGGGGTTCATCCGGGGATGCCAGCAGAACCGGGGGATGTAGGTGCCGTTGTCCTGAGCGGCCTTGATCAACAGCTCGCCCTTGTCCGCTTCGATCTGCTTTCCGTCGATGGTGACAATGACCCGCTCCGTCATGCGTGCGCTCCTTCGCCCAACGGTGCCGCGGCAAACGGGCAGCCACCGCCGGTGATGTGCTCCATCACCTCTTCCCGGAAATGGCGCGTGATGGACAGAATCGGAGAGACGGCCGACGGCCCGAGCGGGCAGATCGTGGTCATCTTCGGAGGCCAGGCGAGGCCGACGGAGATGTTGTCGGAGACGTCGAGGATCAGGTCGACGTCGATCTCGCGTCCCTGCCCGGATTCGATCCGGCGGAGGATCATCTCCATCCACGTCGTTCCCTCCCGACATGGCGTGCACTGGCCACAGGACTCATGCGCGAAGAACCGGACCACCCGCTCGGCGGCTCGCACCACACAGGTGGTGTCATCCATGACCACTACGGCTCCGGAGCCCAGCATCGAGCCTGCCTTCCCGGTCGCGTCCTTGGTGATGACGAGGTCGAGGTGCTCCTCGGGCACGAACCATGGCGCCGACGCGCCGCCGGGGATCCACATCTTCAGGTCACGCCCGTCTCGAACTCCACCGGCGACGTCGTAGATCAGTTCCCGCCAGGTGATGCCGTGAGGCAATTCGTAGTTGCCCGGACGCTCGACGTGACCAGAGACCGAGAAGAGGAAGGTCCCCGTGTCGGATTCGTGCCCCAACGCGGCGTAGTCCTCGGCCCCCATCGCCAAGATGTGAGGGAGGTTGGACACCGTCTCGACGTTGTTGACGATCGTGGGCTTCATGTACAAGCCCTTGGCGGCCGGAAAGTACGGCGGCTTCAGACGCGGCTCACCGCGCTGGCCCTCCAGCGAGTTGATCAGGGCGGTCTCCTCGCCACAGATGTAGGCACCACCGCCCAGGTGGACGGTGACATCGAGGTCGAACTCGCTCCCGAAGATGCCCTGCCCCAGATAGCCCTTCTCGTAAGCGGCGTCGACCGCCTGCTGGACGCGACGCGCCGGCTTCGGATACTCGCCCCGGATGTAGACGAACGCATGATGTGCTTCGTTGGCGATCGCGGTGATGATCACGCCTTCGAGCATCTGGTGAGGATCCCGCTCGAGAAGCTGTCGATCCTTGAATGTTCCCGGCTCGGATTCGTCGCCGTTGATCACCACATAGGAGGGACGAACGGGCGCCAGGAACGACCACTTCATCCCGGCCGAGAACGCCGCGCCGCCGCGACCCAACAGACCCGACGCCTTGACCAACTCCACCAGGTCGTCGCGGGTCATCCCGGTGGCTCGGCGCGCCTGCTCGTATCCGCCGGTCGCCTCGTACCGGTCCATGGTGTGGGAGTCGCTCGGATGCTCCTGCATGCGAGTCGTGATGAGCGCAGGACCCCATGTTCGGTCGGGTTGGGTCTTGGCCATCAGCCGTCCTCCCGTCCAGCGGTGCCGTAGGGACCGAAGGCCGGAAACGGTCCGGTGGCGCCTTCCATCTCGCGAATCGCCCAGTCGAAGCTCCGAACCCCTCCGAACAGCTCTTGCATCTCATCGGCATTCACGACCGGTGGCTTCGCCTTGCGAAGCCACCGGACCAGCTCCCGGGCAGCAGCCGGGGTGATCCCTTCGATCAGTTCGTAGTTGACCTGGACGGCGGGCGCACCGCCGCACGCACCGATGCACTCTGCGTGCTCGACCGAAATCTCACCTTCGGCGTCGGTCTCTCCGTGGGGAACGCCCGACTCGTCCTCGACGGCGTGAAGGACATCGTCGCCGCCGAGGAGCATGCAGGAGATAGACGTGCAGCATGAGATCAGATACGTGCCGGTCCGTTCCCGCTTGAACATCGTGTAGAAGGAGGCCACCGACTGCACCTGGGCCGGGGTGATGCCGGTGAGTTGGGCAACCTTGGCCATTCCGGCCTCGGTCAGCCATCCTTCCTCGGCCATCGCCAGGTACAGCAAGGGCATGACGGCCGAGCGCTTCTGCGGGTAGCGGCCCAGCAGTGCATGAGCACGCTCTTCGGTCTCGGGTGACCAGACGGCGATCGGGGCTTGGTCCTGGCTCGGAGCGGTGTCACTCATCGGTCTCGGGATAGTAGGAGCCGCGGCCCATCCGATCGAAAACAGCCGCCCGGTTTCGACTCCCGCCGAACTCGCTGCTCTCCACGAAGGCGACGACCCACAGTGCGCCGGCGCGCCGGTCGACCTACACCATCGCCAGGTCGGCGGCCAGAGGGTTGACGACGCCCCGCCGGAGCAAGGCCACCAACCGAGCGCCACCGTCGGGCAATCGATCGAACGCCAGGACCCACCCGTCTTCGACCGTCCCGAGCGCAATCGTCTCGAAGTTCACGAACTGCGCCATGACCTCCCCATCCAACGGGTGCGGCTCCCCGGCGTCCGGGGCGGTGTTTCGCAGCGCCGTCAGCACCGACTGAATCACCATCTGGGAGAAGGTGCCGAAGGTGTTCGGCTCCAGGCTGTGCGGGCTCCACCATGCGTACTCGCTCGGGTCCTTGACCGCTTCGGACACCGCTCGGCGTGGGATCATGAACGGGCGGGCATGATGTGCCACGTGCAGGCCGCGGTCGGACACCACCGCCTCCAGGGGGCCCGGATCGGTGGGCGACTGGGCGATTCGCTCCAGCGTGGAGAGCACGTGCACCATGTCGATCGGCTCGTCGGCGTCGAGCGACAGATGACGGGCCTCCACCCACCCGGTCGTGTCCTGGTCCACCGCGACCTCGACCCATCCGATGCCGGCCGTCTGTCGGGCCGAGCCGGTGCCTTCCAGCCCTCGGTGGTCGGCGTCGAGTCGGGCGACGACCGTGCCGGCGTGGTCCGGTCGGTCGTAGACGTGCAGTTTCTCGTCCGCCGAGACCAGCACGGCGTTCCACTTCCGGGGCGGCGTATCGGCCAGCGGCAGCGGCGCGTGGCCGAGTTCCAGGTGGAGTTTCCGTGAGAAGAGCAGCGATCCGGCGGCCAGGAGAAGCAGCAAGAAGATCGGGGCCCTCATCGTCCACGCCGCCGTCAACGCGTCGGCCACGACCGGGAAGAGCACGTTCACGAGGAACGGTCGGATACCCTCCTCGGTGTCCTGATCGGCCGGCGCTTCGGCCACGTCGTCGACGTCGGTGTTGGACAGGACATCCACCGAGACCGATGCCTTGCCGACGACGACCTCGATCACGGCCAGGCCGACCCCGCGCAGACCGCTCTCGTCGGTGGCGACGATGTCGAAGGACGCCGTGCCTTCGAAGCCGGCCTCGGAAGTGAACAGCAGGGCATTGCCGACCACCTCGACCACCGCCTGCTCGACCCCCTCGACGGTCACGTCGTAGGGGTCACCGTCGGGTTCGACGATGGGTGGAAGTGGGAGTTCCAAGGTGTCACCGGCCGGAACCTGAGCGTTGACCGACCCCACGATCGGAGCGTCGTTCACCGGCCTGACCACCACGATCATCTCGCCGGTGGTGAACCCTCCTCTTCCATCGGAGAGCGAGTAGGCAAGGCGTTGCGTGCCGTTCCAGTCCTTGGCCGGACGGAAGACGAAGGTGTTCTGACCCGCTGCCACGATCGTGCCGTCGCGGACTCCCGGAAGGATCTGAACCGACAGATCATCTCCGTCGGGATCGCTGTCGTTGGCGGCCGGCTCGAGGAAGAAGCTGCCGTCCTCGAAACCCTCGTACCGGTCGGTCACGGCCACCGGTGGACGGTTCCCGGCGTTCGGGTCGAAGACCACGATGGTCAGTGTCCCGGTCCCGGCCAGCCCGGTCTCGTCGGTTGCAGTCACGGTGACGCGGAGGCTGCCGCCGAGTTCGGGCAGGGTGCCGGAGAAGATCTGCCCGGACGTGCGCCCGATGCTCCAGCCGTCGCCGGGGGCCATCGACCACGTCACCGAATCGCCGTTGGCGTCGGAGGCGGCCATCGAACCGACCACGGTTCCGAGGGCGGTCCCGAGCGGCACCTCTATCGTCCGGTTCGACACGATCGGAGCCCGGGGCCCGAGAAAGACCGTGATCCGGTTCGTCACGAGCACGGCACCGCCGTCACCATCGGAGACCCGGACCGGCAGATTTATCGTCGAGCCGGGCCGAACTGCGCCGACCAGGCGGATCTCGCCAGTTGAGCGATCGACCGAGAAGTACTGGTTACCGCCGTCGAATGTCAACGTGGCCGAATCCACGTCGGAGGCGACCACTCGACCGATCGCCGTCCCCTCGAGGGTGGTGTCCGGGATGCTGGTCGTCAGCGGTGTTGCCACCGGCAAGTCGTTCACGGCGGTCACGTTGACGGTGATGTAGGCGGTCGCCTGGGACGTGCCATCGGAGATGGTGTACGGGAAACTCACCGTTCCGAAGAAGTCGGGCTTCGGCGTCACCCGAACGCTGGTACCGGAGGCGACGATCGCCGTGCTGATGTTCGCCGCCGAACCGACGCGAATGATCTTGAGTGCATCGAGATCGGTGTCGTCGTCGTTCGCCAACGCGGTGACGAACACGGGAGTGTCTTCGGCGGTCGTGATCAGATCGTCATTGGCGATGGGGCGGTCGTTGACCCGGCCGACCGTCACCGTCACGGTGGCAGTCGTCGTCTCCACGCCGTCCGACACCGTGTAGGAGAATGAATCCGAGCCGTTGAAGTCGGCGTCGGGGATGTAGGTGATCGTGCCGTTCGGGTTGATCGTCGCAGTGCCGTGGCGTGGCTGATCCACCAACACGACGGTCAGTGTCTCACCGTCGACCTCCTGGTCGTTGGCGAGGACGTTCACCGTGACACGCTGATCCTCACTCACCGTGACAGAGTCAGCCTGGGGTTGCGGTGCGTCCTGGACCGCCAGCACGTCGACCGTGACGGTTGCGATGTCGGTGAGGGCGCCGTCGGAGACGGTGTAGGTGAATGAGTCGGGCCCGAAGTAGTCGGCGTGCGGGACGTAGGTGATCATCCCGCCGGCCGTGATCGTGGCCACACCATGCAGCGGAGTCGAGACGGCGATCACCGAGAGTGGGTCACCGTCCGCGTCGGTGTCGTTCGGCGTGACGGGATCGAAGGTCAGGCTCGTGTCCTCGTCGAGCGTTATCGAATCGTCCACTGCGTCGGGAACGGCATTGTTGACGCCGACGGTGACCAGCGCAGTTGCCGCGCCTCCCTGGCCGTCGACGACCTCATAGGTGAACTGCTCGATACCGACCCAATCGGTATCGGGCGTGTAGGTGATGGTTCCATCGCCATTGTCGATGACGGAGCCGTTCGTCGGAGAGCCGAGCATCCCGACCGACAACGGGTCGGCATCCACATCGGAGTCATTCGACAGCACGGCGATGACCAGCGCCTGGTTCCAGGACATCGACGTCGTGTCGTCGAGTGCGACCGGATCGTCGTTCACCGGATTGACCGTGACCACCGCGGTGCCCGTGTCCGTCAAAGATCCATCGGAGACGACGTAGGTGAAGCTGTCCGCTCCATTGGCGTCCGGGTCCGGGGTGTAGGTGACCGTGCCGTCACCGTTGTCGACCACTGAACCGAACGAACCTTGCGCAACCAAACTCACCACCAGGGTGTCCAGGTCGACGTCGGTGTCGTTGGCCAGCACGCCGATCGCAATCGGGGTGTCCTCGTCGGTGGCGGCGGCGTCGTCGGCCGCCACCGGCGCATCGTTGACCGCCGTCACCGTGATGGTGACCGTGGCGGAATCGGTGAGAGAGCCGTCGGTGACGGTGTAGGTGTAGGTGTCGGTGCCGTTGAAATCGGCGTCGGGGGTGTAGGTGACGGTGCCGTCGCCGTTGTCGACCACCGTGCCGTTGGCACCCTGGGTCACCGACAACACGCTGATCGAACTGTCGATGTCCACATCGTTGGCGAGCACGTCATGGGTGACCGCCGTGTCCTCCGGCGTCGAGTCGGCGTCATCGGCCGCCACCGGCGCATCGTTCACCGCCGTCACCGTCACCGTCACGGTGGCCGTGTCGGTCAGCGAACCGTCGGTCACGGTATAGGTGTAGGTGTCGGTGCCGTTCCAATCGGCGTCGGGCGTGTAGGTGACCGTCCCGTCACCGTTGTCGACCACCGTGCCATTCGCACCCTGGGTCACCGAATCGACCGTGATAGAACTGTCCACGTCCGAGTCGTTCGCCAGCACATCCACCGTCGAGGAGCCGTCCTCGGCAATGGTGTCGGCATCATCGGCCGCCACCGGTGCATCGTTCACCGGCGTCACCGTCACCGTCACCGTGGCCGTGTCGATGAGAGAGCCATCCGTGACCGTATAGGTGTAGGTGTCGGTCCCGTTCCAATCCGCATCCGGGGTGTAGGTGACGGTGCCGTCGCCGTTGTCGACCACCGTGCCATTCGCACCCTGGGTCACCGAATCGCACACTGATGGTGCTGTCCACATCGACATCGTTGGCCAGCACATCCACCGTCGACACGCCGTCCTCGGCGATCGTGTCCGCATCATCGGCCGCCACCGGCGCATCGTTCACCGCCGTCACGGTGATGGTGACGGTGGCCGTGTCGATCAGCGAGCCGTCGGTGACCGTATAGGTGTAGATGTCGGTCCCGTTCCAATCCGCATCCGGGGTGTAGGTGACGGTCCCGTCACCGTTGTCGGTCACCGTGCCGTTGGCACCCTGGGTCACCGAATCAATCGTGATGGTGCTGTCCACATCGACGTCGTTGGCCAGCACATCCACCGTCGACACGCCGTCCTCGGCAATCGCATCGGCATCATCGGCCGCCACCGGCGCATCGTTCACCGCCGTCACCGTGATGGTCACGGTGGCGGTATCGGTCAGCGAGCCGTCGGTGACCGTATAGGTGTAGGTGTCGGTCCCGTTCCAATCCGCATCCGGGGTATACGTGACCGTCCCATCACCGTTGTCGGTCACCGTGCCATTCGCACCCTGGGTCACCGACAACACGCTGATCGAACTGTCGATGTCCACATCGTTGGCCAGCACATCCACCGTCGAGGAGCCGTCCTCGGCAATGGTGTCGGAATCGTCGGCGGCCACCGGTGCATCGTTGACCGCCGTCACCGTGATGGTGACCGTGGCGGTATCGGTCAGCGAACCGTCCGTCACCGTGTAGGTGTAGGTGTCGGTGCCGTTCCAATCCGCATCCGGTGTGTACGTCACGGTCCCGTCACCGTTGTCGACCACGGTGCCGTTGGCACCGTGCGTCACCGACAGCACCGACAGGGTGTCCCCATCCACATCCGAATCGTTGGCCAGCACATCCACCGTCGAGGCACCATCCTCGGCGATCGTGTCAGCATCATCGGCGGCGACCGGGAAGTCATTCACCGGCGTCACCGTGATGGTGACCGTGGCGGTGTCGGTCAGCGAACCATCCGTCACCGTGTAGGTGAACGAATCGGTGCCGTTCCAATCCGCATCCGGGGTGTACGTGACCGTCCCATCACCGTTGTCCACCACCGAGCCATTCGCCCCCTGGGTCACCGACAGAACGCCGATCACACTGTCGATGTCCACGTCGTTGGCGAGCACGTCGTGGGTGACCGCGGTGTCCTCCGACGTCGTGTCGGCGTCATCCGCGGCAACAGGCGCATCGTTCACCGCCGTCACCGTGATGGTGACCGTGGCCGTATCGGTCAACGCACCATCCGTCACCGTATAGGTGTAGGTGTCGGTCCCGTTCCAATCGGCATCCGGGGTATAGGTGACCGTCCCATCACCGTTGTCGACCACGGTGCCGTTGGCACCCTGCGTCACCGACAGCACCGACAGGGTGTCCCCATCCACATCCGAATCGTTGGCCAGCACATCCACCGTCGACACCCCATCCTCGGCAATCGTGTCCGCATCATCCTGCGCGACCGGGAAGTCATTCACCGCCGCCACCGTCACCGTCACCGTGGCCGTGTCGGTCAACGCACCATCCGTGACCGTGTAGGTGTAGGTGTCGGTTCCGTTCCAATCCGCATCCGGGATGTAGGTGACCGTCCCATCACCGTTGTCGACCACGGTGCCGTTGGCACTCTGGGTCACCGAATCAACCGTGATCGTGCTGTCCACATCGACGTCGTTGGCCAGCACATCCACCGTCGAAACGCCATCCTCGGCAATCGCGTCGGCATCGTCGGCGGCGACCGGCGCATCGTTCACCGCCGTCACCGTCACCGTCACCGTGGCCGTGTCGGTCAACGCACCATCCGTCACCGTATAGGTGTAGGTGTCGGTGCCGTTCCAATCGGCATCCGGGGTATAGGTGACCGTCCCATCACCGTTGTCGACCACGGTGCCGTTGGCAGCCTGGGTCACCGACTGCACGCTGATCGCACTGTCCACGTCGGAGTCGTTGGCCAGCACATCCACCGTCGAGGCACCATCCTCGGCAATCGAATCGGCATCATCGGCCGCCACCGGGAAGTCGTTCACCGCCGTCACCGTGATAGTGACCGTGGCGGTGTCGGTCAGCAGGCCGTCGGTGATGGTGTACGTGAAGGTGTCGGTGCCGTTCCAATCCGCATCCGGCGTATACGTCACCGTCCCATCACCGTTGTCCACCACCGAGCCGTTCACCCCCTGGGTCAGAGAGTCGATCGACAACGGATCGCCATCGGCATCGCTGTCGTTGGCCAGGACATCCACCGTCGACGAGCCATCCTCAGGGATCGTGTCCGCATCGTCGACGGCAACCGGTGCATCGTTGATGGAACCCACGACCACGGTCACGGTTTCCGTGTCGGTCAGGGATCCGTCAGTGACGGTGTAGTCGAAGGTGTTGACGCCGTTGAAGTTGGTATTCGGGGTATAGGTCAGCGTTCCGTCACCGTTGTCCACGACCGAGCCGTTCGCCGGCTGAGTGAACGAATCGATTCCCAACACATCGCCGTCGACATCGGAGTCGTTGGCCAACACACTGATGACCACCGGTGTGTCCTCGTCGGTTGGGACCGTCTCGGCGGCGGCGACCGGCGCATCATTCACCGCCGTCACGGTGATGGTGACGGTGGCCGTGTCGATCAGCGAGCCGTCGGTGATGGTGTAGGTGTAGATGTCGGTCCCGTTCCAGTCCGCATCCGGGGTGTAGGTGACGGTCCCGTCGCCGTTGTCGGTCACCGTGCCGTTGGCACCCTGGGTCACCGACTGCACACTGATCGCACTGTCCACATCGACGTCGTTGGCCAGCACATCCACCGTCGACACGCCGTCCTCGGCGATCGTGTCGGCATCATCGGCGGCGACCGGCGCATCGTTCACCGCCGTCACCGTGATGGTCACGGTGGCGGTATCGGTGAGCGAGCCGTCGGTGACCGTATAGGTGTAGATGTCGGTCCCGTTCCAGTCCGCATCCGGGGTATACGTGACCGTCCCATCACCGTTGTCGACCACCGTGCCATTGGCACCCTGGGTCACCGAATCAACCGAGATCGCACTGTCGATGTCGGTGTCATTGGCCAGGACATCCACCGTCGAGGAGCCGTCCTCGGCGATCGTGTCGGCATCATCGGCCGCCACCGGCGCATCGTTCACCGCCGTCACCGTGACCGTGACGGTGGCCGTGTCGATCAGCGCACCGTCGGTGATGGTGTAGGTGAACGAATCGGTTCCGTTCCAATCCGCATCCGGGGTGTACGTCACGGTCCCGTCACCGTTGTCGAGTGCGGTCCCGTTCGATGGCTGAGTGATACCGGTGACCGACAGCACGTCACCCTCAACATCGGAGTCATTGGCCAGGACATTCACCGTCGAGGAGCCGTCCTCGGCGATCGTGTCGGCATCGTTGGTCGCAACCGGTGGGTCGTTGACGGCCACGACCGTCACCGTCACGGTGGCGCTATCGGTCAATGCACCATCGGTCACCGTGTAGGTGAACGAATCGGTTCCGTTCCAATCCGCATCCGGGATGTACGTCACGGTCCCATCACCGTTGTCGACCACGGTGCCGTTGGCACCCTGGGTCACCGAATCGACCGTGATGGTGCTGTCCACATCGACATCGTTGGCCAGCACATCCACCGTCGAAACGCCGTCCTCGGCAATCGCATCGGCATCATCGGCCGCCACCGGCGCATCGTTCACCGCCGTCACCGTCACCGTCACGGTGGCCGTGTCGGTCAGCGAACCGTCGGTCACGGTATAGGTGTAGGTGTCGGTGCCGTTCCAATCGGCGTCGGGCGTGTAGGTGACCGTCCCGTCACCGTTGTCGACCACCGTGCCATTCGCACCCTGGGTCACCGAATCGACCGTGATAGAACTGTCCACGTCCGAGTCGTTCGCCAGCACATCCACCGTCGAGGAGCCGTCCTCGGCAATGGTGTCGGCATCATCGGCCGCCACCGGTGCATCGTTCACCGGCGTCACCGTCACCGTCACCGTGGCCGTGTCGATGAGAGAGCCATCCGTGACCGTATAGGTGTAGGTGTCGGTCCCGTTCCAATCGGCGTCGGGGGTGTAGGTGACCGTCCCGTCACCGTTGTCGACCACGGTGCCGTTGGCACCCTGGGTCACCGAATCAATCGTGATGGTGCTGTCCACATCGACGTCGTTGGCCAGCACATCCACCGTCGACACGCCGTCCTCGGCAATCGCATCGGCATCATCGGCCGCCACCGGCGCATCGTTCACCGCCGTCACCGTGATGGTCACGGTGGCGGTATCGGTCAGCGAGCCGTCGGTGACCGTATAGGTGTAGGTGTCGGTCCCGTTCCAATCCGCATCCGGGGTATACGTGACCGTCCCATCACCGTTGTCGACCACCGTGCCATTCGCACCCTGGGTCACCGAATCAACACGTGATGGAACTGTCCACATCGACATCGTTGGCCAGCACATCCACCGTCGACACGCCGTCCTCGGCAATGGTGTCGGCATCATCGGCCGCCACCGGTGCATCGTTCACCGCCGTCACCGTCATGGTCACCGTGGCGGTGTCGGTCAGCGAGCCGTCGGTGACCGTATAGGTGTAGGTGTCGGTCCCGTTCCAATCCGCATCCGGGGTGTACGTGACGGTCCCGTCACCGTTGTCGACCACGGTGCCGTTGGCACCCTGGGTCACCGACAACACGCTGATCGAACTGTCCACATCGACATCGTTGGCCAGCACATCCACCGTCGAGGAGCCGTCCTCGGCGATCGTGTCGGAATCGTCGGCGGCCACCGGTGCATCGTTGACCGCCGTCACCGTGATGGTGACCGTGGCGGTATCGGTCAGCGAACCGTCCGTCACCGTGTAGGTGTAGGTGTCGGTGCCGTTCCAATCGGCATCCGGTGTGTACGTCACGGTCCCGTCACCGTTGTCGACCACGGTGCCGTTGGCACCCTGGGTCACCGAATCGACCGAGATGGTGCTGTCCACATCGACATCGTTGGCCAGGACGTCCACCGTCGAGGAGCCGTCCTCGGCGATCGTGTCGGAATCGTCGGCGGCGACCGGTGCATCGTTGACCGCCGTCACCGTGATGGTGACCGTGGCGGTCGGTCAGCGAACCGTCCGTCACCGTGTAGGTGTAGGTGTCGGTTCCGTTCCAATCGGCATCCGGTGTGTACGTCACGGTCCCGTCACCGTTGTCGACCACGGTGCCGTTGGCACCCTGGGTCACCGAATCGACCGAGATGGTGCTGTCCACATCGACATCGTTGGCCAGCACATCCACCGTCGAGGCGCCGTCCTCGGCGATCGTGTCGGCATCGTCGGCGGCGACCGGCGGGTCGTTGACCGCCGTCACCGTGATGGTGACGGTGGCGGTGTCGGTCAGCGAGCCGTCGGTGACCGTATAGGTGTAGGTGTCGGTGCCGTTCCAATCGGCATCCGGGGTATACGTCACGGTCCCATCACCGTTGTCGACCACCGTGCCATTCGCACCCTGCGTCACCGACAGCACCGACAGGGTGTCCCCATCCACATCCGAATCGTTGGCCAGCACATCCACCGTCGAGACCCCATCCTCGGCAATCGAATCCGAATCGTCGGCCGCCACCGGGAAGTCATTCACCGCCGTCACCGTCACCGACACCGTGGCGGTATCCGTCAACGCACCGTCGGTGACGGTGTAGGTGTAGGTGTCGGTGCCGTTCCAATCCGCATCCGGCGTATACGTCACCGTCCCATCACCGTTGTCCACCACCGAGCCATTCGCCCCCTGCGTTACCGACAACACCGACAGCGTGTCGCCATCCACATCCGAGTCGTTGGCCAGCACATCCACCGTCGACACCCCATCCTCCGCGATCGTGTCGGAATCATCGGCGGCAACCGGCGCATCGTTGTCTGCACCGACCGTGACCGTGACGGTCGCGGTGTCGGTCAGCGAACCGTCGGTGATCGTGTACGTGAAGGAGTCGGTGCCGTTGAAGTCGGTGTCGGGGGTGTAGGTGACGGTGCCGTCGCCGTTGTCGACCACCGTGCCGTTCGCACCCTGGGTCACCGATTGCACCGAGATGACACTGTCGACGTCCGAGTCGTTGGCCAGCACGTCGACGATCACCGCGGTGTCCTCGGTGGTCGAGCCGGCGTCGTCCACTGCAATCGGAGCATCGTTGACTGCCGCCACCGTCACCCAGACGGTGGCCGTGTCTATGGCCAACCCATCTGTGGTGGTGTAGGTGAAGGAGTCGGTGCCGTTCCAATCGGCATCCGGTGTGTACGTGACCGTCCCATCACCGTTGTCGGTCACCGAACCGTTGGCCGGTTGGGTGAAGGAGTCGAGCGTCAACGTGTCTCCGTCCGCATCTGAGTCGTTGGTGAGCGGGTCGATGGCCAGCGCCACGTCTTCGTTGGTCGCTCGGTTGTCGTCTACCGCCACCGGTGCATCGTTGACCGCCGTCACCGTCACCGTCACCGTGGCCGTGTCGATGAGAGAGCCATCCGTGACCGTATAGGTGTAGGTATCGGTGCCGTTCCAATCCGCATCCGGTGTGTAGGTGACGGTGCCGTCGCCGTTGTCGACCACCGTGCCATTCGCACCCTGGGTCACCGACTGCACACTGATCGCACTGTCCACATCGACATCGTTAGCCAGGACGTCCACCGTCGACACGCCGTCCTCGGCAATGGTGTCGGCATCGTCGGCAGCGACCGGCGCATCATTCACCGCCGTGACCGTGATGGTTACGGTGGCCGTGTCGGTCAGCGAACCGTCGGTGACCGTATAGGTGTAGGTGTCGGTCCCGTTCCAATCCGCATCCGGGGTATACGTGACCGTCCCATCACCGTTGTCCACCACCGTGCCATTCGCACCCTGGGTCACCGAATCGACCGTGATGGTGCTGTCCACATCGACGTCGTTGGCCAGCACATCCACCGTCGACACGCCGTCCTCGGCGATGGTGTCGGCATCATCGGCGGCGACCGGCGCATCGTTCACCGCCGTCACCGTGATGGTCACGGTGGCGGTATCGGTGAGCGAGCCGTCGGTGACCGTATAGGTGTAGATGTCGGTCCCGTTCCAATCCGCATCCGGTGTGTAGGTGACGGTGCCGTCGCCGTTGTCGACCACCGTGCCATTGGCACCCTGGGTCACCGAATCAACCGAGATCGCACTGTCGATGTCGGTGTCATTGGCCAGGACATCCACCGTCGAGGAGCCGTCCTCGGCGATCGTGTCGGCATCATCGGCCGCCACCGGCGCATCGTTCACGGCATTGACCGTCACCGTCACCGTGGCGGTGTTGGATGGGTCCTCACCATCGGTCAGCGAATACTGGAACGTGTCGACCCCGCTCCAATCGGGATCGGGTGTGTAGGTGACCGTTCCGTCCCCGTTGTCGACGGTGGTGCCGTTGGCGGGCTGGGTCAGGCCCTGCAGGGTGAAGGGGTCTCCGTCGGCGTCGGAGTCGTTCGCGAAGACGTCGATGACTGCAGCCGTGTCTTCGTCGGTGCTCGCCGCATCGTCGTTGGCGACGGGAGGTGAGTTGGGCGGCTCCACCATTCTGTTGGCAGAGAACTCGGATGTGTTCGATGAGGTGTCGGTGGCGGTGGCGCCCACGAAGTCGCCGTCCGCCAGCGACGTGGTCGGGTGGCTGAATGCCCCGGCGCCGTCGGCGACGACCGTTCCGACGTACTCGACGCCCTCGCCGAAGTCCGTCCCGGCCGTCGTGTCGGAGCCGTCTCCGTCGGCTACGACCCGGTAGATCTCAATGGTGGCTCCTGCGCAGGCGACACCGTCCACGCTGGTGGTGCCCGCCACGATCAGGGAGGAGGTGATCACCGGTGTGTCCAGGCCGGCATTCCCGGCTCCCCCGTCGAGCCCGCAGGCGGGGGCGGTGGTGGTGTTGGCGGTGACACCGTCGCCCAGCCGCCGTTGGGCGGTGGTGGCTCCGGCGGCCAGCAGGTCGATGGCGATGCCTCCATTGGCGCCCGTGACGTTTTGTGAGATCTCATTGGTCATCGAGCCGTCCTCAACCAGGATGCCGGGGCCGGCCGAGCCCTGGACGACGTTCTTCGTGATCGACGACGCCGCACCGGACAACTTGATCCCGGCGGTCTCGAACGCACGAACTCCACTCCCGAGGACGGTGTTGTTCTCCGACGCTCCGTTGGTTCCGGAGTCGGCGATCCCGAACCCGGCGGAGTCGACGATCAGGTTTCCGGTCACGGTCGTGGTGTCGACAGAGTGAGAGATCCCATCGGCGGCGTCGGTGCTCTGCCCAGCAGCTCGGACTTCGTTGTCCGTCACCGACCAACCGTTGGCGGAGGACTGAATGACCACGCCCCACGACTCGGTGTAGCCGATGAGGTTGTTGCCGATCGTTCCACCGTCGGCGTAGTAAAGGTGGATCCCATCCAGGTTCCGACGGGCCGGAGCGGGGTCTGCGAAGGCGTCCGGATTCGTTCCGATCACATTCTCCTCGATCAGCGTCCCGGTGTAGGAGACATCCGTCCCGAACTCACCGACCTCGACACCGACATCGAAGCCGTGGACTGCGACTCGCCGGATGGCGATGTCGTTCGCGTGGATCGAGAGGCCGCGGATTCCGAGCAACGTCGCTTCCATCTCGAGCTCCGGCCCGTCGACGGTGCTCAGAGGAAGCGCATCCGCTCCGACCACTCCTCCGGCTCCGAGGACGGTCGGATTCGGGTCGAGCGGCGTCACGCCGTCCACCCGGTCATAGGCGCGTCCGTCGACGACCGTGGCGTCGTCGGTGATCTGGTCGAGGTCGGAGCCGACGACGATGCGCCACCAACTCTCGGAGCCATTGGTGGCATTGGTGGTGCCGGCCGGAACGAAACGCATGGTGTTCCCACCGGTCACCGTGTTGGCGTTGGTGATGAACTGACGCAGCGAACCCTGAATGCTGCGTTGCGGCGACCCGTGGTCATCGCCATCGCGGGTGCTGGTGACGACGTTGAACGAGAATCCGAAGTCCATTTGCTCGACGTAGGTGCCACCCACCAGGTCGACCTTGGCGATGTGCTCCGCCACGGCCGCCGACCCACCGGCGTCCGAGGTGGTGGCCGATTTGCCGCCGTACTGCGGACCGGCGGCACCGGCGAACGAGTAGGAGCCGTCGAAGGTGGCCGCACCGGATGGGCCGTATGTCTGCTCGGCCCATCCGCTGCCGCCTGCCGTCGGCGACACCGAGGTCGAGTCGACCACCACGTAGTAGGTGCCGACCGGTGCGCCTTCGAAGAAGTAGCGGCCGGTGGGTCCGGTGACCTTGGTATCGAACAGAGCGTCGCTGGCATCAGGTTCGCCGGGGACGGAGCCGTTGTCCCGGTACAGATGGACGGTGGCTCCGGCCACTCCCTGGTTCGAGCCGTCGTTGACGAACTGTCCCCCGTCCAAGGCATCACCGACGACATCGTCGAACACCACACCCTCGAGCGAGGGCGGATCGGCCGGTGGCGTCCAGTAGCCGAGCGCGCCGTAGTCGGCGCCGTTGTCCAGCGTCCTTCCCGCATCGACGGCAGCCGTGGTCTTGTCGATCTGATAGAGCGCTCCGGAATCGACCCCCCACAGGACGCCGCCGGAATCGAACGCCAGATCGGCGATCGAGACGGTCAGTGCTCCGACGGTGGAGGTGTTCCCGTTCTGACGGCGGATCGCCACGAGATAGTCCTCTCCGGCACCACTACCCAAGGTTCCGTACAGCTGCCAGTCGACCGGGTCGAAGCTGAGGCCGGTGAAGTCGAACGCGCTCCCGGTGGACCGGAGCCGCAGATAGTCCTGTCCGCCCGGGAACTGACCGGCGATCAGCGAACCGGTGGCCGGATCGATCCGGACCATCACGTCCACCTGACCGGGCCGCTGGTGGACCGCCCAGATCTCACCGGTGAGGGGATGGAACGTCATGGCCGAGATGTTGTCGATCGTGAGGACGCCGAACTCACCATCGCCGGTCCCGAGTCCCGAACCGATCGCGGTGAAGGTCCCGGTCTCGACGTCGAGGGTGCCCAGCTGTCCGCCGTCGATCCCATAGAGGTCGGCCGTTGCGGGTTCAACGGCGATCGCTTGGATGGACGACGTTCCGGTGCCGGTTCCGATATCCGCCTCGTTGCTCACGGGGTCGAAGTTCGTGTCGTCGGCGGTGGTCAGCAGGTCGTCGCCGCCGCCGCCTCCTCCGGTGCCTGCTACCAGGTAGGGCTCGGAGGTGGCCACGTTGGTGACGGTCCAGGTGAAGGTGTCGGTGGCCGTCGAGTTGCCGTCATCGACCGTGATCTCGACCGCGTACGGGCTGGTCGATGCCGCGATATGGTTGATGACTCCGGAGATGAGTCCGGTGCCGGCGTCGATGGACAGCCCGACCGGGAGGCCGGTCGCGGAGTACGTCAGGGGATCGCCCTCCACATCGGTGGCGCCGGCAGATAGCGAGATCGCCACAGCTTCCGGGTCGGACCGGTCTTGGAGATCCTGGTCGAATGTCGGCGTGAAGTTGTCGGGATCCACGACCACTGCCAGAGAGAACTCCGATGTCGACCCATACGTCCCCGTACCCAGGTCTTCCGTCGCCGTTGCTGTGACGACGTCGCCCGCCACGCCGGTGTACGAGGTCGAGTAGGAAGCGGATCCGCCGGGATGTCCCGAGACGAGGTAACTATGGACGAAGGTCTCCCCTTCGCCGTAGTTGGACGGATCGGCACCCGATGGATTGACGAAGAACTCGATGCGGTAGTCGCCGGCCGGAACGTCCAGGTCGAAGTCGACACCGACCGTGCCCCCGGACTCGGTCGCCGAGGTGATGACGGGGTAGTTCAGGAGATCGTTGGCCCCCGAGTCCCCGTCGCCCGGGTCGTTGGCGGTCACGCCGTTGTTCCTGAGATCGATGCCTAGGCCGCCGTTGGAGTAGATCGAGTTGCCGGTGATCGAGTTGCCCGATCCGGCAACCGACTCCAGCGTGACGCCGTCGAATCCGTTGTAGGCGATGGTGTTGTCCGCGATGGTCGTGTTGACAACGGGGGCGATGTGCACCCCCTGGGCGCCGTTGCCCAACGCCGTCGTGCCGTCGGCCGCCACGCCGATCCGGTTCCCCACGATCGAGTTTCCGGTCGTCCCATTGCCCAGGAAGTCGCCAACGAGGACACCGTCGCCTGTGTTACCCGATATCAGGTTTCCTGCTCCGGCGACGGTGCCGCCGACGGTGTTGCCCGAGGCTCCGGAGTCGATCTGCACGCCGCGGTCACCGTTCGGGATGGCAGCGTCGCCGGCTGCATTCGTCCCGACGTAGTTGCCGAGCACCGTGTTGTTGTCGGTGCCGGCGCTGGTGATGAACATCCCGTCGGCCGTGTTGCCGGAGACGACGTTGCGGGCCCCTGGGGTGACGCCGCCGATGGTCGTGTTCAGGACGCCGTTCTCGAGTTGGATCCCGTCCTGGTTGGCGCGTGCCGCAGTGCCGGCCGCGTTCACGCCGATGTGGTTGCCCTGGATGACGTTCCCGGTGGTGGCCGGGTTGCCGGCGGCGTTGATCAGAATGCCATGGCGAGTGTTGCCTGAGATGACGTTGCCTTCGCCTGCTGCGGCGCCGCCGACCTGCGTGGTGTTGGCGCCGTCGTAGATCACGATGCCGTCGCGGCCGTTGGCGAGGATGGTGTCGCCGTCGACGGCCAGGCCGATGGTGTTTGCGTGGATCGTGTTGCCGGCGCCGGTGGCGTCGTTCTCGAATCCGTCGTTGCCGTTGCCCGACAGGACGTTTCCTGCACCGGGCTGGCCGATTTGGTTCCCGGCGCTGGTCCCGCCGAGGGTGATGCCGTCGGCCGCGTTCGGTATGGCAACGAGTCCGGTGACGTCGGTTCCGACGTAGTTTCCGATGACGACGTTGTTGTCGGACTCCCAGATGATGATGCCGTCGTCTCCGTTGCCGGCGATGACATTGCGGTCGGCGGCGAGGGTTCCACCGACGGTGGTCGGCCCGGACCCGGATCCGAGGTCGATGCCGCGGGCGTTGTTGCCGCGGTCGATGGTGCCTGAGGCGTCGACGCCGAGATGGTTGCCGACGATGAGGACGTTGGCGGCCCCGGTGCCGACCTCGATGCCGTCGGCGTCGAAGCGAGTGATCGCCAGGCTTCGAATCGTCACGTTGGACGCCAGCACCCGCAGTCCGTCGGCGAGGGAGCCCGCGCCCGAGCCGTCGAGTTCCACGACCGGTGTGGTGGCCCAACCCGGCTGCGTCGTGCCGTCGATGGTGACAGCCTCGGTGATCGGAGGGAGTTGGCTTCCCGGTGCGATCGTCCACACGCCGCCGCTGTGGCCGGCCTCGGTGGCGGGCATGTTGAAGTCGATGGTGTCGGCGCCTGGGAGAGCGTTGGCTTCTTCGATGGCGGCCCGCAGTGTGCACTCGGTGGCACCTTGGGAGTTGGTGCCACCGGTGTCGCAGATACCGTTGCCGGGGGTGGAGTCGCCGGCATCGCCGGTCGAGTTCACGCTGAGGGCGCCCTGGGCGGAGACGTGTATCGCAGAGAACTCCGATGTTGCGCCGTACGTGCCGCCACCGAGGTCCTCCGTGGTCGTTGCAGAGAGAATGCCCCCAGCTCCGGCGTAGTTGGTCGAGTACGACGCCGTGCCCCCCGGGTGTCCCGACACGGTGTAGCTGTGAACGAAGGTCTCGCCTTCGCCGTGCCCGCTGGGATCGGCGGTCGTGGTCGTGAAGAACTCGATGCGATGGTCGCCGGCGGGTACATCGAGGTCGAAGTCGAGCGTGACCGTGCCGCCGGCCTCTGTGGCCCCGGTGATCACCGCGTAGTTCAAGAGGTCGTTGGGGCCGGTGTCGCCGTCACCCGCGTCGTTGGCGGTCACTCCGAACCCGTCCTCGGTGCCACCACTGAGGTCGATGGCCAGCGCGCCGTTGTCCCGGATCTCGTTGCCGAGCACGGTGACCTGGTTGGCGCTGGTTGACAGATCGACGCCGGACCAGGTCGAGTTGGCCACGACGTTGCCGTCGCCGACGCCCACGCCACCGAACCGGATCGTTCCCGTGCTGTCCGCCCACAGCCCCTGGCCGTTGCCGAGGTCCAGGGTCCCGGAGAGATCCGTTCCGATCGTGTTGCCCGTGATCACGGTTCCTGTCGACGGGCCATTGACTGCGAGGGCCGCATTCGTATGGCCCCCGATCAGGTTGTCGGCGATGACGGAATCGGTGCCATCCCAGATGATGACGCCCTCGGTGGCGTTGCCATTCGCAGTGGTGCCGTCCGGCATGACGCCGATGTAGTTGTCGACCACCGTCAGGCGGTTGGCGCCAGAAATGATGCCGTTGTCGGGGAACGCGACGATCGAGAACCCGGCGATGGTGACGTCGTCGGCGCCGGCCGGCATGCGGAAGGCATTGTTGCCCGCACCGACCGACGGACCGTTGAGGACCACTAACGGTGAACCGCCATAGCCCGGCTGGGTGCGGGCGTCGATGGTCACGGCTTCTGTGACGTCGTCCCAAACGGTCGCCGGCGTGATCGTCCACACGCCGCCTGAGTGTCCGGCCTCGGTGGCGGGCATGTTGAACTCGATGGTGTCGGCTCCGGCCAGAGCGTTAGCTTCCTCGATGGCGGCCCGCAGCGTGCACTCGGTAGCGCCTTGGGAGTTGGTGCCGCCGGTGTCGCAGACACCGTTGCCTGGCGTCGCGTCGGACGCATCACCGGTCGAGTTCACTGTGAAGACACCGTCGACGGCGGTGCGATGGGCGGAGAACTCCGACGTGCTGCCGTAGGATCCGCCGCCAAGATCGACCGTTGCGGTTGCCGCAACGACGTCGCCGACCGAGCCGGCAAAGCTCGTGGAGTAGGACTGGGAGCCTCCCGGGTGGCCGGAGACGTTGTAGATGTGGGCCAGGTTTTCGCCCTGCCCGTAGCCGGTTGGGTGAGCCGAACTGTTGGTGAAGAACTCGATTCGATAGTCGCCGGCGGGGACGTCGAGGTCGAAGTCGACGAAGAGCGTTCCGCCTACGACCGACGCCGAGGTGAGCACGGGATAGTTCAGGAGGTCGTTGGGGCCGGCGTCCCCGTCGCCCGGATCATTGGGCGTAGCGCCGTCGGTCTCCAATTCGATCCCCAGACCAGAGTTGTCCCAAATCAGGTTCCCGATGACTGTGGCGAAACTGTCGACCGTATTGTCGTCTATGAGGATTCCGGTGTTTCGGTCGCCGATCCGGTTGCCTTCGCCGGCGCCGGCTCCACCGATCAGGTTCCCGGTCGACCCGTTCCAGATGACAATGCCGAAGTTGCCGCCGATATACGTATGAGCCCCGCCGGAGTAGAACCCGACATCGTTGCCTTGCACCACCGTGTTGGTGGACGAACTGCCTGAAATCGAGATTGCCGAGTACGACTGGCTGGTGAACAAGTTGCGATCTGCCGCGGCCGATCCCCCGATGCGGTTCCCAGACGAGGCACCAAAGACGCCGACACCCGCGAAGTTGGAATCGTCGGTGAGGCCGTCGGCGCTCGATCCGAAGTGGTTTCCGGCGATGGTGTTGCTGGAGCTGTCGAGGATGAAAACGGGGTAGTAGTTCGAGCCGGTGAAGCCACCGAAAGCGATGCCACGCACCTCCGAACCCGAGGAACCCGCCGCGAGATGGAACCCGTGCTCGCTGCCGATAGACGCGCCCGACAGCTCGATGGCGAGGGAACTGTTGACCGAGTCAGGGGACGTGTTGGTCGTCGGAGCGGCGCCGGACTGTGAAGTTCCGTCGATGGTCACGGCCGCGGTGATGGCCGGGAGCGCGAACGTCGGCGCAATCGTCCACGCCCCGGCCGAGTGGCCGGGATCAGATGTGGGGATGTCGAACTCGACTGTGTCAGGGCCGCCGTGAGCATTGGCTTGCTCGATGGCGGCGCGCAGCGTGCATTCGGTGGCTCCCTGGCTGTTGGTGCCCCCTGTGTCACACAGGCCGTCCGCCGTGTTGCTGTCGCCCGCATCGCCCGTCGAGTTGACGACGTACGTTTGGGGAGCGAGTGGGTCGACGGTCATTGAGATGGTGGCGACGTTGACCTCGTTTGCCAGGTCGGCGACCTCCGTGGAGCCGAGCGCCCGGTCGTAGACCTGGACGGTGTCCAGGTCGCCGCCATAGTATCGGTCGATGTTGAGGTCGTAGCGGGCGGCCAGGTAGGCGGAACCGGTGGGGTTGATCGATCCGGTGCCCCGCGTCGGGTCGGAGGCGACCGATGCTCCGTCGAGGTACACGGTCAGGCCGCCGCTGGAGTCGCCGGTGAGCGTGTAGGTGTGCCACAGCCCGTCACCGACAAGGGATCCGATTGGCACGTCGAGGGCGAAGTTGTCCAAGGTATCGTCGAGGTCGCGAGCCACCGTTCGAAGAACGTCGGGGTCGCTCGCATGACTCGTCTCGTTGAAGAAAACATTGATCGAGTTGGTGCCGTTGATGTCGCCGTGGCTGTAGACGTATTGGAAGGCGGGACCCGAGTTGTCATCCAACTTGAACTCGAACGACAACGTCCAATCGGACCCATAGGCGAAATCGGGAATCGTCACCCGGTCGTCGACCTCGTCGAACGACAGGGCCTGCCCGAAATCGCCGGTGACGGTGGTCGTCCCGGTGAGCGTGCCGCTGCTCGAACCGACGGCGTCGGTGCCGTCGCCGGCCAGGCCCCAGTAGTGCGTGAGCGACGTTCCAGTGTCGATCGCCCAGTAGTCGAAGGAATCCGCTCCGGTGTAGCCGGGGTCGGGGGTGTACGTGACGGTCCCGTCACCGTTGACGACGGCGCTGCCGTTGGCTGGGTTGGTTGCATCGACGGGCGCGACGGGATCGAGGTCAGTGTCGTTGGCGGCAGGATCCAACGCGATCGCCACGTCCTGCGTGGTCGTGACCGCGTCGTCCGTGGCATTCACGACGGCGTTTGCTCCGGCTGGGGTGAAACGAAGCCGGCTCGGCTGGACGGTTGTGTCATAGGCGAACCACATGTCGTCGTCGGAAGCTGCATCTACGACAACCTTTACCGCCAGGGAACGGGTCGGCGGCACGGCATAGGCGACCGAGCCGAAGTCGAATGACACGTAGGTCCAGTCACCGGAGAGGCTGAAGGGGTCGAGGTCGACACGGGCGGATTGGATCAGGTTGCAGTCTGAGCCGTCGGCGGCGCAGTCGAACAGGCCGGCGTCGATCACGCCCCGACTCAGGGTGCTGAAATTCTTGGCCGCCGCCCACAGGTCGAGTGAAGCCGGTCCATCGAGAGACACCGACCCTGCGGCCGCCACCCACAGTTGGTACTTGACAGGATTGGTCTGCCCCAGCCCGGCCGCGTCCTTCTGGATCACGATCCCAGGGGACGCATCCCGTCCCGGGTCGTAATTCGGGAGGACGGCTGCAGTCGGGGCGGTACTCGATAGGGACGCTTGCGGCACCGCCTCGCTCTTCAGGTAGACGATCCCAGGATCGGCAGTGACGGTCACCGTCACTGAGGCAGTGTCGGTGGCGCCGCCGTCGGACACGTCGTAGGTGAAGGTGTCGGTGCCGGAGAACCCGACAGCGGGCGTGTACGTCACGTCGTTGCCGTTGTTGACGATCGTCCCGTTGGTGCCCTGGGTGACCGAGTCGACGGCCAACGGATCGGAATCTGGGTCCGCGTCGTTGGCGAGCACGTCGACTACCACGGCGGTGTCCTGTGTGGTCGTTTCCGAGTCGTCTACCGCAGTTGGAGGGCCGTTGATCGACTCGAAGGCGCCGATGTCGGGAGAGGCGTCTCGGGCGATGTTGCGCTGGTCGACGGTCGGGGCGCCAGACGTGGTGCCGTTGTCGATGGCTTCGCTCAAGGCGGAGAGACCATGGGTGTGGGTGAATCCGCCATTGTCGGCGAGCGGGAGGAGCAAGGGGTCGACGTTGGTCCTGTCGGTGCCGACCCAGCCGCTGTTGCCGGTCGTGTCGCCGATGATGTTGTAGCCGAGACTCGTCACGCTGCCGCCGTGGTCGGGGTTGGATGGGGCGGTGTTGCCGGCGATGATCGAGTTGAGGACGTTGAAGATGGCTCCGCCGGTGGCTTTGTGGGTGCCTCCGCTCTGGGTCCCGGCCGAGTTGTTGGAGACGGTGACGTTCGTCATGTTCACGGTCGACACGAATTGAAGGCCGCCGCCCTGGGTGATCGCGGTGTTGCCGCTGATCGTGACGTTGGTCATGGTGAGCGTCGAGCCGGCACCGGTGTTGCGCATCCCCCCACCGAAGTCGCCGTTGTTGCCGGTGACGAGCACGCGGTCGAGGGTGGTGGTCCCGGCGTTGGCGAGGCCGCCACCCATCGGTCCGCCGTTGCCGGAGATCTCGCCGTCGGTGAGGGTGAAGTCGCCGAGGACGTACACCCCGCCGCCGTGGTCGTTGGCCACGTTGCTGGTGACGACCACGTTGGTTGCCGTCACGGTGGCCGGCGAATCGACGAAGATGCCGGCGCCGTCGTCCTCGGCTGTGGCGTTACCTCCCGTGATCGTGACGTTCGAGATGGAACTGGTGCCGGAGTCGAAGTGGAAGGCACGGAAGAGGTTGCCGGCGTCGATGGTCGTGGTGGCCGCTCCGGCGCCGACGATGGCCATGTCGCTGGTGATGTCGAGGTCGCCGTTGATGGACGCGTCTTCGTTGGTGCTGGCGATCGACAGCGTATAGGTGCCGGCAGGGAGCGTGATGGTGCGTCCACCACCGAGGGCGTTCGTCTCCTGGATGGCGGCTCGCAGCGTGCACTCAGGGTCAGGCCCGACGGTGTTCCCGGTGTCACAGGAACCGTCTCCCGGCGACAGGTCGACGACGTCGGCGGTGGAGTTGACGACGAACGAAGGACCGGCGGGCGCGGCGTCGGTCTCGACCCGGACGTTGTCGACATACCAGCCGACGGCGTTGTCGGGCGTTCCCGATCCGACCACGCGGATCCAGGTGTCGAAGCCCGCGTAGGCGAGGAGGTCGTAGCTCTTGGAACCGGCTGCCGTGATCGACTCCAATGTTGTCCACGTGGACCCGCCGTCGTCCGAGACCTGGGCGAGGAGGCTCGTGTCCGACCCGGACTTGGCGACGTCGAACGTCCACGTCGCCGTCGTCGCTCCCGTCAGGTCCACCGGGCGTGCCCAACCCCGTCCGGTGAGGGACTGCTCGTCGCCGCCGATGGAGATGCAGTTGCCGCTCGCGCAGGTGCCCGAGGTCACGATCCGGGCTCGCCCGGAGGCCACACCGTCGCCTTCGCCCTGCTCGACCCACGGCGTGGGCTGCCAGTCGATCGTGCCGTTCGATCCATCGAGGGCGACGGTTGTGAACTGGTCGTAGTAGTCGTCCAATCCCGCAGGTGGGGCCAGGGCGACCAGGTGGGCGACGCTACCGTCGCCGGCGGTTGTCGTCGCAGTGCGGGTGCCTGTCGCGCCCGCTGCTGCGAGGTTCTCGTCGTAACCCGCTCCTGTCGTCTCGCCAGGGTCACCAACGCCTTCAACGGTTCCGATGTCCCAACGTTCGGTCATGCCGGTCGGTGGATCGAGATAGGCATTGCTGCGGTTGGCGTAGAAGGCCAGGAGCTTCGTGTTGGGTTGTGTCGTGGTGATCGACGGGGCGACGAGGCTGGTCCCCGGTCCGTTGGTCTGGCCGGCGAACGTATCGATCGGGTTGCTCGTGTCGACGTCGGAGTAGGCGGCGATGGCGCCAGTGGCGGTCTGGCTCGCCGAGCTGTTCAGAGTGAAGCTGTATTGGGCGGGTTCCGAGCCGGTGGCGACTCTCCAGTACAGGCCCTGCATCATCGGGTAGCTGTCATTGGCCAGAACATCGATGGTGGTCCATCCGGCTGGGGGAGTGATCGAACCAGCGGAAGTGTCGCTGTAGGCGATCTGGGCGATGAGCACGTCTCCGGCCACGACGCCGGCCGGTACGGGCACGTTGATGTTCGAGCCCGGCGCGAACCACCCCACCGTGGAGTCCACCACCCGGAACGTGGGGTCGATGATCAGCGGCAACGTGGTGTCGTAGTCGCCGACGGCGAATCGGACGGCCCCGTCGGGGTCGAGCGTGTAGCGACTCGGGATCGCCACTTCGACGCCGTCGACCAGCTGATAGGTGTACGGGGCTGACACGACCAGGCGGTGCCCGGCCCGGGTGTCGAGGACGAGTGAGCCGTCCCGACCCAGGACGACGTCGTTGCCGCCGGCGAAGGCGATCGCCGGCTGGCCGGGGTCGGCGTCCGGATGGACGATCAGCCGGTACTCGAGCTCCGGTCCGTTGGCGTCGTAGACGACGTCGATGCCGGGATAGGCGTCGGCGTAGACGACGCCGTCGGGGCCGGAGACCGGCGTCGGGTCGTCCGCCGCATCCACGAAGGTCATCCGCACGTCATGAGGGGCGTGGTCGAGCGTCAGGATGGCCGAGCCACCGCCCAGCACCACCCGGTACCCGCGGGCCCGGCCTGCGAAGTCGAGCGCTTCGTCGGCGCGGCCCTCGTTCGCTACGAACGCGAGGTTGTCGCCGGGTGCCGCCGGAAGAGTATCGAGCCATTGCGCGGCCGTCAGCGGTCTCGCACGCGGGGCGTCGTCTGCCGGGCGTCGGGTTGTCTCGTCCGGTTCTGTGACCTCCGGCGCAAGCTCCTCGGCCGGCCCCTCTTCTTCCTCGGCCGGCCCCGCTTCTTCCTCGGCTGCGACTTCTTCCTCGGCTGCCACCGGGACGATGGTGAGATCGGCAGACGTCACCTGCACCGTGTCTTCGCCGGCTGCGACCAACGTGATCTGGTCGGACGCTTCGGCGTCTTCCATCGCCGACCATGGGATCACGTCCGAAACACCGGAGCCGACCGCTTGATCATCGATCAGCCACGTGAACGAGATGTCGGTGCCGGTCGAACCGCTTGCGTCCACGACCAGGTCGTCGCCCGCGGTGATCTCATACGGTCCACCGGCGTCGGGGACAAACGGTTCCGGGGCAGTGCGGAGCACGACCACCGCGCCCACCGCCAGACCTTCTGCATCGACCTTCACGGTCCCTTCCAGAAGCAGTCCGGTCCCCGCCAACCCGTTCTCGGCGTGAGCCGCGACCACCGCCTCCTCGTCGGGCGCCGGCCATTTCTCTTCGGCGGCACCAGCCAGGAAGCCGAGCACCAGGGATGACTCCTCCGCCTCCGGGTCGACGAGGCGGATCTCACCGGCGACCGCCGGCGCGGCGACGGCCGTGACCGAGGACGCCGACCCGTCGACGCCGTCGACCGCCAGCATGGACACCGTGACCGGTGTTGCACCACGGAACCGCCACGTCTGAGTGCCTGGAACCGACTCGGCCGGCGCGGTGAACACCCAGTGCCCGAGGTCACCATCGGAGGCAAAGGCGGCCAGTGTCCATGGGTCGGGAGCCTGAACCGACTCCTCCGAATCGCTCGACGATCGGAGGACCTGGGCCACCAGCAGGTCGGCTTCGACGCTCGGCCGCTCGATATCGAGCTTGGCGCCGTCGACGGTACCGCTCGACGTGCCGACCACTCGGCTGGTGATCGTGTCAGAGCTGAACAATTCCTCGGCTTGTGCCCCCCGTTCGAGCACCACGAAGGACTGGGCTGCGACGATCAGGCTCAGCCCCACGATTCCCACGCGAGTCAACTGCGACGGACGTCGAGCCCGGAGCAGGTCCTGGGCGCGACGCGCCACCTGGTTGCGGCGATGTTCGAGCCGGGCACGGCGGAAGGCCGACCGGACGCTCATCGGATGCCACCCACGGCATGGATGGAGGCGCGGCTCCCGGGGAGCCCATCGGCAATCGGTACCCGCACGATGAACCGGGTCTCACCGTTGAAACGGGAGTACTCGACCTGACCACCCATTCCTTCGGCCAGCGACTTGACGATGGAGAGGCCCAGCCCCACGCCGCCGGCAACGGCCTGTTGGAACGTCAAGCTGTGAACGAAACGCTGGAACAGCCGCTTCTCCAGCTCGGCCGGAACGCCCTCACCGTCATCGGCCACCTCCCACCGGAACCAGAGACCTTCGATGGCGCCCCGAAGGTAGATGTTTGGGCCGCCATACTTCACCGCGTTGGAGATGAGGTTGCGGAGCACCTGACGCTGGCGAAGCCGATCCACGAACACCGCGCCGTCTTCCACATCGACGTCGATGTTCTTGCCCACCTGGCGGAACGGCCGAACGACGACCTCCGACTCCTCCTGGGTGGCGACCCGCCGCGGCTCGTACCGGAGCTGTCCGGCCGACAGCCGAGCCGTCGTCAACAGGTCCTCGACCATTCGTGACAGGTCGGCCGCCTCGGAAGTCACCATCTGCAGCATCTCGCTGACGTCTTCGGGAAGGCGAGAGTCCTCGACCATCACTTCGCTGAGGCCGAGGATCCCGGTCAGGGGGGTCCGCAACTCGTGGGAAGCGTTGGCGACGAACTCGTCACGGGCGATCGCCAGCTTCTTCTCGGCTTCCAGCTGCATCTTCAGCCGGTCGTTCTTCGATTGCCGCAGGACGATCTCTCTATAGATCAGCACCACGCCCAGTGGGACGAACAGGACAACGGCGAAACGAGCCGCATCCCCGAAACGAGCACCCCGCCGATCGATCTCGACCAGCGTTGCCAAGTGGGCGTCACGGTGACCGGATACGAGGGATGAGGCATCGACGAACGCCGCGCTCAGCGACGTCTCGAGCAACTCCTGGGCACTGGCCACGTCGGTCTCCTCGATTGCCGCCCGGACGCGGGCCGACTCCGCCAGGAAACTGCGGATCGCGTCGCCGGTCTCGCCCCGTTCCTCGCCGAGCAGGCGAGCGATGTCCACCTCGGCTTCCTGACTGTGCGCCAGCACCTCTTCGATCTCGTCATCGAGGTCCCATTCGAGGCGCACCCGGAGGGCGTTGAAGTGCGTGGCCGTCGCGATGAACGAGCGGTCCGCTTCGATCAACCGTTGGAGCTCGTCCAGTCGATGCATCTCCCGGCTGAGGCCGGCCACGCGGGCAGTGGTGCTGGTGACCACGAACATGGCAGCCGACAAGACGACGAGGACGCCACCGATGACGATCGTGGCGGTGGAGGTCGATCCGGTGATCGACCGAATGAACTTGGATCTCTTTGGCATGCCGGATCCTGTTGGTGTGGACGCCCGAGGCATCCTGTCGGCAGACCAGGTCGCCAGCTAAAGACCACGCACGGCAGTTCTTCACAACGCTGAGTGGCTGCCGCTGTGCGGCCGAGCGGTGGAACCCGACTGAGCCGGCCAAGCCCCCAAAAGACCTCCCTTCAACCTCAACTCGAAGGTCAAGGTTGCCTTGAGTGCAGGGATGCCTGAGTATCTGACCGTGTCCGGTCAGAAAATGCTGTCGGAAGATGCCCGTCGGTCAGGAGATCGCGGCCCTGACCTGGCGAAGCGCCACCGTCAGACGAGGGATGTCGGCCCGGTCGTCCTCGGAGTCCACGGTCTGCATGAACCGAACCAGCCGGGCGACGTTCCCCGCCCGAGCGGTGAGAAACGCATCGACCGCGGCTCCCCCGGACTTGTCGCCGGCCACTTCGATGACCCGTTGCGCAGCCCGCCTCCGGACCGAAAGCAGGTCCTCTTCGATGGTCCACAGCGCCCACCGATCCCACCGGTCGCCGAGTTCGACTCGGCGGGCCGCTCCGGTCAATGTATCGAGACCGAAGGCGCGTCCGACGTGCAGATAGACGTCGAACACTTCGGCAACCCGACGGCCCGTCTCACGAGCGAGGTCGATGACATCGGGGGCGAACATCAGGCTGGACAACGAGGCATGGTTGCGGGCGATGTTCTCCGGTACCCCGGCCTCCAGCAACCCATCGACCTCCTGCGCCCGCCGGAGCTGCCAGCTCTCGGGACCGGTGGTGAGCGCATCGCTGATCAACTCCTCGACCAGCGGGCGATCCTGCTCGACGATCTCGGTCAGCGTCCGGGCATCTTCGTGCGTCAGATACCAGCGGGTGACGGCGGCAACGGTCCGGTCCATCGAGCGCATCAAACGGTTCCAAAGCGCCGGCTCGATCGTCCCGAAGGCGTCCTCGATCGCTTCCCATCGAGGGACCGCGCCCAGCACGTCCCGGGCGAGCCGGTAGGCGGTCACCACGTTGGCGGGCTCAGCACCGGTCTGGCTGGCCAGGCGGGACACGAAGACGACCCCCTCCGAATCCACCACGTCGTTGGCGAGCAGGGTGGCGGTCAGCGACCGTCGGAGCGGGTGGTTCGGGATGTGATGCCCGAACCGCTCGACCACCCGATCCGGGAAGTAGGCCTCGACGTCACGAAGGAAGTACGGGTCGTCGAGGAGGTCCGACCGTCCGATCGAGTCTTCGAGGCTGCGCTTCGCATCGGCGAGCAACACCGAGAGTTCCGGGCGCGTCAGGGGGCGCCCCGAGCGAAGCCGATCGGCCAGCTCCTCGGTGCTCGGAAGCCCCTCGATCTCGCGGTCGAGGATGCCTTCGGCGGCCAGTTCGACCATCAGCTCCTCGTAGGCCTCGTACCGACGTTTGGCGGCCCGTTCCTCCTGACTGATCATCTGCGCCTGCTGGAAATTGCCGTACAGGATCCGCTCCACCACGTCGTCACTGACCGCCGCGATCAACTCGTCACGGTCAGCTCGGGTGAGCTCGCCGGCGCGCTCGGCGATGCCGAGAAGGATTTTCAGGTTGACCTCCCGATCCGAGCAGTCGACACCACCAGCGTTGTCGATGAAGTCCGTGTTGATGCGCCCGCCTCGCTCGGCGAACTCGATCCGACCGGCCTGGGTCAGCCCCAGGTTGCCACCCTCGACAACGACTCGAGCCCGGAGTTGGGTGCCGTTCACCCGGACGGCGTCGTTCGTGCGATCGCCGACATCGTCGTGGGTCTCGGTGGAAGCCTTGACATACGTGCCGATGCCGCCGTTCCAAAGCAGGTCGACCGGAGCCATCAGGATGATCGAGACGAGCTCGGCCGGTGTCACCGACTCCGCGGTCGTATCCAGCACCGTCCGGATCTCGGGCGACAGATCGATCCGCTTCAGTGACCGCGAGAAGACCCCTCCCCCGGCACTGATGAGAGACTCGTCGTAGTCGGCCCAGGATGAACGAGGAAGCTCGAACAGCCGTTGGCGCTCGTCGAATGACCGTGCGGGATCGGGATCGGGATCCAGGAAGATGTCACGGTGATCGAATGCCGCCACCAGCTTCATGGTCGACGAACGCAACATCCCGTTCCCGAACACGTCGCCGGACATGTCGCCGATGCCGGTGGCGGTGAACACGTCTCGTTCCGGGTCGATCTCCATCTCCAGGAAGTGCCGTTTGGCGGACTCCCATGCACCCCGGGCGGTGATACCGAGCGCCTTGTGGTCGTAGCCCGACGATCCGCCGGAGGCGAAGGCATCGTCGAGCCAGAAGTCCCGCTCGGCAGCAATGGCATTGGCAGTGTCCGAGAAGGTGGCGGTCCCCTTGTCGGCGGCGACGACCAGGTAGGGATCGTCGCCGTCGTGGATGCGGGTGTGGCCCGGATGGACCGCCTTCTGCTCGACGAGGTTGTCGGTGATGTCGAGCAGGCCACCGATGAAGGTGCGGTACTGCTCCTCGACCTCGGCCCGCAACTCGGCTGCGTCCTCCGGTGGACGGCGGAGCACGAACCCACCTTTGGCACCGGTCGGAACGATGACGGCGTTCTTGGTGACCTGCGCCTTCATCAAACCGAGGACCTCGGTGCGGTAATCCTCCCGCCTCGTGGACCAGCGGATACCGCCCCGCGCCACCTCTCCACCCCGCAGGTGGATCCCCTCCACCGTCGGACAGATGACGAATATCTCCCACAGCGGATGGGGAAGGGGAGCGTCGGGTACCAGCGATGACTTCAGTTTGAACGACAACGCCCGGCGGTCGGGTTGATACGCATTGGTTCGCACGGACGCCTGGATCAGCCGCAGGAAGGCGCGCAGGATCCGGTCCTCCTCCAGCGAAGGAATCTTGTCCAGCGTGTCGATGATCTGCTGCTCCAACTCCGCGTACCCGGCGCCGGTCTCGGCGGGATCGAATCGCAACTCGAACAAGCGCATGAGTCTGGCGGTGAGACCGGCGTGGCTCACCAGCGTGTCATTCACGTAGCTGACGGTGAACACCGGAGCAACCCGCCGCCAATAGGTGCGGAGCGCACGGAGGATCTCCACTTGGCGATGGGTCAGGCCGCCCAACACCACCAGTCGGTTCAAGTCGTCGGTATCGGAATCGCCCGACCAGACCGCCTCCAGTGCATCGGCGATCCGCTTGGCGGCACCGTCCACGTCGAGCAGCAATCCACCCGGACCCATGACACCGAAGTCGTGGATGAAGAACGAGCCCTCCCCGGCCAGGCGGGTCGGGACCTCCTCCACCACATCCAGTCCGAGGTCTTCGAGGGCGGGCATGAGTTGCGTGAGCGGGAGCTTGCCCCCGCGCCGGTAGAGCGCGATCCGGGTGAGCCGTTCGCTCTGCCCTCGCTCAGCTTCGTTCTGGATCCCCACCCGGAAGACGTCACCCGATTGCTCCAGCTCCTGAAGATGCTCGACGTCTCCGGCGGAGACGTCGAGGCTGGTGGCCGACCGGTAGTAGTCAGGGAACCGGCCTGCCCATGCGTCGACGAGCGACCGGCCGTCGCTCTCCCCGTGGCGCTCGATCAGCACGTCCATCAGTTCGTCCGACCAGGACCTCGCCATCGACACGACGGCTTCTTCGATCTCCTCGTACGGAACCTCGGGCAGGTCGGGGCGGTCGACCCACACCGTGAAGTGCATCTGGGTGAGGTTGCTGTCACCCATCGCCAGGTGATAGTCGACGCTCTTTCCCTCCAGACGATCCATGAGATACGCCTGCACCCGCCGGCGAAGCTCGGCGTTGAACCGATCTCGAGGGAGGGCGACCAACACGTGGATGCTGCGCTCGAAGAGGTCGCGGCGAACGAACAACCGGACGTGATTCCGCTCCTGGAGGGCGAGCAGTCCGGAAAGCGTGCGGCGGAGGTCGTCGACCGGAGCGGCGAACAGGTCGTGTTTGGAGAATCCCTCCACCAACTCGATGAGCGTCTTGTAGTCGTGGCTTCCCTCGATCAGGTCTTCGCCGGCCACGATCTCCGCCAGCTTGCGCCGGAGGATCGGCGTCTGGGCGACGGGTTCCATGTAGGCCTTGGAGGTGAACAGGCCCACGAGACGCGCCTCGCCTGCACTCTGACCGTCCTGACCGAGGATCCGGACACCGATGTAATCCATCCTCGCCCGGCGGTGAATGGTCGAGATGCGATTCGTCTTGGAGATGACGAGCAGGTCGCCCTTGCGGTATCGGTCGGCGAGTTCCTCCGGCAGCTTCGAGAGGGGGACCGGATCGGTCATCCGGCTGGCGTCCTCGTCGTCGAGAATGCCGAGCCCCGTGCCCGGTTGCACCTGCACGGCCGGTTCGCCGTCGAGGTCGCCGAGCCGGTACTCGCGATATCCCAGCAACACGAAGTTGTCGTCCTTCAACCATTGGAGGAAGGCGACCGCTTCGGTCATCGTCGCCTCCGAATAGACCGCCCCCGAGACTCGCACCAGTTCGATCATCCGGTCGACGCGCGCCAGCATCGGATGAAAGTCACGCACCGCCCGCTTGACGTCACCCACCACTCCGGCGATCGCATGCTCGAATGCCGGCAGGTCTGCGTCGAACAGCCTGCGGTCGAGCTGGTAGTGCTCCACCGATTCCCGGGCGGTGGTGTGGCGCGCATGCCGGACGGCGGTGAGCTTGCCGTCCAGGCTCCGCTCGACGCCGACGACCGGGTGGAGGACATATGCCACGCCCAAATCGTGCGCCCGGATCTCGTTGGTGACCGAGTCGAGCAGGAATGGCGAGTCCTCGCAGTTCAGCTGGACGACAGTGCCGGCGGCCGTGAAGCCGTGCTCCTCGAGCGTCGGATTGAATGCCCTGACCTTGACGTCGGAGCTTCGCTCCGAGATGAATCGGTGAACCGACTGCGCAATCGCGGCGAGCTTGTCGACATCTCGTTCGACGACGGGCGGCAACCGATTCAGCAACGCCCTGGTGAGCCCCTCCAAGGTCTGACGATCCTGATCCCGGGGAACGTCGAAGGCGTCGATCACCCGGTCGGCGATGTTGGAACCGTCCACGGGCGTCACGCTAATCGACCGACATCATCGGGGAGCGGACTCGCACCGGCTCAGCGGTCGACATCCCCCATGACCGGATCCAGCGAAGCGATGGTGGCGACGGTGTCGGCCACCAGGCTGTCGGCCATCATGATCGGTAGTGCTTGGAGGTTGGCGAACGACGGTGCGCGGGTGTGCATCCGCCATGGTTTGCCCTCACCGTCGGAGACGAGGTAGCAGCCCAGTTCTCCGCGTGGGGACTCGATGGCCACGTACGTCTCCCCTGCGGGAACCTTGAACCCTTCGGTGAAGATCTTGAAGTGGTGGATCAGGGCCTCCATCGACTCGTCGATACGGGCACGTGGCGGCGGGGTCAGCTTGCGGTCCTCGATCCGGTAGTCGCCACCCGGCATGCGTTCCATCGCCTGGCGAACGATGCCCATCGACTGGCGGATCTCGTTGACCCGCACGCGATAGCGGGCATAGACGTCACCCTCCGGAAAGGTCGGCACGGTGAACTCGTAGGTCTCCAGACCCGAGTATGGAAACGCCGTCCGGAGATCCCACTCCACGCCCGCCGCCCGCAACGTGGGACCGGTGATGCCGTACGCCAGGCACTCCTCGGCAGAGATCACGCCCACCCCCCGCGTTCGCTCCAGCCAGATCGGGTTGTGCTCGAGGAGGTCGTCGTACTCGTCGAGGCGCCGAGGCAGGGTCTCGAGGATCTCGGTGACGTCCTGCCGCCATCCTGCCGGCAGGTCCACCGCCACCCCGCCGGGCCGGATGTAGTTGTGGTTCATCCGCAGTCCGGTGGTCTTCTCGAAGAAGGCCAGGATCATCTCGCGCTCGCGGAACCCGTAGATCATCATCGACAACGCCCCGATGTCCATCCCATTGGTGGCGAGCGCCACCAGATGAGACGAGATGCGGTTCAGCTCGGTCATCAGCACACGGATGGTCTGGGCCCGATCCGGAACCTCGACGCCGAGCAACTGCTCGACGGCGAGCGAGTAGCACAGCTCGTTCTGAAGCGGGGCCAGGTAGTCCATCCGGGTCACGTTGGTGGGGCCCTGCAGAAAGGTGAGCGTTTCGGCGGTCTTCTCCATCCCGGTATGGAGATAACCGATGACCGGCTTCGTGCGGCGAATGATCTCACCGTCCAGCTCGATCTGAAGGCGGAGCACCCCGTGCGTTGATGGATGCTGGGGGCCCATGTTGACGATCATCCGCTCGTCGCTCTCGGCCACTTCCTCATAGAGATAGTCGTCGGTGACCACCGACCCGAGCTGCTCGCGAAGCCGCGCGTCGGACTCGACCTCCTCCATCTCCTGGTTGCCTTCGTCCGTCGCCGTCAACGGCGGCGGTGGCGGTTCTTCCGTGCCCGAGACCCAGAGGTCGACCGTGTCGAGGTCGGTCGGTTCGGTTTCGGTTCCGGTGATGTCGCTCGTCGTCATGTCTTCTCCGCTCAGGTGACCCGGTGGGCGCCTTTGAATTGGACCGGGACCGCGCCGACGCCGTAGTCCTTCCGGAGAGGGTGCCCCTCCCAGTCGTCGGGCATGAGAATGCGGGCCAGGTCGGGGTGTCCCTCGAACCGTATACCGAACATGTCGTAGACCTCACGCTCGGCAAAGTTGGCGCCGGGCCAAACCGGCACGACCGATGGCACCGTCGGATCCTCGTGCGAAACCGGAACCAGCAACCGCAGCCGGCGCCGGTGCCGGAGCGACACCAGTGAGACCACGACGTCGTATCGAGGAACCCGTGTCTTGTACCAGTCGACGGCGGTCACGTCGACGCACATCTCGAAGCCGGTCTCCCGCAGCTTCTCGGCGACCACAGCCAAGTCGTCCGCCGGGACGATCAAGACGTCCTGGCCGTGGGACGGCTGGTATCGCACCGAGTCCCACCCCTCCAAGAGACCATCGATGAACGCATCCCCGGACGAGACGGCCTCTTCTTCGACGACGTCTCCGGTCTCTGGCCCGTCGAGCACGTCGTCGGTCATCGGGCGATCTCCCCGGCCATGATCTTGTCGTGCAACGTGAGGATTCCGTGCATGAGACTCTGTGGTCCGGGCGGACAACCAGGCACGTAGATGTCCACCGGCACCACCTGGTCGACGCCTTGGACGAGGGCATAGTTGTTGAACATGCCGCCGGAGGATGCGCATGCGCCCATCGAGATGACCCACTTCGGGTCCGGCATCTGGTCGTAGACCTGGCGGAGCACCGGAGCCATCTTCTGGCTGACACGGCCGGCGACGATCATCAGATCCGCCTGACGTGGTGAGGCTCGGAAGACCTCCATGCCGAACCGGGCGAGGTCGTAATGAGCGGCGCCGGTCGCCATCATCTCGATGGCGCAGCACGCCAGACCGAAGGTCGCCGGGAACATCGACCTGGTGGCCGCCCACCGGGCCGCCTTCTCCACCGTTGCCATCAGGACGCCGGGAGGTGCCGGGGCGGTCCCGTTCATCAGGCCGCTTCCCGGCCGGCGGGAACGTAGCGAGCCCGACGATGGACATTCCAATCCAGCGCGCCCCGCTTCCACACGTAGAACAGTGTCTCGAGAACGAAGAACGTGAAGATCCCGACCGCGGCGATCCCGTACCAACCGAAGTCGTTGAATCGAGACGCCCAGGCGAACAAGAAGATGATCTCGACGTCGAAGATGACGAACAGCATCGCCACGAGGTAGAACTTGACGGGGAAGCGCTGCACCGGTTCCGTCTCGGGCAGGATGCCGCATTCGTAGGGCGCTTCCTTCTCCGGCGTCGGGTTGTGTTTGGCGAAGATCCGGGACACCAGCAGGGAGACCGCCACGAATCCGGCGGCGAGCACGAACATCACCGCAATCGGGAGATAGTCGACGAGTTCCACGACGTTCAGATTAGGGGACGACGCCCACGGCCGGGAATTCGAACACGGTCCTATGCAACTCGGAGCGCCGCCTCCAACGCCTGGTAGATCCGTTCGCCCATCTTGGGGTCGTCTTCGTCGAGGAGGTTGGACATGACCTTCAGCGTCCACTCCATCAGGGGCCGATTCCGGAGGCCGACGTGGGCCAGCGTCCGCATGACGGGAGGGTTCCCGATCAGCTTCACGAAGATGCGTGCCATCCGGTAGTACTCGCCGTACTCGTCGTCGAGCCGGCGAGTGTACCGGTGCAGCATGCTCAGATCGCCGGACCCGATGGCCTGCGTCACGACCTCCGCCCCGATCCGGCCCGTCTCGTATGCGTACGAGATGCCCTCTCCGTTCCAGGGGTTGATCGCGCCGGCCGCATCGCCCACGGTGATCCAGTTCGGCCCGACCAGAGGTCCCTTCGAGAAGGACATCGTCAACTTGCCGCCGCGGGGATCCGACAGTTTCGACGCCTCGTCGAGCTCCCAGTAGCCCGGTGCCGACCGGACGTAATCGGCCATCATGACCGAGGTGTTGACGTGCTTCCACCGTTTGAAGGTGGAGAGCAAGCCCACTCCGACGTTCACGGTCCCGTCCCCGAGCGGAAAGATCCAGCCGTACCCCGGCATCGAAGCGCCGGAGGAGTCCCGGATGTCGAGCTGGCTCTCGAGGAACGGGTCTTGTGAGCGAGGACTCCGGTAATACCCCCTCGCGGCCAGACCCATCGGGTAGTCCTTGCGGCGGGCAGTCCCGAGCGCCCGACCGAACCGGTTCATCGAGCCGTCGGCGATGACCACGACCGATGGCGCCACCCGCTCGGTCTCCCCACCGGAGACGAGTTCCACCGCGGTCACCACTTCGCCTTCGATGATCGGCGTTGCCTCGGTGTGCTGGCGGATCACGACGCCCTGCTTCTCGGCGAGACCGGCCACTTGCTGATCCAAGTCCTTGCGCCGGATCACGGCCCCCCAGTTCGGAAAACGTGAGTGGTCGGGCCACGCCATCTCGAGCATGAGGTCATCGCCGGCGTAGGACCGCAGGCCGGTGATGCGATGGAGCTCGGGGACGGTGAAATCGAATCCCATCTCCTGGAGCTGAAAGATGGCGCGGGGCGTCAAGCCATCGCCGCACGTCTTCTCTCGCGGGTACTCCTTCTTCTCCACCAGGAGTACCTCATGACCGGCTCTCGCCAGCCAGTGGGCCGCCGCCGCACCGGCCGGACCGCCACCCACCACCAAGGCATCGACATTCATGGTCGGGATTGTATGGATCGAGGCCGCCCAAGCCGGAATCGCGCCACTCCCCCCGTTTGGCGCGAATCCCGCGCTTGCTCCTATCTTCACGAGCGTGAGTCGCGACATTCCCAGGGCGACCGTTCGGCGCCTCCCCGCCTACCTGCGCTACCTGGCCGAGCTGCCTGCCGGCCGCCAGACCGTATCGTCCGACGACATCGCCGAAGGGAGTGGTGTGACCGCTGCCCAGGTGAGGAAGGACCTGTCCTTTCTCGAGAGCACGACCGGCACGAGAGGAGTCGGGTACGAGGCTCCGGCGCTCCGGCAGTTGATCTCGAGAGCGCTCGGCCTCGGCCAGTCGGTACCGGTCGCCTTGGTCGGAGCCGGGAATCTCGGTCGAGCCCTGGCGGGTTATGGCGGTTTCGACAAGCTCGGCTTCCACATCTCGGGCATCTACGACGTCGGCGGAATCGGCGAGACAGTCGGCGGAGTGGAGGTTCGACCAGTCGATCGGCTGGCCGAGGATGCGGCCGACCAGGAGTTCGCGGTGGGGATCATTGCCACCCCGGCGTCGTCCGCCCAAGAGGTCGCCGGCATTCTGGTCGGTGCCGGCGTGCGGGCGATCCTCAACTTCGCACCGGCGGTCGTGACCGTGCCGCCGGGTGTCACCGTCCGCCAGGTCGATCTGGCGACCGAGCTGCAGATTCTCAGCTACTACCTGAGCCACTGAGCGCCGACGGCGATGTGTCAGCGGTCGGGCCGGGGCGTCGATCGGTTGCCGGCGTTTCTTGATGCTTGCTTGACGAGATGCTGAGGCATCCCTGACCCACTGCACCTCACGATGGGTTCACCCGACCCAAGGAGTGCGCACCATGCGACCCGGACTGTCATCCATCCTCGGCGCCATCACCGCGCTCGTGCTCGTGTCCAGCGTGGCCTGGGCTGCTCGACCCTCCCCCTCCCCGTCTGCGACGACCATGAACGCCCCCGACGCCGGGCCGGTGACCGTGACCGTCGACCCCACCACCACCGCCGACGACCCCACCACCACGATCGACGAGCCCACCACCACAGCCGAGAACCCCACCACCACAGCCGAGAACCCCACCACCACAGCCGAGAACCCCACCACCACAGCCGAGAACCCCACCACCACAGCCGAGAACCCCACCACCACAGCCGAGAACCCCACCACCACCATGGACGACTCGACTCCGAGCGGATCGGGCGCCGAGACGTACCGGATTGGTCATGTGGCCACGGTCTCGATCTCCTGGGCCAACGGCAGGATGAGCCTCGACTCGCTCAGCGTCGCCGACGGATGGGCGATCACCAAACAGGACATCCGCTCCGACCGCATCGAGCTCGAGTTCGAGTCGGGCGACGACGAAGCTCGATTCCGGGCCGACTTCCATGACGGTCGGCTCCGGGCTGAAATCCGTCTCGACTGATCGAAGGCGAGTCCGAAGGGCGGGGCGCCGAGCGCGCTTCGCCCTTCGAGGCCGCGAAGAACACCTCGACCGATGGCCACGGTGGCCGCCCGAATGTGCCCGGTTCGTGCAGTCCGGATTGGTGGCGGGTCGCTCGCCGAATCTGGTGGCCTCAGTACCCGGCGACCGAGTCCACCGCCGGGAATCGCAGTTCCACCAGCGCACCCCCGAGCGTCGATCGCGACAGCGTGATCGATCCACCGGCACGTTCGGCGACCCGACGAGCGATGTCCAATCCCAGTCCGGTGGAGCCGGCTCCGCTCACCCCCCTCCGCAGCGGATCGGCCGCCGTCGGGAAGCCGGGGCCGGCGTCGTCTACCGCAGCCACGAACTCGGCGCCCACCCGGTCAACGCGAACGGACAGATCGGTCCCTCGATCGGTATGCGTGAACACGTTGCCGATCACGATGTCGAGCGCGTCCCCCAGGTCCTCGGCAGAGATGGCCACGGGCATGGGTGAATCAACGATCGAGATCGTCATCTCCCGCAGCTCCTCGTCGGCGAGCACCGACCAGAACTCCGCATGGCGACCGGCGACCACGCCGAGGTCACAGGCTGCCCTCAGGTCCACCGCCCGGGCGTCGACGATCAGGCGATCCACCGACATCTGCATTCGGTCGATGAGGCCCATGATCTCGTTCCTCTCGGTGGCATTCGACAGCGACTCGGCCTGCAACTGCAACGCGGCGAGCGGCGTCCGGAGCCGGTGAGAGAGGTCGGCCAGCGCCTCGCGCTCGGACGTGAGGAGGTGGCGAAGCCGGGGTGCCAGACGGTTCAGCGCATCGGCCACGATCGAGAGCTCCGCGATCGGTGGCCGCGCGACTTTGAGATCGAGCTCTCCCGATCCGATGCGTCCGGCCGCTTCTGCGAGCTGGGTCACGGGACCTCTGAGACTGCGGCCCAGCCGGTCTGCCAGTACGAGCGCCGCGGCGACCAGCATGACCCCCAGGAGACCGAGGAAGAGCCAAGCCCGCGTCACTCCCCTCGACAGATCCTCGACCGGAACCCTCTTGCTGGCGACCACCCAGCCGTCCGCACCGATCACCGGAAGCGAAACCTGCCACGAACCATCCTCCAGGTACCGGGACTTCGGCGTTCGATCGGCCGCGGCGGACTCGGCGAGTGTCACATCGAAGTCTGGCGATCCGGCGACGTCACCATTCGCATCGAGGATCCCGACGCCGGGCGGGAGCCCGCCCACCTCAGCGACGCCCGCGGCGGTGAGGGGAGCCCCACGAGAAGCCAACGGGACGACGCTCCGGGCCGCGTCCTCGACGATCCGCTCGCCATCCACCCGTGCCCGTTCATCGGCTTGCGTCCGAACGATGATCGCCAGCGGAACGGTGTAGGCGATGACCACCAGCGAGGTCACCGCGAGAATCAGGATCGTGAGCCGGCTTCTCACCGGTCGGGTTCCACCAGCTTGACGCCAACGCCGTGAACCGTGCGCAAGTACCTCGGCTCCGTGGCCGACTCACCGAGCTTTCGTCGCAGCCACGACAGGTGGACATCGACCGTTCGATCCCCGCCTCCATACGGCTGGCGCCAGACCTCGGCGAACATTTCCCGCTTCGTCACCACTTCGCCAGTCCGTTCCGCCAGCATCCGCAGCAGGTCGAACTCCTTCGGACTCAGATCCACGATGGCCTCGGCCAGCCGCACTTCGCGCGACGTGACATCGATCTTCAGCTCCCCGACCTGCACGATCTGTGGACTCGCTCCCGCTTCCCGCCGACGGAGCACCGCTCGAATCCGGGCCTCCAGCTGGCCGACCGAGAAAGGTTTCACGATGTAGTCGTCGGCTCCGGCGTCGAGCGTTGCGACCACCACCTCGTCGGCGCCACGGGCCGTGGCCACGATGATCGGAACGTCCGACACCGCCCGAATCATCTTGAGAAGATCTCGACCGTCGAGGTCGGGAAGCCCGAGATCCAGAATCACCAGATCGAAGTCGTCGTCGGTGATGAGCTTGAGGCCCTCCATCGCCCCGGCAGCCGAGACCACGTGGTGTCCGCCGTCCGCCAGCGCCCGAGCCACCAGCCGCCGGAGGTCGGGGTCGTCTTCGATGAGGAGGACCGATGCCACGCCCGGGACATTACGGCCCGCCTTCCACCGGTGCCCGGACCTTGATGGTTCCTTGACCAATCCCTGACCCTCCCATGATCGGCCCGATGCGATCATGGGCGTGATGAAGCGCGTGTGGCTGATCCTGTCCTGGGCAATGGCGACCGCCCTCGTGTCGTTCGTGACGTTTCAGGTGCTCACCGCTGCCCACGGGGAGGTAAGCCAGCGTCCACGGACGCCGGTCGTGGTGGCCGGGTCGGGTGGTGCGGAGCCGACCGGTACGACCACCATCGCCGACCCGGCGACGACCGGGGAAAGGCCGTCGACGGATCAGGTCACACCGACTTCGTCGATCTCCCTACCCGCCTCACCGTCGACTCCGGACGAGCCGAGCCCGGCGCCGACCGCGTCCTCATCGACGATCCAAACCACCGGAACCGTGGCGACCTCCACGACCACCACCCTGGCGACCGGCACGAGCTCGACCGCGAGCCCGACGACCCCCACAACCGCGACGCAACCTCCGACGACGACGGAGGTGTGGAAGACGAAGACGGTGCCCTCGAACGGAGGCAGTCTCACCGTTCGGTATCGCACGGGTGTCGTCGAGTACCAGGCGGCGACGCCCAACCCCGGGTTCACGCTCGAGGTCGAGGACACCTCACCCGAGGCCCGGGTGGAGTTCCACAACGACGGAGAGGGAGCCGACTACGAGATCCGAGTCCGCTGGAACGGCGGTGCGCTCGAGGTCGAGGTCAACGAGAAGGGTTGATCGGTAGCCGGGCACCACCGCTCGCGTTCCCAGTATCGATTCCAGCCAGGGCTACAGGCCGCCTTGGAACAATCACTGGTGGAGCCCGCTGGGCGCGGTACATTGACCTGGGGTTGGGATCATGGGGTTTGGGACTTTGGGAGGAGTCATGGGATATTGGCGCATTGCCGCCACTTTGGTCGTGTTCGCTTCACTGGCGCTCATATCGACCACCGCATCGGCAGAGACGATCGACGACGACGCGGTCGTCGGGGACCGCCTCGAGTCGAGTTCGGAGGCGATGATCATCGCACCCGGGACCGGCGGATTCCGGGTTTCTCCGATCCTTCCGATCGTGTTCAGCGGAGCCGTTCTGGCGATCGCAGTCATGCTGACGCGGAGCGGCGAGACCCGTGTTCCGGTGCGGCCGTCATCTCTCACGCACCGAGTCCGCCAACTGACGACCGAAGAGATCAGGACCCCGACATGGCCGAGTCCGACGCCCGCCGCTCCCCCGCCGCTCGTCGAACGGCGTGACCGTGCGCAACCGATCCCGCCGGCCCATCTTGCACCCGGCTACGGAACGCTGATCACCGCCGCGCCCGAGGTCGAGGTGGCCGGCGACGCGGAGCCGTCGGAGAACGTTCGACTCGCCCCGGAATCGGCGAGCCATACCTCGCTGACCGCGCTGGATGGCATCGGCGCCGCGCTGGCCGGCCGGTTGGAACAACTGGGGATTCACAGCGTCGAAGCACTGGCGCGGGCGAGCGAGTCGGACCTGGATCGGGTGCGGGCGGGACTCGCCGGACAGGCGTGGCGGATGGAACAGCACCGCTGGGTCGAACAGGCTCGCTGCCTGGCCGATGGGGATCGCGCCACCTGACGTCTCGCGTCGGGCGGCCGGCGGTTCTCAGACCTCTTCCTGGGTGCGCTCGTACTGGGACAGCGCCACCATGAACATGACCAGGAGGATGACCGAAACCAGCAGGAAGGTCATCGGGATGACCCGGATCTCCCAGGCGTTCAGCCCTTCGATGTCCTCCGGCTTGGGTCCGCGGGGGGCGTACATGACGAACAGCAACGAGCCGATTGCCGACCAGGCGAAGATCCCGGCTCCAGTCACCAAGAAGGCCAACTTGCGGCCCAGGTTGGTGAAGTTCAGCAAGTAGATCGAGCCGTAGAAGACGACGAAGCTGGCCAGCGTCAGAATGATGCCGGTGACGAACAGATTCGCCGACAGCAGTTCTCGCATCAGCTCACGCATCAGTCACCCTCCTGTCCGTCGAGGTTTCCGGCCCGCAGCCATGCCGCCAGATCGGCGAGGTCCTGCTCGGAGAGGATCTTGCCGAATCCAGGCATCCGACCCGACCCGAACCCGTTCACACCGTACGGGGTGTTGGCCACCGCACCGTTGGTGAGGAAATCGACGAGCGATTCGTCGTCGAGGAACTGCACCGCCGGGCGACCGTCCCAGAGGGCCGGACCGAAGCCTCCCGAGCCCGGCTCCTGAGTGAACGGGAGCCCGGCCGAGTACCCGGAGGTGTGACACCGGGCGCAGTACCCCTGGTAGATCCCGACCACGCGCCGGGCGCGGTCGCCATCACCGTCGAATACCTCGTCGGCGATGGCCGCTTCATCGAACTCCCAGTGCGCATCCTCTTGGGCGGCGAGCAGGTCGGCCAGCGACGCCTCGGCCGCCGGGATCAGCTTGTCGGGTCCGTTGTCGGCGTTGAGGCGCAGATTGGTGGCGGTATTGCCGATGGCGTTCAGTGCACTCTCGGCGGCTCGCAGATCCGACGAGCCGGTCGATTCCGGATTGGCCGGGTCGAGTTCGACCGTCGAGTAACCGTCGGGCAGGAGGGCAGCCACGGCCTGGGTGATCTGCCCGTTGATCTGCTGCTCGGCCTGATCGGTCAGCCCGTCGCCATCGGTGTCGGCGGGAGGGCCTTCGTCCTCGGCCGGATCGTCACCCGGAGCGTCCTCTGCGTCGGCGGCCGGCTCCTCCTCGGGTGTCGCCGACTCACTTCCGGCGTCGGCGGCCTCCGACGTATCGCCCTCGATGGCGGCCTCGATGGCGTCGGCGATCGGTCCCAGGACGGGGGCTTCCTCCGATTCGGCCAGATCGCGGTAGACCTCGACGATCGCCTCGGCTGCCTCCAGGTCGGGTGTTCCGGTGGTCGCCGGATCCTCCGCGGAGAAAGCCACCGGTTCCACACCGGGGAGCAGCAGCGCTTCCACCAGCTCGGCTTGAATCTGGTTGACCGCGTCCTCGGCGGCATCGGCGACCCCGTCGCCATCCGTGTCGACCCCCTCAGAGATCGTCTCCAGCAAACCTTCGGCGCGCTCGCCGATCTCCCCGACCGGGCCGGCTACCGACTCGGCGCGCCGCAGGTCGGCGAGGAGCTGGCGTTGATCGACGATGGCGGCTTCGATAGCGGCCTCTGCACCTTGCAGGCGGTTGAGCTGGGCGGTGATGGTTGCGTCGACTTCGGCGGCGACGTCCGGCTGCCCGATGGCGAACTCCTCGGATGCCAGGTAGTCGGCGAGTTCCTCGATCTGCTGTTCGTTCATCGGACCGCCACCTTCCAGGCCCCAGGCGGGCATCGGAGAGTTGCCGCGGCCGAAGGTGAGCCAGTACACGACCTCATCGCGGTCGTATCGGTAGAACACGTCGTTGATGGACGGAGCCTCCCAGCTGACGGTCACTCCCGACCGCTTCTCCACGTAGGTTGCGCTCCCGCCACTGCCGTCCGGAGCGTGGCAGCCACCGCATCCGAACTCCTCGTAGTGATGCAGCCCGCGCTCGACGTTCTGCTCCTCGAAGTCGTGAATGAACTGCTCCTGGCGGTCCGGCTCTCCGATGTAGTAGATGGGGAGAGAGATGGCGAGGAAGGCCGACAGCAGGACGGCGGCCTGCTGGGCTCGCTCGAGGCGCCTGGTCTCCATCACCTCGTCGGCTTCGCCCGGCGCGAGATTCGCCGGGATCTCCTCGTTGCCTCGCGATCGCAACGCGTTGACTCCGAGCACTGCCAGCCACACGATGGCGGCCGCCACCACCAGGGTGACGATGACGGTCGACGTCATGCCTCTTCCTCCGCCCCGACATTGGCGCCGATGCACGACACGCCTTGGGGGTAGACGACCGACTTGTCGAGGGCGCGAGGCGTCTCGATGATGGAGCTGGTCTTGATGATGAACTCGTTGGAACCGTTCAACTCGACCACGAAACGGTCGAGGTTGCGAGGGGCGGGGCCGGCGAAGTACTCGCCGATGCTGTTGTACTTCGAGCCGTGGCACGGGCACTCGAATCCCTGTGATGTCTGACACCACGGAACCCGGCATCCCAGATGCACACAGCGCTGGTACAGCGCCATCGCTCCTCCGGCTTCGAGGCTCTTGTCAGCGAACTGCGCCGACAGCGCAGGAGGTGAGGGCACGATGTAGGCACGGGCCTCGGGGATGAAGACCGGGGTCACCGAACCGTCGGCGTTGAAGGCACCTTCCAGCAGCGCCCCGACCTCGCCGGCATTCACGTCCGACCCGAAGCCGCCTTCCACACGCGGCCACAGGAAGGAAAGGAAACTGATCCCGAGTCCGCCACCGAACGCTCCGAGGAAGAGAAAACCCAGCGCTCGATTGAAGAAGCTGCGACGAGTGACTCCCGCCTCCTCGGCGGTGGCTTCGACCACTCGCGGCTCCGACGCCACCGTGACCCCGGAAGGGGCGCCCGCCGAGACACCCACCGGGACGGGCTCCGGTTCGGGCTCGACCTCGACCTCTCCCGCCTCGGCGGTGGATGGGTCGCTGACCTCTGGTCGGGACGACCGATCGGCCTCCAATGTCTCGCGCTGCACACTCCGACGCCACTCGACCCCTCCGGAGCGTCGCCAGGCGATGGTGAATGCCGCCACCGCCGCGAAGATCGCCAAGACGGCGATGGCCAGCGGAATCAGGACTTCGGCGCTCATTCGAAGTTCACCCAGTCCTTCAAGTCGTCGAAGAACACGCCGTCGACCCATGGGTAGGCGAAGTTGAAGCCCTGCCCACGGAACAACACACCGATGATGGTGAGCGTCGCCGAACCGGCGAGGAATATCGTGTACAGCATGATGGCGAACTTCCGATCGGACGGCTTCGTCGACGGATTCTTGTCAACGTAGGGAATCATCATGAACCCGAAGAGCCCGATGAGGGTGGGAACGGTGACCCCGGCGATCTGCGGATCGAAGTAGCTCAACAGCTCTTGGAGTCCGAGGAAGTACCACGGCGCCTTCGAAGGGTTCGGAGTTGCGTTGAAGTTCGCCGGCTCCAGCAGGGGTGCCTGCAGCACCACCGACATGATGATCAGGACCGCCGTCATGAGCAGCAACGCCGTGAACTCGGCGATCATCAGGTGCGGCCAGGTGTTGACCTTGTCCTGCGGCTCGGCCTTGACGTTCTGAATGGCGCGAGCTTTGACGACCGTCAGCAGACGCTGGGTTCGAACCCCCTCGGGGACGTTCGTGGGCGGGGCCACCGGACGAGCACGCACCGAGGCTGCCACCCGAGCGGCGCCGTCGCCGGCCGAACCGTTCCCGTCGTGACCGTCGCCATTCGGGGCTGTCTCCGCCGGGGTCTCGACCGCCACCGCCGAATCGGTGGCCGCGACCTCGGTCCCGGTTTGCGGCTCGGGAGCGGGATCGGAATCGGTGGGGATCGTGCCGGCTTCGATGGCCTCGGGCTGTTCGGTCGGCGGCTCCGCCTCGCCCGGCGCCTCGGCCGGTGTCTCGGCGGCTTCAACCGCATCGTCGGCGACCTGTTGCTCGGTGGGGTCGGCACCGGGGACCGGGACCGTGCCGGTCGGGGCATCACCACCGGAGGCGGCTGGTGGTGGCGCCTCGCCCTTCATCTCCGCCAGCACCTGCTCCACGGGGACGCCGAGAGCCTTGGCCTTCGCCTCGGCGGATCGCCTCAGCAGACTCTCCGGGATCTCAGCCATGTTGCACGCTCCCGTTCAACTTCTCGCTCACAGCTCTCACAGCGGCCCCGAGATCCCACCGTCCTTGCGGACACGCCAGAAATGGACGGCCATGAAGATAACGATGATGAACGGGAAGAAGAGCACGTGCAGCACATACCATCGCAGCAACGTCCCCGCGGTGACTTCGGCGCTGCCCAACAATGCGAACTTCACTTGTGCACCGAACACGGGCACGAATCCGGCCATGTTGGTTCCCACCGTCACCGCCCAGAGCGCCAGCTGATCCCACGGCAGCAGGTAGCCGGTGAACGACAGCAACAGGGTGAGGAGCAGCAGCACCACCCCTACCACCCAGTTGAATTCGCGCGGCGGCTTGTAGGCGCCGTGATAGAAGACGCGGCTCATGTGCAAGAACACCGTCAGCACCATGAGGTGTGCGCCCCATCGGTGCATGTTCCGGACGAGCGAGCCGAACGTGATGTTGGTGGACAGTGCCTGAACATCCAGATACGCCCGGTCGACGGTCGGGGCGTAATAGAACATCAAGAAGATCCCGGTGATCGTGAGCAGGATGAACAGGAAGAAGCTCAGCCCGCCCAGGCACAGCGTGTACGAGAGCTTGACCCCGTGTCGTTTCACCTTCACCGGGTGGAGGTGATAGAGCACGTTGTTCATCACCACGTACGACCGGTTCCGGGGACTGTCCGAGTAGCCCTTCTTGAAGGGGGAGCCCGGTCGCAGCACGGATTCGACGAACTGCGAGCCGCGGAAGTTCTCCCAGGCGGTCGAAGCCCGTTCCATCAGGCTGGTCTTGTCGTTTCCGTTCGCCAATGCTCCTCCTACCAGCGGAAGCCGTACATGTACCCGTTCTTGTAATCCCGCTGGCCCGTATCCAACTCCCACGGACGTTGGTCGAGCCCCATCTCGGCCGCCTGCTCTGCCAGCGACCCCTCGAACTTACCCAAGGTGATGACCCCGGTCGGACAGCGGTCGATGCACAGCTGGCAGCGGGTGCACTCATCTTCGTCGACGATGAACGCCCCGAAGTTGGTGGGGTCCTCCGACGGCAGCGCCACGTTCACCGCTTCGGTGATCGCATCGACGGACAGGTAGTGAATGCACTTCCACGGACAGATGTCGACGCACCCCTCGCAGAGGATGCACTCGGACTGGTCGATGTGGAGGAACTGCTTGGGGCGCAGCTTGTCCTTGAAGTACTCACCCTCGACCAGGGCGAGTTGGTAGTCGTCCCGGAACGGTGGCGTCTCGTCGACGACCCCCCGCGGCATCAGCTGTCGGCTCCTGGCTCGGCGGTACCCGACTTGGCGTCTCTCCGCCGCGGTTCGACGAGCGGACGCCCATACGGAGACACGGGCTGTTCCGGAGCAGCCGAAGCGGGACGGCCCTCTTTGATCCTCTGGATCTGATATGCGAGAACACCGGCCGCAGCCAGCATCGCCACGTTGTAACCGCCCGAGATGGCGTCCTTGAGCGCTCCGGTCGTCACTTCGATCTCGTTCCCCAACACCAGTGCCGACGGAACTTGGAACAGCACGTCCTGGAAACTCCACTCGAGGTCGGTCTGTGAGAAGTTCAGCCACTCCGAGGGCACGATCCCGAAGATCACGACCATTTCCAGCCACGTCAGGAGCGCGGCGAACGTTGCCCGGGCCCACGTCATCGGCTGGTTCAGCACCCAGAGCAGGGCGGCACCCGCCAACATGAGCTGGCTGGCCGCGAACACGATCAGATATCCGACGGCCTTGAACCACTTGAGCGAGGCGAGGGGAAGGCGCTCCAACAATCCACCGATGACCGAGGTGTCGAAGTCCTCGGCGCCCAACCCGAAATTGTGGACCATGAACACGCCCAGGACCATCAGGGCGGTGCCGCCGACGAGCAGCGCCCAACCGAGGCGGCGCCTCCGTTCGTCGCTCAGCTCACCCAGTCGGTACATCCGGTCCTCGATCCTCTCGTTCACGTCACGAGTCACACTCGCGGTGGGCCCGCCTCTTCTTCCAGAGCCGGTCCCAGGCTAGATGGCTGCACTGCGATCGCCACGTCGCCACGGATATTTCTGTGCGGACGGCCGTTCTTGGCTCTCCGCCGCCGGGAAACGCGGACCCGATGTTTGACACCGCAGAGCGATACCCCGGCATTCGAGCCAGTTCTACCACATCGAATGAGCCCCACGGAACTCCTGACAAACGCACGGCTTCGGCCTGAGCATCACCGCGGCGTGAAGCTGGAGCCGGGTCGCCCCGCCGCTATGCTCCCGCCGGTCTCCTCCCCGTGGACGATGGCCGCGGAGGACCGAGGAGATCGCGGCAGACTTGTCGCAACGGTCGGGCCGCCGCACGCCGCCCGACGGGGCGGACAACGCCAGACGAGAACGCAGGACGAGGTTGGCAGGTAGGAAGGGCGCTGTGACGTCGAACGGAGATCGATCGAGTCACAACACAGCGGAGAGCGGCGTCACCCTCTTGGTGCTCGTCTCCACGGCCATGCTGGCAGTGGGCGCACTGCTTTATGTCGTGGCGCTCGCCGCGATGGCCTTCCCCGGATCGTTCGATTCCGTTCTCTCCTTCTCGCGCATCCGTCCGGCGGCGCTCTCGGCATCGATGCTGGGCGGGCTGGTCGTGTCCTTCTCGGCGGGTGCCTACTACGTGCTTCCCAGATTGACCGGGGCTGCGCTGCAGACCCCGTCGCTCGCCCGACTCGGCGGCCTGGCGACCGCCGGCCTGGCAGCCCTCGGTGTGCTGACGTCGCTGCTCGGCATCTCCGACGGGGTCGAGCCGTTCGGGTTCCCATGGTGGCTCGACATTCCGGTTCTGATCGCCCTCACGATTCCCCTGGTGGTCACCATCCGCACGATCGCCGCCAGAACCGAACGCACCGTTTACCCGACCCTGTGGTTCGTGATGGGAGGAACCCTTTGGCTCCCCCTCCTGTATCTCACGAGCAACCTCCCGGGGCTCAACTCGTTGGCGACGGCGCTCCAGTCGGTGACGTTCACGGCCGGTTTCGGCACGCTGTGGATCACGGTCATGGGCGTCGGCCTGGCGTATTACACGGCCACCGTCGTCTCCGGGGAACCGCTGGCGGGGAGGAGCCTGGCGCAGGTGGGGTTCTGGTCGTTGGCCTTTGCCGCCACATGGGCCGGTCCGGTCCAACTCGTGTTCGGGCCGACTCCGGATTGGCTCGATGCGCTCGCAGCCGTCTTCAACCTCGCCCTGCCGGTGGCCGCACTCGCCAACAGCTATGCGGTGGCGGCCACCATCGGTCGATCCTGGGAGGAGCTCGAACGGCGACCCTCGCTGGTGGCGACGCTCGCCGGGCTGGGCATGACCCTGCTGGTCGGCGTGGCGACGGCCGTGGCCGGATTCCGTTCCTCTGCCTCATTGGTCGCGCTCACCACGTATTGGGAGGGCGTCCTCGTCGCCACCGTGTTCGGGGTGGGGAGTCTGTTGGCGGCCGGATGGACTCACCACGGCCTGCGGGCGGTGACAGGGCTCGAGCCCGAGTCCAACGAAGCGGCCATGCGCCACGTCCGCTGGACGGCGTGGGGCACGACCTCGACCGCGCTGCTGTTGATGCTCGCAGGGGTCGTGACCGGCGTCGGTTGGGCGGGAGGTGCGTACACCCAGCAGACGGCCGCCGGTGAGCAGTGGGCGGTGTCGACCGTCGGATCGACGCTGGTGGGCTTGGCCACCGTTACCGGCGTCGTCATGGCGGCCGCCCAAGTCGTGTTCGCCATGGGGATCTACCGGACGGTGACGGCCGGGCGACCGACCGAGCGCGAGGTTCTGGTACCCACCGGAGGCAGCGATGAGTGATCTCGAATCTGCGGCAGCCGCCCTGAACGTCCCCGAGGACATCCTCCAGCGATCGGCCGCCGCCCGCGCCGCCGCCGCCGGAACGGACACCGCCGCCGTCCTCTCCGCCTGGGCAGGAGGAGCACCCGCCCCCGCCGCATCCACCACCCCCGAACCGACCGACACCGACACCGCCGACACCGACACCGCCGACACCGGCGACACCGGCACCGACCCCGGCGAGACCGACACCGGCGCCGACCCCGGCGACACCGGGCCGACCGCTCCTGCCCAGCCGGCAGCCCAGCCGGTCGGGTCTCAGACGGTGGTCACCGTTCCGGCCGCACCGCCCATCCTCGACGGCCCCGATCAACGACCCTTCCGGATCATGGCCGGGGCGGCAGCCGTCTTCGTTCTCGCCATTCTGGCCGGGTTCGTGGTCCCCTCTCTCCCCGAGGAAGGCAACGGGATCTACAGCTCGGCCATCCAGATGAACCAGAACGCCATCGACGGCAAACACCTCTATCGGTCGGCCGGTTGTGCTGCCTGCCACACCCAGATGGTGCGCCCGATCGCCATCGACGCCGGGCTCGGGGGCGTGACGCTTTCCGACACCAACCAGGTGTTGGGCGTGCGGCGTCTCGGACCGGATCTCGCCCACGTCGGCACTCGTATCGAAGATCCGGTGGCGTTCCGGGACATGCTCACGGCCGTCTCGGCCCATCCGTCCTACGCAGGACTCTCTGACGACGAACTCCAACGAATCTCCGACTACCTCCGCGCCTCCAGGTGAACTCATGAGCGATCTCGAATCTGCGGCAGCCGCCCTGAACGTCCCCGAGGACATCCTCCAGCGATCGGCCGCCGCCCGCGCCGCCGCCGCCGGAACGGACACCGCCGCCGTCCTCTCCGCCTGGGCAGGAGGAGCACCCGCCCCCGCCGCATCCACCACCCCCGAACCGACCGACACCGACCCCGACGACACCGACCCCGGCGACACCGGCGAGACCGACACCGACGCCGACCCCGGCGACACCGGGCCGACCGCTCCTGCCCAGCCGGCAGCCCAGCCGGTCGGGACGGGCACCGTGAGCGCACCTCCAATTCCGGAGCGGGTCTCACCCCGGGAAGCGTTGGCCTACCCGGTGGTCGTCTCAGTCCCGACCTCGGGCGTGACCGAGCGGACCGCCGTTTCGCTTCCCCGCTGGCTGGCGGCGGTCTTCGTGCTGCTGCCCGCCATCGGACTGCTCTACCTCACCGGCAACTCGGGCGCAGCCGAGTGCGAAGCGGAGTCGTACACGTTGGGCATCGATCGTGCCACCGGCGTGGCCGAGAACTGTGACGGCACCGAGTTCGAGGGTCGGGCCGGAGCGCTGTCCGGGGAGGGGGCACAGTTCTTTGCCTCCGGGCAGAGCCTCTACTCGACGCAGGCATGTAACGGGTGTCACGGTGCCCAGGGCGGCGGCGGATCCGGTCCGGCACTGATCGGAGTCAACAACACGTTCTCATCGTGCACCGATCACATCGAGTGGGTTCAACTCGGCACCTCCGGTTTCCAGGCGGCAGGACGCTCCACGTACGGCGATCTCGCCAAGCCGGTTGGCGGTGGTGGACAGATGCCGGCGTTTGCCCGGCTGTCCGCCGAAGACCTGGCCGCGGTCGTGGCCTTCGAACGAATCCAATTCGGCGGATTGGAGGCCGATGCGGTCCTGGCCGATTGCGGTCTGGTCGAGGCGCCATCCGATGACGGAGCGTCCGATGACACCGCCGACGAATCCGAGACGACCGGCACCACCGAGATGGAAGCGGCCGGCTGAGCGATTCCGCCCACCCCACCGGCCCTCCTCCCCTGAGGGCGGGAGGCGGCATTGCCCGATGCCCAGACGCGACGAAGCCCCCGGGGCAGGGGGGCTTCGTCGACGAGAGTCCGACTCCATCTATGGGGCGGGCTGGGAGGCTATCCATCACACCTTGGGGTTTTGAACGTGCCCTCGGTATGAACGATGTCGTACGGTTGTTCTCGCCAACGCGTCGACCTGCTCGGCTTGCACCGGACAGGCACTATGCGCGTCCTGCAAGATTGTACTAGTTATTCGGCGGAGTCAAATCACTTTTATGCCGGACCTGGAACTTCTGTCTCGACCCGGGTGTCACCTCTGTGACGAGATACGACCAGTCGTGACCCGAGCCGCCCGGGTGTTCGCCCTCGCTCTTCAAGAGGTGAACATCGACACGGACGACCATCTCGTACGCGACTTCGGCCTCCGGATCCCGGTGGTGCGATGGGACGATGGTGAGGTCGTCGACGAAGGGAACATCGAACCCATCCGGCTCCTCGGTCGGCTGGCGTCCGGCCGGATCAAACGAATGTCCTCGGAGCGGTAGCCTCGCCATCTGTGAGACCGGTCACCGCCATCGTCGTCGTTGTTCTCCTCGCCGTCATCATCGTGGGATTCGGGGCCTGGTGGGTTCTCCTCATGAACGCCGGAGGGTGACGGCCACACCCTCCTCGAGTCCCAACAGGTTGGCGGCGGATCCACCACGAGCGGCCAGCGCCATCAGTCCGGAGGAGTCCACATGAGCGAGGGCCTGTCGCTCGGCCACATCTCCGTACGTGCCCACCCACGGGACGATGTGTTCCACGGTGCCGACCCGCACAACGAGGTCTCCGCCCTCCACCGCCCCGACCCTCGCCAGGTCGTCCGGCCCGATGTTCGTCTGACAGTTGCCGAAGGTGTCGATCCACCAGACCTCGCCGACCACCGTCGGGGCCTCGACCTCGGGGAGCGGCAGCATCATCGGCACGGTCAACGCTGCATCGACGGACGGGCCCAACTCGTCGAACGAGTCACCGTCGACGGCCAGCAGCGCGGCCGCCGGCGCAAAGACATCCCGTCCGTGAAACGTTGCCCCGGCGCTGGGGATTCGAGCGTCCTGATTCTCGATCGAGACCACCCTGGTCGCACCACCAACCATGGCAACCGCCGGTGAAAGGAGCCCGTTGTCCGGCCCGACGAAGAATCCGTGCGACGTCTCGATGGCGATCGCACGTCGATCCGTTCCGACCCCCGGATCGACGACCGCCAGAATCACCCCCTCGGGCAGGTACTGCACGGCCCTGGTGAGACTCAGGGCGCCCGACTTGATGTCCCCGGGCGGGACCTCGTGATGCAGGTCGATGATCCTCGAGTTGGGAGCCAGCTTGGCGATGACGCCGTGGACCACCCCGACGAACTCGTCGCGACGGCCGAAATCTGACAGGAAGGTGATCGGAGAAGACATCGGTTCCTCGTTGGCGAGAGCCGAGCTTACGGTCGGCCGGCTACCGGAATGCCACCGGTAGGATCCTGCGCGGATGTCCGTAGCTGCAGTCGGTGACGTGGTCGCCGCCGCCCTCGAATCGAACGTCGTGCTGCTGGTCGGAGCCATGGACACCGGCAAGACGACGCTGGGCCGCCGTATCGCCTCTCGAGCACTCGCTCAGGGCAGGACCGTCGCCTTCGTCGACGCCGACATCGCCAATGGCACGATCGGTCCACCGGCGTGTGTCGGGCTGCAGGTCTACCGCAACAGCGACGACCTGAATGCCCCACCGCTCCCGGAACGCATGCATTTCGTCGGCTCCACCATCGTCGACCGCCTCGTCCTCCAGCAGGTCGTCGCCACCGCCACGCTGGCCGCCGAGGCGCGTCGGGTTGCCGATTTGGTGCTGGTCGACACCAGCAATCACGTGTCCGGGGTGATCGGCGAGACATTGAAGTACCACAAGGTCGAACTCATCGAACCCGACCTCGTCGTCGGCTTGGAGCGTGGCGCGGAACTCGACCCGGTGATCGGAATGCTCCGGCGGTTCTTCTCGGTCGAAGCCGTCACCACGGGCGTGGACCCGGAGGTCAATCCCGCGTCCCCAGAAGAACGATCGAGCCGTCGCTCCGAGGCCTTCCTCGAGGCTTTCTCGGAGCCGCTGGCCCGGTGGCGTGTGCGCCCGACCGTCTTCGCTCCCACCCTTCCGTCGGGGCTCGATCTCGCCCGACTCGACGGAGTGCTCGTCGGAGTGCTCGATGGCTCCGGCCGATGCTTGGGCCTGGGTCGCCTCGAATTCGACGACGACAACCTGAAGGTCATGACCAGGGTTGGAGAAGGGATGCAAGGCCTCCGACTGGGTTCGACGCGAATCGACCTCGAAACCGGCCGGCTGACGCCGGTCAACCTGCGAGAGCTGATCTTCGGGATCTAGCGCCGCGGAGCGCCGTCAGTCTGCGCACACCCCGACGTGGCACCGGGCCGAGATAGTCGGTGCAGTCGGCTCCGGCGAGGTCCACATGCGATCGACCAGCGTGGAGCCCGAGTACGTATCGGTGAACCACCACAGGTCGTCGAGCGGGCTGAACTCGGCCAGTTCGGTGTCATCCGATTCCGCCGGTTGCATGAAGAGCACCGTGACATACAGAGAGCCGTCCGACGAACGGGATGCACCGACCCCGGCGAACGAGAACTCACCCAACACGTTGGCGGCATGGGTTTCGGACAGCATGAACGCTCGATGCAGCACTTTCGGGTTGGGACCGAATCCCACGTTCTCCCCGAGCAACGACCATCCGCTGGCATACGAGGCGATCTCTTTGGAGGAACTGTGGAAGAGGTCCGCGACGGCGATCATCTCGGCCGTGTGCAGCCGGGCGTCGTCGACCAGGTCGCCCAGTGGGGTCAAGGGGGGAAGGTCGGCCTCGGCTCGCGTCTCGTTGATCAGCGAGAGCATGGCGTGCTCATCGTCCACCGTGCCGGCTGCGGGCAGGGCGGCACCCAGCACCAACGCTGCCACGACGACGAGGACCCGAGCGACTCCCATGGTCGCCATATCGGCCCGCGAGCGCGCCGAACTTGAGCGTCACACGGTGATCAGGCCGACCGCCATGAGGGAAAGCGCAACTCCCGCCCACTGAGTTCCGCGAACCGCTTCACCGAAGATGCGGGCGAGGGCCACGGTGACCGCCGGGTACAGCGAGGCGAGCACCGAGGCGGTCGACAGAAGGCCGCGCTGAGCGGCGGACAGGAACAGCATGTTGGCGAGCATGTCCCCCGCCCCGGCGAACACGACTCCCGGAATCACGAGTCGAGAGACGGTTCCCGAGCCACGTCCCATCAGAACCAGGCCCGTCATCAGCAACACCGAGGAGGCCCGCGCCGGAACCAGAGGCCACAGACCGGCCTCGACAGGAACCTGGCCGAGCAACACGAAGAACAGCCCGAACCCGACGCCCGCCATCACGCCGAGCCGGACACTGGGGGCCACGGGCGTCGGATCGAGCGAGCTCTCGGGGGAACGGGTGACGAGCCAGAGGGCCGGCACCGCCACCGTGATGCCGAGGATCGCCGACGGCGATGGGCGCTCCCCGGCGGCAACTCCGGCCACGACCGGCAGTGCCGCACTGACCACCGACGCCAACGGAGCGACGACGGCCATCCGACCGAAAGCAAACCCCTGGTAGAGCGCCACGAGACCCAACCCGCCACCGAGCCCGGCACCGATGCCCCACAACGCCCAGGACAGCTGGAGACCTCCGCCGAACAACGGTGCACCCAACGCCCCGAACGCCAGCCCCACCACCTGTGACCACAACACCACCGCCACCGCCGACGCCCGCCGGGTGACCCGACCACCGACGTAGTCGGAGACCCCCCAGGTCAGGGACGACAGCAGCGCCAGCGCATCGGACATGAGGCGGCACGGTACCCGGACGGCCGGTGGCCCGCCGCCGACGCCGGATGAGCCGTCGCGGGCCAGAAGTCCGGTGTCGCCGTCAGCCGAGAACCCTGGCGCAGACGATCACGCGGTCGCCGAATCTCCAAGAGTCGGCCGACGGGAACACGGCGACCATCTCGGGATTGCTTCCGCACGCCTTGTCGACCTGCTCACCGATGGCCGATTCACCCGGGAACCCCGCACTCATGCGCGAGTCCAGCCATTCGATATTGGAGACCACGAGGCCAGACGACCCACACGCGGCTTCTTGGAGCGTCTCGAAACCTTCTGAGATCTCGTAACACCCGCCGCGGTTCAGATCCCACAGTGGCGCCCTGACAGTCTCGGTCACCATCGAGCCGGTGCCGGCCCCGCCCGGTGGAGAGACCACGCAAGCTCCGCTTCGTTCGCCCTGTCGCCACGCCACCGCGTCCGGAACGAAGACATAGAGATCCGCCTCGGCAGCCACCTTCCCGGTCGCCACCTCGTAGATCCCGGTGCAGCGGCCGGCTGTGAACTCGAACATCACATCGTCCCCCGGATGGACTTCATCAAGGGCTTCGACCCGACCGAGAACCTCGAGGTCGTGGCTCTCCGAGCACGGCACAACCTGAACCCAAGGAGCATCGGCGTCATCTGAGATGCGATCCGCGCACGTTCCGGCTGGAAGTGACACGACCAGCTCGGCATCTCCCGGCAGCCCCGTCAACCACTCGACCGCCTGGCCAGCTCCGACAACGGCCAGCCATCCGATGGAGAGACCGGCGGCCGTCAAGGCCCATCGGCGCCAGGCCGGAGCCTCGATCGCCTCCGGAGCGTCACCGACGATCGCCGCATGACGGGCATGGTGTCGGTGCGTGATGTCGAACACCAACCGAGCTGCGGCAACCGCCGCAGCACCGTGAACCAGCGCCGCCACGAGGTCCACCGCGGACCCAGAACGCACCGGTCTCAGACTGCTCGATTGGACGATCCAGGAGAGGTTGGATGCCAGGTACAGAACCCACCACACGGTCACGAGCGACGATGAGGCGCGACCGCGATGCGTCGGGTCGGTCTCGACCCGGAGGTCGCTCGTCACCCGGTGGGGCATGAACACGTTGACGAGCGGGACGAGCCAACCCGCCAAGACCCAATGTCGTCTCACTCGCGGAGCCACTCCCAGCGGCTTCAGGTTGGCGTGAGCCCACCATGACCAGACGAGCCAGACGACACCGGTCGCGCCGTAGATCAGCAAGCCCACCAACAGCAGGAGTGGACCGGCGCCGGACGCCATCAGTGCACCGGCGCTCAGCGCGGGACGCAGGATGAAGGTGGCTGCCAGCAGCGGTGACAGCACGTATCCGAGCCCGCGGAGGGAACGGAACGTACCAAAAGAGTGCGAGTCGGTATGAGAAGATGCAGAGGTATCGAACACCGAACGGCAACCTACCCACCGGACCACTCCGGTCAACCGGTCGACCGACCTATGAGCCGTCGGTACGAACACCGACCACGAACGTCCCGACGGCAACGACGCCCGAGTGACCTGGTCCAGTCGTTCGCTTCCGCACTTCCCCGAACGGTTAACGAACGCCGGTTCAAGCCTCTCGGGCGTCGCTGAATCGAACGTACCGATTGGGCGATGGGCGGTCAACCAGCTCGAGTTGGGGATCGACGGTCACGGTGGGTAGCGGAATGGGCCGAGACTCGCCGAACGAGCCACCCAGTGTGACGCCGCAGTCGGTTCTCCACACTTTCCACAGGTTTCCACAGGGGAATGTGCACAACCGGTGTGTACAACTTCCTAGCCGTTTCTTTCGCGATCCAGCGTCCCCACCAACATCCGGAATGTCGACTCCACGAACGCATAGATCTCCCCGAGGACCGCATCCAAGGTCTCCACCGACACCGATTCGACCGCCAATCTCGACCGAAGCACGACCGCTCCATCCCGATCGAGTGCGAAACGAGTCCGCCAGGCATCGGCATTCCGCACCATGCACAAGCGGAGCGCCTCAACGGGCGGGGACTCCGGCAAGGGAAGCACGTACGCCTCGGCGCGGATGCTCCGCTCCCCCACCTCCCACCAGACGGTGGTCGCGTCTCGCACGGTCTGAGTGAGCCGTGTCGCCCACCGCCCATCCACCAGCTCGGCATACACGACGTCGGACTCCGGGTCGGCGACCCAGGCATCGATGGTCGAGACGAGGATTTCAGCGGGCGTCGGATCTGGCGACGGCACCGTCGTACAGCTCCAGGAATCGATGCACGGTCGACTCCCAAGAGAACCGCTCCGACCACTCCACCGCCTGCCGGGAGAGTCGCTCCCGAAGCTGCGGATCGGCGAGGAGTTGCTCGATGGCGTCGGCGTAGCAGGACGGATCCCATCCATCGACCAGAAGCCCCGATTCGCCATCGGCCACGACATGCGTCAACCCGCCGATGCGGGCGGCGACCACCGCCAGCCCGCAGGCCTGGGCTTCGGCGGCGACCAGCCCGAACGACTCCGACCGGGAGGGCGCCACCAGGACGTCGGCCGCCTGGTAATAGGCGGGCAGGTCGACGTGCGGTACGGCGCAGATCATCGTGACCCGCTCCTCCAACGACCGCGACCGGAGCCGCGACCGAAGCGCTCCCAACTCCCGATCCCCGTTGGGACCACTCGGACCCCCCAGCAACACCAGATGCGCTCGGGGACGGCGTTCGGCGACTCGAGCAAAGGCCTCCACCGCCACGTCGACGCCCTTCAACGGCTGAATGCGACCGACGAACAGCACGACCTCGGCTCCAGCCGGCCAGCCCAGCGCCGACCGGGCTCGGGCCTGGTCGCCCGGACGGAACAGCCGATGGTCGACTCCCGGAGGTGAGGTGCACAGCCGGGCCGGATCGGCGCCGTAATGCTCCAGCAGATCCTCGGCCTCGAGCGGGGTAGCCGCCACGACGCAATCTGCTCCTTCGACGACCTCGTGCTCGGCGGCGATCCGAAGCAGGCTCTCAGGGCTGTCGTCGTCGCGACGGGTGAGTTCCTTCACACGACCCAGCGTGTGAAAAGAGATCGCGTGGGGGATGTGGAGTGCCCGTTTGATGAGCAGACCGGCCCAGCCGGACAGCCAATAGTTGGAGTGGATCACATCCGGCTTGGCTCCGGTCTCTTCCATGCGCGCCACCACTCGGTCGGCGAAGATCCGAACCCAGGGGACCAGGTCTGCCAACGGCATGGTGGCAGACGGTCCGGCATCGATGTGATGCACCCGGTAGCCGGGACCCACCTCGACGACCGGTTCGAGATCCGGCCGGTGCTTCCGGGTGTGGACGTCGACCTCGACGCCCCGAGCCGCCATCGTCTTGGCGAGCTCATCGATGTAGACGTTCATGCCACCGGCGTCTCCGACGCCCGGCTGGACGAGCGGAGACGTGTGCATGGAGAGATAGGCGACCCGGTTGATCATGTTCGACCAGTCACCGTATACAGGGGGCGCTCGGTAGCCCCCATTCGGAACTTGTAGGTCTCATCGCCTTTCAAGAAGTCGAACCGGCGGCATCCTTCGTCGATCGCCGCCTCGATGACAGCCCCGAGGAGGGCCACGCCGGGTGACGCCTCGGCGAGCTCCGGGTCGTAGGAGGAGTTGTACAGGGCGTAATCCTCACCGACGTGAGCGAACACGCAGGCCGTGGCGTGTCCGGTACCTGGATGACGAAGTAGGTCCACCACCCAGCCGGGCTGTTCCGCCAGCGTTCGAAAGAACTCGACCCGCTCGTCGGTCATGAAGTCGCCCTTGTCACCGTCCGCCAGCCGGTGCAGCCGTACGAACTCCGACAGACCCCAGCCCGTCCCGACATGTCGCTCCCGGCACAGGGCACCGACCGATTCTTCATACCGACGCCGCTTTCGACGGACCTCGTGTCGTTGCTTCTTCCCGAGGTCGATGAGGTAGCCATCGAAGGAGTCCGGCAGATCGAGCACCGCGGTCACGGTGTGAGAATCGGTGACCGCGTCCACGCCGGCGGCCTGTAGACCCTTGGCGGCGCACTCGGCAGCCTCGAGGGGGAGCGAATCCAGTTCGATCGACACGCCACCCGGGAGACCGGAGACGTACTCCGACAGGACACGATCTGCGCCGGCCCCCAACGGCGTGTGGTAGTCGGTCAGGTCGGCGTCACCGGCCATCCGAACCGTTCCCGCCTCCTCGGCGAGCACCCACAGCCCGTCCGTCCCCTCGACGATGTGAAACGGCTCGTCGCCGAACTCGGTGACAGCGCGAAGAAAGGAGGCCGCGGCGAACGGCCCCACCGACCCGGCAACGGACGGCAGGTCGAACGCGGGCGATGACCATGCATGGTGGATTCTCACAGCTGCTCCAATTGGAACGCCGGCCTCACCATCCCGACGTCCTCGCCCCCACCCAACACCACCGACCGGCATCTCCATTCCAACTCATCGCGTGAACCGTGCGGAATCCACCCCAACTGGTCGAGGGCTGCGAACGTGACGGGACCAACCGCTCGACCTCCGCCGTCCCAGATCTTGATGCCGATGGCACCACGGCCTTCCACGGCGAGCCCCAGCACCGCCTCGGCGCCGCCCTTGGCAATCGCAGGCAATGCCAGCATGACCGCCAGGTCGACGTTTCGAATACCACCGATCAGTGCCGGAAAGCGACGCATGGCTTCGACCACCGGTCCGCCGCTGCGCGCCAGCCGCGAGTACAGCACGGCCAGTCCGGTCGCCGAGGTCGTCGTGACCGGTGCTCCACACCCGTCGACACCCCACGTACCGCCACCACCATCCAAACCGATTCGAGCGTCCATCTCGTCGGCGATGGCTCGCTGCAACGGATGGGAGAGTTGCAGGTACCCCTCGGTCGGCCAGCCCTGGATCAGACAAGTCCGCAGCATGGCGGCGTGCTTTCCGGAGCAGTTGTGCCAGATTCGGCGGCGACCCGATGCTCCGTCGGCGATCACCCGACGCCGAGCAGACGTCGAGGTGGGCCAGGCCGGCGGACACCGGAGGTCGTCCTCGTCCAGGCCTCCACCGGCGAGGACGGCTCCCACCAGCGCAACGTGGGCCGGGTCGGCGTCGTGGCTCGCGCACCCGACGGCCTGAAGCTCCGGCGCGAGATCGAGCCCCAGGGATCGCATGACCGTGGCCTGGACCGGCTTGGCCGCCGAGCGGATGAAGAACGGCCGTTCCACGGCGCCAAACCCGGCGATGGGAACACCGGCTGCGTCGACGACTGCCACCGCACCGTGGTGACGAGACTCCGTCAGACCGGATCGTTCGACGTCGGCGACGATCATCTCAGGTATGGGATCATGGTCGAGCGAGTCGTCTTCCCGACCGTCGGGAGGTTCAAACCTTCCGGTACCGGTGGGCCAGCTCCCGACTCAGCGCGTCTTCGACCTCGTGAACGCGATGCCGCCGATTGGAGATCTCGGCTTCCAGTTCCTTGATCCCCTCCAAAGCGCCCTCCAGTGCCTCGTCGTCGATCTCGCCGAGCCGGAGCAGCACGTCATCGCCCAGCACGGTGTCGATCTCACGACGTCCCAGCGACTCGTAGATCGGCGGGAACGTCTCGACATACCGCATCGACTGCGGGCCAACCGAGCGGCTTTCGGTGTCGTCCGCCAGAATCTCGGGGAGGGCATCGATCAAGCTGCGCTCCTCTTCGCCGCACCGTCTGCGGAGCTCGAAGCGAATCAGGTCCATCCGCCCATGGAGCATCCGGCGGTGATACGACAGCTCGTTCTCGATCTCCGCCGACAGGGTTCGACGCCGCCGAAGTTCGTCGAACTCCACGTTCTCCAGTTCCTCGACGAACGAGGGGTCCAACACCTGGTCGATGCGCCTTCGAGATTCCATGCGCAACAGCCTACCGGCAGGCCGGGGCGACGGTGGGGTACGGATTCACGGCGGCCGCTCCCCTGCCCCCCGGATGGATCTCGAAGTGGAGATGGGGGGAGCCCCCTCGGGCGTTCCCCGAGTCGCCGTTGTACCCGATCACCTGTCCTGCGCTCACGCTCGAGCCGCTGGAGACGGCGAAGTCACTGAGGTGGGCGTAGTAGTAGCCATAGCCGTTGTTGGCGGACAACCAGATGGTCTTGCCGCCCAGACCTCCGTTGCCCAACGAGACCGTTCCGCTGGACGACGCGATGATGGGCGCGCCATAGGCACCCATCATGTCGACACCCTTGTGCCGGCGGCCTCCCGACCGGGGGAAGCCCCAGGAGTCGATGAACGACGAACCGGGGAACGGGCACACGAAGCCGTTGATGGCCCCCACCCCCGAGCCTCCGGAGCCGCCGCCACCACCGCTGCCACCGGCTGCGGCGGCGGCCGCCGCCGCAGCCGCCCGGCGACGTGCCTCCTCGACTTCGGCCTGGCGCTGGGCGGTGAGCCGCTGGCACTCCCCATCCAGCTTTTCCCAGGCTGCTCGCTCGGCGGCTGCCGTCTCCTCCTGCCGATCCCGGATGTCGCCCAACTCGACCTCGGCCGCCTGAAGTTCGGCATCGATGGCCGCCAGCTCCTGCTGGAACGAGTCGAGGTCCGCCCGGACCGCCAGCAGGTCGTCGAGCGACTCGAGATCCGATCCGGCCGTGGCCGAGATCAGCTCCGATCCGGTCAGCAAGTCGTTGACGGTGTCGGCGAACAGGAAGAGCTGCGGACTGGCATCGCCGCCCTTGATGTACAGCTGCACGGCCTGCTCGTTGATCCGCTCGCGCACGTCGTCCATCTCGGCCTCACGCCGATCGACGGTGACCTGGATGCGTTCGCGCTTGGCCTCGTTGACGGCGATGTCATTGAGGATCGCCTCGTACGCCAGCGCGGCCTCCTCGAAAGCCGCCCGGGCTCGCTGATACTCGGCCTGTTGTTCCTTGGAGTTGGAGCACGCCCGGTCGACCTCGGCCTGACTGACCGAGTAGGCAGGGAGGGAGGTACCAAAGGCGAGGATGGCCGCAAGCAGCACGGTGAGCGGCCCGCGACGTCGTCGAGGCATGTGCATGGGAGCGCCGCATGGTAGTCCAAACACGGGCCGATCCGGCGCCGAAGCACCACGCCCGTCCGCAGGCGTCGACCCTTGCCGACGGCGTGTCCGCCTCGCTCCGGCGACCCGGTGACACGGCATCGGTACGATCGCTCGGTGCGTGCCATCGTTCTCGTTGCCCTGGGAGGAGCCGTCGGCTCTGCTTTGCGATACTGGATCGGCGAAATGGTGGCTCAGCACACCTTCCGCGAGTTCGGCACCGCCACCGTCAACCTGGCCGGGTCCCTGCTGCTCGGCGTCCTCGTCGGGTGGGCGGGAGGTCGGACCGCATCGACCGACGTCCAACTGCTGGTGGGTGTCGGGCTGCTCGGTGGGTTCACCACCTTCTCGACCTGGGTGGTTCAGGGCTTCGGCCTCTTGGACGCCTCCCGCTACGCGGCCGCCGCCGGCTACCTCGTCGGGTCGGTGCTCCTGGGCGTGGCCGGTGTCTGGTTCGGCCTGGCCATCGGCCGGACGCTCAGCTGAGGAGCCGGAGGAGGGGGAAGTAGAGGGCGGCAGTGAGGACCGCGCCGTCGATGGCCGTCAACAGCCCCGGAGATCGCTCGACCAGCGAGGTGCTGCGGGTGCGGAGCACGGCCCCGAACGCTCTTCCGGCGATGAAGCCGACCGCCGAGGCCACACCGATCAAGAGAAACGTCGACAACTCGAGATCCCAGATGGCTGCCGCCACGGTGGCCACCAGCACGGCCGCCAACGCCACCGCCGTGAACGGATCGCCAAAGGGCAGGTTGGGTAGCTGGGACATCACCGCCCCGACCACCGACCCGATGATGAGGATCAGCAGCAAGACCGACACACTTCGCTCCGGGACCTGTGAGCCTTCCTGGAATTCGGTCAGCAACACCGACGCCGTGGCGAGACCCGAAAGAACGGCGACCAGCGACGTCGGTGCCAGGATCTGAATCATCCGTGACGATTCGGAGGCCACCGCCCAGGCCATCGGAAACACCACCGCGGCCACCACGGTGAGCGCCAGCCCGGCAGTTCCCAGCAGATGGGTGGCCACGACCGCCGCGACCATGGTGGCGAGCACCGGCGGTATGGGCAGGTCCCGGCCTCGAACCCCGATGACGGTCGCGACGTCGGCCACCCACATCGAAACGATCCCGACCGCCACCGCCGCGAACCACGCGGTGGAGCCGAACAGGTGCGTGGCGACCACGGCGATGACGACGGAGGCACCGACGATCACCGACGTCGAGACGGTGGTGGGAGGCGTCGGGGCCGCACCACCGGACACGGGTGGGATGAGTGCGATCTCATCGGAGGCTTGCACTGCCTCGGAGCCACCCGCCTCTTCACCGTTCAGCCACACCCGAGCTCGAGGAACCGACGCCGCGAAACCGGGACCGAAGTGGTCGATGGCTGCGCCGACCACCTCGTCGACGGTCGAACCTTCCAGTTCGATGCGTGCAGTACCGGCGTGATCTCGGAGTCCGGCGAACAGTCGCAGCGTGGCCATCGATCCCGAGGATACCCGCTGGCTCTTCTCCGACCGGGCGTCCCCGTTTTCCAACCCCGTCATCGCCACGTCCTACAGTCTCGGGCGATGGAAGCCGCACCGATCGTCGCCGTCGACGTGCCGCAGGTCGGCGATCCTCGCCACAAATCCTGGGCGAAGGTCGTGTCCTCGGTCGACACCACCAAATCCTCGGGATGGGCCTACGTCGGCGACTTCATCGCCAGCGGCGGCGTGCAGGACGTTCCCGCCGGCTCGATCATCCTGGTGTACGGAGAGCGCGGCTCCCGAGCCAACCCGCGGAGCGAGGCGAAGGTGCTCACGGCCAACCCCGACGGAACCCTCACCGAGCATGCCGAGGCCTCGGGTCGGGCGTGGGCTCGCACCCTGCGTGACGAGGTCGAACGACTGCTGGGGGATGACCGACCCACCCATCTCGGCTGGGATCCCGTTCTCGGCTCGTTCGAGGCCCAAGCCCTGGCCGATGAGCTGCGCCGGCGAGGGTGGACCGTGGCATCCCCCACCGAGTCGGCTCGGTAACGTCCACCGAATGCAGGCCATCACCATCAGCCGCCTCGGCGGCCCGGATCAGTTGATCGCAGGCGACGTCGAGTCACCCGAACCGGATGCGTCGGATTTGGTCGTCGAGGTTGCCGCCGCCGGGGTGAACTTCATCGACATCTATCAACGAACCGGCCTCTACCCCATGGAGCTTCCGTTCGTTCCCGGCATGGAGGGCGCCGGGGTGGTCCGCGCGGTGGGCCATGCGGTCGACCGCTTTCACGTCGGTGACCGGGTGGCCTGGACCGACGCCATGGGCTCCTACGCCGAACGGGTGTTGGTCCCGGAGGCGAAGGCGGTGCGCGTGCCCGAAGCCGTGGACCTGGAGACCGCCGGGGCGGCCATGCTCCAGGGCATGACCGCCCACTACCTGGCCACCGACACGTTCCGACTGGAGCCCGGATCTCGTTGTCTCATCCATGCCGGCGCGGGAGGGGTGGGCCAGATGCTCATCCAGATCGCCAAGCTCGCCAACGCCGAAGTCTTCACCACCGTCGGCTCCGCGGAGAAGGCCGAGCTGGCGAAGGCTGCCGGGGCCGACCATGTCATCCAGTACCAAACCGAGGACTTCGGCGACGCGGTGGAGCGTATCGCCGGGCCGAAGGCCCTCGACGTGGTCTACGACGGCGTCGGCCGGTCGACGTTCGACCGCGGGCTCGAGCTGCTCCGCAAGCGGGGGATGATGGTCACCTTCGGCAATGCGTCCGGACCGGTCGACCCGATCAGTCCGCTTCGACTGGCACAGGGAGGTTCGCTGTTCCTGACCCGGCCGACACTGTTCGACTACGTGGCCGAGCGGCACGAACTCGAACGGCGAGCGGCCGACCTGTTCGGGTGGATCGGATCGGGCCAGCTGGATGTTCGAGTCAAACACCGCCTCCCTCTCCCCGACGCCGGACGTGCCCAGCAGATGCTGGAGTCACGACAGACGACCGGCAAGGTCATCCTCACACCGAAGCCGACGGCGACGGCGACGGTCAGATGACCATCCACTCGGTGACGATACGCGTGCCCTCTTCGGTGGTGACGACGATGCTCACCGATCCGGACGGGACGTCGTCGAACATGAAGCGTCCGAGCCGATCGGTCCCGGTCTCCCGAACCGCTTCCTCGTGCCGGAGTTCGATCGTCGCCGACTGCGGTGGAACGAGTTGACCGATCAGACGACGGGCCCCGGTACCCATCACGGCAACCTCGATCTCGACGCCCGGGGCGCGGAATGTCACCTGCCGGTCGGATCCGGTGCTGCGAAGGCCGACCAGTTCGTCAACCGACGAGTCGAAGACCAGTTTGGCGAGCTCGGCATCGAGCGTCCGCCACATGATCGCCTCGTGGGCGGCCGCCGTCACGTGCTCAGGGATTGGGTCGACCGCCGCCAAGGCGTCACCCAGCAGAGCCAACAGCTCTTGCTCGTTCATTGAATCAGTCATTGGGGGACCCCTCCGTCCAGTTCCCGTTCCATCAGTACTCGTAGTTTCTCCAACGCCCGCTGCCGGGTCGGGCCGATACTTCCGATCGGCCGGCCGAGCATCGAGGCAATGGTCTGATAATCCAGTTTGTCTTCCGCACAGACCAGCGCCAACAGACGCTGCGAATCGCGGTCGAGTTGCCGGAAAGCGGCAAGCACCGCTCGCCGAGCCTCGTCATCGACCATGCGTTCGGCCATGTCCGACACCGTCAGGTCGGGCACGTCGAACGCAAAGTCGCTCGGGATCTGCCTGCGTGACTTGCGGAGCACTCGCAACGACTCGTTCCGGGCCGTCGTCGCCAACCATCCGGCGAGGCGCTCCGGTTGCTCGATGCGGTCACAATGCTCAACCAACCGTTGCCAGACCGTCTGGTAGACGTCGGCGGCACTCGCCTCGTCCAATCGGAACCCTCGCACCACCGACCACACGAGCCGCTGGTAGCGGTCAACCAACGCCGACCACGCCCGGCCATCACCGGTCGCGGCGCGACGTAGAAGTTCGGATTCCGAAGTCACGGCTCCCAACTGTACGGATTCGCTGCGGGCCGGCGGCCCGAATTGCGACTGTTCCGATGGCGTCGGGGGCGAGATCATGTTTGACAGAGCAGCGAACGCCGCGACTGATACACCCACTTCTTCGACACCACGGAGATTTCTTTGTATCTCATCTCGATCTCGGCGCTCTCTGAGGTGTGTGGGCACGACACAGGGGGCTTCGAGTCGGGGCTCGCACCACGAAAAAAGGGGGCCCCAGAAGGGGCAGTAGGAAGGAGGAGCGGCGTCTTGGGGTTCGCCGCTCCCCTTCCTGCAACACGGTTCGATGCAGCCGGGCGGCGGTTGACGGTCGGTGGTCCGGACCATCGAGCTCTCCCAGAGTTGGGGGCCTGTTTGGGGACAGGAAGCGTGGAGGGACACGGGGCATACGGACGGTGGCTCTGCAGAGCCACCGTCCGTATTTCGTCGTCGGGGTTCCATCGGCCGAATTCGACCGAGGCCGGCGGTCTCAGCCGAGGTTGCGGTCCAACAGCTCGAGGGCCCGTTCCATCGTGGCGGCGTCCTTGCAGAATGCGAACCGGACGAGGCGGCGCCCCTCGTCGGATCGGTGGTAGAACGCCGACGGCGGAATCGCGGCCACCCCGACCTGAGTGATCAGATGGTCGACGAAGGCCACATCGTCGGTGAACCCGAACGGGCTGTGATCGGCGAGCACGTAGTAGGTGCCCTCCGGGACGGTCACACCGAACCCCACCGACTCAAGACCCCGGGCGAGCAGGTCTCGCCGCTCCCGGTAGTCATGCACCAGCTGCGCGTCGTAGTCGGGCCCGAGCCCGAACGCAGTGACGGCGGCGTGTTGCATCGGATTCGGCGTGGTGAACGTGAGGAATTGGTGCGCAGCCCGGACCGACTCGGTCAGCCACTCCGGGCCGACCGCCCATCCCGTCTTCCAGCCGGTCATCGAGAACGTCTTCCCGAGAGACGAGAGTGAGATCGTCCGGTTCCACATCCCGGGCAGCGTTGCCAGGCGCCGCAACGGACGATCGAAGACGATCCGCTCATACACCTCGTCGGTGATGGCGATCAGGTCATGTTCGCGGCACGCCGCGGCGATGTGACCCAGTTCCTCGTCGTCGAAGACGCGACCGGTCGGGTTGTGCGGGCTGTTGACGACGACCGCCCGCGTCCTCGGAGAGATGGCCGCACGGAGCGCCTCCGGGTCGAACCGGTACTCCGGCGAGTGGAGCGTGACGAACCGCGGAACGGCTCCGGCCAGCGCACAGTCGGCCGGGTATGCGTCGTAGGCCGGTTCGAAGAGAATCACTTCGTCGCCCGGTTCGATGATCCCGAGGAACGCCGCGGACAGCGCCTCGGTGCAACCGGATGTCACCGTCACATGTGCGGTGGGATCGACCTCCTGGCCGGTGTCACGGTGCCATCGTTCGGCGATGGCGCGCCGGAGGGCGGCAATTCCGATCGACGGCGGATACTGGTTCGACTCCTGGGTGATCGCCCGGCGGGCGGCCTCTTTGACGACATCCGGACCCTCCCATGTCGGATACCCCTGCCCGAGGTCGACGGCATCGTGCTCTCGAGCCAGTGTCGAGATCCTCGTGAACACCGAGGATCCGGCGGCGCGTAGACGGGAGGCGACCATGCGCGCAGGCTACCGCGATTCGGACAGACCCCACCGGGCCCGGTCCGTCCAAGGCGGTCACCCGCCGGACACCGCCACCTCTTCACGGGCCGGGACGTCCCGATCCCATCGGCCCGCCAGGTATCCGTGGGGGAGCTTGACCTTTTGGGGACCGCGGCTGTGGCCGCGGGTCATTCGGGTCGATCCGGGATGGGGCCGGGCCCCGGCATCGAGACCCCGGCAGATCTCGTCCAGCTCGGTGAGCGTCGAGACGGACGCCAGCCGTCGACGGACCTCCGGGCCGGCCGGGTATCCCTTGAGATACCAGCCGGCGTGCTTGCGGAACGATCGCAGCCCCATGTCCTCGCCCGCCCACTCGGCGAGCAGCTCGGCGTGGAGTTGCATCGTGTCTGCAACGAAGCCCAGGTGGGGAACGGTCGTTCGGGGCGCACCGGTGAAGGCGGCTTCCAAATCGGCGAACAGCCAGGGACGGCCCAGGCATCCACGACCGACCACCACACCGTCACATCCGGTGACGGCCATCATCTCCAAGGCATCTGCCGCGTCCCAGATGTCTCCGTTCCCCAACACCGGAATGGCAACCGCTTCTTTGAGCCGGCCGATCGCCTCCCACCGGGCCACACCGGAGTAGAGCTGGGCGGCGGTCCTGGCATGCAGCGCCACCGCGGCCGCGCCTTCCGCTTCGGCGATGCGACCCGAATCCAGATAGGTGAGATGGTCCTCGTCGATCCCCATCCGGAGCTTCACGGTGATCGGGACGTCGGAGGAGTTGGCGACTGCGGCTGCCACGATGGCGGCGAACCGCTTCGGCCGGTACGGCAGGGCGGCACCCCCACCGTTGCGGGTCACTTTGGGAACCGGGCAACCGAAGTTGAGGTCGATGTGATCGGCGCGTTCCTCCGACACCAGCATCGCCACCGCCTCCCCCACCGCCCAGGCGTCGGTCCCATACAGCTGAATCGAACGAGGCGACTCGTCCTCGGGGAACGTGGCCAGAAAGCGGGTCTTGGCGTCTCCCTCCACGAGCGAACGGGCGCCCACCATCTCGCACACGTAGATGGCGCCACCGAACCGGCGACAGAGGCGTCGAAATGGCGCGTTCGTCACACCGGCCATGGGCGCCAGCACCACCGGCGGAGACACCGGGAGTGCGCCGAGGTGAAGCGATGCGGGCACGTCCCGAGTGTACGAGCACGGCGGTCCGTACTCTGAGACGATGCAGACAGAGGTCGACTTTCATGCCGCCGTCGGCCGTCTGACGGCTCGGGATCGGCACTTGCGCGACCTGGTGGAATCGGTTGGGCGACCGAGTTTCTGGTTTCGGACACCGGAGTTCCCGACGCTGGTCCTGTTCATCCTCGAGCAGCAGGTCAGCCTGGCATCGGCCGCCGCCACCCTGTCTCGCCTCGAGGCGAGGATCGGTGCGGTGACCCCCCAAGCGATCCGCCGCGCCGGGCCGGAAGTGATTCGGTCGGCCGGCGTGACCCGCCAGAAGACCCGATACCTCGTCGGGATCGCCGACCGCGTCGTCGCCGGCCAACTGGACCTGGCGGGGCTATCCGGGTTGGACGACGACTCCGTCCGCGCCCAACTGACGGCGTCGGTCGGAATCGGTCCATGGACCGCCGATGTCTGGTTGCTGTCCTGCCTGCGCCGGCCGGACATCTGGCCGATCGGGGATCGAGCCCTTCAGGTGGGGGCCGCCGAGGCCCTCGACCTCCCGGAAACCCCCGATGCGTCCGGCCTCGAGGCGCTGGGCCGGCGGTGGAGGCCGGACCGGTCGACGGCCGCTCGCCTGCTGTGGCATCGATACCTGGCGGTCCGCAACCGTCCGACCTGACGAAGGTCAGTCCAGGGCGCGCCGGAGGAACGCCGCCATCTGCGCTCGGGTCACCGCCTCGTCCGGACAGAACCGCGTGTTGGCCGGCGGATTGCAGCCCTTGGTGATCCCCGCCTCCGCCAACGCCCCGATGTCGGCAACGAACACCGAGGCAGCCGAATCCGAGAACTCCGACGTCCCCGGCGGCAGACCCAACGCCCGCACCAGAAACGCCGCCATCTGCGCTCGGGTCACCGCCTCGTCCGGACAGAACCGCGTGTTGGCCGGCGGATTGCAGCCCTTGGTGATCCCCGCCTCCGCCAACGCCCCGATGTCGGCAACGAACACCGAGGCAGCCGAATCCGAGAACTCCGACGTCCCCGGCGGCAGACCCAACGCCCGCACCAGAAACGCCGCCATCTGACCCCGAGTCACCGCCTCGTCCGGACAGAACTCGTCATTCCAGGGAGGATTGCAGCCACCGGTGATTCGATTGGCCGCCAGCCACGCCACGTCGTCGGAGAACGGGTGATGATCGGGAACGTCCCAGAATCCTGACGAGGGCGGAGGTTCCGGGCCAACCGGGGGCACCACTTCGTTGGCGGTCAGCTCCGGGGTGAGCGGGATGCCGCCGACCGAGAACTCGCTCCGGATGTTCCACAGCATCCAGCCCAGGTCGAGTCCGTCGACGGCCACGATCTGGTCCCGGACCTGGTCCGGGGTATACCAGAAGTCCTGAAGCCATGGACGGAGCACCACCGGGCTGCCGTCCATCCGTTGGAGGGCGTCCCGGCTGGCGAACGTCACGACGGCCGCCGGATGGTCGTTGGGATTGGCGAATCCGTACCAGCCACTCGAGTAGTGGCTGGGATAGATCATCGGAGACACGACGTCGACTGCGGCGGAGATCGCCTCGAACTGCTGTCCGATCCCCCCTTCGGTCGGCGTGTTGGTGATCCATCCGAAGATGTCCGCCGCAGTCGCACAGCCCATCGGCAGCAGTCGCGACCGGGCTTCCTCGAGAAAGGCGGTGATCGCCGCCTGTCGACCGGCCGGATCGGCCGGGCCATCGAACCGTGCGTGATCGGTTCCACCGTCGGGGAAACGGATGTAGTCGAACTGCACCTCGTCGACACCGGCCGCACAGGCCTCCTCGGCGAGTGCGAGCGCGTACTCCCGAGGAGCGGAGTCGGTGGGGTCGAGGAACACCTGGCCGCCGTTGTCGAGCGGGGCTCCGGTTTCGGTGTCGAGCACCGCCCACGAGGGATACGTGGCAGCCGCCAGCGGATCCTGAAACGTCACGATTCGGGTGATCACGGTGAACCCCTGCGCATGCGCATGGTCGGTGCGTTCGGCCAGGTCGAATGTCTCGGCGGCCTGTGCACCGATCTCGGCGACGCGGGGCACGGTCGAGCGGTGATACACCCGGCCGTTCTCGTTCTTGATGTCGATGACGAGCGCGTTCACCGAACTGGCCGCTCCCACGTCGAGCATGCGCTGGAAGCCGGAGTTGGAGGCGGCCACCCAGCCGGCGACGTGGATCCCTCGAACGGTCTTCGGGGCGAGCCGAATGGTGGTCCACGGGCTGCGCCCGTCCCACTCGAATGAACGGGTGGCGAAGGCAGGCCGCGAGACCGTCACCCGACCCGGCGGCAGGGCCGAGGCGTCGAAACGCCCAGCCGGATCGGTGGAGATGCTGACGCTCCCCGACGTGAGCACCGCGTGTTCGAGGGGATCGCCCTCCCGGTCGAGCACCCGACCCACCAGATCGGCTTCGGCGGCACCAGCATCGGTGGCCGGGAATCCCGCCAGCGCCAGCGAAACGACGGTCACGAAGAGCAGGAGACGTCGGTGCATCCTGGGATTCTGGCCGAAACCCACCCGGCTACGGTGTCGGTTCATGGAGGTTCCCGACTTCACACTGACCGACCAGGCCGGACGTCCGTGGAGGCTGTCGGATCAGCTCGACGCCGGCATGCTGCTGATCTTCCTGCGGGGAGACTGGTGACCGTACTGCAACGGCCAGCTGGTCAGCTTGGCGAACCGGTATGACGAGTTGCTGGATGCCGGTGTTCGTGCGGCGACGATCGACATCGACAGTCCCTCCCAACATGCGGCGATGGTCGAGAAACTCCGACTGCCCTTCCCGATGCTGTCGGACCCCGACCGATCAGGCGCGATCACGCCCTATCGGCTCGCCGACCCGAAGGACCACCGGGAGATCGCCACACCGGCGCTCGTATTGATCGAACCAGGCGGTGTCGAACGGTGGAGGTTCGTCTCGCGGGACTACGCCGATCGGCTTCCGGAGGACGAGGTCATCCGCCAATCCCAGATGCTGGGACTGGCACCGGTCACCCAGGAACCCATCGAGAACGGTCGACCCGAGCCGGGGCCGCGAGCGATGCCGGCCGGCGATCTCCGCGCCTACTTTCGGGGCGCTCGTTTCGCCGCCTTGGCCATGGGCGTCCGCCATCGGCATCACGACGATTCCATCAAAGAGGACTCCAAGGCGTACGTCGAGGAGATGGACCGATACCTCCACGCCCTGGAGGCACTCGGGCTTTGAGCCCGCCCGCACCCATCGCCACCGTGCTGATCGGGGCCGGCCAGCGGGGACTCGACGTGTACGCCGGATGGATCGTCGACCACCCCGGCGTCTTCGAGATCACCGGGGTCGTGGAGCCGGATCCGGTGCGACGGAGGCTCGCCGCCCACCGACTCGGCCTGGATGACCGTGCGCTGTGGCCGCATCTCCCTGCCATCGACCCCCTTCCCGAGTGGACCGCCGCCATCGTCGCCACGCCGGATCGAGACCACCTCGCCGGCGCCTCCTGGGCCCTGGATCGAGGGCTGCACGTTCTGGTCGAGAAGCCGATGGCCGCGACATTGGGGGACACGTACGCGCTGGTCGACCGCGCCGCCCGAGCGGCGGGAAGCTTGAGCGTCGGCCATGTGCTGAAGACCACCCACTTCTACGAGTCGGTCCACCGGGTGGTGGATTCGGGCCGGCTCGGTTCGATCGTCAGCATCGCCATGCGCGAGAACGTCGCCGCCTGGCACATGGCGCACAGCTTCGTCCGCGGGAACTGGGCACGGGCGGACTCGTCGACGCCGATGATCGTGGCCAAGAGCTGTCACGACTTCGACGTGCTGGCCTGGCTGGCGCCCACGCCGGTCCGCCGGCTCACCTCGACCGGCTCCCTCTTCGAGTTCCGACCCGAGCACGCACCACCGGGCTCGACCGAACGATGCACCGACGGATGCCCCGTCCACGACTGTCCCTACGACGCCCGCCACATCTATCTCGCCGGCGATGGCGCCGGATGGCCATTCACAGTTCTTGCCCACGACCCGTCGAGAGCTGCCAGACTCTCTGCCCTGGAGACTGGGCCATATGGAAGGTGCGTATATCGCGCCCAATCCGACGTGGTCGACCATCAGGCTGTGGTGATGGAGTTGGAGGATGGGGCAGACGTGACGTTCACGATGCATGGACACTCGCACGACGAGACTCGCACGATCCGCATCGACGGGACCCGGGGAACGCTGATCGGGACGTTCGGGGCGGAGAGCACGCTCAGCGTGCACGATCATCGCAGCGGAACGGCGACGGCCATCGACGTCACGCCGGCCGAAGGTGGGCACCACGGCGGCGATGCCGGCCTGCTGACGGGTTTTGCTCGATCGATTCGAGGCGAGGCCCCACCGAGCACCTCGGCCGAGGCGTCGCTGGAGGGGCACCTCCTGGCCTTCCTGGCGGAAGAGGCCCGGATCTCCGGTGAGTGGATCGATGTGGCGGGGCGACGTCGGGCCAGCCGATGAGCGTCCGCAGTTCGTTCCTGGAGTTGCTGCCGGCCGTTCGCGCCATTCTCGCCGACGATGCGGTCGCTCGAGCATGGGAGGAGCCGTCGGCACTCGAGCAGATGACGGTTGGCATGGTCGCCGGGCACCTCCTCCGAGCCGTCGTCACCCTCGATCGATACATCGGCGGCGGCGAGCCGGAGCTGACCGACAAGCTGACCGACGCAGCCGGCTATCTGCTCTCGATGGATGATCTGGTCGTGCCCGGGAGCCCCGACCTCGACGCTCCCCTCCACCGTGAGGTTCGAGGAAGGTCACTCGAGGCCGCCCAAGGCGGTCATGACGCGGTCATCGCCACCTGGGACGAGACCGTCCGGCGTCTGTCGGCCAGGCTCACCTCGGAGCCGGCCGCCCGACGGGTCACCGTCCTCGGAAACGTGGTCATGCTGTTGGACGAGTACATCACCACCCGGCTGATCGAACTCGTCGTCCATGCCGACGACTTGGCGGTCTCGGTCGGCCTCGACCCGTTGACGATTCCCTCCCCCGCGTACCGGGCGATCTCGACCGCCTTGTTCAACACCGCCCACCGGCGCCACGGTTCGCTGGCGGTGATACGAGCCCTCACCCGTCGCGAACGAGACATCATCGAGGCGCTCCGGGTCTTCTGACTCAGACCCTCCGGCGAACCGTCGGAATCCGGCACCGGACGCCGCCAACCGGACCTCGATCCACGCCCCAACCAGGCGGCGGTGGTGTTGGCTCCGTCATTGGAGACGGGCACGGCCGAGCGTCGCTTGTCCGATTGGCCCGGTCGTGCCGGGTCGAGGTCGATCAGTCGAATCTCGCCTCGCAGCGTCAGCCGGTTCCCAATCCGTCGCCGACCACCGCATCCCAGGATTCTGCATCTCCGGATTCGGACCATTCACTCCAGGCATCGGCGAAGTCGTCATCCAACTGAGAAGCGCGGAGCCGCCGGACCGCCTGGCGGACGACGGCGGATCGCGATCCGTGGCCCTGGGTTCGGACGTACTGGTCGAGGAACTCGACATCCTCGTCGGGCAGACTCACGCTCACCTTCATGCCTCCATTCTCCTTTGATATCAAGCATTCGCGTCCAGCCGCCCGTCACAGGTCCGAGACTCCATCCGACGGCTGGACGGCGAACGCCGGTCCCCCGGTGGCCTGCACGCCGGCCTCGACCACATCGTCCACCAATGCCGGCGGCACCGCAGCGATCGCGTATCCACCGAATCCCGCCCCGGTCAGCCGGGCCCCGTACGCCCCGGCGGCCCGCATCGCCGAGACCAGCCGGTCCAGCGCCGGGATCGACGCTCCGAAACGCTGGAGGCTGCGGTGGGAGTCGTCGAGGAGCCGACCGAAACCGGCGTAGTCGAAGCCACGCAGCGCCGCTTCGGCATGATCGACACGCCGCGCCTCGTCGATGACATGACGGGCGACCATCCGCACCGGGACTTCGACGCCGACGTCGATCGTGGTCGTCCCCAGCAACACCTCCGGCGGGAACCCCGCCGCCGAGGCGACCGCACCGGCATCGGCCGTCTCGGGGAGCCGATCGATCCGCTCGTGGATGTCCTCCCGATCGACGAAGGGCCGCAGGATGGGGCCGCCCCGGAACGACACCGGGACCTCCGCACGCAACAGCGCGGCCGCCAGGCGGGCACCGACCACCCGCGCTTCGTACAGCGACCGGACGGAACTCTGCTTCGGTGCCGCCACGCCGGACGAGGCCGCCACGAAACGGATGCCGGACGGGATGGGTACGGGGGTGACCTTGGGGGGACGAAAGTCGATACGGAGCGCATCGCCGGCCAGCGCCAGAGCGATCACCGTCTGGTCCATCAGGCCGCCGTCGATGCTGATGGAACGCTCCGCCGCCGATGCCAGCCGCGGATAGCGGGTCGGACCCAATCCCAGACCCCACAGCCGATCGACTGCCGCGAGCACGCCGACGGTCAACGCCGAGGAGGAACTGAGGCCACCGGTGTGCGGGAGGTCGCCGCCGACATGGATCGTCACACCATCGGAGGGTGCCTCGACGGCAGTGAGCGCCGCCAGCACGAATCGCGCCCAACCCTCGGCCGGCCCATCGAGCGGCCCGAGGTGGCGCTCACCGGGGAAGCGATCCGACGTCACCTCCACCAGACCGTCCGCTCGGGGCTCGGCGCTGACGACGACCTGGCGATCGATGGCCATCGGCATCACCGGCAGCAGTGAGTAGTCGGTGTGCTCGCCGATCAGGTTGATCCGGCCGGGAGCTCGCACCCGGATCATGACCATTCGAGCAGGATCGAAGCGAGCTGCGGGCCGGCGTCCTCCTGAAGGAAATGGCCGGCGCCGGGGATGATCCGGTGCGGCTGTCCGGCCGCTCCCGGGATCAGCTTCTGGAAGACACGATCACCTCCGGCCGTGATCGGGTCCGAGTCGGAGAACAGCGTCAGGAATGGTCGCCGGTACCGGCGGAGTCGCTCCCACGCCTCCCGGTTGGCTGCCGATTCGGGATCCTCCGGTGTCGTGGGGACGAGTCCCGGCATCGCTCGCGGTCCGGCCTTGTATGTCTCGTCCGGGAAGGGTGCGTCGTAGGCCGCCACCGCCGCCTCGGACAGTCCGCCGACGGTGCCTCCGGCGACGATGGCGCCCACCGGGAACACCGGCACGTCTCGCGCGAAGGTCTGCCACCCCAGGAACGCCTCACCGACCTGGTGATCCCCGGTGGGGAGCCCGGTGTTCGCCACCGCCACCCGGGCGAAGCGTTCCGGTTGGGATGCCACCAATCGCAATCCGATCAGCCCGCCCCAGTCCTGGGCGAACAACGTGACGCCGTCGAGATCGAGGTCGTCGAGCCATGCCGACAGCCACTCGACGTGCTTGGCGTAGCTGTGATCCTCCACCGCAGCAGGTTTGTCCGACCGGCCGAACCCGACCAGATCGGGCGCCAGCACCCTGCGACCCCCGGCGACCAGCGGCGGGATCATGCTCCGGTACAGATAGCTCCAGGTCGGCTCTCCATGCATGAGGAGGACGACCGCCCCGGCCCCCTCGTCGACATGGTGAATGCGGATGTCGCCCTGGTGGGTGTAGTTCGGCGGGAACGGGGCGATTCCGTCGAATCGCTGATCCGGCGTCCGTCGGAGCTCCATCGGCGGCACTCTACGCAGATGCTCTCACGGGAGATACCGGCTCGGCGAGGCCTCTGCACTCGCCCATCGCCGTCCACGCACTCATCCCGGCCAGGACCCCCGGGAGCAATCCTCGGCCGACGGACCGTCCTCGTCCTCCGACGCTCGATAGCACTCGTCGAGATGCGGGAAGCTGTTCGGGCACGAGGCCGATCCCGGTTCTCGAACGCGGGGCACCAGATCGGGCGTCTCGACGACCGTTCCCTCGCCGTTCATGCACACGTCGACATCATTGGCGGCGGACACGAGGATCAAGGGGACGTCAGGCGCTTCGACGCTCCAATTGGCGATCGCCGGGTCCAGTCCGAAGCCGGCCAGCTCGGCGACATCCGCCGCGAACTCCCCATGCACCTCTCGATACTCCATCTGTGCCGCAACCGCTGCCTGCAGCGCCGCGAAGATCGGGGAGTCATCCATCGGCGGGCCGTCGACGAGCCGGCGACCAACCGCCAACGGCAGCCAGCCGCCTCGCCCCAGGTCCTCGAACCGCTCGACGACCGCGGCCTCGAGCCGGGCATCGGCCACGCTCGGATCGAGATCGGCGTCGAGGCCGAGCCACCCGAGCAGCGCCGGATACTCGTCCTCCGGTGCACAGCCCAGGGTCTCGTAGCGGTCGACCGCTCCGTCGGGTGCAATGCCGCCGTACGGAGCAGCCGGGTACATCCCGAGCAGGCGGCCGAGGTCGGCCGGTGTCTGGTCGGCCATGAGACCGTCCTCCACCAGTTCATCGACCGTCGCGCCGGGGTCGATGCGCGCCGAGACGGCGGCCAACGCATCCAGATGGGCGAGCACCACTTGGTGGAGACGATCACACGCCCCGATCCCGGACCAGTCCGGCTCGGCCGGTTCCGACGCGGTCGAACCGGTGGCGTCCGGATCGGTCGCCTCACTCGAGACCGGTTCGGGCGTCGGCCCGACCTCGCTCCAGCCCCCGCCACACGCGGCGAGGATGGCGACCAGTCCGGCCAGCCACGCGCTCGGCATCGTCAGGGCAGGTAGCTCTCCGAGCGATGCAGGAACGCCGCCATCTGTCCACGGGTCACCGAATCATGCGGACAGAACAGCGAGTTGGTCGGCGGGTTGCAGCCCTTGGTGATCCCCGCCTTCGCCAGCTTGGCGATGTCGGCGGCGAACTCGCTCGACGCGGTGTCGCTGAAGCTCACACCACTCCCGTCCGTCAGGCCGAAGGCCCGCGTCAGGAATGCCGCCATCTGCCCACGAGTGACCCGGTTATCCGGGCAGAACAGCGTGTTGGCCGGCGGATTGCAGCCCTTGGTGATCCCCGCCTTCGCCAACTTGGCGATGTCGGCGGCGAAGACATGGCCGACAGTGTCCGAGAACGTCTGGCTACCGGTGTCGCTGAGCCCCAGCGCCCGGACCAAGAAGGCGGCCATCTGCCCACGCGTCACCCGGTCATCCGGGCAGAAGAGCGTGTTCGACGGAGGGTTGCAGCCCTTGGTGATCCCGCTGTCGGCCAGCCACTCGATGTCGGCCTCGAACACCGACCCGGCGATGTCGTCGAAACGTGCACCTCCGCCCGGGTTCCCGGCGAACCGCACGCGGTAGGCGTCGCCCTCCTTGGCGAGCACCGTGATCTTCACTCCGGCAACGGTCTGGGACTCACCGGGCGTCAGCACATGATTGATCTGATAAGGACTGCTGCCGTTCTGGAGGATCCGACGCTCGGCTCCGATGCACGCTCCATAGCTGGCGCTGAAACAGGGGCCCTGGTTGTCGTCCGGGAAGTGATCGATCGGCCGCTGGTCGACCTCGTGGAGCGCCACCCCCTGCCAGCCGGTGGGGATCGGGTCCTGGCTGGAGCGAATTCGAGTGTCGAGGGCAACGAAGCGGCCCTGCGTTCCGAGCGAGACGATGGCCAGCTCGGTGGCATTGGATCCGGTGGCATGGAGCACGACCTCTTGGGTTCCGCCCCGATGCACATAGACGTCCTCGGGGTCGACCCAGCCGGCTGCGTACCGGTTGAGGCCCACGGTGCCGTAGGAGTCGGGCTCGATGCTCGGCCCTCCAAGCGAACTGCCGTTGCCGCTCATGACGTCGATGGGGTTGTCGTACTCCCAGATCCGTCCGTTCACGACCTCATCCCCGGTGAACGAGTGGGACCAGTGCAGGGTGTGTCCGACCTCGTGGGTGGGCAGTGACTCGAGTGGCTCCGAGAAGCCACCGACGGCCATCACCGCCTCGGCACCGACGAAGATCTCCCGGCTGTTGTTCGGATACGTGGTGGGACCCTGATTGCCACACACCACCGTTGGGCACGTCAGCCCGGGACCGCCGAATCCGAACCCGGTCTGGCTATTGACGATCACCATCGCCGCCTCGACCCCGCCGCTGGAAGACTGGGAAGCCAACTGCAGACACTCGTTGGCATCCTCATCGGAAGCAACCACCGTTCCGCCCGCTTGGAACTGGATGTCGTATCGGCCTTCCGACAGGAAATCGAAGTAGGCGCCGGCGTTGGCGTTCAGATAGGCGGCGGCGTCGTTCGGGTTCAGCGCCTGGTCGCCGTTCGGCGTGTTGCAGATCCACACCTCCCAGCTGTCGACCCCGAGCGAGTACTTCCGGACGTCGTCTCCGGCGACGAGACCCAGCGGATCCCATGCATAGAGGTCGGCGGCGGTGCCCAGGCCGCGAGCTTCTTCGGGGAGCGCCACATACACCGGCTCCTCCCAATCGGCCGGCAAATCCCAGCCCTCGCCGGTCGGCCCATGTGGTGCCGCCAGCGGTGCGGCCGCCGGGAGCACCGTGGCGATGGCGGCCACGAAGATGATCGACCTGATTCTGTGCACTGGGATCCCCCGCTCGCGATGACGTGTTCTGAGTGTACCGATGTGGCGTCGGGCCGACACCGGGGCTCGAGGCGACATGCTCCCCCGGAGCGACCGGCACTCAAGTGATCCGGCGCCCGGCCGACAGGGGCTGCAGCCCTCCAGGAGCGACACCCTGGTTCCAACCCGACACCCCAACCACGCCAATCCGATGGTGCAGGCCTTGACGCTCGAGATCGAGTCGGCTCGAGCCTCCGACGCCCATCGTCTCAACCGCCTGTTCGAGATGGCTCCCGTGGCGCTGCTGGTCGAGGACTTCTCGGGGGTCGCCCGATCGTTGATGGAGTTGGCATCACGGGGCGTCACCGACCTCGAGGCTCGCCTTCGCGACGACCCGACGCTGACCCGAACCCTGATCGGCCAGGTCGAGATCGTCGACGCCAACCCGGCCGCCGTGCGCATGCTCGGCGCGGAGTCACCCTCACTTCTGCGGGGCCCGCTGGCTCCGGAGTCACTCAACAACGAGGCCGCCGAGGCGTTCATCGGCCAGTTCGCGGCGATGGCCCGAGGCGACGTCTCCTGGGAGTCGACCTTCGACGGTGCCGACAGCTCCGGTCGTGCGCTGCCGGTCCGGCTGGGATGGGCGGTTCCCCACGAGAACGGCATCCCCGACTACGCCCATGTCATGGTGAGCATCACCGACGTCACCGACCTGGTGAACACCCAGCGGCAGCTCCGGTCGCTGGTGGCCTGGAAGGATCAGTTCACGGCCGCCGTGGCACACGAGCTGCGCACCCCGCTCACCGGGCTGGTCGGGTACGCCGAGTTGTTGTGTGGCGGCGGCCTCGATCCAGCGGACGTGACCGAACTCAATCACGCCCTGGCCGGCCAGGCCTGGGAGCTGCAACGGCTGGTGGATGACCTGCTGGTGGCCGCCCGAGCCGAAGCCGGACAGCTCGAGGTGATGGTGGAACCGGTGGACCTGCGGCCGGTGGTCCAGGCAGCACTGGACTCGGCGAGATCGGACATCTGCCTCCGGGGCGGTTCGCCCCGAGCGGTGGCCGATCCGGTCCGGGTGCGACAGATCGTTCGCAATCTGGTGACGAACGCCGAGCGATACGGCGGACCGGAGCGGCTCGTCGAGTTGGGGATGCGCAAGGCCTTTGCCTTCATCGACGTGCGGGATTCGGGCCCGGCCATCCCGGTGGAGCACCACGAGGCCATGTTCGAACCCTTCAAACGTGGAGGCGCCCGGGTGCGCGGCTCGGTGGGACTCGGCCTGTCCGTGGCTCGGAAGCTGGCGCGGTCTCAGGGCGGCGACCTCGTCCTGTTCCGGGATGGTGACTGGAACACGTTCCGGCTGAAGCTGCCACTCGCCTGACGAACCTAGAGCAGGCCACACCACGGCGCCGCCATTAGGTTGCAGGCCCATGGCCATCATCCGCCGACTCACGCATTCCTGTCTGACGGTCACCACCGACGACGGCACGGTGCTCTTCGACCCAGACTTTCACTCGTTCGAATCCGGAGCGATCGATCTCGATTCCCTCGGCGACATCCAACACGTCCTCATCACCCATGAGCACGGCGATCACGTCCACCCCGACTTCGTCCGCTGGCTGGTCGATCGGGGAACCGATGTCACCGTCCACAGCAATGGGACGGTGGTCGAGCTGCTGGCCGGGTTCGGCATCACCGCCACCACCGAGCACCCCACCGGGGTCACCGCCGAGGACGTCTTGCATGAGCGTCTTCCGACCGGAGCACAGCCGCCCAACCGGAGCTACACCGTCGGGAACCTGTTCACCCATCCGGGCGACAGCTTTCAACCGGAGCACACGGCTCCGGTGCTGGCGCTGCCGTTCATGGCTCCGTGGGGATCGATCACCCAGGCGGTCGAGTTCGCCACCCGAATCGGACCCCGGCAGGTGATCCCCTGCCACGACTGGTACCTGAGCGAGGCGGGCCGGCGCTGGGTGTACGGATTGGCGGGACCGATCCTGGCGAAGGCCGGCGTCGAGCTGGTGGCGTTGGATTGGGGTGACACCTACTCGGTGTGATCGGTTTTCGCGGTCCGATGCTCATCGGATAGCGTGCCGCCGGCGGGCCCTGCCCGTTTACTTCCCCAGCCAACTTCCCCAGCCAACTTCCCCGGGAATCAGGCGTGCCGTCGCGCCCCGACGACTGCTCGCGAAATCTCGCAGCGAGAACCGTTGACGAACGACAGCAGTGTAATTACAGTCGTGTGTCCGCCCCAAGATGTGGTGTCTGGAGACCCCCGGACCACAACATCTTGTGGTCCGGGCACATTTGGCCCCGGCAACATATCGACAGCGACCGGGATTGATCCGGGTCGCTGCCCCGGTTGATCGAGGTGCCACCAGCAACCCACGAAAGGGAGGGAAGGGACATGTCGGAGACCGCTCACAGTCGGACGGGCCAGGATCGAGGTCGAGGTGGGACGGGCAAGAGCCGCCGAGGCTCGAGCCGGCCGGACGCCGGCCTGCGCGTCGAGCGCCGGTTCACCACCGATGGTCAGGATCCCTACGACGCCATCGAGTGGTCGACCCGCGATTCGAGGATCACCAACCCCGACGGGTCGGTGGTCTTCGAGATGACCGACGCCGAGATCCCGGCCGGATGGTCGCAGGTGGCAGCCGACATCATGGTCTCCAAGTACTTCCGCAAGGCGGGGGTCCCCCAGTTCGATGCGGACGGAGCGGTGGTCCGCGACGAGAGCGGGAATCCGCTCACCGGGCCGGAGCGCTCGGCCAAGCAGGTCTTCGACCGCCTCGCCGGCACCTGGCGGCATTGGGGTGAGCGGTATGGCTACTTCGCCACCGCCGAGGACGCGGCCGCATTCGGGGACGAGCTGCGCTACATGCTCGCCACCCAGATGGCGGCCCCCAACTCTCCGCAGTGGTTCAACACCGGGCTGCACCACGCCTACGGCCTCACCGGTCCCGCCCAGGGCTTCTGGTATGTCGACCAGGACACCGAGGAGCTGACCGCCTCGCCGGACTCCTACTCCCGCCCCGCCCCGCACGCCTGTTTCATCCTGGGCGTCAAGGACGACCTGGTGAACCCGGGCGGCATCATGGATCTGTGGACGCGGGAAGCACGCATCTTCAAGTTCGGCTCCGGCGCCGGGTCCAACTTCAGCTCCATCCGCGCCGAGAACGAGAGCCTCTCCGGCGGTGGCAAGAGCTCGGGCGTGATGAGCTTCCTGAAGATCGGCGACCGGGCGGCGGGCGCCATCAAGTCGGGCGGGACCACCCGGAGGGCGGCCAAGATGGTGATCCTCGACGTGGATCATCCCGACATCGAGACCTTCATCGAGTGGAAGAAGGCCGAGGAGGACAAGGCGCGCCTTCTCATCCAGCACGGCGGGTTTCCGGCCGACTTCAACGGCGAGGCATACGCCACGGTCTCCGGGCAGAACTCGAACAACTCGGTGCGAGTGACCAACGATTTCGTCCAAGCCGTGATCGACGACGCCGACTGGCAGCTCATCAACCGCACCGATGGCAGTGTGCGCCGGACGGTCAAGGCACGTGACCTGTGGAGTACGATCGCCGAGGCCGCCTGGGCGTGTGCCGACCCGGGGCTGCAGTTCGACACGACCATCAACGAATGGCACACCTCGCCGGCCGGCGGTCGCATCAAGGCGTCCAACCCGTGCTCTGAGTACATGTTCCTCGACGACACGGCCTGCAACCTGGCGTCACTGAACCTCGTGCGGTTCTACGACGCCGAGACCGGCAGCTTCGACGTCGAGGCATACCAGCATGCCATCCGGCTGTGGACGATCGTCCTCGAGATCTCGGTGGCGATGGCCCACTTCCCCTCTCGTGAGATCGCCCAGGGTTCGTACGACTACCGCACCCTGGGGTTGGGTTACGCCAACCTCGGTTCGCTTCTCATGCAGCAGGGCATCGCATACGACTCGGACGAGGGCCGGGCGATCGCCGGTGCGCTCACCGCCATCCTGACCGGACATGCCTATGCCACCTCGGCAGAGATGGCCTCGGTCGTCGGCCCCTTCCCCAAGTTCTCCGACAACCGCGAGCACATGCTGCGGGTGATCCGCAACCACCGCCGGGCTGCCTACGGGTCCGGCGCCGACGAGTACGAGGGCATCACCTCCACCGTCATGGCGATCGACGCCGAGACCGCTCCGGCCGAACTGGTGTCTGCCGCCCGCCAGTCGTGGGACATGGCACTGTCGTTGGGTGAGACCCATGGCTACCGCAACGCCCAGGCAACCGTCCTGGCGCCGACGGGAACCATCGGGCTCCTGATGGACTGCGACACCACCGGGGTCGAGCCCGACTTCTCGCTGGTGAAGTTCAAGAAGCTGGCCGGAGGCGGCTACTTCAAAATCGTCAATCAGTCGGTGCGCCCGGCGCTGAAGCGACTCGGCTACGCCCCGTCGGAGATCGACGACATCGCCACCTACATCGTCGGAACCTCCTCGTTCCAGGGCGCTCCGCACATCAATCGTGAGACGCTGTCAGCCAAGGGGTTGACCGACGAGGAGATCACCGCGATCGAGAAGACCCTGCCGACGGTGTTCGAACTCCGCCATGCGTTCAACGTGTTCGTGGTCGGGGAGGCGGCCCTCCAGCGGCTCGGCTTCGAGGTGGACGAGTACACCGGTTGGGACTTCGATCTGCTGCGAGCGCTCGACTTCACCCCGACCGAGATCGTCGAGGCCAACGACCACATCTGCGGCCGGCAGACGATCGAGGGTGCCCCGCACCTGGCCGACGAGCACCTCCCGGTGTTCGACACCGCCAACCGGAATGGGCGGTACGGCCGGCGCTTCATCCATCACGTCGGCCACATCAAGATGATGGCGGCCGCCCAGCCCTTCATCTCGGGTGCGATCTCCAAGACGATCAACATGCCCCACGAGGTGACGCCCGAGGACATCGAAGAGTCCTACCGGTTGAGCTGGGAGCTGGGCCTGAAGGCGATGGCGCTGTACCGAGACGGTTCGAAGGCGGCCCAACCGCTCAACTCCACGTCCGACGACGGTGTCTCCGATGAGGAGGACGAGGCAGTCACCGCCGCCAACGAGGTCGAGAAGCAGATCCACTGGGGTCAGATCCCGATGGGAATGAGCCCCACCCAGGCGTACGCGGCCGGCATGCGTCCCCCGCGGTTCATGCTGCCGGGCCGGCGCAGCGGGTTCAACCAAGAGGCCCGGATCGGTGGACACAAGCTGTATCTGCGGACGGGCGAGTACGACGACGGGACCCTCGGCGAGATCTTCATCGACCTGGCCAAGGAAGGTGCGACGCTCAAGGGCATCCTGAGCTGTTTCGCCATCGCCGTGTCCAAGGGTCTCCAGTACGGCGTGCCGTTGGAGGAGTTCGTCGACACCTTCACGTTCCAGACCTTCGAGCCGCGCGGCATGGTCGAAGGCCATCCGAACATCAAGATGTCCAACTCGATCATCGATTACGTGTTCCGTGCCCTGGGGGTGGAGTACCTGCACCGCGACGAGCTGGCGCAGGTTCCGCCGACCCGCGAGATGGAGCTGCCCGGCCCCAAGAAGGGGATGGCGGCCGAGGCCGGCGAGCAGACCGAGTTGTTCGATCATGCGGCCGAGCGAGACGTGGAGGCGGTGCAGAAGGCCGCCGCGTTCGTCGACGACCCCAACGCCGATGCGCCGGCCGGCACCGCCCCGGCGATGGCGGCAACGGTGGCACCGAAGGGAAGCCAGGCAGCGGCAGTGGCGGCGACCGACGCCGGGACCGCCAGCATGCAGTCGGCACTGGGCGACATGATGGGCGATGCCCCGCTGTGCGACACCTGCGGTCACATCACCGTCCGCAACGGCAGTTGCTACAAGTGCCTCAACTGCGGGAACAGCCTCGGCTGCAGCTGAAAACGGCCACTGTTGCATCTGATGCACCGTCGTATTCGTGCGATACGGTGTGCAGATCGGTAGGAGAGGCCGCCGAGGATGGAGCTTCGCTACGTCGACGACAGGGACAACGACCGCGAGAGCGGGGCTGTGGTGATCGCAGGCATCATTGCGGACAGTCCGCTGCTCCAGCGTACCCAACGGGAATCCGACGAAGGCGTGAGACGCGAACGCGCCTCCGGGGATAGCTCGGCCAATCACCTCGGCCGCGACGAAGTGGAGCCCACGTGACCCGAGGGGAGCCTGAACTCAAAGAGGCGGTCTTCGCTGCCCTTAAGCCGGCCTGGTCTGAGGTGGTGCGCGCAAAGAAGGCGATCAATGAAGTTCTAGCCGACGGTAAGCCACACGGCATCCGGACCCTCCAGAGTTGTCTCGTCGTAGCTGACGGCATCCCTCTGGAACCGGCGCACAATGAAGAGCTACAGCTGGCGTCTGCCGATGACATCGCGGCGGTGGCGTCGCCGGCGCACCCGCTCATCGCTCGACCTCGGCTGGCTCTCGCTGCGACCGAAGCTCTCCTGGACCTCGTTTCACAAGGAACCGTCATCGAGGTGGCCGAGTCGCCCGAGCATGCCGATGGCAACCCGATCGTGGGCACATCGATCAACGTTCCCTTCCAGCTTGGCGGCTACCGATCGGCCGTGCGTCGGAAACTCCCGTTGCCCAATCTGGCGCGCGCCTACCGCTTGGCCCCCCGGCTCGTCGACGAGGCCGCCCAGTGGTTCTTCGACCCGGACATCTTCACGGCGGACCTCGAGCAGCTGCAGCTCGATCGTCGAGCCCGCAGGTGCATCGTCGAGGCCCTCGCCGCTTTTCGTCAGGGCCTGTTCCTGGCGTGCGCAAGCCTGTTGGGAGCGGCTTCCGAGGGCGCGTGGTATGCCGCTGGCGAACAGCTCCGTCCTCTCGACCCCCAGCTCGTCAAGGCCCTGGACGCTGACAACACCGCCAAAGTGATCGGCCGGGTCAGTGAGGTCCTCCGCCAACACAGTGCTCTCCGGGCGTCGATCGACGAACTCCAGGCCCAAGCCGCGCTCTTCCGCCAGCTCCGCAACTACGGCGTCCACCCCAGAGCCGACGAAACCGACCATCTCGAACGCTACTTCAGTGACTCCGGAGCCGGTCTGCTGCTACTAGAGACCTACACCTACCTGACCAGACTCGCCGACGCCCTCTCCACTAGGCTCGCCGCTGCGAACGACACCGATGGCTGAGCGCCACGATCCCCTGGCGCCCGTTGTAGTAGAGGGCGTGTCCAACATCCTCGGCGACACCGCCGAGGGCTTCACCGGCAGCGATATCGGCCGCGTGTTGGCCAGCTGTGGCATTCCTGACATTCATCCCGACGCCACCAAGAGACACCAGCTCCGCGAGGCCTTATTGGCGCGCCAACACCAGGATCGGGCGAGCAATGCCATCATCTGATTCCTCATCGAAGCGATGGCGCGCCACCGCCGTGCTCTCGCTGGCGATCACCGCCGGAAACACACCTTTGCTCATTGATCAGCCCGAGGACGACCTCGACAACAGATTCATCTTCGACGAAGTCGTCCGCCTGCTCGCTACTACGTGCATGCACCGCCAGATCATCGTCGCGACGCACAACGCCAACATCCCGGTGCTCGGCGACGCCGAGTGCATCGTCGCCTTCGATGCGACCGCAGACCGATCCAGCGTCCTCGCCGCTGGCGGGCTCGAAGATCCGCAAGTCGCATATCACGCCCGCCACATTCTCGAAGGTGGCGACGAGGCGTTCCGCGCTAGGCAGCAACGCTACGCGCAAGCGACGGACTAGGAGAGGCGCAATGCCACCTCGCTTCGCTGACTATCTGACAGCGATTGATCGCAAACTGCAGATCGGGCTGTACCACCGAGAGCAGCTCGTTCCGCTCCTAGACCTACCCGCAGATCCTGAAGCTTCGATGCCTCCCGTAGCGATCCAAGCCCACTTCGAGGGCGTGCTGCGAGCTCCTGTTGCGATGTTGGATCAGCTTGTCGCCGGCGTGGCTGATGTGACGCCCAAGATGCCTCAGCCTCACCACGCAAACACTACGGACGTCTGCGCTCGCCTCCGAGGGTCGGATTCCGAATCCGCACTGAAACTCGCTGGCCTCCTCGGGTCGTACCAACGAGATCCTCTCCTCTGCGACGCCCGCAGCCTTCGCAACCGTGCCACTCACTCGTTCTACGAGAAGTACATCGACAACCACGGGTGGCAGGTCGAAGAGCCTCGATACCTTGCTGACGGCTGCTCGCCTTGGGTCGGAGAGCGATACGTGGGGCCATACACAGCGGCCCTGCTCGAGCTGGCTGCCCGGATCCGACGGTCAGCCGCAGAAACGGCGCGACTCCTTGCCGACATGGGGTGTTCGATGAGATGAACGGAACGTCGTCCCGGGAAGTGAATACTCGCCCCATCGAATATTCGCACCCTGCCAGTATGACAAATCGCATTCCGGCTTCAGTGCCGATTGCCCGCCATCTTCAGTCGGATTGCATGCGGTCTTCATGAAGTTGCGTCTGCTTCCGTCCGACGTACGGCGATGAGAGGACCCAGCGGAACACAAGACCCGCTCAAGCTCGTCGACGGAGATGTAGCAAGACGAGCTGGTGAACCGGTCCGGTCCGCTCCACCTCGGAGCCCTTGAACCGGGGGCAACCACTCACGGTGTCGAAGACCGTCGTCAGGACATGGGCGTAGAAGCGTCGTTTCGGCTCCCAGCCCCGACCGACGGGTGGCAGAACCGGGGACGCTTGGCCGAATGCAGAGGCTCGACACCATCCGCCGCCTGGACTTATACTTTCGGCGCCGAAAGTATAAGTCGCAGTGTGAGGTGCCAGTGACCTTTGCCTTTCTCGGGCCCGACCCGCTCACCGAGCAAGTCGGACAGATGCTCCAGCGCCTCGCCGACGGCGACAAGCCCAGCGAGATCGAAACCCTACAAGTCGACTGCAAGGAGGAGCCCGGCCGCCGCGGCCTCCGAGGCGCGGTGCTCCCCGGACGCGAGCAAAACGATCCCGCGGCGAGATACCTGGCCGACGAGCTCGCCTGTCTCGCCAACACACCCGGGGGCGGTGCGATCATCCTCGGCGTCGCCGACGACGGCCAGCGAATCGGCACGGACCTCGACCCGCAGTGGCTTCGCCACCGGATCTACGAGCTGACCACCCGACGCCTCACGATCGACGCCCAACCCGTCGACCTCGACGGCACCCGGGTGCTCGTCCTGACCACCCGCGACGCGATCGAGCCAATCGCCAGCACCGACGGCCGAATCTACTGGCGAGTCGATGACAACTGCGTCGAAGTCGACCCGACGACCTGGCACGCCGGACGCCTCCACCGCACCGGTGTCGACTGGTCGGCGCTCCCAAGCGGCCACAACATCGACGACATCGACCCGACAGCGATCGAGATGGCCCGGAGATTCCTTCGAGAAGCGGCCGACGCTGGTGACCAACATGCGGCCGATCTCGTCGCCGCCACCGACCGCGACCTCCTCCGGCGCCTCAACGTCGTCGCCGACGCCAGCGGAACGCTCACCAACGCCGGTTCGCTCCTGTTCGTCGGGACCCCGGACTACGGCATCGACTACATCCGGCGCGACGCTCCCGGCGCCGACTCGACCAATCGTGTTCGCAGCACCCGCTCACTCCTCGAACAAGTCTTCGACGCCGACCAGGCCATCCGGACGGCGAATCGAGTCGTACACGCCGGCGACGGCCTGGCCCAAGCACAGCGGCGTGCCATCCCACCCCGAGCAGCCCGCGAAGCCATGGTCAACGGCGTCACCCACCGGGACTGGCTCAGTACCCAGCCGACCACGATCGAGCACACCGGTGACACGTTCACCGTCACCTCCCCGGGCGGCCTGCCCGGGGACGTCCGCCCCGACAACATCATCACCCACCCCTCATCCCCCCGCTACAAGAGCCTCGCCGAGGCCATGGCCGCCCTTCGTCTCGCCGAACGCGAGGGAATCGGCGTGGACCGCATGGTCGCCGACATGCTCACCAGAGGCCGCCCCGAACCCGAGATCTCCGAGACCGCTGGCCCCACAGTTCGGGTCTCGCTGTTCGGCGGCGAACCCGATCCCGAGATCATCGACCTCCTGACCGATCTCGACCCCCCAGAGGCCGCCAAGGACCTCGACATCGTGCTCCTGATCGACCACCTCAGCAACCATCACTTCGTCGACGTCGCAACGGCCCAGCCCCACCTCCAACGCCCGCCGGGCGAGACCGAAGCAGCGCTTGCCCGGGCAAGAGCAACCACCTTCGGCGGGCATCCCTTGATCGTCGGTCTCAACGGTGTCCCCGATGGAAACGAACCCGCCTACCGGCTCTCCGACCCTGCACGCGCACAGCTCGCCAGCCGAACCAAACGCCTCGACGCAGCACCGGTCCGCGCCCAGGTCATCCTCAGCTGGGCTCGACATCGTGGCCGAGTGTCATCGACCGAAGTCGCAGACCTCCTCGGCCTCAGCATCGTCCGAGCCGGCCAGATCCTGACCAGCCTCGAAGAACGCGGTGACCTCTCCCCCGGCAAGGAAGTCAAAGCCGGGCGCGGCTTCTTCTACACACCAACGTGAGGAACCGACGACGATCTCCGCCCCGTGCCTCCTTCTACTCTCAGAGACATCGACCGACTCCGCGCGTGCCAGCCGATCGACCGGACACGCTGCGCCGCCTCGCAACAGAGATCGGAAGCATGGCGGACCAGGGGTTGTTCGCTGAACGACTCGGACTCTGCTGCCCTGACGCTCACGACCAACCAGCGCCAGAGGATCTCTTCGTTGACATCCTCGGCCGCCGGATCGACGAGTTCTCTTGGCCACCCTCCGAATCGCTGCTCCAAGCCTGGGATGACGTCGACATCTTCGATCACCGTCGACGACCCATTGGACGAGGCGACGTGGATCGGGTTCTTTGCGCACCCAAGCGGCCGGTTCCTGGGCTCCACAGACGCCGCATCGGTGACGATGCAGATCCTCGCCGAGGACGGGACCGTCGAGTTCGAAGAGATGGGGCGTCCCCAAGTGTTGTACATCGCTCCACCTCCCCAGGGGCAATCGGTGGAGATACTCCTTCGACCGGCCAGTTCGGAGTGGCTGATCTACTGCGCGCCCGGGGACGGCGAGACGACGGTGATCGTCCCGGCAGGGGTCGCCGACGGTGCGGAGACTCGACTCGAAGTCTTGGTTCCGTCGCTGGAGTATCGGCCCTGGCGAGGCGATGAGGAGTAGGCGCGTCTCGTTCGTGATCCCGGTGATGGTCGGCGTCGTGGCGAGTGCATGTGTCGGCCAACTCGGCGTCCCGTCCACAACGACCTCGACGACGACCATTCTGCCGACGGAGCCTTCCTCGACCGTTGCCACCCCCGACACCGCCTCCAGTGAGATTCCGTTGCTGAGCGTCACCCGATGGGGGGTCGCCACCGCATTCGAGACGACCGAAGACCTCAGGGTGGAGGTCGTGCAAACCGAGACCGACGAGATCCTCTCCTTCGACCGGCCGCTGACAGCGTTGGGCACGTGCCGCACCTTGAATGGATTCACCGATCAGACCTCGTGGTGCGGATTCGGAGTGCTCGGCGACAACACAGGTGCGCCGGCCGGCCTGCTGGTGTTTGACATCCCGTTCGACGATGCCCGCCCCCAGCGGGAAGGGATCGTGGATTCCCGGACCGTCACCTGGAGTGCCGACTGCGAAATCGTCATCGAACCCGGGGTGGCGCTGCCACCCGGTATCGAGATCACCGACAAGTACACCTGCGAACCGGGGGCCGCAATCGCCCCGCCGGACGCCGAGGTCGCCGGAGTCCTCTTCGATATCGACCGCGAAGAGGCCGTCCACATCGAAATCGCGTTGCCAGCCTGACGGCCTCGCCCGTACAGACCCGTCCCGAGTTCCGGTCCAAGTGGACGAGTCCCCTCCGAGGACCAGCGGGCCGCCTTCGATCAGGAGGCGAAGCCGGCGACGAGTGTCGCGATGAAGGCGGCCGAGATGGCCAGATACGCCATGGTGCGACCGCGGTTGCGCCCCAGCACGTGGTGGCCGAGGAGCGGACCGAGGACCCAGAATGCCAGGGACGTATACAGGCCGGGGAAGTAGCCGCCCGCCAGGATCGCCCAGGTGAGATGGGCGACGGCGTTGCCCAGGGTGCCGTACACGATGAAGAAGAGGACCGGGACCAAGAGCTTCCGGTTGCTGCGGTGCCAGAGTGCGACGGCGGCCACCACGAACACCGCATACGCGCCCATGTTGAACCAGACGAACATGTCGATGTCGTACGGTTCGGCGCCGTAGCGTCGGGGGAACTCCTCGGCGAAGCCGGTGACGAACTCCTCGGCGAAGTGCAGCAACTGCACCGCAACCGCCACCAAGTACCACGGCAGGATCTCTCCCGCGGCGGGAAGAGGCTGCCGGGAGCGCCACAGCCACACCACCAGCGCGTAGACGATCGCCATCCCCGGCACGAACGTGACTCGCAGCGAGGCACCGTGCGACGCCACCGAGAACACGACCCCGGCCGCCACCGCCAGAACGGTCGCGACGACGAAGTCGGACGCATCCAGAACGCCCGGCTGTCCACGGGCGGACTCATGGGCGGCGGCCGGCAGATGACCTGCCCGCATCGCCGGGTTCAACGATCCCCTCCCGGCGATCGGATCGGTGCGCCGCCGACACCGGCCCGCCAGCCGGTGATCTCCTCCCATGGGCCCAGGGGCCCCGACAGGCGTTCGGTCGCCGGAAAGCGGAGCATCCCACCGGCAACGTAGACGGAGGCCTCGGGTCGCTGCACGGCAGCCCAGACTACGGCGGCGGGTGCGGCAAGGGTCGAATCGACCACGACGGAGCCCACGAGTCCAGTATGCCAACCATGTCTTGCATCACACGAAGGCGGGTCGTGTCACAACGAACATGCCCGACATCGCATCGAAGGAGACGGTGAGTCCGGGCAGCCCATCGTCATCAACTTCGGGCTGGCAGACACCCGATCGAACCAAGAATCCCCCAGTTCACGAAGCGCGCTTAGGACCCGTCTCCGCGCTCGGACGCCACCGAATGGGAGCGATTGCGTCCGCACGCGTGCCGGTATCCGAATCGAACGAAGCGGGCCGGCCCACGCAATTGGCGAAGCTCGCCGGGTTCCGTCCGGCGGCCACGCGCAGGGTCTCGGGGTGATCCGGCGCAGCGTGCTCACCCATGCCGGGCGTCGAAGCTCAGCCAGGCACCTCCGATCGACCGAACCGGTCTGCGGCGCCGGCCCCGCTGATCAAGCAATTGTTTTTTGACCATTTGATGCTTTTCGAGCGTATGGTCGGAGGTGGGAGAGAACGACGAGGCCACGGCATGTGGCCAATTGGGCACCAATCGTCGCGAGACCGAAGCGGGCTTTTTGCCCGAAGTCACGCACGCCCCTCGCGGGTGTGCAACGGGCGCCGCCTTCCGTCTCGCACGCCGAGCCCACTTCGTGGGTTCGGTTCGTAGGCGCCCGGAGGGTCGTCGCAGGAGACTCGGGGACGACCGGATCGGTGGCGACACCGGTCCGGCGAAGGTAGGCGAGCCGGCGACGAGAGGGATGAGCCCGTCATGCGGTGGTTGATAGACGCCAGTATTCGTTTTCGAGGGTTGGTACTCGCCGCTGGGGTTGCGCTCATGCTGTTCGGCCTCGCCCAACTCGCCTCGGCTCCGGTGGATGCGCTTCCGGAGTTCAAGGACACCGTGGTCGAGGTCCAGACCGAGGCGCTGGGGCTGTCCGCCGAAGAGGTGGAGCAGTTCATCACCGTTCCACTCGAACAAGACCTCCTGAATGGGATCGCCTTCCTCGATGACATCGAATCGGTGTCACTTCCCGGGCTCTCGTCGATCGTCATGACGTTCGAGTCCGGGACGTCACTGTTGGACGCACGGCAGGTCGTCGCCGAACGACTGACGCAGGCGGTGGGCGTGGCGGGGCTTCCCAACGTGGCGAGCCTTCCACAGATGCTTCAGCCGCTGTCGTCCACCAACCGGGTGGCGTTCGTGCGCCTCTCGCCCCAAGAACTGTCGCCGATCCAGACCTCGGTGCTCGCACGGTGGGTCATCGGTCCGCGGCTGCTCGGAGTCGAGGGCGTAGCCAACGTCTCGATCTTCGGCGAACGCGACCGCCAGATCCAGGTGCTGGTGGACCCGGCCCGGTTGGCGGCCGAGGGAACCGGTCTGAGCGAGGTGATCCACACAGCAGGGAACGCCCTCGAAGTGTCTCCTCTCAGCTATCTCGAGGCTTCCAAGCCGGGAACCGGCGGATTCATCGACACCGTCAATCAGCGGTTCCAGGTATTCCACGAGCAAAGCATCGTCACCGAGGACGAGCTGGCATTGGTGCCCCTCGAGGACGAGGAAGGCAACCCGGTCTTCCGCAACGGCGAACCGGTGATACTTGGTTCGGTCGCCGACATCGTCGAGGACCACCAGCCACTCATCGGCGACGCACTGTGCTCGGACGGTGACTGCCAGCTGCTCGTCGTGGAGAAGTTCCCACACGCCAACACGGTTGCGGTCACCGACGGCATCGAGGAGGCCGTCACGGCCATGCGGCCCGGGCTCGATGGCATCGAGATCGACACCTCGATCTTCCGCCCCGCCGAGTATGTGAACGAAGCCGTGGCCAACGTCCGGACGACGGCGATCGTCGGCGTGGTGCTCGCCCTCGTCGCCGTCGCTGCCTTCCTGTTCTCGTGGCGCAATCTGGCGGTGGTGCTGATCTCCTTGCTGGTGTCCGTGGGTGTCGCCGGGGTGGTGCTGTCCCTCTTCGACACGACGCTCAACGTCATGGTGCTGGCCGGCCTGGCCATCGGGCTCCTGGTGGTGATCGATGACGCCGTCATCGACGTCACCCGCCTGTCGAGACGACTGCACGCCGCCGAAGACTCGTCGGAATCGGCGCTCGTCGGCCGAATCCGCAATCCGGTCCTCGACCTCAGGACCGCAGCCGTCTACGCCGCGGTCATCACGGCAATCGTGTCGGTTCCCATCTTCTCCATGGACGGGGTCGCCGGCGCCTTCCTCCCACCGATCGTGGCGACCTATCTGCTCGCCATCACGGTGTCGCTGGTGGTGGCAGCCACCCTCACACCGGCGCTCGCCGGCATGATGATCGACGGTTGGACGACGCCGCCCGCCGTCCGGGCCATCAACCGCTTCTACGACGCCCAGGTTGCGCCACGTCTCGCATCGACCACGACCGCAGTCGCCGTGGTGGCTGCGGTGGTGGTGGCCGGCGCCATCGCGCTTCCGTTCGTCACTCGCGATGCCAATCCGGCGCTCACAGAGCGGAACCTGGTCATCGAACTCGACACGGCGGCCGGGACGTCGCTGACCCGGATGACCGACCTCACCGAGGGCGTCGTCGATGCCGTGGCTGCGGTCGACGGCGTGCGCACGGTCGGCGCCCACATCGGGCGAGCCATCACGTCGGACGAGATCGGCAACGTCAACTCGGCCGAGGTTTGGCTGCGCCTCGACTCCGGGGCCAGCTGGAACGAGGCGGTCGCCGCAGTCGAAGCGGCCGTCCCCCAATCCGAAGGTCTGGTCGCCAATGTGACCACCCACTCCGAGCAGCGGATCCGTGAGCTGCTGGGGCAACCATCGGACGACATCGCCGTCCGGGTGTATGGAGAGTCACAGGCCATCCTCGAGGAGAAGGCGGCCGAGATCGAGACGGCCATCGGTCGCATCGACGGCGTCGGCGACCTCCGGACCGACCACCCGCCCACCGAGCAGACGGTGACTGTCACCGTGGACCTCCCGGCCGCGCAGGCGGTTGGCCTCAAGCCCGGCGACGTCCGGCGGCAGTCCGCCATCCTGCTCAACGGCATCACGGTCGGGAATCTGTTCGACGAGCAGAAGGTCTTCGATGTCGTCGTATGGGGCACGCCCGAGTTGCGGTCCGGAACCGTCGAGGACCTGGCCATCGAGACGGACGCGTTCGGACCGGTGCCGCTCGGCTCGGTTGCCGACATCGAGGTCGGTGAGAACCTGGCCGAGATCCGGCACGAGTCGGTGATCACCTACCTCGATGTTCTCGCCAACGTCGAGGGGCGGGCCGTCCAAGACGTGGCCGAGGAAGTCCGATCCGTGATCGCGGCCGTCGACTTCCCACGCGAGTACCACGCAGCCCTGCTCGGAGGCTTCGACGAGCGGCGAGCGCAGTCGTTGCTCATGTGGTCGATGTGGGTGGGGGCGGCGCTATTCGCCGTTCTCCTCCTGCAGGCCGCGCTGAACAGCTGGCGTCTCGCCGCCGGGGCGCTGGTGGCAGTCATGGTCCCGCTGTCAGCCGCGCTGATCGCCGTCCGACTCACGGGTGGCGTCGCGCGGCTCGGCGCGATGGCGGGAATGCTGGTCGTGTTCGGCTTCGCGGTGAGACGGATCTTGCTGCTGATCCGCCACTACCAGTACCTCCAACGGGTGGAAGGCATCCCGTTCGGCGTGGATCTCGTCGTCCGGGGTACGCGGGACCGGCTCGCGCCGATGCTGACCGCGTCGATCGCCGGCATCGCCTTCCTCCTCCCCTTCGCCGTCCGAGGCCAAGCCCTCGGTCTCGAAACGATGCAGCCGCTGGCGGTGAGCGTCATCGGCGGCCTTCTGGGCGCGATCGCGATGTCGCTGACGGCGGTTCCGGTGCTCTACCGCCTGGTGGGCAGCCCGGAGGATGCGTCGACGTGGGGCGAGGAACTGCTCGACTTGACCGTGCTCGAGGACCAGGTCGCCGGTGATGGACATCAGAGGGAGAAGGTGGAATGACAACCCGCCTTCGAACGGCTCCGTTTCTGGTGCTCGCCTTCGTCGTGACGGCGTGCGGAGGGCAGATCGCCGACAAGTACACCATCGAGAACCAGCCGTACGAGCTCGAGGAGGTGGCTGGGAGCGATCTCCTGAAGGTCACCCTCGAGCCGATGGCCGTGACTCGGCTGGGCATCGAGGTCTCGTCGGTCGAGACCACCGACGATGGTCTGGTGGTCCCGAGCAGCGCCCTTTGGATGGACACCGAAGGCAAGTTCTGGGTGTATCAGAACACCGAACCAAACGCCTATCTCCGCCATGAGGTCGATCTCGTCGATGACGACGGGACCCGGGCGTTGCTCGCCAGCGGGCCGACCGCCGGAACCGAGGTCGTGATCTACGGGGTACCGGAGCTCTACGGCACCGAAGTCGGCGTGGGGAAGTAGGAGGCTGCCATGTTGCGTTGGGTCATCGATCACAGCCTCCGATTCCGCTTCATCGTCACGGCGCTGGCCGCCGGTCTGATCGTCGTCGGATTCCTCCAACTCAGGAATGCACCACTGGACGTGTTCCCCGAGTTCGCCCCACCACGAGTCGAAGTGCAGACTCCTGCACTCGGCCTCTCGGCATCGGAGGTCGAGTCACTGGTCACCATTCCACTCGAGCACACGCTCAACGGCATCCCGGGTCTCGACGTCATCCGCTCCAGATCCATCGAGCAGCTCAGCCAGATCGAACTGATCTTCGAGCAGGGCACGGACCTGGTCGAAGCGCGCCAACTCGTCTCCGAACGGATCGCCGGGATCATTCCGACGCTCCCGAGCTGGACGAGCCCGCCGTTCATGATCCAGCCGCTGTCCGCCACGAGCCGCACGATGAAGATCGGGCTGACGTCGGACGAGGTCGACATGATGGAGCTGTCGATGATCTCGTACTGGACGATCCGGGCGAAGCTGCTCCGGGTTCCCGGTGTGGCCAACGTTCCCATCTGGGGAGAGCGGCTCCAAATGCTCCAGGTGCAGGTCGATCCCGAGCGCCTGAACGCCAACGGCGTGAGCCTCGAAGACGTGATGGTCACGACCTCCGACGCGCTCGACGCCGGTCTCATCCCCTACACGGACGGGGCGTTCATCGGGCGGGGCGGATGGGTCGAGGAGGGTGACGCCCGGGTGCAGGTCGAACACCACCTCCCGGTGCTCTCCCCCGGCGAGCTCGGAGCGGTGCCCGTGGGCACCAAGCCCGACGGCTCGGTTCTGGTGCTCGAAGACGTGGCAGACCTCACCTGGGACCATCAGCCACTCATCGGCGACGCCGTCATCAACGACGGCGAGGGACTGATGTTGATCGTCGAGAAGCTCCCGTGGGCCAACACGGTCGACGTGACCCATGGCGTCGAGGAGGCGCTCGCCGAACTGGCGCCGGCGCTGCCCGGAATCGAGGTCGATGCCGAGATCTTCCGTCCGGCAACGTTCATCGAAGAGGCGATCGACAACCTGAGCGGCGCCATCCTGCTCGGCGCCATCCTCATGATCGGCATGCTGGCGCTGTTCCTCTACGAATGGCGCACGGCCGTCATCAGCGTCGTGGCGATCCCACTGTCGCTGATCGTCGCCGGCCTGATCCTCTACTGGAGGGGAGCCACGATCAACACGATGATCCTGGCGGGATTCGTGATCGCGCTCGGGGACATCGTCGACGACGCCATCATCGACATCGAGAACGTGGTCCGTCGCCTCCGACTCCACCGGGCGGCAGGCAGCGAGAAGTCGACGGCCCGCGTCATCCTGGAGGCGTCGCTGGAGGTCCGCAGCGCCATCGTGTACGCCACCCTCATCGAGGTTGCCGCGGTCGCTCCGATCTTCATGCTCGAAGGGCTCTCGGGGTCCTTCTTCCGCCCACTCGCCGTCTCGTATGCGCTGGCCCTCCTGGCGTCGATGGTCGTGGCGCTCACGGTCACCCCGGCATTGAGCATGATCTTCTTCCGGAGTGAGCACTCGCTGCGCGACCGTGAGTCGCCGGTCGTCCCGCCGCTCAAGGCGGCCTACGCGAGGCTTCTGCGAGGGCTGATGCCGAACCCGCGCAGGGCATACGGCTCGGTCGCGCTGGTCGGGGTGATGGGTCTTCTCATGCTGCCGTTCCTCGGGCAGTCGCTGCTGCCGTCGTTCAAGGAGCGGGACTTCCTCATGCACTGGCTCACCAAGCCCGGCACCTCTCAGCCCGAGATGGTCCGAATCACCACCCAGGCCAGCGTCGAACTCCGCGACATCCCCGGCGTGCGGAACTTCGGCGCACACATCGGTCAGGCACTCCTGGCCGACGAGCCCGTGGGCATCGACTTCGGCGAGAACTGGATCAGCGTGGATCCGGAGGTCGACTACGACGAGACGCTGGCGGCGGTGCAGGAAGTCGTCGACGGGTATCCGGGGCTGTTCCGCGACGTCCTCACGTATTTGAAGGAGCGCATCCGCGAGGTGCTGACCGGATCCAGCGAGGCGATCACGGTCCGGATCTTCGGACCCGACCTCACCACGCTTCGCACCCAGGCCACCGAGGTCAACGAGCTGCTGGAGACGATTCCCGGCGTCAAGGAGAATCACGTCGAGTTCCAGGAGGACATCCCGCAGATCCAGGTCCGGGTCGACATGGAGGCCGCCCAGGCGGTCGGTCTGAAACCTGGTGACGTGCGCCGCTCGGCCGCCTACCTGATCGCCGGCGAGGAGGCGGGCGACATCTTCGAAGGCGGCCGCGCCTACGACGTGCAGGTGTGGGCAACTCCCGAGACGAGAGCGAGTGTCACCGATGTCGCCGGACTGATGATCGACACGCCGCAAGGGGACCTCGTTCGCCTCGACGAGGTGGCCGAGGTCGAGGTGGTGGCAGTTCCCAACATCATCCATCACGAGGATCTGTCGCGCAGCATCGACGTCGGCGCCAATCTCGACGGCACCCGTGATCTGGGGACGGTGGTCGACGAGCTGGAGACTCGAATCTCCGAGGAGATCGAGTGGCCACTCGAGTACCGCGCCGAGCTGTTGGGAGAGTTCCAGGAGCGGCAGGCCGCCACCCAGCGGCTGTACCTGTTCGCGGTCGGAGCCGCCGTGGCCGTCTTCCTGCTCCTCCAGGCGTCATTCAACAGCTGGCGGCTCGCCACGCTGTCGTTCCTGACGTTGCCATTCGCGCTGGTGGGCGGAGTGATCGCGGTGTTCTCGACCAGCCGGGTCGTCTCGCTCGGAGCCCTGGTCGGCTTCTTCACCGTGCTCGGCATCGTTGCCCGGAACGGGATCATGCTGATCAGCCACTATCAGCACCTCGAGCACGAGGAGGGTGTCGAGTTCGGACCGGAGCTCGTCATTCGCGGTGCCCAAGAGCGGGTCGTTCCGATCCTGATGACGGTGTTCACCACCGGACTGGCGCTGATTCCGCTGATCATCGGTGGGGAGATCCCCGGTCAGGAGATCGAGTACCCCATGGCGATCGTGATCCTCGGCGGACTGATCAGCGCCACGCTGCTCAACCTGTTCGTGGTCCCGTTGCTGTACCTGGCGTTCGCCAAACCACGAGAACGCCCGGGGGGAGGACGGATGATTCCGGTGGGCCAGACATGAGAGGTACCAGCATGCGACGAAACCTACCGCTCCTGTGGTTGCCGGCGCTCGTGCTCGCCGCGTGCGGCGGCGCCGTCGCCGTGGAGCCACCACGGTCGGAGCTGCCGACGACGACGATGGCGACCACCGCGGCGGTCGTAGCCACCGATGCCGTGACGTATGCGCCCGTCGATGAGCGCGAGCAGCCCACCGAGGTCACCCTCCACACCGGCGAAACGGTTCCCGAGTTCGAGGTGTTCGACCACGGGGCGTTCTCGAATCCCACCGTGGTGGACAACCCGTGGTTGCCCATCGTCCCCGGCACCCGGATGGTGTTCGAGGGTGTGACGGTGGAAGAGGGCGAGACCCTTCCCCACCGTCTCGTCTTCACCGTGACGGATCTGGTCAAGGAGATCGACGGCATTCCATCGGTGGTGGTGTGGGACGTGGACTTCAGCGACGGCGACCTCGTGGAGACGGAGCTGGCCTTCTACGCCCAGGACGACGAGGGAACCGTCTGGCGGATGGGCGAGTACCCGGAGGAGTGGGAGGAAGGTGAGTTCATCGAGGCTCCCGCCTGGCTGGCCGGGTTGGAGGGTGCCGCAGCCGGAGTCGCCATGCCGGCCCGGCCGGCCGTCGACGGCTCGAGCTATTCGCAGGGTTGGGGGCCGGCGGTGGAGTTCACCGACCGGGCTTTCGCCCTCGAGACGATCCAAGAGGTCTGTGTGGCGGCGAACTGCTTCCGAACGGTGCTCGTCAACAACGAGTTCAGCAACGAGGAGCCCGGCGCCAACCAGCTCAAGTACTACGCACACGGTGTCGGCAACATCCAGGTCGGGTGGAGTGGCGACGACACGTCGACCGAAGAGCTCGAACTGGTCGAACGGACCATGCTGTCCAGCGACGAGATGAAGCAGGTGAGACGGGCCGCCATGCATCTCGAGGAGCGCGCCTCCATCTTGCTGCCGGACCTGTGGAAGGCAACGGAGCCGATCGAGCCGGGAGGCTGACACATGGTCGCCGGACGTCCGCCGGGCGGTTCTGGCAGGACCGTCGGAATGGTTCTCGTGCTGGTCATGGCCCCATACGTGGGATCGTGCTCGAGAACGTCCTCGCCGCCGACGACCATCTTCCCGCCCATCGAGGTGCCCGACGAAGGCCCGACGACCAGCACGAACAGACCGACGCAGGAAGGCACGGCGGCCGAGCCACCGAGGTCGGCGCCGTCCGCAGACGCCCCGATCGTGCTCTCGCCCGAGGTGTGCGATCCCTCTGGCACCTTCACCCTCGACATCACCAACCGGTACCTCCCCTTCTCCGAGGGCCGGCAGTCGCTTCTGGAGGGCGACGCCGGCGGTCGCCACGCGGCCGTGCAGATCACCGTCCTCCCGACCACGGAGGTGATCGCCGGTGTCGAGACCCTGGTCTTCGAAGAGCGAGAGTGGATCGACGACGAGCTCGTCGAGGTCTCGCGCAACTTCGTGGCACAGGCCGAGGACGGGTCGGTGTGCTACTTCGGGGAGGACGTCGACGACTACCGGGACGGCGAGATCGTGGGACACGGGGGAGCCTGGCGGGCGGGTGAGAACGGGGCCATGCCGGGCATCCTCATGCCGGCCGACCCCCTACCCGAGACCTATCACCAGCAGGAGCGCGCCCCTGGCGTGGCCGAGGATGGGGCCTTCGTGGTCTCGTTGGGCGAGACGTTCGAAACCCCGGCCGGCACGTTCGACGACACGCTCGTCACCGAGGACATCAATCCACTGGGTCGAACCAGAGACTTCAAGCGCTACGCACCCGGTGTCGGGCTGATCGTCGACGAGACCATGGTGATCACCAGCTACGAAAGTTGAGATGTCCGGCGATCCGGGCGACGAGGTTCCGGCACCTACGCAGTCGGGTCGGTGACCTGGCCGGCGAAGAGCACCGCTCCGGTCGGCCGGTGACGGATGAGGTACAGGAATGGACGGTCGGCGGCGACCGTCAGCTCCGGCTCCGGCGGGCCGGACTCTGCGAATCCGAGGGCGGTGGCGGCGGCCGCCACGGTTCCCTCCTCGTTGACGGCGATGTCGGCACCATGCACCGCGGCTTCCAAGGTGACATCCGGACCGATCGCCGGGTAGCTGCCGGGGGCGGCGCCCAGCTCGGTCAGCCACGGGACGAGGTCCAGGGCGGTCGTCGTCTCCCACTTCGGGAGCAGCAGCTCGAACGGGCCCGGTGTCCAGGCGGCGTCGAGGTCGGAGATGAGTTCGGACGACAGTTGCGAGCGCACCTCTTCGAACAGTCCCTCGTCGGGAACCAGCAGCAGCATCGAGTACTCGCCTCCCGCATAGGGGATCTCGGCCCCGACGAATCCGTCGCCGGTCCCCCGGCGGTCGCTCAGCTCCAACTCCTGCATGAACTCGACATCGACCGTGGATCCGTCCAGTCGGGTGAACGTGCCATCGACCGGGTCGTACTTGCCGAATACGGTCTGCCACTTCGCCTCGAAGAACACGGCATCGGTGAGGATCAGCACCGTCTGGCCGGGTTGGATGAAGCCCTCGGGCAGCAGCTCGGGGATGAGTGCTTGGGTCTGGTCGGAGACCCAGCCGTTGATCACGTCACGGCTGCCGTCGGGATCGCCGTCGAAGTCGAGCGGCTCGACCGAGGCGCCGTGGTGGCGGCCGAGCAGCTCCAGCCACTCCGTGTCGATACTCCGACCGACCTTGGGCCACACCCGGTCGGCGATGGAGACGGTGATGTCCGGCTGGGAGTCGGCCGCCTCGGCGAGTGACCGGTCGAGGGCATTCCAAGCCTCGTGGGCTTGGTTTCCCAGACCGAAGGCCGCGGCGATGGCGGCCTGGGTCGGTTCGTCGCCGGCGGGATGCACCATCAGCAGGGCATGGCCGATCGACAACGGGCTGAACACCAGGTTGTCTTCGACGGGCCGGCCGCTCCACCAGGCAAATCCTGCCTGGTTGAACCCGGTGGTCAGCTCGAGGATGGGAGCGTCGTCCGGCGGCTCGACTCTGTCGACGAGGACGGGATGGGGGTCGGATGTGCCGGCGTCGCCGGTGGTGGTGGGCGGCGGCGCGGGTTCCAGTGCAACGCCACACGCCCCGATGGCCACCGCCACGACGACGAGCAAGCCGAAACTCCGACGTGTCAGGTTGGGCCTCATGGTGGTACGACGCCGCGCGAGGGCCGATCGGTTCCGCGAAGAGGTTCGGCGACCGGGCCGGGAATGGCGACGAGCACCGCGTGCCGCCGCCATCCGCGACCAGGCCGCTTCACCTCATGACGTCCCGCAGGTGCTCCCGGACCAGTCGGCGAGGTCGGGGTGGCTCACCGATGTGAGGCAGAAGGTCACAGTGACTCCGCCCTTCGCCGAACCGGTCGTGGTGAAGGTCACCGTTCCGTCCCCGCCGGTCGTGCCAGAGAAGCCGGGTTCGTTGAACGTACCGCTGAAGTCGCCGTCGACCACGGCGCCGGCCACCAGAGTTCCCTGGGAATCGACGACGGTGACCGTCGCCTGGCCAGACTTGAAGCCTCGTCCCTGGCCGACGGTCGTCACCACCACCGACTCGACCTCGACGGAGCCGCTGGGAGGTTGGGTGGTCAGCTGATAGTGCACTGCATATCCATGGCCGGCCGGATAGCTGGGAGGAGGAGTCCCTCCCACGACGTCCATCCAGGTCATGGCGCCCTGGTCCTCGTGGGCGAGGATGTGGCAGTGCATGATCGTCCGCCCCTGGTAGGGGCTCGACGTCTGGGCGTTCAGATCGAACCGGACCGTGCAGTTGGAGGCGATCGTGTCGTAATACTCCCCCGCCTCGAAATCACCACACGCTCTCACCGGCTGGAAGTGATAGACGTGGAGGTGGAACGGATGGTTGCCCGCCCCGCGGATGGTCCACTCTTGAACGGCGTCGGCCGGCAGCCGGAAAGTCGGGGTGTCGATGTCGAACTTCGAGCCGTTGACGGTCCTGGCCCCCATGCTCACGGTCTCGCTGTTCACCGAACCGACGCCCCGCAGATCGCGGAGATAGTCGGGGCGGTCGGCCGACCACGTCGAGGTCCCGTCGGCGGCATACGGATGCGGGTCCGGGTCGGCGGAACCCGAGGTGGTGATCGTCGCCACCGGGTCGCCATCGACCATGAGCGTCGAGGGACCGGTGCATCGCACGGCCAGATCAGCTCGCGAGGCACCCGTCAGATCGACCGAGTTGGCCGCGAGGTCTTTGGGAGCGGTCGTCCGCCACACGCCGTCGCGGGCCAGCAGCTCCGCCTCGCATCCGTCACCGATCGAGACCGTCTTCATCCGGGCGTCGCGGTCGGCGAGCAGGATCCGCCAGTGCTGCCATGTGTCTGGGGGCAGGGAGAACGTCCCGTTCACCGAGCCGTTCACGGTCCAACCGGCGGGGAGGGTGCCCGACACCAGCTGGTCCCCGCCCGTCCCGGCCGCACCGGTGTCGAGGTATCCGATCAGAACCTGACGTTCGTCCATGGCCGCCACGTTGTCGGGGATGCCATCCCCTCCGTCGTCGATGACGATCAGGCCGAAGCCACCCGTCGACACCTGGAGGAACGTCGAGCCGTGATGGTGGGCGTGATACCAGAACGTGCCACCCATGTGATCGGCCGGGATGTCGTACACGTAGTCACCGCCGGTCCCTCCTTCGAACATCCGGGTGACGTCGTCGGCCGGAGCTTCACCCGAGATGTGCAGACCGTGGGTGTGGAGATTGGTGACGTTCGGGTCTTTGAACTCGTTGTGCGTCGGCGAGGCCGGCTCGTACGGCAGCAGGTTGCGGAACCGAACCACATAGCGGTTCCCCGGCTGCATGTGCATCGTGGGACCGGGAATCGAGTAGCAGCCGCCCTCCTGACGGTACGCACGTGTGGTGAGGGTTTCCCCCGCCACGTCGAAGGTCGCCTCTCCATACTCCAGCACCCCGACGAAGTGGTCGCCGGCATCGGTCCATTGGAACGGCTCCGGATCGGTCACGATCACGCCCGGATCGCACACCGAGTCTTCGGCCAATGTCGGCGTCGGAGCGAACGTCACGGCCGCCCCGATCAACACGGTCCCGACGGCGACGGTGAAGAGTCTTCTCAGCATGGCTCCCTCCCAGGAAAACGTGCACGTACCGAGCACGCCGAGAAGCCCTCCCGTCGGTACGGGGACAGGACAGGTCCTCCCGTACCGGGCCCGATGAGACGACCTTGCCGAACGACCGGAGAATCCACCAGAGTCTTCCGACCCTTCCCCACCCCTCACGATCTGGCCCTCTGGCAGCAAGCCACAAGCCACAAGCTTGGACCTCCGGGCTTTCGGGCTCCGGGCTTCGGGCTCCGGGCTCCGGGCTCCGGGCGTTTCGTGACTCTTCACATCTCCGCAAGAGGTCCGTCAGAACTGGCTCATAGCTTGAACTCCGAGGTGCTCGACCGAGCACCAGGAAGAGAGTAGAAATGCGCAAACTCGCGCTTCTCGCGATGGTTCTGGGTGCGCTGCTGGCCATCCCTGCAACCGCGTTCGCCAACGGCGCCGGCGGGGTGACCGGACCCGCCTTCTATGTCGACGGCGAGCTGTATCGCACCGTCGGGACGCCCACCGACCTGTCGAACACCGGGGCACCGGCCCACAGCTTCGACGTGATCTACGGCATCTCCGGCCAGCCGAACGTCGCAACCGCGGCACCCGGAGACCAGGACTACAACGGCGGACGGTGGCAGGTCCACGCGCTGTCCTTCTCCGACTACGACGCGGCAGTCGCCGCGGTGGACGCCAACGGCAGCGGTGACCTGGACTCAGACGCCGAAGTGCAGGCCGCCATGGCCGCCGGGTACGTGACCGGCAACACCGTGGTCGCCTCGTTCGTCTGCCCGGTGATCCCGTTGCCGGGCGGAGGCCACTGACCGACAAGACCCCGACGCAGGTCGGGCCGGGAGTCAGCTCCCGGCCCGACCTCTGTCTGAGTCACCCTTGCGTGGGCGGCTCCGAGAGGACCAAAGTCACCGTCGTCCGACTGGGTATGTCGACCGTCGAACGGCTTCGACCGGCGTCGCCCCGGCACCCCACGGTCCACCGACCGGGCGTCGGGGCGGTCAGCGTGAACCGACCATCGGCGTCGGTGATGGCGGCCACGTCCGGGAACGCCGCCGGACCGTCGACGAAGGCCACCGCCACACCTGGCTGCACAGCGCCCTCCGTGTCGACGACTCGACCCGACAGCGTGGCCGGTCCGTCTGCATCCATGCGGCCATGCTCACAGATTCGGTGCCGGTCAGCTCTTCCAGTTCACGAAATTGTCGAAGACCGGCTTGGTGATCCGGGTGCCACTGTTGGTGGTCGCACCACCGTATGCGTGCACCGCAACGCCGTATCGGCCGGTATCGGTGATGCGATACACCGCGCTTCCACTCTGGCCACCGTACGTATCGATGTCGTAATACACCTTGCGCGGACCGACCGAGGCCACTCGCTGGTGGTCGTACCACTGGGTGCCGGAAGGCTTGTCGCCCGGATACCCGGAGATGTTCACGTGGCTGTTCCGGAGTGTTGCGTCCGAGTAGGCGCCAAAGCCGAACCAGCCGGTGCGGCTGCCGAGGTTGGTGGGGAGGATGATGGCGCCGTAGTCGTAATGCTGGTCGCCGCTCGTCGCCCAGCCGACCACCGTCCGGAAATTCGTGGCCGTGACACTTCCATACGGCAGGCTCGTGCCGTTCCGTCCCGGCATCACGGCCATGCTCTTCACGAAGCCGTCCCGACCCTCGACGCCGCTGTTCTTGATGTAGACGACGTGTCCGGCGGTCACCAACGTGCGCGGTCCGATGAACCATCCGGTCCCGATCCACTGCGAGTTGTCCCGGGCGGTGATGAGCAACGATGCATGGACCCGCCACGGATAGGCCGACGTGTTCTGAATCTGGATCCGATCGTCGGGCCCGTGGACGGACTCGGCCTGTACGGCCGGTGCGCCGTACGACGCCTCTCCGATCGGGCGAAGATGACCGGTGTCCGGTGCCGTGAACGCCTCGGCCGCCGTCATCTCGATACGCGGACCGGCCGTTTCGACGACCGCCTCGAGCCCTCCGGTCGGCGCGGCCTCGACCGTACCTTCGGCGCCCTGATCCGGCGGCGACGAAACCGACTCCTCCGTCACGGCCTCGTCGACGGTTTCCGGCTGGTTGGAGACCTCTTGGTGAAGGTCGACGTGGCCCGCGGCTCCGTTGGTCATGACTGCCCCCTTTCGGCACGGCACGGCACCGAATGTCGGTGTCACCACAAAGACCGTCCAGCGAGCCGGAAAATACGCGATCCTCGGAACCGACGCTTCGCCATGCCGGCTGCGGCCAACGCCGCTCACTGCTTCAATGCCCGGCGTGGCAGCGATCACCGTCGTCGGAAGCGTCAACCTCGACCTGGTGGCCAGCGCCGCCCGGCTCCCGATTCCGGGCGAGACGTTGACCGACGCCACGTTCGCCACCCATCCGGGCGGCAAGGGCGCCAACCAGGCGCTGGCAGCCCGCCGGCTGGGCGCCGACGTGAGCCTCATCGGTCGGGTCGGCGCCGACGCCAACGCCGGTCCTGCTCTGTCGCTCCTTCGAGAAGGGGGCGTCGACGTCGAGCGGGTCGACGTCGATGCAGACGCTCCCACCGGCGTCGCTCTCATCGTGGTGAGCGCCGACGGCGAGAACCAGATCGTGGTGGCTCCCGGGGCCAATCGAACGATGACGCCCGACGATGTGCATATCGAAACCGGAACCGACGCCGTCATCTGCCAGCTGGAGATTCCGATCGACGTCGTCGAGGCTGCCGCCGAACGGACTCGAGGGCTGTTCGTTCTCAACGCGGCACCGGTGCGGAGACTCCCCACCACCTTGATCGACCGATGCGACGTCATCGTGGTGAACCAGGTAGAGCATGAGGCGCTGGCCGACCGGCTTTCCGGGTTGGACGGGCTCATCGCCCTGACCCTGGGAGCCGCCGGTGCCGTGCTGCTGCGGGGCGGGGAGGAGGTGGCCAGAGCCACCCCACCCCCGGTCACGGTGGTGGACACGGTCGGTGCCGGGGACACCTTCGTGGCGGCGCTCACCGTGGCACTTGCCGAAGGGTGCGGAGCCGAGGAGGCGCTCACCCGGGCGACGGCCGCCGGGTCGCTGGCCACCACCCGTGCCGGTGCGCAGCCTTCGCTCCCGGCCCGAAGCGAGGTCGAAGCGATCCTGGAGGCGATGTGACCCGATCCGTGCTCATCGACTGCGATCCGGGCCACGACGACGCCATCGCGCTCCTGCTGGCGGTTGCCAGCCCCGAACTGCGGGTACTCGGGGTGACCACCGTGGGTGGGAACACCACCCTCGAGAAGACCACCCGCAATGCGCTCACCGTTCTCGAGTTGGCGAACCGAACCGACATCTCGGTGGCGGCGGGAGCACCCCGGCCGCTGTGCCGGCCGTTGTCGGTGGCCGAGTACGTCCACGGCGAGTCGGGGCTCGACGGGCCCCGACTGGAGCCGCCGACCACCCAAGTCGTGGACACCCACGCCGTGCCCTTTCTCCGGGAGGCGATCCTGTCGAGCCCCGAGCCGGTGACGTTGATCCCGATGGGCCCGCTGACCAACGTCGCCCTCCTCCTCGCCACCTATCCCGAGGTGACCGAGAACCTGGAGGCGATCGTGTTCATGGGCGGGGCGGCACTGCTGGGTAACCGCACGCCCGGCGCCGAGTTCAACGTGTGGGCTGATCCAGAAGCGGCCGCTCGGGTTCTGATGACGCCGGTGCCCATCACCATGGCCGGCCTCGACGTCACCCACCAGGCGCTGGTTGGTGAGACCGAGGCGGAACGACTGCGAGGACGGAATCGCAGCTCGACGTTCGTCGCCGAACTACTCGACTTCTTCCGGACCAACTACCCCCGCCGCTTCATCGGCAACGGCGTCCCGATTCACGACGTCGTAGCGGTCGCCCAGGTGGTCGATCCGACCCTGATGGAGAGCGAGCACTGCGGTGTGCGAGTCGACACCGCCCAAGACCTGGGCAGAGGTCGCACCGTGGTCGACCGTCATGGTGTCACCGACTGGCCGAAGAACGTCCATGTCGGGTTCGGTCTCGATCGCGACCGGTTCGTGAATCTCTTGCTCGACCGGTTGGACCGACTTCCCTGACCGGCGTCGGCCCCGACGAGGGTCGATTCGGGGCGGTCAACTCGGTGGCTGGACCTCAGCCCACAGCCGAGCCAGCGACGTCTCGACGTCGGTGGGGTCGAACCAGACGCTCCGGTATCCATGCGCGGCCGCTCCGGCGACGTTGGCCGGCTGGTCGTCGCAGAACACGACCTCGGCCGGATGAACGTCCAGCATCTTGGTGGCGTACTCGAACGCCTCGACCGCCGGTTTGAGGACGCCGGCGTGCGACAGGTCGATCACCGGATCGAACCGGGACAGGACCGTGATCCGCTCCACCCACGCATCGGAGTGGAACGCCCGCAGGTCGTTCGTCAGCACGGCGACCATCAGGCCGGCCTCATCCAGCCGATCGAGGAGCGGCGGAAGTTGGGGCCGAACCACCCGCTCCTCGGCGGTGTCGTACAGCCGATCCATGAACTCGGCCAGCGGATCATCGGCGTCGGGTGCTACCTCGGCGGCACGTGTGTGCCAGTAGGCCCGCTCGCTGATCTGCCCGGCCTGGAACCGTCGCCACAGCGGATCGGTCGTCGGGTCGAAAGGACCCCGCCAAGACGCGTCTGCCAGCTCGAACGGCGTTCGGATGACGACGCCACCGAAGTCGAAGAGGACGATCGAGGTCACTCGGCCTCGTGACCGATCATCCGGGCCACCCGGACGATGTCCCCCGCCCAGCCACAGGCGTGGCAAGCCACGTGATAGACCCGGTTGTCGGCCTCCCAGTACTCCACGGCGATCGAGCCCGAGACCTCGAGCGAGCCACCGCACGACGGGCAGTGGCGCGGTGCGTCGTCGCGGTGCCGAATCCGGTCCGGGTCCCACCAGTGCGGACCGCTGAGCCGCCGGTCCCGGATCGGGACCGGCGGCTCGACGTGGTTCGACCATCGGAGATCGGGGCGTCCCCGGCTCGTCACTGACCGGGCACGTCGATGTTCTGGCCCGGCATGTCTCCCCGCAGCGCAGCTGCGTCGATGTAGAGCTTCTTGATCTGATCGAGGGAGGGTGAGTAGCGGGAGGAACCCATGTCGAGCCACGCCAATGCGAAGTCGAGGAAATTGGTCCCGAACTTGTCCTTCTCACACGGCAGACCGATGCGGTCGTGCTCCTCACGAGTGAAACCGACGGTGGGATCCTTGCCCTCTTCGACCAGTGCCATCTGCTCGCGGAACATGCGTCGCAGCATGATGATCCCGATGTCGCTCTTGCCGATGTGCTCGGCGGTGCGGTCGGTGATGTCGCCCTGCGTGACCCAGGCCATGATGTCCTGACCCTCGATGTAGTCGACGATGTGCTCACCCTTGTCGTCGAGCCATCGGTACTCGTAGCTCTCCGGGTAGAGCTGCTCGGGGAAGTCGGTGAGGCCGGGAGGTTGGTGGTTCGAGTAGAAGGCCACCCACGTCGTCGTGTCGTCGATCGGGACGCGGATCTGCATCTGCTCGATCCCGCCGCCGCCCACCCGCATGCAGTAGGGGAACACCAGCGGATGACCGACCGCCCAGTCGTCCATCTCTTCACTGTTTCCTTCCAGCACCCGCCGCTTCAAGATGCCCCATTCCATGGGGTCGAAGCCGATCTTGACGTGCTTCTTCTGGAAGCTGGGTGGGGCCAGGAAGCCCTTCTGGTCGCCGATGAACTTGAAGTAGCGGCCATGAAGCCATTCGACGTGATGCGGGTCCACCGAGTTCTCCATGATCTGGAGCCAGTTGCACGGGACCACCGACCAGCCGACGTCTTTGAAACCGGGGTCGACGTACACGTCGAACCTGGGCAGTTTCGGTGCGGGGTCGGGCCCGATGTATGCCCAGATCATGCCACCCATCAGCTCGGCACTGCCGGTGAACGCCTCGATGTTGTCCTTGAACGCCGACGTGTCGGGTTCGGCCGGCTGATCGAGACAGGAGCCCTCGCAATCGAAGAGCCAACCGTGATAGCCGCAGCGCAGCCCCTCTTCCTCGACGACTCCGTAGACCAACGAGGCATGCCGGTGTGGGCACCGCTCCTGGATGATTCCGTACCCACCCTGCGGTGTCTTCCACAAGGCGAAGTCTTCGCCGAGCAGCCGCACCTTCTTGATGGGCCACTCATCCAGTTCCTTCTCGAAGGCGACCGGATACCAGTACCGGCGCATCAGCTCTCCCATCGGAGTGCCGGGGCCTACCTGGGTGAGGGCGTCGTTCAGTTCCTTCTTCAGCATTGTGACTCTCCTGTCAGCCGACCTTCGTGACCGATCCTGTGTTTCCGTCCACCCGGATGATGTCGCCCGTCTTGATCTCGCGCGTGCCGTATGCGGTTCCGGTGACCGCCGGTATGCCGTACTCCCGGCACACGATCGCCGCGTGGGACATGACACCGCCGATGTCGGTGACCGTCGCCTTGATCTTCGAGAACACCGGCGCCCACGACGGTGCGGTGATCGGAGCGACCAAGATCTCGCCCGGCTCCACATCGCCGATGTCGTCGGCATCGAAAACCACCCGAGCCGGCCCTTCGGCGGAGCCAGGCGAAGCGGCCATACCAGTCAGTTCGGCATCGCCCTCGGCGCTTCCCAGCCACGTCTGCACCGACTCCGAAGTCACGCCCCACAGCATGATGGTGAACGGCTCGGTGACGACGGCGGGTGGCTCACCGAAAGCCTTCGGCCGATCGGCCTGGGCCAGGGCATCGACGATGGCCCGTCGACGCTCGATGATCGGCGGCCAGTGGGAGGGTCCGGCGGACGGTGCACCGACCGCCCAGTTCGCATAGAGATCCCACAGCAGCTCGTCCATCTCGTCCCGCTTGACGAAGTAGACGTCCTCCGGATCGGTGAAGAAGCTCTCTTTGACCAGCATCTCGCCCAGTTCGCGGGACTTCTGCCAGAAGGCCGCCATCGACCAGTGTTCGATGTAGAAGTTGTGGTTCTCGACGTATGGGAACACGGTCCGGGCGAGACCCAGCTTGCCCTGAAAGGCCTCGCGATCCTCGTCGGTCTCCAACAGGTCCGAGTACTCGGTGACGATACGGTCGCGCTCGGCCACGATCTCGTCGAGCGGTCGTTCGATGCTCTCACCGTTTCGGAGCTTGGTGATGTAGTCGCGGATGAACCCGTACGGAATCGACTTGTCCTGAAGCCACGTCTTGTCGTGGTAGTAGAAGCCGGTGCCCGACGAGAAGTGGAACCAGGGATCCTTGGTGTCGTCCCACGAGGCCTGCCACGCCCGGCCGGCGTCGGAGTCGAGCCCCGCCTCGACCGCCGCCGCGTCTTCGTGGTCGAACGCCCCGTCCACCCCCAATTCGAGTGCCAGCTTGGCGAGGCGCTTCAGCTCCTCGTTGGGCCGGAACAGATCGACCTCGATGCCCGCCACCATCTTGGCGATCCCCAGGTCGGGAATCGACGGGAACGCCTCCTTGCAGAAGCCGAAGAAGTCCAGGTAGGCGGCGTACCCCAAGTTGAGGAACTCGAAGTGGAGCTGCCAGATCTTCAGCGCAAGATCCTTGAATCGGTGGTACTGCTCGAGGATCCGCCAGCCCTCGCCCTGGCCCCGCCCTTCGGTGATGACCTCCATCGGCTCCATCTCCGGCAGCGGTGAGAAGTCGATCGCCTCGATCTCGGCGATGTTCGCTTTGATCTTTCCCAGCCACTGGCCATAGAGGTCGTCCCAGTTTGCGAAGTAATGCCCGGCCCGTTCCATGAAGTGCGGAACCCGGCCCTCGATGGTCGGACCGTCTTCGATCGTCACCGGCGACAAATACGGAACGCCGAGATGGATCCGGAAGTCGATGCCGTTGGCCGGCGGGATCAGATAATGGCGAGTGTTGTACTGGCTGAGGCTGGCGATGGCGTACTCGAGGTGGTCGGCGTCCCACGGCGACATCGCCCAGCCCCAATGCATGCTGTCCCAGAACCAGAATCGGTTTTCCTCGTAGGCTCTTCTTCCTTCGCTGAACAGCGACGAGTACGAGTACAGCTCTTGCCACCCCTCGGCGCCTGCGGGGGTTTCGGTTTCGAATGGGCTCGGGAAGCGGTCTGTGGCCATCGTCGTCTGTCCTCCTGGTTCGTCGGTCGTGATCCGGGCGTGGGGGCGGCATCAGCGTCTGGTCACGGGTCCCTCGAATGCGTCGGGGAGATCAGCGTGGACACGATCGACTTCATCGGGTCGTACCCGTCCCTGGCGATCGGGCTCTTCGGCTTGCGGGACCACACGGTCTCGGGCCGGGCCTGCAGGAGGATGACGTTGTCACCCTCGGGGAGATGGCGATCGATGGCCCATTCGATGTCCTGCGGGCGGCCGTAATGCTTCTCGGCCCGGCGAGCCATCGCCGCCACCGCACAGACCTCCTCGTCGGTCAGCGCCGGCACCGATTGCCGCTCGGGCTCCACGTCGCGCCGCTCGACCCCGCCGTCTGTCACGCGGTACTCGATCGTCTTGGGCGAGATGATCCGGTTGACGATCGTCCGGAGCACCTTGTCCACCAGGAAGTTGTCGGGGGTGACCTCCCCGGAGACAACCGCTTCGCCGAGGCCCCACGAGGCGTCGATGGCCACCTGGGAACGATCGCCGTTCAACGGGTTGAGGGTGAACGCCACACCGGCCGCCTTGGGATCCACCATCTTCTGTACTCCCACCGACATCGAGATCAACTGGTGGTCGTAGCCCATCTCGTGTCGATAGGCGATCGCCCGATCGGTGAAGATCGACGACCAGCATTTCCGCACGAACTGCAGCACGTCTTCGGCGCCGGTCACCCACAGGAAGGTGTCCTGCTGGCCGGCGAAGCTCGCATCCGGTAGATCCTCGGCGGTGGCCGACGAACGCACGGCCACCGGGACACGGTCGGTACCGCATCGAGCGCACAGATCGGCATAGGCAGAGCGGACCGTCTTCTCCACCGCGGCCGGAAGGGGCACCGTTTCGACCATCTCGCGGACCTCTCTCGAGATGTGCTGCAGACGGGACGGATCGGCGAAGTCGACCCGGGCCAGCGCTCCGTTCACCCCGTCGACGATGTCGCGATGTGAGCGCAACAGCTCATAGGCGTCGGTCGTGACGGCGAAACCGGGCGGAACGGGGAGACCGGCACCGAGCATGGTTCCGAGACTGGCGTTCTTCCCCCCAACCCGCGGGCGGTGAGCCTCCTCGTAGTCGTCGAACCACAGGACGTACTCAGACACGGTCCGCTCCTTCCACTCGGTCCCTGCCACCACCGGGCCGGCCGTGGTCAGATGCTCCTCGGGCAAGAGAACCGGACAGCTCTGACACACGACGGCTCCTCACTCGCGATGCTTCATCGGTCTGGTGCCGCTTGGCCGGGCATCGAGGGCGGCACCCACTGCTCGTCGAGTTGCCACGTCGGCAGATTCTCGATGTCGGGCACGTGGATCTCCTGCACCCGGTTTCGATACGACACCAGGGCTTCCGTCCCACCCTGGAAGACCTTCACCCGTACGTGTTCGGTGTTGTACGGCTCGCCCGGGTCGTACCCGAGGGCGGTGATGGCGAAGGCTCGAATCGGCCCGGAATGGGTGGGGATGAGCAGTCGCGCCCCGGGATGCTCACCGGCCAGCCGCTGGATCCCGAGCCAGAAGCGTCGAACCGCCAACGCCGGAGGTTCGAAGTGGAACATGGGAATCTGGAGCCAGTGCTGGATCGGATCCGCTCCCCCTTGCTGCGTCCGCCAGAACCGGTCGATCTCCACCAGCCACATGGGACGATCGCCCAGCGCGGTCCGCTCGAACTTCTCCAGCGTGGCCGCATACCTACGGAAGGCGGACGTGACGTCCCGGATTCCCTCCGGCGTGGCCACCCCGAAGTTGCGGAACTCGGCCATCGGCTCTGGTTCGAAGACCTTCACGTCCTTCTCGAACATGGCCAGGCCGTCCTGGAGGCCGCGGTCGACGTTCTGAGCGGTCTCCGTCGCTCGGTTGGTGGCGGCGTGGCGGATGACGACGGTCTCACCGTTCTTGACCCGTTTGGCGATGGTGTGGCCATACGTGTGCGCCTGCCAGTTGCCCAAGGGGGTCAACCCCGACTCCGTGGAGTACCCCTGGGTCTCGGCATGGCGGATCAGGTAGACGTCGGCCAGGAGATGCTTCCTCGATGACGGAGGGGCCGATATCTCCTTGGTTCGATTGTCCTCCGACATGGCACGCTGGACGCCGAGGCCGACCCGTTCGTAGAGCGGGGGCAAGCTCTGGGTCGGCGTCTCGGCGTCCCGCCGCTCCCGGAAACGACGAAGGTACAAGGGGTCCCTTCGTCACTCGGAGCGTCATCCTCGACCCGGTCCGGGTCGGATCGGCGGTCGAGATACGTGGCGAGGTAGTGGGGCGGGTCGACCCGCTCGGTCTTCGGCAACGGCCGCTTCGGCCCGGTCATGTGGAGGCCCTCACGAGTGGATGGTCAGGAACGACTGGTCGACGACGCCCTGGTAGTAGAAGACGGCTCGACCCATCTGTCCCTCGGTCCAGGTGATCGGTTCACGATCGGGGTCCGCCCAGTAACCGCCGGTATATACCTCGTTCCGATTGCCGGCCGGATCGAAGAAGTAGAGCCCCCATCCCCGGGTGGCGCCGTGACGAGTCGGACCGGCGTCGATGCGAACGCCGTGATAGGCACAGATGTCGGCGGACCGCCGGAGGTCGTTCCAATCGTCCACCCAGAAGGCGACATGGTGGAACGCACCATTGGGACCGATGATGAACGCGATGTCGTGGGCGGTGTGTGATCGTTCGAGGAACGAGGCCAGCTGATGGCCGTCGTCGGCCAGGATCTGCTCGGTGAGTCGAAACCCCAGCACGTCGACGAAGAACTCGGTGATCCCATCGACGTCCTCGCACATCGCGAACACGTGGTCGATGCGCGGTGGATGCATGCCTCGCAAGCCCGGCGGCTCGGGTGGGGGGTTGTGGAGTGGCAGGGCATTCCCGACCTGCTCCATGCCGTACACCAGGTCGATGATGTGCGCACTCGGGGCGGTGAACCGGACGGTCTCCCCGGACCCGGGTCCCAACTCTCCCGCCTCGTAGCGCTTCGTCGGGATTCCGGCGGCTTCGATCCTCGACGAGAGGTCGTCCAGGTCGGCGAGGTCCTGTACCTTGAAGCCCATCGACTCCAGCCCGTACGTCGGGGCGAATGTGAGGATCACCGAATGGTGCTGCTGCTCGTCCCAACCCTTGAGGTACACCCGATCGTCCGACTGCGCGGTCTCGATGAGGCCCAACACCTCGGTGTAATAGGCGGTGGACAGCTCCAGGTCGGGAACTCGGATCTCCACGTGGGACAGTCTCAGGATGCCCATGGCGTCGCTCCTCTCCGGCTCATGTGTGCACCGTCACGAACCGGTCGTTGATCTCGCCCTCGTAGTAGAAGACCGCCTTCCCGATGTTGTCCTCCGTCCAGGTGATCGTCGGGAAGTCGGGATCGGGCCGGTACCCGCCGGTGAACACCTCGTTGCGGGTTCCCATCGGATCGAAGAAGTAGATCGTGTTGCCTCGGGTGATGCCGTGCCGGGTGGGACCGACGTCGACCTGGATGGCGTTGTAGGCCAGGATGTCGGCGGCGGATCGCACGTGGTCCCAGTCGTCCAGCCAGTAGGCGAAGTGGTGCAATGCCCCGTTGGGGCCGTTGACGACGGCCAGGTCGTGTGGCGAGTGGGATCGCTCCATCCAGACCCCGATCTGGTGTCCGTCACCGCCCACCAGTTGCTCGGTGAGCCGGAATCCGAGGACCTCCATGTAGAACTTCGAGGACTCCCCCACCTCCTCGGCGTTGATGAGGAGATGGTCCATTCGCGGCGGGGCGATCCCTTCGAGATCGAGCACGATCTCGGGGTCGACCTTGCCGATCCGACCGCCGACCCGCTCCACGTCGTGGACCAGTTCCATCTCGTGGCCGGACGGGGTCTCGAACCGGATCGACTCTCCCTGTCCGACCTCCGATCCCTTCGAGATCCGATGCACCCGGAACCCGTAGGTCTCGACCCGCTCCTCGAGCTCGTCGAGATCGTCCTCGGTCTCGACCTTGAAGCTGAAGCGGTCCATCCCCACCCGCGGGTCGTACCGGACGGCCAGCGAGTGATGATCCTCCTCGTCCCAACACTTGAGGAACAGCCGGTCGGCGGTGCGGGCGGTGAGGTCCATGCCCATCACCCCGGTGTAGTAGGCCTCGGCCAGGTCGAGATCGGGGACCGTGATGTCGACGTGGCTGAGACGGAGGATGCCCATACGTTCGGAAGCTACCCGCCCAACCTCGCGAACAGGTGAGCCGTCCCGTCATGCGGGAAACAATCCTCGCTTCGGCGCCTCAGTTGGGGTTCGAGGCGGGTCGTCGTCCCGCAGAGCGGGAAGACAGGTGAGCTGCGCCCCGGTGGGTCCGTAGGCTGGAACCGTGACCACACCCGACGGCATGCGGACTGCGATGGTCGACTACATCCATACGGTCCACCAGGCATACCTCTCCCAGGCGGCCGGACAGCCACCGGCGGTCCGGGGGAGGATGGCGTTGCTGGCCCGGCCCTTCACCGTGATCGCCGCCGGCGTGCGCAATCTCCATGTCATCGCGACCACCGAGCGGCTGCCCGCCCCGACCGGTCAGGAGGTGGAGACCCCCGACGAGCTCGGCGAGCTTCGCTGGACGGTGCGCTTCTACGATCCGGTGGTCCTGCCCCAACTCGGGTTGATCGACGAGCGCACCCGCCCGGCTTCGGAGATGGTTCGACGGACCCTGGGGGTGTCGACCTATCTCTATCACCTGGTGGTCCAGCCGGGCTCGCAACTCACCGGGCACCATGCCGGGCACGCCGGGGCCGGATTGGCGATGAGTCATGTGGCCGACGCCCGAGATTTCGAGTCCATCCGAGCGGCCGCCCGGGGTCGAGAACGGTTGGTCGACGAGATGGAGGGTGCCGCCCAGGCGGGGCTGATTCACGCCCAGGCGCTGCTGGCGCGCGAGATCGCCCCGGAGAGCGACACGATCGGAGCGATGACGGCCGCCGGTGCGGCCGACCCGACCGAGCTTCGAAAGGCGCTCCTGATCGCCGTCCGGGACGATCCGCATGGCTGAGTCGCAGACGCTGCATTCGGTTCGCAATGCCGTCCGGCTGTTGAAGGCCTTCTCGGCGCGAGACCGGACCTTCGGGGTGTCCGAGCTGGCCCGGCGTCTCGACATCTCCACTTCGACCACGCACCGGCTGCTGAGCACGCTGGCAGCCGAGCATCTCATCGAACAGGATCCGGAGACCGGCCGCTACCGGTTGGGCCTGGCGGTCTACGACCTGGTGGCGGCGGTGTCGTCGGGCTTCGACCTCACCGAAGCGGTGCTTCCCCCGATGACCGTGCTCCGCAACCGGACGGGCGAAACGGTCCAGGTCGGAGTCCTCGACGGCCGCCACGTCGTGTATGTCGAGCGCCTGGACAGCCCGCACACCCTGCGGCTCTTCCTGGACGTCGGGCGAAGAAACTGGGCGCACAGCACCGGTACGGGCAAGGCGCTGCTCGCCCACGTCTCCAAGCCGGATCTCGACCGGCTCCTCGACGGATGGGAGATGGTATCCGCTCACCCCCCACACCATCACCGAGGTCGCGCTGCTCCAGAAGGAACTCTCGATGATTCGGGATCAGGGGCATGCCCTCAACCAGGAGGAATCGGAGTTGGGGGTGATCAGCGTGGCGGCGCCCATCCGGGACTCGTCCGACCATGTCGTGGCGGCGATGAGCGTGGCGGGACCGCTGAACCGAATGAACCCCGACCTCCAATCCACGACCTACGCGGTGATGGAGGCAGCCGCGGTCGCCTCCCGCCGATTGGGGCACCGACCGAGAGGAGTCACCCGATGAGCACCCATGCCGACATCGCCGCCAACCTGCACCGGGCGATGATCGAGCGCCGGCCGATCGACCCGATCACCGACGGGCACCCCGACTTCGACGTCGCCGATGCCTACCGGGTCCAACAGGACCTCGTCGCCCGGATCATCGATCACGACGGTGGCGGGATCGTCGGGTACAAGCTGGGGCTGACATCCAAACCCATGCAGGAGATGCTCGGGGTCGACGTGCCGGATTACGCACCGGTTCTGTCCTCGATGGTCTACGAGGAAGGACAGGCGGTGGACCTCGACCGGTATATCCAACCCCGGGTCGAGGCCGAGATCGCCCTCGTCCTCGACAAGCCGCTGCAGGGCCCGGGTGTCACCGCCATGCACGCCTGGCGGGCCATCGGCGGTGCCGTGGCCGCCATCGAAATGGTCGATTCACGCATCCGCGACTGGAAGATCGGCCTGGTCGACACCATCTCCGACCTCGCCAGCTCGGGGGCGACCATCCTGGGGTCGCGGGTGGTCCCCCTCGAGGGATGGGATCCACGGCTGGTCGGTATGGTCATCTCTCGAAACGGGTCGACCGCCGATACCGGGGCGGGCGCCGCCGCCCTCGGCAACCCCATCGCGGCCGTCGCCTGGCTCGCCAATACCCTCGCCCCGTTCGAGGTCGAGCTCCAGGCCGGCTGGTTCATCATGACGGGCTCACTGCACCGAGCGTTCCCCGTCGAACCGGGAGACATCGTCCGGGCCGACTTCGACCGGCTCGGCCCGGTGACGACCACCTTCCGCCGCGACGACTCCGAGGAATGAGGAGACACACACCATGAGATGCGCCATCGTCGGCTCCGGCAACATCGGCACCGACCTGATGTTCAAGCTCCAGCGCTCCGACCACCTCGAGCTCGGCGCGATGATCGGCATCGATCCGGACTCCGACGGCCTGGCCCGCGCCCGGTCGGTCGGAATCGAGGCCACCCATGAAGGACCCGACTGGCTGATCGAGCGTGCCGCCGAGTTCGACATCGTCTTCGAAGCGACCTCGGCGTGGGTCCACCGCCAGAACGCACCCCGTTACGAGGCAGCCGGGCTCAAGGCCATCGACCTCACCCCTGCCAAGCTCGGCCCACCGGTGGTGCCTCCCGTGAACGGTGCCGAACACTTGAACGCCGCCAACGTGAATCTCATCACCTGCGGCGGACAGGCCACGGTCCCCATGGTGCACGCCGTGGCTTCGGTGTGTGGCGTCCCCTATGCCGAGATCATCTCGTCGGTCGCCTCAAAGTCTGCCGGTCCCGGCACTCGCCAGAACATCGACGAGTTCACCCACACCACCTCGTCGGCGCTCGTGACGGTCGGCGGCGCCGCCCAGGGCAAGGCGATCATGATCCTCAACCCGGCCGAACCTCCCATCCTCATGCGGAACACCGTGTTCTGCGCATTGCCGGACGGGTACGACGAAGCGGCGATCACGGATTCGGTCCTGGCCATGGCCGAACGCGTCTCCAGCTACGTTCCCGGCTACCGGCTCAAGGCGCAGCCGGTTTTCGAGACCGACGTGTTCGGCACACCCGGCGGAGTCGTCCCGGCTCGGGTGGTGATCCTGCTCGAAGTCGAAGGTGCCGGCGACTACTTCCCACCGTACGCCGGCAACCTCGACATCATGACCGCGTCGGCCGTTCGGGTGGGCGAGGCTCACGCCCAGACCGGAGTGTCGGCATGAACGAACCCCGATTCCGGCTCACCGACTCCACGCTGCGGGATGGGTCGCACGCCGTCTCGCATCAGTTCACGGTCGACCAGGTGCGCTCGGTGGTGGCGGCCCTCGACCGGGCCGGCGTCCCGGTGATCGAGGTCACGCACGGTGATGGCATGGGAGGGTCGTCCTTCAACTACGGCTTCAGCCACACTCCCGAGACCGACCTGCTGGCGGCTGCGATCGAGACCGCCACACGCGCCAAGATCGCAGTGCTGTTCGTCCCCGGCATCGGCGTGAAAGACGATCTGCGCCAAGCAGCCGAGTTGGGTGTCTCGGTGGCGCGCATCGCCACCCACTGCACCGAGGCGGATATCGCCGAGCAGCATGTCGCCCTGACCAGAGAACTGGGGATGGAGCCGGTCGGCTTCCTGATGATGTCGCACATGATCGGTCCCGAGGAGTTGGTCGAGCAGGCCAAGAAGATGGAGTCCTACGGCGCAACCTGCGTCTACGTGGTCGACTCCGCCGGCGCCATGACCATCGACGACGCCCGCCGTCGAATCTCGGCGGTGAAACAGGCGGTCGACGTGGAGGTGGGCATTCATGCGCACAACAACCTCTCACTGGCCGTCGCCAACTCGCTCGCCGCACTCGACGAGGGAGTCGACCAGATCGACGGATGCACCACCGGACTCGGTGCCGGTGCGGGCAACTGCCCGACCGAGGTGCTCGTCACCACGTGCGCCAAGTCGGGTATCGAGACCGGCATCGATCCGTTCGCGATGATGGACGCAGCTCAGGAGACGGTTCGGCCCATCCGCCCGGACCAGGGAGTCATCGACCGTGACGGCCTCCTGCTCGGATACGCCGGGGTGTACGGCTCGTTCCTGCTCCATGCCAAGCGCGCCGCCGAGCGGTACGGGGTCGACACCAAAGACATCCTGCTGGAGCTCGGACGGCGGGGAATGGTGGGCGGTCAGGAGGACATGATCATCGACGTGGCACTCGCCCTGGCTCGGGAGCGCGGATCGTGAGCGACGTCCCCGAGCGGCTGGCGAATGCGATCCGGACCCGGACGGCCGTGGAGCCGGTGACGGGCATCTCCGTCGCCGAGGCGTACGACCTGCAGGACCGGCTGATCGAGCTGATGGGCGGTACCCGCGAAGCGGCCAAGCTGGGCTTGACCAGCCGCGCCAAGCAGCAGCAGATGAACGTCGACGAACCGTGCTCCGGGTGGCTCCTCGGCGGCAGCCACGTGGAGCCCGGAACGGCGCTTCGATGCGGCGACCTGATCCAGCCGCGCGCCGAACCGGAGATCGCCTTTCTCCTCGGCGACGCGCTCCATGGCGAATCGGTCACCGCCACACACGTACTGGCGGCGTCGGCGGCGGTGATGCCGGCCATCGACGTCCTCGACAGCCGTTACGCCGGCTACGAGTTCACGCTGCCGGCGGTCATCGCCGACAACATCTCCTCGGCGCGTTACGCCCTGGGTGCCCCCGTCGATGTCTCTGACTTGGACCTGCGATTGGTCGGATGTGTCTTCGAGAAGAACGGCGAGCTGGTGGCGACCGCTGCAGGAGCGGCGGCCCTCGACCACCCGGCTGCGGCGGTCGCATGGTTCGTGCGCTCCCTCGCCAAGCGGGACCGGGGCCTCGAGCCCGGAACCGTCGTCCTGTCCGGAGCACTCACCGCCGCCGTCCCGGTCGAGCCAGGCGACGTCGTGCGTGCGTCGTTCGATCGCCTCGGGGAGGTGGCCCTGACGTGCGGTTGACGGACTCCGACATCGCGGCGCTCGCCGACGAGCTCCACCGCAGCCGGCTCGATCGCCAGCCGGTCGCCACGATCACGGATCGGCACCCGGAGCTGACGGTCGAGGACGCCTACGCCATCCAGGGTCGCGGACTCGACCTGCGGCTGGCCGGCGGCGAGACCGTCACCGGCGGCAAGCTCGGATTCACCAGCGAGGCGATGCGCCGGGCGATGGGTGTCTCCTCGCCCAACTATGGATGGCTCACCGACTCGATGTGGCTGTCCGATGATGAGATCCGGCTCGAGCGGTTCATTCACCCCAAGGTCGAGCCGGAGATCGCATTCCTGCTGGCGGCCGACCTGGAACCTCCGGTGTCGCCCGTCGACGTGCTGGCTGCCACGGAGGCGGTCATGCCGTGTCTCGAAGTGGTCGATTCTCGGTACGTCGGCTTCCGCTTCCGAGCCCTCGACAACATCGCCGACAACAGCTCGGCCGGCGCCGTGGCCCTCGGCGACCCGACGACTCCCGGCGACATCGACCTTCGGCTCATCGGGGTGGTGGTGTCGGCGGACGGCGGGGTGCGTTTCACGGCCGCCGGCGCCGCGGCACACGGGCACCCGGCAGCCGCCGTGGCCTGGATGGCCAACCACTGCGAACGCCCACTCGAGAAGGGCGATGTCGTGATCTCGGGCGGCCTGACCGCTCCCGTCGACCTCCGCGCCGGCACGGTCGTCACCGCGTCCTTCGACCGGATCGGAGCGGTCACCCTGCGCGCAACCTGACCCAGCAAACAAGGAGAGAGCATGCCCCTCGTCTACATCAACATGATGGAAGGAAGGTCGGCGGAACGGATCGAGAAGATGATCGGTTCCGTCTCCGAAGCCGTCGCCACTTCACTCGAAGCACCCATCGAAACGGTCCGCGTGCTGATCAACGAGATGGCGCCGCATCAGTACGGGGTCGGCGGCAAGTCCTGGCGGGTCGTCGCCGCCGAGCGCGCCGGCGCTGTCGCGGAGGACTCGACATGAAACACGTCGAGCACTTCATCGACGGTGCGTTCGTCGGCTCGGTCGAAGGATCGACCTTCGAATCGATCAGCCCGATCGACAACCGAGTCGTCGCCACCGTGTCCGAGGGAAGCGCCACCGACGTCGACCGGGCGGTTGCAGCCGCCAAAGCCGCGTTCGACACGTGGTCGACGATGAACCCAACCGATCGAAAGCGGATCCTGATGGCCGTCGCAGACGGGCTGGAGAGGCGGCTCGACGAGATCGCAGCGTGGGAGACCCGGGACATGGGCAAACCGCTCTCGGACTCCCGTTCGAAGGATGTCCCTCGTGCCGCCCACAACTTTCGGTTCTTCGCCGACTACGCCGAGATGGTGGGCACCCACGCTTACGACAAGCCGTGGGACAACACGTTCGGGTTCGAGATCCGGGAGCCCATCGGTGTGTCTGCCGCCATCTCGCCGTGGAACTTCCCGTTGATGCTCCTCACCTGGAAGGTCGCTCCGGCGCTTGCGTTCGGATGCACCGTGGTTGCCAAACCGGCAGAACAATCGCCGATCACCGCCTCGCTGCTGGCCGAGGTCTGCCGCGACGCGGGGATGCCACCCGGGGTGTTCAACGTGGTGAACGGGTTTGGACCCGATGCGGCCGGCGAAGCCCTCACCCGCCATCCCGGCGTCGCCGCGGTGACGTTCACCGGGGAATCGTCGACCGGCAAAGCGATCATGGCGGCCGCCTCGGGGGGTTTGAAGAAGCTCTCCTTCGAACTCGGGGGGAAGTCACCGTCCATCGTCTGCGAAGACGCCGACCTGGACGCGGCCGTCCATGGCTCGCTGCTCGGGGTGTTTCTCAACCAGGGCGAGGTGTGTCTGGCCGGATCGCGAATCCTCGTGCACCGTTCGGTCTACGAGGAGTTCTGCGCGCGAATGGTCGACGGCCTCGCCGAGTGGAAGGTCGGGGACCCCTTCGAACCGGACACGCGGGTTGGTCCGCTGGTCTCCGTCGAGCACATGGACAAGGTGCTCGGCTACATCGAAATCGCCGAGTCGGAAGGCGCGAAGCGCCTGGTGGGGGGCGGACGGCTGACCGAGGGGCCGCTGGCTCAGGGGAACTTCGTCGAGCCCACGATCTTCGCCGACACCGACAATTCGATGCGCGTGTGCCGCGAGGAGATCTTCGGACCGGTGGCCGCCATCATGCCCTACGACGACTTGGATGAAGCCGTCGCCTTGGCGAACGACTCGGCCTACGGTCTGGCCGGCATGGTGTGGACCTCCAGTCTGAACACCGCCAATCGCCTGGCTCGCGCCCTCGAGACGGGCAACGTCTGGGTCAACTGCTTCTTCGTCCGCGACCTTCGACTTCCGTTCGGCGGCTACAAGGAGTCCGGGCTCGGCCGCGAGGGTGGGGAGTACTCCTACGAGTTCTTCACCGAGTCCAAGGCGGTGGTGATGAAGTTCTCGTGAGCCGGCGCCGAACATGGTCGGCGGAGGGTTGATGCGCGTACGGCTCGGACCGGTGGACGAGATCCCGCGCGACCGGTGCCTCACCGTGGCCGACGGGCGGGTGATCGTGCTTCGAGTGGACGATGAGGTCGTGGCGTTCGAGAACCGCTGCCTCCACCAGAACTCACCCCTGGAAGGAGCACGCGTCTTCGACGGCACCCTGCAGTGCCCCCTTCACTTCTGGCGGTACCGGCTTCCCGAGGGTGTCCACGTCGGAGGCGAGGGCGTCTTGGGTTCGTATCCCGTGCTGATCGAGAACGGGGAAGCCGTCGTCGAGGTTCCCGACCCACCACCGGTACTGTCGGTCCGCGAGATGATGTTGCAGCACGCACGAGAGTGGGAGCGCGATCAATGAGCATCGAGAACGTGATCTGGGACATGGGTGGAGTGTTTCGACGCTACTTCACCGAGATCCTCGTCGACGAGGGCCTTCGCCGCGGTTGGCCCCTGGAACGGATGTCGCTGGGACCGACCGGAGTGGCCGACGATCCCGAGTACCGCCTCATGTGTGAGGGGAAGATGGATGAGCCCGACTACCTGCTGCGGGTCATCAGCTACCTCCAGGCGGAGGGCATCGAGTTCGATCCCATCCGTGATCCAGATTGGGAGATCGAACGCCGCCCCGAGGTGTGGAAACTGATCGACGAGATCGCCGAGTCCGATATCACCCAGGTCATCCTCACGAATGACGCCACCCGTTGGATGGGTGAGCAATGGTGGGAGACGTGGTCGGATCGCCATCGGTTCGATGCCATCATCGACGTCACCACCGTCGGTGCTCGCAAACCCGACGAGGCCCCGTACCGCATCACCCTGGACCGAATCGGCGCACCGCCCGGCGCATGCCTCTTCGTGGACGACATGCCCGTCAACTGCCGGACCGCGGCATCGCTGGGTATGGAGGTGCAGTGGTTCGACATCACGCGACCCGATGCATCCGTGCGTGCGCTGCGGGAGAGCATCGGCCTGTGACGGCTTCCATGAACCGCCCGACCATCACGCTGCGCGGGGCTCACACCGCCATCGACGCGGCGGTCCGAGCCGCCGGCGACATCGGAGTTTCGGTGGTCGTCGACGTTGTCGACCCCGGCGGCCACCGGGTCGCCATGAGCCGGATGGATGGCGCGCCATTGCTGTCGCTGGATGTCGCCGCCGACAAGGCCTGGACCGTCATCTCGTTCGGGCAGTCCAGTCGCTGGTGGGCAGACACCGTGCGCGAAGCGCCCGACCTGGCCGTGCTCGGAAAGGGCAACCGTCTCATGCCGGTGGCGGGCGGGGTACCGCTCACGATCGACGGACAACTGGTGGGTGCCATCGGGGTGAGCGGCGCCACCGCCGAACAGGACCAACAGATCGCCGAGGCCGGAGCAGCCGCGCTCGGATGACCGGAGTAGGTCGGGTCCACCGACGACGAATACGGCCCGCCGCGACGTAGGGTGGTCGCGTTCTCGAGACTCAGGAGACCCTCATGGCCGTCAGCTCAGTGATGCTCCCCCTCGGCACCGAGGCGCCGGCGTTTGCACTTCGGGACGTCCGCTCGGGCGGAACCGTGTCGACCGACTCCCTCGACGCCGGCCCGCTGCTCGTCATGTTCATCTGCAACCACTGCCCCTACGTGAAGCACATCCAGCCGGGACTCGTGGCACTCGGAAACGACTATGCCGACGCAGACATCGACATCGTCGGGATCAGCTCGAACGACGCCGCCCAGTATCCCGATGATGCCCCGGCCGAACTCGCCCGAACGGCCGATGCCCTCGGATACCGGTTTCCGGTACTCCACGACGCCACGCAGGACGTGGCCAAGCGGTACCACGCCGCATGCACGCCGGATTTCTTTCTGTTCGATGCCGATCGCAAGCTCGTGTACCGGGGGCAGTTCGACGGATCGAGGCCGGGGAGCGAAGAGCCCGTCACCGGCGCAGACATCCGGGCGGCGATCGACGGCGTGCTCGCCGGTGCTCCGGCGCCGACCGAACAACACCCTTCGATCGGCTGCTCCATCAAGTGGAAGCCTGGGAACGAACCGGAATGATCGTCGAACTGGCCGACTTCCGGACCTCCGATGGGGATGACTTCGAGGTGGCGATGCAGGAGCTGGCGGGACTGTTCGCCGGCGCGAACGGGTACCACGGCCATACCCTTCAGCGAAGCATCGAGACCGCCGGACGGTACGTCCTCCTCATCCGCTGGGATTCGGTCGAGGCCCACAACCGGTTTCGAGAGAGCCCCGATTTCACCCGCTGGCGGGAGCGACTCGGCGACCATCGGGACGGCATCGAGGTCGAGCACTTCGAGACGGTGCTCACGCGCGGCTGGCAGCTCGACTCCTGAGCTTCAGAGAAGGGCGACCGCCTCGAGCAGATCGACGGCCACCGCACCCTCGCCGAACTCGTCCGGGCCACCGTTGGTGACCCCCACGAACCGGCAACCGGCTGCCCGAGCGGCGGCTGCATCCCAGGTCGAGTCACCGACCATGACCGACTCGGCCGGCGAAGCCCGCAAGAACCGGAGGGCGGCCTCCAGCTGATCGGGAGCGGGCTTGGGCGCCAAGTCCGAGCGGCGCGGGATCAAGACGTCGATGTCGATCTCGAACCGCTGCATCACCGCGGTGGCGGCACCCTCCGGCAACAGCGTGACGACCGCGCGCCGCCGGTGTCGGGTTCGCTGGAGGGCCGCTCGGAGGCCCGTCATGGGCGAGGCCCGCTCCACCGCCGCCAGCTCGTGCCGCTCGATCAGGTCGGAGATCCGCTGCCACCGAACATCACCCGACAGCGCCACCAACACGTCCATCGCTCTTCTCGTCGGCGCATCCCACCCGGTCGACGGCGTCGGAACGTCTCGCCATCCACCGATGACGGCTTCCACGTCGACCATCGCCGCTGCATAGTCGGTGTACGACTGCACATCGACAAGGGTCCGGTCGAGATCGAACAACACGGCCACGATCCCATTGTTCCACTCGGCACCGGTGGACGCGCGCAGCCCGGCCGGCGACCCGATCCGGTCGGGCGACCGGATTGCCGGGATTGATCGAATCGACGCTCTGGCCCGCAGTCGAAACCGGCGGCTGGTATATGTTCGGGTCGAGTGTCTCGCACCGCCGAGCACGGCGGTGACCGCCCAATCCCGAGACGCTCGGAGAAGACATCTCGTGGATGCTCGGCGTTCGGCAACCGTGGGGTTCATCGCCAACCCCGTCTCGGCACGCGACATTCGGCGCGTGATCGCCAACGCATCCAGTCTCCAGGTCGCCGACCGCACCAACATCGTGCTTCGTGCGCTGGCGGCATTGGCGGCGACCGGAGTCGAGAAGGTGGTTGCGATGCCCGACAAGAAGGGCATTCGAGCGCTCCTCGAACGGGCCATGACCAGGGATCGGAACCTGGGCCGCGATCTGCCCGAGGTCGAGTTCCTCGAGATGCGGGTGAGCTCCACCGTCGAGGACACGCACCTGGCGGCAACCCACATGCAACGACGAGGAGTGGACGCGATCGTGGTTCTCGGTGGCGACGGCACCCATCGGGCGGTCGTCTCACGGTGCTCGTCGATACCCATCGCCGGTCTGTCTACCGGAACCAACAACGCCTACCCGGAGCTCCGCGAGTCGACGATCACCGGACTCGCCGTCGGGTTGTATGCCTCCGGTCTCGCCCCGGTCGACGTCGCCGTGCGCGCCAACAAGCTGATCGAGGTCTCCGTCGAAGGCGAATCGCAGACAGACCTGGCCCTGGTCGACGTGGTGGCGTCCACCGATCGCTATGTCGGGGCGCGAGCGTTGTGGCGGATGGAGTCGATCCTCGAGCTGTTCGTCACGTTCGCCGATCCGGAGGCGATCGGCATGTCGGCAGTCGCAGGTGCACTCAAACCGGTGTCACGAAGTGACGACCACGGACTGCACGTCGAGGTCGAAACCAAGTCCGACCGGTGCGTCATGGCAGCCATCGGCCCGGGCATGGTGCAGCCGGTCGGGATTCGCTCGTGGTCGGAGCTCTCCGTCGATCAGCCGACCGCCGTGTCCCCCGAGACGGGGACGTTGGCGCTCGACGGTGAGCGCGAACTCGAACTGCAGCCCGGGCAACGGGCGTGGGTGACCCTGCGCCGGGACGGATTCAAGAGCATCGACGTGGCAGGAGTGATGCGGTGGGCGGCGGAGACCGGAGCGCTGGCCCGCCTCGGGGAATCGGCACGGCAACGACAACGGGAAGACAAGGAGGAATTCCATGGGTGACAACCCGTTCCCGCTCGACAGAGACGGCCTGTTGCAGGCATATCGCACGATGCGAACGATCCGCGAATTCGAGGACCGTCTGCACGTCAATTTTGCCAAGGGGGAGATCCCCGGCTTCGTCCACCTGTACGCAGGCGAGGAGGCCGCGGCGACCGGCATCATGATGCACCTCCGGCCCGACGATCGCATCGCCAGCACCCATCGGGGCCACGGACACTGCATCGCCAAGGGTGTGGACCCTCGAGAGATGATGAAAGAGATCTACGGGAAGGTGGGCGGGTCGTGTGCCGGCAAAGGCGGTTCAATGCACATCGCCGAACTCGACGTCGGCATGATGGGAGCCAACGGGATCCTCGGGGCAGGTGCCCCGCTCGCGTGTGGAGCCGGCCTCGCCGCCAAGCACCGCGGCAACGGTGACGTCGCCATCAGCTTCGTCGGCGACGGTGCTTCCAACCAGGGAACCTTCCTCGAGAGTCTCAACCTGGCGGCCGTATGGAATCTCCCCACCATCTTCGTGGTCGAGAACAACGGATACGCCGAGTCCACGTCACGCGACTACGGGGTGGCCGTGGACTCATACGTGGACCGGGCGGCCGGATTCGGCCTGCCGGGGATCAGCGTGGACGGGACCGACTTCTTCGCGGTCTACGAGACGGCCGGCGAGATCATCGACCGGGCTCGCAATGGGGGCGGGCCATCGCTGATGGAGTGCGAGATGGTTCGGTTCTACGGGCACTTCGAGGGCGATGCGCAGACCTACCGCGGCGAGAACGAGGTCATCGACCTCCGGGAGAACCGCGACTGCATCAGCGCGTTCCGCAACCGGGTGGTGAGCGCGGGAGTGGTGGACGACGCCACGCTCGACGAGATCGACATGGACGCCCGCAGCCTCATCGACGAGGCGGTGGCGGCCGCCATGGTGGCGCCCGAGCCGGACGTGTCCGAGCTGCTGACCGACGTCTACGTGAACTACTGAGGAGATGTGACATGACAACGATGGTCGGTACCAGAACGATCACCTGCCGCGAGGCGATCAACGAAGCGCTCGATCAGGAGATGGCCGCCGATCCCACGGTGATCGTGATGGGAGAGGACATCGTCGGTGGGACCGGGAGCCCCGGCGAAGACGACGCGTGGGGAGGAGTGCTCGGCGTGACCAAGGGGCTGCATGCCAAACACGGCGACCGGCTCATGGACACGCCACTGTCGGAGTCGGCGTACGTCGGCGCGGCGATCGGGGCCGCCGCCTGCGGGATGCGACCGGTGGCCGAGCTGATGTTCATCGACTTCATGGGCGTCTGTTTGGACCAGATCTTCAACCAGGCCGCCAAGTTCCGCTACATGTTCGGCGGGAAGGCCACGACACCGGTGGTCATCCGCACGATGGTTGGCGCCGGCCTGCGAGCGGCCGCCCAGCACTCGCAGATGCTCACCCCGATCTTCACCCACATCCCGGGCTTGAAGGTGGTCTGCCCGTCCAACGCGTACGACATGAAGGGACTACTCATCGAGTCGATCCGGGATGACGACCCGGTCATCTTCTGTGAGCACAAGGCGCTCTACGACCTGCCGGGAGACGTTCCCGAGGCTCCGTATGCCATTCCCTTCGGTGAGGCCAACGTCGTCCGGGAGGGCTCCGATTGCACGATCGTCACGTACGGGATGATGGTGCACCGGGCGGAAGAGGCGGCGCAGGCGCTGGAGGGCGACGGTGTCTCGTGTGAGATCGTCGACCTGCGCACCCTGTCACCACTGGACCTCGACACCGTCATCGAGAGCGTCGAGAACACCGGCCGGCTGGTGGTCGTCGACGAGGCGAACCCACGCTGTTCCATCGCCGCCGACGTCTCCGCCCAGGTCGCCCAGGAGGCATTCGGTTCCCTGCGATCCGGCATCGAGATGGTCACGGCGCCGCATACACCCGTGCCGTTCTCGCCTCCGCTCGAAGATGCGTACATCCCGAGCGCCGACCGCATCGCCGAGGCCGTCCGGCGGGCGACGACCGGATGAGCGACGCACCCGACATCGTCCCGATCGTCATGCCGAAGTGGGGGCTGTCGATGAAGGACGGGATGATCATCGAGTGGTTCGTGTCCGAGGGTGACCAGATCACCCTCGGACAGGAACTGGCCGAGATCGACACCGACAAGATCAACGGCGACATGGAGGCGACCGCCGAGGGAGTCATCCGGCGGATCGTGGCGACCGCCGGCAGCCGTCATCGGGTGCAAGCGCTGCTCGCCGTGATCGCCGACCCGACGGTGCCGGATGACGCCATCGACGCCTTCATCGACGAGTTCCCGGAGCCACCCGAGGAACAGGAAGGAGAGGGCACCGAATCCGCCTACGCCACCGTGACCGTCGAAGACCTCTCGTTGCGCTCCTCGCAGATCGGTGAAGGTGAGCCGATCGTGCTCATCCACGGCTTCGGCGGGGACCTCGACAACTGGCTGTTCAACATGTCGACGCTGGCCGAGCACGGCAGCGTGCTCGCCATCGACCTCCCCGGGCACGGCGAGTCCAGTCTGGTCGTGCCCGACCCCACGGTCGACGGTCTGGCTCGTCTGATGTGGGATGCACTCGACCAGAGCGGGATGGATCGGCCGGCGGCGCTGATCGGTCACTCGTTGGGCGGGGCGGTGGTCTCCCGGATGGCCCGACTCCATCCGGAGCGAGTCCGTTCGCTGGCGCTGCTGGCGCCTGCGGGGCTGGGCGACGAGATCGACCAGGAGTACATCGACGGCTTCGTGACGGCACGTTCGAAGCTTGACATGAAGGCGGTGGCCGCCCAACTGTTCGCCGATCAGTCGGCGGTCACCCGCAGCCTCATCGATGGGATGCTGCGCTACAAGCGGCTCGACGGGGTGATCGCCCTCCTGAGTCGCATCCGGGATGCCTGGTTCACCGGTGGGAGACAGTTGGTCTCCGTGACCGATGACCTGGCAGCGCTCGACGTTCCGATCCTGGTCATCTGGGGTGCAGACGACCGGGTGATCCCGGCGGCGCATGCCGCCCGAGCCGATGCCTTCGCAGCGGTCCATGTCATCGACGATGCCGGGCACATGGTGCAGATGGAGCAGGCCGGCGAGGTGAATCGATTGCTCGCTTCCCACATCGGAGAGGAGCATCTCGCCCCCGCCTGAGGCTGCCTCACCGACCGATGGGAACCATTTCGTCCGGCTGCGGACGAAGCTCGTCCCGGACGCGGACCAGGCCATACACGGCGCCGATCGCGCCGAGAAACGCGAGCACCGTCCCTGGATCGCGCACACCGTCGGGTCCCCAAGTCCCGGCGTTCGACGCCCCCCAGATCGCGAGCACGAGCCAACAGAAGCCTCCCGACGCGTACCAGCGGACGGTGGAGCGTCCAGACGCGACCCGGCGCTCCAAACTCAACACCCGTCCGGCCGCCGACCCGAGCAGCGCCATCTGGATGATGATGTAGAAGGCGGACGGATTGACGACACCGGCGGCGATGAAATGGGTGTTGAGAAACGTTCCGATCAGCAGCGCTGCGTTGAAGCGGATGGCGCCGAGGATGCGGACCCCCACCAGTAGCTCGAGCACGATCACGACGAATCCGACGGCGATCGAGGCGGGGCGCCACCACTCCGCCATCACCCAGGCGTACTGGGGGGCGCCTGGGCGGCCAGCTGAACGTCGATGAACTCCGAGACGGCCGAGCCATCACTCCACGCGGGGTCGACGATCTTCTCGAATCCGGCCCGCAGCCAGCCCACGCCGAGAAAGACGCGAAGGGGTACCAGATGCAGGAAGGACGCGTCGGACGGACGGTCGGCATCGAGCGCAGATGGGGATCGCTGGATCAGTCGGATGCTCGTCCCTCCGTTCCGAGCGCACCGGACCCTACACCCGACGTGCGCCTACCGCTCGCCCCGACCCCTATCCGACCGATTCGACGGCGACGGCGATTCCCTGGCCGACTCCGATGCACATGGTGGCCAGCGCACGCTTGCCGCCGCGTCGCCGCATCTCCATGATGGCCGTCCCGAGAATGCGGGCTCCCGACATCCCGGTGGGATGCCCGAGTGCGATCGCTCCCCCGTTGGGATTGACGTGTTCCGCGTCATCGGGGAGCCCCAGCTCCCGCAGGCACGCCAGCGCTTGGCTGGCGAACGCCTCGTTGAGTTCGATCACCTCGAAGTCGTCGAGCCGCATTGAGGTCCGATCGAGCAGCTTCCGGGTGGCGGGCAACGGGCCGATGCCCATGATCCGCGGCGGCACCCCTGCAACTGCCGATCCGATGAGCCTGGCCAGCGGCGTCAAACCATGCCGGTGGATCGCCGCCTCCGAGGCCAGCAGCAGCGCGGCGGCTCCGTCGTTGATCCCGGAGCTGTTCCCGGCGGTCACCGTTCCCCCTGGCCGAAACGCCGGCCGCAGCCGGTCCAGGTCGGCGTGCGTCGTCCCCGGTCGGGGATGCTCGTCGGCTTCCACCAACACCGCTTCCCCTCGCCGCACCGGAACCGACACCGGGACGATCTCCTCACCCAGCCGACCCGCCTTCCCGGCTTCCGCCGCTCGCTCCTGGGACCGGACGGCGAAGGCATCCTGGTCGCGCCGAGAAACGTCGTACTCGTCCGCGACGTTCTCGGCGGTGATCCCCAGCGGGTCGGTGTGACCCATCTCGGACATCCGCCGATTGACGAGTCTCCAGCCGAGGGTGGTCGATGCGATCTCGGCACTTGTCGGATAGGCCGTTTCCGCCTTGGGGATCACGAACGGCGCCCGTGACATGGACTCGACCCCTCCGGCGATCACGAGGTCGGCCTCACCCGATGCGATGCTCCGACCGCCCTGAACGACCGCCTCCAATCCCGATCCGCACAGCCGGTTGACCGTCACCCCGGCGGTCGTGTCGGGGAGGCCGGCGAGGAGGGCCGCCATGCGAGCGACATTCCGATTGTCCTCCCCCGCCTGGTTGGTGGCGCCGAGGGCGACGTCCTCGATGACGCCGGTGAGGTCCGGGTGCCGATCCACCAGTTCCCGAATTGGAAGAGCAGCCAGATCGTCCGTGCGGACCGGGGCCAGCGCCCCGCCGTATCGTCCGATCGGTGTTCGCACGTAGTCGATGATGAAAGCCGGACCCATATCGAGAGAATAGGTGTCCGCTCGCGCTCGACTCGCCAGGTGAGTTGCGCGAACTCATCGAGGCCGCCACCCACACCTCCTCCTCGGGTTGGAAACGACGTCCCGATTGAAATCGCCGACCAACGGGTACCCGTTCGACGTCGAGCCACGGAAAGGACTGGCGATGGACGACAGCACCGAACGCAAGTGGGAGGGCCGTTGGGATCAACTCAAGGGCCGAGCAAAACAGGCCTGGGGAGACCTCACCGACGATGACCTCGACGTTGCCGAAGGCAACCTCGAAGAGATGATCGGGCGCATCAAGCAACGTACCGGAGAAACCGAGCAGGCGATCCGGGACCGACTCTCCGACTGAGGTACCCGGCGAGGCCGGAATGGGACGGCCGGCCATCTCCGCTGCGCTGAGGTGGAGGAGGTGCCTGGTCGTCCTCCTCCGGCGTGGATCGATCGTCGCCGGCGACCCATCCCGTCGGTACGAGGCCCGGGTCCAATTCTGACGAGCCGGGCCTGACGAGCCGGCCTGACGAGCCGGCCTGACGAGCCGGCTGGGGTGTTGCGCTACTCGAGCCGGTCGGCCTTGTCCTCGTCCCAGTAGTCGATCCGGTCGAGCGGCATGACTACGCTGGTCATCACGTTCATCAGGTGCGAGACGATGCGCTGGAGGTACCGGTAGAAGAGCGCTCGGGCGGCCGCCTGACCGGCCATGCCGGTCGCCGCCAGAGAGGCGAGCATTCGCTCCTCGAGCGTGTCCTTGTACTCGTCGTTCTCGTTGAGGATCTCGTGGGCGGAGCTGGCGTCGCGGTCGGCGAAGATCCGGGCGGTCTCGACGATGAGCTTGGCAACCCAGTCGATGTCGCCCTCGATGGTCGCCACGTCGAGGGACTGCCGGAAGTCGACTCCGGCGGCGGCCAGGTCCCACAGGTCCTTGGCGTTGTCCCCGACCCGCTCGATGTCTTTCGAGATGGCCATGTAGGCCAGCAGCGTGGGGATGTCGGCGGTGCCGCCCCGAACGCCGGCGTGAACGACCAGCTCCCGGCGAATGGCCCGCTCGGCCTTGTTGATCGACTTGTCTCGCTTCCGCAGCTTCTTGCCGATCTCGTCGGGCTCGACCCGCCGCAGCAGCGAGTTCGTCGCCATCTCGAAGGTGGCGGAGGCCGTGGAGAGCATCTCGGCGATCTGCGACTCGATCATCTCGATGCCGCTCTCACCGCGTGACTTGAACAATTCAAAGACCATTGATCACCTCATCATCGCAGAATCAGGAGCCCAAGGAGCGGAACCAGAACGAACAGGCCGCCGACATACGCCAGCACCCACCGTTTCCGCCGCACCGCCATATCCCCGAGGCCCTCGGCAAGCCGGATCGGGATCTCCCGAATGGCCGGCAAGGGATAGAAGACTGCGATTCCAAAGATGTTGAACAGGGTGTGGACCAGGGCGATCGTCAGGCCCTCCGGTTGTTCGGCCGCGACCGAGGCGAGCAGCGCAGTGATGGTGGTGCCGACGTTGGCGCCGAGGGTGACGGGGAAGGCATTCTTCAAGGTGAGCACTCCCGCACCGACCATCGGGATCAGGATGGAGGTGGTGATCGACGAGCTCTGCACGAGCACGGTCATGATCATCCCCAACACCATCGCCCCGATGCCGGCCCCGCGGTCGAGCACTGCGTTGAGTGACTGCTCGATCCGCCCGGCCATCACTTCGCGCATGTTGCGGGTGATGTACGCCAGGGCCAGGAAGATGAGCCCCAGCCCGATCGCCAGCAGGAGTCCACCCTCGATCCCCTTCGACATCCCCATGCCCTCGAACAGATCCTTCAGGATGTCCACCGGGTACCCGACGGCCGCCTTGATGGGACTGGAACCCGGAGCGGCTCCGGCCAGCGTCTCCTGGCCGCGCAGCACACCGGTCAGCGCCCGAGCGGAGCGAGACAGGAATCCGGTGGCCAGCTCCAGCGGGAGCGCCACCGAGACGGTGAGGAGGTTGAAGAAGTCGTGGACCGTGGCACCGGCGAACGCTCGGCGGAACTCCTGGCCCTTCCGAACGTGACCGATGGACACCAGCGTGTTGGTGACCGTCGTTCCGATGTTCGCACCCATGATCATCGGTACGGCTGCGGTCACCCCCAGCGTGCCACTCCCGACCAGACCCACGATGGTGGCGGTGGTGACCGAAGACGACTGGACGAGCACCGTGGCGAGAATCCCGGCGAAGAGTCCGGCAACCGGATTCGAGACGTTGGCGAAGAGCTGTTCGGCGGCGTCTGCGCCGAAAGCCTTGATGCCCGACTCGAGCGACTTCACCCCAACCAGGAAGAGGTAGAGCAGCAGGATCGCCGACACGACCCGCACCCACTTCGGAACCTGCAGACCGCCCTCGGTTGGTGATTCTGGGTGGGGAGGCAACGCCATGGGTGACGCAACGGTAACCAGAAGATGTCGCGGAGAAAAACGTACCTTGAGCGATCCCCGTCAAGGATTCCGGAGTCTTGCCGAGGCCTCAGAACTCGGCCGACGCAAACGGGACGCTGAAGGCCCGGCAGTAGATCAGCACCGACTCGATGTCGTCGAGTGCCACGTCGGCCGGGATGTCGTAGTTCTGGTTTCCGAGACTCCCCTTCAGCGCACCGAGGTCGACCATCGACCCGTCCCCGAGCACCAGATTCACCCGGAGATCCGGGCCGTTGGTGACTTCGAAATCCTCGAAACGGAGCAATGCTTCACCCTCGACGAGGTGGACGGTGGCGGACCCGCTTCCCTGATGGAAGTCGTCGGCACCGGAGAAGCTGCCGGTCGCCACCAGCGCCACCGGCTCCGGATCTGGCTCCGGCCCAGCATCTGGAGGCGACGGCGCCTCGGCAGCGTCGACGGGTGAACTCGATTCCGCGGCACCGGCGGTTGCTTCGGTGGCCGGCTGCGAGGTGGCGGTCGGAGTTCCGTCGACTTCCGTCGCCACGGGGAATGCCTCGTTCACCTCCCGATCCAGGAAGAGCGGCGAGCCGAGCCACCAGGCCACGGCGAGTGCCGGGATCGCCAGACCGATCAGGAGTCGCCGAATCCACCGCCGATCGGGCCGGGCGGCTTCGTCATCGGGAGTCGTCGACCTGCTGGTTGGAGTTGACTGCATCGGTTCCTCACGGTTGCGGCTTCTCGGACGACAACCGGGGTCTCGATTCACACGTTCCCGTCGGCCGATGAACAATCGAGAAACGAGCGGGCGTCCGGGTGCGCGGTCACCCGCCCTCACCATCGCGATGGTCGGGTGGCGGCTCCTCACCGGGTACGACATCTCCACCGGAAGTCGTCGTCGTGGTCGCCCGCTCGGGATGCCGGTCGGCGGGCACGGTGGTGGTCGACTCGGCCGGGCGATCCCACCGATCCGGGTCGGTGTCGTCCCGCACTGCCGACGTCGGCTCCGGAGACCGCCGGTCGGCGTGACGGTCCCCCTCGGTGGTAGGAGGCGTCGTCGTGGTGGTGGTTGCGGGGCCCTCGTCTCGCGTACGGGCATCGAGTCGGTCTTCATCGGTTTGGTCCTCCCCGTCGCCAAGAGTCGGGGCCGGCTCGGGTGGCGGTGTTGCCTCATGTGACGATGCGTCGTCCGACGAGTCGGTCAGCTCCTCCAATCTGGTGTGGAGGCTTTCGGAGCCGGTGGCCGCCACCGCGTCGGCCGCCTCGGCGAACGCGGCGGATACCACCGCCGGGGGAGTCCCATTCGCCAGCAAGGTCTCCAGTTCCTCGAGTCGGTGGACTGCCGGAAGCTCCGGATCGGCCAGCGCCAGGACCGGTTCGACCAGGCGTTTCAGGCCGTACAACGGATCGCCGGGGACCGCATCTTCGGCGGCCAGACCCGCCACGGGGAGGGCCAGAACCAGCGCCGCCACGGCCACCACGAGTCGGCGGCCGAGTCGTCGCCGTTGCGCCTGTGCTCGCAGGGTGGAGTCGATGCTGGCGATGTGGCGCGCCCGGGTTTCGGCCGGCATCTGGATGGAGAACACCTCGAGTTCGGGGAACCGCTCACTCATGACGGCCACCCGACATCCCCGCCGCCTCCAACAACCCCCGTAGCCGCCGCTCGGCCCGGCCCAGGGCTGCATAGACCGCCGTCCGGGGGCTCGACATGACGGCCGCGATCTCGTCGCCCGACATGCCCACCACGTGCCGCAGGAGGATCATCGTTCGCTGGCGCTCGGTGAGCGCGTCGAGCGCGTCGGCGAGCAGCGGGTCGAGAACGTGTTCCATCGGGTCGGGCTCCACGGCCACCTCCGGAAGATCGAACGCCGGTGTCTCGGGATGCCGGCGGCGGCGACGGAATTCGTCCAGGCATCCGTAACGGGCACTGCGGTACAACCACGACCGCAGCGCCCGTCCGTTCCCCCGGAATCGGCCACACCCTCGCACCAACTCGACGAAGGTCTGCTGAACGATGTCTTCAGCCGTCCGCCGATCACGCACCATCCCGTATGCGAACGACACCAGTTCATCGGCAAACCGGTCGTACAGCGCGTGGAACGACTCGTGAGACCCGTTCCGGATCCCCTCTGCCAGGCCGTCGAGCTCATCACTCACCGGACACGCCATCGGCGCCGGCAGGTCCGGGCTCGGATGAGCCGGACCCGCCAGTGGAGCGTCGTCGGTCGTCGGCAGGTCATGGCGCCGGTCTCCGTCGGGTGATGGTCAGATCAATCCCAGCCAGTGGAGCAGCCTCACCAGTAGACCCCACTCACCGGCGTGGATCAACCGCCAGATCAGCTTTCTCGGGTGGATGTCGGGATGGTCATCGGGCTGGCATCGGTCGACGGGGTGCAGCCGGAGACAGCACTCGACATCGCCATCATCCCGACATGGCGCTCGATCGACCGGACGGTCCGTGGGGCGATCCACCAGACGATCCCCCGGGCGATCGGCGGGACGGTCAGAGGGCCGATCCAGCGGTCGATCGGTCGGTCGATCGGTCGGACGGTCGGTCGGACGGTCGGTCGGACGTTCCGTCGGGTGGTCCGCCGGACGGTGGGTCGGGCGGTCCGTGGTGCGGTCCGCGGGGCGATCAGCCGGGCGATCGGTGGGGCGGACGTCGGTCTCGGGCGGCGGGTCCTCCTCCCTGCGTTCGGCGACCCGCTCGTCGGACCGGGACTCGTCGATCACCGTTCCCCCGGTGGGGTGGTTCTCGCCGGTCTCCGTCTCTCGCTGGTGCGGCGCCGAGTCCGCGAAGGCGGTCGCCGGCATCACCCCGGCCAGCAGCAGGGCCATCAGGGTGACGGTCATCGATCGTCGCATCGGTACTCCTTTGGTGGGCGTCACGGATAAGACGCCACCGGCCCAAGCGATTCGACGGGGACATGTCCAACCCGCGGGTCACGTCCGTGCGGCTGCCGCCCGAAAGACGAGTGCGATCGGTCCGAGGTAGGTCAGACCGACCGCGATGATGACCGTGCGCGGGTCGATGAACTGGGCCGCCAACCCACCCAGCATGGCCCCCACTGCATCACCCCCCATTTCGAGCACTCCCAGTCCGGCGTACGTCCGGCCGAGCAGGTGGTCGGGCGACCGCTGAACGGTGACCACGTCGGAGACGATCTCCTCCGGACCGAAGGCGATGCCCCATGCCAGCCACCCCAGTGCAAGCACCTCCCAGCGGGGAAGGCCGACGCTCGCCAGGCATACGAGTCCGTACACCACCATCGATCGCCACAGGAGGACCCGAAGCGGGACCTGCCACTCGATGGTCCCGGCCACCAACAGCCCGAGCACGGCGCCGGTCGAGTATCCGGCGACCGCCAGCCCGAACGCGCCGTCGGGCGAGCCGGGCAGCCGAGCCAGGTACACCACCGCCGTCGTGATCAACGCCGACACGAACAGTCCGTTGACCAGGGCGGCGGCCGACACCACCCGGAGGTCGCTGGACCGGCGGAGGTGCGAGAAGCCCGCTGCCGCTTCGCCCAGGGCCGTACGGACCGCTCCCCCCATCGGCGCGGCCGGCCGGTCGCCGACCTCCGACCGCAACCCGGCCATCAGCGCCATACCGGCCGCGAACACCGCCAGTGCCCCGATGAGCGCCGCCCGAGAATCGCCCACCGAGATCGCCACCCCTCCCACCGCGGGCCCCACGAGATAGGAGAAGTTGATGGCGATCCGGCGCACCGTGGCGACCTCCTGGAGCGCATGCCGGGCAAGCACCCGAATCGCCGCCTCGGTGGCCGGGTTGTCGAACGACCCGATGAGGGCTCCAACCAGGACTGCCGCCAACCCCAAGGCCGGCCGCGTCGGCAAGGTGGCCACCGCCACCACGACCGAGACGATCCGCATCGCCACCGTCCAGCGGAGAATGCCGATCCGTTCGACCCGGTCCGCCAACACGCCTCCGACCGGCCTGGCGACGATCCCGATGCCCCGGGTCACCGCAAAGGTCAGCCCGGTCAGCACCGCACTGCCGGTCGCCTCGAACACGGCGATCGGAACGACGATTCCCACGATGCCGTCGCCCAACTCGATGAGGAAGAAGGCGCCGACGAGCCGCTTCAAGTTGGGAGTGTCGAGGGCCTCGACCAGCTCTCCCAGACGCCGCAGGAAGCTCCTCACTCGGCCCTGGCCGCCAACCAGTCGAGGAGAAGACGGTTCAGGACATCCGGCTGCTCGACGGGGATCCAGTGGCCACCGGGAAGTTGCTCGTAGCGCCACACGCCGGCGACATGGCGTCCCGACCCGGTCATCTGCGCCTCGGAGAGGGCCATGTCGCCGGTACTCCACACGCCCATCGCGTCGACCGCCACGGGGGGTTGGTCTTCGGGAGGCAAGACCAGTGCCTCGGCGGGCAGGTTGGCCCGGTACCAGTTCAACGATGCCTCCAGGCGCCCCGGTCGGGAGAGGTCTTCGATCCACCGGCTCGCCTCGGACCCTTCGCCGGCGAAGGCCCGCAGCCCGGCGAAACCGTCGGCGGACAGCCAGCGCTCGGCGACACCCGGGTGGAGGAAGAGCAGCATGTACCACGACAGTTGCCGCTGTCGCATCCCGGCCGCCCGGAATGCGTCCGGATGGCCGACCGAGAGCACCGTCATCGAGCGCAGCAACGCCGGGAGGTGGCGGGCGATCGTCCAGGAGACCGCCGCGCCCCAATCGTGTCCGACCAGGTGAACCGGTCCGACTCCGGCGTCCTCCAGAACCGCCCGAACATCACCGATCAACGTCGACATCCGATACGCGTCCACGCCGGCGGGTGCATCCGAGCGGCCAAACCCGCGCTGATCAGGCGCCAGCACCCGGTATCCGGCGGCGGTCAGTGCGGCGATCTGATGGCGCCAGAGCCGGCTGGAGTCGGGCCAGCCGTGCAGCAGCAACACCGGTGTCCCGTCTGTCGGGCCCCGGTCGGCCACGAACAACCCGACCCCACCCGAGTCGATCCTGCGGTCACGCTCCTCCATCGCCACCCAAGCTACACACTCGCACCCGTCCGCCCGCTGGCGGGCTTTTTATGACCCGATCCGACCGCTTTTCGTACCGTTCGCGCCACGAGAAGCCGAGGTTGGGCTCGACGACGTCATCGCCGGGGCGGAACCGCCACCGCCGGCACACGCTCCCCAGTTCGGTCCGCCGATTCCGTTCTCGCGACCCAGACCGGCTCCTATCGGTACGTTCTGGGTGATAAAAAGCCGGTTATGAGCGGTTGACGTTGTTTTACGATTGTCTTAGGGTGGTGTGAAGCTTCGAGGAAAGGGTGGATGTTGTCGAACAGTGGATCGTTGGAGACGGCCGGCGCTCATGCGCAGTTCCGGCTGTTCGTAGAGTCGACCGTGTACTGCGAGGCCGGCGAGCGCCCCGGGCTGGTGGCGATGACGACCCCCACCGGCCCCGTCATCCCGGTGTTCACCTCCGAGACGGAGCTAGCGCGCTTCCGCGGCGCGGTCCGGTGGTTCTCGACCACCGGCGCCGACCTGTTGGACCTGGTGCCTCCCGGCTATGACCTCGTGCTGGACCCGGCGGGACCCCACCCGACTCGTCTGCGACCACAGGCCACTCGCCGAGTGGCCCGGATCGAGTACGCAGGGGCCGACCGGTGAGCGGCTTCAGCGTCCAACTCGACACCCTGGGGTCGGCAGCCGCTCACCTGCGGGGCACCTTGACCATCGTGGGCGATTGGGACCGCCGAAAGGCGGATCTGGCGGCGGCTGCACCATCGGCCGGTCACGAAATCATGACGTCCGCCGTCACGGGGTTCTGCGACGAGTGGTCATACGGTTTCGGGCACCTCGCCGAGGACATCGAAACGCTGGCGTCCGCCCTGGAGCAGGCGCACGCCGCCTACACCCAGACCGAGTGCGCGCTCACCGATGCCATGGGCGGGAGCTGAACCGAAACCAACCCATCACGACGCTGGAGCCGGACGAAGACGCTCCGGTAGATATGCCGCTCCCGGGCCCTGCGCGGCGAGGGCGTCCTTGGGGTTGCTCAACCGGCACCGCATCAGGCTGAGACACCCACAGCCGATGCACCCGTCCAGACCATCTCGGAGCTTCTCCAACGCGGCGATCTCCTCGTCGAGACGACGCCGCCACGACCGGGAGATCCGTTGCCAGTCCGCCTTCGTGGGCGTCCGCTCCTCCGGGAGCAACTCGAGCGCCGTCTTCACCTCGTCGAGGCTCAACCCCAGGTGGCGTGCCGCCGAAATGAACGCCAGTCGCCGCAGCACCTCACGGTGGAAGCGCCGCTGGTTCCCAGCCGTCCGCTCGGCGCCGATCAGCCCTTCCCTCTCGTAGAAGCGGATCGCCGACGCCGCGAACCCGGATCGTTCCGCAACCTCACCGACCGACAACCAAACGTCCACAGCCTGATGGTACTTGACTTGAAGTTCACTTCAAGTTGTACGTTGTGAAGGAAGCGAAATCGAGAGGACTCATGACGACCAACGTTGGACTCGTTACCGGTGCGTCGCGAGGATTGGGCGCCACACTGGCGAGGCTGTTGACCGAACACGGCTGGACGGTGATCGCCGACGCTCGGAGTGAAGGCGATCTTCGGTCCGTGGCAGCCGCCACCGGCGGCCGAATCATCGCCATCCCCGGCGACGTCAACGACGCCGCCCACCGGGCGGCGCTCGCCGCATCGGTCGGGCGAGCGGGACGCCTCGACCTGTTGGTGAACAATGCCGGCGCGCTCGGTCCGACACCGCTCCCCCGCCTTGCCGATGTGAACCCGTCAGACCTGGAGTCGCTGTTCCGAACGAACACCGTCGCCCCGCTCGCGGTGTTCCAGTCCGTCCTCGGTCCGCTGCGTTCCTCCGGCGGTGCCGTCGTCAACATCACCTCCGACGCGGCCTCCGTGGCGTACGAGGGCTGGGGACCGTACGGCGCCTCGAAGGCGGCACTGGAACAGTTGAGCGCCGTGCTGGCGGTCGAGCATCCCGAGCTGGATGTCTACTCGCTCGATCCGGGTGACATGCGCACGGCCATGCATCAGGCTGCGTTCCCCGGAGAGGACATCTCGGACCGGCCGACCCCCGACCATGCCGCACGGGTCATCCTCGATCTCGTCGAGCGGCGCCCACCCGGGGGGCGATACCGCGCGGCGGACGCGGTGCCGGCATGATCGGAGCGCGCACCGCAGCTCCGTTCCGACTGGATGCCCGCCACCTGGCCACCGAACCACCGGAGGCCGGCGGCACACCCCGAGACGAGGTCCGCCTGATGGTGGCGGAGGAATCGTCGCTGACGGATACGACCTTCCGGCTCCTCCCCGCGTTCCTCCGCCCTGGCGACCTGCTGGTCGTAAACGATTCGGCGACGATGCCGGCGGCGATCGCCGGAGTGATGGGCGCCGGAGTGATGGGCGCCGGAGTGATGGGCGCCGGAGCGATGGGCACCGGCGCGATGGGATCCAGGCCGATCGTCGTCCACGTCTCCCAGCCATTGGCCGGCGGCCGCTGGCTGGTCGAACTCCGCCACCCCGACCAGTCCGGTCCGCTGCTCGCCGCCGAGGGAAGGATGATCACCGTCGACGGCGGCGTGTCGCTCCGGTTGATCACGGCGAAGTCCGCACGACTGTGGGTGGCGTCCGTCGAGTCCGGAGAACGCCTCGACCACCATCTCCGCACCTGGGGCCGGCCGATCCGGTACTCCTACGTCCGGAGGCCATGGCCGTTGCATGCATATCAGACGGTCTTCGCCCGGGAGACGACGGCGGAGTTCGGAAGTGCCGAAATGCCGAGTGCCGCCCGCCCCTTCACGGCGAGGGTGGTGGCCGATCTGGCCGCCCGTGACATCACGATCGCCTCGATCACCCTCCACACCGGTGTGTCGTCACCGGAACTGGGGGAGCCGCCCATGCCGGAGCGTTTCGAGGTCCCGGCGGACACCGTCGGCGCCATCGCCGAGACGCGCCGCGCCGGCGGCAGGGTCATCGCCGTCGGCACCACGACGGTGCGAGCACTGGAGACCGTGGCCGCAGGTGGGCGACGGATCCGATCCGGCAGGGGCTGGACCGACCTGGTGATTTCGCCCGGGTACCCGGTCGGGGTCGTGGATGGGATCCTGACCGGCTGGCACCCACCCGAGGCATCCCATCTCCACATGCTGGATGCGCTGGCGGGAACGGACCGGGTGGATTCCGCCTACCGGCGGGCCGTGCACGAAGGCTACCGCTGGCACGAATTCGGAGACTCATGCCTGTTCCTGCCTTGAGTTGCGCGGCAGCGGGTGTTCACAGCCGCTCGGGCATACGCCGATGCTCCACCGTCCCGTCGGCATGGAGTGCGAACCGGCCCTCGTCGCGGGGGTGGACCGGGCTCGGTCCCGACCACGGCCACCCTCCGAAGCCGGTCATCCGGTAGTCGCGGATCGCCTGCTGGATCTCATCGGCGGAGTTCATGACGAAGGGACCCATTTGAATCACCGGAGCGCCGATGGGTCGACCCTGCAACATGAGGAAGGAGGCCGGTGTTGCCGCCGCTTCGATCCGGGCGGTGCCGTCAGACCGGAGCCGTATCCCTCGGTCCGGTCCCGCCAGGCGCTCGCCGACTCGAACGCCCTCCCCCACATGGCAGTACAGCATTCGATTCAAACCCTCCGCAGCCGCCGGCAGATCCCAGCTTGCGCCGGCGGGCACATGGATCACCCAGATCGCCAGCTCGGCGTCTGCCCGGGACGCCCAGGAGTCGGGCGGAGCCGGTGGCGGGACATGACCATCGAGACCCCCTGCCACCACGTCGACGGTGACACCTCCGTCGAATCGGACGGTGGGCAGATCCTCTCCCCACAACATCGAGAAGTGAGCGGGGACCGTCTTCGACTCGGGGGGAAGATTGAGCCAGATCTGATACAGCTCCAGCGGATTCGCCTCTTCCCGTTCGAGGAGCGGGAACATCTCGGCATGCTGGATACCGCTCCCGGTCGTCAGCCACTGCACGTCTCCCTGGCCGTAGCGCGCGGTCGCGCCCAGCGAGTCGGAGTGGTCGACGTATCCCCGCCGGACGACCGTGACGGTCTCGAATCCTCGATGGGGATGTTGGGGAAAACCAGGCACCACATCTCCGTGGTACATGCTCCATCCGTCGCGGTAGGAGAAATCCATCCCGATCCGACGCCCATCCAGCGATGCGGCGGGACCGAGATGCTCGGCGCCGGAGGGATAGTGGTCCACGTGGTGCACGGTGAAGATGAAGGGATCGAGACCCTGCCACGGGAATCCCAGCTCGATGATCTCGAGAACTGAATCGTCGGACATGGAGAACTCCTCGATGAGCTCGTTAGTTGCAGGTTGCAACTAACGACAACGGTGGGTGCCGTCCCGGGTATTCCTCATCTCGTCCGGAGCAGCACCACCGGTATCCGCCGAGTCGTGCGACGCTCGTACTCGGCGAACTGGTGGGCCAGCTTCTTGAAGCGCTCGAACTCCCCGTCGCGCTCGGCACCCTCCAGCACCTCCGCCCGAACGGCGACGTCGGACGCGCCGACCGTGACGGTGGCATTCGGATTGGCCCGGAGATTGTGGAACCAGGCCGGATGCTCCGGCGCTCCACCCTTGGACGCGCAAACGGTGAATCCATGGTCGTGGTTCAAGAACATGAGTGGCGTGATCCGCGTCTTCCCGCTCTTGGCCCCGGTGTGGGTGAGCACCAGCACATCACCATCCTCGGTTCCGCCGCCCAGGCCACCTCGGGAGGCCTTGATCAGGCGGCCATGCAATGTCGTGCCGATTCGCATGAGGGTTCTCTTCACGGCCCCGAGCTTAGAAACCTACGAAAGCGCGAGCCCGTTTGGCCGACCTTGAGTCCGTGGAGCGAATCGGAAGTGTGCTGGCGCGGATCGGCGAGATCCAAGCCCGAGTCGGGTCGTCACCGGTCCCCGGCGAGTTTCGGGCAATGCTCAGCAGCCGGCTGGCACCGAACGCATCGAACACGGCCGGCGTCGCGGATACACCGACTGCCGCCCCGCCGCGTGGCTCCATCGCTCCGCACCTGGCAGCTCGAGGAACGGTCACGCTGGGGACGATGATGATGGGCCCTCAGCGTCCGACCAGCGCACAGACCGGACCTGCCTCGAGAGTCAGCCGTTCCAGTGAACTCGACGCGTATCTCGCCGCCCGAGGGATCGAGAACAGAAACGGACGTCTCGACCCCCATGAACTGGCCCCGATCTCCGGAGGGTGGTCGGGCCAAGCCCGCCTCCTTCCCCCGGCGGCCGCCGCCTGGGAAGAGATGCGGGCCGCCGCAGCCGCCGAGGGCATCGACCTGCGGGTGGTGGACTCGTACCGCACCTATGAGGCGCAGGACCACGCCCACCGGGCCCACGTCCGCGGCGAGAAGGCTGCCAACGTCCTGCCGCCCGGCACCAGCGAACACGGAAACGGCCTGGCGGTCGATGTCACCAACGGCGCCATCATCGATCGGGCGGATCCGGAGTGGGCATGGCTCGAGCGCAACGCACGCCGATTCGGGTGGTACCCGATCTCGAACGAGACATGGCACTGGGAGTTCCGGGGAACACCCGGTTGAGATCGACGTCGCCGGTCGCCGGCGACACCGCGCGTCAAGCCCGCAACACTCGCGTCGAGGGAGCATCCTCGGCCGCATCCAGCCGAGTGCGCCAGGTCGACTGGGTCGACACCTGTGTCAGGAAGGCAGCTCTGGCCTGTTTGCCCGGGGCCGAAGAGTCGACGGTGGGAGTCCCCTCATAGAGCGTCGAGAAGTAGGCCCGGAGCGACGTCAAGACCTCTGACCGAATCTGAGAGACGCGCGCCTGGGTCACACCCAGGTCGTCGGCGATGTCTTGCAGCAGCTCTCCGTTGAGGTAGTAACGCTCGATGACCTGGCGGTGCACGCCGGACAGATTTTCCACAGCCACCCGCAGGGTGCCGAGCAGCTCCCGCTGTTCCAGTGACCGCTCGGGCTGGACCTCGTCATCGTGGTCGACCACGGTGTCGCGAATCGACGGGCCTTCGCCGTCCTGGTCGTGATCCAGATACAACAACATCGATGCCGCCGACTTGGCCTGGATCTTGTCGACATCTTCGACCGCCATTCCCAGTGCCGCCGCCAGCTCTTGCCGGTCCGGTTGCCGGCCGGTCGTCTGACGGAGATCCGAGGCCGCCGACTCCACCTCTCGCGCCCGACGCCGAACGGAGCGGGATGCCCAGTCTCGGGTCCGGGTGGAGTCGATGATCGCGCCGCGGACACGTATGGTCGCATAGCGCTCGAAGGGAATGCCGGTGCTGGGGTCATACCGCCGGGCCGCTTCGACCAGGCCGAGTGCGCCGGCGTTCCACAGCTCTTCACGATCCACGTGCCGGGGATACCTCGCGGAAACGGCGGCAACCACCTTCCCGACCAAGTCGAGATGGTCACGGACCAAAGCGTCCGAATCGGCTGAGTGTTCGGTGGTGCGATCCACGTATGTCCCCCGGGCGTCGCCAGCGACGGCTGAGTAATTCGGGCAAGCCGCCGATTTCTCCATCGGTCGGCAACCGGGTCGACCTTGATGACCATCGAGGGAATAGTCACCGACCGATTTCTCGATTCGTTCCTTTACCGATGGTGCAGAGCGCCGACAGAGCCCCCAGTCGACACGGATGTTGACGAGGCCGCCAGGCGGCCGCCGGGTTCCGAGACGGAGTCCGAAAACGCAAGCGCACGACCTACAAGGAGGTACACAGTGCGTATCAACCAGAACGTTGCGGCATACAACGCCTTCCGCAACCTGTCCACCACCAACGGCCAGCTCGGCAAGTCGCTCGAGAAGCTGTCCTCGGGTTTCCGGATCAACCGGGCGGCCGACGACGCATCTGGTCTCGCCAAGTCGGAGAGCCTTCGGGCCGAGATCCGCGGGAGCCGCCAGGCCGTCCGCAACGCCCAAGACGGCGTCAGCTTCGTGCAGACGGCTGAAGGCGCACTGAACGAGGTGCACTCCATCCTGCAGCGCATGCGTGAGCTGGCCGTCGATGCCGCCAACACGGCAACCACCGACGGCTCGGCCCAGCAGCTGGAGATCGCGGAGCTCTTGTCCGAGATCACCGCCATCGGGGCCAACACCACCTTCTCCGGCAACGACGTGTTCCAGGACTACTCGACCACCGCGCTGACCTTCCACGTGGGAGCCAACGCCGGCGAGACGCTCGAGATCTCGAGCAACCTGACGCTGTCGAGCGCCGCGGTCGGCGGTGTCGATGTGAGCGCAGTGGACGTGTCGGCCGACGCCGATGCCGCCATCACCGCCATCGACAACGCCATCGACGGTCTGTCGACCACTCGTGCCACCCTGGGTGCCACCCAGAACCGGCTCGAGCACGTGATCGCCAACCTGAGCGTCGCAGTCGAGAACCTCTCGGCCTCCGAGTCTCGGGTTCGTGACACCGACATGGCCGAAGAGATGGTCACCTTCACCCGGAACCAGATCATGGTCCAGGCCGGTACGGCGATGCTCGCCCAGGCCAACCAGGTCCCGGCGACGGTCCTGTCCCTCCTCCAGTAGGGGACGACACCATCAACGGGTGGCTCCGGCGACTGATCGCCGGAGCCACCCACCCGAATACCCGCACGGAACGCTGAAGGACCGATCATGAGTCTCCCGCTCTTCAACATCGGCGGATTGATGTCCGGCTTGGACACCAATTCCATCATCAAGGGTCTGCTCGATGTCGAGCGCATCCCGGTCACGCAGCTCCAATCGCGCCGCGCCGCAATCGTCGCCAAGGACACGGCGTGGCAGGACGTCAGCACTCGCTTCAGTGCCGTCCGCTCAGCGCTCAATGCCGTCGACACTTCCGCCGAAGTCGACGGATTCGTCACGGCCGCATCCTCAGACGAGGCAACCGTGGCCGCCACCGCATCCGGAACGGCACAGCCCGGCTCCCTGACATTCACCGTCGATCGACTGGCCTCGACCCACCGGGTCGCCTCGACCGCCGGCTACTTCGGAGCAACCGACCTGGTCGGCTCCGGCGACTTCACCATCACGGTCGGAGGCACCGGTCACACCGTCACCGCCGAGGCATCGACGACCGTTTCGGGACTCGCCCAAAAGATCAATGCCCTCGACATCGGCGTTACCGCCAGCGTCGTTTCCATCGACGGCTCGACCAGCGAGCTGGTTTTCTCCGCCGACTCACCCGGCTCCGATGCCGCATTCACCACCTCATCGACGATCTCTTCCCTCTCCACCACTTCCGTGGTCGAACAGGGCCTCAACGCATTGCTCACCGTGGGAAGCGGACCGGGTGCCCTCTTTCTGGAACGAAGCACCAACAGCGTCACCGACGTCCTGGCGGGTGTCACGCTCGACCTCAAACAGGCGGGGCCCGACCCCGTCACCGTCACCGTGCAGCAGGATTTCGAAGCCACCGTCACCGCGGTGGATGCCGTGATGACCGAGATCAATGCGGCACTCACGAAACTGGGCGAGCTCACCGCATACAACGCAGACGCCGAGAAGGGCGGCGTGCTCGTCGGCGACGGCACTGCTCGTTCGATGCTCATCGACTTGCGGTCGGCAGTATCCGGAACCGTGCAGGCGGGCGCGACCGAGTTCGCCGTTCCCTCCGCCATCGGCATCTCCCTGTCCCGTGAGGGCACATTCACCATCGACACCACCAAGTTGCAGTCGGCCCTCGAGGCCAACCACGACGAGGCCACTGCCATCATCGACGCAGTCGCCGCTTCGCTCGACGGGTACCTCGAGGAGGTGGAGGGCAGTTCGGGTCGGATCGCCCGGGCACGCGACGCGTGGCAGTCCCAGATCGACAGCATGGACGACCGGATCGAGGCGATGGAAGATCGCATCGACCGGCGAGAAGCGCAGTTGCTCCGGCAGTTCACCGGGCTCGAGACGGCGATGGCGTCACTGACCGCCCAGGCGTCGTGGCTCTCCAGTCAGATCGGTGCGCTCAACGCAGGGGGAGGATCATGACACAGCTCACCTATCAGACTTCGCCGTACCAGTCGGCCGGATCCGCGTACCGCACCCAAGCGGTGGGAACCGCCGGGCCGGCGCAGCTCGTCATCATGCTCTACGACGGTGCACTCGGGTCGATCGCCAAGGCGAAGGCCGGGATGGCGGTGGGCGGCCGGGAGTCGATCGAGATGGTCAACACCGAGTTGAACCGAGCCCAGAACATCATCACCGAACTGCAGCTGTCGCTCGACCATGAACGGGGCGGCACAATCGCCGGCAACCTGGCGGCGATCTACGACTTCTGTCTGACCCAGCTCACCGAAGCCAACCTCAGCAAGGACCCGATCAGCCTCGACGGGGTGACATCACACCTGGCAGAACTGCGCGAGGCGTTCGCCGATGCCGCCGCCCAGGTGGCGGCCGGAGCGGCATGAGCGTCGTCGCCGACCTTCGAAGGAGTCTCGAGACGCTCGAACACCTTCTGGACGGCGAGTACTGGGAAATGCTCGTCGACCATCGCAGTGGCGTGCCGGAAGGATCGGTCGATCCCTCCGACCTGCAAGCGCTCGTGGCGATCAAGGCCCACGTGGACGAACTGCGTGTCCGGGTGGCGGCCCAGCTCGAATCGGTCCGCGCCGAACTCGAGAGCACACCAACCGCCCGGCGGGCCGCCAAGGCATACCTCAGTGCCGCCCCGACCCCAGACAGCTGATCCCGGGATCTGATCCGGAGAAGTGACTCGGGCGACCGACGCCCTCCGACCGACGCCTCGACGCCGACTCCTCCGCAGGAACGGGCGAGGTGGGTCGACCTGCCGACCGGCATCCGACGCCTCCCCTTAACTCGCCGAGGGTCGGGCCGACCGTACCAAGACAACCCAACGAGAAGGATCTCGCGAGGCTTCAAGGAAGAGCGCATGAGCGTTCTTCCTTTTCGCGTTCCGAAGGAAGTGCCCATGCTGCCGATCAGCGACAAGACCATCGATGCCATCGAGTACGCGATGCGTGCGCTGGAGATGCGCTCCCGGGTCACCGCCCACAACGTGGCAAACGCACAGGTCCCCGACTTTCGGGCGTCGCGGGTCAGTTTCGAGTCTGAACTCGCACGGGCCCTCGAAGGACGACGGGGCGTCGACCGTGTCGGCTCACCCACCGTGGTCGCAGCCTTGGGCGAGCCCGACGCCACCGGCAACGACGTCAACATCGAGGAGGAGGTCGTCGACATGATCCAGACCAACCTCTACGAGCAGGCCATGGTCGAGGCGTTCAACTTCAAGACCGGCGTGTTGCGGACCGCCATCCGAGGTCAGTGATGGGAGCGTTCGACACCATCGACATCGGCGCCACCGGAGCCAACGTCAGCCAGGTCTGGCTGGACGCCATCGCCCACAACCTCGCCAACGTAAACACGGTGCGTGCGTCGGACGCCGAACCCTTCCGTGCGCTGCTGGTCCACGCCGAAGAGGACATCGACCCCCGAGGAGGCGTGGGCGACGGGGTACGGGCCGTGGAGGTCCTGCGGTCCGAGGGCGATCCGATGTGGGTGTACGACCCGTCGCACCCCCTGGCGGACGAGGAGGGGTACGTGGTCCGACCGGTCATCGACGTGGCCGGACAGATGTCCGATCTGATCGTCGCGCAACGCAGCTACCAGATGAATCTCCAGGTGATCCGATCGGCCGAGGAGGCCTATCAGGCGGCATTGAGGATCGGTCGCCAATGATGATCCCTCCGATCTCCGGCATCACCACCGCGCCGGTGGCCGCACCGAACCCGGCTTCGCCCCAGGGTGACTTCGGAAAGGCGATCACGTCGGCGCTCGAATCGGTCTCACAGGCCGAATTCACGGCGAACTCCCTTGCCGAGGACGTCGCGATCGGCGGCGAAACCAGCGTCCAGGAACTGATGGTGGCAACCACCAAGGCGGCGCTCAGCGTCGACCTGCTCGTGCAGGTGCGGAACAAGGCCGTTGAGGCCTACCAGGAGATCATGAGGATGCAGATCTAGTGCAACAGAAGACCCGCCCCACCGACATGTTGAGAGCGTTGCCGGTCGCCCATCAGGTGGTCATCGGAATCGCCGCCGTCGTTCTGATCATGGCCGCATTTCTGTTCTTTCAATGGGTGAGCACCCCCACGTACACGGTCCTGTACACCGGCCTGGACGACCAGACGCTGGCGACGGTCGTCGACGAACTGGAGCAGCAGGGAGTGCCCTACCAGCTCGAGGCGGGTGGAAGCCGCGTGCTCGTTCCCAAGGCTCAGGTCTACAAGGTGCGTGGAGATCTGGCTGCGGCCGGAGTCCGCTCGGGGTCCGTCCCGGAGGGCTATGAGCTTCTCGACGGCGAGGGCCTCAGCGTTTCCGACTTCCGCCAACGCGTCGACTACCAACGGGCGCTGGAAGGTGAGCTGGCGCGCACGCTCATCGCCATGAACGACATCTCCTCCGCCACCGTCCATCTGGTGCTTCCAGAAGAGACTCTGTTCGTCGAGGACGAAGAGGCGGTGACCGCATCGGTACTGGTGCACCCCACGCGTCCGCTCGGTGAGCTCGAGATCGAAACCATCACGTTCCTCGTCGCCTCCTCTGTCGAAGGTCTCGACGCCACCAACGTGACCGTCGCCGATGTCGACGGCCAGGTGCTGCACGCCGCCGGCGATCTGACCGGTGGGTCGGCGATGAGCAATCGAAACCTCCGGATGACCCGCGACTTCGAGCAGTCGCTCGCCACCGACGTGCGCAACCTCCTGGCCTCGGTGAGCGGTCCGAACTCGGCATCCGTCGTCGTTCGTGCCCAGCTCGACTTCGACGAGGAGTCGGTGGAATCGGAGACATACGACCCCGAGAGCTCCACCGCACTCCGCGAGCAGACGATCGAAGAGGATTTCGTCGGTGCCGGTACGCCTCCCGGAGGGACGCTGGGCGTGGACGGTCAACCGCTCGCCACGGACGACGGCGAGAGCTACACATACGATCGAAGCGAGGCCATCCGCGAGTTCGGTGTCGATCGGGTCGTCTCACGCACGATCACCGCACCGGGCCGGGTGGAGCACCTCTCGGTGGCAGTCGTGGTCGACGACGGCTCGCTGACGGGCGCCCCGGTTCCCACACTGAACGAGGTCCAGAGCCTCGTATCGGCAGCCGTGGGCCTCGACGCCGAACGAGGCGACACGATCTCGGTCACCGCGGTCGCCTTCCCGCCTCTGGAAGCTGCGGACGAGGCGGAGGCAGCTGCCGATGCGGGTGGGTTCGACCCGCTCGCACTGCTCCCCCAGGCAATCGGCGCCCTCGTCATGCTGGTCGTCGCCGCCGCACTCTTCCTGATGGCCCGGGCCGGAAAGCCGGCGGAGGAACAGTTGATCATCGACGAGCAAGGAGTCGTCGCACTTCCCGCACCGGCCGGCCAGCCGGTCCCGCGCTCCGAACAGCCCGAGCTGGTCGGCGCCGGGGGCATTCGACCCGAAGTGATGTCGATGGTGCAGAAGCAGCCCGAGGAGATCGCGGTGCTCCTCAGGAGCTGGCTGGCTGATCGCCGATGAGTGTCGATCTCCGACCCGAGCAGAAGGCGGCTGCCCTGGTGGTGGCCGTCGGGTCGCGTAACGCCGCCAGCCTGCTCCAGTTCCTCACCGAAGACGAAGTCGAGCAACTGGCCGGCGAGGTCGCCCGGATCGGACGGCTGAAGCCGGAGATCGTCGAGGGGGTGCTCGAGGAGGTCTACCGCGAGACCGAGGCGCAACGGCTGCTCGTCGCCGGCGGTATCGACTACGCCCGAGAGTTGCTGTCGGAGTGGCGAGGCGGCCACGGCGGGGAGATCATCGAACGGTTGATGGCCGACCTGACCGTCAGCCCCTTTCAGTTCATCAAGGACATCGATCCCGAGCAGCTCGTGCTGATCATGAAGGACGAGCATCCCCAGACCGTGGCCCTGATCCTCGCCCATCAACCACCGTCATTCGCGGCCCGGGTGCTCGGCGGGTTCGAGCCGGAGATGCAGGCCGAGGTCGCCTTCCGCATGGCCAACATGGGCCGCACCTCCCCAGATGTGATCCAGCGCGTCGAACAGGCCCTGCAGAGCAGGCTGGGAACCGTGTCGAGCGCCGAGATCGACGTCAAGGGCGGGGTCGGTGATCTCGCCGAGGTTCTCAACAACACCGACCGCACCACCGAGCGGTCCATCCTGCGGCGCCTCGCCGACGTTGACGCCGGACTGGCCGAGGCCGTCCGAGCCCTGATGTTCGTCTTCGAGGACATCGCAACACTCGACGATCGCTCGATCCAGAAGCTCATCCAGGAGATCGACAGCAAAGACCTGGCGCTGGCGATGAAGGGCGTGAGCGGTGAGCTGCAGGACACCATCCTCCGCAACATGTCACAACGAGCATCGGAGACGTTGCTCGAAGAGATCGAGCTTCTCGGAGCGGTGAAGCGCTCCGACGTGGAAGGCGCCCAGGCGGCCATCGTGGCCATCGTGCGCCGGCTCGAGGACGCCGGGGAGATCATCATCAGCCGGGCCGGGGAGAGTGATCTCATTGAGTAGGGTCCTCCGGCAGGCGGCCACGGCGCCGCCGACCTTCATCGGTGACTCCACACCGCGATTCGTCGATCAGGACCTGGCGGCGATCGTCGAGGAAGCACGACAGGAGGCTTTCGAGCAGGGTCGCCAGCGCGGCCGGCGGGAAGGCCACGACGAGGCACATCAGGCGGCCGAACGGATCGATGGCGCACTGGCTCGGGCCGCCGAAGCCGCTCGGATCGCCGCGGTCACGACGGTACGAGAAGCCTCGATGGCCGCGGTCGACATCGCCGAGTTCGTTCTGGGTGGCGAGGCCATCACCCAGCGAGGTCCGATGCGGAGCCGGGTTCTGGCCGTACTCGACCAGCTCGACGATGCCGAAGTCACCGTCCTGCTCCACCCCTCCGACGTCGCCGAATTCTCCGAGGGTGCGAACCTCCCGCGCGGGTTGCGCGTGCAGGGCGACGCAACGCTGCGGCCCGGCGAGGCCAAGCTCGAGGGTCGCTGGTCGAGCGTCGACATGACGAGAGCCGCGGCGCTCGGCGTCGTCCGGGAGGCGCTGTCGTGAGTTCAGCGATCGCTTCGGTCTTGGAAGACCTCGAACCCTGGGTGGTGTCCGGACGGGTGGCCCGGGTCACCGCTGCCGACCTCGAGATCAGGGGTCTCCGTCTCCGAATCGGCGATGCGCTCGAGATCCTCGGCCGGAACGGCATCGGCAGCGCCCAGGTCGTTGCGCTCGGTACCGAAGGAGCCCATGCCCTCCTGTACGGCGAGACCGACGGCATCGGCCGAGGAGACAAGGTGCGGCCCGCTCGGCGGAGCCTGTCGATGCCGATGTCTCGCTCGCTGGTCGGGAGGGTCGTGGACGCCCTCGGCCGTCCGATCGACGGCGGACCGCCGCTCACCGGCGTACCGACGCCCGTCGAGGCTCCGGCTCCGGACCCGCTGGCCCGCACCCGGGTCAATGCCCGCATGCCCACCGGGGTGCGAGTGCTCGACACGTTCGTCACCACCGCCAAGGGGCAGCGGTTGGGGATCTTCGGGGGCAGTGGCGTCGGGAAATCCACGCTTCTGGGGATGATGGCCCGAGGCACGGGCGCAGATGTTGCAGTCTTGGCACTCATCGGTGAGCGCGGCCGTGAGGTTCGAGAGTTCATCGAAGACGAGCTCGGTCCGGACGGCATGTCTCGGTGCATCGTCGTCGTGGCGACGTCCGACCAGCCACCGCTGATGCGCCTGCGCGCCTCGCTGCTCGCAACCCGAATCGCCGAGTGGTTCGCCGACGACGGAAACGACGTCCTGTTGATGATGGACTCCCTCACCCGGTTGGCGATGGCTCAGCGCGAGGTCGGGCTGTCGGCCGGCGAACCCCCCACGGCTCGCGGCTACACGCCCTCGGTCTTCTCGCTCCTGGCCCGGCTGTTGGAGCGGGCAGGGCCACGAGAGCACGGCACGATCACCGGCTTCTACACGGTGCTCGTGGAGGGCGACGACATGGACGATCCGATCGCCGACTCCGCCCGATCGATTCTCGACGGGCACATCGTCCTCGACCGGCGACTGGCGGTGGCAGGGCGCTACCCCGCCATCGATCCCCTCGCCTCGCTCAGTCGCCTGGCCGCCAAGGTCGTCCCCGAGCGGAGACTCGACCTCACCGCTCGTGCACGCGACGTCATGGCCGCCGCCGACGAGGTCCGCGACCTGGTGGAGGTCGGTGCATACGTACCCGGTACCAACCCACTCGCCGACCGAGGCCTGGCCGCCGCACCACACCTGATCGAATTCATGAAGCAACGCCCCTCGGAACGCACCGACTTCGAAGCGTCGTGGAACTCCTTGGAGGCACTGCGAGACGTCATCACCGGAGGAACGCCATGAGGCGGGGGAATCCGTTCAGCGTCTTGACCCGGCTGCGCGCCATCGAGGAGCGCCAAGCTCGTGCATCGCTGGCCCACGCCCGCACTGCGCATGACCGAGCGAGACGCCGACTCGAAGAGTTCCAGGAGGCCCACGCCGGCCGTCCACTGCCGGCCGAGACCATGCTCCCGATCGAACTCCGGTCGCTTCAGCTGCGCGGAATCCGCTCACACGAGGACCTTCTCGACGCGGCCGAGGCCCATGAGCAATCGAGACAACGCATGGAGCGCAAGGCGGCCGAGTGGCGCCGCGCCGCCGACGACCTCGAGGCGGTCGAACGGCTCGAATCCAAACGCCGGGAGGAAGCGGCGCGGCACGCCCGAACCGCCGCGGAACGCGCCCTCGAGGATCTCCACGTCAGTCTCCGGGAACGAGATGTGAGCCCATGAGCATCGAGAGCATCCAGGCCGTCATGTCCCGAGTGGCGACCATTCGTGGCCTCGTTCCGGCGACATCGCCCGCGTCACGCTTCCAGGCGTCGCTCGCCCAAGCCATCGCCGAAGACGCCGCCGCGGGTCGCGACGGGTCACCGGCGCCGGTCCGGACCGACGTCGGACTCGCGGGAGCGTCCATGTCGACCGGACCCGGAATGGCCCATGCTGCGCCCTCCGCCGGGCTCGACGCAAGCTGGTCGGACCGGCTTCCCCCCCAGGCCCGGCAATGGGTCGAGCCGATCGAGATGGCCGCCCGCAAGGCCGGCCTGGATCCGAGGTTGCTGGCGGCTGTCGTCTGGACGGAATCCGGATTCGATCCCGACGCCGTCTCACACGTCGGCGCGATCGGGCTGGCACAACTCATGCCCGGCACCGCGGAGGCACTCGGCGTCGATCCAACCGATCCCGTCGAGAACCTCGAAGGCGGTGCCCGCTTCCTCGCCTCGATGATTCGTCGATTCGGCTCCGCCGAACTCGGACTCGCCGCCTACAACGCCGGGCCGACGCGAGTGGCCACCGCCGGCGGCATCCCCAACATTCCCGAGACCCTCGCCTACGTACCCAAGGTCTTGGATCGATATCAGCAACTCGGAGGACAGACATGATCGGATTCCCCACCACGCCGTCGGTTCCGCCGGCCTCGAGCGGCGAGAGTCCCGCCCCACCGACGGACGGGGCATTCGCCGAGATGCTCGGCCGCGGACTGGGGTCCCAGCTCATCGGCCGTTTCGCCGCCGGACTCGACTCCACCGATGGCGCAGCGGTTCCGGCACCGAGCGTCGAAGCCACCGACCACGCCGAGACGTCCGCGGATCGGGCGGGCGAGGCGGCACTCGTCGCCGGCGCCGCCCTGATGGGTTTGCTGCACCAGGCCGGCCGCACCGACCGCACGGAGGCACCGGCGCAACGCGCCGTGGCCGCCGGCGGACACGTCGGACTCGGTGGCCTCGGATCCGCCGGAATCGGTGCGAGGACCATCACCACCGGTGCCGGCATGCCGGCACCGGTGCCGGACACCGACCCGGCGACGGGGAGGGGCGGTACGCCCACTCAGCTCCTCCCGACATCCGCGCCGAGTCTTCGGACGGTCGACCCGACCATGCCTGCGGCGACGCCGGTCCCGACGCCGATCCCGACGGGCCTCGGAACCGGTGGTGCGTCGGCATCGACGCTCGCCCCCGTGAGACCTTCCGAGGTGGATGGAACGAACCCCATGAGCCGGCCGGTCATCATCGACGACCTCCGACCGGTTCGTCACCGCACCACCGCACCGGTGATCACCACCGACGGACCAGATCCCGCCACCGACGTCCATCCGCTCGGCAGTGGCGTCTCTGCGCCCGGCGACGCCGGCGTCGAGAGCACAACCGCCGCCACCACGGGAGCTCCGACCGCCCGTTTCGACACGATGGTCGACCGGGTGGTGAAGCTCGTGCAGATGCAGTCCCAGCTCCCACCTCCCCGCTCGATCAGCGTCGACCTCCCCGAGATGGAGGGGCTGCGCCTCGTGGTGTCCATGCGCTCGGATGGTTCCGTCCACCTCGCACCTGCCGGGAGCAATTCCCAGCAAGCGTCGGTGTCGAATCTCCTGACCGCCGTGAAGGACGCCCTGAGTGAACAGGGCTTCGACCTGGCGTCGGACGGCCAGGGTCGCCACCAAGAGCGCCGGAGCCAGGACCCGCAATCCGACCTTCCGCCCCGACCTTTCCGCCCGCGCCGGATATGGGCACGCCAGTCCGGTGCCGAACTGCGCATCTGAGGAGCCGCCATGATCGATCCCATCTCGTCCTCGCTTCCAACGGCACCGGCATCGTCCGGAGCCCTGGGACAGCTCGGCAGTGACGCCTTCCTGAAGCTCCTGGTCGCTCAGCTGCGCTACCAGAACCCCATGAATCCGGGCGACGGAGCGTCCATGCTCGAGCAGACGGCTCAGTTCACGACCGTCGAGACACTGCAGTCGATCGCGCAGATGAACCAGCGGCTGATGGGCTTTCAGCAGGTCAGCATGTCGCTCGGCATCGTTGGCAAACCGGTCACGGCGCTCGGACTCGATGCGGCGCCCGTCGAGGGTGTCGTCGAATCGATCCGCTTCACCGCCGACGGTCCCCTGCTCCGCCTCGAAGGCGGCGAAGAGATACCGATGGACAACGTCCTGACCGTCGAGTCCCCCGCGGAGCCGGCGACCCCCGTCGAGTGACACCCGGCAGTCCTCTGCCGCACGCGACCACCCGGAACGGGCATCCCGTTGGTTAACAACCGACGCAAAGTCCCGACAGTGACTCCGAGACATTTCATCGAACCAAACGGATTTGGACGCAGAGCACAAGGAGGTGCGAGCGATGATCCCCATAACGCCCATCCCGGGCGGCGCCCTGGTGCTGCTCGAGGCAGACCGAATCGAAGCCGTCGAGGCCGCCGATGACACGGTCGTGGTGCTCACGGATCGTCGACGGGTGGTCGTCACCGAGTCCCCCGAAGCGATCGTCGCCTCCATCCATCGTGCCCGTGCCGGTCGCCTGGCCCGAGCCAGCGCGCACCGGGTCTGCACCGAGGCGGAAGTCCTGGAGTTTCGACCCCGGGCGGTGGCCGGATGACCACCATCCTGGGAATCGTCATCGCCCTCATCAGCATCGTCGTGGCGACGATCATGGACGGGAACTCGTTCGGAGCGCTCATCGGCCCGTCGTCGCTGGTGTTGGTGGTGGTCGGCTCCATCGGTGTTTCCCTGTCCGGGTTTCAGATCGTCGACATCAAGCGAGTACCAAAGGGCATCATCCTCTCCTTCACGGGCAAGGAACAGGACCCCGGTGACGCGGTGGACGAGCTGATGGCGCTCGCCGAGGTCGCTCGCAAGGAGGGCGTCCTCGCCCTCGAGAGCAAGCTGGAGGGGCTCGACGACGAGTTCATGAGAGCCGGACTGCAACAGATCGTGGACGGTGTCGACGCCGACGCGGTGCGCGACACCATGGAGATCGAGCTGCAATCCCTGGATGAGCGGCACCAGCCGGTGATCGCCTTCGTGAAAACCATGGGCGGATATGCACCGACGATGGGCATGATCGGGACGGTCGTCGGCCTGATCAACATGTTGGGGAACCTGTCCGATCCCGCCCAGCTGGGCTTGGGCATGTCGGTGGCGCTCCTGACGACCCTCTACGGGGTGATCTTCGCCAACCTGGTCTTCCTGCCCATCGCCGCAAAGCTCCAACGGCTCCACACGCTCGAGGTGTCGTACCGCGAGATCGTGATGGACGGCGTTCTCGCCGTGCAGGCCGGTGCCAGCCCGCGCATGCTCGTCGAACGTCTCGAGTCGTATCTGGTGCCGTCCGCTCGGGTTGGCCACCAAGAACGGTCCAAGCGGGCCGATGGGACGAAGGCTGCCTGATGGCACGCCGGGAGCGGGCCAAGCCCGAGGAAGACAACGAGCTCCGGTGGCTCACCACCTACGGCGACGTGGTCACGCTCCTCCTGGCGTTCTTTGTGATGCTGTACGCCATCTCACAGGTGGACCAGCAGAAGTTCCAGTTGTTCGTCACGGGCCTGGCCGATCCCTTCGGGAACCCGGCGTCGGCACAGGGCTTGCTGACCGACGGTGCGTCGATTCTGGCCGGCGCCTACTCCGACCCTTCCGCCGGCCAGGCCGACGGCGACGAGGGAATCGAGGGTGTCGCCCTGCTGGACGGCATGCCCGACATCAACCGGCAGACCGACGAAGCCAGCCAAGACGGGGAGGACGCACAGCAGGCGGACGACTCTCGGACGCTCGACACGGCCGAGGAGTTTCAAGAGGTCCGCGAGGCGGTGGTGGAGGCGCTGTCGAACGCCGGGTTTGGCGAGGTCGTCGACTTCCAGGTGGACCAGCGGGGCCTGACGATCGCCATCGCCACCGACGACGTGCTGTTCGCGTCCGGGTCTCCGAACATCGGGCCCCGCGGCGAGGACATCATCGCCGCCCTGGCACCGACCCTCACGGCATTCGACAACCCGATCCTGGTCGAAGGACACACCGACAACGTGCCGCTGGACACCGGTGGATACGACAACTGGAACCTGTCGACCGATCGCGCCCTGGCCGTCCTCAAGCTGTTGGTCGACGGCCATGGCATCGATCCGTCGCGCATGGCCGCGACGGGGTACGGCGAGTTCCAACCCAAGCAAAGCAACGAAACCAACAACGGAAAGGCGGTGAACCGGCGTGTCGACCTGGTGATCGTCGCCGACGGAGGTGATCCCAATGGATGAGGCCCCGAAGAAGGGCAAGAAGAAGCTGATCATCATGGTGGTCGGCGCAGCCGCAGTCGCCGGAGGAGCGTTCTTCTTCCTCAGCGGTGGCGACGAAGCGGCGGCCGAAGAGCCGGAGGTGGTCGAGGTCGTCGAAGGCCCCGTGATCGAGGGCGATCAGATGACCGTCAACCTGGCCGACGACGAGCCGCGCTATGCGCGATTGAAGTTTGCAGTCGTGCTTCCCGAAGGCAGCGACTCCGCCGCTGTCGGTGAACGGATCCCCCTCCTCAAGGACGCCATTCTCGACGTCGTGTCCGAGTACGACGCCGAGGCCTTGCGGGCACCGTCCGCCCTGGATGAGCTCCGGACCGAATTCACCGAGCGTTCGGCCTCCGTATGGCCCGACGGCGAAGTTCTCCGAGTGGTGATCACCGAGCTGCTCGTGCAGTAGCCGGCACCGATCACCTCCGATCCCGCCCCGGTTGCCTCCTTTAGCGGGAGGCGGTCGTGCCGACGGTGTCTCGGACGCGCACCGCGCCGTCGTACACGAAGGATCGACATCGGAGGTCACCGTTGGCCAGCCCTGCCGGCGGCACCCAAGCCATCGCCCCCGACGCGGCCGAAGCCGGCCGCGACCGCAGGCTGCGCCCATTCGACTTCCGCAACCCTTCGAAGATGGGGCGTGACGAGCTTCGACGGCTCGAACTGACGCACGACACATTTGCACGGACCATGGGGACCGCCCTGTCGAGCAGGCTCCGGACGCTGGTGCGATTCGAGCTGCTCGCAGTCGACCAGATGATCTACGACGAGTTGATCCGGTCGATGCCGAACCCCACCGTCATCGCCCAGTTGACGATGGACCCCCTGCCCGGAACCGCACTCCTCGAGATGAGCACGTCGTCGGCGCTCACCCTCGTCGATCGACTGCTCGGTGGCATCGGCCGGCCCGGTCTCCTGCGACGTCCGACAGAGCTCGAGTCGGCGCTCATCACCGACCTCGTCCGGCATGCCGAAGGTGCCCTGGCGGGCACATTCGAGCCGGTACTGGCCATCGAACCGGCGCTCCGCGGCATCGAGTTCAACCCGAACTTCGTCCAGGCCGCCAACCCGCCCGAGATGGTGGTCGTGATGTCCTATTCGATGTCCATCCTCGAAGGCCACCGATCCGAAGGACTGGTCACGCTCACCTACCCCGCCGCACTGCTCACCACCGCCTGGGAGCTGGAACCGGCGACCGACAGCCCTCGGCCGGCGCTGAGCCCCGGCTCGATTCCGAACGCAGCCTTGGCAGCATCCCTCCCCGACCTGTCCGTACCACTCGCCGCCCGCCTCCGGTCATCGGACATCAGCGCCGCCGACCTCGACGATCTCCGGCCCGGCGACGTGATCACCCTCGATCACGGCGTCGACGAGCCGGTCATCGGTGTCGTCGAGGGATCGGCGCTCGTCGAGGGCCGACTGGGCCGCAAAGGAAAGAACATGGCACTCGAGATCACCCAATGGAGGACCTCATGACCACGCAGCTCGGAACGCCCGGCCGCGCCGTCGATCACTTTGGTGACGTCGCCCGATCGATGGTGGATGCAGGCGTCGAGGCCCTGCAGGCGGCTCTCGGCTCTGCAGTATCGGCATCGCCGCCCCGGGTCGACACCCAACTCGACACCCGGGCACTGGCGGGCGCGGCGGTGGCACGATCGATGCTCACCGGGGCAGGGGTGTCCGGAGGGCTGGTCACCGTGGCGCCCGGAGGTGGCCTCGCCGTCGACGCCGAGAACGCCGTCGATCCGGCCGCTCTGATCGACGTGCTGGCCGGTGGCGCCGCCACCGCCCTCAGCCGAGTATCCGGCGTCTCGCTCCAACCGGCCCCCGGAGAGGCACTTCCCGCCGAACCGGGAGTTGCGGGGCTGGGCGAACACGTCGTGATGTTCACGCTCGACCTCGGGGCCGGAGCCGCCGCGGTCACCTGGATCATCGAGTCGTCGCTGGCCGCGCTGATTGCCGGCAATCGCGCCGAATCCGCTCCTGCGGGCGTGTCCCCGGCCGCACTGCCCGAGCTGGGTCACGGGGTGCCGAGCGGGCGGCAACGCGACCTGCATCTCCTGGCCGATGTGCCGATGAACGTCACCGTGGAGCTCGGCCGGGCGGTCATGCAAGTTCGTGACCTGCTGTCGCTCGAAAGCGGGAGCATCGTCGAACTCGACCGCACGGCCGGCGCCGCCGTCGACGTACTCGTCAACGGCACGCTGGTCGCCAAAGGCGAGGTGGTCGTCGTGGACGACAAGCTCGGCGTCCGCGTCACCGAGATCGTGGAACGCTGACGCATGGCCGACGCCACCACCGCCGGAGGGGGCCTGAGCCTGCTCCTGAACGCCCTCCCGGCGTTCCTCCTGGTCCTGGGGGCCCCGGCGATGTTGTGGTGGTGGTCGAGGCGCGCACGGCACGGATCGCCCGGACGTCTCCGCATCACCGACAAGGCGGCCCTCGGTCGGAGTACCTGGGTCGCGGTCGTCGAGATCGATGGTCGCCGGCTCCTCGTCGGCGCCGGTGAGCACGGCATCGACCTGCTCTCCGAGCTCGGGGCCGGAGAGCCGGCTCACGAGCTCGCCCCGGAGCTCGGACGCTCCGCCGACCGGATCGCCGAACTCGACAACCCCCGGAATGGAATCGCATCACGGCCACGGATGGGCCTCGTTCAGCGGCTGCAGCTCATGACGCTGCGGACGTCACGACCCGTGCCGAGGCCACATGCCCAACGTCACTGAACCGCAACCGAACACCGTCGCCCGCCGCCAACCCTTGGGCGGTTCTCGCCTGGGGATCAGAACGGCCGTCCTCGCGGCATCGATCGTCCTGTTGCTGGTGGCACCCGCTACGGGTGCAGGGGCCGCCGACGTTCCCGGCACGACCGACGTGCCGGCACCGGTGCAGGTGGAGGCCGTCGAGACCGGCGACGGCCGACCTGGCGAGATCGACACCACGGTGGCCGATCCCATGATCACCGTCCCGACGCCGGACGACGTACCCGACATCGCCCTCACCGTGGAGTCGGGCGACAGTGCCCTCTCCAACACCGTGACCATCATCGTCCTTTTGACGATCGCCTCGGTCGCTCCCGCCATCCTGCTCCTGATGACGGCCTTCACCCGGTTCGTGATCGTGCTCGGCCTGACTCGCAACGCGATCGGCGTACAATCCATCCCACCGGCGCAGGTACTGATCGGTCTGGCCCTGATCTTGACTCTGTTCGTCATGAGCCCGGTGCTGGAGACGGTGAACGACGATGCGATCCAACCGCTGCTCGCCGGCGAAATCGACCAGGGCGAGGCGATGGCGGCCGGCTACGAACCCCTCCGCGATTTCATGCTCGCTCAGACACGAGAAGACGACCTGCGCCTATTCATGAGTCTCTCCGACCAACCGAAGCCCGAATCCGAGGAAGAGATCGCCGCCACGACGCTCATTCCGGCGTTCGTGATCTCCGAACTCCGGACGGCGTTCGTCATCGGGTTCATGATCTTCGTGCCGTTTCTGGTGATCGACCTGATCGTGGCGGCGGTACTGATGTCGATGGGCATGGTGATGCTGCCACCGGTCTTCATCTCACTGCCGCTCAAGCTGCTGCTGTTCGTCCTGGTCGACGGATGGGCGATGATCATCGGGTCGGTGGTGCAGTCCGTGAACGGTGTCGGCGCGTGAGCGACGCCGCCGTTCTCGAGATCGTGGCCGGCGCCTTCGTCGTCGCCGCCAAGATCGCCGGGCCGATCCTGGGGGTGGCGCTGGTGGTCGGGGTCGTCGTCTCTCTCCTCCAGACCGTGACCCAGATCCAGGAGATGACACTCACCTTCGTTCCCAAGCTGATCGGCGCCGGCCTGGTAATGCTCCTGGCGGGGAACTGGATGCTGCAGGAGCTCATCGTGTGGATCGAGTCGTTGTGGTCCGTGATCCCCACGCTGTGAGGGCATCGCCGTGGACCTGACCATCGATGCCGGTTGGGTGCTGGGGGTCTTCCTGGCCAGCATCCGCATCGGGGCATTCGTCGCCGCATCACCGATCTTCGGGCGAGCCATCCCCACGATCGGACGGGTGGGCCTGGTCTTCGCGTTGGGATTCACCTTTGCGGAGCCGGTCGCCGACGACTTCACGCTGCCGAGCCTGGTCGGGGCGGCAGGAGTCAACGTCGCGGTTGGTGTCCTCCTCGGTGTCCTGACCGGCATCATCTTCTCGCTCTTCGCAGTGGCCGGCGGACTGATCGACTTCACCTCGAGTCTGAGCTCTGCCCAGGCCTTCGATCCGCTCACGCAGTCCCAAAACCCGGTCTTCGGCCGCTTCTTCAACCTCATGGCGATCACGTTGTTTCTGGTGCTCGGCGGAGACCGTCTGCTGGTCGCCGGGCTGGGAACCTCCTTCGCCGCGGTCGGCGCCGGCGGAACGATCGATCTGTCGGCCGGTCCGTCGATGATCGCCATCGATCTGATCTCCAAGATGATGATCGCCGCGGTCGAGCTGGCGATGCCGGCGCTCGCCGCCCTCTTCCTCACCGAGGTCGTGCTGGGCATCGCCTCGCGTTTCGCCCCACAGGCGAACGTCTTCCTGATCGGTCTTCCGGCGAAGGTCATCGCCGCGCTGGCGAGCGTCGGAGCGGTGCTGTTGTTGGTCCCCGAGACGATCGACGGAGTGATGCACATCGTCGAGGACACCTTCCGCAACACGCTCGCCGGATTGTGAGCGGCGTCGGCCTCATCCATGGCTTATCCGACCCCTCGACCTGCCGACGGACACTTCGGCCGAAGGACCGGCCGGCTTGCGCCATGGATCGGCGCCCGACAGGCGTGCATGTGGAGCCGACGTGAGCCGTGCCCAGGAGAAGACCGAGAAACCCACTGAGCGGCGCAAACGCGAGGCTCGCCGCGAGGGTCGCCAGCCGCGTTCCCAAGAGGTGGGAGTGCTCGTCTCGCTGGCCGGCCTCCTGATCGCCATGCGGGCACTCGCTCCGGCCGCCGCCGACGTCCTGCGTCTTCGCACCGCGTCGATCCTCCGTTCCACCGCCACCGCCAGCCTCGAAACACCCATCGGCGACCACGTCGTCGCCATGCTCGTCGGTGGACTCCTGCCGTTTCTCGGGGTCGCCTCGTTCCTTGCCGTGGCCGGAGGCGTGGCCCAGGTCGGGTTCACACTCGCCCCGGCGGCCGCCAAGCCCAAGCTCTCGCACCTCTCGCTCAAGAAGGGCCTCAACAAGTTCAAGCCGTCGGTGTTCGGCTGGGAGCTGGCCAGGACGGCATTGAAGCTGGGGCTGCTGGTGGCGATCGTGTGGGAGCCGGTCAACCGCTGGATGACCCGGCTCGGAGAACCTCTCGGTCTGGGCGAGGCTCTCGGCGTCACCGGGGAACAGGTCTGGGTGCTGGCGATGCGTGCCACGGTGCTCGCCGCGGTCATCGCGGCCGCCGATTACTCGGTCACCCGATTCCGGGCATCTCGGGAGATGAAGATGAGCAAGCAGGAGCTCAAGGAGGAGATGAAGCACTCCGAAGGCAACCCCCTGATCCGGAGCGTCCGCCGTCGCCGCGCCATGGAGATCAGCCGGAATCGAATGATCGCCGACGTGGCCGGAGCCGACGTCGTCGTCACCAACCCGACCCACCTGGCCGTCGCCCTCCGGTATCACGAGGGAGAGGCAGCACCGCGGGTCGTCGCCAAGGGCGCCAACCGGCTGGCGGCCAAGATCCGGCGGGAGGCCTACCGGGCGGGCGTGACCGTGCTCGAGGACCGCCCACTGGCCAGGGCGCTGTACCGCAAGGTCAAGATCGGCCACTTCGTGCCGAGCGCGCTGTTCGAGGCGGTTGCGACCGTGCTCGCCGTGGCCTACCGACGCCGGCGTCGCGGACGGGCATTCGTATGAGACGGTCCTCACTGCTGGTACCGCTCGGACTGGTCGGCATCACGATGATGATGGTGGTGCCGGTGTCGGCACCGGTCCTCGACGCCCTGCTCGCCGCCAACATCACCTTGGCCGTCATGATCCTCCTCGGCGTGATCTTGCTGCGCGACAGCCTGGAGCTGTCGGTGTTCCCTTCCCTGCTGCTGATGACCACGCTGGCGCGGCTGGCGCTGAACGTCTCCTCGACCCGGCTCATCCTCCTCAACGGGGATGCCGGCAAGGTCATCGAGACCTTCGGCAACTTCGTGATCGGCAGCTCGGTGATCGTCGGACTCGTCGTCTTCCTGATCCTGATCGTCATCCAGTTCGTAGTCATCACCAACGGTGCGACCCGGGTGGCGGAAGTGGCAGCCCGGTTCACCCTCGACGCCATGCCCGGAAAGCAGATGGCCATCGACGCCGATCTCGGAGCCGGGCTGATCGACGAGGCCGAGGCTCGGCAGGCGCGCAAGCGGATCGCCACGGAGGCCGACTTCTACGGTGCAATGGACGGGGCCTCGAAGTTCGTCAAGGGCGACGCAATCGCCAGCATCATCATCGTGGCAATCAACCTCTTCGGCGGTTTCGCCGTCGGGATGGGGTCGCTCGGCATGGACTTCGCCGAAGCGGCCAACACGTTCTCGCTCCTGTCGGTCGGCGACGGGCTCGTCAGCCAGATCCCCGCACTGCTCATCTCGATCTCCACGGGTCTGCTGGTCACCCGGGTCGGGAGTGAGGAGGACATGGGCGCCGAGTTGGGTACCCAACTCCTGGGTAACCCCCGCGTCATGCGGATCGGTGCGGTGGCGATCGCCGGGCTGGGACTGCTTCCCGGCCTCCCCAAGCTGCCGTTCTTCGGTCTGGCGGCGATCCTGGCAATCGGCGGAACCCGTCCCCGACCCGACGCCGAAGCCGACGAGGCCGAGACTCCCACCGTGGTGGTCGATCCCGACGATCCTGAGGCGCTCGTCGGCGAGATGCGGGTGGAACCGCTCGAGCTGCGAATCGCCTACGACATCCTCGACCTCATCGATCCCTCCAAGCAAGGGGACCTCCTCGACCGCGTGAAGGCGCTGCGACGTCAGATCGCCATGGAGCTGGGCGTGGTCATGCCGTTCGTCCGGACTCGGGACGACGTGTCGCTCCCCCCCGGGACCTACAGCATCGTCCTCCGCGGAACCGAGGTCGGCCGGGGCAATGCTCCGCTCGACCAGGTGTTGGCGCTGCCCATCGGCGGCGGCGAGGAACTGCGGAACCTGGGCGGAATCGAGACCATCGAGCCGGTCTTCGGCCTCAAAGCCTTCTGGGTGCCGGACTCGGCGCGATCGGCGGCCGCCGCCACCGGAGCCACTGCCGTCGACCGGTCTTCGGTGATCGTCACCCATCTGGCCGAGGTGGTCCGAGCCAACGCGGCGTCACTGCTGTCACGCCAGGACGTCCAGACGCTCGTCGACGGCCTCAGATTCGACGAACCCATCCTCGCCAACGAGGTCGGCAGCGAGACGTTGACCCTCTCGCTCTTGCATGCGGTGCTCCGCAAGATGTTGGAGGAGCGAGCGTCGATCCGCGACCTGGGGCCGATCCTCGAAGCGGTGTCGCAACGGGCCGGGGAGACCCGGTCCATCGAGCAGCTGGTCTCGGCGGCGCGGGTGGCCGTCGGTCGAGCGATCGTTGCCAACGTGGCACCCGAGGGCCGGCTGGGCGTTGTCACGCTGGAGCCCTCGCTCGAGGCGGCCATGCACGAATCGCTCCGGGAGGTCGACGGCACGATGTATCTCGTCCTCGAGCCGTCGGTTCTGGACGTGATCCGGCGCGAAGCCGAACAGCTCGCCTCCGATGCAGTTCGCGCCCAGCTCCCGGCTGCGTTGGTGGTCGGCCAGCCCATCCGGGCTGCCTTCCGCCGCACGATCGGCGGCCTGGGTCTCGACATCCCAGTGCTTGCCTACCCCGAGCTCCCTGCCGATATCCAGATCGAACCCGTTGGAGTGATTGGAGTTGCCCTTGCCCAGGCATGACGAACCACCCGCCGACCCCGACGTCGTCACCTTCGAGGCCGGAACCGTCGAAGAGGCGATGGAACGGCTGGTGTCCAGCCTGGGCGACGATGCCGAGATCGTTGACGCCCAGAAGGTCCACCGTGGCGGGATCGCCGGCTTCTTCGCTCGTGAGCGAGTCGAGTTGACCGCCCGACCGCGGGCGACCCGGACGGAGGCGAAGCCTCGATTCGACGAACTCCTCCTCGCCGAGATCGAGCGAACCGAACCCTCATCGACTTCCGCACTTCCCCCCGCCGCCGGCGCCTCGATCACCGCACCGCGGGAGGACCAATCCTCCGAAGGGGCGACCCCCGACGACGAGACTCCGGCACCGGTCGCCGTGGGTCCGTTGGCGGCGGTCGCCTCCGAGGAGATCGCTCCCCCGCCGGCGACTCGTCCGAGCGCACCGGCGCGTCCGATCGCGGGCGACCATCCAGGCTGGAGGATTCAACGCCCCGAGGTCGCCGCTCCGACGGTCGGACCCGTCGCCTGGGGCACGTCGGAGCTGATTCGGCATGGAGCGCCGACCCGCCTCATCGATGCGGTCTCCGATCTCGACCCCTACGACGACCTGGGCTGGATCCACGGCATCGCCGATAGCGTGGCCGACCTGTGCGGCCCGCTGCCATCGGACGAAGTGGTGGTGGTGGGAACGCACGCCAACCGCTTCGCCGAACTGTTGGACATTCCGTCCGTCAAACCGGGGGGGCCGGCACCGTATACGGGGTCGTTCGCATCCTCGCTGCGCGGCAGCCGCCAGGACCGGGAGTGGCTCGAGTTCGTGCGCGGAGGGCGCCGGCTGCATCTCATCGTGGGCGGAAGCGAAGGGTGGCGGAACCTGCTCGTCTGTGAACCGACGGTCGTCAGCTGGGTGGGCGAGACCAACGTCCTCCATGCGCTGACCGTCGCCATCGGCCTCGGCGCACGGCTCGGCTACGGAACCGTCGACGGTTCGTTCTCACCGTTGGTTCGAGCGCTTCCGGTCGACGTCGCGCTGGCCGTCCGACGCAGCGTGGGGAGGCACTGATGAAGGGGCCCGTCGGACGTTTCGCGGCCGTGCTCGGCCTGGTGATGCTGTTCCCGATCGCCTTTCAGATGATCTCGGGTGCGCTCAGCGTCCCCGACGCCGCCATCCGCGCCGGGATCACCCTGGTAGCCGTGCTCCTCATCCAGCGGCTGGGACGAATCGGCGTAAACACCATCGCCAGCTCGATGGAGCGGATGGCCGAACCAGTCCCTCGTCGTCGCGCCACGGACTGACCGCGCTGCGGTTCCTGCACATTGTGCAGGAACCGGACCCAAACGATCGATCGTGCACACTGTGCACGATCTGGCGGGGCAGCGACCCAGCCCACATCGGCCACAACATCTCGCACAATGTGCACGATGCGTCGTCGCGCGCGCGACCCGGCACAGTGTGCAGAACGGGGGCGCGAAACATCTCGCACAATGTGCACGATGCGTCGTCGCGCCCACGACCCGGCACAGTGTGCAGAACGGGGGCGCGAAGCATCTCGCACAGTGTGCACGATGCGTCGTCGCGCGCACGACCCGGCACAGTGTGCAGGGGTGGGTCAGCTGAAGAGCTTGGCGGCGGCGTCGACGATCGTGGGGTCGAACAGAGTTCCGGCGCCTTCGATCACCCGCTGAACGGCGGCGCCGGCCGGACGATCCGGAGCGGACTCGCCCTGCACCGACCAACGATCGAGCGCATCCGCCACGGCGATGATGCGTCCACCCAGAGGGATCGCCTCCCCCTCGAGGCCGTTGGGTCCCCCAGATCCGTCCCAGTGCTCGTGGTGGGCGGCGACGGCGGTGGCCACGTCTTCCCCCGCCGAGGCCCGCAGCATGTCGGCTCCGTCGGTGGCGTGGGTCAGATACTCGGCTGCCCGTTCCTGTCCGACCGAGTCGGGAGTGGCGCCGACCAGCTCCTCGTCGAACCGGAGCTTTCCGATGTCGTGGAGACGAGCAGCCAGCCGAACCCGTAGGGCGTATCGGGCATCCAGCCCCACGGCCTCGGACAGCGCCATCGCGTGACGCGACACTCGCTCGCCGTGGGAGGCCGGATAGGCATCCCGCTCCTCCACGGTGGCGATGGCCTTGAGCACCGAAGCGAGCTCGGTGCCCGCCGCCAGCGACAGCGCCAGCCGATCCGGGCCGATGACCCCGATGTCCGGGTGTTCCGCCGAGTGACGCATCCCGCTGTAGGCCAGCTCCCGAAGCGTTTCCACCTGTGAGGTCGCCTCGGGCCCGGCGTGGCCGACGGCCAGCGCCATCCCGCCCGCCCGGTCGGGCGAGAACCGAGCGGTCATCGAAACCAGCTCTTGGGCCAACACCTCGAACTCCAGGGGCCCGAGACGGTCCGCCACGATGGCGAACTCGTAGGGCTCCACGGCATATACCTCGGCTCCGTGCTGACGACACAGCTCTTCGAACTGGAGTGCCAGCCGTCTGCGGACCAACTCCCGTGCGTCGGTGCTCATCCGCCGGGTCGCCTCCTGCATGCCGACGACCGTGGCAAACGCCAGTCTGGGGATGAAGCTGCCGTCACTGCGCAACAGTCGGGCGCCAAGGGCTCCGGGACCGGGGAGGTTGGTGACCTCGTCACGATCGTCCCCCACCTGACCGAGGCGGTTGAGTCGCCGATCGAGCGACTGCTCGTAGGTATCGACCAGGCCGGCCTCGTGCGGGCCGGCACCGGCGAAGGCCACCACCGCCCCTTCGTTCCCCTCGGCGATGAGGGCGGTTGCCCCGGTTGCGAGCATCTCCACGGCGATGTTCTCGCCGCCGGGATGAACGATGGCCAGAATCGGAACCGAGACCTTGCCTCGGATGTCGCCGACGATCGACGCCGGCGTGCCGGCGGGGAGCCGAGTGGAGACCGCCACCAGCGTCGCCTCCGTCAGACGAGCTTCGTCGTCGACCACTGTGACGTGGCCGGTCGAGGCGAGACGGGTCCGGGCGGCGTCGGACAGCCAGAACGCCACCACCGTGAGATGGACATCGGCATCGCGGTGTTCACCGGCGGGATCGCCGGCTGCTTCATCTGGTACGTCGAGGACGGCGCCCTGTGGGTCCGACACGGTCGGCTACCTCCTTGGTGCACCCCGGGGCCGCAGCGCTCCAGGGCTTGGCAGATCTGTCGGCAGAAAACCCCGGTGGATAACTGCGGAATCGCCCTTGAGTCGGGCGTCATCTCGCCGACGGTACCTCCACGCAGCCCCGACGATCGGGGTCGAGACACGCGACCATATCCGGCCGAACGGGTAAGAGGTCAGCGAGGAGCAGCATGCCACCCACCACCGACCCCGCCTCGCAGTCTGCGGACCGGACGCGCTTCCTCACCCTGGCCGGGCTGTTGGGTCGGGAGTGTGACCTCATCGACCGGCTGGTTTTCAAACTCGCCGAAGCCGAGCTTCTGGCGACGGCCGGGGAGGCCAGGTTCATGGGGTTCATGGTCGACGAAATCGACGAGATCACCGAGGAATTGGGATCGATCGAGCTGGCCCGTGGGCTGCTGGTGTCCGACATCGCCCACCAGGCGGGACTCGACAGCGACGACGTGCCGTTGTCACGGATCGTCGAGCTCGCTCCACGCGAGGTGGACGAACCGCTCCGCCACGTCCGCCGACGCCTGTCGGCCGCCACCGAAGAACTGTCGATGGCGACGATTCGAGGACGGGCGACGATCGACGCCCGACTCGATGAGTTGCGAATGGTGCTGGACCGTATCGAACCGGCGGTGGTGAATCGCCAGGGCTACAACCGCTGGGGGGGAGGCGTCGCCGGGGTATCGGCCTCGCCCACCCGGTTCAACCACTCGGCCTGACGCGGGCGCTCGAGGCGGAGCGGTCAGCGCTGCGGGTCGGAACGACGGGGTGCCGGGGCCTTCGAGAGGGCTTCCCGGGCGTATCGAGCACCCTCGACGGCCGTGATGTTCTGCTGCCTGACCTGCTCGTAGATCTCTTCGCGATGCACCTGCACGTCTCGGGGAGCGTCGATCCCGATTCGAACGTGCCCACCCTTGATCTCGATCACCGTGACGACGATGTCCTGACCGACCATGATCGACTCACCGGGTCGACGTGCCAGGACCAGCATCAGGCGCCGGGGAGTTTGATCGGGGTCCTGGCCTCGTAATCCGACCCGGTCAGAACCAGTTGAGCTCCTCGTCGAGTGGTGCTGTTCACCACGAACGGCCCCAGGAGGTTGAGGGCGACCTCGCCGGTGTCGGCGTCGACGGAGACCGGGACGAACAGGATGGCGTCGTCGGGCGACTCGAGCTCGAGCTGTGCCTGCTCCACTTCACCCACGACCGGGGTGTAATCAGGGAAGAACAACCAGGGTACGCAGACGATCATCGCAACGTCCACCTCGTCGACGCTCTGCAACTGCTGAAACGCACCGTCTTCTCGGAACTCGACGATGATGAACCGCTTCAGATGCGGGAAGCCGGGGATGCCGTCGTGGAAATGGAGGACCTTGTCCTCCAGGTCGCTCGGTGCGGCCTCTGTCGTCACGTCGTCTCCATCCGCCAGATCTCCATCTACCAGCTCTCCATCCACCGGGGGTGGCACGGTTCCAGGCACCGCAAGGTTACCGTCGGGACCACCGACGACCTCGACTCATCGCAGGAAGTCGATCAGCGAAGACTGCGACGACCGAGCGAATGCCGCCAATGCCGACTGATAGGCGGTCTCCTGCATCTGCAGCTCCATGACCGCCTCGGCCAGATCGACGTCCTCCAGCGAGCTCAGATGGCCCTTCAGGGTGCCGATGTCGGTGGCGATGCGTTGCTTGGCGGATTCGATGCGCGACCCGGCCGACCCGAGTTCGGTGAGCGCACCGAGCATGGTCTCCATCGACGCATCGATCTCGGCGATTGCGTTCTCGATCCCGGCGGTGTCGTCTGCCAGAAGCGCCGTCTCGAAGTCGTCGAGCACCGTGAAGACGTCTTTCCCCGCGGTGAACCCGAAGGCATCGTCGGCGGTGACGTTGACCGTGACCACTTCGGACTCGTCGATGCGGCGACGAACCTGCCCGTCGTCGCCCAGATAGGTCCAGACACCGCCCAGCCGCTCGACCGCATCGGTCTGGGCGAACCCGGAGAACAGGCCCCGGCCCTGATGTTGGGCGTTGGCCACCTCGACCATCCCGGACCGCAGGGCGGCTACCTCGCGAGCGATCGCCGATCGGCTGTCGGCGCTCAGCGACGAGCCCCCGGCCACCGCCAGCTCACGGGCTCGCTGGAGGTGCTGGATGCCGGCCTGGAGCTTGGTGTCGGCGAGGTTGACCCACATTTCGCCGTCGTTGGCGTTCCGAAGCTCCTGTTCCCGAGTCCGCAGTCCCGCCCGAAGCTCCAAGGCCTTGTCCATGCCCGTTGCATCGTCTGACGGGCGCTGGAGCCTGCGGCCGCTCGACATCCGCTGCTGGCTCTCGGTGAAGGATTCGAGCGTCTGGTTCACGCGATTGACGTTGGCGTAGTACGAGCCGAGGTGGGTTACGCGCATGGCATCACCTTCCGACCACACCGGTGCGGTTGATCAACGTGTCGAGCGTCTGGTCGACCGCAGTCATGACCCGAGCGGCGGCCTCATAGGCCCGCTGGTACGTGAGGAGATTCACCATCTCTTCGTCGATCGATACTCCGTGGCCGCTGAGTCGGGCGGAGTCGGCCGACGCGGCCAGGTCGGCATGGGACGCCGCCGTCGCTCGTGCCGACGCGGTGGTCGCTCCCACGCTGCCGATCATGGCACGAGCGGCACCGTCGATCGTGTCGGTGCCACCGAGCGCCGCCAAGGCGCTGCGAAGACCGCTGAGGGCCTCGGCGTTGACTCCGTCGAAGGCGGCCACCGGTGGGCCGGCCGATCCGGCGGCTGCCAGGTCCGCGGGGTCGGTGATGGCGACCTCGAGCGTCGAAGCGGCCGAACCCGGGGCGTAGTTAAGGAGGGGTCCACCCGCTGCGCCGGAGCGGGTGAAGCCGGTCACGTGCTGGGCGTTCAGGGCGTCTGCGAGCTCGGAAGCAAACGTGTCGAGACTCTGGCGAAGCGGAGGCAGCTCGACCTCCAGGAACGATCGATACCCGGCGAGGACTCCGCCCGGCTCAACCACCGTGCCGGTGCTGTGGACCACCGTGCCGGCACCGTCCACACTCAACAAGCTGGCCGCGGTGTCGTGAACGAGTGCCAGGCCGTTGAGGCTGACCCGCACAGACCCGGAGTCCGTGACGGTTGCGGTCGCTCCCGTCAGCTCTGCAAGGCGGTCGACGAGCCGGTCCCGCTCGTCCGCCAGATCGTTGGACCCGCCGGGGGCGCCGCGGCTCGACAGGATGGATCGATTGAGATCTGCGACCTGTCGAATCAGGGCGTTCGCCTCGGTCACGACATCTTCCTGTCGGGTGCGGGCCGAGGCCTCGGCCGACTCCCATGCCCGAGCCAGCGTCCGGACGCGATCGGTGAGTTCACCGAGCCGAGCGAGCACACCCTGCCGCGCCGCACCGTCCGGTGGGTCGAGCGACCAGTCTTCGAAGGCCGACCACATGGAACCGAGCGCGGCGGTCACTCCCCCGTCCGGCTCCCCCAGTGCCGACTCGGCGGACATCAACAGTTCGCCCAGCGTGCGGTACTGCGCCTGGCCGGCGATCGAGGATCGATAACGGAGGTCGAGGACTTCGTTGCGAGCTCGCGAGATGTCGTCGATCGAAACACCGGTGCCGATCTTCCCGAAGGGCGTCGTGTGCGGGTAACGGGTGGCGAGATCGACTCGCTGTCGGGTATATCCGTCCGTACCTGCGTTGGCGATGTTGTGTGACGTGGTGTCCATGCCCGCCTGGGCGGCCTGCAAACCACTGAACGCCGTGAAGAGAGAGACGAAGTCGCTCATCAGAGCACTCGATCCACGGTGGTCGCTCGCCCTGCGACCGCGGCGCTACGCCCCGCCGAGTCATAGGTCAGCCCATCGGCCAACCCCAGCGTCCCCCGGATGCCCTCCAGCCCGACCGAGGCGAGCCGACGGTTCTCGCGAGTCAGCTCCTCGATCTCTCCAACCAACTCCAGAAACCCGGCTCGATGGTCCTGGAAATGGGGGCGCACCTCATTCGGCGCGTGCGTTGCCAGGTACTCCAACGACAGCCGATCGGCCGGCACCTTCCATTCGCCGGCCAGCTTCTCGAGCGCGAAGGCCCGATGGCCTTCTGCTTTGCGAACCTCTTCCATCACCCGCTCGACTTCCGAGATGGCAGACGGGACGAAGCGGTGGTCGTTGGAGATGAGCACCAGATTGGCCGTGACCAGTTTGAACAGCAGGAACTCGAGGAGGTGCCGCTCGTACCAGAGCGTGTCCACCAAGCTCGAAAAGCGCGATGCTGGAAGTGTCGGGACCATCACCACATGTCGGTCGGCCGGTCCGCAGGTCAGGTAAGGGTCAAAATGCCCTGTCTCACCCGGAATCGCTTAAGTCGATCGAGGGGGCGCCGACCGTGCCCGTCGAGCAACCATCGTTTCGGCGATGTGCGGGGACCGGCCGCACGCTCGGCAAGTGAGGACCCCAGGGACGGGGTTTGCCCAACCCCCATGGACGGCGCGACTCACCACGAGAGGTGATGCCAACATGATGCGCTCGATGTTCTCAGGAGTCACCGGTCTCCGATCCCATCAAACGATGATGGACGTGGTCGGAAACAACATCGCCAACGTCAACACCGCCGGGTACAAGAGTGCCCAAGTGACGTTCGAAGAAGCTCTGGCCCAGACGCTGCAGGGCCCCGCCGGGGCCGGCAACAGCCGAGGCGGAATCAACCCGCTGCAGATCGGACTCGGTGTCAAGGTGGCCTCGATCGACGGTGTGTTCACCCAGGGGGCAACCCAGGTCACGGGACGCCCCACCGACCTGGCCATCTCCGGCGACGGCTTCTTCATGCTGGAGCTCGATGGTCAGCGGGTCTACACCCGGGCCGGCTCATTCCGTTGGGATGAGAGCGGGAACCTGGTCGCACCCGGCGGCTACCTCGTTCAGGGCTGGACTGCCGACAACCAGGGCAACATTGCCACCCAGACGGCCGTCGGACCGATCAACCTCCCGCTGTCGCAGGTGATCGAACCGGTGGAGACGGCCACCGTCGAGATCGGCGGAAACCTCTCCGCCGACGCCGCCATCGGCGACACCCACGTCACCTCGATCGTCACCTACGACTCGCTGGGCGAGGCCCACGAGGTGTTGGTCACGTACGAGAAGACCGGGTCGAACACGTGGGAGGCCACCGCCGAGATGGACGGCAACGCCCTCACGCTCAGCAGCACGACCCTCACGTTCGACACGCAGGGCAATCTCACCAGCCCGGCGACCGTTTCGTTGAGCGGCTACACGCCCCCCGGCGCCGATCCGATCGCCATCGACCTCGACCTGGCCAGCTCGGCCCCACTCGTGCAGTTCGGTGGAAGCGGCACGGCCGAGGCCTACGACCAGGATGGAAACGCGATCGGGTTCCTCAACAACTTCGCGATCTCCGAGAACGGCACGATCAGCGGCATCTTCTCCAACGGGGAGACCAAGGTGCTGGCGATGATCGCCACTGCCACCTTCAACAACCCCTCCGGTCTCATCCGGGCCGGAGAGACCCACTTCCAGGCCACGGTCAACTCGGGCGAACCGATCATCGGCGAGCCGGGAACCGGAAACCGCGGCCTCGTCGCGGCCGGTGCGTTGGAGATGAGCAACGTCGATCTGGCGCTGGAGTTCACCAACCTCATCATTGCCCAGCGTGGATTCCAGGCAAACAGCCGGGTCATCACGTCCTCGGACGAGGTCCTCAACGATCTGGTCAACCTCAAGCGCTGACCCATCCTGACATGACGGCGGGCTCCGGTTGGGGGCTCGCCGTCGTGGCGCGTCGCGGCGTCTCGTCACCGACATCATCGTGCCGGCGGCGAGACCAACCCGATCTCGTACGCACCGATGACGAGGTGGACACGATCCCGGGCGTCCAGTTTCGTCAGCAGGTGCGACACGTGCGTCTTGACGGTGGACATGCCGATCCCCAATTCGGCGGCGATCTCACCGTTCGTCTTCCCTCTCCCCACCAGCGTCAACACGTCGATTTCGCGACTGGTCAGTCGATCATCGGACGGCACGGCGGGTTGCGGCGGGACGGAAACGAAGTGGGTGATGAGCCGCTCGGTGAGCCGAGGAGCAAGCAAGGACTCCCCTCCGACGACCCGCCGAATCCCGTCGAGCAACCGGTCGGGAGTGGCGTCCTTCAGCAGGAAGCCACTCGCCCCCGCCTTCAACGCTGCGTAGACGTACTCGTCGAGATCGAACATGCTGAGCACCAACACCCGGGTCGAGACCAGCGCCGGATCCCGGCAGATCTCGGCGGTCGCTTCGATACCGTCGAGCATGGGCATCCTCACGTCCATCAGCACCAGGTCGGGCCGGGTCTCCACCGCGAGCGCCACGGCCGCACGACCGTCTCCCGCCTGACCGACCACGGCCAGATCCGGCTCCGACTCGAGGAGTCGCGCCAGGCTCACCCGCATCAACTCGTGGTCGTCGGCGAGCATGACCCGCATCATGGGTCCGGCGCAGACCACGAGTCCGGGATCGTGGCGATCAGCGTGAATCCAGATCTGCGGTCTTCGGTCACCAGCGAACCGCCGACGGCCGAGAGCCTCTCTCGAAGTCCGATCAAGCCGTTTCCCGTACCGGAGACCGGCTGCCAGCCTTCATCTGGACCGGCATCGTCGACCCGCACGATCACCGCGTCGCCGTCACGCCGGATCGACACGTCCACTTCGGTCGGTCCGGCGTGACGAGTCACGTTGCTCAAGGCCTCGGCCACCACCAGCATCACCGTGCACGCAGCGCCTCGGGAGAGCCGAAGTGATTGGTCCCGCTCCACCCTCACGGAGATGCCCGCCTCCTGAGCACGCGCAACGAGCGAGTCGATCGATTCGAGATCCGGTGGGGGCTGCACTGTGAGGTCCTCCGACGGCTCGGACCTGAGTACCGTCAGCATGCGGCGTATCTCGGCAGTGGTCTCTCGAGCGACACGCTCGATGTCGACCACCGCCATCGCAGGTTCCTCGGGAACCGACGCCGCCAACCGCCGAGCGACCGCCGCCCGGACCGTGATCACCCCGAGCCCGTGAGAGATCGTGTCGTGAAGCTCTCGGGCGACCGACAGTCGTTGAGATGCGGCAGCTGCAGCCGCCGCCCGTTTGACCAACTCCGATTCGTAGGCGGCGCGGTCTCGCACCCCTTGCCGGGTCGCGAACACGGCCAGAAGGAGCGCCACGGATGCCATTCCGAGCGGGACACCGGCCGGCAGGGCGATCGGAGTGCCGACACCGAGCATGAGGAGCACCAAACCGGCGGGGACGATCGTCAGCACCCACCAGGCCCGCGAGCGCCGCTGAAGGGTCTCCCCGTCCGCCGCCTGCCTCTCCATTCGCGAAGCATATCCCTGCGGCGAAACGGAGGTATCCGCCCGTCGTAGGACCGTCCGGAGGACGATTTCGACGGTCAGGAGGTCGGCCGGGGGCCGGACGACAACCCGAGACCCTCGCGCGACGGTAACGGTGTGACCATCTCCACCGACTCCGTCACCAAGCAATACCGGGGCCTCCAGGTCCTCTCCGACGTCGACCTGGAGGCGTGTTCCGGCCGGGTCACTGCGCTGCTCGGCCCGAACGGCGCCGGCAAGTCTTCGCTCATGCGGATCCTGCTGGACCTCGATCGTGCGACATCCGGCGTTGCTCACTTCGGCGGGTGTCGCTATCGAGACCTCGCCGAACCCCTCCGAACGGTTGGCGCAACCATCGAAGGTGGTGGAGCCCACCCGTCGCGGCGTGGAATCGACCACCTGGCATGGATCGCCGCCAGCAACGGCATCGCTCGGCATCGAGTCACCGACGTACTCCACCAGGTTGGACTCACGTCGGCGGCGTCGAAGCGCATCGGCAAGTACTCGGTGGGCATGCGACAACGCCTCGCGATCGCGACGGCACTGCTCGGTGATCCGGCGTACTTCGTGCTGGACGAGCCCGGCAGCGGCCTCGACCCGGACGGCATCCGCTGGATCCGAGAGCTCATGAGGACCTGGGCCGGCGAGGGTCGGGCAGTTCTGGTGTCGAGCCATCTGCTGGCCGAGGTGGCCGATCTCGCCGACGACGTCGTCATCCTGGTCCGGGGACGGGTGGTGGCCGCCGGCACGACTGCCGAGGTCGTCGGGAACCACCGGACGCTCGAGGAGGCCTACTTCGAGCTGGCGGGAGACAAATGACACCGCCGGACCTGGCGCAGGGACCGGGACTGCTGCTCCGGTCGCTGCTTCGATCCGAGATCCGCAAGCTGGTCACGCTGCCGGCGCTGCGGGTGGCGCTGGGCATGGCCACCATCCTGCCGGCTTCGATCGCGTGGCTCAATGCACAGGCGATCCGAACCGCCATCGAGACCGGTCGGATGGGCAGTCTCGTGACGGTCGAGACCACCGACGCCGGATTCGGCGAGCTGACGATCGGAGTCGTGGGGGTGATAATCGCGGCGGTCATCGCAGCCACCAGTGAGTACCGCGTCGATCGGGCGCAATCGACGGCGCCACAGATCTTCACGTCGTTGGCGGCATGTCCACGACGCCTCCGCCTCCTGGGAGCCAGGGTCGGGGCGGTGGCGGTCGTCGTCACCGGGATGGCGCTGGTTGCCATCCCGCTGACGCTGTGGTTGTCACGGTCGGGACTGGGCCCGCACGCCGTGGCTGCGAGCTCCGAACTGACCTGGCGGGCGGTTGGAGCCTGGCTGTATTGGGTGCTGACCGCCGAGATGGCGATGGCGATCGCCACCGTCCTGCGGAGCGGAGTGGTGGCGATGGTGCTTCTGATCGGCAACGCCACGCTGGTATCGGTCAGCTTCCTCCTGTGCAAGCTGTTTCCGGCAGCTCGATACCTGCCCGATCTGGCCGGCTCGAGTCTCTTCCTCACCGACAGCCATGTCGAAGGGCAACTCGGGCCGACTCTCGGAGGCCTGGTGATGGCGCTCTGGACGGTCGGCCTGCTCGGGGTCGCCGGCGGAGTGTTCCGTCGCTGCGACGCGTGAATCGACCGCGCCGGCCTCGAAGCCCCCTCAGGCGATTCGGAGGAGCAATGGCCGCCGAGCTCGGCAAGGCCGTTGGACTGCCGAGCATCCGGCTGACCGTCGTTTCCATCCTCACGGCCGCCCCGTTGCTCGCTGCGACGATGATCTCGGTTGCCGGGCGGACGTCCTCCGATGAAGCGTTGCTTCCGGTCGAGGTGATCGTCGGGGCGGTGCGGAGCCTCCAACTCGGATTCGCGGCTCTCGGTGTGCTGATCGCCACGAGTGAGCACACCGGTCATCAGCTTCGAACGACCATGCTGGCGGTGCCGCGGCGGTCATTCTCCGTCGGCGCCAAAGCGGTCACTCAGGCCGTGCTGGCAGGCGCCGTCGCGGCCCCGACAGTATCCGCCATCGTTGCGGTCGCGGTTGCAGCCGGCGTATCGCCGAGGCGCGAAATGCTGCGAGCCGCGATCCAGGCGGCCATCTACCTGATAGCCGTGGCATCGCTGGGCACGGCGGTCGGCCTCGTGGCGCGATCGACGGTGACGGGCGTCGGGTTCACGCTGAGTTGGCTGATCGCCGCCGAGATGCTGGCCGGCAGTCTGGACACGCAGGTGATGCCATTCGTCGTCCCTCAGCAAGTGATCGTCGGATCTGCATTGCAGCCGATCTGCGGTCACTGCGTCGAGCTCTGGGTGATACCTGCGATCGGCTGGCTGGTGGCCACGATGGTCGCACTCCGACGACCGGCTTGACGAGACCCGGGAGAAACAGACCCTCGGTCACCGGCGTGGGCGCCTTCGGTTCATCCGCCGGCTGGTTATCTCGACGCGGTACCGGTCGACAGAGGTTTCGAATCGCTCCAGACAGGAAGAAGGGCAGAACGTGATCGTCGTACACCGGTTGAGGGGAGAGCGCATGTTTCTCAACGCCGACCTCATCGAGTCGGTGGAAGAGACTCCCGACACGGTGTTGTTGCTGGTCGACGGTCGGAGGATCGTCGTCTCCGACACCGCCGACGACATCGCCCAGCGGGTTCGAGAGTTCCGCGCATCGATCCTCGTCAGCGCCTCTGAGATGCGATCCGGATCGAACGTCGTCCCCTTCCGTCCCGAGTTGGCTTGACGCCATCCATCAGGGGTCGACCAGAACCGGCAGCGAACAGAGACCGTCGATGTCCGCCACCCCGACCGAGACCTCGACACCCCCCACAGCCTTCGACACCTGGACCTGGTCGGCATCGAGGGAATCGGTCCGCGGCCGCACCAGATAGCTGACCCTGGCTCCGGTCGTCTGGCGTTCGAATCCGATCGTGGCCAGCCGCTCGGCGACCTCGTCAACTCCGGCGCCGGCCAACTCGAACCGGGACTCGGGCGTCCCATCGGAGCAATCCCAATCGTGGGCCAGCGGCGACGCTCCGCCCAGCTCCGACACCACCGCATGGATCTCCTCGGCGACGCTCGTCGCCCGATATCGATCGAACGTACGGATCAGGTTCGGAACCAGCAGGATCCCGGCGACCATCACGGCCAGCGCACCGACCACGAAGATCGGAACACCCGGGCCCGAGCCTCTGATTCGTGAGCTCTCGTCGGTGAGTGGGGTGGGATGGGTCATCCGGCCGCCCACGACACCACCTCCTTTCGCCGACTCGACCTATGGTCGACGCCGACACCCATCCGGAGGTTCTCCGTCCGTCTTCGAATCCTCACGGCGGCATGCTTCGTGGCAGCCGCGATGCTGGGCGCACCGGCCGGTGCATCCGTCGACGACGTGCTCGCGACCGACGCCCGGTCGTTCGTCGACGTCGGACCGTTCGACGTGTTCGCCGCAGATGTCGGAGCGCTGGCGGCCGCAGGGGTGACCCGCGGCTGCAACCCACCCGACAACGATCGCTTCTGTCCGGAACGGTTGATCACTCGAGGGGAGATGGCCGCATTCCTCGTCCGGGCCCTCGTCCTCTCACCATCGGTCGATCGCTTCATCGACACCGCGGAGTCGCCGTTCCGAGCCGACGCCGCTGCATTGGCGGGCGGCGGCATCACCATCGGCTGCAACCCACCGGCCAACGATCGATTCTGTCCCGATGAGCCGGTGACGCGGGGCCAGATGGCCGCCTTCCTCCGTCGCGGGCTGCGGCTCCCGTCGACCACCGGTTCCGGTTTCGTCGACATCACCGGCTCGACCTTCGCCGACGACATCGCAGCCCTCGCCGATGCGGGCATCACCCGAGGGTGCAACCCGCCCGCCGGCGACCGCTTTTGCCCGACCAGGGCGGTCACCAGGGCCGAGATGGCGGCGTTCCTGGTTCGAGGGCTCGACCTGCCGTCGGCGGAACCCCCCGCCGACGCCCAGCGGGTCGACGTCGTGCGACGCTCCGAGTGGGGTGCCGGCCCAGTCCAAGGCCGTCTCCGGCCACACGAGGTTCGCTTCATCACCATCCACCATGCGGCCAGCCCACCATCGCCGGTCGGCCCGACCGCATTTCGTGGTTGGCAGGCATATCACCAGTCGTTGGGATGGCCGGATCTCGCATATCACTTCATCATCGGCAGGAATGGCCTGGTTTATGAGGGAAGAGATGTTCGGTACGCCGGCGACACGGCCACCGAGTACGACCCCACCGACCACTTCCTGGTGGTCCTCGAAGGCGACTTCGACGTCGAGCGGCCATCGGACGCCCAGATCGAAGGGCTGAGCCGGATCTTGGCGTGGGCGATCGAGCGCTGGGATCTGGATCCGCACCAGCTCACGGGCCATCGCGATCACGCGGCCACGACGTGTCCCGGCGATCACCTCTACGAGATGATCGACGACGGCACGCTGGCCGACCGCGTGCAGCAGATCCTCGACTCGGGACCGGTCGTTCTGTTCTGAAGATTCGTCTCCGTGGAGCGGCGAAACGGCTCCGAACGCGGACACTCACGGTCCGGCCGAGTCCACCAACATGCTCGTGACCAGACTTTGGAGCTCATCCGGCTTGAAGGGCTTCGTCAGCACCCGGGCGGCCGGGTTGATGGGCCGCAAACGGCTGGGCTCGGTCATGCCGGTCAGCACCACGGTGGGAACGCCACCGGCGATGAGCGCATCCACCCAGTCGTAACCCAGATACGCCAGGCCCAGGTGGGTGACCGCCGCCGCCGGGTTGGACGACACCAGCATCGCCTCGGCCTCCGCCCGAGATGCGGCCACCACGACCGAGCCGATCGGCCGCAATGTGACCTCCAGGAGGCGCCGCAGGCTGGCGTCGGCCTCCACCACCAGGATGGGAGGGAGTTCGGCGCCGGATGAACGCAACATGTCCATCCTGTCGACCGCCGGACCACCTGGTCAAGAATTCTCCAACAGCTCGGCAACCAGACAGGAGAGAAGCCTCAGCCTGAACCGGACGGGAACCGATGAAACCATTGCGGCGTCCGATACCCAACCGGTCGTGGAGGAACAAGACATGCAACGTTCGACCCGGGCGATGGGCATCCTCATCGCTCTCACCTTGGCGCTGGCGGCCTGCGGCGCCAGCGACTCGAGCGACTTCTCAGACCCGACGGCGGAGGTCTCCGTCGATGGAATCGTCGAGCCGATGACCGCCGATCTGGGAAGGTCTGCAGTCGCGGCGAGCGAAGCGCCGGCGGAGGAAGCGCCGGCCGAGGCGCCGGCCGACGAGGCCCGGGCGCCCGACGATCCACTCGGAAGCGGCGGAACGGAGCCGGTGTCGCTGACCCCGGCCGACATCGGCCGCGACATCATCTTCACGGCGAACATCACCACCGCGGTCACCGATGTGATCGGGGCAGGCGAGGAGGCCACCCGGATCATCCAGGGTCTGGGAGGGATCGTGTTCGGTCAACACACCACCGCCAACCCCAACCCATCCACCGTCCTCACCTTCAAGGTCTTCCCGAAGGACTTCCAGACGGCGCTCGACCGGCTGGGTTCCATCGGAGAGCTGCGCGACCAGACCGTCTCCGCCGACGACGTGACGGAACGGGTCGTCGACATCCGGAGCCGCATCGCCACGGCGGAAGCGAGTGTCCAACGGCTTCGCGGCTTCCTCGAGAACGCAACCGACACCCAGACCATCGCCGACCTGGAAGGACAGCTGCTCGAACGCGAGACCGCCCTCGAGACCCTTCGCGGCCAGTTGCGGACCATCGAGGACCAGGTGGCGCTGGCGACCATCGTGCTCAATATCGTCCAGGCCAATGCCCGACCCGAGGTGGGTCTGGTGGTCACCGGCTACGCCGGGTACGAGGATGCGGGCGCCGGTTGTCCCGGGCAGAATCCGCTTCAGATCGACGAGGGTGAGCCTGCCACGCTGTGCTTCGAGATCACCAACGTCGGCGACACCGCTCTCGCCGACCTCGCCGTCACCGACACGATCCTGGACCGCGATCTCGACGATCTGGTGGTCGTGTTCGGCGACCCGAGTGCCATCCTCGAGCCGGGCGACTCGGTGCTGCTGGCGACCGAGATCGTGCCGGAACGAGATATCCGGACCCGGACGACCGTGACGGCGACGCCACTCGACGAGGACGGCACGCCGATCAACACGCGGAGCGCCACCGTCACCGGATCGATCGTGATCGACACCGTCGTCCCCGAGGGAATCCCCACATTCACCGACGGTCTGGAGAGAAGCTGGGACCTGCTGGTGAGGTTCGTCCAGTATCTGTTCCTCGCCGCCGGAATGCTGCTCCCCTTCATCTGGGTGGTCCCACTGGTGTGGTGGCTGCGTCGGAGGGACCGCCTGGCGCCGGCGACGGATCGCATGCGAGCCACCGATCTCGCTCCACCGCCTGCCGCGCCGGACCACGCCGAGGAGGACGATCAGGATCCGGCTTCCGAGGAGGCTCCGACCGCCACTTCGTCCTGAATCGCAACGCATTTCGTTGACCGTGCCGGCCGACCGGCGCCGGTGCGGTCAGCGGAAGGCCGAGACGACGCGACCCCAGGGTTCCAGCGATTCGGACCCGGACAGATCGACTGGCGACACGTACACCCGCTGCACGCCCATCTCGGCCAGCATTCGGTACCGACCGATCTGGTCGTCGACCGTACCGGCGTCGACCCGGCGTCGGTAGGCGTCCGCCCCGGTTCGGCCGCGGAGCCGCTCGATGGTGGCTTCCACGGATTTCCGATCGGTGGCGCACAACGCAACGTCGAGCACCGAGATGAGGATGTCTTCGAACGGGCGATCGGCTGCGGTGCAGTGGGCGCGGAGCACCTCGAGCTTGTGCCCGAGTACGGCCGGATCCGAGGGCAGGTTGCATCCGTCGGCAGCCCGCGCCACCACCCGGAGCGTCCGGCGCTCGCCGCCACCGCCGACGATGATCGGGATGCGGGCCTGGGCGGGACGCGGGTAACACACCGCTTCCTCCACCGTCACCCGCCGCCCGGTGAAGGGCTTGGCTCCGGGAGCCCACATCGTCCGCAGGACCTCGATGGTGTCTTCGAGAAGATCCATGCGGCCGCCGGTCTCCTCGAACGGGATTCCCAATGACTGATGCTCGGCTTCATACCAGCCGGCACCGAGGCCGCACTCCATCCGTCCGGCCGACAGCACGTCGAGTGTGGCGATGGTCTTGGCGAGCAGTGCCGGATGGCGCAGCCCGACGTTGGTGACGAGCGTGGCGAGCCGGGCGTGCTCGGTAACGGCGGCGATATGGGCAAGCGTGGCGTACGCCTCGGGTATCGGATCCCACCGCCTCCCGACCTGAGGGATCTGGACGAGGTGGTCCATCACTGCGATGCCGCCGAACCCGACCGACTCGGCCTGCTGCGCCAGTGCGGCGACGTCCGATTCCCAGTCACGCACCCAGGAGAACTCCGACACGACCAGGTGGAAGTCGAGCATCGCCGGTGTCCGGACTTGGCGGTGCCGGGCCGCCGCCGAGCCGGTCAGATGAGCCGGCTCGACCGTGTCTGCGGACTCGGCTTCGACCACCTCCCAGCCGTCTGCCTGCACTGCCGATACCACCTCGGAGCGCCGGGACAGCTGGGAAGCGAGCGCCCTGGACGGCACCGGAACCGGACGCAGCCGGTTCCGTGTGCGGCAAACTTCGTCTGGAGTTCCAAAGACGACGGCCACGGTCGGCAGACTCGACGCGAGCGCCACCGATCGCAACCGCTCTCGAAGGTCCCGGTCGTACCCCAGCGTGTCGATGACGGTGTCGAGCCCGCGGCGCAGCCGGGAGGTGGCGATCATCTCCAGAACGTCGAAGGCATCACCGCTGGCATCGAGGTCGGAAGTCCCGGTGCCCACCATCGCACGAAGGGCGTCCGAGGAGATCACATGGTGAGCGGGATAGTGGTCGGCCGCCCAGGTGCTCTTACCGGACCCGGACGGTCCGATCAGCCACACGAGCGCCGGGTCGGGGATGACCGCCATCCTGGGGAGCGTAGGCCGGCAGATGTTGCCGACATGGCGCAGCACGGGCAGAAGGAAAGCCCTCCAGTCCGGCCGAGGCGGATGCCGATGAGAGAACATGGCCGAGCAGCTGGCGTTCCTGATCGCATTCATGATCGGACTTCCGATCGCGGTGGTCGCCGTGACCAACGCACTGCCCGGCATCGTCGAGGACCGGCTCGCCCGCGGGGTGATCGCCGAGGCGGAGCGGACCCTGAACCCCGGTCGACGGCTGCACACCCCAAGCGTCGTGGCCGTCGCCACGATCGTGGCCAGCGGTGTCGTCACAGCCGCGGTATCGGCCTATGACCTTCGTACCGCTCCTTGGGCAGGCGCCATCATCCTGGCGCTGGGCTGCACCGTGTGGGTCCGCCTCACCGACCGCCATCAGCGGCCCTTCCCCACCGACCTCGACCACGAGCTCCGCGCCCTCCTCGACCGGTCCCACGACTGACGACGCCCTTCTCGCCGAACGCTTTTTATGACCCGAACGGTACGTTCTGCGTACCGTTCGGGTCATAAAAAGGGGGGTTCGGCCCCACCCACCACGACGTCTCCGGCGATAGCGTGAGGACGTGACATCGCTCTTGACCCGGCTCCGCTGGACGATCGAACCCCTGGCCGCCCACTGCTACTTCGTGGCAGAGGTACGGCGACCATTCACCGACCGGGGCCTCCATCCCTGGGCGGCGTACTTCGCCCAACGTTCCGCCCCGATGGGGGCAGTCTCGGCGGCGACGGTGATCGCTTCGTTCTACGGGTTCGCGCCACGACTCGTCGATCGCTCCATCCCCGGCGTCTGGGACGAGATCACCCCCGGCCAGGCTTGGCGCTGGCGTCTCGACGGCGTGCGTACTGCACTGGCGCGACTTCTCGGCGATTGGTGCGAAGGGCCGCAGATCGGAGAGGCGGCTTCCCTCGCCGCCGATGCCGTCGCCGGCATACCCGTCGCCGGCCGGCCACTCGGCGGAGCGACCGCGGCCATGCCGCTCCCCGACAACCAGCTCGCCGCGTTGTGGTGCTCCATCAACAGCCTTCGCGAGTTGCGGGGCGACGGGCACGTCGCCGCACTGGTCACCCACGGGATGGATCCGCTCACGTCGATGGTGACCTCCGGATCGTTCTCGAATCTCTCGATGGACTTTCACCACCGCAACCGGGGATGGACGGAAGACGAATGGAGTGAAGCAGTCGAGTCGGCCCGAGTGGCGAGTTGGATCGACGACGACGGCCGCCTCACCGGCTCCGGGACCGAGCTCCGACGATCGCTCGAGGCGGCGACCGACCGTTCGATGTCCGGGGTGATCGACTCGATCGGAGAACACGGAGTCGAGCGTCTGATCGAACTGATCGAACCGACGAGAAGCCAACTCGAAGGACTCATCCGATGAGCATCGACACCTCGATCGCACGCGCCGCCGAAGCACTCCTGGCGGAGGCGGCTCCCCCGTTCCTCGTCAACCACAGCCACCGGACGTTCGCATTCGGGGTCCTGCTCGTCGAAGCTCCGGACATGGACATCGAGGCCGCATTCATCGCCTCGATGCTGCACGATGTCGGGTTGACCGATGCCTTCGCCGGAGCCGAGTCGTTCGAGAAGGTCGGGGCCGAGGCGGCCGCCCGATTCCTCGAGGCCCGAGGTTGGGCACCGGCCAGGATCCGGCTGGTCGAGCAGGCCATCATTCGCCACACCGATCTCGAGCCCCACGACCGACCCGAACTGGCTGTCGTCCAGCGAGGTGCGGCACTCGATGTGACCGGTCGCCCTCGAAGGGCGCTGGAGGACCCTCGAATCGCCGAAGTCGTCCGGCGCCACCCTCGGCTCGATTTCGCCGACGGGATGCTGGCGCTGTACCACCGGGAGATCGATCGCCAGCCCACCGGAACGTTTGCCGGTTTGGAAGAGTCCCTCCGGCTCTCTCAGACGATCCAGACCAACCCGTTCCAACGGTCGCCCTTGAGCGGCCAACGACACTCGCGTTGAGCGCCTCGCCGCCGGCGGCGGGTATTAGCCTCTCGCCCGATGGACCTCTCCCCGGTCGAGTTGGTCGGCTATTTGGGCTCGCTGCTCATCATCATCTCGATGACGCGGACCTCGATCCTGCACCTGCGGCTCATCGGCCTGGCCGGCTCCCTCACATTCTTCGTCTACAGCATCCTGATCGGTGCCTATCCGGTGGCCGTCGTGAACGCCGTGATCGCAGGAGTTCACCTCTTCTTCCTGCGCCAGCTCCGTTCCAAACGGCACGAGTACTTCACGAGTCTCGAACTCAACAAGGAGTCGCGCTACCTGCGGCACTTTCTCGACTTCCACGACGAGGACATCCGACAGCATCAGCCGGCGTTCGAGTTCGAGCCGCGCGACGACCAGGTCCGTGCCTTCGTGCTCCGCGACCTCATGCCGGCCGGCGTCTTCATCGGACGGACGGTGCCGGACGGGTCGATCGAAGTCGAGCTCGACTACGTGATTCCCCAGTACCGGGACTTCAAGGTGGCGGAGTACCTGTACTCCGACCGGTCGGGGATCTTCGTCGAGCGCGGATGCCGCCGAATCTGGACCCGCCCGGGCAACGACGAGCACGTGCGGTACTTCGAGCGGTTGGGATTCCGGCCGGCAAAGGTGGCGGGTGAATCGGTGCTGGCGGCCGACCTGGCGACGGTCGTTTCCTCAGATTGAGTGTCGAAACCGCCCCGACCGACACGTTGTCTCGGCAAGCGACCAACGAGGAGGTGCCATGACGTTCACCGGCTTCCCACCCGACACGACCGACTTCCTGGCCGATCTGAGCGCCCACAACTCCAAAGCATGGTTCGACGCCAATCGCCACCGCTACGAACGGGGCTACGTCGAACCGGCCAAAGCTTTCGTCGAAGCCGTCACCGAGCCGCTTCGCCAGGTCGCACCCGTGGAGGCGGAACCGAGGATCAACGGGTCGATCTTCCGCATCAACCGGGACATCCGCTTCTCCAAGGACAAGACGCCGTACAAGGACCACCTCGACCTCTGGTTCTGGGAGGGTGAGCGGAAGGGCGCCCTTTCCGGCTTCTTCCTGCGAATCACCGCGGAGACCGTCGGGATCGGCGTCGGAGCGCACGGGTTCGACCGGGACCGTCTGGCGGCGTTCCGTTCGGCGGTGGTGGACGGGTCGTCCGGACCGAGCCTCCGCCGGACCATCGAAGAAGTCGAGCGGACCGGCCATTCGGTGAAGGGCGAGCACTACCAGCGGGTACCCAGAGGGTTCGAGGCAGCCGATCCCTTCCAAGAGCGCCTGCTCCGCCACGCCGCCTTGTGGACCTCCCATGAGGTGGAGCACCCGGACGAGCTCACCTCCGCGGCGATCATCGATTGGGCGCTCGACCACTGGCGATCGATGGCTCCGGTCCACCGGTGGCTGGTCGACACCCTCTGACCTGGGCCGGCACCGACCGAGACGATCATCGCGGCGCGATCGCCACCACCTCGCCGTGCAGAAACGCGAAGAAGGGATGGTCGGCCGCGGCCCACGCTCGCCAACCCTCGACCAGGTCTTCGAGCCCGGCCCGATCGATCCTCCCCGTCTCGACCGCCATCCGGCCGAGTCGGCCCCGAAGCAACCGATCGATCCACAAATCCCGCCACGCGGCGACGCGATCGGAGTCTGCATACGTCCATGTCGACGTGGTGACATCGACGATCTCGAACCCACTCTCGATGACCCAGCCCGCCAAGAACCGGCCGGCGTACGGCTCGCCGCCCACCTCACGCGCAACTTCGACGTACAGATCCCGCCACTGATCGAGCGCGGGGATGGCGGGACTGTGCACCATCGTGCCGTAGTCGGCGTCACGAACCGCCAGCAGCCCTCCCGGCCGAAGCACGCGTCGAGCCTCGGCCAGGGCGGCGGGCCGATCGGCGACGTGTTGGAGTACCTGGTGGGCGTACACGACGTCAAAGACCCCATCCGCAAAAGGGAGTGTGGTCAGGTCACCGACCATCCACCGCACTCGCTCGGCGCGGTCGAGACGACGGGCGGCGGCGATCGCCTCCGCGGAGGCGTCGAGCCCGACGACGGCACCGACCACCTCGGCGAGGTCGAGCGTGATGGAGCCGGGCCCGCATCCCACATCCAAGAGTCGAGCATCCGGATCGAGGTGTTCGAGGAGAAACGCAGCGGAGTCCCGGGCCGTCCGCCGGCCGTGGTCGGCGATCACCGAACCCGAGTGCCCATGGACGTACCGATGCCGCATCGGACCAGTGTCGCGCGAAGATGAGGAATGGTCGGCAGCGGACGCCGGTTGGCTGTCGAGAACGCCGACGAGAGAAGGAACCATGCCTGCTACCTCGTACGCGCCACCCGTCGTGGCGAAGAACCACACTCAGCCGGTGCCGCAGCGCGTCCGGGCCACCCTTGGAGGCGAGACGGTGCTCGACTCGGTGAGCACGATCTACGTCTGGGAGCATCCCTACTTCCCGCAGTTCTACGTACCGGCGACGGACGTGCGGACTGAGTTCCTCACCGACGACCGCCAGACAATCGAAACCGACCAGGGGACCGCCGCCGTTCAAACGCTCGCGGTGGGCGGCGACACTCGCCGGGGAGCGGCGAGGCTGCTGACCTCCTCACCGATCGACGGTCTGGCGATGACGTACCGCTTCGACTGGGACGCCCTCGACCGGTGGTTCGAGGAGGACGAGGAGGTGTTCGTTCATCCCCGAAGCCCGTTCGTTCGGGTCGACGCACTCCGATCTCGCCGAGCGGTCCGCGTGGAGATCGACGGTGTGGTGCTGGCGGAATCGGAAGCTCCCATCATGCTCTTCGAGACCGGTCTGCCGACCCGTTTCTATCTCGAGAAGACCGACATCGACTGGTCGAATCTCACCCCGACCGACACGGTGACGGCCTGCCCCTACAAGGGGACGACCTCCGAGTATTGGACGGCGACGGTCGGCGACCGGGTAGTGACCGACGTGGCCTGGTCCTACGACTTCCCAACCCGGGAAGTCCTTCCCATCGCCGGTCGAGTGGCGTTCTACAACGAGAAAGTCGACATCCTTCTCGACGGCACGAAGTTGGACCGACCCCGGCTTCCCGGCGGTTGACCGTGCAGATCGAGACCCCCGAGATGACCGACACCGAGTTGATCTATGTCGGCGATCCGATGTGCTCGTGGTGTTGGGGAATCGCTCCGGCGATCGACGAAATCCGACGGCGTCGCCCCGAACTCCCGCTGCGCATCGTGGTCGGTGGGCTTCGACCCGGCGCGGCGGCGGAACCGATGACAGACCGGATGGCGGACTTCCTCGAGCATCATTGGCGGCAGGTGGAAGCCCGCTCGGGGCAGCCGTTCGACCATTCGGTGCTTCGGCGGCGGGATTGGACGTATGACACCGAGACACCATGCCGGGCGGTGGTGACGATACGGGAGCTGTATCCTGGCCGTGAGTGGGAGATGTTCAAGCGGCTTCAGCGCGCCTTCTACGCCGAGGACATGGTCGTGTCCGACCCGTCGGTGTATCCCGAGCTCGTCCGGGCGATGGAGGGGATCGACGCCGAGGCCTTCCTGGCGACCTTTGCCAGCGAGTCGGCCATCAAGGCGACGTGGGCGGACTTCTCACTCGCCCGCAGCTGGGGGATCAACGGTTTCCCGACGGTCGTGGTGCGCACCGGCGAGAAGGGTCGGCTCGTGGCTTCCGGCTACGCCAACGCCGACGATCTCGAGATGGCACTCGAGCCGATCATCGGCCCGGCTCATCGCCCTGCCGGCGACGTTTGCGAGCCGGACACGCCGTGCTGAGCCTCCGGTGAGAACTCCCCGGCGACACCGAATGCGGCTCGGTGTGATGCTCGCCGGAGGATGCGAAGGGTGGGCCGGCCGAGCGTCAGGATCAGCCCGGCGGTGGTGATGACCCTTCCAACGTCCCACCCGAGACTGGTGGTGAGGTCGAAGATGAGAAACCGCCGGAGGTTGTCGAGTATGGGAGCGCCGGCAACGAAGGAGATCTGGGTGTCGGCTCCCAGGGTGAACGGCCAGAACGAGAGGTTCATGCCCAGCCCGAAGAGCAACGCCGACACCGCACCGAAAGCCGCCAGCATCCACCGCTCCCACCGCTCGGAGACCGGGGGCAGCAGCCCGGCACCGAACGCGATCCACGAGGCACCGAGCATCTGAAAAGGGAGCCAGGGACCGACTCCGGCGGTCAGGAGCGCCGAGGCGAACATCGTGGTCGACCCGAGCACGAACCCGAATCCCGGTCCGAACACACGACCTCCGAGGATGAGCAGAAAGAAGACCGGTTCGACGCCGGCCATACCCGCACCCAGCGGTCGAAGGCCGGCACCCAGGGCCGACAGCACCCCGAGCATCGCCACGGACTTGGCATCCATGCCACCGTCGCCGAACTGCGCGACGACGATGGCGATCAGGACGGGAATCGTCAACGCAAAGACGAGCGGGGCATCTTCGACATGCTGCAACCCCGACCCCGGGTTCATGAGCAGCGGCCACCCGAACGCGACGACCGTCAGCACCCCCGCAACCGCCAGGTACAGACGACTCCGACGCCCGACGGCGACCACCGGCGGGAGCGTCATGAGGCGTCCAAGGCTTCGGCCACCTGCTCGACGGTGAGCCAGGGCTGAGGCGCCAGCACCTTCGCCACCTGCGGAGCGAACGCCGGCGAAGCGAGCAGCACCTCACCGGTGGGTCCGTCGGCGACCACCTCGCCCTCCGACATGACCACCACGCGGTCGGACACCAACGCCGCGAACTCGACATCGTGCGTCGAGACCAGCACGCCTCGACCGTCGCCGGCCAGCCGGCGGAGGGCACGGCGGAGGGAGTCCTTGGCCCGGTAGTCGAGGCCTCGGGTCGGTTCGTCCAGCAGCATCACCGCCGGGCAGGACGCGAGCTGGATCGCCAGGACCAACGCCAGCCGTTGACCTTCCGACAGGTCTCGAGGGTGGCTTTCGAGGGGAATGCCGTCCACGAGTGTCGCCAGGAGGCGACCGGCCGTTCCGGGTGTGGCTCCGGCGTCGATGTCTGCCTGCTGGAGCTCGGCTTCGACCGTTTCGAGAAAGAGGATGTCGGTGGGGTTGTGAGGAACCAGCCCCACTCCCCCTGCCGGATCCGGTCCGGGGAGGTCGTCCGGCTCCGGGAGCGAAACCGACCCGGCATGGCGGGGTCCGCCCCCGTGGAGCGCCCACAGCAGTGAGGTCTTCCCGGCTCCGTTCCGACCCATCAGACACACAACCTCGCCCGCCGCGACCGACACGTCGACCGCTCCCACTGCGACGCGGCCACCATGCCGGACCGTCACGCCTGTCGCTTCGAGTCGCACCCGACCGCCACGCCCGTCGAAGGGGATGGAGGGGGTGAGGCCGGACAGCTGCGTGCGGAGCGCTCCGGCGCGCCGTCGAGCGTCACGCACCGACGTCGGGAGCGGTCTCCAATCGGCGAGACGACCCAACTCCACCACCGGGGGAGCGATGTCGGATGACTCCAGGCGCTCCGCCGGAGGGCCGCTCTCCACCTCCCCTCGCCGGCTCATCGTGACGATTCCGTCGGCGTACTGGATGACCCGCTCCAGCCGGTGCTCGGAGGCCAGCACCGTCACTCCGAGGTCGTGCACGATCCGCACGAGCGCCGCCAACACCTCCTCGGCGGCCGTCGGATCCAATGCGGAGGTCGGCTCGTCCAGCACCAGAACCCGGGGATGGGCGGTGAACACCGAACCGATGGCCACCCGCTGCTGCTCACCGGCGGACAGCGCCGCCAGCGACCGTCGCCGCAGACCGGCGAGGCCCAGCAGATCCAATGCCTCTTCCACCCGGGTACGCATCGTGTTCTGGCCGACGGCGAGCTGTTCCAGCACATAGGCGAGTTCGTCCTCCACGGTGTCGGTCACGAAGCCCGCGCTTGGATCCTGGGCTACGAACCCCACCAGGTCCGCGAACTCGCGTGGGGGGTGGGATGCCGTATCCCTCCCTTCGACCGTGATGCGGCCATGCAGGGTCCCGCCGGTGAATCGAGGCATCAACCCGTTGACCGCGCTCAAGAGCGTGGACTTCCCGCATCCCGTGGGACCCGTCACCACCCACAGCTCCCCTTCGGGGATGGCGAGGTCGACGTCGACGAAGACGGGTGCAGCCGTGTCGCGGTAGCGAGCGGTGGCCGATTCGAATCGAATCATGCCGTCGACCTCGCGTGGCCGCGCCCCAGCACGGCCGGATCCGGATTCGCTTCGACCGTGGCAGCCGCCGTCGGGAGCGTCGGGCTCACCCAGGCAGGCAGCATCGCCGCCAGCACCCCCGTGGCCGCCATCGCCGGAAGCGGCGGCCACTGCAGGGGAACGACCGGCGGAAACACCGACGCCCGATCGACCACCGCGACCCATCCAACGAGAATCGCGGCCACGGCACCACACGACACGACCGCCCACTCGGGCGCGCCCCACGGGTCCGGTCGGTACCGGGTGACCACGACCCGATCACCGGCCATCCGCAGTCCGATGACCGCGGCGATCACGCCGACGGCCAGAGTGGGTATCCCCAGCACCGGCGGCGCCGTCCCGTCGAGGAATCCGTACAGACCGACCGCCATGCCACCCACACCGACGAACGTGGCGATCGCGGCCGACCGACCTCGGCGTCCGGTGGCCGGGCCGACCCGGCCGTAGCCGCGAACGTCCATGGCGGCGGCCAACGCCAGCGATCGACCGATGGCATCCTCGAGCACCGGGACGAGGACCCGCCGGAGCCGGTCGGCGCGACGGGCGGGGCGTCCCCGCAGCCGTTGCGCTCGGCGGACGCGGAACACGCTGTCGACGATCTGCGGTGCCAGCGAGACCGCCACCGTGAGCGCCGCTCCCACTTCGTGCAGTGCCCGGGGGGCGGCCCGCAGGAGGCGGCGGGGGTTGGCGAGGGTGTTGGCGGCGCCGATGCAGACCAGCAGCACCGCCAGGCGGAGGCCGTCGGAGAGTGCCGCCAACAGCGACTCGACCGTGACCACTCCTCCGACCTGCACCCCCGCTGCCCAGTCGGGAAGCGGCAGGCTCGGGAGGCGAAGGATGACGTGGTGGCCCAGAGCACCACCGAACACGGCACGAAACAGCACGCGCAAGCCGATGATCAGGACTCCCAGCCGCAGGTACAGGGCATGACCTCGCGCCCACGGCGCATCGGATCGGCGGGCGGCGACCACGGTGACGACCACGCCGGCGATGAGGAGCAGGAGCCAGGGGTTCGACGTCCGGCTGGCGGCGACCGCCAGGCCCAGCGCCCAGAGCCACCAGGCGACGGGATGGAGTTCGCGAGGCAACCACGAAGCCGGGGAACGAGACCTCATCTCACCGCTCCGGAGGGTCGAGACTGCGCCGCCGGATGGCGAACCACCCGCCGGCCGCTGCCACGGCGAGCAGCGCCACGACGGCCATCACTCCATCCATGACTCGCCCGCCCCCGGTCGGCTCGGACGCCGCCATCGGTACCGACGTTCCCGACGTCGGCGGCGACAGCTCGGAGGGAGCGATTCCCGACGCCTCCACCGTCGACGTGGTGGTGGTCGCCGGCTCCGACGTCGATGTCACGACGGACGGGACCGTGGTCGACGCAACCGTCGTCGTGGAGGTCGAAGAGACGACGACCGTGGTCGTGGTCGTGGTCGTGGTCGTGGTCGCCAGCGTCGTGGTGGGGGACGTTGTCGTCGTGGTCGGGCGGGTGGTCGTGGTCGGGCGGGTGGTCGTGGTCGGGCGGGTGGTCGTGGTCGTGGTGGTCGCCGGTGGCGGTGGAAGGGCCGGAGGGGCGATCGAGGGTGGCCGTGTCTCGCCGGCAGTCGAGAACGCCCAACCCTCGATGGTCCCGGGTGGTGGGGTGTAGAAGCCGGCACCATGCGAACCCTCGGTCCACCGCCCACCCGGTTCGGCATGCCAGTACGACCAGTAGGCATCGGCGGGCGGGGTGTCGATACACGGATCGGCCTCCGGTCGACCACTGATCCGGCAGACGAAACCGGGCTGGTTCTGCACCATCGTCACGTCGAAACCGGCTCCGACGAGCGCCTCGAGACCACTCTCCGGGGCGGAGGCGCAACCCTGACGGGCCGCGGAGCCAAAGGCGCCGAAGTCGACCACCACCGTCACCTCGTCGGCACCGGCACAGGCGGCGGACGCAGCGGATGCGGCGGCGGGCGTGGCCGAGCCGACCAGGCCAAGCAGCAACGCCGCCCCCGCCACTCCCATCCACTGCCGTCGTCCTCCGGTGCTCATCGCTCCCCTAGAAGCCCCGGCTTCGGTACAGGAACGCCGCCATCTGCCCCCGCGTCACCGGATCATCCGGACAGAAACGATCATTCACCGGCGGATTACACCCACGAGTGATCCCCACACCCGCCAGCCACTCGATATCCGACACGAACACCGAGCCGGCCGCATCCACGAACGGCTCCACCGGCGTCCCCACCATGTCATCGAACGCCCGATGCAGGAACGCCGCCATCTGCCCCCGCGTCACCGGATCATCCGGACAGAAACGATCATTCACCGGCGGATTACACCCACGAGTGATCCCCACACCCGCCAGCCACTCGATATCCGACACGAACACCGAGCCGGCCGCATCCACGAACGGCTCCACCGGCGTCCCCACCATGTCATCGAACGCCCGATGCAGGAACGCCGCCATCTGCCCCCGCGTCACCGGATTATCCGGACAGAAACGATCATTCACCGGCGGATTACACCCACGAGTGATCCCCGCACCTCCCAGCCAGGCGATCTCTTCTCCGAATGGATGGTCTGACGGCACGTCGGCGAACTCGACGCCCATGGGTTCGGGCGCCTCCAACTCGAGGAATGACCCCGCAACCAAACCGGGAACGACCTGGAGCGTGGCAAACCCATTCGATTCCGGGTCTCCCGGCAACCAGCGAAACGCACCGGCATCGGGCCCGTCGGCCAGTTGGAGGGTCAGCAGGAATTCGGCAGCGTCATCGGCGGCGGCGTTCCGTCCGGTGGCCCGAAGAGCCTGGGCGGCGATGGCGGTGCTGTTGGCGTTGGCGCCCTGGCCGGAGGCGATCGAACCGTCGGGCGCCTGGTTCGAGGCCAGCCAACCGGTGGCGAGTCCGGCCTCTACCTCGAGGCCCGCCGCCAACAGCGCCAGCGCGGCCAGTCCCGTGGAGTCGGGGTCCTCACCACCCGGCAGGACGGGGCAGGTGCCGTCGAACTGGAATGCACCATCGGCACACTGTCGTTCGGCCAGCCACACCGATGCCTCTTCCGGCACGCCACCGGGCGTCGTGGCCAGCCCGAGGACCGCCAGTGACTGGGTGAACACGTTGGGACCGCTGAAGTCGTCTGGGAAGGCCCCGTCGACGCCCATCCGTTCGAGCACCTCCATTGCCAGGTCCCGTCCAGCGACGATCTCGTCGGCTCCGTCGCCGGCGATGGCGGCGGCCAGCAGCACCTTGCCCGCCGCGGCGGCATTGATCGTGCCCTCCGATCCCACGTAGTCGGAGGTCCCGACCAGCAAGTCCTCGTATGCCGAGTCGAAGGCATCGGCCTGCGTCCCGGCTGCGGCCAGCGCGAACATGACGTCTGCCCGAGACCCGACCGCGCCGAACAAGTCGAAGGACGGTTCGGCAGCCTCGAGCTCGGCGGCGATCCACTCGGCCGCCGCCTCGGCGGCGGGCTGAACATGGGCATCCGCGCCTGCGGCGGACGGAGGTAGGACGAGCACCATCAACGTGGCGACGAGTGCAGTGAGCGTTCGGATTCGGGGCATTGGGCCTCCTCGGTTGCGGGTCGGGTGTCGGTCCCGCACGAGGAGGTGTCGACGCTGAGCCCCGAACCTCGGTGCGGGCTCCCTCCGTAGACCACGACGGACGTAGAGCCTGAAGAGCCCACGCAGGTGTTCCGGCTCGCACACCGTCTCCTCTGGGAGACGTCGTGCCTACGGTTGCGGGTCAGCGCCGGCTTCGGACCGGCTTCCCCCGACGAGGGCTCCATGTCTTGTCAAGGCGACGGCTCGGTCGCCGCCCGCCACGTTAGACGCGGCGACGACCCGACGCGGTTCGGGTGGGTGGCTCTGCACAGTGTGCAGAAGACGCCGTCACGGTGCACTCTCTGCACACTGTGCGAGAAGTAGGGCGGCGCTGCACAGTGTGCCGCGGACGCCGTCACGGTGCACTCTCTGCACACTGTGCCAAATGTGGGCGAATCTGCACAGTGTGCAGGACGGGGGTTGCGGCACATTGTGCACAGGACGACCCGAAACAGCGTGTTGTGCACAGTGTGCGGGGACGGGACTCGGTCAAGGACTCGATTCCAGTGTCCGGCCGGCGGCAGCCCGATACAGCCGGTCGTCGATCGCCATCCCCAGTCCCGGGACGCCGCTGAGTTCGGCCACGATTCGATCGGCGGCGAGTCGATCGACTCGCCGCAGCGTGGCGTAGAGGCCGGCGGCGACGGCGACCACGTCGTCCCGATCCCCCAGCGACACGGCCTGCCAGCCGGGGGGCACCACCGAGTCGTCGTAGCCGACATAGACACCACCGTCCCCGGCGAGGCGCCCAGCGAAGCCGGGACCAACCACCGCCATGGGCGTGTGCGGCGCATAGTGCCGAAGGCTGGTTCCGGGGGCCTGGGCGGTCTGTCCGCCGGCAAACTCGACCACGTCCACACCCATCTCCCCCGGATCGAAGGCGCCACGGCGAAGCACGATCACCCGAGTGCCCTCGAAGCGAACCACCGTCGACTCGATGCCCAGCGGAGAGTCGCCGGCGTCGAGGATCAGCCGGCATCGGCCGTCCAGGTCGTCGAGCACGTGCCGAGCGGACGTCGGGCTCACGTGGCCGAAGACGTTGGCCGAGGGGGCGGCGATGGGACGACCGAACCCCTCCAACATGGCCAGGGCCACCGGATGGGCCGGGGCACGGGCCGCCACCGTCTCGAGACGCGCCGATACGGCCGGCGCGAGCGTCTCCGCCCGGTCGGCGACCAGCGTCAACGGACCAGGCCAGTGGCGCCGCGCGGCGGCGACCAAGTCGGTCGGAGGTTCGGAGAAGGCCGTTTCGAGCTCCCAGTCGGGGTGGATGTGAACGATCAGCGGATCGTCGCTGGGACGAGCCTTGGCGGCGAAGACCTTCTTCACCGCTTCCGGGTTCGTGGCATCGGCCCCCAGTCCGTACACCGTCTCCGTCGGGAACGCCACCAGATCCCCGGCGCGAAGAGCTTCGACCGCGCGAGCGATCGAAGCCGGATCGGGATCGAGAGGGTCAACCGGTAGGCAGACGGTTTCCATGGCTTTCGATCGTAGGCGGGGAACCGTCTTGCTCTCCGGTCACGTACCTCCGGTGATGCACACCGTCTCGTACGCGCCATCACCCGCGTATCGTCTGGTCTCGGAGAAGGGTGATGGACAGATGTCGAATCAACCGAACACGGCAACGCCGAGAAACGTGGACGAGCGCACCATCACGGCATTCCGGTCCGGCGACGTCGACGCCTTGGGCGCCATCTTCGACGCGTTCGGCAGAGCGGTGTGGAGCGTGGCATTCCGCGTGTTGGGAGATCGTCAACTCGCCGAAGACGCCACCCAAGAGACCTTCCTGCGTGCTTGGAAGGCGGCCCACACGTTCGAGCCCGGCCGTGCCGTGGCTCCCTGGCTCCTCACCATCGCCCGGAGAACCGCCCTCGACGTCTTCCGGAAGGAGTCACGCCCGACGCGTGGCGACCACGCTCCCGAGCGGGACGTGCCGGTCGAACAGCCCGGAATGGTGGAGGCTTGGGAATCGTGGGAGATTCGGCTGGCCCTCGACCAGCTCTCGGACGAGGAACGGCAGGTCGTCAGGCTGTCGCACTTCGAAGGGCTCACCCACGACGAGATCGCCCGGCAGGTCGATGTGCCCATCGGAACGGTGAAGTCGCGGTCACACCGCGCGCACCGGCGTCTGGCCGGCCTGCTGGCCCACCTCCCCGGCAGCGGGGGTGTCCTGTGAGCGAACGAGGATGGACCGAAGGTCTGACCCCGGAGGAAGTCGATCAGATCGGACGTTTCGAGGCGACCCTCGGAGACGAGAGCACCTGGACGGATCCGCCGGAGGGTCTCCGGGATCGAATCATCGCCCAAGCCGAAGCACTGCGGGGCGAGAGCGAGCCGGCCGCCATTCCGATCCGGACCGCTCGAAGCCTCGGATGGGCCGCAGTCCTCACCGTCGCGGCGATCGTCGCGCTCGTTCTCTTCTTGCCCCGTTCCGATCCACCCGACCGTTTCGTCGTGGCCGGCACCGAGTTGGCCCCCACAGCCGAAGCGGTCGCCGAGGTCACATCGCTGCCGGCCGGCGTTGCCATCCGACTCGAGATCACCGGTCTCCCCCCGGCAGAACCGGGAACGTATTACTCGGCCTGGCTGGTGGGCCCCGATGGCATCGTCCCGGCCGGCTCGTTCCACTGGCGCGAGGGGGGCGTGCCGGTGGGACTGTGGACCGGCGTCGAGCCGGTCGAGTACCCCGAGTTCCTGATCACCGTCCAGGACGAGAACGCCGACCCCACCCCCACCGGGCAGGTCGTCATGCGGGGTAGCTTCGACTGAAGAACCGGCCGCCGGACCGCCCGGCACCGCGACCCTCCGAAGGTCGGCCGGGTTCCGGCCGACAGGAGCGGCGTGATGTCCGGACTTCTCGAACGGCTCGACCAGCCATTGGTCGCCATCCATCTGACGCTGGGTGGTGCGTGGGTCACGCTGACCACCGCTCTGGTGACCGTGCCGGTCGCCGCCGCGGCGGGCGCCGTGCACTTCGCCACCCCGCTGCAACGGCTCACCGTGGGCCATCTGACATTGGCGATGACCGCCGGTCTCTTTGCAACGGGTTCGGGGCTCGGCGTGTCGCTCCACCTCATTCGGGCCAGCCGGGCGCGCACCTGATCTCACCGGCGGCCACCAGCGCCGGCGGTCAGTGATTCGCGACGTGCTCCCGGGCAGCGTTGACCCAATCCTCACGCTGGAGTCTGAGACCGAGCCGGCCCAGCCCGCCGACCAGTTTCCTCACGTCGGCCGGTTGAAGTGCAGCCAGCTCCTCGACCGAACTGATCCCGGCCGCCTCGAGACGGGTGGCGCTGATCGCGCCAATGCCCGAGATCACCGTCAACGGTGTGCCCTGCTCCTCCGAGCCCTGCTCCGGCTGCTGCTCTTCCGTCTCCTGCTCTGGTGTCTCCGGAGCAACCGAAGGGTCGGGATCCTGCGAGACGGCATCGGCCTCCTCATCGTCCTCCAGGAGTTCGAGGTCGATCTCGACATACGGCACGTCCTCGACCGCGGTCGCCCGGGGAGGGGCCGATCGCTGCTCGGCAGCCCCCGGCCACGGTCGGTCCGAGTCGGTGCCTCCGCGACTGCCCGATGTGCCCTTTCCGGAGGCGACTTCCGTCGAGGACGCAGCCAGGGGAGCAACCTCGTGCGGCGCCGCCTCGACCGTCACCGGAGCGGATTCACCGACCCCGGCGTTCGATCCGGCAGTGTTCGAGCCGTTGAGCACATCGAGCTCCGCCGGGCGATCATCGGTGTCCGACTCGGGTGCATCGTCCGGCTGGTCACGTCCGAGATCGGTGACCGTCGCAGACGGGAGATCGGACAGCTCCACCGGCGGGTTCGGAATGGGATGCGGTGCCGGATCGTCCACTTGATACGTGGGCCGTTCCAGATCCGGTACGGCCTGTTCGGCCACCTGGGACTCGAGCTGTGCGACCTGCAGGCTCAACGTGCGGATGCGATCACCGCATGATGCGTGGAGTTGGCGAAGCTCTTTGAGCCGGCGATCGGAGTCGCCAGAGCTGGTCTCGACCACCTCGCGACGCAACACGTAGCCACAGACCGCGCCGAGAACGAGACCGACCAGGGCTGCAACATAGATCATCTCTCATGGCTCCAGACGTCGTCCAAACAAAGATCGCACTGCCCCCAGCACGACCGGAGCCCCAGTACTCGCCGTCCGACGAGTTACCCCCGCTTTTCGCGAGTGTAGCGGCCGGTCGGACCCCGCAACAGGCCGAAAGACCCGCCAGAATGGGTTCATGCGAAATCGATACGGATCGGCCGTCCGATGCCGGTGACGGCCACGGTGTGGGTCACCGCCCTCGTGTTCGGGCTGGTGATGGGGTCCATCATCGGCCTCCGCCCCGCCGATCGTCCGGTGATCCGCACCATCACCCGTCTGGTCATCACCGCAGGAGGGTTGCTGTGGCTCACCGACCCACAGCCCATGACGGACCCTGCCATCGTGGCGGTCTCCCTCGCCCTCGGAGGGCTCACCACGCTGGTCGGCTTGGGGATCGCGGCACGTCTCAAGCCGGCGTGAGCGGCCACCTGACTCGGAGAGCGGTACTCCTCCTCGGCGTCAAGACCGCCGCCGGCCTTCCTCTGGCGGCGTGTTCGATCGGCGGCCGGCCGGAGCCCGGACCGCCCGCGCCGATCGACCCTCCCCCGTCAGAAGCCACGACTCCTCCTGCCCCACCGACCACGCCCCCACCGACCTCGACGCCGCCGGCCGGGCAGGGGTCACAGGCCGCCGGGACCGCCTCGCCGGCCGGCGAGACCTTCGAACGCATACCGGTCACGTGTCGGGCGGACTGGGGCGCCGCCGAACCGGACGGAGCCATGACCGCCCATGTCATCGACCAGATCACGATCCATCACACCGCTGCCGTGATCGACGACCCCGCCGACGGGCCCCGCCGCGCGCGAGGTCATCAACGCCATCACCAGGGATTGGGATGGTCCGATCTCGCCTATCACTTCCTCATCGGCCCCGATGGGGCGGTGCTCGAAGGGCGATCGCTGGACTTCCGAGGCGACACCGCCACCGACTACGACCCGACCGGTCACCTGCTGATCTCCCTCGAAGGGCATTTCGACTCCCAGGCGTTGCCCGATGCGCAATGGGCAGCCACCCTGGCGATGACGGCGTGGGGCTGTCGAACCTACGGCATCGATCCCCACACGGTCCGCGGCCACCGCGATCTGGCCGCCACCTCCTGCCCGGGCGATGCCGTGGCAACCCGCATCGAATCGGGCGAACTCGCCCGCGGGGTGACCGCCCATCCGACGGTCGCACTCGACACGATGTGCGGCTGAGTCCCTCAGCGGAAGTGATGGAACGCCACGGCCGCCGCATGACCGACGTTGAGTGAATTCACACCTCCACCGATAGGGATGCGAACCCGCTGCCGAGCCATCTCCCGCGCCGGTGCCGACAGTCCGGCGGCCTCCGACCCGAGAAGCACACACGGCCGCTCCGGCACGTCCACATCACCGATGGACATCGCCGAAGGGTCCGGAGTCAGTGCGATCGTCGTGAATCCCGCCGCATGAAGCCGGGCGATGGAGTCCGGCCAACCGGGCAACACCGCGAACGGAAGGGTCAGCGCCGCACCCATGGATACCCGCACCACGCGTCGCTGGTACGGATCAGGGGTTCGCGAGTCCAGCAGCATCGCTGCCACACCCAACGCCGCAGCCGAACGGAAGATCGCTCCGAGGTTCTCGTGGTCGTTGATCCCTTCCAGGAGCGCCACCGACGACGCTTCGCCCAACAGATCATCCAGGTCCGGTCTCGGCAGACGGTCGGCCGACGCGATCGCTCCCCGATGGAGATCGAATCCGACGATCGATTCGATCGTGCCGCGCTCGGCCACGTAGACCGGTGCAGGTACGGCTGCTGCGAGGTGCTCGAGACGGCGGAACTTCTCCGGTGTCAGCAGCAACGAGCGGATGGGATGCGGCGTGGCGAGGAGCCGTTCGACGAGCGCGATGCCTTCGGCCACGAAGCGCCCCTCGGCGCGCTCGCATCGGTCGCGTCGTCGCGGTCGATTGAGCTGGCGGTAATCGGCGAGCCGTTCGTCGGTTGGATCGGAGATCCAGACCGGCGTCATCAGCCGGCGTCGATGGCCAGTGCCCTCAGCGTCAACTCGACCATCGCGTCGAAGGTCCGTTCCCGCTCATCGGACGACGTGGCTTCGCCGGTTCGGATGTGATCGGAAACCGTCGCCACCGTCAGTGCCCGCGCCCCGTGCTCGGCGGCCGCACCGTACAACCCCGCGGCCTCCATCTCGACGGCGAGCACCCCCATCCGCTCCATCACGTCGAATCCGGTCGGGTCGGGGTTGTAGAACAGGTCGGCGGAGTGCACCAGCCCCGTCTTCACGTCGATGCCTCGCTCGGCGGCGGCATCGACCGCCGCCCGCACCAGTCCGAAATCGGCCACCGCCGCAAAGTCCCAGCCCCCATATCGAGCCCGATTGACTCCGGAATCGGTGCATGCACCGGTGGCGACGATGACGTCTCGAATCTCCACGGAGGTGGTGAGGGCGCCACAGGAACCCACTCGCACCAGCCGCTCGACATCGTATGCGTTGATCAGCTCGGTGATGTAGATCGAGGCGGAGGGGATCCCCATCCCGGTACCCATGACCGACACCGGCATCCCCTCGTAGGTGCCGGTGAAGCCGAGCATGTTCCTGACCTCGGTGACCTGCTCGGCATCGACGAGGAACTTCTCAGCGATGTACTTCGCTCGGCGGGGATCGCCGGGGAGCAGGATCGCCTCGGCGAAAGCGCCGGCGTCGGCAGAGATGTGTGGGGTGGCCATGAGTCGGGCTCCGGGTTCGGTGACCTTCTGAGGCTACTCACCCGATGTCGAGCGCAACCACCTCGAATGCACCCTCCGAGGCAGCGCGCAGCTCCTCGGGTGTCCCGGCGAGAATCGGGAAGGTGCCGTGGTGGATGGGGATGACCTTGGGCGCGCCGATCATCCGAGCGGCTCGCGCCGCCAGTTCGGGTCCCATCGTGTAGTGACCGCCGATCGGGAGCAGCGCCACGTCGGGTGCGTACAACTCCCCGATCAGTGCCATGTCGCCGAAGACGGTGGTGTCCCCGGCGTGATAGATGGTGGGGCCACCGTCGACGCTCAGAACCCAGCCGGCGGCCTCACCCCCGGCAACGATCCCGTCGTCTCCAGAGATACCGGCCGAGTGAACCGCATCGACCATGACGGACCGCACTCCGACCGGCCCATCCACCCAGCCTCCCTTGTTCGAACCGACCACATCGCTCACGCCGGCCGCCCCGAGGTACTCGGCCAACTCGTGGATGGCGAACACGGTGGCGTCGTTGGCTCCGGCGACCGCCACGGTGTCGCCGACATGGTCGAAGTGGCCATGGGTCACATAGATGGCATCGACCCCCGACTGCGTCTTCTCGTCATCGGGACAAGCCGGGTTGTTCGTCAAGAACGGGTCGACGAGGATCGTCGTCCCGTCATCGAGCTTCATGCGTATGGCGGCATGCCCCAACCAGGTGATCTCGACTCCATCGAACTGCACTGTCGCCTCCTGGACTCGACGTACGCTGACCCTACCGGGAGCCGGTGGACCACTCGTCGGCGACGCCTTGGCCGCTCATCGTGCGGGTCGGTCGGGTCGGGTGCGGCGCTCGTACAGCACCCGGACGGTGTTGAGCGTGTCGACCTCGGCGGGAGTCTTGTCCGGTCGATGAGTCTTGACCCGAGCAAAGCGCAGTGCCATGCCCGCCGGGTATCGCGGACTCGGCAACAGGCCGTCGAGTGCGATCTCCGCCACCAGTCCCGGACGAACGAATACCGTCGTGCCGGTTCTTCGCTCCTCCAGCTCCAACAGCCGCTCGGTTTGCCACGCGAGCATCTCGTCGGTGAGGCCTTTGAACGTCTTGCCGAGCATCACGTACTCCCCGGTTTCTGAGTCGAGTGCACCGAGGTGGAGGTTCGACAGCCAGCCGGTTCGCCGGCCATGTCCCCACTCCGCGGCCAACACCAACAGGTCGAGGGTGTGGACCGGTTTGACCTTGCGCCACGCCTTTCCGCGCCGTCCGGCCTGGTACGGCGACGCGGGGTCCTTCACCATCACCCCCTCCGTTCCGGCGGCCACCGTCTCGTCGAAGAACGTCCGGGCTCGGTCCGGATCGGCCGTGACGATCGCCGGGACTGCGTGATCGGGCAGGATCGCCTCGAGCACCTGGCGGCGCTCTCCAAAGGGCCGATCGATGAGGTCGGCTCCGTCGAGGTGGAGAATGTCGAAGAAGAAGGGGACGAGGGAGCGGGCGTCCGGCGCCTCATCGGCGCCGAATCGGCTCATGGTCTGTTCGAAAGGACGTGCGTCGCCATCCCCGGCAAGGGCCATGGCCTCCCCATCCAGGATCACGGCCTCGACATCGAGCTCGCCGACCAATCGCGTCACCGCCGGAAGCCGCTCGGTGACCCGATTCAGGTTGCGGGTGAACACCTCGACTCGATCCCCCCGGCGATGGACCTGAATGCGGACGCCATCCAGCTTCCACTCGACCGAGACCGGGTCGGTGGCCGCGCCGACGACCACCTCGACCGAATCCGCCGTCGAGGCGAGCATCGGCAGGATCGGTCTCAATACCTCGAGGCCGATCCGCTCGAGGCCCGCCCGGCCTTCGCCGATTGCCGTTTCGGCGACCAGGCCGAGGTCGCCGGAGAACATCGCCGCTCGGCGGACCAGCGTTGCGGGAACGTCCGCCGCTCGGGCGATGGCGTCCGCCATGACGCCGTCCAGTGCTCCCTGGCGGAGTTCGCCCGTGAACAAGCGCCGCAGGAAGGTCTGCTCGGCGGCGGTTGCCCGCTCGAACAGATCGGCGAGCAGCCGGGACCGTGCCAGGTTCGAACCCGGTCCGACGCAGGCGGCGAGTGCGTCGATGCACGCGTCGACGTCGCCCACCGTCAGCGAGCCGTCCATGGCCGGCTCGACCTGGACGGACGAGACGGTCGCATAGCCGACACCGATTCGGCCCTGCCGGGGTACCCCCACGAGGTAGCCCACCACCACCCCGATGTCCGACCCGGCCCGCTCCAACAGCGCCGCCAGGCGGTCGCGCTTGGCGCTCCTCGCGGACGACTCGGTCACCGCCATCGAAGCATCGACCACCGCCGCAAAGGGCAGCGTGCTATCGGTCTCTTCGCTTCGGGTCACAGGTCCTCCCGACTCGGGGCACCGCCTCATGATCGCCGGTTGCGATCGCCACGAGAACCGTGGCCGCCGGAGCGGTGAAGTAGCCGCCGTGCCCCCGTGCCGGCAGTTCGACTTCGATCGCTCCGAACGCGTCGTGGGTGGGGTTCCATCCGTGATGCAGCCGGCGCCGCTGACAGTCGTCATCCATCTGGCCGGACGGTCGAGTCAGACCGGCGATCTCGTCGATCGGATCACCCGGCACGGTGGCCGCCCACACCCGGCTGGCGCGCATGGCGCGGCGGGAAGTGGCGACGCCCGGACTCCCCAACAGCACGAGGTCATCGATGCGGGCCGAGGTCGACGCCAGCGCCGAGACGATCGTTCCGTACGAGTGCCCGACGACGGCGATCGAGGCTTCCGGCGCCACTCGCCCCACTTCATCGAGGAACTCCGACAGCGCCTCGGCGCCCTCGTGCGCCCTTCGCTGCCCGAGTGCCGCGGCGTCGAGTGGTCCCGACCCGAACGGAGCGGATCCCGGCGAGTCGTAGCCGAGCCATGCCACAACCGCCACGTCGGACGCGGCGACGTCTGCCACGGAACGGGCTGCGTCGGCCAGTCGGTTCTCATGAGTCCACAGGCTGTTCCCCACGCCCGGCACGACCACGATGACCGTCGCGGCGGATTCCAGGTCGCCGATCACCTCGACGATCTCGCCATCTCCCTCCATCGACACGGACCAGAGGGTTCGGTCCTCGGTGGCGAGGTCGCGCAGCACTTCGAGCCGGTACCGGGCGGCGGTGATCGCCAAGGCCACTTCCACGAAACGACCGGGGGTGGTGATGCCGGCCAGCCACAGGCGACGGATGTCTGCTTCGACGGTCTCGATCTCCCTGCCGAGGGCCGACCTCGCCGACCGATACCGACCGACGAGGTCCGGTGACGTTGGAAGGTCGAGCGCCGGAAACGGCCGGGCAAGCTGGTCGGCAACGATGCCGTCCCAGCGGTGGAGGTCGCCGACGACCACATCGAGCTCGGCCCGCTGCCGGCTGCGCTCCCGCTCGTACCGCCCTCGCACCGCCTCGGCCATCTGCGCCAGGCGGGCCGCTTGGAGCGGTTCCGCGACCATCATCCGATGGCGGGCTTCGGTCCGTTCGGCCTCCTCGAGGAGGTGGTCGAGGCGTCGGTCGGCGTCGATCACCTGACGCTGGGCGGCGTCCAACATGGCAGCCAGCCGATGCACCATCTGTGACGTCAGGCCGGCGTGCGCACCCGCACGCGCCGCCGTGGCTCGAAGCGCCAACAAGCGATGTCGGGCTGCCTGGCCGGCGACGCCACGCCAGGCGGCCGGCACCCCCGGCGGCCGCTGCTCCAGGGCGGCTCCAAGTGCACCCACGCCGTCGGCCCATCGGCGGAGGGAAGGAGGGTGCCCCTCCGGCCATGGGAGCCCGTGCCGATCGTGCGGCTCGCTCATCCGTCCACCCGATCGGTGGCGGTGTACAGCGAACCGCTCCATGCCAAACGACCGGCGAGCGTCACGTACCCATCTGCCACTTCCGACCTGGCCAGGTCGAGACGGCGCCCGAAGGCCGAGGCCTCCGACGACGACAGCTCCGGCCACGCCGACCGGTCGGCGACCGGAGTCGCCTGTAGATCGAGACGGCGGGCCGCGCCGTTCAGTACATCGGCCAGTCGGTGGAGATCGTGCGGAACGACGTCGATACGAGCCATTGCTCGAACGTATGCGTCCTCCGGATCCGGTTCAAGAGGTCTGACCGAGCACCGTTACCCCGTGGCGGCGAAGGTGGCGGACCACCAGCCCCAACGGGAGGCCGATAACCGAGGTGGGATCACCCTCGATCCGCTCGACGAACATGCCCGCCCTGCCCTGGAGAGCGTACGCCCCGGCCCTTTCCATCGGCTCTCCGGTGGCCACATAGGCGTCGATCTCGGCGTCGGTCAGATCGCCAAACTGCACCAGCGTTCGGTCGGAACCCACCGATACCCCGGCCGTCCCACCGAGCACGGCCACGCCGCTCAGCACCGAATGCGGTCCTCCTCGAAGCGCCTGGAGCATCCGCCGGGCCTCGTCGGGATGGGCCGGTTTCCCCAGCACCCGCCCTCGATGGACGACGATGGTGTCACCCCCGACGACAACCGTCTCCGGGTCGGCGCAGTCTGCGGCGACGGCCTTCTCGCGTGCCAACCGTTCCACGTACTCGGCTGGTGGTTCCGCATCATGGCGACGCTCGTCCACGTCCACCGACACGACGTCGAACCACAGGCCACACTGCTCCAGGAGCCGCTTCCGCTGGGGAGATGTCGAGGCGAGGACCAGTCTCATCGTCGAGCACGATATCCGTCTGCGCCTCAGATCGGGTCCGACGAACCGCCCACCCGGAGAAGATCTTTCCGCTCGGCCAGCATCTCGTCCCGCAGCTGCTCGGCGGTGGAGGCCAGCGGCAGGAGGAGCGAGAAGAGGCTCCAGCCATCGACGTGGTCGTAGACGACGTCGCCTCCCATCATCCGCGCCAGGCGGCGGGAGATCGTCAGACCCAGGCCGAGCGAATCGGGGGTTCCCGCACGATCGTGCACGCGCTCGTATGCCGCGAACACCGAACGGCGCTCGCTCGGTGAGAGCGGTCGACCATCGTCGGCCACCGACAAGCGTGCCATGCCTCCCTCCACCCCGACGACGACGCGGCGCTCGGGTCCCCCGTACTTCTTGGCATTGGTGAGCAGGTTCCGGACGATCTGGCGAATGCGCATCGGATCCGCCCAAACCTCCGGCGCACTTCCGTGAACGGCGACCCGGTCGCTCACCTCGGCGGGGACCGTCTCGAGGGCACGGGTGATCTGCTCGCTCAGGTCCACGTCTTCGGGCGCGATCGACAGCGTTCCCGCATCCGCCCGGGCCATCGTGAGCAGGTCCTCGACGAGAACGGCCACCTCGCTGCTCTGCTGGGCGATCATCGCGACGAACTCCGAGACATCGGTCGAGGTGAAGTCGTCCAGCGCCCGGGCGAGTTCAGACGCCAATCCCACGACGACCGTCAACGGTGTGCGGAGCTCGTGGCTGACGCTGGCGATGAAGCGGTCCTTGGCCTGGATCAGATCTGCCAGCTCGTCGCGGGCACGGACCAGGTCGCTCACGTCGCGAGCTACCGCCGTGAATGCCGGCTTGCCGGTGACGACGTCGCTGGAGCGGGTCACCAACAACGACAGCGCCACCCGTCGACCGTCCGCGGTCCGTATCCGCAGCTCCCCGTCGACGCCGACAAGGCTGGGACGATCCACCGAGAGGTGGTCCCAGAACTCCTGGCCGGCCACATCGAGAATGTTGTGACCGACCGGTGACCGCCCACCGGCGAACAGCTCCGCAAAGCGTCGGTTGGCGTGGGAGATCACTCCATCGATGTCGAACATCACCGTCAGATCGGCGGTGTTCTCGAGGGCGGACGCAAAGCGGGCCGACCGCTGGTCTGCCTCCGCCATGGTCGTCTTGTCGACCACGGTCATCACGAACCCGGAGACTCCTGCCAGCGGGGCGGGTCGACCGGCCACCACCAGACGCCGGGTCCGGCCGGCGCCGTCCCGCATCGACACCTCGATATCGATCGAGCGGTTGGAGGCAAATGCATTCCGCAACTGTCGGTCGACCGCATCCTCGTCGGTCTCGACGATCCGGTGGAGGACGCCCCGCTCGATGATCTCCGGCTCGGTCATCCCGACCATCTCACAGAACACCTGATTCGCATACAGGAACTTGCCGTCCCGGGTCTGGAACGTGATCCCGATCGGAGCCTGGTTGAAGAGGAGACGGATCTCCTCGGCTCGACGCTCGGCATCTGCCCGGGCGCGATCGGTCGCATCCTGGGCACTCTGGAGCTCTTCGTCTCGCCGGCGGACGCCCGTCCCGATGACCAGCACCATCATGAATCCGAGGACGGCGAGGACCAACATTCCGACGATCGGATACAGCTCCGCTCCTCTGGCAACCGAGACCCACTGGAATCCCAGCGCTTCGGTGATCGTCAGGAGCCCGGCGCTGGCAACCACCACCAGCATGGTGACCAGAGCTTGGCGCCCGGCCAGGAAGATGGCGACGGCGCAGACGAACATCGGTAGCCAGTAGTGGAGCGGACCCACCGTCCCGGCGATACAGACACCGGCCACGACGCCGATCCAGTCGAGGACCAGTGCCTGCATCGGCGCATACCGGCGAGTGGTGAGCGGGACGACGATCGCGGTGTGCACCATGGCCAGCCCCGACACGATCAGCCAGCGAACCTCACCCGTGGGGAAGAACAGCGCTCCGTGTACCAGCACCGCCAGCACACTGCCAACCGTCCGGAGCCACCGGTGGGGTCCGGCGCCATGCAACTCGTGCATCAGAGCACCGGCGTCTGAGCGCGGCCACACCGGCCCGCGTCCCCGCAGAGCCGGTCCTGTGTCTTCACGACCCACACCAGACATGCTCTTCCTGTCGGCCGCAGCGCATCCGACATCACTACTCCCCTCCACGACACCAAGGCACGGATTCTGTCTCGACCCGGCGGTACGCTCGGGGGTTCATGGCCGATGTCCTGGTGTCCGCCACCAACCTCCAGAAGCGGTTCGATGGGTTCGTCGCGGTTGCGGGCGTGGATTTCCAGGTTCGGACCGGCGAGGCCTTCGGATTCCTGGGGCCGAACGGCGCCGGGAAATCGTCGACCATGAAGATGATCGGTGCGGTATCACCCGTCTCGGGCGGGAGCGTTCGGGTCTTCGGCTTGGATCCGACCACGCACGGAAAACAGATCCGCGCCCGGCTGGGCGTGGTACCGCAGGACGACAGTCTCGACGAGGAGCTGACCGTCTCCGAGAACCTGTTCATCTACGGTCGCTACTTCGATCTGCCACGCTCCGAGATCAGAGGCCGGATCGAGGAGCTGCTGGAGTTCGCCCAGCTCGGAGATCGCCGCCACAGCAAGGTGGGTGCGCTGTCGGGCGGCATGAAGCGGCGCCTCACCATCGCTCGAGGACTCATCAACCGTCCCGAGCTTCTGCTTCTCGACGAGCCCACGACCGGACTGGATCCCCAGGCACGACATCTGCTCTGGGACCGGCTGTACCGCTTGAAACGTGAAGGCGTCACGCTCCTCATCACCACCCACTACATGGACGAGGCGGAACAGCTCTGCGATCGGCTCGTGATCATGGACGGCGGCTGCATCGTTGCCGAGGGCTCACCCTCCGGCCTCATCGCCGCGCACGCCAGTCGTGAGGTCGTCGAGCTTCGGGTGCCGGCCGACTCGATCACCGAAGCGGCCGACATGCTCTCCGGTGCCGCCCAACGGGTGGAGGTGGTCGCAGACCGCCTGATCCTCTCCACCGACGACGCCGAGAAGACGATCGCCGCAGTCGACGAGCGAGAGATCGCCGTCGAGGCGACCCTCGTCAGGCGCTCCACGCTCGAGGATGTGTTCCTCAACCTCACGGGCCGAACGTTGGTCGACTGATGCACACCGCCTTCCGATTCGCCGAGGGTCGTGCCCGGGTCTATCGCCGCACCTGGCGCGGTTCGGTCTTCACGAGCTTTCTCAGCCCCCTCCTGTTGCTGGTGGCAATGGGTGTCGGGCTCGGTTCTCTCGTCGACGCCGATCGGGCCGGGGCGCTGCCCGGCGGCGACTATCTCGCTTTCCTCGCCCCGGGCCTGCTCGCCGCCACCGCCATGCAAACGGCCGCGGCCGAGTGCTCGTGGCCGGTCATGGCCGGGATCAAATGGATCCGCTCCTACGAGGCGGCGCTGGCGACACCGATCACCTCGACCGACCTCACGATCGGTCACATGGTCTGGGCGGGGATTCGGGTGCTCATGGTGGCCACCATCTTCGGGATGGTGGCGATGGGGTTCGGTGCGCTGCCCGTGAGGGCCGGCGCCGTCGCCATCCTGGTGGCCACCCTCACGGGCGTGGCCTTCGTCGGACCGATCACGTGGTACACGGCCGCACTCGAGAGCGAAACGGGCCTGAGCAGCCTGTTCCGATTCGTCATCCTCCCGCTCTTCCTGTTCTCGGGCACCTTCTTCCCCATCTCTCAACTTCCGGACTGGATGGAACCGGCGGCGGTCCTGGTCCCCCTCTGGCATGGCGTCGAACTGGCGCGGTCGGTCACCTTCGGCCAGCCGTCGGCGCTCCCATGGGGGATCCACATCGGGGTCCTGATCGTGGTCACCAGTTTGGGAGCGTGGGGTGCGGTGCGGCAGATGCGGAAGCGGCTGGTCATATGACGACCGACGCCGGGAGGCATGCGACGGTGGCGAGAAGCGGGGCGAGGGCCCCGCGAGTCATGGAGCGGAATCTGCTGGTGCACCGTCGAACATGGACGGTGATCACGTCCGGCCTGTTCGAGCCGATCTTCTATCTGTTCTCCATCGGGGTTGGGGTGGGAGCGTTGGTCGGCGAGATCGAGGTGGAAGGCGCCGGAGTGGTGTCGTACACCGCCTTCGTGGCGCCCGCCCTCCTGGCGGCCTCCGCGATGAATGGGGCGGTCACCGAGGCGACCTTCAACATCTTCCACAAGCTCAAATGGGCGAAGATCTATGACGCCATGCTGGCCACGCCGTTGGTCCCCCTGGACATCGCATTCGGGGAGATCGGCTGGTCGCTGGCCCGGGGAGGAATCTATGCCTCAGGCTTCATGGGAGTGATGCTGGCCATGGGCCTCACCAACTCGTGGTGGGCGCTGCTGATCATCCCGGCAGCGCTGCTGATCGGTTTGGCCTTCGGTGCGGTCGGAATGGCGGCCACCACCTTCATGCGGAGCTGGCAGGACTTCGACATGGTTCAACTCGTCACGCTGCCCCTGTTCCTCTTCTCGGCCACGTTCTACCCGCTGGAGGTCTATCCACCGGCCATCCGCGCCGTCACCCACCTCTCGCCGCTCTTCCACGGGGCGGAGTTGGTGCGAGCACTGAGCCTGGGCACCGTAACGCCGTCCAACCTCTGGAACGTGGCGTTTCTCGTCGTCATGGCCACCGCCGGGCTCGCCGTCACCAATCGGCGACTGGTCCGGCTGCTCCTGCCGTGATCAGGGCGGCGTCGACTGTGTCACCGGAGGCGGCGAGCCGCCCCCAGTCGATCGATAGGATCGGGCGCGAGTGCCAATCCGGCGGATCCGGGGTTGCCGGAGCGGCTTCGACCGCACGATGACCGACGATACCCCAGCCTTCGAACCGCCCCGCCCCAGGGCCGGTCGACAGAGGAGAAACCCATGATCGAAGCCAATGCCGGCGGTTCCATCCTCGGCGCTGCCGTGACCCGGGCCGAAGACCCTCGGCTCGTCAGGGGGGAGGGGACCTACATCAGCAACCTTCGTGTCGAGGATGCCTGCTGGATGGTCCCGGTGCGCTCTCCGATCCCCCACGGAACGATCACCGATATCGATGCAGACGACGCCGTCTCCATGCCGGGCGTCGTGGGTGTCTTCACCGCCTCCGACATCGAAGCTTCGATGGCCATCGACTTCGCCGGCCAGTCAGACGCGACGCGCCCCCCGCTGATCTCCGGGGAACGCGTCCGTTTCGTCGGAGACATCGTGGCGGTGGTGGTCGCCGAGTCGGAGCGGGAAGCGGTCGATGCCGCCCAGTTGGTCTGGGTGGACATCGCCGAGGAGGCGCCGGTGCCAACCACTGATGACGCACTGCGTCCCGATGCACCGCGGCTGTTCAGCGGCACGGAGAGCAACGTCATCGATTCGGGACGCCTCGAGAGTGACGGTGATCCCCTGGACGGCGCCGAACACGTCACCTCCCTCACGATCACCCATCAGCGTCTGGCCGCGGTCCCGCTCGAGCCGAACAATGCGGTCGCCTGGCCGGACGGCGACGGTTTGGTGGTCTTCGCCGGAAGTCAGAGCGTCCACGCCCACCGCAACGCGATCTCGACCGCCCTGGGGATCGACCGCAGTCTGATCCGCGTGCAGGTTCCCGACATGGGTGGCGGCTTCGGCGCCAAGATCTACCCGTACCGCGAGCAGGTCCTGGTCGCCGAACTCGCCCGCCGCCTGCAACGACCGGTCCGATGGCAGGAGCGCCGCAGCGAGAACATGGTCGCCATGACGCACGGGCGAGCCCAGGTCCACCGAATCGATCTGGGAGCCACCCGGGACGGGGTCATCGTCGGCGCCCGCATCTCCGTCGTCCAAGACGTCGGCGCATACCCGTTGTTCGCAACGCATCTCCCCAAGTTCACCCAGCGAATGGCTGCTGGCCCCTACTCGATCGATCGCATCGACTTCTCCTGGAAGAGCGTCGTCACGACGACCACCCCGGTGCACGCATACCGAGGTGCCGGGCGACCCGAGGCGACGCTGACACTGGAGCGGGCGATCGATGTCCTGGCCGCCGAACTCGGCATCGATCCGGCGGAGATTCGACGCCGGAACTACATCGCTCCGGACGAGTTCCCGGTCGTGACCGCCACCGGGGAACGTTACGACTCCGGCGAGTACGAACGAGCACTCCGGCTGGCGCTGGAGGCGAGCGAATACCAACACCTGCGCGAGGAACAGCGGCGGCGACGAACCGCCGGAGATCGATGGCAACTGGGACTCGGCGTCGCCAGCTACGTCGAGGTGACCGCTCCCGGCGGTCGCAAAGACTGGGGGGCGGTGGCGATCCACGACGATGGGACGGCCACGGTCACCTCGGGTGCTTCCTCGCACGGGCAGGGCCACGAGACGACCTTTCCCCAGATCGCCTCCGAGGTCTTGGGCCTTCCGCGCGATCGGATTCGATTCGTTCAGGGCGACACGGGGGTGGTTCCGCGAGGCGGAGGAACAATGGGATCACGCTCGCTCCAGATGGCGGGGTCGGCCATTCTCGTGTCGAGCCGCCGGGTGCTGGCCAGGGCTCGGGAACTGGTGGCAGGAGCCACCGAGGCCGCCGTCGAAGACATCGTCCAATTCGACAACGGGCGCATCGGTGTCAGCGGTGTTCCGGACACCGGACGCACGTGGTCGGAGATCGCCGCGCTGGCCAACGGATCGGGTGACGGCGACCTGCAACATGCCGAGACGTACATACAGGAGCACGCCACGTTTGCTTTCGGAACGCATGTGGCCGTCGTCGAGGTCGACACCGAGACCGGCGACGTTCGCCTCCGGACCCACGTGGCTTGTGACGACTGCGGGACCATCATCAACCGGATGATCGTCGACGGCCAAGTCCACGGCGGCGTCGCCCAAGGCATCGGACAGGCCGTGTTCGAGCGGGTCCGTTACGACGAGTCCGCCAACCCGTTGACGACCAACCTGACCTCATACTCGATCCCGACGGCCACGGTCATGCCGGACTTGGTCGTCCACCACACGGTCACTCCCACCCCCGACAATCCGCTCGGAGCGAAGGGAATCGGGGAGGCGGGCACCATCGGCTCCGGACCGGCCACCGTCAACGCCATCATCGACGCCATCGCCCATCTCGGAGTCCGTCACCTGGACATGCCGTTGACGCCCGAACGGGTGTGGTCGGGCCTCGCTTCCTCGGGATGACCGCCTCCCCGGCGGAGCGCTTCGACATCGTCGTCATCGGTGGCGGGATCGCCGGGATCAGCGCCGCCCACCATCTCGCGGCGCGCCACCGCACGGTCTTGGTGATCGACCAGGAGCGATCTCTCACCCATCACACCACGGGGCGGTCGGCCGCATTGTTCTTTGGCTCGTATGGCCACGCCGACATCGTCCCACTCTCATCGGCATCGCGGCCGTTTCTCGACCAGCCACCTCCGGAGTTGACCGACCTGCCGCTGCTCCACCCCCGCGGCGCCCTCACCGTCGTCACGCCTGAGCAAACCGAGCATGGCCACCTCCTCGACGAGGAGACGCCCGGGGTCGTCTCGCTGGAAGCCCACGAAGTCGAACGACTCGTCCCGGTCCTGCGCCCGGTCCTCGGTGGTCGATACGAGGCCGGCGCAGCCGACATCGACGTGGCGGAGCTTCATCAATGCTTCGTCCGCGGGTTCCGCAGAGGAGGCGGGGAGATCCGGACCCGCTGGAAGTTCTTGCGCGCCGAGTACGGCGATGACGGATGGTTGGTCGGCACCAACCAAGGCAACCTCCGATGTGATGTCGTCGTCGATGCCGCCGGTGCGTGGGGCGACGAGGTGGCGTTGGGTGCCGGGGTCCGACCGATCGGGTTGGAGCCGCGCCGCCGCACCGCCTTCATGGTGATGGGACCGGATGGATGCGATCGGTGGCCACTGGTCACCGACGTCACGATGAGTTTCTATTTCAAGCCGGATGGACCGCAGCTCCTTTGCTCGCCGGCCGACGAGACGGCCTCCGAACCCTGTGACGCCCGACCGGATCCGGTGGACATTGCGCTCGCCATCGAGCGGATCAACGCCGTCACCCACCTCGAAATCCGATCGATCCGCTCCTCCTGGGCCGGTCTCCGGACCTTCTGCCCCGGCGGGTCGATGGCGATCGGTTCCGATGCCGACGTCCCCTCCTTCTTCTGGCTGGTGGGTCAGGGCGGCACCGGGATTCAGACCGCACCGGCCGCCGGCCGGCTCACCGCAGACCTGATCGTCGACGGCGAACCTTCTCCGGAACTCGGAGACCACGGCGTCGATGCGGCGGCCCTCGATCCCCGCCGGTCCCGTCCCGATTGAGCCGATCGCTCCATTGAGAGGCGTAACGCCGGGGCGGTACCCTGCGACTTCACTCCGGGGGCGGGCGCACCCGACGAAGCGCTCGGCACGGGTTGGGGCACTGCCTTGCGGCGCCGCCCGCCCGCAACCCTCACCACAGCAATCGAGGCCAGTCAGGGGCATGCCATGATGAAGAAGCGCTATTTCAAGACGAAGGACGAAGTCGAGGTCACCTTCGAGGTGCCGGCGCACGTCGGAGACGAGGTCGAGTGGGTGTCGGAGTCCACCGGATGGGACCCGATTCCGATGAAGCTCTCGGATCGCGGGAAAGGTCCGTTCAAACTGCGCGTCCGCATCCCCAAGGATGCCCGAGTGCAGTTTCGGTATCGAGTCGATGGTCGGCGCTGGATCAACGATGACCAGGCGGACGACTACTGGTTCAACGGACACGACGCCCACAACTCGGTGGTGTCCACCGTCTGACGGCTTGGGGTCGCCGGGCGGGCGGCGTTCAGGAGAAGCGGGGGGCGCGCTTCTCCAGGAAGGCCGCAACACCCTCTCGATGGTGGGGGCCGGCGAGGGCCCGTCGCTCCACACCGAGGGCCGCGTCGCCGTCGCCTGCTCCGCGCTCGATCGTCTCCATGAGCGACTTCGTCCATGCGATGGAGTCGCCTGACAGCTCCGCCATCGACGCGAGCAGTGCCTCCCGCTCGGTGGCGAGTTGGGCGACGTCGACCAGGGAGTCGACCAATCCGATCTGCGCCGCCTCCTTCGCCGACACGGAAGCTGCCGTGAACAGCAGCCGGCGGGCTTGACCGGTCCCCACCGTCCACATGAGCCGCTGAAGGGCCGGGAAGGGATACACCACACCCAGCCGAGCAGCCGGGATCGAGAAGGTGGCTCTGGTCGTGGCCATCCGGACGTCGGCGCACAGCGCCAGTCCGACCGCACCCCCGTGGCACGGTCCGTCGACCAACGCAACGGTGGGCTTGGACAGCCGGGCCAAACGAGCGAACGCTTCACGAATGTGATCGAGCCCCACGGCGGCCCGGTCCGAATCGTCGAGCTCTCGCCGAAGTTGGTCGACGTCGGCCCCCGCACTGAAGACACCTTCCACGCCGCTCTCGATGGTCACGACGCGGATCTGCGGATCGTCGCCCGCCTGGTCGACGAGCTCGGCGAATCGAAGCCACATCGCCGTCGTGAACGCGTTACGGCGTTCGGGACGATCGATCAGGATCGCACCGACCGGCCCGGTTCGTTCGATGCGTAGAGGTTGCATGCCGCCATCCTGGCAGTCACCGCACGTCCTCGAAGGGGACCCGCTGCTTGAACATGCCGGCAGGAGGGTCGATCCCCACTCGAAGCAGCGCCATCCGCCATCGGGGCGATGCCCCCAACGCCCACTGCAGACACCGCACCATGATGCGCCCCGCCTGGGCACCCATCCAGCCGCTGCGCACACCGAGTATCGATTGGATGCGGACCGGGATCGTCGAGACGGCGGCTGCCGCCAGCAGGTGATACCCAAGGCGCACACCAACCGTCAGTGGAGGACGGCGCAGGAAGTCGACCGCCGCCTCCATTCCGGGCGACGGACCGATCTCAGGGTGGCCTGCCAGCCACGCCGTCAGCTCATTCGCGGTCGTCGGCACGGGGCTGGCACCCATTCGGCGCCCGACGATGGCCTGCTCGGCCACGAATCGATCTGCCTGCTCCGGTGTCAGCGGGGATGTGCCGAACCGTTGGTTCGACACGAGGAAGGACTCGGTGAGTGAGTTGTGGACCCAGGCGGCCAGGGCGGGTGCGTCGGCGGTGTACGGGTTCCCTCGATGGGACGTGCCTCGCACCGGCCGGTGGGCGCGGCGAACCTGGGCGATGGCGGCCGCCACCTCGGGCTCGGCTCCGTAGGCGGTGGCCGTCACGTAGTTCGAGGTACGGGAGAGCCTGCCGAGTGGATCATCGCGGTATCGAGAGTGGTCGTCGACGCCGGCGACGACCTCCGGATGAGCGGCCTGAATCAGCAACGCTCGAATGCCTCCGACGAAGGTGGCAGGGTCGCCCATGACCCGCCAGGTCACGGAGTCCGGACCGAACAGTCCGGGATCGCCCCGATAGGTCAGCGTGTCGGCGAGCGGGTCATCGGCATGAGCAAAAAGCCCGGTGGCGGCTCCCACGATCCGGCGCCGGAGGGTGTCGAGCATCGCCCAGGAGTCTCCCATCGGCTCGGGCGAATCCGTAACCCAGGATCAGGACCCGGATCGAGCCAGAGGAATCGACAACTCGAACGCCGTGCAGCCGTCGCGACGCCGGTAGGTGAGGTCACCGCCCATCCGCCGGGCGAGCTGGCGTGACACCGACAAGCCCAATCCCACCGAGCCGGCATGGGTGGCGCCCTTCGCACGCCCGTACGGCTCGAAGATCTCTTCCACCGACTCGTCGTCCACGCCCGGGCCGTCATCGACGACCGCCAGCACGCCGAAGCCGTCTTCGGATCGGAGTTCGAAGTGGATGTGTTCCCCGCCGTATCGGATTGCGTTGCTGATGAGATTGCGAATGATCTGGCGGATCCGCATCGGATCGGCGTCGACCGGTGGCATCGCTCCGGCGAGGTTGGCATCGAGGACCTTCCCGCCACTTCTCGATGACTGTGAGATCAGCAGCGAACTCAGCTCCTGATGCAACTCGAAGGAGCGTGGCTTGATCACCAACGTGTCGAGGTCGGCTCGCGCCGCCACCAAAAGGTCTTCGATGATGGCCCCCAACTCGGCGGATCCGTCGTGGATCATCCCCAGCAACTCGTCGATCTCCTCACCGTCGAGGAGATCGCGATGCTCCCGAAGCTGCTGGGTGAGCCCGATCACGCCCGTCAGCGGATTTCTCAGCTCGTGGGAGACGGTGGCGATGAAGCGGTCCTTCGAACGCACCACCTCCTCGAGTTCTTCGGAGAGTTTCGTCACCTCGGACAGCGACGTCTGGAGTGCACCGTTCTCGAGTGTGAGCGCCACGCGACCGGCAATGGTCTCGAGGACCTTCAGATCCTGACCGGTGAAGTCACCGACCGAACTCAGCGGATCGCCCAGGATGATCACACCGGCGGGTGCGCCCTGGGTGTGGATCGGTGCCGACATGATCGAGCGGGTCGATCCGAGCCCCAGTCCGGCTGCGTCGTGCGGTTCGAGTTGGGTCGCAAATGCGGCGTGGTCGGAGGCGATGAGTTCGAGCATCTCGGGACCGACGGTGTCGCGGTTCATCCGCTCCACGGTCCCGTCGGCGTTTGCGACGGTGCGAAAGGCCACCCCCGGCTCTCCGTCGAGCACGACGACGATGTGGGCGGTCTCGACCTCGAACATGCGGCAGGCTTCGGCTGCCGCCACCGGCAGTGCGTCGTCCAGTGACGGCGCACCATGGAGGGCCAGGGTGAACTCGTAGAGCGCCTGCACACGAGCCCGTTCGTCGCGCTGGTCCGTGTACACCCGATACGCGAGAAACAGCACCGCCACCGGGACGAGCGCCAACCAGCCCGACGTCGGCCGCACCCACAGCAATGTGACCCCGACCAGGGCCAGGGCCGTATTGACGACGGTTCCCACGAGGCCGAACAGCACCACCTCGCGCAGGTCGCCCATCGAGAGCCTTCCGCCGGTGGCCCGGATGGCGGTGGTGACCAGTCCGTTGGCGACGATGAACGCCGCCACCGTGGCCGCGAGTGCCGCCAGCCAGGTGACCCAGCCGAGGACGGGATTCAACCGGGCGATGACGTGGAAGACCAGGGCGGCAAACGCAGCCTGGGTCGTGAACTGGGCGATGTTGAACAGCAGCTTGACTCCGCGCTGGCGCCGAACGAAGGCGAGGGCGACCGCGCTGCCCACCGCCATCGCCAAGACCAGGCCGGAGACGCTCGTGAAGAAGAGCCCCGCCACCAGCGGAATCTCGCTCATCGAGAAGGAGTGCGCATCTCGTCGGAACTTGAGGTGGACCACGCCGAACTCGGCGGTGGCGAAGGCTACGGCGAGCAACCACCACGGCAGCCCGATCGGCGCTCGAACGGAGTCGAGCAGTTGGGCCACCACCGTGACCGGGATCACGGCCATGCCGGCGGCGATTCCAAGGAGCGCGACGAGCCAGACGCCTCCGAGGACTCGGGGCGGGAGTCGGCGCGTCACGCGATGGTCGGTTGCCACCATGGCTCATCCTGTCGGCAGCAACCTCCGCGGCAGTAGCGCTGCGGTAAACGTCCATCCGGAGGAGAGGAACGGCTGGGCCGATGCCGGCACCGAGTCAGGTCGTCAGGTCGAAGCTGCTCCGGTCGACGATCACCGAACCACTCCGCATGACCAGCTGCGGGGTGGCGAGCGCTCGGGCCACCACGCCGGGATGGTCGACCAGAACCACCAGGTCAGCCGGTTCTCCGTGCTGGAATGGCGCGGCCAGTCCGCAATGCCGAAAGCCACCCTCGGTGGCCCACTCCACTGCGTTGCGGCGGTCCATCCCGTAGTCGACCAGCCGCTCCACCTCGGAAGCGACCTCCGCGGAAGGAACCGACATGTCCGAACCCGGCAGCACCGCCAATCCCGCCTCCGCGGCCACGGGAAGCAAACGCCGGACGTTTTCGAGGCCCTGGCCGATCACCGAGGCGCCGGTGGAACCGGGGCGCATCTGTCGGAGCACCTCTTCCATCCGAAGGATGGTCGGCACCCACGATCCTCCACGCTCGGCCAGGGTGCGGACGTCGGACTCCGTTAGGTAGAGCCCGTGCTCGATCGAATCGACACCGGCTCGTACGGCCGGTGACGCCGAGCCCGCCATTGCATGGATCGCGACCTTCGCACCGGCCGAGTGTGCCGTCTTCACTGCCGAAGCCAGCGCGGACTCGTCGAAGTTCACGACCGCCCCGCGCCCTCGCCGCGGGAAGTCGCCAACCAGTTTCACCCATGACCGGGTGGTCGACGCCTGTTCTGCGACCGCTTCCACCAGATCGTCCTGGTCCACTTCTCGGGCGAACCCGTCGAAGTAGCCATCCGGGGCGGCGATCATCCGGCCCGCCGCCTGGATGGCCGGACACCGGTCGGGAGGGTCGGACATCAAGGTCAGAACGGTGTCATCGGACCAGCCCTTGTCCAAGCACAGAAAGATGCCCGACTCGAGGGCCACGAATGCCCTCCGTCGGATGGCGTCCCGGTCGGCAACGTCGAATGTGCCGGGTTCCGTCGAAAGGTGAGCGTGGGCATCCACCACTCCCCCGATCGACCAAGCATCGGAGAGGTCGAGGGTTGGTCCGTCTTTGGGCGCCGCCCAGCGTCCTTGGTCGACGGCGAGTTCGACGATCTGTTCGTCGAGAGTCCGAAGGCGGAGATCCATGAACTCGACGATAGATGCCGAGCGCTCGGCACATCGCTCTCGCCAAGCCACTCACGCGTGTTGAATGAGGAGGCCATGTTCCAGTCCCGTCGCCTGATATCGATCCTGGCGGTGCTGCTCTCGGTGGTCGTCGCATGCGGAACCCTCGAGGGCGCATCCGCGCCGCCCGCCGGCCGGCCGGACACGGCCACGGTCCCTCCCGGAACGTGTCCGGGGGCGATCCCCGACCTGGCGGCGTTGTGCGAGGCCATCGACCTGATCGAGGACCGCTACATCGATCCGGTGCAGGCGCCCGGTTTGGCGGCGGCGGCCAGGGGTGGTCTGACCGATCTCGAGCCGGCCGCGGATCCTCCCGACCTGTCGTGCGGGTCGAGCCAGGAGCTGACCGATCGGTTGTGCCGCGCCATCGACGACGCGGACGTCGAGGTGGACGACGGCGTCGAGGCGGCGCTGGACGCCATCTCCCACACCGCCCTCGACCCGTACAGCGACTATCTCACACCGGTCGAGTTGGAGGACGCGGTTGCCCAGACCACCGGAACCGTGGAGGGCATCGGGGCCCTGGTGACGACCGAGGACCAGGAGGCCGCCGAACCGGAGCGCAGCGACTGTCCGCTGCTCGGTCATACGTGTTGGATGGTGATCGTCTCGGTGTTCCCCGGCGGGCCGGCCGAAGGAGCCGGACTCCTCCCCGGGGATCGAATCCTGACCGTGGATGGGGAACCGGTCGTCGGGAAGACGATCGACGCCGTCACGGGTGAGGTCCGGGGCGAGCCGGGTTCGACCGTCGAGATCGGCCTGGATCGCGATGGCCAACGGTTCTCGGCGACCCTGGTGAGGGACTCCGTCGACGTGCCCGTCGTCCACACGGAGGTCATCGAAGACATCGGATACATCCGCCTGTCGATCTTCACCGACGCCTCGGCCCGGCAGGTTCGAGATGCCCTCGAATCCCTTCAGGAGGGCGGGGTCGGGACGGTCATCGTCGACTTGCGGGACAACCCCGGCGGCACCCTCGACTCGGCCGTCGACATCACCAGCGAGTTCCTGCAAGACGGCATCGTGGTGCGGACCCAGGCGCCGAGCGAGGAGGTCCCCTACGCGGTCACCGGCGACGGTGTTGCCCTCGACATCCCCGTCATCGTGCTCATCAACGAAGGCTCGGCCTCCGCGTCCGAGGTCATGGCCGGAGCGCTCGGTGAGTCGGATCGGGCGGTGATCGTCGGGCAGCCGAGCTTCGGCAAGAACACGGTCCAGCAGCGATTCGGGCTCGACAACGGCGGAGCGATCAAACTCACCGTCGCCCGCTGGATCACTCCGGGCGGTGTCGACTTCGGGCAAGCCGGAATCACCCCGGACGTCCTCGCCGACCTCCCCGCCTCGATGCCGACCGCCGACCTGGTGGCCGAGGTGACGCGACTGGTCGGCTGATCGGACCGGCGGCGGACCCTCTCAGAACTCCGGCAGCTCGGCGGCGGCCACGCCCTGGCCGTGCCCGGCCGTGTCGTAGGAGACCTGGCAGAAACCGTGATTGCAGTAGCCCCGCGGATGCTTGTGCAGGTAGCCCTGGTGATAGTCCTCGGCGAAGTAGAAGGTCCCGTCGCCCGCTTCGCCCAGCGGCCGAATCTCGGTCGAGATCGTTCCGTACCCCGCTTCCGTCAGCGCCCGCTGATAGCGGTTGGCCGAATCGAGGGCGGCCGCCAGCTGGGCATCGGTGGTCGTGTAGATCGCCGACCGGTATTGGGTGCCGACATCGTTGCCCTGGCGGTTCGGGGTCGTCGGGTCATGGTTCTCCCAGAACTCCTTGAGCAGGCGCTCCAGCTCCACCTTGGCCGGTTCGTACACCACGAGCGCCACCTCGGCATGACCGGTCCGGCCCGTGCAGATCTCCTCGTAGATGGGGTTGGCCGTGTACCCGCCGGCGTAACCGGCGGCGGTGACATGGACGCCAGGGATCTGCCAGAAGATGCGTTCGGCACCCCAGAAGCAACCCATACCGAACACGATGGTCTCGGTCCCTCCGGGGTGAGGCCCGGTGAGGGAAGTCCCCAGAACCACATGACGGTCGCTGACGTTGAGCGGCTCGGACCGTCCGGGCAGCGCCGCATCGGCGTCGACCATCGAAGGTTTCCTCCGTCCAAACATGCTGCTTCTCCTGCGGTGTCGATGGGTCGTAGCGCAGCGATCGTGTCGCGACGCGGGCCGCGCCTCCATTCAACCGCAGCCGCTCGGAGTGTGTTCCCGCCCACCACCCTCGCCTACCCATGGGATGGGTCATGCCGTTAACCTCACCAACCCTGATGTTCCGCCGTCGGGCTGCGCTGGCCCTGACCCTCGTCATCCTCGTCCTGGCATCGTCGTTCGATGCGTCTGCGGCGCGCGCCCAGTCGGTCGACGAGGCGGCCCGCCAGGCCGACCAGGCGGCCACGGACGTCGACTCCGCCTACCAGGTCGTGGCTTCCTCCCTCGCCAATCGCTCAGAGATCGAGTCGAGACTGCTGGCGGCACTCGGACGGTATGCGGAGGCGTCGGCAGCCGTGGAGGCGGCGACGGTTCGCCTCGACCGACTCCAGTTCCAGGCGGAATCGGCGGCGGACGAGTCCGTCGAGGTGGAGACCGCCCTGCAGGAGCAAGCGGTGTCCGCCTACATCCATGCGATGTCGGCCGGGACGCAACTCGTCCTGGCCAGCGACTCGGCCGAGAACGCCATGATCACCGAGGAGTTCTTCTCGGCGGGAACGAGCAACTCGCTGGAGCGGATCGACGCGCTCACCGCTCGCCGGGCGGAACTCGACCGCCTGGCCGTCGAGTACCGGCTGGAGCGCGAGCGGGTCGAACTGCTGGAACTGCAGCTCGCCAGCGAATCAGAGGAGCTCGAGCGGCTCTTCGAGCAGGCCGATGCCGAGGTGGCCGCGGCCTACCGTCGGGCTCGAGCAGCCGACCTGGCCTATCAGCAGGCCCTGACCGCAATCGATCGAGCTCGCGCCGCCGAGGAGCGCCGCCGCCAAGAGGAGACGGCCACGACGACCACCACCCCTGACACCGTCACGACCACGACCACCCCTCCTGCCGGCCCGACGACGACCGCACCTCCCACCACCACACCGCCCAACCCACCGCCTCCACCCGGGCCGGCGGTCGAACGCTGGCGCCCTCTGGTCTCCACCCATTTTGCAAGCGACCTGGTCGACGACGCGATGCGGATCATCGACTGCGAGTCGAACGGCGATCCCGAAGCGGTCAATCCGTACAGCAGCGCCTCGGGTCTGTTCCAGTTTCTCCCGAGCACCTGGGCGGTGGCCAGTGTGAAGGCGGGCGTCGGGGATCGGTCGGTGTTCGATGCGGAGGCCAACATCATCGCCGCGTCATGGCTCGCCGAGTACTACCGGGCTAACCGGGGCAACCCGTGGCTTCCGTGGGCGTGCCGCCACTACCTCTGAGATGACGCCGGCCGGGGGAGGGCCGAGTCCATCATCCAGCCGGGAACAGAAGGAGGCTCTGCGTGGCCTGCCCGACCAGCCCGTTTCGGTCGAACAAGGTGGCCTCGGTGAAGCCCGTTCCGTCGCCGCTCCAATGGGAGGTGGCTCGCGAGCAGAACCAATCTCCCTCCGGCTCGCGGAAGACCGAAACCGATAGGTCCGGGTTGATGAACAGAACCCGGTCGAGGTAGTCGTTGTAGGAAATCCCGTTGCCGCAGTCGGCCAGCGGACAGAGGCGCTGGATACCCGATGCGTCTTCTCCGGCGAGGATGGGAACCGTCCTCATCCACATCGTCGTCGGACCCCCACCGCCGTCCCCACCATCCGGGTCGTAGCGAACCTCGATCGAGTCGGGAAAGGCGGTCTGGCCATGCGTGGTCGTCGAGATCGGGAACCGGCCTGGGACGGCGCGCTCGAAGTCGGGCACCTCCACGGGCGCGGTGGGAACGTCGAAGCCGTCCAGTCGGCGGAGATGGAGGGATCGGGCGGTGGCAAAGGTCTGCTCGTCATCCCGCAGCCGGGCCACCGCCCGCAGCGCGGTCCGTCCGCGTCGTTCGATCTCGGCGTCCACCCGGAAACCGCTCATCGGGATCGGGCGCTCGACGTCGACCCACAGCCGAGCCAGGCGCATCTCGGGCTCGAGACGTTCCAGCGACCGCACCATCAGCGATGTCGGAGGGCCGGCGTGACAGGCGTCGACGTCCCACGGCCCCCGGGTCAGGGCGGTGGGCGTGAACCAGCGGCCGTCGCCGGTTGTGAAGTAGGCGTTGGTCATTCGAGAGAAGCTATCAGCGAGCGGGTCGATCCGCCTTGGTCCGGAAGGACCGGTGGTCGTGCACCGGTCGGTTCGAAGGCTCTGTGCCGGTGGCCTCGGAGGTCGATCTGCTAGACCGTTGCCGATGCACTCCCCTTCCCGTCTCCGGTTGGGCGCGGTCCTCGGAGCCGGACCCGACGGCCAGTCAGGCTGCTGGTTCCGAATCGAGTCGTCGGTGGCGACCGCCATCGAGCTCTGCCTGTTCGATCCGGAAGAACGTCAGATCGAAATGGAAGGCCGAGGCGACCGCTTCGAGCTGTTCGTGCCCGGCATCGGTCCTGGAACCGAATACGGCTATCGCGTCCACGGTCCGTGGGATCCCGGTTCCGGCCAACGGTGCAATCCGGCCAAGCTGTTGCTGGATCCGGGAGCCAGGCTGATGCGCGGGATGATCGACACGTCTCCGGCGCTCGTCGGCCATCACCACTCGGACGTCGGAGCACCTTCCACGGACGACTCGGCGCCCCACACGATGCGTTCGGTGGTCGCCGACTCCGAGTTCGACTGGGAGGGGGTCGACCGGCCCCGAACCCCGCTGTCGGAGAGCATCGTCTACGAGACGCACGTGAAGGGGTTCACGGCTGCCCATCCCGAAGTCCCCGAGCCACTCCGGGGGACGTACGCCGGCATGGCGCACCCCGCCGCCGTCGGCTATCTCGCATCCCTCGGAGTGACGGCGGTGGAGTTGCTCCCCGTCCAACAGTTCGTTCACGACGTGTTCCTGCAGGAGATGGGCAGGCGCAACTACTGGGGGTACAACACCATCGGGTTCTTCGCCCCCCATGCCGGGTATGCCGCGACCGACGACCCCATCGCCGAGTTCAAAGGGATGGTCAAGGCGCTCCACCGCGCCGGGTTGGAAGTGATTCTGGACGTCGTCTACAACCACACGGCGGAAGGGAATCACCTCGGCCCGACGCTGTCGTTCCGTGGCTTGGACAACCGCGCCTACTACCGGCTCGACCGGGACCGGCCGGACGAGTACGTGAACTGGTCCGGGACCGGCAACACCCTCGATTTTGGAAGCCCGACGGTCTTGCGGCTGGTGATGGACAGCCTGCGCATGTGGGTCTCGGAGTTCCGGATCGACGGGTTCCGATTCGATCTGGCGTCGATCCTCGGCCGAACCTGGGGACCATTCGATCCGTTGGGCGGCTTCTTCGGAGCGATCGGCCAGGATCCGGTCTTGGCCGACGTGAAGCTCATCGCCGAGCCGTGGGACATCGGGCCCGGCGGGTACCAGGTCGGCGCCTACCCCGACGGCTGGAGTGAGTGGAACGACAGGTTCCGCAACACCAGTCGAGACTTCTGGGCGGGACGGCCCGGTTCGCTTTCCGACTTCGCAACGCGACTGACGGGATCGTCCGACGTCTTCGGGCGGCGGACCCCGGTCGCATCCATCAACCTCGTGACCAGCCACGACGGCTTCACCCTGTCCGATCTGGTCTCGTACGACCATCGACGCAACGAGGACAACGGCGAGGATGGCCGGGATGGACACCACGACAACCGGTCGTGGAACTCGGGAGCCGAAGGCCCAACCGACGACCCGGACGTCCTGACGATCCGCCGGCGGCGGATGCGATCGATGCTGGCCACCCTGCTCCTGTCCCAGGGCGTACCGATGCTCCTCGGAGGCGATGAGCTGGGCCGCACCCAATCGGGCAACAACAACGCCTACAACCAGGACGGCCCGATCTCGTGGTTCGACTGGAAGAACGCCGACCAGGACTTGATCGAGTTCGTGCGAACGCTCACCCGGCTCCGGCGCGAACATCCGACATTTCGACGAACCGCGTGGCTGCACGAGCACGCCGCTCCCGACCTCGACCATGTCGGCTGGTTCCGGCCGGACGGGGAGGAGATGACAGGAGACGATTGGCATGACTCGTCGCGGATGGCCGTCGCCCTCTACCTGCGAGGCGAACCCCTGCATTGTGAGGAGGGAAGCGTGTCCGACGACGACGTGCTGCTCCTGGCCAACGGCGGTGGATCCGACACCGCCTTCGACCTGCCCGCCGAGCTCGGCGGAACGCCGTGGCGTGTCGTGCTGGCGAGTTCCGGTGAGCCCGAGAGCACCGGACCCGGACCGATCGCCGTGTCGGCGTACGGTTTCGTGCTGCTGGCGGCTACGCCCTGATCTCGTCGGGAACGACGGCCGGCGCATCCACCGTGACGATCTGGCGTTTGGCCACCGCCACCACGCCGCCGTCGGAGATCTCGAAACCGCGTGCGGCGTCGAGTTCGGCGTCGACACCCAACGTTGCGTTCGCCGGGACCTCCACGCCCTTGTCGACGATCGCATTCTTGATGTGGGCGTTCTCCCCCACCACGACATCCTCCATGAGGATCGAATTCTCCACCACCGCTCCCGGCTCGAGCCGAACCCACGGCGACAGAACCGAGTCGTGGACGTACGCTCCCGAGATCACGACGCCGTTGGACAGGATCGAGTCACTCAGCTGACCGGCGCCGTGCTGGCTCACCCCGACGATCTTGGCCGGCGGAGCCGTGACCGATGACGTGTAGATCGGCCACTGCTTGTTGTAGAGGCTGAAGATGGGATTCACCGACACCATGTCCATGTGCGTCTCGAAGTACGAGTCGAGCGTCCCCACGTCACGCCAGTAGGCCTTCTCCCGGTCCGAGACGCCGGGGACGTCGTTCTCGGTGAAGTCGTACACATGGGCAACGCCGGCGTCGACCAGGGCCGGGATCAGGTCCCCGCCGACGTCATGCCCGGAATCGTCGCTCATCGAATCCTGTCGCACCAGGTCGATCAGGACGTCGGTGTCGAAGACGTAGTTCCCCATCGAGACCAGCGTCATCGTCGGGTCGTCGGGCGCCGGCTTGGGATCGGCCGGCTTCTCGCGGAAGGCCTGGATCAGGTTGGAGTCCCCGATCTCGATGACGCCGAAGGCGGAAGCCTCCTCGACGGGCACCCGAATGGCCGCCACCGTGGCACCGGCGCCGGACTCGATGTGACGCTCCAGCATCTGGCGGGGATCCATCCGATAGATGTGGTCGGCACCGAACACGAAGATGTGCTTCGGCTCCTCGTCGTCGATGATGTTGATGTTCTGGAGGAGCGCATCTGCGGACCCGGTGAACCACCGCTTCCCCATGCGCATCTGCGCCGGCACCGACGTCACGTAGTTGCCCAGCAGGGTCGACATCCGCCACGTTCGCGACAGGTGGACATTGAGACTGTGGCTCTTGTACTGGGTGAGGACCACGACTTTGCGATACCCCCCGTTGACGAGATTCGAGAGCGCGAAGTCGATGAGGCGATAGTGGCCGCCGAACGGAACCGCCGGCTTGGCGCGGTCGCGGGTGAGCGGCATGAGACGCTTCCCTTCACCTCCGGCCAGCACCATGCAGAGAACGTCGCGGGGCGACGGAAGAGACACACTCGGCTCCTATCTCGCGGTCACCCGTGAACCTAGCCGCGTCGCGGCAAGCAGTACGCAGGAGGCAGTACGCAATAGGCGACAAGCGACGAGCAACAAGCAAGAAGCGACGAGAGGCCGCGGACGGGCTCCGGGCTCACGGACTCCGAGCTGCGGGCTCTGGGTCACGAGGCGAGGTTCAGGTCCACCGAACCGACATCCGACTGAATGGCGTTGAGGTGCGCGTTCAAGATGTCCACACCTCCCCCGGTGACCGTCGCACAGAGGGTGAGCAGTGTGTCTTTGGTCAACTCCACCGCAACCGAAGACATGACGGTCAGGTATTGGCCGGGGCCGAACCCCTGGCCCGCATGACTGCCCGGCACGACCACATCGGGGTCGTCGAGTGAGGCCAGCGTGCAATCGGTGTCGTCGATTTGGAGCCACGGGCCCGTCGTGCCGGCCATTCGGTCATTGTTCTTGGCGTGGTATCCGAAATCGACCAGCGCGTACTTCCCGTGATCGATTGACAGGTCGAGTGTCGTGATCGCCATCTGTTCATTGGCGGCGAGAGGGATGGAGGACGTTGCCGGAAACCCTGAGCTGATGCGGCTCTCGCTGATCGCCGGTCGAAGTTCCAGCGCCGTCCGACCACCGACGGACGCCGCGTCGACGACCCGATTCTCGGCGAGCCGACGCATGAACGCCGCCATTTGCTCCCTTGTCACGGGTTCGTTCGGACAGAACGCGTCGTTGTCGGGCGGATTGCACCCAAGGGTGACTCCCGCTTGGGCGAGCCAGGTGATGTCGTCGTGGAAGACGTTGCTGTCGGGGACATCGACGAACCGATCAATCGCCCAGACGGTGGCCGGAGTGATGAGAAGAGCGGTCAGTCCGACGGCGATGACAAGTGTGCGTAGGGAAATGTGTCGCATGAGCAGAACCCTCTCGATCTCCAAGGTCCCCCTGGACCGACCGGCTATGCGAAGCAGAGCAGCGGCGGATGTCGCTGATACCTCGAGAGCGACAAGCAGCGAGCAAGCAAGAAGCGGAGAGGGGCCGAGGACGGGCTCCGGGCTCCGGACTTCGGGCGACAAGCAAGAAGCAACAAGCAAGACGTGGCGGGGGGCCGGGCTTCGGGCTCACGGGGCTCCGGACTGCGGGCCCCGAACTCAGTCGGCTTTCTCCGAGGATTCCCTCGGTGCCAGGAAAGTGGCCGACATGGCAGGCACGTCGAAGAGCAAGGAATCGGACATGCCCTGCAGTGGCGCGGCTTCGGTGTCGAGCCGGGTCGGGGACAGTCCGCTCCCGCCGTACCGCACCTCATCGCTGCACGCCAGCGTCTCCCAGGTACCCGCCTGGGGCACCCCGACGCGGTAGTCCCTCCATACCTCCGGCGTGAAGTTGATGACCGCCAGGACCGGCCGGTGCCCCTCGGCCGAGCGCAGAAACGCCAGCGTCGACCGGGAGGCATCGTCGGCTTCGATCCATTGGAACCCGGCCGAGTCCGTATCGCCCCGATGCATGGCCGGTTCGGTTCGGTACAACGCGTTGAGCGCCGACACCCACTCCATGGTCCCCCGGTGCAGCGGGTACTGCAGCAGACCGAAGGGGAGGTCGCCACCGTGGTTCCACTCGAAGGGATCGCCGATCTCGCTCCCCATGAAGATCAGCTTCTTCCCGGGTAACGCCCACTGGTAGCCGAACAGGGCGCGCAACCCGGCGAAGCGGCGCCATTCGTCTCCGGGCATCTTCCCGAGCAGGGAGCGCTTGCCGTGTACGACCTCGTCGTGCGAGAGCGCCAGCACGTAGTTCTCACTGAAGGCGTACAAGCCCCGAAACGTGAGCATCCGGTGGTTGTCGGGGAACGAGCGATAGATGGGATCGAGCCCCGCGTACCGAAGGGTGTCGTTCATCCACCCCATGTCCCATTTGAGCCCGAACCCCAACCCCCCGACATCGGTGGGCCTGGTCACCGATGGCCACGCCGTCGACTCCTCGGCGATCATGAGAATGCCAGGGAACGATCCGTACACCGAGGCGTTCAACTGCTTCAGGAACTCCACCGCCTCCAAGTTCTCGCGGCCACCGAACCGATTCGGTATCCACTCGCCGTCCCGGCGTGAGTAGTCGAGGTACAGCATCGAGGCCACGGCGTCGACACGGATGCCGTCGACGTGATACCGCTCGAACCACATATGGGCGGATGAGATGAGGAACGATCGCACCTCCGGCCGGCCGTAGTTGAAGATGTAGGACCCCCAATCGGGGTGGAATCCCTGCCGGGGGTCGGCGTGCTCGTAGAGGTGGGTGCCGTCGAACCACGCGAGACCGTGGCCGTCGACGGCGAAATGTGAAGGAACCCAATCGAGGATCACCCCGATCCCGCGACCGTGCAGGATGTCGACGAAGGCCATGAAGTCCTCGGGAGTGCCGAACCGCGATGTCGGTGCGAAGTAGCCGAGGCTCTGATATCCCCACGACCCATCGAAGGGATACTCCATGATCGGGAGCAGCTCGACGTGGGTGAATCCGGTCCGTTCCAGGTGATCGGCCAGCCCGACCGCGATGTCCCGGTAATTCATACTGTGCTGACGTGACCATGAGCCGAGGTGGCACTCGTAGATCGAGATCGGCGCGGTCATCGCATTGCGCTCGGCCCGGCCGGCCATCCACTCGTCATCCGACCACTCGTGGGAGGCGTCCCAGATGACCGAAGCCGTTCCCGGCGGAGTCTCGGCGTGTCGCGCCAATGGGTCCGCCTTCTCCAACCGCCCGTGGCCGGTGTCGACGGCGTATTTGTACCGCTGGCCTTGGCGGGCGCCCTCGACCCGGACCGACCAGACGCCTGAAGGCGAGCCCTCCATGGGAGTCGCTGCGGTGTCCCAGGCATTGAAATCGCCGATCACGGCAACGCCCTTGGCGTTGGGGGCCCACACCCGAAAGTCCGTTCCCGCCCCGTCCGGATGGGAACCGAGGACGGCGTAGAGGGACGTGTGAGTTCCGGCGTTCAGGAGCCAGGCATCGTCGGCGGTGAAGGCGGTCGGCATGAACCGCAGACTATTCGGCGCCGCCGGCGGGTGGTTCGTTGCCCACCCGAGAAAGGACCCACCACCCGGCCGCCAGCGGAAGGGTCTGGCCGATCACGAGGGCGGCGGCGATGGCGATGATCACCCACTGCACCGCACCGGATTGGGATGTGAGCCGATCGGCCACCCCACCGGTCAGCGATCGCGCTTCGGCGGCGGTCGCCTGGTACTCCTCGATCAACATCCGCGACTCGTCGAGCCCGTCCCGGATGTCTCCGACATCGGCGGCGATCGTCCGGCTCTGGCCGGCGAACTCGCCGACTCGGCGGCCGATGTCCTCCAACCCGGGTCGCTGGTCGCGCAGGTCCTCGGGGATCGTTGCCAACCGGTCGTCCAGTTCGATGAGGGCCTCGTCGAGCGGTGCATCGGGGTCGTAATCCACACCGACGAATCGCAGCGCTCGCATGGTGGTGTCGATCACTCCGGCGGTCCGGATCAGTTGCGGCATGGTGTCCCGCACCGCATCCAGGCTGGCAGGAACCTCGTCGGTCAAGAGCGACGTCAGCTCGTCGGTCACCCCCGTCATGCGATCCAGCGTGATCGAGGCGTCGGCCACCGACACCTGGACCGTGTCGAGTCCCTCGGCCACTTCCACAAACGTGTCATCGAGGATCCGACCTGTCTCGTCCACGGCTTCGAAGACGGTCTCGGAGAGTCTGAGGGCATCCACCGATGCGGCGGTTGCCCGGCTCACGAACGAGATCGCCAACCCGGCTCCGACCACCGCAGCCACGATGCCGAGCACCGCGCCTCCCAGCCACAGGAGACCCAACCATCGGGGGACCACCGGGATGAATCCGACGCCGACGGGCGATGGTCCGTCGGGTGACGTGATTGGATCGGTTCGGCGCTCCTGCATGCCCGACGAGGCTACCGACCGGCTCAAACGGCTGCGTCACCGGACTCCGACCAGGGCCGGCGTCTACTCGGCCCAGCCGGAGCGAATCAGCCCGGAGCCGGCGGCGGCTCCTGCGAGATGGAGTCGACAGCCGCGGCCCGGGCAACGAGATGCACCAGGCCGGAACCAAGGATCAGCGCCACGGAGACGACCACCCACATAGCGTCGAAAGAGCGGAACTCGACGACCTGGCCGAGAACGATCGGCCCGACGCCGGCACCGATCAGCACCCCGGCCTGAGTGATCGCCGACGAGGCGGCGACGCTGGAGGGATTGGCGTCGACGACGGCATACGTCATCAATCCCGGCCATCCCCATCCGGTCGCAAACGCAACCAGCACCAACCCCGCGAAGACCGGCCCACCCGGGCCGGCCAGAGCCGCGAAGACGACCGAACCGACCGACATCAGCAGTGCCATCGCCGTCCATGCGTCACCCGCCCGCCGATCGGTCGCCATGCCGAGCACCAACCGAGCCGAGATCGTGACCAAGGAGCCGGCCGTGAGGAGCAGCCCGGCCGAATCCGCAGCGAAGCCCTTGGCGATCGAAGCCGACACGAGGAACGTCCCCAGCGATGTCGCAGCCCAGGAAGCGAGCGCCGAGCCGACCCCGAGCCACACAAGCAACGACTTCGAGAGGGCCCGGGAGCCGGTCCGTCGCCCGGTGTGGACCGCACTCGGCGCGGCGCCGTCCCGAGTGAGCCACCACACCGCCGGCGCCAGCAACGATCCGGCCACGTACGCCCAACGCCATCCGTGAGCCAGCACCACGACGGGCACCAAGACACCGGCGACCAGCGTCGAGGTCGGAATACCCGCGTGCTTGATGCCGAACATGGTCGCTCGACGTCCCACGGTCGAGACTTCGGCCAGAGCGGCGTTGGCGGCCGGATTGGCCATGCCGTAGACGGCGGCCGCCGCGACCAATAGCGCCGCCAAACGGAACGGTGAGGTGGCCAGGACCGGCGTCGCCAGTAGCAGCACTCCCGAGCCCAGTGCGTTCAGCCGTGCTGCCCGGCGCCATCCGACCCGCTGCACCCAGCGACCCAGGGGGGTCGACGTGACCCCGGCCGTCACGAAGAAGGAGGCCGTCAGGAGCCCCAGGCCGTCGGCGCCCAAACCGAACTCGGGCCCCAGGTCGAAGAAGGCGGCTCCGAGGATGAAGACGGCTTGGGTGCTCAACGTGACGATGAGCACGCTGAACAGCACACGACGGAGCGGGAAGTCTCGAACCACCGCCGCAGCCTACGGACGGCCGGCCGTCGTCCTCGATCGCGTCAGGCGATTCGGTCGAACCACCGGATCGAGAGTCCGGCGGCGACGGCCAGCAGGAGGAGGCCCACGGCGGTCACCCAGTCACCCACCGGCCGCTCCTCGACCTCGAAGGCGATCTGTGACTCGATGTCGTCGAACACCGATGCCAGCTCTGCCTGACTCGCCGCGCGGAAGAACCGTCCTCCGGTCTGGTCTGCCACCTGGGCGAGCGCGCCTTCGTTGACCGGGACGGGGACACGCTCGCCCTCCACCAGGATGGAGCCCGATCGGGTGCCGAATGCCACCGTGTACACCGGCACTCCGATCTGGCCGGCGCGACTTGCACCATCGAGCTCGCTACGCCCCATGGTCGTCTCGCCGTCCGAGAGCACGACGATGGCCGCAGGAGCACCCAGCTCGGGGCTATTGGCGGTGATGGCGTCGACGGACGAGAAGATGGCCTCGCCGACCGCGGTGCCCTGCCCGAGCCCGAACCGGGTGATCCCCTCTTTGACCAGGGCATGATCCGTGGTCGGAGCGGTCACGGGAAGCGCTGTACCGGCGAACGCCACCAAGCCGATGCGGAGCGTGCTCGGGGCGAGTTCCACGAACTCGACGGCGGCGGCCTTGGCCGCTTCGATCCGGGTGGGTTCGACGTCCTCCGCCCCCATCGACAAGGAGACGTCCACCGCCACCACGATCGACGCTTCGTCGACCGGGACCGGGACGGCCAGCAACGGCCGGGCGAACGCGACGACCAGCGCCATCATGGCCAGCAGGGCGACGGCGGCCGGTAGGTGGCGCCGCCAACCCGGTCCGGTCCCCGGACTCGTTGCCAATCCGAGCGAGCTGAAGGTGACGTCATGCCGCTCACGTCGGGCGTATCCCCCGAGATACCACGAGGCGAGCACCAGCGGAACCACGAGGGCGAGGAGCCTGATGGGCGCTTCGAAGCTCATCCGGTTCGCCCACTCGCCGCCAGCATCCGGCGACGCTGCAACACCGATCCCACCAGATCGCTCACCCAATCGCGGTCGGTGCGGAGACGGATCAGGTTCGCCCCGGCGCCTCGGACCAGCCCGGCGACCTCGTCCCGGCGAGCCGCCGCCCTGGCTGCGAATCGCCGCCGATAGCCGGCATCGGAGGTGTCGACCCACGCCCGCTCGCCTGACTCGCTGTCGACGAAGCGCACGACGCCCACATCGGGGAGCTCCCACTCCCGCGCGTCGGAGACCTCGACCACCACGGTGTCGTGACGGTCGGCGACCAGCCGCAGGGACCGCCACCAGGGAGTCTCATCGAGCAGATCCGAGATCACGACCACCAGACCCCGGCGGGAGCGCAGTCGTGCCACCCGCTCGAGCGCCCCGGCGAGATCTCCCGGGCCGCCCACTGCAGCATCGACCGCCGACAGGATCCGATAGACGTGGGCCCGGCCCGCATCGGGAGGAATGGCTCGGGGAGTCGGCCCGGCGAGGACCGCACCGACTCGGTCCCCGGCTCGGTCGGTGAGGAATCCAAAGACGGCGGCGGCCCCCAACGCCGGTTCCAGCTTGCTGGTCCCGAGCGTGCCGAATGTCATCGATGCCGAGGTGTCGACGACCAAGGTGGTGTGCAGTTCCCGGTCGGCGGTGGTGTCGCGAACGTGGGGTGTCCGGGTTCGGGCCGTCACGTTCCAGTCGATCCGTCGGACATCGTCGCCGGGGATGTAGGGGCGGGCATCGCCGACCTCACCTCCCGGACCCGGAAGCAGACCTCGATGATCACCTTGCAGCACGCCTTCGACTCGACCGATGACGGTGAGCTCCAGGGTGCGGATCCGCGCCAGGAGCCGGCGGTCCATCAGGCGACCACCTTCTCTGCGCCGGCCGGGAACCTCGCTCGACTCACTGGGGTACTCCGCTCGGATGCCGGGACAACAACTCGACGAGCACGTCGTCCAGCCCCACTCCGTCGGCGACTGCGTCGAAGGAGAGGATGAGCCGGTGATTCAGCACGTCATAGGCAACGTCGTAGATGTCCTGAGCGGTCACCACCCCGCGCCCGCGGAGCAACGCCATCGCCCTCCCACAGCGCACGAGTGCGATCGACGCTCGCGGGCTTCCCCCGAATGAGATCAGCCCGTCCAGGTCTGGAAACCCGTACTCGGCCGGACTCCGCGTCGCCTGGACGAGCGTCAGCGCGTACTCGACGGTCTCGTTCGGAACGACCACCCTCGTGGCCATCAGTTGTAGCTCGAGGACGGTCTCGGGGTCGAGGACGGTTCCGGCGGCGTCCGATCCGAGATCCATCCGCCGGATGATCTCCCGCTCTTCCTCGATGCTCGGGTAGTCCACTGGAACTCGCATCAGGAACCGATCCCGCTGCGCCTCGGGCAACGGATACACGCCTTCGGACTCGATGGGGTTCTGCGTCGCCATGACGAGGAATGGCTTCGGCGCCGGGAACGTCTTGTCGGCGATGGTGACCTGACGTTCCGCCATGACCTCGAGCATGGCCGACTGCACCTTGGCCGGCGCGCGGTTGATCTCGTCGGCCAGCACGAAGTTCGCCAGAACCGGCCCCGGCTCCACATCGAAACGCTCACTCGATGAGCGATAGACCCGGGTCCCGACGATGTCGGATGGCAACAGGTCGGGGGTGAACTGAATCCGGGAAAAGGAGCCACCCATGACGTGGGCGAGCGTCGCCAGCGTGAGCGTCTTCCCGAGACCCGGCACGCCTTCCAAGAGACAGTGTCCGTCGGCGACGAGGGCGACGAGGATCCGATCGAGCATTCGCTCCTGGCCGACCACCACTCGGTGCAATTCCTGGCGAGCGTTCCCGATGACGAGGGCCGCCTCCTCCACAGCCGTGATCATCTGAACTCCAATCGCTCGGCAACATCGAGGATCTGTTCCTGGGCCACGTCGCCGGTGGCGGTGATCTCCATCAGAATGAGTGGGTCCTCCTGCCAAACGAGGGTGGAGGCGTCGACCCAGACGCCGGTGGCGTCGCGTACGGTCACCGAATCACCTCCGGGCAGCCTGGCGCTCGGCGCCAGGGAGCCCGTGATCACGATTTCGCCGGTGGAGGACTCGATGACCACGCGTTGTTCCACTCCGCCCGGGCCGACCCCGAGACCCGCCTCGGTCTGGGTGAAGCCGTCCGGCAGAGATGGCAGCGTGAACAGCACGTCCTCGCCGAGCCCGGGCAGGTCCGGGCCGGGATCGTCGGGAAGTGAAGGAGGAGCGAGGCTCCCGTCGGGCGTGGTGGAGTCGGGCGGCAGCGGTGGGACGATCTCCTCCGGCAACGTCTCGGTGGGGGCGGCCGGTACTTCTTCCTCGGGCTGGTCGGCGGCCGCCGGCGCCGACTCCGCGGCGGCCGGCTCGGAACCGAGCTGGGCGCCGACCACGAACCCGAGCGCGGTCACGACCAATCCACCTGCCAGCCATGGCCACAGCTTTCGCCGGCGTTCCTCGGGCGCTCCGGGTCGGGTCTCTGCCGGTTCGTGCCAGACGGGAATGGGTGCGGCGACACTCGGAGGCGATGGCGGCAGATCGCGCCACGTGCGACCGGTGCGGATGCGCGGGAGTCCAGCCATGGGGACGAACGATAGGAGCGCTCCGGTAAAACCGTTTTCAAGCCTTCCCGGGAAGATGCGCTGATGCATCGTCCGTCCGGTGATCGTCCTGGTTCGAAGTGGCCGTCCGCCCGGTCGTCCGATCGTCCGATCGTCCGATCGTGGGACGAAACCCGACCCCGTGGCGGTCAGGCGTCCAGGAGGGTGGAGGCCGGCCAGGCTCGGCCGGTGATGGGACATCCCTGCCAGGCCGGGACCCGATACGTCCAGGGATCGACCGCCCACTCCGGCAGTTCGGCACCGCGGCGCCCTCCGTAGTCGGGGTCGGTGGACCGGAACCTCGGCAGGACCGGGACCTTGACCTGGTCGTTCACCTCGTCGTTGTAGTCGGTGTTGACGACCGCCCACGGGCCCCATCCGGCCCACCTGCCTCCGCGACGGCTGGCCCGAACGAAGTAGGTGGCTGCTGCGTAGGCGTTGTCGACCGGATCGAACTTGGAGGCACCTCGGAACCCGTACGTGCGCATCTCCCGCGAGCCCATCTGGAACAGCCCCCCGTAGCCCCAGGCGTTGTTCCCCTCGAGGGCGAAACGCTGATATCCGACGCTCTCGCAGTAGGACACGACCGCCGCCTCCGCCGCCACCTGTTCGGCCAGATGCTCGAACTCCCAGCGTCCTCCTCCCGTCCAACTCGGCTGCTCGGTGTTCATTCCGGCGACAGCTGCCACGCAGGCGAAGACCGTATGCGTCATCTGGGCGATGAGGTTGCGGTCGTACGCACCGGCGTCGTCGACGAGGGGAAGCTCGGCGGCCCGATCGTGACAGGCGAACGGATCGTTCGGTACCGCCTCGACCACCAGGGCACGATCCAATGCTCGCGAGGCCTCGAGCAGGGACGGCAGCTCGAGAACCGACACGTCGTCGTCCTCCGCCGACTCGTCGCGGACGGCCGGAGCGATGCCCCGGCCGGGTGGATCGGTGGTCATCGACCCGACCTCGACCGGCTTGGCCAGCACCACCGGCGGGTTGACGCTCACCGGGACCGAATCGGCCGGCAACCTGGCGATCGACGTCGTCGGAACGGTCCCGACCACCACTCCGGCGGTGGTTCGGGAAGCCAACGCCGCGGCCTCGGAGTCGACCGCGCCCAGCACCAGCGGCAGGTACTCCGGCGAAATCGGTTGCGATGGCGGAACCACCTCACCGAGCGTCGGAGCCGGAGCGGAGGTGCTGGAGCCGGCGATCTGTGACGCGGTGAGGTCACCCATGTGTGGGGAGTTGGCACCGGTCGGCACCACCACCTGCGTCACGAGCGCCACGAGCAGGGTGCTCGTGGCCAATCCGAAGGCGCGGTGGAGGGCCATCCGGCGACGGCGGAGGTGACGGCCGGCGGAGCGGCGGGGCGGGAGCGGGGTCCAATCTGGTGCGTGCATGCCGGGAGGGAGGGGTGGGGTTCACCTGTGGCATCGGCCCCAGCCGCGTTTTTCTGTAATCGGTCCGACGCACCACCTGACCGGGTCCGTCGTCTCCGGGTCTGTGGTGCCCTATCCGGAGGGACGAGCGCCGAGCGTGACCGCAACCGCCTCGGTGCTCATCGCCGGCCGTCCGCTTCCATCGCTCACGGTAACCGAGATCGTCACCTCGGAACCGTCGGGGAGTGCGCCGTTGTTCCAGTAGAGGCGATACGGCGGAGCATCGTCGACGCCAAGGACCACCGGCTCGCCACCTTCCAGCGCCATCGCGAACGTCACCTCGGCGTAGCGGTGGTCGCCGAGCTCGGCCTCGATGCGGTACCGACTGGTGGGGATCTCCGAGCCCGACTCCGGTCGCACGATGGAGACGGGGATCGGTCGGCCTTCGGCCGGCAACGGCTCGTCGGCGACGAGCACCAGCGACGCCCGGGACGGGACCTCGAGCGCCAGTATCCCCGCACCGTCGGCGGCACCCTCGACCTCCCCGACGATGGGGGTGAAGGCGGTGTCGGTGGAAGAGGTCGGGACCTCGACCGATACCGGCGACCCACCTCGGTTGACCACCACCACGTACTCACGGCGCTCGGTTCGCTCGATCCGTGAGAAGGCGAAGACGGCTCCATCCGCCACGCGGGTCACCTGCGCCCCGGAGACGAGCGTGGGATGGGCATCCCGCAGGTCGTTCAACCCGGACACGTGGACGAAGAGCGGGTGGTCGGGGTCGAAGTTGTCGTCACCCGGAGTCAGCTCGGAGCCGATGGTCGGCTGGGAGCGGTACTCGCCGGACGTCGCCGGGAACATCGGCTGCCGCGCCGACTTGTCACCGCCCGGTCCCACGAAGCCCTGTTCGTCGCCGAAGTAGACCACCGGCGTCCCGCGGGTGAGGAACAGCATGTCGAATCCGAGCTTCATCAGGTCGAGCTGTTCCTCATCGGATGCGCCGGCCGTTCCCTGGTCGATGAAACTGCCCATGCGTCCGATGTCGTGATTGCCGAAGAAGGACACCGACATCGATGCGTTGGAGTCGACGTCGGTGTACCAATCGTCGTCGTCGAAGGCCTGGCCGACAACGTCGGCGGACGCACCGCCGCCCACGAACTGGACGAGGGCGTCGTTGACGCGGAAGTCGAGGAGAGCGGGGAATCCGAGGTCTGTCGTGTACCGGGAGTTGAAGATCGGGTCCGGCGAGAAGACCTCTCCGAAGATCAGAAAGTCGGGGCGACCGGCCGCCGTGGCGGAGTCGGTGATGGCCGGGAGGAACTCGAGCCAGAACTCGTCGTTGACGTGCTTCACGGTGTCGACTCGTACGCCGTCGATGGGGTAGCGACCGATCACATCGGAGTAGAGCTCGATCATCCCGTCGACCACCTCCGGCCGCTCGGTGAAGAGGTCGTCGAGACCGAAGAAGTCCCCGTAGGTGGAGCTCTCGCCGTCGAAGGTCGAGTTGCCACGGTTGTGGTACATCGTCACGTCGTCGAGCCAGTCGGGGTACTTGATCTGGGAGTCCGCCTCGGACCCGAATACGGGCACATAGGGAAACGACACCGAAGGATCGAGGTCGGGAAAAGCCTCCGATCCGGCCACCGCCCCGTCATCGAACTCTTCACCGCCGGCCTCCCGATAAGGCGCGGCCGTCTTGGAGCGGTAGGCCGACTCACCACCCTGGTACCCGATCACGTCTCCCGTGTGGTTGACCACGATGTCGAAGATCACCTTCAAGCCGGCGCCGTGAGCCGCCTCGATGAAGGCCTGCATCTCCTCGTCGCTCCCGAGATGGGGGTCGATGCGCGACCAGTCGATCTGCCAGTACCCGTGATAGCCCGCCGACGAGTTCTCGATCGACCCGCCTCCCTGGACCGGGCGATTGACGAAGGGTGGCGTTATCCAGATCGCCTTCATTCCCAGCTCGGCGATGTAATCGATGCGTTGCATGAGTCCGACCAGATCGCCGCCCTGATAGAAGCCTGTGTCGTCGGGCAGGTATCCATGCTCCAAGGGACCGCCATCGATGCCCCCGGTGTCATTGCTCGGATCCCCGTTCTCGAAGCGGTCGGTCATCACGAAGTAGATCGAACCGACACTGGCCGGATGGCGGACCGGCACGGCCGCCAACGCGGTCGCCGGAGCGGAGAGCACGGTCGAGGTGCTCTCGACCAGGGCTGCATCCGCGGTCGCCGGCGGGAGTGGCGCGGGAGATGGCCCCGACTCACCGGCCCCCGTGCACGACGCAAGGAGCAGCGCGCAGGCGAGTGTCCGTGTGATCCGACGGGTCACGTCGAGGGGACCGGTCCTGTCGAACCTCCGGTGACCAGGTCGGGAATGAACATGTGGACGTGACCACCGTTGGAGACCGGCGACTCGATGAGCGTCGCCACCGTCGCCGCCATCTGCCCGATCGGTTGCCGGACGGTGGTGAGCGGAGGGTCGGTGAACTGGGTCATGCGAGTCCCGTCGAAGCCGGTCACCGAGATGTCCTCGGGAACTCGGAGCCCCCAGCTCCGAGCACCGGCGATGGCCCCGATCGCCATCAGATCGGACCCGCAGACGATCCCCGTGGCTCCCGACTCGAGGAGCTTCGCCACACCCGCCCGGCCGCCTTCGAGCGTGAAGAGCGTCTCGGATTCGAGACCCTCGCCGGTGGGAAGCTCTGCTTCCCGCATCGCTGCTCGATACCCCTCGACCAGTTCGATCGCAGACGAGTAGCGAATCGGGCCGGTCAGCACCCCGATGCGCCGATGACCCAGACCGATCAGATGCCGCGTCACCATCATCGCCCCCGACCGCATGTCGACGGAGACGGCCGGGATCGGCACCCGACCGGTTAGCCCGTTGACGAGCACCACCGGTGTCCCCGAGTCCTGAAGGTCGACATACGGGCCGTAGCCCAGCGTCGGATCGGCGTACCGGCCGTTGATCACGATCACCCCGGCCGCGTTCCAGTCGGTGAAGCGGTCGATGTATTCCAGTTCGTTGATGGTCTCCGACGTCGAGGGACAGACCATCGACATGATGCCCCGCCCCGCCAGCCGGGCCTCGATCGTCTGGGCGAGCATCGGAAAGATGGGATTGTCCAATTCCGGCGTGATGATGCCCACGACGGCCGAACGGGCCATGATCGGCTGCGGCTCGTATCCCATCTCGGCGACCGCCGCCAGCACCCGATCGCGCGTCTCGCCGGCAACGCCCGGCTTGGCATTCAACACTCGGCTCACGGTCGCCACGCTCACACCGGTGCGTCGAGACACGTCACGCAGTTTCGGTCGGGACGTCATGAACGAAGGGTATCACTCGATTTCGGAAGTTCTCAAGAGAGTTGCAGAAAAGATTCCAGCGATTTCCGAAAAAGTTGCGAGAATCATTTGCAGACTGACGGATGGGATGCTCTAATCCGCCGTGGGCATCCCCCGGTGCCCGTGAATCGTCCCAAGGAGACCGATCGTGAAGAAGCACAGCCTGCGATGGCTGACCCTGCTCTTGGTGTTCGCCATGCTGGTTGCCGCCTGCGGTGGCGGCGACGAGACCAGCGCCACCGAAGCCGAGACCACCGAGCCACCCGCCACGGAAGCCCCAGCTACCGAGGCTACCGCCACCGAAGCCGAGGCCACTGAAGCCCCCGCCGAGGACACCGGCACCGCCGGTTCCCTGCTGGTGTGGGCCGACGAGAATCGGGCCGGGGTGATGGAAGAGGTCGCTCCCTCCTTCACCGAGGCGACCGGCGTCGACGTAGAGGTCGAGATCGTCGACTTCGGCACCATCAAGGATCAGGTCGGTGTCGCCGGTCCCGCCGGCGAAGGGCCCGACGTGTTCGTCGGTGCGCACGACTGGACCGGGGAACTGGCCGCCAACGGCGCCATCGACCCGATCGACCTCGGCGACAAGCGCAGCGACTTCTTCGACGTCGCCGTCGACGCCTTCAGCTTCGAGGGCAATCTGTACGCAGTGCCGTACGCCACCGAGGCCGTGGCCATGTACTACAACACCGACCTCGTGGCAGAAGCGCCTGCTGCATTCGAGGACCTGGGCGCCGCATGTGATGCCGCCGCAGTCGAGAACTGCGTCGTCATTCCGGGCGGCGGTGACGGCGGGGACGCCTACCACATGTACCCGTTCATCTCGGCCGGGGGCGGCTACATCTTCGCCTACGACCAGGCCAGCGGATACGACCCGAGCGACATCGGACTCGACACCGAGGGTGCCCTCGCCGGCGTCCAGGTACTGAGTGAGCAGGTCGACGCCGGGGTCGTCCCGTCCGTGAACTACGACAACGCCAAGAACCTGTTCCTGGAGGGCAATGCCGCCTTCTGGATCACCGGTCCGTGGGAGCTGGGTGCGCTCCGCGACCAGGACACGGTCAACTGGGATGTCGCCAAGCTCCCGACCGTCGCCGGCGAGACCCCGGCTCCGTTCGTCGGCGCCCAGGGCATGTTCCTGTCGGCGTTCTCGGAGAACAAGCTCATCGCCACTTCCTTCCTGCTGGACTTCGTGGCCACCCAGGAGACGATGACGGCGCTGTACGACGCGGACCCCCGCAACCCGGCCTTCGTGCCCACCTTCGACGCCATCTCGTCGGATCCGGTCGCAGAGACGTTCGCCCTGTCGGCGTCCGACGGCAATCCGATGCCGAACATCCCGCAGATGGGTTCGGTGTGGGGCCCGCTCGGCGACAACATCCTCCTCGTCCGCAACGGTGAGGCAGCGCCCGGCGACGCTCTCGCCGACGCCGCGGAGGCCGTGGCCGCCGCATTGGCCGGCTGAGCGAACGACCGAGCGAAACAAACGACGATGAACGAACGAGAGAACAAGACTCGAGAACGAGGATTGTTCTCTCGTTCGTATGGGCGGGGCTTCTGGATCCGACTGGCCGCCGTCGGCCTGTTCGACGCATTCGTCGTCTTCGCCATCCCGCTGCTGGTCGCCAACCAGAGTTGGCTCCTGCTGTCGGGAATCCTCGCAGCCGCGGTCCTCGTCAACTGGGCGTACCTCAGCCCGCGAACCCAGGCATCGCGATGGCTGACACCCGGCCTGGTCTTCATGGCCTTCTTCGTGGTGTTCCCAGTGATCTACACCTTCTACGTGTCGCTCACGAACTGGGCGACCGGCAACGTGCTCAGCAAAGATCAGGCCATCGAAGCGATGGCCGGTCGGGAGATTCGGTCGGACGAAGCGGCCCTCAATCTCGACCTCGCCGTCTACCGCAACCGTGAGGGCGACTTTGCCTTCCTCGTCTCCGGACCGGACTTCGAGCCCTTCTTCGGCGCACCGCGGTCGGCCTCCGACGACCCGATCGATGCGACCATCGACGCGGGTGTGGCGATCGATCCGGAGACGCCGCCGGAGACGATCGCCGGATACGAACTGCTGGCCCCTCTCCAGCTGACCGGCGCTGCATCCGAACTGCAAACGCTGGAACTGGACCTCCCCGACGGCCGGGTGGCCGCGCTGGAGACGTTCTCCTCGGTCAGGGTCTCGGCGACCGGCAAGCGCTTCGTGTACGACCCCGAGACCGACACGATCTACGACGCCCAGGAAGACCGCACCTGCTCGGCGGGAGCCGGCAACTTCGTCTGCGACGACGTCCCCCGGGCGGCGGTCAGCACGCTGGCGATTCAAGAGCGCGGATCCGAGATCGTCTGCGAAGCGGACGTGTGCAACAACGTCCCGCTCCGCGCCATCGACAGCAGTGTTCCCGGCTGGCGAACGGTCATCGGAACCGAGAACTACACCTCGATCTTCACCAACGACCGGATACGTGAGCCGTTCATCGGAGTCTTCGTCTGGAACATCGTGTTCGCATTGCTGTCGGTGTTCGGAACGTTTGCGCTCGGCCTCGCACTGGCCAATGCGCTGCAAGACGAACGGCTGCGTGGACGCGCCTTTTATCGCTCCATCTTCATCCTGCCGTATGCCATACCCGCGTTTCTCTCGACGCTGGTGTGGCGAGGCCTACTCAACGACTCGTTCGGACAGGTCAACGACGTGCTGGAGGGCGTGGGAATCGGCGCGGTGCCCTGGCTGGGAGATCCAACATGGGCGAAGGTGGCCGTGTTGTTGGTGAACATCTGGCTGGGGTTCCCCTACATGTTCCTCATCACCTCGGGTGCCCTCACATCGATCCCCAACGAGCTGAAGGAGGCCGCCCGGGTCGACGGTGCCAGCGCCTGGAAAGTGTTCCGGACGGTGACACTTCCGCTCCTGTTGGTGTCGACCGCGCCGCTGCTCATCGGTTCGTTCGCCTTCAACTTCAACAACTTCGTGCTGATCTTCTTGCTCACCAACGGTGGTCCCCCACTGACCGGATACGACGTTCCGGTGGGCGCCACCGACATTCTCATCAGCTTCACCTTCGACATCGCCTCGAACTCGGGGCGCGGCAACCAGTTCGCCCTCGCATCGGCGATCGTGGTGTTGATCTTCGTCGTCGTCGCCATCATCTCGGCGATCAGCTTCCGGTACACCCGGCGATTGGAAGAGGTCTATGGCAACTGAACAGATCGGCGCACCCCTCCCGCTCGGCCGGTCGGAAGCCCGGGCCGCAGCGAACCGCATGGGACCGGCACGCTGGCTCCGCGAGGTCGGATGGCGTCACATCGTGCTGCTCATCGCCGTCGCCTTCACGCTCTTCCCGATCGTGTGGATCATCTCGGCTTCGTTCAACGCCGCCGACAACCTCGCCGCCGCCCGCCTGATCCCCCGCCAGATCACGACCGAGAACTTCACATCGCTGTTCACCGAGCCCCGCACCCCGGTCGGAACCTGGCTGTGGAACACGTGGAAGGTCTCGGTGATCGCCGCCGGACTCAACGTCGTCCTGGCGGCCCTCGCCGCCTACGCCTTCAGCCGGCTGAAGTTCACGGGCCGGCGGATCGGTCTGCTCTCGCTGCTGCTCGTGCAGGTCTTCCCCCAGTTCCTGGGATTCATCGCGCTGTTCCTGCTCGCCCAACAGATCGGTGCCGTGTTTCCGGCCGCCGGCCTCAACACCCACACGTTCTTGATCATGGTGTATCTGGGCGGCGCCATCGGCTTCAACGCCTTCCTGATGAAGGGGTTCATGGACACCATCCCGGTGTCCCTCGATGAGTCGGCGAGGGTCGACGGAGCCGGACCGGCCGAAGTGTTCTTCCGTATCGTCTTCCCGCTGTCGCGACCGGTGCTGGCGGTGATCTTCATCATCACCTTCGTCAACCTCTACTCCGAGTTCATACTCGCCCGGTTCCTTCTCACCGCCACCGAGCAGTTCACCCTGTCGGTGGGTCTGCAACTGTTCGTCGAGTCGGACTACACCGCCAAGTGGGGCGCACTGGCGGCGGCGGCCCTCATCGGTGCCCTCCCGATCGTCGTCACCTTCCTGGTTGCCCAGAAGCAGATCATCGGCGGCCTCACCCAAGGCGCCGTGAAAGGCTGACAATCCGATCTCACGACGACGACCTCGGAATCCGCGGTCTCCCGGGCGACGTGTCCCCGTGGGACGTCCGCTTCGACCCAGACGACGCCGGGCACTGCGACCGCACCGCCGAGGGTGGGCTTCGCCTGACCGTTGTCGCCGAACCGGCCCTCGGTGACGGCCGGGCGGTGCTCCGAACCGCAGCCGGTGTCCGGTCTGTGCCACTCGACCGAACCGATGCGGGCCGGTTCACCTACTGGACAGCGGTCGTCGACCCCATCGAGGCCCCCATCGGACTCAGCCTCTCATTCGTGGATCCGAGTGGGCGTCCGGTGTACGTGGTGCCGTCCGGAGTCTCGGCGTCGGTCGAGCGGCTGGACCGGTGGAACTTGGAACCGGATCGGCCCGCAGTCGACGTGCCCGACTGGGCGAAAGGGGCGGTCATCTATCAGATCTTCCCCGACCGGTTCGAGAACGGAGACCCGGACAACGATCCGCCCGGCGCGGTGACGTGGGAATCCGAACCACACGCTCGCAGCTTCCATGGTGGTGACCTCGTCGGCGTGACCCGTCGTCTCGACCACCTGGTCGGCCTCGGCGCCGATGCCATCTACCTCAACCCCATCTTCACCTCGCCCTCCAACCATCGCTACGACACCATCGACTACCACACGGTCGACCCGGCGCTGGGCGGCGACGAGGCACTGCGAGGTCTGGTTGCCGCCGCCCACGAGCGAGGGATTCGAGTCATCCTCGACGCCTCGCTCAATCACGTCCACCCGCGCTTCTTTGCCTTCCGGGATCTGATCGAACGCGGCCCCCGCTCCGAGTATCGCGATTGGTTCGTCGTCCACGATTGGCCGCTTCGAGTCCGCCACAACCCGTCGGCGTCCGCCTGGTCGGCAGAGTGGCTCGAGACCTGGAAGGACCAGACCGGTCTCCCGGTCGAGCAGGTCTCGACGGGTCCCGCCGTCTCGCCGACGTACGACGCCTGGTATGGGGTTCCCACCATGCCGCGCCTCAACCTCGCCAACCCGGAGACGAGGGCGTTCGCCCTGTCGGTGGCCGAGTACTGGCTCCGAGCGTTCGACGTCGACGGATGGCGGATGGACGTTGCCCGGTACGTCGACCCCCGGTTCTGGCCCGAGTTCCGAACCGCCTGTCGTACCGCGAAGGCCGACGCCTACCTGCTGTGCGAGATCATGGGGGACGTCTCACCTTGGCTGCAGGGGGATGCCTTCGATGCCACCATGAACTACACCTTTCGTGACCTGGCGCTGGGCTTCTTCGCCAGAGAAGAACGCGACGGTGGCCAACTCCTCGATCTCGCCACCCGGCTCTATTCCCGGCATCCGCAGTCGGTGACGCTGGCCAACCACAACCTGTTGGGCAGCCATGACACACCCCGATTTCGAACGGAGGCCGGCGGCGAGCGATGGCGCCTCCAACTCGCAACCGTGTTCCAGCTGTTGTACCCGGGCGCGCCGGGCCTCTACTACGGGGACGAGTTGGGACTGGAAGGCGGCGACGACCCCGGATGCCGGGGTTCGTTCCGCTGGGAGTTGGTCGGCGGGAGCGAAGACTTCACCCCGACGATCGCCTCGCTCGTTGCACTCCGGCGCCGGCACGCCGCCCTCCGGTTGGGCGACTGGTCACCTCAGCAGGCGACGCGTGATGCGTTCGTGTTCCGAAGATCCCATGGAGCGTCGGAGGTGTGGGTCGCCGTCAATCGAGGGACGTCGCCGGCCCGATTCACTGTCGAGGATCCCGGCTCACTGGTGTGGGGCGCGGGTATGGCCGAGTCCGGCCGGATCACGGTCGACGCTCGATCCGTCGCAGTATTCGCCTGAGCCCCACCGGCACGCCCGGGGACTCGATCTACATCCACTTCTCGGTGCCGTCGACCAGATACAGACTGACGTCCTTGGCCGCGTCGAGCACGTCACAGAGCTGCTCACGGCCCATCAGCATGTCCACCAAAGACACCGAACTCCGACCGACGAGTTGGAGTCTCCGCTCCGGTGCGTCGGTCACGGCCGCGAACGAGTCGATGGCGGAGACCTCCATCGGAAGCAACGTTCCCCCGACCCCCGCCAGGTCGGTGGCCAGTACCAGCAGGTCGGGTGCCTGCGCCAGCGGAGGGATTCCCCAGTTGAAGAACAGTTGGAGGGAGAACTCGCCGTCGAGGTCGTCGAGGCTCTCCCCCAGTTCCTCGAGACGGTCCTGCAGGGAGAGCAGCACTCGGGGATCGACATCGAGCGCCACGTGCAGATCGATGGGACCGGCACATGCGTCCTCAGGATGCACGTCCACCTCCCAGGACTGGCGAAGCGAGTAGGTCTCCACGAAGTGCCGCTCGTCATGTACATGGAACCCGTGCTCGATGGCGTGCTCTTTGAAATCGGCCACGAAGCCGGCGATGTCGATAGCCACGTCTCGCAGCCTATCTCACCGATGTGACGTGCAACCCCGTCGGTGAATCGCGCGAATGGCGACCCCATGATCAGCGGATCGGGCGCTCTCCGAATGCCTGCTCACTGCCGGCACCGCCCGACGTCGCAGCCTCGACGAGGTCTGCGACCAGGACGCGCAACAGTTCGACCTTGTGGGCAGTCTGATCCAGCGCAATCCACCCGGCCGTCACGCCAACCATGGAGGCCGAGACATCGTCACCGGCGACGAGCCGCTCCTCCATCGCTTCGAGTCGGATGGGTCGGGGCGCCACCGCACCCGCCACGACGCGCGCCGCCCGGACCGAGCCGTCCGCCACGTCGAGCCGAACCAGCGCTTCGACCATCGGCCACTCCGCCAAGACTCGACCGGCGATGCGACCGTAGGCGGCGCGCTCGCCCTCGAACGGTGCCGGGAGGGTGACCCCGGTGAGGATCTCGTCCCGGGCGAGCCCATGGTCGTCGGCGGTTTGCCCGGCATCGAGCAGCTCATCGATCGGGACCACCTCCCGGGTGGTGGTGGACACCCACCCACCGTATGCCAGGACCGCCAGCGCCGTTGTCGACGGGTGGGGTGCGAGACACCCGTCGGTGTCCTCCACGACGCCGAAGCGATGATCCCCGCGACGGGCGGGACAATCGGGGACGCCCGTCCTGATGCACTCGACCCCAGCCGTCCGGAAGTACGGGCACCGGCTTCGCTGAAGCAGCGATCCACCAACGGTTGCCACCGCCCGGATGTGGGGATTCGCCAGCGATCCGGCCGCCGCCGCCAAGCCCGGGTGTGAGTCCTGGAGTTGGGCCAGCGCCGCCAGGCGGGTCATCGCCGCGATCCGGACCGACCCATCGGAATCCCGCTGGATGTCCGGCGGACCGAGCCGATCGCGCAGGTCGGTCACGTCGAATGGGACACGAGCTCGACGGCGCCGCGCCTCGACATCCGTGCCTCCTGCCCGGTACTCACCTCCGCCGTTCACACCGGCACCCCCGACTCCGGCCGGAGCGGAAGCGTGGTCGATCGCACACCGGTCGCAGCCGCGCAGGCGTTCCCGACGGCGGCCGCCACCCCGATGGTCGCCAGCTCGGACATGCCGACCCCGCCGCCTGCCACATGCTCGAACCCACCGTCCATGAAATGCACATCGATCGGTGGTGTGTCCCCGATTCCGATGAGGCGGTATGAGTCGAGATCGGAACTCACCACCACGCCGAGGTGCGGATCGATCACCCACTCCTCGTGCAGCGCATACGACAGCCCCTGGATCACCCCGCCCTCGACCTGACTCCGGGCGAGCCGCGGGGACGCCACCTCACCGACCGCCAGCGCCGCGCCCACCCACCGCGGCCGGACCTGGTGAGTGGCCATGTCGACCTCCACCTCGACGAGGTGGGCGGCGTGGCTGATACCCCAGCCAAACGTCAGACCTCCGATGGGAATCGGGATGAACGGTCGACGCCCGTCGGCCGGGCGGCTCGCCTCCACCGAGGTCGACGGAAGTCGCTCGAGAATCTCGGGCCAGGGAACCAACTCACCCGAGTGGACCAAGCCCCCGACGGTTGCAGTGGCGTCTTCGTATCCGAGGTCGGCGGCGGCCGCTGCCAGCCGGTCGGCCAGCTCTCCGGCCGCCCGGGCGGCGGTGGGCCCCAACGAGGTGGTCGTCCGACTCCCACTCGATGTGGGACCAGGCGGTGCCGACGAATCTCCGATTCGCACATCGACGAGGTCCGGAGCCACCCCCAAGCGTTCGGCGGTCGCATCCCGCAGAACGGTTCGGGTGCCATTCCCCATGTCCTGGGCGGCAGTCCGCACTTCGAACCGCCCCTCCCGCAGTGCCACCGCCACCCGCGCACCGGCGTCGTACCCGTAGAACCATGAGGAAAGCGCCACGCCCACCCCGCGCCGAACCCGATCGAATGTTGGCCGGCGAGGGCGATCTCGCCATCGCTCGGTCGACTCCACCCAGTCGAGGAGCTGGTGCTGGAGGGGCGCCTTGATCCACCCTCGTCGCAGGTCCACCGGGTCGACACCCAGACGCGCCGCCGCCTCGTCGACGGCTTGCTCGAGCGCCCACGCCGCCGAAGGGCCTCCTGGGGCGCGAAATGGCTTGCCGGGCGGACGGTTCGTCAGGACGTCGTAATCGAGCAACACCCGTGGGGCACCCGGGTACATGATGCGGGCCCACGTGGCCGCCAGTTGACCGGTGCTGCTGCCGCCGTTCGAGTGTGACGTCATCTCGAGCGCGGTGAGCGACCGATCCGGTTCGACCAGGATGGCCATCTCGGTTCGCACTCCCGGCCGATGGCCTCCCACGGTGAGCTCCTCCTGCCGGTCGTAGACGACCGCCACCGGAACACCCGTTCGCGACGAGAGCGCCACGGCTGCGACCGCCTCCTCGGTGAGGCCCTGCTTGGCGCCAAACGCCCCGCCGACGTGCTCGGCGATCACCGTCACGGAGTCGGGTTCCAACTCGAAGTGCGAGGCGATGTCGCGGGCCATGGCGGCAACTGCCTGGGTCGACAGGTGCACGGTGGGGCGGCCGCCATTCCAGTCGGCCACACACGCGTGCGGCTCCAAGGCGGTGTGGGCCTGTGGTTGTGTCTGCCAGGTTCCCTCGATGAGCAGCGGATCTCCGCCACGCCGGGCCGCTGCCAGCCTCCTCCTGGCTCGAATCGGCCAGGTCGTCCCGATGAACATGGGTCCTCGTCGATTCCCGGTCCGGATGGTGGGTGTGGCCGGAGCCTCGTTCGAGCTGGGCGGACGCCATCCCCGACCGTGAAGGTCGACGGCGCCTTCGTCGAGCGAGGCGTCGATCGTGGTGGAGGCCGGGAGCGGTCGGTACTCGATCACCACGAGGGATGCGGCCCGCCGAGCCTGCGCTGCGGTGACCGCTGCGAGCGCCCCGATCGGTTGACCGGTGTATCGCAGACGGTCACCCAACTTCGCCAGTGGCACCCACCCGAGAAACCCGTCGGTGGCGCTGGCCGCGTCGATCTCGACAGCGAGCAGCTCGGCATGCGGTTGCTCGGAACGGACAACCACCCCGAAGGCCATGCCCGGTAGGCGAACATCGACGGTGTATTTCGCCGCTCCGGTCACCTTGTCGAGTGCGTCGGCGCGGCCGGCCGGGATGCCCGGACCGTCGTGGAGACCGAGGCACGTCTCACGAACCGCCGCCAGGATCGAGCGATATGCGCCGCACCGGCACAGGTGACCGGCGAGCGCCTTTTCGATCTCGTGCTCCGGCGGGGCCATATCGCCGTGAGCGTCTCTCCACCGCTCGGTGAACCGGGCCGCCTCCACCAAGAACCCGGGGGTGCAGAACCCACATTGCAGCGCGTCGGTGGCGATGAAGGCGCGCTGGATGGGATGGAGCGCTTCTCCACCGAGACCCTCGACGGTGGTCACCTCGGCGCCGTTCAGATCCTCCACCGGCAGCAGACACGAGGCCACCGTCGCCCCACCGACCGAGATGACACATGCCCCACACTGACCTCCGCCGCAGGCGAGCTTGGTTCCGGTCATGCCGAGGTCGTCCCGCAGGAGTTCGACGGCGGTGTGGCTCGTCGTCTCCACGACACGCCGGCTTCCGTTCAACGTGAAAGTGACGGCTCGCGTCGACATGGGCCAACCATAGGCAGTGCGTTGCGGAGCCCGATCAGCGCCGGACCTGCCGTTCGGTCGGCGAGACGATGCGGTCACGTCGAGGGAAGACTCGGAGCTCACCGGTCGTCATGCCGGGGTCGCGCTGACTGGGGGAGGCGATGTCGCCGTGGGCCAGATAGTCGGCGTACACCTTGGTGAACTCGGCACCGAAGACGAAGACCTCCCCCAACACGTAGGCGACGATCAACACCACCGCGACGGCTCCGACCGCCCCGAGCGTCCCATACCTGGGGAGGAGCCCCAACCCCCATCCGATGAGGCGCGCCACCAGGTAGAACACCAGCCCGGTGAACAAGGCGCCCCGCCGGATCGCCATCCACGGCAGCTTCACATCGGGCATCGTCCGAAACATCAGGGCCAGGATCAGTGTCAGCAGCGTCAGGGCGACCAATGGCGACGCCACCGAGAGGACGATGACGAGCGACCGGCCGATCAACCGCTCCAGACCCCGATTCGCAAACACCAGCACGGCGTCGATCGCCAGCGGAAGGCCGGCGAACAGGCCGATCGTCAGCGCCCCCACCGCCGCCACCAACCGTCGGCGCAACTCGGGAAACAGGCCCGAGACGACATGGCGGGGCACATGGAAGATGTCATTCAGCACCCGCTGGACCGCCAGGAACACTCCCGACCCAGTGATGACGGCCAGTACCAAGGCGATCGGCAAGACCGTTCCGGAGTTTCGAACCGCCTCGTCGAACAGATCGACCACCCACGTCGCCGCGTCGTCCGGCAGGATCCGGCCGATCTCCGAGTCCATGAACGCCTCCACGCTCAGCGGGTCGACGATCCGGCCGACAACGGCCACCGTGAGAGCGAAGAGGGGCGTCAACGAGAAGAACCCGAAGAAGGCGAGGGTTGGCGCCATCCGCGGATCTCGGTCGCGACGCAGCTCTCGCACGGTCGCAGCCAGCAGCCCGAAGAACGTCTGTGGAGCGGTCGTCACCATCGAGAGGCTACGGCCACACCCGCGAACCTCCAGGGATCTCTCGGCGACCGGGTGGCTTCAATCCTTCCGACCGCCGAGCCGGCCGATGATCATGCCGACCACCATGGCGGCTGCCGCGCCGAAGCCGATCTGTGGCGAGACCTCCGGCCGGCGGGGCGGAGCGGCGTGGGCATCCAGGCCGTCGGCCCGCTCCGAAGGTTGGACGATGTCACCGAATTCGAGATAGTCGGTGTAGACCTTGGTCACCTCGGCGCCGAACAAGTACACCGTCCACATGAGGTTGAAGAACAGCAGCAGGATGGCCAGTCCTCCGAGCACGCCGAGGGTCCCCGTTCCGGCTCCTCGCCCCAAATAGGTGCCCACGAGGAAGGCGGCGACCAAGCCGATGAGCGCCGTCACCGCCCCACCCCGGATGGCCGCCTTACCTGGTATCCGTTGAGCCGTCAGCGCCTGGAACGTGGCCGCCACCACCCCGACCAGCAGCCCCAGAGACACGATCGGCACCACCAGGGTGAGCACCGGCGACAGCCAGCTGAGCGTCGCCGGCAGCAAGTCCTTGGCGAACTGGATCAACCCCACCGCGATCACCGGCACCAACACCAGCACGGCCAGCACCGTCGCCGACAGGAAGCCGATCGCCCGTTGACGGATGATTCCCATCACCCCACTGACCTTTTCTTCCGGTGCGCCGAAGATGAAGTTGAGTACGCCCTGGGCCTGGATGAAGATCCCCGATGCGGAGAAGATCGCCAGGGCAAGACCGATCGAAAGGGACGCCGGTGCCGACTTCCGAGCCCCACACAGGATCACGCGCACCGGCTCGGACACCGCCGACCCGGCCACCCGATCGACCTCGGCCACCACTCGATCCAACGGCTGATCACCCAGTGGGGCCTCGGTCATCGACTCGCAACGCTCGGGCAACTCGGTCTCGGCCGGTCCCAGGGTGATCGTGGAGACGGCCACGGCCAGAAACAGAAACGGCACGAGCGAGAAGAGCGTGTAATACGCCAGCGCCGCCGCCAGCCGGCCGGCCGAGTCGGCACCGAACTCCTTGGCTCCGGCCACGACCAGTGCCTTCGTTCGTGCAAACCACGTCGACGATGCGTCGATCACCGGGCGCTCTTCGTCAGCCATGGGACCACCATAGAAAGACCCCGTCCGGCGACGTGCAGCAGACTGCCGCCTCGGGTGCCAGGATGGCGCCCATGCCCGACCTGGAAGTCATCGAAACGTTCGCCCAACGACTCCAAGCGGACGGCGCAGAGGTTCTGCGCTGCACCCCCGACACACTGTCACAGACCGTGGTCGGTCTGATCGCTTCCCGTTGTTGGGATCGTGTGGTGTCGGTCCGGCGAGACCGGGTGGGCCACCCGAGCGTTCTCGGCGACGACCCCGAACTCTCGGACGAGCAGCTCCGCCAGATGGACGCGGTCATCACCGAATCGGCCGGGGGGATCGCCGAGCCGGCGGTGGTCGTCCTCGACCATCGCCCGGGACAGGGCCGTCCGGGCGTGCCGACGACTCCCGACACCCATGTCTGTGTCGTCCGCGCCGACGCCGTGGTCGGGACGCTCGCCGACATCGACCACGACGGTGCGACCACACGCACATTCGTCGCCGGGCCCAATTCGGCTGCCATCGACGAGATCGACGTGCACCGTCCGGTGACTGCGATCGTCGTCCTCGTCGTCTGAGGCGGCCGTGAGCCGGACCGTCGGCCGGCACCCCGTCATCCGGGACGACCCCCCCACTCCCCCCTGAGAGGACTCAGGGGGAGATCCGGGACATACCCAATGGCGTGCCGTCGGGCGATCGTGGACAGTGGCTGCATGGACACCACGACTCGCACCCGCATCACTCGCAATCTCGACGACCGGATCATCGGGGGTGTCGCCTCGGGTCTCGCCCGCGGACTGGACCTCCCCACCTGGCTCATCCGGTTGGCCTTCTTCGTCACGACGTTCGCCGGCGGATTCGGACTGGCCGCCTATCTGGTGGGCCTGGCGCTCATGCCACGCCGATCCGGCGACGAGGCACCGGCCGATGGACTCCTGGCGAGACTCCAGGGCCGCGATGCGACCATCTCGATCGTCGGCTTGGTGCTCCTGGCCCTGGCACTGGCGATCGTGTTGCCCGGTGGTCTGTTCTCGGGACCCATCGTGCTCGCAGCCCTGATCGTCGCCGGTGCCATCGCCCTGCAGGGCAACGGAACCGCAGACGGCGAAACGCCGGCCATCGAGGAATCCGCACCGACCACCGCCTGACCCAACCACACCCAGCCTTCCCTTGGACCTCCTCCCCGAGGGAACCGGTGCCCGGCTTCTCGACAGGCCGGGCACCGGCGCGTCCACGCGTCTGAATAGGCTCCGGCCTCCGATGGAAGACCCCCTGACCGTCGCATCGCACTCCGAGGTCCCCTGGTGGAGACACGGCGTCTGCTACCAGGTCTACATCCGCTCCTTCGCCGACGGCAACGCCGACGGCATCGGCGACATCGCCGGTCTGCGGTCTCGACTGCCCTATCTGGCCGACCTCGGCGTCGATTCCATCTGGGTCAACCCGTGGTACCGCTCGCCCCTGCGTGACGGTGGCTACGACGTTGCCGACTATCGAGACATCCACCCCGACTACGGCTCGATTCCGGAGGTCGATGCCCTGGTGGCGGACGCCCATGGGCTGGATCTCCGGGTGATCGGCGACATCGTCCCCAACCACACGTCGACCGAGCATCCCTGGTTTCGCCAGGCGCTCCGGAGCCCGTCGGGATCGCCGGAGCGCAGCCGGTATCACTTTCTCCCCGGCCGCGGTCCGGACGGATCTCGACCCCCCACCAGCTGGCGTTCGCTGTTTGGAGGACCGGCATGGACGAGGGTCGAGGACGGGAGTTGGTACCTGCACCTCTTCGACGCATCCCAACCAGACCTGAACTGGTCGAACCCCGAGGTCGTCGCCGAGTTCGACGACGTGTTGCGGTTCTGGCTCGATCGCAACCTCGATGGGTTTCGGGTCGATGTGGCGCCCGCCCTGACCAAGGACTTCTCCGCTGTCGACCACTCGCAACGGCTGGAAGGTTTCACCGTCACATCCACCCATCCCTATTGGGACCGCGACGACCTGCACGACATCGTTCGCGGCTGGCGAAAGGTGCTGGACGCCTATCCGGGCACCATGCTCGTCGCCGAATCGGCCGTCCCACCCGCCCGGCTGTCGCGGTATGTCCGGTCGGACGAATACCACCAGGCGTTCGCCTTTCACTTCATGGATGCCGGATGGGACGCGGCCACACTGCGAGCCCTGATCCCCGACACCATCTCCCGGCTGGCCGGCGTCGGTGCTCTCCCGACGTGGGTGCTCTCGAACCACGACATCATCCGCCATGCCACCCGCTTCGGGCTCCCCGACGGCGTCGACGCCAAGGATTGGCTGTTACACGGACCGCCCGACCTGCTGGACCAATCACTGGGTGTTCGACGCGCTCGAGCGGCGGCGCTCCTCATGCTCGGTCTCCCCGGCTCCGCCTATCTCTATCAGGGGGAGGAGTTGGGCTTGCACGAGGTGGCGGACCTGCCGGAGGAGGTGCTCGAGGACCCCATCTGGCATCGTTCCGGCCACACCGAGAAGGGGCGGGACGGATGCCGGGTTCCGATCCCTTGGACGGAGGCCGGACCTTCGTTCGGTTTCGGCGAGCGCGGCTCCTGGCTCCCCCAGCCGGCATGGTTCGGTCCACTCTCGGTCGAGCGTCAGATCGAGGATCCGCAGTCGACGTTGACGTTGTACCGGAGGGCGCTGGCGATCCGGAAGGAGTTCGCGCCGCTCGACGAGACGGTGGAGATGCTCGACCTCGGCCCGGCGGCCGTCGCCTACCGACGACCCAGCGGATTCACGTGCGTCGTCAACCTGGGCTCGTCTCCCCTGCAACTGCCGGCGCCGATCGCCGGCGCCGAGCCACTCCTCATCTCCGACCCTTCGCCGCCCGGCTGGCTCGGCCCCAACCGGGCGCTGTGGGCACGGATCTGACCAAACCCCGCCCCGGTCTTGCACAGTGTGCAAGACCGGCCTCGTGCCGCCGCATCCTGCACACTGTGCAAAACGCCAACCCCGGCTGCACAGTGTGCAGGACCGACCTCGTGCCGCCGGATCGTGCACAGTGTGCGGGACGGCACTCGCCGAGGTCTGCACAGTGTGCGGGAAGGGCCGTCGCGCCTCGGGTCATGCACAGTGTGCAGATCGTGATGGGGGGACGGTCAGGGGGCGTCAGTACTCGTCATCGGGTCGGCGTTGTTTGCTGGGTTGCACCCGGGGTGGCTCACCCGGCTGTTTGGGATAGTGGGGCGGCCAGGGCGCATCGCCGAGTCCGAACTCGTCATGGTCGCGAACGACCCACTCCAGCAGCGTATCGATGCGACAGACGGCCTCGTCGATGCCCTCGGTCAGGTCCCCGACCGTGGCGTACCGCTCGGACGCGTACCGGTCGAGTGGGAAATCCTCGATGTGGACATCGTCCAGCTCGTCCCAGGTGAAAGGCGCCGACACATAGCCGGTCGGACGGACCCCATAGGCGGAAGAGATGGTCTTGTCGCGCGCCATCTGGTTGAAGTCGATGAAGATCCCCTCCCGCTCCTCCTTCCACCACTTCGTGGTGACCAGGTCGGGCATCCGACGCTCCAACTCCCGGGCGAAGGCCAGGCCGGCCCGCCGAACCTGGATGAAGTCCCAGATCGGCTCGATCCGGATGTAGACGTGGATCCCCCGGCTCCCGGAGGTCTTCGGCCAGGCCGTCAGTTCCAACTCGTCGAGCAGCTGCTTGGCTCCGGCGACGGCTCGGCGCACATCCTCGAATCCGTACCCGGGCGTGGGATCGAAGTCGATCCTCCACTCGTCCGGATGATCGATGTCGTCGGCGCGCACCGGCCAGGGATGGAAATCGAGACAGCCGAGCTGGGCGAGGCGGACGACGTCGGCCGGGGTCCGCGGCACATTCATCACCCCGGGTCGTTGCGACGGGAATCGAATCGGAACCGTCTCGAACGGCGTGTGCTTGGAGGCGCGCTTGTGATAGACCGGGGCCTCGTCGACCCCCTTCATGTAGCGCTTCAGCATCGTCGGCCGCCCCGAGATCCCTCGCGACGCGCCTTCCGCGCAAGCTACGAAGTGGTCGATCACGTCGAGTTTCGTCCACCCTTGCTCGGGGAACACGATCCGGTCGGGCGACGTGATCCGGACCGACTCGCCGCCGACGTCGACGGTCGTCTCGTTGGATGCCATGCAGTGGGACGGTACCGGCCATCTCGATACGGAGGAGCAACCGGGCGCCGGAATCCGTCATACCTCCCTCCTACAGTTGTCGGTATGGGAGACGGCGTGCACCCCAATCAGCCCACCGGGGACGAGTCCGGGCGAGGAACCTCTACGTCCTCGTTCGGGGTCGGCAAGCGTGAGAGCCACGACGCCTCGGCCTTCTACGCCAGGTTCACGCCACCCGTCATCACCGCCGACGACACCGTCAACCCCGTACCGGCCGAGATCCTGGCCGAACCGTGCCGGGTCGGCGACAGCCGCCAGATGCAAATGGTCCCCGACTGCTCGGTGGCGCTGGTCGTCACCTCCCCGCCCTATTTCGTCGGGAAGGAGTACGAGGTGGCGGTCACCGGCGACCCGAGCACCAAGGCCTCCTCAGGAGGTGTCCCCACCTCCTATCTCGACTACCTCCAGATGCTGCGGGACGTGTTCGCCGAGTGCGTGCGGGTGCTCGAGCCCGGCGGGCGGATGGCCGTGAACGTCGCAAACCTCGGCCGGAAGCCCTACCGAAGCCTCTCTGCCGACGTCATCTCCATCCTCCAAGACGACCTCGGTCTGCTCCTCAGAGGGGAGATCATCTGGCACAAGGCGGACGGAGCCACCGGGTCGCTGGCGTGGGGCTCGTACCGGCTGGCTACCAACCCCGTCCTCCGCGACATCACGGAGCGTGTCATCGTTGCCTCCAAAGGCCGATTCGACCGCGCCAAACCCAAGGGCCGGGCCGAGTCCGGTCTGCCCCATGAGAGCACCATCACCGCCGACGACTTCATGGAGGCGACGCTCGATGTCTGGCGGATCGACTCCGAGAGCGCCCGACGGGTCAACCATCCCGCCCCGTTCCCGATCGGGCTCCCGCAGCGTCTCATCAACCTCTACACCTATCGCGGTGATGTCGTCCTCGATCCCTTCCTCGGGTCGGGAACCACCGTCGTCGCGGCGGAACGGACCGGCCGCTCCGGGATCGGCTTCGATCTCGACCCGGCCTACGTGGACATCGCCCGCTCCCGGGTGGAACGGGAACGACGCCGGCGGTTCGCCCCACCGGTCGAGGTCGGCACCGAGGAACCGCTGCCGCTCGACCTCACCGACCTGGCCGAGCAACGGATGGAGAGTTTCCAGGCGCGGGCGACCAAAGAGGGCAAGAAGGCCCACGACCTCGCCGCCCAGGTCCTCGAGCGGGCCGGCTTCACAATCGTTGAAGACAAACCCAAGGTGCGGGGCGCGGGAGTCCAGTTCGATTTCATCGTCTGTGCCGCGGGAGGAAGGCACTGGTACGTCGACGTCTCCGGAGCCTTCACCACCGTTCGACCGGGCTTGATGCGAACCGACACCTTGTGGAAGGCACTGGGACGGATTCACGTCGTGAAACAGCTCGTCGACGACGCCACCGACCGGCCCGAGATCCTGATCCTGACGTCCAACCTGCCCAAGTCGGGAAGCGAAGGCGCCAAGGCGCTGCGTGCCGCCGGACCGTCGAGCGTCTTCGACGCCATCGAGATGTTCGACGAGGACGAGCACGAAGATCGGCTCAACGGAGTGCAACGGCTCGAGCGGTACGCCCGTTTCGAGAACGACATGGCCCCCCTTCCCGGCTTCTGGAGCCAGGACGACATCGATCTTCGGTATCCCTGAATCGATGGATGCCGTCGCGTACGCCGTCGTCCGCACGACACCCGCTGCGATCTACGTCGCTACCGACATCGACGTCCTGCAACGGCTCATCGTGATCGAGGTCCTCGCCCGGAGCGACGAACGCCTCCTCGGCGACCGGGTCGAAGAGATCCGACAGGCTCTCCTCGAAGAGCGGTGGGGTGCGGCTGCCGCGGCCTGGATCGAGGCGACCGGGATCGGAATCGACGTGTACACCAACATCTCCGTCTACGACGAGAACGATCTCCCGGCCGATCTGGTGGGGGCGCAACTGCAGTTCACACCGTTGTTCCAGGACTGATCGTTGCCGGCCATTCGCACCGAGGTGACCGAGATCACCACCGGATTGGCCATGCTGGGCTTCTCCGACCTCGACCGCGCCCTCGCAGCCAGACCCGACTGGCTCCGCCACGTTGGAGAGGCCGAGTTCGATCGACTCGACCGGGCGCGGGCCGAGGCCAAGCTCGACCCCCTCTTCGAAGCCGCCTGGGAAAACGGTCGGCGGTTCCTTCACTCCACCGACGGCCTCCGGGGCCGGGTCCCCGACCGGGTGGAGTGGAAGGGGCACCACAAGCCGCCCGGCTACGACCGGCTCCCGGCCGACCTCCGAGTCGATCACGTCTATCTGATCTCCTGCAAATACGGTTCCAACCTTCTTCACAACGTGTCGCCGGCCAACCTCTTCGACCGTTGTCTGCGCGATCGAAGGGGAGACCGAACCGATTGGTACTGGGAAGTTGCCCCGGACGCCTACCAGGAGCTGTTTGTCGCTTGCTCGGAACACGTCGACACCCCACTGCCCGACGACGTGAGGAACCTGACCGCCGACCAACGCTCCCTTCTGAAGCGGAGCTTCAAGCGGACCTGGCCGGATGGGCTCGGGGACGTCGCGGCGGCGTTCGCGCAGAAGGTCGCATGGGAGACGGCCGATCGGTGGCGGAGCCGGCTCACCACCCGCAAGGCGAAGGAGGAGATGCTCTGGCGGCTTCTCCGGCTCGAGACGGCGCCCTACTTCGTGCTCGGGCAGGCTCAGACCGGTCGATCGCTGCACTACCGCACGGCCACCCCCTGGGATTTTCGCGATCGCTACCGGGCGACTTCGTTCGACGTGTTCCCCGAGGCAGCCCAGCAACCAGTCGTTCGCTGGCGCGCCGAAGTCGTCGGGAGTGAAGGCCCACACGTCATCGAAGGACACGTCGAGGTGAGATGGAGCCACGGCCGTTTCCACGGGGTACCCGAGGCCAAGGCGTACCTGGACACGCCACACCACGACGTCGCCGGTTACGACGTTCTCAGATAAACGCCCCGGACGGCGACGCAGGCGTTCGGTAGCCTGTCCACCGTGACGAGCGACCCCCTCATCGGCCGCATCCGCGAGAGCGTCATCGGTGCAGACACTGCGGTTCGCACCCCTTTCGGCGTTCGCCGGCTGACCTATGCCGACTACACCGCGTCCGGGCGATCGCTGTCATTCATCGAAGACCAGATCCGGAATCGCATCCTCCCCCTGTACGCCAACACCCACACGGAGACCTCCGGCACCGGACTACAGACGACCACCTATCGGGAGGATGCACGAGCCATCATCCGGCGCTGTGTCGGTGGACGTGCCGGCGAACACGCAGTGATCTTCGCCGGTTCGGGCTCAACCGGTGCCATCGACCGACTCATCGGCATCCTCGGATTCCGCATCCCGGCCGAGCTCGACGACCGCTATCACCTGACCGACACCATTCCCATCGACGAGCGGCCCGTGGTGTTCGTCGGACCGTACGAGCATCATTCGAACGAGCTGCCGTGGCGCGAGTCCATCGCCGACGTCATCGAGATCAACGAGGACTCGGACGGCCACATCGACCTCGGGGATCTCGAACGCCGTCTGATCGAGTATGCCCACCGCCCGGTGCGTATCGGCAGCTTCTCGGCGGCATCCAACGTCACCGGGATTCTGTCCGACACGTCGGCCATCTCGTCGCTGCTCCACCGGCACGGCGCGCTCTCCTTCTGGGACTTTGCGGCCGCAGCCCCGTACGTCGGAATGGAGATGCGCTCACCCGACACCGATGGTGACGACTACAAGGACGCGATCTTCATCTCCCCCCACAAGTTCATCGGGGGTCCGGGGACGCCCGGTGTCCTCGTCGCCCGGACCGAACTCCTCCACAACCGAGTACCCGCCGTTCCCGGAGGCGGGACGGTCACCTATGTCAACGAGGACCACCATCGGTACCTGACAGATCCCGAGCATCGTGAAGAAGGCGGGACGCCGGCCATCATCGAGTCGATCCGCGCCGGCCTGGTCTTCCTCCTGAAGGAACAGGTCGGAATCGACGAGATCCGCCGGCGGGAGCGAGCCTTCATCGACCGCGCCATCGCCTCCTGGACGAAGAACGACCGAATCCGCATCCTCGGCAGCACCGAGGCAGAGCGCCTCTCGATCGTGTCCTTCGTCGTCCGCGCACCGACCCACCTCGGCGCAGATCGCTATCTCCACCACAACTTCGTGGTGGCGGTCCTCAACGACCTGTTCGGCATCCAATCTCGCGGCGGATGTTCGTGCGCCGGGCCGTATGGGCACCGGCTGCTCGACATCGACCTGGATCACAGCCGTCGATACGAGCACGAGATCGCGGCCGGTTGCGAGGTGATCAAGCCCGGCTGGGTACGGGTGAACTTCAACTACTTCCTCGACGACGACGAAGTGCAGTTCATCATCGACGCCGTTCACCGAGTTGCCTCGGACGGGTGGCGACTCCTCCCCGAGTACGAGTTCGAGACCCAGACGGCGGTGTGGCGTCACAAGCGAGCCGGATCGTGCGCGGCCGATCATCTCGACTCGATCGACTTCGCCTCCGACCGCACCGAACCGCTGCTCACCGCCGGCGTCGATGAACGATCCACCTACCTCGAAGTGGCCGACGAGCATCTGGGCAAACCGGCGCACCCGACCACCCCCGCACACGAGCTTCCGGCCACGGTGGAGTCACTCCGCTGGTTCCCCATCCCCAGCGACCTCCCCGGCGACCTCCCCGGTAGCTCTTCCGGTGACCTCGATACGGTGGGAATGCCATGACCGCCTCCGTACACCAGATCAACGTTTCAGACGGTGGAGTTCCCAAACTCCCCATCGAGCGGGCGTGGGTCGGGAACCGTGGGATCGACGGGGACCGGCAAGAGGACACCAAGCACCACGGAAGTCCCGACCAAGCGTTGTGCTTGTGGTCGCTGGAGGTGATCACCGAGCTCCAGGCCGAGGGTCATCCGATCGAGCCCGGAAACGCCGGTGAGAACCTGACGATTCGCGGGCTCGAGTGGAGCGATGTGAATCGAGGCGACCGGTTCTTCGTCGGCGACACGGTGCTGATCGAGATCACATGGCCGGCGATTCCGTGCGGCAAGAACTCCCGGTGGTTTGCCGACCAGAACCATCGCCGCATCCATCATGAACTCCACCCGGGAGATGCTCGTTGGTATGCCAAGGTCGTGAGTGGCGGGTCGATCCAAACCGGAGACGCCGTCCGGCCTGCGTGACCGGAAGCGAGGTCACTGTTCGGCGTTCAGCCGACGCCTCAGGAAGGCAACCATCCGATCCCATGCCGATTCCGCCGCGGGCGGGTCGTGTTCGGGTCGATCCGCCTCGAAGAACCAATGAGGAACGTCTGGGTAGATCCAGGTCTCGACATCGAGTTTTTCGAGGCCCATCGTTGCCTGCATGAATGCTGCGTCGTCATCGACGACCATGGCGTCACGACCAGCCAGATGGAGTTGGTACTCCGCTGCAGATCCGGTGAAGTCGATGCTCTGCGTGCCATAGAAGGCGGAGACTGCCGTCACCAGATCGGGCAATCGAACCGATGCCCACAGTGCCAGTGATGCGCCCATCGAGAACCCGACCACGGCGATCCGGTCGCCGGCTGCCTTGTCACCGAGCAGTCGAGCGGACGACAGGACCAGACTCGCCATCCGATCGACATCCGCCTCGGCCAAATGCGCCGACGCCGCCTCGTGATCGTCGAAGAGCGCACCCGCATTCAGGTCCGGGGCCAACACCGTGTAGCCCTCGTCGGCCAGCCGGTCAGCCAGTCCGCGGAAGAACCGCGACAGTCCCCACCACGAGTGGAGCAGCAGGACACCCGGCCCGGGCGCCTCGGGAGGCGAAACGAAATACGCGGTGTCGGTCATCCGATTCTCGCGTACTTCTGGGGCTGGTTCAGCTGGACGTGCTCGCCTCGGCCGGTTCGTGCCCATTCGAGCGTCGACGCCACCTCCTCGGCGGCCTGCGCGGCGAGCGTCATGAACAGGTCGGTCGCCGGATACACGGCACGTCGTGCCGGTTTGGCCACGGAGATGACCCGAGGAGGTATGCCTGGCTGCAAACGCCGAATGAGCACCTCGGCCGGCGCCGGTTCGACCGCCAACGCCGGCATGACCGCATGACCCATGCCGGCAGCGACCATCGCCAGGATGGCAGCGTTGTCGACGCTCCGAAGGGTCACTCGGGGGGAAACACCCGCGTGATCGAGCGATCCTTCGATCTGTCGCTGACAGGTTCCGTCGTGCTCGCCGATCAGGGCGACCCCCTCCAGCTCTGTTGCCGGAACGGTGCGTCGGCCCCTGGCGAGGTCGGTATCGACCGGGCTGACGAGCACGAACGGGTCGACCATGAGCTCAATCAGCGCGAGCCGCTCGTCATGGACTGGACCGGACACGAAGGAGACGTCCAGGTCGCCGCCGATCAACGCATCGATGAGTTCCTCCTGATCGTTGGTGTCGGTCAGACGCAACTCCAGATCCGGCCTCGAACGGCGGATGCGGCGGATGACCGTCGGGAGGATGCGAACCGACGTCGACTGGAAAGTGCCCACCGACAGGGTCCCGGTCATCCCGGCGACGAAGGCCTCCAGATCCGATTCGGCGACGGACAACCGCTCGACGATGTCTTCGGCATGGGAGAGCAGACGCCGACCGAGGGGTGTCAACGACACGGGCCGCGGTCCGCCGGGGCGCTCGAAGAGTGCTCCTCCGACGACGCGTTCCAGACCGGCAATCTGCTGGCTGACCGCTGATTGGGTGTATCCGAGACGTTCGGCGGCACGTCCGAACGAACGCTCGGCGGCCACTGCCCGCAGCGCCATCAGATGCCGGATCTCGACGTCCTGCAGAGGACCGATCCGGGTCGGCGATTCATCAGAGTTACTTATCAAAGCTAGTGAATTTCATCGTTGGACGTGATGAGTATACCCCCGTAGCTTGGATGTCGAAAGGAGCACACACATGAACGATTTCGAGAAGATGGCGCGCACGATCGACACCGCCGGCCTCGAGGCCTCAGAGGGGATGATCACCAACCTCGTCATACAGGCACGCCAGCAGGGTGCGCCGGCCCAGATCGTGGATGTGCTCGCCGACACCGCGCAACCCGAGGTTGCCCGTCTCCGAGCCTTCGCCCGACTGCACGCCTGGGCATCCGCCCGCCTGGCAACGCCCCAGGTCCACCTCCTGCGACCCGCCGTCTGAACATCCGACCGCGACGGGTGGGCCTCCTCCTCCCCACCCGTCGCCACCGCGAATCAACGGCCGATCGCCACGCGCTCGGCAGCGTCGGCGCGAAGAGTGGCTTTCACCATGGCGGAGCATCGTGGGCGAACGGGCCGTAGCGTGACCGCGTGAACGCACGTGTGCACCGTCTTCGAGACAGCGGAGCCGCGCTCGCCCTCCTGGCTGCTGTGCTGTTTGGCGTCTCGGGGGTGGTCGCCGCCGACGCGCTCGATTCGATCGACGCCATCGAGGTCGCGAGGTTTCGAGCCGTCGTGACGTCGGTGCTGATGGGCTTGGCGGTCCGACGCCGCGCCCAATGGAGTGTCATCCGGCCCCACCTGCCTTGGCTGATCGCCTTTGGACTCGTTCTCGCAACGGTCACCCTGTCGTTCTACGTCACGATCGACCGGCTGGGAGTCGGCCCGGGCGTGACCATCCAATTCCTCGGCCCGGTCGCGGTGTTGGGCTGGATGGCGCTGGTTCAGTCGCGACCGGTTCCGGCGGCGGCCTGGGGTGCGGCCACCGTCGCGGTGGCCGGCACGGCACTCATGAACGAGACCTGGGCCCTCCAACGGCTCGACGCAGTCGGTGTAGGAGCCGGGCTGCTGGCGGCCGCCTCGTTCGCGGCATACCTCATCGTCGGTGAGCGGTTGGGGCGAGCGCTCCCGCCCGTCGTCGTGGTGGCCATCGGGTTCGCCGTTTCCGCAATCGTCTTCCTGGCGGCGGCACCTCCTTCGATGCCACGACTCGGACCTGAACTGTGGTCGCAACTCGTCTGGATCGCGGTGGCCGGCACCACCCTCCCATTCCTCCTCGAAGTGGCCGCGCTCAAGCGAGCGGATCCCGGGCGGGTGGGAGTGGTCGCAACGGCCGAGCCCGTGGTCGCTGCCGCCGGCGCTTGGGCATTCCTTGGACAGGGCCTCGGTCCGGTCCAGATGATCGGCGGTCTCCTGGTCGTCTTGGGGATCGGCGCGCTCCAGCTGCTGACCGGTCCGATCAGCCCGGATGCGCCCGACCTCGCCATCTGAGACCGGTCCCGAAGCCGCTGATCAATTCTGGATAGAGCCATCCTCCAGCACCCGAGGTACCACCTCCTTGATCTTGGCGGCGGGCGATCCGCCCACGATCCACCGATCCGGGATGTCCTTGGTCACGACGCTGTTGGAGGCCACGATGACCCGGTCGCCGATCGTCACGTCGGGCATCACGACCGATCGGAAGCCGATGACGGTGTTGGAGCCGATGGTGATGGGAGCCATCGTTCGGCCGCCGAACGGCATCGGCTTCGAGAAGTCATCGAAGATGTGGCCGTGAGTGGTGAGGATGGCGCCGGCCGCGATCATCGTGTGGTCACCCACCGTGATGGGGCCTCGATCGTCGATCGTCGATCCCCGATTGACGAACACGCCGTTGCCGAGCGTGGTGTTCTTCCCCGACAGGATGTACACATCATGGTGGAAGATCACCCCCTCGCCGATCGACTTGAACACCTTCTGAGCGAGGATGCGGCGAACCTTGATGGCGAAGTCGGCGAGCATCGAGGCCGGCGTCCGATCGAAGAGCCGCCACAGCATCAAGTAGTGGGCATGGTCGTCCTCGAGCAACGAGGCATCCTTACCTCCGAACGGATCCTCGGCCACGCCGAAGCTGCCGGTCTGGAGGAATCTGTCCACCAGTCCGTTGGCGCCCTCCAGGAACCGGCCGCCGTTTCCCACCAGGTCCCCGCCGGCCACCATGCGCTCCAGCTCTTCCAGCACGGCCGACTCAGACCGTTCCTCCATGGATGCTCCTCTCCTCGACTGCGATGTCGTCAGCGGAGTCCGACGACCGCCTCCACCCATTCCACCAGACGCCGATCCAGCTCGACCCGATCGAAGTACTTCTCGGCTCGGGTCCGCGCCGCAACCGCCATCTGGCTGCGGCGATGCTCGTCGGAGAGAAGCGCGGCGACCGCATCGCCCAGCGCCTCGGGGTCACGTTCCGTCAGCACGCCCACGTCCGGGGTGATGATCGAGTCGACGCCCCCTCCCTGGTAGGCAACCGGCACCGAACCCGCGGCCAGGGCCTCGGCATAGATGATTCCGAAATGCTCCCGTTTCTCCGGTGCGGCGACCAGGAGACGGGCAGCATTCATCAAGGCGGTCTTGTCGTCGTCGGATACGTGTCCGAGGAAGCGCCCACGTGCGCCGATGGTGACCTGGAGCGTGGACCGGAGATCACCTTCGCCGATGAAGATGGTCGGGGCGTGTGCCGCGTACCGGTGGGTGGCGGCGACCACGTTCTGAGCGCCCTTGAGCTTGGTGACCGCCCCGGGGCTGATGACGAACGGCACCGAGATGTCATGACGCTGCCGGACCTCCGGGGCATCGCACGGATGCAACTCGTCGAGGTCGACACCGATCGGCAGCACGAGGAACCGGGCGGAGGGAAGCTCGATCAACGGCCGGACCAACTGGTCGCGAACGTAGTCGGTGGTGACGATCACACCATCGGCAGCCCACATCGCCTGAACGATCTCGGCCCACACCCGGTCGTCGTAGCCGCCGAAGTGGCGCGGCTCGATGCCCGTGCCGTGGGCGAAGACCACCAGCGGGATGTGGTGCCGGCGAGCCACACGAGCCGCGGCGACGGCGCTGAGGCTCACATGGTGGGCAACGATGACATCAAAGCCGGCCGCGTGGGCCTCCAATGCCCGCTCGAGATCTGCCACGTGCACCATGGCCTCGTCGTAACTCATTTCCGGGACGCGGCGCTGCCGGTGAAAGCCGGGCAGGTACTCGTGAACGGGCAGCGCGGATCCCGAATAGGTGATATTCAACATCCACGCACCTGGCACGATCCGGTCCGAGTGCGGCACCGCGAAGGTCACGCGATGACCTGCCTCGGCCAGCGCTCGCACATGCTGCCGGGCCACCGTCCCGCTCCCCCGGCCGTGGTTCATCATCAGGACGGCGATGTGCATGAGGGCAGGCTACGAAGCGCCGGCGCCTGGCGTCCATGGTCCAAAGGCCCTTCCTCAGCCTGATCGACCTCACCGCGCTCACGCGTTCGAACCGGACACTGCGGCTCACTCGATCATCGCGACAGGTCGATCCGATTCGAGCTGCGGAACGAGATCGGGCGGCAGTTCAACGCGCGCCGGGCAGGGCCCGTACCGCACGAACGCCCCGTTCGACCCATTCCGAAAGCGCCTCCCTCGTGGGGACCTGGCTCGAGTCGAGTCGCACCCACCCGGCCAGCGGTCGCCCGCGCATCTCGGCCGGCCGGGCTCGCCCGGCTTCGATCAAATCCGTCGCCTCGGTCGCGTCGACGCGAACCATCAGACCGCCGCGGCCACTGGCGACGATCGCCATCCGCCCGTCGAGGAGGAACGCCATGCCACCGAACATCTTCCGCTCGCTGATCCCGGGCGTACCCGCGAGCCGCTGTCGGAGCCGGTCGGCCAGCGCCTCGTCGAAGGGCATTCCCGGCTCACGGTCCTTCGGAGGGACGCGGCGCACCGCCCGGGATGTCGGACGAACGATCCCGAAGCTCGGCCAGAACTTCCGGCCACCGCCGCCAGTCGAAGACCAAGGTGCTCGATCGGATCAGACCGCCCTCGAACTCCAGGAACTCGGCGCACAGCACCACACCCACCGCGGTGTCGGTGACCAGGTCGTACAGCAACGCGGCGCGATCTTCGGTGACGACGATCTCCCGAATCTCGGTCCGAACCGTGATCGGTGCCAGGTTCCGGAATCCTTGCACGAAGGCGTCCCGGCCCTCCGCTTCCGCGACAACGGTGCCCGCGAAGGTCGCCTGCGGATGAACCAACTCCCCCAGGCGGGAGAAATCGCCACGGCCGACCGCGGCGGAGTAGCGCTCGACCAGAGTCCGCACACTGGTTTCCATCTTCACCTCTCAACTCGATCCAACCGAACCTCGAAATCGGGTTCGAACTTTAAAAAGATATAGTTGAGCTGCTTTGGTTTTTCAAGTTAGACTGCTCCGATGCGCTCATACCGTCAGTACTGCGGACTGGCCCGTGCCCTCGACGTCGTGGGAGAGCGTTGGACGCTATTGCTGGTGCGGGAACTCCTCCATGGACCACGCGGCTACAACCAACTGCTGGAAGGGTTGCCCGGTATCGCCACCAATCTGTTGGCCGATCGCCTTCGCAAGCTGACCGGAGTCGGCGTACTCGGGAGACGCAACGACGGTCGCTATGAGCTCACGCCCTGGGGAGAGGATCTTCGGGAGGCCGTCTATGCGCTCGGACGCTGGGCGGGCCCGCTGATGGCGCAACCCCGCGGGACGGACCACTTCCAGATCCACTGGCTGCACCACATGGTTGCGGCACGCTTCGACGGTCATGACCCGGACCGTGTGGACCTGACGGTGGAGATGGCGGTCGAAGACGTCTTCACACTGGTATCCCGCCAGGGGCGCGTCCGCCTCGAGCCCGGGAGGCTCCCCCAGCCCCCCGATGTCGTGCTTTCGGGTCCCACCGAGCCGGCGGTCGGCCTGCTGCTGGGGCGGATATCCGAGCAGGTGGCCGTCGCCAGCGGGGTCACGGTGCGCGGCTCCACCGACCGCCTTTTCGGCCTTCGCCCCAGAGGTGAGCAACACACCGCATCGCTCATCACCGGGGCCTGAGCCACCTCGACCGGCCGCGCCTTGTCCGGATCCTCGACCATGATGTCGACGATGAAGAAGCGAATCGTCGGAATCGACGTGGCTCGGGCGATCGCCATCATCGGGATGGTCATGGCTCACATCGGACCGCTCGGTGTCACCGACGATTCCGCGGCGGCGATCGCGTACCGGTCGGTCCACGGACGATCGGCGATTCTCTTCGGTCTGCTGGCCGGCGTCGGCGTCTCTCTGTTCCACGGGCGGTCGCGGGGCCGGGTGAGCACCACGCAGGCCATGGTGTGGCGGGCGGTGGTGTTGTTTCCGATCGGCGTGTGGCTCCAGAGCCTCGACACGCCGGTCGCCGTCATTCTCCAGTACTACGCCTTCTTCTTCCTCGCTGCCGCCGTGGCCGTACATCTCCCCGACCGGATGCTGATCGCTGGTGCGGTGTTCTCGGCACTCGTCGGTCCGCTGATGGTGTTGGGGCTGGCCGCCGCCGGTGTGAGCCGACCGCCGGTCCCCGAGTGGTATCAGGTGGACCGCACCTTGTTCATGGTGCTGATCGCCGGGTACTACCCGCTGGTGACCTGGATGGCACCGTTGCTGACGGGTCTGTGGATCGGCCGGCGCGACCTGCGATCGGACACCTTTTCGCTGCGGCTCGTCGGCGGCGGGTTGGCCGCCCTGGCCGTCGGATACATCGTGTCGGTGATGCTGATCGGCGTCGTCGGCGACCCGGCTACTTCGATGGATGTCCGGAGGTTGGCGGTCATCGAGCCGCACAATCAGATGCCGCTGTGGTTGCTGACCGCGACCGGTGCGGCCTGTGCAGTCCTCGGTTCCTCCCTCTTCGTCGCCCGGCGAGTCCCCCAGCTCATGGAGCCCTTGGTGGCGATGGGACGGCTGGCGTTCACCATCTACGTCGCGCACCTGGTGGTCTTCGAGGTGGATCCCGAGCGGCTGGTGCCCAACGAAACGTATGCGGATGCGTGGGCACGGATCGGCTGGTTCGTCGTCGTGGTCGCCATCGCATCCGTCGTCTACCGAAGGCTGGTGGGGACCGGTCCGTTCGAGTACCTGCTTCGGGCCCCGTGGGCAATCACCCGCCGCCGGTCGGCTTCGGAGACCAGAGCTGCCGCTTGAGCCCGGGGCCCAACAACCGAGCCAAGCCGACCGTCACCTCCACAAACGCCAGGTCGTCGTCCTCCGGTCCGCTCCAGAACGTGCTGAGGTCGAACGGCATCACCCCGGAATCCCAGATGGTGCGCCGAGCGTCGATCGACATATGCACTGTCGCCGCCCCGCGCACGAAGATCTCGCCGGGGCCGTCGCCGTCCACCGGCCAATGAAACGCCACCTTCGGGTTCACCGCCAGGTTCCGGAACTTCTTCGAACTCGGACGGGTGGCAAACCAGATCGTCCCCTCCGAGAACCCCGGCGACACCACCGCCACGTGTGGATCCCCATCGGCATCGGCCGTGCCGACGTAGACGAGCCACGAGGTCGAACGGGCCGCATCAACGAACTCATCCCAGTGCATGGGAAGAGTCTATTGACCCGACTGCGAACGGAGTCCGAGTCCCTCATACACTGCCGCGGCCAATGACGGCCGTCGCACCGCTCCGCATCCGCAGATTCCGATCGCTGTGGATCGCCGCCATCTTCTCCAACCTCGGGTCCTTCTTCCAGGCCGTGGCCGGCGCCTGGCTGATGAAGGAACTGACCGACTCCTCGGCGACGTGGGTCGGCCTCATGATTGCCTCCAACACACTGCCGCTCCTCTTTCTCGCCCTGATTTCGGGGGTGGTAGCCGATCTGTACGACCGGACCAAAGTCATGCTCGCCTCCCAGATCATGATGGGGCTGGCCGCCGGAGCGATGGCACTGACCACCTGGTTGGAGATCATCACGCCAGGCATGTTGCTGGCCCTGGGCTTGGTGCTCGGCATCGGCGTGGCCTTCAACCTTCCGGCGTGGCAATCGCTGGTGCCCGATCTCGTCCCGCGTGGCATGGTCGCCAGCGCGGTGGCGCTCAACTCGGCCGGGTTCAACGTGGCACGGGCGGTTGGTCCGGCGCTGGGCGGGCTGGCCGTGGCAACGATCGGCCCGGCCTTCGGGTTCGCTGTCAATGCCGCCAGCTATCTCGGGGTCGTCGTCGTGGCTGCATCGCTGTCCCGGCGGTTGACCGGCCCGGAGCGCACGGATTCGTCGATCTCGACCGCCATCGGCCTGTCGGTTCGATATACCCGCTTCCATCCTCCGTTCCGACGCCTCCTGGCCCTCGTCGCCCTCTTCGCGCTGACCTCATCGGTCGTGCAAGCGGTGCTGCCCAACCGCACCGACGAGTTGGGCGGGGACGAGGCCACCTACGGCCTGCTCCTCGGAGCCATGGGGGCGGGAGCGCTGGTGGCGGCGTTGCTCCGACAGTCGATCACCGGTCGGCTGGGGAGGAGGTCCGTGCCGTCGACCATCTTCGGGTTCGGGGTCGGAGGGCTGATGGTGGGGTTGGCGCCGGGGCTGCCACTGGCGTTCGCCGGCATGTTCGTGACGGGTATCGCCTGGGTTCTGACACTCACCACCCTCAACGCCACCAGCCAGCTCATGGCACCGGAATGGGTCCGGGGACGAGCGATGAGCCTCTACATGCTCTCGTTCTCGGGAACCGTCCCGATCGGTTCGATCGCCGCCGGCGCCCTCGCCGACTCGGTCGGGGCGGGAACCGCCACGGCCATTCTGTCAACCGGTGCGGTGATGCTGGGGGTGGCGTCGTCGCGGTTCCGGGTTCCGTGGCTCGGTGAGCTGGAGACTCCGGAGTTCTCCGACGACCGACCAGAGCCCACCCATGCCGACACCGAAGGTGGGCCGGTGATGATTCTCAACACCTGGATCCTCGACGCCGACCCCGGCCAACTCGAACGCTTTCTCGAGACGATGCAGCGGATCCGATTGGTCCGGCTCCGCACGGGCGCGTACCGATGGCGGCTGTATCGCAACGCCGACAACCCGCACCGTCTCACCGAGATGTTCCTGTGCGTTTCGTGGGATGAGCACGTCGCCCAACACCGACGGATCGACGACGCCTCTGCTCGCTTGCTGATCGAGGCCCGGGACTTGGATATCGACGGGGCACCACGCACCCGGCACCTGGTGGCGGTCGATTTGGAGGACCGCCAGGATGTTGAACTGCTCATGGCCGAGCACGACGACTGGCACCGTCACGACGGTTCCATCCCTCTCGATCCGCCGCCGGAGCAACGAAGCCGTACCTCGGATTGACCCGCGACCATGCCGGGCGCGTGGGATTCGACAGCCGTCCGGCCGCCGAGGTGCAACCAGGCACACGTCTTTAGGGTTCTTCTCTTTGATGGATGATTTGTGCCGAGACCTCGCCCGTGACCTTGACCGGCACTTCCCCGACCTGGTCCGGGCGTTTCAGTCGGATGTTCACGCGGGCCTCAGCCGCATCCACGGTCAAGATGCCGAGGACCTCACCCAGGAGACGTTCATTCGGGCGTACCGCGCCCTCCGGGGCTACGACGCGCAACGTATCCGCGAGCTTCGGCTGCGGGGGTGGATCTGGACCATCGCGCTGAATCTCGGCCGGAATCGGGCACGGGACCGGGCACGACGCCCGTTCCCCGTCGAACTGAGGGATCGGCACGCCATCACCGATCCCGACCCACCCGACTCCGTGGCCTGGGACCGGAGACTGCGGTTGCTGAGCCGCCCGCAACGCCAGGCGGTGGTCCTTCGCCACGTGATCGGGCTCGAGTACGCGGAGGTGTCGCATGCGGTCGGACGACCGCTGGGAACCGTCAAGACCGACGTGCACCGTGGGTTGGCGAAGCTGCGCGGCATCATCGAGGAGGAGACATGAGCATCGAATCAGAGCTCGCCGGGCTGCGCCGTTCGCGGATCGACGTCGAGGACGCCGTCGTCCTCGGTGTCGGAATCGCCGACGGCTACCGACGCTACGAGTCGCCGGTCGGCGAGGTGGTCATCACCTTCAACGTCGAGGGTGTCTCGGCCGTCCGGCTTCCCAATGACCTCGACGAGTTGGAAGCGGACCGGAGACTGGTCCCCGCCCTCCCGCCGGCACGGTGGGATCGGATGATCGGACGAGCCATCGAAGAGGGTCGCCCGAGAGATCTTCCCCTCGACCTGAGGCGGGTGGGACCGTTCCAGCGCCAGATCCTCCGGCTGACCGGCGACATCCCCCGCGGCGAGGTCCGGCCCTACGGCTGGCTGGCGAAAGAAGCCGGTAACCCTGGAGCCGTTCGTGCGGTCGGCTCCGCCATGGCCAGGAATCCCGTGCCGCTGATCGTCCCTTGTCATCGGGTCGTGCGCACCGATGGGACGATCGGCAACTACTCACTCGGCGGGCCGCACAACAAGGTGACCCTGCTGGAGCTGGAGGGACACGACCTGGACGTGATCGCCCGGTGGGCAGCGGCCGGGATTCGTTACGTGGGTTCAGCCACGACCGGGATCTACTGTCTGCCATCCTGTCGGAACGCCAGGCGCATCACCGACCGGCACCGGGTGGAACTCCACAGCCGCGACCAGGCCGAGGACGGGTTTCGAGCCTGCGAGGTCTGTCGTCCCTGACGCCGGCGGGCGCTGACTCAGCTGCCGTCCGTGAGCCGGTCGTTCACGCACTGCGTCGCCTCTTCCTCGGTGAGGTCGGGGTCGAGACAGTCGACGACCTCTTGGAAGACGTTGACGAGCAGAACGCCCCACACGATGGCGATCAGCACGGCGAGCAGAGAGGTGATGATTCCGCCCAGTGCCAACCCGGCTCCTGCTCCCTCACCCCGCTTGATCTTGCCGCGCGCCACGAAACCGAGGACCAATCCGATGACCCCGCCGATCAATCCCAGGGGAAACAGGAACACGGCGAACAGGATCGACACCACCCCGACCACCAGGGCCGCCACCGCCAGGCCACTGGTCTGCGGAGGGACGGGATTGGATGGAGCCGGTTGACTCTCGTACGTCATCAGGACCTCCCTTTGGCCACCAATGGTAGAAGGCCGGCTCATGAAGGTCGGGGAGCGTGCATAGCCGATGGGTATCGGTAGGGTCGCCGACACCGACCAAGGACGAACCTGTGGCAGGCGTGCACCCGCGTGATTCCGATCGGCTCGATCGTCGGACCTTCTTGACGGATCTCGGAAGGGCCTCTCTCGCCGTGGTCGTACTCGGGGCCTGCTCCACCGATCCGGAAACCGTCGCCAGGGTGACCTCGGTCGGTGCTTCGTCCACCGACGGCGCAGCTGCGACGACCGCGTCTCCCACCACGGGCGATGTGGCTCCGTCGACGACCGGAGCCGCCGACCAAACCGGGACGACCGAGGCGACCGCATCCGACGCCTGGGAGCGGATCGACCTCAGGATCGTGTCGGCGTTCGTGGTGGTGCGCGCCGGCGAGGCGGTACTTGTCGACACCGGTCAGGAAGGTAGCTCGGCGGCCATACTCCAGGCGCTGGAGGGGTTGGGGGTGGGTTGGGCGGACCTCGCCACCGTGTTCGTGACCCACGGTCATCCCGACCACGACGGAAGCCTGCGGGCGGTGACCCATCAGGCGCCGAATGCCCGCGTCTACGCCGGCGCCGAGGACATCCCCTCGATGGACTCCGAGACCGAGATCACCGCGGTCGAAGACGGCCAGGTCATCGCCGGCATGCAGGTGGTGACCACGCCAGGTCACACCCCGGGCCACATCTCGATCCTCGACCCCGACGCCGGATGGTTGCTGGCCGGGGACGCACTGAACGGGGCCGACGGAGCGATCATCGGACCCAACCCCCAGTTCTCACAAGACATGGATCAGGCGATCGAGTCGGTCCGCAAGCTGGGCGGGTTGGAGTTCGACGCGGCCGGTTTCGGGCATGGAGGGCCGATCACCGGCGGCGCCCGCACGCAGCTGGATGCGCTGATCGCCACCCTCTGACCGGCCGGCACCGCTCGGCGTTCAGAGCAGCGCCTCCAAGGCCCAGAACGCCAGCATTCCTCCGAAGAAGCTCCAGAGGAACCCCCGGGTCCGCCACGCCAGCCAGACGGCCAGCGCCACGGCGACGACCCGCGACGGCGACGCGACGAACGCCCGAACGTCTGGCGTGAGAAGCAGGGAGGTCGTCAACGCCGCCAGCACCGGTGGTCCCACGTTGCGGATGATCCGCTCTCCCCAGTCCGGCAACCGTCGCGCTCCGACCAAGAGGACGAACGACGCCCGCGCCAGGTACGTTCCGAGTCCGGCGGCGGCGAAGACCAGCAGGGCGGTCATCGATCTGCCCGATCGAATGCCGCCGCCACGGCGATACCGGCCGCCGCTCCCACCAGCATCCCGGAGCGGTTGGGAAGTCGAATGAAGAGAGCGGTGACGACGACGGCCACCAGCGTGCCGAGGACGGCAGGCCGCTTGATCAGCGTCGGCACGAACAGGCCGATGAACAGCAGCGGGATACCGAACTCCAGGTGGAGTGAGTCGGGCACCAACGCGCCGCCGAGAATGCCGACGAGCATCGCCGCCAGAAACAACGTCCACGCGGTGGCCCCCGCTCCCAGGTAGTAGGCCCGCCACTCGGCCGGTTCATCGCGATGCCGCACCGAGGTGAGCGCGAAGACCTGGTCGACCATGAGATACGGCCCGGCGAAGCGGAACCACACCGGCTGGCGTCGAAACCAGGGGACCAGCGCGGCCGAATACATGACATGGCGAAGGTTGACGACCATCGCTGCCGCGAACGCCGCCCACGGGCCGGCCTCCTCCGCCAGGAGCGTGATGGACGCCAGTTGGGCGGCGCCGCCAACGATCAACGGCCCACTGAGGAATCCGGCCCAGTTCGGCACGAGGTCGCTCTCGGCAACGGTCAAGCCGATCACCATGCCAAACGGAATGGCGCCGAGCATGAGCGGAAGCATGTGGCGGACACCGAGCACGAAGGACCGCAAGACCATTGCCAGAATCTACCAGGCCAGCGAGGCGGTCGACTCGGGTCGACTCGGCCGACACCGGAGGAGTAGCTCCACGACGGGGAGGCCGATTCGCCGCGCCATCGCCGTCCGACCGCACCGGCCGGTCACCGCAGGAGATCGTCCAGCATCCCGGCGACGTCGTCGACCAGCTTCCGGACCCCCGGCCGCCGCCCCGCCTTGGTGGCGCCGAGACTGGGCTCACCAATGCCTTCCAGGGCACGCTGCACGCCGCCGCGAATGGTGTGAGTCCAGATCTTGGCAATGCCGACCGCGGTCGAGACGGCCACCGCCCCGCCGGGCGCGGCCACCATCAGGAACTGGACGACATCATTCCCACCTGCCATTCCGATGGCCGTGGCCACTCCCCCGACGAGCGCGCCGCCGAGCAGTCCGCCACCGACGGAGCCCGCCACCGTTCCGACGCGTCGGGTGTCCGCTTCGATCTCCACCACTTGCTGCGAGGGTGCGACTTCGATTTGGCGATGGTGGACCTGGCGGAGACCTTTGAGCGCCTTGGTTCCCCGACCCGAGATCGCAACCCGGGCGGTCGTCTTCCAGTGGGTCTCCGGGGCCCATCGGATTCCGTCGCCTGTTTTCGCGGCCGGCCGCAACCCCTCGTCTTGCGTCATCCAGGTCTGAATGCGGTCGGCCACCTCGGCCGCCTCGCCGCGCACATTGACCGATGACGACACGACCGTCGGCGCAAAGAATCGGCTCGACGGACGCCGTACCGGATCGGTCACCACCTCCCGCAGCGCCCGATCCACCGCCTCGGCATCGATGCCGAGTTCGTCGGCCACCTGATACAGGCGATCGCGATCGATGCTGTCGAACCCGCCCGCGCGGGCGTCATGAATGCGGATCGCCCGCTCCAACACCCGCTCGGCGTCCTTCCGGCTCAGGGCGTCGAGCCGTCGCATCACTTCGCGGTCTGGCGACGGCTCCGATTCCGGCTCTCGTTCTTGGCGCTGCACGCATCGAAGTATGCACGCGATTGCCGAACAAAGCACCGTTCACGAAGTGATGTGACAACATGTCGTCGATGTCGCATGTACTGGCGGTCGCCAACCAGAAGGGTGGGGTGGCAAAAACGACGACGGTCCACGCGCTGGCCGCGGCGATGGTCGAACAAGGCCGCACGGTCTTGTGCATCGACCTCGACCCTCAGGCGTCGTTGTCGTTCGCGATGGGCGTCGCCGACGAGCCCGATTCCTCGATGTACAACGTGTTGGTCGAGCGCCGCCCGATCACCGAAGTTCTCTACGAGTCGAACGGCATCGATGTGGCCCCGGCGGCGATCGAGCTGGCCGGAGCCGAGAGCCGGCTGCTGACCCGGACTGGCCGCGAGTTCGTGCTCGCCCGGGCGTTGAAGACGCTGAGAGACGAGTACGACGTGGTGCTGTTGGACTGTCCCCCCTCGTTGGGAACGATCACCATCAATGCGCTCACCGCTGCCGACGAAGTCCTCATTCCACTCCAGGCAGAACTCCTGACGCTCCGTGGGCTCGCTCAACTCCTGGCCACCATCGACGAGGTTCGGATGGTCACCAACCCCGATCTCATCGTGCGGGGAGCGATCATCACGATGTACGACAGCAGAACCCGGCTGGGCAGAGAAGTGATCGCCGCCCTGCGAAACGAGCACGAGATCGAACTCCTGGAGCCGTTCGTCCCCAAGTCGGTGCGGGTGGCGGAGGCCCCCGGCCGGGGGTTGTCGGTGCTCGGACACGCCGGCAGGAATCCGGCCGCCGAGGCCTACCGGGCCCTGGCGGCACAGCTGGCGTGAGAACACTTCGATTGTTGGTGGTGTTGCTCGGCGCAACCCTGCTCGCGCTCCAGTTCGGCCCTCGACCGCCGCCGAAGGAGAGCCCGGAACCAACTTCGACGTCCGCCCGAGACACGTCGGTCACGGACGCCTCGAGCCCGGACCAGGCGGTCGGCGCCACCAGTACCACGAGCGTCACTACGACCACCACCACGACCGCGCCCGAGCCATGCCGGGTCCGCGATCCCGGACCGCCGCCACCCGACCTCACTCCTGCCGAGGTGGCGCTTCATCTTTCGCGACGCGGGCACACGTGCTCGGACCACGTCACGATCTCGATCAACGAGCCGGAGGCGCTCAAGCTGGCGGCTCGGCTGGCCCTGGACCGGGGCGGGCCACTGCTCGTCGAGTCGGATGAGGTTGACGCCGATGCCCTCACCGACGAGGTGGTCCGGCTCCAGCCATCGTGGGTGACGGCGGTGGGCGCCGTCACCATCCCGGACTCGGCACTCCCATCGCGGGTGAGCCGCCCGGGGCTGGGGACGCCATTCGAGCCGGTCACGGGAGAAGATCGCGACAGTCCCACGGTCTGGCTCATCACCGGGGGCGACCCGGCCACGACCCTGCCGCCGGCCATCATGGGCCACGCCCTGAAGGACACGGTCCGGCTGACCGGCGGACGAGACCTCCGGGCGCTCCCACCAGCGGTGGCCGAAGACGTGCGCACCGCCGCCGAATTGCGCACCATCGGAGTCGAGACCGAACGACGTCGCTGGGAGCTGGCCGTCCTCCGTCGAGGACTGGAGCTTCCGGGCGGCGGCCAGCGACTGTTCCCCGAGTGGCGGATCGTGGCGGCCTACGGCACGCCGGGGACAGGAGCGCTGGGCGTCCTGGGCGAGACCGGTCCGGAGGAGGCCGCAAGTCGCATCTCCGAGTTCGCCGCGGGCTACGACGCAGACGGGATCGCCGTGATGCCGGCGTTCGAGATCATCGCGACGATCGCCTCCGCTGGGCCGGGAGACGACGGCGACTACTCCGACGAGGTGTCGCCGGACACGATCCGCCCGTGGATCGAATACGCCGCCGCCAATGACATCTACGTGGTCCTCGACCTCCAGCCCGGTCGGACCGACTTTCTCACTCAGGCCCAGCGCTACGAGGGATTCCTCCTCCTCCCCAACGTCGGGTTGGCGCTCGACCCCGAGTGGCGCCTCGAGCCCGACCAGCGTCACCTCCGCCAGATCGGATCGGTCGAGGCGGCCGAGGTCAACCGGGTGGCACGCTGGCTCGCCGATCTGACGAGGGCGCACCTCCTCCCCCAGAAGCTCCTGCTGATCCATCAGTTCAAGCTGTCGATGATCGAGAACCGGCAGGATCTGGTCACACCTCCGGAGCTGGCCGTGGTCGTGCAGATGGACGGGCAGGGACCACTCGGCACCAAGTACGACACGTTCGACGCGCTGATCCAGGGGACCGAGGGGGTCGGGTGGCGCTGGGGCTGGAAGAACTTCTTCGACGAGGACGATCCGACGGCTCGCCCCGACCAGGTGCTGTCGGTCGAACCGACGCCGGTGTTCGTCAGCTTCCAGTGACGCGACGCAGCGAGGGGATGTCGAAGGGATCGACCGAGTAGGCCACGGCCGTCTCCTGTTGCCACGCATCCCAGTAGCCCTCGATCCTCCGGACGAAGCGTTTCGGCGACTCGGAGTACATCCGGTGTCCCAACGTGAGGCTGGCTGCCTGAAGCTCACGCCGTCGCTGCTGGGCGATGGCAAACATCAGGGCTCGCTCGCTCGGATCGCTCGTGAGGGACGGGTCTTCGATCAGAACGCCCAACAAAACCGCCAGGTCGTGCTCGGCCCCCAGGATCTCACCGAGCCGTTCCAGCGAGGTCGCATACCCACCGACGACGTCGTGCCAGACCGGCTCGATCACCTCGAGTTGATGCCGGAGATACTTGACCCGTTTCCGCCATTGATGGAAGTTCCGTGCGGTCGGGTGAATGGCCGCCGCATCCATCTCATCCCGACCTCGCCGGTACGTCCGTTCCAACCCACCTGAGATCGAGCGGAAGTCGGACGGGATGGGGCGGCGGGCGTCCGGCAGGTACGACCCGTCACCCTCGACCGGCCAGCTTGCATATCGCACGCGTGCAGCGGCCAGGGTCGTGACCACCGACGGCAGCAAGCGGTCGTCGGAGAGCACCGCGGTCCGACGGGCCCGGTGGCGGTCTCGCAACTGACGTTCCACTCCTGCGAACGCCTCCCGCGAGAGGTGGGTCGAGTAGTGAGCCCGCAATGCCGACACGGTCTCGACCAGCACCCGGCCATCTCGGATCGGAGCGAGCCGTCGGGCGGTGTCCCGCAGGAGCGCGTTCTCGCTCTTGTAGATCTTCTCGCCGATTGCCGGACGGACGAGGCGGAGGATCGCACGCAGACGTTTCATCGACTTGCGGGCCGAGTGGACGGCGACATCGATGTCCTCTCGGGCCCGGAGCCCCTGGATCGACCGATCGAACTGCTCCACGGTGATTCGGCGGAGCTCTCCCGAGAGTGGAGCGTCGGGGCGGAGCGCCAACGCCGAACCGGCAACGGCCGGCAGGTAGCGCGGGTCGAGGGGGTCGGTCACGGTCCCAGCGTATCCTGTCGAGCCGCATGAAACGAAGCGCTGGGCTGCTCCCCTTTCAACAAGCATCCGTGCTGTCCGTCCTGATCGCACATCCGGGTGGTCCGTTCTTCGCCGGACAAGACGCCGGGGCTTGGTCGATCGTGAAAGGTGAGATCGAAGCGGGCGAGGATGCACTGGCGGCCGCACGGCGCGAGTTCACCGAGGAGACCGGCTGGTCCGTGCCCGATGGAACCTTCTTCCCCCTCGGAGAGATCACCCAGCGCAGTGGAAAGCGGGTCACGGCGTACGCGCTCGATGCGCACTTCGACATCGCCACATTCGAACCGGGGATGTTCGATCTGTTCTGGCGCGGCCGCCGCCGGACCTTCCCGGAGGTGGACGAGGTGCGGTGGACCAACGTGGACGAGGCCCGACGGCTGCTCAACCCGGCTCAACGTCCGCTCATCGACCGCCTCGTGGAGCTCAGCATCAGTTCTGGTTGAGCCGCCGAGCCGATACCCTTCTCACATGTCCGAATCGCAACCCCACGACGGGGTGGCCCTGCCCACCACCGAGGAAGCATGGAAGGAGAAGCTGGGCCTCGAGCGGTACCAGATCCTTCGCGAGGGTGGCACCGAACGCGCCTTCACCGGCAAGTACTGGGATGAGCATCGCGATGGCACCTATCGGTGCGCCGGATGTGGAGCCGAACTGTTCTCCTCGGAAACCAAGTTCGAGTCCGGAAGCGGCTGGCCCAGCTTCTTCGAGCCGATGGAGAACGACCGGGTCATCACCCGCCCCGACAATTCCTTCGGCATGCGACGGACCGAGATCTTGTGCGCCAACTGTCACGGCCACCTCGGCCACGTCTTCGAGGATGGACCCAACCCCACCGGGCTTCGCTACTGCGTCAACTCGGCGTCGCTCGACCTGGACGTCGACTCGGACTGAGGCCCGGTCAGCCGGCGAGAAGCGCCGCCTGATCGAGCTGTCTCACCAGGGCGTCGGAAATGCCGTGCGGTAGCCGCACCTGTTCGACGTCGATCACAGCGTGGATGATCGGGCCGAAGTCGGTGCGGTTCGCGCCGAACCGATCGAGCAGCCTCAGCATCGGATGATTCGAAGCCAACACGTCGAAGTGCAACCAACGCACTCTTCGGTGTCGGGCGGCCAGCGCCAGGACTTCGATCAGCATGACGCCGATTCCCCGAGCCTGGTACCGGTCGATCACGGTGACTCCGACGTCGGCGGCTTCCGGATCGTGATCGAACCGGATCCACCGGCCGACCGCAACGGGAAGGTCGCCGTCGAGGACCCCGAAGGCGACGTGGTCGTGGTGGTCGATCTCGGTGAGGTAGGCGACCTGACCGCGCGTGAGCGTCGGAGTCGGCGTCAGGAATCGCTGCCGACGGGAGCGCTCCGAGAGATGCTCGAATGCATCTCGGAGGAGTCGTTTGTCGTCGGGTAGCACCGGACGGAGCGACAGGGTCGACCCCTCGACGATCACCGGTTCGATTGGCGTCACGAACGCCTCCATCTGCCACTCCCCTCCCCGACCCGTCCGGGTCGCTCGCGGCGTGCTTGCTATAGCAAGCATATCGGATCATCCGGGATACACCTTGATACCGATCTCGGGTACGGTGCCTGCCGGAATGCGTGTCCTTGCAGTCTGTCTCGGCAACATCTGTCGCTCCCCGACCGCCGAAGCCGCCATCCGCGAGGCGGCCGGCGAGGCCGGCCTGTCGCTGGAGGTCGATTCGGCGGCCACCGGTGCCTGGCATCTCGGCGACCGCCCCGACCCACGGATGCGGGCCGCCGGGCAGGCCAACAACCTCCTCATCGACGGCACCGCCCGCCAAATCCGCATCGGTGACTTCGACGACTTCGACCTCATCCTGGCGATGGATCGCCAGAACCTCTCCGACCTGCTGACACTCGCCCCGTCCCCGAAGGCAGCCGAGAAGGTACGCCTGTTCCGCACCTTCGACCCCGAAGCCGCCTCGGACGAGGTTCCGGACCCGTACTACGGAGGGGAACGGGGATTCCAGGAGGTGATCGACATGTCCCGGGCTGCCGCCCGGGGTCTGGTCGATGCGGTCCGGAGCCGAACCTGAGCTGGGCTCGGATCGAGACGCTCGAGATCGGCGGCCGCCCGGCGATCCGCAAGTGGACGACCTATGACGCCGGGCTCGAAGCGGAGGGCCTGGAGGCGCTGGCGGTGGCCGGCGCCCCGGTACCCAAGATCTTCGAGGTGACGCCCGACCGGCTCACGATGGAACGTGTCTCCGGCTCCCCCAACTGGCCGCAGCTTGGTCGATGCCTGGCAACCGTGCATCGAACCACCAACGATGTCTTCGGCTGGCACCGCGACAACGTGATCGGCGACCGGCCACAACGCAATCCGCCCACCGTCCGATGGCCTGAGTTCTTCATCGAGAACCGACTGCGGACGTGGATTCCCAGCCTTCCCCGCGCAGTGGGAACTCGTCTGGAACGGGCCTGCGAGGTCGTGCTCCCGCGCCTCCTCGACCACGGCGCGGTCCCATCGCTCGTCCACGGCGATCTGTGGGCGGGGAACGTCGTCGACGGCGCATATCTGATCGATCCGGCCGTGAGCTACTCCGACCGGGAGGTGGAGCTGGCATTCGCCACACTCTTCGGAGGCATTCCCGAATCGTTCTTCGCCTCCTACCGCGAGACTTGGCCACTCGACGACGGGTGGGAGGAACGGCGGCCGGCACTTCAGCTCTATCACGCCCTGGTGCACGTGGCGATCTTCGGCGAGGGCTATGTTCCGATGGTGGTGGAACGGCTCGACACGCTGGGCGTGTGACCCTCGCCTCCCTCGTGGAGGCTCCGGCGCATGCCCTCGCCTGGGGCTCAACCCATCGGCCGACCGGCCTCCCCGCTCATCACGGCTAGCGTGCTCGACAGTCGATCACGAGGGGACATGTCACGTCGTATCACGGTGGTGTTGTTGTGTGCCACACTCATGGTGCCGGTGCTGGGGGCGCCGACGGCGTCGGCCGATCCCAACGTCGTCATGTCGTCGGCCGAATGCAAGATCCGACGCCCGCTGGGTTCGATTGCGGCGACCGACCCCCAGATCCGCACGACGGGCGCCCGGTGGCAAGCAGCCGACCCCCAGCGCGACGTCCGGTTCCTGAACGCCTCGGTCGGATCGGTGGTGGGTCTCGACGGCGTCTTCGTCGAGGTCGAGGAGGAGAGCGCGACCACCGCCTCGTACCAGCAGGTCCTCACGGTCATGGTTGACGGTCAGCAGCGGACACTCGACGCTCCGGTCTCGGCCGACTGCACGACCCTTCCGAAGGAGATCCGCTCTCGGTCGGGAACCACGCGCATCGACTTCTTCAACTTCTCGTGTCAGCCGGCGCGACCGGCGCTCGATTTTGGTTCTCAGCTCGGTGTCACCTTCCAACTCGCACACGCCGGGTACACGCCGATCGAGGCACAGGGGAGCGTCGCCGGGCAGTCACTGTCCGTGCTCGACGTGTTCGGGAGCTTTGTGCTCTTCACGACCATCCAACGCCCGGCCGAGGCGTACGATCTGGCCGGGACCATCACGGCGACGTACGAGCCCGACGGCGGCGGCTCGACGCTGGTCGAGACCTACGACATCGACGTCACCGCTCAGTGTCCGGACTTCGCGGGACTGGTCGAGTTCACCGACACGTTCGGCTCCGTGTTCGAACAGGACATCGCCTGGTTGGCGTCGGAGGGCATCACCCAGGGATGCAACCCGCCAGTCAACGACCGGTTCTGCCCCCACGACCCGGTCACCCGCGGCCAGATGGCCGCCTTCCTCGTCCGAGCACTGGGCTACACCGACCAAGGATCGGCAACCTTCACCGACACCGACGGAAACGTCTTCGAAACCGACATCCGCAAGCTCGCAACCGCCGGAGTCACGTTCGGATGCAACCCACCGACCAACGACCGGTTCTGCCCCCACGACCCGGTCACCCGCGGCCAGATGGCCGCCTTCCTCGTCCGAGCACTGGGCTACACCGACCAAGGATCGGCAACCTTCACCGACACCGACGGAAACGTCTTCGAAACCGACATCCGCAAGCTCGCAACCGCCGGAGTCACGTTCGGATGCAACCCACCGACCAACGACCGGTTCTGCCCCCACGACCCGGTCACCCGCGGCCAGATGGCGGCGTTCCTCAGACGAGCGCTATCCGACTGAGGCTGGGCGTCCGCCAAACCAAGCCGACCCGGAGAAGGTATGACACGCTCGATCCTGTTGACCAACGACGATGGCGTCGACTCGCCGGCGCTGCTGCCCTTCGCCCGCTCGCTGCAACCGCTGGGCGAGGTGACGGTGGTGGTCCCGGATGCCGAGCGGTCGTGGATCGGCAAGGCGATCACCCGCTATGGAGAGGTCACGCTCGACCACCGGCCGACCGCGGGCGTCGACCTTCACACCACGTCCGGCTATCCGGCCGACGCCGTTCAACTCGGTGTCCACCATCTGGGCCCGGTACCCGATCTGGTCGTGTCGGGCATCAATCTGGGGTACAACCACGGCACCGCCTACCTGATGTCGTCGGGCACGGTGGGCGCCGCGATCGAAGGCTGGATCGCCGGGGCGGCGGCGGTGGCGGTCTCGACCGGCGTGATGACCGACTGGCATGAGTGGCGCGCCTCTCTGCTCGACAGGGACGAGTCGGAGTGGAAGCGCCTCGGAGAGGTGGCCACCGCCGTCATCGCCGATCTGATCGCCACCGACATCTTCGAGATGGCCGACGTGGTTTCGGTCAACCTGCCATTCGACGCCACCGCCGCCACGGAGCGTCGCATCACCACCATCGCCCGGGTGCGCTACAGCGGGCTGTTCGGGCCGTCGACCGGCACCGGGTTCGTCCACGACTATCGGGGCGGCTACTCGATGGAGTCCGACGACCATCGGTCCGACATGGCTGCGGCAACGGACGGGGCCATCTCGATCACACCGGTGCGACTTCCGGAGACCGTCCCGGTGTCGTCCGAGACCCGGGCCGCCATCGAACGTCGCGAGGGTTCGACCCGGAGCTGAAAGGGCTTCGACTCTCCGGTTCAGACGTCGAAACCCCACTCGCCGGCGGCGATGATCGGTTCCTCCGATCCGTCGGCGCGTACGCCGAACACGTCGAGCTCCGGCGAGCCGACCACGAAATCGACGTGGAGGGCACTGTGATTCAGTCCGGCTTCGAGCCGCTCTTCAGGCGACATCTCCATCGCCCCCTCGACGCACGTCGGAAACGACAGACCCAAGGCGATGTGGCACGCGTCGTTCTCGTCGAAAAGCATGTTGTTCCACACGAGCCCTTCTGCAGCGACAGCACTGGACTGCGGGACCATCGCCAGCTCGCCGAAGCGCACCGATCCCTCGTCGGTCTCGAGGATCTGGTCGAGGGCGTCCCGACCTGTCTCGGCGGTGGCCGAGACAACCCTCCCGTCGGCGATCTCGAAGGCAAACCCATCGATCCGTGTTCCGAAGTAGGTCAGTGGCTTGGTCGCCCGAATGTGTCCGTTGGCGTGCATGCGATGCGGAACGGTGAAGACTTCCTCGGTGGGGATGTTGGGCATGAAGGTGCGCTTCCCGGGGCCGTCGACGCCTCCGCCCTCCCACCGCGCCCCGGTGGGCAGCCCGAAGGTGACGTCGGTTCCCGGTCCGTCGTAGCGGATGGCCGAGTACTCCCGGCAGGTCAGGTATCGACGGCGGGCGACGAGGTCGCCGGCGTGTTCCCGCCACGCCGCCACCGGGTCGTCGACGTCGATGCGACACGCCCGGAAGATGGCGTCCCACAGTCGCTCGGTCGCATCGTCCCGACCCGGGAACACGGTCTCGGTCCAACCGGCCCACGGTGCCGCCACCACGCACCACGGGACCCGTCCGGCCATCTGATCACCGCTCACTTCGACGATTCGCTCGTTGTTGACCTTGCGAAATCGCTTCACGCGAGCGAGGTCGACCCCGGCGAAGGCATCTGGATCCTCGGCGAGGATCTTGAGGGTCGCCGACCCCTGCTCCAATGCCAACCGCCACAGCTCGGTCGAGTCGGCCACCGTGTCGACGGCGGCGTCGGTTCCGTGGTCGAAGCGAGCACGTTCGACCGGCGGATAGTCCCAAACCACGTCAACATTCGTCGCACCGGCGGCATAGGCCGCCTCGGCGAGGCGCCGAACGAAGTCCGCAGTCCCCAGGGGTGACCCGATGAGCAGCCGGTCGCCGGGGCGAATCCCCAAGCCGACATCGATCGCCACCTGCGCATACCGATCCAACATCACATCCGAAGGCATTGGTCTCCCGTCTCGCTCGGGCTGGGAAACCTACTACCCGCCTGGCCAGTGCTCGTGATCGAGCGCGGCGCTCGGGGTTCGGGTAGGTTCTGGGTCGGGAACGTCGTAACTCGGGGAGGAACCCATGATCCGCCGTCTCGCACTCGTGTTCGCGTTGGCACTGGTCGTCACCGCCGCACCCGCCACCGCCGAGGAGGTGTCGCCACCCGAAGCGGTCACCACCCACCGCGAGATGGTGGTCACCGCCAACCCGCTCGCCACCGCCGCCGGCGCCAAGGTCCTGCAACAGGGGGGGACCGCCGCCGACGCCATGGTCGCCGCTCAGACGGTCCTCAGCCTGGTCGAGCCCCAGTCGAGTGGACTGGGAGGGGGCGCGTTCCTGGTGTGGCACGACGCCGCCACCGGTGAGATCACCACCTACGACGCCCGCGAGAAGGCGCCCCTCGCCGCCAACGAGTATCGCTTCTCCGGGCTCGGCTTCTTCACGGCATGGCAGTCCGGCCTGTCGGTCGGTGTGCCCGGGACGCCCATGCTGATGGAGGTGGTGCACCGCGAGCACGGCAACCGTCCGTGGCCCACCCTCTTCTCGAGCGCCGTTCGACTGGCGGAGGGCGGGTACGAGGTGACGAACCGAACGGCCGATCAGGTGAATGCGCTCCTCGCGTTGAATCCCAACTGCACCGACCGGCTGTTCTTCCGCGATCCGGTGGCCTTCGAGTACTTCACGAACGGTGACACCACCGACTGCGCAGCGGTCCCCGCCGGCACCCGGGTCCAGAACCCCGACTACGCCGACACCTTGAAGACCCTGCGCAAACAGGGAGCCGCCGGGTTCTACAGCGGCGAGCTGGCCGAGGCGATCGTCGACGCCGTCCAGGGCGACCTCGCCATCCCCGGCGACATGACCATCGCCGACCTGGCCGCCTACGAGGTGGTGGAACGGACTCCCGTCTGTGTCGACTACCGGGGTCACGAAGTGTGTGGCATGGGCCCACCATCGTCGGGTGCGATCGCCGTCGGACAGATCCTCGGCATCCTCGAGAACTTCGACCTGGGCGACGACCCGCTCGGCGAGGAGTTCGTCCATCTGTTCGCCCAGGCGGGTCGTTTGGCGTTCGCCGATCGCAACCTGTACGTCGGCGACACCGACTTCGTCACCGTGCCGGTCCAGGGAATGATCGACGAGGCGTACCTGGCGTCGCGGGCGGCGCTGATCACCGACATGGACATGGGCACGGCGGCACCGGGACTCCCTCCTGGTGAGTTCGATCCCACGGCGCCCCAGGACAACGACACCGAAGGCGGCACCAGCCACATCTCGATCGTCGACCGGTACGGGAACGCCCTATCGATGACCACCACCATCGAGAGTTCGTTCGGGAACGGTGTGATGGTGCCGGGAGGCGGTTTCCTGCTCAACAACGAGCTGACCGACTTCTCCTTCGCTCCGTTCACCGCCGAAGGAGTGCCGATCGCCAACCGGGTGCAGCCGGGCAAGCGGCCCCGCAGCTCGATGTCGCCCACCATCGTCCGCCAGGGTGGCGAGGTGGTGCTGGTGACGGGTTCGCCGGGCGGTTCGTCGATCATCGGCTACACGGCTCAGTCGATCGTCAACGTGTTGGACTTCGGGCTCGACGCCCAGGAGGCGGTGAACGTCCCGCACCATCAGAACCGCAACGGCTCCACCAACCTCGAGGCTCCGATCCCCGGCGTCACCGACGACTACGACGTCGAGGCACTGCGGGCCGCCCTCGAAGCGCGAGGACATCCGGTCAGCGTCGGGACGTTGACCAGCGGGCTGTCGGTGATCCAGGTGACGGACGACGGATTCGTCGGCGGGGCGGACCATCGGAGAGACGGGACGGTGGGCGGCCGTTGACAAGGCGCGCGGCTGGGCGCCGTGACCGATGCGGCGCTCAGTCGAGGCCGGCGACGGTGACCGACACCGCCCCGGCGGTGAGCCGTTCGAGGTCGTCGACGTCTCCGGTCAGCACGACTCCCCCGCCTGCTTCGGCGGCCACTGCCACGACGTGCGCGTCGACGACGGCGTCGCTGCCCATGCCGGCGACGGTGAGCAGCCCGCCGACGAGCCGGGCGAGCTGACGGTCGGTGTCGCGCAGCCGGAAGCCCGTTTCGCGGGCCAGGAGCGAGTCGACGGCTTGGGCGTGGGCTCGGCCCCGATAGGACTCGGTGAGAACCAGGGTCGGGAGGACCACCTCGCGTCCCAGCCGGCGGGCCGCTTCCAGCGCCGCCCTGACCGTCTGTCGTCGGGGGCCGGATCGGGTGAGCGCCGTCAAGGCTTCGGCGTCGAGCGCCACCACCTGCGTCACTGCAGTGCGGTGATGAAACGCTTGACCAGTTCCTCGTCGACCGGGCCGTCCTCGACTTCCAGCTCGTCGAGGAGTCGCGAGAGCTTCTGGCGGCGGATCTGTGCCTCGGTCGCGTCACGCAGGGCCCGGTTGACGACCGCCGAGAGGTTCTCCGATCCGCCGATCCGTTCGACGAGATCCTCATCGAGCGTGACGGACACCTTTCGTTTGCTCTGCGCCATCCACGTCATCCTACCAAGGTAGGAGTTGGGTATGACAGATTCGGATGAGAGTCGGAGACATCGATTCCCAACCTCGCGAGCCGCACCTATCCGATCAGGATTCGAATCGCTGCTCCGGGTCGGACGGCGGGAGGTCGCTGGGATGGGTGATGGCGACTTCGGTGATGTCGGGTGAGAAGTCCCGGGTGTTGTTGGTGATGAAGCGCTGTGCACCGGCTCCCACTGCGGTCGCCAGGTGGACTGCGGCCGGAGCCCGCAGGCGGTACTCGGCGCCCAATGCGACGGCGAGCCGAGCGGTGGCGACGTCCAGGGGACGGAGGACCAGCCGCCCGAGCAGCGCCGCCAGTGCGGCGACTTCGTCGTCGGCGCGCTCCCGGATCGGCTTGCTGAGCAGTTCGGGAAGCAACAGAACGGAGCCGATGCCGGCGGGTTCGGTGTGTTCGTCGACGACGCGGGGAAGAGGGCACGGACACGTTGACCCAGCTCATGTTCTCGAGTGCGGCGTAGATCAACACATCGGCATCGGATGCGTCCACCGTCACCTGGCCGATCTGGCGTTGCGGATCTCTCCGACGAGCTCTTCCGCTCGCTCGGGTGCCAGCTCTGGTTCGAGCACGGACCTCCGACCCCGGCCGATGATTCCGGCGACGTCGCCGGCCAGACCATGATGCGATCGGTCCGGCGAACGGCGAGGTTGTCGGGTCGCACGATCACGGCGACCGGCTGGCCGTGGCGGGTGATCGTCACCTCCTCCTCCTCAATTATCCGATCCAGGATCGCGGGAAGTGCTGCTCGCGCCGAAGCTCTCGAACTCCCAGGAGTCGAGCCGGTCGAGGTGGTGCACGAAATCGGCGAACGCTGCTCGAAAGGCGACCCAGAACTCGGCTGCATCGGCCGTCGCCGCCAACACCGGTCGGTTGGGCTCGGATACAGTGATCATTATCAACCCCGGCTCGATGGTCTCGAGCGTGATCTCGATCGGCTGGCTGGGGAAGGAGGTTCGAGCCGCCCCCCACCGCCGACAATTCTGCGCCGCCGTGAACAGAAACCCCTCGACGAGACCGTCGACCGCGGTGACCCCGCTCGACGAATCGGCGACCAGATTCCAGTTCTGGTGCAGCACTTCCTGCACGATCCGCACCACGTCCGCAGGAGTCGTCGCGGCGTCGAGCAGCAGTCCGATGTCTCCGGGATCGCTGGTCACCACTCGATCACCAGGCCCGACGAAGAGCGCCGCGGCCGCGTCGATGGGATCGGCCCTCGCCCTGATGCCCCAATGTGGCGTCACCCTGCTTCGACAACGCCGCCAGCAGCGGCAGCGAAACGCCAGATCGGCGAGGTCGCCGCTCCGCCGGTACGGAGATCCGCAAGTCGCTACGACATCTCCGGAACTCGCGCCCCGTCACGCATCTTCGGGTAGGAGTCGGAAGACGCCGCTCCCCCGCACCGGCCGAAGGACACGAAAGTGCCGGAGATCGAAGGTGGCGATGTCGTCGGTCTGGAGCCGGTCGGCGACGACGGCGAGCGATGCGTCGGTCAACCCGACGTCGGTGTCGTATCGGCCGGCGTACTCGACGATCGATCGCCCCGCATCCGGCCACCACTCCAACAGGTACACACCCTCAGCGACATCGCGTCGCCAGGCCGACGCCGCCTGTGGACCGAGACGCGTGACGCACAGGTAGTCGACCTCCGCCAGTACGAGCGGCGAGGTCGCCAGCTCTGGACGGCCGCGCCGGTACCAGGCGACGGCCTCGTGGTGTCGATTGTCCCTGCGATCCATCAGCGCGTAGATCAGCGACGTGTCGACAACGATCAAGGTTCCCCGAAGCCTTCGAGATAGCCCTCGACGTTGTCGGCCACGTCGCCTGGTCCGTCGCCGACGGCGATCGCTTGCACGGTGGGCCGGTTGGCGCCCTCGACCGCCCGACGCAGCGCTCGTCTGATCACTTCCGCCTTGGAGATCGATTCCTGGGCGGCGAGCCGGTCGAGAGCCCGGTCTAGGTCGGGCTCGAGGTAGACGCTCGTCTTCTTCATACAGTATAGGGTACCTCCCGCCATCCCTCCCGGACGAGAACCGACTGCTATCCAGCCTTGGCCTGCTGAGCCATGTCGGACGTACGCGCACGTATCGCCAGTCGGAAGGTATTTCGGGTCGGCGTCGGCGTCGTAGGCAGCGAGGAAGAGAACAGAGTCGCCGCTCTCGATGAGTTCGTCGACCGCTTAGCGAATCGTGTCCGGCGAGCTGTCGGCCAAGATCACGAGCCCGGCAGCCACGAAGCACCGACCTCCCGCGTTCTCGTCGTGGGTGCGGTAGTGGTCGAGGCGCTCGGCAATCTGTCCGATCCCACCGCTCGTCCAACGGAGATTCCGGGGATCATCCATGAAGCTCCTTGAGAACCGAGATGCCACGACTGCTCTACCGTCTCACAGGACTCGATCGCCGACCGTCGGCTGAGGGATCGCCCGACGTCTGACCCCTTGGTCACCAGACCCCGACCTCGGCCAACAACGGATCGAACACCTCCACATCGTCGACCTCGAGCCGGCTCAGATGGCCGACAAAATCGGTCAAACCGTCCCGGATTGCCGCCCACAGTTCATCGGCGTCGGCGACAGCTGCATTGAGGAGACCGATAGGAAGGTGTGACACCCTGATCAGGACCAGTCGAGGATCGATCATCTCCAGGATGATGTCGATGGGTTGACCAGGAAAGTGGGTCAACGCCTTTCCCGACCGGCGACACTCGACCGCGGCCTCCCCGAGGAGACCCCACAGATAGTCGATGTCATCCCACAGCTCACGATCGAAGATGACCGAGTCATCGACCGACAACAGGATCGCCCCCTCCAACACCTCTTGACCGGCGAGGCTCTCCTCCCACTGTGCCAGCGGCCACAGAATCCCGGTCTCATCCTTCAGAAGCGTCTCGACCGAGATCATCTCGCACCGATCGGATATACCTGCCCGATGGATCCACTCGCCTTCCATCCGACGCGGAACAGCTGGCCGTCTACCTGCCCCTCCGCAATCCTGACGGTCATGGAGCTCCCGGCGATCCCCTGCCAGTTCTGATTGAGCACCTCCCGCACGATACCGACGATGTCGTCGGCCGTTGTCGTTGATGCGAAGAACGTCTGGTTGACCGCAACCGTCCCATTCCAATACTTGGGATGGTGCCGCGCCAGAATGTGGCGGATCCGGTTCTTGTTCAGGATGAACGCGGTGTCGCCGACCCGGAAGTACTGGTTTTCGAAGTCGGCGATGACCCTCTCGAGCCGCATCTTGCGCACACCGAGACTGACCGCGCCCATCTCGTTGGCGTGGAACTCGTCCACCACTGTGGCCAGCGCGTCGCTGATGCCGGTGGCGTCGGCGACTCGCTTGGTGGCGATGCCGGCGAGGACGTCGGGAACCGCTTGGCCGAACCAGCGGTCGGGGTTCTCGATCAGGGTGTCCCAGTCGGCCAGGTGCTTGGCCGTCCCGATCGAGTCAGCGGTCAGCTCGTCGAGGAACTCGCCTGCGGCGTCGACCCGCTCGCCGACATTCGACGGCGTGGTGTCGAGCAACCACGCCCCTGCCTCGAAAAGGGCCGGCGGTACTGCGAGGAGCGCCGCCACCCCGTCGCCGATCCCTCCGGCCACCTCCAACGCATGATGACCGATCCAGTGCCATCCGCTGGCGTGGCGATATCCGGCGTCGGCGGCGGCGTACAGACGGTCGGCGCACCTACCCGCCGCCTCGTCGGCAACGTCTCGGGCCTCGACCGCCAGGTGCTCTGCGTGGCTGCGATGAGCCGAACCCGGATCACCGGGCGAGTCGGGGAATCGGACCTCCCCGAACGGGGCGTCGTTCTGCCACTTCCTCGTGAGACGCTCTCCCTGCCGATGGGTCTCGACCGCCTTCGACGCGATTCGCCGAGCCCGCCGAAGTGCGGTGCCCCACTCATCGAGGATGCCGACCACGGCGGCGAACACCTCCCCACCCTCACCCAACAACGCCCCCACCTCCGCCACTCTGGTCTCGGCCTCCAACGAAGCGCGGCCCTCCCAACCACCGGTCGAGACCCGGCCCACGGCAACGGCGGATTCGGCGAGCAGGCGACCTCTCGTCGAGATGCCGTCGGCCAGCATGTCCACCGCGGCCGGGTCTCCCGGGACCAGGTCTTCGACCGACGTCGAGGAACCGACCAAGGTCATCGGGCCACGACCTCACCATCGACGCGCTCGTACGTCAGCGCCGCCACCTCGAGCCTGTCGGCGATCAGCTCCCCATCGTCCGACGCGGCTCGCAGCGGCACCGCCCACGACTCACAGAACACCGCCAGCGCCCGCTGCACCCGTTCGGAACCGACCAAGCGACCCAACTCCAGCCACCGATCACGCTCGACCCAGAACCGCTCGACATCATCGACGGCACGACGGAGGCCGTTTGCAGCCGCCACCAACTCGTCAGGACCCACCGAGAACCCGCTCATTCGGTGGATTATGGTCAATCACGTACCGTTGTCAAACGTCATACAACACTAACAGTTCTCTGATCTCCGCCCCGGCATCGAGCAGAATCACGATCGGTCGAGTCCGAGGTGAACTCGGGCGGCCGCGAGCTCGTCCTCGGTGACCCCACTGGTGCTGCTCGTATTGGTCAGGCATGCCGACAGCGCCTTGTCCCGCAGCTTGGCGACACTGCTCCCGGCGCTCGCAACCGCAGCGGCCGGCCGGGCAACTCCAACACGATGGCGAGGCTGATCGGGTCAGTAACCGGACGGTCGCACGGGCCACCGGGCATCGACGAAATTTCTAGTCATATTTAGCTAAGATCAGCTCAATGGAACCGAAGGTCTTCAACACCCATGAGGCCAAGACGCATCTCTCACGCCTGATCCAGCAGGCGGAAGAGGGGGATGACGTGATTCTGGCGCGCCACGGCCGCCCGGTCGCCAAACTCATCCCGTGGCCGCCGGCCCGACCGACCCGTACCTCGGGTTCCTGGAAGGGACAGGTCACCTATCACGACGACATCGTCGGACCCGACCAGGACGTCGCCGACCGCTTCTCCGATTTGTGAGGCTCCTCGTCGACAGTCATGTCGCGCTCTGGTGGCTGGAAGACAACCCGGCTCTCGGAGACGCGTGCCGCACGCAGGTCATGGACGCTGACGAGGTCTTCTTCTCGGCGGTCACGCCCTGGGAGCTGGGAATCAAGCGAGCACTCGGTAAAGTCGAGTTTCCCGACGGGTTAACACCTGCGCTGTACGACGCCGGATTCACCGCCTTGTCGATCGCCGTCGAGCACGCAGAACGCGCCCCCGACCTCGAAGCCCACCACCCGGACCCCTTCGACCGGATGCTCATCGCCCAAGCCCAGCTCGAACAACTCGTCCTCGTGACCGGCGACCGATCTCTGCGACCGTACGACGTCCACCTACTGGACGCCCGAATCTGATCACATTCGGGCGACGCACAGGGTTCTGGTCTCCTCCGATCAGCTCCGGACGACGGTGAAGGCGCACACCGGCCCGGGGGCGGCGGCCAGTCGGCTGTCAGCCGTGACGACCGGGCACTCCAGCGCCTCGGCCAGGGCAACGTACGCGGCGTCGTACGAACTCAGATTGGCTCGGAGCTCCCAGATCCTCGCCAACCCGGGCATGACCGGCCATCGCTCGATCCCCAGACGGACCCAAGTGTCGAGAGCATCGGCTGCGTCGCCCTCGCTGGCCTGGCCCCGTCCGACGATCGATCGCAGACCGTTGGCCACCTCGGCGTCGGCGAGACACGAGGTCGCCAGCCGCTCCGACGACAAGATCCGACGGGCGGACCCGTCGTCGAGCAGCCCGAGGAGGGCTGCCGAAGCGTCCACGACGATCACCGGGCTCGCCGAGCCTCGCCCAAGACAGTCACCGCCACTTCGGGACCAACGCCGATGTCGGGGAGCCGCCCCAGCAGCGTGGGGTTGTCGGCCCGACGGGAGAACTCTGCGAGGGCTCGCACGGCATACGCCGACACCGACATGTCCGCATCCCTGGCGAGAGTCTCCAATCGCTCGACGACATCGTCGGGGACGTTTCGCAGATACAGTGTTCGCATGTCGCAGCATGCTAGCAATTCGCAAGCTCTGTGTGAGCGGACCAAACGGCTCGACGCTCACCTACTCGGTGTCATACGCCCCAGCACCCAGAGCCGCTGCCGCTGCTGTTCGCAACATGAACACCTCCTTGCCAGTGCCCACAGTGCTCGATCGAGGCCGGCGGCAGTGGATTGCGTCCCGTCGTGTGCTGGGCTGCGGCCTTTCGCACGCTTTCGCGAGCGCACACGCGCCTCCGCGCACCACCTCGAGGAAGCGTCACCGGCAATGTGTCGCTACGTACTGGTTGACCCTTTGCTCGGACCCCATGACGGCAGTGCCGGTCACCACCCCGCTGAACATGGCACCGAAGGGATCGGAGCCAGCCTGACGCATGGCATCGAGCTGACTCGAGAGCGCGTCTCGGACCGCAGCCACATCCGGCGCGATGTCATCTGGAGCCACGGCCTCGAGCTCGGTGTAGAGCACAACAGCATCTCCAACTGCCTCGACGATCGACCCAGTTGTGCCCAGCAGGCCGATGAGCGGATCCTGGTCAGACAGCGTGTCGAACCGCTGCGCGTACTTCGCCTCGAGTTCGGCGGTCTGGTCCGCGAAGGTATCGCAGAAGCGTTCCACGCTCCTTCCCCCGCACGACAGGCTCAGCATCGCGACGACCGCGAGCACGGCGACCGACCTCGAATGCCTGCCTCGTAGTACGGCAGTCATGCGAGGACTGCACCTTGCCGGACCAACCCATCGACCCACGATTGCCGGAGGTCGACCATCGGCTGAACGAGTGGCGTCTGGCCGGAATCCAGTGTCCACCAGTCCACATACGACCACACTGCTTGAGATCCTCCGTCGATCGTCTGGACAATCACTGAGGCAATCGCAGCGATTCCGATGGGTCCGACCAGATGCACCTCGGCTCCCGAGGAAGTCGCCACGACTCGCGTCGCAAAATCGAGCCTGCCGACCGCCTTCCAACGGGGCACCGCAGAGCGAATTGCGGCGTGAGGATCTCGCCCCTCCGCGAGCTTGAGCGCCACCCGCCTGGTCAGCGTCGATCGTTCGGTGGTCATCTCGGTTGCGGCGCGGTCCCGAAGCGCAAGCCACAATCCGAACGCGGCCAGTGCGATCACCATTGCACCAACCAGTCCGAACTCCATACTCTGGGTTGCGACAAGACCCACCACAAAGGCTCCGGCGAGCGCCAACCTCTTCTGCACCCGGAGTCGATGCTCCCCGCCCCGACTCCAGCTGTACTTCATGGCTGCTACCGGAACGGCTGCCACCCTCAATCTCTCGCGGAACATCAGACCGACGGCCACGACTCCCACGATGACGCCTATCAGCTCATCCATGTCACAGCACGGGCTCGAAGCAGAGCTGCCATTCGCCGTCGGTGATCCACATGCGGGGGAACCCACACGAGAATCCGGCGTCGCCGTCGGGCGCTTTCCCGACGATCCGGTACGAGGCGTCGGAGATCCGGTCAAGCTCGGTCACCCCGCGGGCTTCGGCACAGTCGATCGACCGGTAGCCCCCGTCGACACTCGGATTCCCAATGACACAGCTTCCAACTTCTAGATCGCCGTAGGGCGCGCTCCCACAGGATGCGACCACGATGGATATGGCGAGGACAGCGAGCAACGACGCGACGTTGCGCCTCATGCGAAGAACCCGAGCATCATCACGGCCAAACCCCACCACTCGACGCTCACCCAGAAGAAGTGATGTCGCTCCTTTTGGAGCGCCCCCGTTCTTGGGTCACGCTTCGTTCCCCAAATCAGATCCGTTCGATTGGCGATCAATCCGACGATGGTCACCGCTAGGCCGGCCAGCACAACTGCCGTCCGGTTGGCGTACGGGTTGATCCGGTCTACCCCCCAGATCACGCCTGCACCGGCGATCAACGCCGAAACCGATCCGAAACCTCCGTATACCACGCTGAACTCCCTTTCCACTAGGAGGCCACCTGTGGGCTACGAAGGCCGGATCGTGTCGACCGGCCGACGTGTCCCGCGGCCCACTCCATTCCCGTAGGCAGCGTGACCGCAATCGGCTGCGGTCAGTGAGGTTCGACGAGGTTCAACGGACGTTGGACAGCAGCATCACAACCACCAGAAGTACAGCCGGTACCGGGTGGCCAATATGCTCCGACCGACGACGGCCGTGACGGCTAAGACTGCTCCTGCGACCACCCATCGGCGCTGCCATGGCGATGTCCTGGGCCACGCCCAGCCCTGTACTGCCAGCGCAAGGATTGGCGTTGCGAAGCCGCCGAGAGCCAGCATCGCCCCGGCCCCAGAGATATACGCCAGCGCCGCCAACACCGAGCCCGGACGGATTCGTGGCGGTACTCCCGGCCTCCAAACGACAAGGGCGGAGATCGCAAGCACAGTGGCGATCATTGCAGGCAGCACCGCAACCAGCAGCACGGGCAAGGACGCCGGATAGCGCACGACCCAGCTCGAGACGAGGTGCACGAGGCCTGCGATCCCCAGTACCCATCCGAGGGCCTTCACGGCATTGCCATCCATCCGCCAGGTTGTGACCAGGCAGATGGCTGCGACCGTCGCGATCAGCGTGGGAACCGACACCCCACCCAACCAGGCCACATCAGCGGCAAGTGACAGAGAAGGGTGACCGCACGCCGGGCAATCGAGCCACCACACCGGGCGAAACCCGGCTTCGAGTTCGAACAGACGAGCCATCGGGATCTGGATCAAATGGAGCGCCGCACCGAAGATCGTCACGTCTGCTGCGAGTCGCAACAGAGCCAGCGATGGCAAATGGTCCCAGGCGAGGGACGCCGAGGTGGACGGTTCTACACTCGTCGGTCGCATGGAAGACGATCCGTGGCTTGCCATCAGTCAGTTCATAGAAGTCCGCCGCAACGCGCTTGGGCTCTCGCGGCAACAGTTTGGTCGGCTCCTCGACGTTTCACGGGCGACAATCTACAACTGGGAATCGGGGAAACACGTCCCGATTGAACGAGTTGCCCAGCTCGCTCAAGCCCTCGACGTCCCATATGAGGACCTGCTGCGCCTCCACCCCCATGCCGTCGAACCGCTAGAAAGCCCACCACAGCAACGTTCCCGGTCCCAATTGACGGGAATCATGCTGCTTGTGATTGCCGGTGCGCTCGTCGTGTTCACCTGGCTCACAGCCCGGAGCGACTGCGTGGCGGTGGGAGCGGGTTCGGCATCCTTGATTGGCCCGTTCACAGACGCCTACGAACGATACGGCGGAGAAGTGGTCCTCGGGTGCGCAACGAACGAGGTCGAAAAGTGGGGACCGGGCGTTGTCCAGCAGTTCATAGGCGGGTCCACCGGCGACAGTGCGTTGATGATGCTCGGAGACGGGGACGTGTTCGTGATCGCCGGCCCCATCTTCTGGGACTACGTGGCGATCGCCCAAGGCGGAACGCCGGACATCGCTGGATTCCCGGTTTCCCCGATCCTCGAGTGTGGCCAGGTGCTCGTCGTGCTTCTCGACCGAGGTCTAGGGGGTCCTGGGGCGTTGGTCTCAACACCGGATCGGAGTGTCAACGTCTGGCTTCCCGCCGATTTGTGGGCCGCGTACGCTCGGTCTGGCGGCCCCACGGGTCCGCTCGGCGCTCCGGTCTCGTTGCCGAGGCGCTACGGAGGCGGGATCGAAGTTGAACTGGAGCGAGGCAGGCTCGATCACGTCTACGGATCAGGCGTCTATGTCGAAGGCCCTCAGGCGAAATCGGCCTTCACAACCGGGAGATGCAGACCGGCGGAGTTGGCTGAAGTCGCCCGATCGGAGATTCGTGTCGACGCAGCCGATCGACGAGTCCGGATCCCCGAGGCCGGTCAAATCTCGTCAAATCCCGATTGATGGTCGCTCGGCGGCACCATGCTGTCGGCCGCACACCCAAGACCGGGTGTTCGAGTAAGAGAGCCGAGGGCAGAGGGACGCATGATGGGGCGCACGGACAGGCGGACACTGATGTTGGCGCTCGTGTGCGCGATCATGACCATCGTTGCACCGGTGGCGGCGGGGGCGCACACCACACAAGGTAGTGCGACACCGGGCAACGATGGTCCTCACCCGTGGCCCACCGACCGATGCTCGACACCGGGCTTCAATGTCAACGCCGTCAATGGGGTCTTCGACTTTGGCCACGCCTGCGTGCATCACGACGGCTGCTACACCGGTTTCCCACAGGATGGTGGACCCACCTATTGGACTGACCGGCAACAATGCGACGCCTGGTTCCTCTATGACATGCAGGCATCCTGCCGCTGGTTGCACGGCAATCCGCATGCCACGTGGCAGGGTCGACAGTGCATGCAGTGGGCCGACAACTACCACTGGGGAGTGCGCACGTACGGCTCCGGCGCCTATCAGGGTCCGGGCGAGCTCAACAACTGAAACGATCACAACATCGCGATCACCAACCCGGGATGAAGGGGACCAATGAGAAGCATCATCGCTCGAGTTCGACCGTACATAATCGCGCTGGCTTTGCTGGGCATGTCGATTCCATCGGGAGTGGCCGCTGCGTCGTCGATTGATGACACACTCGACCTGGTCGCGACCTCCGAGCAGACGACGATCAAATCCCCCATCGGCGGTACCGTCACCTCCGCCCCAGGATCACACTGGCGGGTCTACGGGGTTCCGGGTGTTGCTTCTGCCGGCGACTGGGCCATGGACATCGGCGCGCCAGGAGGAACGCCGGTGTACGCCCGGTTTACCAACACTACCGGGAACCTGAGCCTTTCAGTCGGGGCCGTTGGGGCGTCCTGCTCGAGTGGCAACGGAGGTCGTTTCGTCCGCGTGGATGTGAGAGTCGACGGAATCGTCGTCGGGTACGTCTTCTACTCGCACCTCGCCTCGCTGAGCCAAACGTCCGGTTCAATCGCAAACGGTGCTCGGTTGGGGATCTTGGCGTCGGGCCTGCCAAACAACCCGAACTGCTGGACCGGCCCCCACGTCCACGTGGAAGCGATGAACCGCGAGTCCTACAGCTGCTACGTCCGGAGATCGGCAGGGACCAGCGTCGGCAGTTCGACGCACCTGGGCGTGCTCGGCGGAACCTACGCATCCGGTGTCAACGGTGCATGCCCGGCCGGGGCGACGACACCGGTCGTGGCCGACCCGCGCGTCTCGATCAGCCCCTCCTCGGGGACCCGGTCGACGCGCTTCGAAGGCCGAGGCACTCGCTTCACGCCGAGTTCACAGGTCCGCATCCGTGCATACAACCCGGACGGATCGGCATATCCCACCTCCAGATACACCACGTCACGCACGACCAACAGCTCGGGTTCGTTCCCGATCGTTTGGTTCTGGGAATCGGGCGACCAACTCGGTAGATACCGGATCGTGTACACCGACGTCGCATCCGGGAAACGAGCCGAGCTCCGTTTCCGGATCCGAGAGGTTCCGGCTGCGCCAGGCGTCCCCGACGCACAGGCCAACGATGGCGCCGTTACGCTCTCATGGTCTGGAGCCGCCGCCAACGGCGCTCCCATCACCGACTACCAGGTCGAGGTGCGCAGGGTCGGCGACGCCGAGGCGGCGCAGGCCGTGATGGCAGGCACATCGTTGACAACCATCATCTCCGACCTCACAAACGGCACCGCGTACGACTTCCGAGTGCGTGCTCGTAACGAGGCAGGCTGGGGGCCGTTCTCGGCCTGGTCCTCGAGCGCAACGCCTGCGGGCTTACCAGGTATACCAACGGCACTGATCGCCGAACCTCAGGTTCGGTCGCTCCAGCTCTCGTGGTCGGCACCGTCGAACAACGGCGCCGCCGTGAACGGGTACGAAGTGGAGCTAGAGGAGTCCGGCTCGATTCTCTCGATCATCCCTACGAACACCGCGTCCGCGACGGTGCGAAACCTCGACGAAACAAACTCGTATCGGTTCCGTGTCCGGGCGAAGAATCGGATGGGGTGGAGCTCGTTCTCTGCATGGTCGGACACCGTATCTCCACTCGGATCGTCCGACACTCCCGGTCCAGACAGCAGCGGTACTTTCGTCGACGACGACAGCTCGGTGTTCGAATCAGACATCGAGTGGCTCGCCGCCGCCGGCGTCACCCGAGGATGCAACCCGCCACAAAAGGACCGGTACTGCCCCGACGAACCAGTCACACGCGGCCAGATGGCCGCATTCCTCCACCGAGCTCTCCCAGGACTCTCACTCGGAGCCCCCGCCGATTTCGTCGACGACGACAGCTCGGTGTTCGAATCAGACATCGAGTGGCTCGCCGCCGCCGGCGTCACCCGAGGATGCAACCCGCCACAAAACGACCGGTACTGCCCCGACGAACCAGTCACACGCGGCCAGATGGCCGCATTCCTCCACCGAGCTCTCCCAGGACTCTCACTCGGAGCCCCCGCCGATTTCGTCGACGACGACAGCTCGGTGTTCGAATCAGACATCGAGTGGCTCGCCGCCGCCGGCGTCACCCGAGGATGCAACCCGCCACAAAACGACCGGTACTGCCCCGACGAACCAGTCACACGCGGCCAGATGGCCGCATTCCTGCGGCGGGCGATAGGTCGCTGAGCGGATGATTGTGGTGTAGGCAGCCTTCCACGGGTGTTGGCGCTGGGCTCGGTGGACCGTGAGGCGTCTCTGGTTCGAGCTTGGGTCAGACCAGCCGGGCTGCGCAGGGTCGAGCACGAGAATGTGCGCCTCTGCGGAGCTGAGAAGTCGTCGTTCCCAGCTGACCTGCCGGACGGCAATCTTCCGTGCGCGCCAGGGCCGGTCGACTCGACCGTTCGTTGGGGATGAAATGAAGCCGGGGAACCTTGACGCACTGACGAGCGCGGTGTCATTCGACGGTAGACTGGTGGGGGCAGCTCGCGCCAATGAGTCCACCTCAGACCGACCGGACCTCTACGTTCCGCGCAGTGAGGGCGGCGAGGCGGCAAATGTCGTCCGGGGAGGAGGTCACGACGATCGATCCGAAGGTCGAGGCAACGATCACGACGTGGGCGTCAACCACGTCGCTGCCTCCGGACCTGGGCAGCAGCGCTCCTACCGCGTGCGCCTCGCCCGATGCGAACGGCACCATCTCACACCGCGCAGGAACCAGCGTAGCTGCGCCTGTCGCTCGGAACGGCTGACCTGGGCGACGCCCGGTGCGGTGACCGACGGAGGAAGCCCATCTCCAGGTGGACCCGATGGTCGGCCCAGATCCGCCTGTCGTTGCCATCCGCCGCCACCAGAAAACCGGCGTCGCACAGAATCTTCACCCGACGTTGCGCACACGTCGCCGGGCGGATTCGAGTTCGGCATCGGTGAGCGAACCATGCTCGGCCTCCCACTCGGCGACCGCGGCCAATCCATCACAAACCCGTAGCGCCCGACGTGCCGCCTCCGTCATCCATGTGGAAACGCTCACGCCTTCGGCTGCGGCAGCGGACACCACGCTCTCGTGGACAGTCGAATCGATCGTGATGACGAGCTTCGATGACGGCTTCTCTCTGGGCACGACCCGAATGCTACGACCGGCGGCGTTGGCCTCTTCCGGAATTCGGCGAGTCGGGTTCCGAGCAACCGGCCGGCCATGAAACCTGCGCTCTTTCGGTCAACGACCGGTGAGGCGACGACGCTGTTCGGCGAGGTAGGCCCGATGGAATCCGGGCCGGTCGGCGGCTTCGAACACGTCGACGGCGATCTGGGGCTCGTCGACGGCGATGGCGGCTTCGGCCATGTCGACGATCGGTATCCAGTGGTCGGAGCCGATGCGGGCGGCGATCTCGGGGAACGAGCCGATCTTCTTCGATGCGATGGCGAGCCAGGCCGGCTGGCAGCGGGCTTCGTCGGCGTGCCACCGGAGATGGAAGGATCGGAGTTCGTCCTCGAGTTCGGACAGGATCTCGTGGACCATCGCCACCTCGTGGACCTCTACCGCGGCGTACGGAAGTGTCTGGCGTCGGAAGCCGAGACCGTAGTTCTCCCACACCACCAGCCCACACAGGTCCCGCCAGTACACCTCCGGTTCGATGTCGGTTTCACGCCACGGAAGGCCGAGGTAGGTCTCCCACACCCGTTCTCTGAGATCCCCGATCACCCCGTAGGAGTCGTCGGAACGTTCGATCAGCTCGACCAGCGCCGTGTGCATCGCCCGGTACAGCGCCAACCGCTCGGCCACGGTCAGGCGGGCACGGTCGAGACGTTCGAGGCGTGCTTCGAGGCTGCGGGCCTTGTCGAAGGTCCGGCCGGCGGTGACACCACCTTTCAGTTCGACCGAGCCACGAAACCGCTCGTACGGATCCCACGGGGACGACGGGAACGACGACCACCATCCGACGAGCGCCTGCCGGCGCAGGATCCGGCGCGGCGTGTCGACCATCGCCGGGGACTGGGCGCGGCCCTCGATGTGGGTGCCCCCCACCTTGCGGCGGGCCTTGGCGACGAGGATCCGGTCTGCCCGGTCCTCATCGGCGACCAGATCGGCCGGTCGCAGGCCGGCGGTGTCGAGCCGGCGACGCAGGTCGAACAGGTGCGACCACTTGGCCTCGCCCGCCTCGGATACGTGGATGTCGTGGATCTCGTCGACGAAGGTCGCTTCCAGCGAGTCGAGGTCGCCGTCGTGGTCCTCGACTGCCACCAGACACATCCACCGGTCCCAGTGCACCCAGCCGTCCCGCCACGGCTCCGGACCGAAGATCGGAGGCCGGCGGGTCACCAGGGACTCGACCGGGGTCCGGTTGCGTCGGCTCGGATCTGGTCGAGCAACGTGGCCTGACCGAATCCGGTGAGGACGATCTCCCGGTTGCGCCAATCGCCCAGCTCCTCGATGCCTCCGAAGACCGCCAACGGGCGACGGGTGTGGTACCAGGCGGACATCACCATCCCCCGGTCGGGCGGCTCGCCGTCCGCCTGCCAGCCCGCCTCGGCGACCAGCTCGGCGACCCGGTCGAAGATGTCCTGTTCGCGTCGGGCCCCGTCGAGCCAGATGAGCGTCGCCGCCTCGGCCACCGTCCGCGACCACGCTCCGTCGCTGAGGCCGGCCGAGACGGCCCGCCATCCACGTTCGACATCGGTCAGCCAGCTACGGCCCCGCTCGGTGAGATACAGCTCGGCTCGACGTTTGCGCACGGCGCCGAGGCGGCGGGCCAGGTGGTGAAGCTCGAATATCTCGACTGCCTCGCTCTCGCTGTTGGGTGGCCGGTCGGTCCACGCCAGCCCCCATTCGAACCGCTCGTACGCCTCCCGCACCAGGCTCGGGGGGAGATACCCGGCCTGGGTGAGCCGGATCGAGCCGTCCACTCGCTGGAGGAACCAAGTGAGCGGCGCCAGCCGCTCGGCCACGTCGTCGGGGACCGGGATCGGATTGAGCAGCCGGTTGGCGTGAGCAGATCGGAGCGACCCGAGGCGAGGGCTTCGGCGCCGGCCACGATCGACCCAATCTCCCAACCGCTCGGTGATCACTGCGTCGCGAAGTCGCTGGCCGGGCAGGTCCTGGTGGGGGCTGTCCAGCGTCCGTGCAGTGATCGTCCTCGCCACCGACCTCCACCCGGACGCACCGGGACGCAGCTCACCCGAGACCAGCCCCGCCTCCAGTGCCCGTTCGACGGCGGAGCGGGCCGACGCCTCCTCCCATCCCATCACGTCGCCCCAGGCGAAGTCCTCCAGGTCGGGGGCGTCGATCCCCGATCTCTCCCACGCCCTGCGGAAGGCGGCGAGACCCTCTCGATCAGAGCGTGCGTATGCGTCGAGGATCTCGGCGGTCTCCGACGAGGCGAACACCGCCGCATAGGAATCGAAGCCGAGCCTGGTGAACAGCTCCCGACCCGCGTCCGCCACTTCGACGTGCGCTTCGGGTGCGGCCATCCACTTCACCGGCAGGCTGTACCAGACGAACTGCTGTACCGAAGCCAGGTCGATCATCCCGATCCCCTCACCGGCGGTCAGCCACTCGAAGATCGCCCGTGCATCCCGTCCACGTCGCTCGTCGGTGGCGGCCATCTCGGCGAGGACGCGTTCCACCTCTCGATCGGTCATGGGACGCACGGTAAGCCACCGGGCGGCTCGAATTCCTCTGAGGGACGAAGGAGTCGTGCGACCGTTCGGCCTCCGCCGGGTGAGGCGGCGGCAACAAGACTTTCAGTCGTCGGCGCCCAAGACCTTCTGGTCGATGTCCTCAGTGGGGTAGAAACGGTACTGCCGCCCAACCGCCCGGCGCTCCAGGAACCCCATCGCCTCGAGGTCGAGGAGATCGGCTCGGGCCGTCTGGTACACGACCGCATGGCTGGCTCGATGGGTTTCGAACGTGTACACCGCGTCGGGATGGCGTAGGGCATGCGACAACAGCGCCAGCTGACGGTGATTCAGGTTGGGGACGTCGCGCAGCGCCCGTTCGATACGGCGAACCTCGCCGGCCTTGGTGGACAGATACTCCATCAGCTCGTCGATCGCCCGGCAGATGGTCGTGAGCTGGTGGAGGAGGAAGTAGGTGAAGTCGGCGTCGTCGGTTTCGGTGTGGAGGAAGGACCGTCCGTACTGGACGGGAGCCCGATGGAGCAGGCGCGAGATCGACAGGAACTCGGCGAGCCAATAGCCCTGGCGCAGCATCGATCGGTAGAACAGGGCCCGGGCCGTCCGACCGTTTCCGTCTGCGAACGGATGCAGGTACGCAAGGTAGAAGTGGATGGCGACCGCCCTGACGACAGGATGCACGAAGGGCTCACCGTCGACGGCGTTGGCGAACTCGAGCAGGCCCTCCAACAGTTCGGGTATTTCGCCGGCAGGCGGCGGCTGGTGGAACACGACGAGTGGATCTGTCGGGTGCCCGACATCGACACGCTTCTCATCGACGGTCTGGAACCTCCCGGCGTCACCCGGGTCATCGAGCGTGTTCTCGGTGACCATGCGATGGATCTCGAGGACCAGGTCGACAGTCAGGGGTGCTTGCTGGTCCTTGCGAATGAGCTGCATAGTCCGGTAGTTGTTGACCACCATCTGTTCCGCCACCGTCCGGGGCGCTCGCCCAGACCGAAGGAGATGCTTGGCGTCGCGCCGAGTGGTGGCAGCTCCCTCCAACAGGCTGGACGCAATCGCCTCTTCCATCAGGCTGGAAACCAGGTAGCGGGTTCGAGTCGCCTCATTGGTGATCGCTTCGGGCACGTCGATCCGGCCCGACGCAAAGCGATCGATGCGGTGCAGCATGTCGAGCGCCTCGTCGGTGAGCACGTATGTGAAGGGCTGCCCATCGGTGTCCTCGAAGGGCAACTCTCTGCGGCCGGAGCTTCGAGCGATACGGAGCCCCAGCCACCATTCCTCAGATGTGAGGTCGCCAGGCGCCCGGCGCCGACGCAGGTCGTCCCAGTGCAGGTACCTGCCGTCCGCGGTCGGCCCCGTCATGTGTCGGAGAGCGGCAGCCAGCCGCTCCGGAGGGAGATCGAGGACGGTCAACTCGTTGGGTGGCCGGTCAGGAAGCTCCATACCTGTCGCTTGTCTCGCGAACTACAGAGAGTCTAGTAGTCCAACTACCAATTTGACTTGGATTAGTAGATATTCGCCTCTTCCCTCGGCCAGGGTTCTCTGCCGCCTATCGAGATGAGCGAGGCGAATCCGTCATGCCCCGTCCGTAGCTTCTCGTCCCAGGAGCCGACAACGCCGGAGCGGTAGTGTGGAACGCACGATGGCCACGATCGAACTCAGCGACGGCGCCCGCGTCCCGATGTCGTGGGACGAGTACCAGGCGCTGGACGACGACGTCAGGGGCGAGTACGTGGACGGCGAGCTGGTCGTGAGCCCCTCACCCACCCAGCGGCACCAGCTCCTCGTGATGAACCTGGTCGCGGCCATTCGCCCCAGATTGCCACCGGGGGTCACCGTCAACGCCGGCTGGGGTTGGAAGGCGGGATCGGACGAGTTCATCCCCGACGTGATGGTGTACGACTCCACCGCCGAGCAGGCGCGTCTCACGTCCACCCCGCATCTGGCGGTCGAGATCCTCTCGGGCGACCGCAGCGCCGACACGATCCGCAAGTTCCACAAGTATGCCCAGGCCGGGCTCGAGGGGTACTGGATCATCGACCCCGTGGGCCCTGTGCTCGTGGCGTACCGTCTCGACGGCGACGCGTACCGCCAGACCCGACGTCTGGCGCCCGGCACTCGAGCCGACCTCGACGTGGGTCCGGTCACCGTGAGCCTCGACCCAGCCGACCTCCTCGCCTGACTCGGTCTCCTCGAGCGGGGTGAAAGGACCCGTCGAGGGTCACATCGTCGACCCCTTTGGGTTCGACCGGGCTGTCGTAGCCCGGAGCACCCTCCTTCACCCGAGCCAATCGTGCGCTGGCACCGCCCAGTGAGGACGGTCTCGGCGAGGTTCTCGAAGGTCGTTCACGACGGCACCGGGACTACTCCAGGTCTGTGCAGGTCGCCAACTGATCGAAATCGGAGTCGTTGGGGAGGATCGGTGCCGCTTCACGGATGCAGCCCGAAGCGATGAGACGATCCAGCGTCTTGCGGGTCGTGAGGCCGTGGCGCCGGATCACGATCCCAGGATCATTCGTCGTCGAAAGTCAGATACGCCGTCGCTTTGGCGATCCCCGAGTACTCGTCGAGGAGGAACGTCACGTCCAGGAGGGTATGCGCCGGTAGTGCGTCGAGATCGTCCGCCAGTTCACGCAACAACGCCGGCACCGATTCGGTCTCACCGAACACAACATGAATGCTGCATCTGTTCGACCGGATGTCCTGGAGCTGACGAGGCGTGAATCGTCGCTGCTCCGACGGAGGCACCACCTTCAGGCGGCGGTCATCGCCTTCACTCATCGTCGCCGCCCGCCCCTTCGTTCATCGCCTCGTACTCGTCGTCAAAGCTCAGATGCACGGCTGCGTCGACCTCGTCAGCGTCCGAATTGAAGCCAAAACACAGCTCCACCACCATGTGCGGCGGCAAGCCGTCGAGCTGATCGGCCATGACCCTCATGAGCTCGGTCGCAAGCCGAGTCGGACGCATGATCGCGAACTGCCTGCACGTCGAGTTTCGAATGGCTTCGATCCCCTCGTCATCCATCGGTGGCGTGACCCAGCGTTGCTTCAGGTCGACAGGACGATCTCCATCACTCACCGCGCACCTCCATCACAGGACGACTGCACAGACCGGTATGTGCGGCCCGCATACGGGAGACAACGCTTTCGCCGCCCACCACACTATCCCCAACGCCCCCGCTACTCCGGCGGGGACGAGGACATGGGGTGGTGTGGTCGAGAAATCACTGCGCCGCTTCTGCCTGTTCTGCGCTCCTTTGAACTTCTCCTGAGCCTGCACCTTCTTCGAAGCCGCTCTAACCGTTCGCTCATCGTAATCCTCGCCCCGTTTCCGCTTGTCGAGCTCGTCGAGCTCACGCTGAGACAACTGCGGCCCACGACCCTTGCTCACTCGGCGTCCGCCCTTCCGGCTGCCGCCCCCCAAGCCCTGGGGATCGTCACCGACGCTCGGGACGATCCGACGCTCTCGCATCACAACCGCGTTCGCGCGGGATGCTGCTGCGGCTGCGGAGAGTCCACGGGCGATCCGATCGGCCTCGATATCGATCCGGCGCACCACGCTTGCGGCATCGTCCTCGGCGGCAGCCATCATCGTCCTGCCTCGCCTCGTCTCGCTGCCGGGGTCGGCCATCTCCACAGCATTGATGCGGCTACCCGCCCGGTAATCGGCCTCCGCCTGTTCGAAGTCACGAATGGCCCGGGCGACGACCTCCTTCCACTCCGCCAACAGCTCCTGCCCTCGGGCCAGTGACAGCCCCACCTCGCCGAGACTCTCACAAATCAGTGCGAGATGACGATCGTGCGCATCCGCCGCTGCACCTGTCCACTCCAGGCCGCCGTTCGGGAGGTCGGCCATGGCTGCGGACAAGGCGCCACGCATAGTCGCCAGAGTCTCAACGACGACTTCAACCGCTTCAATCCGGACATCCAAGCTCTGGCGAGAGGCGGTGAGAGTCGTCATTCTGGGACCACAGAACTCTCAACGTCGGCGTAGCGAGACACCGCATGCGAGACGGCTGTGGAGTGGGCTTCCAACACGTGGACACCGACCTCGAACACCGCTTCCCACGCCACGAGCGCCTCGTGGATCGGCGCCGCCAACCGAGCTCCGCCTGCCGCGGTCGAAAGCCGTTCGACGCTCGCCACGCCAACACGACCTCGTTCCAGACCGGCGGAAGCAACTCCGATCCGGGCGGATCGACCCATCACGCAGTGAAACGCTACTTCAATCTTTGACATGGTATTACGATACTTTAGCCGCTCTTACGCGAGACTGGATTCGGTTCCCAGCGCACGCAGTCAGGCCTCGAACAGCGCCGGGTCCATGTCGGCGTGGTCCGCGAGCAGACGATCGAACCCCCTCCGGGACACGACATCGAGCGACCGGTATAGGTCCTGGGCCATGTCGCGACCACTGTGAGAACGCGGACGGCTTATCCGGTTCGATCGTTGACGGCCTCGACGGGGGCTGTGATCGACCCGGCATCGAGCCGCACCGCCAACAGCGACGATCCATCGAAGGCGCTACCCAGCTCCAGGACCGAATCGACAACCAGGCACAGCGCTGGATCAGTTCCGCCGGTCACGGTTCCCCTTTCCGTTGTGGGACGAGGAAGTCACCGCCGCGGCGAGTCGCGATCGGCGGTGCACCAGCCATGGGATGTTCAGCCGGTGAGGATGCCGATGACTTCGGCGACTTCGTAGTCGACCGCGTCGGAGCGGACCACCGGGTCGTAGTAGAACGGGGCTCCCACCCAACCGTTGCCGACCAGCTGGGCGAACCCTCGCCACACGGTGGCGGTCGACACCACATGGGTGCCCTTCCGTAGATACAGGTGCTCGGCTGGAGCCTCGCCCTCCACTCCGGCACCACCGTCATAGGACGCTGCCGGGCCGTCCCGGGAGTCGGGCAGATCCAACACGTACTCGGAGAACCCCGACCCGTCGAAGGCGGCCTCCATCCCCCGGAACACACAATCGGACTCACACTCCGGCGCCCACATCACCCGATCCACCCACGCAAACGCCTGCAGGTTCCAGGTGGTGCCCAACGCATCAACCGACGCCGTCAACGGTCCGATCGTCGCCGCGTTCGGCTGAGAGAAGTCGTACCACAACCAGGTCTCCAACCCGGTCAGACCCCGCACCAGCGGATTGTGATGGACCTGTGACGACGGCACCTTCGATGCCACATCGACCGCATCCACCGGACCATCAAAGATCGTCAAACACACGAACGCGAACTCACCCCGCACCGTCAACCCCGGACCCGACAGAAAGTCCTCGGTCCAGTTCGTGCCCCGACCGCCCGTCCACCCATCCTCGCCATACCAACGGGTCCCCGACACCATCAACACCTGCCCGTGCTCACAGGTCGGCACCTCCCCATCCACCTCCACCCGGATGATCCGACCCGGATCAACGATCAGGTCGATCTCACGTGACGTCGCCGGCAACCACACATCCGTCGTGATCGCCGTACAGAAGACGATCTCGCTTACCGACGCATCCACCCCCGTCGCATCGATCAACTCCAAGGCCTGCTCCGCCGTCAGATTGTGATACGACATGAACCGCCAGGACCGCTCCTCATCATCGGGATCGTCCAACGAACCACGCAGATACTCCCGAACCGCCACCCGCACCTCCGCACACGGCCACGACTTCACCCGCGCCGCCTCCCCCGAACCACCCTGAATCAACAACGTCCCATCCAACGAATACGCCGACAGCGAGGACTCGGCTGCGCCCTCCCATGTCTCATGGCCGTCAGCCAAAGCCACAGACGAAAGCACCATGAGTACCGACACCATCAGAACGAGCTTCCCAGTTCGAGCAAACACCCTCACTCCCTCCAATACATCTGCCAACCGAGATCGGTCGGCACCAGAACGGCGACGTCTCTTCCCTCGAAACCATCATCTGCCACTGCGACCTCGCCGGTCGTGCGGTCTAGGAACGCGAAGTCCCCACCACTGATGTTGTAGGCAAAGACCCTCGATCCATCAGGAATCCGATCCCGCACATCCACGGGGACTTCAGATTCAGCATCCTCCTCAGAGAGTTCCACGATGTCGGAGAGGGACACCTCTCCGGTCGAGGAGGCGTCCAGCACCCATTCCCGAACGAATAGGAACATCTTGTCGTCTTCGACTTGTTTGCGGGCTGGGCTGTCGGGAACGGTGATGATCTCCGCCCACCGTCGCCATGGTGCGACCGTGATCTGGTTCTCCCAAACGATCAGATTCCTGAGGGCCGTTTCCGGATCGGCGACGTTGATGTCGGGCATCTCGAGTTCCCACTCGTAGTCCTCATACAACAGGTCGACCTCGTCGGAGATCTCCTCGTACAGCGCCCGAAGCGCCTCGGGATCACCGACCACCTCCCCCGCATCCGTCGTCGTGGTGGTAGCGGGCTGGGTGGTGGTCGTCTCCGCCACCGTCGTCGTGGTATCCACGGCGGTCGTGGTCGTCTCGACCTGCGGCACCGTCGACGGCACCGCCGGCACGGTGGTGGTCGTCGAAGAAGCCGAAGGAGAACACGCCGCCAACATGACGACACTCATCGCCACGCCGACCGCCGCGAGCGGACCCCTCACACTCCCCCGATACATGAGTCGATCCTGTCCCAACCCCGGGTCCATGTCAACCACGATCGCCGTCAGCAGAACGGTGGCCGACGCGTCGTTGACACGTCGAGCCACCGCCTGCGGTCACCGGCAAGCAGATCCCCGGGTGGTGACGGAAGCCTCGGTCGCCCAATCCCCGGGAGCCCCCTTGTGTGCTCACCGGCCGGTGGGCCGCCTTGGGAGCGGGCCACCATCGGGCACCACTCAACGACATCGACCCCACCACCCCCAACAACCCTTCACCCCACCCAACCTCACCATCCAACCCACCCACCCCCTCGACCCCACCAACCAAACCGCCACCACCCTCACCGAACTCGCATGGACAACACTCCTCGGCAGAACAGGACAGATCCGCTACCGATCGACCCACGTTGCCGGACATCGGGTGGACGTCCTCGTCAAGTCTGCCGCCGCCCCGGACCGGAACGGGTTGACGCGCGCGGGACGTGCGCTGCGGAAGCATGCATCCCGTTCTGGCAGTGCATTCGAGACCACTTCCGGTTCCGCCTTGGAACGGAACGCCGAGGCTCTCGACCTTGTGCGGTCGATGCCGAGGGATTCGCACGGTCAGCGAGTGCGACGGCACCATGCCTTGCATGGGAATGTCATCGAGGTACGTACCCGCGACGGACGCTGACTCCGGTATACGCGTTCTGGAACCTTCCTAGGATTCCTCGAACCATGACCACACCCAACGTGGAGCTGACGCTCACCTCCCCGCCGGACGAGGACGATGTAGTTGTCGAACTCTCATACGGCGGCGTGGAGTTTGGTTTCGTGCGGCCTCGACCGGATGGTCACGAGGTCGCATTCTTCGGCGATGGCCGGGGCGCTGTCCCCGTCGAAGTAGCCATCGCCGGAATTCGCCGAGCGGTCGCGCGGGTCGATTCGCCATCTGACTCGTGACTTCTCGGACGTCCGACGTTGTAGCGAGAAGGGGCCGACGGCAACGAGTCTCCTGAGCCTCTGCCCGGCAGCTCCGAGATGGTGCGGGTGGGTCGGAGACCGAAACCGGGCGGCGGTTGCAGGCGTCGGTGAGGCCACCCTGGCCGCGGCCGACACCTACGAGGTGGTGAACGCCAAGGGGACCCCACCAACCAAACACGACCACCCTCACCGACCTGACGGAACCGCTTCTCCCGGCACACCCCGGAACAGTGACCCTCCCACCCGACGCGTGGGCACCCACCGAAGCCAAACCAGCGGCGGTGTCCCGCCCGGTCATCCGATTGGATTGATCCAGGTGACCTCACCGAATCGGGCGAAATCGCCGTCGGTAGACGCCACCGCCACACCGTGATCGATCGCAAGCGCCGCCAGCGCGGCGTCGGTCACCAGCGGCCCCCGCAGATCGTGACCCTCGAGCAGTCCACGAAAGATATCCCCATAGCCCGGCCCGGGCGATGGAACCCAGCTCGCCGGGGCAGCCCGCCATTCGTCGACCTGCTCGCCGGCCTCGGCGGCCGTCAGCGGCCGCTCGAACAGCGAAGCGTTGGTGCTCACCCGGACGAAGGCCACCAGACTCTGCCACGGCAAGCCCACACGGACGGGACCGTTCAACACCTCGGTCAGCCAATCCCGAGCGGCGGCGTGATGGACCGATCCCCGATGACGCGCATAGATCAAGAGGTTGGCGTCGACGATCACCGCCGATCGGGGCCTTCCAGCGCATCGAGCAGACCACCGATGTCATCGAGAGGGAGACGAGCCGCTCCCAGATCGCTCGTCGCCTGCGTGAATCTTGCCGGCTGGGCTTCGCCGACTCGGAGGCCGCGTCTGACGAGTTCGTTCACCGCCTCACTCGGTCCAATGCCCCGGTCCCGCCGGAGCCGCTCCACCGCCGCCGCAACATCATCATCCATCGTGATGGTCGTACGCATGTGCTCATCATAGCATCATGATGCGCCCAACGCCCCTGCGACTGTCTCGGTGACATGGTGTATCGTATGTGTATGTCTCGCACCAACATCGATATCGACGACGACGCCTGTGAGGTCGTGATGAAGCGATTTCACCTTTCTTCCAAGAGAGATGCCGTGAACTACGCCCTTCGACTGGTGGCCGGAGAGGTACTCGACGTGGAGAGTGCCCGCCAGTTGCGCGGCTCGGGTTGGACTGGCGACTTCGAGGACATGCGGGCCATCCGAACCGTTCCTGCCGGCGAGTGATCCTCATCGATACGTCGGCGTGGGTCGAGTTCCTTCGCGACACCGGTTCGCCGACCTGCAACGCCGTCGACCGACTCCTCGACTCGGAGATCGCCACGTGTGATGTCGTGCGGATGGAAGTGCTCGCCGGCGCCAAGGATGAGGCCCATGTCGCAAAGCTGCGCGGACTGCTGGGACGAGCGACGCTGCTTCCGACCGGATCAACCGAATACGAATCCGCCGCATCGCTCTTCCGCACCTGCCGCCGCCGAGGGGCAACCGTCCGCAAGCTCATCGACTGTCTGATCGGCGCGGTCGCCATACGCCACGGAACACCGATCCTCCACTCCGACGACGACTTCGACATCCTCGCCCGCCACACGGCGCTCCAGATCCATGCATGAACGATCTCAAGGCCAGGTTCCGTCTCCTACCTGACCTTCGAGACCTAACACCTGCGACCCAGGCGCCGATTTCAACGACTTGCAGTGCTCGCTGGTCGACGGGTTCTACGCCGAGGGCATCCCCGCAACGGTCGAAGCGTCGCCGAATGCCCGCAAGGCGCATGTCGCAGGGTCGGTCCAAGGGATCAACTTCGACCTCCACGCACGCGCCAACACACTCAACTCGCGGAGCAGCGACCCGGAAGTCGACAAAGACGGCACGCGCTACAAGCTCATCCTCACGGACACATCCGGATCCCGCCCTCCGACGGGACGTCCCAGTCGCAGATGTCCTCCCGCGACGACGTCGGGTCGGCCGGGATCGAGACGACGGTCTACCGACAGATCGGCAACTGAAGGGCGGCGACAGCCCTACCGATCGCGATACCACCTTGATATCATAGTGTGATGGCGCTCACGGTCCGTACCGATGAAGAACTCCAACACGCCCTCGACGCGCTGGCGCACCACGAGGGTCTGTCGCGCCAGGAGATCATCCGACGGGCGGTACTGGAACGGTACGAACGGGCCGGACATGCGCGACGGGTGGCGGAGAGCACCAATCGGATGGCCGAACGGTGGGGCGACGTGTTGGACCGACTCGGAGCCGTGTGAGCGACGTCGACTATCTCGACCTCGATGACCTGTTGGAGATGGTGCGCCTGCTAAGGATCGGGCCGGTACGGGACGTCGGATTGCTCGACTCGGCCGTCCACCGGCCACAATCCTCAGCCTTCGGCGTCGACGCCTATCCGACCCTGGCCCTGAAGGCCGGTGCGCTGCTGCACTCGATCGTCTCCAACCACGCCCTCGCCGATGGGAACAAGCGGCTGGGCTGGCTGGCCACGATGGTGTTCCTCGATCTCAACGAAGCCGCCACCACCCTCGACGACCAATCCGCCTTCCAACTGGTGATGGACGTGGCCGCCGGACGACTGGACGCACCGGAGATCGCCGAGCAGATCTCGATCGCCGGTTGACCGCACCTTCTGCCTCGGGTGTCTCCGTAGTGGGCGGTCGCTAGGAAGACTCCAGCCGTGGGATGTTCAGCCGGTGAGGATGCCGATGACTTCGGCGACTTCGTAGTCGACCGCGTCGGAGCGGACCACCGGGTCGTAGTAGAACGGGGCTCCCACCCAACCGTTGCCGACCAGCTGGGCGAACCCTCGCCACACGGTGGCGGTCGACACCACATGGGTGCCCTTCCGTAGATACAGGTGCTCGGCTGGAGCCTCGCCCTCCACTCCGGCACCACCGTCATAGGACGCTGCCGGGCCGTCCCGGGAGTCGGGCAGATCCAACACGTACTCGGAGAACCCCGACCCGTCGAAGGCGGCCTCCATCCCCCGGAACACACAATCGGACTCACACTCCGGCGCCCACATCACCCGATCCACCCACGCAAACGCCTGCAGGTTCCAGGTGGTGCCCAACGCATCAACCGACGCCGTCAACGGTCCGATCGTCGCCGCGTTCGGCTGAGAGAAGTCGTACCACAACCAGGTCTCCAACCCGGTCAGACCCCGCACCAGCGGATTGTGATGGACCTGTGACGACGGCACCTTCGATGCCACATCGACCGCATCCACCGGACCATCAAAGATCGTCAAACACACGAACGCGAACTCACCCCGCACCGTCAACCCCGGACCCGACAGAAAGTCCTCGGTCCAGTTCGTGCCCCGACCGCCCGTCCACCCATCCTCGCCATACCAACGGGTCCCCGACACCATCAACACCTGCCCGTGCTCACAGGTCGGCACCTCCCCATCCACCTCCACCCGGATGATCCGACCCGGATCAACGATCAGGTCGATCTCACGTGACGTCGCCGGCAACCACACATCCGTCGTGATCGCCGTACAGAAGACGATCTCGCTTACCGACGCATCCACCCCCGTCGCATCGATCAACTCCAAGGCCTGCTCCGCCGTCAGATTGTGATACGACATGAACCGCCAGGACCGCTCCTCATCATCGGGATCGTCCAACGAACCACGCAGATACTCCCGAACCGCCACCCGCACCTCCGCACACGGCCACGACTTCACCCGCGCCGCCTCCCCCGAACCACCCTGAATCAACAACGTCCCATCCAACGAATACGCCGACAACTCCGAATCGACCGTGACCACCTCATCGGCCCGTACCGGTGTCCCGAGCAAGACGAGCGCGAGCCCGATCACCACACCACTCCACATCCGAGATCTCATTGATCGTCCCTCCACCACATCTGCCACCCCAACTCCGTCGGAACCATCACCGCCGCATCCAGAGAAGTCGAACCCGGATACTCATCCACCACCTCGCCGGACCCCACCTCAATGACCTCGAACGTGCCGAACGTCTCCGTGAACTGGAAGGCAACACCGTCTTCGGGCATCTCTTCGATCACGGCAGCAGGGATGAACTCACTCAACTCGTCCTCGCCGACCATACGAACATCGGCAATCGAGTAGCCCTCCTCTCCAGTCCGGTGGATCACCCAGTCTCTGACAGCAAGCAGATCAGCATCAGCAATGAACGCGGCTCTCGCCGGGCTTCCTTCGACCGTGACGAGCTCAGACCATCGATCCCAGGGAACCGCGTTTGTGTCTGAGTCGAACGTCACTGCGGCGACAAGTGCGTCCCGCGGATCGGCGACGTTGATGTCGGGCATCTCGAGTTCCCACTCGTAGTCCTCATACAACAGGTCGACCTCGTCGGAGATCTCCTCGTACAGCGCCCGAAGCGCCTCGGGATCACCGACCACCTCCCCCGCATCCGTCGTCGTGGTGGTAGCGGGCTGGGTGGTGGTCGTCTCCGCCACCGTCGTCGTGGTATCCACGGCGGTCGTGGTCGTCTCGACCTGCGGCACCGTCGACGGCACCGACGGCACGGTGGTGGTCGTCGAAGAAGCCGAAGGAGAACACGCCGCCAACATGACGACACTCATCGCCACGCCGACCGCCGCGAGCGGACCCCTCACACTCCCCCGATACATGAGTCGATCCTGTCCCAACCCCGGGTCCATGTCAACCACGATCGCCGTCAGCAGAACGGTGGCCGACGCGTCGTTGACACGTCGAGCCACCGCCTGCGGTCACCGGCAAGCAGATCCCCGGGTGGTGACGGAAGCCTCGGTCGCCCAATCCCCGGGAGCCCCCTTGTGTGCTCACCGGCCGGTGGGCCGCCTTGGGAGCGGGCCACCATCGGGCACCACTCAACGACATCGATGTCAAAGAACGCACAAAGCCCCGGATGACCGACCCCATCATATGTTTTCTGTGATGGTCCGAGTGGGGTCGGTGACCGAAACCGGGCGGCGATTGCAGACGGCGGGACGGGACCTGTCCGAGTCGATGGCCGCCGCCTGCCCGGCGCTGCGGGCCGGGGCAGCCGGGTGCGGGACACCGGCGGGGCCGGCCCTGGCCGAACTGATTGCCCTGCTCGAGGGGTTCTGTTCGGAGCTGGCGGCCGGGATCGTCGCCGCCGGTGACGCCACCCTGGCAGCGGCCGACACCTACCAGGTGGTGGACGCCACCGTGATGGGAGACGACGGGTGACCCTGGCCCACACCACCGTGACCGACGACGCCGACGCCCTCCGGGCGGCGGGAGCGGCCATGACCGGCCTGGCCGGAGCCGTCGACCGCACCGTGGTCGGGATCACCACCGCCTTCGCCACCGACGACATCTGGACCGGAACCGCCGCCACCACCCGCCAACAACTCCTGGAAGCCACCATCGGCGTGCTGCACCGGGTCGGGGACGTCACCAACCACATCGCCACCGCCGCCCACACCCTCGCCGAGGCCATCGAACACAGCCGCTCCACCATCGGCCTCCTCCAAGCCTCGGTGCCGCCACCCCCACAACCACCCCAACCCCCACCCACCGCAGCCGATCTCGACACCATCACCGCCTACCAGACCGAACGCTCCGTCTACGACTACCGGCTCGACCAACACCACACCCAGATCCGCCGCCTCCAGAACCGCGTCGACACCACCCAACAACACATCGACACCCAGCGACGCCGCTTCGCCGACACCTGCCACCAAGCCGCCACCCACCTGATCACCAACCCCACCGGACCCCACTGGAACTGGGACCGCAACCTCATCGCCACCGCCCACGTCAACCACGACAACCCATCGACGGCGCCGATTCACCCCGATACCGATCGAGGCTGACCAGGTCATCGAGCGCATCTCCAACGACCGCACGCCACTCTCACACTGGTTCGCCGCCACCGACCACACCCACCAGATTCTGAATGCGATCAGCCTCATCCTCGATGTGAATCCCCATGGCGCCGCTGATGAGTACGCATGGTCGGCCGAATGGCGCGATCACCGAGCGTCGATCGCCGCCCGGCTCCTCGGTTCTCCCGCGTGGCCCGACACCCCTGACGATCCCGAGATCGCCCGAGCCGTGGCCGACATCCTCGTCTCACGGGAACTCGTTGACGAGCCGACCGATCCATCCACCATCACCGATGCCGGCCGGCGGCTCCGCACGGTTCTCGAGTCCATCCACAGGTACTCACTCGCGAGCCACGCTTGATCCCACGCCCCTCGACATCCGGTGGGCCCACGCTCGATCTCCACCCACCACAGGAGAATCGATGGAAGATCCACACCTCGAACTGATCAGACGATCAGCGGTCCTCGGGCTCCTTCAGCACGACGATCGACTGATTCACACTTGGCTGGACCAAGAACCCCTTCATCGACCTCGAAGAGCCCAGACGAACCTCTGCCCGGACCAAACGAGAAGGCCTGGCCGTGATCGAGTTCATGCTCGACACGGATCTGATCCTGGTCGGCGCCGTGTCGGCCTCCGGCTTCAAACCACATCCGCCCGCAGCCACCCACCACATCATCGAACGCATCGAACAGAGTGACGACGAGTTTGCCGACTGGTTTCACACGACCCGTAAGGCACTCGCGTCGCCGTCCTCGTACAGGCGATCTACGAACTCGGCCCACCACCGACAAACCCCAAAACGCCAGAAGTACATGCCTTCATTGACCACCGCGCCCACATCGCCGCCTCGATCCTCGGCTGCACGGCATGGCCCCACCCCCCAACCGGGGACTTCGCGTTTGAGCGGGGTGTGACCGGTTGGGAATCCACGACGAGTATCAGGGACTCGACGAATCTGGAGGTGTTGAAAGCCTTCGAGATCCGGGAGTCCCTGTGTCGTCTGATGCTATTGCCATGTGCGAGCTGCTGGTTGGGTTGCCCGACGTCAACGTCCTCGACGTCACTGAAGCCGATACTCATCTGCGGGTGACGGTCGAAACTAGAGGGCCACGGCCTTCCTGTCCTGACTAGGGGTCGTCGGTGGCGGTGAAGGATCGGGATACGGTCGAGCTCGTGGATCTGCCGTGTTTCGGACGGCCGGCGGTGTTGGCGTGGCGCAAGATCCGGTGGGCATGTCAGCTCGGGTGTGGGTCGTTCACCGAGCAGGCACCGGCGATCGCTTCCGCCCGGTTGAAGTTGACGGATCGGGCGGGACGGTGGGCGACGGTGCAGGTGGGACGGTATGGCCGGTCGGTGAGTGAGGTCGCCAAGGATCTGGGCTGTGGCTGGCATCCGGTGATGGATGCCGTTGCGGCCTACGGCCAAGCCCTGGTCGACGACCCCGGCCGGTTCGGAGACGTCACCGCGTTGGGTCTGGATGAGACGCTGCGGTGCCGGCTGGGTGCGTGGCGTCGCCAACACTGGACCACCCAGATCGTCGACGTCGAAGCCGGTCAGCTGCTCGATGTCGTGAGCGGTCGCACCGCCACTGGCCCCATCAAGTGGCTGGAAGATCGGCCCGTCGAGTGGCGCAAGCAGGTCCGGTGGGCGACGTTGGATCTCTCCGGCCCCTACCGGAAAGTGTTCAACACCATGCTGTCTGACGCCGTCCAGGTGGCCGACCCGTTCCACTTGGTCAGGCTGGCCAATTCGAAACTCGACGAGTGCCGCCGGCGAACCCAGAACGAGACGCTCGGACACCGCGGCCGCAAGGACGACCCGTTGTATCGGGCCCGGCGGCTGCTCACCAAGGTCCACGAGCGTCTCGACGAGGCCGGAGACAAGAAACTGACCGGGCTGCTCGAGGCTGGAGACCCGAAGGGTGAGGTACGGATGACTTGGCATGCCAAGGAGACCATCCGATCGATCTACGCCATCGACGATCCCGGACTGGCACATGAGTTCGTTGGGGAACTCATCGACGACCTCACCGACCCGTCGATGCCCATCGAGGTCCGATCCCTCGGACGCACCATCCGCAGGTGGCGACACCAGATCGTCGCCTGGCATCGAGTCCGCGTGTCGAACGGCCCCACCGAAGCCATCAACAACCTCGTGAAACGTGTCAAGCGGGTGGCGTTCGGAATCACCAACTTCCGGAACTACCGGATCCGAGCACTGCTCTACGCCGGAAGACCCAACTGGGACCTACTCGCCACCATCACACCCCGCTAGATCGCGAAGTGCCCCCAACCGACTCCAACACCGCCATCCTCCACCCACTCATCGCAAGCGCCCTCGTCGACGCCGGAATGATCACCGACCCCACCGACCAGACCTCGCTCACCGACGACGGACACAAACACCGTGACCTCCTCGACGACCTCCACCGCTTCTCCCGACACACCCCGAAACAGTGACCCTCCCACCCGACGCGTGGACGCCCACCGAACCCAAACCAACGGCGGGAGCCCGCCCGGTCATCCGATCGGATTGATCCAGGTGACCTCACCGAATCGGGCGAAATCGCCGTCGGTGGACGCCACCGCCACACCGTGATCGATCGCAAGCGCCGCCAGCGCGGCGTCGGTCACCAGCGGCCCCCCGGAAATCGTGGCTCGCCCGCGGCGCCAACCGCGTGGGCGAACTCATCAACTACGCCCCGCCGATCGGCGAGTTTCGCGCCCGCAGCCTTGCGCTCTACGACGAAGATCGCTTGGCTCAGGCCAGGTTCCCAATGAAGGGGCACGACGAACGCCAAGGGGTTCTACGCGGAGGCACGCTGATGGAGAAGGTCAGCTTCAAACAGATGAAGGACGGCACGAAGGAAGAGTACGAATTCCTCACCGCCCACGAGATCGACCACACGAAACACACCGCCGACCGGCTGCTCACCGCCCTCGTCGACCTCGACAAGAGCCTGTCCGGCTACCAGATCACCCGGCTCGGCCATTCGGTCCAGTCCGCCACCCGCGCCTGGCGCGACGGGGCGGACATCGACTGGGTGGTCTCCGCCCTTCTCCACGACATCGGCGACCTCTACGCCCCCTACAACCACGACGAATACGCGGCGACGATCCTGAAACCCTTCGTCCGCGAACAATGCTCCTGGTGCGTCCAGACCCACGGCGACTTCCAGATGCTCTACTACGGCCACCACCTCGACGGCTTCGACCAGCACAAGCGCGACCGCCACCGGGGCCACCCCTATTTCGACGACTGCGCCGAGTTCTGCGAGCGCTGGGACCAGGCGTCATTCGACCCGGACTACGAGAACCTGCCGCTCGACTTCTTCGCCCCCATGGTGCGCGAGGTCTTCGCCCGCAAGCCTTGTGACCCCAACGTCATCCGCAAGGGCGAGCGGGTGGCACTGACGGATGCCAAGGTCGCTGCTACACGCTGACCCCTGCCCGCCCGGCGCCTGGCCCGCGCCCAACTCCGGCGACGTCCACGTGATGCGGGAAGTCATCGGCCGCCTCAACATCGGAACCCGAGGCCACGGCGGTCTCTGCTGACGAGATCGCCTACCGCGTCCAGAGCTTGCGCGACGGACGACAGGAATCCGAGCCGACGCCGCCATCGACCGGTTCGTCAGGTCGGCATTTGCACACCGAATCCTGACCTCGACCACAGGGGCGGTGCCGAGGATCAGCCACCCCAACGACTCGGTTGGACGTCTTGTATCGTTGATGATTGCCCGGTATCGTCGACAGGGTAGGGCTTTGCGCCGGTAGGCTCTGGGACTCACAGAGGGGGTTGGGATGACCGCATTCCGACGCTTGGGGATCACAACCACACTGTTTCTGTCGCTGGTGGCGTGCACACCGGAGGCCACCACCGTCGACTCGACGTCGCCGGTCGAGATCCCGCCGACGACTCAGACGCCGGCCGAAACCACCACCACCGTGCCGGACACCACCACCACAACCGCGGCTCCGACCACGACCGCGGTCGCAGAAGCCGAGATCCCGCTTCCCGACACCTCCGGCGACGACTGGTTCAGGATCATGTCCGAGCTCGAGAACTTTGCTGGGTGGCTCTTCGAGAACCCGCGCACGGATCTCGTCAATTACTTCGTCCACCCCGGTTCCGAGGCCGAGGAGAACTTCGCACCAACTATTCAAGAGCGAGCCGAGAACCAGTGGCGGACCTTGCCTGGAGGCCGTGCTGTGCCCGTGGAGGTTGCTCCACAGTCCGTAGAGCCAGATCGAGTCCGACTTCTCTACGTCTACGACTTTGCCGGAGCGACAGTTGTGGATCGCGATGGAAACATCGTCGAGGAGGTTCCAGGAACGCCCCGCCAAGCATTGATCGTGACCCTCGCCAAGGGAGACGACGACCGCTGGCGACTTCGGCAATCCGAACTTCTGGGAGACCTCGAGTGAGGCGATCAATGGCCACCAGGTGCATCGCTCTTGCGATTCCCTTTTCAGCACTTCTCCTCTTCAACCTGCCGGCCTCGGCCGAACCGGGTTCGGCTGAAGCCCTGCCGCCGACTGCGTCGGCGGGGGTGACGTCGTGGTTGAGTCCGTTTCATGTGGGTGCGGGGTTGGTGATGGACGCCGAGGGTCGGAGCCGGGGTGGCCCTCCACCGGGTCAGATCTGCTCGGACGCCTTGCAGGCCGCCATCGACGACCTCGAGCTCGAGGACGGTGTCGAACCCGGTGACGACCTCCTCTCGGCGCTGCTCCTCACCCTTCCCGAGCTGTGCCGCACCCGCTCCGCCATCCGGATCACACCTCCCCTGATCCTCGACGACACCTGCGACCCCGGTCACGTCTGGGGGATCCGGGGAACCGTCCGCTGGACCCCCGGCAACCCCTTCGACCCGCCTGGCAAGTTCACCTGGGAAGGCAACTCGATCATGCCCGCCGTCAACGAAGTGGCCTTCAACACCTGCCTGGAGATCTTCGACCCCGACACCGACATCGCCGGAGTGGAAGAGGCTGTCCCCACCCCCGCCTTCCAGAAATCACCCGAGGTCACCGGACTCACCGGACTGGAGACCTGGCTGTGGCTGGACCTGACCGACCCCACCACCCACACCGTCACCGCCGCCGACACCACCAGCCGAATCGAGAACCTCCCACTCCTCATCACCGCCACCGCCTGGATCGACCGGTTCATGTGGGACCTCGACGGCGACGGCACCTGGGACCAGGAGGTCGACGTCCCCGACATCGCCTGGCACCGGCCCCCACCCCACCAGACCTTCGTCGACACCGGCGGCGACAACTCCGACGAAGGAGCCGCCGCTCACTACACCTACCTGCGCAAAGGCCTCTACGACGTCACCATCGGCGTCACCTGGCGCGGCGTCTACACCGTCACCAGCAGCGACCCCAGCGTCCAAGTCGGCGGCACCTACCCCTACACCCCGGTCACCCGCACCGAAACCTACCCCTACCGAGTCTGCGAACTCGTCGGCGTCCTCACCAGCAGCCACCAACGACCCAACGGCGACAACTCCTGCCCCACCCCCTGACCCGACCGAGAATCAACCGGGTGGGGGGACGAGACCCAGGGCGATGTCGAGGGCCGTGTCGTTGCCGGCGAAGTAGCCCTCCGAATTGAGGAGCACCTCGGCGGCCGGGTGAATCGTGGTCCGGTCGTCATCGGGGCCACCCATCTCCCAGTACCGGCCCGAGATTCTGGGAGTGAGACCCGAGTACGGGAGCCGAAGGGGACGAGTGTCCCCATAACCGTTGGGGCTTCCGCCCATCCCTTCACCCACGAACAGCGCGTCCGTCCGGACGTCCACCAACGTGGCGAAGTTGGCCGCCGCCGAGAAGGTCTGACGGCCGGTGACCATCACCAGCAAACCGTCCGACTCCGCTTCCCATTCGACCAAGAAGTCCAGCAGCGGTCGGAACGTGGTGTTGTCGCCTCCCGGGTTGCGCCGCATGTCGACGACCACTCGCTCGACCGGCTCTCGGCCCACCACCTCCTCCAGCTGGTCGGCGAGCGCTCCAATCGACGTGCTCTCGCCGGTCACAGAACTGTGAGATACCGACGCCACCCGGTTGTACTGAACGTAGACCGCCGCGTCCTCGGGCAGATATGTCCACCAGAACTCCTCGTCTGCGCGGTCTCCGGCCAGCATCCCCGGGGTGGGCGGAAGGGCCACGGTCGACGACGCCCACTCTCTCCACTCGTGCGGGCCCAACACCGGCGGGTCGACGCCGACCGATTCACCGTCGGCCGTCTCCAACTCGAAGCTCGGCGACTCGACGTCCGCAACGATCCCGATCCCGGCCAGCAGGTCGGCGTTGACCGCATAGAGCGGCGCCAGATTGCGAATGGTCTGGCGGTTGTCATACGGGACGTACGGGGTCACGGCATCGATGACTTCATCGATCGGCTGACCCCCGACCGAGACCACCCGGCTCCCCACCAGGTCCGGTTCGGCGGCTTCGACCACGAACCATCCGTCCTCGAAGCCATACATGCGGATCTGGTACATCCGGTACTCGAGTGGAACCGATGCGGGCGAGAGCGCCGTGTGGCCATCGATCTGGGCGACCAGTCGCATCACCTCCAACTCGATCTGGCGGTCCTCCAGTTCGGGGACTCGGCGGATGACGTCGTCCACATCCGCGTTCCACGCTGCTTCGGGGACCCGCCAGAACGGATTCGGATGCATCCGCGGAATGCGCTCGCGAAGGAGCTCCAGGTCGGACACCCATCCCTCGTTGCGGGCCGGGTCCGCCTGCTCGACGATCGTCGTCGTGGTCGTCGGGATCGGCGCCACCGTGCTGGCGACGGGTTGGTCTGCCGTGGTCGAGGAGGACACCGCCGTCGAGCCGGTCGAGCACGCGCTGAGGATGAACAGACATCCCCACACCGCCAACCGCCACACGGGCCGAACCCGAGACGGGCTGAGACACAAATGGAAACGCATGGTCGACAAACTATCACGGATTCGTGCTAGTTGCCCGTCTCCTGGGCGCTTCGGTCGGGAGTCCGGCGGAGATCGGCGAGTGCCGCCTCGGCCGCCATCCCCAGATCCCGCAGACCGTGGCGAAGGGTCTCCTCGTCGGAATCGAGGTTGGCCAAGAGGCGCTGCATTCCCAGGTCGAAGTGTTCCCGGGCAGCGACGAAGGCGCGGTGACCGTCCTCGTTCAGGGTCACCAGATACGAGCGGCCATCATCGGGATTCGGTCTCCGGTCCAGGTGATCGCGCGCCTCCAGTATCCGAAGGTGGTCGAGCATGGTGGTCACCGGGAAACCAAGCCGGGCGGCCAGCTCGGTGGGCGAGGCTCGGCCGAGATCGTCGATCAGGCTGTAGACGGCGTACTCCACCGCGGTGACGTCGGCATCCTGCATCGCCTCGGCCAGCAACGCCCGGGTTCGCTGCGAGGCGGCGAACAACTCGAACAGGACGGACAAACCCGACCACGACCCCGCCCCACCGGTGGGGCCGGTGGCCCTCTCCTCGGAAGGGCCACGGGCCGTCACGGTTGAATCATCCATGGCATCGAGTCATTGTCTCACGCTCCGCTTCTGCTCAGGAGCCAGCCACCGACACCCATCAACGTCCATCGACATCAGAAAAACGAGTTGCAAGACGTTTGACGATAGTTTACGATACACAGCGGGAGTCACAGGCAGACAGGAAAGGAGCTCCCATGTCCGGATACATCAGAGTCACGCCCGAGCAACTCCACGACACCTCGACCAAGCTCTCGGGTGGCGCCGCCAACATCGAGTCGGTCCTCAGCGACCTCAACGGTCGGGTTTCGGCCCTGGGGGGCGAATGGGCCGGACAGGCCTCAGGTCGCTTCCAAGAGCTGTATGCCCAGTGGCAACAGGGTGCCCAACAGCTGCGCGAGGCACTGGCCGGGATCAGCCAGCTCACCGGTCAGGCGGCCGTCGCCTACCAGGAGAGCGAGAACGCCATCGCCGCCAGCTTCGGCCGAGGCTGAGCCTCACCCACCCGACGCAATGGATCAGATCGACCTGCATCGACCGGCCCGGAGATATCCGGCGCCGGTCGATGTCGATGTGGTCGAGGTGGCCACCCCACCCCAGGCCCCGCTCGAACAAGGCAACGCCATCTGGCAGATCTTGGTGCCCATGCTCGGCAGCATGGGCATCTTCGGGTTCGCCATCGTCATGGGGGACAGCCGCTATCTGATCATGGCGGCGGTACTGGCCGGGGCGATGCTGTTGTCCGGGATCGTGTCCCGGATCGTTCAGACCCGAAGCATTCGTCGCAAACACCGCAACCAGGTGGGACGCTACCGCACCCATCTGCAACGAGTGACCCGTCAGCTCGAGACCGCCGCCGCCTCCCAACGCCGAGGAGCCGCAATGCTGTATCCACCGGTCGAAGACCTGTGGTCGGTGGCGGTCGACCGGCACCGCGTGTGGGAGCGACGGCCCGAACACGAGGACTTCTTCCGGGTCCGGCTGGGCATAGGAGCAGTCACCCCCCACCTGCGGCCCAAACTGGTCGGACTGGGCCGCAATCCTCTCACCGAGTTCGACGAGGAGATGCTGGCCGCAGCCGAACGGCTGGTGACCGACCATCAGAGCATTCCCGACCTGCCGGTGGTCGTCGACCTCGCCGGCTTGGGCTGCGCCGCCATCGTCGGAGACCCCACTGACACCCGCTCGATGGCGCGCAGCATCATCAGCCAACTCGTCACGTTCCGCGGACCAGACGACCTCCGACTGGTCGTCTGGCACGGGACCGACGCCGAAGCCGACTGGTCGTGGTGCGGCCGTCTGCCCCACGCCGGCGGCACCGCCGGACCCGACCAGCCATCGGTCACCGACTCCGTCGACGACCTCGAGGTCATCCTCGACCAGCTCGCCGGCCCCCGGCGGGAGTTGGTCGACCAGGCCGAGGCGTCGCCCGCCACTCGCCGGACCTACCGCTTCACCGAGACGGTGGTGGTCCTCGACGGCTACCGCCCCCACACCCCCATCGGTCGCAGCGACCTCGTCGACGAGCTGATGCAACGGGCATCCGTGCTGGGGTTCACCGTGCTGTGCCTGGTCGACGATCCGGCCGATACGCCGGAGCGGGCGGGAGCGACCATCCGCATCGACCGCGATCGGCTCGATCATGTCCCGGCCGGCGCCGCCGGAGAACGTCACACCCATGTCCGGCCCGACCGGTGTTCGCTGGCCCGCACCGTCAACCTGGCTCGTCTCCTCGAACCGCTCCGACCCCGGACCACCACCGGGAAGGCGACTTCCGTGGAGTCGGTGGGCCTGCTGGACCTGCTCGGGATCTCGAACCTCGACGAGATCCACCCGGAGCGCTGGCACGACCTCGACCCGCCCGACATGCTGCGCGCCCCCATCGGACTCTCCGAGGATGGAACGCCCCTCACCCTCGACCTGAAGGAATCGTCGTCGGGCGGCCAAGGACCCCATGGCATCCTGATCGGGGCAACCGGTTCGGGGAAGTCCGAGCTGCTCCGCACACTGGTCTTGGGCCTCGCCGCGCAGCACGCTCCCGAAGACCTCGCGATGGTGCTGGTCGACTTCAAAGGGGGTGCCACCTTCGCGTCGCTCGACCGGCTCCCCCACACCGCCGGAATGATCACGAATCTCGAACGCGACCCGTCGCTGATCGACCGGATGCAGGAGGCCCTCCACGGCGAACTCGAACGCCGCCAGCGTCTGCTCCACGATGCCGGAATGGACCGTGCCGATCTGTACCGGTCGCATCGATCGGCCAATCCCGCACTCGAGCTGGAACCGATGCCCGCCCTGCTGGTGGTCGTCGACGAGTTCGGAGAGCTGCTCGCCAACCGCCCCGAGTTCTCGGAGCTCTTCCTGACCATCGGCCGCACCGGGCGCAGCCTCGGCGTCCACCTGCTGCTGTCATCACAGCGGCTGGAGGAAGGCAGCATCCGCAAGCTCGAGGGCCACCTTCGCTACCGGTTGTGCCTCCGCACGTTCACCGCGGACGAGTCGCGGACGGTGATCGGCAGCAACGCCGCCGCCGAGCTCCCCCCCATACCCGGTGTCGGCTTCCTGGGCGTCGACGGCGCATTGACCCCGTTCAAGGCCGGTCTGGTCAATCGTCCGGTCCGGGGAGCGGCACCGGTCGACGGGCTTCCTGCCACCGAGATGTCGCTCATCATCGACCGCCTCAGCGGTCCCGAGACCGACGGACGCCGGGCACGTCCCATCTGGCTGGAGCCGCTCCCTGCCCAGCTCGGGCTCGACCGACAGTCGACACCGGTCACGCCCGGCGACGACGGCTGGCTGGAGCCGGTGATCGGCCGACGGGACGACCCTCGCAGTCAGCAGCTCCACCCCCACCGGATGCCGCTGACCGGTTCGTCCGGGCACCTGGCCGTCGTCGGGGCGCCCCGCAGCGGCAAGTCCACCATGCTGCAGACGCTGGTGCTGTCACTGGCCGCCACGCACGATCCCTTCGACGTTCAGGTATATGGGGTCGACTTGGGCGGAGGCGGTCTTCATGCCCTCGAGGAACTGCCGCACGTGGGGGCGGTCCTCGGCCGAAGCCACCGACTGGAAATCCCTCGTCTGATCCGCCAGCTCCGCTCGCTAGTGGATGTCCGGGCCGACCTGTTTCGCGACCACGAGATTCACGACATCGAGTCGTTTCACCGACTTCGGCGCTCGGGAACCCTCCCTTCCGAACTGGGCGAAGTCGTCCTGATCGTCGACAACTGGGCGGTCTTCTCCCAGGAGTTCTCGCTCGACCTGGCCGACGAGGTGCTGGAGCTGGTCAACGGTGGGCTCCACTACGGGATCCACGTGGTGGTGGCAACGCCTCGCTGGCAGGACATCCGCATGGCAATGCGCGACAACCTGGGCGGTCGCTTCGAGTTCCGGCTCAACGATCCGCTCGACTCCGAGATCGACCGCAAGCTCTCCGAGCGACTTCCCATGGACGCACCGGGACGCGCACTCAGCCCGTCCGGGCTCCAGGTGCAGGTGGCGCTCCCCGGATTCGACATCGCCACCGAACGCTGCGACATCGCCGGGGAGGTCGCAGCCATCTCCGACCGCTGGAGCGCCTCACCGGCCGCACCGCCCGTACGGATGCTTCCGGATCAGGTCACCTTGGCCGAATCGTTGGAAGCGGCGGCCCCCTCCTCGAACGGTGTGACCCTCGGAATCGAGGAGACCATGCTCGGCCAGTGGAAGCTCGACCTGTTCGGCGGAGAGCCGCACTTCATCGCCCTCGGCGACGCCGAGTCCGGCAAGACCAACCTCCTGCGGACGCTGATCCGACAGCTGGTGGATGCCTACACGCCCGATCAGGTTCAGATCGCCGTCGTCGACCGGCGTCGCCGTCTCTTGGCCGAAGTGCCCGATGCATACCGATTGGCGGTCGGGTCCACCCCGGAGACGATCGCGGCGCTGGCGGCCACCGTGGCGGGGCATCTCACCCGGCGAGAAGTGCCCGACGATCTCGTGGCGATCGCTCACGAGGGCCCCGAACTGGTGGTGATCGTCGACGACTACGACCAGGTGGCCGGCTCCACGGGCAATCCGCTGGCTCCGCTCACCGACTGGGTCGTTCAAGGCCGCGATGTCGGCTTCCATCTGGCGATCGCCCGCCGGGTCGGAGGTGTGACCCGCTCGTCCTTCGAGCCGCTGTACCAACGACTCAAGGAGGTGGGGACTCCGGGCGTCGTCTTGTCGGGTGATCCCGCCGAAGGGCCCGTCCTGGGTGAGGTTCGAGCCGCTCCGCGACCGCCCGGGCGCGGCGTTGCGGTCATGCGCGGCAGAACCATCGAAGTCCAGGTCGCCCTCACCGAACCCGCCGCCGAGATCCGTCATCTCGAGAGGAGGGCGGCCCGGTGGGCATGATCGACGTGACCCTGATGGGAGCAACCATCCGACGCCGCGAGGCTTTCGCCGACGACGTTCCCATCGAACACCTCCTCCCCTCGATGATCGGGCTGGCCGGCGACTCCTCCTATCGGGCCGGCCGCTGGACGCTGGGACTGCGGGACGGAACCGTCGTCGACCCGTCCCGGACGCTCGCCGAGTTGGGCCTCGAACCCGACGAGCCCTTGCTCCTCGCCCGCCGGGTACACGCCATCGATCCCGAGGTTCCGTTGACGGCGGAGCCGACGACCGGGACCCCGCTCCCCGTTCGGCTGGGACCGCTCGGCCGACTGGGCGCGGCCGGCTCGGCCCTCCTCGGATTCAACGTGCCGCTCGCCGCCGAAAGGCTGGGGGTATTCGAACGAGCTCGAGTGGCCTGGCGGTGGTCCCGCCACGAGGCGCGGCTCGACTGGCTGATCGGAAGTCACCGGCTCCGTCGCACCGTGGTGGTCGCCGTGGCGTCTACCGCCCCCGGCCGCGGCACCGTCAGGTCACCTTCGGCCGAGTGGGCGTGGCGGCTGGCCCGACGGCTCTCCGAAGCTCGGCGAGACCGCATTGCGCTCATCGACGGGGACCTCGACGCGGCCAGGCTCACCCGACGCCTCCGGCGGGTCGACACGACCGTCGACGAGCTGTGGACACGCGACCGGTGGGAGACTCACGATCTCGACGCGCGTTTCGCCGGCTCGAGGGTGTCCGATGGCAACCTCATGACGATCGGCCAGGATCGCAATGGAGACCCGGTGACGACGACCATGCTTCGCGGCGCACTCGACCGGCTTCGCCCCCATTCCGGCGTCATTGTCATGGATGTCGGGTCGCTCGCCGATTGTGACGACCGGTGGAGACTCGCCGATCAGATCGTCCTGGCGGTGGACGGATCACCGGAGCAACAGACCGCTCTGCCGCCGGAGGAGGTGCGACCGTGCGTCGTCGTCGACGCGGGGAGCGCGTTGACGCCGGTGGGACTCGACCGGATTGCCCCGCACGCCACCTTGATCACCGGCGCCGATTCCGGCGACGTCGAGCGCCGACTGGCGATCGCCTTGGTGGACGGATGGATGGAGACCGGAGCGCTCGTCGAGGATCCTGCCGAGGTCATCTGGGATTCCTGAATCCAACCTCCGGCGGCGGAGGGATGAGCGTTCCGTTCCCCCGAATCTTCGGCGCCCCGACGTTCGGTCAGGCGCGAGATCCCACTTCGTCCCTCAAGATCGGAACGCTCATCCTGCACGTTGTTGACCGTGTCGCCGACAACGGTTCTCGCCCGGGTTCGTGCCGGAGGTCAGGCCGCTTCGAGTGCGTGTGACAGGACGTCACCGATGGAGCCGACGACATGGAATGTCAACTCGTCCCGCACTGCTTCGGGAACATCTTCCAGGTCGTGCCGGTTGCGTTCGGGCAAGATGACCTCGGTGATGCCGGCGCGATGCGCTGCCAAGACCTTCTGCTTCAGTCCACCGATCGGGAGCACCTTGCCCTGGAGGGTGATCTCTCCCGTCATACCCACGGTCTCCTTGACCCGGCGTCCGGTCAGGAGCGACACGAGCGCGGTCGTCATCGTGACTCCGGCCGACGGCCCGTCCTTGGGAACGGCGCCCGCCGGAACGTGCAGGTGGATTCCTCCTGCCAGGTGGTCGGGGTCGATGTGGAGGCCGTCGGCGTGCGCCTCGACATAGGACAAGGCGATCCGGGCGGACTCCTTCATCACGTCCCCGAGCTGCCCGGTGAGCGTCAGGCCACGCTCACCGTCGGTTCGGCTCGCCTCGACGAATAGCACGTCGCCACCGGTCCCGGTGACCGCCAGACCCGTCGCCACCCCGGGAACGTTGGTCCGATCGGCCACTTCGTCCTTCCACACCCGGGGCTTGCCCAGGTACTCGGCGACTCGCTCGCCATCGATCACAATCGGGACGGTTGCCGCTTCCCCCTTCGCAACCTCGGTGGCCACCTTGCGGGTCAGCTTGCCGAGTTCGCGCTCGAGGTTCCTCACCCCGGCCTCCCGGGTGTATCGATCCACCACCGCCCCGATGGCCTCCTCGGTCACCTCGATCTCCTCCGGCTCCAATCCTGCCGATCGGACCTGTCTCGGCAGCAGGTGATCACGGGCGATCTCGACCTTCTCGAAGTCGGTGTATCCGTCGATTCGGATGACCTCGGTTCGATCGAGGAGCGGCGCCGGGATCATCTCCGCCACGTTGGCGGTAGCCACGAAGAGCACGTCCGACAGATCGAGGTCCACCTCGAGGTAGTGATCCCGGAATGTGTGGTTCTGGGCGGGGTCGAGCACTTCGAGCAGAGCCGAAGACGGATCTCCCCTCCAGTCGTTGCCCACCTTGTCCATCTCGTCGAGCAGGAAGACCGGGTTCATGGTCCCCGCCTCGATCAGCGCTCGGACGATCCGTCCGGGCCGCGCCCCGACATAGGTCCGGCGGTGGCCGCGCACCTCCGCTTCATCGCGTATGCCTCCAAGGGCGATCCGTACGAAGTCGCGGCCCAGGGCCTTTGCCACCGACTCCCCCAGCGAAGTCTTGCCGACCCCGGGTGGACCCACCAGCAGGAGAATCGCCCCACCGTTCCGACTGTCGTTCTCGTTGAGACCCCGTTCGGTGCGCAGCTTGCGAACGGCCAGGTGCTCCACGATTCGTTCCTTGACGTCGTGCAAACCGGTGTGGTCGGCGTCGAGCACCGCCCACGCCTCGGAGAGGTCGAGTCGGTCATCCGAACGCGTCTCCCATGGCACGTCGAGCATCGTGTCCAACCACGTCCGGATCCATGAGTGTTCGGGTGACTGCTCGTTCATCCGTTCGAGCCGTTCGACCTCCCGCTCCATCGCATCCTGGACATGGGTGGGAAGCGTCCGCTCCTCCAGTCGCCGGCGATACTCGGAACTGACGTCCTCGGAGTCGTCCCCCAGCTCGCGTTTGATCGCCTCGAGCTGCTGGCGGAGGAGATAGTCGCGCTGGGACTTGTCGATTCTCTCGGCGGCCTCGTCCCGCACCTTGCGGCGGAGTTCGAGGTCGGCGAGCACCTCGCGGTTCCAGTCCAGGAGCTTGCCGAGCCGGCTCCGGATGTCGAGCGTTTCGAGGAGCTCCACCTTCTGGGCGAGGCTCAGATCCGGCGAGTACACCGCGAGGTCGGCGAGCTGGGAAGGGTTCTCCATGCCGATGATGCGCTCCGCAATCCCGCCAACGCCCCGCAGCTCGAGCACGTTGGTGATGACCGCCCGATACTCATCGACGAGCGATTGGAGTTCGGCGTCGATGATGTCCACTTCGGGGTACGCCTCGGCGTCGACCCACAGGGCACCGGTGTCGTCGACGTTGCCGGCACCCACCCGGGCCCGGGCGACTCCGGAAACGACGACTCCCTTCTCATTGCGCTGCTGAATATCGGCGAGGGTGCCCACCGAGGCGTACGTACCCTCCACTCGCGGCACGAGCAAGAGCCGGCCATCGGCCTGTTCGGCGGCGGCGAGGGCGGTTCGGCCCTCTTGGGTCTCGACCTGGATGGTGACGACCATGTGGGGGAAGACGACCCCATTGCTCAACGGGAGTACCGGGACGGAGAGGTGGGTTGTGTTCGGCAAGAGAGCTCCTCTGCTACCTGCGCGGAGGGACCGCGGATCAAAGGAAAGGCCGGCGGCGGCTCATCTATTCCCGGCGACATCGGGAATATGACAATGGTCGACTCAGGTTCTATCGTGTGTAGCCACTGAACACCGACAATCTTGCCTCGACGCACGAGTCGGGCCTATCCGGCCGTGCGGCAACCAAACCAGGAGAGAACACCCATGCCGCGAGCAGTCGGAATCGACCTCGGAACCACCAACTCGGTCATCGCCGCCCTCGACGGAGGCGAACCCACCATCGTGCCCAACGTCGAAGGCGCCCGCACCACCCCATCGGTGGTGGCGTTCAAGGACGGCGAAGTTCTCGTCGGCGAGGTCGCCAAGCGCCAGGCGATCACCAACCCCGACAAGACCGTCAGGTCGGTCAAGCGCCACATGGGCACCGATTGGAGCATCGACGCCGACGGCAAGTCCTATACCGCCCAGGAGATCTCGGCCCGCATCCTCATGAAGCTGAAGCGGGATGCGGAGTCGTTCCTCGGCGACTCAGTCACGGATGCAGTGATCACGGTCCCCGCCTACTTCAACGACGCGCAACGACAGGCGACCAAGGAGGCCGGTGAGATCGCCGGCCTGAACGTGCTCCGCATCATCAACGAGCCCACCGCAGCCTCGCTGGCCTATGGCCTCGAGAAGGAGAGCGACCAGACCATTCTGGTCTTCGACCTCGGCGGAGGGACCTTCGACGTCTCGGTCCTCGACATCGGCGAAGGAGTCTTCGAGGTGAAGTCGACGTCGGGTGACACCCAACTCGGTGGAGACGATTGGGACGAAGCCGTCATGGGATGGCTCATCGACACGTTCAAGGCGGAGCACGGCGTGGACCTGGGCGCCGACAAGATGGCCCGCCAGCGACTCAAGGAGGCCGCCGAGAAGGCCAAGATCGAGCTGTCGACCGTCTCCGAGACGGAGATCAACCTCCCGTTCATCACCGCCACCGCCGAGGGACCGCTCCACCTTCAGAAGAAGCTCACCCGGTCCGAGTTCCAGAAGCTCACCGAGGACCTGCTGGCACGAGTCGAGGGCCCGTTCAAGCAGGCGATCAAGGACTCTGGCGTTGACGTGTCGAGCATCGACCACGTCGTGATGGTCGGAGGATCCACCCGAATGCCCGCCGTTCAGGAGATGGTGCATCGTTTGACGGGTCAGGACCCGCACAAGGGTGTGAACCCCGACGAGGTCGTGGCCGCCGGAGCGGCAATTCAGGCCGGGGTGCTCAAGGGGGACGTGAAAGACGTGCTCCTGCTCGACGTGACCCCGCTCACCCTCGGTATCGAGACCAAGGGAAGCGTCATGACCAAGATGATCGAGCGGAACACCACCATCCCCACCCGGCGCACCGAGACCTTCACTACCGCCGAAGACAACCAGCCGGAAGTCGAGATCCATGTGCTCCAGGGCGAGCGAACCATGGCAAACGACAACAAGAGCCTGGGCAAGTTCCGCCTGACCGGAATCCCGCCGGCACCGATGGGCATTCCCCAGGTCGAGGTCACTTTCGATATCGACGCCAACGGGATCGTGAACGTGTCGGCGAAGGACACCGCCACCGGCAAGGAGCAGGCGATGACCATCACCGGCGGCACGGCGTTGGCGAAGGACGACATCGATCGGATGATCAAGGACGCCGAGGCGTACGCCGACGAGGACCGGAAGAACCGGGAGCGTGTGGAGACGCGCAACCAGGCGGACCAGCTCGTTCACCAGACCGAGAAGGTCATGGCCGAGAACAACGAGAACCTGACCGACGACGAACGGACGTCGATCGAAGGTGCACTCTCAGACCTCAAGACCGTGCTCGGGAACGAGGCCGCCGAGACCGAGGAGATCCGCTCGAAGATCGAGTCCCTGATGCAGACCAGCCAGGGGGCGTTCACGAGGGTCTACCAGGAGGCGGCGGCCGGCCAGGCCGGCGGCGAGACGCCGGTCGGCGAGCCCGTCGAGGACGCCGAGGACATCGTCGAAGCCGAGATCATCGACGAGGGCGACGAGGAGTGATGTCGCCCCACTTTTGGAAGCAGCCATGACCGACCACCATGACACCCAGCACTCGGAGGCCGGCGCCGGCGGAGGGGACGCGGCCGAAACACCCGTTCCCGACCCGCCGGCCGGCGTAACCACCGATCTCCAGGCCGAGCCGACCGCCGTCGAGGCAGAGGTCGTCGACTCCACAGGCGTCGAGGCCGAGCCGGCGACCCGGCCATCCGACCTGGGGCTGGAGCTTCCCGACGATCCTGAGCAGGCCCAACGGCTGCTACTCGACGAGCTGGCGGCATCCCGAGCGTTCGCCGACTCGATGCTCGACGACCTGCGTCGGGTCGCAGCCGACTTCGACAACTACCGCAAACGAGTCGCCAGGGATCAGGCGAGCCTCACCGCTCGCGCCTCCGAACGACTCGTGGAGGCGCTCCTGCCCGTCCTCGACAGCTTCGAGGCCGGGCTCGCCCAGGAACCGCAGACCGAAACCGAGGCAAAGATCCTCGGCGGTATGCGGTCGACCCGCGATCAGATGCTCGATGTTCTCCGGCGGGAGGGACTGGAGCCGATCGAGTCCCTCGGCACCGACTTCGACCCCGAGGTCCACGAGGCGGTGATGACGTCGGGTGACGGCGACCGGCTGGTCGTGGGCCAGGACCTGCGACGCGGCTACCGGCTCCGCGGCAAGCTGCTGCGGGCGGCACTCGTCGCATTGGAGGCAGCCGAGTCATGAATCGGGCCAAGTCATGAATCGGGCCAAGTCATGAATCGGGCCAAGTCATGAATCGGGACTGGGTCGAGAAGGACTTCTATCAGGTGCTCGGCATCGGCAACGATGCCTCGGCCGACGAGATCAAGCGCGCCTACCGGAAGCTCGCCCAGCAGAATCACCCCGACGCCAACCCCGAGGACACGACCGCCGAGGAGCGCTTCAAACAGATCTCCGAGGCATACGCCGTGCTCGGCAACGCCGACAAACGCAAGGAGTACGACGAGGTGCGCCGGCTGGTCGCCTCCGGCGGCTTCGCCGGCGGCAATCCTTTCGGTGCCGGCTTTCCGGGCGGAGGCGGCCAGCGGATCAATGTGGAGGATCTCGGCGACCTGTTCGGGGGTGGTGGCCTCGGCGACCTCTTCGGTTTCGGAGGTGGTCGGACCCGTGGCCCCCGCCGCGGCGCGGACGTCACCGCCGATCTTCATCTGGCGTTCAACGACGCCGTGAGCGGCGTCACCACCACGGTGTCGGTCCGTGGCGAGGCGTCGTGCACCCACTGCAGCGGCTCAGGCGCCGAGCCCGGGACCTCGGTCACGACCTGCCCTACCTGTGGCGGCAGTGGGACGGTTGCCCAGAATCAGGGCCTGTTCAGCTTCGCGTCGCCGTGTCCGCAGTGCGGCGGGGCCGGTCGAAGTATCGAGCAGCCCTGTTCCGTATGCCGCGGTTCGGGCAAGACCGTCCGAAGCCGGAACATCCGCGTCAAGATTCCGGCAGGAATCAAGAACGGCTCGGTGGTGCGGCTCCGTGGGAAAGGGACCCCGGGCGCCAATGGTGGGCCGGCCGGCGACCTGCTGGTCACGGTCCACGTCGGCCAGCACGACCTGTTCATTCGCAAGGGAAACGATCTGCATCTCACCGTTCCTGTCACCTTCTCCGAGGCAGCCCTCGGAACCAAGATCCGCGTACCGACGCTCGACGGACAGGTCACACTCAAGATCCCACCCGGTACCGGAGCCGGAAAGACGTTTCGGGTCCGCGGGAAAGGCATCAAGCCGACCCGCGGCAAGGCCGGTGATCTCCTCGTCAAGGTCGATGTGATCGTGCCTACGAAACTAACCAAGGATCAAAAGCGGCTTCTCCAGCAGCTGGCCGACCACGAGTCCAGCGATGTCCGTGCCCACCTCGGGGTGTCGGCATGAGCCGCCGGGAACGAGCGGTGTTCGTGATCTCGGTGGCCGCCGAGCTGGCCGGCATGCACCCTCAGACCCTCCGGATCTATGAGCGGAAGGGCCTCATCGAGCCGTACCGCACACCGGGCGGCACTCGCCGGTATTCGCAGGCCGACATCGACCGGTTGAACCTGATTCAGGAGCTGACCGAGGAAGGCCTCAATCTCGAAGGCGTCCGGCAGGTCATGTCGATGCAACGCGAGATCGAGAAACTCAGAAAGAAGGTCGCCGACCTGGAAGCGGAGCTGGCGGAGACGCAGGCGGAGACGGCACGCAAGGCTCGGCAGATCCACCAGAGCTACCGCCGGGAGATCATGCTCAGATCTCAGATGCTCCCCGACGTGGCGCGCCGGCCCTCGAGCTGAGCCGAGAACCCTCCACGCCGCGGAAGTACCTCATGCCTCTTTGGGCATGAGGATCCACAACACGATGTAGACGAGTTCGCCGATGCCGAAGAGGGCGAAGAAGACGAATCCGATCCGCACCATCTGCGAGCTCCAGCCGAAGTAGTTCGCCAAGCCGGCGCACACCCCGGCGATCATCTTGCCCTGCCGGGGCCGGACGGCCTTCTGGGTTGGGACTGGTTCGGTCATGAGTGTGACGGTAGGCGCGTTTGGGACGCTACCGGTGCAGGCTCGTCGTGGTTTCGATGCGTCGAATTCAGCCTGCGTGTCGAGGCGGTCGACCTGCCGGCCGGCCACTTCGGGTGTACGCTGCGGCCTCGTGACCAGCCAGATCGCACTTCCCTATCACGGGCCCACCCGCATCCTCGATTTGAACGGCTCTCTGCTCGACGTCGGAATGGCCGAGTTCGGTGTCGACGACGACGAGGGCGGGACGTGGGAGGGAACGATTCGCGTCCTCGCCAACTCGTGCCTGGCATCCAAGAGCATCACGTCGCTCCTCGAGCTGAGCGACGGAACCAGGGTGCGGGCACAGGTCGGGCCGACGGTGGCACCGGCATCGAACGGGGCGGTGTTGGTGAAGGCAGTCGCGGTCTGAACCGGTGCGGCCGGATCCCCGACGTCAGTCGATTCTCGCCGCCCGATAGTCCACGCCGTCGGCCACATCGATGGCGATCGTCTGCTCGTCGCAGGTGTAGGGAGCATCCGTTGCTTCGAAGCTGACCAGCGCTCCGATGTCGAAACCGAAGTCGCCTACCGGCTGTCCACCCATCAACGTGTCGATCGTGACGTCGACCGAGTCGGGCCGGAGGCTGACCAGCGACCCGTCCGCCTCCCATGATCCTTCGCCGACACCCTCGAACCGAATCTCGATCGGCGGCAGTCCTTCGGCGTTGGCAGTGGCGACGAAGTCGTCATACCCGCCCGTGAAGACACCACCCTCCCGAAACTCGATGATCGACCGCCCGTCGATCGTCACCTCAGCGGCGGCACCGGTTCCGGAGTACAGCTCCTCGAGCCCAGATGCGAAGGCGTCGACGTCGAGCTCCCATGTACCAAGCAGGCAGTCGTCTCCCCCTGTCAGCGCGGCGGGAGGATCCGTGGGATCGGTCTCGTCGCCTGAGGCGACGGTGCCTGCGGTGTCGTCAGGGGCGGGCCCGGTCGTCTCGGACACCGGATCGGTCTCCTCGGCCGAGGCGACGGTGCCTGCGGTGTCGTCGGGGGCCGGCTCGGTCGACGACGCAGTGATCGAGTCGGACGGGCTCGGGGCAGCGGTCGTCGACGTCGACGCTTCGCCGGAGCAAGCGGTGAGGATGAGAAGCGGGACCGCGAGGATGAGAGAGAGGCGTCGCACCGACCCCAAGCTACCCAGCTGTGGCCGGTAAGGAGCACCTCCGTCACGATTGAAGTCGTCGCGAGCTGATGTCGACGGTCACGCGCGCCAGCAGACCTGCCAACGCATGAGTGGCACCGATCATGGCCAGGGCTCCGAAGAGTCCGGCGATGCCGAGCCCGATCCTCACTGGTGTTCGACGCTCGGACACATCCAACGCACGCACCGCCAGTGCGATTGCCGGCAACGGGAAGAGGACCCCGACTCCATAGGCCACGACCTGAGGGCCAATCGCCCACGGCTCGAGCGGACCTCGGGCGAGCACCTCGCCGAGACCTCGGCCGACACACGGCTGCCACCACAGCGCACCCGCCAGGCCGGCGATTGCGGCCAGCGCCACCGGCAACCGCCCGGTGCGCCACTGGGCGATCGCCGTGAGGACGACCAGCAATCCCAAAACCCGGCCGGACGTGCCGATGACGGCAGCATTCCCGACCGCACGCCACCACAGTCCGGCCAGCGACGCCAATCCGGCGCCGGCCACCACCTGCCACCGGCCACCACCGGCCAGCACCGAGCCGACGGACGGACCGATGAGCAGCACCGAGCATGGAAGGCCGATGGCGATGAGCCCCTCTGCGAGCAACTCGATGATGCCCCCTCAGTTCGTGTCGAGAAGCGACGCAACCGTGGCCGCCAGCTCGTCGTAGGCACCTTCGCCGATGTGATCGAATCGAATCATCCCCGCCCGGTCCAACACGTACGTCCTTGGCCAGTAGGCCGGCGAACCCTGCCAGCCGAAGAAGTTCCGCTTGGCAGTGTCGAGGGCGATCGGCCACGTCACACCCAGGTCCTGGGCGGCGACTGCAACCGCCGACGCTTCCCTTTCGAAGTCGAACTCGGGAGCATGGACGCCAACGATCTCGAACTCCTCATCACCATGCCGGCGGTACAACTCCTGGAGGTGAGGCAAGGTGTTCTTGCAGTTGCGGCAGGAGAAGGTCCAGAACTGCACCACCACGACCTTCCCTCGCAGTTCGTCCAGCGATTCGATGTCCGACTGGAGCCAGCCGTCGAGGTCGCGCAACGGTTGGGCGGGCCCGAGGACGGGGAGCGGCTTCGTGGTGGTGGGCGTGGCTGGCTCGGCGAGCGGTTCCAGAGGGGGCGAGGACTCGATGGTCGGGTCGGATGGTCGGCCGCGGTCGGCCTGCTGACCGCCGCTGGGGTCGACGAGGCTCACCACCGCCACCGCGGTTCCGACGAGTACCGCCAGCCCCACCGTCGCTCTCATGCGCGCATTCATACTTCCAGTGTGCACCGGCGCCCATGTCGACCTCCTCAACCGAGCCTTACGAACCGAGAAACTCTGGTCAGGTGACCCGGCGCCGAACCGAGAAGCGAGGATCGGCCCATTCCCGCTCCTCCATCACCCGTTGCAGCACCCCGACGGCTTCGACGACGTCGACATGACGAAGGAAGAGCGGACCGAATCCGAACCGGGCCACATTGGGCTCTCGATAATCCCCGATCACCCCGCTGGCGATCAATGCTTGGACGATGGCATAGGCCTGCGGATGGCGAATGCTCACCTGGGATCCGCGCCACCGAGGATTCCGCGGGGTCAGCACGTCGAAGCCGCCCACATCGTCGACCATCTCCAGGAAGAGACCCGTCAGGCTGGAACCCTTGTCCTGCAGCTCGACCATGTCGAGCCCGTCGAAGACATCCAGGGCGGCGTCGAGAGCAGCCAGCGACAGGATGTGACTCGTCCCGACCCGAGCCCGATCGATACCCGAGGCAGGCCGGAACTCGTCCTCGAATGCGAAGGGCGCCGCGTGGCCGAACCAGCCGGTCATCGGATTGCGAAACGCCGCTTGCCGGTGCGGCGCGACATAGATGAAGGAGGGGGCGCCGGGACCGCCGTTCAGGTATTTGTACCCGCACCCAACCGCCAGGTCCGCCCCCGATGCCGTCAGATCCACGGAGAAGGCCCCGGCCGAGTGGGCGAGGTCCCACACGGTGACGGCACCAACCGCTCGGGCAGCCCCGCCCACCTCCTCCATGTCGTGCCGGCGACCGGTTCGGTAGTCCACCTGAGTCAGCGCCACCACGCCGACCGAGTTCTCGATCGCGTCGAGTACGTCCTCCGGATCGACCGTGCGGACCCGCCCGCCGCCGGCATCGGCCACCGACCCAAGCACGTAACGGTCGGTTGGGAAGTTGCCCGAGTCGGTGAGAATCACCGGTCGGTCGGAGATGCGCAGCGCCGCCGACGCCGCCTTGTAGAGGTTGACCGACGTCGAGTCGCAGGCGACCACCGTCCCGGGTTCCGCACCAACCAGTTCGGCGATCCGGTCTCCGACTCGACGAGGGAGATCGATCCATCCCGCCTCGTTCCATGACCGGATCAGTCCCTCACCCCACTCGGATTCCACGAGCAGCCGCACCCGCTCGGGCACTCCGACCGGAAGCGGCCCCAGCGAATTGCCATCGAGATAGATGAGGTCGTCCGGAAGACGGAAACGATCACGCGCGGCCGCCAGCGGGTCGGCCGCATCCAGCGCTCTGGCTCGGTCCATCACGACACGATCTTGACAGCCGACCGACCGAACCGCGCCGTCGACTCAGTGGTAGGCGTGGCGGAACATCACGACCATTCTGGGCGGCACCGGCCCGGTGGCCTTGGGGACGGCATGCCGCCACGTGCGCTGGAAGCTGCCGCCCATCACCACGAGGTCACCATGACCCAACTCCAGAACCTCGGAGCGGCCGCCGGCGACCGGTCGGTAGCGAAAGGCCCTCGGACCCCGGAGCGAGACGGTTGCGACGATCGCCTCGTCTCGGTCCCGGGCGACCCGATCACCATGCCACGCAACGCTGTCGTCACCGCTCCGGTACCAGTTGGCCGAGATCCGATCGAGAGACTTGCCATAGCGGCGGGACAGAAGCTCGACGACTGCACCGAGGACGGGATGGGCATCGATGCCGACCGCCGTGGTCAGCCGAGGCGTCCTGACGACACGGTCATACATGACCACCTCGGGTTGCGCCCATTCGAGTGTCTGCGACAGATCCTCGAAGAGGACGCTGTCACCCAACAACCAGCCGGGGGCGTGATCGAGCCAGGCCCCCGAACTCAACTGGAGACGCCGCAGCGTGGCGAACTCGGCGTCCGGCTCGGGGTCGGCCAGCGCCGCCTCCGAGAGGCTGAACAGCGTCTCTTGAGCCTCGAACATACGTTCGATACTACCACGAGCGGTCGAACCCGGTCACTCCCCGCAGCGCTGTCCCGCTTCGATGGTGATCACTGTGTCCGTCGCCGCGTCTCCGCCCACCGAACCACCCAGTCCGAGGAAGCTCGCGGGCGGGGATCCATCGATCCAGTACAGCCAGAATCCAAATGGCTCGACAAAGACCAACTCGACGCGAGCGCCGTACATGGCCTGCATCTCGGCAACCGTGTCACCGGCTCGGAGCCCCTCGGTGGTTCGAAGTCGAAGGTCCGTCCACGACGGTTCGTCGACGACGACGTAGGTGAAGAACTCGCCGGGGTCGATCATCGAATCGCGAGTGAAGAAGACCTCGAGGTTCCCCCACCGGACGACACGAATCTCACTCCCCGGGCACGTACCGAAGACCGAGAAGCTGTCGATCCACCCGGTGTCGTCGTCGGGATCACCCTCGACCATCGCATCGCCCAACAGCGCAAACTCCAGCAGTGCGATCTCCGTTTCCATTCCGAACGTGAGGTCACCCACTCCGTTGGCATGCAGGTACCAGTCGGCCGGATCGGTCGGCGTGTACGGCTCCAGTCCGGACACCGCCCGCACGAGGAACGAAGCCATCTGCTCACGAGTGACGAGATCGTTCGGGCAGAAGCGATCGTTGGTCGGCGGATTGCAGCCCAGCGTCACCCCGGCGGCGGCCAGCGCTTGGATGTCGTCTTCGAACACATTGCCGTCATCGTCGACGAACGTGTCGGCGGCCGATGGCGGCAAGGCGAAGCCGCGTACGAGAAAGGCCGCCATCTGACCGCGCGTCACCGGATCGGCGGGACAGAACCGATCATTCGTCGGTGGGTTGCAGCCGCGAGTGACGTTGGCCGAGGCAATCGAGTTGATGTCGTCTTCGAACACCGAACCGTCGTCGTCGACAAACGCATCCGGTCCCGGCGGCAGGTCGAGGACCCGTGCCAGGAAGGCCGCCATCTGCCCACGGGTCACCGTATCGGTCGGGCAGTAGAGGGTGTTCTCGGGTGGGTTGCAGCCCCGCGTGATTCCCGCTCGGGCGATGGCCTCGATGTCGGCCCGATGGACTGAAGTCTCGATGTCGTCGAACGACCAACCCACCGGTTCGGCCGACCCGTACGCCGGCCCGGCCACCCCGAGCGTGGCCAATGCGATCAGACAAATGAGTACACGCCTCATCGACTTCCCTTCCGTCGATCGCCGGCCCCTCCGAGACAAACCCGCTGTCAGCCACCGTCGATTCGTTCTGTAGACGATGCCACATCCGGAGCCGACGCGCGGCCGAGGAGCGACGACAATCCGGGGGTGACGCCCAACACGCTCCAACACCACCTGGCCAATTGGTTGGGGAGATGGCCCCCAGCCGACACGCTCCAGATCGTGGAGTCGAACCTTCGCGCACAACCAGGATGGGACGGCAAGGTCCGCCCGTTGGCGGGTGTCTCGTCGCCGGCCGGTGCAGTGTTGTCGGTGCCGCCCGGAATGGGGAAGGTCGTCTCCGCTGCCGGATCCACCCTGGACGAGATCGCGCCTCGGATCGGACCGCTGCTCGGCTTGCCGGGCAAACGGCTCGGAGCCGGCGTCTTCCGATGGACGACCCAACCCTCCGGGACTCCCGATCACGGAATCTGGAGGCCACCGGACGATCCCGACCTTCCCCCCTGGTTGCGACCGTTCAACGGTGACGTCCTGGTCGGTTTCGAAGGTGGACGGGTCACGGCCGGAGTCGGGCGGAAGCTGCACGACCCGTTCGGACATGAACTGGCGGTCGTGACAGAGCCCGCCTTTCGGGGGCGTGGATGGGCACGCGCGCTCGTCGCCCAAGCCGCCCGCCGAGTGTTGTCCGATGGCGCCATCCCGATGTACCTTCACGATCCGGCCAACCGGGCGTCGGCCCGAACCGCCGATGCCGCCGGATTCCCCGATCTTGGATGGCGCGTCCTCGGACTGTGGTGAGCGGCGGCCGCCGACACCGACCACAACCCGCACGTAGTCTCTGGGAATGCCACCAGCCACCGAGTTCCTGGCGCTCGCCGACACGCTCGAGCGAAATGGCCAGTACAACATCGCCAAGCTTCTCCGGGCGGCCGCCGAATCCGCGTCGACCCGGGAGGCGTACGAGCACCCCGTCGGCTCCGACGTCGCGGCCATCGCCGAGCGCCTTCGGACGATCGGCGACGGCCTGAGCTCGACCCCGGCCGCGGCGCTCCGCGCCGTTCTCCACAATGCTGCGGGCGCTCTCGAGGCAGACCGGGTTCCGCTCATCGAAGAGACCCCCCATCCCACGGTCTGCCGGAGATGCGGACGGGTGTGGATCGATCAAGACGTGGAACGCTGCCCGGACTGTGGTGTCTGGTCGCTGACCGGTCATCGGGTCCAACCCATCTACTGGCTGTCGGAGTCCACTCCGTCCGAGTCACTCCAACGCCTGCGAAGTACACCGGCGGTGGTGCGGGGCCTCATCGACGATGTCGATGAGGACGCGCTCTCCGCCAGGCCGGCCCCCGACGAGTGGTCCGCCAAGGAAGTGCTCGACCATCTCCACAAGGCGCAGCAGGTTCTCAGCAGCCGGCTCGATCCCCTGTTGTCTGGTGGCGATCCGGAGCTTCTCTCGGTGATGGTGTGGCAGCTCGAGGCGGAGGACTCGAGCACCCGGCGACTGTTCGACCGGTATGCAGCGTTGCGCTCGGAGATCGTCGACCGACTCAGCCACGTGAGCCCGCGCGCGTGGTGGAACGGCGCGAAGCATGCCGAATGGGGAAGGACGACACTCCTCGCCCAGGTCAGCTACTTCGCCAATCACGAACCCACCCATCTCGCACAGCTGGCCGATGCGATCCCGAGATGACCGAGCACGCGTATCACCGCCTTCGGTCGGCGCTCACATCGTATGAACTCTGCCCACCGGCCACCACGAGAGTGCCGGGCATCGGTGTGAACGCCAGGGGAGCGTGATCGACGTGGAGCGCGACTACCTCGACTTCGACCTCGCCATCGAACAGATCGACGGCGGCAAGTATCGCGCTCGGGTGATCGACTCACCGGCCGGACAGACGTCGTCCGAGTTCGAGGTGCCGTTCTCGCCGGAAGGCTTGGAGAACTTCGTCCTCAAGATGGGGCGACCGCGAGCGAGGGTGCGGCGCTTCGGGACACCGCAAACCGACGAGGCCCAGCGATTCGGAAGCGAGCTGCATGAGGCGCTCTTCTCGGCGGATGTCGAAACCTGCTTTCTCCGGAGCCTGGACGAGGCAACCCGCCAAGACCGGGGGCTGCGGGTGCGTCTCCGCCTCCACGACGCCCCCGACCTGGGCCCCGTGCCATGGGAGTTCCTCTACAGCCCCAACCTCGGGCGTTTCCTCACCCTTTCGAACCAGACACCACTCGTTCGATACATCGAGCTCCCCAACCCGGTTCGGCCGCTCGAGGTGGAGCCGCCGCTTCGCATCCTCACCCTCCTCTCCGATCCGACGGACGCACCCGGACTCGACGTCGCACGTGAGCGCCGCCTGCTCGACGAAGCAACGGCCGACCTGGTGAGGGATGGCGTGGTCGAACTGCATGTCCTCGAGGACACGACCATGAGCGCGCTGCAACATGCCCTCAGGCGAGAGGCCTTCCACGTCCTCCATTTCATGGGCCACGGCGGTTTCGACGAGCGGGTCGGTGATGGCGTCCTCGTCATGGAGGACGATGCCGGTCGTGCCCAACCCGTCACCGGCCACGACCTGGGCATGCTCCTCCACGACAGCCGATCACTCCGGCTGGCGGTCTTGAACGCGTGCGAAGGCGCACGGGCGGGCGCAGCGGACCCTTTCGGCGGCGTGGCTCAGAGCCTCATCCGCCAGGGGATCCCGGCCGTCGTCGCCATGCAGTTCGAAGTCACCGACACGGCCGCCGTCCGGTTCGCACACGAGCTGTATCTCGCCATCGCCGACGGTCTGCCGGTGGATGCCGCCACCGTCGAAGCACGCAAGGGAGTCTTCGCTGCCAGTGGCGACGTGGAATGGGGGACGCCGGTGCTCTATCTGCGGGCACCGGATGGAGCCATCTTCGACATCGCCGCCCGCCCCGCTCGGCCCGATGTCGATCAGCTCCTGGCCGAGGCACATCGGCTGAACGACGCAGGCGACCACGTCGCCGCCATCGGCATCACCGAGCGTGTGCTGGCGCTCGAACCCGACCACCGGGAGGCCGAAGGGCTCGCCGCCGAAATTCGCAGTGCCCGACGGGTGGACGAACTGTGGGACCGGATCGGGGCCCTCCCCGAGCGAGACCGCACGACCGCACTTCGATTGCTCGAACAGCTGCTCCTCCTCGACCCCCACCATGCCGGCGCTGCCGAACTCCTGGCACGCTACTCCAGCGATGCCCCCGATCCGGAAGTCGATGTCGGCGTGGCCCCCGGCGACGACCCGGAGCGCCTGCGCCGCAGGGTGGCGGACCGGGAGTTGGAACGCGGCAGAATCGCGCTCGACCGTGGTGAGTTCTCGGAGGCACGAAGAGCGGCGGAAGCGGTGCTCGCCGCGTATCCGGAAGATCCGGAAGCGAAGAGCCTGCTCGCTCGGATCGCCGCGTCGCAACCTACACCGGTCGAGGCCCCCATCGATGTCGCCGCCGATGTCCCCTCCCCGGCTGGGCCGACGCGACTCGACACCACCGAGCTCGCCACGACCGGCGCACTCGGTGCCATCGGCTCTCCCACTGGCCAACTGCCCGGAGAGGACGAGACGCTCATCGATGGGGAGGACGACCGGACCGGAATGGCGCCGCCATCCGATCCACCGATCCCGGTTCCCGAGCGGTCCACGCAACCCTTCCCGTTCGATCGGGAACCCGGCGAAGGTCCGCCCGAGGGTGGCCGAGCCGAGCCGCGAACCGACGTGGTCCGCCGTGGCTCGATGCTGGTTGGTCTCGTTGCGGTGGTCGCGCTGGTGACCGTGCTCCTGTTCGACCGCGGAGACGATCCGCCTCCGTCCACCCCTCCGCCGGGCACGGCTTCACCTTCGACCTCGGTCGCCAGCACGTCCCCGACGATTCTCCAACTCGACGCTTTCGACTGGGTTGGGTCGTTCCCGGCCGGCCATCACATCGCGCCGCTTCTCGCCGAAGCCCCCACCATCGACGGACGTGCCCAGGATTGGCCGGGCGGGCCGTCGTTCGTGTCCGACCAGGTCATCTTTGGATCGGACACCAGCGTGCGGGCTGAGTGGCAACTGGGATGGACCGAGACGGCTCTGTTCGTCTTCGTCGACGTCACCGACCAGGAGGTGCGGCAACGCCACTCGGGCCAGCCCGCCCAGTTGTTCCGCGGCGACTCTGTGAGCTTCGAGTATTCGCCATCACCGCGGAGACCGGGCCAATCCAACCCGGTCCGCGACGGCGACCTGCATGTGCTGCTGGGGCCGGCGGATGGAGTCGCCACCGAGTTGGCGGCGGTGAACATCGCTCGGGACGGTGGCTTCCCGGCCGGTGGGCGAGAGTCGGGCATCACGATCGCCTCTGAGCTGACCGGCTCCGGCTACACCCTGGAGGCGTCGATTCCGTGGGGGATCCTGCGGCCGGCGCAACCGACGGTGGGCACCGTGGTCGGGATGAACCTCAACGTCAGCGATACGACACCCGACGACCAGCTGGCGATGATGGCCAGCACCAACCCCAACCGGACCGCCCAGAACCAGCCGCTGTCCGGAACCTGGTTCCGAACCGTTCTCTGGGACACATCCGGCAGCGATCCGGTTGCCATTCCCGACGTGATCGGGCAGCCGATCGCCACCGGCGAGGAGATGCTCGCGGCCGCCGGGTTCGACGTGAGTGTCATCCCGGCATGCTCAAACTCCATGGACGCGGGCTTGACCCGCCAGGTGTTCATCGCCGGGTCCGAGCCCGAGTCGATCGTCGCCGATTTGGGCTATCGAGTCGGAGGATTGCCGCCGTCCACCCACCTGACCATCAAAGAGTCAACCGGACCCTGCTGACAAGCGTGATCGGACTTCGGCCGGCCACGGTTTCGACGAGCCCGTCGCCGGATCCAACAGCACCGCAACGATCGAACCCGTGGCGACCTCGCCCACCTCCGCGGCAATCCGGATTTCGTAGGTGATCGAGGAACGCCCGACCTCTGCAACGCACAACGTCACCTGCACCAGATCGTCGAACTCCACGGGCCGGACGAAGTCGAACTCGATGTGGACACGTGGAGTCGAACCAAACGACTGCCGGGAGATGTCCAGCCCCCTGAACAGCTCCCGCTCGGCGGCCTCGGCCATCCGAATGGCGGTCGAGTAGTGCCAGATACCCGCCGCGTCCGTGTCCATCCAGGCGATTCGATATGGGACCGTGATCGATGCACCCATCGAGGGGCGATTGTGGCAGGCTGCGCCACGCACCGGCATCCGGTCACTCGTCGATTGGATCCATGCCCCGGAGCGCCTCGGTGACTCGCCCGGTGTGACGGGCGATGATCGCTCCGCGGAGTCCGTCCGCCGCAAAGACGCCGAAACCGACTGCGATCAGGATCGCCGCCACCACCTCCAGCACCTCCTCGCCTTGGGCGCCGATGGCGTCCAGCACCGCCGCGACGCCGAACACGCCGGCGGCCGCGATCCACATCCACAGTGCCGGCTTCGACCATCGCAACAGCCGGACGTGCCAGAGGAGAAAGGCCGCAGCCAGCACCGCGTACGCAATGATCACGGCATCGTCGGGCCGGTCGATCCCGGGTATTCGAGTGAGCCACTGCAAGTTGTGCCCGATCGACTCGTGAATCCCCATGAGCTCGTCGGCGGCCAGGTAGATGGCTCCGCCCGCCACGAGCGCATGGAAGCGCCGCTCGGCACGAGAGCCGCTTCCGGTCATCTGATACACCAGCCACGCCAGCGTGGCCATCCCGGCCACGGCCGTGAGCATGCCGGAGATGACGACGTCGGAGCTCGGCCGCACCTCCGGCTCCAGGTAGAGGGGCACGCCCAGCACCTCGACCTGGTAGATCTTTCCTTCGGTGTACGAGAGCAATTGACCCTCGGCGAGCACCTCGAAGGAACGGACCGCAGCCCCGGCCAGCAAAGCCAGCAAGACGACGACACCGGCGGCCACGAGCACCAGCCGCACCGGGAACCCGCGGGGCGCGAGATCCTGGTGCTGTTCGCTCGGTTGCTCCGACACGTGCGCCTCCCTCGGCAGTTTCGGCAGTGACCGTACCGCCATTGTGACATCGTGAACCCAGGGAGTGGCGGCCGAACCTCTCCCCGACCGAATCATCCGGCCGGCCGACTACCCGTCGGAGATCTCTACGCCCAACTGCTCGACGAGGTTCTGGAACAACGCTTCCGCTTCGGCTCGAAGGGTCCGATCTTCGATCGCATGAATCTCGTCGCGGAGCTGTTCCAACTCGTCCACGACATTCTGAGAGCCACCCTCGATGAGCGTGTCGATCCGGTCCTGGATCGCCCGGCTGATCTTCGGTTTCAAGTCGGGTGGACGGATCGAATCGATGAATGAATCGAGACGGTCGGCTGCGGCCGCCAGCAGCCCGGAGTCCGCGCCTGACTCCGTGGTTTCGCTGGAAGGCGTGGCATCGGTCGTCGGGGTGTCGTCGACGGTCGCCTGCACCGCCGAAGGTGGCGGTGTGGTGCCGTCGGAGTCGGCCGCGGCCGGCCGAGCGGTGCGATCGCCGTCGAGAAGGCCCATCGCGAAAACCAGGATCGCCAGCACGACACCGACCACGGCCAACCGAAACAACCGAGCGCGGGCCCGGCGACGGTCCAGGTGGGAACGAGGGTCGGAGTGCGCCGAACGAGTACTCGAAGGGGGTTCCGTTGGAGGAGGGGCCGGCGGAGGAACCGGGTGGGCGTCGACCGGCATCGGAACCGTCTGTGAGGGGGGCGGCGCCATCGGCGGAGTGATCGGAGTCACCGGCCGGGTGGCGGCGGAACTCACACGCGGCAGCGTGGCCGCCAACTGTGGGGCCGACGGCCGGGTGGCCGGATCGGAGGAAAGGGCCCGATCCAGCACATCGCCGATCGCCGGCTCTCCCGGCGGCAACGATTCGTCGGCGTCGGGTCGAAGCCCGGTGAGCAACTCCCCCATCGTCACGGCCAGTGCGAAGACGTCGGACGCCGGCGATCGCGGTTGGCCCGAGACCACCTCCGGCGCGGCGTAGCCCGGGGTGGCGAGCAGCAGATCCGGCTCGAGTCCCTCGCCTCCCGCGGCCGTGGCGACGCCGAAGTCGACCAGCAACGGGCCGCGAGCCGACATGATGATGTTCCCCGGCTTCACGTCGCCGTGGACGGTGCCGGCCGCGTGGAGCGTCGCCAGCGCCGAGGCGATCTGACCTCCGAGCTCGAACACCTCGGCGCGGGGCACCGCTCGCATGGTCGACGCCAGCGTGGGGCCCTCCACGTACTCCATCACCAGATAGGGGCCGAGTTCGTCCTCTCCGGCGTCGAACACGGTCACGAGGTGCGGGTGGGTGTGGCGAGCCGAGAGCTGCGCCTCACGGCGAAACCGGGCGGCCACCGACGGAACCGCCAGGTCGGAGCGGGGACGCTTCAAGGCGACGTCGCGCCCCAGCCGGACGTCCCGGGCGCGCCAGACGGTCGCCATCCCTCCGCCGGCGATGCGGGGTCCGATTTCGTATCGGCCGTCGACCAGATCGGTCACTGACGCTCCGGAGTTGCGAAGCCATCAGGATGGCAGGATCAATGCCCAATCTCGCCGCCGAATCTGGCACCCGGCCGATATGGTTGGGCGGGAGAGGGTCGTGAAGTCGAGGAGGAACCAGGTGACGCTGGCGATCATGGGAGGGGCATACCTGATGGGGTCGATCTTCTACCGCTCGGCCCTCGACGACGGTCGAAGCCAGCTCCGGTCCGAGGTCAACGGCCTGGTAGCCGTGTGGGTGTGGCTGTCGTGGGTCGCCGCCTCGGCCGTCCTGGTCGCCACCTTCTGATCAATCCTTCTCGGCCAGCCTCCGGAACTCCTCGGGAGCGTTCCGATCGGTTCGTCCGACCAAGCCCGCCCGAGTGACGGCACCGTCACCAAAGCGCTCGCGAATCGCATCGAGTTGCCCGTCCACCGCGGCACCCCGGTCGGCCATCTCCGAACCTGCTCGCTCCACGGCCGCCTGGTCGTCTTCGAGTGACAGCTCCAGCTGAACGGCACCCACCTCCGTCAACCCCGACACCGAGATACCGATCAGCGTCAACGGTTCGCTCTCGCCGGAGGCCGCCGCCTCGACCAGCCGGCGCGCCACCCGCCGGACCGCTTCCGTCGTGGATGTGGGATGGTCGAGCGTCTCCGACCGGCTGACGACCCGCGGCCCTGGGAAGCGAACCCTCACCGAAATCGTCCTCCCCACCCTCCCCTTCGCCCGCATCCGGCGGCAGATCCGGTTGGACAAACCGAGCACCACGCGGTCGATCTCCTCGCCGGCGGTGATCCCTCGCCCGAGGGCCTGCTGTGAGCCGACCGACTTGGCGCGGGGTGTGCGCCGAACCGGGCGCGGGTCGCGGTTGTCGGCCAGCGCCCGCAGGTGAGCGGTCGAACCCCGTCCCAAGCGACGGTCGAGCGCTTCCGGCCGAGCGTCGGCGAGCTCACCCACCGTTTCGATCCCCATGCTCTCGAGGCGCGCGGCCGTGGCCGGTCCTACCCCCCACAGGTACCGGACGGACAGTGGATGGAGGAACTCGATCTCCTGTCCTTGGGGGACCACCAGCATTCCGTCGGGCTTGGCGACTTGCGATGCGACCTTCGCCAGGAACTTGGTGGTGGCGACCCCGATCGAGACCGGAAGCCCCACCTCGCTGCGCACCGTCCGCCTGATCTCCTCGGCGATTTCGGCGGGCGAACCGAACAGGTGCACACTTCCCGCCACCTCGAGAAAGGCCTCGTCCACCGAGATCTGTTCGATGCTCGGCGTGAAGCGCTCGAAGACCGTCATGACCTGGTCGGAGAACTCCAGGTACCGCCCGAAGGACCCGGAGACGACCCGCAGCGGTGGACACAACCGTCGCGCCTTGGAGGTCGGCATCGCCGAACGCACTCCGAACGCCCGCGCTTCGTAACTCGCCGCCAGCACCACCCCCTCCCCGACGGCCATCGGGACACCTCGCAGCGCAGGGTCGAGCAGTTGCTCGACGGATGCGTAGAACGCATCCAGATCGGCATGCAGAATCGTCGCACCATCCACCACGCTCACCTCCCCATCATGCCGCCTCCCTCTGACAAGAACCCAGCACGAGACCTGTGACGCCGGTGGAGCGCTCAGCCCCCCTTTTTATGACCCGATCGGTACGAAAAACGTACCGATCGGGTCATAAAAAACCGTGGTCGGGTACGGATCGGCGTCGGCGGGCGCTCGCGTCTGACGACGCACTCGCTGGTCGACCATGATGAACGACGCAGGGAGGCATCGACCCATGGCCCAGATCGCCAACCGAATGGGGATGACGGCGCCCCGCCGGGTCCTGCTCACCGGGGCAGCCGGACTGATGGGCACGGCGCTTCGCACGTCGGTGCCTCGCGATTCGGAGGTCGTCGGGCTGGTCCACCGGCGTCCGATTCCGGACCGGCACGTCACCGGCGATCTGACCTCTTTGCAAGGAGCCCTCGCAGCGGTCGAGAGGGCCGCACCCGACGTCGTCATCCACGCGGCCTATCGAAAGTCGGCCACCGGCATCGTCGACGCGACGTCCCACCAGTCGCGACGTTCGGACACTGCTGGCCGCTGCGCGAGACGAAGCCGACCCGCAATGGTTCGACGACGAGTGGCGTCCGCCTGCCTGGGCGGCGGAACTTGCCAGCGCTACGTGGACCATGGCCGCGCTCGACGACTGGCCACCAATCCTCCACCTCCCCGGGCCGGAAGTGCTGTCCCGGTGGGAGTTGGCCCGCCGGCTCGCTGCCCGCCTCGGCCTCGACGAGGGCACGTTCGGTGCGCCCGGCCCCCGGCCGGAGTCCCGGGACGCACCCCGCAGCCTCTCCCTCGACTTCGGCCTGGCCCGACGCACGATCGGCTGGAGGCCGTCGCCCATCTGACCACACCACTCCCGACGGACTGCCATTTGCGGCATCCGTCGAGGCACTTCGTCGAACGCTCAGCCGTCTTCGGGGTACTCGACCAGTCCGTCCGGGCGCTGGTGGTAGTCACCCGCCTCGCTGACCCACCACGCCTCGGCGGTCTCCAACCCGGTCGGCTGTCGGAGCGTGCCGGCCATGATGCTGATGCGGTTCGGTTCGGCGGCCGTACGGAAGAACAGCGACGACCCGCATCGACCACAGAACCCGTAGAAGACCCCAGTTGCCGGCTCATACCACTCCAGGGTGGAGTCCTCGGTCAGGCGGCAGCCATCGACCGCGGTGGCGGTCGCAGCAACGTGATGACCCGAGAACGGACGACAGCGATGACAATGGCAGTTGATCACCGGCCGCAGCGGCCGATCGATCTCGAATTGGACTCCGCCGCACATGCAACGTCCCGACGCACGATCCGACACCACCGACACGCTATCGCCCAGGTGCGTCCGAACACGTCTTCCGTGACGTAGACATAGCGATGATCGACATATCCACTTCCGATGCTCGCCGCCTCCGGCGGTTCAACGTGGTCATGGGCGTCCTCCACGCCGTCCAGGCCGCCGCCGTGCTGGCGCTCGCCAACTCGTTCACCCTGCCGATCACGGCCACATTCCTCGAGGGCCCACCCGGATCCCCGGCAAGTGCGCCGACCACCCTGGCCGATCTCTCGATCGCTTGGGGTGTGGCGGTCTTCCTGATCCTCTCGTCGATATTCCACTTCGTGGTCGCCGCGCCCGGATTGTTCGAGCGCTACCGAACACAGCTCGGCAAGGGTGAGAACCAGTTCCGCTGGATCGAGTATTCGCTGTCCGCATCGGTGATGATCGTCCTCATCGCCATGCTGACCGGCATCTCCGATATCACTGCGTTGATCGCCCTATTCGCGGTAAATGCCGGGATGATCTTCTTCGGAGCCGTTCAGGAGCGGTACGAGGAGCCGGGTGGTTCGCTGTGGCCGTTCTGGCTGGGTTCGATCCTCGGCATCGTCCCTTGGATCGCCATCGGGATCTACCTGGTGTCCCCCGGTACGGAGGCCGAGCCACCCGGGTTCGTGTACGGGATCTTCTTCTCGCTGTTCGTCTTCTTCAACACGTTCGCGGTCACGCAGTGGCTCCAGTACCGCCAGGTCGGCCGGTGGAGCAACTATCTGACGGGTGAACGCACCTACATCGTCTTGAGCCTGCTGGCGAAGTCGGCGCTGGCGTGGCAGGTGTTCGGAGGCACGCTGGCCACCTGACGGAAGGCGTCGTCGTGATGGGCACCGCCGGGCAGTCTGTGCCCCGCCGGACGGCGGGCCACGCGCCGCCCGGTAACTCCTCCCGACCGTTCTCGCGACCTAGCCGGGGTCGTTTCGGTACCGCTGAGGTGATAAAAAGGCTGCCGGTCCGAAATCAGCCGGCTGAACAGGTGGGCTTCGGTGGCATCGCTCGGGTCGCGAGGACGTCGGACAGCTGGGACGTGAGGAACTGCGTACCGAGTTCGTTCATGTGATAGGTGTCGGCGAAGAAGCTGGCATCGTCGTCCATGTTCTGTGGCCGGATGAGCTCCACGCCCAACTCTTCCGACAGCATCTGCAACGCAGCTCGGTATGCATCGACGTCATACCGACCATTGGCGAGCGCCTCGGTCAGCAACGACGTCATCCCGGGCATGTCCACGATGACGACTGCCGCTCCTCCATCGCGCGCATCGGCGATCAACCCACGCAGCGCCTCGAACTGCCGGCCCCCCACCACATAGTTGGAGAGCGCGCCGGAGCGCAGTCCCTCGACCTGATCCGGCCCCCGATACGGATCGTTCGCGAACCCCATATACCGGCCCGCCGAGTCCAGGTTGGGTTCCACCCAACCATCCGCCTTCCCGGTCCTGATCCAGGTTCTGACGTTGGTTGGTTCCCGAAGGCGGGGGCGGAGACGGACAAAGGCCGAGTGGCGCGCCGCCCACGCCTCGACCGTCTCCAGCCACGAGAGCCCACCGGCCACCGCGCGGAACCCCTTGGAATGGCGGAACTTGGGCACATACCCGTCGAATCCCGGGAGGTTGTCGTTCGTATCACGCAGTGACACCCCCACGACGACGAGCCTCGGGCATGCACGTTCCAGGCCGATCGCGGCCAAGTACTCGCGCCACAGCGGAATGTTCGACGACGGCAAGCCCACGTTGTACGCGCTCCTAGCCGTCCGGTCGCCGAACGCGGCGGCATCGATATTGGCGTTCACCACCGACGAGCCCACGAACAGCACGTCCACACCATTGCCCTCGCCGACCGCCAAGAGCTGTTCGTGCTTCCACTGGGTGTAGGGATTGCTCCACGTCACCGGCTCGGGCAACCGTGGCTCCAACCAGCGGGCTCCCATCTCGGCCATCAGCAGCATCGCTGCCACGGCCAGCAATGTGCGCACGACCCGCATCAGAACTGGAAGTACAGGAAGGGGACGGCCGGTTGACCGGCGAAGAGGATCACCGCCACGATCGCCGCTCCTGCCAACGCGCCACGCAGCCATGGCCGACCCAGGTGGGGTACGTGCCGCCCGGTCCGCCGTTGCTCGATGTCGATGCCGAGCATCACCAAACCAGCGACGACCAGCAGGAACGGTCCGTTGGTTGGAGCCGTCCCCGACGCTCCAGAGATCACCCGCTCGAGCAGCGACACCGCCGACGACACTCCATCGGCCCGGAAGAACACCCACCCCAAGCAGACCAGGTGGAAAGTGAGCACGACCCCCCACCACTCCGAAGGCCGGGGCAGCCGCAGGACGGAATCACTCCGGCGGTCCCTCCACAGACGATGGACCGCGAGGTAGAGCCCATGGAGTCCGCCCCAGAGAACGAACGTCCACGCCGCCCCATGCCACAAGCCCCCCAACAACATGGTCAGCGCCAGGTTGATCATCGTCCGTCGCGGACCGCGCCGATTGCCGCCGAGCGGGATGTAGAGATAGTCCCGCAGCCACGCCGACAGCGAAATGTGCCAGGTACGCCAGAACTCGGTGATGTTGCGGCTCAGATATGGCTGTTCGAAATTCCGGACCAGCCTGATCCCGAGCAAACGTGCCGACCCGCGGGCGATGTCGGAGTATCCGGAGAAGTCGGCATAGATCTGGAGGGCGAACGCATACGTACCTCCCAAAACGGCCGCCCAACTCGCCTGCTGGGGCGTCGAGTAGACCTCGTCGACGAACGGGGCAAGAGCATCGGCGATCGCAACCTTCTTGAACAGACCGAGGACGATGAGCGCCGAGCCGGTTGAGAAGTCCCGGCCGTTCGCACGGTCGGGGAGGTTCTCCAATTGGGGCAGGAGCCGACCTGCCCGCTCGATCGGACCGGCCACCAGCTGGGGAAAGAAGGCCACATAGGTTCCGAACGCCAGGAGGTCGTCGGTGGCGTCGATACGACGCCGGTACACGTCGATCGTGTAGGCCATGGTCTGAAAGGTGTAGAAGCTGATGCCGACCGGAAGCACGATCTCGAGCACCGGAAGGCTGGTATCCAGTCCGAGTCGTTCGAGCAGCGCGGTCGCCGACTCGACGAAGAACCCGAAGTACTTGAAGATTCCGAGGATGCCGAGGTTGGTCGTCAGGCTGACGAGCAACCAACGACGCCGGAGACGGGGTTCGTCGGTCTCGGCCAACCGCCGACCCACGTTGAAGTCGACGACCGTGGACACGGCGAGCAGTCCAAGAAAGCGCCAGTCCCAGGCTCCGTAGAAGACGCAGCTGGCGACGAGCAACAACGCGATCCGCCAACGCGGCCTGCCCACGCACGCCCAGTAGAGGATCAAGACGACGACCAGCAGCAATCCGTACTGGACACTGTTGAACGTCATCTCGTGATCACCCCTCGCAAGGCGATCGATGTTACGCAATCACTCCCACCACACCCGGTCGGTCCCTCCACAAGCCGTTCTCGCGACCCAGCCGGGTCCTTTCGGTACCGCTGAGGTGATAAGAAGCCCGGGGGAGCGGGTTTCAGGGAGTTCGGTGGCGGTCCCACCAATCGCGGATCACCAGCGCGGCTTCCTCGCCGGCGTCGTCCTGCCAGTAATGACCGGCGCCGTAGAGCATGTGGAAGTGGTGGTTGGTGAGGAGGCTGCGCCACCGCAGCATCTCCGTCTTGCGGAATGCGGCGTCCTTGTTGGCCCACAGCAGGAGTGCGGGCATCTCCGCGATCCGATGGAGCTTCGATTCCAGGTTCGCCAGGAACGGCTGCGCCTCGGTGATCTCGCGGGGAAACACCTCGACGGGGATTCGTGAATCCTCGTCGGGGAACGGGCCCTTGTACATCTCCATCTCCCGCGGCGACAGCGTGCGCCTCCGCATCGATCTGGGGATGATCTGGCCGACGAAGAGGTTGAGTTTGCGGGTGAGCAGTTCCCCCGACCTGCCCTTGCCGAGCGTGGCGGAGAAGCGTTCCGCCATCTTCGCCTCGTGGGGCCACGCCCAGGTGTTGCCGATGATGAGGCTGTCATATCGATCGGGGTCTGCAACCACCGCCGACAGCCCGATCGGACCGCCCCAGTCCTGGACGATCGGGGTCACACCGGTCAGGTCGAGCGCTCGGACGAATTGCTGGAGGATGTGGGCGTGCTCGGCCGCAGTGAATCCATAGTCCGGCGACGACGTCGACAGTCCGAAACCGGGGTAGTCGACCGCGATGCAGCGGAACCGATCCGCCAGGCCGCTGATCAGTCGCCGGTAGAGGAAGCTCCCGGTGGGGTTGCCGTGCAGCATCAGCAGCGTGGGTCCCTCGCCCTCGTCGACATAGTGGACGGTGCTTCCGCCGATTTCGATCCACTTCGACTCGACGGGGAACAGGTCGGCATCGAACCAGGTGGGCCGGGTATCCATGGTCGAACCCTAGGTCCGGTTGTGGAACACTGCAGGAATGCGGGAACCGGATCGAAGAGCGAGACGTCGAACCGTCATGAGACGCTCACTCGCCCTCGCTTCGATCCTCTCGATGGTGTTGCTCGCCTGTTCGCCGTCCGGATCCGATACCAGCGATCCGAACCCGCCGGTCGACGAGCCCAACCCGGCTCCTTCGGTGACGGACGGGTCGGGGAACCAGGTCGACCTGACCCGGCCGCCCGAGCTGCTTCCGGCGGCCCTGCGCCCCGTCGACGACTGCGACGCACTGCTCGACTACTTCATCGAGCAGGCGCTCGAACAGGTCGGACCGTGGGGACTGGGCGGCGGCCACGGAGTCGACTTCCTCGCGGGAAGGGATGAGGCAGCTGAGGACACGGCCGCGATGAGCGCCGAAGGAGAGGCCGGCGGCGGGGCGCCGTCGGCAACCAACGTCCAGGTCGAAGGGGTGGATGAAGGCGACTTCGTCAAGGCGGTCGGCGACCGGCTGTACGTGATCTCCGACACCCAGCTGATCGTGCTGTCGACCGCCGGCGCCGAGGTGGAGCGCCTCGGCGCACTGCAACTCGGCGAACAGGCCTGGGGAACCCAGATGCTGGTCCACGGCGATCGGTTGGTGCTGATGGGTGCAGGCTCGAGTTCCGGATCGGGCGTCGCCGAGCCCACGGCCGACACGTTCTACCCCGCCTACTCGAACTTCGCCACGGTGACCTTCGTCGACGTCTCCGACCCGGCCAAGCCCACCGTGGAACGGAAGCTCACGATGGACGGCTCGGTGGTCGCCAGCCGTCTCGTTGAGGGACACCTCCGAGTGGTGCTCCAGGCGGAGCCGGTCGGTCTGGCCTGGTCGGTTCCCGAAGGCTCCGGGTTGCGTGCCGAACGGGACGCCACCGAGCGCAATCGCGAGATCGTGCGCCAGTCGACCATCGACAACTGGCTGCCGTATCTGGTGACCAGCGACGGTGCCGAACAGACCCTGCTCGAATGCGGAGACCTTCTCCTCCCCCCCGAGCCGTCGGGTCTCGGCACCCTGTCGATCCTCGACTTCGACCTCGACGAGGACGGCGACGCCTGGCAGGCGGCGGCAGTGGTGGCCTCGGGATCGACGGTCTACGCCAATCTGGAGCACACCTTCGTCGCCACCAGCCGCTGGTTCGACCCGATCCGTCTCACCGAGCCGGCCCGACTGGACGGCCAGGTGACCCGAATCCATCGATTCGACACTCCGGTGGACGGTCAACCGACCTATGTGGCCTCGGGTGACGTCCCCGGGTTCCTTCTGAACCAGTTCGCGATGGACGAGTACGAGGGGCACCTCCGAGTGGCCTCGACCTCCGCCCCGTGGTGGTGGGGTGGAGGCGATGGCGACGAGTCCCAGTCGAGGGTGACCGTGCTGGCCACCGACGGAGACCAATTGGTCGAGACCGGAGTCGTCGACGGGCTGGGCGTCACCGAGACCATCCAGGCCGTCCGGTTCATGGGTCCGGTCGGGTACGTGGTCACCTTCCGGCAGACCGACCCGCTGTACGTCATCGACCTCGCCGATCCGGCGAACCCCACGGCCGCGGGCGAGCTGAAGATCCCCGGCTTCTCGGCGTACCTCCATCCGGTGGCCGACGGCCGACTGCTCGGGGTCGGCCAGGACGCCGATCCCGAGACCGGCATGGTGCTCGGCCTTCAACTGTCGCTCTTCGACGTGTCCGATCCGTCGGAGCCGCTTCGGATCGACAGCTTTGGAATCGAAGGCGGCGGCGAGGCGGTCGAAGGCCACATCTACTCACCGGTCGAGGGCGACCACAAGGCGTTCACGAAGGTCGACGACGCCGGATACGTCCCCTATGAGGGGTGGTCGTGGAACGAGGCCGACGCAAGCGAGAAGATGCAGATGGGCGTCATCGAGGTGCGGTGGAGCGGAGATTCACTCGCCGAGTCCCGCAACCTGTCGATCTTCGCCGGCCAGCCCACGGGCAACGAGTGGGCGTTGACCCCCCAGCGCGTCATAGTCAAGGGCGATGTCGCGTATGCGATCGGCGGGCAGGGCCTGTCGGTGATCGACCTCGACCGCGGCGAGGTGACGTCGCAAACCCGGTTCTGAGCGAGAAGGTGGTCGTTCCCCACCGGGGAGCGACCACCGATCTCCGAACCCCTCGCAGATCACATCTCGGCTACGTTGTTGCCTCAGGTTCGATCGACCACCTGGAGCAGCATGCAGAGGCACCCGATGAACGTCGAGACACACCACGCCGGTGAGTACCTGCTCACGTGTCCGGAAGAGTCCTGTGGACGACGAGTCGTGTTGAAGCACCCCGGCGAGATGGTCGTCATCGACCGCGGAGACTTCTTCGCCTCGCACTCCGCCTCCGTCGGCCATGTTCAGCTGGCCATGTCGATGGGCGGCTGAACGCGACGAACCTCGGTTGGTAGGAGTTTTCTCAGCGAGTCCTGGCTCTGCACTCAGCCGCGCCCCGTAGGTTGTCGATCACGAGACCGGTGAAGTGCCGGTCAATGCCAAGAAGGGGGCATGCTCATGGATCAATTCGATCCGTTCATCCAGGGCCATTTGGAAGGCTCATTCACGAGTGTCGCGGTGACCGAGCCGCCACCCGCGCTCGGAACCGGCAATCTCGTGATCGACCCGACCAAGGACTTCAAGGTCAACGTCAAGTGGGAAATCAACGGGGCGCTGACCGGCAACTGGCTCTTCGGCACCGGCGCCTTCACCGTCTCGGTCTTTGCCGAGTCGCTCGGAGGCGGACCGGAGCAACGCGTCGGAACCGCCACCGTCAACGCTCCCAGCGGGATCAAGAAGTTCGATCACGCCGAGTACGACGTGGACGTGCTCGTTCCGGGCGGAACCTTGCCCGAGAGCAATCCGGGTGGGTCGAACGTCAGTCCGTCCGGGATCTACAAACTCGCGGTCTCGGTCTTCTTGGACAACAAGACGGTGGGCCCCTACGACACCTTCGGCTTCCATGAAGGTCCGATCGTGGCGGTCGAGGATCCGGCCTAGGAAGGCTGAAGCGAGCGTCGCCGGCGAGCGGCAGACGGGCGGGAGGGTTGGGCGTTGCTCAACCCTCCCGCTCTGTCGTGTGCAGCTCGCGATACAGCGCAACCGTCTCCGCGGACGGTTCAAGACCGAGCACCGTTCGCAGCGCCCGACGACAGAACTGGAACTGCCGCCCGATCTGGTGCCGGCGACCTTGGAGGGCATAGATATCCATCAGGAGACGATGAACATCCTCACGACAGGGATCCATCTCGAGTAGCAGGTGGCAAGTTGCCACGCAGCCATCGAGATCGCCGGCCTCCAACTCCAGTCGACTCAACAGATCGAGCGCATCCACGTACCTGATCCGATAATGCTCACGCGGCACGAGCACCCACTCGTCGTATGGAATGTCGCTCGCCAGTTCGGACCGGTGGAGGTGTACTGCCTGCCGGAGGCATCGGATCGCCATCTCCGTGTCGCCGGACCGCAATGCCCGCCCTGCCCGGTCGATCGCCAGATCGAACCGCTCGGTGTCGAGAATCACCTCCACCGCATCGGTGACCGCGTACCGCCCGTCGGTGTACTCGACGATCGGCGCGGTGATGGCCTGTCTGAAGGACGACCGCAAACTGCTCAACGCGGCCTGCAGCCGGTTCTTGGTCCGATGCGGATCAGCACCCGGCCAGAATGCCTCGAGAAGCTGATCGCGTGAGCAGCTTCTCCCAGGAGCCATGAGCAGATACCGGAAGATGCTCGGACCCAGTTGCCCGTTCCAACGTCGGATCGCTCGACCGTCGACCTGGACCTCGAACGCGCCGAACAACCGGACGTCGAGCCGCGGCCGCGAGCGGTCTGAACGGTTCGCGATGTGACTCGAAGACTCGGGCGTGGCCATGGGATTACGTCCGGTGAGGTTGGGCACGCACAGGACGTCGGCCGCAGGCCTGAGAATACGTCGAGGCGCTACCCGATCAGGGAAGGACCCATTCGGTTGTCACCGATGTCCCGGAGGGGCTCACGTATTTGAGACGAAACGGGAGCGTGGCCGCGAGCGAGAAGGCGAACTCGGCCTCATCGTCGAGCTCGACCGATTGGACGGAGCCGGCTTGCTCGAACACCACCGTGCCCGGGAGAGGCGGCTCGACCTGCCCGGTCACTTCGGGCGGGTGATGGCCGATCTCGAACTCGAACCGAAATGTCGGAGCGCTGAATGTGAGAAGCCTCGATCCCGCATCAGAGGAACGGACGGACACCTGCGCCCCGTGCAGATCCGTGTCCAGCGTCAGCTCGGCGATGTCGGCGTCGGCGACCATCAGGTCGTAGCCGGCCATGACGAGGTCGACGAAGCCCTCGCTCGGTGTGGCCTTCTCCGCCACGGCCTCCCGAAAGAGGGCCATGATCTCATGGTCGGCCGGACCGTCTTGCCAGTCAGTCACGGTTCGCTCCAACTCCCATCGCCTTCCGCAGCTTCTCGATGCAGCGGCCGTAGGTAGGGCCGATGGCACCTTCGGAGCGTCCCAGCAGTTTCGCGATGTCTTTGTACGACGCGGGCGGATCCTCCAAACGGAGGAGGAGGATCGTTCGGCATGTCTCATCCAGTCTCTGGAGCGCCCCCCACATCGCTCGCTTTTGCTCCTCCCGAGTGAGACGGTCGGCATCCTCTGGCTGATACACGAAATCTCCCAGCACCTTCCGCTCGGCTTCGAGGCGATCTGCCAGCTCCCGCCGCCTGCGACCGGTCCGGTAGACATCTCGGACGCCGTTCCTCGTCACCTGCTTCAACCAAAACGGGAGTGACGCCGGCTCTCGTAGTGCCTTGGCCTGGTCGAGCCGGACATCTGCGAGGTGGCGGAAGAACCGCATCCAGGTGCCGTGAACCACATCCTCGGCCGTGCCGTGGGGTAGCCCCATACACATCGCGAGCCGGATGAGACCGGAGGAGTGTTCCTCCACGATCGCTGAAACCGCGTCGCGATCTCCACCCACTGCATCCCAATAGGACTGGGAGTCGAAGGTCTCCGGCATCCGGCGAGGCTAGCGACCGCATGTCGAGCCCTCCCGATAATCACCGGTTCATCCGAAAAGCGACATTGGTATGTATTGGATTGGTGCGACTCATCGTCTCGCGGTCGTCTCACACCAAGGAGAGCATCCGTGAACGACAAACCTCTCGACTTGACCACCGACGGCGAAGGCCGAGCGGGCGACCTTCAGGCCAGAGTTGTCATAGCGACGCTGTCGCTGTTTGCGTTGCTGATCCTGCTCCTGATCGGCTGGGTTTCCATCCCGATTGGCTGCGACACCGATGGATCGGCACGAGCCGAGACCCAGGCCCGGGTTCCCGAGCCGGGGTCGCGGGCAGACACATTGACCGTCGAGCCAGGCATGCCGGACGGCCTCGCCGGATCTGGGCCCGACGCCCTTCCGCCTAACACCTTCCATGTCACCGACGGGGATGCCGGGAACGTGCAGGCCATCTTTCGCAATCAGATCTTGGCACTGGCCGGCGACGACCGGCTCGATCGGGACGCATGTATCGCCACCCTGTTCGAGGGCTTCTCGGCCGAGGAATGGCGCCTGTTGAAGCGCATCGAGCCGCCGGACGAGGAGGCCCGAGAGCGGGTCGACTCTGTCGACGACCCGAACCTCCGTGTCTTTGAGGTCCGGGGAGGTTCCGACGTACCTCGCATCGTCGACCTTCTGCTCCAAGCCGGCTACGTGGCGTCGCCTGTGTACGTGTACCTGCCCGGACCCGAGTGGGAGTTCGGGCCGGCCGACGCCAAGCAGCCGGTCACCGCCGAGTCCGCACCCGCACTCGAACCTTTCGAAACCGAGCCCTGGAGTATCGCGGTGGTCGACTTTTTCGGATCCGATCCCTCACATGCCATGTATGGTCATGGTCCGTTCATCGTTTCGACGGTCGAACAGCTCTCCGACGCCGTACCCACCATTGCAGAAATCGACCTTCACCTATATGGAACGGACGTGAAGTATGTCGCTGACAGCCTGGCGGTGTTGACGGCGCTGAATGAAGCTGCGGACCTCGGATACGACATTGTCAATCTCTCCTTCGGAACGTATCCGGTCTTACCGTCCCAGATCCCCGTGGAGCTGTTCCACGGCATCAGCCGGATCCTGGAGAAGAATGGGGATGTCATGATCACGGCTGCGGCCGGCAACAGCGGCCACACCAAAGCGGAGCCAAAGGGCTGGTTCTATCCGGCCGCGATGGGGCTGCCCGAGTTCGCGAAGGCAGTGAAGAGCGACGCCCAATTTGCGTCGTGGTGGCATGCGGTCCAGACCGGTAAGACAAAGCAGATCTCGGCGAAGGAGGCCAACCGGGTGCTCTCAGCCAACCCTCAGATCTACAGCGTCGGCGCGACGACCGCAGGGACCGAGTTCAGCGCGGACGCCGACGACAAGGCTGCGTTCTCGAACGAGGCCGAGGTCTACGCGCCCGGTGAGCACGTCGTCGCATACATCGACAACGTTCCCTACCAGTGGTCCGGCACCTCGTTCGCCGCGCCGTGGTTCGCGACCTGTCTTGCGGCCAATCTCCTGACGGACGACTGCCGAGCAGGACCCCAGATCCAGTGAGCGACATCCTCGGGCTCGCGGAGACGTCACCGGTCGAATGCATCACCGTGGCCTCGAGGAGACTCTCCGGCGACCTCGCCGAGGACGAACGTGCCCGCTGGATGCGCGCCCTCGGGGTCGCCCTTCGCGGGGTGGACCGCCCGGAGGAGTCGGCTGCCACCCTTCGAGCGGCGATGCGCATGGCGGCCGAGCACGGACTCGTGACGGAATCGACGGAGGCCGCCATCTCGCTGGCGGCCTCCGTCGCGATCGTCGAGGGCGTCGATGCCGGACTCGGCATTCTCGACCAGGTCGAGGGTTCCGTCGGCGGGCCGACGCTGGCTCACCTTCAGTGTCAACGCGCCGGTCTGTCTGCTCGCGCCGGTCGGCTCAGGGAGGCGATTGACCTCTATGCCCGCTGTGAGCCGGTGCTTCGGGCGAACGGCGATGAGCGGTGGCTGGCACTTCTGCTCGCCAACCGCGGCCTCGTCCACATGTATATCGGTGACTTCGCGGCGGCCGAACACGACCTGCAGCACGCCCGCGAGCTTCGCAGCAGACAGGGACATCATTCATCCGTCGCCAAGACCAGCCTCAATCTGGGCAATGTGACGTTGCTCCGAGGGAAGATTCCCGAAGCGCTCAAGATGCTGGAGCAAGCGGAGACGTGGCTCGAAGCGGCGGGGCGCCCTCCTCACATCGCACGCATGGATCGCGCCCGAGGGCTCATGTACGCCGGACTCCCTGGTGAGGCCCTCGATCTGCTCCGGTCGGTGATACCCCGTCTGGAGCAAACGGGTGTCGCCATCGATCACGCCGAGGCGCTGCTCGAGATGGCCACCGCCGCGTCCTGGGCACGAGATTGGGAGGCCGCGGAGTCCTACGCGGCCGCGGCGGCCGAAATGTTGGTCCGCCAAGGTCGGCGGCACTGGAGCCGGCGGGCCGACCTCATCGCCATCGAGGCGAGGCTCGACGGCGGCCGAAGTGTGGACCCTGTATCCGCTGGGCAGGTGGCCATCGACCTGCGGCGATCTGGGCACCAAACCCTCGTCAACCGAGCATTCCTGGCAGCCGCACGAGCCGCCATGGCAATCGGCGACCACACCGCGTCGCTCCGTTGGCTCGATCGGGCGTCGCAGACATCGAGGCAGGAGACGATCGCCTCGCGGGCGGTCGCATACCTCGCCCGCGGTCTGACGCAAACGCTGCTGCAGCCGCCACGTTCGCCCGTCCGACCCCTTGGTCACGTCCTCCGCCTGGTCGACGAGTACCGGTCCCAGTTCTCGGCCACAGAGGCACACATCGGCGTCGGTCGTCTGGCTGACGACGCAGGACGAACTGGCCTCGACTATCTGTCGAGACGCGGACGTCCGGGGCAGATCTTCGACTGGTTGGAGCGGTGGACCGCAGCATCGCTGCGTCTGGAGGCCGGCCCGGCGGCGCCCGACCCGGAACGTGATGTCCTCCTCGACCGTCTTCGGGGATTGGAGCGGGCGCTCGCCACTGCCACCCGAGAGGATCGCCCGACCGGTCGAATCGTCACGGAACAAGTGGAGATCGAACGGAAGATCCGTCGAGCCAGCGTGACGCGGCAAGGATCGCTGGCACGCCGCTCCATCGTCACACACCAGGTGTGCAAGAGCCGGCTGGCCGATCGTGAAATGGTCACGTTCTTCGAGACCGGCAACGGGCTTGCGGCACTACGGATTCGGAGCAGCTCCACGCGCCGGATCGAGTTGACCGAACTCGACTTGGTGCTGCGGGAGCGGGACCGTCTGCTCCGCCACATGCGGCGCGCTGCGATGGATTCGCAATCGGGCTACGAGCGATCGCACCGAGCGCTGATGCGACTCCGAGCACTCTTGGTCGAACCGCTTCGGCTTCGATCCGCCAACTGCATCGTCGTACCGACGGCCGGACTCCTGGGGCTGCCCTGGAATGCCATCGTGGGAGACCGCGAAGTCGTCGTTTCGCCCTCTGCGACCAGTTGGTACCGGTCCGACACGACGTCACCGAGCCGGAGCAACGTGTTGGTCGTCGCCGGACCGGGCCTGGCTCACGCCGAAACCGAGGCCGCCGAGGTCGGGAGCGCCTATCGCTCGACAACCTTCCTCACGGGTTCGAACGCGACCGTCGCCGCAGTGAAGGACGCCCTGTCGCACCACGGCATCGCTCACCTCGCCTGTCACGCGAGCTTTCGGGCCGACAACCCCATGTTCTCATCGATCCGACTGGTCGACGGCTCACTTCATCTCTACGAGTTGGAGGATGTTGCCCCCTTCCCCAGGGAGTTGGTCTTCTCCGCGTGCGACACCGCCGGCGGCGTCGTGGGCCCTGGGGGCGAGACCATCGGTCTCCCCACCGTGCTGCTGCGTCGGCAGATTCGATCCATCCTCACCACCGTTGGCCCACTCCCCGATGGGACGGCCACGGTCAAGTTCATGAGAGACATGCATGGCGGTCTGGCGGGTGGCGCAACCATGGCGAGAGCAGTGGCATCGGCGGCGCGCCGACATCGATCCTCGACGAGCCTGCCGATGGTGGTCATGGGTGGCTGAGCGGCGTCCGGAGCGCCCCTGTCCGCCGGCTCATTCGTTCAGGACCAGGACGATCCCGACCAGGTACCACCCGACCACGACACACCCGACCACGACACGCCCGACCAGGTACCACCCGACCACGACAGGCCGGACCAGGACACACCCGACCACGACAGACCGGACCAGGACACACCCGACCAGGTACCACCCGACCAGGTACCACCGGACCAGCTGACGCCGTTCCAGTCGCCACCGTCCCAAACCGTCTGGGTCGCCGACTTGAACGCCCAGACCGGTGCGATGAACTCATTGCCGAAGATGTCCTGCTCGCCCTCGAGGGTCATCCCCTCGTGGACGAGGTGGTCGGAGCCGCGTGATGCCTCGAGGCTCCCCAGCCCGAGTGCCGGCATCCACTCCTGGGTGACGTTTCCGATCCTCGGTGTCTTGCCGTTGCCGGCGAACGCATCGACGTCCACCACTCCGGCCCCGGCACATGCCTTGTCCGTCCCCTTGACCTTCTTGGCCGCGGCCAGCAAGCGGGCCTTGATCTCGTCACTGCCGAGCGACGGATCCGACTGGGCGAACAGGGCTGCCGCACCCGATACGACCGCGGCCGCCTGGCTGGTACCCGATCCGAGGAAGAAGCGACCGTTCACTTCGGCGTCCGGAGCGGTCACGTCGGCATGGCTGCCGGGAACCCGCAGGCTCGTGACCGACCGACCCGGCGCCAACAGGTCGACACCGCGATCGTCGTCACCGCAGTTCGAGAAGTCCGACAGTGTGTCGTATCCCCGGCCCGAAGACTCGACGGAACCAACCGTCACGACGAACGGATCCGCAGCCGGCATCCGCAGTGGCCGGTCGTTGCCATCGTTCCCCGCCGCCACGACCACCACGATGTCGTTGCGCCAGGCCTGCTCCACGGCGAAGGCCAAGGGGTCCAGCAGGTAGGACTGGGTGGAGTCGGTCCCGAACGACAGGTTCAGCACTCGGATGTTCATCCCGTTGTCCTGCCGGTGCTCGACCACCCAGTCGATGGCCGCGATCACCTGCGAGACGTCGACGGCTCCGTCTGCCGATCCGACCTTGACATTGACGATCCGGGCGTCGGGAGCGACACCGACGAATGAGTCTTTGGCGGCATCGTTGAGTGAGCCGGAGATCCCGGCGTCGCGCCCGGCGATGATGCCCGCCATGTGGGTGCCGTGGCCATTGGTGTCGCGGTGGGCCAACTCGTCGGACTGCGACTCGAACGAGAGGTCGGCTCCGTCGATCACCTTTCCTGCCACGTCCAGGCCGGCAACGCGGTTCACTCCGGTGTCGATCAAGGCGACATCGACACCTGCCCCGGTGACGCCGGACTCCCAAAACGTGCGAGCCGCCGTCTCCCGGGTGATCCAGTACAGCGAGCCAGGATGGTCGTACGGGTCGAGCCCGGCGAGATCGACGACGCTGGTGCCCCATCCGCCGCCGTGCAACTCCACGGTGCTGTCGGGGGTGACGCCGGCGATCACCGGGCTGACAGAGAGTGTGGGCAAGGCGGACTCGGGCACGCCGGCGGTGAACCCACCGATGACCGCGAGCGTCTCCCCCACTTCACCGCCCAGGGAGGCCACCAGGCGTTCGGCGGCGTCGGAGCCCGGATTGCGCTCGCGAACGATCACGTCAACCGGTTCCGTGGTCGGGGCGGGCGCGGCCATCACCGGAAGCGCCATGGCCACCGTCATCCACACAACACCGAGGGTGAGGCCGAAGCGCGTTGTCACGCCTCCACCACCGTCCCAGCTCAATCCTCGTCCCAACGTACCTCGCATCGCTCGAACCTTCCTTGGCGACCGTCTCTTCTTCTTCGACCGACGCGTGTCCGATTCCCGAGGCGCATCCCAAATGCGACCGACTTCACTAGTCATCGCCATGGGAATCCGCCGGGTGGGGCCGTACTGCGGCGGTATCGGGTGCCTTCTTCCGGGACGAACCCGGTAGAATGAGAGCGACGAAACGAGGGGTACCCGTGACCGAACCCAACCCACCTGCCGGCACGCCGGCCCAGCCACCGATGGCCCAACCACCGATGGCCCAACCGTCGACCCTGCTGCCCACTCCAGACGAGCGGAACTGGGCGATGCTCTCCCATCTGGGCGCATTCGTGGCGGCCTGGCTCGCCCTCGGGCTGGTGGCGCCGCTGATCGTGATGCTCACCAAGGGACGGGATTCGGAGTATGTCCGGCGCCATGCGGTCGAGTCGCTCAACTTCCAGCTCAGCTCGCTGCTCTGGATCGCCATCTCGGCGGTGTTGACGCTGATCCTGGTCGGGTTCGTGCTCCTGCTCGCCTACGGCATCCTCTACCTGGTCGTCGTCATCCGAGCGGGTGTGGCGGCATCCAACGGTCGCGACTACCGGTACCCGTTCACCATCCGCTTCGTCAACTAGCGGCCGACCGGCCGACCGGCCGACGACCGGCACACCGGTCGTCGATCTTCAGAACGACGGTGACGCACAGACCGTCATCCCGCGCGATCGACTCTCGAGAAACCTCGGACTTCGCTGTCACCCCCCATGGCGACCCGCACGTCTGTTGGGTGAACGGCCGACCGGCCGGAAGACAGACGAGGAGCCGAGAATGGACGAGAGCCAAGAACGGATCACCCGGACGGTGGCGCGGATCGGAGCAGGGGCATGGATCCTGTTTGCGATCGCCTGGCAGCTGTCCAACATCCTGGAGCGATCGATGGACTTCGAGGGTCCGCCCCGCACCGCCTACATGGTCGGCTATGCGGCTGCCCTGGTCGGTGCGTGTGCACTGGTCATCGTCACCGCCGTTCGTCTGGATGATGCCAGCAGGTCGCCTCGCTTCCTCGCCGGTCTGGTGGTATTGGTGGCAGGGGCGGCCGCGGTGGTCCTCATCGGGTGGGCACTCCCGGTCTGGGCAACGGTCTTGGGGTTGGGAGCCGCCCTCGCCTCGACTCGTCTGGGTCGCCCGGGCCGGATCACGGCGATCGGGTTTCTCGGCTCGACCGCCGTCTTCTTCGCCATGTCGGCTCTCCGCGTCGGCGAAGTCGACGTGTACGGCGACTATCCGGCGGCATGGATCACGGCCACCTGGGTCCTGGCCGCCGTCGTCTCCGCCGGGATGTACCTGATGAGCAGCTCACCTGACGGCCGTACGGCCGGCCACCGGTCGCCGGCGACGAGTGGCATGGTCGATGCCGACCGATGATCGAATCCTGGCGGTCTACGAGGCGGTTCGCGCCCACGAGCGACAGCTGAACACGGCCACGGCGGCATTCGAGCACGCGGTCATCGCCCCCCTGTTTCTTCTCAACGGAGGCGCCGCGGTGGCGTTTCTCACCCTGGTCGGCAGCCTGTCCGACCCCGACTCGAGGCTCGACATCGTTCGGGAGGAGGTGGTCGGAGCAGTGCTGTCTTGGGGGGTCGGCTTGGGCTTGGCCGCAGCTGCTTCCTGGTTTGGCCTCCGCGCCCAGCAAGGGTATGCGGTTGGCGAGCGCATACGGCGCGGAGCCGTCGAGGCGGCCGTGCTGGACGGCGTCACACCGTTGTCGGTGGCGGGAATCGGCGATGCGATTCCCGTATCGAACCGGGCGCAACGGCTGAAGGCCGGCGCCCGCCGAAATCAGCTCCGATTCGCCGCCTGCGTTGGACTCGGCATCGCAGCGTTCATCGTCGGGACGGCGTTCGGGGCGGCGTCGATCATCTGAGCGGGTGGGCGTTAGGGTGTGGCCCGATGGGCGAGTCCCGCCGCTTCGCTCGCGACCGGTACTCGGAAGCCACCGAGACGCTCCGGGCGCTTCTCCAGATGCCGTATCGCATCTCACGCCGCCGGTCGAACCACGCCCACGAGATCTCCGTGGCGGCGACCGATCTCGCCCGGATCCGCCATCAACTCGACCTCTCCGCCCGGTGGATCGAGCGCAACGATGCGAGTCTCGGCCGAGCCTTCCGCGCGACCCTCGACGCCGTCGAGACCGACGTGCAACCCCGCCTGCTCGAGGCTTGGGCGCATCCGAATCAGACCGACGGCGACTGGGCGCACCCTTCGGACCATGCCAGGGGCGCCGTCGAGGCGTGGCGGATGTGTGCCCGAATGCGGTTCTTCCCGGCTCGTCTCCTGCTGCCGGCTGCTCTGCGTGCTCATCGGCGGGCCGTCACCGGGTGATCGGACGCCCAATCCAGAGTTCACGCGAGAAGACCCCGGCACCGGCCGGGGTCTTCTCATACCGGAGTCGAACGAGGTCAGCTCTGGGCGGCCGCCAATGCGTCGACCAATCCGTGGCCGAAGAAGGACGTGCGGCCGTTGTTGCCGTAGCAGCGACGGGTGTCACCCTCGAGCTGTTCCGGTGGGCAGCCAAGGTCCATGGCGGTCCGCTGTACTGCCGCCTTCACGGCCCCCTGGTTCCACACCGGGTGCTTTTCGATGACGAGGGCGGCGACACCGGCGGCGTGCGGTGAGGCCATCGACGTCCCGTTGAGGTAGGCGTAGCGATAGCCGCCGTCGGCGAGCACTGTCAGACCGTCGAACCCGTTCTGCTCGAGGAAGTCGAAGAAATCCCAGATTCCGTCGACCGGATCGCTGGTGCTCGACATGGCTCCGAGGACGGCATCCTGGACCGTCCCGGTGGCACGGAAGTAATCACCGCCGGGTGCACCGACGTCGACTCGGCTCATCCCCACCGACGAGTAGTCGGCCAGCCACAGGTCGTAGCCGGGATAGCCGATCGGACCGGTGGAAGAGACCGTCATGACACCCGGCAGCTCGCCGGGGGACACGACACAGTTGTTGCGGACGATCCGCTCCTCCTCCGAACCCGGAGGCCAGTCGGGGCTGATGGTGTCGATCAATGGGTGCTGGAGATCGTCGGCCTGGTTGCCGGCGGCGACCACGATCAGCACGCCCTTGGACTGCGCATAGCGCGCCGCTTCCTGCATCTCGCGCAAGATCTCCCGCTGTTCGGCGTCGTTCTTGCAGTAGTAGAGATACGGATCGGCGAACAAGCTCATGTTCACCACATCGAGCCCGATGTCGCCCGCATAGCGCAGGGCGGCTGCCACCGAGTCGGCGAAGCAGAACCCGCCCTGGGTGCAGACCTTCAGCGCCACGATGGTCGCTTCGGGAGCGACACCGGCGATGCCGATACCGTTCACCGGGGCGGCGATGGTGGACGCCACGTGCGTCCCATGATCCCCGAGGTCCTGGACCGCCGCCTTGTTGGAGCAGTCACCATTGGCGATCTCGGTGGGACCTGCCGTCGGCGTATCATCGAAGATGAAAGAGCAGGACAGATCGACGTTGAGGTTGGGGGCGATGTCGGGATGGGTCATGTCCACGCCGGTGTCGAGGACTCCCACCATCACGCCCTTGCCGGTTGCGTGCGCATAGCTCTCGTCGCCGGCGTTGATCATCGCCATGTCCCACTGGCAATCGGCCAACGGTTCGCCGTTGGGAGCACCGAAGACATCGCCATAGAGCGCTTGACACTTCTCGAGTAGTTCGGCCTGCGAATCGGCGGCCACACCGGACGTGGCGGGCATCACGACCATGGCGAGCACGGCCACCACACCCAACGTCTTGCGGATTCTCCGCATGTCATCCCTTTCTCCCTGGGTCGCGGCCAATCTATCACCGGGTATTCGGCCAGGGCAACCGACTGCCTTCGATCCGCAGCTCAGCCGGCCGTCAACGCATCGATCTCCTCGAGCAACGCAGCCTTCTCGGCGGAGGTCAGGAAACTGGAACGGATCGAGTTCCGAGCGAGGTCGGCCATCTCCTCGTCGGACCATCCGAACGCTCCTTGGACGGCCCGGTAGTTGTCGCCGATGTACCCACCGAAGTAGGGAGGATCGTCGGAGTTGATCGAGACCAGCAGACCGGCCTCGACCATGCGGGGAAGCGGATGGGCGGTGATGTCGTCGACCACCCGCAATGCCACGTTGGACAGGGGGCACACCGTCAGCGGGATTCGGTCCTTGGCGAGACGCTCGACCAGCGCACCGTCTTCGAGGCTTCGCACCCCGTGATCGATACGCTCTGCACCGAGCACGTCGAGGCTGCGCCGGACGTACTCCGGTGGCCCCTCTTCGCCGGCGTGGGCCACTGCCCGCAGACCCAGGAGGCGCGCCTCGTCATAGGCGGCAGCGAACGGCTCGGGCGGGAACCCCAACTCCGAGGAGTCGAGACCCACCGCGACCACACCTTCCAGGTGGTCGGCGGCGCGATGGATGGTGTCGAGCGCCGCCTCTCCACCGAGATGCCGGAGGAAACACAGGATCAAAGTGGCGGAAATGGGGGAATCGGCGATCGCCGCCCGAAATCCGTCCATGAACACATCGAATCCGATGCCGCGCTCGGTGTGGGTCTGCGGGTCGAAGAAGATCTCGGCGCGCCGGACACCGTCGGCCTCCGCCCGGGCGAGGTACGCGGCCATCAGGTCGGCGAAGTCGTCGGCGGTCCGGAGCACCGCCGCTCCCTGGTAATAGATGTCGAGGAAGCTCTGCAGATCCGCGAAGGCGTATGCGGAGCGCACTTCTGCGACCGATCGGAACGGCAGTTCGATGCCGTTGCGCTTCGCCAGTGCGAACAACAACTCCGGCTCGAGGGTTCCCTCGATATGAACGTGCAACTCCGCTTTGGGCAGTCGCGTGATCACCCGTCACCTCCTCCGGTCCGAGTGACGCTACCCACCGAGCGAGACCCGTGCCGGCCCGACACCCAACGAATCGTTGCGGCCCGGGCGGGGGCAGCCAGTCGACCTGGCGACACCGGGCTCAGGCGTCCACCACCCCCGACTCCACCAATGGCGGCTCGGTCGACCACGGGAAGTTGATCCACCGGTCGGTGCGCTTCCACACGTAGTCGCATCGAACCAGGCTCGTCGGCTTCTCGTACAGAACCGCGGTTCGTGACTCGGCGACGACGTCCTGGCAGAACTCGTGGACCGCCTGCAGTGTCAGACCGGTGTCGGCCACGTCGTCGACGACCAGCACGCTGGTGTCGGTGAGCTCGGAGGCTTCCAGATACGGGGGAAGCACCATGGGCACGTCGAGCCGGGTGCCCACCCCGGTGTAGAACTCGAGGTTCATCACGTACAGGTTCTTGACCGAGAGCGCGTATCCGAGCGAACCGGCGACGAACAACCCGCCCCGGGCGATGGCGAGGATGATGTCGGGTCGGTAGCCCGACGACGCCACCTCGAAGGCCAGCCGACGTGCGGCAACGCCATACGTCGCCCAGTCGAGTGTTTCTCGTTCCACCGAGATCGACGTTAGGGACACGCCGTCGATTCTGTGGAACGAAACCGGGGTGATCGGCGCGTATCACACCGACCGAGGCGTACTCTCATATGAGAATCCGAAACGGACCGGGGGCCGGCAATGCTCGCCGATCGTGCCATCACAGAGTTCACGCGCGTCGACGGGAACACTCGCCCCGCCGACCTGGTGGGCGTCGAGGCCGACGCCTTCCTGGTGGCGGGTCCGCACGAGTATTGGGTGTGCACGGCCGCGGACCTCCGGCAACTTCCCCCCGACCGGCCGCTGCAGGAATCCCTCCGGTTCGTCACGCCGGCGGCGGTGGCACCGTCGGATGCTTGGTTCGCCTCGGCTTCGCGAATGGTGCTCGTCCGGGACGGCACACATCGTCGGCCTGATCGTCGATGGACCACTCGACACACAACCGATGGCGGCGCCATCGGAACCGCCCCGGACCATCGAACCGGTCGGCCCACCGATCGGTTCGCCGGGGCCGACTCGCGGCTTCGACCCACGCCGAGACGATCCGCAGCCGGGCTCGGCCCCGCCCACGCCCATCGTGCAGCCGAATCCACCGACCTCGGAGCCACCGCCACCTCCCCGAACCCGCAGCTTCGACCCGTCACCCACCATCCCTGCCGGAACTCCCCTCGACCTGGGCACTCCGCGGGCAACCGGGGATGGGGCGCCCGACGAGACGAGCGACGGTGCCGCGCCCGCGAACGGCTCCTCCGAAGACTGGTATGCGGAGACCTCATTCCCTCGCGAGGTCCGAGTGGGTTCGACCACGTCCCTCACCGTCGAGTTGACCACCGAGGCCAGCGACGGGCCCGACACTTCGGCCGTTCCCTTCGCCGCGCCGGCCGGCACCCGCGTCAGTGTCGTCGTCCAGGCGAGACGGGGCTTCGAGATCGAAGGAGCGGCCGAGGGAAGTCTCGTCACGTCGACGCAGCTCGGACCCATCCAGTTTCTCCTCCGCGCCGTGACCGAGGGCGCCGGAAGCGTCCGGGTGCTTCTGTTCATCGATGCGGTCGCCATCGGCACCATCGAGCTGGCGCCGGCGATCTTGCCGCCGACCGGCGACCCGGACAAGGCGCCGATCGCCTCGTCGACCGTCATCCCGAGCCTCGAGATCGGCCGGGGGCGGCCCGACCTCGAACTGCTCGTCCTTCAGGAACGAGTCGACGGGCAGGATGCCTACTCGATCCGGGTCACGGCCACCGACGAACGTCACCAGGTGCATCTGAAGAAGTTCGGACCCGTTCGGTTGGAGACCGATGCCCGTGACTACTTCGAAGAGATCTTCCGGGAGATCGAGCAGCTGGGAATGGGCACACCGGACGACCGGACGGTGGCCCAGACGAAACTCGAGAAGGTGGGCGACGATCTGTTCCGTGGCCTCATCCCGGACGACCTGAAGGCGACCCTGTGGCGGCTACGCGATGACATCACCCGCATCCGCATCGACTCCGAGGAGCCATACATACCCTGGGAGCTGATCCGGCTCTCCGGCCCGGATGAGTCGGGCCGGATCGTGGCGGGCAAGTTCCTGTGCGAGTACGAGACCACCCGATGGATTCCGGGACATGGCCTCCACTCCGACCTGACGCTGCGGGACTTCGCGGTCGTCGTGCCATCCGACTCCGGTTTGCGCAGCGCCCAGGAGGAGAAGGCGTTTCTGGCGGGTCTGGCCAACGACGACCGATCTGTGACCGAGGTGACCCCGACCTTCACCGAAGTCCTCGGCGCCCTGGCGTCGGGAGACCACGACGTCCTCCACTTCTCCGGCCATGGCGCCGTCAAGGACGATCAGGATCCGAACCGGTTCGCGATCAAACTGTCTGATGGTGAGTCCTTCACCCCGAGCGCCGTTTCCGGTCCGAGCGCCAATCTCGGGCTCGCCGACCCGCTGGTCTTCTTGAACGCTTGTCAGGTCGGTCAGGGCGGAATGTCGCTCACCGGGATTGGCGGATGGGCGGCTCGTTTCCTCGACGCCGGAGCGGCGGGTTTCGTCGGAGCGCTGTGGAACGTGCACGACAACCCTGCTCGGGACTTCTCGAAGACGTTCTACACCCGGCTGCTCGCCGGCGACACGATCGGCGCTGCAGCGCTGGCGGCTCGGGAGGCCATTCGGCCGTACCAGGACGCCACCTGGCTGGCCTACACCGTCTATGCACATCCCTCAGCCGCCCTCGTCGCAAAGGAGTGATCGTGGCCAAAGAACCGATGAAAGACATCGTGGTGATCGTGCCGGGAATCCTCGGCAGTGCGCTCGAGAAGGATGGCAAGACGGTTTGGGACATGAGCGCCGGAGCTGCCCTGAGAGCGATCATCTCGCTGGGCAAGTCGGTCAAGGAGTTGAAACTCGACGGCGACGACCCCGACGCCGACGAGCTCGGCGATGGGGTGCGACCCACGCGGGTGCTTCCCGACCTCCACCTGATTCCCGGTCTTTGGAAGATCGATGGCTACGGCGCCATCACCAAGCGGCTCCAGCGGCAGTTCGATCTCATCGAGGGCGAGAACTACTTCGAGTTTCCGTATGACTGGCGCAGACACAACATCGTCGCCGGCAGACGCCTCCGGCGCGAGAGCCACGCCTGGTTGCAGACGTGGCGTCAGAAGACCAACAACCCCGACGCCAAGCTGATCCTGCTCGCCCATTCGATGGGCGGTCTGGTATCCCGGGCGTTCCTCGAACTGGAAGAGGGATGGCGAGACACCCGGACGCTGGTCACGTTCGGCACTCCCTTCCGGGGAGCGCTCAACGCCGCCAACTTCATCGGGAACGGTTTCAAACAAAAAGTCGGCCCGATCACCGTCGCCGACCTGACCGAGCTGCTCCGCTCGCTCTCCTCGGTGTACGAGCTCCTTCCGACCTATCCATGCATCGACGACGGCACCGGCACCCTTCAGCGCCCCGCCGAGGCGACCGGCTTCCCGCACCTCGATCCGAGCCGGGCTCGTGCGGCGCTGGACTTCCACGCGGCCATCGCCGACTCCGTCCACGACAAACGCAATGACACCGAGTACGCCGACCATGGATATCGGCTCGAGCCGATCGTCGGCACCGACCAGCCGACCTCCAACTCGGGTCGAATCGACGGTGGACGAGTGGTGATGTCCAGCTCGATCGACGGGATGCGGATCTTGGGCGACGGCACGGTCCCGCGCCCGTCGGCGTATCCCCAGGAGGTCGACGACCCCACCGACGGCGTGTTCTCGAGCCAGCCCCACGCTCGCATCCAGAACCAAGAGGCCATCCTCGACCACGTCGCCGGGCTGTTCACCGCATCGGGGTTCGACCTCGGAGCCTTCCGAGGGCCGCCGATCCGGATCGGGATCGTCACCGACGACCTGTGGGTGGCCGACCAGGGAGCCGAGGTGTGCGTCGAGACGTCCGATCCCAGCGCCCCCATCTCCATCACGGTCACCGACGCCGAGTCCGGCGACATCGTCGCCGAGGTCGCCGCCACCGGCACCGGCGAACGCCGCACGGTCGAGGTCCCGGGAGTCGGGGAAGGTGCCTATCGAGTGACCGCTGCGACCGGGTCCACCTCCGTCACCGACGTGGTCTTGGCGGCCGCAGACCAGTCGAGCTAGCCGGAAGGCGTGAGCAGCTGGGTCGCGGCCAGTTCCCGATAGAGGTCATCCGACTCGATCAGCTCGTCGTGGCGACCGATGGCCCGAACTCGGCCGGACTCCATCACCACGATTCGATCGGCGAGCGTCACCGTCGACAGCCGGTGAGCGACCACGAGGACTGTCGTCCGGGTCGCGAGGTCTGCGATCGTGTCGCGGAGCGCCGCCTCGTTGACGGCATCCAGTTGAGAGGTCGCCTCGTCGAGCAGCAGCAGTCGCGGTGCGCGGATCATCGCCCGAGCGATGGCCACCCGCTGCCGCTCCCCTCCTGACAGCTTGGTGCCACGGTGTCCGACGGTGGTGCCCAACCCGTCCGGAAGCCGCTCGACGACGCCGTCGAGCCGGGCAGTGGCGAGCACCTCTGCGACCTGCTCTTGGTCGGCGTCGGGCAGAGCAAAGACCAGGTTCTCTTCCAGTGTTCCCGAGAGCACCGGTGCGTCCTGTTCGACGTAGCCAATCTGAGACCGCAACTCACCGACCGGCCACTCCTGCACGGGGCGGCCATCCACCAACACCCTTCCCCGCTCCGGCTCATAGAACCGCTCGATCAGGCTGAACAGGGTCGTCTTCCCGGCACCAGATGGCCCCACGAAGGCGGTCATGCCGCCGGCCGGGACGTCGAACGTGACCCCATCGAGCGCCGCAGGAAGTCCGGGTCCGTACCGAAACAGGACATCTTCGAATCGGATGGACATCGGCTCGCCCGACTCCGCTACGACCTGCGTGGTCTCGATCAACTCTTCGGTGGGAAGCAGCTCGGCCTCCTGAATCCGTGCAATCGCCGCGGCACCGATCTGGTACTGGGTGACCGCCCCGGTCAGCTCCCCGATGGGAGGCATCAGGTAGTAGATGTACAGGAGGAACGCCACCAGTGTGCCGACGTCGATCGCCCCAGAGGCAACCCGGGCGCCGCCGAAACTCAACACCGCCAAGAAGGCGGCCTGGACAGAGAGACCGGCCACGTTGCCCGCCAGCGCCGACCACTTCGCGGAGCGCACGCCGGCACTCCAGGCCGTCTCGGCTGCATCATGCAACAACCGTTCTTCCCGGTGCTCGGCACCCGACGCCTTGACCGTCCGGAAGGCGCCGAACATACGCTCCAGCGCCGCCCCCATCACCCCAACCGACGCCTGGGCCTGGCGAGCGGCCCGGTTGATCCTCGGCACGATCACACCCACCACCATCGCCGCGAGCGCCAAGACCACCAGCGTGATCCCCAGCAGCGGAAGGTCGACGACGCCCATCATGACGATCGTCGCCAGGAGGGTCAGCGTTCCGGTCACCGCAGAGACCAGCGACTGGGTGGCGGTGGCCCTGACCTGCGTCGTGTCACCGGTGACCCGTGACATCAGATCCCCGGGCTCCATCTCCTCGACCGCCCCCAGGCGAATCCGGAGCAGATGAGAGACGAGCCCCTTCCGAGCGGTGAGGACGACGGATTCGCCGGCTCGGGCCAGCACATATCCGCCCACGGCCCCGATCCCCGCGTTGGCGACCACCAGCACCGTCATCAACACCAGGAGTCCGGTGACCGACTCGCCGGCGCCCAAACCACCCACCAGTTCACGAACGATCAGCGGCAGCGCCAGACCGGTGGCTGCGGTGGCCAGACTGAGGATCCCTCCCGCCACGAGGTGCCACCGGAAGGGCCGGATATAACTCACCAGCGAACGCCACGTTTCCGCCAGTCGGGGACGTGGGGGAAGGGTCGTGGTCACCACGACAACGTACTCGGCCGGCCGGCCAACGACGGAATGAGAGCCACCGCACCTACCATCGCCGCCGTGGCACCGAAGACGGACTGGAATCCGGTTCTCGGGACGGAACTATCGAAGCCGTACTGGTCGGAGTTGATGCAGTTCGTGGCCGAGGAGCGCGCTCGGCACACCGTCTATCCGCCTCCCGGCGAAGAGTTCGCAGCACTGCATCTCACCCCGTACTCATCGGTCAAGGTCCTGATCCTCGGCCAGGACCCGTACCACCGTCCCGGCCAGGCCCACGGACTGTGCTTCTCGGTCCGCCCCGGTGTCGACATCCCCCCGTCACTCGCGAACATCCATGCCGAGTTGGAATCCGACGTTGGCTGCCCCCGACCGCCACACGGCTCGCTCGTCCATTGGGCTCGCCAAGGAGTCCTGCTGCTGAATGCCACGCTCACCGTCCGGGCGCGACGTGCGGCCAGTCACCAGAAGAAGGGGTGGGAGACCTTCACCGACGAGGTGATCCGCGCCGTGAACCACAAGCAGGACCGGGTCGTCTTCATCCTGTGGGGTTCGTCGGCCCGCAAGAAGAAGGCGTTCGTCGACCAGAGCCGTCACGTCGTGATCGAGTCACCACATCCCTCTCCGCTCTCGGCGCATCGCGGCTTCCTCGGCAGCCGACCGTTCTCTCGTGCCAATGCGGCGCTGACCGACGCCGGCCGCGAGCCCGTCCGATGGTGTATCCCGACCGAGCCTGGCTGAACCGAGACCGGTCGGGTCAGGGCTGCTCAATCTGTCGGATCGACACCTCGACGCCGGCGACGTGCCGGTGGGCTTCCGCAGGGTCGTGGGTTCCGACGGTCACCGCCGCCCGGCCGGCCGAGATCGAGGTCGCCCCCGCGCGGACGACACCATCGATCGGGACGGTGCCGACGAACTCGGCGAGCCGGAGAGTCGATGATTCCGTCATGGGGATCATCGTCGACACCAACGTCGAGGCGCCGTTGGGGTGGGCGAGCGCAGCCGGTGACCACACGGACTCGGGATGGTGATGATGGCAGTAGAAGACCCCCACATCGGGCGTGCCATCTGTCAGCAGACACGTGAACGCCGCCACCACCGTCGAACCGTCCGGCAACGGCGCCGGACGGGAGAACTGGAGGTCACCGACGACGAGGGACGCCAGCGCTGTCCGGTCCGTTTCCGGATCGTCCGACGCCAGCACCACGAACGGGATCCCGCCATCGATGCGCGTCAGATGATCGGCGACCTCTCGCGCGAATCCCTTCTCGGGCAACCGCAAAGGGTCGGTCACGGTCACCAACTCGATGTATGAATCGCGAAGAACGATCAGGTGATTGGACGTTCCGAACGGGTGGTCGGCTCGGGGCGTGACCACGAAGCCCATCGCCTCGTACTCGGTGGCCGCAGCATGGAGATCCGGCACGGCATGAACGACATGATCGATCCGGCGAGTATTCCCTTCCGCCCCGTCCACGGGAGCACCGGAGTCGCCGGGACGTCCCCTCACTCGGAGTCCGGCGCCCGGACCATGCCGGCCCCACCGTCGGCGAGGCTCAGCGACTCGATCGCCCGAGCGTTGCCGGTCAACGCTCCCATGAGCTGCGCCGGATCGACGGTCCCGGTCTGTGCCAGCAGGCGTTCGGCCCAGAGCGCCGCCACTCCGGCCACGTGCGGTGTCGCCATGCTGGTCCCGCTCAGCGAACGAAGCCCGCCGCCCAGCCCGGCGGAGGTCACGTCGACGCCGGGACCGGCGATCTTGGCTCCGGTGTTCGAGAAGGCGGCCACCTCCACACCGTCGCCCGATCGGCCGACGGCGGCCACGGACAGAAACCCGCGACTCGCCGCAGGAGGAGCAACATCGATGGTGTACGGCTGGGGGGCGGAACGGCGGCTCTCGTTGCCGGCGGCGGCGACCAGGAGCGCCGACTGCCCGAATCGAAACTGCGCGCCGACATAGGCGGCCAACGCCTCGAGCAGCCGGAGGTTGTCCCGATAGGCCGAAAGGGCACGCGAGGTGGCCGCCTCCACCGGCCAGCCGGCACCGGTCAGCCGTTTCACGAAACCCGGGAAGTCGATGCCGAGTGACATCGAGATCACCGAAGCCCCTTCGTCGACACACCATTGGATGGCCTCGGCGATGGTGTCGCTGCCCCCACCGGACCCACCCAACACCTTCCCGACGAGCAGCCTGGTCACTCCGGTGGCCACCCCGATCCGCGTGCCGTCGACATCCCGACCGGCGATGGTCCCCGCGCAGTGGGTGCCATGGCCGTTGGTGTCCCCATCACCCGAGCCGGTGAAGTCTCGCTGGACGACGTCGATGCCGGAGAACGCCGGATGCGACGCCTCGATGCCCGTGTCCAGCACTGCCACCGTCACGCCGGACCCTGTCATCGGTGACGTCAGCGCTCCTACCGCCTCCACCCCCCACGTCACGGTGTCCGTCGTGGTGCCCGGCTCCTCGAATGGTTCGATGAGGGACAGGGGCATCGCCTCGGCGACGAATCGTCCTGGCTGCTGCCGTTCACGGTGAGCCTCTTCATCGGTCAGGGAACCTCGAGCAACCCCGAGGTCGAGCGGTTCCTCCCCTCCCGGCTCTCCTCGGGTCGGACCGAGACCGCCACCGTCATCCGAGGGGGGCACGAGTCCGGCTGCCTCCAGGATCGCAGGGTCCACATCGATCACGACGTACTGCTGGTCTTCCATCCTCGTCACCTTTCCGCAGCCTTCCCGCTGCTCTCCGAAGGACGACCCGCTTCGAGCCTGCCTGATACTCGAATCGAGCCTGGTGCGGTCAGCCGGACCAGGTGCCGGCAGTGTGCCGTTCGGCTCTGATGGAAAGGTGAACGTATCAGTGGTTCGGCATCGACCTCGTTCCTGCTCGAGGGGGTAGGTTCGGAGTGGAACCCGAGGAGGACGCGTGAGTTGGCACGAGTGGTTCGACGGTCGAGGCCATCCATCCGAGCACGATCCGGGACCTCCCAAGAACCGCCGCTGGGCGCGGCTGTTCGCCGAGGTCCCCAACTACCGAGGCTTGGGAGTCGCGGTCACCGGGCGAGAGTCGTTTCGGTGGCACTTCGGTCCCATGTTCTACCGGGGTCGCCTGGGCGACGGTCAGGTCAAGGTGCTGATCGTCGGCCAGGAGGGTGCACAGGACGAGTCGCTGTCGCATCGCTCGTTCACCGGGGGGACCGGTGCACGCATGCAGCACGGCCTCAACCACGTGGGAATCACCCGTTCCTACCTCTTTCTGAACACGTTCTGCTATCCGATCTTCGGACAGTACGGGGGCCACCTGCGATGGCTGGCCCAGGATCCGGCCTCTCCCATCGTGCGCCACCGGCACGAGGTGTTCGACTATGTCGTCGATCGGAACGACCTGCAGCTCGTCATCGCCGTCGGGACCGCAGCCAAGGAATCGGTCGCCACCTGGTTCGAGTCCCATGGGGTGACAGCCGATCCACGCCGGCTCCACACCGCATCGGCCGAGCAGGTCTCACCACGGCTGCGGGCGATCGGCGTGATGCACCCGGGTGGAGCGGCCTCGGGTGGAACGGCCGCCATCAAGAAGGACTTCCAACGCGCCATGCGTCAGATCGAGCGGTGGCGGCGCCAGGACGCCGACTGGCTGATCCCGGACCCCGACGGTGTTCCGGGTAGGGCCGCCGACTACCGCTACCGGTCGGCACCGATTCCATTTCGGGACTTCCCGTTCGGCACGAGTTGGAGGTTGGGCCGGGGATCCACTTCCAGCAACCGGAAAGACGGCCAACGATCCATCCAACTCTTCTCGGCGGCAGGGAAGTACAACGGCCGGGGCCACAACCCCCACTACCGGTCGGTGGCCTCCGGAGACGACCGTGGCTACGCGGCCGAGTCCGGGGACCTCGCCTACGAGCCACCGCGGCACTCGTATCGCGTCTATGACAAGGGCCCGGATCCGGCCATGGCACGACTGCTGATGCCCGACTGGCCCGACATGGACGGGGCGGTTTGCCATCCGTCGTTGGGGTTCGGAGCGATCTATCGCGGGCGCCTGGACGATGTCACGATGCTGTTGCTGGCGGATTCGGCATCGGTCGACGACCTGTTCACCGGCCGGGCACTCACCGGCGAGGCGGGACAGCACATCCAAGCGTGGATGGCGACGGCGGGTATCGACCATCGCTACCTGATCCTCCGCGTCCCACCGTTCGACCCAACCGGAGCTTCGGCGGCCCAGCGCCGGGCGTGGGTGGATCATCCCGAGACCGTGAATGCCTACAGCGCCATCGTCGAACAGGTCCGAGGGCGAAGTCGCCGACTGGGACCCATCGTGGCGATCGGCACGTCGTCTCGACGGCTGGCCGGCCGGCTCGGCCTCGAGGCCATCCCCATGACCGGGTACCGGCGGCGTGCCTGGACGACCGATTGGAACCGTGCGCTGGCCGACCTGAAGGGGAAGCGATACCGAAAGGACCGCCGAGCTTCGTTCGTCTACGACGGCCGTCGGGGCCAGATTCCGCGGACCGACCTCCCGTTCGGCACCCTTCGATGGCAGGGCACGTCTGGTTCTCGGGGGGTTGCCGGGCTCGTCGGCGGCCACACGACCGGCGACTACTACAAGCTGTTCGTGCCGCGGTGGGTGTTCGATCTCGACCCGGCACCGCTGTCTCGGTCGGAGCGAAAGGCGATCGACGATGCCTGACATCATCGATCCGCTCGACGGACCTGCGTTCGGTTTGGAGGGCCGCATCGTCACGATGGACGACGCCCACCGCGTCCTCGGTCGGGGTGTCGTGTGGGTCGATGGCGGCGTGATCCAATCGGTCGGTGACGAGGGTGCGCCACCGCCCGGCATGGAAGGCGCGCCCATCATCCGAACCGGCGGCACGATCTATCCCGGAATGATCGAACTCCACAACCACCTCCCGTACAACGTCCTGCAGATGTGGCGGGTGCCGGAGCCGTACCAGAACCGCAGTCAATGGGGCCGACATCCCGAGTACCGGAAGCTGGTCAGCGGGCCGATGAAGGTGCTCGGCAAGACGGCCGGGTACATCGAGGCGGTCGTCCGGTACGTCGAGGTCAAGGCGCTGGTGGCGGGGGTCACCACGAGCCAAGGCATCGCGCTGTACTCGAACGCCAACACCCGTCGCTACCACCGCGGGCTCGTTCGCAATGTCGAGGACACCAACGATCCTGCGCTCCCGGAGGCCGACAGCCGGGTTGCCGATGTCGACGACGCCGCTTCATTCGCCGACCGTCTGGCGCGCGGCAAGCGGGTGATCCTCCACCTTTCCGAGGGTGTGGACGAACGGGCGCGCGGCCACTTCCTGGCACTGCAGACCGGGGACGGTCGGTGGGCGATCAACGAGGCGCTGGTCGGCATCCATGCCGCCGGTTTGCTCGACGAGGACCTGGCGACCCTGGCGAGGCATGGCGGCTCGATGGTGTGGTCGCCATCGTCGAACCTCATGCTGTACGGGGGGACGGCACGAATCGGAACCGCCCGTCGCGAGGGAGTGAACATCTGCCTCGGTTCCGATTGGTCTCCCACCGGCTCGAAGAACCTCCTGGCCGAACTGAGATTCGCCAGGACTGCGGCCGCTGCGTTCGACTGGATGGTCACCGAGCGAGACCTCGTCGACATGGTCACGAGAAACCCGGCGCGAGCGCTGGGCTGGGGGCACGTGCTCGGCTCCGTCGCCGCCGGGATGCGCGCCGACCTGATGGTGGTCCATGGCCGCCGCGGCGATCCGTACCGTCGACTCTTCGACGCAACGGAGCGGAGCGTCGTGCTGGTCGTCGTCAACGGCGTGCCCCGATACGGACAGCCGCGCTTCATCGCCGGTGGCGAGCCTCTTCGCGTCGGCGGGAGCCGGCGCCGCCTTTTCCTCGACCAGGCAAGCGTCGACCCCATCGTCGCCGAGGTCGGCTACGACGAAGCGGTCGATCGCCTCCAAGACGGCCTGGATCGACTCCCCGAGTTGGCTGCGGCGCTCGAGGCCGAGGTCGGGGTGGTCGCCGCCGATCTCGGCGGAACGCGTGGGGTTCCGCCAGCGACCGATCTGGGCATCGCCCGTGGAGGGGAACGGTGGGTCCTCGAACTGGAGGACGAAGAGCCGGATGGGACGACGATGCGGCCCGAGATGGGATTCGAGCCGGCGGTACCCGACCTCGGTCCGATGCGAGCCTCCCGGCCACTGTCCGAGATCCTGGAACCGCTGGAACTCGACCGCCTGACCGTCATCGACGACGGCAGGTACGACGACCGCCTTGCCGACCAAGCCAACCTCCCGCAGCCGGTCCGCCAACTCCTCTGAGGGCGAGGAGGGTCTCGCCTCGGCCGACCGCGAATAGGAACCTGGATACGTCGCTTTCCCGATGACGAGCTCTACGCCGATCGATACGTTCGCACAAGAGCCACGACAGCGGCCTTCGTGACGTTCTCTATGACGTCTCACGAAGGCGACTGACACAGAACTGCCGGGTCGGACGTCCGACGCCAAGGGGGCAATCGTCTGCCAGTCGACGATGTGCGGACCGCAGCCCGGTAGGCGGTTGATCGGTTCGCCGGTCGACCGGTCGGGCGAGGCGGCGCGTGTTCCACCGTCGCCTCGGCCCACCTCTGATCCCGCTCAACGGCCCGTTGAGATTTCGGGCTCGGACACCGATACAAGATGGATGTTCCGAACGCCGACGAACGATCGCCACAGCCTCAGAGCTGCCATCGTGGCGTGCGTCGTCTTCGTCCTCGGCGCGGGGGCGGTGCTGGCGCTCACACTCAGAGCTCGATCAGAGCATCACGCGCTGCTCACGGCCGAGACGGCCACGGCTGCCGAGTCGGTCTCGCAATCACTCGAACTGGCGGTCTCCAATCTCAGTGCCATCAACGGCCTCTTCCTGGCCGACGCCGAGGTGGAACCCGATGCTTTCGAACGCTTCGCGTCGTCACTCGACCTGAGGCGAAATCCCAACACGGTGGCGGTGGCCCGCCGAATCTCGGCCGACGAGCTGACGGTGACGACCACGCGCCTGCGGGAGTGGTACGGCGTCGAACCCTATGAGCTCATCCGCGAGCTTCCCAGCCCGATCGGAGCACGCGGGGAGTACTACATCGTCACGCATCAGTTCGGACTGGGCGAGGGCGAATCGATCGTCGGCCTCGACTTCGCCAGCGTGCGAGCGCGGTCCGGTCTGATCGCGGCCGTCGAACGGACCAAGCTCCCACGCTTCGGTGAGGTCACCACGCTGCTGGGTCTCGGCACCAAAGGCTTCCCCGTCGCCGTGCCGATGATCGATGGCGCCGGTGACGTCGTGGGGATCACCATGGCGGCGGCCGAGGTCGGTCCGCTTCTCGACGACGCGATCGCTGCACCCATCGAAGCGCACGTGTCATTCGAGCTCACCGACGTGACCCAGCACCGACCGGTCATTTCCGAGTCCATCGAGGTTGCCGCCATCGAACTGAACCTCGGTGGGCGATATTGGCGACTGACCGGACACACCCGGCAGCCATTCTCGCATGGACCGTATCTGCTGGCGCTGGCGCTCGTCGGGCTCGCCGCGATCGGAACCGGGTTCTTGACCCGCCACCTGCTCGTCAACCGGCACACTCAGGCACGGTTGCAGCGAGTCGAGGCCGAGCATCAGGCCAACCTGGAGTACCAGGCAGCCTTGGAACGCTTCGAGGTGCTGGCTTCGAATGCGACCGATGCAGTGACCCGAAACACCCTCTCCGGCATCTGTCTGTACGCGTCACCGTCAACCGAACGCATCATCGGCAGCCCGCCCGAGGAGTTGGAGGGGCGGAGTGTCTTCTCGCTGATCCACCCCGACGATCGCGCGCACGTCGTCGAGTCACATGACGCCATGGTGAGCGGGTCGGCCGACACGATCACGGTCGAATACCGCATCGTCGGTGCCGACGGGCGCCCGCGTTGGATCGAATCGGTCTCGCGACTCGTCGTCGGCGTCGCCGGAGTCGAGGTGCAAGCCTCCTCACGCGACATCACCGAGCGGGTCCAGCAGCGGGAAGAGCTTCGCCAGGCGCGCCTCCAGGCCGAGGCGGCCGGCGAGGCCAAGGCCCAGTTCATCGCCAACATCAGCCATGAGATCCGCACCCCCCTGAACGCGATTGCGGCGATGACCGACATGGCGCTGGCGAGCGACCTGACCGGCTCACAACGGGAGTACCTCCAGGTTGTGAAGTCTTCGGCGCAAGCATTGATGGCGATCGTCAACGACGTCCTCGACCTGTCGAAGGCGGCGTCCGGGCAGATGACGCTCCACGAGGAAGGATTCGCAACCCGCGATCTCTTCACGACGGTCATCCGTTCGTTCGAGGCCGACGCCACCAAACGGGACCTGGAGTTGATCCTCGCCTACGACGACCAGCTTCCGGACTGGCTGTGGGGGGATCCCGGTCGGATCCGTCAGATCCTGATCAACCTCATCGGCAACGCCCTCAAGTTCACCCACGCCGGCGGGGTCACCGTCAAGGTGACCCGTCCCACGTCGGGGGGCATTCGGTGTGACATCAGCGATACCGGCATCGGCATCCCCGCCGACCGGCTCGAAGCCATCTTCGACGACTTCACGCAGGCAGAGGGCACCACCACGCAGAACTACGGAGGTACCGGGCTCGGTCTCGGGATCTCCCGCCGGCTGACCGAGCTGATGAGCGGTCGGATCTGGGTGACGTCCACCCTCGGGGAGGGTTCCACGTTCACCTTCGAGCTGCCATTGGAAGCGTGGGAACCTCCCGCCGACTCCGACGAGGCGCGGCCGTTCGTGGACGTCGTCACGAGCGATCCGGACGGCACCAACTCCGTCGCCACGCTGCTCGGCGTGGGAGGTCGAAGTGCCCGCCGCGTCAGTCCCGGTGAAATCCGCAACGACGGCGGCGCCCTCATCGCGCTCGTCGAAGGGCCCGACGACCCGGTCGGTGTCCAGGCATGCCGCGCGTCGAGCCGGGTACTCGTCATCGACGCCGCACCGGAACGTGGCAACAGCGACCACTTCCGCCGGCTCGGCGCGGCCGCCTATATCGGCCGGCCCGCCGAGGCGATGGATGTGCTCGACCTGCTCGACGCGATCGAGAGCGACCGACACGGATTCCTCACCCGCCACGACCTTCGCGAGCGGCGGCAAGTTCGGCACGTGCTGGTCGCCGACGACGTGGCCACCAATCGGCTGGTCGTCGAGCAACTGCTCGGCAAGCGGGGCCACGTGGTCACCTCGGTCGCCGACGGTCGGCAGGCGGTCGAGGCGATGGAAGTCGAACGGTATGACATCGTCCTCATGGACGTCCAGATGCCGGTCCTGGACGGGCTGGAAGCGACCCGGCTCATCCGCGAGCACGAGGCGGCCAGAGGATGGCACACGCCGATCATCGCCCTCACCGGCCGGGCGATGGACGGAGATCGTGAGGCGGCCATCGATGCCGGCTGCGACGGCTACATGACCAAGCCTTTCGACCCTCACCTCTTGTGCGTCACCGTCGAGGACCTGTCGGCGGAACAGGCCGACTCCGTCGAGCCCACCGATCAGGCGACGGGCCCGATCGACATGAGCACGCTCGACGCCCACAGCGGTGGAGACGTCGAGATCCTCACCACCCTCCTGGAAACCGCCCGCCAGGAGAGCGCCGATCAGCGTCGGCTCCTGAACACCGACGAGACCGATGCGATCGCCGGCGCCGCCCACAAGCTCAAGGGCATGCTCGGGATGATCGGGGCAGCGGATGCCTCGGCAGCCGCGGCCGCGCTCGAGGAGGCCGCCCGACGAGAGCAGCGCGAGGCCATCCCAGATCTGATGGAGGACCTCGACTCCGCCCTCATCGTGCTCAGCTCGGCGATCGACGATCTCCTTGGGCGATCCGAGCCGTCCGACGCCTTGGCGTGATCGGCCCGCGGTCACACCGATCGAGCACCACCGACCGTCGGCCGAGATGATCCCGGGGTTCGTCGGCATCGGCGCCTGGTAGCCCGTCGAGCCGATTCTCCGGTTCGAGACCGGTGTTCCGTCCACGGGAGACCGCCTGGCGACGCCGAAACGGCGGTGCCGACGCAACCGGCCGAGTAGGTTCGAGGAGACCGGCGCCCGGGGGCACTGTGAGCCAGACGACTCATCATGACTTCGACCTGATGATCACGAGGTCGTCGGCCGCCTCCTACACCGCGCTGGTGGTTGCCTCCCCGGCCGGCCAGGCCAGCCACGAGTTCACGAGATCCTCGATCGAGGGCCCGGCATCCCAACTCCTCGCCGGCGGGCTGACGGAGAATCAGATCCAGGCAGCCGGTTCTGCGCTGTATGAGTCGGTGTTCGCCGACGCCGTGGAGCAGGCATTCGTGAGAAGCCGCGACCTGGCCAAGGCGAAGGGCGCAGGGCTCCGGGTCCGACTCCGGTTCGGGCAGACCCCCGAGCTGGCCGGGATCCCGTGGGAGTACCTGTACCGCAAGTCGGAACGGAAGTGGCTGAGCCTGTCGACCGAGACTCCGATCGTCCGATACGTCGACCTCGCAGACACCATCGAGCCCCTCCAGGTCGATCTGCCGCTCCGGGTCCTCGTCGTCCTGCCCTCCGTCGACGACGCCGCCCGCGGACTGGACGTCGAGGCCGAGCGACGAGCCATCGAGGGGGCGTCCCGAGCGTTGGTCGAGGCCGGCTTCGTCGAGATCCTTCCCCTGCAGCCCGCCACGATGACCGGCCTCCGCGCCGCCCTCACCAACACCGACATTCACATCGTCCATTTCATCGGGCATGGGACCTTCGATGCCGCGTCCAACGAGGGGATGCTGGTGTTCGATTCCGAGGACGGATCGCTCCAACGCGTCACGGGCAGTGTGCTCGGCTCGGTTCTGGATGAGTTCGACAGCGTCCGGCTCGTGATCCTGAACGCCTGCGAAGGGGCCATGTCATCGCCCTCGGATTCCTTCGCCGGCGCCGCCCAGAGCCTCATCGCCAATCGCATCCCGGCAGTCGTTGCCATGCAAACCGAGATCACCGACGCCGCGGCCATCACCTTCGCCAAGCACTTCTACGCCGGGATCACCCGTGGTGAACCGATCGACACCGCCATCGTCATGGCCCGCCAAGCCCTGACCGGCGATGCGACCCAATCGCTGGTGGAATGGGGAACGCCCGCCCTGTACATGCGAGCAGACGAAGGACGGCTCTTCGACATCCCGGTGGGACGGAGCCTGGGTAGATCGGGTCTGGCCGAAGAGGACTGGCGAACGCTGATGAAGCGACTGTCCTGGGACAAGGTCACACCGATCCTGGGATGGTCGTTGAATCAACCCGCCCTTCCCTCTCGCCAGTCGATCGCCGACGCACTCGCCGGCGAGTACGGGTACCCGATCCAAGACAGTGCGGACCTGCCCAAGGTTGCCCAGTACGTGTCGGTGATCACCGACCGCCTGATTCCCAAGGACGAGGTGGCTGCCCTCGTCGGCAAGGCCTCGCTCAACGACCTCGGCCCCGACGCGGAGGCATATCGGGCCGTCGCCGAACTGCCGATCTCCGTGTTCCTCACCACCAACTTCGACGACCTGCTGTATCAGGCACTCGTCGCGGCCGGGAAGGCCCCCACCCGCGAGGTGTGTCCCTGGCGCGATCCCCCGGCGGATCCGCGGCACCTCCCGCCCGACGTGTCCGCCGATCCCACGCCCGACACGCCCGTCGTCTACCACCTCCACGGTCATCCGTCCGATCCGGCCTCGATGGTTCTCACCGAGGACGACTACTTCGACTATGTGGTGGCGGTCTCGCGCAATCAGAAGATCATCCGACCGCTCATCCTCGAACGACTGTCGGGCACGTCGCTGATGCTGGCCGGCTACCACCTCGAAGACTGGATGTTCCGAGTCCTGGTGCGCGGCATGGTGGCGGCGGCCGAGGCCAGCGGGCGCGGTTTGAGCGTGGCGGTCCAACTTCCCCCGTCCGCCACCGAGACGGAGTACGTCGAGGCCTATCTGGCGGCGCTCTTCTCGGCCTCCGATCAGAATCGGCTCCGGGTCTACTGGGGTTCGGCGACCGAGTTTCTCACCGAGATCCGCGACCGATGGAAGGCACAACCGTGACGGTCTCTGCCCGATCCGTCGCCGGATTCCTCCCCTATGTCGGCATCCGATCCTTCACGCGCGACGAGGGCCACCAATTCTTCGGCCGATCTCGTGAAGTCGCGGCACTACGAGCGCTGCTCTACGCCAACCGTCTCGTCGTGCTGCACGCGGCGTCCGGTGCGGGGAAGACATCACTGATCCATGCCGGGCTCGTCCCGACGATCGAACAGGACTTCGACCTGCTCGCGACCGCCCGGGTCGGTGGGGGCGATCATGTCGCCGCCGGTTCGGACGACAACCCCTTCGTCGCCAACATCCTCGCCGCCTGGGACCCGGTCGACCTCGACCACGTCGACTCACTGGCGGCCGCATTGCAGGCACGACCCCGGAGGATGGCGGAGGACGGAACGGATCCGCTCCGGCTGGCCATCCTCGATCAATTCGAAGAACTCTTCACCTGGTACCCCGGTCGATGGCGACAGCGACCCGAAGTGATCCGGGAGATCCGGTGTGCCTTGGAAACCGATCCGTTGCTCCGGGTGCTGATCGCTGTTCGTGACGACTACCTCGGGTCGCTCGATCCGCTCCTCGGGGAGCTCGGCACGCTCTCCTACGCCCGGCTGCATCTCGATCGGTTAGCGACCCCCGAGGCGGTCGAGGCCATCGTGGGTCCCCTGGCCAACACATCGGTCGTCTTCGGGGAGGGCGTCGCCGAACGTCTCGCCACCGACCTGGCCAAGGTGCGGGTCGTGCGCGGCGGAGAGACCGTGGAGATCGAAGGCGCACAGGTCGAGCCGGTTCACCTCCAGGTTGTGTGCTCGGCCCTGTGGAACAGTCTCACGCCCGGAACCTCCGTCATCACGGACGAGCACTGGCGGCGGTTCGGAGAGGTGGATCGAGCCCTTCGCGACTTCTACGACCGTGGGGTGGCGACCGTGGCCGAAGCCCACCGGGTGCCGGCAGCTCGACTCGAGAGCTGGTTCGAAACCCAGCTCGTGACCCAGGCGCACACCCGCGGCGCCGTGATCCGCCTCGAAGACGAAACGGCCGGCCTGGCGAACGAGGTCGTCGACGACCTCGAGGACTTGCGCCTGGTTCGAAGCGAGGTGCGACGAGGAGCCCGCTGGTACGAGCTGAGCCACGACCGGTTGGTGGGCGTGGTCGACGAGCGCCGCCGGGAGCGACTCACCGAGGCGGCCGATCGATCTCGACGCCTGATCCGGAGACTGCTCGGTCTGGCTGCGATGATCCTGATCGCGGCCTTCGCGGTCGCCTGGTATGGCCGGTCACAGATCAGCGACGCAGCGGCCATCCAGGAACAGGCCTTGGAGGTCACCGATCAGGTGGCGGCGCAACGGGACGAGGCGCTCGGAGACGTGCTCGACATCGTGAACCCCGAGGAACGGATGGCCATCGAGCGGACGGTCGCCATCTCGGAGGCCAAGAGCCTCACCCAGACCATCTCCGAGGCGTTGGGCGACCCGGCGACAACCGACGAGCGATTGGAGACCCTCCAGCAACTCGCAGCATCGAAACAGGCGGACCTCGAAGCCATGCTGGCCGAACAGGGCCTGGACGAGTCGTCAGAGGTTGCCGCTGCCCGTGACGCCGTGGCGGGGGCGGCCGGTGCGCTCACCGTCGCCCTCACGGACGAAGGCGCCGGCGACCGGGCGGCGGAGCAGGCCGCGGTCGCCGCGGCCAGCGCCTCCGTGATCGAAGACGACGCCGAGGAGGAGTTGACGGCGGGACTTGCCGCCGGCGCCTCCGCCATCGACGGTCCCAGGGCCGGAGGTCTCACCGCCGGAACGCCCCCGACCCCCACCACCACACCGCGCCAGAGCACCACCTCGTCGGCCGCTCCCGATACGACGCTGGCCGTCACCGATCCGGGTGACGTCGGGCAGATCCCGGTCGAGGCGATGGAGTGGTACGAGGGGATCGAAGCGGTCGGGGGAGACCCGCCGTACGTCTTCGCCGACGAGAAGGACACCGGCTTCGTCGTCTTCACCGTCGACATCGACGAGCCGGGGCCCCACCTCGTGGAGGCCCTCGTCGACGTCGACGGTCAGACCAACACGAACTCCTTCTATCTGTCGATCGATGGCCACGCTTGGGTGCGCAACGTGGCGGCCGACGACACGTTGAACGTTCGGGCGGCGCCGGGGGTGTCGTCGGAGCGGATCGGCGAACTCGCACCCGACTCGCCGATCCGGCTCGCCCTGGACCCCGAGACCCGAACTCCGGTTCGCTCCCCGGACGACGATCTAGCCATCTGGTACCGCTTGGCCGCTCCGACCGAGGGGTGGGTCCATTCGGCATTCGTCGGCTGGGAGATCTGGGATGCGTTCGAGGAGGTCGAACGCGGACCGACCGGCTTTGCATGGGATGGAGTGAGCACCCGCTGCGAACCGACCGATTCCTTCGAACTGCATTCGTGTGGCCCGGTTCGGTCGTTCGATGCCGGTTCGCACACGTTCATTCTGCGGGGCCGCGAGCCGGGAACGCGTCTCGCTTCGTTCCTCATCACCGCGGTGGATCGGTGACGCGCCGGCGAGGACCTGTCGTCCCCGCCGGCCGAGTCATCCGGTCAGTCGATCACTTTCCGAGCTGGCCGCGCGCCGCCCCCGCCGGGGCGGTGGCGTTGTGGACGTTGATGTAGTAGTTCTCCGGATGCTGACGGATGTCTTTGATCAGGTCGGCATCGGCGTCCACACAGCCGCTGCCGCCGGTGGTCGCCCACTGAAAGTCGACGACGACTCCCCCATTGCTTCCGGCCGGTGCGGCATGGATGTGCGCCGCCAGGATTGGCGACGACTCTCCGGCGACGTCGATGTCGAAACAGATCTCGCCCTGACCCTGGTTCAGGGCGAGGTGCGCCGATCCGCTCGTACCCGGGTCACCGGGCTGTCCAACCTCGTGCTCGGCGGCGAGCGTGGTCGCCAGCGGGCGACCTCCCGCGTAGGCGGGTGCGGCCAGCAGCGCCATACCGATCACGAGCAGGGCAACGAGCAGGCTCCGACGGGGTGGGGTGTGCATGGGATTGCCTCCTATTGGTCGAGTCCCTCGCAGATGCATACGCCGCATGCCGGCCGTTCGGTTCGCGATCCGTCAGGCTCCGTCTCCGAATCGGAACGTGGCCGCAGCGGCTGCGAAGCCGCCGATGATCCATCCGGCGAGGATGACCAACTCGCCCGCAACGTCACCGAAGCCCGCGCCTTCGAGGGCGACGGCGCGGAGGGCGTCGATGACGGGAGTGATGGGGAGATACTGCACGACGGACTGGAGGAAGTCGGGCATGACCTCGACCGGGAAAAACATCCCCGACAGAAACATCAGGGGGATCGTCGAGAGACCAGCGAGGTTGTTGGCTCCGTCGACCGTCTTCGCCCTCCCGGCGATCGCAAACCCCAGGGTGAGGAACACCACGTTGCCGGCGCTGGCGATGATCATCATCGACCACCACGAACCACGGATGTTGGCACCGAGGGCCACTGCGACTCCCATCATCAGTGCCAGCGCCACGATCGCAAGCGCCAATCGGGCCAGCACCTGACCGGCCACGAAGGCGGCGGGGCTGACGGGCGTCACCTGGATCCGTTTGAGGATCTGCATCTCGCGATACCGGGCGATGGCGGAGGCGATGCCCACCATCAGCAACTGCATCAACCCCATCGCCAGCAGCCCAGGCACGACGAAGTCGTAGTAGTCGGTCCCCGGCGGCAGCCCGGCGATGGGGATGTCGAATACCCGGAACGCCAGCACGAAGAGTATGGGTGAGAGGATCAGGCCGACGATGGCCTCTCGATCACGCAGCAGCATCTTGAGCGACGCCACGGTCAGGTTCCACCCATGGGCGACGACAGTCGAGGTCGACTGGAGAACCGAGGTGGCGGGGGCGGTGGGAAAGGTGACGTCAGTCACGGAAGCTCCTTCCGGTCATGCTCAAGAACACGTCTTCGAGCGTCGGCGAGGACACCCGCAGGTCTCCGAGCCGGATGTCGGCTTCGGATGCCCAGCGGTAGAGCTGCGGGATGGCGGCGTTGAGATCGGATGCCGCCAGGCTGAAGCGACGGCTCCCCTCGTCGGTGGATACCGATGCCACTCCGGGGAGGGACTCCAGCTCAGCGGCGACGACGTTCCAGTCGGTGGTGAAGGCGACCACGGACCCATGCGGCAGTGATCCGATCAGACCGTCGGGTGTGTCCAGCGCAATCACGCGCCCGTGATCGACGATGGCGATCCGATCGGAGAGGACGTGCGCCTCGTCCATGTAGTGGGTGGTGAGGACCACCGTCTTGGCGAACCGGGTGTTGAGATGGGCGATCACCTCCCACAGATTCCTCCTGGCCTGAGGATCGAGGCCGGTGGTCGGCTCGTCGAGAAACACCAGGTCGGGATCGTTGACGAGCGCGGCGACGATGGAGAATCGCTGTGCCTGGCCACCGGACAGCTCCCGCACCAAGGCGTCTCGCTTGTCCGCCAGTCCAACCGACTCCAAGAGATCATCCGCCCGCAGCGAGACCGGGTAGAAGGAGCCGAAGAGCTCCAGGATCTCGCGCAGCCGCAGGTGTGGGAAGTACGAGGCGGCCTGGAGCTGTACGCCGATCCGCCGTCGGACCGCGGTCGGCTGCTCGGCGACGTCGAGGCCGAGAACCTGGATCGATCCTGACGTGGGCCGCTTCAAACCCTCGACCATCTCCAACGTGGTGGTCTTCCCGGCACCGTTGGGGCCGAGCATCCCGAAGACCTCTCCGCGCCGGACCGAGAACGAGATTCCATCGACCGCCCGGATGGTGCCGCCGGATGGAGCCGGATAGGTCTTGACCAGGTTGGTGACTTCGACCGCCGGCTGCCCGGTCTCCGGGGGATGACGGGTATCGCGACTGGACTTGGTTGTGACGAATGCCATGCAGAGGATCATGGCGCCGCCCGCTGACGAGATCCTGACCGAGCACTGACGAACGCCGGGTATCTAGCCTCGCAACCGTGATGATCCAGTTGCTCGGACCGATCGTGGTCAATGGTGCTCCACCAACGGTGGGGGCGTCGGACCGCCGCTTGCTGGCCCTGCTGGCCGTCACACCGGCAACGGTCGTCCCGACAGAACGCATCATCGAGTTCCAATGGGGCGAGGACCCGCCGGGGAATCCCACCAATGCCGTTCAGGCATCCGTGTCGCGGCTCCGTCGGGTACTCGGCTCCGAGACTCCGATCACGAACACCGGATCGGGGTATCGGCTGGACGTCGCCGAAGACGGCGTCGACTCCGTGGTCTTCGAGCGGCTGGTCGATCGCGCGCGATCGGCCGCCGATCCGCATCACCGGTTGTCGCTGATCGACGAGGCTCTCGGCCTGTGGCGCGGCGACGCCGTCGTCGATCTGCCGGAGTCCTCGGGTGTCCGGGTCCATCTGGAGGAGCAACTCGCGGCGACCATCGATGCGCGAGCGGCCACCCTGCTCGAGGTGGGACGGCCGGCGGATGCCGTGGAGGCCATGGAGCGGCAGGTGGCCGACAGGCCGCTCCGAGAAGGGGCGTGGGCGCTGCTGATTCGTGCGCTGTACGCGACTGGCCGCCAGGGCGATGCACTCCGTGCCTACCGCCGGGCCGAGCGCGTGCTGCGGGATCAGCTGGGCATCAGCCCCGGGCCGGAACTCCAGCGGGTCGAGCGCCAGGTGCTGGCACAAGCCGACGACCTGCGATGGTCGGACGGCTCCGCCATCGTCGGCCACCCGACCGGCGGAGGCAACGTCCCCGCAGCCCGGGAGAGTCTGATCGGTCGTGACGATGACCTCGCCCAGGTGGCCGACCATTTGCAGCGGTCGCGCGTTGTCACGATGACCGGCCCGGGAGGGGTCGGCAAGACGACCCTCGCGCTCGAGTCGGCGCGGCGATGGCCGGGCCCGGCGTGGTTCGTCGACCTCTCCACGTCGTCGGGTGGATCGGAGGTCGTGGATCGACTGGTGGAGGTCTTGGGGATCGACGCGTTGGCGTCATCGGCGGGGAGCGTGGAGGCGCGGATCGCCGGCCGGCTCGATACCGGAGCCACACTGCTGGTCCTCGACAACTGCGAACACCTGACCGGGGCGGCGGCCGGTTTGGTGGGAACGTTGCTGGACCGGGCGCCGAGCCTGCGGGTTCTCACGACCTCCCGGGAGCCGCTCGCCATCCGCGGGGAGCAGGTTCACCGCCTCTCGCCCTTGGTTCTTCCGCCTCCGACCGCGCCACTCGAAGAGATCAGATCGAACCCCGCCATCAGATTGCTCGAGCGCCGCGTCTCCGCCAATGCGGGACGACCACTGGACGATGCGGAGCTCCCGGTGGCCGCCACCATCTGCCGCGTCGTCGATGGGATGCCGCTCGCAATCGAGCTGGCCGCCGGCGCCGTCGACATCCTCAGCCTCGCCGAGGTGGCCGAACGCCTCGCCGAGCGCCAGCACGTACCGACGGTCGACCGAAGGGACAGGCCCGACCGTCATCGAACGATGGCTGCGACGATCGAATGGAGTATCGAGCGTCTCGACGCCGACGCGAGGCATGCACTCGGGGCACTCTCGGTGCTCCAGGGCGGCGGAGGGCCCGAGGTCGCCCGCCGCCTGATCGGCGGCGACGACGAAGACGCGGCAGCCGTCCTCCACCGGCTGGTGACCAAGTCGCTGGTCAACCGGGACCACTCGGGCCGGGTCGAACTCCTCGACGAGGTTCGACACCAGGCTGCCCAGCTCTTGAGCGATGAACTCGCAGCCGAGATCCGGGCGCATCACGCCCACTGGTTCGCCAACCTCGCCCGAGCGCTTCGCCCCCACCTCGACGCCGGACCCAAGCAAGCGTTCGCACTCCGAACGCTCGATGAAGACGCCGCCAACTTCCGGGCGGCGGCGCGATGGGCGCTCGACAATGACATGGCCGCCGCGCTCGATGTGGCGGCGGCCATGGTGTGGGCCATCGCTCTGCGCGCCCGTCAGCCCGAGACGCTCCGCTTGATCGAGGAAGTCGCCGACCGAGCCGGCGACCACGATTCGCCTCAGCTGGTGGTGGTCCTCACCGGATTGGCGCTGGCCGGCGTGACCGGTGATCGGCGTCCGGCTCGCGAGGCGTGGCGGGCTGCGGCGATGGCCGAACGGCTGGGATCGGAGCGCAACGCCGTCCTCGCCCGAGCGATCGACGCCCTCTGGGTGTCCGAAGGGCTCGATCAGGCGGCCGCCCAGATCCGCCTCTGCATCGACCAGGCGTCCGGGCACGATCTGTGGCTGCAGGGGGTGGTCGATCTGGTTGCGTCCAACATCGTCGGTCCGGTCGACGGACTCGAGGCCGCCACCAGCCTCGCCCAGAGGGCCGTCGACCGGCTCGGCGAGGCGGGAGATCCGTGGCGTCGGGCAACTGCCCTGACCACGCTGGCCACGATGCATCGACTGGCGGGGCGTTACGAAGCAGCCACCGATGCCTACGAATCGGTCCTCTCCGTCGCCCCGGAGTTGGGTCTGCACTACGACGCTCACCTGGCCCTGAGCGAGCTGGCCAATGTGGCGCTCCTCCAAGGTGACGCCGAGACCGCCCAGGAACGGGCCGACGAGGCCTTGAAGCGGTCTGAGCACCTCGGCTTCCCCATGGTGCACGCCCACGCCCTCAACACGTTGGGCCGGGTTCGCCGGGCCGCCGGCAAGGCGGAGGAGGCGGCGGAGGCACACCGAGCCGCCGCACGCATCTATCGGGCACTCGATGCGCCGGGCGGATTGGCCCACACCCTCGACTGCCTCGGTCGGGTGGCGTCCGACCTCGGACGATTCGACGAGGCAATCGAACACCACGTGGCCGCCCTCGTCCACACTCGGCATGGCGACGACCCCCTCGCAGATGCCTTCTCCATGGAAGGGCTGGCGCGAGCGATGGCCGAGACCGGCCACCACGACGACGCCCGAGCTCTGTTGGAAGCGGCGGTCGACTTGCGACACTCGCTGGGTGCTCCGCTGGCGGTCGCCGAGTCGGACGACGTCGAAGCGGCCCGACGCCGGATCGGTTCACCGTCCTCCGAAAGCGGTTCTCGTTCATCGAAGCGGGACGCCGACGACGTCATCCAGGCGCTCTTCGAGGCAACCTCCGGCGTCTCCTCAAACGATCGGTGAGGCATCGACGCACGCCGGTGCGTCTCTCACGTCTCGAAGAACGGGGCGTTGGCACCCGTCTCCATCGTCGCCTTGAGCCTGGCCAGGATCTGCGCCCAGATGTAGGCGATCCACGGGAGACCTTCGGCCTCTGGTCCCCACCCGTCGTGTTGGAAGGCGATGAGAGCGCCATCGATTCCCATCGGGTGGGGCCCGGCGTGGGCAAACCGCATCGTGGTGCCGATCCAGGACTCCGGGCCCTCGACACACCTCCAGACGACCTCCCCGTCGCCGACCGTCACCGTCTCCAGGACATAGACCGGTGCGGGACCGGGAAACCGGAGCTCGAACCGCCCTCCCTGGGCCGCATCGCCCTCGACCGCATCGGTCCAAAAGGACCGGATCCCATCTGTGCTGGAACAGATCCGGACCATCGCGGCGGCATCGGCCGTCGTGTCAAACGCCAACTTCACCGACTCCACGGGTTGCCTCCTCATCGTCGACGAAAGGAGACGAGCGGCTGCTCGTCACCAGCCAATCGGACAGCCGGCTCTCCTGAACCACAGTACTTAAGCTGTCACTTAATTAACTAGACGCTACAGTAACCGGGTCCATGCATCTTCTGCAAGCCGTAACCGAACCCCGCCGGATGGAGATCCTGAGACTCATCTGGACGGAGGAGTTGAGCGCCGGTGAGGTCGCCGCCCACTTCGACGTCTCATTCCCGGCGGTCTCCCAGCATCTGAAGGTGCTGCGTGACGCCGGCGCCGTCCGCGTGCGCCCGCAAGGCACCAAGCGGTTCTACCGGGCGGACCACAGTTCGCTCGGACCCGTCGCACGGATGCTGGAGACGATGTGGAGTTCGGATCTCGACCGCCTGGCGCGGGCCGCCGAAGACCTGGAGGAGACCGATGACTGATCGATTGGTGGTCGAGCGGTTGATCGCTGCACGGCCGGAGACGGTGTTTCGGTTCTTCACGTCGTCCGATCGCTGGCTTCAGTGGCAGGGCACCGAGGCGGAGATCGATGCCCGACCCGGAGGTGTGTTCCGGGTCAACGTTCTCGGGGATGGATTCGCGTCCGGGAGGTTCCTCGAAGTCGATGCCCCGCGACGCCTCGTCTTCACCTGGGGCTGGGAGTCGGACGGTCACGCGGTGCCACCCGGGTCGTCGACCGTGTCGATCGAGCTGGAGGAAACCGGCACGTCGACGCTGCTCCGCCTGGAACACCGCGGCCTACCCAATGCGCCGATGGTGGAGTTGCACCTCAGAGGGTGGGACATGATGGTGCCTCGGCTGGCGTCGGTGGCCGAGGCCGCGTCCGACACCTGACGGGTATCGTCCGACGCCGTGCGGTTGGTCACCTACAACGTCAACTCCATCTCCACACGGCTGGAACGTCTGCTGGCACTGCTCGCCGAGCACCGGCCCGACGTGGTGCTTCTGCAGGAGACCAAGGTTCTCACGGAGAGGTTCCCGCACCGCGCCATCGACGACGCGGGGTACCACGCCGTCGACCACTCGGCCGGGCGGTGGAATGGGGTCGCCATCCTAGCGGCGCACGAGTGGGACGTCACCGATCCGACCTTCGGGCTGGCCGGCGAACCCAACGCCGACGACGCGCGGTGGGTGGAGGCAACCGTGGGCGATGTGCGCTTCGTCAGCGTCTACGTCCCCAACGGACGAGCACCCGACACCGAGCCTTTCCGCGAGAAGCTGTCGTTCTTCGAAGCCATGCAGCGCCGGGCCGGTGCGCTCGCGGGGCGACCGGCGATCATCGCCGGCGACATGAACGTCTGCCCCACCGACCTGGATGTCTGGGACACCGACCAAGTCCACGGCGGCACACACATCACAGCCGACGAGCGAAGCCGGTTCGACCGGATCGTCGATGCCGGTTACGTCGACGCCTTCCGGTCATGTCACCCAGACGAGCCGGGATTCACCTGGTGGGACTACCGCGCCGGGCACTTCCACAAGGGTTACGGTCTCCGGATCGACATCGTCCTGGTCGATTCCCAGCTCTCCATCGAAGGGGCGGCGGTCGACCGGGCGTATCGGAAACCGACCAAGGTGCCGGGCACCAAACCGTCCGACCACGCACCCGTGATCGTCGACCTCGGCGCCCGGCCACCCAACCCGGCTCAGCGATCGCCGGCCAGTCGGGCTGCGTCCTCGACCAGTCGAGCTAGCTCGTCGACGTCACCGTCGTCCAGCTCCCGTCGAAGCTCGTCGACCTCGTCGGCGACGTCCCAGAGGTCGTAGGCGTCGGCATACCGACCCTCGCGCAGCGCCTCCGCATAGGCGGCGGCGGTGGCGGCCAGTCGGAAGTGAGGATCGGTCTGCTGCCAGCGGTCGTCCAGCATGTCCACGGTCAGCTCCCCGGACACCTCATCGGCTCCTCGGCCGTCCGGTTCCTGCCAGCGCACCGAGACGGTTGCCAGGCGATCCCGGCCGCGAGCGTCCCGGTTCACCTCGATCTGATAGAGGGCGGTGACGGAGTGTCCGGCACCGATCTCGCCACCGTCGACGCGGTCGTTGCGGAAGTCGGAATCGGCGACCTCGCGGTTCTCGAAGCCGACCAACCGGTACCAGGCGACCGTGTCCGGGTCGAAGTCGACCTGGATCTTGGCGTCCTTGGCGATGGTCACCAGCGTTCCGGTGAGCTGGGTGGAGAACACCCGTTCTGCCTCGTCGAGCGTGTCCACGTAGTGGTAGCTGCCGTCGGCCCCGTCGGCGAGCTGCTCCATCAGCACGTCGTTGTAGTTTCCGAGTCCCACCCCGATCGTGACCAGACCGATGCCGCGATCGACGCTTCGTCCAACCCGGTCGAGCAGACCTTCGGGGCCCGCCTCTCCCACGTTGGCCACCCCGTCCGAGAGCAGCACGACCTTGTTGACGGCGTCCGCGTCGTACATCTCCTCGGCCAGATCGAAACCCAGCAACAGGCCGGCCTCGGCATTGGTCGACCCCCCGGGACGCAACTCGGAGATCGCCGCTCCGATGTCTCTCCGTGCATCGACCGGAGTCGGGTCCAAGACGACCCACGCCCGGTCGTCATACGCGACGATGCTCACCCGGTCGGCCGGATCGAGCTCGTCCACCAGGACGTCGAGAGACCCCTTGACCAGCTCCAGGCGACGATCGCGCTCCATGGAGCCCGACACGTCGACCACGAACGTCAGATTCACGTCGGGTCGCTGTCGGTTGGAGACCTCCCGGCCCTCGATCGTCAGGCGGAGCAGCACATCCCCGGCTCGGTCGGTGAACGGAGTCGGGCCACCGTCGGCGAAGACGGCGAACGTGTCGTCGGACGGTGCCCCGTGACCGGAGTCGAAGAAGTTCACGTACTCCTCCGGCCGCACGGACTCCGGCGGAGGGATCAGACCCTCCTCGATCCACTGCCGCATGAGGGTGTAGGAGCCGGTGTCCACGTCGACGGCGAAGGTCGAGAGGGAGTCCTCATCGGTATCGACGAAGGCGTTTTCGCCATAGTCACGGAACTCGACATCGCCCGGCGGCTGCCGAGGCTCGGACTCTCGCGCCTCTGCCCCCCTCCGGTCTTCCACCGGCTCAGTCGCCGCCTCGGTCCCGGAGGACTCCTCCGGCATCGCCTCGGTCGACGCGGTCTCCTCCTGCTCCGGACGAACCACCACCCGGCCGTCGTCGTCGGACGGTTGCCGGCGCTCCGTCGGCTCCATGCGCACGGTGTCGTCTGCGCCATCGGCACTGCCACACGCCGCCACCGTCAGGGCGATCACCGCCACCATCGCCAGTCGTCGCAGCGCGGCTGCTCCGGCTCGCTCTCGGGTCATCTGCATCGTTCCTCCAGCCATTCGATTGGCACTCTGACGCCGAACGCGCTCAAGGGGTTCCGCCAATCTCACGCAGCGTGGTGAGGGGATCGGTCAAGAAACGTCGCGATGATGACGAAGAGTTCTCATGGCGCGGCGCATCCCGAGGCGACGAGGCGGTCGAGACACCGCGGCCATGCCAATGGAGACACGACCAGGCACCGGGAATTCTCGCCGTCTCGCTCGGCGGCTCTCCGCCATCGCCGGAGCCACCGGACGCTTCATCACGGGCCGCCCCTTTCCTCCGATCGGTCACTCCGACGAGGAGACACTCCGATCGTCGGACGAGAAGGACCGGTTCCTGGCCAGTGTTTCGCACGAGCTGCGTACGCCCCTCACGGCGATCATCGGCATGCTCGACATCCTCATCGAGGAGCGCCACCATCTGCGGTCGGCCGAGTTCGACGAGTTCCTCCTCGCAACCCGGGAGCAGGCATATGAGATGGGCCGGCTCGTCGACGACTACGTCATCGCCGGCCGCCTCACGTCGAGTTCCCTGACGTTGGAGCTGGGGGCCGTCGACCTCGACGAGGCCATCGCCGCGGTCATTCAAGGAGTCGACCTGGTCGGTGACGTGCGATTGCACGTCGCCAACCCGCTTGGACCGGCGGTCGGCGATTCACTCCGCGTCCGACAGATCGTGCGCAACCTCATCCGCAATGCGGTGCGCTATGCCAACAGCGAGGTGCTGGTTGCCACCACCCGCGAGCCCGACCTGGTCCGCGTGGAGATCCGCAACGACGGACCTCCCGTCGACGCCGGCGTCGCCGCCGCGCTCTTCGAACCGTTCGTCCGTTCGTCGAGACCCGGCCAACCCGACTCGCTCGGCTTGGGTCTCACCATCTCCCGCGGGCTGGCCCAGCGGATGGGTGGCGATCTCGAGTACCACCGCAGGAAGGGATGGACGGTCTTCAGCCTCTCCCTGCCGACCCGATTGGAAGGGGGGTCCATCTCGCCACAGCCGGCGGTGGTGCCGGCTCCACGACCGGGGCAGCCCCACCATCCCGATCTCGGGACCGGACTCGCATTGGTCACCCAGCCCATCATCGATCTGGGAACTGCCGACATCGCCGGCTACGAGGCTCTGGCGCGGGTGATCGGCGACAACGGGCGAGTGCTCCACTGGCCCGACGCCATCGTGCGCCATCCCGCCGACGTTCTGCAGTGCCAGGCGATCGAGCGGGCACTGACGCTGTCCGAGACGACCCCGGCGGGTCACTTCCTGGCGGTCAATGTCGACCCCCAGTTCCTCACGATGGACCGGGTGGTGGCGGCCCTTCTCCAACACGACGACCTGTCGAAGATCGTCATCGAAGTCACGTCACCCCACCCCCACCTCGAGGCGGACGGACTGGCGACGATCGGCGAGTTGCGAGCCCGTGGCGCCCGCATCGCCATCGACAATGTCGGCCCCACCACCGAGGCTTCGGGCCTTCGCCGCCTCGTCCCCGACTTCATCAAGGTCGAACGTGAGATCGCCGACGACATCGACCGTCGACCGGAGGCGCTGAATCAGCTCGGACTCCTGCAAGGCGTCGCCTCGGAACTCGGCGCCGCTCTGATCGTCGCCGGTGTCGAGCGCATCACCCAGCTCGACGCACTCGCCGACGCACGCGTTTCATACGCCCAGGGCTACTTGTTGGGTAGGCCGGCGCCTCCCTTCCCCGCCATCCACTCCACCATTCGAGCCCAGCTGGCGTCGCTCGGGAGGCGCTGGACGCCCGGCACCACGCTGGCCGATCTGGTGACCTCATGCGATGTCGTCGAGGGTGAGCCGACCGGCGGTCCGGTCGCCGAGATCCTGCTCCAGCGCGACGGGTCGGTCCGGCTGAAGTGGGGCGACCACATCATCTCGGCGCCGATGCGCGCCCGTGCCTCGGAGAACGGTGCCGACGTGCTCCGTCGGGCCATGGCTCGACCCCCAGACCTCCGTTTCAGCCCTGTCGTGGCGGTCGACGCCACCGGAGGACCGGTCGGGTACGTGGCCATCGACACGCTCATCGAAGCCAGCTTCAAACCGTCCGACGCGGACTGACCGCCTACCCTGCGCCGATGCGCCCACCCATCGTCGGCATCAGCTCGTGGACCAGGACTCTGACGACGTCATTGGGTGAGGGGCGCCATCACTGCCTCGCCGGCGAGCATGTCGACGTGCTCGCCGACCTCGGTGGTGCGTCGACCATCCTCCCGGTCCAACCACCCGGGAACGCCCCGGCCGTGGTCGAGCGTCTCGACGCAGTCCTCATCTCGGGAGGCGCAGACTTCGACCCGGCCGGCTATGGCCACGAGAACACCCGCAGCAAGGACATCGACGTCGCTCGCGACCGATGGGAGGTCGCGCTGGTCGGTGCTGCCCGTGACGCCTCCATTCCGGTGTTCGGCATCTGTCGCGGTCTCCAGGTGATCAACGTCGCCCTGGGTGGGACGCTGCGCCAGCACGTTTGGGGATCCGAGCCTCACCCTGAGCTGGAGATCGCCGACGGCGTGATCCAGGGTGCCGACCATTGGGTGTCCCTCACCGAGGGAACCCGGATCGCGGCGGCCTTCGACGCACCCCGGGTTCTCGTCAACAGCTACCACCACCAGGCGGTCGGCGAACTGGGCGATGGGATGGTGGTGAGCGCCAAGGCCGACGACGACGTCGTGGAAGCCGTCGAGTCGGACGACGGTCTGATGATGGCGGTTCAGTGGCACCCGGAACTGCTCAAGCCCGACCGGTACCGCTCGCTGTTCCGGGCGGCGTTGCCGCTGGGTTGATCAGCCGCCGAACACCAGCGAGACGAAGATGGCGAGCAGGAGAGCCACGGTGCCGAGCATCACCAGCATCGCCGGGGTGAACGGACCCGGGATCCGCACTGCGATCTTCTGGTCGGCGTAAGCCAGCCCTCCGAACAGCAGGCCGGCCACGCCGGCGACCAGTCCCAACCCGATCACGAGACCCGGCAGGAAGATGATCGTCAGGAGTAGGGCGATCCCGGCGATCCACAGCGGTGGGCCGGGCTCGATCAGGCTGATCAGGTGCTGCGCCTCGGCGACCATCGGCGTCACCTCACGTGAAACGTCGTCTTTGATCTCCTCGGAGAGGCTGGGGCCGTCGGCCTCCTTCCGGAACGCCGGATGTCTCGGGCTCTTGGTGCCCTCGGGCTCTCGCATGTGGCGAGCGTTGTCGTTGACGAACTCGGCATGGTTGTCGAAGAAGATGATCAGCTCTTCGTCCTCGGCCGCCAGCAGGATGCTCTTGTCGGTGTACTCCTCCAGGCCGACCCGGTTCAGCGGCCACTCTCCGAGATCGGAGCTGCCGGAGGACAGCCGGAGCTTGCCTTGCGAAATGGTGACCGTCGCCGGCATCCGGGTGACATCGTTCCGGGCTTGCATCTCTCCGTAGTAGGCAGGCATAGGCAGATGATCGTCAGTCTGAGCCGGGCGCCAAAGCGATTTCGTCGACCGAATCCGTCGTGCTGTCCGTGACCGCCGGCTCGACGATGCTGACCGTCCGGGCTCCGCAGTCGATGGTGGCCGCCACGCCCAGCGGCAGCGTCAGCTGCGGGTCGGTGTGGCCGAAGTCCATCCCGGTGACCACGGGGATGTTGAGCTTCTCCTCACCGCGGACCACCCCGAGGACCGCTTCGTCGTAGGCCGCACCCACCGACGGATCCACGGCGCCCTGCGGCCGCCCCATCAGAATCCCTGCCAGCCGGCCGAGGACGCCGGTGGCGGCATAGTTCCGCATCCACCAGGCCACCTGGGAGGGCGAGGGTCGTTCTTCCGACGTCTCCAGGCAGAGGATGGCACCATCCCATGATTCGGCGGACGGCCACCATCTGGTCCCCTTCATCACCTCCAGCACCTCCATGCACCCTCCGAGGAGGCGGCCGGTCGCCGTCCCGGAGCCGTGATATCGCCATCCGGACGCGGGCTGTCTGGTGCGTCGCACCTGCTGGTTGGCGGGGTCGGCCCAATCCAGGAACTCCTCCGTCCAGCCGTCGGGGTTCTCGGGAAGGACCCCGGCGGGGTCGGCCGAGCACACGAGCCGGCGGAAGCCGTCCACCATGTACGGGTCGGGTCCTCCGTTCTCGGCCCACCCGGCCATCACCGACGGTCCGTTGAAGGTCACCACCCCGGCACTCACACCGGCCATGGTCAACGTCGTCGAGTCGGAGTATCCGCAGAACGGTTTGGGATGCTCGGTGAACATGGCCGGGTCGACATGCCGCAGCACGCGGATGGAGTCCTCGCCCCCGATCGAGGCGATGACCGCGTCGGCGTCGGAGGCGGTCCACGCCTCGACGAGGTCCGCCGCCCGGCGTTCGGGGTGCCTGGCCAGGTACTCGGGATCTGCCGACGTGTGGGGCATCTCGACCACGTCGATGTCGAGCGCCTCGACCATCGCGTCGACCCCGGCCGAGTACCGATGGGGGAACGTTCCGGGCCCACCCCATGACGGTGACACCACCGCCACGGTGGCTCCCGGCCGCAGGGCGGGCGGACGGATTGGTCGATCTCGGCTGATCATCCCAGTTGATCCTACGGACCACCTACCGTTGCCGCGACGGAGTTTTCGGTCTTCGAGAGGAGTGACGACGTGACGCTCGACCAGCGCCAAGCGGAGCTGTGCGCCGAATCGCGATGGGACTTCGGCGACCTACGGGCCATGTACATCAACTGTACGTTGAAGCGCTCGCCAGAACGGTCGCACACCCAGGGACTCATGGACCTGTCCATCGAGCTCATGCGGCGCAATGGTGTCACCGTGGACACGCTGCGGGCGATCGACGAGCCCATCGCCTCGGGGGTCTGGCCGGATATGACCGAGCACGGATGGGACGAGGACGCCTGGCCGGCCATCTTCGAGCGGGTCATGGACGCCGACATCCTCGTCCTGGGCAGCCCCATCTGGCTCGGCCAGCAGTCGTCGGTGGCCACCACCGTCATCGAACGTCTCTACGGCGACTCGGGTCAACTCAACGACGCCGGCCAGTACGCCTACTACGGCCGGGTGGGAGGCTGCATCGTCACCGGCAACGAAGACGGCATCAAGCACGTCTCGATGGGCATCCTCTACTCCTTGCAGCACCTCGGGTTTGTGATCCCGCCCCAGGCCGACGCCGGATGGATCGGCGAGGCCGGTCCGGGACCCTCCTATCTGGACGAGGGTTCCGGCGGCCCGACCAACGACTTCACCAATCGCAACACGGCGTTCATGACCTGGAACCTGTTGCACATGGCAAGGATGATCAAGGACGCCGGGGGGATCCCCGCCCACGGCAACCAACGCTCCGAGTGGGACGCCGGCTGCCACTTCGACTTTCCCAACCCCGAGCACCGGTAGGTCCGGGAGCGTACGGGTGAGGCCCGGCCCTCACGATGGAACCGAATGGGGTCTCCGAGCGTCCTCAGAGCGATGATCGACGGCCAACGGAACGAAACCGTCCAGCTGAGACACGACGATTTCGAGTCGTTCTATCGGTCCCGCTGGCAGGAGGTCTACCGACCGTTGGCCGTGGTGCTCCGGGACCCGGAACTGGCCAAAGAGGCGACCGACGAGGCGATGGCCCGCGCCTTGAGCCGTTGGAGGACCGTTCGGCAAGCCCACAATCAGACCGGTTGGGCGTATCGGGTGGCCCACAACTGGGCGGTGGATCAGCTCCGCAAACGTCATCGCTGGCAGCGGCTCCGCATCCCGTCGGAGCCGGCGTGGCAGCCGTCCGTACCCGATCCCGAGGTCTTCGCCGCCGTGTCTCGACTCCCCTACGACCAACGGGCGGTGGTCGTGCTGCGTCTGGTCGAGGACTGGTCCGAGCGTGAAGTGGCGGCGGCGCTCGGCATCGCCCCCGGCACCGTCAAGAGCCGTCTCAGTCGTGCGCTCGGGACCCTGCGGAAGGAACTGTCGTGACACCCTTGGAGGATCGAATCGTGCGTGAGATGAGCTATGAACGATCGGCGGTTCCCGCGGCCCGGCCGGCGACTCCGGTTCGCCGGCGCCGCCCGGTTCGCGCCTGGACGGCGGCGGTCGTGACGTTGGGCGTCGTCGTGACTTGGGGGCTGACCCGCCCACCTTCCGGACTCGTGGCATCCGGTCCGACCGCCGCGGTCGTGCTGCGAGGTGCGACCATGCCCGTCACCGGTGAGCTCCTCACGACGGTCGAGGGTCACGACGTGTTCGCGGCGATCCCGTCCGATGCGCCGCTGCGGTTCGAGCCCTTCGACCTCCAGCCCGAACCTCGCCCGGTGGACCCGGACGGTCGGGCGATCGATGCGCTCCTCGAACGGTCGGTCACCGGCCCGGTGGTCGCACTCCCGACGACCAGACAGACCCCGGCCCTGGTCTTCACCGTGCCGTCATTCGAGACGAACACCTTCCTGGACGACATCACGTCCCGTGTCTTCGATCGGTCGGTCATGTGCATCGCCGCCGGATCGGCATCCATCTGCAATCCGAGCGAGACCGAGCCCCCCTACCTCCTCACCCTCCAGATCGATCCGGCGACCCTGGTGGTGGCGTGGATCGGCGTGCCGGCGGAGTCGGCCGTCATAACACTGACCGACGGGGACGGGCATCGTGAGTCGCACCGTCCGATCGGATCTTCGGTGATGGCGGAGGTGAGCTTCTCTACCGGCCTGGTCGAGCTGGAGCTGGCCGCGCTCGACGGAGAAGGGCGCCTGCTCACCTCCGGGTCGGTCGTGGCAGGACGGGATGAGCGGATCGGGGCACCGGGCTAGAGGCGGAACAGCTCCACCACGAAGATGCACGTCATCCAGCGGCCGACCCCGGCGGCGAATCGCAGGAGCAGCGGACGGCGGCGAGTGGTCATGCTCTCTCATCGACGACACCGCGGTTCGTTCTTGAATCCGATCCAACCCACCTGCTCGCTCGACGTGTGTGTTCAGACGATCGGACCAAGGGGGTGAGCCATGCGGCGTCTGTTCATGGTGTTGTGCGCGGTCGGACTGATGGGAAGTGGGGTACCGGGCTTCGCAGCTCCTGCTCCGGACACGCTGGAGGTGGCGGTCACGCGAGCGCCGGTCGACCCGATGGGCGACGTGGCGGGTGCGGCTACCGACCTCGTGGTGACCTTCCGAGACATCGATCCATCGGTTCCGGGGATCGGCCTGCTGACGGGCGGGACGGTGTCGATCTAGCTGCCGGAGGGCTTCTCCAACACCGGCAGCCTGCCGGTGGCAGCCACTGGAAGCGCTCCCGACTGCGCCCCACCGCTCGTCGACGGCTGCTCGACGGCGGTGTTCCTCCAGGGGTGGCCCCAGAGTCCCGTCCTCCCGTTCCCAGACGTGGTCTGGGATCCGGCCTCACGGACGGTGACGCTGGTGGCGGTGGCCGACTGGCTCCCGGCCGGACGCCAGGCGCCCGGCCCCAAGCAGGTCCATCTCCAGTTGTTCGGCTTCGAGAACCCGAAGCGCCCGGGAGCGTACGACCTCGCGGTGACGATTCGACCCGACCCGGCCGACGACCGAGTACTGCATGGAACCGGACGAGCGATCATCTCGCCGCGCCCCAAGGCGAACGCCAATCCGAACAGCCTCGGCAACGGATCGCCCCCGCCACCCTTCCCGAACACCCTGTTCCAGGAGGTCACCCCCGGTGACGATTCTCTGACGATGACGACCTACCTCTGGGACCGCGATGCCAAGGCGATCGTCGGTGCAGACTTTGTGGCAGGGTCTGCCACAGTCCGACCCATCGAGGCGATGGACGGCCGGCCGATCGGCTGGGTGCGAGTGAGGGCGCCACGGGGAGCCGAGAACTGGAACCTGCGCTCCGGTGGCCCGTCGTCGGCGGTCCCGGCGATCATCACCGGCATCGAGACCGGCCGGCTGAACGCCGTTCTGACCACCGACCCGGCTGTGACCGGAACCTACGTCGTCGAGATCTCCCTCCACGGCGGGAACACCCTCCGTCACGAGATCGTCGCCGGCTGAACATCATGTGCCAGGTCGTATTGCGGTGCGGATCGAGGCTCGGAGGTCCTTCATGAGTAGGTACAGGTGTTGGGCATTGCCGGCGAGGGGCGTGAAGCCGAAGCGCTGGTAGAAGCCGGCGGCAGTGTCGTCTTTGGCGTGGACGACGACGGCTCGCCCTCCGATCTCGTCGGCTGCTGCGGCGCAGCGGCCGAGGGCGTTGCGGAGCAGCGCGGCACCGAGCCCGGTGCCGTGTTCGGTGTGGTCGAGGCCGAGTCGGGCCAGCAGGATGACGGGGATGGGCCCGTGGTGGGGCAGTCCTCCCTTGAGCCGTTGCGCCGCCTGGTCGGGTTCGATGACGTGGGGAGCGAGGGTGTAGAACCCAACCACTCGTGGTCCTCGCTCGAGGATGTAGGAGACGGAGGCGCCGGCGCGCTGATCCGACCAGGCGAACCGGACCAGCCATTCGTTGAGAACGTGCACGCCGCAATCGAAGCGATCGAGGTCGTCGTCTGCTACGAGTCGCCGCACCGCCCGCAGCGCCGGTTGGTTCACGACGCCGGGATCAGGTCCGGCCGTGAGAACAGGTCGACGAGCTCGGGCACCGCAGTGGGAGCGGCGTCGAGGGCGTCAACGAAGCGGGCGAACTCCTCTGCGGGAAGCGTGATCCGCTGGTGCTCGGCGATCACGGACTCGGCTCGCCGCACGGCACTCTCCTCTACAAACGCAGTCTTCGAGGTGCCCAACAACGTGGCGGCTTCTTTCACCAAAGCGTCACTGGAAGCCTTGACCCGGAAGTTCCATCGGTTGTCACGTGGTGCAGCCGTCATCGCCCACCCGACTTCGCTGATGTACGCACATCGTACAGACGGTACCGGGAGCGATCAAGCCCCCGAGGCCAAGGGCTCTCCACTGGGAGGTTGACAGATTGGGTTGAGTGGTGACGCTGGCGGAAGGTTGGATGTGTTGACGAACCAGAGTCCCACCAGATCAGCCGCAGGGTCGCCCGCATTCGACAGGTCCGTCCCATCGCATTTCGGTGGAATGCGTCGGTTCAGGAAGCACGACTGGACGACCAGTCCGAGTACGACCACAAACCACCATTGAGAGCGCACGCCACCGCCCACGCGGCTCATGCCTCACGTTCGGTCCCTCCACGGCTGGGACACCCATCAAGAATCGAGCGGATCTTCCGGCTGGCTACCCCCGCCCAGTCCCGGACCGGGCTCAGGCGAAGGTGAGGTCGCCGTCCGCGGCGTCGACGGTGATGGTGTCGCCGTCGGAGAACGTCCCGTCGAGGATCCGCATCGCCAGGACGTCGGCCAGGTCGCGCTGGATCACCCGCTTGAGCGGGCGAGCGCCGAACACCGGATCGAACCCGCGCTCGGCCAGCAGGTCCTTGGCGGCGTCGGTCACCTCCAGGACGATCCGGCGATCGTCCAGCCGGGCCAGCAACAGGTCGAGCTGGATGTCGACGATGTGCCGCAGCTGGTCCTGGGTGAGACGCCGGAACACGACCACATCATCGATCCGGTTGAGGAACTCCGGACGAACCGTGCTGCGCACCACATCCATCACCCGATCCTCGACCACCTCGTCGGGCAGGTCGGGCTGGATGAACTCCGAACCGAGGTTCGACGTCATGATGAGCACCGCGTTGGTGAAGTCGACCGTCCGGCCCTGCCCGTCGGTCAACCGGCCGTCGTCGAGCAGCTGCAACAACACGTTGAACACATCGGGATGGGCCTTCTCGATCTCATCGAGGAGGATCACCGAGTACGGCCGGCGGCGGACCGCCTCGGTGAGCTGGCCGCCCTCGTCGTACCCCACGTAGCCGGGAGGTGCACCGATCAGCCGGCTCACCGAGTGCTTCTCCATGTACTCGGACATGTCGATACGCACCATCGCCCGCTCGTCATCGAAGAGGAACTCGGCCAGCGCCCGGGCCAGCTCGGTCTTGCCGACCCCGGTCGGGCCCAGGAAGAGGAACGAACCGATCGGCCGGTGTGGGTCTGAGAGCCCGGCCCGGCTGCGGCGCACGGCGTTGGCCACCGACGACACCGCCGGTTCCTGTCCCACCACCCGACGGTGCAGATGATCCTCGAGCTGGACCAGCTTCTCCATCTCGCCCTGCATGAGGCGGGAGACCGGCACGCCCGTCCACCGGGAAACCACCTCCGCCACGTCCTGGTCGGTGACCTCCTCCGACAGCATCCGGCCTTCGGCGTGCAGCTTCTCCAGCTCCTCCTGCCGCTCGGCCAGGGTGGTCTCCAGGTCGCGGAGCCGGCCGTACCGGAGCTCGGCTGCGTTCTGCAGGTCTCCCTGCCGCTCGGCCCGCTCGGCGGCCTCCCGGGCCTGTTCGATCTGTTCCTTGGCATCGCGGATGCCACCGATCGCCGCCTTCTCCAGGTTCCAGCGGGCGGTCAGCCCGTCGATCTCCTCGGACACGTCGGCGAGGTCGGATTCGAGGGATCGCAGCCGCTCCATCGAGGCGGGATCGGTCTCCTTCTTGAGCGCCTCACGTTCGATCTCGAGCTGGATCTTGCGCCGGGTCAACTCGTCGATCTCCTCCGGCATCGAGTCGATCTCGATCCGGAGACGGCTGGCCGCCTCGTCGATCAGATCGATCGCCTTGTCCGGGAGCTGGCGTGCGGTGATGTAACGGTCGGACAGCATGGCGGCCGCCACCAGGGCCGAGTCGGTGATTCGCACACCGTGGTGCACCTCGTACCGCTCCTTGAGCCCGCGGAGGATGGCGATGGCATCGTGAACGTCCGGCTGCTCGACCAGCACCGGCTGGAAGCGACGCTCGAGAGCGGCGTCCTTCTCGACGTGCTTGCGGTACTCGTCGAGGGTGGTGGCGCCGATCATGCGCAACTCCCCCCGGGCCAGCATCGGCTTGAGCATGTTCGAGGCGTCCATCGAACCCTCGGCCGCCCCGGCGCCGACGATGGTGTGCAGCTCGTCGATGAACGTGATGATGCGACCCTCCGAGGCGGTGATCTCGTTCAACACCGCCTTCAGCCGCTCCTCGAACTCGCCCCGATACTTGGCTCCGGCGACCAGCGCACCCAGGTCCAAGGCAACGATGCGCTTCTCCTTCAGCCCCTCGGGCACGTCGCCGTCGGCGATGCGGCGAGCCAGACCTTCGACGATGGCGGTCTTGCCGACCCCGGGCTCGCCGATCAGCACCGGGTTGTTCTTGGTGCGGCGGCTGAGCACCTGGATGACGCGCCGGATCTCGTCGTCCCGGCCGATCACCGGATCGAGCTTCCCCTGCTGGGCGGCCTGGGTCAGGTCCCGCCCGTACTGCTCCAGCGCATCGAAGGTCGCCTCCGGATCGGCGCTCGTCACCCGCTGGTTGCCCCGAACCGTCCGCAGCGCCTCCAGCACCGCCTCCGATGTGACCCCCAGCTCGCGGAGGTCGGCACCGATCGGGCCTTCGAAGCCGGCCAGGGCCAGCAGCAGATGCTCGACCGAGAGGTAGTCGTCCTTCATCTCCGCCCGATGCGCGTCGGCCGCCGCCAGGAGCCGGGAGAGGTCGGGTGTCATCTCCGGCTGGGCGCCCCCATAGACCTGTGGAAGACCGGCCAGCGCCGACTCCGCCACCGAGCGAACCGCGTTCGGCTGTACACCGGTGGCCTGGATCAGGGGAAGGGAGATACCGTCGGTCTGAGCGACCAGGGCGCGGAGCAGGTGGGCCGGATGGATCCCGGCGTGATTGCGGGCGGTGGCCTGGTCGCGGGCCGCCAGCAGGGCCTGCTGGGACTTGTTGGTCAGCTTGGACAGATCCATGGCGTGAAGTCTCTTCTATAGGAAAACCTGAGTTCGATATTATCAAGTTCGGCAGCGACGCTCATATTCCTGATTCCACCAGAAAGCGGAGGATTTCCACGTCCTGGCGACGGCGCTCGACATCACCGGGAGTCTCGAGAATCATCACCTCCGACCGCGCCGCCTCCAGCATGGCGGCCATCCGCGCCAACCCCATCTGCCCGGCGCCCAGGTTGGTGTGACGATCGCGTCCGGCCCCGGCCTCCACCGCCGAGTCGTTCACGTGGACCACGTCCACGCCACCCGTCACCTCACGGAAGCGCTCCACCCACCCGCCCGGATCTGCGGCGGCGGCCGGATCGCCGGCGAATGCGTGCGCAGTGTCGAGACACGCTCCGATCGGAACCGTGCCAACCCGTTCCCGGAGGTGGGCAAACAATCGGGCGAGATCGTCCAGGTACCGCCCAGCCGACGCCTGGCCCGAGGCGGTGTTCTCGATGAGAAGTGGAACGGATCCGGTGAGCCGGGCGTGGACTTCCCCCCACCGACTCACGGCTTCGTCGACCGATCCGCCGGGGCCGGCCTGGCCGGCGTGGACCACCACCCCTCCGGCGCCGACCGAGGTGGCGGCATCGAGCGTCGCCTGCAGCAGGATCGTGGTCCGCCTCCGCACCTCCGGGTCGGCGCTGGCCGGGTTGCACAGATACGGAGCGTGGACGGTGGCTACCCGGCCGCCCGCCGCCAGCACGGCTGCGTCACCGCGGACCTTGGGAGGTTTCCACATCCGGGGCGACGACAGGTGCAGCTGCACGACCTCGAGGCCCTGCCGGTCGGCGTGCTCGAGTGGTCGGGCTGCCGGAACGTGAGCACCGAGCCGCACGGAGAACGCAACGCTCAGGGGATACGGCTGATGCGGCGGTTGAGGGCGTCGAGGATGGCCTTGGCAGTGGCCGACGACGGATCGCCTTCGCGAATGAGGGCGGAGCCGATGAGGTAATCCCCCCACCCCGCCTCTCTCACCTGGACGAGCGCGATCTTGACCGGCCCGAGCTCGTTGGTCCCCACCGCAGTCAGGTCATACCGGGAGTCGCCGCCGGTCAGCGCCTCGACAGCACGCAGTGTGGCTTCTCCCACCAGCCGTGCCCGCTGGGTCGTCTCCGCCGAGCCTTCGGCGGATCCCGAGTACACGCCATCCGACCAGCCGAGCGACACGGTGACATTGACGCGGCTGCCTTCGAGCCGTTGGTCGATGGTGGCCAGGAATGGGCGATCCTCGAACATCACGGGCGAGGTTAGACGGGCATCCACCGCCATCGGCATCCGATTGCTATCTTCGCCCGGCAAAGTCCGAGGAGACCCAAAACAGGAGGGATCATGATCAAAGAGTTCAAGGACTTCATCAATCGCGGCAATCTCGTCGACCTGGCGGTGGCGTTCGTGATGGGCGTCGCCTTCGCGTCGGTGGTCTCGGCGTTCACCGAGCGGATCGTCAACCCGCTGCTGGGGAAGATCTTCTCCCTCGACGGGCTCGGCAACCTGGGGACGTTCACCGAGACGATCGCCGACGACGGCTTCCCGGTCGGATCGGTCGGCGTGTTCCTCGGCGCAGTCATCAACTTCCTGATCGTGGCGTTCGTGATGTACCTCGTCGTCAAGGCCTACAACGCCATGCAGGAGGAGGCGGAGGAGGACGACGGCCCCTCAGAGATCGAACTGCTCACGGAAATCCGCGACAACCTCTCGCGCTGATCCGAACACCGTACGGATCGCCCACCTCGGGTGGGCGATCCGTACGTTCCCCGGCGCCCATGTGACCGACCAACCCGAGTAGCGTTCCGCGCTCGACGTGCGACGAGGGGTCGGGCATGGAGCCAACAACCCGGCACAATCGGCGACTCACCACCTGGGCGATGCTCATCGCCGGACTCGCCATCATCGCCAACGTGGCGGCGACCGTGCTGGTGGGCGAATCGGGACGGCCGCTGCGGGTCTCCGCCGGTGACCATCTGCTCGACCTCGCCGCCGAGCGCCCGTCGGTAATCGACCGCTATGGGCTGGTTCTTCGGCTCCGGCAGTCCGGGGTCACACAGCTGGCACTGGACCAGCCGCTGGTGCCGGCCGAGACCTTGGACGGTCTCGCCGACATCACGCTCGAGATCCGACCGGTGTCGATCGATCCCGAACTGCTCGCCAATGCGGCCGAGTACCCGGGGTTTCGAGGCGTGCTCGAGGCCGACGGCACGCTGCTGCCATATGTGATCGTGGCGGTCGGCGACCCGGTCAGGGCCGGGACGGTGGTCGACGGTCGGCTGGTGATCGCCCCGGAGGGCGGATGATCGTCGACGCCGTCGTCATCTCCGTCATGGTCCTCGTCGGAATCCCCTTCGTGGACCATCCGGATATCGACCCCTGGTACCGGGCGGCGGCCGCCCCACTGGTCGGCGCCGCCGTCTTCGTACTCGTCGGTACGGCCTCCCTCGCCGCATTCGGGATCGTGAGCCCGTGGGCGGTCCTTGGCGTCTCCGCGATGGGGTCGGCCGCCGTTGCGAGCCGCCGCCGAGACCGTGGCGTTGCGCCCCGACGGTGGATGCTCTGGTCGGTGGTCTGGGTTCTGGCAGCCGTCCTCCTGGCGAACTGGCTCCCGCTGACGAGATTGACGGCCGACTCGATCCGGTATCTCATCAACGCCGACCTGTTCGGGGAGTCCGGCGGGCTCGCCGTGATGGTCGAAGCCGATCTCCTGAAGCGGCTCAGCGCCACGTCCCTGCTCCACACCTTGAGCGGCGGAGCCGCGGGGTCGTACTCGGCCGGCGTCGGGCCGGTCGTCGGCGCCGGCGGGTGGATACTCCTGGCGCGGCTGGTTTGGAAGGCGATCGACGCATCGGTCCCCACCAGGCTGTCCGTCGTCGCGCTGGTCATGACGTTCGTGGCCACGGCCAATCGACCGCTGTACGGCCTGTTCTACATCAACAGTCACGGTCTGATGGCCTCGGCGCTGCTGGCGGCGGTCCTGGCCGTCTGGCACATCGGCGCCGGACGCTCCGGCTGGTGGCCGGTGCTGGCGATCTGCGCCGGAGTACTGCCGCTGGCGCGGCCCGAGGGCGGCATCACTGCGGCGCTCGTCTTCCTGGCGGCCGCCATCGCCGGGAACCGCCGGGACCTCCGGCCGTTGTTGCTTGCCTCGCTCGTTCCCGCGGTGGCTTCCATCGCCTGGTTCGGTGTGGTGGTGGCGACCCATCACGGCTCGTACACCGCCACCGAGGCGCCCTTCATGCTGGTGGCCGGCTGTGGATCGGCCCTCCTCATGGTGATGCTGTGGGTGCTTCCCGCGATGCACCTCCGGTTACGGACCATCGCAGTGGCCGGGATGGTCCTTGCCATCGTCGCCGGACTGGCAACTGGCCTGGACGTGCTCGGCCCCAGCGCCGCAGCAACCTTCCAGAACCTGGTGCTCGGCAAAGGAGCGTGGGGAGCGACCTGGCCGGCGGTGCTCCTGCTGCTGGGGCTGACCGGGATGAGCCTGCGGCGAGCCGCCGGAGGTGTGGGTGGCCAGGCGGCCTGGTTCTGGTTCCTCGGAGGGTTCACCGTCATGTACTGGCTGCTGCCCGTACTTCGCAACGGGCCCTACCGGGTCGGGTCCGGCGACAGCGGCAATCGGATCCTGGCTCACGGCTTCCTGGTCGCCATCGCCGCGGTGGTCGTGGGACTCACCGGCAAAGCCGTCGATCGTCGAGCGCCGGCGACTGTATTGCCCCGTTGACTACTTTGCGTGCATCGCTAGTATGTGCCGCATGGTAGTGAGCAACGGCTCAGACCGAAGCGCTCAGTTGCTGAGAGGAGTGCTGGACATGTGCCTGCTGGCCGTGATCGAAGAGGAGCCCAGCTACGGGTATGAGATGGTGCGCAAGCTGGGCGAGCGCGGGCTCGACCTGGTCAGCGACGGAGCGATCTATCCGGTGCTGAGCCGGCTGCAGAAGCACGGCTTGGTCGAGACCTATCTGGTCGAGTCGACCGGCGGTCCGGCCCGCAAGTACTACCGAACGACCTCCGAGGGAAGCCGCATTCTGGCCGACTGGGAGGCGGAATGGCACGAGCTCGCCGCCGGCGTCTCGACGGTTCTGAGAGGAGCGCACGGTGACTGACGCGACCACCCGCATCCTGGAGGACTGCCTTCGCTACTGGATCAACACCGGCCTGTCCGGCGACACGGCCAAAGAGATGCGGCGCGAGCTGGCGCAGCATCTCGAGGAGGCGGCCGCCGACGGCCGCACCGCCGAATCGGTGGTCGGCTCCGACATCGCCCGCTTCGCCGAAGAGTGGGCGAACGAGTATCGGCCGCGTTCCGACCGGAGCACCGGGCAGTGGGTCGACATCGCCAGCGGGGCATTCGACGCTCGCCGGACGTCGCGCCGAACGGGTTGGCTGTACGGGCTGGGGGCGGCCGCATTGGTGGCAGGGGTCATCGTGGGATCCATGTTCTCGACAGGAGGTGAAACGGTGGGTATGGACGAGTGGCGTTGGTTCTGGACCGTGCTGGCGGTGGTGGCAGGGGTGGCCGAGATCTTCACGGCCGGTTTCTTCCTGCTGCCGATCTCGATCGGCGCCATCGGCGCGGCGATCATCGCCTGGGCCGGCATCGACCCGGCTGCGCAGTGGCTGGTGTTCTTCGGTGTCACCGCGATCGCCTTCGGCTACCTCCGCCGTTTCGCACAGCGTCAGGACATCTTCCAGCCGAGGGTGGGTGCCAACCGGTGGGTGGGCGCCCGCGGCATCGTCGTCGAGGCCATCGAGCCGGACCGGTCGCGTGGCCTGGTCCGCGTCGACGGGGAGGAGTGGCGAGCCACGTCGGATGGCGGAGAAATCCCGAAAGGTGCCAGAGTCACCGTGAAGGAAGTCACCGGTTCGAAGATGGTGGTGGTCCAGATCGAGCAGTCCTGAGCGATCCACCCACGAGTCAGACGACACAAAGGAGCAAAATGGGAGCACTGCTACCGCTGTTCGGCATACTGTTCATCGCCCTCGTGGCGGTACTGGCTGCCGCCATCAAGATCGTCCGCCCGTTCGAAAAGGGGCTGGTCGAGATGCTGGGGAAGTACCAGAAGACGGTCGACTCCGGCCTGAGGATCATCGTCCCGTTCGTTCAGACCCTGATCAAGGTCGACATGCGCGAACAGGTGGTGGACGTCCCGCCGCAGGAGGTCATCACCAAGGACAACGTGGTCGTGACCGTCGACGCCGTCATCTACTACGAGGCCACCGACCCGGTGAAACTCAAGTACAACGTCGGCAACTTCCAGCTCGCCGTCACCAAGCTGGCACAGACCAACCTGCGAAACGTGGTCGGTGACCTCGAGTTGGACGCGGCCCTCACCTCGCGTGAGGTGATCAACGCCAAGCTGCGACAGATCCTCGACGACGCCACCGACAAGTGGGGTACCCGGGTCGTCCGGGTGGAGATCCAACGGATCGAACCGCCTGCCGACGTGACCGAGGCGATGCACCGCCAGATGAAGGCCGAGCGCGATCGGCGTGCGGTGGTCACCGAGGCCGAGGGTGAGAAGACCGCCCGAATCCTGAAGGCGGAGGGGGTCAAGGCACAGAACATCCTCGAAGCCGAAGGTGAGGCGGAAGCGATCAAGCGAGTCGCCGACGCCAACCGGTACGAGAAGCTGACGGTCGCCGAAGGTGAGGGACAAGCCATCGAAACCGTTTACCGGGCGATCCACGAGGGCGATCCGACGCCCGACCTGATCGCCATCCGCTATCTGGAGACGCTGAAGGGCGTCGCCAACGGCAAGGCGACCAAGATCTTCCTGCCCCTCGACACCAGCGGGGTGCTCGGAAGCGTGGCCGCCATCGGCGAGATGTTCAACGGCACCGGCCCCGAACGGGTTTCGGCCGGCTCGACAACGTCCACGGCGCCCGAACGTCCCCGGCCCGACCCGACCACTCGTCGCCCCGGACCACCTCCGGCGCCGGAAGCCTGAGCCCACCGAGCAATCATCCGGACCCCGTCCCTGCCGGGACGGGGTCCGGCATCCTCATTCCCGGGTGTGTTCCGTCCAGGCCTTGCCATCCCACCAGCGCAGGATGTCGCCAAATGGATCGTCGGGATCCGGGTACCAACCCGCTCGGGGGTCGATCCCCCGGGGGATCCGCTTGACCGGCTCCGACACCGGCTCTCGCCGTCGGGCCGGCCGCTCGTATGTGTGCGGCACTTCAGCCGCCGATGACGGAACTCGTTTCGCCCCCTCGGCCGGGCTGGGAGCCTGAGTCGGGGCCGCACTCGGCTCGGATTCGGCTTCGCGCCTGGCCTGCTGACCGGCTCGCACCGCCCGCACGATCAGACGGATGAACCCGAGGGCGAGCAGGCCCATCCACAGGAGCACGACGACACTCAGGATCGGCTCGCTCTGCCCGCCCGGGTCGGCCCGCATCACCTGGCCCGCCACGAACACGAGCACGATCGTGCCGAGGATCAGACTTCCGCACCCGGAGCCGACATTGGATCGACGATCAGCCGCCACGCTTCACCCAGCCCTTCGATCGAGAGACGCCACCGTTGCCTCGACCTCCGTGGGAGTCACCGGCGCATAGAAGACCAGAAAGTACCGATCACATGGGTCGGTTCCGTCTTCCTCGAACCACGCCACCACCCACGTGCCGTCCTCGAAGGGGCCGGCCACGCCCCGCGCCCCGTCGATCGACACCTCTCCCCGCTCCCCCGGCCACTCTTCGGGGGGCAACGAACCCCGAACGAAGGCCATGGCGAGTTCGCCGTCGGCATTCAGCCATATCTTCGAAACGGTCCCGGGGATGGCGGTGTACGCGTCGCGACTGACATCGTCGGTTGGGGCCGTACCGGGTTCGACCGCGGCCGGGAACGTCCCGACGTCGTATCGGATCGGGCCACAATCGGGGACCGTGGAGGTGGTCGTGCCGGCGACCGTGGTCTCCGGCGACGCGGTCGACTCCACCGCCGCCTCGACGGACGAGACCGGAGCCGTGGTGCCGGCCGGCTCCTGGGCACAGCCGGCGACCAGAAGCGGAACCGTCGATACGAGAAGCAACGTCTTCAAGACCCGGCCAGGCTACCCCCGATCGAACCGACAGCCGGTTGCCGGCCCTCGTAGGATCGACGGGGCCCGGCGAGGGAGTGCCCATCGTGGATCTCAAGGCGATCGCGCAGTCTGCCTACGCGTCCGTCGACGCCCGGTGCCGCGAGCTCAGCCGGTGGCTGAAGGAACACCCCGAAGTCTCCCTGGAAGAGCGCCGGGCCAGCGCCCGGATCGCCGACCTCATGGAGGATCTCGGCTGGCGCGTCGAGCGCGGCGTCTACGGCGAGCAGTACGGGGTGGCGGCCCGGCTCGGAAGCCGGGGACCGGAGGTCGTGATCTGCGCCGAGTACGACGCGCTCCCCTCGATCGGCCACGCGTGCGGCCACAACATCATCGCCGCGGCGGCCGTCGGTGCGGGTGCGGGATTGGCGCCGGTCGTCGACGAGTTGGGCGTGCGTGTGACCGTCTTGGGAACGCCCGCCGAGGAACACATCGGTGCCAAGGTGAACATGATCGAGGCAGGTGCTTTCGACGACGCTGCCGCCGCCATGATGATCCACCCGAGCACCCAGGATGTCGTCGACCCGACGATCATCGCCATCTCGCACCTCGACGTGTCCTTCCACGGCAAGGCCGCGCATGCCTCTGCCCACCCCCAGCTCGGCGTGAACGCCCTGGACGCCTTCGTCCAAGCGTACGTCAACATCGCCACCCTCCGCCAAGCCCTCTACCCGACCGACAAGATCCACGGGGTGCTGAACCACGGCGGCGAGGCACCCAACATCATCCCCGAGTACACCCACTCGTCGTGGTACGTCCGCGCCGCCGACCGCGACCGCCTCGACGAGGTCGTCACCCGATTTCGAGCGGCGTTCGAGGCGGCCGCCGTCGCCACCGGATGCGTCGTCGACTTCGAGCAAGTCGGGAACACGCTGGACGAACTCGAGAGCAACCCGGTCCTGGTCGAGCTGTTCGCCGCCAACAGCCGTGAGCTGGGACGGCCGATGCGCCGGGGCCACCAACTCCCCGAGGATCAGACCGGCTCGACCGACATGGGCAACGTGTCCCGAGTCGTCCCGACCATCCACCCCATGCTCGACATCGGGTGCTACCCGATCGTCAACCACCAGCGTGAGTTCGCCGAACACACGGTGAGCCCGCAAGGGGAGCAGGCGATTCGAGACGGCGCGGTGGCGATGGCGTGGACCGTCATCGACCTCGCCATGGGAGATCACTGGAACGAGCTGTGAGCGGCGACCGACGGGCGGTCAGGCGGAGGGCGTCGCGAATCGTTCCGCCCGGCGGCAACCCGATCGGATGGCTTCGGTCGATCAGTTCGCTGCGTATGCGCGCATGAACCCGTCGCGGCTCCCCACGTAGATCCTTCCGTTCCACACCACTGGCGTGGACTCGATACAACCCCCGGCCGCCGGAGTCAGATCCCAGACCGGTGTCGGGACGTCCGGGCGGGCCAGAGAGTAGGCCCGCAGCTCGGCCGATTCACAGGGCGCGACCAGCAGCATGTCCTCGATGACGACCGGCGACGACCAGGTGTGGGGCCCGACCTCGTCCTCGAACGTCACCGCACCGGTCGCGGCATCCACCACGAGGAGCTGCCCCGTGTGGGTCGGCACGTAGACATACCCGAAGGCCAGCGCCGGAGTGGCCCAGATCCCCCCATCGCCACTGCCGACCGGCGGCACCGGCACGCTCCAGATCAGCGGGTCGTCGGCCGCATACGGATCCAACTTGAGAAGCTGGCCGACCTCTTCGCTCCGGGCCGTGCCCCGCTCCGCCTCGACCGCGATGTACAACATGCCGTCTGCGTCCACCACCGGCGACGCATCGATGTCGTCACCCGCCCAGAAGTCGAAAACGATGGGCGCCTCACCCGTGTGGATGCGAGCGATGTCGACACCGACCACCCTGCCGCCGGAGTTGGTGAAGTAGGCACGGTCATCGAAGACCGCCACCGAAGACTCGATCGATACGTTCTGACCGACCTCGGCGATCAGCTCGTCGGTCCAGCCCGGCATCTGAACGAGGACCTCGGGGTCGACGGCCACCAGCCCGTCGTCGTCGAACGTCCGGTTGAGCAGGATGGCGAAGAACCAGCCGTTCTCCCCTCCCTCATACATCACGTCGTCGACGATGACCGGGTTGGCGTCCCAGTCGTTGTTCCAGATTCCCGGCACGGCGGCGGCATCGAGGGACCACAACTCCGTCGGCTCCGGACGGTCGAGGGCGATGATCCGCAGCTTGTCGTCGCGTGATCCCGTGTACACGAGGGGATGGCCGTCGGGATCGATGGTGACGGAACCCTTGATGATGTCGCCAACCGGGAACGGTGGTCGGGTGGGTGTGCCGGTGGCGGCATCGAGAAAGTGCACTGCCTTGTCGTATGCCCCGAACACCAGCTCGGTCACCCCGTCAGGGCGTTCCCAGATCGCCGGCTGACCGGTCCAGCCGGTGCCACACCAGAGGGTGGTCTCGCCGGCGACGGTCGATCGCCCACACAGTGGATCCTCCTCGGGGAACCGCCAGACCTCGGCCGGCGCAGACGGCGGAAAGGGCCCGGTGCCGTAGTAGGTGCGGGTCGGGTTTCCCCGGAACATGGTCACGCCGAGCGTCGATCCCCACGGCTCACCCACTCGGGCGGCGGGAAGCGGTGCGGTGGTCGTGGTGGTGGCGGCCGGCCGGGTGGTCGTCGACGTGGGAGCGGTGGTGGTGATCGCGGTGGTGGGCGGTGGCGTCGCCGCGGGAGCCGGTTCGACGACCGGCCGACGAACCGCGAAGGCGGCGGCCCCGACCATGGCGCCCACCATCAGCACGGCGACGAGTGCGCCGACGAGCCGACGCCTCAGCACGGTGGCGCCCCGGTGAGCCGTGGCCGGCCCGATTCCTCGATGAAGGCCGGGATCAGACACGCCGTCACGTCACCCGCCGGTGTGATCACCACTCTTCCGATGGCGGTGGTGGCGCCTGCGTCCGACAGCCGCGGCCAGATGAAGTTGCCGAGCGTCCAGAACACCGGAACACCGTCGACCACCTCCACCGCCCCCAGCCGGTGAGGGTGATGCCCGAAGATGACATCGGCACCGGCGGCGATCATCGCTTCGGCACGGGTGCGGTCGTCCGGGTCCGGCTCCTTCTCGAGTTCGCGTCCCCAGTGGATCGACACCACCACGACATCGGCGACCGCTTCGGCGGCCTCGACCGCCGCGACCATCATCTCGGTGTCGTCGCCGCTGGCCATGCCGGGCGTGTCATCGGTCGCCAGCCACCCATCCCCGGGAACCACGCCTCCCATCCCGAGGACCGCCACCGTCCACCCGTCCACGTCCAACAGCGCCGGGGCGTACGCCTCGGTGCGGTCGGCCCCCACGCCGACCGGTTCGATCCCGGCCGCTCGGGTGTTGTTCCGCCCGTCGAGAAGCCCATCCGGACCCCGGTCGCGGCTGTGGTTGTTCGCCAGGTTGGCCACGTCCACGCCATGTTCTCTGGCGACGGGGAGCGCCGCCGGGTCGCACCGAAAGCTGAACTGCTTGTCGAGCTGGGTGCCGGCGTCCGTGGGCGGACACTCGAGGTTGATGACGGTGAGGGAATCGTCGAGAAAGATCCCGTCGATTCCGGCGAAGGCTGCCTCGTAGCCGACCTCGTCGAACGCGGGGATGTAGTCGGGGTCGAAATTGACGTCACCGACCCCCTGGATGATCAACGTCTCCGGTGACGGCCTAGTGGTGGTCGTCACCGGTTCGGTCGTGGTGGTCTCGAGGAACGTCGACGTGGTCGTCTCGAGGAACGTCGACGTGGTGACCCGAGTACCGGAGACGGTGGAATGGGCTGCCAGGGCCCCGGCGGCTCCCGGCGTCCGCGCCAGCGCGAACGCCGTCGCCCCGGCCAGCAGCCCCAGCGCGGCGCCCGCCATGGCTATCCGGCGATCAATCATGAGTGCGATCGACCATGGGGGTAATCAGGCGATGGTTGATCCCGGCCACGGGCCGAGACTAAGGGAGTGGCGAGCGGATGGCCTCACTTGCGTCGCGCATCCGGCCGACCCGGCCCCCTCTGGTCAGAGGATCTGGCTGAGGAACAGCTTGGTCCGCTCCTCGCGGGGGTCGGTGAAGAAGTGCTCGGGCGTCCCGACCTCCACGATCTCGCCATCGGCCATGAAGACGACCCGGTCGGCCACCGCCCGGGCGAAGCCCATCTCGTGGGTGACGCAGATCATGGTCATCCCGCCTTCGGCCAGCTCCACCATCACGTCCAGAACCTCTTTGATCATCTCCGGGTCGAGGGCAGACGTCGGCTCGTCGAAGAGCATCACTTTGGGTCGCATCGCCAGCGAACGGGCGATGGCCACCCGCTGCTGCTGGCCACCCGACAGCTGCCCGGGGTACTTGTAGGCCTGTTGCGGAATGCCGACGCGCTCGAGCAACTCCATGGCGGTCTGCTCCGCCTCGGCCTTGGCCACGTGCCGGACCAGCCGCGGGGCGAGGGTGATGTTCTCCAACACGGAGATGTGGGGGAACAGGTTGAACTGCTGGAACACCATGCCGGTCTCGCGGCGAATCTCCTGGATGTTGCGGACGTCCTCGGACAGCTCCACCCCGTCGACCACGATCCGTCCGGCGTCGTGCTTCTCCAGCCGGTTGATGCATCGGATCAGGGTGGACTTCCCCGAACCCGACGGGCCGATCACCACGACCACCTCTTGGGCACCAACCCGCATGTTGATGTCGGTGAGGGCCTGGAAATCGCCGAAGAACTTGTCGACGTTCTCGACGAGGATCATCGTCTCACCCTTGGCCTGGGTGGCGTCGGCGAAGACGGCGTTCTCGTGGGTGCTCATCGCTCTCCTACTCCCAACTTCTTCTCGAGTCGTCTCGACTCTCGCGACATCATGTACGAGCCTGCCCAGAAGATGAGGGCGGCGAAGGGAAGGGTGACCCGGGCCAGGTCGCGACCGAAGAACTCGGGCTGGGAGGTGACGTTCTGGGCCGTGCCCAACAGGTCGAACAGGCCGACCAGCGCCACCAGGGTGGTGTCCTTGAAGAGGGAGATGAACTGGCCCACCATGGCGGGGATGGTCGCCCGCAGGGCCTGGGGCAGCACGATCTGGCGAGTGATCTTCCACGGTGACATGCCCAGCGCCTGACCGGCCTCGGTCTGGCCCTTCGGGAGCGACTGGAGACCGCCGCGGACGACCTCGGCGATGTACGCCGCCTCGAACAACACGATCGCCACCAGCACGCGGGTGACGTTCCCGGGCCGCAACCCCTCGGGGACGAAGAATCCGAGCGCGAAGATGCCCATCAACAACAACGTGATGAGGGGCACCCCACGGATCAACTCGATGTACGACACCGACATCCACCGGAAGGCGGGCAGGGTCGAACGACGACCGAGGGCCAGCAGCAGCCCGAACGGGAAGGCGAGGGCGATGCCGGTGATCGTGAGGAAGATGTTGATGAGAAGACCGCCCCAGTCCTCCCACGGAACGGCCGCCAGCACCAGGTAGGACGCCAGCAGGGTGACACCGATGGCGATCCACCACCAGCGGGCGGCGCCGACGGGCAAGCGGCGTCCCAGCAGGTAGCCCGCCACGGTCACGACGATGGTGGCGATCACGACGAGCGTCGGCATGAAGGTCGACGTCAGGAGCAGGCAGACCACCGCCACCAGCAGGGCCGGCCACACCCGGCGTACCACCTGAGCGGGCGTGCTGCCGACGAACGGAAGTCCGGTCTCGTCGGCGACCGCCCTGGCCCGGGCGGAGAGGAATCCGGCCGTGACGCCTCCGGTGAACCCGACGCCGATCAGCGCCACGGCGACACGCCACAGCTCGTCCCGCGGGTAGCGACCCAGCATCAACAACTCGAGGTTGACCTTGAGAATCTCGTACTCGGCTGCGAGGAGGAACCGCACCGCCGAGACCACGGCCCAGATGGCGATCAGTCCGAAGATCACCGTCATCGCCGAGTTGTACCAGTTGGAGAAGAGGTGCTTCTTGGCCCATCCGGCGGTGATCGGCTCGTCGAGCAGCGGCTCGTCGTCTTCGATGATGGGAACGGTGTCTGGTGCGGTCATGTCAGCGTCCGGGGATGGCGAGTCGTCGGTTCAGGATGTTGACGAGGGCGGAGATCGAGAGTGAGAAGAGCAGGTATCCGGCCATCACCAAGAGGATCGTCTGCGGTGCCGGCGCACCGTTGCCGATGGCCTGGAAGGCGATCAACACCAATTCGGCGTAGCCGACGGCGATCCCCAGTGATGTGTTCTTCACGAAGTTGAGGTACTGGCTGATGATCGGTGGAATCCCGATCCGCATCGCCTGGGGAAGGGTCACATGACGAAGACGCTGGAAGCCGGTCAGCGCCAGCGCGTTGGCGGCCTCGGTCTGGCCCTTGGGGACCGCCAGGATCGAGCCGCGGGTGATCTCGGCGACGTGGCTGGCGGTGTACAGCACCAGTGCGACCAGCATCGCAAAGTACGAACCCAGGCCCGAGATCCCGCCCGAGACCAGCCGTCCCTCGGCCGACGGGACGGAGATCCGCACCGGACGACCCATCACCAGCCAGACGATCAGCGAGGCCAGCAGCAGGAATCCGAACGACCACAGCACCCGCCGATGGGGAGCACCCGTCTGGACGAAGACGCGGGTCCGCCAAATCCAGATCCCGACGGCCACGAGCGCCAGGACGCCGACGATCGGCCAGAAGGCGCCGGTGCCTCCCTCGATCGCCGCGAACCATGGCACGGAGATGCGCAAGTTGGAGATGACCATGAGGTCGAGGGGAGTTGCCGGAGCCGCCTGCGGCGGCAGCGGGAGGATCACTCCCAGGAACACGAAGATGATGATCAGCAGCGGAGGCAGGTTGCGCAAGGTCTCGACGTAGAACGCCGCGAACCGGGCCACCAGCCAGTTGGTCGACAGCCGGGCCACACCGATCAGAACCCCGAGGATGGTGAGCAGCGGGATACCGACCACCGCCAGCGCGAAGGTGTTCTTGACGCCCAGCCACAGGAATCGACTGACGGCCGCGCCACGGGAGATGTCGGACCCGGCGACGTTGACGCCGCCCGGGTTGTCGAGGAACCCGAAGTCCGATGAGATGCCCTGACGGGCCAGGTTGTTCGTGAGGTTGAACCACAACACGTAGAGCACAAAGGCGATCAGCCCCACGCCGATCACCTGGGCAGCGATCCGGATGTACCGGACGTCACGCCAGATCGGCGGCTTCTGTTGTGTCTCGGTGACCATGGTGGTGGGTGGTGTGACCTCGATGGTGGTTCGAGAGGGGGTTCACCGCCGGCGGCGGTGAACCCCCTCGGTTCAGGCTCGGATCAACGGTAAGGAGGCGCGTACAGCAGACCGCCGTCGGTCCACAGTGCGTTCACTCCCCGCTCGAGGCCGAGGCTGGTGTCCGGCCCCACGTTGCGGTCGTAGATCTCGCCGTAGTTGCCCACCGCCGAGATCACGTTGGTGAGCCAACCGGGCTCGAGGCCGAGTCCGGGATCGAACACCGAAGTGTTGCCCTCGTCGTCAGTGATCTCCAGACCCAGCATCCGGCGGATCTCGTCGTTGTCGGTGTCACCGAACGAGTCGGCATTGCCAGACTCGATGCCGAGTTCCTCGGCGGCGATGGTGCCGATGACCACCCAATCGACGATCTGTGCCCACTGGCTGTCGCCGTCGGAGACGACTGGGCCCAGCGGCTCCTTGGAGAAGGTCTCGTCGAGGATCGTCAGCGCCTCGGGACCACCCTCGGAGTCGGGGAACTGCGAGCGAACGCCCGAAAGCTGCGACTTGTCCGAGGTCCAACCGTCACACTGACCGGCCACGAACGCGGCCTGCAGTGTCTCGTTGTCTTCGAACGTGAGCGGCTCGTAGGGGATCGAGCCCATCCGGTTGGCCAGGTTCAGCTCGGTGGTCGTACCGGTCAGCACGCAGATCGCGGCGTTCTCGAGACCCTCGATGTCGGAGATGCCCGAATCGGACTTCACCATCATTCCCTGACCGTCGTAGAACGTGGTGGTCAGGAACGTGGCGCCCTCGCTGCCGTCCCGAGTTGCCGTCCACGTCGTGTTCCGGATCAAGACGTCGATCTCATCCGACTGCAACGCCGTGAACCGCTGTCCGGCGTCCAGCGGGATGAAGTTGACCGCTTCGGCGTCGCCCAGCACTGCGGCCGCGACCGCCTTGCAGTAGTCGATGTCGAAGCCTTCGAAGCTTCCCTCGGCCGTGGAGAATCCGAAGCCGGGCACGGCTGCGTTCACGCCACAGTTGAGTTCGCCGCGATCCTGGACCGCGGCCAGCGTCGAGCCGCTGCTGGCGGCCGGAGCGGCCTCTTCGGTGTCGCCCTCGGCGGCCGCCTCGGTCCCGTCTGTGCTTCCCTCGTCGGCCGGCTCATCGGCGGCCGTGGTACACGCCGCCAACACCATCGCCATCACCGCGAGGAGCAGCATCCATCGGTGTCGTCTCATGTTTCCTCCCTCAATTCAGGTTCTCTCGCTGCACGAGAGCCGTGCCGACCCTAGCCTCCAAGACACCCCGCATGCCGGAAAACGAGGGACCCTCGTGCGAACCTCTCGCCCGTCCACCATCATGTCCTCGTGACTGCTCACAACCAGTCGGTGACCCTGATCAACTCGCTCTTCGGTCGCATCAGCATCGTGGTGGGACCACTCCTGCTGGTCACGGTGGGAATCCTCACATGGCGTGGTGACCGCTCCAACGCGCTGCCGGGGGTGTTGATCGCGCTCGGCATCGGGCTGGCGGTCTCGTCGCTCTTCTTCCAACCGTGGAGGGTCACCTTCCATGCGGAAGGGATCGAACGCACCAGCCTCCTCCGGCGTCACACCATTCCGTGGTCGGCCGTGGACAGCATCATTCGGACGCCGGCGCGGAAGCGAGTGGGTGGCCTGATGGCCCGAACCGGTCCCCGCCGACGGCAACTGCTCACCGATCGGGCAGAGAGCCTCCACGAGTTCGAACGGCTCCGGGAGTCGGTCGGCCGATGGGCGCCCGATGTCGCATTCGTCGCCCGGCCCCCGGTCATCCCCGAGCAATAGCGGGCATCCCCGAGCAATCGCGGCATCCTCGAGCAATCGCGGGCGTCAGCCCACCCCCGCCGGGGGAAGCTCGACCGACTTGAGATCGACGACCGGCTCGGAACCGGACGCCGGGTGTGTCGCCACCGCCCAGGTGGTCTCCGCCGCCCAGCGGGCCGTGCGGACCTCTCCACGTTCGTGACGCAACCGGAACTTCTCGGCGGTCGGAAAATCGTGAGACGACGTTCCCCGGATCAGTTCCTGCATACCCGTCTCCACGGATCCGGGCACCACCGCCAGCACCCGGAGCCCGGTCCCCCGCAGCCGCTGCTCCTCCGCCACCACTCGCACCCAGGCGTCGACCGCCGCCTTGGCCGCGCAGTACGCCGACCATCCGGGATACACGGTGGTGGCGGCTCCGGACGAGGCGAGGACCAACCCGCCGCTCCGCTCGTGCCGGCGCATCGACCCGACGAACGAGGCACCCAGCACCTGCGGTGCGACGGCATCCACCAGAACCAGTCGCCGGTAGGCATCGACATCGGTCTCACCCGCAAACCCGATGGGGTCGAGTGCCCCGGCCATGTGGAACAGCCACGTCTGCCCGTGGCTCGCCGCGATCAGTCTGTCCATCCACGCCGCCGACGCTCGCCATCCCTCGTCGGTGGCGAGGTCGGCCGCCAGATGCTCTCCGTCCGCCGGCCGCCTCGAAAGCGTGGCGACTCGAGCGCCTTCCGATCTGGCCACGTCCACCAGCGCCGCGCCGATACCCCGGGACGCACCCGTGATGATTGCCAGATCGATCATGGCCACGAGCATACGAGCGGGCGCGACCCGTCGCACCGATGGCGGAGAGCCGCAAGATGGACACCGACGGACGTCTACTTGCCGGCCAGGCGGTGCTCGGTGGAGCCGGCCGGATCCAAAGCGTCTCGCAGACCGTCGCCGAGGAAGTTCACCGCCAGCGTGATGAACATGACGAAGGCGCCGGGCAGCAGTACGCGATACGGGTTGGAGTTGATTGCGCCCTTGGCCTCGGCAACCAGATTCCCCAGCGTCGGAGTCGGGAACTGCACGCCGAGACCCAGGAACGACAGGGTCGACTCCAGGATGATGGCCGTTCCCACGAGAAGCGTCGTCTCGACCACCACCGGTCCGACGACGTTCGGGAAGATGTGGCGGAACATGATGCGACCGTGCCCCGCCCCGATCGCCCGCGCCGCCACCACGAACTCCTGCTGCTTGAACTGGAAGAACAGGCCTCGCACCACCCGAGCGATGCGGGTCCACAGCAGGCCGGCGAGCACCAAGGCGATGCTCCACGGGTTGGACCCGAACTCCAACGCCAGCACCAGGAGGATGGCGAGCGCCGGCACCAACAGGATCATGTTGATGAACTGCGAGACCAACGTGTCGATCCAGCCGCCGAAGTAGCCGGCGACCGCCCCGAGCAGCGACCCGAACACCGTCGTCGTCACCGCCACCAACAATGCGATACGGATCGAATACTGGCCGCCCTGGAATGTCCGCACCATCAGGTCACGACCGATGTCGTCGGTGCCGAAAGGGTGCTCCAAGGATGGCGACTGGCGGACATCGGCGGTGATCTCGTCGAACCCGTAGCTCGAGAGGGACGGCGCCACCCAGAAGCCGACGACGAGCACTCCCAGGAAGATCAACGAGGCCATCGCCAGGCGATGGTTCCGGAAGCGCACCCAGACCTGTCGACCGAATCCGATTGCCGGTTCGGTCGCATGATGGGTCGCCGGCTCGGCCGCGGCGGTCGGATCGTCGACGACCATCATTCGTACCTGATTCTCGGATCGAGAACCCCATAGAGAAGGTCGGCCAGCAGATTGAAGGCGATGGTGACGGCCGCGGCCACCATCACGATCCCCATCACGAGGTCGAGATCGCGATTGGGGATGGCCGCCACCAGCAGCTGCCCCAACCCGGGCCATGCAAACACCGATTCGGTGATGACCGACCCGCTCAGCAGCGCCGCGAAATCGAGCGCCCACAAGGTGACGAGCGGAATCATGGCATTGCGCACCGCGTGCCGTCCGATGACCGCCCACTCCGAAAGGCCCTTGGCGCGGGCGGTCCGGATGTAGTCGGCGTTGATCACCTCCAGCATCGAGGCCCGCTGGAATCGGGACTCCGTCGCCAGGAGCACGATCACCAGGGTCAGCACCGGCAAGGTCGCCGAAGCCAGATACTCAGTGAACGAGGCGACATGTTTCCCGGTCACGAAAAACGGCTTGGTGCCGGTGGCCTCCTGCCACCACACGCCCCAGAACGCTTGCAGCAGGAGTCCGAAGAAGAACGCCGGCATCGAGATTCCCAGGAACGCCACACCGGTCACCAGGTGGTCGCCGAGGCTGTACTGACGGATGGCCGAGTACACCCCGAGCACGATGGCCAGGAAGGCGATCAGCCCAAAGGCGGGCACCGCCAGCAGTGCCGTGTTCCACAGCCGTTCGGCGAGGACCTCACCGACCGGTCGCTCCCCCAGCGACACCGCCACCCCGAAGTCGCCGGACAATGCGTCCGTGAGCCATCCCAGGTATCGAGCGGGGATGGGCTTGTCGAGCTCATACAGGTCCACGATCCGCTCGACGGCCGACTGGCTGACATTCGGCGTCGTCGACAACTTGGCCAGCGGATCCCCGGTGAGCGACACCAGCACGAACACCAGGAAGGTGGCGGCCACCAACAGCGGGATCGTGGAAGCCAATCGTCGGATCGCATAAGCCAGCACACCTCGTCATGCCCGGCGACGGCTCGGCATGTCGGGCGGTCATGGCGGCGACATGATCCGGCGCGGTCGCGCATGACTCGGTGAGGGTGCCGGGAGCGCGCACCGGTCCCTCGTGGCTGAGGAGAGAAACCTGCCCGAGGAGGACGAATGAGAAACCGACCATGGCTCCTGCTGGTGGCGGCGCTCGCCGTCGCGCTGGCCGCCTGCTCGGCCGACGTGACCGTGACCGACACCACCTTGGCCGATCCCGCCGACCCGGAGCCGGCGGCGACCGGCGAATCACCATCGACACCCGCCTCCGAGGAGTACTGCGAGGGCAGCGACTCCGGGACGCTCATCTGGGCTCACGAACAGGAACCGCCGGATCTCCACCTGAACGATCCCAACAACAACCTGTCGGTGACCTCATACATCTGGCAGGCCATGCTCGACGACCTCTACGGAGTGACCGAGGACATCCAGTTCTATCCCGAGCTCCTGGCCGAGGAGGCGACCGTCGATCCCAACGACGACGGCAGCGCCACGGTGGACTTCCGCCTCCGCGACGGGCTGCGCTGGTCCGATGGCGAGCCACTCACATCGGAGGACGTGCAGTTCACCTTCGACATCATCATGGAGGACTTCGATCCGGCGACCGGCGGCGGCACCTTCCTGTTCGTGAGCCGCACCGGCTACGACCAGATCACCGAGTTCGCGGTGACGTCGGAGACCGAGTTCTCCATCACCTTCGACCCCTTCTTCGCCGGCTACAAGTCGCTGTTCACCAACATCTTTCCGGCCCACGCCTTCGGCGAGGACGCCGGCGCCACCGAGGTCAACGAGGCACTTCCTACCTGGACCAACGCGGCAGGAGATACGTTGCCATCGTCCGGGCCCATGGTGTTCGAGAGCTGGGACCGCGGCGTGTCGATGAAGCTCGTCCGCAACGAGCAGTACCACGGTTCGGTGAGTCCCGATGCGCAGAATCCGGGCGTCGCCTGCGTAGATGGGGTGCAGATCAACTGGGTGACGGACACCGTCGCCCAGATCAACTCCCTGAAATCGGGTGAGGCCCACCTCGTGTTCACCCAACCCCAGCTCGAGTTCGAAGAAATCAAGGATGACGACAACTTCACGGTGGCCGCCCGACCCGGACCGATCTACGAGCACTGGGGGCTGAACGTCCTCGCCAACCACCTCTCGGATCCGCTGGTGCGCGAGGCGATCGCGTTGGCGATGAACAAATCCCAGGTGGTCGAGACCTTGTACGCACCCTTGTTCGGGGATGCGCTCGCCGCCGAAGGCTCCGGCAACACCTACTGGATGCCCAACCAACCCGCATACGAGAACCATCAGGAACCGTTCGGCTACGGGACCGGCGACATCGAGGCCGCCGGGGAGAAGCTGGTCGAGGCCGGGTACACGCTGGGCTCCGACGGCATCTACGAGCACCCCGAGCGTGGACGCCTGTCGCTTCGAGTCGGAACCACCGGCGGGAACGCCCTCCGAGAACTGCAGCAGCAGATCATCCAGGCGCAGATGAAGGACGCCGGTATCGAGATCACGATCGACAACGTGCCGGGTGGCGACTACTTCACGGAGCGGCCCTTCTCGGCCGTCAACCTGTTGTCGTCGGCCTCCGGAGGCGAGTTGGGTGATCCGACCCTGATCGACATCATGCAGTTCGCCTGGGTCGGCGGCCCCTGGCCGGGAGGTCAGACCTCGTCGTACCTGTCCGGCGGAGTGGTCGACGGTGCCGACGGTGAACCCACCGCGGCCACCGGCAATCCCTACGGGTTCCGGAACGACGCCTTCGACGCTCGCTCGACCGAGTGCGACGCCGCCCTCGACGAGGATGAGGCCGCGGCTTGCTACAACGAGCTGGACCGGTACGTGACGACGCTGGAGCTCGATCCCGAGCAGGGCCTGTTCATGCTTCCGATCACCCAGAAGCCGGACTTCTTCGCCTTCTCGAATCAGCTCCTCGCCAAGGGCTCGGTCGCTCCCGACGCCAACACCGCCGGACCGTTGGCGAACGTCGTCGATTTCGTCCTCCGATGACGTTTCGAGCACCGGGAGGGAAGGGACCCAGCGGGTCCCTCCCTCCCACCGGCAGCCCCAGGGTGATAGGTTGCGGCGAGGTGGCAGAGACATCGGCGCTCACCGGGCGCTCGGACGCCCAACTCTTGGCCGAGGCGGCGCGCGGTGACACCGATGCCTACTCCGTGTTCTTCCGCCGGCACGTCAGACCGGTCACCGGTTATGGACTGCGTCGCTGCACCGACCCCAACGACGTCGCCGACCTGGTGTCGGACACATTCCTGATCGCGCTCCAGGCCGCGGATCGATACCGACCCGAGAGCGACACCGCCCTTCCGTGGCTGTTCGGCATCGCCCGGCGGGTCCTGGTCCGGCAGCGCCGCCGGGCGCTTTCCCGATTCAAGCTGGCGATGAAGGCCGGAGCCCGCGAGGTACTGGTCGAAGGTGACGAGGCAGAGGCCATCGCGTCGGCCATCGACGCCAGCCGCCAGCGAAGTGACCTCGAATCGGCGCTGGCGACGCTCACCCCGGGCGAGCGCGAAGTGTTCCTACTGGTCGCCTTCGACGGTCTCGAGCCCAGGGAGGCGGCGGTTGCGTTGGGCGTGTCCGGCAACGCCGCCCGGCTGCGCTTGAGCCGCGCCCGCCGGAGGCTGCGGGACGAGCTCTCCCCGGACGTCGTCGGGCACACGGAGGCACAGCATGCCTACTGAGATGTTCCGTCCCGAGGTCCCCGAGACTCCCGAGATGTGGGACCGTATCGAGGACCGGTTGCGAAACGAGACGAGGTCGCGGAATCCCCGCCCGGCCCCCGGTGCCGGCGCAGGGGTGTTTCGTCCGATGGCGGGCGCCCTGGCCGGGCTGGCACTGCTGGTGGCGCTGCCGATGGGTCTGGCCGACACCACGGAGCCGGCGGCGACGACGACTCCTCCGGTCACCGACGTGGCAGCCCAACCCGAGGACCGGCAGCGGATCTTTGCTCCAAATGCAGATCTCTCACTGCGGATACCGGAGTTCTGATCGACGGACCACCCGCCCGCGGTCGGTAGCCGGCCCGGGCGGCTCAGCCGAGGTCAGGTCGAGTCGTTCGAGAGGAGGAGGGCGATGCGCGCCGCGATGGCCTCGGGGTCGAGCCCGATCACCTCGAGCACATCGGCGGCCGACCCGGAAGGGAGGAAACGGTCGGGCACGCCCAGCACCGAGACGCGACCGGCGAGACCCGTTCCGGAGAGGGACTCCATGACCGCCGCTCCGAAGCCACCACTGACGACGTTGTCCTCCAGCGTCACCGTCACGGGGTGAGACCCAACCCAATCCGCCAGTCGCGGATCGAGGGGCTTGACCCACCGGGCGTTGACCACCGTCACCGAGACACCGTCCTGGCCGAGACCGGCGGCGACCTTCTCGGCGGGCTCGACCATCCTCCCGGCCGCCAGAATGAGAACATCGTCTCCGCTGGTCACTTCCTCCCAACGGCCGATCTCGAGTGGCTCCACCGGCACGGCCGGCAGTGACACCGCCGACGCCTTCGGGAACCGGATGGCCATCGGCCCATCATGAGCGATGGCGGTCTCGATCATGGCGCACAACTCGGTGGCGTCCGACGGTGCTCCGACGACGAGGTTCGGGATCATCCGCAGAAACGTCAGGTCGAAGACCCCGTGATGGGAAGGGCCATCCGGTCCGGTCACGCCGGCCCGGTCGACCAGAAAGGTGACCGGGAGTTCGTGCAACGCCACGTCCATGCAGATCTGGTCCATGGCGCGCTGCAGGAAGCTGGAGTAGATGGCCACGACCGGCTTCCGCCCCGCCATGGCCAGGCCGGCGGCGAGCCCCACCGCGTGTTGCTCGGCGATTCCCGTATCGATGACGCGATCCGGGTGACGGTCGGCCATCTCCTGTAGTCCGGTGGAGGAGATCATGGCGGCCGAGATGGCGATCACGTCGGGGTCGCGATCCGCGGCCGAGGCCAGCGCCGCACCGGCCACGTCGGTGAACTTCAGCTCGGACTTGAGCGGCTGTCCGGTGGCCACGTCGAATGCCCCGACGCCGTGCAGCTTGTCGACGTGATCGTCGATCGCCGGCTGATAGCCGTTGCCCTTCTCGGTGACGATGTGGACGACGACCGGCTCGTCATAGCTCTTGGCGCGCTCCAACGTGTCTTCGAGCAGCGGGATGTCGTGACCATCGATGCGTCCGGAGTACTTCAGACCGAGTGTGTCGAAGACGGTGGACGGCTCGACGATCTGCTTGACGGCATCCTTCATCCGGGTCGCCAGCTCATCGGCCGTCTCGCCGACGATCGGCAGGCCGCGCAGGATGCGTCCGGTGGTTCGCTTCGCCCACTCGTACCGAGGATCGGTCCGGAGATGACCGAGCTCGGCGAGCATCGCCAGCCCTCCGACCGTGGGCGCATAGGACCGACCATTGTCGTTGAGGACCACGACCAGCCGCTTGGGACGGGTCACCGCGATGTGGTTGAGCGCTTCGTAGGCCATCCCCCCGGTCAATGCGCCGTCTCCGATCACCGCCACGGTCCAGTAGTCGGGGTCGCTCAGGGCGTGGCCGAGTGCATAGCTGAGCGAGGTCGACGCGTGGCTGTTCTCCACCCAGTCGTGCTCGCTCTCGGCACGACTGGGGTAACCGCTCATCCCTTCGAGCGTTCGCAACCCGTCGAAGCCGCCCATCCGGCCGGTGACCAGCTTGTGAACGTACGCCTGGTGCCCCACGTCCCAGATGATCCGGTCCTGGGGGCTGTCGAACACCCGATGGAGCGCAACCGTCAGCTCGACGATGCCGAGGTTGGGGCTGAGGTGGCCGCCGGTGCGGGAGATGGCGTCGAGAAGGAACGCGCGCGCCTCCTCGCAGAGCTGAACCAGCTCGGCATGCGAGAGCGGCTCGAGATCGGCCGGTGACGAGATGCGGTCGAGGATCGACACGACCTGGCACAGGCTACCCGATGCGCCCACCCATGCATCCGAGCGGGCCCGGCATCACCAGACGACGATCTGGATGTCTCCGACGTTCGTGCCGGTGGGACCGACCACGACCAGGTCGCCGGACGCGGCCAACGCGGTCCCGGAGTCGTTCTCATCCAGTGCGGCCTCCGGGTCGATGCCCGACCGTCGAATGCGTTCCAGGGTCCCGGCGTCGACGACCGCTCCGGCCGCCTGAGTCGGCCCGTCGATCCCATCGGTCCCGCCGGACAGGAACGCCCATCGTTCGGCCGGCAGCCGCCGGGCGGCCAGTGCGAATCCCAACGCCATCTCCTGGTTCCGCCCTCCTCGGCCCCGTCCCACCACTTCCACGGTCGTCTCGCCTCCACCGACGAGTGCAGTCAACCTCCCATGTGCCTTCCAGGCCCGCTCGACCAGTCCCCGTCCGGCATCGCGGGCCGGGCCGACGATGGGCTCGGAGATCGCACCCACCACATGGCCGGCGCGACGGACCGATGCGGCCGCCGCAGCCACCGCCGTGCGATTCCCGGCGACGACGATGTTCTCGACCGACTCGAACAGCGGGTCTTCCGGACCGGGTGTGTCCGGTTCGATCCCGGCGACTCCCAGTTCCATGTGGCTTCGCACGGCGTGCGGGATCCGGTCCCAGCATCCACTTCGGGCGAGAACCTCCCGCGCCTCGACGAAGGTGGACGCGTCGGGTGCGGTGGGACCGGCTGCGATCGCCGAAGGATCGTCCCCGACCACGTCGGACAGGATGAGGGCGAGAACCGGCGTCGGACCGGCCAGCCGGGCGAGCCGGCCACCCTTGAGCGTCGAGAGCCGCTTGCGGACGACATTGAGCGAATCGATGTCGACTCCCGACTTGAGGAGGAGATCGGTGGTGAGGATCAGGTCGTCGAGTTCGATGCCCGGAGCGGGCGAGGTCAGCAACGCCGATCCGCCGCCGCTGACGAGCACGATGAGGAGATCGCACGCCTCTTCGGCGGTGACGATCTCGACCAGGCGGCGAGCGGCCGCCACTCCGGCGTGATCGGGAAGGGGGTGACCTGCGCCCAGGACCTCGACCTCAGGATCGGCGTCCGGCACCGCTCGAGCCGCGCCGGCGTGGGTGGTGATCGCCAGCGACGGAGCCACCAGTCTTCGGGCACCCACCACCGAGGCGGCGGACGTGGTCATCGCCACGGCGGCCTTGCCGAACCCCACCACCCGCACCCGGTCGGGAAGGGGTCGATGCCGCAACACGTCCCGCACCGCCGCCTCCGGCTCGACGGCGGCCACCGCCGCCTCGAACGCCTCCTCGGCGACTCGTCGCAGTCGGCCGGTCGTCGCCATCCTCCGCCACCGCCCCCGATCCGGACTCACGGTGTGGCCTCCCTCGGAGCGTCGTCCTCGGCTCTGGGGAGCCGCACGGTGAACGTCGATCCGACACCCAGCTCGCTGTCGACGGTCACTGCCCCACCGTGCCGCTCCACCACGTGCCGGACCAGCGCCAAACCGAGCCCGGTCCCGCCGGTGGCGCGGCTGCGAGCGTCGTCGACTCGATAGAACCGTTCGAAGATCCGGCCGAGCGACCGCGACGGAATCCCGGTGCCGGTATCTGCCACGGTAAGCACTGCATGGTCGCCATTCTCCCGCAGACTCAGGCGGACGGACCCACCGGCCTCGGTGTACCGGATGGCATTGTCGATCAGGTTGCGGACCGCCAGCTCCAGCTCGGCCGCATCACCGTGGGTGTCGACGCTGTCGACGTCGGTTTCGATCACCAGATCGCGAACCCGTGCCGATCGGCGGGCCGCCTCGATCTCTCCCATCACGAGCTCGCCGAGTGCCACCCGCTGGAACTCCAGCTCGGAGGATTCGAGCCGGGACAGATCGAGGAGGTCGCCGACGATCGCCGCCAGTCTTCGGGCGGAGCCGTCCGCCTGGTCGGCGAACCGGACCACCGCTTCGGGATCGCGACCGATCGCCAGCCGCATCGCCTCGATGGACGCGAGCACGCCGGCGATCGGCGTCTTCAGTTCGTGGGAGGCGTCGGCCACGAAGTCCCGGCGAACCGCCTCCACCCGGCGTTGCTCGGTCACGTCGGAGAGGACCACCAGGACCCGCCCGTCACGTCCTTCGATGAGCGACGCCACCACCGCCACGATCCGTTCGGGACGCCCCAGTCGAACCTCGTCGTCCGCCACCCCACCACGACCACGCACCGCGTGGACGAGTCTTCGAACGGTCACCGGCGCCACCTGGTCGAGCCGTTCGGGATGATGGCCCAGCAGCAGGTCGGCTGCTTCGTTCGAGACCGAGACGCTGTTGTCGGCTTCGACCAGCAAGACGCCCTGAGGGAGCGCCGACAACGCCGAGTCGAGTGCGGACCGCTGCTCGTCGGCGTCACGGATCCGGCTCCCGAGCTGTTCGGCGGTCTCGGCCATCGCCACCCCCAGGCGGTCGATCTCGGAGATGGTCGATCGACGGGCGGACATGTCGAGCTCGCCGGCCGCCAGGTCGGCGGCCCGCTCGGTGAGATCCTCGATCGGCCTGGCCAGACGTCGACCGATGAGGGCCACACCGGCCAGACCCACCAGCCCGACCGGGACTGCCAGGACCCACACCTGACGAACGATCGCGGAGACGCGTCGCTCTACCTGCGCCCGGCTGCGGGAGATGCGAACGATCGGCTCACCGGCCGAGGAGGGGATCGCCACGTAGAGCCGGTCATCTCCCAGCGTGGCACTCCCACGCTGCGAAACCCCGATCCGGCCGCGGACGGCGTCCACCACCTCCGGCCGATCGCTGTGGTCGTCCATCTCGGCGGCATTCGCCTCGGAGTCGGCGACGACGGTGCCGTCACCATCGATGATGGTGACGCGTGCCCCGATCGCCGCACCGGTCTCCTCGACGAGGGTGGCGGGATCCGTTCCCCGACGCAGCTCCGACTGGGCGACCTCGGCGGCATCGACCATCGCTTCGACGATCTGGTCGGACAACGACTCGGACATGCTCCCGGCGATGAGACCGCTGAAGAGGGTGAGGACGGCCAGGAATGCAACGGAGTAGACGACGGCCAGACGGGTGGCGAGACGAGATCGGCGATCAGCCATCCATGAATTTGTAGCCGAGTCCCCGCACGGTGACGATCAAAGCGGGGTTCTTCGGGTCGCGCTCCAGCTTCTGTCGGAGCCGCTTGATGTGCACGTCGAGTGTCTTGGTGTCACCGAAGTAGGACGGTCCCCACACCTCGTCGAGCAGGACGTCGCGCGTCGACAGCCGGTTGGCCCTGCGCATCAGCGCCTCCAGGAGGTCGAACTCCTTCGGCCGGAGCGGGACCGGCTCTCCGTCGACCCGTGCCTCGTGGGCGTCGAGATCCAGCTCGATCGGGCCTCCGCGCAGCACCTCGTTGGTCTCCGACAGCACGCCCGAACGTCGAGACCGACGAATCTGCGCCCTGACCCGCGCCACCAACTCCCTCATCGAGAAGGGCTTCGTCACGTAGTCGTCGGCGCCCAACTCGAGGCCCGCCACCATGTCCGTCTCGCTGTCGCGGGCGGTGACCATGATGATCGGGACATCCGAGGAGGCGCGGATGCGCTGGCACACGTCGAGCCCCGAAGACTCCGGCAGCATCACGTCCAAGAGCACCAGCGAGGGCGACACCGTGAGCGCCTTCTCCACTCCCTCCCGCCCGGTGGCGGCCGTATCGACGACGTACCCCTCCACTTCGAGGGCGTACTTCATGGATTCCGCCAGGCCCTCTTCGTCTTCGACGACCAGGACACGGGTGCGGGAACCGTCGGTCACCGGTTGCTCCGACCGGCGAACGACGACTCCTGGAACTCGTGGAATTCGCCGGTGGCCAGGTACACCACCTGCTCCCCGATGTCCACCGCCTGATCGCCGATCCGCTCCAACGCTCGTGCGGCCATCAGCATGTGCGTCGCCCACTCGAGGCGGTCGGGGTCACCTCCGCACTCGATCACCTCGCGGTACATGTTGCGGTTGATGCGATCCACCGGCTCGTCCATGGCCGGGAGCAGCCTCGCCTCGTCGGCGTCACGCCGCGCGAAAGCCTGTCCCGCCGTGCGAATCATCGGCCGGACCAGATCACCCATCTCTTGGATCTGCTCGACAATGCGCGGCGTGGCGGGGAGATGCGACGCGAGACGGGCCAGTTCGACCAGGTTGACGCACTGGGCAGAGGTTCGTTCCAGGGTGACGTTCAGATGCAGCAAGGCCGACATCAACCGAAGGTCGCCACCCATCGGTTGCTGGCGGGCCATCAGCTTGATCCATCGGGCGTGGTCGTCGAAGTACCGCTCGTCGAGCTCCTCGGCGATGTCCTCGACCTGCTCGGCCTCATCCATGTCGCCGCTGGTCACGGCGTCGACGGCGAGCTCGACCATCCGCTCGGCCTTCTCGACGATGTCGAGCACGCCTTCCTCCAGCGATTCCAGCTCTCGGTGAAAGTGTGAGCGTTGGTCTGACATGATCAGCTCCTCAACCGAACCGGCCGGTGATGTAATCCTCGGTCTCCTGTTGGGACGGAGACGTGAACAACCGGTCGGTCTCGTCGAACTCGACCAGCTTGCCGGTCCGCTGTCCGCCCTCGCCGACGTCGACCGAGAAGAACGCCGTTCGATCGCTGACCCGAGCCGCCTGCTGCATGTTATGGGTGACGATCACAATGCTGTAGTCCCGCTTCAGGTCCAGCATCAGCTCCTCGATCCGCAGCGTAGCGATCGGGTCGAGGGCCGAGCACGGCTCGTCCATCAGAACGACGTCGGGGCTGGTGGCGATCGCCCGAGCGATACAGAGCCGCTGTTGCTGTCCACCCGACAGCGCCAGCCCGGACTCATCCAGCTTGTCTTTCACTTCTTCCCACAGCGCCGCCTTGGTGAGCGTCTCCTCGACGAGATCGTCGAAGTTCCCCTTCCAACCGGCGATCTTCGGACCGTAGACGATGTTCTGGTAGATCGACTTGGGGAACGGATTGGGTTTCTGGAAGACCATCCCGATCCGTCTCCGCACCTCGACGGGGTCGACGGACTCCCCGTACAGATCCACGCCGTGGTACTGGACGCGACCCTCGACTCGGGCCGCCGGGATGAGATCGTTCATCCGGTTCAGGCAACGGAGCACGGTGGTCTTCCCGCAGCCAGACGGACCGATGAAAGCGGTGATCTCGTGCTCCCGAACTTCGAGGTCGACGCCGCCGACGGCGTGGAAGCTGCCGTAGTGGACACCGAGCCCTTCGATGTCGAAGACGATCGGGGCCACCGACGGCGCATCGTCGGTGCCGGCCGGCGAACCGACCCTCGCCTGCTCCGACGACCTTTCCGGCTTCTCCAGGGCGGTCACGTCGATCTGGCTCATGGGCCGCTCGGCGCTGGTTCTCGTCTCCATGTCGGTGTTCTCCTCGCTCATGTCCGGCGTTCGAAGCGGTCACGGGCGACGATCGCAACCGCATTGATCATCAACAGGAGAACCAGCAGCACGATGATCGCCGCCGCAGTGAGCTCCTGCCACTCCAACGCGGGCTGCCGTGCCCAGTTGTAGACGATGATCGGAAGTGCCGTGTAGTTCTGTTCCGTCATCAGGCTCACCACGCCGGCATCGGGGGGGACGGCGAAGTAGAGCGACAACACCGCCCCCGACAGCAGGAGCGGGGCAGATTCGCCAAACGCTCTGGCGATGGTCAACACCGACCCGGTGAGGATGGCCGGCATCGCCACCGGCAGGACCTGGTGCCGGATCGTTTCCCACCGGGTGGCCCCGACTCCGAAGGAGGCCTCGCGCAGCGCACGCGGCACGGCGCGCAAGGCTTCCGACGTGGTGATGATCATGATCGGAAGGACCAGCAGGGCGAGCGTCAAGCCGCCCGACACGATGGTCCTCCCGCCGGTGGCCCCGCCCAACAGCTTGACGAACACCGCCAGCCCCAACAGTCCAAAGACGATCGATGGGACCCCGGCCAGGTTGCGGATGTTGGCAACCAGGGCGCGAGTGAATCGGTTGTCGGGCGCGTACTCCTCGAGATAGATGGCCGCCGCCACCCCGAGCGGGAAGGCCACCAGGACCACGAACACCGTGAGTGCGAGCGAACCCATCACTCCCTGGAGGATTCCAGCCGTCTCCGGCTGCGGGGCGAGCGGCGAAGTCACGAACTCCAATCCCCGCTCGGCCAGGATGCCCAGCCCCCTGCGAAGAATGTCCGCCAGCAACGCCGCCAGCACGACGAGCGAGGAGCACAACGAGACGAACAGCACGCCGGTCACGGCCAGGTTGATCGGGTTGATTCGCTTGCCTTCCAGCGAGCGCCGCACGAGTTCCTCGGTTGTGGGGAGATTGCGGGTGGTGGTGGTCATGACATCAGTAGGTCTGGCGGAATCGACGGACGACACGTTCGGACAGCACGTTGAGTGCCAGCGTCAGCACGAAGAGCACGAAGCCGATGAAGAACAGGGATTGGAAGGCGGCGTTGGCGCCGCGCACCTGGTCGGAGCCGATGGCGAGCTGCGCCATCGCTCCCGTCATGGGCAGTCCGCCGTCGAGCGGCGTCCAGGTCAGCACTCCGTTGAATCCGGCGGCGAGCGCCACGACCATGGTCTCACCGATCGCTCGGGAGAACGCCAGGATGAGTGCAGCGACGATTCCCGAGAGGGCAGCCGGGAGCACGACCCGCAGGCTGGTGTGCCATTGCTTGGCGCCCAGCCCGTAGGACGCCTCTCGCAGCGCGCTGGGAACCGCCTTCATCGCGTCTTCGGATACCGACGCCACCAACGGGACGATCAGGATGCCAACTCCGATACCGGCCGCCAGCAGGTTGGAGGTGGAGATCGACGAGAGGAGTGGCTTCAACACCGTCGGGGTGATGAAGGTGAGAGCGAAGAAGCCGATCACCACCGAGGGGATCCCGGCCAGGACCTCCAGCGTCGGCTTGAGAACGCGCCGGGCGCCGGGCCGGGCATACTCGGACAGGTAGATGGCCGCCCCCAAACCCAGCGGCCCGGCTACCGCCAGCGCAATGGCGCTCACCAGCACGGTGTGCCAGATCAGCACGAAGATATTGAAACGACCCCGGCGGGTGATCCAGCCGTCGGCGAGCAACTGGCCGGGCTCGATCTGGGTGATGAAGCTGAAGGCCTCACCGACCAGGCTCATCACGATTGCCGCACTGACGACGACCGAGAAGACGGCCGCCGAGAGGAACACGTTTCGAACCAGCCGCTCGCGGCGTCGGCGGCGCGCGTCACCCGACAGGTCGACGTGTGGCCGGGGGCCATCGGGGCGGCCGCCGGCCGAGTTCTCCTGGATTCTGGTGGTCACTGCGGTGGTTCCGTTCTGTCGGTCGGGGGATCGGGCGCACGGGGCGGAACCGGCGCCCGATCCACGGTTGACGTTGCTCAGCCCTTGGCCGCTTCCCAGGCCGCCCTGGTTTCCTCGATCTGCTCGGCCGGCAGGGCGACGTAGCCGGCTTCTCCGACGAACGCCATGCCCTCGTCCGAGAGGTAGTAGTCGACGAACGCCTCGGTGGCGGCCGACAGGTCGGACGTCGAGGCGTAGATGAACAGCGGCCGGGACAACGGGTAGCTGCCGTCTGCGATGGTTTCGTCGCTCACCGCCACACACCCGGACTCGCCATCGTCGACCTCGAGCGCCTTTACGGCTTCCTGGTTCTCGATGTAGAACGCATAGCCGACCCACCCCAGCGACGTGGTGTTGCCGGAGAGGTTGGTGATGATCACCGAGTCGTTGGCCTCCGGGCTGTAGTCGGCGCGAGCGGCCGCGTCCGCCCCTCGCTCCTCAGCCCGGTCCTCCAGGACCAGTTCGACGAATGTGTCGTACGTGCCCGACTCCTCACCCGGAGCCGAGATGTCGAGCGATGCGTCGGGGTATGGAGCATGGGGCGCTCCGAGTTCGGCGCCCAATCCATCGGCTGCCGCCCACGTATCGAAGCCCTCGGACTCGGGCCCCAACAGCGCATAGAGATCATCGAAAGCGAGACAACTCACCGTGTCGTTCTCGGGAGACGTGAGGACGGAGATCCCGTCGAAGGCGACCTTCAGCTCGACGAACTCCACGCCGGCCTCTGCACAGGCCTGAGCCTCCTCGTCTTTGATGGGTCGGGAGGCGTCGGAGATGTCGGTCTCGCCGGCACAGAATCGGGCGAACCCGTCGCCGGTGCCCGGACCTTCGACCGTCGTTGCGGTTCCGTTGGCGCCGTCGAATGCCTGGGCGACCAACGCCGAGATCGGCTCGACGGTGGACGAGCCCGAGATGGCGATCTGGGATCCGGCGATCTCGCCGTTGCCCCCCGCCGCCGGCTCTTCGGCTGCCGGCTCTTCGGAGCCGGCGTCGGTGCCTTCGGCACCATCCGACCCACAAGCTGCGACCAGCATCGCCAGGACGGCGAGCAGGGCGAGCAGGTGTCGATTCCTGGACATGGTTCGGGTTCTCCTGAGTCGGTTGCTGGGGTTGGAGCGTCGCCAGCCGGCGCCGTTCCATGCATCGATCGGGAGGCCGGTCACGGTGCTCCCAACCCACGATCAAGCTAGAGAGGCCGGATGGCCCCGATCCCGACGCAAGGTGAACGGAAGATGAACGTTTTCCGCAGCCGGGAATCGAGCGCTGCGCGGCCGGTCGGCGGTGGTTCCCGACGTTTCAGGTTGCCCGACTCCTCAGACCGACGCGCGGGTCTCGGCCAGTCGGCGGAGCGTCAGATGGGTGTCGACGCCGACGTCGGTGGGTACCCGCGTCCACACGCCATTCGGCCCCAGCTCCCATGCGAGCACATCGTCGGCGAGGAGCACCTCGAACATCTCGTCGATCCGGAACTGGAGGTCGGGGTCCTCGATCGGGGCCAGGGCTTCCACCCGCCGGTCCAGATTGCGGGGCATCAGGTCCGCCGAGCCGATGAAGTAGTCGCGGCCGCTCCCCCGAGCACCAAACCGGAACACCCTGGAGTGCTCCAGGTAGCGACCGACGATCGAACGCACCCGGATGTTCTCGCTCATTCCCGGCACCCCCGGGACGAGGCAGCAGATCCCCCGTACGATCAGATCGATCTTGCAGCCGGCATTGGACGCCTCATACATCGCCTCGATGCTCTGTTCGTCCACCAGCGAGTTCATCTTCATCGTGACCAGACCCCGCTCGCCCAGCTCCGCCTGCTCCTCCATCAGCTCGAGCAGGCGCCGCCGAGTCCCGGCCGGGGACACCACCAGCTTGCGGTAGTTGCGCTGCTGGCTGTAGCCGGTGAGGAAGTTGAAGAGGTCGGAGAGGTCGGCCCCGATCGCCGGATCCGAGGTCAGCAGGCCGAGATCCTCATAGATCCGGGCGGTGGTGTCGTTGTAGTTGCCCGTGCCGATGTGGGCGTACCGACGAATCCGATCCCCCTCATCTCGGACCACCAAGGCGATCTTGGTGTGGGTCTTGAGTCCGATGACCCCGTACACCACATGGACCCCGGCATCCTCCAGGCGCTGCGCCCACTCGATGTTCCGCTCCTCGTCGAAGCGGGCCTTCAACTCGACGAGCGCCACCACCTGCTTGCCCTGCGTGGCCGCTTCCATCAGGGCCCGCATGATGGGGCTCTGTCGAGATGTGCGGTAGAGCGTCATCTTGATGGCCAGCACCCGAGGATCTCGCGCCGCCTGGCGGATGAAGGCCTCCACCGACGTCGTGAACGAGTCGTAGGGGTGGTGGACCAGCACCGACCCTTCCTTGACGACGTCGAACATGTTCGGTGACCGTCCCTCCACCGTTTGGAGGCGAGGCTGGGTGACCCAGGTCCACGGCTGCAGGAACAGCTCGGGCCGGTCCAGGTCGCGCAGCACGTTGAGCCCGCCGACGTCCAGCGGTCCGTCGAAGACGTAGACGTCGTTCTCGTGGACGTTCATCTCGCGAAGGAGGAGGTCGAGGACCTCCTCCGGCATCGAGGGCTGAACCTCGAGACGCACCGCCCGGCCGAACCGCCGCCGGGTCAGCTCGGTCTCCATCACCACCAGCAGGTCGTCGCCCCGGTCCTCTTCGATCTCGATGTCGGCGTTGCGGGTGACCCGGAACGGGTGGTGCTCGACGATCTCCATCCCCGGAAACAGCTCCTCGAGGTGGGCGGCGATGACCTCCTCCAACGGCACGAACCGTTCACCGTCCGGCATCTCCATGAAGCGGGGCAGGATCGGCGGCACCTTGACCCGGGCGAATCGCGTCAGCCTGGTCTCGGGGTGTTGCACGGTGATCGCCAGGTTGAGCGAGAGGTTCGAGATGTACGGGAACGGGTGGGAGGGATCCACCGCCAGGGGCGTCACCACCGGATAGATGCGTTCACGGAACTGCTGGTCGAGGAACGCCTGGTCGTCTTCGTCCAGCTCGTCATAGGAGGTGAAGTGGATCCCTTCCTTCGCCATCAAAGGCTCGAGCTCCTCGCGGAACAGCCGCGCCACCACCTCGTAGTGTTCCCGAACCAGGTCCCCGATCGCATCGAGCTGCTTGCCGGGGCTCATCCCGTCGGGGGTGGAAGGACCGACCCCTTGCGCCACCTGCTCTTTCAGCCCGGCCACCCGCACCATGAAGAACTCATCCAGGTTCGACGCCCAGATGGACAAGAACCACCCACGCTCCAGAATCGGGAGGCGGTCGTCCTCGGCGAGCGCCAGTACCCGACGATTGAAGTCGAGCCAGGTCAACTCACGATTGGTGTATCGAATCTGTTCCGTCGGATCGATCATGAACTGTGCCAGAGCCTATCGTCGGTCGTCCGGTGACGAGTTGACGATCGGGCCCCGGTCCGCCGGCCGACCCGACGAGGCACCCCGTCGGGATTCACGGGACGCCGTCGGGGACGAACTCGAGGAGGTCACCGGGCTGGCAGTCCAGAACCGAACAGATGGCTTCGAGCGTCGAGAAGCGCACCGCCTTGGCCTTGCCGGTCTTGAGGATGGAGAGATTGGGCACGGTGACGCCCACCCGCTCCGACAGCTCCGTCAGGGTCATTCCCCGCTCGAGGAGCACGTAATCGAGTCGCACGTTGATCGACATGTCAAACGGTCAGCGCATTCTCGGCGTCGACCGCGGCCGCATGACGGAGGACCGCGCCGAGGATGAGAAACACCAGGCCGACCACCGGGATCACCGGCACGATGGAGATCTGCCCGATTGGAGCGTCGACGGATCCGCCGTCCAGGATCGATGGCTGCAACAACCGGAGGATGCCCAGCACCGGCGGCACCAGGACCAGCAGCCAACCGATGTTGCTCAGCCGGCCACCGTGGCGAACCGAGAGCCGGTCACCCCGGTCGACGTCGCGGACGACTCGGAACAGCCACCAGGTCCCCAACACGACGGCCGCACCGCCGACGAGATTCTTGACGGCCTCCAACGTCAGCCACCGGTTCCATCCCTCCCCGAAGGTCACCGCCACCGCCCCTTCGAGCGGGACCGACATTCCGGTGACATTGGCGTCTGCCACGGTCACGTCGGGAGCGGTCAACGAGTCGACACTCCACACCACCGGAACCTCGTAGCTCTGAAAGTGCGCGCCGGTGACCATTCCCCAGACCATGGACGACACCACCTTCGTCGTGCCGAACACGGCCAGCACCATCACCACCGCCAGCCAGAACATCGCCAGCTTCAACACCACCCGACGACCACCCATGGAATCCTCCTGTCACCAGAGTTCGATCGGGATTCGATCGAGTTCGATCACTTATCGTTTTTCAGAAGATACATATCGAATTTCGATATGTCAATATCGCAATTCAATAAGCGATCTCGAAGGATGGCGGTTTACCGGGTCAGGCCGGCGAGGAGGTAGTCGCCCATGCTCTGGAGTACCTCGGAGAGTCGCGCCTCGGGGCGTTTGGCGGCGATCAGTACCTTGGCCGAGGCCATCATCGTGTCATTCATGAGCCGGCCCGCCAGATCCGGCGCCATCTTGCGGAAGATGCCCGCCTCGACTCCGGACTGGTACAGCCCCATCATGGCTCCGGCCAGGTCGGCGTGACTTGCACGGATTCGCTCCTGTGCCTCGGCCGACAGCATCGGAAGCTCGCGGTGCAGGATGACACCCAGCACGGGTTCGGCGACGACGAACTCCACCGTCTGCTCGGCCAGCACCCGGAGGCGGGCGGCAACGTCGCCGGCCTGGTCGACCCTGGCGAGCATGTCGGCCACCACCTCGGGGAGTCGCTCCTCCACCAGGGTGGCGATGAGATCGTCCTTGTGGCGGAAGTACTCGTACAGGGTGGTCCGGCCGATCCCCACCCGAATCGCCACTTCGGCCAGGCCGATGTCAGCCGTACCGGCCGCCTCGATCAGCTCGTGTGCGGCGTCGAGGATGTCGCGACGCGTGAGCGCCTTGTGGGCGGCGATGCTCTCGGCGCGGATCCGCGGCATGGATCGAGAATACCGCCCGGCCCATCCTCAGCGGCAATGTGTTCGAAGACCCGAGCATGCCGGACGCCGCCAACCCAAAGCCCGCCGGGTGTCGATACGCTGGTCGAGCCGTGTCCCGAACGCCCATCTTGCGGATCCCGGCGGCTCTCCTCGCCGCGCTCGTGGTCGCGCCGGCGCTGCTGACCCTCCCACCGCCGGCACGCGGAGCCGTGGGCGACCCCGGAGCGGGGGGTGAACTGACCTACCTGGCCCTCCAATCCGACACGGACGACCCGATCGGGAACGGACTGTCGGCCGTCCTCGAACCACCCCGCGCCCTGTTCTCGGTGACCGGCGACTCGACGACGGTCGAGGCGTCGGTGGTCGATCCGGCCCTCGGTCCATTTCGGATGACGTTCCGGGCGCCCGACGGGGAGCCTCTCGCCGCCGGACGCTACCGGGACGCATCTTCCGATCCGGGTCCCGACCGGCCGGGCCTGGACGTATCCAGCGCGGTCGACTGTCGGACCGGGTCGGGGTCTTTCGAGATTCTCGAGTTCGAAATCCTCCCGGACCGCCTCCGGCTGGCGGTCGACTTCGAGTTCCGCTGCGACCACCGGTCGCCGCGGTTCCAGGCCCACCTGCGCATCGCCGCCACGGTGGGACCTCCGGCACCTGCCACCGGCCGGCTCATGGCTTCTTTGGCGGGGTCTGGTCCGGTCGGCACGCCCGAGATCTCGGTCTATGCGGAATCGGACACCGAACGGATGGACGGAGGGAACACGCCGGTGCGGCGCCGACTCGGGCAATCGACGGCCGGCTTCGAACTGCTGCCCGGGACGTATCTCGTGCACGCCGCCGATCGGCATCCGGATGCCGAACTCATCCCCATGTGGGCCGGTGGCGCCCCGACGCTCCGGCCCGACCTCGCCACTCGCTTCACCGTCGAGGCCGGCTCCGAGCGCCCAGTCGTCGTCATCCTCGACCGCCGCCATTTCCAAGACATCGACTCGACCACGTTCCGCAACGACATCGTGTGGCTCCAGGCGACCGGGATCACGCTCGGTTGCGGCCGTGGCCGGTACTGCCCCGACGACCCCGTCACCCGCGGAGAGATGGCGGCGTTCCTCGTCAGGGCGCTCGAGCTCCCGCCGGCCGGCGAGCCGATCGAGTTCGCCGACACCATCGGGTCAGGGTTCCGAGCCGACATCGAGCGACTGGCGGCAGCCGGCATCACCAGAGGATGCGGGCCGGCCCGGTTCTGTCCGGACGATCCCGTCACCCGGGGTCAGATGGCAGCATTCCTCGTGCGAGCGATGGGGTACACCGACCGCGGCGACGCCCAGTTCTCCGACGATGACACCTCCGAGTTCGAGACCGACATCGAGCGGCTGGCGGCGGCGCGGGTGACTCGGGGCTGCAACCCACCTGCCAACACTCGCTTCTGTCCGGAGCTGGCCGTGACCCGGGGCGAGATGGCGGCGTTCCTACACCGGGCGCTGGGTGGTGGTGTTCGCCACCTGGGCTCGATGCCCCACCGCTGAGGGTCCGCCTGGCTGGGCGGTCAGGCGAACTGCAACGATCGCTTGGCCAGACCGAACTGGAAGTCGTCGATGACCGAGACGAAGTCGGTCGCCGCATCGGTGGCGGCACCCATGGTCACGAACAGCGGGGTGAAGTGCTCCACGGTCGGATGCGCATACGGCATGCCCGGGGCATCGCGGAAGCCGCAGATCGCGTCGAGATCACCCGCATCGAGAGCCTCGGCCACCCACGCATCGAACTCGGCAGACCAGCCCGGGACCAGGTTGTGTTCCATCACCTCGAACGAGATGTGGCGGAGCCCATGGGTCATGAACCCCGAGCCGACCACGAGCACGCCCTCGTCACGGAGGGGACGGAGACGCCGGCCCAGCCGGAGCAGCCGCTCGGGGTGATGGGTCGGAAGGCTGAGCTGGATCGTCGGCACGTCCGCATCCGGATACATCACTTTGAGGGGCACCCAGGCACCGTGATCGAGACCTCGAGATGGGTGGACGTGCACCTGTTCGGCGGCAGGGAGCATCGCCTGCACCCGATCGGCCAGCCGGCCGGCGTCCGGCGTCGGATAGGTCATCGTCGAGTATCTGGGGGCAAAACCCGCGAAGTCGTAGACGAGCGGTGTGGCGGCCGCGGGCGACGAGAGGGCGATGGGGGCGGACTCCCAGTGGGCGCTCACGATCAGGATGGCGGTCGGTTTCGGCAGCTCCGTCGCCCAGCGCGACAACTGACCGATCCAGTGCGGATCGTCGAAGACCGGAGGTGCGCCATGGGAAAGGTACAGCGTCGGCATCGGCGCCGAACCGGGCTGCCAGACCGAATCCTGCCGGTGGCGACCGGCGCGTGCCGCCATGAAGGCATCGAACGCCTCGCCCGGACGAGCGGGACGGAGCAGACTCATTCGACGTCGATCCCTTCACTGGCTGGTGTCACTTGGTAATTGAGCATTCAAATACCAGTGTAGGCGATCTCGAGGCCTGATCAATCGGACTCGGTCAGGTTCCATTCCGGGCCGGCGACGGTGTCCCGAACCTCGACGCCGTGCTCCGCCAACGCGACCCGGAGCCGATCAGCCGTCGCGAAGTCTTCCCGGGTCCGAGCCTCGTGGCGGAGCCCGAGGATCAGCTCGACGAATCCGGCGATCCGACCGCGCGGATCCGCCGCTCCTCGACGTGCGACGCGCCCCAGCTCCGCCACCATCCGGCTGGTCTCGGTACCGAACGTGCCCGTGGCCAGCAGGATGTCGACCGCCCGGCCGATATCGGCGGCTTCGAGTGCGGCACGGAACCCTGGGAGCGCTTCCGGTGGGGTCGGCAGGACCTGCGCCCCCGCGCTTGCCGATGCTCGCCCGCCCAACGCCGCGGCGACCGCGTCGAGGTCGATGGACTCGCCCGCCTCGACCCGAAGCTCGTCGGAGCCGCGCAATGTCACGCCGCCCTTCCCCGAGACCAGCATCCGACGACCGGCAAAGTCGAAGGCGGCCGCGGTGTGCTCGTCCACTCCGACGACACCGTCGGCGAGTTCCCTCTCCATCCGGGCCAACCTCCGCGATCCGATGTAACACCGGCTCGTGTCGTGGTTTCCTCCCTCCCGGTTGTCCCAGTGCGGCACCACCACCATCGGAAGGCCGAACTGGCCGGTGAGGTCGATCCCTTCCTCCCAGTACGGGTCGCTCCCCACCTTGTAGATCTCGTACACGGGGATCGTGAAGGTACCGGCGGTCAACGCCGCCGCCGAGGCCAGCACCACGGTGGCACCGGATGCAAGCGCCTCCCGGAGGGCGGTATCGATGCCCGCTGCTCTCCACACGTCGAGCGCGTACGTCGGCGACCCAGGACCGGCAAAGAGGTACTCGGCCCGATGGATCGCGTTCACCGCCTCCAATCGCTCTCGATCGGAGATCCGCTGGTGCCGCAGGCGCACCGGCTCGACCTCGACCTGCAGGCTCACCTCGAAGAACTGTGCGATCTTCTCCGTCAGAAGGTCGGCGTTCTCCTGAAACCCGTACGGCGTGTCGAGGATCGTCACCCGTTTCCCATCGCCGAGCTCGCGGCGATGCGTGGCGACCATGGTCGGGGCGATCTCTCCCGATCCCATCAACACCAGTGTCCCGACGCTCACGACGACCAGATCACCCCGTCTCGGTCTCGGCCGCCAGATCGAGTAACACGTCGGCGACCCGATCCGGCTGTTCGGCGTGGATGTCGTGGTGCCCGTCGGCCCATATCAGTCGCCCATTGTTCAAGGCGTCCACGAACCTCTCGATCGGCTCACGGCGATCAGCGCCGCCCTGGATCGCCAAGACCCAGACCGGCAGGCCGACAGAGGAGGCGGTGGCATACGGATCGTGCTCGAACAGCCTTCGCAGGATGCACATGTGTCGCTCGCGCGTCAGGCGAGGGCGCACTCCCCCATCCTCGTCTTGCTCGAAGTTCGCCAGCTGCCCCAGCCGACCCGCCGGCGGAAAATGACCGAACATCGAGTCACCCATCGCTCGCAGCGAGGCGGCCGTCAAGCCCGTGAAGTCAGGCGGCGCCAGAGCTCGGGCGGCGGCCGCCCAGTCGTCGAACCGGTCGGACAACCGAATGAACCCGCCGTCGACCAGCAGGGCGCCCCGGACCAGCCGAGGGTGCCGAGCGGCCAGCTCGAGAACCACGTTGCCGCCCCACGACTGGCCGGCGGCGATCACCGGACCGGTGGTGGCCTCGACGAGGACCGTCGCCAGGTCGGCCGAGAGCGTGGCGAAGTCATACCCTTCGTCCACCCGATCGGACTCGCCGTGGCCCCGCTGATCGACGGCCAGCACCGTATGACCGAGCCGGTTCAGACGCTCGGCCACGCCGTCCCAAAGCCGGGCATTCGAGGCCAGACCGTGAACGAGCAGCACCAGCGGGAGGCTCGGATCGCCGTCCCATCGAATGCCACTCAGTCGGGTGCCGTCCGATCCCGGATACGCAGTTCGATAGCCGCTCACCGGAGGTGCACCCCGAGCACCGGGGTGGTGGTCGCTCTCTCCAGCGTCTCCGTGTCACCGAGGGGACCCCACCCCGCGACCGGGACACCATCGGGGGCGCCCGCTCCCGCCGGCGGTGGGTGGTCACCGGCGCAGGCCGACCAGTTCTCGCTTGGGCTCATTCGAATCGACCCTACCCCGACCCGAGTGACACCTTCACACATCGGAGTGCTTTTAGTGCTAAATTAATCCCATGACTGCAACCGCAACTCTCGACGGCACCAATCTGGTCGAGCTCGCCTTCCATGATCACCGTCAGGCCATCGTCGCCCGGGCCGGATCCCTGACTCGCGATCGGCTTCTCGCCGAGGACGTCGCCCAAGAGGTCTTCCTCCGCCTCTGGACCCAAGGGGATCGTTTCGATCCCGCTCGCGGGTCGCTGCGCAGCTATCTCATGAGCCATGCCCATGGACGAAGCATCGACATGGTGCGCTCCGAGTCGGCCCGCCGGAGCCGAGAGGACACCGTGGGACGTCGCGAACTCGACTCACCCGATATCGAAGAGGAGGCGATCGGCCGCCAGATCGCCGAACACGTGCGGAGCGCACTCGACACGCTCCGGCACGAGCAGCGGGAAGCGATCGAACTGGCCTTTTTCGAGGGAATGTCGTACCGGCAGGTGGCTGCGGCCCTCTCCTCGCCGGAGGGGACGGTCAAAGGTCGGATCCGGGCCGGGCTCCGGCAACTTGCATCCGAGCTGTCCTGGTTGCGCTGACATCGGCGCGTAGGGTCGGTCCATGTCGACTCGGGCAGAACTGGAGCGATCGGCCCGCGACCCCCGGCCCTACCGGCGCCGACTCCTCTCGGTGACCGTGGTGGTGGCCACCTGGGTGGCCACGATGGTCACGTTTCCGGGGCTGGTGGTCGCCGCCCTCATCGTGGACGGCGTCCGCTGGGCAGTGACACGGCGGCCGTTCATGGCGATTCGCCTGATCGCGTTTCTCGCCGCGTATCTCACCGCCGAGGTGGCCGGCCTGCTGGCGCTGGCGTGGGCATGGGTCGCCTCCGGCTTCGGGAGCCGAGCCGACCGACTCCGCCGCATCACCTTTGGAATCCAGCGCGGTTGGGCGGCGGCGCTGCTCGAGATCGTCGAGTGGATCTTTGACCTCCGCATCACCGTCGACGGAACCGCGTGCCTGCGACCGGCCCCCTATCTGATCTTCGGACGTCACGCTTCGATCGTCGACAACCTCCTGGCCAACCGCTGGATCGCCGTGCCATTCGAGACCCACATCCGGTATGTGATGAAGGATGAACTCCGGGTCGATCCGTGTCTCGACATCGCCGGCAGCTGGCTACCGAACGTGTTCGTTCGCCGGGGAAGCGGAGAGACGGACCGAGAGACCCGGGCGATCGCCGACCTCGGCGCGACGGCCGGACCGACCGAAGTCGTGCTCATCTACCCGGAAGGGACCCGGTTCAGCCTCGCCAAGCTGGAACGGATCACCGGCCGGCTGCAGGCGAGCGGGTCCCCACACGCGAAGCTGGCCGCAACACTCCGCCACGTGCTCCCCCCGAAGGTGGCCGGACCCATCGCGCTACTCGAGGCGACCGACTTCGACGTGGTCGTCATGGCCCACTCCGGTCTCGACGGGTTCGCTCGCGTGTCCGACATATGGAGAGGCGGGATGGTGGGCACCGAGGTGCACGTCGATTTCCGCCGAATTCCCCGCCGCGAGATTCCGGCCGACCGAGCCGGTCGAGAACGATGGATTCACCGGCTCTGGGTCGGGATCGACGTATGGGTCGAGGGCAATCGAGCCAGTCCGGTCCGTGGGCGATCAGGTGGGTGACGGGCCAGGCGAGGTCGATCTCACCGGCGGTCGAGCGCCGCCACCAGGTCCTCGGCGCTCGCAGCCCACTCGTCGGCTCCACATCGTTCGGCGACCGCGGAGTCGGTGATCGCGCTGCCACCCACGATGATCGCCACCGGTGGGCGGTGGCGGCGCAGCGCCGCCACCGCCGCGGCCGCATCGTCGATCGCCTCGCGGAGGGTCACCGACAAGACCACCGCATTCGCTTCCGCCCGGGTGACGGCCGCCACCAGCGAATCGACGGGGACCGCGCAGCCGAGGTCGTAGGTCTCCCAGCCTTCGAGCCGCAACAGATCGGCCAACATCGCCGTCGCCAGAGCATGCTGGTCGGCTGCCGGGGTCGCCAGAACCACCCGACCCCTACTGCGGCCCCGCCGAGCAAACCGAGGGCTCAGGCGCCCGATCAGCCGCAGTGCGACCGCCGTGGCCAGATGCTCCTCGTCCACGCCGATCTCGCCGGCCTCCCACCGCGAGCCAATCGAGTGAAGCGCCGGGGTCATCAGGCTGAGGTAGACGTCGGACGCGCTGGTACCGGACGCCATGGCCGCCTCCACGACTCCCCAGGCGCCGGCCGCATCGCCGGCGATCATCCGCGATTCGAGACGCTCGGTCCAGTTCGCCGAGCCTCGCCCGACCGGACGAGTCGATGCTCCGAACGACTCCACCGCATCGGCCTCGACCACCCACTTGCCACCCGACTTGCTGGCAGGCAGCAATCCCAACCGCACGTATCGGTAGGCGGTCATGTAGTGCACGCCAAGGGCGTCTGCGGCTTCTTGAAGGGTCATGGAATCAGTGGACATACAAACTGGTTGTCTATATTATCACTAAACCCGCCCTCCGGAGAATCAGAGGCTTCCATGAACGTCGAACTACCCATCCACGACGAGGAGTTGCTCCTCGAATGGCGCGACCTCGCCGCCTGCAACGCCGCCGATCCCGATCTCTTCTTCCCCGCCGGGGAGACCGGCCCGGCTGCCGGCCAGATCCAAGCCGCCAAGCGCATCTGCGGCGGTTGCGACGTTCGCGAAGAGTGTCTCACCTATGCCATCGAGACCAACCAGGTGGCCGGGATCTGGGGTGGGGTCACCGAAGACGAACGGCGTCCGATTCGGCGCAAGTGGCTGGCGGAACGACGACGCCGCCGAGCTTCGTGAACTCGGATCCAACCGCCGGCCTCGCCGTCGACGTGCCGGTCGACCAGCTCCGTCGGATGCGCGGCATGAACGCTGCCTATCACCGGCGCTTCTTCACCGACGTCTGGCTGACCGCCGGTTCCGTGCTGGCCCTCTTCGTCGCCGGAACCGCCCTATCGGACGTCCTCTTCCTCGCCATCCCGGTCGTGGCGCTGCTCGGGGCGAACCAGACGGCATTCGACGCCTCCTACCTGACGTTCTCGCGTCAGTACGCCGCCAGCATCGAGCGGGAACTCAACGACGCAATCGGGGCAGATGTCCTCGTCGCCCATCGACTCGAGGCCGACTATCTCTACCCCCTCGGGGTGCGGAAGGTGGTGACCGTGCCAGTACGCGGCCCACTCACCTGGTTCGGTTTCATGACGTTCTTCTACACGGCGCTGGGTATCGCCGCCTTCGGTGTCGGTCTCGTCCTCGGAGTGCGGGCGCTGGGATGGGGGTGGGTTGCCGCCGCCTACCTGGTGGGCCTCGGCGGCCTGACCCTCTCGTCGCTGGCGACGGGAGGTTGGTGGTTCGTCGGCGGCGCCGGGGAACGCCGTCTCGAGGCCGTCCTCGACGGCTACCGAATCCCACCGGCTGCCGGGCGGTGAGGTGACCGCGCGGCCCGCGGCGACCGCGTTCTGTCAGAATCCCGACGTGATCGTCGACGCGGCCCTCTACATCGACGGCCGGCGGGACCCGAAACCCTTCTCGCTCGCCGGTGCCCGCTCGGCCGCGCGCCGGGACGGCACCTTCTGCTGGATCGGGCTGTATGAGCCCGATGAGTCGGAGTTCGAATCGGTCCGCTCTGCCTTCGACCTCCACGAGTTGGCGGTGGAAGATGCCATCCAAGCCCACCAGCGTCCCAAGCTGGAGCTCTACGACGACACCCTGTTCGTGGTTCTCAAGCCGGCCCGCTACCTCGACGCGGAGGAGACGGTCGATCTCGGCGAAATTCTCCTGTTCATCGACGACGACTTCGTCGTCGCGGTCCGCCACGGCGAAGCCAGCCAACTGATCACCGTCCGGTCGACGCTGGAGACGCAACCGGAGGAGTTGCGGATCGGCTCGGGCGCGGTGCTCCTCGCCGTGGTGGAGCGAGTCGTCGACGACTACACCCAGGTGCTCCTCGGACTCGAGAACGACATACGCGAACTCGAGAAGGAGGTGTTCTCGGAGACCTCCGGCGCTCCCACGGAGCGGATCTACAAGCTGAAGCGCGAAGTCGTGGAGTTCGCCCAGGCCACCAACCCGCTGCTCAGTCCCCTGGACCGATTGGCCAGGGGGCGGTTCGGAGCGATTCATCCCGACCTGCGGGAGTACTTTCGGGACACCCACGACCAGCTCCAGCGCCAGGTGGACCAGATCTCGACCTTCAGCGATCTTCTCACCTCGATCCTCGACGCCAACCTCACCCAGGTGGGCGTTCGCCAGAACGAAGACATGCGGAGGATCTCGGCCTGGGTGGCGATGGCGGCGGCGCCCACGCTGCTCGCCGCGGTCTGGGGCATGAACTTCGACCGGATGCCAGAACTCCAGTGGCGAATCGGATACCCGCTCGCCCTCGTGCTGATGCTCTCGATCAGCGGATTCCTCTACTCACGCTTCAAGCGGTCGGGCTGGCTCTGAGTCGCTACTGCCGAGGATCCCGTCGGCGCCGACGCTCGCTCTACCATCGACGGCATGCCAGCCACGGTCGTGCTCGGAGCGCAATGGGGTGACGAGGGCAAGGGAAGGGTCACCGACTACTTCGCCAGGTCCGCCGACTACGTGGTGCGGTATCAGGGAGGCAACAACGCCGGCCACACGATCATCGTCGGCGATCGGAAGTTCGCGCTGTCGATGATCCCCTCCGGCGTGATGTACCCGTCCTGTGTACCGGTGATCGCCTCGGGGTGCGTGATCGATCCAACCGTCCTCCTCGGCGAGGTCGACATGCTCACCGACGAGGACATCGACCCGTCGGCGCTCCGGATCTCGTCGAACGCTCATCTGATCATGCCGTACCACCGCAAGCTCGACGCGGTGATGGAACGCTATCTGGGACGAAACCGGATCGGCACGACCAAGAAGGGCATCGGGCCGGCCTATACCGACAAGTACTCCCGGCGCGGCATCCGCGTGCAGGACCTCTTCGACGAGAAGATCTTCCGAGACAAGGTCGAGGCGGCGCTGGACGACACGAACCGTGTTCTCACGCGGGTGTACAACCAGTTGCCGATGACCGGAGAACGGATCGCCGACGAGTACCTGGGCCACGCGGAACGCCTTCTGCCGTTCGTCGAGGACACCTCCTTACTGCTGTGGCGAGCACTCTCCGAGGGAGAGAGCGTGCTGTTCGAGGGCGCCCAGGGGACACTGCTCGACATCGATCACGGCACGTATCCGTTCGTCACGTCCTCGAACCCGACCGCCGGAGGGGCAGTGATCGGCTCGGGTATCGGTCCCAAAGCGATCGACCGAGTGGTGGGAGTTGCGAAGGCCTACATCTCCCGGGTGGGTACGGGACCGTTCCCCACCGAGCTCGCCGACGAGACCGGCGACCGCCTCATCGAGCTGGGGGGCGAGTACGGGACCGTGACCGGGCGACGCCGGCGGTGTGGTTGGCTCGACCTGGTGGCCCTCCGCTATGCGGTGCGGGTCAACTCCCTCACCGATCTCTTCCTGACCAAGCTCGACATCCTCTCGTCGTTCGACCGGATCGGGGTGGCGGTCGGGTATCGGACGAGTGACCAGTCCTTCGACGAGTTTCCTCGCCAGCAGCGGGTGTTGTACGACTGTGTGCCCGAGATCGAATACCTACCCGGGTGGCGGGAAGACATCTCCGACTGCCGAGACTTCGCCGAGCTGCCGGAGGCGGCTCGGGACTACGTCCACGCCGTCGAGGACGCGGCCGGTGTCCCCATTCCGTGGGTCTCGGTCGGTCCGGAGCGACATCAACTCGTGTCTCGATGAAGGTACTCCTGATCGGCTCCGGTGCCCGCGAGCATGCGCTCGGGTGGGCACTGCGACGGAGTACTCGCGTCACCGAGCTGTTGAGCCTCCCCGGCAATCCAGGTCTGGCCGCGCTCGGGAGCACCGTCGAGGGTGTGACGCCGACCGATGTGGGGGCGGTGGCTGCGGTCGCCCGAGTCCACGGCGTCGATCTCGTCGTCGTCGGCCCGGAGGCCCCATTGGCGGCCGGGATCGTCGACGCGCTCGACCGGCTCGGCATCCCGGCATTCGGACCAACCCGGCGCGCCGCCCGTTTGGAATCGTCGAAATCGGAGGCCAAGCGAGTCATGGAGGCGGCCGGCGTCCCGACACCGGGTGCCGCCACCTTCGACGAGGCGGCGGCGGCCCACTCCTACCTGGCGTCCCAACCCGGTCCGTACGTGGTCAAGGCCGACGGTCTCGCCGCCGGCAAGGGCGTCTTGGTCACCGCCGACCGCTCCGCCGCCGGCGCGTGGGTCGATCGATGTCTGGCGGGGGGCTTCGGTGAGGCGGGAACCCGGGTGGTGATCGAAGACTTCGCCGCCGGGCCCGAGTTGAGCGTCTTCGCCGTCTGTGACGGAACCGACGCGGTGGCCCTCGAGCCGGCCCGGGACTACAAGCGGCTCGGCGACGGCGACGCCGGACCCAACACCGGCGGGATGGGCAGCTACTCCCCGGTCACCCTTCACCCGGGTCTGGTCGAGGACGTGCTCGACCGCGTCATCCGCCCGACCCTCGCTCAGATGGCCGCCGAGGGGACGCCCTACGTCGGGTTCCTCTACGCCGGGCTGATCCTCACCGACGGTGGACCGCAGGTGATCGAGTTCAACGCACGGCTCGGCGATCCGGAGACCCAGGTCGTCCTCCCTCGATTGCAGAGCGACCTGGTCGACCTGATCGAGGCCGGGCTGGGTGGCGAGGTGCGCTCCGTCGAGCCGGCCTGGACGGCGGACCACGTCGTCAACGTCGTGCTCGCCTCACCGGGATATCCCGAGGATGCCCACATCGGGCAACACCTCACCGGAAACCTGCGGTCGGCCGAACGTTCCCTCGTCTTTCACGCCGGAACGGCCGAAGACGCCGCCGGCCGGCTGGTCACCGCCGGCGGTCGGGTCCTGAGCGTGGTGGGCCTCGGCGCAGATCTCGCGTCGGCCCGCGAGGTGGCGTACGACCGCGTCCGCGGCATCTCGTGGGCCGGAATGCAGTACCGGACCGACATCGCCGCGGGGTGATCGCCGAACGGAGTCCGATCCGGCCACGCAGCTGATCTCCGGACTCACTCCTCCATCGGGATGTCCGGGATGGCCCGAACCTCGCTCGACCCGTACCGGCTCGACGGCAGCTTGGCGGCCCACTCCTTGGCTTGTTCGACGTCCTCCACATCGACGATGTAGTAGCCACCGAGCACCTCGCGGGTCTCGGCGAATGGCCCATCCGTGACCAAGGTCTCACCGTCGCGAACGCGGACCGTCACTGCACTCGACACCTCGTCCAAGGGGTCGCCCGCCACCAGAACCCCCGCCTCCTGCAACTCCCGGGTGTAGTCGAACCACTCCTGCATCTCGGAGTCGCCCCCCTCCGGCGGGGTATAGATCAACAGCATGTAGCGCATCTGCTCTCCTTTCTCGTCTCTCTCACGACGAACCGGTTCGACCCACTTCGACAGCCAACGGCGCCGCCAAGGGGCCGACCGGCTCCACCACCACCGCGTCCAGTCGGAGCCACTCCGACAACAGCTTCAGCTCGGCGGCGAGCGCCGCCGCGACGTCGGCCACGTCGACGTTCGGCTCATGGTGCGAGGCCCGCACCAACAGCCGTCCAGCTCGGCGGTCCGCCTTCAGGTCCACCCGGGCCACCAGCCGGTCACCCCACAGGAATGGGAGCACGTAGTACCCGTACACCCGCTTGGCGGCCGGCACGTAGATCTCGATGCGGTACCGGAACCCGAAGATCCGCTCGGTCCGATCACGATGCCACACCAAGGGATCGAAAGGAGCCAGCAGCGCCCGGGCCTCCGCCTTTCGGGGCTGCACGGCCTCCCGGTGGATGAAGCCAGGTTCTCTCCAGCCCTCGACCTCTGCTCGAACGACGTCACCGCGCTCGACGAGACGAGGCATCAAACGTCGGGCGTCTTTGATCGGAAGCCGGTGGTAGTCGGCAAACTCCCGCACCGTGCCCACACCGTGCGAGCGAGCGCCCAACGCCAAGAGCTCGACGATCGCCTCGTCCCGTGGGACGTCGGGCGCTTCGATCACCGACGGAGGATGGACCCGCTCGGCGAGGTCGTAGACGCGGGTGAAGCGGGGTCGATCCGCCACCGTGATCGAACCGCAGGCGAAGAGATGCTCCAGCGCGACCTTTCCCTTGCCGTAGCCCCACCATGGGCCGGTGCGGTGGCCGGGATCCTCCAGATCGGAGACGGTCACCGGCCCACGCCGCCGCACCTCGGCCAGCACTTGCTGGACGTACCCCGGATGCTCGGCTTCGAAGTCGTCCATCCGCCACCAGCTGCGACCCTCGATCATCCGATGACGGAGCAGCGGACGGTGCCGAACCGGGAGAACCGACGCCTCGTGCCCCCAGTACTCGAACATCTCCCCCGATCGCCACAGCCATCGGTCCAGGGCATCGGTCGGGTACGGGCCGAGTCGGGAGAAGAAAGGAAGGTAGTGCGCCCGTGCGACGACATTGACCGAATCGAGCTGGACGAGCGAGACATCATCGACGACCCGCCGAAAGTGCCGAACATCCACGCGCCCGGAAGGCCGGGGGCGAAGCAGCCCCTGGGCGGCGAGTGCCATCCGACGGGCGGAACGGGCAGAAACGGCGACGGCCAATGAGCGACCGACCCTAACCGCACCCCGCCGATCAGGCAGTGGTGGGCGTGATCAGTTCTTCGGCGTGGAAGGCCGAGTCGCCTGCGGGGTGGTGGCCTGAGTCACCGACGTGGACGGCGTGCTCACGACGGGGGGATCGTCCGACTGACCGGGTGGATCATCAGACTGCCCGGGGGGATCGTCCGGCTGACCCGGTGGATCATCAGACTGCCCTGGGGAGTCGTCGGACTGGCCCGGGGGCTCTTCCGGTGCATTCCCGCGCTCTTCGGCGATGTCCTGGCCGCGCGACCGCACCTCGTCGTACGCCTCGCCCAGGCCGCCGGCGGCCGACGGTGGCCTGGTGCCGTCGATGAGGTCCTGAAGCACCTCCTGGGCGGTCACGCTGGCCTCCCTGGCGCGAGTCGAGACGATCGAGTCGAGCGCCATGATCGCCTTGGCGAGACCCGCATCGATGGTCACGTCGGAATCATGGTGATCGATCCGAGCCTGCGCGGCGACGGCCCCGGCTTCGACGCCCTGGATGGCCGCAGCCAGTTGCTGCGGGTCGACCGAGCTGGCGCCGGCCTGGCCGACCACCAGCAGCAGGGCGGCCGAGCCACCCAGCAGCGATCCAAAGAGACGCCGGATACTGAACATACGAAGGTCAAGTCTCCTGGTTGCGGGACGCGTTACAGGTCGAGTCGATCCCGGTACTCCGGGCAGATGATCTCGACTCCCGCCCCGAGGATCACACCCCCCAGCCGCAGCTCGTCCGTGGTCACGACCTGCATCGGGTCGCGGTCGGAGACCGCTCCCACGTAGGCGGTCATGACCTCCTCCACGGTGAGCCCCTGGCCGAGCAGGTCACAGAACAGCACTGCCGTGCCGATGACCCCTTCCGGGTCTTCCAGCGCCACCCCTTCCTGCCCCGTTCCCCGAGTGGCATCGTCGACGGCGGCCAGGAAACTGGCCAGGAGCGGGATGTCGGCGGGCGCCATCACCTCGGGGACCGAAGACGTCGTCGAGTCGTGCACCTCCGTCGCCTCGGTCGGGGGCGGCACCAAGGTGCGGACCGGCGATACCGAGGCGCAGGCGGCCAGCAAGAACATCAGGACCAGTGGGAGCCCTCCACGCACCCGGACAGGGTATCGCCGGCCACACCGATTGCACCTGTTCGGCCTGCAAGAATCTCCGGGCGTGATACCTCGCTACACCCTGCCCGACATGGCCGCGATCTGGTCGGACCAGCACCGCCTCGAGCTTTGGCAACGAGTCGAAGGGCTCGCCCTGGAAGGGTGGGAGGCGCTGAACATGGTGCCGGCCGGGGTCGGCCGGGCGGTCCTCGACGCCACCACTCCGACACCAGCGCAGGTCCGGGCCAGGGAAGAGGTCACCAACCACGACCTGGCTGCATTCGTCGACGTGCTCGCCGACGCAGTCCCGCACGGCTCCGAGTGGGTCCACTTCGGTCTCACCTCCTCCGATGTGCTCGACACGGCCGGCGGCGTCATGCTGGTGGAGGCGGCCGATCTCCTCCTCTCCGACGTGCGCCACCTGTTCGACGCAGTGAAGTCCAGGGCCCTCCAACACCGGGGAACGGCCATGATCGGCCGGACCCATGGAATCTGGGCAGAACCGACCAGCTTCGGTCTGAAGCTGGCCACCTGGGCATTCGAAGCGGCGAGAGGTCACGCCCGGCTCGCCGCCGCCCGGCAGCGAGTCGCGGTCGGAAAGATCAGCGGCGCCGTGGGGACCTACGCCCACTGTCCGCCGTCGATCGAGCGGCACGTGTGCACCGCGCTCGGCCTGGAACCGGAGCCGGCCTCCACTCAAATCGTCCAACGCGACCGACACGCCGAGTTCCTCGCGGTGCTGGCCCTCATCGGAGCCTCGGTCGAGCGATTCGCAACCGAGATCCGCCATCTGCAGCGGAGCGAGGTGGGCGAGGCGCGCGAGGCGTTCCGTCCGGGGCAGAAGGGCTCGTCGGCCATGCCCCACAAACGGAACCCCATCGTCTCCGAGCGCATGACCGGCATGGCCCGGCTCCTGCGCGGGTATGCCGTCACCGGACTCGAGAACGTGGCGTTGTGGCACGAACGTGACATCAGCCATTCATCGGCGGAGCGGGTGGTCCTCCCCGACGCCTGTCTCACCCTCCACTACATGCTGGTCACCTTCACTCGACTGGTGGAGCACCTGGTGGTCGATGCCGACCGCATGGCCGAGAACCTCACCGCCACCAACGGCCTCATCGCCTCCCAGGCCGTCCTGCTGGAGCTGGTCGGGGATGGCATGAGCCGTGACGACGCCTACCGGGTCGTCCAGCGCAACGCGTTGCGCTCCTGGGACGAGGGCAGCCCGCTCCTCGAGCTGCTCGACGCCGACCCGGAAGTCTCACTCTCTCGCGAAGCCCTGTCCGATCTGTTGGCTCCGGCTCGGTTCCTCCGGGAGACCGGAGTGGTCTTCCAGAGACTGGCGGAACTGGAGATCTGAACGATGAGCGGAAGTCCGGACATCGACCCCACCCGGCTGGGCGAACTCCTCGAAGCAGACCGGTACGCCCGGCATCTGGGTATCCGCCTCGTGGACGATGCGAGCGTCACCGTCGAGATGACCATCACCAAAATCCACCTGAACTTCCTCGGAGGCCTGCACGGCGGTGCCTTGTTCTCGCTGGCCGACTGCGCACTCTCGCTGGCTTCGAACCACGACTCGACGGCGGTCGCCATCGACACCCACCTCGCCCTCACCGGCCAGGCCGAGGTGGGCGAGACGATCTCGGCCCGGGCGGAGGAGATTCACCGCGGCAGACGCACCGGGACGTACCGCATCACCGTTCGTCGCCAGGACGAGCGCGTGATCGGCATCTTCACCGGAACCGTCCTTCTCGTGTGATGCGTCGGGGTCCGGCCGTCACGGCGGCACCGGTGGCGGCGCTACGCTGCCGTCTCGGTGGTGGCACTGGCACACGTCGCTTCGGGAAAGGTGCGGGAGATCTACGAGGTCGACGCCGACCACCTGTTGTTGGTCGCCACCGACCGGGTCTCCGCCTATGACTCGATCCTCGAGCCGCCGATCCCCGACAAAGGCCGCGTCCTGACCGGGATCGCCGCGTTCTGGTTCTCGGTCATCGACACCCCCCACCATCTGGTCGGGCTCGACGTGTCGACCGTGTCCGACGATCCCGACCTCCGGGGCAGGTCGATGCTCGTTCGACGCGCCGACATGCTCCCGATCGAATGCGTCGTGCGCGGATACCTCGCCGGATCTGCGTGGCGTGAGTACGCCGCCGGCGGCGGTCCCGCCACCGAGCACCTCTCTCCCGGCCTCGACCGCTTCCAAGCGCTCGCCGAGCCGATCTTCACACCCGCCACCAAGGCCTCGTCGGGACACGACCAGAACGTGACCACCGCCCAGGCAGCATCGCTGGTCGGCGCCGACCTCATCGAAGAGCTCCGCAGGCGATCGATCGAGATCTACCTCCGGTTGGCCGAGCACGCCCGGTCCCGTGGGTTGGTGCTGGCCGACACCAAGCTCGAGTTCGGCATGGTGGACGGTGAGCTCGTGCTGGCGGACGAGGTCGGGACTCCCGACTCGTCGAGATATTGGCGGTCGGAGCCGGTTCCCGGAGGTGAGCCGCCGGCCGGCCTCGACAAACAGTACGTCCGCGACTGGTTGGACGCGGCCGGCTGGAACCACGATCCCCCGCCGCCCCGCCTCGACGACGACGTGGTTGCCGGGCTCAGACGTCGCTACGTCGAGGCGTTCGAGCGCCTCACCGACACTCCGTTTCCCGCCTATCTGGAGGACCCGAACCGATGGACGTGACCGTACACATCACCCGCCGGCCGGAGATCGCCGACCCCCACGGGTCGACGGTCCGGCGGGCGCTGCAGACCCTGGGACACGAGGGCGTTCGTTCGGTCCGTCTCGACCGGACGTTCCACCTCGAGGTCGATGGCGACGATCGCGACGACGTCCGGCGACGCGTCGTGGACATGTGCGAACGGCTGCTGGCCAATCCGGTGCTGGAGGACTTCGAAGTGGTGGTCGAATGACGCGGGTGGCGGTGGCGGTGTTCCCCGGCTCGAACTGTGAGCACGACGTCGCCCATGCGCTCCGCCTGGCCGGCGCCGACCCCGAGTTGGTCTGGCATCGAGACGATGACCTGGCGGGCGCCGACGCGGTGGTCCTCCCCGGGGGCTTCGCCCACGGCGATGCACTCCGCACCGGTGCGATCGCCCGCTTCTCCCCCATCATGGAGCCGATCGTCGCCATGGCCGAGACGGGCCGGCCGGTGTTGGGAATCTGCAATGGATTTCAAATCCTGTGCGAGGCCGGGCTGCTGCCGGGTGCACTGATCGCCAATCGGGACCTCGCCTTCCTCTGTCGGTGGGTGGAGGTCGAGATCGTCGAGACCGACACCGTCCTCACTTCCGGGTGTTCGGTCGGAGACCGACTGCGCATCCCGCTCAACTCCTACGAGGGCAACCACGTGGACCCGGCGGGCGAGGCGAGAGTGGTCGTCCGATACACGGAGGATCCCAACGGCTCGACCGATCGGGCGGCCGCCATCGCCAACACCGAGGGCAACGTGGTCGGGATCATGCCCCATCCCGAGCGGGCGGTGGAGCACGTCCTCGGTTCGGTCGACGGCTTGCGCCTGCTCGAAGGTTTTGTGACGGCATCGGCCAAGGACGCAGCCGGTGTCTGATCTGCAGATGGCGCCGGAAGAGGACGCCTACACGCCGACCATCGACGATGGAGCCGAGACGGTCTACCGACAGTTGGGCATGACCGACGACGAGTACCGATCCGTCCTGGAGATCCTCGGCCGTGAACCACGACCGGCAGAACTGGCGATGTACTCGGTCATGTGGTCGGAGCATTGCTCGTACAAATCCTCGCGGGCACATCTCGGCCGATTCCCCAGCGAGGCGCCCTGGGTGGTGGTCGGTCCCGGCGAAAACGCCGGTGTGGTGGACCTCGGCGACGGCTGGCTGGCCGCGCTCCGGATCGAGAGTCACAACCATCCGAGCTTCGTCGAACCGTACGAAGGTGCAGCCACCGGGGTCGGAGGCATCATCCGGGACGTCTTCACCATGGGCGCCCGACCGATCGCGCTGTGGGACCAGATCAGGTTTGGGCCACTCGCCGACGCCAAGAACCGGTACCTGTTCTCTGGAGTGGTCTCGGGAATCGCCGGTTATGGCAACGCGGTGGGTGTTCCCACCGTCGGTGGCGAGACGGCCTTTGCCGCGTCGTACGCCGGCAACCCGCTCGTCAACGTCATGTGCCTCGGGCTGATGCGGCGCGAGCAACTGGTTCTCGGGACCGCCGGATCGCCCGGCAACCGGGCGATCCTGCTGGGAGCAGCCACCGGCCGGGACGGTATCGGGGGTGCCTCGGTGCTGGCCTCGGCCTCCTTCGACGATGCGGCGGTCGCCAAGCGTCCCTCCGTCCAGGTCGGCAATCCGTTCGAGGAGAAGAAGCTGATCGAGGCCTGCCTGGAGCTCTATGAACGGTCTCTGGTTGCCGGTGTCCAGGACTTGGGTGCCGCCGGCCTCTCCTGTGCCACGAGCGAGCCGGCCGCCCGGGCGGGGGTGGGGATGGAGGTGGATCTGGACCGCGTCCATGTGCGCGAGACCGGAATGACCGCACCCGAACTCTTGATGTCCGAGTCCCAGGAGCGGATGATGGCCTTCGTCGAGCCGCACCTCGTCGATGAAGTGCTGGAGGTCGCCCGGCGATGGGAGATCGACGCATCGGTCGTGGGCACGGTGACCGAAGGGACGTCCCTGCGCGTCCACCACCAGGGTGAGCTGGTCGCCGAACTCCCGGCGGCCTCACTCACCGAGGACGCACCCCGCCTCGACCGACCTCTGGGTGAGCCGGCCTGGATGGAAGACCTGTGGTCGAACACGCTCACGTTCGTGGCACCACCCGACGTGGCGACCACCCTGCTGAACCTGCTCGACGACCCTTCGATCGCTTCACCCGCCTGGGCCTACGAGCAGTACGACCACATGCTCTTCCTGAACACCATCGTCGGCCCGGGGAACGATTCGACGCTGCTCCGCATCAAAGGCACCGACAAGGCGATGGCCGTCTCCACCGACGGCAACGGACCCGTCTGCCTCCTCGATCCATGGCGGGGGGCGGCCCGGTTGGTGTACGAGGCCGCGCTGAACGTCGCTCTGGTCGGAGCGCGTCCGCTGGCGGTCGTCGACAACCTCAATTTCGGCAATCCGGAGAAGCCGGCCGTCATGTGGCAGTTCCAGCAGTCGGTGGACGGCATCGCCGACGCGTGCCGGATGCTGGACATTCCGGTGGTCGGCGGAAATGTGAGCTTCTACAACGAGACCGACGGCCATGACATCTACCCGACTCCGATCGTCGGGCTCTTGGGTTTGGCCGATCCGGCGCCCGCCGACCCTCCGCGCCTCGGCGGTGCCGCCGAAGGAATGGAGTTGTGGCGATTCGGCCCGGACTGGGCGACCAACCTGGCGGGTTCGGCCTTCGAGGAGATGGCGTTCGGGCATCTGGGAGGCCGTCCGTCGGCCCCTGACCCGACCATCGCCAAGGCGGCGATCGCCACCGCGATGACCCTGGCAACCGAGGGCCTGGCTCCGGCGGTGCACGACATCTCCGACGGTGGCCTGGCCGTGGCGGTCGCAGAGATGGCGATCGCCTCCGGGGTCGGGGTGGCTGTCGAGTACGCCGACTGGCGGAGCCTGTTTTGTGAAGATCCCCATCGCTTCATCGCCGCGGTCCGGCCGTCCGACGCCCAGCGGGTGCTCGAGATCTCCCTCGCCGAGGGTCTACCGGCGGCCCGAATCGGTACATTCGGTGGGCCGGAGATCACCTTCGCACGAGGGGCTCGGAAGGCAACCGTCGACCTGGCGACCGCCGCCACCACCTATCGCCAGGCGATCCCTCGCCGGATGAGCTGAAGCGTCGCCCCCTGCCTGGCACGATGCCGCCCTGGCACGATTCGGCCCCGCCATACTTCGACCCTGGCCCAAATGGCCCTGTCACGAGTCGCCCTGTCACAAATCGGCGGGCGGTGGTGTTCAAGAGGTGCAATGGACAGACATCCGACCGACACGAGCGAGTCGCCCGACCTGGCCACGGTGATCGTCGCCTCACAACATCGGCTCGTCCCGCTCATCGCCAGAATCGTCGACGACGATGCGGAGGACGTGGTGCAGGAGGCTCTCGTCCGGCTCGCCGACCACGAGGTGTCGCAGCGTCCGGCCGTCGAGATCTCCGCGTGGCTGCGTCGCGTGAGCATCAACCTGGCTTTCAACCGGCGAAGAGACGTCGCCCGATGGCGCGACCGATCGAGGCGGGGCGGTGCGGGCGTCGGAGCAGACGTCGAGGACCCGGCGGAGGCATCGATCCGCACCGAGGAGCGTGAGCAGGTCCGTCAGACGCTGGACGCCCTCGGCCCGGTCCAGCGGGCGATCTTGCTTCTCCGATACTCGGGGTACAGCTACGCCGAGATCGCCGCGACTCTGGAGCGTCCCGTCTCGTCCATCGGAACCACCCTGGCCCGCGCCGAGCGGGCCTTCCGCCTGGCCTACGAGGAGATGTACCCGTGACCCACTGCCCACCCATCGGAACCTGGCGAGCGTGGCTCGACGAGGAGACATCCATCGTCGGGCCGGACGAGCACCTGGCTGCCTGTCGAGGGTGTGCCGAGACGGTCGCGGACCTCCGCGCCGACGCGGCGTTCACCGCGGGTCGCATGGCCCGGCTGGGGGAGACTCGGACCCTTCCTCCGGCGACGGTGCATCCGCTTCCCTCCCGGAGGGCGCTTCGCGGGCACCGATCGACCTGGCTGAAGTCGCTGGTTGCGGCGGCGGCCGCGTTGGTGCTGGTGTTCACTCCGTTCGGTCAGGATGCCGCCGAGGCGTTCCTCGCAGCCTTCCGAGTCGAACGTTTCGATCTGGTTCGGGCGACCGCGCTGGAGGCCTTCCAGACGGCCGAGACCCTGGCCGCGCTCGGATCCATCGACGACGGGGCGGCCGTGCCCATCCCTTCCACGGCTTCGATCGAGGAGGCTTCGGCTCAGACCGGACTCGACGTATCCGATCTCGCCGGCCTGAGCGACGGAGCGGTACTCGTGGTTCCCGAGTCGTCGGTGACCTGGACGCTCGACGGTGAGCGGGTGGCCGCTCACCTGGCAGAACAGGGCTCATCGATACCGGTCCCCTCCGAGCTCGACGGGACCGTCGTGACTATTCGTCGAGCGCCCGCCGTGGTCGCCGCGGTCGGAGCGATCGATGATCCCGAACTGATCGTCGCCGTTTCCGGTCCCGTGACCGCCAACACCATGGACGGGATGGGTCTGGGAGACCTTCGGGCGTTCTTGTTGGAACTGCCCGGTATTCCCGAGGGAGTCACCAATCAGCTGGGTGCGATCGAGGACTGGCAGACCACGCTCCCGATTCCGGTTCCCGTCGACCACGGCTCGGCTTCGATCGAACGCATGGGCGGAGTCGAGGTGGTGACCTTCGAGGTCGACGCCCTCGGCACCGGGTTGATGTGGCTGGACGGCGAGCAGATCCAAGCGGTGATGGCGCCGAGCGAGGCTCGTGCCCGGGAAGCGTTCGAGCAACTCTCCGGGTGACGACACCGACGGAGACACCCGTGGCGGCGCTCGAGGGCGTCACCAAGCGGTACGGCGGTGTCACTGCCCTCGACCGGGTCACGTTCCGGCTCTGGCCCGGGGAGGTCTTCGGTCTGCTCGGGCCGAACGGCGCCGGGAAGAGCACCGCCGTCAAGATCCTGCTGGGTCTGGTGCACGCCACCGAAGGGACGGCCACCCTCGATGGCCGTCCCTCACGCGACCATCGAGCTCGTCGGTCGGTGGGGTATCTGCCCGAGCTGTTCCGGTTTCAGCCATGGATGACCGGACGTCAGCTCCTCCGCTTCCACTCCGAACTGGCCGGCATCGACATCGACGAGGAAGCCATCCAGTCAACCCTGCACGAAGTGGGTATGGCCGATGGTGCCGACCGCACCATCCGGACATATTCGAAGGGGATGTCCCAGCGGATCGGTCTGGCTCAGGCGATGCTCGGCAACCCACGCCTCGTGATCCTCGACGAGCCCACCTCGGCGCTGGACCCCGTCGGCCGCCGCGAGGTGAGGACGGTCATCGCCCGCCTCCGTCGGCGGGGCGTGGCGGTGATCCTGAACAGTCATCTCCTCGGAGAGGTCGAACAGGTCTGCGACCGGGTCACGATCCTCGACCGGGGCCGCGTCCGGTTCGCCGGGAGCCTCGGTGATCTCGTGGGTCGCAATCAAACGGTCGAGGTCACCGTCGACACCGTCGACGGTCGCCTGATCCGTCACTTGCAGACGATCGGCGAAGTGGCGGTGGTGGATGACACCCGGGTGATCGTGAGTGTGCACGACGCGTCGGAGGCCGACGCGGTGGCCCGGGCGGTCCACGACGCCGGGCGGCGCCTGCTGGCGCTGGTTCCCTCCCAGCCGTCGCTCGAGGACGTCTTCGTCTCGATGGTCGAAGGGGGCGACCGGTGATCATCTTGCGGGCAACACTGCGTGAGATGCTGGGGCGGCGAGTCCTGCTGTGGGGTGGCATCCTCAGCGTTGCGTTCATCGGTCTCTTCACGCTCGGTCTGACGATGATCAGCCGCGAGCTGGGGACCGGGGCGGACGAGGTGGAGATCGTTGGAACGATGCTGGCGCTCCTCGCCCTCTACGTCGTGTCCTTCCTCGGCGCCTTCCTCGGTCTGGCATTGTCGGCCGGCGCGGTCGCCTCCGAGATCGATCAGGCGCTCATCCACGCCGTGGCGGCCAGGCCCATCACTCGACGGAGCTGGCTGCTTCAGCGGTGGACGGCGCTGGCTGCGGTGGTCGGCGTCTACGTGGCGGTGATGTCGACGGTGATGATGCTGCTCGCCACATCGTTCCTGTCGTACCAGCCGCTCGCCCCGATCGCCACGGTCGCCCTGATGGCGCTGGAAGCGGTGGTGATGACGACGATCGGTTTGCTCTTCTCGACCCGTGTCTCCGCAGTGGCGGCAGGCGTGATCACATTCTCGGCGTTCGGGTTGGCCTGGCTCGCGGGGATCGTCGAGTTCATCGGTTCCCTTCTGGGGAACTCGGCATTGGTGAACACGGGGATCATCACCAGCCTGGTGGTGCCGACCGACGAGTTGTGGAGGGGGGCTTCCTTCTACGCGGCGAACGCCAGCTTCGTGGACACCGTGATGGACCAGGTGGAGCTCCCCTTCGCGTCCGGTACGCCACCGGCCGGGCCATTCCTCCTCTGGTCCGTGGCGTACATCCTGGCGATGCTGTGGCTGGCCACCCGCTGGTTCGAGCGGCGCGACCTCTGAGCTTCGGCCGGGCGGATGCGAGGGCTACCTGACCGATCAAGCCCTAAGGTGTGGCGCCGATGCCACAAACCATCGGAATCCTCACGGCGGGCGGTGACTCGCCCGGCCTCAATGCCGCGATCCGCGCCATCGGCAAGGCGGCGGAACGCCGCCACGGCATGCACGTTCTGGGGTTCCGAGACGGCTTCCAAGGAGTCATCGCCAACCGCGTCGTGCGCCTGGACGGCGATTCGCTGTCCGGCATCCTGACCAAAGGCGGAACGATCCTCGGGACGAGCCGACTGAAAGTCCACAAGGTTGACATCGGAGACGGCGAGATCGTGGACATGCGGCCCATGATCCAACGCGTGGTCGAGGGTCACGACCTCACCGCCCTCGTCTGTCTCGGAGGTGGCGGAACGCAGAAGAACGCCCTCCGGCTCCACAAGTCGGGCATCCCGGTCATCACCCTCCCGAAGACGATCGACAACGACGTCTGGGGCACCGATACGACGTTCGGGTTCGACACGGCCCTGTCCATCGCCTCGGAGGCGATCGATCGCCTGCACTCGACCGCCCACTCCCACCATCGGATCATGGTGGTGGAGATCATGGGCCACAACACGGGCTGGTTGAGCCTGGGGTCCGGTCTCGCCGGAGGAGCGGACGTCATCCTGATCCCCGAGATCCCGTACTCGGTCGAGTCGGTCGCCGAGTCGGTCCTCCAGCGAAAGGCGGCCGGATCCAACTTCTCGATCGTGGCGGTGGCCGAGGGTGCCAGCGCCGCCGACATCAGAATCCGGCATGACGAGATCATCGCCGACCTCGAGGCGGCCGACGACGAGGACGACGACACGAGCGAGCTGCGTCGCGAGTTGCATGAACTTCATGCCTCAGAGCGTCGTTCGACCGAAACCCTGGCGGACCGACTCGAGGAGGCCACGGGCCTGGCGTCGCGGGTCACGATCCTCGGCCACGTGCAGCGAGGAGGAACCCCGTCGCCCGCCGACCGCGTCCTCGCCACCCACCTGGGAACCGCAGCGGCCGATGTGATCGCCGAAGGGACGACTGGGGTGATGATCGCGATGCGGAACGGCCAAGCCGTCCCGGTTCCGCTGACGGACGTGGCAGGACGCCGCAAGGCGGTACCGCTCGACCATCCATGGATCGATGCTGCGCGACGGCTGGGGGTCTGCCTGGGCGACTGACGGCAATCCGGCGGTCGAGCGGCCTCCGGAGGCAAGCGGCAACGGTGGTCATCCGGATAAGGAGCCTCGGCGATCGGCGAAGCGGGCGCACGTGACGTTCTGTGCGACGTGACTCCACCCGGTGCGGCAGAGCCTCATCACCGGAGGCGGGGCCCCCTGTCAACCCCGCCTGCGGTTCAACCCCCTGGGTGCCCCCACCCTGGCCGACGATCTCGCCGTGCGGTATCGATCAAGGTACGAACCCATGCCGATCGGGTCAATGGGTCGAGCGGGCCATTGACCGATCGGCCTCCGCGGGCCGGTGGCCGGGACGCTCCGGCCGCGCCGTCGACGTTCGTCGTAACCTGCCGTGGTGGACGACCACATCCTGTCTCCCCCATACCGGCGCGCCTCGATCGCCATCTACGTGGCGGTGGCCCTCGCAGCGTTCGAGGGAACGGCGGTGGCCGCCGTGCTCCCGCAAGTGGCGGGAGACCTGGGGCGGTTGGACCTGCTCCCCTGGGTCGTGACCGGATATCTGTTCGCCGGCGGTGTTGCGATCGTCGTGGCCGGACCCGCCATCGACACGCTGGGAACTCGAACGGTGTTTCGATGGTCGGTGCTGACCTTCACCGTCGCCGGGACCGCCGCCGGACTCGTCGAATCGATGCCAGCGATGGTGGCGGTCCGGCTCCTCCATGGATTCGGCGGCGGTGCGCTGGGTGCCGCGTCGGTCACCGCGGTTGGGCTCGTCTTCCCCCTCAAGATGGTGGGCAGGGCATTCGCGGCGAACTCCACCGTCTGGGGTGTGATGGGAGTGGCCGCACCGGGAATCGCCGCCTTCATGGTGACCACGTTGTCGTGGCGATGGGTTTTCCTCGTGAACCTCCCACTGGGCATCCTGGCGTTGGTGGCGGGTTGGTCGATCCTCCCCGGTGCCGCATCCGGCGGTCCCGGCCAACGCCGGTTCGACCTCGTCGGGACCGCGTTGGTGGCATGTTTCACATTCGCGCTGCTGGTCGCCATCGACTCGCTCGACGCCTCCTCGGCGTGGTGGATCCTGGTCGCCGCCACGACCGCCGGCGCATACGCCATCCATGCCCACCGGGCGTCTGAGCCCGTGCTCCGCCCCGGCCTCCTCATCGCACAGCCGTACGGTTCGATCGGCGGCTCGATCGCGTTGATGCTGGCGGCAGCGATCGCCATCAACACGTATGTGACCCTGTACGTGTCGGTCGGCCGCGGTGCGTCGCCGAACCTGACCGCTTGGTCGGTCTTCTTCTTCGTCATCGGCTGGACCGCCGGAGCCAACCTCTCCAGCCGGCTCCTCGACCGGCTTGCCGAGACGAGCGTCATGCTGACCGGCTCACTCACGACGCTGACGGGCCTGATCCTGGTGACGGTGGCATCGGCTGCCACGTGGCCCCTTTCGATGGTGCTCGCCGGCCTCTTCCTGGCCGGGTTCGGGGTGGGGAACGCCACCAACGCAGGGATCACGTTGCTCCGGTCCGTGACACCCGACCAGACCATGGGGCGAGCGAACTCGGCTCACCAGTTCCTCCGCAATCTGGGATTCACCCTCGGCTCAGCCATGGGGGGCGCCGTCCTGCTGCTGACCGTTTCCCGAAGGCTCGGAAGCATCGCGGCGGTCGAATCGCTCCTGGCCGGTGAGGCGAATGCGATGCCCGAGGTTGCCGGGGCCGTCGCCCGGGGCTACACCGCCATCGCGGCGACATCGGTGGTGGTGACGGTCGCCGCCGTCGTGCCGATGCTCATGCTCCGGAGACACCTCGCCGAGGCGCGAAGACAGAAGCGTGCCACCGGAACGTCCCCGGCGTAGCGATCACCGAGCCAGGCGAAGCCGCCACATGGCGACGGCGGCGATCACTCCGGTGGCGATCGCGGCCGGTACGAACGGAGGCTCGGACCGGCGCTCCGCAAACGGGACCGCAGTGGGGTCTTGCTCGAAGGCCTCTGATGGATCCCCGTTGGCGTTGATGTCGGACACGTCACCGCCGTCGGTCAGATCGGTGGTCTCCGCTCCGTCGAGCGCCGAACGAGCGGTCACCATGAACTGCACCTCCACCCCTTCGGTCGCCGGCCGGTCGGCCGGGAGTTCGATCGCCATCTCGATCGCCCGGCTCGTGCCCACGTCGATGGCTTCGTCGGCCGGGAGGCCACCGGTGACCGTGCCGTCGGCCGCCACCCGCATGTCCTCGGAAGGGGAGAAGTCCAGCCGGAACTGGCCGGCATCCGGTACGGAATCGACGGGAACCCCGAGTTGGCCCAACGAACCCGCGAACGTGACCGCTTCGAGGGGAACGCCGCCGAGGTTCTCGATCACGAGCCGAAGCCTCAAGTGCGAGTCCGGCGACGCTTCGTCTGCGAAATGGATCGCCAGCGCGCCCCCGACCTGCGGGCCGCAGATCGAGATGTCTCCGATGCCGCTCAGCCGGCCGTTCGGCCCGCCGCCATCGACATGGGAGACGACCAGCCGCGTGACCGGTCCGGCGACCGCCAGCTCGACGTTGGAGAGGTCTGCGTCGTTGTCGCTCGTCGCCACGCCCTGAAAGGTGCCATCGGCGTCGGCCGATGCTCTGGCGGCGACGCCGACCTGAGCCGTGACCGATTCGGTGATGTCGTCGACCCCGTCGAAGGCTCGCACCCGAACGACGTCTCGGAAGGCCTCGGAGGCGGCGTCGACATCGAGGAGTTCGAACTCGAGTCCCCGCACGGGATGGTCGAACGTCAACTCGAGACCGGTGCTCTTGCCTTCGTCCGCTCCCGGATGGAAGAACGCTACATATCCGGCGTCTCCGCTGAGCGTCTCGTCCGTCACCCAGATTCGGCTGTTCCCCTGGGCCCCGACCTTCGGCTCGACCGTGACGCCGCCGATGGCGAATGGCTCGACCGCCCGATCGGCGGACTGCGCGGCCCAGTCGTAGGAGACGGGGTTTCCACATTGGAACTCGGCCGGTGCAGCCGACCCCACGACCGGCATCCATACGACAACTCCACCCAGGGCCATCGCGGCAAGGACCCGGACGGCTCGACCGGCATGAAACGGCGCGATGAGATTCACACCGTTTCTATCGGCCGCAAGCAGTCGAAGTGAAGGGGGCGGCCGGCTCATCCCCGCCGCCGTGGGGCGGTACAGTCGACGGCCATGGACGGCCTCCCATCTCTCGACGCACTCCACCTCGAGGTGGACGAGAACGGGATCGCCACGATGACCCTCGACAATCCTCCGGTGAACACCGTCGGAATCACCGGACATCGCGAACTGACCTATGTCTGGCCGGCGCTCGACCAACTGCCCGAGGTCCGGTGCGTGCTCATCCGGGCCAATGGCCGTGCCTTCTCGGCAGGCGGTGACTTCGAGCTGCTCGAACACATCCGCCGCGATCCTCGGAACGCCGCCGCGGTGATGACCGAAGCCGGCGATCTGGTCCGGAACATGATCGACTTCTCCAAACCGGTCGTTTCGGCGATCAACGGCGTGGCGGTCGGCGCCGGACTGGCCGCTGCGCTCCTCGCCGACGTGCCGGTGGCGGGCCGCTCCGCCCGCCTGCTCGACGGACACGTCAGTCTCGGTGTGGCCGCCGGGGATCATGCCGTGGTGCTGTGGCCGTTGCTGATCGGCATGGCCAAGGCCAAGTACCACCTGCTGACCAACGAACCGATCGACGGCGTGGAGGCCGAGCGGCTGGGGCTGGTGTCGCTGGTCGTCGACGATGACGACCTTCAAGCCACGGCTCGAAGAGTTGCCGAACGGCTGGCGGCCGGGAGTCGCTCGGCGATCTCTTGGACCAAGAAGACCCTCAACCACTGGCTGCGAGCCGCCTACCCCGCGTTCGACGCCTCTCTCGCCCATGAGTTCCTCGGGTTTCTCTCGCCGGACGTCGAAGAGGGGATCGCCGCCGTCCGCGAGAAGCGGGCTCCCCGATTCGAGGAGGGCTGACCGTTCCGAAGCCGGTCGACGGTCGACCTAGACTCGACCCGGTGACCGAGGGGAAACCGGGCGAGGCATGTGGAGTGTTCGGGATCTATGCGCCCGGACGCCACGTGGCGACGAACATCTTCTACGGCCTCTTCGCCCTCCAGCATCGCGGGCAGGAGTCGGCGGGGATCGCCACGTCCGACGGACAAACGCTGACCGTGTTCAAGGACCTCGGCCTCGTCTCTCATGTGTTCGGCGAAGCGGATCTCGCCAGCCTGGAGGGACACGTCGGGGTCGGACACACCCGCTACTCGACGACCGGCTCGTCCGGCCGGTGGGAAAACTCCCAACCGGTGCACCGCCAGATCGGCAACACGTCGATCGCGCTCAGCCACAACGGGAATCTCACCAACACCCGCCGGCTGGCCGAAGATCTCGGCGTGCGGGGGGCCAGCACCGACTCCGACCTGATGCTCGAGATGATCGCCCGGCAGGTCGACGACGAGCGATCCGACGGGAGGGGCCTCGAGCATGCGCTCGCCGCCTCCCTCCCTTCCTTCGAAGGAGCCTTCTCGCTGGCGGTCATGGACCAGGGACGTCTGATCGGAGTCCGCGATCCGCACGGCTTCCGCCCGCTGTGCCTGGGTCGGATCGACGACACCGCTTGGGTCCTCAGCTCCGAGACCTCGGCGCTCGATTTGCTGGGCGCCCGGTTCATTCGAGAGGTCGAACCGGGCGAGATGGTGATCATCGATGCCAACGGAGTCCGCAGCCGCCACCCCTTTGCGCGCACCGACCCGCGGCTCTGCGTGTTCGAGTTCGTGTACTTCGCCCGCCCCGACAGCCACCTCTACGGACGGAACGTGTTCGCCGCTCGTCAGGAGATGGGACGGAAGCTGGCGGGCGAGCATCCCATCTCGGCCGACGTCGTGGTGCCGGTACCCGAGTCGGGGATCCCGGCCGCCCAGGGCTTCAGCGAACGCTCGCTCATCCCGTATGCAGACGGTCTCGTCAAGAACCGCTACATCGGACGCACCTTCATCGAACCGACCCAGCTCCTGCGCGATCGAGGGATCCGCCTCAAGCTCAATCCGATCGAATCGACGTTCTCGGGAAGACGGGTGGTGCTCGTCGACGACTCGATCGTCCGAGGTTCCACGACCCGCCAGCTCGTACAGATGGTTCGCGACGCCGGGGCCAGGGAGATCCACCTTCGGGTGTCGTCCCCCCCATACCGCTGGCCGTGCTTCTACGGCATGGACACATCGGATCAGAATCGGCTGCTGGCCGCCCGGATGAGCGTCGACGAGATTCGGGCGTACCTCGGCGTCGAGACGCTCGGCTATCTCTCGTTGCCCGCGCTGATGGAGGCGAGCGCCGGTTCGACCGCGGGGTTCTGCACGGCGTGCCTGTCCGGGGACTATCCCACCGACGTGACCCAGGCGGAGGGCAAGTTCGTCCTGGAACCCGCCACGTGACGTCGTACGCCGACGCCGGCGTCGACCTGGCCGGCGCTGCCCGACACGTCGGTCGGATCGCAGCCAGCGTCACCGACACGTGGGGGCCATCAGTGGTGGGAGGGTTCGGCGGATTCGCAGCCGGTGTCGAACTGCCGGCCGGGTATCGCCGTCCGGTTCTGATGATGTCGACGGACGGGGTCGGGACCAAGATCGAGTTGGCCCGCGCCACCGGCAACTGGGAAGGCATTGGACAGGATCTCGTCGCCATGTGCGTCGACGATCTCGCCGCATCGGGTGCGCGGCCGATCGGATTCGTCGACTACATGGCGGTGGGACGTCTCGACGAGGTACGGGACGCGGCCATCGTGGCCTCCATCGCCTCGGCCTGTGCAGAGATCGGCGTGCCGCTGCTCGGAGGCGAGACCGCCGAGCACCCCGGCGTGATGGAGGCCGGCCAGGTCGACTTGGCAGGTGCGGCCGTCGGGATCGTCGAGCGAGGCGCCGAGATCACCGGCGCGGCGATATCGCCGGGCGACGTCGTGATCGGCCTCTCCAGCCCGAATCTCCGAAGCAACGGCTTCTCGCTCGTACGCAAGGTGTTCGAAGGCGCCGACCTCGACGACATGGTCGGCGACCGCACCTTGGGAGCGACCTTGCTCGAACCGTCGGTGCTCTATGCGCCGGCGGTGCTGGCGGCGATCGAAGACGGCGACGTCCACGGCTGCGCCCACATCACCGGTGGGGGGATCGTCGAGAACCTGGCACGGATCCTTCCCGAGGACTGCGACGCCGTGATCGAATCCACCTCATGGACACCTCCCCCGGTGTTCGCACTCGTCGCCGAGCAGGGTGCGATCGATCGCAGTTCCATGTTCGGCACCTTCAACATGGGATTGGGCTTCTGCATCGTGGCCAACCCGGCATCCGTGGAACGGCTCCTCGAAATCGTCGCACGGCACCGGCCGTTCGTCGCCGGGCACATCCGTGCGGGCGAAGGCGATGTCGTCTTGACCTGAGTCGCTTCAGACGGCAAGCCGTGCCGTCCGATACGATGCAGGTGATGTTCGTCTTGTCGCCGCGGATGGATCGGAGCCACCTGTTCGCCGCTCCCTAGATCGGGGTCGATCGCCGTCTGTCCGTCCCCGACCAAGGAGAACCACACCATGTCCGACCTCGTTCAGCGCCATCGCGACGTCATCGCGCCCGTCATCGCCTTCGATACCGATCTCGTCATCGAACGAGCCGAGGGGATCTGGATCCACGACGCCAACGGGAACCGGTGGGCCGACTTCGCCTGTGGAACGGCGGTCACCAACCTCGGACACAATCACCCTTCGGTCGTGTCCGCGGCGCACGCCCAACTCGATCGCCTGATCCACTCGGGCTGCATCTTCCGCTATGACACGATCGTCGAGGAGGCCGAGCGTCTCCGGGCGATCGCCCCGGCCGGAATCGACATGTTCGGCTTCGCCAACTCCGGCGCCGAAGCGGTGGAGGCTGCCGTCAAGCTGGCGAAGAAGCACACCGGTCGCCAAGGCGTCATCGTGTTCCGGGGTGCCTTCCACGGACGAACGATGGGATCGGTCTCGTACACCACCTCCAACGCCAAGTACCGGGACGGGTATCACCCGGTCCTGGGATCGGTGTTCGTCGCACCCTTCCCCCACCCGTATCGATGGGGCGTAGACGAGGCGACCGCCACGGAGCGGTCACTCGACGAACTCCGGCTGATGCTCAAGCACGAGGTCAGTCCGGCCAACATCGCCGCGTTCCTGGTCGAGCCGGTGCAGGGTGAAGGCGGGTACTACCCCGCCCCGGAGCCGTTCCTCGAAGCCCTCCGCCACATCGCCGACGAACACGGCATCCTGCTGGTCTTCGACGAGGTGCAGACCGGTTTCGGCCGGACCGCCGAGTGGTTCGCGTCCGACCACTACTCCGTCGACCCGGACATCGTCGCCCTCGGCAAGGGCATCGCCAACGGACTACCGCTGTCCGCCTACGGCGCACCGTCGGAGATCCTCGGCGACTGGGCGGTCGGTTCGCACGGGACCACCTTCGGCGGCAACCCGGTGGCATGTGCCGCGGCGGTGGCGGTGATCGACACGATGGGTGACCTGCTGCCCCATGCCCGGGAGCTGTCGGCCCACGCCTTCGAGCGTTTCGCCAAGCTGGCGACCGACCACCCGACCATCGGCGACGTGCGGGGTCTGGGCCTGATGATCGGCATCGAGTTGGTCGTGGACGGTGATCGCACGCCGAACAAGGAGGCGTTCGCATCGATCCAGCGCTACTGCATGGAGCGCGAGTTGGTGATCATCGAGTGTGGACCGGACGGCAATGTCATCCGATTCATCCCGCCGTTGGTCACCACGATGGAGCAGCTCGACTGGTCCATCGACCTGATCGATGCGGCACTGGCCGAATACGAATCACGTTGACGGCCGGTCTCGGGAACCAACCGCCCGCCGCGGTCGTCGAAGCATCATGACAACCACACGATCCATGCTGTCGATCGCGCTCGCCGTGACGCTCCTCCTGGGAGCATGCGGAGCGGAATCTTCCTCCTCCGATACCGTCGGAGTCGACACCACCGCCACCGAATCACCCGGGACCACCGGGGCCGGAGCCGAGCCGGCGAGCGGTGGCGGTGAGTCCGGCGTCCTGCTCGAGATCGGCAATCGAGGCGGTTTCGTGATGATCGACTTTGCGCTCCGCCAGTTCCCGACGTTCGTGCTGACCGCCGACGGCACGCTCTACAGCCAGGGACCGGTGGCCGAGATCTTCCCGGGTCCGGCAGTCCCCAACATCGTCCGCGGCACCGTCGGTGAGGATGTGATGGCCCGGGTCCTCCAATACATCGAGGACATGGCGCTCGCCGACGTCGAGGACGTCTTCATCGATGACGCCGCCTCGGTCATCGCCGACGCTCCGGAGACCTACGTCACGTATTTCGACGGGAACGGCGCCCACACGATCTCGGTATATGCCCTCGGGCTGGATCAGCGGCCGATGGACGCTCGGGTGGGTCAGCTCACCGGGCTGATCGACACGCTGACGTCCGCAGCCGCCACGTCGACCGAGTCCTATGTACCCGAGCGATTCGAGCTGCATGCATTCGACGGCGGAGCCGGGGACCCCGACCTGGCCAACACCATGCCGTGGCCGCTGGACGTGGCCTATGACGACATCGTGGTGGGCGAGACGGGGACCGGATGCGTTCTGGTCGAGGGTGCGGCGGCCGACGAGCTCTACCCGGTGATCGCCAAGGCCAACGAGCTGACCCGATTCGACGACGGCACCGCCGAGCGCGGGCTGGTCTTCAAACCCCTGTTCCCCCATCAGTCCTCCGACTGCCGCCCGCTCTGAGCGCGTTCCCCCGCCAGGCGCTTCTCGCGACCCAAACGGTACGGTTCCCGTACCGTTTGGGTCATAAAAAGGCTGCGGGCGGGGTCAGTCGGTCGGAGACTGGGCCTTGGCAGCGATCTCGTTGACGATGGACTCGTTGGCGAGGGTGGTGACGTCGCCGAGTTGACGGTTCTCTGAGATGTCCTGCAGGAGCCGGCGCATGATCTTCCCCGATCGGGTCTTGGGAAGGTCGGGGGTGAACACGATCGACTTCGGCTTGGCGATGGGACCGAGGGTGGTGGCCACGTGATTGCGGAGGTCGCCCATCAACTGCTCGTCGCCCTCCTCGGAACCCCGCAGCGTGACGAACGCGGCGATCGCCTGACCGGTGAGTTCGTCCTTCCGACCCACCACCGCCGCCTCCGCCACCCGCGGGTGAGACACGAGCGCCGACTCGACCTCGGTGGTCGAGATGTTGTGCCCGGACACCAGCATGATGTCGTCGACCCGGCCCAGCAGCCAGAAGTAGGCGTCGTCGTCTCGTTTGGCGCCGTCCCCAGGGAAGTACCGCCCCGGGAACTTGCTCCAATAGGTCTCGACAAACCGTTCGTCATCGCCCCAGATCGTCCGAGCCATCGACGGCCACGGGCGATCGATCACCAGGAATCCACCACCGGGAATCCCCACGTCGGTCCCAGACTCGTCCACCACGCTCGCCTTGATGCCGGGAAATGGTCGGGTCGCCGACCCCGGCTTGGTGGCGGTGACCCCGGGGAGCGGGGTCAGCATGATCCCACCGGTCTCCGTCTGCCACCACGTGTCGACGATCGGGCAGCGCTCGCCACCGATGTTGACGTGGTACCAGATCCATGCCTCGGGATTGATGGGTTCGCCCACCGTCCCCAGCAGTCGCAGGGAACTCAGGTCGTGGCGGGCCGGATACTCGTCGCCCCACTTCATGAAGGCCCGGATGGCCGTCGGGGCGGTGTAGAGGATCGTGACGCGGTAGTCCTCGACGATCTGCCACAACCGGTCGAAGTCGGGATGGTTGGGAGCGCCTTCGTACATCACGGAGGTGGTGCGATTGGCCAGCGGCCCGTAGACGATGTAGCTGTGCCCGGTGACCCATCCGACGTCGGCCGCGCACCAGTAGACGTCGTCGTCCGGCTTGACGTCGAACACGTACGAATGTGTTGTCGTGATACCGGTGAGATAGCCGCCCTGCGTGTGGACGATGCCCTTCGGCTTCCCGGTCGTTCCCGACGTATAGAGGATGTAGAGCGGGTCCTCGGCATTCAGGTGCACCGGCTCGCACGCGGTGTCCCGTCCATCGACGAGATCGTGCCACCACACGTCACGGCCCTCGGACATCGTGACGTCGTTCTCGGTCCTCCGGACGACGACCACCGTCTCGACATCGGGGGTCCGGGCGAGGGCGACGTCGGCGTTCGCCTTGAGCGGAACGACGTTGCCCGCCCGCCACGAACCGTCCTGAGTGATGACGACTTTGGCGTCGGCATCGAGGATGCGGCTGGCCAGCGCATCCGAGGAGAATCCTCCGAACACGACCGAATGCACGAGTCCGAGCCGGGCACACGCCAGCATGGCGATCGGCAGTTCGGGGATCATCCCCATGTAGATGGCGACGCGGTCTCCCCGCTCCAACCCCAGCGACCTCAGTCCGTTGGCGAACCGGCCGACCTCGTCGGCGAGCTGACGATACGTGATGTCGCGTGTGTCGCCCGGCTCGCCGATCCAGTGGTAGGCGACCTGATCGCCGTGGTCGTCCAGATGCCGGTCGAGGCAGTTGTACGAGACGTTGAGCACGCCGTCCTCGAACCACTTGTAGAAAGGCGGGTTGGAATCGTCGAGGCCCTCGGTCGGCTCCTCGTACCACGTGATCCGCTGGAGCGCCTGCTGCTTCCAGAAGGCTTCGTAGTCGGCCTCGGCCTCCTCATGGATACCCGGCCGCGCGTTCGCCTGTGCGGCGAAGTCCGACGGGGGAGGAAAACTGCGATCTTCTCGCAGTAGGTTCTCGAGTGTCTCGCTCACGGCGGGTCTCCTCTCCGCCCGCCGGACCGGCGGGCACCGGCTTTCGTTATCGACGACCAACCTTACGTCCCGTGCCGAAATCGAGCCATGTGACGGCCACTCGCCGGAGGGCGCAGTAGGTTCTCCCAGGTGCGGCCCGTCGTCTACACCCGGAAGGTTCGATACTCGGACACCGACGCCCAGGGCATCGTGTTCAATGCCAACTACCTCCGCTATCTGGACGACGCCCAGACCGACATGTTCGAGGCGATGGGTCTGGGCGGGCTGATATTCCGTGATCGCGGCTTCGAATGGGTCGTCGCCCGAACCGAGATCGACTACCGCTCGACCGCCACCCTCGGCGAAGTCCTGCGGACCGAGGTGCACGTATCCGACCGTGGCAATACCTCGTTCACCGTACGGGGGAGGATCGTCGTGGAGACCGAGGATCGAGTCGTGGCCGAATCCCGGCAGGTTCAGGTCGTCGTCGATGCGGTCTCGTTTCAACCGACACCGATTCCGGACTTCTTCATCGATGCGATCACCGCGGTCCAGGGTGAGCCGCCCTCGGACGGCCGTCGATGAAACCGGTGTTGATCTTCGACGTCAACGAGACGCTCCTCGACCTCGCGCCGATGCGGGCCGTCTTCACCGACCTGTTCGGCTCGCCCGAGCCGCTCGGCGAGTGGTTCGCCCGGCTGCTCCACGGCTCGCTCGTGGCCAACCACCTCGACGACTACCGGACGTTCGGTTCCATCGGTGTCCGGGCGCTCCTGGGGCTGGCCGCTCGCCGCGGGGTGGAACTCGACGAGGCGCAGGCGCGGGATGCGGCGGCGACCATCCGGGATCTCCCGCCACACCCGGAAGTGCCCGGTGCACTCGGTCGCCTCCACACGGCCGGATTCCGACTGGCGACGCTGACGAACGGCGATCCCGAGGCGGTCGGCACCCAGCTCGCCAACGCATCCCTCGACCAGCTGATCGAGGCTGCGCTGAGCGTCGAAGCGAGCCGGCGCTTCAAACCGGACCCGGCGCCATACGTCTGGGCCTGCCGTCATCTGGACGTGCGCCCGGCGAATGCGATGCTGGTGGCCGCCCACGACTGGGACATCGCCGGAGCGCACCGAGTGGGCATGAAGACCGCCTTCGTGATGCGGCCGGGGGTGCGATGGAACCTCCCCGGGGAGCCTCCCGGACTCGTCGTCGAGGACCTCCTCGACCTGACCCGACTACTGACGGAGGACGACACGTGATTCACCCCTCGGAAGAAACCTATGCTTCATTGCTGGCCCTGCGAACGGTTCGAAGGTTCCGCTCTGAGCCGGTGGGCGAATCGGACCTCCATCGGATCCTCGAGGCCGGACGATGGACGGGCAGCGCCAAGAACCGGCAGGACTGGACCCTGCTCGTGCTCACCGAACGGGCCCGAATCGATGAGCTGCGGGCGTGCGGCGACTTCACGATGCCGCTCGAAACGGCCACCGCAGTCCTCTGCCCCATCCGCCATCCGAGCGGCTACCCATGGGACATGGGCAGGGTGTCGCAAAACCTGATGCTGGCCGCCGCGGCCATCGGGGTGGGCTCGTGCCCGGTGACCCTTCACGACGAAGACTGCGGTCGCGCCGTCCTGGGCATCCCCGACGACCACGAGTGCCGCATCGTCCTTGCGATGGGCTACGCCGACGAGACTGCCGAGCGGACCGTTCGGCGATCGAGTCCGCTCAGCGGTCGCAAACCGCTCGACGCCATCGTCCGGTTCGAGCGGTTCTGATCAGCCCGGCCAGGGGGCGGGCTGGGAAGCGACTCGGTTGCCATGCTGCCAGGCGGCCAGCACCGACGTCTCCGCCGACCGTCCCACTCCTTCGGTGAGCGGATCCCGGTCGAGGACGGCGAACGAGGCGAGATCGCCCCGGCCGAACCCGCTGCGGAGATACATGCCCACGGCGGTGTCGGCATCGAGGCTCTCGTCACGATTGAGCGTGTGCCGGCGTGCGGCGGCAATCGCCGTCCAGGGGTTGGGGTCTTCGACCGGGCAGTCCGAACCTCCGAGGAGCACGACCCCCGCCTCGTGCAGCGACCGGAACGGATACGTGAACTGGGTGCGCTGCGGACCAAGACGGTCGGGCACCCAATCGCCTTCACTGCGGAGGAATGACGGCTGCACCGAGGCAATCACACCGAGACGGGCCATCTGCTCGACCAATCCCCGACTCAAGACCGACGCATGCTCGACCCGCAACCGGTTCGGTTCCACGCCTTCGCCGACGAGCCGCTCGAACAGTGCGAGAACGGCGGTGTTCGCCCGATCACCGATCGCATGAATCGCCACCGAGCCGCCGAACTGCAGTGCCTTGTCGACCAGCGGACGCGAGCGAGTCGGATCCAGCCGGAGAATGCCATTGGTGCGCGGCCGATCCGAGAACGAGGCCCACATCGCCGCCGTGTGGCCGCCGAGACTCCCGTCGGCAAAACCCTTCCATCCGCCGAAGCGGATGTTCGGTGGCGCGTCCTCGATCCGGCGAACGGCCGATTCCAACTCGCCCACCGCTTCGGTGATGACGAACACCCGAATCGTGAGCGGCACCTCGGCCGCCACAGCCAGCAGATGATCCAACTCACCGCCGCCTCCGCACCACAGCGAACCGGAGGCGGTGACCATTGCATCGATCGATCCGATTCCGAGACCGGGCAACCCCGCGAGCACCGCGGTGAGCCGGCGCAGGTCCGGCTCCGGCCCCTCGGCCGCCAACCCCTCCGATATCAAACCGATGGCGGACTCCCGCAGGATGCCAGTCGGCCGGCCGTCGGCGTCCCGGTCGATGGTCCCTCCGGGAGGATCGGGTGTGCCCTGTCCGATTCCGACCCGCTGCAATGCGGCCGAGTTCGCCACCGCGATGTGACCGCAGTGCCGCTGGAGGACCAGCGGTCGCGACGGCTCGATCCGGTCGAGGGCGTGCCGGTCGGGCAGCCCGCCCTCCAGCCGGCCATCGTCGAGCCGGTTGCCGAAGATGGGACCGTGGGGCTGCGTCTGCCGATGGAGGTCGACCATCTCCGAGAGATGAGTGAGTGTGGATGCACCGCCAACCGACAGTCCGGCGAGGGTCTGCAGGTAGCCGAGCGGATGGAAGTGGCTGTCGGTGAGCATCGGAAAGACCACACCGCCGGGGAACGAGACCTCGGCCACGTCATGGCCTCGAAGATGGTCGGCCGGCCCGATGGCCTCGATGTAGCCATCCGCCAGCCGGATACCGGTCGCTCCATCGACCAGGTCCGGGGTCCGGATCGAGTCGACCATCAGCAGGGTCTTGAACCGGCTGGTCACGGGCGTTCACCCACGGTTTCGGTGAGTGCCGCGTGGAGGTGGCCGTTGGTGGCGATGATTCCCTGTTCTCCGAGCCGGTGAGGCGAGCCACGGTACCCGGAAACCGTCCCGCCGGCCTCACCCACCAGCGGAATTCCGGCGGCGACATCCCACGGTCCGAGCGCCGGCTCGAAGTAGCCATCGAGCCGCCCACAGGCGACCCACGCCAGGTCGAGCGCCGCCGATCCGCCGCGCCGGATTCCCTGCACCCGTCGGAGTGTCCGCCCCACCACGTCCGAATACTCGGCCGCTCGCTCTTGTCGGTCGTAGGGGAAACCGGTGGCAACCAGCGCTTCGGTGAGCGTCGCAGTGTCCGACACGCCGATGGCCCGTCCGTCCAACGTGACTCCCGAACCTCGTTCGACCGCAAAGACCTCATCACGCCAGACGTCGTGGATGACTCCCACCAGTGGCTCGTCGCCATCCCACGCGGCAATCGAGACGGCCACGTGCGGAACCCCGTGGACGTAGTTGACCGTTCCGTCCAGCGGGTCGATGAACCAGACCCGCCCAGTTCCCCGGGCACCTCCCCGTTCCTCTCCGACGAGGCGATCGTCGGGACGGTTCGTACGAATGACGGAGACGATGGCCTCCTCGGCTGCTCGGTCGACCTCCGTCACCGGATCCACCGCACCCTTGAACGACGTTTCGACGGAGCCTCCGCCGCCGGCACGGATGATCTCGGCGGCGACGGCGGCCGCGGCGATCGCGACATCGAGGTCGATGGGCACACGGGGACCCTACCCGGGACCTCGCGGTCCCGATCCGTTCCGGGTCGGCGGCACTCGATGCGAGAATCACTGGGTGCGGTCCTCCCTCATCGCGCTGGCTCTCGGGCTCGTCAACGTCCTGGCGTTCCCGCCGTATGGCCACGGATGGCTCGTCATCCCGGTGATGACGGGCCTGCTGTGGCTGCTCCGAACCGCCGGTTCGCACCGGCGGGCAGCCGGGGTCGGGGCAGCGTTCGGCGTTGGCTTCTTCGGCGCTCTGTTTCCGTGGATCGCCGAGCTGGGGTTGGTGGCCTTCATCCCCCTGCTCCTCAGCCAGACATTGTTCACCACCGGATACGGTCTCGGCCTCCACCTGGCTCGAAGTCGACCACCGGGAGTGTGGACGATCTGCGCCGTCGGCGGATGGGCCCTGGTCGAGTGGCTGCGAACTCGGGTCCCGTTCGGCGGATTCGGATGGGGGCTGGTGGGTCTTCCCGCCGGGGAGTACGCCTCCCTCCGGCCGATGACCGCCTGGGTCGGGATCTCTGGATGGTCGGTCGTCATCGTGACGGTGAGCGCGCTCCTGGCATGGCTGATCACCGAGCGCACGCGAACCGCACTGGTCGCGCTGGTCGGTGCGGTGGCGGCGGTGGCCGTGGCGGCGGTGGTGGCCTTCCAGACGGTCTCCTGGCCGGGAGGAGAAACCGTCCGGGTCGCCATCGTCCAGGGCAGCTCGCCCTGCCCGGGCACGCACTGCGCCGACGAGCAGCGCCTCACCTACGAGTCCCACCTCCAACTGACCCGTTCCATCGAGCCGGGAACCGTCGACCTGGTGGTGTGGGCGGAGAGTGCCCTGTGGTTTCGGTCCGACCCGGCCGAGGACCCCGAGGTGGGAAGCGATCTCGCCGCCGAGGCCGAGCGGCTGGGAGCCACCCTCATGGCGGGCGCGGATCGACCCGATGGTGACGATGCATTCATTCGAACCAACACCGTGTTCGGCGAGAACGGAACACTGGTCGGCGAGTACCGGAAGACCCACCCGGTTCCGTTCGGTGAGTATGTGCCCTTCCGACCGCTCTTCGACTGGATTCCGGCCCTCTCCCAGGTTCCGAGGGACATGGTGCGCGGCCCGGGTCCGGTCCGATTCGATACCGGGTTTGGACCGTTCGGCTCGGTGATCTCTTTCGAGGGAAGCTTCGCCCGATATCCCCGATCGACGGTCTCGGCGGGTGCCGACCTGCTGGTCGTCGCCACCAGTCAGAACAGCTATCCATACTCGCACGCGTCGGCCCAACTGATCGGAATCACTCGGATGCACGCGGCCGCCCTCGGAGTCGACGTGGTCCACGCCGCCATCACCGGACGGTCGGCCATCATCGGCGATGGCGGGGTGATTCGAGCTCAGACGGACCTGGTGGAGCCCACGGTTCTCTACGGGGAAGTCCGGATGCGAGACGATGGCCCGACGCCGTATGCCGCGGCCGGGGACTGGCTCCAGGTGCTGGCGGTGGCCGCGGTGCTCGCAGTCGCCCTGCGACGTCTTCAGCAGCTCGATTTCTGACACGCCGGGCGGTGACGAGCCGGAATCCCGGCGGGGTGGCCAACCGAGGGGTTCGACCTATCGTGACGGCATGGCCTACGACTACGCATCGGCAACCGCCGCGTCCATCGAGAGCGAAGCGGCGTCGGCGATCGCCGACGCCGACGTCCTCGTCTCCGGGCTGTTGGAGTCGGAGCCGAGCTACGGCGGGACGCTGGGTGTTCTCGACCAGATCGCCGATCGGTTGGGTCGTGTGTGGGGCGAGACGGCGTTTCTGGGTTACGTCCACCCCGACGCAAGTGTCCGGGAAGCGGGTCGCCGGGTCGAGGAACAGCTCGCCAAGTGGAGTGTGGCGCTGGCCTTCCGTGACGACGTCTACGACACGGTACGGCGGTTTGCAGAGACGACCGAGGCCGCCGCCCTCGACGGTGAGCAGGCGCGCCTCCTCGAGTTCACGCTTCGCGATTTCCGAAAGGCGGGCCATGACCTGGATCCCGACGATCGCCGGCGCCTCCAGGAACTGAACGAGCGGCTCGTCGAGCTCGGAGTGGCTTTCGAGCGCAACATCGCCGAAGACCAGTCCCGGCTCCTGCTCACACCCGACCGCACGGCCGGCCTGCCCGAAGGCTTCACCGACGGGTTGGAGCCCGATCCTCAGTCCGACGGATGGTGGGTCACGATGGCCTACCCACACGTCATCCCGATCCTCGACAACGCCGAGGATCGGGACCTGCGCCGGGAGGTGTATCGACTCTTCAACAACCGGGCATCCGACTCCAATCGGGAGGTGCTCGAGGAGGCGGTCGCCATCCGGGAAGAGATCGCCCGCCTGTTCGACTGTGCGTCCTGGGCTCAGCACAAGCTCGAAGACCAGATGGCATCGACGCCGGAGCGTGTCCATGCGTTCTACGACGACCTCCGGGCTCCGCTGACGGAGGCGGCCCGAGATGAGATCGACCGAATGCGTGACCTGCTGGCCGCCGACACCGGCGAGGAAGTGCTTCAGGTGTACGACTGGCGGTACTACGACACCCAACTCCGGAAACGCGACTACGGCGTGGACCAGTCCGAAGTGGCGGCCTACTTCCCGCTTGCACGAGTGCTCGACGGCATCCTCGACATCACGGGCGAGGCATTCGATCTCGACTACGTGCGAGTGAAACCTCCGGTTTGGCACCCCGACGTCTCCACGTATGAGATCCGGGATCGCCCGACCGGCGAACGTATCGGGCACTTCCATATGGATTTGTATCCTCGAGAAGGCAAGTACAGCCATGCCGCCGCGTTTCCCCTGGTCCCGGGACGCCGGCGCGAAGACGGTTCCTACCAGCAACCGGTGTCGGCGATCGTCGCCAACTTCACGAAACCGACCGATACCAGACCATCGCTCCTCCTCCACTCGGAGGTGCTCACCTTCTTCCACGAGTTCGGCCACATCCTCCACCAGACCCTGACCCGCGCCGAGCTCACCCGGTTCGCCGGCACCTCGACCGAGCGAGACTTCGTCGAGGCGCCTTCCCAGATCATGGAGCATTGGGTGTGGCAGCCGACCGTGTTGGCCCGGTTCGCCCGTCACCACCAAACCGGCGAGCCGATCCCCGACGAACTGGTTGCCAAGCTGGTGAAGGCTCGGCGGCTCAACGTCGCAATCACCAAGCTGCGCCAGATGCAGTTCGGTCTTCTCGACATGACGCTCCACGGTCCCGCCCGTCGGAAGGATCTGGACGCCATCGTGCGAGACACGACTGCGCTGTCGTTGTTCCCCTTCGTGGAGGGCACCTTCTACCCGGCCAGTTTTGGCCATCTGATGGGCGGTTACGACGCCGGCTACTACGGCTACCTGTGGGCGGAGGTCTACGGGGACGACATGTTCTCCCGGTTCGACGGCGGGGTCGATCCCGAGGTCGGCCGGGCCTACCGCACCGAGATCCTCGAACGGGGCGGCACCCGGGATGCCCTCGAGCACATCCGCGCCTTCCTCGGCCGGGAGCCCAGCAACCGGGCGTTCCTGGACAAGCTCGGAATCGACTGAGCCGGGAGGCCGGCCGGCTCGTACCCATCGAAGGCGCCGCCTGGCCCACCGGCTGCCTCCGGGTCAGCGTGCCCTATCCAGCGCTCGAGCCAGCGTCCCGAGAACGGTCGGATCGTGTGGTGGGGGGAGGTAGACGATCACATGGTCCGCGCCGTCGGCGACCGCCGCGGCCACGCGGGCCGCGGTCGCGTTCGGGTCGTCCGTCGCCCGCACCTGGGTCGACACCTCAACGGTCGTCGGGTCCCGCCCGATCGCACGACACGCCTCGTGGAGCACGGCGATCTTGCGACGGAAGTGCTCGTCGTGGGACGGATAGTTCCAGTGGTCCGCCCACCGGGCGGCAGCCGGGATCAGCCGCTGCTCGCCCCTGCCACCCACGACGATCGGTGGTCGCGGTCGCTGAAGCGGCTTGGGGTTGCAGTAGGCGCCGGCCAGCCGATAGTGCCGGCCTTCGAAATCGACCGACTCTTCGGTCAACAGGCGGTGGATGACCTCCAGCCCCTCCTCGAACATGTCGAAGCGTCGGCCCAGCGGTGGAAGCTCGATGCCGTACGCCCGGTGCTCGGGTTCGAACCATCCCGCCCCCAGGCCAATCTCGAGGCGTCCGCCCGACACGTGGTCCAGCGTGGCGGCGATCTTGGCGTGCACCGCCGGATGTCGGTAGGTGTTCGACGCCACCATCAGACCCACCCGGATCCGGCTGGTCAGGGCGGCCAGAGCCGACAGCACGGTCCAGGCCTCGAAGCAGTCGCCGTCGTCGTTCCCTCCGAGAGGGTAGAAGTGGTCAAAGGCCCAACATGCGAAGAATTGCTCGATCCGGTCCGCCTCGGTCCAGAAATCGACGAGGTTCGGCCAGGTGGTCTCCTGCTGGGCGGTCTTGACCGACAGCCGCGTCACTCGTGAATCCGAGCGGTATCGGGCGTCGTGACGAGGATGCCGTCGTCATCTGCGTAGACCCAGCCGCCCGGCCGGAACTCGATGCCCGCAATGGTGATGTCGACGCCGCGTTCGCCCTCCCCGAGCTTGTTGCTGCGACGGGGGACCGCCGCCCGAGCCATCACCCCGACGGCCATGGTGCCGATCTCGGCCGAGTCGCGGATGCATCCGTCGATCACCACGCCACCCAGCTTCCTAGTCATGGCGATACCCGCCAGACGATCCCCCAGCAACGCCACCCGAACCGAACCACCTCCATCGACGACCACGACCGAGCCCTCCGGCACGGTCTCCAGCGCACCGAGCACCAGCACGTTGTCCTCGAAGACACGAACCGTCTCGATCGGTCCACAGAATCGACGGATGCCGCCGAAGTGGCGCAGCTCGGGACGGGCGGTGGGCACGTCGGGATGTGCATCCGAGAGGTCGGTGGTCGTCCAGGCCGTCATACCCGAAGGTTACGGGCTGGTCGGAGGGGACGCACCCGGCCTCGCCGCGTGTCGGCCGAGCATGGAAAGAGGGCCCCGGCTGGGATCCGGGGCCCTCTCGTGTGTCGACGCCGCACCCGCGGAGGGGAGGACGGGGAGCGTCGAACGGCTCAGGTGCCTTCTGGGAGGATTCGACCCCGCACTCGGGGATACTTGACCGGAGCATGGGAGAAACAGAACTCACGGCGGTTGTAGCGGCTCAGCTTGGTGTCGCAGTCCTTCTTGGCGCACACCCGACCATCACCAAAATCCCGTGAGGGTCTGGTCACTCCCTTGATGGTCTTTCCTTTGACGACGTCTGCCATGCGATGCCCTCCTTCCAACTGGGGCCTCGTTGAAAGCAACCGATCCGCAATGCCGAACATTCCGGTTTCCGATCGCATCTTCCGACCGTCACCCACTCTGACGGCGATCCGCTAAAGGCTCGGTAAAGCCCACCTCGGATCATTCCTTCACCCCTTAGACGCCACCACCGGGCCCTTTGGTTCCCGTCGATCTCCGCCTCGACAACGGTCGGAGCCGGAATGTGGTTTGGACACACCCCACCCCCGGAGGGGTGGTATGTTGTGCCTGTGAAAGCCTCCCACAAGATCTCGGCGTTGAATCGCCTCAAGACGGTCCGCGGTCATCTCGACGCGGTGATCGGCATGGTGGAGAACGAGCGCTACTGCCCCGAGGTCATGAAGCAGATCTCGGCGCTGCAGGGTTCGCTCGAACGGACCAATCGCACGATGCTGCAGAATCACCTGGAGACCTGTTTCGCGAGCGCGGTGGCGGAGGGGCGATCGGACGAGATCGTCGACGAACTGATGGAAACCATGAAGTACACGGGCGCCTTGACCGGCCCCACGAGCAGCGAGGAAGACTCCCATGACCTCTGAGATCACATTTGCGGTCGACGGAATGACCTGTGGCCACTGTGTCGGCACCGTCGAATCCACCCTCGAACAAGCGCCCGGGGTCGAGGCGGCGAACGTCGACCTCGAGGCTGGACGCGCTTCCATCCGGGCGGCCGAGGACATCGACATCGAGGCACTGGTCGACGCCGTCGCCCAGGCCGGCTACACCATGCGGGCCCTGGCTGCCGATGAGTGAGCAACTCACGTTCGATGTCGACGGTATGAGTTGCGCGGCGTGCGCCTCTCGCATCGAACGCACCCTGAACGGCGTCGAGGGCGTGGAGGCTGCGGTGGTCGACTTCCCGTCCGCACGTGTGCACGTACGGACCGCCGCCCCCGAGCTGGAACGGCAGCTGATCGAGGCCATCGACGCGATCGGATACGAGATCGCACCGCACGATCCAGAGGATCGGACCGACCCTGCCCTCCGGCACTCCGATGAGGAACGGACCCAGTGGCGGCGGTTTTGGTCGGCCGCGGCGTTCACCGCCCCGCTCCTGATCCTGGCGATGGGTGGATTCGAGGGCGGGTGGTCGCGGGTCGCCCAGGCGATCCTCGCCGCTCCGGTGGTCTGGATCATCGGAATGCAGTTCCACCGGGCTGCCGTCAAGGGCCTCCGGTCGGGCGGCATGACGATGGACACCCTCATCTCGTTGGGTACATCGGTTGCCTACCTCGGGTCGGTGTGGGCACTCTTCTCGGGCGGCCCGGTCTTCTTCGAGACCGCGGCGGTCATCGTCACGCTCATCACCCTCGGCCGTGCATTCGAGGCTCGCGCCAAAGGTCGCGCCTCCGGGGCGGTGAGCGCCTTGCTCAAACTCGGAGCCAAGGAGGCGACCGTCATCGACGGCGATCGCGAACGCCGGGTACCGGTCGAGCAGTTGATGCCGGGCGACGTCATGGTCGTGCGGCCCGGCGAGAAGATCCCGACCGACGGAGTGATCCGCTCCGGCAGATCGACGATCGACGAGTCGATGCTGTCCGGCGAGGCGATCCCTGTCGACAAGCAGACGGGTGATCCCGTCTACGGCGCCACGGTCAATCACCAAGGGCTGCTCCATGTGGAGGCGACCAAGGTCGGCGCCGAGACGGCCCTGGCCCACATCGTCGCGCTCGTTGAGAACGCCCAGGCGTCGAAGGCCCCGGTTCAGCGACTCGCCGACCGGGTCTCTGCGGTGTTCGTTCCGACAGTGGTCGCCATCGCCGTGGTCACCCTCGCCGTCTGGCTGGCCCTCGGGGGCGACGCCGAGGATGCGATCCGGGCGGCCGTCGCCGTGCTGATCGTCGCCTGCCCGTGCGCGCTCGGCCTGGCGACACCCACGGCCGTCATGGTCGGGAGCGGGCGAGGAGCCGAGCTCGGTGTGCTGTTCAAGGACGCCGAGGTGTTCGAACGGGCGCAACGGGTGGACACCGTGATGTTCGACAAGACCGGCACCCTCACGAGTGGCGAGATGACCCTCACCGACGTCATCGCCCAGGACGACCCGGAGACGTTCCTCTCGAGGGTGGCGTCGGTCGAGAACGGATCAGAGCACCCGATCGCTCGGGCGGTCGTCGCCGGCGCCATCGAGCGGGGTGTTCACCCGGCGACGCCGGACGACTTCACCTCCTTTGCGGGGGCGGGCGTCGCCGGGTCGATCGGGGGTGTCCGGGTGGTGATCGGGAAGGAGAAGCTGGTCGCCGACCAGGGATTGGTCGCACCCGGCGACCTGCTCGTGAGGATGGGCCAACTCGAGGCCGAGGCCAAGACGGTGTTCCTCGCCGGATGGGAGGGGGAGGTTCGAGGGCTGGTGGCGGTCTCCGATCAGGTTCGACCCAGCGCGGCCGACACCATCGAGGAGCTGGACCGGGAAGGTTTCTCCACGGCGATGATCACCGGGGACAACGCCACCACGGCGGGCGCGATCGCCGGTCGGATCGGTCTCGACGAAGTCCACGCCGAAGTGCTCCCCGGCGAGAAGGCGAGCATCGTCGACGCAGCCCGCCGAGCCGGTCGCGTCGTGGCCTTCGTGGGCGATGGCATCAACGACGCCCCGGCACTGGTCACGGCCGATCTGGGTGTGGCGATCGGAACCGGTACCGACGTCGCCATCGAGTCCGCCGACGTCGTACTCGTCGGCGCCGACCCCGTCGGCGCGGCGACCGGTCTCCGGCTGGCCAGACGGACCTTCCAGACGATCCGCGGCAACCTGTTCTGGGCGTTCTTCTACAACGTGGCCGCCATCCCGCTGGCGGCCGCCGGGTTGCTCGACCCGATGATCGCTTCCGGAGCGATGGCCTTCTCATCGGTCTCGGTGGTCATGAACAGCCTCCGGCTGCGGCGATTCCAACCATGACTTGGGCCGCTCAACGATCGGGGTAATGTCGCCGGATGGCGACGATTGCACAGACGGAGTCAACCGAGCTGGTCTCCCAGTTCGGCGAAGTCGAAGGGTTGGACTGGGTCGTCGCTGCGAGCATCGTCGTCGTCACGATCGTTGCGTCGCGAATCGCATTCCGGCTGGTCGCCAAGGCGGTCGGAAAGACGAACGCCGGCGATTCCGTGTCGCGGATACTCGGCCGCCTGGTCAGCTGGCTGATCGTCGTCATCGGGCTCTGGTTTGCTCTCAACACGATCGGGGTGGCCCTTGGACCGCTGATCGGCGCGCTTGGCATCGCCGGACTGGCCCTGGCCTTCGCGTTCCAGGACATTCTCGAGAACCTGATCGCCGGCCTGTTGATGCTGCTGCGCAGGCCGATCACGATCGGAGACGAGGTGGTCACCAACGACTACGAGGGCAAGGTCGTCGACATCACCCTTCGCGCCGTGGAGATCAACACGTTCGACGGAGAACGGGTGTACGTGCCCAACGCCATGGTCTGGAAGAACCCCCTGACCAACACCACCAAGACTCCGACGAGGCGCACCACACTGGACGTCGGCGTTTCCTACGACGCCGATCTCGACCAGGTGAAAGAACTTCTCGAGAAGACCGCTCGAACGGTCGAGGGCGTGAGTCCCAACCCCTCACCGGAGCGCTGGCGCACGAGTTCGGCGACAACTCGGTCAACTTCGCGCTGCGGTTCTGGCACTCGGCCCAAACTGCGCAGATGTGGCGAGTCCGCGACCGGATGACCCGCGCCGTCAAGCACGAACTGGACGAGGCGGGTATCGAGATCCCCTTCCCACAGCGAGTGGTCCACCTGCCGTCGGCCGACTGAGCGTCACCCGACTGAACGTCACCCTTCGTTGAGGAACCGTTCGATCTCCTCGACGAGCCGCTCGCCCGGATCGACGTCGCCGTCGCCGGTCAGCGTTTCGGCTTCCAGGTCTTCCACGTAGCTCTCCAGATCCGAGTCCTTGACCGCCAAATCGACCTGGCCCCGAAAGTCGGCCGCCTCCCCGGCCAGGCTCGACGTGTCGAGCCTGATCCCGGCGATGTCGAGGACCTTGTCCAGCAGGGCGAGGCCTCCCGGCGGGTAGTCCTGGTTCGAGAGGTAGTGGGGAACCGCCGCCCACAGCGAGGTGACCGACATCGCCCGGCTCTGCAGCGTCTGATTCAACACGCCCACGATGCCCGTCGGGCCCTCGTAGTCGGACGGAAACAGCTGGTACTCCTCCAGCATCTCCTCCCGCTCCGTGACGCCGATGACCGGAACCGGCAGGGTGTGTGGCACCTGCCCGATGAACGCCCCGAGAGTCAACACTTCGGTGACTCCGACGGCCGCCAGGGTGTCGCCGACGGCTCCGGAGAACACCTTCCACCGTGCATGTGGCTCGTCGCCTGTCACGACCACCAGGTCTCGGTCGAGGCCGGGAACGGACAGCGCATGGAAGACGATGTCGGGCCAGTCGATCCGCCGGCGGCCGAACTCGTCGAGCATGACATGGGGCCGCCGAACCTGGAAGTCGAAGAACTCGTCCGGATCGATGCTCGCGAATCGGAAACCGGCGAGTTCGTCCACCAGGTACCCGGCGGCCATGGAGGCCGCCGAGCCGGCATCACCCCATCCCTCGAACGCGACCACGGCGATCGGGTTGCTGAGAACCGGACGCTCTTCCCACACCACGATGTCCATCGCGGCAGCGTACCCGCCCCTGCGATCCACCGGCGACGGGCCGTCCTCAGAGGGTCCGCTGGAGGAAGGTCATCGTCCGGCCCCATGCCTGGTCGAGAGCATGGACCGCTTCAGGATCGCCGTTCCGGTAGAACTCCCAACCCATCGCCCGATAGGTCTCGAACGTGGCATCCAACCCCAGCTCGCGCATCGCCATCTCGAGCCGGTAGGCGGTGTGCGGGGATGCCTGCTCGTCCAGCTCTCCATTGTGTCCGAGGAAGGCGGCCTTGGCCGACGCCAGGTCGGGCTCGAGGTCGGGCCACGCGTTCACCGCACCGAAGGTGACACAGCCGGTGATGCTGGGTGATTCGCCGGCGAGCCACAGCGCCAGTCCCCCACCGATGCCAAACCCAACGAGCGCCACCGAACCGTCGACCGCCGGATGCTTCCTGGTCGCTTCGACGGCCTGCGTGAGACGCGCGGAGACGTCCCGGCTTCGGAGCTTGGCCGGCGCAGCCGACGCCTCGTCCTCGGAGCCGGGTCGGTCGTACAACGCCACCGGAACGACCACGTACCCGGCGTCGAGGAGCGATTCGGTGGCGGCGATTGCATAGTCGTCCATACCCCACCGATCGGGGAGCACGATCACCGCCGGACCCGAGCCGGATCTGGGCAGCTCGAAGCGGAACGGTGCCGACACCCACCCCGACTCTCGGCTCGCCCGACGAATCTCGCGCGCACGCGTCTCGATGGCGTTGGTGGCTAGCCGCCGCTCGAGCTGGAGCCCTTCCGAGAGGCTGAGGTCGGCGCCCTCGAGAACCGATTGCCGGTTGGCACGAACGGTGCCCTGCGGGAACCGGGCGATACGCTCGGCGATCTCGATCGCAGCCTGGCGAGCCGAACCGTCGGCGACCACCAGGTTGACGAGCCCCACGGCGTGTGCCTCTTCTGCGTCCATGGGACGGCCGGTCAACAGCATCTCGAGTGCCATCCCCTCTCCCACGAGCCGCGGCAGTCGTTGCGTGCCTCCGTCCATCAATGGCCGGCGCGACCGCTGCGGCTGGAATCCGAACACCGAAGACAGGCCACAGACACGCAGATCGCACCACAACGCCATCTCCAGCCCTGCCGACAGACACGGGCCCTCGATTGCGGCGATGACCGGTTTGCTCAGACCGCTGTGGGTGAATCCGAAGACGGGCTCCGCCGTCCCGGTTTCGTCGTCGGTTGCAGTGGGCCGACCCACCGAGAAGGCCTCTCGGGTGCCGGTGACGACCGCCACGTCGAGATCGGGATCGGTTTCGAACCTTCTCCAGACGCGATCGAGCTCGGATGCCGTCTCTGCATCGATCTCATTCCGACCGTCGCCGACGTCTATCGAGACGACTGCGATCCGGTCGACGGTGCGCGTCTCCACCGTCATCATTCACCCCCGCACTCCTCGTCCAACAGCATGGCATGCCTGGCTGTCCTGTCGACCGCCGATCACCACACGAATTCGTGTGCCCCCGAATAGGGTCTTGGCCCATGTTCCTGAAGTGGTTGCACGTTGTTTCGATGTCGGTGTGGGTCGGCGGGCTCATCACCATGGGTGGGCTGGTGGCGGCGCTGCGACGGAATGGCGCTGCCCGGGAGACCTTGCAGACCCTGGCGCGGGGATTCGGTCGGGTGTCGTGGGCGGCCATGGCCGTCGCCGTCCTGACCGGTTCGTGGATGGCGATCGACTTCATCGACCAGCCGCTCCTCGCCTGGAAGCTCGGCCTCGTGGTGGCGGTGGCGGCGCTCGCCGCCTTTCACCAGATCGCGTCCCGCAGCCAATCTCCGGCGGCACGTGGAGCCGTCCAAGCCGTCATCCTCGTCCTGTCGTTGGCAGCCGTCTGGGTGGGCATGCAACTCTGATCGCCGGGCCAACGCGGTCAGGAAGGGATTCGAGGAAACGCGATGCGGCCCCGGGTCACCCGGGGCCGCACTGCGGTCACTTGCGCTTGTGGCGATTCGCTTTGAGACGCTTCCGATACTTGTGCTTGGACATCTTCTTCCGGCGCTTCTTGACGAGCGAGCCCATTTGTTCACCTCGATGGTCGATCTGGCGGATACTCAGCTTGGTGGCAGTCGGCATGCTGGTCAAACCGCACCGGCGGGCGCCACCCCGGGATCGAGGACACGACCTTCGCCTTCCAGCGCCTGCTCCAGGGCGGTCGTGACGCTCTCGATCCGTACGGCATCCACCAATGCGATCACCGAGGGCCCGGCGCCCGACCACGCGGCGTGGGCTGCACCCGCCGACCGAGCCACATCCATCAGCCGCCCCACCTCGGGCCACGACGCCAGTCGATGACTCTCGTGGATCTCGTCGCCCGCGGCCTCGGCGAGCAGTGCCTCGTCGGCGACCATCAGCCCGGCGATGAGCGCGGCGACTCGAGCAGAGGTGCGGACGACCTCGTCCGTTCGGTATGCGCCGGGGAGCACCGCCCGAGCCTCCCGGGTCGCCAGCGCCACGGATGGCACGGCCACCAACGGCCGGAGTGAAGGGTTCCAGGGCAGGCGGTGGACGTTTCCACCCGGCGAGCAGAGCACCAGACCGCCGTACACGGCGGCCGCGGCATTGTCTGGATGGCCTTCGACGGTGGCGACCAGCTCATAGAGTCGTTGGCGCGGATGTTCCTCACCGTGCGCCCGCCAGGCGGCCAGGGCTCCTGCGACGTGCGCGGCGGACGACGACCCCAGCCCGCGGGCGACGGGGATGGTGCTGGAGACGGTCAGGCGAAGTGGTCGATCCTCCCCGACTGCGAGCCGGGCGGCGATCAAGACTGCGTCCTCGGCCGGGTCGATCGACTCGGTCTGCTGCTCGTGTTCCACCGACCACTCCTCGGCCGGCGCGGCCTTCACCGTGCAACGGATGTCGAGCGCCACCGCCAGACAGTCGAACCCCGGTCCGAGGTTCGCCGACGAGGCCGGCGCCGAGGCACAGGCGGGTTGGGAGTCGGTGGCCGGCATGGCGGGAAGTGTACGGCGCGTGCCACCGGCCGGTTCTGAGGATGGGTGGGGCCGGCTCACGCCAAAGCGACGCTGCCGATGGCCGACATCCGGCCCACCGGTGAGACTCGAGCGAGCGTCAAACGGCTACCGTCGGCACGCATGGCCGAGATCCTGGGTTTCGACACGCTGTTCGCGGAGATGATCCTTGGCGTGGGACTGGCGTTGATCGCCGGCAACCTGTTCGCTTGGTGGAAGCACCGCACCGGACAGCGACCGGCCGACGTCGAAGGCGAATATCGCGGAGGTCGGGTGGCCTTCCTCTCGACCGTCGGACTCGTCATGACCATCTGGGGCCTGGCAAGCCTGTTCGGTTGACCGGGACCGCAGGCCGCTTTCCCTCGCACGCAGCGGGTCGGTATCCTCCCCCGGGACCCACCAGCGGGTGTAGTTCAATGGTAGAACACGAGCTTCCCAAGCTCGGAACGAGGGTTCGATTCCCTTCACCCGCTCGAACGTGACCCTCCGACCACCCATCCGGACGCGCCGATGATCTTCTCCGACCGTACGATTCACGCCGCCCTCGACGAGGGTCGGATCGAAATCGACCCCCTCGATCGGTCCTTCATTCAACCGTCCAGCGTCGACCTCCGGGTCGACGCCTCGTTCCGGGTGTTCGAGAACCACCGATACCCCCACATCGACCCTCGCGCCGCCCAAGAGGATCTGACCACCGCGGTCACCGTCCCGGACGACGAGCCGTTCATCCTCCATCCCGGAGAGTTCGTCCTCGGGTCGACGCTCGAACGAGTCCGCCTCGGCGAGGACGTCGTGGCTCGGCTCGAGGGCAAATCGAGTCTCGGGAGGTTGGGACTGTTGATTCACTCGACCGCCGGCTTCGTCGATCCCGGATTCGACGGGTACCTCACGCTCGAGCTCTCCAACGTCGCCAACCTCCCCATCGCCATCTACCCGGCGATGCGCATCGGCCAGATCAGCTTCTATCAGATGACGACGACCGCCCAGCATCCGTACGGCAGCAGGGAAGCCGGCTCGAAGTATCAGGGTCAGCGAGGACCCACGCCCAGCCGCGCACACGTCGACTTCTGAACCTCCGCCCGCGTTGCTCGGCAAGCAGCGGATCGGCCGCGGAACGTCGTGCGATGGGCGGATGAGATTTCTCGGTCGTTCGCTCAAGAATCTGCGAGGTGCGGCCGATAGGAGTGGTACAAAGCGAATCGCACACCAAAACTCTCCTCGGAGTCCCTCCCTTCCTCCGAATCTCCCTCCCCACTGGTGAGCGATACGTCGAACGAGCGGCCTTGCCCGGGCCGCTCGTTCTCTTTTTCCGGCACGCGTATCTGGCGAACCCTTCCCGGCTCTGAGAACAAGACAACGGAGGCGTCGAGCGAGGAGACAGACATGCGACGGATGGGCACGATGCTGGTGGGAGCGATCATCATGGCGCTGGCGGTCCCCGCCATGGCCGCCCCGGTCTCACCGGTGGGTACGTTCACCGACGACAACAACAGCGTCCACGAAGCCGACATCGAAGCCATCGCCACCGCCGGCATCACCCGCGGCTGCAACCCACCCACCAACGACAACTACTGCCCAGACGACCCCGTCACCCGCGCACAAATGGCCAGCTTCCTCACCAGAGCACTCGGCCTCACCCCCATCACCCCCACCCCACCCAGCGGAACCTTCACCGACGACGACACCAACATCCACGAAGCCGACATCGAAGCCATCGCCGCCGCCGGCATCACCCGCGGCTGCAACCCACCCACCAACGACAACTACTGCCCAGACGACCCCGTCACCCGCGCACAAATGGCCAGCTTCCTCACCAGAGCACTCGGCCTCACCCCCATCACCCCCACCCCACCCAGCGGAACCTTCACCGACGACGACACCAACATCCACGAAGCCGACATCGAAGCCATCGCCGCCGCCGGCATCACCCGCGGCTGCAACCCACCCACCAACGACAACTACTGCCCAGACGACCCCGTCACCCGCGCGCAAATGGCCAGCTTCCTCACCAGAGCACTCGGCCTCACTCCGATGCCGCCGCCATCGGTGAGCGATGCGCATCTGTCGCGAGTGTTCTTCTTCTCGCCGCTGGCGCCACCCTCCACACCGGACGGGCCGTATCTGGCGACGGTCGCCCGGTACGGCGAGTCCGCCGCCACGCCCGACGACCTGCTCGACATGCTCCTCGACGGTCCGTCCGCATCCGAGGTGGCCGACGGGTTCTCGACCAACATCCCGGAAGGGGTGGTCTCCAACGAACCGGTGGCAGTCGCCGGCGGGACGGCCACCGTCGACCTGTCGGAGAACTTCGACGACGGGGGTGGCAGCGCCGCGATGCTGGGTCGACTGGCCGAGCTGACGTTCACCCTCACCGGTCTTCCCACCATCGAGCACGTGCAACTGGAGCTGGACGACGTCCCGGTGGCGGTCTTCTCCTCGGAGGGCATCCTGATACCGCCCGGCGGCCTCGACCGGGAGTACTTCCTCCCGACCGAAACCGAGGAGGGACCGGGCGTGGCGCCGGACATCATGCCGGAGGCGCCCGCCCACGGCGAGGCGGTGGAGAGCCCGATCGAGGTACGTGGACTCTCTCGAACCTTCGAAGCCACCGTCGAGTGGGAACTCCTCGATGCCGGCGGCGCCGTCATCGCCCAGGGCTTCGAGACCACGGGCAGCGGGACGGCAACGATGCTCCCGATGGAGATCGACATTCCGTACGTCACCGCGGGGATCCAGATGGGCACCCTGAACCTGTGGTGGACATCGCCGGCGGACGGTGCCCCGGCCCGCTCCGATCAGCGCTCGGTCCGGGTGTGGCTGACCCCTTGACCCGCGGCGGTAGCCACCCACGCTGAAACCCGGGCACAACCCACCGGCACAACCCACCCGGCACAACCCACCGGCACGACCCTGCTGGGAGTGAAGGACCGCGATCGGACCTCACTCCCAGCGGGTTGTCAGTCCCGGCCGATGTTGGCGAACAGGGTGTACTCGGGCATGAACGTCATCTTCACGACGCCGGTCGAGCCCGCCCGATGCTTCGCCACCATCACCTCGGCCACTCCCCGGTCATCGGACTGCTCGTTGTAGTACTCGTCGCGATAGATGAAGATCACGACGTCGGCGTCCTGCTCCAACGAACCGGACTCGCGGAGATCGCCGAGCCGGGGCCGCTTGTCTTCTCGGCTCTCGAGGTTCCGGTTCAGCTGGCTCACGGCGATGATCGGGACGTCGAGTTCCCGGGCCAGGTTCTTGAGCGAGCGGGAGATCTCGGCGATCTCCTGCTGGCGGTTCTCACGGCTCGACCCCTGCATCAGTTGGAGGTAGTCGATGACGATCAGATCCAGCCCGTGGCGTCGCTTCAGCCGGCGCGACTTCGCACGAATGTCGGTGACGGTCACCACGGGCGAATCGTCCACGAAGACAGGAGCCTTGTAGAGCCTTCCGGCGGCGTCGGTGAGCCTCGGCCAGGCCATGTCGCCGATCTGTCCGGTCTTCAGCTTCATCGAATCGATGCGTGCCTTGGAACACAGCATGCGCTGTGCGACCTCTTCCTTGGACATCTCCAGCGAGAACACAGCAACCGGTCGTCCCTGATCGACCGCCACGTTCATGGCGATGTTGGCGGTGAGGGCGCTCTTCCCCATGGCCGGACGGGCGGCGATGATCACCAGGTTGGCCGGGTGCAGCCCCGTCAGCTTCTTGTCGAGATCGGTGAATCCGCTGGAGAGGCCGGTGATGTCGGAGCCCTGGGCTTCGAGCCGTTCCAACTCTTCCAACGTGGAGAAGAACAAGGGCCCGATGGGCTGCATCGTGTCGCCCACCTTGCGCCCGGCGACCGACAGGACGGTCTGTTCGGCCCGATCCAAGACCGTGTGGATCTCGTCATCGAGGCGGAACGCCAGGTCGGTGATCGAGGAGCCCGCCTTCATGAGGTGACGCCGCTGGCTGTGCTCCTCAACGATCCCGGCGTAGAACTCGACGTTCGCCGCCGACGGGACGATGTCGAGCAGCCGGGTGATCCCCGCCACTCCGCCCACTCGCTCCAGCTGGCCGACCCGGCGAAGCTCTTCGGCCACCGTGATCGCATCGATCGCCTGGTTGGCGTTGAACAGGTCACGAATCGCGGTGTAGATCGCCTGATGTGCCGGGAAGTAGAAGTCTTCAGGGCTCAGCTTGTCCATGACGTCGCTGGCGGCATCGTTGGAGAGCAGGATCGAGCCGATCACCGACTCCTCCGCCTCTACCGAGTGGGGCGGGACCTTCGCTCCGGCGCGCTCGCCGCGATACTCCTGGGCCGTCGTCACGCTCAGCTCCTCCCATTGTCACGGTGCCCGGGATGGCATGTCCTTCATACCGGACCCGTATGACAGAACGCGTCAACGCAGCCGGCCGAGGGGAAGTGCGGCCACCGTACCCGTCCCAACCAGAGCGCGGAAACGCGATAGCTCGACGGGGACTCATCGGTCCTCCCCGGCCGTCCCGCGATTCAACCGAGCCGAGTCGGGTACGCCATCGACGAACGGCTCGCGAGAGAGAAGGAGGCCCGCCGTGGCGGACAACACGGTTTCGGAGGCGAAGCGAGAAGCGGCGGAGGTCAAGGACCTCGCCCAGGAGGAAGCAAGCAAGGTCAAGGACCAGGCACTCGACGAGGCTCGGGACATCGCCGATGAGGCCCGCGAACGATCTCGGCGCCTGGCCGACCAGGCCGGACGGCGGGTCCGCTCGGAGGCCGAAAGGCAAGCGGCCGTGGTGGCCTCGGGCGCACGCCGGTTGAGCGGCGAACTTCGCAGCATGGCCAACCGACCCGAAGGCCCCGAGGGAATGGCAACGGCCGCGCTGCGAGGGGCGTCGGAGTGGATCGAGGGACGGCTCGCACGGTATGAGCAGGGCGGACTGGAAGGGGTGGTGAAGGACGTCGAGCGGTTCGCTCGGCAGCGCCCGGCGGCATTCCTCGCCGGTGCGGCGGCCGCCGGCGTGGCGGTCGGTCGGGTGCTCCGCAATCGCCCCGACGGCTCGTCACCATCACCAGACGTCGACTCGCCGTCCAACATCGCGGCCGCACCGGCCGGGGCGCCGGATCTCCCGGCATCGTCGGACCCGGTCGTCCGCCCCGGGGGAACCGAATGACAATGGACTCGGGCCGACAGGATGAGAAGTCGCTGCCGCAACTCATCACGCAACTGGCCGATCAGGTCGGCGACTTGATCTCGACCGAGATCTCCCTCGCCAAGGCCGAGATCACCGCCGAGATCAGGAAGTCCGGACGGGCAGGAGGGATGCTCGGAGGCGCGGCCGTGCTCGGCAATCTCGCAGTCCTGCTCTTCGGGCTCGCGGCCGCCTGGGGATTGGCAGCGATCCTCGACATCGCCGTCGGTTGGGGTTTGCTCATCGTGGCGACCGTCGTCGCCGTGTCGGCGGGCGGCCTCTTCGCGGCCGGCCGAAACACCCTGAAAGAGGTCGACCCGGTTCCCGAGCGGGCGATCGAAACCCTGAAGGAGGTCCCATCGTGGACACGAGAGCAGAAGAACTAGAGCGCCGGGCACGCCGGCAACGCTCCGACGTCGAGGAAACCATCGAAGAGATCGGAGATCGCGTCAGTCCCCGCGGGGTCTACGAGCGTCAGCGGCGAAACGTCCGTCAGACCATTGGGGGATGGAAGGAGTCGGTGATGGGCTCACCGGCCTACGACTCCAACCACGTGTCCGACGCCGTGTCGAGTGAGAGCGGCTTGCTCGACCGGGCCGGCGACACGTTGGCGGAGGCACCCGCCGCAATCGAACGTCACACCCGCGGCAATCCGCTCGCCGCTGGGCTCATCGCGTTCGGAGCGGGTCTCCTCGCCGCCTCGGTGGCGCCACCGAGCGATCGTGAACGCCGGATGGTGGCACAGCGTGAGACACAGGTTCGCCGGGTTGCCGAGGACGTGAAGGACGCCGCCCAGGAGGTGGGGTCCGACCTGAAGGACGAGGCCAAGCGCCATATCCAAGAGGTGAAGGAGTCGGCCGCGGATTCGCTCGAGACGGTGAAGGACGAGGCTTCCGACCGCGCCAAATCGATCAAGGACAAGGCAGAGAAGGCGGCCGATCGGATGTGAGCTCTTCCGGGGTGGGTCCTCGCCACCCGAGCGATCCACCCCGGAGCCCATCCCTCGCGGCCACGTTGGAACAGACGCGGCGTCGCCGGAGTTTCGGCTAGTCCCCGCTCTTTCCGAAGCCGGTCGGACCTCGCCGACGCTCCCAGGGTGTGGGGCCGGTGGCGATTCGGGAACGCATCTGCCCCATCCGGGGCTCGATGACGAACTCGACGAACACGAGCTTCAGGATGGCGGTGACCGGCAAGGCCAAGAGCGCGCCGGCCACCCCGGCCAGCGCCCCGCCCGCCAGGAAGGCGACGATCACAGCCGGCGGACTCAGGTCCACGGTGTGACGCATGATCTTCGGAACGACGAGGTAGTTCTCGAGCTGCTGATAGAGGACGATGAAGGCGAGGGAGGCGACGAACGCTTCGAGTCCGTGGGTGGCAGCCACTCCGAGTACCGCCACCGAACCCAACACCACGCCGACGACGGGGATGACATCGGTGAACCCGACCCAAGCCGCCAGGGCGACTGCGTAGTCCAGGCCGATCACCTGGAATGCCGCGAACGACACCACGAACGCCACCAACGAGACCAGCAGATTTCCGGCGACGAAGCCCGAGATTCGGTCGACCGATTGGTTCAACACGTGGAGGACGTCGGGCCGGTCCTCGCGCTGCACGAGCCGGAGGAGGAACCGCTTCATGTCGGGGAACGCATACGAGAAGTACGGCGTCAGGATCCCGACGGTGACGAGATTCACCACTCCGGCTCCCACGCTTCCGAGCGTGGCGACGGCGACCGACTCGTTGTCCGCCACCAATGACCCCGGGTCGAGCCGGCCCAACACCTCGCCGATTGGACCACCACCGGCTTGGAGATCGTCGAACAGCACGGGTAGGGCGTCGACTGCATCAGCGAGCTGGGTGACGAGGGCGGGGACGACGGCCACCAAGAAGCCTCCCACCACCACGCCGCCGGCGGCCATGACGATCGCCAGGGCCATCGCTCGGGACAGTCCCCGGTGTTCAAACCATGCGAGCGCCGGCTGGACGCCCAAGGCGAGAACGAAGGATGCGGCGACGATCAGGAGGATGGGCCGCAGCTCGAGCACGAGCAGGAGCACGACGACCACCCCGATGAGTACGACGCCGATCTTCAACCAGTAGCTGATCGGCGGCCAGCCGAGGTCGCCTCGCATCTGGCCGCCCGACCGCGTGGTCTCATCGGCTTTGGGGGCATCGTCGGGCACGCCCGATCGAGTACCCGCCGTGACGAGATTGAATCCCGGGACCGGGTTTCGTTCAGGCGGGGATCACGTCCAGCGTGATCGGGAACTCCACCTCCGGATGGAGCTTCAGCCACACCTCGTGCAACCCGATCGCCTTGATCGGCGTACGGATGTCGACCGATCGCTTCTCGACCTCGACACCGGTGAACCGAACGATCCCTTCGACCACGTCGTTGGTTCCGATCGATCCGTAGAGCTTGCCCTCGTCTCCGGCCTGGGCGGCGAGCACGACCCGGGTCCCGGCCAACTGGGTGGCGATCCGCTCGGCCGCCTCGCGGGCGCTCCGATCCGCCACCTCCCGGGCCTCCCGCAGGCGTTCGGCCTGCGTCAGCGCACCCTCGGTGGCCTTGATGGCCTTCTTCTTCGGCAGCAGGAAGTTGCGGGCATACCCGTCCGACACGTCCACCATGTCGCCCCGCTTTCCAAGCGTGCCGACGTCTTCGAGGAGAATCAGCTTGATGCTCATCGGTTCCCCACGTACGGGAGCAGGGCCATTTCGCGTGCGTTCTTGATGGCCACGGCGACGGCGCGCTGATGGCGCGGACAGTTCCCGGTCACGCGACGGGCGCGGATCTTGGCGCGGTCGGACATGAACCGGCGCAGCAGTGCAACGTCCTTGTAGTCGACATGGTCGACCTTCTCGGTGCAGAAGTGACAGACCCGGCGTTTGACCCGCCGGCCGCCGGCATCGGGACGGCGGCGCCGGCGTTGGCTGCTCTTGTTGTTGGATGAACGTGCCATGGGTGCTCCTGAATCAGAATGGTGCTTCGTCGGGGCCGTAGTCGGTACGGGCCACCGGTCCGGGCGGTGGAGGCGTCGAGCCTCCGAAATCGCCACCACCCTGCCGGGTGGTCCGGGTCACGGTCGCCGTCGCCCAACGGAGGCTGGGACCGATCTCGTCGATCGCCACCTCGACGATCGACCGCTTGTCGCCCTCGTTGGTCTCCCAGGAGCGCTGCTCGAGCCGACCGGTGACGATCACCCGCATCCCCTTCTGGAGGGACTCGGCTGCACTCTCGGCCTGTTCACGCCACAGGGTGCCGCCGAAGAACGACGTATCCTCCTGCCACTCGCCATCGCTCCCGCGCCAGCGACGATTGACGGCCATCCGAATCTTGGCCATTGCCACACCGGACGGGGTGAACCGCAGTTCCGGATCGTCGACGAGGTTGCCGGTCAGGGTCACGTTGTTGGACATGGATGCTCCTTTCGTCCGCCACCGTCGAGCGTCACTCCCGGTCTCAGACCATGGTGACGTGCGCCGGTGACAGGAATCTCGATGTGCTTCCGGTCAGCCGCTCGCACGGGTGAACTTGTGACGAACGACTTCGTCCTGCAGCGACAACGCCCGATCCATGAGATCGACGATCTCGACATCCGCCGCGAAGCCGAAGACCGTGTAATAGCCCTCGGAAAGGTGGTTGATGTCATAGGCGAAGCGCCGCTTGCCCCAGACATCGGTGGTATTGACCTCGGCTCCGGAGTCGCCGAGAGCTTTCTCGATGTCGGCGACCAACGCCTTCACATCGTCCTCGGCGAGTTCGGGCCGATGAATGGTCATCAGCTCATAACTGCGCATAGTTCCTCCTGTGGACATCGGCTCGGAGGCCGAAGGCCCCGTCGCGGTACAGCAGCACCGGAGCGGAGCAGGTGGTGGGCCGCACGACGACTGCACAACGGCTGCCGGGCGGCGTGAACGCCACCAGCCTACCGGTCGGGAATCCACGCCGAGAAATCGCGGCGGGAAATCGCGGCGGCGAGCGGGCCGCCGGGGAGCGGGCTGGTCAGCCGCCCGCCTGCCGTCGCAGTTCGAGGTAACGGGGCGCCAGCAGATCCTCGTATGGAAGTCGGATCGTGAAGCACGCACCTCCCAGGCGTTCCGACTCCCGGTAGCCGGCCTCGCCGGCATGGGCGAGGGCGAGATCGCGTACTCGGGCCAGCCCCAGCCCGGCACCGGGGATGGCGGCATCGAGCTGGTGCGCACCTCGCTCGAAGCGGCCCCAGATGGCCTCTTCATGCCGGGAGGCGACCCCCGGTCCGTCGTCGTGGACCTCGATGAGGCGTGCGGTCCCGTCGCGGCGGATGACGATGGTGATCGAACCGCCGCCGTAAGTCTTGGCGTTCTCCACGAGCGCTCCCACCATCTGCCGCAGACGTCGCGGGTCGGCCATCACCTTCACGTACGGCTCGACCTCGGCCCGGACTCGCCAACCGCTCAAGTCGCCTTCGAACACGTCCATCAGCGCTCGCCGCACGAGCACCTTGCCGTCGACCGGACGCGGGTCGACCGACACCGTGTCCAACTCGGCGCGGGCGAGGGCCGCCATGTCGCTCACCAGGTCGACGAGCCGTTTGGACTGCCGGTAGATGATGGCGGACATGTCCTTGGCCTCTTCGGCGGGCAAGCGGTCCCAAGATGCGGTGAGCACCTCGGCAAACCCGGCGACGGCGGTGAGCGGCGTCCTCAGTTCATGCGACATCGAGGCCAGGAGTTGATCGCGTTCCAACTCGACCAGCCGGCGGTACTCCCGCACGGTGGCCCAAGTTCGGCCGATCAATGCCGTCATCACGGCCACGGCTCCGGCTCCGAGCGTCGCCGGAAGAGCCTCGCCGCGTACCAACGTCGAGCCGACCACCGCCGCCACCGCCACCGCCGGAACGTAGGGGACCAGCAGGCCCAGCCGAGCGGGTCGGGCGATGATCTGGCGACTTCGGTCCTGTGGCCTGACGAGCATCCATGGCAGCAAACCGAAGAGCGAAGCGGCGACCGACTCCGCCGTGTGCAGAACCCCGGCACCGACCCCGGAACTCATCAGGATCGGGAGTGATGCCCCTGCGGTCACGGCTGCCACGAGGGTGACGAGACGACGGTCGTCGACGTACCGGCTCTGGCGAAGCGAAACCACCATGACGGCGCCGGTGACGGTCGCCGTGAGGAGCATCCCCGCGAACGGAAGCCCGGGTACGAATCGGTTGAGGAGTACCAGGACCGCCGCCACGCCGGCCGCAGCATCGAATCTGATCCGGAGGCGTCCGAACACCGAAGCTCGCAGGTACGGGAGCCGGAGGAGGCCGACGACCACGAGCCCGTGGAACGCCGCGATCGTGGCGTCGATCTGGGCTGGTGCGCCGAGCGCCAGTCGCGCCGCGACCACCCGTCCCAACCCCAGGACGAGGGCGGCCAGTCCGACCAGACCCCACGCGGCCGCCTCGCTCCGACCGGGCACCGCCCGGGTCGCCACGATCAGTGCACCGGCGAGGATCAGCAACCCGCCGGGAACGACGTCGAGCCAGGGAACCGGCAACGACAACGCCGAGACGAACGCCACGATCACCGCAGCAACGGTCACGACCCTCCCGCCGATCGAACCCACCCACGGCACCGGAATGGTGGCCGCCAGCGGGGGCCGATCGAACGGGGTTGCCTGTGACGCCATGGGTTTCGTTCTGTGTCTCGAGAGCGTGTCCGATGAATGCATCGGCAATCGAGGCTCCGCGCTGTAGATGGCCCATCCCGAGTCGAAGGGCTGCAACCCTCACTCGCCGAGGAGCAGGGTGCCGATCTCTACATCACCCAGCAGTCCGGCCGGCGTCTCGAGCGCCCACCGGACCGGCTGCGAGGAGGAGTACCCCGGGCACGGAGCCTCCTCGCAGGGGATCATCGGTATCAATTCCACCATCCGTCCACGGGCATCGAACAGTGCGAGATCGAGTGCTACGAGCGTGTTCCGCATCGTGAATCTGACGACCTGTTCGCCCGGAAGCACGAACAGCATGCCATCGAAGTCGCCGAACTCCTCCACCTCCTGCAACCCGGTTGCTCGGTCACCGGGCTGGACCGCCACGACGACGGTCAACTCCCGCTCACCGAGTCGAATCCGGGACACGTCGAACGGTGGGAGATCTCCGTAGTCCAGTCGCTCGACCTCGACCGGCGAGGTGTCGGTCGCCGGAGTGACGGTCGTTGCGGGCCGCGTTGCAGAAGGTTCCGCCTGCTCGACGATGGACGGCACCGTGGTCGGCAGTCCATCGATGCGACCGTTCGACGATCGGGGCGCGGCCGCACATGCGACCGTCGCCAGCGCCAGCACGACGACGGCCAGGCACCGCCGGATCACCGCTCGGAGAACTCCTGGATGAGTTCTCGGGCGGCCTCTTCACCCATGTGGTAGCTCTCGGCTTCGGCGGGGAACTCGCCGGAACCGACGTCGGTGACATACGCCGCCAGCGCGGAGACCGCTGCGTCCCGCAAGTTGCCGTACGAGCGGACGAACTTGGGGTAACGCCCCGCACCGAGGCCCAGCACATCGTGGAACACCAACACCTGTCCGTCGGTCTCGGGACCGGCACCGATGCCGATGGTCGGAACGCCGACCTCCTCGGTGACGATCCGGCCGAGCACGTCCGGGATGCCCTCGAGCACGATGGAGAAGACTCCGGCGGATTCCAGCGCCCGAGCATCGTCGACGAGCTCCCTCGCGCTCTCGACATGTTTGCCTTGCACTCGGTATCCGCCCATCGCGTGAAACGACTGAGGGGTCAGGCCGAGATGTCCCATCACCGGGATCTCGGCGTCGACGATGCGCTCGATGGCCGGGACACGGTTGGCTCCACCTTCGAGCTTCACGGCCTCGGCTCCGCCCTCCCTCACCAACCGGCCGGCATTCCGGACCGCGTCCTCGGGGGTGACGTGATAGCTCATCCAGGGCATGTCGACGACCACCAGACAATGAGGCTTCGCCCGCTTGACGGCCGCGGCGTGGAGAAGGATCAGGTCGACGTCGACTTCGAGAGTGGTCTCGAAACCGTGGACGACGTTGCCGACCGAGTCACCGACCAGGATCATGTCGACCCCCGCCTCGGAAGCGATCATGGCGGTCGGGTAGTCGTAGGCGGTGACCATCGTCAGCTTGTCCCCGCCCTTCCGGGCCCTCACTCCGGGAACGGTCACTTTCGACGGTGCCTCGCGAGGCTTCTTGGCCGGACCGTCGGATTTTGGCGAGTCGGGCTTGGGCGAGTCGGACTTCGGGGTCGTCGGCCCCTGGGGCATGGCGGTCACTGAGACGCCGCAGTCGTTGGCATGCCGGTCATCGGGTGCTCCTGTCTCCCCACCGCGCATCGGCGTGGTTGAGGGATGTCGCGTGCCTGGTTCTCGAGAGCGTCCGACCTCGACCGCCCACCCAAGGGTCGCCCGTGTCAATACTCCTGGCCATCGTACCGGGAGCCGCCGCCAGTGTCGGGCGCCGGTTCAACCCGCATCGGCCAGACGGGCACGCAGCCACGCCAAGTCGGCGCGGTGGGCATCGGCATCTCCCGGCGTCTCCACGATCACCGGGGCGGCCGCCATCCGGACGAGTTCCACCAGCTCGGACTCCGGGATGGCACCATCGCCCAGGTTGGCGTGCCGGTCGCGGCGCGAATCGAACGGATCCCGAGAGTCGTTGCAGTGGACGAGATCGATGGTGCCCACCGCGTCGACGAGACGCTGGGCCAGTTCGTCCAACGGCTCGCCGCCCGCCCAGGCATGGCACGTATCCAACACGAACCCCGGCCCCAAGTCGCCGATCTCGTCCCAGAGACGCCGAATCCACTCCACCCGCCGGACGACGGCGTTGTCACCTCCGGCGGTGTTCTCGATCAGGACCGGAACCTCGGTGTCGAGCGACTGGAGGGCTTTGCGCCAGCGGGGCGGGGCGTCCTCGAGGCGGCCATCGCCGGTCACGTGACCTCCGTGGACGACCACACCGGCAGCCGCGACGGCAGCCGCAGCATCACACGTCTCCTGCAGGATCCGGCGGCTGGGAATCCGGACCCGGTTGTTGTCGGTCACCGGGTTGATCAGATATGGCGCATGGACATACAGCGGCAGCTCGTCGGCGATCAGCTCCTCGGCGTCCGAACGCGGAGGAGGCTTCTTCCATGACTGGGGGTCGGCCAGGAAGATCTGGACCACTTCGGCGCCCCGGGCGGTGGCCTCTTGCAACGGCGTCCCATTGGGGACATGCGCTCCGAGCCTGATCACAGACTCTCGGGATCCTCGACGTCCCCGACCTCGGGCGCGCCGGCCTCTGCCTCCTCCAGCGCCGCCGCCGCCAGCGCTCCCAGCTCGGTGGCCACATCGACGTGACGCACATCCCAATCCGACGCCAACAGGGCCAGCGTGTGATCGTCGAGCCGACGAGCGCCCCACGGTTCGTCCGGTATCGATGCCGGGCTCGTGAAACGAAGCCAGAGGACCGGCAGTTGGATGCCCTCATCGCCAACCGTTCCGCTCCCCAGGTCCTCCACCTCGCCCCAACCGACGAACCACGGAGCCCGAAAGGGACCTCGCACCCGCAGCCGTATCCCGGCGCGGTCGGCGGTGATCACCTTGGTCGGCGACAGCAGCTCCCGCATTCCCCAGATCGCCAGCCCCAGCCCCACCACCACCAACGCCACCGCCCAGACGGTGTCACGCGGCTCCGGAAGTTGGGTGTCCTCCGGCCGGAACAGCAGTTCGCGAAGGAAGTTGGTCAACCGCCGTCTGGTGAGCAGGTCCAGACCTGCCACGAGCATCGGGATGGCCATGACCGCCAACCCCCACATCCGCCACGCCGAGCGTCGGACCTCCACCGGGGGCACATGGCGGCCGGGTCGACCGCCCCGGTCGAACGAGTTCCCGTGTGACGGTTCGCCTCCGGGATTCCCGCCCACCGCCGGCCCGTCGGCTCGGGGTCCGCCGTTCGGCTGACCGGCCGTCATCCCGGCGCCAACCGATCCGCTTCGAACAGCGGCTCGTACGGGATGCCGCGTTCCCTCAGGCGCGACGCCACCGCGCCGTCACTCCGGTCGACGATCGACACGACCTGAACGACCTCCAATTCACAGCCGGCCGCAACGTCGAGAGACTCGACGATGGCACCGCCGGTGGTGGTGGTGTCCTCCAGGATGACCACCTTGTCCCCGGCCCTGACAGGTCCGACCAACCGACCACCCACCCCGTGACCCTTGGCGGTCTTGCGAATCGAGAAGGCCCGCAGCGGCCTGCCTCGTCCGGCCGCAGTGATCGCCGTCGCCACGGCGATCGGATCGGCGCCCATGGTCATCCCTCCAACCGCCTGCACCTCTGGACCGAGCACCTCGAGCACCGCCCGACCGACCAGCACGGCGCCGGGGCCGTCGAAGGTCGTCTGCCGGGCGTCGACGTACCAATCGGATTCCGCACCCGAGCGCAGGACGAAACGCTCACCGCGCCGAACCGCATGGCGTCGGAGATGGTCCAACAGCTCGGCGCACACCGGACTCAAGTTCTGCACGCTCACGGCCGATGAGATTGGCACACGTGAGGCAGCGACCCAACATCGCCTTCCGTGCTTGCCCGAGCCGACGACCGCCCTGCCCCCGGCGGTCGTCGCCTTGTTGGGGCGTGCTTCATCCACCGCACCCGATGGTCGCAACGGCCGAGAACACTCCCGCACGGTCACGATCGAAGAGCCACGCACCGGAGCCCTCGGAGAAGCGGACGCCCAGCCCCACCTCGTCCACACCATCTCCGTCGGCATCGACGAACGCCTGATAGCGCAGCGAAGCCGGCTCGACGTCCGGACTGCCTCGCTCGTCGAGCCGAACGACGAAGGCGTCGAGGAGCTGGGCCGGTACCTCGCCGGCGGATGTCTCGTGGCGTCGGGTGTAGGCGAGCGAGTAGTCCCCGTCCGCGGCCGGAGTGAAGTTGGGATTCGAGAGCCGCTCGGCGACGCCGAAACGCTCCGCGGCACCGTCCCCGTCGACGTCTACCTCATACAACTGCGGAAAGCCGGGGTTTGGGTCGGTCACGCCGAGCTCGGTCAGCAACCGAGCCACGACGTGTCGATCCTCCTCGTCGGGCTCGACCGCCGTCACCGGGTGCGGCGTCACATCCCACGGAGCGGCCACTGCCAGTCCCGCCACCTCCGACGGGAGCAGATCAGGTCGCATACGCACCTCGAGTGAGCCTTCGATCAGGCCACAGCCGGCCACCGGCGCATCCCCGACGGCAACGGACGGCTCCCGGCCGACGGCGTGCACCTGGTACCGCTCGCCTCCGGCGATGGGCACCGCACCCTGGGCCTGGATCCAGGTCGCCCCGTCCCAGACGGCCAGCACGCCCTCGGCGGCCACCACGACGGCGTCTCGTTCTCCGGGAAGCTCGGGGATGGTGTCTCCCGGCGGAGCCGTCTCCACGGCTGCTTCCGGAAACGGAGGCGGAACCGGGATCGTGGTCGGCCCCGGCTCGGCCTGACAGGCTCCGACGAGCGCCGCCAACCCGACGAGCACGACACGCCACACGATGTCAGCGCCCGAACCGGCGCTCTCGACGGGTGTAGTCGCGCAGGGCGCGAAGCAGGTCCACGCGGCGGAACGCGGGCCAGAACACGTCGACAAAGGCAAACTCGGAGTACGCCGACTGCCACAGGAGGAACCCCGAGAGTCGCGACTCGCCCGAGGTTCGGATAAGGAGGTCGGGGTCGGGCAGGTCCGAGGAGTAGACATGGCGGCCGATGGAGTCGGCGTCGATCCGAGATGCCATGTCGTCGGCTTCGACTCCGGAAGCGGCGAGATCGGCCACCAAATCCCGAACCGCGTCGACGATCTCCTGCCGGCCCCCGTATCCCATGGCGATCGTCACCCGCGCGATGCCGTCCGCGGCGCGTTGTTCGGCGTCCTTGGCGGCCGCCACCACCCGGTCCGGCAACAGGTCGAGGCTTCCGACGAACCGCAGGTGCATGTCGTGGCGAGCGCACTCGTCGGGCAGCCGGCCGAACAGCTCGCACAGGACGTCGAAGTACGGCTCGAGTTCCTCGGCCGGACGGTCCAGATTCTCTCGGGAGAGCACCCACCCGGTGATGGCGGGGATACCCAGGTCCGACGCCCACCCGATGACTTCCTCGAATCGGGCCATCCCCACCCGGTAGCTGTCCGTGTACGAGGCCAGCCCTTCGGATCGGGCATACCGGCGATGACCGTCGAGGATGATCCCGATGTGGCGTGGGAATCGCTCCTGGTCGAGCGATGCCAGCAACCGATCCTCGTAGAGCTTGTAGAGAAGGTTGGATGGTCTGCGCATCCCACCGCCATCGTACCGACAAAGGGGAGGGCTTCGACTCGATCACACGGTCCCCTCGCCACCGCCGAGGTCGGTTCAGCCCGGTCCGCCTCGACGAGGGTCCTTGTCCAGTCCGTCGGTGTGCCGACACGATGCTTCGTGACTACGTCCGTTCAATCCGTACCATCTCAGCCAATGGATGGGATGCATCTCGAGCGCCTGACGCTGGGTCGGATTCAGAACCCGGTCCGCGGCTTGCTGCATGGCACCGCCGCGATCGCGGCGACCGTCGGGTTGGTCTTTCTGCTCGCCGCCAATCCAGGCGGCCTTTCGCTCGGAGTCTCTCTGGCCATCTATGGGGCGAGCCTGGTCATCATGTTCACCTTCTCCTCGCTCTATCACGCGGTTCGATGGTCCGCCGAGTGGAAGGCGCGCATGCGACGCCTCGACCACGCCGCCATCTTTCTGGTGGTTGCCGGGACGTTCACTCCCTTCGCCATGGTTGCCCTCGACGGCGCCTGGCGGGCGGTCAGCCTGACGACGGTGTGGGTGGCGGCCGTGGTGGGAATCGTGCTGAAGCTCACCGAGAAGCGGGTCCGCCTCGGCCCGTCGGTCACGATTCAAAACGTGATGGGTTGGGCGGCCGCGATTCCGATGGGACGGATCGCAGCCCGGCTGGGAGGCGACACCGTTGCGTTCATCGCCGCCGGCGGCGCCTTGTACACCGTGGGGATGATCTGCTTTCTGACGAAGTGGCCGCGCCTGTCACCGCGGGTCTTCAGCGCCCACGAGCTGTTTCACGTGCTGGTCGTCGCCGCATCCTCGGTTCACTTCTACGCGGTCGCCACCCGGGTGTTGCCGGCCGTCGCCTGAGACAAACCCGGCCGCGGCGGGAGTTTCGATGAGCAACACTGGGGAATTCCGGCGAGCGTCGTCATCGTCGACAACATCCCAGCCCGAGCCCTCCACACCCCCACCGGCTTCGGCAACCACTTCGAGCAATCGAACCGTGCCCGACTTGGTCAGGTCGAACTGGACCGGGTCGACGACCACCTCGCCGTGATGATTCGCAACCAACGCCACCTCCGACCGCTTCCCAACATCAACCGGCACCACCAGACACCTCGCCGGGTCAACACCCCGCACCCGAGCCACATAGCTGGCCTGTGCCTGACCTTGCTTACCAACGCTGTCGTCTGCTGGAACACCGTCTACATCGACGCACTCCAACGCCTCGCCAACACTGGCGAACCAGTCACGGACGGCATCCCGCCGCATCCACGAGCTGCCGGCGGACTGATACGCTGGTAGATGCACTCTCGGCTCATTGGAGCCAGGGGGCGGTGGGTGGTGTGTGGATCCATGTGAGTTGGCTGGGGCGACCGGGGTACGACCCGGCGTGGTAGACCAGGAGTCGTCGTCCGTCGCTCGAGACCGAGACTCGGAGAGCGGGTTCTTCGCTGAGAAGGACCGGTGTCATGTCAGATTGGGTGTCGAGGTACCAGATCGATCGTTCGTGTCGCCGGTTTCCGGGGTAGGCGGTGTAGACGAGCCATCGTCCGGTAGGGTCGACGTCGTAGCTAACGACGGTCTGGTCGCTCGGTGTCAGTCTTTGGACGGTCTTGGAGTCCAGGTCCAGCGATGCGACCCCAATGACAACGTCTCCAGCAAATGGATCTCGTTCGCTCCACTTGAACAGGAGAAGGTTGTCGTCGATGAACTTCGGCCAGGTCTCGTTCACGTCGCGGGTGTCCAAGATACGGGTGGTCGTACCCGTCTCGAGCTCGGTGCTCCACAGGTCAAGGGTGGTCGCCCCCAAACGGGGCGGATGCGCGGCCCAGACGACCTGCGTGCCCATGGGATTGACCGCGAGCGCATCAAAGTCCCCAGTCCAATCGGTATCGACCGGCACCGAGTGGAGCACCTGGCCGCTGCGGTCGACCAGGACAAAGGTCTCGTCTCCAACGCTCCCCAGCTCCGAGTAGCTGTAGATGACGGCCTGGCCATCCGGCATCCACCCGATCGAATCGGCCGACTTCTCTGGTGGCCCCAACCGCAGCACATCGTTGTCGACCAAGAGCACATCGGATTGGGCGATTCGGGTCCCGGTAGCCGGCAGGGCGTACACGGCCACCGCGTCGTCGACCGGGCTCGGCACCGCGAATACGGCCCCCCAGCCAAGCGTCTCGATGTCGACGACCGGCCACGGCCACCACGCCCACATGATGACGGCAACTACTCCGGCCACGGCCACCGCCCAGGTGACTCTGTTCAACGGACATCCCAAAGATCAGAGGTGAGTCCAATGAGGTTGTTGACCTTCAATTGCGAGTACTCCTCCAGACTGTCGGTCAGGAACGGTGCCACATGTGCGAAGGCCAGCGCTGGTCCTGACTGTTGTGTGGCCAGATAGTCGGGGTACACGTTCGATAGGTAGATGTCCATGCCTGCCGCGCCCAGTGGCGTTGAGGGGTAATTGTAGAGGGCAGAGATGTCGACGTTCTCCACGACGATGCCAATGAACGCTCGCTCAAGAGCCGATTCCTCGGCCAGTAGGTCGGCGCTTGCATCGATGGCCTCGTGCAGCGATACCTGATGAGCCTTCCAGAGTGCCTGCTGTGCTTCAGGTGACCACGAAGGAGCGGCGCGGTAGTCAATCCACGCCTGGACAGCGGGATCCGACGTTGTGGTACCTGTTGCCAACGACCGATCTGTTGCCTGCATGTCGAGCAGCATCAGTCCGTTGACGGCCCGCCACCAAGCAGATCCGTCATCTCTGTCGCCGGTGATGCGTCCGCTGGTTATCTCCCACGCTGTAAAGACAACGAGGCCCGCACCCTCAACACCATCCCTCATGAACATGCGTATCGGATCCTCGAAGCCGAAAAAGGTGTTCAAGAGCTGGAGCCTGTCGCTGGGAGATAAGTCGATAGCCGCCGTCACGTCCATGTTTGTCGAACCCGAACGAAGGTTGCGCATTGCTTGGGCGTCGATGGCGAGTTGTTTTTCGAGGGCGGCGGTGCGGGCGATCTGTCGTTGGCGGAGGTACTCGTTTTGGCGTTGACGGTTGATGCGGTTGCGTCGCTGTTGGTCGTGGTAGTCGGTGGCGTTGTTGACACCGTGGGTGTCGATCTCGTTGGCTCCGCCGGTGCCCTCCACTAGGAATCTTCCGTTGGGGTCCCAGTAGCGGGTGGGGTTGGCTCCGGCGTAGGTGTATCGGTTGAGGGTGATGGGCGTGTCGGGGAGGCCTTGGATGGTGTCGCGGGTGGTGAAGGTGGCGGTGGTGGGTTGGTACCAGCGGGCTCCCATCCACACGTGTCCGGATGCCGGGTCGGTCCAGTCACTTTGGTAGCCGACGTGTGCTCCGCTGCCGCCGGTGACAGCCTGGGGTTGGCCGTAGGGGTCGAAGATCGTGGTGTCGGTGAGGGTGCCGGTGGGGGTGTGGAGGTGGGTGAGGTCTCCGTGGCGGTTGCGGCCGGCGATGACTCCGGTCGGGGTGGTGGGGGTGGCGAGGGTGAGGAGTTGTCCGCCGGGTGTCCGCCCATAGACGGTGGTGGTGGGGTTGCCGCCGGTGGTGGTGGTGGATCAGGGGCCAGCAGTGAGCAACACTGCCAGAAGTGGCCCCCTACAGTCCAAGCCAGAGCCGCCGCAACATACCGATCGCCCTTCCTCCGACGGTGCCCGAGTAGTGGATATCCACACTCTGGAGCAGGAACATGGAGGCGAGGAGCACCGTGTCGTCGGATGCTTCGCCGGGCCGGATCTTGATGTTCGGTCCCAGCAGACAGGGCTTTCCGTCGGGTCCGGTCAGTCGATAAGTGACCCACTTCACCCTCTCGAGAAGCCAAGACCGGTCACCGACCTGAATGTTGGAACGGTCCGACTTGGGGTCGTCAAAGCTCATGTGCACCGACTCGTCGCCAAGGCGCATCGGGGCCCGAGGGCCATCGCCGCCGACCAGTGATGACACTCGTGGGGATCGCTTCCTTCCGGCCCATCCGTACGGCATGTCGGGGCAGTCGCCGAACGCCGATCGATACTCGACTCGGTAGAGCCGGTGCGGCTGCGCCTTGAGCAGTCTGAGTCGCAGCCCAGGGACTTTCCTCGCTTCCCACCACACACGATCCAACCGTCGCCAACCCATCCATTGAAGTCGGAGCAGGATCGGCACCCAGAGATCTCGGATGGGTTTGGTTTCGTCCGTCATCCGAACACCTGTTCCCGAATGATCGTGTCCCAGTCTCGGCGATCGACGGCTTGTCGCACGCGGGAGGCTCGCTGCCCGAGCGTGTCGCTCGAGATCACCGTCCGAACGCCTTGACCGACCGTGAGGGTTAAGGCTTGCCCTGACAAAGCAGCAAGCGGAGATCCTACAGCTGACTGCAAGCTACGACCGACGGGAGTGAAGCTAGCCCTGGTCGATACAGCTCCGGCGCGGGACAATGCTCTCGTTGTCGAGCCTGCGCAGCCGCTACCGAAGAGACTTGCGCAGAGTACTCCGGCGACGGCGGATCCGCCGGCTTGCGCCGTCGCCTCTCGTAGGTCAAGTTCGCGGCCGTCGTCCTCGGTGAGCGCGTCGACGCCGAGGTGGGCGCCGGTTCCGATGACTGTTGCACCGATCGCCGCGCCAACAACGCACCCGACGCCCAACGTTGCACCGCAGACAATTCCTACACCGACTACGGCAACGATGCCCGTGCCGAGGTTTACAGCGGTGTGCCGATGATCTACTGCGACTTCGCTCACGGTCTGCCCGATGTTCTCTGCGGTTGTTGAGGCCCACGTGACGAACCTGTCCCATCGTGACTCGGTCTCCTCCAGGTTGGCCGTTGCGGCCTGGTTTCTGGCGGCTTGGGTTTCGATGGCTCGTTTCTGTTGCATTGCAGCGGTGGTGGCTGCTTGGGCTTGTCGGTTGCGTTCGTGTTGGGCTTGTTGTCGTTGGTTGTTGGTGGTGGTGACCCGGATCTTTTCGACAAAGTCGTAGGTGTCCCGTGAAGTGGTGGAAATCGGGGGTGGGTCCTTCGATTTGAGGGGCCACCGTGTGACTCTCAGCGAGTTCATCCACGAGCTCGTAGAGGAGACCACACGATGGCCCACCATGATGATGCATCAATCTATGCCGATCTGCTGGCACGTCTCGGTGACGATGGCACCAAGGAGCTGTTCCGTCACTTGCTGGAACAAGCGCTCCAGGATCTGATCGACGCCGAGTTGACCTCTCAGATCGGTGCCTCACGTCACGAACGATCCGATGCCCGGTCCAACTATCGCAACGGTGTCCGCAACCGAACGCTGTCGACGCCGGCCGGTGATGTGGAACTCAGAATCCCGAAGGTGCGGACCGGTTCGTTCTTCCCGTCGCTGCTCGAACCGCGCCGCCGGGTGGATAAGGCATTGTGGGCGGTGATCATGACCGCCTACATCACCGGCACTTCCACTCGCAAGGTCGATGACTTGGTCAAAGCCCTCGGGTGCGACACCGGCGTGTCCAAATCGACCGTGTCGAGGATCTGCCAGGAGATCGATACCCAAGTCGACGTGTTCCGCACCCGGTCACTCGACCACCTCGGGTTCTCCTACGTGTTCGTTGACGCCACCTACGTCAAAGCCCGCGTTGACCATCACATCGTGTCGCGAGCCGTGGTGGTCGCCACCGGCGTAGCCGCTGACGGCAACCGCGAAGTGCTCGGCCTCGACGTGGGCGACTCCGAAGACGAAGTGTTCTGGACCCAGTTCCTCCGCTCCCTCAAAGACCGAGGCCTGGGCGGCGTGAAGTTGGTGATCTCCGACGCTCACGCCGGCCTCAAAGCCGCCATCGGGAGAGTGTTCCAAGGTGCTGCGTGGCAACGATGCAAGGTGCATCTGATGCGCAACCTCCTCGCCGCCATCCCCAAGAGCCACAAGGAGATGATCGCCGCCACGGTCCGCACCATCTTCGCCCAACCCGATCCCGACACCACCAGAGCCCAGCTCCGGCAGGTGGTCGGGATGCTCGAGGCCCGCTACCCCAACGCCGCTGAGATCCTCGCCGACGCTGAGCACGATGTCACCGCCTACGCCGGCTTCCCCCGAGCCCACTGGCGCAAGATCGCTTCCACCAACCCCCTCGAACGAGTCCACAAGGAGATCAAACGCCGCTCCAACGTGGTCGGGATCTTCCCCGACGACCAATCCGTGATCCGCCTCGTCGGCGCCGTCCTCGCCGAACAACACGACGACTGGCAAACCACCGACCGCCGCTACCTATCCGAAGCATCCATGCGCCAAATCGGCCAACCACAACCCAAGGAGGTCACCACCACCCAGACACCACAACTCCCCGCCGCCTAAGATGGCGAGGAGCCGCTGAGAGTCACCCCACATTTCCACCACGCGGCGGGACGCTGCCGTAGTACCACCAGCGCGGCGACCAACCGGGGCCAAGAGACCCGGCCTTGCCGCGTTCGCCGTATCCTCCGCAGACACCGACCCGAAGCAGTCGTCATCAATCCTCTTCCGCTCTCATCTGCTCCTCCGAAGCAAACGTCAAATTCACCCACAGGACTAGGTCGCCCTCGTGACCCGTGATGGCCTCAGCAGCCGATTGCGCTGACACTGCCACGAGGTCGCCCCACTCCAAGGCGGTTTCCGTTGCGTAGGTGCTCCAACCGACCACACGAGGGGGCCCCTCAGGTTCATCGAACGCCCACAGCTCAACCCCCAGTACGGCATACCCAAGGCCGCGGAGTGCCTCCACGACTTCCAGAGCCGAGGGCGCCGGCCAGCAGAATTCCTCGCCAACCCGCTTCGCTGTAGCGAGTAGCAGTCCTAGCGGAGAACGTGTAGACGACATCAGTACTGGAACCCCGGGCCACCGACGTGGATCACCTGACCGGTCACGTTGTCGACCACCATCGATTGGCCGGTGGTCGGGTGAACGTAGCGGGTCGCTTCATTGGCCGGATTGATTTTGTTCGGTGCCGGGAAACGCTGGCCCAGCTGAACGGCTTCCTGAAGCTGGCTTTGAGTCCAACCACGATTCGGCATCTGCCTCAGGATCTTCGGATCCAAGCTGACCAGATCAGGCGACGCCGTCACCGACAGAGGCTGATCGACCATCCTGGCGCCGTCATCGAGGAACTCGCTGCCGTAGTTGGCGAAATCGTCTGCTGTGTTTGTGGCAACCAGGTTGGCGGACGAGTCGTAGAGGTAGCCCGCGCTGTCCGACCGCGCCAGCACACAACGAGAAGCCGGGTCCTGCGCCCGCTCGTCCAACTCGTACGAGAAGGTGGCCGTACCGTCGTACCTGTATGTGGATTGGTCGTACGTGGGAGTGATCGACGCTGACGAGGCCGGCGAGGACAAGGCCACAACAAGGAGGGCCAGCAAGAACGTGAAGACCGCCTTCGCCACGTTCGCTAGGCGGCGACTGGTCACGGCGAGTTCCCTCCAAATGGTCTCGTGGTGTCGTCCTGGAGCACTCGAACAAGGAGCTCTCGACATGCCGCTCCCTCCTGCTCGAAAGTCGCCACATCGATCCGGTCGCCGCTCCGTACCACGAAAACAGACCACCCCCTCTCGCCCTTCTCGAGGCAGTACGTCCCTTCCCGAAATGGCTCACCTATGGAAACACACCGGTCACGCACGCGTTCGTATCGGAGACGTCGGACAAGCTCGTACACGTCCTTCGGAGGCTGCTCAAACGAATCAAGGAATACGACTGCCGCGCGAAGCTCGTAGGCCAGGGCCGCTTCGTCATCGAGGTGATCTCCTCCACCCGGCCTATACAGTGACAGCGAGAGCATCAGATCGTCGAAGAACGGCGCCTCCCTGAACTCCTCCAGCAAGAGGCCTCCGATCTCTCCGGTCAACTCGATGGACTGATCCTCCTCGGACAAGAAGCGGCCCATCAGCATCCGCAGCTCATCAGCAGCCCAGCGTTTCATTTCGGGACCATCGCAGTCACGATGTGATTGGGGTTGCTGCCGGACACGACTACAAACGGACGTCCGGGCAGTTGAGTTGCCGTAACCCGAATCGTGTCCCGGATCGGGTCGTAGCGAACCATCGTTCCCGTATCCAGGATCTCATCCACGTATTGCAGGGACGTAGGCGGTCTGCCTGGCGCCCCATAGGTGATCTGCTCCGCCGCGTGGACCGACACGGTTCTCCCGCCTGGGGTTGCGCCATAGCCCGTTGCACCCGGGAAGTCCTGCCCAAGGATCGATCTCGACGCATACTCCGGGTCGTACCTCGCCAGGCCCGAGGCGTCATCTATCGCGTTTGTGGCTGCTCTTGTGAGGTCGGTGGCTTCGTCGAGGTAGCGGAGTTTGCCGGCGATGTGGGCGATCTTTGTCCAGGGGAGGACGCCGAGGGCTTCGATTCCGCAGTTCCAGCCTTGGCAGCTGGTGTCGAAGACGAAGAAGTTGAAGGCTTGGACACCGAGTTCGCCGGCGGTGACTTGTTGTTGGAGGGTGTGGTAGAGCTGTCGTGCTTGGAGTTCGTAGCTGGCCTTGTTGATGGTGTAGGTGGCTCCATCGTCGTTGATGCCGTGGAGGATATAGCCGGTGAGGGTACGGACGGCTCTGGTGTAGCGGTCGGTGCTGTTGGCGGTCTGGTCGTAGATGATGTTGCCATCGGTTCCGGTGCCGGCGATGATACCCCCTTGGCGGGCGGTGTTGCGGAGCTGGCTGATGAGGATGGCCCGGGCGAGTTGGTCGGCGGCGGTCTGTTTGATTCGTTCCATCCGCTCCCGGTGGACGGCCTGTTCCCGCAGTTGTTCGGCGTTGCGTTGCTTTCGTTCGAGGTACTCCTGGTAGTCGGTGGCGTTGGACACGCCGATCATGTCCATCTCGGCGGCGGGGTCGTCGCCTTTCATGACGAATCGTCCGTCGGGGTCCCAGTAGGTGAGGGGGTTGGCTCCGGCGTAGGTGTATCGGTTGAGGGTGATGGGCGTGTCGGGGAGGCCTTGGATGGTGTCGCGGGTGGTGAAGGTGGCGGTGTTGGGCTGGTACCAGCGGGCTCCCATCCATACGTGTCCGGATGCGGGGTCGGTCCAGTCGCCCTGATATCCGATGTGGGATCCGCTGCCGCCGGTGACAGCCTGGGGTTGGCCGTAGGGGTCGAAGATTGTGGTGTCGGTCAGGGTGCCGTTCGCCGTGTGGAGGTGGGTGATGTCTCCGTGGCGGTTGGCTCCGGCCAGGACCCCGCCTGCGGTGGTGGGGGTGGCGACCGAGACGAGCCGTCCGGTGGGGCTCCGCCCGAACACCGTGCTGCCGCTGGTGGTGGGGTCGAGGCTGGTGCCGGTGTAGCCGAACTGCTCGGTGCCGGTGGTGGTGGTGCGGGTGGCGATCCGGTCCCAGCCGTCGTAGGTGTAGGTGACGTCGTCGACGGAGACCGCCCGGCCGAGGGGGTCGAAGTCGAAGCTGCGGACGGTGGTGCCGTCGTCGATGGCGGTGAGGGTGCCGCGGGGGGTGTAGGTGTGGGTGCCTTCTGGGGAGGTGGTGAGCCGGTTGCGTTGGTCGTAGCCGAATACATCTGATCCGGCCTGGATACGGTTGCCACGGGCATCCCAGGCGTAGGCGGTGACATTGCCGTTGTGGGTCCAGGAGGTGAGCCGGTTGGCGTGGTCGTAGCCGTACAGGTTGGTGCCGGCGGCGGGGTTGCCGGGAAGGGACACGGTTTTGGTGGTGACATTGCCGTTGGGGTCGTAGTCGTAGTCGACCAGGGCGGTGGTGGCCCCGCTGGTGTCGGTGAGCCGGTCGGTGGCGAGCCTGCCGAGGGGGTCGTAGTCGTAGTCACGGACAGCCGGCTGGGCGCCGGTTCCGTAGGTGATGTCGTCGACCAGCTGGTCGGGGGTCCAGTCGTAGTTGATGACGGTGCCGGTGACCGGATCGGTCACCGTGTCCAACTCGCCACGGGCGGTCCAGGTGAACCCGAAGGTGCCGGCTCCGTCCTCGCGGGAGGTGACCCGTCCGTTGGGGTCGTACCCGAACGTGGCGGTCCCGGCCGGACCGGTGACGCTGCGCAGCAGGCTGCGGTCGTCCCAGGTGAGGCTGATGGTCCCGGCCGGATGTGACACCGTCTTGACCCGGCCGAGGGGGTCGTGGGTGAAGCTGCGGGTGGCGGCTCCGTCCCCGGTGCCAGTCTCCGAGGTGAGCCGTCCCAGCTGGTCGAAGCTGCGGGTGACGGTGATCCCGCCCGGCTCGACCGTCTCCACCGGGAGACCGGCGGCGTCGTAGATGGTGGTCCAGGTCCGGTCGGCCAGAGCGGTGTGGGTGGTGGTTGACGGTTCGACCACCGTCTCCTGTTGGTTCCACGGCGTGTGGCTGTAGGTGGTGATGTGGCCGTCGCCGTCGACCAGCCGGGTGAGGTTTCCGGACAGGTCGTAGCCATAGCTGGTGGTCACTGCCGCACCGGGTGCGGTGGGCCGGGTGACCGAGGTCAGCCGGTCGGCAGCATCAAAAACCAGGATGGTGGTGTGGTCTCCGGGGTCGGTACCCGGTTCCATCCCCCACGGGGTGGTGTGGTGGGTGCGGTTCCCGGCACGGTCGTAGCCGTAGCCGTTGATCACGCTGGTGGTGCCGTCGGTTCCAACCGTTGTTTCGGTGGTGAGCCGCCCGCCGGGGTCGTAGCCGTAGGTGGTGACCCTCCCGGCCGGGTCGGTAACGGTGACCGGCCGGCCATGCCGGTAGGTGGTGGCGGTTTCAGCGCCGGTGGGGTCGGTGACCAGGACGGGGTTGGAATCGGCGTCGAACTGCGCAACGGTGGTTTCCAGGTTGGGGCTGGTGACCTGGGTGGGGTTGCCGAGATCGTCGTACCCGGTGGTGGTGATGTGGAAGCTGTCGGGCTGGCCGGGGTGGCGGACGGTGACCTTCTCGCTGGTGGCCCGGTTGAGAGTGTCGTAGGTCCACTCAGTCCGGGCACCGGCCTGGTCCACAGTGGAGATGGGGTTGCCGGCCAGGTCGTAGGTCGTTTCGACGGTCCCGGCCGGTGCGCCACCGACCGACGGATCGGTCTGGCGGTAGGCCCGGTTGAGGTCGTCGAAGTCCCAGGTCGTCTGATGACCGCGGCGGTCGATGTGGGAGGTCTTGTTTCCCACCGGGTCGTACCCGAACGTCTCGACCGGGGTGATCACCGTCTGGCCGGTGTCGTAGGCGGGGTGGGTGACCTGGGTGAGACGATCCTGCCGGTCGTAGACCGACACGGTGACATGGTTGCGGGGGTCGCGGCGATGGGTGAGGTTGCCCCACGTGTCGTACCCGACGGTCGTGACCGCCTGACCGTTGGCGCCGCCATCGACGGGGACTGCCGGTCCGGTGGTCACCGTCGCCCGGCCGACGAGGTCGTAGTCGACGGTGGTGGTGTAGGCGGCCGGGTCGCCGCTGGCCTGGCCGCGGGGGTCTGTGACGGTCGTCTGGTTCCCGCGGGCGTCATACCCGTAGACGGTGACCAGGTCGGGGTCGGCGCCCATCTCCACGGTGGACGACGTCATCCGTCCTGCCGGGTCCCATGCCATGCGGGTCTCCTCGGTGACACCATCGTCGGTGACCGTCTCGATCACCACGTTCCCGGCGTCGTCGAGGGTTCGGGAGGTGACCCGGTCGAGACCGCCCGGGTCCACCCTGACGGTGGTCAGCCGCCCGTCGGGGTCCCACACCTGGTCCACCACCCGCCGATTGAATCCGTCGTCGCCGACGGTGGTACGGATGACGTGGCCGGCGCCGTCATAGTCGAGGTCCTCGACCAGCACATCCCGGGACTGGCCGTCCGGCCCGACCACCGCCAGGCGGGTGGTGGTGTCGGGACGGTCGGCGCCGTCGTAGGTGAAGACGGTGGTCTGGGCGGATCCGGTTGCGGTCCACCGCTTCTCCGTGACCGTGCGGCCGGCGGCGTCATAGTCGTAGTCGACCAGCGCGGTGTCGGCCGCCGGGGCGCCGTCGAGCGGATCAGCGTCGAAGTTCTCGATGGTGACGATGTCGGCCAGGTTGCGGCTGTCATAGCTGGTGGCGGTCCACACGCCGTTCTGGTCCTTGACCCGGACGACATTGCCGGCCGGGTCGAACTCCCGTTGGATGGTGCCGTGGACACCGCCCAGGTCGGCGATGGTCTCACGGTCGTTGTCGTCATAGGTGTACACCGTCACCCGCGAGGCGTCATCGCCGGCGAGGTCGGCTTCGGTGACCTGGACGAGGTTGTCGTTGCCGTCGTAGACGTGGGTCACCCGCAGCTGATGGTTGACCCCATCGACGGGGTTGATCACCGCCGGATGGGTCACCTGTTCGGTGTTGCCGACCTGGTCGTAGGTGAAGGTGGTGGTGGCGGTGGTGCCGGCGTCGGGGTCGGTGACCGTCTCGGAAGTGACCCGGCCGAGTGTGTCATGGTCGTAGACGGTGACCAGCCCCGACGGGGTGGTGACCCGGCGCAGGTCGCCGTCGGGGTCGTACTCGAAGGTGGTGGCGTACGCCGGGTCGAACGACGTGGCCGATGTCACCCCTCGCGGGTCGACCTCGGTCAGCTTCAGCCCGGCCGGAAGGGTGCCACCGCCGTAGGCGGCCTCCCCACCTTGGGAGTACTCCCACAGAGTGACGTGTCCCAGCGGGGAGACCCGGCGGACCAGGTTGCGGTTGCCGTCGTAGTAATGCTCGGTCTCATAGGTGGTGTCCGACGACGACGAGGCCCGCCCGTCCAGATGCTGGAACAGCAGATCGTCGGTGTAGGTGTACCACTCGGTGGCGCCCGTCCCGTCGGTCTGCGAGCGGAGATTCCCATACTGATAGGTCATCGAAACGGTGGTGCCGTTGCCGTCGGTGATCTGGTTGCGGTTCCCCGCACCGTCATACCCGAACGTGGTCGAGTGCCCGGCTTCGTCGATCTCTTCGACCAGCCGGAACCGATGATCGTATTGCTGGGTGGTGGTGTTGCCGCGGGGGTCGGTGGTGACCACCTGCCGGTCGGTGGACCGGTCGAAGAAGGTGGTATGGCCCTCGCCGTCACGGATCGATGCAACCGTTCCATCGTCGGTGTTGTAGGTGACGAACGCCTCGTCGTTACCCTCCGGCTTGACGATCTGTTCGATGCGGTTCTCTGCCGTGTAGCTGTAGGTGGTGCAATGGTCCGACCCCGAAGCGTTGCCGCGGGGGTCACACGCCTCGGTCAGTCGACCACCGGTGTAGTAGTACTTCCACACCTGGGCGGACCCGCCCACCGGGTCGGTCGCCACCGACGCAATCCGATCCCCCGACCAGGTCACCGTCAACTTCCGTCCCGAAGCCGAATCGGTCACCGTCTCCAGATGGTCGGACCCGTCGTAGGACAGATCGAGCCGGTTGCCGTTGTGGTCGGTCACCGACGTCAACTGGTTGTCCGCCGACAAGGCGTAGACGGTGCGGTCCTTCAACGTCAACGTGAACCCGCCGCTGCCGTCGGTCTCCAGCTTGGAGTGATACCCCGAAGGTGGGGCATACCCCGAGCCCCGCTTGGTGTGGGTCTCCTTCCGGCCATCCGGGAACAACACCGACACGTGTCCCCAGTCGGGGTCCTCCTCCCAGGTGAACTCGTAGTTGTGGGTCCACCCCTGCCCGAGCGGCCCGTCCGTCTCGTCCAGAGAGTTGTAGGTGCGGACAAACTCCAACCGCGGGCCCACCGTCTCCGCCTGGGCATCGACGGCGTCGGTCACATAATTCCCCAGACCGGCGTTCACACCGTTCTCCCACGCCCCATACCCATCCCACCCGTATGCGAACGCCCCGTCCGCGAACGTCGACGACTGGCCCAACTTGCGGAACGTCTGGTTGAAAATGTCAACCATGTAGAGGAACTCGCCGTCGGTGCCGAGCCCGGTTCTTTCTGAGTATTGGATTTGGTCGCCGATGCCGTCTTCGTAGCCGGTGTCGGCTCGCGAGCCGACCGTGGCGGCGGTCTTGTCTGACTTCGTGTAGCGGCGGATAGCGTTGTTGCCTGATGCGTACACATAGTCACCCGCGGACACGACGCCCAGTTCCCGGTAGAGGACACCTCGCCAGATATCGGGGGGTCCGGTGGTGAGTCCCGGATCATCCACCCATAATTGCGGTACATATCCGTTCAACCGGTAGAGGCCTCTGCCGGGCATGACGTACCAGACGTATTCTTCGTCGGCGGTGATTCCCGCGACAGGGTCACGCCATCCTCCACCGATGGCGATCGTGGTGACGAGCCGCTCCGTCCACGGATCGACAACGAAGATGTCGCCCATCGAGGCGATGTACAGCATTCCGTCAGGTCCGATTTGGATGTCGGTGGTCTGAAAGTCGTACCCAGGGATGATCGATGTCGCGCCGGTGGTGAGGTCGTGACGGCCGATCCCGCAGTCGCCCAGCGAGTAGAGGTAGCGGCCGTCGCTCGTCACGCCGTGGAGGTCTCGAAGGAGGACCTGGGACTGGACCGTGGAGGCCACGCAGCCGGCGCCTTCACCGCCAACGAAGGTGCTCACCTCTGCGGTGTCGAGATCGATCATGCGGATCGCGTGGCGGTCGACGAGGTAGGCGGTTCCGTCCAGTATCTCGACCTCCGCCGGCCACGAGAAGGTCGCCTCGTCGCCGGCGCCATCCTCGTAGGTCTCAGCAAACAACGTGCCGCGAGGTTCGCCAGCGATGGTCTGCATCTCAGCCTCATCGATCTGGACGGTGACGTCCAGGAGGGGGTTCTGTTGAATTGGGATTGCCTCGACTGGTTGGACTCGGCGGATGACGCGGTTGTCTGGGTCGGCGACGAAGAGTCGGTGGCCGTTGGAGTACATACCGATGTCGTTTCCGAACCATGCGTCGAAGCGGCGGCCGTCGACGTAGCCGGTGCTTCGGTGGACTCCGGCTACTGGCATGGAGTCGTCGGTGCGGAGGTCGTAGCGGGCGATCTGGGTTCCGCCGCGGGCCCAGTACAGGTAGTTGCCGGCCGCGGCGAGCGTGCTGTCGCTGCTGCTGTCGGGGAAGTCGACGACGATTTCGTTGGTGTCGTCGGGGAGGATCCGCCGGATCACTCCTCCGGAGCTGATGGTCATCACGCCGGTCGGGGTGGCGGTGAGGCCTTGGCTTCCGTTCTGTCCTGTGAAGATTCCCGCACCGGTGGTCTGGTCGAGCCGGTAGATGTTGCCGTTTGAGGCGTAGTAGACCGTGCCGTCGGCGGTGACGGCGATGTGGTCGGCGCGGGATGAGTGGATCTTGTTGAAGGTGCCGTCGGTGGGGTGGTAGAGGTGGATTCCGCACCGGCTGGCGATCCAGACGTCGGTGCCGTTGGTCGCCAGTGCCGCGGCCAGATACATCTTGGGGGTGGTGGCAGTGTCGCCTCCGCAGGTGTTGGCGGTGTCGCCGGCGATGGTGGTGACCTGGTTGGTGGTGAGGTCGACCTGGCGAAGGAGGTTGCCGTCGGCCACGTAGGCGATGGAGCCGACAACGACGATGTCGCGTGGGGCGGTGAAGGTGGCGGCGGCACCGATTCCGTCGTTGTATCCGGCCGCTCCGGATCCGGCGACGGTCTCTGAGCGGCCCGGGTCGAGGAGCAGGTGTTGGGAGGCGTTGGGGTCGAGGCCGGGGTGGATGGCGACCACCCCGAAGGCGATGTCGAGGGCGGGGGTGCCGATGGTGACGGGGTTGCCGGTGGTGACCATCCACTGGCTGGTGGGGTCGGCGAGTTGGAGGTGGTAGGTGCCGGCGGTGACGGGGATCATCCGGAAGCGGCCGGTGTCGGTGGTGGTGTCGGTGGTGATCGGGGTGGAGGGGTCGGCCGGGTCGACCAGTTCGATGACGGTGTTGGTGAGGACGGTTTCGGTGGGGTCGAGCTGGCCGTTGCCGTTGGTGTCGGCGAAGGCGACGCCGTCGACGCCGATCCCGTCGGTCCATCCAATGTGGTCGACCGGGTTGGGTCCGGTCACGGTGGCTGAGATGGTTGGGTCGGGTGTGGTCTGGTAGGTGCCGATGGGGGTGGTGTCGCGGTCGACGGTGATCAGATAGTCGCCGTCTGTGAGAGCGGTGAGGGTGTAGGCGCCGTTGGGGTCGGTGACGGCGACGTCGAGGGGCTGGTCGTCGGCGGTGTTGAGGATGCCGTCGGCTCCGGCCGTCCAGACACCGACGGTGATGTCTGCCATTCCGGGTTCTGTGTCGTCGGCGCCGTCGCCGTTCTGGTCCTCGAAGACCCGGCCGGACAGTTGGACGGGGCCGTCGGCGTCGACGGTGACCACAGTCTGGTCGTCTTCGGTGGGGTTGTCGTTGCCGGGGGTGGAGTCGGGATCGGTCCGGTTGGTGGCGGTCACCTCGAAGCCGACCTCGGAGGGGAGGAGGGTCTGGGCGGTGAGGGTGACGGTGACGGTTTCGGTGGCGCCGGCCGCGACGGCGGGCAGCGTCCAGGTGAGGTTGGTGAGGGTTCCGGCGGTGACGGTGGTGGCGTCGAGCTGATATCCGGCGGGGATGTCGACGTTGACGGTGATGTCTTCGGCGGGGGCGGGGCCCTGGTTGGTGAGGGTGGCGGTGACCGTCACCTGGTCGCCGTGGGCCGGCTGAGGCTGGTCGACGGTGCCGGCCAGTTCCAGGTCGGCGCCGGCTTGGATCCCGACCGGGTCGGCGGTGGTGATGATCTCGGGGCTGATGGTGACGGTCTGGCTGGTGTTGGAGGTGGTGACCGACCCCGCTCCGTACGGGGTGGTGGGGTCGGCGACCAGGGTGTAGGTGCCGGGCACGGCCGGTCCCAGGGTGAGCAGGCCGGTGGCGTCGGTGACACCGGTCGTGACGGTGGTGGCGGCTTGGACCAGGTCAAGACGCACACCGGCCAGGGCGGGTTCGCCGGCTGCGTGGATGCCGTCACCGTCGAGATCGTCGAAGGCGGTGACCGTGACGGAGCCGCCGGCGGCGACGGTGACCTGGAAGTGAGCGGTGTCACCCCACAGACCGGCCCCGTTGCGGGCGCGGACGTGGAAGAACCACACACCGTCGGCCAGGCCGGTGAACGTGGCCGTCGAACCAGAGCCGTTCGACAGGGTGTCGGGGACGGTGTCGGCGGTCTGGTCGAGGACCCACGAGTAGTCGTCGACGCTCGACGTGTCGTCGGCGGTCCAGGTGAAGACGGGATCGGCGTTCGGGTAGGACTGGTTCTGGTCGGGATGCGTCGACGACGCCACGGCGGGCGCGTCGGGGGGTGTGGCATCGATGCGGATCTGTCGGTGGACGGTGGTGCCGGCGGCGCCGGTGTCGTCGATGGCGCGGAGATGGAACCACCAGATGCCGTCGGGCTGATCGGCGTAGGTGGCCTGGGTCCCGGCTCCTTCGCTGACATCGTCGGGGACGGTGTCGGGGGTTGGTCGAGAACGTATGAGTATCCAGCCACGCTCACCCCGTTCGGGGCGGTCCACGACAGGCTGATGTCGTCGGTCGACCACCACCAGCTCTCCTCGGGATGGGTGGAGGATGTCACCACCGGAAGGGTGGACTCTGCCAGTGTCAGGTCGAAGCTCAGATCGGAGCTGGACGGCGACACCTGGTGCACCTCGGCGGCAACCACGTGTGCGCCCGCCCCCACCGCCACCGGCAGGGTGGTGGTGACCCAGTCGGACTCGGCGGCTCCCACCCCCTCGCTGGCGAGCGTCTGGTGACCGACCGGCCCACCGGGCATCCGGTGGCGCCACACCTCGACACCGTCGAGGTAGACGACGACCCCGTCGTCGTGGATGGTCGACAACAACAGCCCTTCGGTGGGGTCGGTGGCCGTGAACTGGTGGCGGAAGTAGGCGGTCACCCCGTTCTGGGCGATGACGGTCGTCTCGTCTCCGTCGCCGTAGCCGAGCTGGGCCGGCCCGGTCTGCCAGGTGCTGTCGTCAAAACCGGTGCCGGCCCATCCGGCGCCCGGGTCGGTGCCCGAGTCGTCGTAGGTCCAGGCCGCTCCGGCTTCGATGAAGGTGACGGCCGGTGGGGTTCCGCTACCCGAGGTGGTAACCACCTCGAGCTCGGGACGGTTGACCAGCGCGTCGCGGCTGGTGATCTGGATCTGGTTGTTGGATGCAGCGGTCTCCCACAGTCCGACGCCGACCAGGGGGTCGGAACCGGCGGTCTGAGAGTTCACCCAGCCGGTCACGTCGACCTCGACCCACACGTCGTCGGTGGCCCCGTCCACCACCACCGTGCCGATCGCCGCACCCATCAGACCACGGCTCGTCAGCCAGGTGATTCCCGTCTCTGACCAGGTGTCGTCGGTCACTTCGAACACCCCCAACGTCGGGGACGAGGCGTTGTCGGGTGTGGCCTCGACGAACAGCCGCAACGTGGCCGACTCGACCGGACCGGGTTCACCGGTCAGATCGAAACGAAGATACGACTCCCGGTCGTACCCGACGCCGCCGTCTTTGACGACCATCCGGGGGTCGGTGCCGAAGTTCACCGTCTCGTTGGCTGCCCCGTCCCGCACATGTGCGTCGGCCACCGGGTGATACACCACCGTCGTCGGGGTGGTGGTCTCCACCGTGACGGTGATCGCCGGGGTGGTGGTGCTGTTCCCCGCAACGTCGGTGGCACGCGCCTGGATCGTGTGGGATCCGTCGGTCGGATCGGACCACGACAGCCGGAACAGACCATCCGGGTCGGGAGCGGTGGTAGAGGTCACCGACACGCCATCGACCAACAACTCGACCGTGTCGACACCCACATCGTCTGAGGCGTCGACCACCGCATCGACCGCCGCGACGGTCGCCCCGTCGCCCGGTTCCACGAGAGCAACCGTTGGTGGGGTGACGTCGGCGGTGCCAGACACGACATGCAGGGTCGGATGGTTGGCGGCCGCGTCGCGGCTGGCCATCTGAATCTGGGCGTTGGCAGCGGCCGTCTCCCACAAGGCCAGGCTCACCAGCCCGTCACCGGCCGCCTCGGCGGCGACCACCGAGGTGACGTCCAACTCCACCCACGTCCCGTCCACGTCGTCGTCCACCACCGTCTCATCGATCACCGTCGACCCGCGGCTCGGCCGGTTGACCCACTGGATCCCCGTCTCGGACCATGTGTCGTCGGACACCACGAACACCCCCAGGGTCGGGTCGCCCTGCTGGTCGGGTGTCGACTCGACAAACACCCGCAGGGTGGCCTCCGACACCGGGTCTGTCCCGGTGACGTCGAAACGGAGATACGTCTCCCGCTCATAACCGGCGCCGCCGTCCTTGACCACCACCAGCGGCGCAGTCCCGAAGTTGGACGTCTCATTGGACGTCCCATCCCGCACATATGCATCGGCCGTCGGCCCGTTTTGGGAACCGGTGAGCGACGAATCGACGGTGAGGGTCTGCCAAGCCGTCCACTCCGAAGTCGTCTGCCCGTCGTCGGCGCGTGCCCGCCACTCATAGGTGACACCCGACGTCAGAGCCTGGCCTGGAATCCACCCCACCGTCGTCGGGGCGGCCACCGTCGGCGAATCACCTGAGGCGACCAACGTCTGGGTGCTCTGATCACGCACCTCGAAAGACACATGCCCGGAACCGGCGTCGGCGTCGACGAAGTGCGCCTCGAACGTCGGACTCGGGTCGGTCACCAACCGTCCATCGGCCGGACGGAGATTGACCGGCGTCTCCGGTGGAGTGTTGTAGGTCACCGACAGATACGGCTGGTCGGCGGCGGCGTCCGCCGACACGAACAACTTCAACGTGGCCGGGTCGGTCTCATCCGCCGCCCGCACCAGCACACCCTGATTCACCGTCGTGCCATCCACCCACGACTGGACCAGCCCGGTCACATCAACCGACGTCCACCCGGCAGCACACGACGGTGAGAACCCAAGCCCCGACGACACCGAACCCGACTGGACCGGCTCGGTAGCAGGCTGATCCGCCCACACCGTCGACGACCCAAACCCGGCCGTCAACCCATACACCTCCACCCCGGTCGGAGAACACGACAACGACGACGACTCGAACAGATTCAGCGACGCCGACGACACCGACACACCCGCCAACGCCGACGTGTCAAACGACAACAACGCCCGCGACACCCCCGACACCCCATCCCAACCCGACCGCAGCTCGGTATCCGCCCACCGGGTGGTCGACGAACCATCCTCAACCCACGTATCCGACACGGCCGCCACCGTCACATTCGGGTCCACCACCACCGGAAACACCGTGTCCGGATCCGACAGCCACCCCACGTCGGGACGCAACTGCACCACCACCGTGGCATCGCCCGCCTCCACCAGCCGCGACTCCACCGCCACCCGATCAACCACCGGCCCATCGGAGCTATCCCACATCACCGGCGTGTCAGCCACCGCAACCACCAGCGGCTCGCCGTCACCATCCACCGCATCGGCGCTCGAGAACACCAACCCACCCGACCCCGACTCGGCCACGTCCAAACCGTCCACCGAGAACGGCACCGTCAACACCAACGGACCCTGCGGTCGCTCCTCGATCACAAACCGCTTCCCGAAACCCGACGACAACGCCTCCAACTCCAGATCGACACCCGGCAGCACATCCACATACCGGGCCACCGAACCATCCAACACCGGCTCCGACACCCGACCCGCACCCGGCACCCCAATCGACACCCGCTCACCAGACCCGGTCGTCAACGACACCAACGGACCCGAACCACCCGCCGAGAACACCACATCCGCCGCCGCCACCGCCGGCGTCACCACCGACCCGTCATCGGACAAACCCAACGTCAAATCAACATCCGCCCACAACCCCGAATCGCCATCCGCAACCCGCACCGGCGCCGCAAAGAACTCCGACGTCGACGAACCATCCCCATTCGCCACCGTCCGCACCCACTCCGAATCCAACCCCGACGACACCACCGGCCCCGGATCACCCACCCCCAACACCGCCGCCCCCGAAACCCCGACCTCGCCAGGGACCGATGCGACCGACCCGCCAGGCTCGGACGGTTCAGCCGACTCAGACGACTCGGCCGGCGACGGCGTCACAGGCTGCGCCCAACCCGGCACCGCACCCACCACAATCGCCACCACCAACACCAACGACACCCACGACACGCCGAACCGGCGCCCAACAAACGAAGAACCAGAGAGCATAAGCCGAGCAACGTAGCCCACCCACAGTGACTGTCTAGCCACAAAGTGTCACAATCTTCTAGTCACCGACCCGGCAAGCGACCCCGAGGAGCGCTACGGGCAGGTTCAGCCCGTCGGCGGCCCACTCAAGGTCGGGTGGCGAGGGATGCAGATGCTGGGAAAGGCCGGGTCACACGAGGTTCCGGAGCTGGCTCAGGCGGTACCTCGCCTCGACGGGTCGGATGCCCAAATGCCGGTGCCGTCTGTAATCGCTTCCGCTTGGGCGGGATCACACGACGGCTTGCGCCCCGGCCCGAACAAGATGCTCATTGGGGAACGCAGCCGCCGTCCGGGTTGAAGAGGTGGCGGACCAATCGGCCGAATCGGTCACGGTCGGAAACGTCCCGGCCGGTGCGGAGTCGGTTCACGGCGCCTGATAACGAGTCGGCCGAGGGCGCTTGTGGCCTGCGCGAAGCACGTCTACTGGCGGGCGAGCCAGCTCGGTTCGGCACAGAGCGCCTCGATCTTGCCCGGCTCTACCGGGACATGTGAGCTGAGATTCACGTGGCCGTCGTCGGTGATGAGGATGTCGTCCTCGATGCGGACGCCGATTCCGAGGAACTCTTCGGGAATCGGATGATCGAGACGGGGAGCGTCCTGGGATTCCTGACGCTCCTTCTCCCGCGCCGTCGATCCTTCGATCAGTCGTCGATCCATCCACGCATCCAGGTCGTGGGGATGGAGGACGAACTCGACGACGGGGCGGTCCTCGGCCACGTAGATCCCCGGCTCGACCGTGAACACCATCCCGGGCCGCAACGGCAGGCCCACTCCCCGGCTGCGGTACGGACCCACATCGTGGACGTCGAGGCCCAGCCAGTGCCCAACACCGTGCATGAAAAACATGCGGTAGAGATGCATCTCCAGTGCCTGGTCGACCGATGTCGGGATCAACCCGAGGTCCACCAAACCCTCGGTCACGGTCCGCCGGGTCACGTCGATGATGTCGTCGATCGACGCTCCCGGCCGGCCGGCGTCGATCCCGTCCCGCTCGGCGGCCAGCACGACGTCGTAGACGGCTCGCTGAGTTGGGGAGAAGACGCCGTTGGCGGGAAACGTCCGGGTGATGTCGGCGCAGTAGTGATCGATCTCGGCGGCGGCGTCGATGAGGATGAGGTCTCCGTCCTCGATCAGTCGATCGTTGTCGACGTAGTGGAGGATGGTGGCGTTGGGTCCCGATCCGACGATCGACGGATAACCGTTCCGGATCGAACCCGCCTCACGCCAGACGTACTCCATGGCCGCCTGCACCTGATACTCGTAGAGGCCGGGCCGAGCGAAGCGCATGGCCTCTCGATGTCCTTCCGCCGACAGCAACGCCGCAGCACGGATCGAGTCCAACTCGGCGGCGTTCTTCAGCAGCCGTTGATCCGACAGCACGGCCGACACGTCATGGATGGTGGCGGGCACCGTCTGTCCCATCCGGGCGGCGATGCTCCGGGCCTTGGCCAGCATCCGGGTGATGCGATCGTCATGGCGCGGATTGCCCATCCGGTAGTACAACGCCTCCCGGCCGATCATCAGACGGCTCAGCATCGAGTCGAGGTCGTCGATCGGGTAGGCGGCATCGGCCTGGAACCAGTCGACGGCACCCTCGACGCCGGCGCGGCGCCCGTCCCAGATCTCCGACTCGCGGTCGTGCGGCCGAACGAAGAGGTGGTAGTCGCCGTCGTCGTGTCCGGGGGTGAGTACCGCCACCGCATCGGGCTCGGGGAACCCGGTCAGATACGCGAAGTCCGAGTCTTGGCGGAACGGGTGGTTCACGTCGTTGTTGCGGACGGTCTCGTTGGCGGCGGGGATCACTGCGATCCCGGTCTGGCCAACGACATCGGCCAGCGATTCGCGGTGGAGTCGATAACGATCAGGCATGACCGTCAGGCTAGAAGGCTGTCGGCTGACTCCAATCGTGGTCTGATCACACGGCGAAACTGTTGCTCTGCACGATCACCACCGTCATCCCCCATGTGGAGCCCGACTCGTGGAACTCACCCTCGGCCCAGAGGACCGCCTGTCCGGCCGCCACGTCGACCCTTTCGCCATCGCTCCCCGCGACCCATCCGGCCCCGCCCACCACGATGAACAGCTGCTCACAGGTTGCGGCGTGTCCGCCGAGCTCCCCTCCCGGTTCGATTCGCATCACGCCGAGGGCGGTGCCACCGGTCGTCCCGCCCAGGTCGGTCCACGTGGCCCCTTCGCTCCCGAATTCGCCGACCGGTCTGCCCTGCCGAGCATCGATGATCCGCATTTCCTCGACCCTACCGACAGCGCCCGAGGCGTGGAGGCCGCGCACTCCGCTTCCGGGCGAGTTGCGGTTGCCTCAGGGCTTTCGCCACACCGAGACATGCGACGACGACGCGCCGGTGAACGCCGACCGATCCCAGCCTGCCCAACGCGCCTCGAGGGTCAGTCCTGCCAGCGCCGCCATCAGATCCAGCTCGGACGGCCAGACGTAGCGAAACGCCGGCGAACTGGTTCTGATCCGGTCGCCGTCGATGTGATAGTGGTGTGAGACGGAGATCTGGTTCACCAGATCGACGTACTCGTCGAACCCGAGATGCGTCGCCGAGACGTCGAATGGCACGATCGTCTCTCCGGCCGGAAGTCGATGCAGCCGCGGCACCCCGTTCTCGATCACGAACCGGCCACCCGGCGCCAGATGTGCGGCGGCGTTTCGAAAACAGGCAACCTGGCGGTCTTGGGATCGCAGATTGGTGATGGTGTTGAAGACCAGATAGACGAGGGCGGCATCGTCACATACCTGGGTCTGCGTCATGTCCCCGACCGTCACGGTCACCCGAGCCGAGCCCTCCTTCTTCCGAAGCTCGGCCACCATCGGTTCCGAGAGGTCGATTCCGAGCACCCGGACTCCGGCGGCGGCCAGCGGCAGCGCAATCCTGCCGGTACCGACGGCAAACTCGACCGCCGTCCCGTGGCCGGCCAGGCCGGACAGGAAATCGACCGCCGGGCCGACGACGTTGGGTCGGAACTGGCTGATCGAGGTTTCGTCGTAGGCCGCCGCAACCACCGGGTCGAGATGGGGGTCGGGCTTCGCGAGATAGTCGGTGGCACGCATCCTTCGACTCTGGCAGGAGCCGGCAGTCGATCGGCGACGATTATTCGACGAGGAGATCGACGACCACCGGCAGGTGATCGGAGCCGAGTGGTGGGCCCAGCCGGCGATCGGCGACCGAAACGCCGTCTGAGACGAGGACGTGGTCGATCGCCACTCGCAGAAACCCCGGTGCCCGGGCCGGAAAGCTGGGTTGGAGACCGACGCCCCGTTGGGAATCCACCAGCCCGGCACCGAGCAGCCGACGAAACGGAGCCGACCACGGCCCGGCGTTGAAGTCGCCGGCGAGGACGACGGGAGCACCGACGTCTCGAAGCCGCTCCAGCGCCCAGTCGATCTGCGCAGAGCGGAGCGACGACCGTTCCTCGGATGTCGGCGAGAGCGGATGGATGCCCAGCAGGGTGAGCGGAAAGCCGCCATGGCCGGGCAGGCGCACCTCGACCGCTCGCGGCTGTCCGGTGGCGAACCCGTACCCCGTGACCTGAGCCTGGGGATCGTCGGTCAGGACGACCGTTCCAAAGATGAGCTCGGGGTCGCGAGCGACCTCGACCCGATACCCCAACCCCGCTTCCGCCAGTGCCTCCTCCCAGGGGAGGCTCGCCTCCTGGAGGAAGACGACGTCGGCATCCACCTGGCGCAGCCAGTCGATCACGGCCTCGTACTCGGCGTTCGAGGAGAGCAGGTTGAAGGTGACGACCCGAACCGGCCGGCCGATAGGCTCGTCCGCCGGCGGAACCCAGATCCAGGCGACGGTCACGGCCGCGACCGCCGATGTCACCATGAGCAGCGTCCCGGACCGCTTTCGCCCTCCGACCAGCAGGAGGAGCGCAACGCCCAACCCCACGACGGCGAGCTGGGGCCGAACGTCGGACACGACGTCGAAGCCCCACCACAGCGAGCCGGCGAAACCGGCGAGGAGCAACGCACCGAGCAGCCCTCCGAGGGCGAGGAGGGCGCGCATGGCTCAGAGAGCGGCCACCCAGGAGGCGATGTGCGCTCCGATCTCGGGACCCGAGTCCTCCTGGATGAAGTGGAGCCCGGGGACGGTCACTTCCGTCTGGTTCGGCCACGTCCGGCAGAACTCGCGCTGCGGGCCGGTCAGAATGCTTCCCGGATCGGCATTGATGAAGAGCTTGGGAATCTCCGACGATGCCATGAAGGCGCCGTACCGTTCCACCACCTCGATGACCGCCTGCGGCTCACCACCGATCGGTAGCTCCCGCGGCCAGGTGAGCGTCGGCCGCCGGTCCTCTCCCGGCTTGAGAAAGGGTCGCCGGTACTCGTCGAGCACCTCGTCCGGCAGCGGTGCCAACACCGATGCGGGGAGGATTCGCTCCACAAAGACGTTCTTGTCGAGTATCAGTGACTCACCGGCATCGGAGCGCATGGCCTGGAAGATCCCGACGGCTGCCTCCGGCCAATCATCCCAAGTCATCGGGGCGACGATCGTCTCCATGTAAACGATGCCCGCCACCGACGTCGGGTGCCGGGAGGTCCAGTCCAGCCCGAGCGCCCCACCCCAGTCGTGGCCAACGACAACAACGTCCTCGGTGATCCCGAGCACCTCGAAGAACGCTCCCAGGTAGGTGGCATGGTCGATGAACCGATACGAGCGAGGGCCGTGGCCCACCTTGGCCGAATCGCCCATGCCGATCAGGTCGGGAGCGATGCAACGACCCCACGGCTTCACGGTGGGAATCACGTTTCGCCAGAGGTAGGAAGAGGTGGGGTTGCCGTGCAGGAACACGATGGGCCGCCCTTCGCCCTCGTCGACGTAGGACATGCTCGCCCCGAGGACGTCGACTCTCCGTTTGCCACTCTGGTTCCGTCGTCTCAGCACCTCGACCCACCTTCTCTCCAGACGGCCTTCCTCAACCCGAGGGCCCATTCTCGGCAGATCCCGAACGTCTCGCCAGATGAAACACGGTGACGGCCGCGATCACCGCCGCAGCCGGAATCCACACCCACCGATCCACGAACGCTGCCAGCGACAAGCAGCCGGCGAGACCCAGGACCGAGAACGCGACCGGGAACCTTCGCTTCTCGGGCGGAAGACGCATCGCCGCCAGATTGGTGATGGTGTAGTACAGCAGGACGGTGGCTGCCGAGAACGACCACGTCAGCCCGACGTCTCCCACCAGGGAGAGCGCGGCAACGAACAGTGTCACCGCCACCACCGCCACCGTGGGTGTGCGACCGCTGGAGTCGATGGTGGCGAATGACGCAGGAAGGTCGACCCGTCGCCCCATCGCCAGCGCCACTCGCGACAGGCCGAGTACCAGATTCACCAGGACGCCCACCATGGCCGCCAGCGCCGCCACCCGCACCAGCGCGCCGATCGGACTCCCGGCTGCCAGTGTGACAAGTGGCGCTTCGTCGGCGGAGACCGCCGGACCGCGGGCCAGTACGAAGGCAACCACCCCGTACAGGACGGCCGCCACCGCCAGGGTGGCGACCACCGCGATCGGAATCGAACGCTCCGGATCGCGGATCTCCTCGCCCAGCGTGGCGACCCGGCCGTATCCGGTGAACGCCACGAACACCAGGGCTGCAGCTCCCAACAGGTCAGATCGATCCGGCTCGGGCCGGACGTCGGTGACGTCGGAACCACCCAGCGCCCACACGACGAGTGCCACCAGCATCGCGATGGTGAACAGCACCAACACCGCGTTGACCCGATTGGATCGCCGCAGCCCGGTCAGCACCAATCCGCCCACCAGCCCCACCACGACCGGCGACACCCACGTCGGGAGGCCGAGGTAATCACCCACGCCCAGGGCGGCGGTGGCCGCCGATGCGCTCTTGGCGAGAAGGAAGAGCCATCCGGCCACCAGACCGGCGACCGGATGGAGAACCCGGTATCCGTACTCGTAGGTTCCCCCCGCCACCGGATGGGCGGCCGCCAGCTGGGCGCTGGAGAGCCCATTGAACAGCGCCAGCAGCGCGGCGATCGCCACCGCCCACACCACCTGCCTCCCGGTCCGGTCGACGGCCAGCGCCAGGCTCACGAACACCCCGGTCCCGAGAATCGAGCCGAGGCCGAGCAGCACCGCGCCCGGGGTACCGATCTCACGACGGAGGGTCTCAGCCATCGGGCGGGATGGTACCGGCGACCTACGGCGCGACTTCCGACGTCCCGGTCGCCCCGGCGGCGGGATTCACACGGTCGAGGTTCGACGTGCCGTTCGGTGTCCGACGAGGAGCGGACGGTCGAGCAACCGGACCGAAGACTGACGAGCTCCTCCTCAGACGTCAGTCTGTTGGATCTCGCCGGCGACGGGGCCCTCTCAACTGCTCGTCACCCGGAACGGATTGCCGTCGGGGTCGCCCATCGCAACCACATCGCCGTGGGTGCGGAGCAGGGTCGCTCCAAGGTCGAGGAGTCGGTTGATCTCCTCCCCTCGATCGGATGTCGCCAGCTCGAAGCGGTGCCGATCGGGACCGTCGGCGAGGGGCGGTCCACCCCAGGCGATCTTGGTACCGCCGTGAGGAGACTGGATCGCCGTTTCCTCGTCCTGGTCCCAGACCAGCGGCCAGCCCAACGCCTTGCTCCAGAACAGGCCGACGTGGCGAGTCCCGTCGCCGGCGACTTCTCCCAGGAACCCGCACCCGGCGAGAAAGGCGTTGCCGGGCTCAATGACGCAGAATTCGTTGCCCTCCGGGTCGCCGAGCACGACATGTCCGTCGTCCGGTCGCTGCCCGACGTCGACGTGCCGGCCGCCCAACTCGAGCGCCGTCGCCACCGTCTGTCGCTGGTGGTCGACATCGACGCTGGTCAGATGCATGTGCGTTCGATTCTGCCCGCCCTTGTCGATCTGGGAAGGAACGAATCGCAGCGCAACCTGCCCCGCGGATCCGGGCAGCAGGGGGCCGGCCGTCTCCTCGACGACATCCCGCCCGAGGAGGGCCGCCCAAAACGCGGACAGCCGAGCCGGGTCCACGGCGTCACAGTTCACGGCGGTCAGATGGAGCACCTTCGGAGTGTATGTGGGCAGCGCCGGACCGGTGAGTTCAATACTCGACCACAGCCCGGAACCGCACGTCACCGGCGGCGACCTTGGCGACGGCGTCGGCGACCTGCTCCTTGTCGAACGTCTCGATCATCGGCGTGACCCTTCCGGCCGCCGACCACGACAGTGTCGCCACCTTCGACAACCTCGCCGTGGTGCCCAAGTCCATGCTCACGAAGCGATTGGGCAGACTGGGTGTCGGCGGCCGTCAACAGATCTGCTCAGCCCTCGACGCCATGGCCGACTGCTGATCCCCGCCCGGGCACCCCTTTCGGAAGACCGGTCACGGCGACGGATCTGCTGCCATCCGGACACTGATCCGGGCGGAGTCGAGGCGATCCCCCCGAGATAGAAGCGAAGCTCTCCGATCGATTCGAGGATGATCTGCGGCTTCGGGGAACCGAGATCAGCGAACGAACGTCGATCCCTTATGACCTGGCGAACGCAGCTGGCTTCATGGATTGCTCTGCTGACGCTCTCGGCATGCGGCTCTCCACACGAGGCCGTCTCCCCCTCCACGGTGTCCGACACCCAACAAGCCGAGATCCAGGTGCGGCTGACCTCCGATGGTTCCGACCTGAAGGGCGGCGGGCCGACTCCCGACCTGACGTACACCGGATGCCGGTGGATCGGCGGGCGGCGATACGCCTTCGACCTCGCTTGGGACGGCGAACCGAATACCACTGTTGCCCTGGCGTTCACCGAGTTCGACGGCGACGTCGGCACGGGCCCGTTCGCCGACGTGACGTTCCAGCGCCCAGGGCCGGCCTCGGTGGAGATCGACCTGGCGGCTCTGCCCGGGGCTCGTGCCGAGGAGTGGTGGTCGGCATCTCGGGCTCCGGCGATCGGCAGTGACTGCTGGGTAGAGGGGACGTCCACGAGTGGCCCGGTCGGATCGTCGGCCCCGGAAGTAGCCACCACCCTGGTGTTGAACGGTCCGGAAGGCGACCTGGGTCGGGCACTCGACGACATCGACCGGAGCGACCCGAACGAGCCACTCCTTCCGCTCTATTGGCTGTTCACCGCATCAAACGTGCCCTCGTTCGACCGCCTGTACGTCCTCGATGACACGGACCTCAACCACATTCGAATCGAGCAAATGGGTTCGTGCCTGACCGTGGTCACCGGTGGGAGGTCCGGCTTTCAGTCGCACCCGACCACGTCGAGGCTCTCGACGACCTGCTCGAGGACGTCCGTCCGATCCTTGCGTCCGAGGATCCCCGAGGAGCCGGGGCCTTCGACGCCGACGCCATCATCGACGCCCGCCTGGCCCGGTTCGACTACGCCGAGATCGGGCGAATCGACTGGCGCGACGGGCGGATCGCATTCGTCCTGATGTGCTGCCCCACCGTGGACGTCTGGATCGTGACACCCGCCGGCTACAACACCGGCTACGTCGCCACCCATTGTCTCGACCACGCCGCGATCGACATGGACCAGGGCCAACCACCGCTGCTGCTCGTGGCGACGCCACGGTCCGACGTCCACCCCTTCGTCGGCGACGTCGCCATCGAACTCCAGACCGCGAAAGACGGCTGGAGGATCGGGATGATCGAGCGACAGCGCTCGGTCGACTTCAAGGATGTCACTTGGCTCGACGACACCGGAGCGGAGGTCCCGTGCAAGCAGTGAGCCGAACCTCCTGATCCCGGCGGCCGGCCGATTGCGTGGTCGTACTGCGCTGTCGTCTCTTTCACAGCTTCCACCGAACCGGGGAGTTTGGCCGGTCGACGAGACCTTCTCTTCGGAACACCGCTCACGGCGACGGTTCCGCCGCCATCCGGCCCTCAGCCGGACGGAGTCGGGTCGATTCGGTCGAGATAGAAGCGGAGTTCAGCGATCGATTCGAGGATGTCGTCGACCGCCCGATGTGCCTCGCTCTTCTCGAAATCGATCCCGAATCTGTGCTCGAAGACCAGCTTCCAGGCGGTGACGTCGAGCATCCGGTAATGCAGGGCGGCGTCGAGCCTGCGCCACTCGTTGGCGATGAAACGGCGGTCCTGATGAATCGAGTTGCCGGCCAGGATCGGACGCTCCCGGCAGTGCTCCGCCACGAACTCCAACAGCTCGTTCTCGACCGTCCGGCCGCTCTTGCCGGAGGCGTTCTGCGCTTGGAGCGCATCCCGAGTGTCGGCGTGCTCGTTCCAGAAGTCGCCGACCATGCGGCGTCGCATCAGCGCCGGACCCACCTTCTTCACCGCCTCGTAGCGGGCCACCTCGACGAGGTCCCACCCGGTGGCGACGGCGGCCACCTCGAGGATCCGGTCCTCGACCGGGTCGAGGCCGGTCATCTCCAGGTCGACCCACAGCAGTGGTGCCCCGTCCGCCGAATCGCCGCTCATCGGAAATGGGTCGCCAGCAACTCGGCCTGGCGATGTACGGACTGGACGGACCCGCCGCCGCCGGTGACACGACGGTCGACCGACGCCGCTGCGTCCACGAGCCCGACGTCCTCGGGCTGGAAGTGTTCGTCGGCTGCGACCAGCTCCTCGCCGGTCACATCCGAAAGAACCCGCCCCTCGGCCACCAGCCTCGACACCAGCCCTCCGACGATCTCATGGGCTCGCCGAAAGGGAACGCCGCGGATCACCAACGCCTCCGCCAGGTCGAGGGCGGTCACCCAGCTGTCGGGGGGCGGCGGATCGAACATGGCCGAGTCGAGCATGACGGTCAGCGCCTCCAGCGTTCCCGACAGGGTGTCGTCCGCCCGGAACACGTGCTCCTTGTCCTCTTGGAGGTCGCGGTTGTAGGTGAGCGGCAGACCCTTCTGGAGGGTGAGCATCGCCGTCAGGTCGGCGATCGTCGACGCCGACCGGCCGCGAGCCAGCTCGGCGATGTCGGGGTTCTTCTTCTGTGGCAGTGCGGAGCTTCCCGTGGTCACGTCGTCACCGTACGTCGCCCAACCAAACTCGGAGGTGGCCCACAGAATCAGCTCCTCGGAGAGCCGCGAGAGGTCGACCATCGTCTGGGCGCAGCACCAGGTGAACTCGGCCGCCAGATCGCGCGAACCCACCGCATCCATCGAGTTCCCGAAGACCACGTCGAAACCGAGTGCGCGGGCGCTGCGAACCGGGTCGAGCGGCAGGCTCGACCCGGCAGAGGCTCCGGCACCCAGTGGAGACACGGCCGCCCGATCGGCCAGCTGCTCGAAGCGCTGCCGGTCGCGGCTCGCCATCCAGGCGTACGCCAGCAGGTGATGTCCCAGCGGCACCGACTGCGCCTGCTGGAGGTGGGTATAGGACGGAACGACGGTGGTGGCGTGCTCGGTGGCCAGGCGGACGAGGGTCGAGCCGAAACGGTTGATCCTCTCGACGATGCGCCCGCACGCCTCCCGCAGGTACAGCCGCAGGTCGAGAGCGATCTGATCGTTGCGGGACCGCCCGGTGTGCAGCTTGCGCCCGACATCGCCCACCAACTCGATCAGGCGTCGCTCCACCGCCGAGTGCACGTCCTCGTCGTCGTCGGAGAAAGGGAACTCGCCTCGGGCGGCCTCGTCGGCGATCGCGGCGAGACCGGACATGATCTCGGCGTGCTCGTCCTCGGTGAGGAGGCCGACATCGGCCAGCATCATCACGTGGGCGATCGAACCCTCGACGTCGTGCCTGAGCAGCCTCCGATCGGTGATCGACGCGGTGTACCGCCACAGCACCGTCGACGGTGGGTCGGCAAACCGTCCACCCCAGAGCGTCATCGATGCCGCCGGTCAATGGACATCGTCACTCACCCTCCCCCAACCGCTCCTCGGCGCTCCGTCGGAGCCGGAGGGCGTTGAGACGGATGAAGCCGGCGGCGTCGGCCTGGTTGTACACGTCGTCCTCTTCGAAGGTGACGGTTGCCTGGTCGTAGAGGTCGTGATGGTCCGATCGGCGCCCCTCCACGGTGGCCGCACCCTTGTACAGCTTCAGCCGCGCCTCGCCATTGACTCGCTTCTGGACTTCGTCCATGAACGCCTGCAAGGCCTTGCGCTCCGGCGAGAACCAGAAGCCGTTGTACACCATCTCCGCATACTTCGGGACCATCTCGTCCCGCATGTGGACCACCTCGCGATCGAGGGTGATCGACTCGACCGCTCGATGGGCGTGGTGGAGGATCGTCCCGCCCGGGGTCTCGTAGACGCCGCGGCTCTTCATCCCGACGAAGCGGTTCTCGACGATGTCGACCCGACCGACGCCATACCGGCCGCCCAGCCGGTTCGCCCGTTCCAAGAGGGGCACCGGGTCCAGCTCGTCGCCATCGATCGCCACCGGGTTTCCCTCCTCGAAGGTGACGGTGACCCACTGTGGAGCATCCTCGGCCAACTCCGGATCGGTGGTCATCTTGAACATCCCCTTGGGCGGCGCCTCCCACGGGTCCTCGAGAACGCCGCCTTCGTAGCTGATGTGGAGCAGGTTGGCGTCCATCGAGTAGGGCTTCTCGGGGGTGACGGGAACCGGGATCCCTCGCGACCTGGCGTACTCGATGCAGTCGGCCCTTCCTCGCAGGTTCCACTCCCGCCAGGGTGCGATGACCTTGATGTCGGGGTCCATCGCGTAGGCACTCAGCTCGAACCGCACCTGGTCGTTGCCCTTGCCGGTCGCACCATGAGCGATGGCGTCGGCGCCGAAGCGTCGGGCAGTGCGCATCATCCCGCGGGTGATGATCGGCCGAGCCAGCGACGTCCCCAACAGGTAGTAGTGCTCATACGAGGCGTTGGCCCGAATGGCCGGAAAGACGGCATCGGCCACGAACTCGTCCCGCAGATCCTCGACCACCGCCTCGTATGCCCCGGTGGCGAGTGCCTTGTCCCTGGCCTCGGCGACCTCGTCGCCCTGCCCGACGTCGGCGGTGTAGCAGATGACCTCCGCGCCCTTCTCCTCTTTCAGCCAGGCGAGGATGACCGACGTATCGAGTCCGCCCGAGTAGGCGAGGACGACCTTCATGAATGTGCTCCTTCGAGGTTGCGAATGACGGTGGGCGGGTCGGCGGCGTCGGCGACCACCACCAGCACGGTGTCGTCCCCGGCGATCGTCCCGATGATGCCATCCGGCGGAGCCGCATCGATCGCCGCCGCCAGGAGGTGGGCCGCACCCGGTGGGGTATGGATCACGATCAGGTTGCCGGCCGCCTCGACCCGCTCGGCGTAGTCGTCGAACACCGGACCGATGGAGGCAGCATCCTCGTGTCTCGGATCGACGAGGGTATAACCGTTCCCTACCTTCACCGCCCCCACCGCCTGCAGGTCCCGGCTGGCAGTCGCCTGGGTGATCTCGAAACCCTGCTCGGCCAACGCCGCCACCAGCGCCTGCTGGCTTCGGACGACCTGCCGGGACAACAGACCTCGCACGGCGCGACGGCGGGCGGCGGTGGTCGACATCGCGCTCAGTATACGCATATGCGCATATCGAGCGGAAGGGCTGGAGGCCACCCCGGCGGGCCATGGGGCTACTCGGTGCGGGGATCGAACATCTCGCGCCAGGCGGTCGCCACCCGCGCCACCCACGACATTCGGGAAATCCCCGACGCGGCTCGAGTTCGGCGCTCCTCCGACAGATCGGGCAGGATCGCCACCAGGTAGACGACGCTCACCGCCAGCCCGTACCACGCCGTCCGGCCCCAGCCGTCGGTGACCAGAAACCACGCCGCCACCAGAAGCGGATATCCGTTCCTGGCCAGGTAGACGGAGCCGAACACGCTCAACCCGATCAGCATCATCACCACGATGACCACCGGCACCGAGACCGGGTCCAGTGCGACCAGCGAGCCGATGATGGGCGACTGACCGCGTCCTCCGACGAATCGGTGGTAGACCGGCCAGACGTGGCCCACGATCACCCCGAGCGAGACCGCCAGCGGAACCCACGGGTCGTCGGTCAGCGACCTCGCGACCAAGACCGGCACGAGCGCCTTCAAGCCGTCGAGCACCGCCGCAACAACTCCCCACCGGGCGCCGTAGCGCTTCCCGGCGGTCGTCGCGCTCACACCGCGGTACACCCACGTCTCGTCGGTGCCATGCACCGAGAACTCCGCGCCCTGGAGTGTCGACCCCGGGTCCTTCCACCGCCCGATCAGCCGGGCGGTGCTGATCGACCCGATCAGATAGCCGAGGACACCGACCGGCCAGGCCATCATGGGTCGACGGAAGGCCGGTAGGAGGGATAGTCGGTGATGTCGGCGATTCGAGCCGCCCACGGTCGGTCATCGCTCCGCCAGCCACGCCACGCCGCGGCCGTCTCGTGCCGGCTTCGCCAGAAATACACGATTGCGGCAATGGTCGCCATGCCCAACGCGCCGGGAGTGCCACGCCAGGCCATCCACGGCACGACGAGTGCCGGCCACACGTCCGTCATCGCAAACGCGCTGCCGATCGCGGCGCCCAGCAGGAGACCGATGGCGATGGTCGCGACCAGCCCGACCGGGTCGACGACCGCCAGCACACCCATCAGCGGTGACATGCCGAAGCCGCCTCGAAACCGACGATGGACCGGGTAGGCGTGGCCGACCACCACTCCGGCGCCGGCCCACGAGCCGGCATCACCACCCCAGAGTTGGTTCGCCACCAGCACCGCTCCCGCACCTTTGAGGATGTCGATGGCGGCCGCCCGCAACCCGGCCGAGTCGCCCCGCCTCGCCCGCAGCATCGATGGAGAAACCCCGTCGACGGTCGCCGTCGAACCGACCCCGTCGACCGTCACCTCGGTCGAACCGAACTCGACGTGGCGACCCACGACCCGCGCGCCGGATACCGAACCGATCAGATAGCCGACGATCAGTGCAAAGAATCTCACTCGAAGATGAGGTACGGGGTGTAGTCGTCGAGGATTCCGAACTCGCCCGAGTACTCGTAGCCGAAGAAGTTCTCGAACAGAAAGAGCCTCGGCGTCACCCAGGTGAACAGCACCATGGCCACGGTCAGGACTCCGATCGACCCCCACGCCGCCAACCGAAGCCAGCGTCGGTTCAGGGGATCCGACGTCAACAGCCGGTGAGAGGCCCACTGGCCGAGCGCCACCCCGACCACCCCCGTCCCGATGTCCGCCCACAGAAAGCCCTCGCCGTAGATCGGGAGCGCGATGCCGAGGTAGAAGTAGAACGAGGCGATCACGCCGATCGGCGTCAGCAGCAACGCCACGGCCTTGGCGATCCAGAAGTTGTTCACGTCGGATCGGATGTACGCATGCTGCACCAAGGCGAAGACCAATCCCGGCCAGAAGAACAGCTTCAGATGTTCCCAGGTCGATTCGTTCACCGACCCGAACACGGCCGCCGCCGGAGCGAAGCCCGACAGCTCATACACGAAGTGCAGGAACGAACCGACCAGGACGATGAAGAGCAAGCCGACGATCTCCCACACCGCGATCTGCAACCGCTTCACAGCACACCCGCCAAGAACATCACCCCCACGATTGCAATCAGGCCGCCGAGCACGCGCAGCACCGTCGGCCCGTGCCGGTAACGCCGGGCGACGTCTCCGATGAGCACCCCGACGAGGTGGATCAGGGCGGTGCCCGTCAGGAATCCGAGCGCGTATCGGACGGGCTGGGCGATGCTGGGCGTTTCCACACCGTGGGCGTAGCCGTGGAACATGGCGAATAGTGCCACCGCCGCCATCGCGGCGATCTGCGGCAGACTTCGGCCGCCGGCGATGATCGAGCCGAGGAGGAGCACCGAGAGGGCGATTCCGGTCTCGACGACACCCATCGGAATGGTGTCGGTGAGCAGTCCGATCAGGCCGCCCACCGCCATGAAGGACACGAACGAGCCGGGAACCGTCCAGATGGCGCGGCCACCGATCTGCGCCGACACGATGCCGACGGCCAGCATCGCCAGCAGGTGGTCGGGTCCCAACACCGGGTGAAACAAACCTCCGAGGAAGGACCCGAAGCGGATCACCTGATTCTCATGGGCCAGGGCCGGAAGCGCGACGACGAACGTCCATCCGGCGATGAGCGTCAGCCAGAAGAGGAGCCGTTGGAAGCGGTTCACGACGCCCGCTCCACCGACACCGTCCCTCGGTATCCGTCAACGGTGACCATGGATCCGGGGGTGATGCTCATCGCCCCCGGCACCGAGACCACACACGGTATCGACGCTTCCCGGGCGATGATCGAGCTATGCGACAGGAGACCGCCCGACTCGGCGACGATCCCCCCTGCCCGGCGGAGCACGCCCGTCCAGGCCACGTCGGAGAAAGGGACGACGAGAACGTCGTCCGGCGTCACCTCGGCCGCCTCCGAAACCGATGCCGCCACCACTGCCCTTCCGGTGGCGACCCCGCGGGAGACTGCAACACCGACCAGCGCGTCGTCGATATCCGTTGCGAGCGTGCTCGCCATGAATTCGCGCCCAAAGATGGTCTCGGGCATCGCCAGCTCCGCGGCGAGTTCCATCTCCCTCCTCCGTTCGTCGACGTCTCCTATACGGTCCCGGTTGCCATTCGGATGCAGGAGAGCGTCGACCGCCTCCTGCCAATTGAGAAAGAGCACGTCTTCGGGGGTGGCGAGCACGCCCCGCCGAGTCAGCCGGTCGCCGACCTCGAAGAACAGCGGCCGAAACCGACCGTACAGCTTCGTGTAGAGGTCGCTGACGCGGTCTCGCGCCAGTTGCCACCGGGCAGCCCGATTCCGGAGCGTTGAGAGTCGACGCCCCGAGGCATCAGGTGCCGAAACCTCCGACCCGGACTCGTCCGGAGCGGCCGCCCGCACCATGTCCACCACGATCGTCGGGTCGTCCCGCCAGCGAGGGACGGCGAAGTCGTTGCCACTGGAAGACAGGTGGCCGAACCGAGCGAGAAACGGGTCGAGACCGGCGAGAACCTCGGTATCGCCGGCGTCGAGCCGAGCCTGGTCGGTGTCGGAGAGGCTCCGATATGACCTTGCGAGCGCGGCCAAGGCGGGGGCCGGATCGAAACGGCCCGCTTCCGGGTGGCCGGCGGTCGGATTCGCCAGCAGCGGATCGTGACCCAGCTTCTCCAACGCCCGTCGGTAGCGGCCGCCGTGGAAGTTCATCAGCAGCGGCGCCACGATGTTGGCGCGAGCGAGACGACGGGTCAGCGCGGCCCACTCCTCGATCTCGGTCACCAGATCCTCGTCGGTCGAGGAATGAAGGGGTCGCACGAAATCGGTGGCGGCTCGGGCTTCGATCTCGGAGAGTTCCCGCACCAGGCTGTGCTCGTACAACGCGAACCGAGCGCCTTGGGTCATCATCCGAGGCAGGTGGCGACCGACCCCCACGCCCGGACGGAACGAGGGTCGCCGATCGCCGCCTTCGAGTCCCATCAGCACCTCGAGAAGGTCGCGGGGCATGCCAACCGTCTCGAAGACGTCCCCGACGGCGCGCATGTCGAAGTACGCCCGAGCCCCGATTCGGGCGGCGAGATCGTCCGGTCGAAGGTGGGTTCCTCCAACCAGCGAGGTGAACAAGTCGATCCAGGCTCCGTTCACGACCGGCACATTCACCGACCAGACCAGCGGGTGGATCAGTCCGGGGAGGACTTCCTTGGCGATGCGGTTCGAGTAGACCGGCACGTCCGTGGTGGTGATTGGACGCATCTGTAGCCACCAGAGGTGGGTTCCGTCCCACGCCCACTCCAGGTCCACCGGTCCTTCGCTCCAGTCGAGAGCCGCCGCCGACTCCACCACCTCGCGGACGAGCCACGATGGGGCGATCGGTTCGGCCGGTGATTCGACGAAGCTCCCCCATCGCCAAACCCATCGCTGGGGTGTCTCCTGACCGGCCAGCATCGATGCGGCCGAGCCGACCACCGCCTCCAGCACGACATCGGAGAGACCGGTCATCGGGTGGCGAGAGAAGACCACGCCGCCCACCTGCGCCTCCACCATCGATTGGACGACGACCGGGTGCTCGCCGGCCGACACCTCGATCACCGCCTCCACCACCGCATCCAGCCCGACCACGTCGAGACGCGTCATGAATTGTCCGGCATGAGACTGCTCCCGACCGTCTTCGACCGTCGCCGAACTCCGAACTGCGTACGACCCGTCGTCGGTGACGTGTTCGGCCAGCAGCGCGCGCAGTTCCTCGGACGACTCGTCTGGCGTCTCCGATGGGCCGGGGCGAACGACGATGGCCGGCGGGATGAGCAGCCCGCGGCGAACCAGACGGTGAAGACCCCAAGCCTTCCCGCCTGCCGCCCTCACCGAGCGTTTCCGGCGCGTCACGCGCTCCACTCGCCGTGCCATCAAACGAACATACGGACCGCGATCGACTCGCGGATGCGATCGCCTATTCCCACACCAGCACGCTGAGACCTCGTGGTGACGCGGTGACCACCTGGAGCGGTCCCCCCGGCAGCATCGTCACGACGTCGTGGGCGGCCCCGTGCTCTGCGTCGAGTGGGTGGATGCGCCACGGCTCGGAGCCGTCTCCGGTGAGAACGGCTCCCGAGGTGCGCACTCGGAACCCGTCGTCGACGGCCAGCACCTGCTCGGGTGTGCCCACTCCGCGTGGCAGCTCGAGCTTTCGCTCGATCGGCCAGGTGTCGACCAGATCGATCGTCTGACCGTCGTCCATGACGAGGAACGGGATGCCCCCGTCTCGACCCATCCCGGGCCTTCCCGACAAAGGCTCCCAGGAGAGGCCATCGGTCGAGTAGTGGGCGGTTGTCGAGCCGGTGGCGCCGTCGCCGACCACGATCAGGAGCCCGTCGGCTACGACGTGGGCGCTCCGGACCACATCACCTGGGGTGTCGAGAGGCTCCCAGGACTCATCGGCCTCCTTGCGAAGAAGCGTTCCCGTCTCCTGGGCCAGCACCACTTCACCCATCGGGAGCTCGTCGTGGAACGAAACCCGCTGGGCGACATCGATCCCCCGGCTCGACCAGAGCCCGGACCGCGTCGCCGTGTAGACCCGGCTCCCCACCACCGGATGCAGCTCGCCCTCCGCGTCGGTGAACACCGCCCCGACTCCCAAGACGGCCGGGCGCGGATCGATGACGCCCGCCTCGACGTCGACGGCATGCAGGCTCTGACCGGTCCACACGTAAGGCACGCCGGCGGACCGGCCGACCGCCACCGCCGACGGTCCGACCTCGACCTCGTCGCGCGTGGTCCAGGTTCCGCCCGGTGCCAACTCCGTCGTGACGGCGATCTCTTCCGCTCCGCGAAAGAGCTGTCGATGGCCGGACAACGAGTCGAGGCTCAAGACGCTGACGTCATCCCCCGACACGAGGCCGACGATTCGTTCTTGCGGCGCACGGCCCCGGATCGGGACCGTCTCCATACCGGCGTCGGTGACCACGTCCGTGCCGGCGGCGTTCTCGGCCACCATCGCCAGCGAGCCATCGATCATCGCCGGCGTCCACCCGGATCGGACACCCACCGGATATCGCCGGATCCAGGTGACGAGGTCCGTCGACACGTACGTGGCGTCGAAACTCGCCCCGAGCCATCCCCCCTCCTCGAAGCCGTCGAGGATCGCCCGGAAGGGCAGGGCGCCCGGGTGGATCGACAGATCCTCGGCCAGCAACCGGCCGTCCTCGAGGCGCCAGCGCGCCGGTTCGCCCTCGGACTGCCCGTACGCCCAAATCGAATCCTCCGCCGCCAGCAGCGTCGTGATCTCGACATCGCCCTGCGGCCAGGGCAGTTCGACCCAGCGGCGGTCCGAACCGAGATGCAGCAACACCGGGTCTGCCGGAACGGGAAACGATCCGGCCGCGAGCGGAGCATTCCCCAACAGCAGCGCATGGTCGCCGACCGTCACCAGGTCGTCGACCTCTGCCAGGCTCACGTCGAACGGGTGGGGCGTCCACGTCCGGCCGTCCTCGTTCAGCCACCACTCGCCTCCACTGGCCGGCGACATCGACGGTGCCAGCACGAGCATGAGCGCATTGCCGACCGCCACGGCCGGCCGGCCGTTCATCGGAGCGTTGCTCAACGTGACCGTTCTCCAAGTCGAGCCGTCCTCGGAGTGTCGGGCGACGACGAGCCGTCCGGAGGTCACCGCCAGCCATCCACGGTCGCCGTGGGCGACGGTCGGTGCGGCGAAGGTGTCCGGTGACAGATGGACCTCCTGCCATCCGGCGCCCACCGCCGCTGCCTTCGGAGACGGCTCGTCCGGTGCCGGCACCGCCACCCCGGGGACGATCGGAGCGTCGGGAGCCTGGAGCTGCGACGGATCGATGGTCGCCTCCGGTGGTGCGTCGCTCCCGGGAACGACCACGGCGAGACTCACGGCCAAGACGAGCGGAACGGCCACCATCCACCAGCGAGGGCCACGCGCCGGGCCGGCCCCCGACTCGGGTGCACCGACCTCGACGATCTCTTCGGCAGGAGATGTCATCCTTCCAACGGTAAGGAACGGCCGCCCGTTATGGGAGCCGTCAACGAATCTGGAGGACTCCAGCCTCCACTCCGTACCCACCGGTATCGTCGTCGGCATGCCCCCCACCCCATTCGGTTCGTGGACATCGCCGATCACCCCGTCGATGCTCGCCGGCGGTCAGCTCGGGTTCATGGAGTTGACCTCCCACGACGACGACGTCATCTGGAGCGAGTACCGGCCCGCCGAGGACCGGGTGGCGGTGATGCGTCGACGGGGCCATTCGATTGAGGAGATCGCACCCGCGTTCAACGCTCGAACCCTCGTCCACGAGTACGGCGGCGCCTCGATCGCCACCGACGGTGACGCCGTCGTCGCCAGCCGGTTCGAGGACCAGCGGATGTATCGGATCGACGGTGTCGAGCCCCGGCCGATCACTCCTGTGCCGCCGGAACCTCGAGTTTGGCGCTACGCGGACGCGGTCATCGCCGACGGATGGGTGGTGGCCGTCCGCGAGAACCACGCCGGAGGGGGTGAGGCCCGCCACGATCTCGCGGCGTTCCCGGTGGACGGCCGCGCCGAGCCGGTCACGGTGACGTCGGGCTACGACTTCTACTCCACGCCCCGAATCAGCCCCGACGGCGCTCACATCGCCTGGTTGGCCTGGAACCATCCCAACATGCCGTGGGACGAGACCCACCTCTGGGTGGCGGACTGGCTGGCTCCCGAAATCCGGTCAGCGCGCCGCGTTCCGAGCTTCGACGACGAATCACTCTTCCAGCCCACCTGGACGGCCGCCGGCGAACTGCTCGTCTCGGCCGACCGGACGGGCTGGTGGAACATCTACCGAGTCGATGGTGATGTTCTCGAGCCGCGTTTGCCGACCGAACGCGAGGTCGGACTACCCGGTTGGATGTTCGGCTGGTCCACGTTCGCGCTCACCGCCACCGGTCGTCTGGTGACCGCGGTGGCGGATCGGGGAATGTGGTCACTGGAAGTCGACGGAGATCCGGTCGACATCGGTGAACGATCCGCGTTCGGTGGACTGATGACGGTGGTGGGCGAGCAGGTCTGGACGGTGTTCGGTGGCCCGAGCACACCGATGAGCGTTCTGACCGTCGACCTCGAGCGAGGAACCGTGGAGGTCGTGCGGCGTTCCTCCGAGGTCGATCTGGACGAGCGGTTCATATCGCGTCCCGTACCCATCTCCTACCCGACGACCGAGGGTGGGGAGGCGCATGCGTTCTTCTACCCACCGACCAATCCCGACCACCGGCCTCCCGAGGGAGCACTGCCACCGCTCATCGTCTTCAGCCACGGCGGGCCCACGGCGCAGACGTACAGCACCCTGCAGCTCTCGGTTCAGTTCTGGACCACCCGCGGGTTTGCCATCGCCGATGTGAACTATCGCGGCTCGACCGGTCATGGACGGGCGTATCGGGACGCACTGCGCGGCCGGTGGGGGGAACTCGATGTCGAGGACTGTGTGGAGGCCGCCAGACACCTGGCCTCGATCGGCAAGGTCGACCCTGCCCGCCTGGCGATTCGCGGTGGGAGCGCCGGCGGTTTCGTCACCTTGTGTGCGCTGACGTTCCACGATGTCTTCGCGGCAGGCACCTCCTACTGCGGGGTGGCCGACATCGAGGCGCTGATGGAGACGACCCACAAGTTCGAATCACGGTACGACCACCGGCTCGTCGGGCCACCCGACCGGGCAGAAGCCCGGTATCGGGAACGATCTCCCATCCATCACGCCGACCGGATCACGTGCCCGGTGTTGATCATCCAGGGCAGCGATGACCCCATCGTCACGCCCGACCAGGCCGAGGTCTTCGTCGACGCCATGCACGCCAACGGTCTTCCCCACTCGTTCCTCCTCATCGAGGGCGAGGACCACTTCCTGGGGAAGGCCGAGACCGTCGTTCGGACGCGCCAGGCCGAGTTGTCCTTCTACGGACAGTTGTTCGGGTTCGAGCCGGCCGGAGAGATCCCGCGCCTCTCGATAACAAATCTCGACTGAAGGGTCTGACCACCCGCGGAGCGGTCATCGGGCCCGTGTCAGCGGAGCGCTTCCGAGAATCGCGCCAAGCCCTCGTCGATCTCATCGGGTGACACGGTGAGCGGCGGGGCGAAGCGCACGGCATCGGGCCGCACCGCATTCACGATCAGACCCTCCTTCAACGCCCGCCCGGCCACTGCGACTGCTCGCTCCCCTTCCAGGACCGCCGCCAACAGCAGGCCGCGGCCTCGCACCGAGGCGACCCCGTCGAGACCCACCAGCCCGGCTCCCAGTTGTCGCGACCGCTCACGGCAGTTGGCCAGCAGGTCCAAGCGCTCGATCTGGCCGAGCACCGCCAGCGCCGCGGAACAGATCACGGGACCCCCTCCGAACGTGGTGGCGTGATCGCCGCGCCGGAATGCCTGCGCAGCAGCGTCGGTCGCCATACACACCCCGATGGGTAGCCCATTGGCAAGCGCCTTGGCGGTGGTGGCGATGTCCGGGGCGAAGCCGAGTTGCTGCCACGAGAACCACGAGCCGGTCCGGCCGACACCGGCCTGGACGTCATCCACCACCAACAACACCTCGCGCTCGTCGCACAACCGTCGCACGGCGGCCAGATAGTCGACGCTCAACGGGCGAACGCCGCCCTCCCCCTGCGTCGTCTCGATCATGACGGCGGCGGTGCTCGCCGAGACCGCGCCGTCGAGCGCAACGATGTCCTCGGCCACCACCTGCCGGAACCCGGCCGGGAGGGGTTCGAAGACCGCCTGCTTCTCCGGCTGGCCGGTGGCGGCGAGCGTCGCCAGCGACCGCCCGTGAAAGGAGTCGGCCAGCGTGACCACCTCGTAGCACTCCGGACCTCGCTGCGCCTGGCCCCAGCGCCGTGCCAGTTTGATGGCGGCTTCGTTGGCGGTGGCGCCGCAGTTCGCGAAGAACACCCGATCCAGACCGGACAGCCGGGTCAGCCGTTCGGCCAGCTCGACCATGGGCTCGGTATAGAAGAGGTTGGAGGTGTGAACCAGCGTCGTCATCTGCCGTCCGACGGCCTCGGCCACCGCCGGGTTGGCGTGTCCCACCGACGCGACCGCCAGCCCGGTCAGGAAATCGAGGTACCTGGCGCCGTCGGCGGCCGTCAACCACGATCCGTCTCCCGACACGAACGTGACCGGCAGGCGCCCGTACGTCTGCATCACGACCGCCGCTTCCCGGGAGATGATGTGGTCGACCGGCTCACTCACGGGAATCTCCGACCCGGGTGATCATGGTCCCGACGCCCTGCTTGGTGAACATCTCGAGGAGGACGACATGCTGAACCCGACCATCGAGGATATGGGCCCTCCGCACCCCGGACTCCACTGCGGTGGCGACCGACTCGAGCTTGGGCTTCATGCCTCCCTCCATCTCGGGAAGAACCCGCCGGAGCTCGGCGACGTCCATGCGGTCGATCCGAGTGGCCGGATCGTCACCGTCCCGGTAGACCCCTTCGACGTCGGTCAGGTACACCAGCTTGCGAGCATCGAGTGCGGCGGCGATCGCTCCGGCCGCCGTGTCGGCATTGGTGTTGTAGACCGTGCCGTCCACCCCTCGGGCCAAGGGAGCGACCACCGGCACCAGGCCGTCATCGAGCAGGCTCCGGATCAGATCGGTGTCGACCCGATCGATGGTCCCGACGTGGCCGAGCCGAGGGTCGATCGCAGAGGCGGTCAGAAGACCGGCGTCCAACCCCGAAAGGCCGATCGCTCGTGCTCCGTGGCCGGCCAGCAATGTGACGATGTCGGCGTTCACCTCCCCGATCAGTACCCGCTGCACGATGCGAATGGTGTGGTCGTCGGTGACTCGCAGCCCGTCGACCCACTCCGCCTCGACGCCGGCGTCGGTCATGGCCTGCGAGATCTGAGGTCCGCCTCCGTGGACGATGACGGGGAGAATGCCGACCGTGTGGAGCAGCGTGATGTCACCCGCAAAGGTGTGGCGCAGTTCGGGAGCATCCATGGTCGAGCCGCCGTACTTGATGACCACGATCTCGCCTCGAAACCGTTGGATGTAGGGCAGCGCCTCCATGAGGATCGAGGCCTTGCCCATCGAGGTGGCGATGCTCGACTTCGAGGCGTCGGGTGCGTGGCCGCTCACGAGCGCTCCCCGTTGAACCTGACGTACTCGGGCGTGAGGTCGGTAGTGACGACACGGGCCTGGCCGGGTCCTCGGCCCACCGTGATCTCGACGGTGAAGTCCGATCCGAGCGCATCGACGACCGACGCCTCGTGGAAGGCCACCCCCCGTCCACCCTGGCACACGGTCACTCCCTGATAGGCGATCGTGATGTCTCGCTGATCGATGACGACCCCGGCGACCCCGGCGGCCGCCAGCACCCGACCCCAATTGGGATCGGAGCCCCAGAACGAGCTTCGTACCAACGCCGAGTCGGCGATGGTTCGGCCGATCCGGCGGGCATCCTCGTCGCTGGCGGCGCCATCGACCTCGATGTCCACCACCCGGCTCGCCCCCTCGGCGTCCGTGGCGAGCATGCGGGTCAGTGACTGGCACACGGCCTCCACCATCCGCTCCAGAGCGGCTTCGTCGATCGGTCCGGCCTCGCCGGACGCCATGAAGACGACCGTGTCGTTGGTCGACTGGCATCCGTCCACGTTCAGACAGTTGAACGTGACGTCGACCGCCCGGCGAAGGATGCGCGACATGGACGACGCGTCTATCTCCGCATCGGTGGTGAGGACGGCGAGCATCGTCGCCATGTCGGGCCGCAACATGCCCGCGCCCTTGGCCATCCCCCCCACGGTGATGGACCCGCGGTGCATGCTGGCCTGCTTGCTGACCGTGTCGGTGGTCAGGATCGACTCGGCCAGGTCATCGGCGCCCTCGCCGGAGAGGCCGGCGACCAGGCCGGGAACGGCGGCCGTCATCGCCGCCACCGGTAGGCGCCCTCCGATGGGGCCGGTGGAGCACACGAGGACCTCGGTGGGGTCGCATCGCAACCCGGTGGCAACCGAGGCAGCCACCTCTTCGGCGTCCTGCCGCCCGGATGCTCCCGTTCCGGCGTTGGCCGCGCCGCTGTTCAGAACCACCGCTCGGGCACGGCCTGACGCGATCCGCTCCCGGCTCACCTCCACGGGTGGAGCGGCCGTCTGTGACTGTGTGAACACCGCTGCGGCGGGCACCGCTCGACGGGCGGCGATCAATCCGAAGTCGAGCCCTTCCGGCTTGATGCCGGCGGCGACGGCCGACGCCTCGAATCCCGAGGCTGCGGTGACGCTCACGGCATCCAGCCCGAGGCGACCAGCCCCTCGGACTGATCCAAGCCGAGGGCGAGATTGGCGGCCTGAACGGCCTGTCCGGCCGCCCCCTTCACGAGGTTGTCGATGGCCGCCTGGGCGATGATCGACCCGGCACGGTCGTCCACCCAGGCGCTCACGAACGCCCGGTTGGAGCCAACCGCCCACCGCGTCTGGGGTGGGCGGTCGACGACGACCACGAACGGTGAATCTCGGTATGCATCGTGTAGCGCATCAGTCAGATCGGGGCGCGTCACCCCCGGAACGGCCGGCATCGTGACGGTGGCCAGTTCGCCGCGCTGCATGGGTACCAAATGCGGAGTGAAAACCACGGATCGTGCGACGCCGGTCGTCGCCTCGATACCCATCTCGATCTCCGGGCGGTGCCGGTGCGTGCCGATTCCGTAGCCCCGCACCCCTTCGGCCACCTCACCGAACAACAGGTCTTCCCGCAGCGACCGTCCCGCCCCCGAAACCCCCGAGAGGCAGTCGGCGACGACGACACCCGGCGCGACGACGCCGGCGGTCAGCAGTGGAACCGAGGCCAGGAGCACTGCCGTCGGATAGCACCCGGGGCCGGCGATTCTGCTCTGCTCGGCGACGTCGAAGAGTTCCGGCAGCCCATATACCCAGTCCCCCAGCCGGTCCGGCGCCGGGTGTGGCGTGCCGTAGGCGAGCCGGTAGCGGGCGTCGGTATCCAGGCGGTAGTCGCTCCCGAGATCGACGACCACCATGCCCCGGTCCGCCAAGCGGCTCCCGATGTCCCACGATGCACCGTGCGGCAGTGCCAAGAACGCGATGTCGAGGGGTGGGAGGTCGTCGACCTCCGATCCCCCGAGCAGTCGATCTCCCCCCAACAGCTGCGGATGGACATCCGACAGCCGTGCACCCTTCCGGCTGTGAGCGCCGAGGTGCACGACCTCCATGGCGCGGTGTCCGTCGAGGATGCGAACGACCTCACCGCCCGCATACCCGGATGCACCCAGCACGCCCGCGGCGATCACCTATTCACCATCCGCTGGCACCATCCCCTGGATTATACGCATATGCGTATAAGGCTCATGCCGGTTCGCCCGGATCATCGAGTCCCCGCTCGGTCGCCCACTGCCGCACCAGGTCGAAGGCCTCGGACTCGTCGTACGGTCCTTCCTCGATGCGGCGCTCCAGCAGCAGATCCATGACCTCCCCCACCAGTGGCCCCGGTTGGATCCCGAGGTAGGCGATGACCTGGTGGCCATCGATCGGCGGGCGCAGTCTGGCAAGTTCCTCCTGAGCTTCCAACGTCGCGATCCGGTCCTCGAGTTCATCGATTCGCCGTTGAATCGCCTCGGCCCGCCGCTGACTGGCGGTCGTCACGTCACACCGAACCAGCTCGTTCAGATCGTCGAGCAGGTGGCCGGCGTCGCGCACATACCGTCGGACGGCCGAGTCGCTCCAGCCCATCTTGAGCGTGTGGGGTCGCAGGTGCAGGAAGACCAGTCGAGAAACATCGGCGACCACGTCCTTGGGGTACCGCAGTGCCCGCAGTCGCTCCCGGGCCATCCTGGCCCCCACCACCTCGTGATGGTGGAAGGTGACACCGCGTCCCACATACCGACGGGTATCGGGCTTGCCGATGTCGTGGAGGAGCGCGGCGAGACGCAGCCGAAGGTTGCCCTCGCCGGCCTTCTGGGTGACCGCCACCGTGTGGGCGAGTACGTCCTTGTGACGATGGACCGGGTCCTGCTCCATCGCCAACGCTCGCAGCTCGGGGAGAAAGCGGTCGATCAACCCGGTGTCCAGCAGTCCCCACAACGCCGGCCCCGGATCGGGGGCGACGATCAGCTTCGAGAACTCGTCGCGAATGCGCTCGGCAGAGACGATGTCCAGCCGGTCGGCCATCGCCGAGACGGCTCCGAGCGCCAGCGGGTCGGGCTCGAACCCCAGTGTCGCCTGGAACCGAAACAGCCGCAGCATCCGCAGCGGATCCTCGCCGAAGGAGATCGACGGATCGAGCGGCGTCCGCAGCACCCGGCCCGCCAGATCGGACAAACCTCCGTTCGGATCGACCACGGTGGCGCCGGGGAGCCGCAGCGCCACGGCGTTCACGGTGAAGTCGCGCCGTTCGAGGTCGTCCTCCACCCGGTCGGCGAAGCGAACGCGTGGCTTGCGAGAGTCCTCGACGTACAGCTCCTTTCGGTACGTCGTGATCTCGACCGTGGTGGCGCCGAGCTTCGCTCCGACGGTGCCGAACCGCTCGCCCACCGTGTAGAGGGCGTCCACATGCGGGCCGATGACGGCCTTGATCGCTTCGGGTCGGGCGTCGGTGGTGAAGTCGAGGTCGGGGCTGCGAAGTCCCAGGAACGCATCTCGAACCGAGCCGCCGACGAGGTACAGCTCGTGTCCGGCAGCGTGAAAGCGTTCGGCCAGGACGACCGACGGGCTCCCCGGCTCGACCAACCAACGAAGGCGGTCGGGGATCATGAGGCGAGTGTAGGCGCCGGTCGCCGGCCGCCACCCCGAGGGTCCAGGAGTCGCCGGCCGGCTCTACGCTCCGACCGATGAGCGAGTCGTTGCACCCGGAGCGGTGGGAGTTTCGCGAGCGATCCGTCTACTCATTTCGCCGGAGCGGCGTCTCGGAGGCAGTGATCCTCGTTCATGAACTCCCGGGACTGTCGCCGAGCTGTATCGACCTGGGACGATCACTCTTCGTACAGGGATTCACGGTCCACATGCCACTGCTCTTCGGCGAGTACGGACAGTCCGACGCCGTGGCCGGACTCCGACAGATGTGGTGCCTCCGGCACGAGTTCGAGTTGTTCCGAGCGGGACGGACCAGCCGGATCGTCGAATGGCTCCGTCCGCTGACCGACCACGTGGCAGATGGTGACCGAAAGGTGGGCCTCATCGGGATGTGCGCCACCGGTGGTCTGGTGCTGGCGATGATGCACGAACCCGGCGTCGGAGCCGCGGTCGCGGCGCAACCATCCCTCCCGTTCCGGATCTTCTGGACACGTCGAGATCGATCGGTGATCGGCACCGATCCCGACGATCTCCAGCGCGCGTCGGATTCCGACACGCCGCTCATCGTGACTCGGTTCGAGCGCGACCCCCTCTGCCCCGCCAACCGGGTGCTGGCGACGTCGGACGTCTTCGACGACGGCGGGCGCGACCTCCGCGTCCGCCAGTTTCCGGGATGGCGTCACGCCACCCTCACCGACGACGCATCACACGCCACCGGTCTCTTCGACGAGCTGGTGGGCTTCCTGCGGCTCCACCTCGCCGGATGAACCCCCGGCTCAGCCGACCTCGACCCCCGCCTCCATGGCCTTCGCCCGAAACTCATGCGAGTTGCGGACGTGCGGCAGGGCGGCCATCACGGCCACTCGGCGTCGCTTCACGAGATCGAGGAGTGCCTGGTCGAAGGTCTGCATCCCGAAGTAGTCGCTCTCCTTGATGATCTCGACGTAGGACGACGCCGGCGCTCCGCCGACCACCAGCTCCGCCACCCTTGGATTGGTCGTCAGCACTTCGGTGGCGAGCACCCGGCCGCCCTCCGCTCCCTCCAGGATTCGCTGCGAGACGATGCCGACCAGGTTGTCGGCGAGTTGCTTCCTGGCGGTCCGCTCCTGATGCGGCGGGTAGTACTCGATGATCCGGTTCACCGTGTCGACGGGATCGGCGGTGTGCATGGCACCGACCACCAGGTGCCCGGTCTCCGCCGCGGTGATCGCCGCCGCCGCGGTGTCGTAGTCGTTGATGATCGACATCATGATGACGTCGGCGTTCTGACGGAGAGCGCTGGACACCGCCGAACGGAAGTCGGGTGTGTCGACGCCCACCTCGCGCTGGGTGACGACGGCCATCTTGTCCGGGAAGAGAACCTCGATCGGGTCCTCGATCGTGATGATGGAGACCGGCCGAGTCCGATTGATGTGCTCGATGATCGAAGCCATCGTGGTGGTCCGTCCGGACCCGGAAGGTCCCGTCACGAGGAGCAGCCCGCGAGTGTTGCCGGCCAGCTTCTCGATCACCGGGGGCAGCCCCAGCCGGTCCAGCGGAGGGGCCCCGGGAACCACCCGGCGCATCACCAGCGTGATCGAGCCGCGCTGACGGTATGCACTGACGCGAAAACGGCCCAGGTCGTGACGCCCATATGCGAAGTCGACCTCACCGTCCTCCTCGAACCGCTTCGACACCCGCTCGTCGAAGATGATCTCGGCGATCGCCTTCGTGTCGGCGGGTCGCAGCGACGGAAGATCCTCCATGCGGCGCAGCTCGCCGTCGATTCGGATCACCGGCGGGGAGCCCACCTTCAGGTGGACGTCGGAGGCGTTCGCTTCGACGGCACGGCGCAGCAGATCGTCGAATGTCATGGCCATGGATGTGTTCCCCGTTCGCTTCGATTGCTCACCCTGTCGTCCGTTGGAGCGCCGGCTCAAGGAGAAGGGCGGGGGAAGACCATCGTCGATCCGACGCCGACCAAACCGGTTCCCGGTTACAGCCCCCAGCGGGGAGCGCCGGTCTCGACCACCTGCTCGAACGCCTCCCACGAACGGGGCGGCGATGCGAGCGTGGGCGGATCGTCGTCACCTTCGAATCCGAAGAAGCCCTCGACCGTGGCGGCGACTGACTCGGTCAGCGCCCGGAGGTCGTAGCCACCTTCCAGGTAGGTGACGATGCGGGAGGGTGGAACCAACTCGCGGATGCGACGGCCCATCATCCGATAGTCGGTGCTGGTCAGGCGCAGCTCGGCCATCAGATCGGCGGCGTGGGCATCGAACCCGGCGCTGACAAGGACCCAGTCGGGGCCGAATGCGGTGAGCGAAGGAACCACGATTCGGTCGAACGCCGTCCGATACACATCTCCGGCCGTTCCTGCGGCCATCGGCAGGTTGACGATCGTTCCGGCACCGGCTCCCACCCCGGATTCCTCGACTGCACCGCCACCGGGGTAGAAGGGATACTGGTGGAGGCTGATATAGAGGATGTCGGCTCTCGCCTCGAACATCTCCTGGGTTCCGTTGCCGTGGTGGACGTCCCAGTCGACGATCGCCACCCGTTCGCCCTGGCCGGCCAGCCACGCAGCGGTGACCGCGACGTTGTTGAAGAGGCAGAAGCCCATGGCCCGATCGCTCAGTGCATGGTGGCCGGGCGGCCTGACGCCCAGCAGCGCCGTCCGGTCGGGACCACCGGCGCGCAGCAGCGTCACGGCGGCCGGACCGGCGCCGGCCGCCCGCAGCGCGGCCGTCCATGACGCCTCGGTGGCCACCGTGTCGGGGTCGAGAGCTCCTCCTCCACCCAGGCAGAATCGCTCGATGGCGTCCACGTACGCCGGGCGGTGAACGAGTTCGAGCATCGCCCGATCGATCTCTGGTGGAGCCACCTCGGCCACCCGCGCCCGGGCGATGGCGACACCGCTGGTGACGGCCTCCAAACGCGCCGGGCGTTCGGGATGTGCCTTCCCGGTGTCGTGGAGCGCGAACGCCGGATCGGTCATGTAGACCACCGTCGGCACCGGTCCGGTCACCGGCCCGGCTCCCACCAACGGCTCCACATGCTCCGCCATCCCCGTCTCCGAAGAGGCTCGCTCGACTGGCTGATCATGACGCTACTTTGCCACCGTGCAGAGCATGACATGAGCCGAGGAGACCGTGTGTCCGTTCGCGGGTCGTGGCCGGGACCCCTCATTCTCCGACAGGGATGGGCGCGGGCCCACGCTCGGCCATGGAACGATGCGAGTCCCGACGCATCGCTCCGCCTCGACCGAGGCAGTGCCGGTTTCCTCCGCGGTTGTGTCGACGCCCTGGCCGGCTTCGATGTCCCGGCCGTCAAATCCGTCCCTCTCTACCGGAGCTCGACCGCCGTATGGTTCCGAGCCGGGTTCCATCCTCATCGTGAACTCCTGCTGCTCGAGCGGCGGCTGGACGGGCCGTTCCGTGAGTCTCGACCGTCATCGGTCGGGGTATGGACCGGTGATTCGTGGATCGAGGCGATGCTCTGGATCGACGAAGCGGCGTTCGATCCGGAGTGGCAACTCGGACGGCAGGGCCTGATCGAAGCGCACCAAGCGGCCTCGAGCAGCGTCCTCCTCACCGACGGCACTCCCCATCGGGTCCGGCCCACGGGGTTTGCCATCGTCGGGACCTCGGGCAGTATCGGATACCTCCAACGGTTGGCAGTCGCTCCGGCGAGGCAAGGGAGCGGGCTGGGGCGAGACCTGCTGATGGGGGCGCTCCGATGGGCGCGGGGGCGGGGAGCGCGTACCATGCTCGTGAACACCCAACCAGAGAACCGACGGTCCCTCGGCCTGTACGAATCCGAGGGGTTCGAGGTCCTGGCCGACCGGCTCTCCGTTCTCCGAGCCGAGACCCGAACCCCGAAACCCAACCAATTGCCCTCCGAACCAATCCGGCCTTGACAGGACACCGATGATCAGGATCGTCACCGACACCGCCGCCGACCTCCCCGCCGAGATCGTCGCCGCCCACGGCATCACCGTGGTCCCTCTCTCCGTCCGCTTCGGCGAAGACGTATTGCGGTCGGACGTCACCCCGTCTGAGTTCTGGCGGCGGCTGGCTGCGGCCGATCGCCTTCCGGAGACGGCCCCGGCCACCACCGGGGCGTTCGTCGACACCTTCCGCCGACTCACCGACGAGGGCGCCGACGGGATCGTCACCGTCAGCCTCTCCTCGGCGGTCTCGGCCACATACGAATCAGCCGTGCTGGCCGCCGAGCGAGTGGCCGACGAGGTGGCGGTCCGGGTGGTCGATTCGCAGTCGGTATCCATGGCCCTCGGGCTCCAGGTCACTGCCGCCGCCGCCACCGCCGCGGCCGGTGGATCCCTCGACGAGGTGGCGCTCACCGCCACCGACGCCGCTTCGAAGACCAACTTCTTCGCGGCGGTCGACACCCTCACCTACCTGCGGCGGGGCGGAAGCGTCGGTCCGGTATCTGCCGCGCTCGGCCGACTCCTGGGGATCAAACCACTGTTCCAGTTCGTCGATGGAGCCATCGCCCCGGCCGGTCGTGCCCGAACCCGTGCCGGCGCCATCGGTGCCATCGTCGACAAGGCCTTCGACCTGGCCGATCGCCTGGATGCGCTGTCGGTGGTACACGGGCACGCGGACGATGTCGAGGAACTGCTCGACCGGCTTCGCAGTGTCCTTCCCGACACCAATCCGATCGTCGCCGAACTCGGTCCGGTCGTCGGTACACATGCTGGCCCGGGCGCGATCGGAATCGCCTACCGGCTGACCTGATGCCCCCTCCCCTCCCCGACCGATACGCCCTCGAGGTCCGGCTCGGCCGGGACGGGGACATCGAAGAATGGCTCGCAACGGACGTGTCGCTGGATCGGCCCGTGCAGATCAGGGTGCTGGGTCCCGACGCCTCGGACGCCCGCAGGCGCCAGTTCCTCGAATCGGTGCGCGGCGCCGCCGCGGTCAACCACCCACACCTGACATGGGTGTTCACCGCCGGAGAGACACCGGGTGGCGTGTACGCCGTCTCCGAGTGGACCGGTGCGATCTCCCTCGCGGATCGACTGGAATCGGGCGACACCGTCGACGTGCACGAGTTTCTCCCGAACGCGGCGGGACTGGCCGAGGGTCTGGCGGCCCTTCACGCCGCCGGGATGGTGCACGGTGCGATCGAACCGTCGTGCGTCTATCACTCGGTCGACCATCCCGCCAAGCTGGGCGGTGTCGGCCGGCCGAACACCAACCGGACCGCAGCCGATGACGTCCGCTCGCTGGCCGTCACGCTCGAGGAGGCCCTGACCGGGCAACCGTCCGGAGGCCCACCTCCCTCGGAGATCGTCGACGGCCTGAGTACCGCGGTCGACAATGCCCTCCGCCGCGCCCGACAGGGCCTCACGACCGCCCGGCAACTCGCCGACGAACTGGCGGCGGCACCATCGCCAATTCGACCCAGCACCGAATCTCCCACGTTCTCCAGGCGACTCCTCTTCGGCGCCGTCGGGTTGGTGGTGGTCGCGGCCGCGCTGGTGTTCGTGACCCGGCTCATGCTCGTCGGTTCGGGCTCGCCGGTGCTGGTACCGCAGGATGCGGCCACCAGTCCGACGCCCGTCGTCGAACCGTCGACGACCACCTCGAGCGTGCCGGGATCACCGACCGACCCGGCGCCGGTCCAGATCGCCGACGTGCGCTCGGCGGATCCGTTCGGCGGCAACGAAGAGAACGACGATGCCCTCGGCAATCTCACCGACGGCGACCCCACCACGACGTGGAGAACCGAGCAGTACCGAGAGCCCCTGTCGGCACTCAAGGATGGCGTCGGTGTGACGTTCCAGGTCGCGGGCCCGACGGACCGCATCGACCTGGCCGGGATCACGCCGGGTACGGACTATCGGCTGGGGTGGAACGCCGAGCCCGGCGTTCGGCCCGACGACTTCTCGGAAGTGGCTTCAGGACGAACCATCGGTGACCGCGTGGAGCTGCAACTTCCCCGTCGCGAGGGTGGATGGTGGCTTCTGTGGTTCACCGAGCTGCCACTCCAAGAGGACGTGCATTACGCCGAGCTGGCCGAAGTACGCTTCCTCGGATGACCGAGGCTGCCGAGCACGAACGGAACCTCGACCTCATCCGGCAGGTGGCTCGAGGCGATCGAGACGCCTTTGATGAGCTGATGCGAACCCACGAAGACTTGATCTTCTCGGTCTGCCTTCGAATCATGGGATCACGGGATGCGGCCCTCGACGCCACTCAGGAGACGCTCTTGACCGTCTTCCGGAAGGCCGCTCAGTTCCGAGGTGACTCGGCGTTCACCACCTGGCTCTACCGAGTCACCACCAACACCTGCTACGACGAGCTCCGCAAGGCCAAACGGCGACGGACCGAACCACTACCCGAGTTCCACGATCCGGTGGACATCCGGGTCGGTGATGACCTGGCGGCCGTCGAGTCGGCACCGACGATCGAGGCGGCACTCGCCGAGCTGGCGCCCGATTTCCGAGCTGCGGTCGTACTCTCTGACATACAGGGCATGTCCATGGCCGAGATCGCCGAGGCGCTCGAGCTTCCGATCGGCACGGTCAAGTCCCGCGTGTTCCGAGCTCGTCGCCAATTGGCGACGAGTCTCGGGAACCACCGGCAGCATTCGCGACGTCCAAGCGACGACTCATGACCGACCACTTCGACGACACTCGCCCACTCGACCACACGCATCACGACGTGGAACTGGTCGCCGCCTACGCGTCCGGCGCGGTGGACGACGTCGTCGACGAGCGTCGCGCCGCCGAGTGGCTGGAGCGGTGCCCGGTATGCCAGGAGGAGTTCGAACTCCAGAACGGAGTCGAGCGGATGCTCGCCGGGATCGAGCGGCCGGCGATGACCGACGAGGAGCGGCGCCGGCTCCACGCCGGCGTGGCGGCCGACCTCGACTCGGCCGACATCGGGGCAACGGTGATCGATCTGAAGTCCCGCCGTCAGCAGCGGTGGCTGACCACCGCGTCCGTGGCCGCCGTCAGCTTGGCCGCAGTGATCGGCGTCGTCGGTCTGTTGAGCAACGGCGGCACCGACGACGCCGGCATGGCCTCCGGCGACGAATCGGTGGCCGCCACCGAGGTACCGACGCAGCAGCGCGAGCTGGAACCCGGCGCAGCGGCCGATTTCGCCACCGAAGAGACCGCGGCCATGGCAGCGGCCGAGGAGATGGCCGAGGAGGCCGAGGACGAAGCGGTCGCAGGTTCCCTGGCGGCCGAGGACACCGACGCAGCAGAAGATCAGGCGCCGCCGATTCGAGAGGACCTGTCCGACCCGCAGACCCGGGAGAGCCTGCTGGCGTACATCGACGAAAGAATCGCCGACGTCGCCGAACGCACACCATTCCAACCGGTTTCGCCATCGGCGTTCTCCGATGCCGAATCGCCCGCACCGCAGTGCCTCACCGACGACATCGAAGACCTCCACCTCGTCATCGACACCAACCTCGACGGGGAGGATGTAGAGGTGTTCATCGTCGGTGCCAGCCCGGAGGAGTTGATGCCGCTCACGTTCCGAGCATCGAACTGCGACCCCCTCGTTCTCGACCCCTGACCGGGCCTGGCTAACCTTCAGGCCGTGGAGGATTTCGCCGCCCGTTTCGCCGACTTTCTGGAACAGTTCGCGACCAAGATCCGGGGCCTGACCGTCGACCGCGCCGAGAAGGCCGTCCGCATCGTCGCCCTCAGCATCCCCGCCGCAGTGCTGGCGCTGGTGGCGGTGGTCTTCCTCTTCATGACCATCCATTCGGCCTTGGCGATTCCGCTGACCCAATCGGGGGCCTATGCGGTCGAGGCAGGACTATTCGGACTGGCCGGTGCGTTCCTCTGGTGGAAGCGAACGCGACCTGTCGAGGATCGAACATGACCCAAACCGAGAAGCTCATCATCATCGGCAGCGGGCCGGCCGGCTACACGGCGGCGCTGTACGCAGCTCGCGCGGATCTCGCTCCCCTGGTCTACGAAGGCAGCCAGTCCGGTGGACAGCTGATGATCACCACCGACGTGGAGAACTACCCGGGATTTCCCGACGGGATCATGGGACCGGAGCTGATGGACCAGTTCCGCAAGCAGGCCGAACGCTTCGGGTCACGACTGGTCACGACCGACGTCACCGAGGTCGACTTCACGACGGTGCCTTTCCGAGTCAGTGCCGGCGCCGACGAGCATCTCGCCGAGGCCGTCATCGTGGCCACCGGGGCAACCGCCAAGTGGCTCGGCGTTCCGGGCGAGGAACGGTTGACGGGACGAGGCGTGTCCGCCTGCGCCACATGTGACGGGTTCTTCTTCCGCGACAAGGAACTGATCGTCGTCGGCGGCGGCGACTCCGCCATGGAGGAAGCTCTCTTCCTGACCAAATTCGCCTCGAAGGTGACCATCGTCCACCGCCGAGACGAGTTCCGGGCGTCGAAGATCATGGCCGACCGAGCGCTGGCCCACGACAAGATCGAGGTTGTCTGGAATGCGGTCGTCAGCGAGATCCGCGGAACCGACGACGTGACCGGCGTCACGCTCACCGATACGGTGACGGGCGAGGCGTCCGAGCACTCCACCGACGGCGTGTTCGTCGCCATCGGCCACAAGCCGAACACCGACCTCTTCCGCGGACAGTTGGCGATGGACGACACCGGGTACCTCCTCGTCGATGGTCAGACGACTGCGACGTCGGTGCCGGGCATCTTTGCGGCCGGAGACGTTGCCGACTCGCGATATCGGCAGGCGATCACGGCGGCCGGGTCCGGTTGCCGGGCGGCCATCGACGCCGAGCGATTCCTCGAGGGCACGGGATGACCGCCGCCGGGAAAGATCTCACGTCCACGCTCGGTTGAAGACCTCGACCGCAGCACCGATCTACAGGAGCAGAACCACCATGGGTGCCAACACCATCACCATCACCGACGCCGATTTCCAGGACACGATCTCGAGCGACCGGCCCGTACTCGTCGACTTCTGGGCCGAGTGGTGTGGACCGTGCCGGATGGTGGGACCCGTGCTCGAAGAGATCGCCGGTGAGCACTCCGAATCGCTGACCGTGGCCAAGCTCAACATCGACGAGAACCCGGACGCGCCTCGCGGGCTCGACGTGATGAGCATCCCCACGATGATCCTGTTTCAGGACGGTGTCGAGAAGAAGCGGATCGTCGGAGCGCGACCCAAGCACCAGATCATGCAGGAGCTCTCGGAGTACATCTGAGACGCCCGCATGTGAGACGATGGGGCCGTGAGGCTCTACCGTCTCGGTGACAGAGGAGTGCCGGTCCGAGACATCCAAGACCGGCTCGGCGCGCTGGGTCACGCCTGTGACCAGGACCCCCGCGGCACGTTCGGCCGGGCAACCGAACAGGCCACCCGCTCATTTCAGGACCAGCGGGGCCTGGGAGTCGACGGGATCGTGGGACCCGACACCTGGCGATCCCTCTACGAGGCCGGCTATCGGCTGGGCGATCGAATCCTCTTTCTCCGGCGTCCCATGTTTCGGGGCGACGACGTCGGGGAGCTGCAACACCGTCTGGACAATCTGGGGTTCGACGCCGGCAAGCCGGACGGAATCTTCGGACCGGATACGCATCGCGCGGTCGTGGATTTCCAGGGCAATCGTGGTTTGGCCGCCGACGGCGTGGCGGGCCCCGAGGTGATCACCGAGCTGCGACTGGTATCCCGACGGAGGACGGCGACCGGGCGAGAATCACTGCGCGAGCGGGAGTGGTTGCGGACGCTGCGACCAACCGTGGTGGGGACCCGTGTCTATTTCGACCCGGCGGCCCGGACCACCGACGAGGCGACGCACACCTGGGCGGCCGCCACGGCCGGGGCGATCGAACTCCAGGAGCGAGGTGGCCTGCCAGTTATTTCCAGGTCAGCGGATGGGTCCCTGCCGGAGCGGGTTCGGGCTCAACGAGCCAACCGGTTGGGCGCCGATGTCATCATCGCCTTCCAGGCTGCCGGCTCCGAAGTCGAGGCCGGGGTGTTCTACTTCGAGACGGAACGATCGCACAGCGAAGCGGGTCGTCGGTTGGCGGCGGCGACCGCCGGCCGGTTGGGAGTGGAGGCGCGGGGACGGGCGACCGCCATCCTCAGAGAGACCCGAGCGCCGGCGATCGTGGTATCGCTCCCCTCGCTGGGATCGACGACCGGGCGTTCGACCGTCGACGCCTTGGAGCACTTCTTCCGCGATGGTGCTCGAGCGGCACCCGACTGAATGGGCCGGGGCTCGGGGGGGCTCCAAGCCGGCGGGCGAACGCGACGAAGCCAACCCCCGGGGAATCGTCAGGCGAAGAAGCGTTTGTAGAGCCGCTCGAGATCGTCGAGCGAAGCGAAATTGATCTCTACCCGTCCTTTGGTCTTTCCGCTCCTGGCCCGTCCATAGGCGATCTTCACCTTGGTTCCGAGCTGCTCCGTCAGACGGTTCTCCAATTCGATGATCTCGACGGGTCGGACCTGGCGCACCTTGACCCGCTCGGGGTCTCCCCCGCTCCCCCGCCGGATGCGGACGGCTTCCTCGACCTGTCGGACACTCCAACCGTCCTCGGCTGCCCGGGTGGCGATGTGCTCTGCGAACTTGTGATCTTCCAGCGCCGCCAGCGCCCGAGCATGCCCGGCCGACAGCTCGCCTCGCTCGAGGAGCCCTTGCACCCCCGCCGGCAGGCTCAACAAGCGAAGGCTGTTCGTGATCGCAGCTCGGCTCTTCCCGACCCGCCGCCCCACCGCCTCGTGACTCATTCCAAAATCTTCCATGAGCTGGCGATATCCGGCGGCCTCTTCCAGTGGTGAGAGATCCTCCCGTTGGACGTTCTCGACGATGGCCTCGGTGAGGCTGCCCACGTCGTCGACCGTCCGAATCACCGCCGGAACCTCGGTGAGTCCGGCTCGCTTGGCCGCCCGCAGGCGGCGTTCACCCGCCACCAACACATACCCGGCATCATCTGCCGGGGTAACGGAGATTGGCTGAAGGAGCCCCACTTCTCCAATCGAGGCTGCGAGCGCGTCCAGGGCATCGTCATCGAATCGGCTGCGGGGTTGGAGTGGATTGGGCTGGATCTCGCCGACCGGAATGACTGCGAACCCGGTGGCTTGCTCGGTGGGGATCAGCGAGTCGAGACCGCGACCGAGCCCAGATCGCTTGGCGTTCATGTCGGGACCTCCCATCCGTGACGATCCGCAAACTCGCGGGCAGCGTAGCGATAGGCGATTGCCCCCCGGGACATCTCGGCAAAAACCTCGATCGGCTCCCCATAAGAAGGCGCCTCGGAGAGACGCACCGAACGGGGGACCACCGTCCGATAGGTGGCGTCACCAAAGTGGGCGCGCACCTGGTCGGCCACTTCTTTGGCCAGCTTGGTCCGGGCGTCATACATCGTGAGGATCACGCCACTCAGCTCCAAGTCCGGATTGAGGTTGCCCTTGACCAACTCGACATTCCTGAGCAGCTGCGACAGACCCTCGAGTGCGTAATACTCGCACTGGATGGGAATCACCACCTCATCGGCGGCGGCCAGCGCATTCACCGTCAAGAGCCCCAGTGACGGTGGACAGTCGACCAGGATGGCCGCATAGTCCTCTCGAAGTGGTTCGAGTTGCTGACGGAGTCGTTGCTCACGAGAGAAGACCGACACCAACTCGATCTCCGCACCCGCCAGGTCGATGGTGGCCGGAAGAACGTACAGGTTGCGAACGCTGGATGGCTCGACGGCATCCTCGGCCGGAACCTCTTTGAGGAGCACGTCGTACACCGAGTGCTCGATCGCATTTCGATCGATGCCCAGTCCAGAAGTGGCGTTTCCCTGGGGATCGAGATCTACCAAGAGCATTCGATAGCCCTGGAGCGCCAATCCGGCGGCCAAGTTGATGGCGGTGGTGGTCTTGCCCACTCCGCCTTTCTGATTGGCGAGCGCCACGGTGACCGCACGACTCATTGCAAACCTCCGGTGGATTGGCTGTCGAGGTGTCCGCCGGTCGTCAAGAACCATCGACGGACTCCCAACACTTCGAGATGGACCTCGAGCGAACGGAAGGGGGGTTGCTCCATCCGGTTCCGGACCGATGCGGCGACGATGCCCACGCCGTCGGGGCTCCGAGTGCGCTCGATGTGGCCCAGCAAGAGGTCAGGGGGAAGCGAGGCTCGGGAAACCACCGTCGAGGCGTTGGCATCGGGAATCTGAGCAAAGTCGGCCTGTCGGATCTCGACATTCTCCAACCCGAGCACACGAACCGCTCGGCGGGCCAGTTGTGCACGCCGTCCCGATCGATCGACCAGCACGGTGGGCGTGCTGGAAAAGCAGATGGCGAGCGGGATGCCGGGGAGGCCCACGCCGCTGCCCAAGTCCAACAGGGTGGTGGGGGAGTGGCCCAATTGTTGCCAGGCAGTAGCGAACAGAAGGCTGTCGAGCACGTGACGGTCGACCACCCGATCCACTTCGGCCGGGCCAATACCGCCGGCCGGAGCCGCTTCGGCGATCAACCACTCACCGAATCCGGCGAGTCGCGTGAGGGTCGGCTCGGGGAGCGTAAAGCCGGCTGGGGGGAGAAGTCGATGGAGGTCGTCCTGGAGGCTCATGTTTCACGTGAAACCATAGTGCTCCGTAGAGCGGGTCGGCTCACCATCCGCCAGGAAGGGCCCTGGCAAAACCTTCCATACCTGGCTACTGACGGCGTTTGCCGGACTTCGCGAAACGGTTCCCTCGAGTAGAGATCGAAGGTTGTGAAGAAGCCAATCCTGAGGCCGATTGGGCGCGGATCACCCCAACGTTCGCCAATTGGAAAATTCTGGATCGACTCAGCCGGTGGCTCCCGCTCTGATTCTCGGTGCCCGGACCCGACCGGCGCACCGGCCCGCCGCCGGCCCCATCGAAGCGTTTAGCCGATCCTCGGAGTCACTCCTCTTCGGAGACACCGCCATCGTCGTCCTCGGTGGGGACCGGAGCGTCGTCGGGGTCCGCTCCTGATCCATCGGCGGCACCGGCACCCGAATCCTCGGCCGACGGGGCCCCGTCGCCCGGCTCGGACCCTCCGTCCGAAGCCGCATCGGCCGGGTCGCTGGGGGAGGCGTCCTCGGCGGCGACTCGCTGCAACACGACGTAGCGCTGCGGCGCTTCCCCTTCCGAGTACGAACGCACCCCGTCATACTCGGCGACGGCATCGTGGATGACCTTCCGATCCGAGGCGCTCATCGGCTCGAGCATGATCTCGCCCCCTTCGGCGACGACCTGGTCCACGAGCTGTTCGGCGTAGATCTTGAGTGCCCGCCTCCGGCGTTCCCCGTAGCCGGCGATGTCCAGCCGAAGCCGCGCCGCCGTCTGGAGCTTGCGATGCATCACCGTCTTGGTCAACTCGTGGATCGCCTCGATCACCGATCCGCGGTTCCCCACCATCGCTTCCGTCTGCTCGCCCTTGATATCCGCCACGATGACATCGCCGTCCAGTCCGACCTCGACCTCACCGTCGAGACCGAAGGAATCCACCAAGCCGGTGAGAAACCCCTCCACGACCGGCATCTGCTCTTCGATCGGCACGTTCACTTCCTCCCTCGCCCGCTTGGGGCTGTCCTGCTTGGACCGAGCGCCGTCGGTTTGTCGACGCCCGCCGCCGTTCCCGGACTTCTGCGACGCCTTTCGGTCGCTCGCCTTCCGATCGCCGGACGGCTTCTTGCCCCCATCGGCCTTGCTCGCGGAGTCCTTGCGATTCCGCGATCCGCTCTCCTGACGACCTCCGCGTCCGCTCTTCCCTCCGCCTCCTGACTTGGAGCCCGCCGTCGCCGTGTCCTCGGCGGATCCCGCCGACTTCTTGCGCTTCCGTTTGCGGGAGCGCTTCTTCCGCTCCTGGGGCTTCCGGGAGACCTTCACCACGGCGTCACGGCCGCCGATGCCCAAGAACCCGCGCTCCGGCTCCTGCAGGATCTCGACCACGACCTCCTCGACCGACTTGGCCTCGAGCTCCTCGAGCGCAGCCTGGACGGCCACATCCACGGTCTTGCCCCGAACCTCCACATACTCCACAGTCATCTCCTCCTCCGGCGCCGCTTCTTCTCGGAGACCGGATGCGGCTTCTTGTTGGCTGGCTTCTGGCTGCCCTCGTCGGACCCCCCGGGATCGCCACCGTCGTCGGGACCGCCATCCGGGGACGAACTGGTTCCCCCTCCCGACTGCGGCGGTCGCCCGTCGATGGCGAAGATGGCGAACTGCTGACCGAGTCGGAACACGTTGCTGGTCGCCCAGTAGACCGCCAGCCCGGCCGGGAAGCCCCACGAGATGAAGCCGATGAAGAGCGGCATGATGCGGGTCAGCATCTGCTGAGTGCGCTGCTGCTGGGCCTGTTGGGGTGTCATGTCCGCCGTCGGGGTCTGCCCCTTCTGGGCGTGCCACTGCTGGATGTACTGGCTGGCGACCATGATCACGATCAGCAGGGCATACGGAATCGCCCCCCAGAACAGGCCCTCGGTCACCCCTTCGCTGATCGTCTTGCCGAGGCCCATTCCCAGGAACTGGGTATCGCCGGCCTGAACCGCGCCGAGAAGGGCAGACCCGTCCGGCAGGAGGTCGGTGGTCTCCAGCTCGCCGTTCGTCACCTGGGCCACTTCCCGCAGCAATCGGAAGAGAGCGAACCAAATCGGCATCTGGACGAGGATCGGAAGGATGCAGCCCCCCGGGGTGGCGCCCGACTCCCGCTGGAGTTTCATCATCTCCTGTTGGAGGGTCTGGGGGTCCTCCTTGTGCTCCTTCTGCAGGCGCTTGATCTCGGGTTGGATCGCCTGGAATGCCCGCGTCGAACGCGTCTGCTTCAGGGTCAACGGGAAGAGGACGAGGTTGATCGCGATCGTCAGAAGGACGATGGCGATACCGAAGGAGGGGACGACATCGAAGAAGAACGCCAGCGCCCCGCCCAGGACCTGCTCGATGGCCCGCATCATGAGCGATCGTCCGGGTGCGGAACCGGGTCGTACCCGCCCTCATGCAGCGGGTGGCACTTGCCCAGCCGGCGCAGCCCGAGCAAGACGCCGCGGGCGGAACCGTGCAGGCGAATCGCCTCGGCGGCGTAGCTCGAGCACGTGGGCTGGAAGCGGCAGTTCTTTCCCAGTGACGGGGACACGAGCCGTTGGTAGCCGCGGATGAGCGCCACCAGCGCTCGGGCAACGGGCCCGGGACCGTGGGACGAGGAGGCGAGCTCTGTCGTTCGCCCCGATGCCGTCGAGGTCATTTCCATGTCGTGTTGCTCACTGTTCTCGTTCGTTCATCCGTTCGGACCGGCCGGGCGGTCCGACCTTCCGTGGCCGACCTCTCCGTGGCCGACACCCAGGCCTTCGGCCACCCAGTCCACCAGCTCCGACCATCCCACTTCGAGGATGGCTCGGCCGGCCACGATGACCACGTCGTGACCCGGTTTACCGCCGAGGACCCGGACTGCGGCCCGGAGTCGACGCTTCGCACGATTCCGGTCGACGGCCGATCCCACTCGTCTCCCGGCCACGAGACCGAGCGCAGTCGCAGTTGTCTCGGAGGGGGAGGGGGTGATCACGAAGAGCAACGCCCCGCTCCGCCGCCGGACTCCGGTCGAGAACACCCGATCGAAATCGCGCCGCGTGCGAAGTGAGTGGATCGCGGGCCGCTCGTCAGGCGGCGAGGCGCTTCCGGCCCTTGTCTCGGCGTGCCTTCAGCACGGCGCGGCCCGCCCGGGTCCGCATGCGATGGCGATACCCGTGACGGCGCTTCCGCCGGCGAACCTTTGGTTGATATGTCCGCTTCATAGAAATCTTCTCGCGGTGGTCGTTGACCGGAGAAGGCTACGGATCGACGCCGGAGATTGTCAAAGCCGGACAGGTCGCGAAGAACTTTTCAACGTCGCGAAAAATGGCGCGACCCGCTCCAGGCGACAAATACGCCGAGTGGCATGGCACGACGACTCGGGGAAGAACCCCGGCTGAACAGGGGTTTTTCGGTCGCGAATTCCGGCACAGAGCGATCGCCAGCCGCGATTTCCGCGCTCTTGTCGCCGATCCGGCGACTGCCTATGTTGGCGTCCGCACCGACACACTGGTCGGGCACTTCCCCTCGACATCGCGATGAACCGCGTGTGCGCAGGTCGTGTCCGGGTTTGCCCGGTGCGCGTGGGCGCCACTCGCGCGCACGTTCTCCACATCTGTGGATGGGTATGTGGACAACTCGGTGACGACGGGTCTCATTGGGGCGGACCCACAGATGACAAGGAGGGAGGAACCTTGGCGCAGCCGCAGACCTCGGACGACCGTTGGTCGGCGTTCCGAGAGACGCTTCGCAACGGGGTGTCCATGACGAACTGGAAGACCTGGCTCAGCCGGCTCGAGCACGAGGTCGACGAGCAGACCATCACCGTGGTCGCTCCCAGCGAGTTCCATCTCCGGTGGATCCTGGACAAACACGAATCGGCGATCCGCACGGCGATCGCATTGACGTTCGGGCCGGACTTCGACGTGGAGTTCGAGGGTGGGGGCACCCTCGACGAACCGGCCGACGAGCCCCTGCCAACACCGGTTGCCGCCTCCAACGGGTTTTCGTTTCCCTCCAGTGACCCGCCCGCACCCACCGTCGAGGTCGGACGGCTCGTCGACAAATACCAGTTCGACGGCTTCGTCGTCGGCCCTTCGAATCGCTTCGCCTACGCGGCGGCCCAGGCCGTGGCCGAACAACCCGGCTCGAACTACAACCCGTTGTTCATCTACGGCGCGGCCGGTCTCGGCAAGACGCATCTCCTGAACGCCATCGGGCACCACTCCTGTGAGATGTACCCCGGACTCGTCGTTCGTTACGTCACCTCCGAAACCTTCTTCTCGGAGTTCATCGACGGCATACGCCGCAAGCGGATGGACGACTTCAAGCACCGGTATCGCACCACCGACGTGCTGCTGCTCGACGACGTTCAGTTCTTCGAGGGCAAGGAGCAGATCCTCGAGGAGTTCTTCCACACCTTCAACACCCTGTACGAGTCGGGGAAGCAGATGGTGATCAGTTCCGATCGACATCCCCGCAACCTGGCAACGCTCGAGGACCGGCTTCGCAGCAGGTTCGAGTGGGGTCTGCTGACCGATATCCAGCCTCCCGACGTCGAGACGCGCCTGGCGATCCTGCGCCGCAACGCCGAGTTCGCTCCACAGCACGTCGACAACGACGTGCTCCAATTCATCGCTTCGGTCGTCTCGGACAACATTCGCGAGTTGGAAGGAGCCCTCACCAGGGTCACCGCCTTCGCCTCGTTGACGAGTCAGCAGATCGACCTGCCCATGGCCGAACGCGTGCTGCGCGACCTGCTTCCCGGGAGTCACGAGAAGGCCGTCGAGCCCCCTGAGATCATCAGAGCCACGGCAGAATCGTATGGCTTCACGGTGACCGAGGTCACGGGGCCGTCCCGGCGTCAACCGCTCGTGCTGTCCCGCCAGGTGGCGATGTATCTCTGCCGAGACCTCACCGACCTCTCCCTACCGAAGATCGGCGCCATGTTCGGAGGTCGGGATCACACCACCGTCATGCACGCCATCGAGAAGATCAAACGCGTGATGCAGTCCGACCGGGAGGTGTTCGACAAGGTGACCGAACTCACCCAGACGCTGAGGAGAAGTCGTTGACAACGTTGTGGAAAGGTGAGCGGATGTCCACACCTGTCGATCGGCGTCCGGACCTCCTGTGGAGGAGTCGCCGATTCGTCCACATGCACGTTCCCTTCGAGACCCCAGGATTTCGGGCGTTCTAGCCAATCGTCCACAATCCACAGCCCCTACTACCACTGCACTGGTTAGAAAGAACAAGACAACAGAAGAGGAAGGGACAACCCCCTGTGCGAATCCGAGCCGAGCGTGATGACCTAGCCGACGTCTTCGGTCGCGCCAATCGAGCCGTCGGCACCCGTTCCGCCCTTCCGGTCCTGCAAGGCCTGCTGTGTGAGGTGCAGGGATCTGCGCTCCGCGTCACCGGGACCGACCTCGAGGTGACCGTTCGCACCCAGACCGAGGTCGAGGTCATCGAGGACGGCCGGGTGGTGATTCCCGGCAAGCTCCTCGAGAATGCCGTCCGGCGCATGCCTCCTGGACCGGTGACGGTGGGAGCCGGGGAGTCCGATGTCGAGATCCTCGGGAACGGGCCTCGTTTCGCCCTCCGACCGTTGTCGGTCGGAGACTTCCCGGCGATCGAGGACGGTGGGACCGGCGGCACCGAGGTCGACGGCGAAGCGCTGGCCGAGGCGATCGGTCAGGTCACGGTGGCAGCCTCCAGCGACGCGGCTCGCCCGATCCTCACAGCGGTCTTGTTCGAGAGCAGTGACGAAGGGTTGCGACTGGTGGCGACCGACTCCTACCGGCTGGCGGTATGTGACCTGCCCGGGCTCGGCGTCGGCGGGAGTGGACTCGTTCCGGCACGCGGCCTGCGGGAACTCGCTCGAACCATCGGATCGACCAAGGTCCGGGTCGATCTCGACGGTCGCGAGGGTGTCTTTGCCTCCGATCGGGGGACACTGCGTCTTCGGATGATCGAAGGAACCTATCCGAAATACCGATCACTGTTTCCTGACAGCTACCCGAGCCAAATCGTTCTCCAACGGGAGGCGTTGCTCGAGGCGCTGTCTCGAGTGGCGCTCGTCGCCGAGGACCACATCCCCGTGCGGTTGACGATGCGCGAAGGCGGCGTGGAGCTGAACGTCACACGCCAGGACGTGGGAGCCGAGGCGGAACACCTGCCGGGGGTCTTCACGAGTGAGGAAGAGGAAGTGCTGATCGCCTTCAATCCTCGGTACCTGGCCGACGGGGTGGGTGCGATCGCCGGAGATGAGATCCGCATCAAGGTCATCGACGGGTTGAAGCCGAGCGTCATCGACGCTCCGGACGACGAAGGATTCTCCTACCTGCTGATGCCCGTTCGGGTCTGAGCCCCGGGTGCGGCTGGATTGGATCAGGCTGGCGGGTTTCCGGTCCTACGCCGAGGTCGAGTGGCGTCCCGATGCGGCGGTCAATGTGCTGGTCGGCAACAACGGCGCCGGAAAGACCAATCTATTGGAGGCCGTGTCCTACCTGGCGACCCTGCGTTCCTTTCGTTCGGCCCCCGACGAAGCCCTGATCGCCTACGACGCGACCGAGGCAGTCATCAGAGCCGAGATCGAAGGATCGGAGGACCGGCGATCGCTGATAGAGGTCGAGATCGGTCGCGGCAAGAGCCGCCGAGTACAGGTCAACCGCAACCGACTGATGCGGACCGCAGAGCTCTTGCATCACCTCCAGGTCGTCACGTTCCTGCCCGAGGACCTCGACATCGTCAAGCGTGGACCGGCGCTGCGTCGGGACTTCCTCGACGATCTGGCGGTGGCGGCGACCCCGGCCGCGTCCTTGGACCGAGCGGAGTTCGAACGGGCCCTGCGACAACGGAACGCCTTCCTCCGTCAGGGGATCGACGACGCAGTCACGCTGTCGGTGTGGGACGAGCGACTGGCGCTGGCGGCGGGCAGGGTCATGAGCCGGCGCGCCCAGGTCGCCCAGGCGATGTCCGACCGGTTGGGCGAGGCCTACCGGTTCCTGGCGGGGGAGGAGTCCGAACTCGCATGGGAGTACCGATCGGAATGGGGAGGTTCGCTGGACGCGACGGTCGGAGCCGGTTCGTTCACCGAGCGGCTGGCCGAGTCTCTTGCTCGCCGTCGGCGCGCAGACATCGAGCGGCGGGTGACCGGCACCGGTCCACATCGCGACGATCCGGCCCTGCTCCTCGACGGGCACGACCTGCGCTATCACGGAAGTCAGGGCGAGCAGCGTTCGACCGCACTGGCGCTGCGGCTCGCCTCGCACGGTTTGGTGGAGGAACGAACCGGGTTCCCTCCGGTACTGATCCTCGACGACGTCTTCAGCGAGTTGGATCCCGACCGTTCTGCGGCGCTCGCGTCGGCGCTACCGCACGGGCAGACGATCATCTCCACGGCCGAACGCTCCGACGTTCCGGTCGAAGGTGTGGTGTGGAGCGTGGAGGCCTCGACCGTCCAGCGGGCGAGCCAAGGAGGCGGGTTCTGAGATGACCCACCGCGAACCCGAAGCGCTCGGCGATCTGGTCCGCCGCCTGCTCGCCACGCTGGGCGTGGGTGATCTCACCACCTGGCAGCGGCTGCGCGATGAGTGGAGCACGATCGTCGACGAGCCATGGCGCTCACACGCCACCCCGGTGTCCCTGGCCGATCGCACGTTGATCGTGCGGGCGTCGACGCCGGCTGCGGTATCACTCCTGCGATACGGGACCGCGGGGTTGATGGCCAGCATCGAGGTTGCGCTGGGCGAGAACACGGTGACCCGCGTGGAGGTGCGGAAACCGGAGAGAAACGCCGGACGCGAGCACCGATGACGGACCTGTTTCTCGGCGGCGGCACATCGGCCGGCCGGGGAGCGCGTCACGGGCCGATCGAGGCCGTCAAATGGGGGAGCCGGGGCTTGGGATGAGAGGTCGGGACGACTAGAATGACAACGGTGTTCTTCCCTCCTCCAGCGACCGTGTCGTCGCACGCCCACTCGCCTGTCCACACCGCTCACCGGACAGGTGCGATCGTCTCGGTGAGCCGCCCGGGGGAGCGGGGCTGCGTACCGGGTTTCGAGTGGGGCCGTCGATGAGCACCAGAGCCTCAGGCGAGTACGGCGCCTCGAAGATCACCGTTCTCAAGGATCTGGAACCGGTTCGGAAGCGACCGGGGATGTACATCGGGTCGACCGGGCCCCGCGGCCTCCATCACCTCATCTGGGAGGTCGTCGACAACGCGGTCGACGAGGCGATGGCCGGCTACTGCGACAAGATCGAGGTGATCCTCCTCGCCGATGGAGGGGTTCAGGTCAGCGACAACGGTCGGGGCATCCCGGTCGAACGTCACACCGAGACCAAGGAGTCGGCGCTCACCACGGTGTTGACCAAGCTCCATGCGGGGGGGAAGTTCGAGTCCGGTGCCTATCAGGTGTCGGGCGGACTCCACGGGGTCGGCGTGTCGGTCGTCAACGCGCTGTCCAGCCGCCTCGAGGCACAGGTGCGGCGTGACGGGCACGTATGGGGTCAGGCGTTCTCGCAGGGACACCCACACGGAAAGGTGGAGAAGCTGAAGCCGTGGAAGCGGGACACGGGGACCACCGTGACGTTCTGGCCCGACCCGGAGATCTTCACCGAGACGGTGACGTTCGACCGGGAAACGGTCGTGTCCCGGCTCCGGGAGCTGGCATTCCTCAATCGCGGAGTAGCGATCACCCTCCGGGACGAGCGCCCCGACGCCCAACTCAAGGTGGCCGAGAACGGGGGCGGCGAAGCGGAAGGGCCGTACGAGGAGACGTTTCTCTACAAAGGCGGGATCGTCGACTACGTCAAGTATCTGAACGCCGCCCGCGACCCGCTGCACGGCCATGTCGTCGAACTCGCCGACGAATCCGACGAGGCCGAGATGGAGATCGCCCTCCAATGGACCACGGCGTACACGGAGTCGGTGCTGAGCTTCGCCAACAACATCAACACCCACGAGGGGGGAACTCACGAGGAAGGGTTCCGGAAAGCGTTGACCAACGCGGTCAATGCGTTCGCTCGGTCCAAGAACCTGCTCAAGGAGAAGGACCCGAACCTCACCGGCGAGGACATCCGCGAGGGCCTCACCGCGGTGATCAGCGTGAAGGTGCGCCAGCCCCAGTTCGAGGGCCAGACCAAGACCAAGCTCGGAAACTCGGAGATCCGTTCGTACGTCGAACGAACGCTGAACACGAAGCTCCCCGAGTGGCTCGAACGGTACTCGGGTGAGGCCCGCCGGATCGTCCACAAGTCCGTCACCGCCGCCAAGGCACGCGACGCGGCCCGGAAGGCGCGGGAGCTGACACGGCGCAAGTCGGGGTTGGAGTCTGGTGGCCTGCCGGACAAGCTGGCCGATTGTGCCACCCGCGAGCCGGAGCGAGCAGAGCTGTTCATCGTCGAGGGGAACTCGGCCGCCGGGCCGGCCAAGGGAGCTCGCGAGTCGGAGTTCCAGGCGATCTTGCCGATCCGAGGCAAGATCCTGAACGTCGAGAAGGCCCGGCTCGCCCGGGCGCTCCAGAACACCGAGATCCAAGACATCATCACCGCCATGGGCACCGGGATCGGCGAAGAGTTCGACATCGAGAAGGTGCGTTATCACAAGGTGGTGCTGCTGGCCGACGCCGACGTCGACGGCGCTCACATCCGCACCCTGTTGCTGACCCTGTTCTTCCGGCACATGCGCCCATTGTTCGAGGCCGGGTACATCTACATCGCCCAGCCTCCGCTCTACCGGGTCAAGGTGGGCTCGAAGGTGCACTACCTCAAGGACGACGCCGGGTTGGAGGAGTTCCGGAAGGACCATCCCAAGGTGAAGCCCAGCCGGTTCAAGGGCCTGGGAGAGATGAACGAGGACGAGCTGTGGGATACCACCATGAACCCGGCAACCAGGACCCTCGTCCGGGTCGAGCTCGACGACGCCGCCCGGGCGGAGCAGGTCTTCTCGACCCTGATGGGCGATGACGTCTCAGAGCGGAAGGCCTTCATTCAACGCAACGCCAACGACGTTCGATTCCTGGACATCTGACGGAGCGACATCGTATGACCGACGAAACCCCCGACCAGTTCGACGACGTGCCCGAGGACTCGGGCGGCTACGCCGACATCGACATCAACACAGAGATGGAGCAGTCGTTCATCGACTACGCCATGTCGGTCATCGTGTCGCGGGCACTGCCCGACGTGCGAGACGGACTTAAGCCAGTCCAGCGCCGGATCATCTGGTCGATGTCGGAGAACAACATCGGTCCCACCACACCGCACCGGAAGTGCTCGAAGGTGGTCGGTGACGTCATGGGCAACTACCACCCTCACGGCGACCAGGCGATCTATGACACCCTGGTGCGGCTCGGGCAGGACTTCTCGATGCGCCACGTGCTCATCGATCCGCAGGGCAACTTCGGCACCGTCGACGACCCACCCGCCGCACCGCGGTACACCGAGTGCCGACTGTCGCGGTTGTCGATGCGCATGCTGGAAGGGATCGACGAAGACACGGTCGAGTTCAAGGACAACTACTCGGGCGAGATGCAACAGCCGACGGTGTTGCCGGCCCGCTTTCCCAACCTCCTCGTCAACGGGAGTCAGGGCATCGCGGTGGGTATGGCCACCAACATCCCGCCCCACAATCTGTCCGAGGTCGTCGACGCCTGTCTCTACATGATCGAGCACCCTGCGGCCGACATCGAAGAGCTGCTCCAGATCGTCCGCGGTCCAGACTTTCCCACCGGCGGTTTCCTGTTGGGCACCGCTCCGATCCGTGAGGCGCTGGCCAGCGGTCGAGGCTCGGTGAAGATTCGGGCGGCGGCCGACGTCCAGGAGGTTCGGAAGGGCCGCACCGCCATCGTTGTGACCGAGTTGCCCTATCAGGTGTCGATCGAGCGGGTCATGGCGAAGATCAAGACCCTGGTCGACGATCGCAAGATCACCGGAATCTCCGACGTTCGCAACGAGTCGTCGAATCGCGTCGGGCTGCGTTTGGTGATCTATCTGAAGCGGGATGCCATTCCGCAGGTCGTGCTCAACCAGCTCTACAAGAACACCCCGCTCCAGGACAGTTTCGGTTACAACGTGGTGGCGCTGGTGGATGGCGTTCCTCGCACCCTCGGACTCCGAGATCTGGTGCGCTACTACCTCGACCATCAGATGGAGGTCATCGAACGTCGGACGAGGAACCGGCTCGAGATCGCCCAGCGTCGCGCCCACATCCTCGAAGGGCTGATGATCGCCGTCGACAACATCGACGAGGTGATCCAGATCATCCGGGCGTCCGCCGACACACCCTCGGCGTCCGCCGCCCTCCAAGAACGGTTCGAGCTCTCCGAGGAGCAGACGAAGGCGATCCTCGAGATGCGACTTCGGCAACTCACCGCGCTTTCGATCAGCGACCTGCGGGAGGAGTTGGAGGCCCTGCGAGCCCAGATCGCCGACCTCGAAGCCATCCTCGGAGACGAGGCACGACGATGGGCGATCATCGCCGACGATCTCACCGAGGTGAAGGAGAAGTTCGGCGAGCCACGTCGGAGTCGGGTGATCCCCGACGAGGGCGAGATGTCACTCGAAGATCTCATCGCCGACGAGGAGTTGATCGTCACGGTCAGCCGTTCTGGCTATGTCAAGAGCGTGGTCGCCACCACCTACCGCACCCAAGGCCGTGGTGGTCGAGGGGTGAAGGCGGCGGAGGTGGCCGAGGACGACGTGGTGGCACATCTGCTGCACACCACCGCCCACGCCTATCTCCTGTTCTTCACCAACCGAGGTCGGGTCCATCGCATCCGGGCCCACGAGATCCCCCGGCAGACCCGGACGTCGAAGGGCGTGCTCGCCCAGTCGGTCATCCCGCTCGATCCGAACGAGCGGATCGAGGCGATCATCGACACCCGTGACTACGAGACGAACCGCTACCTGGTGATGGTCACCGCGCAAGGCCAAGCCAAGAAGACGGAGTTCAAGGAGTACGACTCGCGCAACCAGACCCTGGTGGCGATCAACCTGGTCGACGACGATGAGCTGGTCGCCGTCCGAACCACCAACGGTGAGAACGACCTCGTGCTCTTCACCTCCAACGGGCAGGGCATCCGGTTCTCGGAGAAGGAGCTACGGCCGATGGGCCGAGCCACTCGGGGAGTGCGCGGCATCAAACTGCGGGATGGCGACCGAGTCGTCGCCGCCGCATCCGACGTGGATGGTGACGAGGTGTTGCTCCTCACCTCGGGCGGCTACGGGAAGCGAACCGCAACCGACCAGTTCCCCCGGCAGCGACGGGGCGGTATCGGCGTCAAGGCGATGAAGCTGACGCGAGTGCGCGGCACGCTGATCGGCGCCAAGGCGGTCACTCCCGACCACGAGGTGTTCCTGATCTCCTCCTCCGGCGTCGGGATCAGAATGGCCGTCGGGAAGATCTCGCGTCAGCGGCGCGACGCCACCGGGGTCAAGGTCATGGAGGTCGGAGGCGGGAGTCTGTCGGCGTTCACCATCGTGCCGGACGACGACTGACGTCGAGACCGGGCGATCGGTCGTCCGGAACCATGTCCCCGTGCTCTGGCGTTGTTCCGGACGTTGGCAACGTCGTCGAGAGACCGACACGTGCGTTCTGGTCGGCGAGCCCGATACACTGAGGCGGAATCCGAGGAGGCTTCGTGGCCCAAGTTCGGCGCGTTCGGCGCATCATCCGAAAGATCGACTCCTGGACCGTCTTCAAGGTGTCGGCCGTGTTCTGGTTCGTGGTCGGCTTGGCACTGGTCCTGGGATCGGTGATGTTCTGGTCGATCGTCGACGCATCGGGCATCCCCGACGACATCACGGAGCGTCTCATCGGGATCGGGCTGTTCGATCCCGGGGCAGACCCGTTCGGCAACAGCGAGCAGTTCCTGCGGATTGCCATCTTCGGTTCGATCGTCTTCTCCGTGTCGGCCGTCGGCCTGTGCACGCTGGCCGCCGTGATGTACAACCTGATCTCCGACGTCGTCGGCGGGGTCGAGTTCGTGGTCCTCGAAGAGTCGTTGGCGGCCCCCGCTCCCGGACCCCGCCCCTACGCCGCGCCACCCGTGCCGGCCAACGCCGGGAACGGCGGCCGGGTCACCGGAACGTCCTCGATCGACGACCCGACCGAGGAAACCCCGGTCGTCACGTCCCGCTGATCGTTCCGCGATGACGCCTCCACGGTCTCTGGCCGGGCCGATGACCGTGGCCGTGAGGGCTCGGACCGACCGCCATGTTCGGATCGTGGCAGCACTCGCCGCGCACCCGAGGTGCGACGAGGTGATCGTCGTCGGGCGCCCGGTCCCGAGGAGTTGGGGTGAGGGAGTTCGACAGCAGGAAGACACCACCGGTGCGGGCGTGGTCGTCGATCCGGAACCCGCGGATGGGGGCGTTCACGTCACCGGTGGTTCGGCATTGGGCGGCCCCGGAACCGGCATCGTGGACGCGTCGCCGGAAGGGCTTGCCCGGGCACTGGCCACGCGGCTCGATACGGCCGAGGCCGCCTGGACCGTCCCCGGCGAGCGCCAGCGCCAAGCAGCATCCTCATATCCGTTCCCGTCCCCGGTGGGTGTCGTCCGTGGAACCGATGGCCGTGCACCGGTCGGGGGAGATTTCGCGGCGGCCGGTGCGTTCACGGCGACGGCGACCATCGCCGTCGTCGACGATCTGCGATTCCTCGAGGCGGTCTGCCTGGCGGCCGGTGCGCTCGTGGCCCTGCCCGCCCCTCGATCTGCCACCCCGGTTTGGGAGCGTGCCGAGGAGTACATCGTTGCGTGCGAGCAGTTGGGAGTGGTGGTCGCCGAAGCCGGCTGACCCGCCGCCTCCTCGAGCCCGGCCCTGCTGGTGCGATGAAGTCGGTGTGAGATGATCCCTTTCGGTCGGCGCGCCGACGCGATACCATGGCCTCAGCGCTCGCCGAGGGGCGCTGCGACCATCGCAACCGGTCGTCGCAACCATTGCGACCACGGTTCGCCGGTGGCCAGGCTCGGCTCGAGCGCCCGGTACCAACCGGAGTAACGGCGCCCCTGCGATGCAGGAGGAACCATGCAACCTTCGACGGAAACCGACGTGCGACGCGTCGGCGATTACCAAATCCGCGACATCGGGCTGGCCGAGCTGGGTCGAAAGCGGATTCGCATGGCCGAGGAGGAGATGCCCGGCCTGATGGCGATCCGGGAACGGTACGCCACCACCAAGCCGCTCAACGGGGTTCGGGTGACGGGTTCGCTTCACATGACGAAGGAGACCGCCGTCCTCATCGAGACCCTGAAGGCGCTGGGGGCTTCCGTTCGGTGGGCGAGCTGCAACATCTTCTCGACCCAGGACGATGCCGCCGCCGCGATCGCCGACGCCGGGATCCCCGTGTTCGCCTGGAAGGGCGAAACGCTCGCCGAGTATTGGCAGGCGACTCTCGATGCACTGTCGCATCCCGACGGCCGGGGGCCCCAGCTGGTGGTCGACGACGGCGGTGATGCCACCCTTCTGATTCACAAGGGCGTGGAGATGGAGGAGGGTTCCGACTGGGTCGACGAGCCTGGCACCAACGACGAGGAGCAGGTGATCAAGGATCTGCTTCGTCGCACCCGCCGGGAGCGGCCCGGATTCTGGACCCAGCTGGCGGCAGATTGGCAGGGTGTCTCCGAAGAGACGACGACCGGCGTCCATCGCCTCTACCAACTCGCGGAACAGGGAAAACTGTTGGTCCCGGCGATCAATGTGAACGACTCGGTCACGAAGTCCAAGTTCGACAACCTGTACGGATGTCGCGAGTCATTGGCAGACGGGATCAAGCGGGCCACCGACCTGATGATCGCCGGCAAGGTTGCGGTCGTCTGCGGATACGGGGACGTGGGGAAGGGCTCGGCGCAGAGCCTGCGGAGCTACGGAGCTCGCGTCATCGTGACCGAGATCGACCCGATCAACGCATTGCAGGCGGCGATGGCGGGGTTCGAGGTGACCACGCTCGAGAAGACCCTCGGCGAGGCGGACATCTATGTCACCGCCACGGGCAATCGGGACATCATCACGCTCGAGCACATGCGCCAGATGAAAGACAACGCCCTGGTCTGCAACATCGGCCACTTCGACAACGAGATCCAGATGAGCCGGCTCAACGAAGCCGATGACATCGAGCGCGACACGATCAAGCCCGGCGTCGACCACTACACGTTCTCCGATGGTTCGTCGATCTACGTGCTCGCCGAAGGGCGTCTCGTGAATCTCGGAGTGGCGCACGGCCATCCGTCATTCGTGATGTCCAACAGCTTCTCCAACCAGACACTCGCTCAGATCGACCTCTGGGAGAAGCGCGGTTCGTACGAGAAGCAGGTGTACCGGCTGCCCAAGCGGCTCGACGAAGAGGTGGCTCGGTTGCACCTCGACCAGATCGGTGTGGAGCTGACGACGCTCACCCCCGAGCAAGCCGAGTACCTGGATGTTCCGGTCGAGGGGCCGTACAAGCCGGAGCACTATCGGTACTGAGAACCTGGTCACGACGACGAGAAGAGGCCCCGCAGCGCTTCGCTGCGGGGCCTCGTGCGTCGAGCTGCGCCGGTCGTCACCCTCCAGGGCGTCGTTCAGGGAAGCTCCGAGAGCAAGCGGTCGATGGCTCCCGCCAGTTGTTCCAACTCGTGGACCAGGGCGGGGATCAGGAGCGCCACGTTCTCGTGGTTGCGGGCGGCGGCCTCCAGTTCGGCGGCTCCGGTGGAGGCGCGCGCGGCGCCCAACATCCCGAGCATGCCCTTCAGCAGATGCGCGGTGTCCCCCACCACTCCGATGTCAGGACTCGAGAGGCGCTGGCGGGCCTCGGGTAGTTCGTCTCGAGCCGCCTCGAGGACGATCCGCGTGAGCTCCGGGTCGCCGGCGGTTTGGGTTGCCAGATACTCCCGGTCGAGCACGGGCACGGTCGGCCTTGGCTGGATGGGTTGGCGATGCATGGTGCGCCTGTCGGCCGCGCAGCCGCCCAGCCAAGGGAGTTCTCCACGTGGCGCTCGGATACCGACCGGAATACCATGCGCAGGTGTTCGGCGATCCAAAAACACCCCACGCCCTCCGTGCAGTCATGGCCGTATTCCTTCTGCTGACGGTCGCCTCCTGTGATTCGTGGGCAGAGTCGGCTCGCCAGGCGGACGAACAGGATCTCGACGCCGCGTTCGCGACGAGCGAGGTCACGGTCGACACCGCCCCGATCATCACCGGGTCACCGCCGACAACCGAGGCGGCCCCGTCCACGACCGTGGCTGAGACCACCACTTCCGTGGCGGGTCCGCCCGAAACCCTGCAGCCGGCCCGAATCGAGACGGCACCGCCGGCGACTGCCGCTCCGACCACGGTGCCGCCACCAACGACCACCTCGACGCTGCGAGTCGTGGCCGTTCCGCCGCAGCCGACGACGACGTTGGTCGCCTCGGAGCCCATCGGCTGGATTGCCGTGCTGGCCTCCCTGTCGACCGCCAACTACACGCGGCAGGCGGCGGCCGATTGGCGTCTCGAGATCGGGCTGAGCGATGCCGAGCTGTTGCTCAGCGACGACTACACCACCCTCACCCCTGGGTACTGGGTGCTGTACGAGGGCCCCTACGCCGGCAAGGACGCGGCGGTGGCTGCCTGTTCCCGCAACGCCGGCACGGTTTCGGGCTGCTACCCACGCCAGCTTGCCCTCGCCGGATAGCGCGCCGCTCAGCCGGAGGGACCAACCACCGGCGTAGCGGTCGGCTGCGGCGGCCCATCGCCGGTCCCTCGATCACCCTCGCGTTCCTGATCGGCGGCGACCGGGAGTGTCAGCTCCACCGTGGTGCCCTGCCCGAGCGTCGATGTGACGTGGACCGAGCCACCGTGGTGCTCGACGATGCGCTTGACGATGAAGAGCCCGAGTCCCGTGCCCTGGATGTTGCGGACGCCGGCTGCGGTCGATCGGAAGAACCGAGTGAAGAGCTGTTGTTGGTCGAGGTCGGACATCCCGATTCCGGTGTCCGTGATCCGGATCGTCACGACGTGGTTGCGCCGTCGGGCCTCGACTCTCACGGTGCCCTTGGCCGGCGTGTATTTCACGGCATTCGTGAGCACGTTGAGCAACACCCGATCGATCTGGGCCGGCTCACCCATGACGAAGATGGAGGGATCGACGTCCGGCAGGCCGATGGTGACGCCCTTGGCCTCGGCGGTGGGGGCGATGACGAGCACCGCATCGTGGATCATGTTGGCCAGGTCCATGCGGATCGGCCGGTACTCCAGGCCCCCGGCTTCGAGACGGGAGAATTCGAGCAGGTTCTCGACGGTCGTGCCGAGTCGCTGGACTCCCCGTTCCATCAGCGAGACGAGTTCGTCTTCTTGGGCGGTGGCGAGGCCCTCGCGCAACTCCCGCAGCATCTCCAGGCAACCCGACACACTGGTCAGTGGCGTACGGAGTTCGTGCGACACGGTGGCCACGAAGTCGGCACGCACTTGTTCGATCTCGCGGAGGCGGGCGACCACCTCTCGCTCCTGTTCGAGGGCCGATGCCAGCGCATCGACCGCACGCTTCCGCTCGGTGATGTCGACGAGCTGGACCAGATGCTCGTCGGCGGGACCATCAGGAGAGTCCAGCGTCGTGATTTGGGCCGAGCACCAGACGGGGGAGTCGTAGAGGGGAAGGAGTCGGTGTTCGCTGGTCACCGCCGGGTTGTCCTGGCCGAGACCGACCTGCGCCAGGAGCGCGTCGGCGTCGGAGATGACCTCCTGGAGCGACCCTGCGTTCCGGTGGCCGACCAGCACCCGATACGCCTCGTTTGAATCGACGATCGCGCCGCCGGCATCGACGACGGCCATCGCCACGGGTGAGCCGGCGAAGGCCGACCGGAATCGATACTCCATCTGCCGCCGCTCGCTCTCGGCCCGCTTCATCGCCGTGACGTCGCGTAGGAGTCCCTCGAACTCGACGATCCCGGTCTGTGGGTCGGTGCTCACGAAGAGTCGAGGTTCCAACCACACGACGCGTCCGTCATCGCAGAGATGCCGGAGCGCCTGGGCCGGTTCGCCGCGGCCGGTACTCCACGGTGGCCCGCTCGCCGCCGGGCGGTCGTCGGGGTGGATCGTCTCGTAGAGTACGGCCGGATCGTGGGCGGTGGACGACGAAATGCCGAGCAGTCGCTCCACGGCGGGGCCCACGTAATCAAATGCCACCCGATCCACGATCCGGCCGCGAATCACGATGTCGGGTGCCGCCTCCACCAGGCGGCGGTAGTGGCGCTCGGAGGCCTGAAGCTGCTGGGCGATTCGTCGGCGTTCGACACAGTGGTTGATCGAGCGCAGCAGCACGTGCTCGTCGATGTGGTTCTTGTCGAGGAAGTCGTCGGCGCCTCGGTGGATGGCGCGAACCCCGAGATCTCGTTCCCGGGCTCCCGTCAACACCACCACGGGGATGCGCGGATGGCGGGCTCGAATGGCCGTGATGGTCTCCAGACCGTGCGAATCGGGAAGGGACAGGTCGACCAGCATGCAATCTGCGCCGAAACGCTCGACGTGGTCCAGGGCCGGCGTCAGGCGGTCGAAGGACCGGAGCTCGAATCCCGGGTCCGCGTTCCCTTCGAGCAACGCCTCGATGTATGCGGCATCGGCGGGATTGTCCTCCACCGTCACCAATCGGATGGTCGGGTTCATGCCGGGGTTTGGAGACGGCGAGGCAGGGTGGCGACTTCGAGCCAGAAGCGAGCGACCACCCCGATTGCATGCAGGGTCTCGTCCACCCCGAAGGGCTTGTGGACATACGCGTTGGCACCCGCCCGATACGCCGAGGCCACGTCGTCGGGGGATTGTGAGGTGGTGAGCATCACCACGGTCAGTGCGGTGGTTGAGGCATTGGCGCGAATCTCGGCCAGCACTTCCAGTCCGTTCCGCCTGGGCAGATTGATGTCGAGTATGACGAGGTCGACGTCGTGGCCCTCGGGTCCGAGAAGGAACTCGATGGCGCGATCACCGTCGGTGACACACGTCCGCCTCGGGTCGATGCCGGCGGCTTCGAAGGCAGCGTCGAGCATGGCCAGGTCGGACGGACTGTCCTCCACCACGAGCACGTGGGACTGGGTCTGCTTCATGCCAGGATCTTCCGGTCCGAACCGGTGCGCGCGTGCGGAGCCATGCTGGCCGGGAGGAAGATCGTGAAGGTGGAGCCTTCTCCCTCTCCCGAGACGACGCTGATGGTGCCGCCGTAGCCCTCGATGATCTTCCGGCAGATCGCCAGGCCCATGCCCGTCCCCGGATACTCGGTGCGGGTGTGGAGACGCTGGAACATCTCGAAAATGCGCTCGTGGTGGTCGGGGTGGATGCCAATCCCGTCATCCTGGACGGAGATGACCCAACCTGCCTGCGTGGTCTGGGCGTCGACCATGACCGTCTGTGCCCCGTACTTGATGGCATTGCCGAGCAGGTTGGCGAAGAGCTGATTCATGTAGACGCGGTCGGCGACCACCGTCGGCAACGGAGCCGATCCGACCACGGCTTCGGCCTCCGTGATGATGGCCCGATGATCGGCGACCACCCCCGTCCAGACCTCGTCGAGGTCGACGATGTCGGCATCGCGATCCTGCCTGCCCACCCGCGAGAATGCCAGCAGGTCGTTGATCAGCGTCGACATCCGACTCGCCGCGTCGACGGCGAACTCGATGTACTGGTCGGCCTTGTCATCGAGCCGGCCCTCGTACCGGCGTTGCAGGAGGCCGACGAAATTGGTGATCGTGCGGATCGGTTCTTGCAGGTCGTGGGAGGCGACGTACGCGAAGCGCTCCAGCTCGGCGTTCGACTGGCTCAACTCCTGCTCGGAGCGTCGGAGGTCGTCGGTCATCACCTCGGCCAGCCGCAAGGCTCGTTCCCGCGACTTCATCGTCGAGAAGGTCAACCACCCGGCCATTGCCGCGATCAGCAGCCCGACTCCGAGCACGATCCAGGGAAGCGCGGTCTCGAGCGGCGTGGTACCCGGGCCGATCGAGTGGAAGTGCAACGCCCAACGTCGGCCACCGACGTCGAGCGGGAGGACCGATGTGAGCTTTCCTTCCGACGAACCGTCGATGGCGTAGGTGGTACCGGCGAGGCTGTACATCAACTCGTCCGGCGTGGGCTGGAGTGGAGGTGACGTGTCCGATGGTCCGACGTCGTACACCTCGAGTCCGAAGGCATCTGCTCGGCTGAGCACGCCGTCCATCAAGTCGCCCATTCGGAAGGCGGCGTACTCGACGGCGATGAATGCTTGTCTCCGGCCCTCGACGGTCGAAGGGGGGAACGGCGCGTCGTAGTCGGCGAGCATCATCAGGAACGCCCGTTGCGATCCGGTCTCTTGGACCAGTGTGATGGGAGCGGTGGCCGCCAGGCGTCCGGTGTCGCGGGCACGTTCGACGGCGTCTCGCCGGTTCGGCTCGGAGAGGAAGTCGAGACCGAATGCCCGCTCGTTGCCTGCCTGCGGCTCGGTGTAGTCGATGATCACGTACTCGTCGCGAGGCCCCTCCGGGTGGGGCTCGAAGAGGGCATAGGGAAGCCCGCTGTGCCAGGTGTCCTCCCGCACTGCAGTGACGAAGCCACCCAGGTCTTCGTGCGTGACTCGCTCGGCCCGGCCCAGCACCTGGATACCGGGGTATCGCTGCGGAATGTCCAGGTGTTCGACGAAACGATGGAACTCGGCCCTGGTCAGGAGCTCGGAGCCTGCCACCAGACCATGGCCGGCGTACAACGCCTCGGTGTACGCGTCGAGCCTGCGGGAGATGGCTTCGCGGGCGTCTTCGGTTCGATCGGCAAAGACGAGGGCGGCCCGCTCTCTGGTCGACGTGCCCACGAATACGGCCGCGCCGACGGCGAGCGCCGCCACGACGGCACCCGCAACCACTGCTGACCAACGCGGCGATAGGGCCGGCAGCCGGAGAGTGCTCATCCTCACCTTGTCGACAACTTCGCGGAGCGAGTTAACCGATCTCGGCGGGAGGAGCGTCGCTGGTCCTCGCGCAGATCAGAAGAACTGGTCGATGAGGACGGCGTTTCCGTCGGGGTCGAGGATCGAGATATGAGCCGGTCCAGACTCGCTTTCGGCTGCGACCCGCTGCTCGAGGTCCAAGCCGATCTCGTCGAGGCGACGCTGGATGTCTCGGACGTCCAGGAACCGTTCCAGTCGCTCCATACGGTTGGACAGACCGGGGTTGAAGGTGAGGATGTTGGCTTCGAACATCCCCTCGAACAGCCCGATGGTCGACTCGCCGTTCTTGAGGATCAGATAGTTGTGCTCCAGGTCACCGCCCGTGACCTCGAAGCCGAGCTTCTCGTAGAACGTGCGTGATCGTCCGAGGTCGGCAACGTTGAGCGAGATCGAGAAGGCACCCAGTTCCATCGATCCCGGGAGGCTCGGATCGGCGCCGTCGACGGTGGGCAGTTCTTCCATAGCCGCTCCTCGTTCGGGGTGGTACGGACATGTAACCCCATGCAGGGGCGATATGCCGTCGATAGTGTTTCCGCGATGGTCGATCGATCCCGGCCGGCGTGGGAGCGTGGCTGTCGCAACCTTCCAAACGGCGGGCCGACCGCTGGCTGAGCGACCAGGCGATGTGAGGCGCTGGCTCGCTCCTGCACTCCGATGCCCAACGAGCCTCGATCGGCCGCCGATTCGTCAACAGTCCTCGCAGGTGGGTGCCAGTCGTCGGAAGGGGTCAAACGCACGGGTCCGGCCATCATGCAAGGGATGCCGACGATCGACGAGGTCCGCCAACGGGCACAGGCGCTGCCCGAGAACCATCGAACGCGCGTCCTCAAGCGGCTCGGCGGGCTCTCCAAGGTGGCAGATGGCGACCGCCGGGCGTCCATTCTCGAGCGGATCAACGCCGACGTCGAACGGATGGCCGGACGCAGGGAGCAGCGGCTCGTGCGGCTCCCCTCACGGCTCCGCTACCCGGACCTTCCAATCACCGACCGTCGCGACGAGCTGCTGATTGCGATCCGAGACAATCAGGTCGTGATTGTTGCGGGGGAGACGGGGTCGGGGAAGAGCACCCAGCTGCCCAAGCTGTGCATGGAGCTCGGACGCGGTGTCGATGGATACATCGGTCACACCCAGCCCCGGCGGATCGCGGCCCGTACCATCGCCGAGCGGATCGCCGAAGAGACGGGAACCGAGGTGGGCGGTCTGGTCGGGTATGCGATGCGGTTCACTGACCGGGTGTCGGACGATTCGATCGTGAAGGTCCTCACCGATGGCCTGTTGCTGGCCGAGATCCAGCGTGACCGCACGCTTTCGGCGTATGACACGATCATTCTCGACGAGGCGCACGAGCGCTCGCTGAACATCGACTTCCTCATCGGCTTCCTCGCCCGGCTGCTGCCCGAGCGACCGGACCTCAAACTGATCGTGACCTCGGCCACCATCGACACCAAGCGCTTCTCGGAGCACTTCGCCGATGCGCCGATCGTCGAAGTGTCGGGAAGGACCTATCCGGTCGAGGTCCGGTACCGCCCCCTGGACGCAAGAGGCGAGGAGCGGGACCAGACCGACGGCATCTGCGATGCGGTGCTCGAGCTCGTCGCTGACATCGACGGTGACATCCTGGTGTTCTGTTCCGGCGAGCGTGAGATCCGTGACGCCGCCGACGCCCTCGCCGAGCTGGAGCTCCGGCACACGGAGATCCTTCCGCTGTACTCCAGGCTGTCGTCGGCGGAGCAGCATCGCGTGTTCCAGCCGCACACCGGACGCCGCATCGTCATCGCCACCAACGTGGCCGAGACCTCGCTCACGGTTCCTGGGGTGCGCGCCGTCGTCGACCCCGGCACGGCACGGATCTCCCGCTACAGCCGCCGGACCAAGGTCCAACGCCTTCCCATCGAGCCGATCTCGCGGGCTTCGGCCGACCAGCGGGCCGGCCGGTGCGGACGGATCGGCCCCGGGATCTGCATTCGGCTGTACACCGAGGACGACTACGAGTCGCGTCCCGCCTTCACCGAACCTGAAATCCAGCGCACCAGTCTCGCCAGCGTCATCCTCCAGATGGCGGCCCTCGGACTGGGTGACGTGGACAGATTTCCTTTCCTCGACCCGCCCGACGGCCGTCAGATCCGCGACGGCGTGCTGTTGTTGGAGGAGCTTGGTGCCCTCGACCCGGCCGCCCACGGCACCCGCGGCTGGTTGACCTCGACCGGCCGCCGGTTGGCGGCGCTCCCGTTGGATCCGCGATTGGCGCGGATGGTCGTCGAAGCCGACCGGAGAGGATGCCTCCGAGAAGTGCTGATCATCGTCTCGGCGCTCTCGATCCAGGATCCCAGGGAGACTCCGTCCGAGCAACGTGACCGGGCTCGGGCGCTCCACGCCCGCTTCGCCGAACCGGGTTCCGACTTCCTGACCTGGCTGCGGCTGTGGGCGCACATCGAGGAGAAGCGGAAGGCGCTGTCGTCCCGAAAGTTCCGCGCCCTCTGCCGCGACGAGTTCCTCAACCACCGTCGCGTGCGTGAATGGCAAGACGTCCACACCCTGCTCCGCCGTCTCGGTTCGGAACTGGACCTGGGCCTCAACAGCACGCCCGCAGAGCGCGACCAAATCCACCGCGCCGTACTCGCCGGTGTGCTGTCCCACATCGGTCACAAGGACCCGGCGGGGTACGAGTATCGGGGGGCGCGGGGCGCCCGGTTTGCCATCAACCCCGGTTCGGTGCTCTTCAAGAAAGGTCCCGAGTGGGTCATGGCCGGGGAGTTGGTGGACACGACCCGGCTGTGGGCCCAGGACGTGGCGACGATCGACCCGGCGTGGGCCGAGGAGGTCGGCGGACACGTGGTCAAGCGCACCCACTCCGACCCGTGGTGGGACGCCGAGCGCGGCTCGGCGGTGGCATCGGAGACCGTTTCGCTCTTCGGGATGATGCTGGCATCGGGGCGGACGGTCCAGTACTCCCGCGTCGACCCGTCGGCGGCCCGCGAGCTGTTCATCCGTCACGCGCTCGTCTGGGGGGAGTGGGAGACGCATCACGCGTTCGTCGCCCACAACCGGCGCCAGATCGAAGCCGTCGAAGAGTTGGAGGTCCGGAACCGGCGAGCCGATCTGCGGGTCTCCGACGACGAGCTGTACGAGTTCTTCGATGAGAGGGTTCCCGCCGATGTCGTCACCGTTCGTCACTTCGACCGGTGGTGGAGGGACCGCCGGGCGGAATCATCCCACCTGCTCGATCTGGATCTGGACGCGTTGATCCGGCCCGACGCCGAGACACCGGACGCGGAGCTGTTCCCGACCGAGTGGATGCACGGTGACCTTCGGCTGCCGCTCACCTACGAGTTCGATGTCGCCAGTCAGACCGACGGAGTGACCGTCGAGGTTCCCGTCGACCTGCTGGACCGCATCGACCCCGACGTGTTCGAATGGAACATTCCCGGTCTCCGCCGTGAGCTGGTCGAGGCATTGGTTCGAGCGCTGCCGAAGCGGTTGCGTCGCGTCTTCGCTCCCATCCCCGACACCGTCGCTCAGCTCGTCGAGGTCGTGGATCCCGCGGATGGATCTCCGACGGAGGTTCTCCGTCGGGAGTTGTCCCGGTTGGCCGAAAGTCCGGTGCTCCCCGAAGACTTCGACCTCGAGCGGGTCCCGAACCACCTGCGTCCCCGCTTCCGGGTAGTCGACGCCCAGGGTGCTCCGATCGCCGAGTCGGACGACCTCGAGCAGCTTCGGACACGGTTCCGCAACCAGGCTCGGACGACCGTCACCACGGCTCGCCATCCGCTCGAACGTTCCGGATTGACCGACTGGACGTTCGGGGACCTTCCGCGCAGCGTGGAGATTCGAGGTCCCGATCACACCGTCGAGGCCTTTCCGGCCTTGGTCGACGAGGGCGACACGGTTTCCGTCCGGCTGATGGCGACCAGGGATGAACAGCTCGATGCAGGCTGGGAGGGCCTCCGGAAGCTTCTCGCCTTTCGGCTCCGGTCGCCGGATCGGCTCCTCCGTGGCCTGGTCACACCGCAGGCCGAACTGGCGCTGGCCACCGGGCCCTACGAGAACCGGACGGAATGGCTCAACGACTGTCTGGCGTGCGCGCTCGATGCGGTGATGGTCGACGCCGGCGGCCTGGCGTGGAACCGGGCAGAGTTCGATGCGCGGGTGGCGCAGGTACGCGACGATCTGGCCGACCGGCTCGAGGAGGTCGGCGCCAAGGCGGTGGCGATCCTGGAGGCATTGCAGGACGCCTATGTCGCGGCAGAACCGCTCGCCTCGGACGCCTTCTCCGAAGCACTGGCGGACGTCTCCGACCAGCTGTCGCGTCTGGTGTATCCGGGGATGCTCACCCACATGGGCATCGGTCGCCTCGACGACCTCGGCCGCTATCTGCGGGCGGTGGAGTACCGATTGAGGCGACTGCCCGAAGCCGTGGAACGGGACCGGATGCGGATGGAGCAGATTCAGAGGTTGCAGGCCGAGCACGACCAACTCCTCGAAACCCTGCCGCCGTCACCGGAGCTGATCGCCGTCGGATGGCAGCTGCAGGAACTGCGAGTCAGTTTCTTCGCCCAGCCGCTCGGAGCCGCCGGCCCCGTGTCGGAGAAGCGGATCCGCACCGCTCTCCGCGCCCTGGCGATGGGCGGCTGACCTGGCCCGCCGAAGATGCCGACACCCCGGACAGATTGATGGGCTTCTCGACGAGATTGGACGGGGCTGACGCCCGGTTGGGCGTCGTCGAGCAGCGACAACGCCCGACCGCTTCGACCGGTTACGCGGTTCGGAGTGCTTCGGTCGGCGAGAGACGGGATGCCCGCATCGCCGGGTAGAGGCCGGCCACCGCCCCGATGGCGAGCGCCGCGCCGATCCCCCCGAAGATGGCGATGGGAGGCACGAGGGCGCTCCAGCCTCGGAGGTTGGCGAAGACGATCGTCACGAGTGAGCCGAGGAGGACCCCGCCCACACCGCCGATTCCGGCGAGGAGCAGGGCTTCGCCGAGGAACTGACCGGCAACCATGCGTCGGGTTGCCCCCAGCGCGCGTCGGAGACCGATTTCGGAGCGACGCTCGAGTACCGAGATCACCATGACGTTGGCGATCCCCACCCCCCCGACGACGAGGGCGACGGCGCCCAAGCCGAGAAAGAGGGCGGTCAGGGCGTCGTCGGCAGCCTCCCGGGCTTCGAGGGCATCGGTTGGTCGAGTGACCTCCACCTCCTCGGGGTTTGCCGGGTTCACGGTGGCGCCCAGCACGGCGGTGACCCCATCGATGTGCTCTGGATCCACCCGCACGAGGATCCGCGTCGGGATGTTGTCGTCACCGAGGAAAGTGGCGGCGGCCTCGAGGCTCACGAGCGCAGCTCGGTCGAGGTCGGGACTGAGCTCGAACTCCTCGAGGACACCGACCACCGTGAACCACCGGTCCCCGAGCCAGACCTGTTGGGTGCCGGTCACGTCGTCGATGCCGAGGCGGTCGGCAGTCACCGAGCCCAACACGGTGGTCGGGTAGGGCGCGTTCGCACGATTGAGCCACGTTCCGTCGGCGACCGTGCCGGCGAGGGTCTCGATCAGGTTGAGGTCCACGGCCTCGACGGTGATGCCGTTGGTCTCCCCTTCCGGGACGTAATCGGTGCGGTAGACGTTGACGTCTTCGACCGTGCTGAGGACGGACGTCGTCTCGACCGGCCCGATTCGAGACACCATCGACGCCGCCGTCTCCGGCAGTTCGCCCCCTCCGAGTCCGACACCACCGCCGGCTTGGATGGTGATCAGGTTGGTGCCGAGGGCATCGAGTTGTGCCAGCAGTTCCGATTTGGAGGACTGCGAGATGCCCAGCACTCCCACCATGGCTGCGATGCCGATCATGATCCCCAGGGCGGACAGTGCCGTCCTCATCTTCCGGGTGTGCATCCCCACGGTCGCGGTCCGAGCCATGTCGACCGCGTGGAGCTGGCTGTCTACGAGATCGGCGCTCATCTATGCCACCCTTCCGCGTGCGGTGTCGTACTCGATCAGGCCGTCACGTATCCCGACCGCTCGCGGGAAGAGGTTCGCTATCTCGGGGTTGTGGGTGATCACCACGATGGTGACGCCACCGGCGTTGAGCTCTTCGATCAGCTCGACGATTCCATCACTGCTCTTGGAGTCGAGGTTGCCGGTCGGTTCGTCCGCGAGAACGATCGACGGCTCGCCGATGAAGGCGCGGGCGACCGCCACCCGCTGTCTCTCTCCTCCGGAGAGCTTGTTGGCATCCTGACCGAGCCGGTGACCCAACCCGACCCTCTGGAGGGCGGCCTCGGCAAGCTCTCGTCTCGTGGCTTGGGAGGCTCCCGTGTACAGCAGCCCATCCGCCACGTTGTCCAGGGCGGTGTAGCCGCTCAGAAGGTGGAACTGCTGGAAGACGAACCCGATGTGACGGGCTCGCAGCCCCGACAGCTGCCGGTCGGTCAGGTCGGCGACGTCGTGTCCGGCGACGGTCACCTCGCCCGAGGTTGGTCGATCCAGCGTCCCCATGATGTGGAGCAGCGTCGACTTTCCGGAACCGGAGGGTCCGACCACGGCAACCAGTTCGCCTTCGGCCACATCGAAGCTGACACCGCGGAGAGCCCTCACCGGAGGCGTGGTCGGGTACTCCTTGGTGACTCCGGAGAGACTGAGGACCTGCCGGGTACGAATGCCGGCGCTGCCCAGATGGGTCGTCGTCATGGGAGCACCACCAGGTCTCCCTCGCTCAACGACCCCGAGGTGATTTCGACCAGACCACCGGCGAAGAACCCCGGATCGACGGCGACCAGATGTCGGCCGGAACCGGTGTCGACCTCGACGGCATACCCCCCCTCTGCCAACGCCACGAGGGCGGTGACCGGGACCGCCAGGACGTCGGAGACCGAGTCGGATACGACGTTGACGCTCACCGGAGCCTCGTCCAGCCCTTCGACTCCTGTTGGGTCGGAGATCTCAACGATCACTTCGAACAGTGCTTCACCGTCCGGGCCCACCGTGGCGGACGAGGCAACACCGGCGACGACGCCCGCCACCTCGGTGAAGTCGGGAAGGACCACGGTCACCGCATCCCCTGGCTCGACCAGTCCCTGGTCGGCGGCCGGGAGGTCCACCCGAACCACCTGTTCGGACGATGACACGGCCAGCACCGGTGCACCGGCATTCACCTGGGCGCCGGGGGAGGCCAGCCGTTCGGCGATTCGGACCGGTCCCGGGAGGAACTTCAGCTCGCCGAGGTGGGCGACCCCGTCGGCGTCCTGGCCGTTGGCCGCCTGGAATGCCCGGAGCGCTTCAGCCGTCCCGGTCGTGAACCGACCGTCGACAACCATCGTCCCGTCTGCGTCGAACCCGATCGCCTGAAGTCCTTGCTCGAGTTGGAGGACGTCGGCTCCCGACATCGGATCACCCGTCGAGACCGCCAGCACGGGAACACCTTGGCCGATCGTCTCCCCGGGCTGGACGAGGACCTCCACCACCTGGGCCGGGCCGGGCAGGAACACAACCTCACCGAGGCCGATCACTCGATCCGGCTCGGCGCCGACGGCCTCCTGGAGGTCTTCGACCAGCTGAGAAGTCAACGACGTCCACTCGCCATCGACATCCAGGTTGGAGTCCGGGTCGTGTCCGAGGTCGACGAGCGCCTGTTCGAGCTGAGCCACGTCGGCACCATCTGTCGACGAACTCATGGTGCGATAGGCGGGCACATCGCCATAGAGCGCAATCACGGGCTCACCATCGATCCAAAACAGGATGTCGCCCTGCTCGATGATGGCGCCCGGGGCGTCGATTGCGGTGAGCACTCCCGGAGAGCCACCGATGGTGAGGATGTCGGATCCGAGCGTCAGATCTCTGTAGGCGGGCGTGGTTCCGTAGAGGAGCATGACCGCTTCGCCGTCGGTTTGGTACAACACCTCACCCTGGGACACGGTGGATCCTTCCTCGGCGGCGTGGGTGATGACACCGCTGATGTCGGCCGTCACCGGGTCGCCCGTCACCGAACCGAGAACCCCGTCGAATGTCGACTCCTCGACGAGCTCCGTTCGTACGACTTCGGCGGTGTTGACCTGCGCTTCCGTTGGATCGGCCGGTGTTGGATCGGCACCGTTGCCGAACACCAAGAGGGCGACCGCGGTGGTCGCGACCCCGGCGGCGATCACCCACCATCCCCTGCGACCTGCGGGCGGGTGCCAGATCCGCCGGTCGGCCGCCTCTGAGGAATCGGGTGGTGCAGCTCCATCGAGCGGGCCCACCTCATCGGTCGGTGTTTCGGGTTCTGGTGGCTTGATCGTGTTGTGTGTCATTCGCATCCCTTTCGGTAGAGGCCGGATCTCATTGCCGAGAAGTCCCACGGACTCAGCCTCCACCACCCCGTCCACCACCGAAGCCGCCGACGATCTCGCGGCATTGCTCGGAGGCGGCGACGAAGGCAGGATCGTTTTGGTCGACCTCCTGGAGGAAGCCACGACCGCCCTCGACCGAGAAGTCGGGATCCGGTACGTCGTATCCGTTCTCCCTCAGACACTGGGCAAACTCCAAGAAGAGGTCCTCTCGTGCCGTTTGGTCACCGTCGCCGGCGCGGCCGAGGGTGATCCCGTCGAGGTGATCGGAGCAGGCATCGCGCGCCTCGGGGAAGCCTTCCGGAGGGCCCGGCTCACCGTTGTCGTTGGACGCGCGCGGCGGCTGGACGCTGCCGTCAGGGTTCACGGTCGGGTCGTCGATCTCGAAGCCTTGGTCGCGGACGCATTGCGCGAACGCCAGCAGTTGGGCCTCGGTGTCCACTTCCGCCGGGGCATCGGCATCGCTCGAGTCGGCATCGGCGCCGTCGATGGATGCCACACCATCGGCATCCAGCGTCGCCGGGCCCGATGCCCCGGCCCCGGTACACGCGGCCGCCAACAGCGCAATGGCGGCGAGCAGTGCAACATCCTTGAGTCTCATGCGGTCTCCTTGGGGTCTCGTTCAGACCCAGCGTCGGATGCCGGCCTGTGACAACGCCGAGAGAACCCTGAGGACTCGGTTGGAGTTCGGAGCGGGGGTTGAAAGGCAACGATTGCCTTGTATCGCGATGCGCGGCAGCTCATGCAGTCGTACTGTCGAATCCGTTACCGAGGAGGACCCCTGATGCGCAGCCTGACCTACTCGATGAACGTCTCGCTCGACGGCTACATCGTCGGGCCGGACGGCGACTTCGACTGGACGGCGCCGGACGATGAGGTGTTCCGCTTCTGGATAGACGAGATTCGTGAGGTCGGCGTCCACCTGATGGGGCGACGGCTGTACGAGACGATGCTGTATTGGGAGACCACCGACGAGGAGTCGTTCGACGATGCGGAACTCGAGTGGGCCGGGCTTTGGAATCCGCTCCCGAAGGTGGTGTTCTCCAGGACGATGTCGGCGGTGCAGGGAAATGCCCGCCTGGCCTCCGGCGGCTTGGCCGAGGAGATCGCGGCGTTGCGAGGCGAGCCCGGCGACGGTCAGATCGCGATCGGCGGAGCGACGCTCGCCGCCGAGGCGGCCGCCTTGGGTCTGATCGACGAGTATCGGGCCATGGTCTACCCGGTGCTGGTCGGCGGCGGCATACCGTTCTTTCCCCAACGGGAGCGCCGGGTGGATCTCGACCTCATCGAGACCCGCACCTTCAGCTCCAGGTTCGTCTACCTCCGGTACCGCGTGGCGCGCTAATGGGGGCGGATCGTCGGCCCTTCGAGGAGCACCGGCCGTTCAGTTGTCGAGCAGTCGCGCTCACTCGGCCGGTGACGCCACTTCGATGCCGGCGGCGGTCGCGGCCGATCGGAGGCGATCGTCGTAGACGACAATCCCGGCGAGGTCCTCGCCCAGAGTCGTCGCGGCGGCGAGGTGCAATGCGTCGAGTGATCGGAGATTCAGGGGTTCGAGCCGTCCGGCTCGGTCGAACACATCGGCATCGATCCGGAGGATGTCGCTTTCGGACAGGAGTCGCTCGGCCCGAGCCGGGGCGCGACCTCCTGCTCGGTTGGCCGCGCGCCGGAGCTCGGTTCGATGGAGATCGGATAGCACCCAGCGTCTGGATCCCAACCAGAGCCGGAGAGGTTCGGTCTCTGTTTCGCGGCGTACGAGCTTTGCCAGCGCAGACGTGTCGAAATACCAGATGTCCAGCTAACGCTCCCCTTCTCGCATCTCTGCCAGGATCTCCGAAAGAGCGGGTCCTTGGTCAGGCGGGATGTCGGCGTCCATGGCGGCGAGAACCTCGTCGAGAGAACGCCCCGTGCCTGGTGCGATGCGACCCTCCGCGAGAAGACTCTCGTATCCGCCCGGCTGCACCACCGGTGAGAGCTTTGCCACTGGGCGACCGCGGTCGGTTATCACGAAGGTCTCGCCGGCTTTGACCCGGGCCAACCACCGGCTGGCATATCGCCGCAGCTCCCGCACCCCAATGGTGTCCATGTGCGACATGGTAGCACATCGGTTCGGTGGCTTCCGAAGCGAACTCGGCAACCGGCCACAGGCCAGCGGCGTGACCCTTGCCGGACACGCCGTGGACCAGGAAGGGGCCGATCGCGAGAGTTTGCGAAGGGAACTCGGTCAACTGGCCGCACGTCGGCGGCGTGGTCCTTGCTGGGCACGACGCGAACCGGAGAGCGGCCGGTCGCGGGGATCTGCGAAGCAAACTCGGTTGGCTGGCCGTAGGCCAGCGGCGTGGCCCTGGCTGGATACATCGCGAACCGCTGAGGTGGGCCACGTCGGGGGGTGCCGGGGGGTCGTCCCCCTGCAGTGTGAGAGTGGCCCTGGCTGGACACATCGCGAACCGCTGAGGTGGGCCACGTCGGGGGGTGCCGGGGGGTCGTCCCCCTGCAGTGTGAGAGTGGGCCCACCTGGATTTGAACCAGGGACCTCATCCTTATCAGGGATGCGCTCTAACCGAGCTGAGCTATGGGCCCGAATGCGAGCCGGCAGTGTACCAGCCGGGTCCGGCCTGAAACTGGGCGGCTCGGGTCTGCGACGACGGCTCGTCCGTGTGCTCGATGCTGCCGCAGCCATCCCACACAGGTTTCGTACAGGGTCGGCCGATACGTTCGGCTTCGACGGAGTCCCCGAGGGAGTGGAGCCTCTCATGAGCAACGATCGTCGTCCCAGCTACCGGCTTGTCACGTTCGCCGTGGCACTGTCGGTCGCCATCTCGATCCCACTGGCGGTGGTCGCCGCCAACGTCTTCAGCGACGTTCCCGACTCGAACGTCTTCCACGACGACATCGCCTGGCTGGCCGATGCCGGCGTCACACTTGGCTGCAACCCGCCCACGAACACCGAGTTCTGCCCCGCAGACAACGTGACCAGAGAGCAGATGGCGGCCTTCATGCGCCGTTTCGCCCAGTATCTCGGTGCCGAGGACGGGACCCCCGCGTCGGCCGACAGCCTCGGTGGCGTCACGGCCGCGGAGTTGGACACTGCCGCCTACTCGACATTCAACGACGGTCCGATCACCACCGATTTCAACGACCGAACGGTGATGACGTTGGACCTCCCGGCCGGTTCCTACGTGATCATCGCCAAGGCATGGCTGGACCATGGTTCGGGGACCGATGCCCTGGCCGAATGCACCTTGAGCGCCGGTGCCGACTTCGATCAAGCCCGTGCCGGTCTCGACATCAACACGTCCGTCTTGGATACCGCCACCGTGGCGATGACCGTCCTGCACGAGTTCGACGCTCCCGGGTCGGCGGTGCTCGAGTGCGATGAGCTCGAACTCAACGCCAATCTCAGGGTCTGGGACGCCAAGATCACCGCCATCGAGGTGACAACGATTTCAAACGTCGCCGGCTGAGCGCCCCGGCCCCGCCGTCACGGGCGGCACCAATCGTCAGCGGAACGTTCTCCCAGGGCGGACGTTCCGCTGACCAACCGGGAGTGGACCCGCGAACACCACCAACCACTCCCATAGGAAGTGGACTCACGTCCGGGGCCCCGTCATATGGACGCTGTCATCCGTGCTCGGGGACGTCGCCACCTTGTTTCGGCTGGTCGTGCGCGTCCGATCTTCGTAGAATTCTCTGTCGGCACGGGGCTGTAGCTCAGTTGGCAGAGCACCTGCTTTGCAAGCAGGGGGTCAGGGGTTCAAATCCCCTCAGCTCCACGGGACGGGAACCGGATGAGATCCGGTTCCTGGGAGTTTGCTTCCCAGACTCTGGGCTCATGGGATGAGCCGGGAACCGGATCTCATCGTGTCGGCGGTGTACACCCGCCATGGGAGGTCCAACCACGCCAACCGGAGTGCGATCCGTCGGCGGTGCGAAGTCGGTCTGCTCGAGCTTCACCGAGACACCGGAACGATCGTCTGACGTCCGCCGAGCGGTAGCAGATGGAGGCCGCATCGATCTTCACGCTCGACCGGGTCCGGCCGGCACTGATCGCCGACGGTCTGGGAGAGGCGGCCGTCCGGTATGCCGAGGTGCTGGTCGTCTTCTGTGAGACGCGAGGACTGGCCGAGGAGTGGACGTACCGCTTCCTCGGAGCCGCCGTCGTCCAGCACCGGCGCACCGATGGGTCGGAGCAGTTGGTGGCATCGCTGCGCCGCTCTCGCCGCGAGGTCCCGCCAGGAGAGCCGACCACCGCCGCCGTTCGGGCCTGGGCGATCGCCAACGGCTTTCCGGTTGCCGACCGCGGGCGGCTGCGACCCGAGATATGGGCTGCCTACCGCGACGCACACCAGTGATGCGGTCGTAGGCTCTCGGGATGGGGAAGAAGCCCACGGCCCGCTCCGACCATCTGGTGGAAGCCGACGGCGCCGAACTGGTGGCTTCGGTCGACGGAACCGGCGGCGACGCCGTCCTGGTGCATGCCGGCGTGGCGGACCGGCGGGCCTGGTATCCCCTGATGGACGAGCTGTCCGACCGGTGGCGCCTGATCGCCTACGACGGCCGCGGTTTCGGCGACACGATGTACCGCACCGGGATCCACGACCCCCGCGGGGACCTGGCGGAGGTGGTTGCCCAACTGGCCACGGCGCCGGTGGCCATCGTCGGCAACTCCCAGGGTGGTGCGCTGGCCATCGATGTTGCCCTCTGGCGTCCGGAGCTGGTCCGACGATTGGTCTTGATCGGCTCGGCCGTCCGGGGGGCACCTCCCCCCGACGATGTCCCCGAGGCCATCATCACCCTCGACACCCGCATCGACGAGGCGTGGGAGGCGGGAGACGTCGACGGCGCCAATCGGATGGAGGCGCACATGTGGCTGGATGGACCACTGGCCTCGGAGGGGAGGGTGACGGGAGCGCTCCGGGACCTGTTCCTCGACATGAACGGCATTGCGCTTCGTGCCCCGGAGGTGGGAGCCAGCGTCCCGATACCGGACGCATGGGACCGGCTCGAGCAGATCACGGCTCCGACGCTCGTCATCTCCGGCTCCCTCGACCTGCCCCACTTCCGTGACCGGCAGGCGGCGCTCGTCGAGCGGATACCCGATGCCCGCCTGGAGGTGATCGACGATGTCGCCCACCTCCCGGCGCTGGAGGCGCCCGAATCGGTGGCCCGCTTGATCGATTCCTTCCTCTCCGCGTGAGCCGGATGTTTACGCCGCATCGCTCGGGGGCACCACCTGGTCGAGGATCGAACGGAAGGAGACCTCGTGGAGTGCATTCATCCCCCATGTACGTGCAACGTCGAGTCGGAGGGCGACATGTGTGACCCGGCCTGTGGGGCCGCCCCCGACCCCGCCACCTGCTCGTGCGGGCACCCCGGCTGTGGAGAGCATCTGGACGAGTCGACCGGCTGACGACCTGATCAGGTCGTAGCGAGCGCCGGGTTCGCCTCGGCGGGGACGCGCTCGTCTTCGGGAGGTGGACCTGGTGGTGTTCCGTCGCCAAAGGGCCTCCCTCCCAACTCCTCCCGATGATGAGGCTCGGCCCAGTTGCCGACGTCGGGGCCGACCGGGACGATGCCGGTCGGGTTCACCCCGAGATGAACCTCGTAGTAGTGGCGCTTGATCTGGGGGAAGTGGATCGTGTCGCCGAATCCGGGCGTCTGGAACAGGTCCCGGGCGTACGCCCACAGCACCGACATCTCCGACAGCTTCGAACGGTTGCACTTGAAGTGGCCGTGGTACACGGCGTCGAAGCGGGCGAGCGTCGGCCAGAGTCGCACGTCCGCCTCGGTGATCGTGTCGCCGACCAGATACCGCCGGGTCGAGAGGCGGTCGGAGAGCCAATCCAGGCGATCGAAGAGCCGTCGATAGGCTTGTTCATACGACGACTGTCGCCGGGCGAAGCCGGCCCGATACACCCCGTTGTTCACGTCGTGATACACCAACCCGGCGATCTCCTCGATCTCGTCCCGCAACGCCTCCGGGTAGAGGTCGGGCGCTCCCTGGCGGTGGTGGTCGACCCACTCGAGTGAGAAGTCGACGGTGATCTGGCGGAAGTCGTTCGTCACCACCGCACCGGTCGGGATGTCGACGACGGCCGGCACGGTGATTCCCCGCTGGTAGTCGGGGTCGCGTGCGAAGTAGGCCTCGCGAAGCTCGTGGATACCGAGGATCGGGTCGACCTCGCCGGGATCGAGATCGAACTTCCAGCTCCGCTCGTCATGGGTGGGTCCGGCCAGCGCGAGGGAGATTGCGTCCTCCAGCCCGAGCAGCCGCCGGACGATCATCGTGCGATTGGCCCACGGACAGGCTCGCGCCGCGGCCAGCCGGTAGCGGCCCCCTTCCACCGGCCACCCGTCGCGACCGTCCCGGGTGATGCGCGTGGTGATGTAGGTGGTGTCGCGCTCGAATGAGCCTTCGTTGGCGCTGTTCACGGTGGTCATGTGCCGACCATAGGACTCCGAAGATGGGTACCGAATACGCCCCTGCCGAGGTGAGGCAGCTCCATCGGTCGGGTACGCTGAGAGCCTGTCTTCCGAGAGGCCCCAACATGCGTCCCGCCGTCATCGTCGACGCCGTGCGCACCGCATCCACGCGTCGCAATGGCAAGTTCCGAGACATCCATCCGGTCGATCTCGCCTCCACCCCACTCGAGGCCATCGTTCGTCGGAACGGGCTCGACCCTGCACGAGTCGACGATGTGATCATGGGATGCGTGATGCAGACCGGCGAACAGGGAGTCAACGTCGGCCGTAATGCGGCGCTGGCTGCCGGGTTTCCAGAGGATGTCGTCGGCACCACCATCGACCGCCAGTGCGGATCGTCGCAACAGTCGGCCCACTTTGCCGCGCAAGGAGTGATGGCCGGGGCCTACGACGTCGTCATCGCAGCCGGGGTCGAGTCGATGACACGGGTCCCGATGGGCATCACCTCTCAGCAGGGACCTGGAATGCCGTTCGGGCCCAAGGTGATGGACCGGTACGCCCACGGTTTGGTCCCGCAGGGGATCTCGGCGGAGATGATTGCCGAGAAGTGGGGCATCTCCCGCGAAGTGCTCGACGAGCTGTCGCTGGAATCACACCGACGGGCGGCGCAAGCCACCGAGGAAGGTCGGTTCGAAGCCCAGATCACCCCGGTCCAAGCCGGAGGTGAGGCGGTCACCGTCGACGAGGGAATCCGTTTCGACACCTCGCTCGACAAGCTGGCGGCGCTGCAACCGGCGTTCAAGGCCGACGGTGTGGTCACGGCCGGCAACTCGTCGCAGATCTCCGATGGGGCGGCCGCCATCCTGATCATGGGCGAGGACACCGCCGAGGAACTGGAGCTGGAGCCGATGGCCCGGTTCGTTTCGTTCTCGTTGGCGGGCGTCGACCCGGTGATGATGTTGACGGGGCCGATCCCGGCCACATCCAAGGTGCTCGACCGAGCCGGGCTCGACATCGACGACATCGATCTGTTCGAGGTCAACGAGGCGTTTGCTTCGGTGACCGCCGCCTGGCGATTGGAACATGGTGGAACCGACCCGATGGCGCTGTGGGATCGGACCAACGTCAATGGTGGTGCCATCGCTCTCGGTCATCCGTTGGGAGCTTCCGGTGCCCGCCTCATGACCACCCTCGTCCACGAGCTGGTTCGCTCCGGAGGACGCTATGGACTCCAGACGATGTGCGAGGGAGGCGGGATGGCCAACGGCACGATCATCGAGCGGATCTGACTCGCGGTTGGGCTTGTTCAACTACCTGATCGCCATCGCCATCGGGATTCTGATCTGGAAGGTCAGCATCTCGGTGATCCGCATGCTGTCGACGCCGCCTCCCGAGGTCGACCCGGCCGACATCGAGATGGTGAACCAGCCCTACAAGTGTTCGGTGTGCGGAGCCGAGGTCGTGATGACGGTCCGCAACGTCGTCGAAGACGCCGCGCCACGGCATTGCCGGGAAGACATGGACCCCATCTGGCGACCGGTCTGAGGTTGAATCACATCCATGTGATTCTCCACACGTGTGGAAATCGCGGTGGAGAACTCAGCGGTAGTTGGTGGTCATCATGAAGCCGGCGGAGATCAGCCCGAGTCCGAGCAGCGTGACCCAGTTGTCCCAGTTGAGGATGAACCGGGCAACCACCAGGATCACCCCAACGGCCATGAGCACCGTCATCAGCACGACGTACCAGGTCGGTGAGGGCGGTTGGGACTTTGCGAGCGACGATGCCGTGGGCCGGGGCCTCGATTTGGGGCGGGGTTTTCTTCGCTTGGATTCAGGCATGGTCTGTGAGTCGCTCGGCCGATCGTGTCGCGTGCTGTCCGACCCTGGAGGCTAGTCGTTGAACAACGTCGGTATCCTGCGAAACGATGGCCCGAGTTCTCGTCATCGACAACTACGACTCGTTCACCTACAACCTGGTTCAGTACCTGGGTGAGTTGGGTGCCGAGCCGGTGGTCGTGCGGAATGACGTCCTGCCTCCCGAGGAGGCCGCCCCGCTCGACGTCGACTGCCTGCTGATCTCCCCCGGACCGGGGCGACCCGAAGATGCCGGCTACTCGGTGGCGTACGTAGAGACACTCGGGATGCGGATGCCCACCCTCGGCGTGTGCCTCGGTCACCAGGCAATCGCGGTGGCGTTCGGTGGCAAGGTCGATCTCGCCCCCGAGCCGAAACACGGCAAGACCTCCACCATCCGCCACGACGACACCGGACTCTTCGCAGACCTCGAGAACCCGTTCACCGCCACCCGTTACCACTCGTTGGCGACCGTCGACCTGCCGGAGGCGCTGGAGGCGTGCGCATGGAGCGAAGAGGATGACGTGGTGCAGGGTCTGCGACACCGGATGCTGCCCATAACCGGCGTCCAGTTCCATCCAGAGAGCATCATGACCACCGAGGGGAAGGCGTTGCTGGCGAACTTCCTGAAGACGGCGCAGGACTCGCCCAGGCCGGATCTCGTTCAGCGGTAGTCGTCGGATCGGTGGAGGAAGGCCGCCATCTCTCCCCGGGTAACGGCCCGGGCCGGACAGAACTCGTCGTTGGAGGGCGGGTTGCAGCCCTTGGTGACTCCGGCGGCGGCGATCGCCGCGATGTCGGCCTCGAAGACGTTGTCGTCATCATCGACGAACGGGGAGGAGGCGTCGGGGAGCTCCAGGACACGGTTGAGGAATGCCGCCATCTGTCCACGGGTGACGGGGTCGTCGGGGCAGTAGCGGTCGTTGACCGGTGGGTTACAGCCCTTGGTGATCCCCGCCGCGGCCAGGATCGCGATGTCGGCCTCGAACACACTCGTGTCGTCGTCGAGGAATGGACTCGGCTGCGATGCCGCCCCGGGGAGGAACATCCGTCCGAGGAATGCGGCCATCTGTCCACGGGTGACGGGGTCGTCGGGGCAGAACCGATCATTGACCGGTGGGTTGCAGCCTTTGGTGATGCCCTCGGCGGCCAGCCACTCGATGTCGGCTTCGAAGATGGAGCCGTCGTCGTCGACGAAGCGGGTCCCGGGGGGAGGCGCGGTCGTTGCCTGCAACGGTGCGCTGATGCCCGACTCGGCCCCGCTGTTGTCCACCGCCTGGAGCCGGTAGGTGTACGTCGTCGACGGGCTGAGGCCGAAGTCGATGATGCTGGTACCCACCGCCGACCCCACTTCGACGCCGTCCCGGAGGACCCGGTAGTAGGCGATGCCGTGCTCGGGGTCTTGGGACGGCTCCCACGCCAAGGTCACACTCGAGTCGGTGCGGGCATCGACCCGCAGACCGGTTGGGGTGGTCGGCGGGGTGGACACGGGTGGGTTGAGTGCCGGAACGATGGCGATTCGGCGGGTCGGGACGGCGTCGTAGGCGTCGAAGTCGCCGCCGGCCACCAATGCAAAGTCGTTGACGTCGATCGCCCGGACCTGGTGCGGCTGGACGACCTCCGGCTGGTAGCCCAGCACGTCTCCGTCCGTGTCGTCGATGCTGATCAGCTTCACATCCCGATTGCCCTGGAACCCGTCGTGGAAGCCGCCGTAGACGATGCCGTCGTGCCAGGCGACGGCGCGAACGTCTCCATCGGTCCGCACGTGCCACAGCTCGTCTCCGTTGGCAGCGTCCCACGCGCGCACCTGGTTGGCTCCCCCGCCGAGCCCGGCGTAGACCTTGGAGCCATCGGCGGAGACATCGATGTCGAGGCCCCGCGCCCCCCCGTCCGCGAAGACGACGCCGGTCACCGCATGGGTCGAGAGCTTCATGCCGGCGGTGAAGCCTCTCGGCTTACCGTCGAATTGGGTGAACGATCCGGCGGCGTACAGAACGTCGCGATCCACGTCGGCAGCGATCGCCTCGATCGTTCCGTTGACGGCCACGTCGGGCTGGACGTGGAGCGTCCCGGTGGCCTTGTCGACCGCGGCGAGGCGGGTACGAGGCGTGGAGTTGATCGAGGTGAAGGCTCCGGCGATGTACAGGTCCTCGTCGATCACCAAGAGGTCCTGGATGGCGCCGTTGACGACCCCCACGTCGAAGGCCTGGACCACCGTCCCGTCGCCGGCCGTCAGCGCGGCGATCCGCGGCCGGTCGACGCCGTCGATCGTGGTGAACGAACCGGCGACCCACACCATGCTGTCGGTCGCTTCGATCGTTGTCACCGAGCCGTTGGTGTCGGCTCGGAACGGCAGCAGGGCCCCGTCCGATCGGCGAAAGGCGGCCAGGTTTTCTCTCGTGGCAGTCTGTGAGCCGTCGGGACTGGTCGAGATGGCGAAATCACCACCGACGTAGACCACATCGCCGACGATGGCCACTGCTCGCACGATGCCGTTCAGGTCCCACCCGTTGAGCGGTTGGTCGGCGTACTCGGCGGCACCCGCACCGGTGGCGGGGAGGCCCACCGTCGCCGCCAGGGCGACGATCAGCAGAGCCGTGCGGATTGAGGACGTCATCGGGAAGGCACCTCGCGAGGGCTTGCCTGCGACCAGTGAACCAGCTTCGGGTGGTGAGGCCAATCAAACTGGTCGAACGACCCACTCCGCCGTGGTCGACGGTCGGGTGGGGGTGTCAGCGGTAGGGGTCGGCTCGGTGGAGGAAGGCGGCCATCTGGGCTCGGGTGACCGTGTCGTTGGGGCAGAACCGGTCGTTGACCGGCGGGTTACAGCCTTTGGTGATCCCGGCGGCGGCCAGCCGGGCGATGTCGGCCTCGAAGACCGACCCGTTGTCGTCGACGAAGCTGTTGCCGCCGCCGTCGTCGGTCAACCCGAGTGCCCGCACCAGGAATGCGGCCATCTGTCCGCGGGTGACGGGGTCGTCGGGGCAGTACCGGTCGTTGGTCGGCGGGTTGCAGCCTTTGGTGATCCCGGCGGCGGCCAGTCGGGCGATGTCGGTTTCGAAGATCGACCCGTTGTCGTCGACGAAGCTGTTGCCGCCGCCGTCGTCGGTCAGTCCGAGGAACCGCACCAGGAATGCGGCCATCTGTCCGCGGGTGACGGGGTCGTCGGGGCAGTACCGGTCGTTGGTCGGGGGGTTGCAGCCTTTGGTGACGCCCTCGGCGGCCAGCCACTCGATGTCGGCCTCGAAGATCGACCCGTCATCATCCACAAACGTCCCCGACCCCGGCGGGGGACCGGAGCCCTCGGCGAGCGTCTTGACGTTCACTGGAGCCGAAGGCGGGGACCGGAGCGAATCCGCCACCGCTCGAACGGTGTACGAGAACGTGCTCGCGGACGCCAGTCCCGTATCGACGAGGGTGATTCCCTGTGTCGAGCCCACCACCGCACCGTTTCGCAGGAGTTCGTAGCTGTCGGCCCCGGTCACGGCACTCCAACTGAGCCGCGCGCTGGAGCTGGTGATCTCCGAGGCCGTGAGCCCGGTCGGGGTGGCCGGCGGCTGCGGCATGAGGGCGGCGACGAGCTCCAGATCGAATGACATGTCCGAACTGGTGGGGGTGGACTGATGCACCTCGACGGCGACCACGTTGGTGCCGGTCGTGAAGGCCGACTCCGGCACCGCGAACACGTCGATGGCATTCTCGGCCGTGGAGCTCGCCAGCGTCGTGTGGCCGATCGCACCGCCCGGCATGTTGATCCGGGCCACCTCCGAGCCGTTCACATACACGACTGCACCGTCGTCTCGCTTCAGGGTGACGGTGGCGCCCTCCACGTCGGTGTTCACAGGCACCGTGAAGGAACGCCGGAAGTAGGTCGTGATCGCCGGATCGGTGGTGGTGGTCTCGTCACCGTCGCCGTATCCCAGCTCGGCGGCACCCGCTGGCCACGAACCGGCGTTGAACGACACGGCCCGCCACGCCGAGCCCTGATTGGACCCGTCATCGAGGAACTTCCAGCTGGTGCCGAGACCGATGAGCTTCTCCGCCGTGCGGGCCACCAGCGGAACCGAAGGGCCGCGTTTGTTGGCGAGATCGATCGCCGTGACCTCATACAGGTACGAGGTGCCGGCGCTGAGGCCCGAGTCGGCAAACGAGGTCGTCGACGTCGCTCCCAGCACCACTCCGTCGCGCTTGATCTCATAGCGGGAGATGCCGACGTCGTCGGAGGCGGCGTTCCAGGCGATGTCCAGGTGGTTCTCCCCGACGTCGGTGACCCTCAGGTTGGTGACCGGCCCCGGTGGAGAAACGTCGGGCGGGAGGTTGGAGGGCAGGATCGCCAACCGGTTGACCCGGATGAGGCCCTCGAGCGGGTCGTTGGGATTGGTGGACTTCTCCCCGAAGTAGCGGAACTCGCCCCCGACCACCAGCGTCTCGAGGTCTGCCTCGATCGCCCACACTCCGAGGCCGGAGTCGATGCCGGGAATCCAGTTCTCGACGTCGCCGGTCGAGGCGTCGGCCACCAGCATCTTGACCATCGTGTCGCCTTCGTATCCGTCGTGGAAGCCGAAGTAGACGTTGCCGCCGAAGTACTCGATCGCTTGGATGTCGCCGTCGGTGAACACGTCCCACTGCCGGTCGCCGGTGCCGGTCGACCACGCCTGGGCGATGTTCGATTCGGAGCCCATCCCACCCGTCGCCCCGAACACCTGGGTCCCGTCGTCGCTGACGTCGATGTCGAGGAGGATGTGCTCGAGGGACTCGAAGGTCGGTCCGAGGGCCGCACCGTTCGCCGGGTTCAGAGCCGTCAGATAGGGCCGGTCTTCATCGTTGACCTGGGTGAAGGCTCCACCCGCGTAGACGTTCCCGTTGGGTGCGACCTGGATCTTCCGGACGGTCCCGCTGAAAACGGGGCCGAAGGATGTGTCCGGTGCGCCGGTCGTCGGGTTCAGTCGGGCGATCCGCCACTGCTGAATGTTGTTGATCCGTGTGAAATTTCCGCCGGCGTACAGGACGCCGTTGTGGACGTGCATCGCGTAGGCGATCACCCCTGAGCCGGTGTTGGTGTTGGCGACGAAACCGCTGCGGACGGCCCCGGTCGTGGCATCGACGGCGGCGATTCGGTGCCGCGTCGACCCGTTGACGGAGTCGAAAGCACCGCCGATGAAAACGCTGGTGCCGTTGGTGGCGATCGAATACACCGGGTCGTCGGTGTTGGCGACGAAGGGCAGGAGGTCGCCGGTGTTCTTGTCGAAGGCGGCCACGTTGTGGCGGGTCGCCGACTGTGGTCCGTTTGGGTTGACGGCAGGAATCTCGGCGGCATCGAACTCCCCGCCCACGTAGATCGTGTCGCCGACGGTGGTGACGGCGTACACGGGCCCATTGACACCCCAGTCGTTGATCGGTTCCTGTGGGAACGGGACGGTGGCGGCATCGACCCGGAGCGCACCGGTCATGATCACGCCGATCGCGGTCAGCATCGCGATGGCCCCCATGAGCGCACGAGATCGGCGCTCGACTCCCACAGTCACTCTCACTCCCTCACATGTCGCTGCTCCCACAGCCCCTCGGTGCAACATCCAAGCAGCGAGCGAACACACCGAAAGAGTCATATTCTCGATCGACCGCAGTTCCACCGCTTGGGTGGTGCCGTCCGGTCGGGTGGGGGTGTCAGCGGTAGGGGTCGGCTCGGTGGAGGAAGGCGGCCATCTGGGCTCGGGTGACCGTGTCGTTGGGGCAGAACCGGTCGTTGACCGGCGGGTTACAGCCTTTGGTGATCCCGGCGGCGGCCAGCCGGGCGATGTCGGCCTCGAAGACCGACCCGTTGTCGTCGACGAAGCTGTTGCCGCCGCCGTCGTCGGTCAACCCGAGTGCCCGCACCAGGAATGCGGCCATCTGTCCGCGGGTGACGGGGTCGTCGGGGCAGTACCGGTCGTTGGTCGGCGGGTTGCAGCCTTTGGTGATCCCGGCGGCGGCCAGTCGGGCGATGTCGGTTTCGAAGATCGACCCGTTGTCGTCGACGAAGCTGTTGCCGCCGCCGTCGTCGGTCAGTCCGAGGAACCGCACCAGGAATGCGGCCATCTGTCCGCGGGTGACGGGGTCGTCGGGGCAGTACCGGTCGTTGGTCGGGGGGTTGCAGCCCTTGGTGACGCCCTCGGCGGCCAGCCACTCGATGTCGGCCTCGAAGATCGACCCGTCATCATCCACAAACGTCCCCGACCCCGGGCCGGCGCTCACTCGGCGAAGTCGGCCGTCAAGTTGCAGTGCGAAGCTCATGTCCGAGCTTCCCGGGGCCGCCTGATGCACTTCGACCGCAACCACGTTCTTGCCGGATACGAATGCACCCGGGGGCACGTCGGAGGAGAACCAGCGCCGTTCCTCGTCGCCGCTCACCGCGTCGAGGGCACGAGTGTCGCCGACCACCGGACCGGTGGGCATGTTGGTGCGGAACACCTCGGTGCCGTTGACGTACACCACCGCACCGTCGTCACGCCGGATCTGCAGCTTGGCCGCTTCGACCTGCAGGCCGGGGTCGACCATGAACGTGTGTCGGAAGTAGGTCGTGAGGGTGCCGGACCCGATCACCGTGGACTCGTCACCGTCGCCGTAGCCCAGCTCGGCCGGTCCCTGCTTCCAGCCGCGATCGTCGAACGCGACGTCGTCCCAGCCGCCGGGGGGAGCACCGCCGACATCGTCGAGGTATCGCCACGCCGCTCCGGCGTTGACCATCCGCGTCGCCGTGCGAGCGGTCAACGCGGGAGTCGGCGCCGAGCGGTTCCCGGCGGCGTCGATGGCCTCCACCCGATAGTTGTAGGCGGTGTTGGGCGCGAGTCCCCGGTCGGTGAAGCGCGGACCTGAGGCAATGCCGACCTGGAGGCCGGACCGGACGATCCGGTACCCGGTCACGCCGGTGTCGTCCGTCGATGGAGTCCACGAGAGCTCGATGGTGGTTGCGGTTGCGTTCGGCGACTGCAACCCGGTCGGTGTCGTGGGTGCGGTTGCATCGACCGGATTGGATGAGGGGATGATCGCTACGCCCCTCGTCCGCACACCCTCGAAACGGGTGAACTCTCCACCGACGGTCAGCGCGGACGGTGTCGCCTGGATCGCCCAGACGCCGAACGAAGAGTTGATGGCCGGTCGGAACGACTCCAGGGAGCCCCGGGCGGCGTCGGCCACGAGCATCTTCACGGTGGTGTCGTCCTGGTAGCCATCATGGAAGCCGAAGTACACGTTCCCTTCGAAGTGGTCGATGGCCTGGATGTCACCGTCGGTGGCCACGTTCCACCGCCTCCGGCCGTCATCGACGGTCCACGCCTTGGCCCGATTCTGGGTTCCGCCCACCGCCCCGTACAACATGTCACCGTCCGGAGACACGTCCACTCCGAACACATGACCACCGACGTCGTCGAACTCGATGCCCGTCGCCCCACTGGAGGCGTTGACCGCCCCGAGATACTGGCGGTCGGCACCATTGATGCGGGTGAAGCGACCACCGAGATACACGGTGGTTCCGTCGGGTGACGGAGCGATCGCACGGACCTCCGAGTTGACCACAGGGGCGAACCCGGCGATGGCCGAACCGGACACCGGTGAGATGGCCGCAACCCGATCGCGTCGTACGCCGGCGATGGAGGTGAAGAGGCCACCGACGTAGAGGCGACTTCTGTCTCGGACCAGGGCCCGAACCACGCCATCCGGGTCGGGTGCGAAGGAGTTGATCGACGAGTCCGCCGGATCGACCGACGCCAGATGCGCCCGACTCACCCCGCCGATCCGGGTGAACTCGCCACCGACGAACACCCGCTCCGGGGTGGCGGCGATGGCCCGAACGTCGCCGTTCGTGTCGGCTCGAAAGGGCAGGAGGCCACCGTCGGACAGCCGGAAGGCCGCGAGATTGGCGCGCGGGGCGACGTCGGTGCCGTTCGGGGCGCGTGCCTCGGTGAAATCGCCTCCCACGTACACCGTGTCACCGACGACCTCGAGGGCGTAGACGACACCGTTGACGTCCCAGCCATTCCGGGGGGTCTCGGGGAATGGCACGGGATCCGCCCACGCCGGCAGGGACATCCCGAGCACCAACGTGAGCGCTGCTGCAAATACGAAACGAGTGTTCCCCCGACCCATGATCCTCCCCAGTCCTGCTCGGCATATAAGCGGAGTCCGTGTGGCTCTGCAGGTCGGTGGCGGTCGACGGCGGGGGTGGGGGTGTCAGCGGTAGGGGTCGGCTCGGTGGAGGAAGGCGGCCATCTGGGCTCGGGTGACCGTGTCGTTGGGGCAGAACCGGTCGTTGACCGGCGGGTTACAGCCTTTGGTGATCCCGGCGGCGGCCAGCCGGGCGATGTCGGCCTCGAAGACCGACCCGTTGTCGTCGACGAAGCTGTTGCCGCCGCCGTCGTCGGTCAACCCGAGCGCCCGCACCAAGAATGCGGCCATCTGTCCGCGGGTGACGGGGTCGTCGGGGCAGTACCGGTCGTTGGTCGGCGGGTTGCAGCCTTTGGTGATCCCGGCGGCGGCCAGTCGGGCGATGTCGGTTTCGAAGATCGACCCGTTGTCGTCGACGAAGCTGTTGCCGCCGCCGTCGTCGGTCAGTCCGAGGAACCGCACCAGGAATGCGGCCATCTGTCCGCGGGTGACGGGGTCGTCGGGGCAGTACCGGTCGTTGGTCGGGGGGTTGCAGCCCTTGGTGACGCCCTCGGCGGCCAGCCACTCGATGTCGGCCTCGAAGATCGACCCGTCATCATCCACAAACGTCCCCGACCCCGAAGGCGGCGGAGGTGGTGTCGGTGGGGGGGTTGCCGCCTGCTTCATCTGGACGTCGACGGCCAACGAGAACGAGAGATCCGAGCTGCCGGGGTCGGCCTGATGCACCTCCACCGCGATCACGTTCGGCCCGTCGACCAGTGCGGTGGCAGGAATCTCCGCCGAGATGACTTCGTCCTCGGAGTCCCCGGTGACCCCCCGGGAGGCGAGCGTGGTCCGGGTGATGGTCCCGGCGGGCATGTTGGTGCGGAACACCTCGGTGCCGTTGACGTACACCACCGCACCGTCGTCGCGGACGAGGGAGAGTCGAAGACCGGCCACACTGGCGGCGCGCTCGACATCGACGGTCGATCGGAAGTACGCCGCGATGCGACCCTCCTCGATCACCGTCTCCTCGTCGCCGTCGCCGAAACCGAGCTCGGCGGACCCCACCGACCAGCCGGCGTCGTCGTAGGCGCGGGTCTTCCAAGCCGGTGGGGGATCGGTGTCGTCCCTGTATCTCCAGGTTCCGGTTGGCTCGATGATCGAGACCGTGCCCGGTCCGGCGGCGGTGGTGACGCTGATCGGAGCGCTTCGCGGAGACACGTTGCCGGCACCGTCTACCGCCTCGACCGTGTAGGTGTACGTCGTTCCCGGAGTGAGTACGAGATCGGTGGCGGAGCTGCCGGACACGGTTGCGACGACAGCGCCGTTCCGTCGCACGCGGTAGCCCACGACTCCGACGTCGTCGGTCGACTCATCCCAGGTCAACTCCACGGATGCCGCGGTGACTCCAGCCGCCTTCAACCGGGCCGGCCGGGTGGGGGCAGATCCGTCGGCGGCCGTCGTCACCGACTTCGGAGCAGATGGTGCCGAAGCGTTGTCGGAGGCGTCGACCGCCACGACCCGGTACTGATACGTGGTGGAGGCAGCCAGTCCCACGTCGGTGAATGAGGTTGCGGTGCCGACCGACACGACTGCCCCTTCGCGGAGGACCCGGTAACCGGCCACGCCGACGTCGTCGGTGGATGGATTCCAGGTGAGCCGGACCGACGAGGCGGTCACCTCCGACGCCGACAGACCGGTCGGTTGACTGGGAGGGGTGTCGTCGGTGTCGGCCGGCGTGACAACTTCCAGCGGGGCTGAAGGCGACGACAGGTTTCCGGCTGCGTCGACGGCCCGCACCACGAACTCGTAGGTGGTCTCGGGTTGCAGGCCACCGGCGACGAAGCCGGTGGAAGACGGCGTGCCGACGAGCAGATCGTCCCGGTAGACGTGGTAGCGGTCGACTCCGACGTTGTCGGCGGAGGGGTTCCACGTCAGGTTCACCGATGAGATCGTGGTCTCACCGGCAACGAGTCCCGTCGGAGGAGTCGGCGGCTGGGAGTCGGTCGAGGAGTTCGGCATCATCGCGACCCCTCGGGTCGGAACGCCGCCGAAGGACGTGAACTCGCCTCCGGCGACCAGCCCCTGTGGTTCGGCGTCGATGGCCCACACCCCGAAGAAGCTGTTGACCTGCGGCGCAAAGGCATCGAACAGAACCGTCCCGCTGAGCCGATCGGCCACGAGGATGCGGAAGCCGTCGTCGATGGGCTCTTCGGTCTCGTAGCGGAAGCTCTCGTGGAATCCGAAGTAGACGTTGCCACCGAAGACGTCGACGGCCTGCACGTCGCCTTCGGTCACGATCGGCGGCCACAGCAATGCTCCGGAGGAGATGTTCCAACCCTTGAGATTGTTCTCGCCGTCGGCCAGGGCGGCATATACGGCGGTGCCGTCTTCGGAGACGGCCAGGTCGAGGGCTTTGCCTCCGACGTTCGACAGGTTGGTCCCCACCGCCAGTCCGGTCGCCGGGTCGAGCGCGGTCAAGAAGGAACGGCCGGCGGAGCCACCGATCTGGCCGAACCCGCCGCCGGCGAAGATCCGGTCCCCGTTTGGGGTGGCGGCGAGGGCCTGCACCTCGTCGCGGACCTCGTCCCGCCAGGTTCCCTCGACCGGTTGTGCGTCGAAGGCCTCGTCGACGACACCCGTGGCGGGGTCGACCTTGGCGAGGGACGTGCGCTCCACTCCGCCGATGAGATCGAAGCTTCCCCCGACGTACAGGTTTCCGTTCGAGAGCGCCAAGGCGCGAACCACCCGATCGGGGTCGGGCCGGAAACCGGGGTCGACGGATCCGGTCGCCAGGTCGATCCTGGCAGCGTTCCGGGCGTTCTTCCCAGCGACCTTGCCAAACAACCCCCCGACCCACAGGCTGTTCCCGTCCGAGACGAGTGATCGGACAACGCCGGGATTTCCCACCATGGTGGTCACGTCCGCGGTGAAGGTCGTCACCAGCGCACCGGTGGTGAGGTCGAAGGCGGCCAAACTCGTCCGGTCGGCGACCGAGGACGATCCGGGCGATCTGGCCTGGGTGAACGAGCCTCCGACGTACACCGTGTCGCCGACGATCTCCACCGCATAGACGGTTCCGTTCACGTCCCAGCCGTTCAGGGGGGTGTCGTCGAACGGAACCGGTGCGGCCCACACCGGCGGGGCGACGAACAGCGAGACCGAACAGATGACGGCGAACGGCAACCATCTGACCCCGCGTGATCTGAACGTGCGCGACAAGCTCGCCCTCCTTGAGCGTGTGTGGGCTGAGCACGCACAGACCGAGGTGTGTGAACAGGTCCCTGCGCCGGCCCCCTCTTTGGTCATCGAACCATCATCGCCAACCGGCGGCGAGGGCCATACTCAAGGTGCAAGAAGGTAGTGGTCACCGCAGTGGACGATGGTGGCCTCGTCGAGCAAGGCTCGGAGTGCCGTCCCCGTCTGATGCCCGGCGTGCTCGGCGAGTTCGGCCTCGGTGACCCCCGCGGGTTTCGTGGCGAGCAGCTTGACGATGGTCGCGCGGGCCTGGCGGACCGAGCCGGCGTACGTCGGCTGTCGGGCCGACGGAAGCGACACCGACGGATCGGCGCACCAATCTCGAACGGGGCATTCGCCGCAACGCGGGTGGATCGGCCGGCAGAGCGTCGCTCCCAGATCCATCATCGCCTGGTTCCAGTCGCCGGCGGGTGACCCCAGCGCTTCTCGAGCCGATCGCCGGGCGGCGGCCGGCGTCAACGAGACCCCGGCCCAGCGAGAGAGGACCCTCCTGAGATTGACGTCGACCGCCGGGACGGCCTCATCGAACGCGAAGCAGGCGACGGCGGCGGCGGTGTACTCGCCCACGCCCGGCAGGTCCTGCAGCCCTGCAGCGGTGGTTGGCCACCCGCGGGCGACGATGATCCGCGCGGTCTCCCGGAGATACCGGACGCGTCGCTGATATCCGAGGTCGCCCCAGGCCTGGACGGCGTCGGCGAGCGAGGAGTGCGCCAGTTCCGCCGGGTTCGGGAACGCCGCCCGGAAGGCGTGCCAGGCGGGGATGACCCGGCTCACCTGCGTCTGCTGGAGCATCACCTCGGACACGAGGACGTGCCATGGATCCGGATCACCTCGCCACGGGAGCGAACGCCCATGGGTCCGGTACCACCGCAGCAGGGCGCGGGTGCGCCGGCGATGGACGTCCCCCTCCACGACGCTCAGGCCGGCGGCTCGGTGGTCGTCGGCTCCGGCAGCGTGGTGGTGGTTGTGGTCGTGGTGGTGGTGGTCGACGTCGTGGTGGTCGTCGGGGCGGGCTCCTCGCCGAGCGTGACTTCAACCGTGGCACCGGGGAGGAGCTGGGCACCCTCGCTGGGGAACTGGCGCAAGACCCGATCGACATCATCGAGGTCGCTCACCGTCTCGGTTCCGGACACGACGAGCTCCAGTCCCAAGTCCTCGACCAGCTTCCGGGCCTCGTCTTCGGTCCGGCCGATCAGGTCGGGCACGGCCACCGGCGCCGGGCCGTTCGAGACGAACACGGTCACTACCTCACCGGGCGGGACGGTTTCGCCGACGGCGGGCTCGGTCCGAATGACCCGCCCACCCTCGACTTCGTCGCTGTACTCCAGCGAGAGATCCCACGCCAGGCCGGCCTGCGACAGGGCGTCGACGGCGTCGCGCTGGGGCAGATTCGTGACATTGGGAATCTGGATCGGATCGGGTGCGACCGTCACGACCAGGTCGACGGCACTTCCCTCCGGGGCGGAGACCCCGGCGCCGGGGCTTTGGGCGATCACGATCCCCGGCTCCCGTTCCTCGTCGGGTCGGGTGTCGACTTCACCGAGTTCGAAACCCGCCTCGGTCAGGATGCGCTCGGCGTTCTCCTGGGTCTCGTCGACCACATCGGGAACCAGGGCTTCGGCCACGCCACCCGACACGAAGACGGTGATACGCGAGCCGCTCTCCACCTCGGTGCCGGCCGGGGGATCGGTGCGGATCACCAGTCCGCGTTCGATCTCGTCGCTGTTCTCGGCTTCCGGTATGCCGAAGAGCCCGGCATCGCTGAGCGTCTGCAGCGCGGTGGTCTGATTCATGCCCTCCAGTTCCGGAACCGCGATGAGGTCCGTTCCGCCGCCTCCCAGCATGCGGAACACGAGGTAGACGAGTACGGCGAGCGTCGCCAGCAGTGCAAAGGCGCCCAGCACGAACGCCAGGTTGTTGGACGGTGGCTCTTCCAGCTGTCGATAGCCCTCGGAGGGAGGGACCGTCGGCGGCGGTGGTGTCCCGGTCATCATCCGGGTGGCGTTGGTCTCGTCGACCCGGCTTGCCGGTGGCGGCGCCGAAGGCACGGACGGGGTGACGGGTGGCGGCGCCGCCACCGCCAGCGGCGGTTCGTTCTGGAGCGCTCTCCACAGGTCTCCCCGAAGCTCCTCGGCGGTCTGATACCGGTGAGACGGGTCCTTGTGCAACGCCTTCAGCACGATGTGATCGAGGTTGGCCGGTACGTCCGGATTGACCGCCGAGGGCTGGGCCACGTCGGAAGAGACATGTTGGTAGGCCACCGAGACCGGGCTGTCTCCGCGGAATGGCGGCTGGCCGGTCAGCATCTCGTAGAGAACGACGCCGAGGGAGTACACGTCGGAACGCTCATCGGCCGGGGCTCCCTGCGCCTGTTCCGGACTGAAATAGGTGGCGGTTCCCATCACGGCCCCAGTCCGGGTGAGTTCCTGAGAGTCGTCCCACGCCCGGGCGATCCCGAAGTCGGTCACCTTCACGGTGCCGTCGCTCGCCAGCAGGATGTTGCCCGGCTTGACGTCGCGGTGGACGAGTCCGGCGCGGTGTGCGACCGACAGCGCGGCGGCGACCTCGGCGGCGATCTCCACCGCTCGTCGGGGCAGGAGGGAACCGGCCTTCTTCAGCACGTCGCGAAGTGACCTGCCCTCGACCAGTTCCATGACGATGAAGTAGGTCGAGTCGAACTGGCCCCAGTCGTAGATCCCGACGATGTTGGGGTGTGTCAGATTGGCGGCCGCCTGCGCCTCGCGACGGAACCGCTTGACGAACGCGTCGTCGGCGGAGAGCTGTGAGTGCAGGATCTTGACGGCGACATTCCGTCCGAGCAGGCCATCGCGCCCGCGGTACACGTCGGCCATGCCGCCACGGGCGATGTGCTCGGACAGCTCGTATCGATCGGTGAGGGGAGTAGGGGTCTCCATGGTCAAGCCTCGAATTCTACGGGTTGATACGCACCCATCGGTCGATGACGGTCGAAGCGATCGGAGCGGCCACCGATCCACCGGTCGCCTCGTCGCCGGCATCGCCACCGTTCTCGACGAACACGGCGATGGCGAGGGTGGGCGCCTCCACCGGTGCGAAGCCGATGAACCACACGTCGGGCGCGGCGACGACCCCTTCGGCGGTGCCCGTCTTCCCGGCCACCCGGACGCCCTGGACCGCCGCCCGCCGGCCGGTGCCTTCGGTGACCACCCGTTCCATCAGCTCGGTCAGGGTTCCGGCCGAGGCCTCGGCCATGGCCTGGCCGACCGCTCGAGGCTCGAAGCTCTCGGTGGGGTTCCCGTCGGCGTCGAACACCTTGGTCACGACCCGCGGCTGCATCAGCTGGCCGTCGTTCGCCACGGCCGCCGCCACCTGCGCCATCTGCAGCGGTGTGGCACGCACGTTGCGCTCACCGATTCCACTCTGTCCCAACGCCGCCGGATCCCCGTCCAGTTCCGGCTCCGGAAAGAGCGATGCGACCGTGCGCCACGGCATCGGAACCGGCTCGTTGAAGCCCATGGCTTCGGCCGTGTCGCCGATGGCCTCCGCGCCGAGCTGGATCGCCAAGTCGGCGAACACGGTGTTGCACGACCGGACGAAGGCCGTTCGGAGGGGAACCTCGTTGCCGTTCCCGCACGGTCCTCCACCGGCGTTGGAGATCGTGGCGGTGGAACCGGGGAGTTCGAACGCGGTGGGGTCGTCGAAGAGGGTGTCGGAGGTGTACAGACCGTTGTCGAACGCCGCCGCCGCCACCACGGCCTTGAAGGACGAGCCGGGCCGGGCGAGTTCGGCTCCGGCCCGGTCCCGCAGTGGACCGGCCGGGTCGTCGAGGAGCTGCTGGCGGGCACCAACCGCGCCGTTCCCGAGGAGGGTCATCGGGTCGTACGACGGTTTGGAGACGTAGGCGAGCACGTCGCCGGTTCGGGGATCCAGCACGACCACCGCACCGCGTTGGTCGCCGAGGGCGTCATAGGCAGTCTTTTGCAGCTCGGCGTTGAGAGCGACCTGGATGCTGCGGGGGCGGAGATCTCTCCCGAAGATGCCGGCGAGCAGGTCCGACAGCGTGAGATCCCGTCGGCTCCTCAACTCGTCGCCGAACCCCGCCTCCAAGCCCTCCGATCCGACCACCTGTGACGTGTATCCGACGACCGGAGCAAAGGCCGGCCCCTGCGGGTAGACGCGCTGGAACGCCTGAGGGTCGGCCGGGTCGGGCACGGATTCGGCGAGGATTTCGCCGTCGGAGGTGACGATGACGCCGCGTTCGCGACCGCTCTCGCTGAGCGCCACACGCACGTTGCGAGGGTCGTCGCGGTATCGATCGGAGGCGATGACCTGCACGAAGGTCAACGCAGCGAACAGGGCCAGGAAACCCGCCAGGAGGGTCATCGCCAAGCGACGTGCCGGACCGTTCACGTCGCCTCTTCGTGGGAGATCCGTGCCAGGAGCGCCACCAGCAGAAAGTTCCCGAGCAACGACGAGCCGCCGTAGGACATGAACGGCAGCGTGATTCCGGTGAGCGGCACCAGCCGCAGAACCCCACCGACGATCAGGAACACCTGGAGCCCGAAGGCAAAGGTGAGCCCGATGGCGAGGAGCTTGCGGAAGCGATCACGTGCTCGGAGGGCGATTCCGAACCCGGCGGCGACGAAGAGCGCATACGCACAGAGCACCGCCACTCCGCCGGCGAAGCCGAACTCTTCTCCGACGGCGGCGAAGATGAAGTCGGTGGACGCAAAGGGGATGAGATCCGGCCGGCCGATACCCGGCCCCGATCCCGACAGGCTGCCGGTACCCAGCGCGAAGTAGCCCTGGGCGATCTGGTATCCGGCGTCATCGAAATCGGAGAACGGTTGCAGCCAGGCGGTGACTCTCCGCCCGACGTGAGCGAACAGTCGCCAGGAGGCCACGGCTCCGACGCCGGCGAGCGTCAGTCCGGTGATCACGTATCCGGCCGCGCCGGTCGCCGCGTACAACACGGCGATGAAGACGACGAAGAGCAGCAGCGAGGCACCCAGATCGCGCTGGAAGACGAGCACTCCGAGGCTCATCGCCCACACGATCGCCAAGGGAAGGAGCTGGCGCGGTTCAGGAATGCTGATCGGACCGAGTCGCCGGTGTGCGCCGGCCAGCGCCTGGCCCCGATCGGCCAGGTAGGCGGCCAGAAAACCCACGAAGAGGATCTTGGCCAGTTCGCCTGGTTGGAAGTTCAAGACCGTGAACCCCACATCGACCTGGATCCACAGCCGGGATCCGTTGGCGATCGAACCGCGGATGGGCAAGGGTCCGTCGACGGGAAGCAGCGGGAGCAGCAGCATTCCCAGCGCGGCCAGCAGCATGGTGTTCCGGTAGCGACGCAGGGCTTCGACACCGACCCGTGCCAACCACCACAGCAAGGCCACCGCCACCGCCGCCCCGAGCACCAACCACCAGCGTTGAAGGCCTGCCCGCTCCGGACTGAGCCGGTAGATCTCGATCATCCCGAATGCGGTGACCAGTGCCACCGGCGGGAGCAGGTTGGCCGAGGCGTTGGGTGCGAACGTTCGAATGGCGACGTGGACTGCTCCGTAGGCGATGGCCGACACCAAGAATGTCAGCCCGACCTGGGCATCCACGGCACCGGCGTTGGCCAGGTTGACGGCAGTGACTCCCAGCGCGGTGAGCAAGGCGGCCCCGAGGATGAGGGCCGCCTCGGCGGTGCGGCTCACTGCCGCGAGACCCTCATGGCAGCACGTCCACGACCAGCGCGGTGGCGTTGTCGTGTCCGCCGGCCCGGTTGGCGCGTTCGATCAGATCCCACACTGCCTCCTCGGGCGTTCCGTTCGCCAGTGTCTCCTCGATCTCGGCATCCCCCACCATGTCGTTGATGCCGTCCGTGCAGAGCAGCATGCGGTCCCCGGTCTTGAGGGGGAGCTCGATGACGTCGACCTCGAGATCGGGCACCAGCCCAACCGCTCTGGTGAGCATCGACCGCTGGCGGTGGTTCACCGCCTCTTCCTTGGTGATGCGACCGGCCTGCAGATGCTCGTAGACGACGTTGTGATCGGGCGTCACCTGGACGAGCTCCCCATTCCTCAACAGGTAAGCCCGGCTGTCGCCGACGTGTCCGATCGTTGCGATCAGATTCTCGCCCAACCGGACGAGGGTCAGGGTGGTCCCCATGCCCGCCAACTCCGGCTGGCGCTCCACTTCTTCGAGGATGGCGCGGTTCGCAGCGAGCACCCGTTCCCGGACGTCGCCGTCGGTCTCGACGGCGGATTCGATGGCGATGCGGCTCGCCACCTCGCCGGCGACGTGGCCACCCATACCGTCGGCGACCATGACCAGCGTCGGACCCTCGACGTCCCCGGCCGCCGCCGGATGCGCCGAATCCTCGTTGTTGGTCCGCACGCGGCCCTGGTGAGAGCCGGTGGCCCACTGATATCTCACCGCACCTCCATCACCGTCTTACCGACCTGGACCGCGTCGCCACGGCTCAGATCGATGGGGGTGGTGACCCGCCTTCCGTTCACATAGGTGCCGTTGGTCGAACCGAGGTCCGAGAGCACCAATCTCCCATCCTTGGCATTGAGCCGGAGATGGAATTCAGAAGCGTAGGGGTCATCGAGCAAGACGTCTGCCTCATCCCCGCGACCCAGCACCACCGAGTCCGTGACGGTGAAGTCGAGACCGGCCTGGGTCTCGGACCGGACCACCACGATCTTGCTCCCCGGCTTGCGGTTGCGTCCGGCCGGACCGAGGCCCAGATGCGATCCGATCGAGCGGGCCACCTGCCAGACGAACAGGTAGACGAGGGCGAGGAAGATCAGCTTGAGGAGTGTGAGGAGCAGGTCGGGCACGAGGTCACCTCCTGCGAACGATGAACGACGCGCCACCGAACGTCAAGCGTGAAGTGTCCGGGACCTCGACGGGGCCGTCGCCAACCGCTACTCCATCGACCCAGGTGCCGTTCGAGCTGGCCAGGTCTCGCACCATGATGTGCCCACCCTCGGTCCACAGGCGGGCGTGCGAGCGGGAAACGGTGTCGTCGCCGATCTCGACGTCGACGTCGTCGCTGCGGCCGACCACCGCGTGGTTCACCGTCACCGCCACGTCGGAGTCGCCGTGGAGGACGGCCCACGCCCGCCGCGGTCCTGGGCGGTGCGATGGAATGCAGTGCGGTGCGCCACGGGGGGTGTCGTCGTCGGCCGTGAGTTCGACGATCGCCGGTCCGTCCATCCTCCATCCGCGTTCCAGGGCAAGCTCCTCCAGGCCGTCCGCGAGCCACCGCATCAGCCGTCCCGGCGGCGTAGTCCCCTCGAGGTCGTGCGGAGAGACGGTGACCCGGTAGTGGTTGGGAACGCGCGTTCCCCACTCGGTCGATTCGGACGCGAGATCGGCCTCGCGGGCGAGCCGTCCGGCCAGCTCGGTGGGATGGAGCGGTCCCCGGAAGACGCCGGCCACCGCACCGTCGAGCAACGCTTCGAGTCGCCGCTCCAACCGCCGGAACACCTCCATCGGCGGAACGCTACTTCTCCGGGGCAGACAACGGGGAACGGCGGGGGTGGGTGGGTCCGGTCTCGGACGTGGGGCGACGACGGCACTATCATTCACCCGTTGCCACGGGCGAGTGGCGGAATTGGCAGACGCGCAGGATTCAGGTTCCTGTGATCGCAAGATCGTGGGGGTTCAAGTCCCCCCTCGCCCACTTGATCGGTGACCCCCTCAAACCCCGCCGTCGACGACGGAGGCGGTGGGTGGTTCCTCTCTTCGCAGTCGTGCTGGCCTTGATCGTGGCCTGGATGAGCAGCGGCGACGAGCCCGCCTCCCCCATCTATGCCGAGGACCTGCGCGAGTCGCTGGTCGAACTGGCGCGCCGGGCCGGACCGTACGAGGACTCGGTGGTCGACATCGGCGAGACCGGCCGGGTGCGACTCATCGAGTTGTCCGATGATGTTCTGGAAGGAGTGTCGGAGGTACGGGCCATGATCGCCGATGCCCCGTCCGATCCCGAGATGGCCGGTTCGCTGGCCATTCTCGAAGAGGCAGCCGGTGCCTGGGAGACCGGAGTCGGCGCGTTTCGGACGCAGCTGCTCAGGGCGGCCGACGAGCCCGATGCGGTTGGAGTCGAAGTGACCCTCACCAACAGCCTGATCGATCTGCTGGCTGGGGACCGCTTGTATGTCCGATTCGTCGACGGGTACGGCCGGGCGGGCGCCGAGCCTCCGGTGGCGGGGTTTCCCGACGTCAGTCTGCTGAGCGACGGCTACCCGATCGGTGGCGCCGCCACCCAGTTGGTCGAGCTGGCACGTTCGGCCGACAGTCCATTCCGACTTCGACCGAACGTCTCGATCGATCAGGTGGTGACTGATCCGGAACTGGTGCTCAACACCGATGAACAGCTGGTGGCCGTCTATACCGAGACCCTCTCGGTGAACGTGGTCGTCGTCAACGACGGCAACGGCGCCTCCGATCCGGTCGACCTCTCGCTGGAGCTGGTGGGCCCTCTCGAGAATCCGCTGCGACTCTCGGCCACGGTCGACGCGCTGAGTCCGGGTTCGAAGACAACGGTCTCGTTCGAGGAACTGGCGGTGATTCCGGGCGGTACCTACCAGCTGCGACTGACGCTTCCCCTCGCCGAGAACGAGGAGCAGAGTGAGGACAATCTGCAGGCCTTCACGTTTCGGGTGAACGAGCAGACCTCGAGCGACACCACCGCCGGCTGACCGTCGTACCCGATGCCGGTCGACGCCAATCCCGCCGGGACTCGTCACGCCGGGCGGTACCATCGGCAAGCCCATGATCGACATCGCCGTTCTTCGCAATGACCCTGATCTCCTCCGCCGCTCCCTGGCAAAGCGCGGGGTCGAGCTCGACGTCGACCGACTCGTCGAGTTGGAGGCGGCGACCCGCCGCATCCGCCACGCCGCCGAGGAGACTCGCGCCGCCCAGAAGGAGTCCGGCCGGCGGATCGCCGGCCTCGACGGGGAAGCCAAGCAGCGGGCGATCGCCGAGGCGTCGGAGCTGTCGGAGCGGTACAAGGCGCTGACCGCCGAGGCGGAGGAGAAGCAGGCCGAGTTCGACGCGCTGTGGATCACCGTTCCGAATCTGGTCGACGACACGGCCGCCGCCGGATTCACCGACCAGGACAACGAGGAGATCAAGCGGCTCGGGGATCCGGCGTCCGAGGTGGCCAGAGACCATGCCGAACTGGGCTCGCACCTGGACATCATCGACACCGAGCGCGGGGCCAAGGTCTCCGGATCGCGGTTTGGCTATCTGAAGGGCAAGGCGGTTCTCCTGGAGTTCGGCCTCGTCCGGTACGCCATGGACAAGCTGGTCGCTCACGGGTTCACCCCGATGGTCCCGCCGGTGCTCGTCCGGGAGGAAGCGCTGGTGGGGACCGGCTTCTTCCCAGGCGACCGTGAGCAGGTGTACTCGGTACCGGAGGACGATCTGTTCCTCGTCGGAACGTCGGAAGTCCCCCTGGCCGCCTACCACATGGACGAGATCCTGCCCGAGCTGCCGTTGCGGTACGCCGGATTCTCGACCTGTTTCCGCCGGGAGGCGGGCACCTACGGCAAGGACACGGCCGGTATCTTCCGGGTTCACCAGTTCGACAAGGTCGAGATGTTCGTGTTCTGTGACCCGGATCGGTCACGGGAGGAGCACGACCGGCTGCTCGGAATCGAAGAGGACATCGTCCAGGGCTTGGACGTCCCGTACCGGGTGGTGAATGTGGCGGCCGGTGATCTCGGTGCATCCGCCGCCAAGAAGTACGACATCGAGGCCTGGTATCCGGGTCAGCAGGCGTACCGCGAGATCACCTCCTGCTCGAACACGACCGACTACCAGGCCCGCCGGCTCAAGGTCCGAACCCGAACCGACGATGGCACGCGAGTGATTCACACCCTCAACGGGACGGCGGTGGCGGTGGGTCGAACCATCCTCGCCATCCTGGAGAACCACCAGCAGTTGGACGGTTCCGTTCGGATCCCCGACGAGTTGGTCCCATACACCGGGTTCGACCTCATCGAGCCGTGAGCGAGGTCTCCGACCCGATCTTCGCCAAGATCGCCCGCCGCTACGACCTGCTGAACCGGATCCTGTCGCTGGGACAGGATCAGCGATGGCGGAAACGGGCCATCGCCTATCTCCCCGACGGTTGGGTGGTCGACCTCGGCAGCGGGACCGGAGCGGCACTGCCGGCCTTCGAAGGTCGAACCGTGGTCGGTCTCGACCCGGTGATCGAGATGCTGGCGCTGTCACCGATACGCCGTCGGGTGGTCGGCGTCGGGGAGCGGCTGCCCTTTGCCGACGAATCCGTCGACGGCGTGTTCTCGGCCTATGTGTTCCGCAACCTCACTTCGATCGACGAGACCCTCCGCGAGATCGAGCGGGTGCTTCGTCCGGGCGGCGTGGCCGCCATCGTCGACCTGTCGCGGCCTCGCAACCGGATCCTGGCCGCCATCCACCGTCTCGGAACCGCGATCGCCCTCCCCCTGGCCGGATTGTTCGTCGGCGCACCGGGGGAGTACTGGTATCTGCATCGCTCCCTGGATTCACTCCCACCGCCCGAAGCGCTGTACCGAGATGCCCCGCTGCGGCTGGACACCGTGTGGCGGATGGGTCCGCTGGGGTTCGTCTACGCGGCGATCTTGAGCAAGACGCCGTGAACAGGGTGGCCTGACAGAGTCCGTTCGGTGGATGCGGCCGCCAGGCTTGACTGCGGCGCCCGGGACCGGCCGCGTGTGGCTGCTTCCTTCCGGACCTGACCAGGTTGGCGGGGCCCCGCCGCGCAGGACCCGGAGGCCGCATCCACCGAACGGTGGCTGCTCAGTCTATCGGTTCGCCGGGCCGTGCCTCCCCGGCCGCACTGTCGCTGCGCCGGTCGGCGAAGAAGGCCTGCAATTGGTCGGCGCACTCTGCCTCCCGGACTCCGGCGATCAGATCGCACCGATGGTTGAGTCGTTCGTCCTGGGGGATGTTGAAGAGGCTCCACGCCGCCCCGGCCTTGTGGTCGGGGGCGCCGTAGACGATGCGGTCGAGTCGGGCGTTGACGGCCGCTCCGGCACACATGGCACAGGGCTCCAAGGTCACGACGAGGGTGTGTCCGGAAAGCCGCCACGTTCCGGCCCCGGCGGCCGCCGCTCGCAGGGCGATGATCTCGGCGTGGGCGGTGGGGTCGGCGTCGACCTCGCGACGGTTGCGCCCGGTTGCCACGATGGCGCCGGCGCCGTCGGCGACGACCGCCCCCACCGGCACGTCGCCGGCCTCGCCGGCGGCCGCCGCCTCGTCCAGGGCGACCCCCATCAGCTCGTGCCAGGTCTGGTCAGTCATCGTCTTTCCCGATCGGTCTTGGACTCGGTACGCTGTCGTGTTCCCGGAGGGATCGCATAGTCTGGTCTAGTGCGCGGCACTGGAAATGCCGTTGGGGTTCACGCCCCTCGGGGGTTCAAATCCCCCTCCCTCCGCCAGCCGCTCCGGCCGACGTTCTGCACACTGTGCAGCATCCGTCGTCTCCCGGCGTCTTCTGCACATCGTGCAGAAGATTCGGGATGGTATCGGTCGGCGGTTCCGTAGTACGTTGTGCAACCCCGGAGGGGTCGCATAGTCCGGTCTAGTGCGCGGCACTCGAAATGCCGTAGGGGCATTCGCTCCTCGAGGGTTCGAATCCCTCCCCCTCCGCCAGCCCCCGACAACGGGGTGCCCGAGGAGGGATGACCGAGCGGTCGAAGGTGACGGTCTTGAAAACCGTTGGGCCCTTCGCGGGTCCCGTGGGTTCAAATCCCACTCCCTCCGCGTCGGTCGGATGAGATCCGACCTCTGGGAGTTTGCGCGGTACGCAAACGTCCTGGCCGATGTGATCGTCTGCCGGTCGGATGAGATCCGACCTCTGGGAGTTTGCGCGGTGCGCAAACGTCCTGGCCGATGTGATCGTCTGCCGGTCGGATGAGGTCCGACCTCTGGGAGTTTGCGCGGTGCGCAAACGTCCTGGCCGATGTGATCGTCTGCCGGTCGGATGAGGTCCGACCTCTGGGAGTTTGCGCGGTGCGCAAACGTCCTGGCCGATGTGATCGTCTGCCGGTCGGATGAGGTCCGACCTCTGGGAGTTTGCGCGGTGCGCAAACGTCCTGGCCGATGCCCGAGACCGGTACCCTGTGCCGGTCCGAGAACGGACGACAACCTGGAGAGGTGGCCGAGTGGTCGAAGGCGCTCGCCTGCTAAGCGAGTAGGGGGTTTATAGCTTCCTCGAGGGTTCAAATCCCTCCCTCTCCGCCAAGCTTTGGATCTCGGCGCTCGACGACAGACGGGCCGGGGACTGGCCTTCGTCGAGGTGGGCGAACGGTGCTCCAGACTTCTCGACGAGGCGAGGAGGCCGCTACCATACGCCCTGGTGTCCAACCGGACGCCGACCCATGCGCCCGTAGCTCAATTGGATAGAGCGTCTGACTACGGATCAGAAGGTTAGGGGTTCAAGTCCTCTCGGGCGTGCAGACGAAACCCCCGTGAATGCGGGGGTTTCTGTCATCTGCCGCCGATGTCGATTCCACGTGACCGCTCGTTGGGCCGCGGCTGGGCCGCGAGATTTCGAGCCCGGATGTCCTCCAGCCGTCCGATGAGTGCCTCGACGTCGGAGGGGAAGAGGTGGGTGTAGCGGTCCATGGTCACCGAGATGGACGAGTGCCCGAGGTGGACTTGGACGGCTTTGGGGTTGGCCCCGGCGGCGATGAGCAGGGTGGCGCAGGTGTGGCGTAGGTCGTGGATGCGGAGTCCTTTGAGGAGGTCGGCTTGCTCGACTGCGGTGTACCAGACCTGGCGTCGGAAGTTGCTGTTGCGAAGTGGCGCGCCTTGCGGTGAGGTGAACACCAGTGCGTCGGGTTCGTCGGGCACGTGTTGGTCGAGGTGTTTGTCGAGGAGGTCGCGGAGGAATCCGGGGATGCCGACTGTTCGACTTCGATGGTTCTTGGTGGGGCCGAAGTGGAGTTCGCCTCCGGCTTCTGACACCGACTCGGCAACACTGATGCGGGACCGGAGGAGGTCGCAGCGGCCCCTTCTGAGGGCTGCGGCTTCTCCCCAGCGGAGTCCTCCGTAGGCGAGGAGGTAGACGAGGGTGCCGTAGGGATCTTGGATCGTGTTGGCGAGCCGGTCCACCTGGTCGGCGTCGAGGAACAACATCTGTGGTTCGGGCTGGCGAGGAGTGCGGACAGCTTCGACCGGGTTGGTGGCCAGGTAGCCGGCGTCGACGGCGAGGGTCAGCATGCTGTTGAGTACCTGGCGAGCCTGACGGATCCCGGACGGTCCGAGGCCTGTCGTCTGGAGATCGGCGATCCATTCCTCGACGGCCATGCGGTCGATGTGGCGCAGCTGGTAGCGACCGAAGGCCGGCAGGACGTGGGCCTTCAGGTTCGATCGATAGCCGGTGAGGGTCTTAGGTTTGAGATGCGATTTGGTATGGAGCCACCGTACGGCCCATTCGTCGACGGTGATCTGTGCGAGGCGGGGGTCGGTCCAGTCGCCGCGGATGAGGTCGGCTTGGACGGTGGCCATGAACCGGTCGGCGTCGGCTTTGCGTGTGAAGCTCCTCGATCGTTCCCGACCGAGTGGGTCCCGGTAGCGGACCCGCCAGGGTTTGCGGCGGTCGGGTCGTTTCTCGATGTGGGCCATGCGCTCGATCCATCGTCCGTTGACCGGCCTGGTGCGGCCTGTTCTGAGGATGCGATGGCACCCTGTCATCCGAATGTCATTCCGGTGCCCTTGACCCTGTTTCGCCTGGTCAGAGGCCTATTCCGTACGCCCTGTCAGATGATGGGTGTTGTGTTGATCGCGTTGCCCTGACAGGGTGCTCGACACTCTGCTGACAGGGTTCACGAGTTTGCTGGCGACTATGGAATCAGCAACCGACCTCGAGCAGGTGCGGCCGGCGGCGCAGACTTGCGGACGCCTTCCCGACATCGGTCCGGACAGCGGCAGCGAGGGCGCTGGCCTACCAGAGCTCTCCGTAGCCGCGCTCATCCGAGCGGCCAACGGCGAACGAAATGGCCGCAATACCTCGACGATCTCCGACGACCGCCCCGATTCAGACAGGAAGTTCAGATGCACAAGGAGCATGTCACAGAGGAGAACCGCGCCATCGACTCAGGCACCGAGCCGCGTCACCCACGAATCCGAAGTCAGACGCGAAGCGCGCACAGCACCCTGTCACTTCCACACGCACGTGCAACAAGTTGCTGGGTGTCTACGTGTAGACACGGGAGGTCGTGATGGATCTCGATCGTGGCGCTCTGGCGAGGATCGACCGCAGGCTGCTCGCCAGTCTTGGACAAGACGAGACGTATCGGATGGTGCGGGTGCGGGTGCCGGTGACGGCAGGCAAGTGGTCGACCTGGAAGCGGTACTGCGACTCGGCCGGCGCCTCGATGGGTCGTGCCATCGCCACGTTGATCGATCGGGAACTGGCTGTGTTCGGTGATCATCCCGGCGAGCACTTGCCGGTCTTCGCTGAGCGGGCTGAGGAGGAATTGGCGAGGCGACAGGAGCAGGTTGCTGGCCGGGAGGAGAAGGCGGCGGTTCTCGAGGAACGGCTCCGGACCTGGAACGCGCACCTCCGTAGGTGGGAGGTGGAGTTGGAGACCCGCGAACGGCGAGTCGAGCTCGGTCAGAAGATGTCTGCTCAACCCAGGGAGGCGGAGGCCAAGGTCGGTCGCAACGAACGCTGCCCGTGCGGGTCAGGTCTCAAGTACAAGCACTGCCACGGCCTACGTGCCCGATGATCGGAGGTCCTCCCAAATAATGTCGTATTAGCGCAGATTGCCGGTTCTCGGGCGGGTGGTTCCGGCGACTTGGGCTCAGTGGCCGCGCGTTATGCACTACCGCTGTTGGAGAGGCTCCGCAGTAGGAGGGTCGTTGTGTGTCGCACCCATTCACTGGTTGTCCATCCGGCCTCGATCACCAGTTCGGTCCATGCCCGTTGTGATGTGACGGACCAGGCCATGCGAGCAGCGGCCTCGACTGACCAGTCGTCCGCAAGACGCTGTTCATTCGCAAGGCGTTCGATCACATCGGTGACACGCTTCAGACGAGCATCTTCTCGCTCGTTCCAGGCAGCCGCAGCGGAGGCATCCGTGGTTCGGAGTCGGTCGATCGCGAAGGCGATGCCATGGATCCGGGGTTTGATCTTGCCCTGCACCGCGACCATCTCCCTGAGGGCCGTGATCGCATCCGGGGCTTCGTCGATCCTTTGTTGCAGGTCAGGTGCGCGGGCCTCTGCGTCTACGGCCCGGGAGAGCTGGAGAAGCAGATCGGCACGACCTCCGAAATGAAAGTAGAGCAACTGACGGGTGACTCCGGCGGCGGTAGCGATCTGCTGCATCGAGACCGGAGCGGCGGAGCTTTCCAGGAGTTGTCGTGCGGACTCGAGGATTCGCTGCCGGGTCTCATCGGTTTTTGACATGGTGACAAACTACTCGTATCGTCCCGTTTGACAGTATGTCAAATCTAGATGAGGAGGGCAATGTGCTCACTGTCACCTTTGAGGTTCCCCGGTCCGTCGAGGAGACCTGGTCCTTTGTTGCGGAGGACTATTTCGCCAACCACATTCGGTGGGATGCGGGTTTGCAGCGGTTGGAGCAGCTCGATGATGGTCGGATCCGAAGTGGTCTGCGGGGTAGGGAAATCCGGTCTCTTGGCGGAGAGCAGGTCAGCGAGTTCGAGGTCACGGTCGTGGAACCGACGAAGCGGCTCGCCATGCGCGATGACCCCGGGCTGTGGGCGCTGGAACGCACCTACGTGTTCGAGCCGACTGAGTGCGGTACGTCAGTCACGTTCAGATTCGACATGGGCCCCAAACGGCTCTGGTTCAAATTGCTGTTCCCTATCGTTTCGCGGTTGGTGATCTACCGGCAGGTCCGCGCCAACATGGAGCGCCTCCGCGATCTCCTCACCGAAGACCGCATCCACCTTGATCAAATGTCATCTCGAATCGACCAAGAGGGATTCTCGTCATGACAGGTGTCAGCCAACCCGGCGAAGGCGAACGCCTGATCGCGGGCCCAACCATCACCGTTGTGAAAGTGCCCGGCGACGCCACCGGAGGACGCCTCGGTGTAGTGGAAATGCACTTACAGGCTGACTGGCCCGGCCCTCCTCCACACGTCCACGAGCAGGTTGAGCACTGCTGGTATGTCCTCGAAGGGTCGGTCACGCTGACAGTCGAGGATCACACAAGTCGGTACGGGCCTGGGTCGTGCCTCTTCGTGCCGGCAGGGACACCGCACGCTTTCAGCACAGCTGACGGACCGGCCGCGGAGGTCCTGCAGATCGACTCCCCACGCACACTCGACGACTACTTCAGAGAACTGGCGGGTGCCTTCCCACCAGGGGAGCCGGTCGATCCAGCCGTGATTGCCGACATCATGCACCGACACGACACCACACCAATCGACTGAAGCGGCCACGTGAAGCGAGTTCGACCGCCCCTGTACCGAGGACGGGAGTGCAGAACCCCGGTCTGGCAGTAGCACCGATCAGCAGATCCCGAGCGATAACGCCCCACTCGCCAGCCCGAGCAGAACGGCACCTAGGCGTGCGGGTAGAGGTCGGTTGGAGGTCACTGTCCGTTGTCGGTGATCGGCGGCCTCCCTGATGCGACAATGGCTGCGTGGACAGACTGCAAGCCATCGAGACCTACTGGTCAGATCAAGCCCGGACGTTCGACGACGAGCCTGATCATGGCCTAGCCGATCCGCACGTTAGAGCTGCTTGGGCCGCCCGTTTGGCCCAATGGGTTCCGCCCGGAGCCGCGAGGGTGGCGGATCTCGGCTGTGGTACTGGCTCGCTGTCAGTCCTTTTGGCGACGTCCGGCGCTGAGGTTGTGGGTGTCGATCTTTCGCTGGCGATGATCGAGCGGGCCGAACGGAAAGCGCGTGTCGCCGGATTGGCGGTCGAGTTCCATGTCGGTGATGCCTCCCGCCCTGACCTGCCCGACGGGTCCTTTGATGTCGTGCTGTCCCGTCATCTGCTGTGGACCCTCACAGATCCGGTCGCTGCGTTGTCTCGGTGGGCGCGACTGCTTAACCCCCAAGGCCGGCTCGTCCTGATCGAGGGACGTTGGTTTGATCCGTCGCCGACCTCTACAGACGAACACCGTCTGCCCTGGGATGGTGGAGTTGCGGCCACGCAACTGATTGCGGCGCTTCAGCCGATGTTTGACCGCATCGACCACTATCCGCTGTCAGAGGACTCGGCGCTGTGGGGCAAGACGGTCACCGACGAGCGGTATGCCGTGGTAGCTCACGATGCCGTCGCGCACCGATCAGCAGATCCCGCGCCATAACGCTCGCAATACGACACAGCGCAGACCGGCACTTCCAGGATTGGTCTAGCGAAACGATCGTTGTCAGGTTATCCTGACACAATGAAGGTGATAGACGTCGAGTCGCTGCCGGCGGATCCGCTCGAAGCGCTGCAAGAGCTTTCTCGGGCTGATGCGGAGCTCGAAGAACTGCGCCGTGAGCGGGTAGAGGCGGCGCGCCGTCAGGGCGCCACCTGGGACCAGATTGGTGAGAGCCTGGGGATGTCACGCCAATCGGCGTGGGAGTACTACACCCGCGAGGCGCGACGTGTGCTCGACGAGAGCGCAGCCGGCTCGGATCTCGACGAGGACGAGGCGATGCGGGTCGCCACCGAGGAGGTCAGTCGAGTGCGGCGGCGACGCCGGATCTCGAGTTCCTGAGCGATTCGGATGCGGGTGGTGCTTGATGCCAACGTCTTGATCTCGGCGGCGATCAGCGAAGGTCCGCCGCACCGGATCGTGCAGAGCTGGCTCCGTGACCAGACACTCGAGTTGGTGATTTGCGATCGGCTGCTCGGCGAGGTGCACAGCGTGTTGACCGAGCGGCCACGCCTGAGGAAGTGGATCTCAATCGAGGCCGCTGGACTGTACGTCGACACGTTGGGCACGACAGCCGATGTGCAGCCCGATCCCGCTCCGGGTCCGGCGCTGACCCGAGACCCCGACGATGATTATGTGATTCACCTCGCTCGGGCTCACAACGCCGAGGTCATCGTGAGCGGCGACGCCGACCTTCTCGAATGGGACGACCAGGATCCACCGGTGATCCCGCCGGCCGAGTTCGAGGCAAGACTGATTGAATCCTGAGAGGTAGACACTTGGGCCGCGGCTGGGCCGCGGGACAACCAAAAGTGACCGGTGATGACGCAAACCAACCGGCGGGAAACCGCAGGTCAACGCACGGTTCTCACGCAAACCCCGAGGTCACGTAACTCCTCCGCACTGACTACGGATCAGAAGGTTAGGGGTTCAAGTCCTCTCGGGCGTGCGCTATATCCGTTGTGTCGCAACGGATACAGCTCACTCGTGCCTAGTGGACCTTCCGACGATGGGGAGCCATTCGCGTTCGCGCCAACCTGGCTGCCGACTACTCCGCCAGTGACCAGAAGGCGCTCGGATCCGTGTCGCTTTTTCCGACCCACTCGATGACGCCGAGTTCCTCCATCAGACGCAGGCGCCTGATCGCCGTTGGCCTCGTGACGCCGAGTAGCTTCTCCACTTCGCCAGTTCGGAGACGACCGACTTGCGGAGAGCTGCCACGATGTCGTGCCAGCCGGCCGGAAGCTGTTCGGCTACCTCCGGGTCAACCGAGATGGAGAGGAGAACCTGGGCGACATTGGCAGGCTCCTCGCTGAGAGCTTGGGGGACCTTTGCGAGTAGGGCGCTCCTGGCGTAGATGCGCCTCGGCCGGATCCGCGCTACTGGACCACCATTCCACCGTCGATCATCAGCAGCTGGCCGGTCATGTAGTCGGACTCGGAGCTGGCGAGGAACGACGCGGTGCCGACGATGTCGTCGGGATATGAGTAGCGCTTCATGAGGATCATGTTCTCGGCGATGCTGTCCATCGATTCCCCGTGCTTGTCGAACATGCCCATCTCGACCAGATCGCGATCGAGCTGCTCCCACATCTCCGTCCGGACGACGCCGGGGGCGTAGCCGTTGACGGTGATGTTGTGCTCGACCAGTGCTTTCGCACCTCCCTTGATGAGCGCGAGGACCGCGTGCTGGCTCAGCCCGTATACGACGACGTCGATGAACGTCTCACGGGAGAGGATCGATCCGACGTTGATGATCTTGTACGGGTAGTCCTGCTTTCCCTGCTTCACCATCTGCCGTGCGGTCGCCTGCATGACGTTGAGCTTGCCCCACACGTTCACAGCCATGATCTTGTCGTAGTTGTCCTTGGTGACATCCAGGAACCACATCGGCTTGTTGATCCCGGCATTGTTGAGCAGCACGTTGATGCTTCCGAACTGGTCGACGGTGTGCTGGACCGCGGCCGCGGCGTCGTCTTGGTTGGTCACGTCGAGTTCGATGTGGGTGGCGACCCCACCGGCGTCACGGATCCGCTGTGCGACCTCGGCAACACCTTCGACATTGATGTCACCCAGACAGACCTTGGCGCCCTGGGCGGCGTAGTGCTCGCCGACGGCGGCACCCATCCCCTGGGCGGCTCCGGTGATGAGGACGTTCTTCCCTGCGAGTCGCGTCGTGTCCATTGGGTTGTCTCCTTTCGGCCGCGGTCTCCCCGTGGCTGTCTCGGTTGTGCGGTCACCAGTCGGTGGCGATGTACTTGGGCTCGATGTAGTCCATGAGTCCTTCGTGGCCCCCCTCGCGGCCGATGCCGCTCTGCTTCACCCCGCCGAACGGCGCGGCGGGGTCGGAGACGACGCCGCGGTTGAGGCCGATCATTCCGGCCTCGACCCGTTCGGCGACCCTGAGACCTCTGGCGAGGTCACGGGTGTAGATGTATGCGACCAGGCCGTACTCCGTGCGATTGGCCAGGCGAATCGCTTCGTCATCCGTTTCGAACTCCACCACGGGAGCAACCGGTCCGAAGATCTCGTGCTCCAGGATTCGGGCATCGGTAGGGACGTCGGACAGCACCGTCGGCGGGTAGAAGTACCCGTTGCCGTCGATCGGCGTTCCACCGGTGACGGGCCTCGCGCCACCGGCAACGGCCGAGGACACGAGCTCGTGCACGTCTTCGACGGCCTTGGCGTTCACGAGGGGTCCGAGTTCGACACCTTCGTCCAGGCCGGATCCGACCCGGAGTTGGGCCATCCGCTCGGACAACTGCCCGGTGAAGTCGTCGGCGATACTGCGATGCACGTAGAACCGGTTGGCGGCGGTGCATGCTTCCCCACCGTTGCGCATCTTGGCGACCATCGCCCCGTCGACCGCCGCATCCAGGTCGGCATCGTCGAGCACGATGAAGGGTGCATTGCCGCCCAGCTCCATCGAGACGTTGACCACATTGTCGGCCGCCTCATGCAACAAGATCCGGCCGACGTTGGTCGAACCGGTGAACGAGAGTTTCCGCACTCGGGGATCGTGCAGCATCGCACTGACGATGGGTCCTGCACTGGCGGAGGGGACGACGTTCACGACACCGGGCGGCGCGCCGGATTCCTCCAAGAGCTTCGCGATCACGAGGGCGGTCAGCGGCGTCTCCGAGGCGGGTTTGAGTATCACCGTGCAGCCGGCGGCCAGCGCCGGACCGATCTTCCGGGTGGCCATCGCTGCCGGGAAGTTCCAGGGCGTCACGAGCACCGACACACCCACGGGCTGGTGGTGGACGAGGATCCTGTTGGTACCGCTGGGAGCAACCGCCATGGTTCCGAGCGCCCGAACCGCCTCCTCGCCGTACCACCGGAAGAACTCGGCCGCGTACGTCACTTCGCCTCTGGCGTCGGGCAGGGCCTTGCCGTTCTCCAAGACCATCAGCTCGGCGAGCTCGTCGGCCGCTTCGAGCATCGAGTCGAAGGCGCGGCGGAGGATCTCGGCACGGTCTCTGGGGGCCGTCGCCGCCCAGCCGTCGAACGCTTCGTGGGCTGCGGCGACTGCCGCCAGACCGTCGTCCACGGTCGCCGAGGCCACGCTCGCCAGCGTTGCCCCGGTGGCCGGGTTGGCGACGTCGAAGCGCTCGTGATCCGACCCGGACTGCCACACGCCACCGATGAGGCAGTCGACGGGAACCTCGATCCGGTCGTTGATACGGACGCTCCTCATACGCGAGCCTCTCGTCGGACGGTGTCTCGGATCCGGGTAACGGAAGGCAGGGCCGTGTCCTCGAGGGAGTCCGCGGCCGGGAGCGGAATCTGCGGCGTCGTGATTCGCACGATGGGTGCATCGAGATCCCAGAACGCCTCATCGGCAACGATCGACGCGACCTCGGCGCCCCATCCACAGAGGCGTGGGTTCTCCTCGACCGTGTAGAGGCGTCCCGTCTTCGCCACCGAGGCCAGGATCGCTTCGGTGTCGAGCGGGACGAGCGACCTCAGGTCGATGACTTCTGCGTCGACTCCCTCGGCGGCGAGTTGCTCGGCTGCATCGAGCGCCCGATGCACCATCAAGGCCAAGGCGACGATCGTCACGTCACGCCCCTCACGAACGACCTTCGCCTTTCCCAGCCGGTCGACGATCTCACCGGATCCGGTGTCGACGTCGAACTTCATCGGGTAACAGGACTTGTGTTCGAAGAACATCACCGGGTCGGGATCCCTGATCGAGGCTGCCATCAGCCCGATCAGGTCCTCGGCCGTGGACGGTGCAACCACCTTGAGGCCCGGGACCGCCATCGCCCAGTTCTCCACGCTTTGCGAGTGCTGGGCGCCGAACCGTGAACCGGCACCGTTGGCGGTGCGGATCACGAGCGGGAAGGCCATTTGGCCGGCCGTCATGTAGCGGCTCTTGGCGATCTCGTTGGCGACGATGTCCCAGCAGACGGCCAGGAAGTCGCTGAACATGATCTCTGCGATCGGGCGGAGGCCGGTCATGGCGGCCCCCATCGCCGCGCCGAGGATGGCCTGCTCCGAGATGGGCGTGTCGCGCACCCGTGTCGGGCCGAATCGTTCCAGGAGGCCCTTGGTCGCTTTGAAGACGCCGCCTGCTCCGGCAACGTCCTCTCCCAGAAACACGACGTTCGGATCGCGCTCCATCTCCTGTGCGATGGCGAAAGCCACGGCGTCTCGGTAGGTCAGTTCCGCCACGACCAGCCTCCGTCCGCCCAGACGTCCTGGTACACCAGATCCGGACTTGGCTCCGGGCCGGTCTTGGCTTCCTCCGTGGCGCGGTCGATGAGGGCGGCTACTTCGACGGTGATCGCCGCCAGCTCACCTTCGTTCACACCCAGGCCGAGCAGCCGCTCGTGATACATCGGAATGGGGTCGCGACGGAGCCAGGCGTCAACCTCTTCCTGCGGTCGGTACTTTCCCGGATCGGCGCGGCTGTGACCACCGTGCCGGTAGGTGAGCGCTTCGATGAGGGATGGGCCCTCTCCTGCCCGGGCTCGAGCCAGCGCTCGGGTGGCCACGTCGTACACCGCGTCGGCATCGTTCCCGTCGACGATGATCGGATCGAGTCCGTAGGCGGAGGCCCGGTCGGCCGCGGGGTGGTCGACCGGAACGACATCGCGGATCGGCGTGTACTCCATGTAGAGGTTGTTCTCGCACACGAAGACGGTCGGGAGCTTCCACACGCTGGCGAAGTTCACGGCTTCATGAAATGCGCCGATGTTGGTGGTGCCGTCACCGAAGAAGGCGACCGCCACCTGTTCGGTGCCGCGGTACTGCGCGGACCACGCCGCCCCATTTGCGACACAGAGATGGGCTCCGATGATGGCGTAGCTCCCCATGACGCCGTGCTCGACGCTCGTCAGATGCATCGAACCGCCTTTGCCTTTCAGCAGCCCATTCTCTCGGCCGAGCAGCTCGGCCATCACCGCCGCCGGAGGAACGCCGCGTGCAAGGGTGTGGGCGTGGCCGCGGTAGGTGGCGAAGGTCCAGTCGGTCGGCCGCATCGCGGCGGCAAAGCCGGCAGCGATCGCTTCCTGCCCCAGCGACAGATGGCTGGTGCCTTTCACCAGACCCTGCATGAAGAGGTCGTAGGCGCGCTGTTCGAACTGGCGCAGCTCGTGCTGCATCCGATAGAGCCGGAGTCGCACTTCGCGGGGGATGGGAAGGTGCCCGTTCGATGGGTCGACCGGTCTGGGAAGTGTCGGAGGGTGGTTTCCGTACTGTTCGTGGGTGGGCATCGTGGTCACGAGCCCACCTCAGTACTCATTCGCCACCATCAGCTCCTCACAGGGGAACAGGGTGATGACCCTGGGACCATCGGCCGTCACGACGATCTCCTCCTCGATCCGGGCGGCCGACCGACCATCGGCGGCCGGGGCGTAGGTCTCCAGAGCGAACACCATGCCCTCCTTGATCTCCACTGGGTCCCCCAGCGAGTTCAGGCGACTGATGATCGGCCGTTCGTGCAGTCCGACCCCGACACCGTGTCCGAACTGGAGGCCGAATGCGTCCATCTCGTCCTCGAATCCGAATTCGTGGGCTTCGGGCCAAACGCGGGCGATCTGGTCGGTGGTGTTGCCGGGCTTGACCAGATCGATCGCAGCGTCCATCCACTCGCGTGATTGCTTGAAGGCATCTCGGTGCGCCTGCGATGCCCGACCGACCACGAAGGTGCGGTAGTAGCAGGTGCGGTAGCCGTTGAACACATGGATGATGTCGAAGTACGCCTGGTCGCCGGGGCGGATCAATCGGTCTGAGAAGACGTGGGGATGGGGGGTGCATCGCTCGCCGGCGATGGAGTTGATGGCTTCGACGAACTCCGAACCCATCTCGAAGAGGCGGGCGTGGGCGAGGGCGACGATGTCGGATTCCCGTACCCCCGGTTTGAGGGCTTCGAAGATGTCGTGATAGACGCCGTCCACCATGGCACACGCCTGGGTGAGGAGCATGATCTCGTCGGCGCTCTTGATCTCCCTCGCCATGGTCATGAGCGCCTGTCCGTCGCGGATCTCGATTCCCGCGGCCTGGAGCTCGAGGAAGAACATGGATTCGGCGACGTCGACGCCGAGCGGCGAGCCTTCGACTCCGTCGTCCTTCAGCACATCGAGCAGCTCGTTGACCGCCTGTTTGGGCAACCCCGAACTCGGGCTGATCGCCCCCTGGAGGCCGAGGTTGCCGGCGCGCGAGTTGGTTTCGTCGTAGAGCGAGGGGAGTTGGAGCCGGTGTGCCTTGGCGGCCGATCCGAAGTCCCAGATGTAGGGTCCGCCGGTCCGGGTCACCAGGGCGTATCGCTCGGTCTTGTTGAATCCCCAATAGCCGATGTTCGTCGAGGTCGTGTACCGGATGTTCGACGTCTCGAAGAGCAGCAGCGCTCCCAGGTCGGATTGCTCCAGTTGTTCTCTCACCCTCGCGATCCGGTACTCCCGGAGCCGGTCGAAATCGACTCGCTCCTCCCAGTCGACGGCCATCAACCCGGGGGACGGGGTCGTGGCTACGGGGAACTCGGCCATCAGATCCTTCCAGGATTGCAATCGTTTGGATTCTGCCCCCCTCACATGCCGAATGTCAAAGGGCTCGGCCCACCGAGGCCTCGTTTGGGGGTTCCGAGTTCAGACTCGTCGCGTCGATCCTCGAACGATGAGCGTGGGCTCCAGGCACACGTCGTCCGGGTCTTCGCCCGCCAGCACCTGAACCATCATCGAACCCGCCCGCCGTCCGATCTCGAAGCTCTGGTAGCGGACCGTGGTGAGCGGCGGGGTGAGAAAGCCCATCGCCGGAAGATCGTTGTACCCCACGAGGGAAACGTCCTCGGGAACCCGGATGCCTCGTCGGCGGAGCGCCGAGAGGGCCCCGAGCGCCATCAGGTCGTTGTGGGCGAACACCGCCGTCGGTAGGTCGGGAGAAGCATCGAGATATGCGTCCATCAGCCGGGTACCTTCATCGATCACCGGACGTTCGGCCCGGTCGTCGATGGACAGTTCCTGCATTCCGGCAGCCTGGGCGACTGCACTGAACCCCTTGGCTCGTCGCGGGAAGTTGCCGACATCGTCGGGGCCGTGCAGTTGGGCCACGACCTGGTGACCCAACGACCTCAAGTGCTCGGCCACCAGGCGCCCGCCGCGCTCGTTGTCCTGGATGGCGCAACGCAAGGCCGAGCCTTCGAGGGGCCGTCCGGCGAGGATCACGGGTGCCACCTGGTTGGCGGCGTCCAGCGCCTCCCTATCGGCCGCTCGACCGGCCAGGGCCACAATCCCGTCGACGCGACGGCTGAGCATGTGGTCGAGGATGTTGACCATCCTGGCGTGATCGTCCTGGGTCTCGGCGACGGTCGGCATCATGCCGGCGACCTCGAGGGAGGCGGTGATGCCGTGGATGATCGGCGTCACGAACGTGTTGCCGAGGTCGGCGGTGATCACCCCGATGGTTCCAGTCCGTCCGCTTCGCAGGCTTCTCGCCACCAGGTCGGGTCGGTACCCCAGCCGATCCGCCACTTCGATGATTCGCCGGCGGGTCGATGCCTTGACCCGCGCATGGGCGACGGGGTCGAGCGCCCGAGACACGGTCGACGGGTGGACGTCGGCAGCCCGAGCAACGTCGTTGAGGGTGACGCTGCCCGACCATGCATCCGTAGGTCGCTCTGCGTTGAAAACCGTGATGCTCCTTGCGCCACCAGTCCGGGGACGAAGGCTAGTTGATGCGTCCGGGCCGGGACGATGGTCCGGTGCAATCTCAGTTGACAGGCGGTCGTTGGGAGGACCATGATTGCCCCATGGGTGGCAAACGTTTGTATTCGCGACAGGCAGGGTCTTCGTGAGCCGTTCTCCATCTGGCAGCGGCTGGCGCAGGGAGAGGTTCGAGGCAGCATGACGGAGCATGCCGTGCCAGGCGGCGCCCCGCAGGACCGCACCGGCGGTCAGTCCCCCATCCTGGAGGCGCGCAACATCGCCAAGCACTTCGGGGGCGTGTTCGCGGTCGACGACGTCAGCCTCTCGGTTCAGCCCGGCGAGGTCCACGGACTGGTCGGCGAGAACGGTGCAGGAAAGTCGACGCTGATGCGGGTTCTGGCGGGGATTCTCAAGCCCGATCGCGGCACGGTGTCCATCGGTGGTCGCGAGCTTCAGGGGGGCGCGGCCGAGGCCATCGAGGCCGGTATCTCGCTGGTCCATCAGGAGTTGAGCCTCATCCCCGAGATGACGGTCGCCGAGAACATCATGCTCGGTTCCACACCCACGAAGGGTGGACTGATCGACAAGCGCGAGCTGAAGCGCATCGCCGCCGAGGCGTTGGAAGAGATGCACGTATCGGTGGATCTCGACGAGCCGGTCGTGCGGCTCTCGGTGGCATTGCGCCAGTTCGTAGAGATCGCTCGGGCGATCGCCCGCAAGCCGCGGGTACTGATCCTCGACGAGCCCACCGCCACGCTCACACCGGCTGAGACCGACTACCTGCTCGACATGCTCCAACGGCTCGCCGAACGCGGCCTGGCGATCATCTACATCTCTCACCGGATCCCCGAGATCTTCACGATCTGTGATCGGGTGACCGTGCTCAGAGACGGCAAGCAGATCGACACCGTCGACATCACCCAGATCCACCCGAATGAGCTCGTCGACCTGATGGTCGGTCGCGAACTGGGGCGGGAGCTCGAGACCCGGCACCGTCAGCTGGACCTCGGTGACGTCGTTCTCAGCGCGCGCGGGGTCAAGGCGACCGGGGTCAACGGCATCGATCTCGACGTGCGTGCCGGACAGATCGTCGGATTGGGCGGGCTCGTCGGTGCCGGCCGCACCGAGTTCATCCGAGCGATGATCGGGGCGGACATCAAGACGGCGGGCGAGGTCACCATCCGCAACGATGGCCAGGTCAAGCGGATCAACAGCTACCGCTCGGCGGTCGTGAATGGTCTCGCCTACATCCCCGAGGAGCGTCGGACCGACGGCCTGGCATTGACGATGACGGTGGCCGACAACATCACGTTGCCCAACCGCGGGGCGCTCTCTCGCAACATGGTTCTCCTGTTCGGGAAGATCGCAGCCTTCGCTCAACGCCTCGCCGATGCCGTGGGTCTGCGACCGCCCGAGATCCGTCGCAATGCCGGAGACTTCAGTGGTGGCAACCAGCAGAAGGTCGTGCTCGCCAAGTGGCTGGGGCGCGAGCCAAAGGTGATCGTTCTGGACGAGCCGACTCGCGGCGTCGACGTCGGCGCAAAAGCCGAGATCCACCGGCTGGTTCGTGGGTTGGCCGAGCAGGGATCGGCGGTGGTGGTGGTGAGCTCCGATCTGCCGGAGCTGCTCGAGCTCTCCGACGTGATCCACGTGGTTCGGGATGGAAGGGTGGTCGGCACGCTGTCCGGGGATGTGGCCGATGAGAAGTCGGTCATGTCGTTGGCGTCCGGCGGAACGGCTCTGGTGGGCGCATGACCGACGAGATTCGCACCCATGAGGCGGCGGGCGATACCCCGCCCGCGACGTCGCGTCGAGCGCGGGTCGCCGACTACTTCCGGCGTCAATACGAGACGAAGGAAGGCACTTCGGCCGAGAACGTGAACGCACTCTTCGCCGAGGATCTCGTCTTTCATCTCTCCGGGGAACAGACCATGGGTCGCGACGACCTCATCTCCCTCTGTGACCTCTTGCGTCGAACCCGGCACGACCAGACGACCATGGTGTCGAACTTCGAAGAGGACGAGGACAACGTCTCGTTCAGTCTCTATGTGGTGGGGACCGACCCGACCACCGGCCACGAAGTCTCGGTGAGCACGCGGACGAAGTACCGGTTCCGAGACGACAAAGTGGTCGAAGTGTGGCAGGAGCGCTCGGGTGGGATCGAGGCCGCCGTGCGGGCCGCCAAGGACGCGGAGGTGACGGAGGCCAAGCCTGACGAGGCGGAAACTGCCGCACCGCCGAGGCAGCCGGTCGTCGAGACCCCGCCGGCCGAAGTGGCGGTGGCTCCCGGGGAGGCCGAGTTGGAGCGTCCGGCCTTCAACCTGCTCCAATGGAGCGCCGAGCGAGGCATCTTCGTCTTCACCACGATTCTCGTCGTTTTCGCAGCGCTCTTCATCGACGGCTTCGCCTCACTCGACAACATCACCGATGTCTTCAACCGCGCCGCGCCGATCGGCATCGTCGCTGTCGGGATGACGTTTGTCGTCGTGAGTGCCAACTACCTCGATCTGTCCGTGGTGGCTCAGGTCGCGACGGCGGCGGTGGTGTTGATCGCTGTGAGCAACGCCGTCAACATTCCCGTGGCGATGGGATTGGCCCTGCTGATCGCCCTCGCCTACGGGTTGGTGAACGGTGTCGCGGTCGGCGTGTTCAAAGCGAACGCGGTGATCGTCACCCTGGCCACCACCTTCGTCGGCTTGGGCTTGCTGCGGTGGTTCACCGGCGGAAGCATCTACTTCGGGCCGGCCGACGGACCGATCGCCCGGTTCGGGCTCGCCAAGATCGGCCCCTTCCCGCTCTCGATGCTCGTTCTCATCCTGATGACGCTGCTGTTGTCGTTCGTGCTGACGCGCACCACTTTCGGATTCATGGTGCGTTCCTTCGGCTCGAACCGGAGCGCTACCCGACTGGCCGGGGTCAACACCGCGTGGGTCGTGATCGGAGCCTTCGTCATCACCTCGATCGCAGCCATGATCGGCGGCTTCGTGCTCGGCGCGTTCTCGAACACGGCCGTCTCCGCGATGTCGACCGGATACGACTTCCGCGCACTGGCCGCCATCATCGTCGGCGGCACCAGCGTCTTCGGCGGTCGGGGCAGCGTGCTCAGGACGCTGCTGGGGGTGGTCTTCGTCAGCGTGCTCACCAACATCATGGTGCTCTCCGGTCTGGGATTCGGCTTTCAGCAGATGGCGATCGGGGCGCTGATCGTGGCGGCCGTGTCGCTCGACGCGCTGGCGAGAAGGGCGGCCGGATGATGTCGGAGCCACAGGGCCTCACACTCGGTGAACAGCGCAGCGATCTGATCGGCCGCCTTCGTTCGGCGATGGGACGGCGGACCGAGGGCCGCGCCCTGGTTCTGCTGATCGTGGTCGGGGTGATCTCCTTCATCATCGAACCGGTCGTCTTCACATCGTGGTCCGCCACGCTCGGCCGGATCGCGCTCATCGGCCTGGTGGCGCTCGGTCTGACCGCGGTGATCCTGATGGGTGAGCTCGACCTCGCCGTCGCCAGCACTTTGGCGGTCGCCGGGGTGGTGATGGCCAGCATCGACAACCTGGCGCTCGGGATCTTGGCCGCCCTCGCCACCGGTCTGATCGTTGGCGTCATCAACGCCTTCTTCGTGGTCGGTGTCGGCATCAACTCCTTCATTGCCACGCTGGGGATGCTCTTCTTCCTGCGGGGTGCCGGGTTCGTTCTCTCCGGTGAAGAACCGGTGCGGCTGGCCAATCGGGAGGCCGGGCTCGAATTCGGCAGGCCCTTGATCGGCGATCTGACGCCCCGGATGCTGATCTTCGTCGTGGCGTTCATCGCGCTCCACGTCTTCCTGACCCGTGTGCGGGTGGGGCGCGAGTTCTACGCGGTCGGGGGCAACCGGCAAGCGGCCCTCGACGCAGGCATTCCGGTCAAACGTCGCATCTACACCGGCTTCATGATCTCCGGGGTGGTGGCAGCAGGTGCCGGCGTCATCAACACGCTGGAGCGCACCGCGGCCGATCCGACGGCCGGTTCGACGGTGCTGTTGGCGAGTTTCGCCGCCGCCATCATCGGAGGTGTCCTCCTGACCGGAGGCCGGGGATCGGTGTTCGGGACCCTGCTCGGGGCCGCGTCGCTCGGAATGCTTCAGGTCGCGCTGACGCTCACCGGCGTCCAGGTGGATGTGCAGAACATCATCATCGGGCTGGTCCTGCTGCTCGCAGTGATCACCGATCCCGACAGCCTCCGCGCGGTTGCGGGAAGCGCAAGATCGTTCCTCGGTGGCCGTTCCGGAGCGCGATCGGAGGCCTGAGCAAGCTGTCCCGCCATTGATCGGGTGGGCCATACGGAAAAAGGAGCAGGAGCAGAAATGACAGACAAGCGATCGATCCTGAAATGGTTGGCGGTGCTCGCCGTGGTCTCGATGGTCCTCGCGGCGTGTGGCGGCGGTGACGACGGGGCTGCCACCGATGAAGGCGGTGAGACCGACGCGGCGGCCGACGCGGGTGCCGACGCCGGCGGTGACGACGGGAGCGGCGACGGGCAGACCTTCGAGGTCTATGCGCTCTTGCCGCAAGGCAACGACCAGCCCTACGGCACGACGTACCTGCCGCCGATGAATGAGTTCGCCGACGAGTTGGGCATCAACCTGACCGTCACCAACTCCCAGTACGACGCGGACAAGCAGGCCAGCGAATGTGAGGTCGCCGTGGCCGCCAACCCCGACCTGATCATCCTGTGGCCGGCAGTCGCCGACACGGTGCGGCCGTGTCTGGAGGCCGCCGCCGCAGCCGACATCCCGGTGACGGTCACCAACTCGGATGTTCTGGCGGAGGATGCCGAGCTCACCCGGGCCTACTCGGGTCCCGATACGTACGGTCAGGGCGCGGCCTCGGCCGAGCTGATGTGTGAGTTCGCCGCCGGAGAAGAGATCGGCATCATCATGGTGAACGGTCTGACCGGCAACACCACGGCGATCGATCGCGAGAACGGTTTCGAGGAGACGATCAACGAGCAGTGCCCGAACGTCACGATCCTCGCCCGCCAGCCCGGCAACTGGAACAAGGACGAATCGCAGATCGCCGCCTCGGAGATGATCACGGCGGTGGGCGCCGAGAACATCCAGGGCGTCTATGCGGCCGACGACACCATGGTCGCCGGCGTGATCGACGCACTGAAGGCCCGCGACATCGATCCGGCATCGCTCATCATCACGTCGATCGGGAACACCTTCCTGGGCAACCCACTCGTGATCTCCGGAGAGCTGGACGGGACCGTGTTCCAGTCGTCCTCCTGGGACGGTGAGCACGCGGTCACGGTCGCGCATCGGGTGTTGACCGAAGATCCGTCCGAGCGCATCGTCGAGTTCATGCCGTCCGTCAAGGTGACCTCCGAGAACGCGGAGGACCCGGCGGTGGCACCCGAGTGGTAAACGCTCTTCGCAATACCGAGTACAGCGAGCCGGGTGGGTCATACCACCCGGCTCCCGCGCGTGCGGGAACCGTTCGAAGGTGCGGAGTGTGTCTTGTGTGCGTGGTGACGATTCGAGCCCATGGCGGCATGACGTCGTCATGATCCGCGTCGGCTTCGCCGGTCTGGGACGGATGGGCATCCCGATGGCGACCAACATCGTCGACGCGGGCTTCGAGCTCGGCGTCTGGAATCGAACAGGGTCGAAGGCGCACGCTCTCGCCGCCCAACTCGAAGCTGCGGTTCATCGGTCGCCGCGGGAACTGGCCGAAGCAACCGACGTCGTGCTGACGATGCTGGCGAGCGACGCCGCCTCGGAGGAGGTTCACCGAGGCCGGGACGGACTGTTTGCGGCCGTCGGCGGTGCTTCCGTCTTTCTCGTGATGGGCACGCACAGCCCCCGGCACATCGCGGCACTGGCCCGAGACGCCGGGGACCGGCTCGTGGTCGACGCACCCGTGTCCGGCTCGACCGACGCGGCAACCGCCGGCCGGCTGATGATCATGATCGGTGCCGAGCCTGACGCGATCGCTTCGGCAGTGCCCGTCCTCGAGACGGTCGGGTCCGACCTGCTGTGGTTCGGTGTTCGCGGTGCCGCCACCACCATGAAGCTGGCGGTCAACCTGCTGATCCACGGACTCAACCAATCGGTGGCGGAGTCGCTCGCGCTGGCACAGGCAGCCGGCATCGACCGAACGAAGGCCTTCGAGGTGTTGGAGCGATCTGCCGCAGCTGCGCCAATGCTCTCGTACCGCAAGCCACAGTATTTGCGTGAGCGGGAGAGCTCGGTTTCGTTCGCGCTCTCCCTGGCCCGAAAGGACCTCGGTCTGGCTCTCGAGGTCGCCAACAACGTCGGTGTGAGGATGCCGCAGGCCGAGGTGAACCTCCGTCAGCTCCGGGCCGCCGAGGACGCCGGCTTCGGTGAGCGCGACATGGCGGCGCTCGTCGCCTACACCGGTGGCGAAGGGTGAGGGCCGCCCTCTTCGTCGGTGGCTGGAAGGGGCACGAGCCAACCGTGTTCGGTGACTGGGCGGGCGACCTGCTCGCACGTGAGGGTTTCGACGTGGACATCCACGACTCACTCTCGCCGCTGGCGGACCCGGATTCCATGCGGGAGGTGGACCTCATCGTTCCCATCTGGTCAAGCGCCCGTTCGGCCCACCGTCCGGAGTTCGGCAACATGACCAAGGAGGAGGAGGACGGCCTCCTCGAGTTGATCGCAGCCGGTGCGGGCATCGCCGGCTGGCACGGACACATGGGAGACGCGTTCCGAGACCGCCCGACCTATCACTTCCTCATCGGTGGCCAGTTCGTGGGACATCCGCCCGGTTGGCCGGACAACCCCGTTCCCGAAGCCGACTTCGTCGAGTACGAGGTGACCATCAGCGCTCCGCATGATCCCATCGTGCGCGGCATCCGCAGCTTCCGGGTGTTCACCGAGCAGTACTACATGCTCGTTGACCCTTCGAACGACGTGCTGGCGACGACGACCTTCTCTGGCGACCACCTGTGGTGGATCGAGGGCACCACCATGCCGGTCGTTTGGAAACGCCACTGGGACCGGGGGCGTGTGTTCTACTGCTCGGTGGGCCATCGCATCGAGGATCTCCGGGTTCCCCAGGTGACGGAGATCATGCGACGTGGCATGCGGTGGGCAGCTTCCGTGGACGACGCGAGGTGAGATCGTGATCGGCACGACCCGAACGGGCATCGACGAGGCGGTCCGACGATTTGCCGAAACCCTCGCTCCTGAATCCTCCCGCATCACCGTCGCAGAATCGCTGGTGGTGTGGCTGCGGCGCGCGGCTCACGTGACCCGATTCGAGGAAGGTGACGTGGTCATGGAACACCACGCTGTCGCCGACAGCCTTCACTTCCTCGCTGAGGGAGACCTGCACTACCGGCACATCGTCGGCGAACCCGACCGGGGGGAGCGTATCTCGTACGACCGGATGCCCTTCATGCCGGTCGGGTGGAGCAGTCTCGACTTCCATCGGTATCGCGCCACGGCCATTGCCCAGAGCGACGGCCGGCTCCTCTCGGTGCCTCTCACCGAAGTTCGCCAGATTGCGACCGAGGATCCGAGGGTCTGGGTCGCGATATCAGACTTCGTGCTCCGCACCGCCGTGCAGTTGCTGTGGGAGGCACGAGGGCGGCGAACCCCGGACTCCGCCGTGGGCTCCCCACCCGATCACCAAGTCGCGTCCGGCGAATCCGAGCCGACGGTTCATGGCATGTATCGCCAGTCACCCGGATTCGCGAGGCTGTCAGCGGACTGCCGACGCTGGCTGGTCGACCACACCGTCGTGTATCGCCTGGCAGCAGGAAACCAACCCCTCCGTGAGGGAGTGACCGCCGAAGGACTGTGGCTGCTGCACGAGGGGCGGGTGGCGCTGACCTCTCGGATCGCAACGGAATCAGGCGACCAGGGGGCGGTCCGGCACTCGGTCCTTCCCGGTGCGCTGTTGTCCTTGTCCAGCTTCGGGGCCGCGCTGCCTGCGCCGTACGGGATCGAACCGACCAGGAAGTCGACCCTTGCCTTCGTGCCGAGGTCGGCTTTGGCCGAGCTGATCGAGTCGGAGCCTCGCTGGGCGGTCGAGATCATCGGGCAGCAGCTTCGGCAGCTGCGGAGTTATCTCGTATCGACCCGGGTGCAACTCGGCGGTGTGCCGGACGACGGTGGCGTGCAAGTGCTGCGCGACCTCGTCGAGGACGGCATGCCCGCCCTCCCGGTCGGCTCGGCCCTGTTCGGCGTCCCCACCCTGCTCCAGGACAAACGCACCCGCGAGCAGGGGTTCCGCGTCCTCTACCGGTCCCTCCTCGCCGGAACGGAAGGGGAACGTGCCGTGGCCGAGCCGGCGCTCGACCGGCTCTCCGACTTCGAGAGAGGTCACCGCTTCTCCCAGGGGATGCTCGCGACCTACGCGGCCGTCGTCCGGAACCGCCATCTCCCTCCAGTCGAGCTGCGGAGCCTGTCGTCCCGCTACTTCCTCGACGCGCTCTCTCACGTGCCGTACGTCATGAAGGGTCTGGAGAACCTCCCGGACGATCCCAACTGCATCTTCATCTACAACCACATGGCCTATGCCGATGATTCGATCCTCCCGAACGGGTTCCTCTTCAACCCCGACTCGCATTTCCTCAGCAGCATGATCATGGGCCCGAAGTACGGAGACGGCATCCGGATCAGTCGCACGAATGCCGTCACGGAGTTCTGGCGGTCGGACTACTACGAACCGCAAGCCCACATCCCGGTGACGACGCCCGAGTCCGGGTGGCGGGACGAGAGCCCCGAGGAGAAGCAGCAGCGCAAGGAGCAGTTCTTCGAGGACTGTGCCGCCGTCCTGGCTGCCGGGCAACCCTTCAGCATCGCTCCGGAAGGAACGATCACCGAGGAGCACAGCGTCACCGAACGATCTCCTGCGCCGCTCAAGGCCGGCGCCTTTCTCATGAGCGGCCGCCTGCCCAGTCGCCCCCGAATCGTGCCCGTGGCCTTCGCCAACATCGACAAGCCCGCCTACGAGGCCGTCTTCTCCTGTGTGATCAAACCCGGATTCCACATCGAAGAGCGCGGCGTCGATGTGAACGACCGGGCCGAGCTTGCCCAGTTCCTCGAGTCGTACCGCATCGAGTTTCGCGGCCACGTCGAGGAGGCCATCGATTTGGTGCGACAGCTCGAATCACCGGGATTCGATTCGACCGGGCTGGTCACCAACCTGGGTGACGTGGACTCCGTCCACCGGGAGTTCGAGCAGGACGTCCGAGCCCTCGAGGTCCGGGCGACGCCGCTGACGAGCGACCGGGGTTCGACCGTGTTCTACGGTTCCACCACCTTCAGTCGCTGGACGGGTGCTGCCGCCGACGTCGCCGATCCTCGGGTGGCGAATCTCGGTTTCGCCGCCGCCACCCTCGAGGCGGGTCGTCGCTATCTCGAGCGCCTCGTGGTTCCGTACCAGCCGGCGAGATTGGTGGTGTGTCTCGGGGAGTCCGACCTCGATCGGGGGGCTCCTGCCGCGCTCGTTGTTCGCGGGTTCGAGCGGTTCGCACGGATGGTGCAAGAGGCGCTCCCGCATACGCCATGCTGGTTCGTTTCCATCAAGCCCGTTCCTGGACCAGAGGATCTCCTGGCCGAGATCCGGCAGGCCAACGCCCGGATCGCAGCAGCGATCGAGGATCGCGCGGAATGGCGGTTCGTGGATTGGTATCGGACGATGGTCGATGAGGAGGGTCGCCCGAAGACCGGACTCTTCACGCCGGACCAGAACCACGTGGACGTCTCGGGCTATGCCCTCCTCGCCGGGCTGTTGCGTGGGGAGTTCGCTGTCACCGAATGACAGCGTTCATCGGTTCGGGTGGATGCGAACCACGCGGTCATCGGCCGCAGCCGTTTCCGGTGCGAAGCCGAACTGGCTGTCGACGGCCAGCAGTCGCCCGTTGAACAGTGCCGCGGTGGTGAGCGTGCGGTCGGACGGAGTCTCGATCACGTCGTCCAGTGTCGCCGACTCGAACGACCCATCCAATCGGAAGAGGCTGATCTGGCGCAGGAAGTTCTGGACGACCCACAGCCGGTGTCCTCGCAGCACGATGCCGTCGGCATTCGGGATGGCGGCGCCGCCCAAGTCCACCTCCACGATCTCGCCGCCGGCAATCTCGACCCGCCAGAGCTGACCGGTGGTGCCCTGGCTGAGGAGGAGGAACCGGCCGTCCGGTGTAGCGACGATTCCGCCGACATCGAAGTCGGTCGTCGGTGGGGTGTATCCGATGTCGTCGGAGAGGTCGAGGAACGGCTCGATCGACCAGCCGGCCGCGCCGTCTTCGGTCACCTGCCACAGGATCGGAATCGAGGAATCGGTCACGTAGACGGTCCCATCAGGCCCCACCCAGACATCGTTCAGGAAGGAACCCGCCGAACCGTTCGACACGGTTGCGATCGGGGAGCCGGATCTGTCGAAGATCCGAACTGTTCCGGTCGGACCGCCGGCCACGTACACGTTTCCGAAGCGGTCGACGTCGATCCCTCGTCCGGTGGTCCCTTCGCCATCGACCCAACGGGTCAGGTCGTCCGATTGGAAGGTGCCGCGATAGATGTCTCCGCCATCGTTGACGCCCGAGACGTAGAAGACTCGGCCGATCCGGTCGACGCCGATGCCCTCGAGGAGGACACCCGGGTCGGGCAGGTCATATCCGGGATCATCGTGAGCCGCGGCGGGCAGGGCCGTCAGCGCCACCAGGACTGCCACCACACCGACAAGCGTTCGACGAGCCACATTCTCTCCTTTCGGCGTCGCACACTCCTACGTTGCGTCGCCGTGGTTCGGTTCGCGCCGTTTGGGCTGAAGCTGCCGGTGAGATACCGCCGCAGCGACATCGCCTTGCGCGAACGCTCAGCCCTGGAGGGGAAGACCCTCCTCCGACCAGGCGAGGATTCCACCCTCCAGCAGGGACACGTCGGTGAATCCGAGATCCTCGAACATCGGCCCGGCCTGGCTCGATCGGTTGCCGGACCGGCAGTACACGAGGTAGGTGGCTTCGCGATCCAGCTCGGCGATCGCATCCCGGAATCCGGGGTCGTAGAAATCGATGTTCACCGCACCGGGAAGGGTTCCTTCGGCCACCTCCTCGGGGGTGCGAATGTCGAGGACGACCGTCGCCGGCTCGTTCTCGAGCACGGTGGCCGCCTCGGACGGTCCGGCATCGACGACGCCGACGGCGGTGGCCGAGTCGCCACAGGCGACGATCGACGTGGCCAGCCAGACCAACATGACAAGGGAGAGATGCTTCGCCCGCATCCTCCGGAGTATCGCAGAACCCCCGACGAGGCCCACTTCAGGCGAAGGCACGGGGCTTCACTCACAGGAATGGCAGCGTGGTGATCGTCGCCGGTGCTCCGTTGGCCTCCACCGTCCGCTCCTCTTCGACGACCGTCCGCTCGATCTGTGCCAATCCGATCACCGCGTCCAACCGGGGCGATCTGACCACTGCGACCAGCGTCCCGACCTGGCGGCCATCGACCGTGATCGCCTCTCGGTGCTCCAACGGCCACGCCCTGGTGGTGGTGTCACCGAAGCGCAGCCCCACGAACAGCCGGGCGGGACCCTCCGCGGCCACTCGGCGGAGTGCCTGCTTGCCGATGTAGTCCACTTCGGTGTCGACGTCGACGTAGCGGGCCATTCCCGCCTCGAACGGATTCGACCCCGGTGTGGTGTCGCCCCCGAACGAGAGCAGGCCGCTCTCCACCCGCTCGACATGGTTGGGAGCGCCCGGGCCGATCCCCTCCGCTTCTCCGGCGGCCATCACGATCTCCCACAGGCGGGTGCCCGCGTGCCCGTCGCGGAGAAACACCTCGACTCCACCTTGCCTGCTCCAACCCGAGCGGCACACCACCACGGGGATGCCCTCGATTTCGGCCTCGAAGAACCGGAAGAAACCCAGATCGTGGACCTCTGGTCCGAACACGCTCGCCGCCACGGTCATGGCCTTCGGGCCTTGAATCGCCAGCGGCGAGACGTCCGGCTCGGAAACCTCGACGTCGTACCCACCCTCGGCGGCCACCGCTCGCACCCACAGCAGCATGTCGGCGTCGGCGAGGGAGAACCACCAGCGATCGGGCAGGCGGAGCAGCACCGGGTCGTTCAGCAGCGACCCGTCGTGACCGCACATCGCCACGTACCGGCCCTGCCCCACCGCCGTCGAACGCAGATCGCGCGCCGACAGATACTGGACGAGGGCGTCGGCGTCCGGTCCGGTCACCTCCACTTGGCGTTCCGCGCCGACGTCCCAGACGGCCACGCCCTCGATCAGACGGCGATACTCGCCTTCCAGGTCGCCATACGACAACGGCAGCAGCATCTTGTTGTAGACCGTGAAGTGGGAGACCCCCGCCGTGAGGGTTGCCTCGTAGAAGGGCGACTTTCTGATCCGAGGGCTCAGAACCAGGTTCGGCATTCGCCGACGCTACCCGGTCGAACGCCTCGCTATCCGCCGGGATGGCTCGCCGGCGTCTCGCCCCCAGCCGGCATGGGTCGACGGCACCCGGTTGCGAAGGGGCGGCATCACCCCGCGTGCTCGCCACACGAGCGCGGCGGCCACGACCGCCGCCGCGACGAGCACGGGTAGTGGGGCGCTGGTCGTCGGTGCCGGGAGCACCGTCAGCGTTCCCAGATCGTGGTCGGCAAACCACCCCTGGTCCACCCTCCACTGCCAGGCACCGTCGGACGGCACGGCGACAACCGCCCGATACCGGCCCGGTTCGCCGAGCGACTCCCCTTCGAACCGAAGCGTCTCGCCGGCTCGGGTCACCACGATGGCGGAGTCTTCGACGTCGACCGGCGTCTTGCCGTGTTGGAGGATCGTGTAGGTGACGTCGTAGGCGGCGCCCGCCCGGACTTCGGTCGGAGGGTCGTCCAACATGGAGACGGCCCATCCACCGGCGGAGGCCGGGGTGCCGATACCGAGGAGGGCGGCGGTGGCGGTGAGTGCGATCATCGTGCGAAGCCTCTTCATGTCGTCTCCGAGGTCGGGATCGTATGGGATACACCGCCCGGCCTGGAGAGGTTCCCGTTTGCTCTTCTGGGAACCGGAGAGGCGTAGCCGGTGTATGGATGGTGAACGGAGCAGTGGAGGGCTGTCCACTGGACGAGAGAGCAGCGGTCGATCTGGCACGGGCTGGTGACCTCGACGCGTATGCCGACCTGGTGCGCCGGCATCAGTCGATGGCGCTCCGAGTTGCCTACGTCGTGTGCCGCGATCGCCAGGAGGCCGAGGACATCGTGCAGGAGTCGTTCGTCAAGGCGCATCGGGCGTTGGGCCGTTTCCGGGTGGAGGCTCCCTTTCGGCCGTGGTTGCTCCGCATCGTCCGGAACGAGGCTCTGAACCATGTCCGCAAACACGGTCGCCAAGGACGGTTGGTCGACGCGTTGGCCACCGAGGTCGTCTCGGGGGACGCAGCCCCGTCTCCCGAGACCCTCGTCGTGGCAGAACGGCGGCGTCGGGCACTCGTCGAAGCAGTCGATGCCCTCCCCGACCGTTTCCGGGATGTGGTCACGTGCCGGTATCTCATCGAACTCTCGGAGGCGGAGACGGCTCGAGTGCTGGGGATCCCGGCCGGAACGGTGAAGTCGAGGACCGCCCGGGCAATCACACGTCTCCGGGATGCTCCCCAACTGCAGGAGGAGCGTGAGCATGGCTGAACGAATGGATGTCGAGCGCGCGCTGGCCGATCTGGCCGAGAACGTTCGCTGGCCTGATAGCGACGTCTCCGAGGCAGTGATGGCGAGGGTGGCCCGTGAATCCGGATGGCGGCGGGAGCGACGCGTCTGGCGACCGGCGGCCGCGGCGGTCGCCGTCGGAATCGCCGTCCTGGTTCTGCTGGTCCCCGGCCCGCGACGGGCGCTGGCCGGGCTGCTCGAGATCATCGGCATCCGGATCGAGGCGACCGATGGCCTCACCGGCCTGGAAGTCACCGACCTGGGGCTGGAGCATCCCATCGACCTCCCGTCGGCCCAGCGGGCGGTCTCGTTCGTTGTGCGGACGCCCTCGGATCTGCCATCACCACCGGCGGTGTTCCTGGAGCCGGCCGCCGACACAGCGCGGGTGGTCATGGTGTGGCCCGTGTCCGACGAACTCCCCGAGAGCCTTCCCGGATCGGGTGCGGGGTTGGTCCTCGAGCAGTTCTCGGCCCGCCTCGAGGAGGTCCTCGTGCGGAAGGTCGTCCCCGACGATACCGACGTGAACGTCGTGTCGGTGGACGGATCCCTCGGCTACTGGCTGGAGGGGGGACCCCACCAGCTCGGTCACTTCGACAACTCGGGTGCGCCCGTCATCGAGACCACCCGACTGGCCGGCAACGTCCTCGTGTGGGAGGTGAACGGCGTGACCCACCGTCTGGAGAGCAGCCTCGGCCTCGACCGAGCCCTCGAACTCGCCGCCTCGCTCCAACCCGCTCTCTGAGCGGACGACCGCGTTTTTATCACCCAGAACGCACCAATACGGGCCGGTCTGGGTCGCGAGAACGGATGGGATCGGACTCAACGTCACCATCCAAGTCTCAGGACCCGACCGGGATGGCTCGTTCTCGCGACCCAGAAGGGGCCCAACCGGCCCCTTCTGGGTGATAAAAAGCCGGGAGGCTCACCGGGCGCGTTCGACGCGGGCCTCGTCCCAGACGGGGGTGGGTGATTCGTAGACGGTTCCGTCGGCGCCGAACACGAGGTAGCGGTCGAAGGTGCGGGCGAACCATCGGTCGTGGGTGACCGCCAGCACCGTGCCTTCGAAGCGGTCGAGGGCGGTCTCCAGCGCCTCGGCCGACACCAAGTCGAGGTTGTCGGTGGGCTCGTCCAACAGCAGCATGGTGGCGCCGGACAGCTCCAGGAGCAGGATCTGGAGGCGGGCCTGCTGGCCGCCGGACAACGACTCGAAGGGCTGCTCGGCAGCGGCCGAGAGCTCATAGCGACCGAGCGCCCTGGCTGCCTGCTCGCGAGGCATACCCGGTCGATGGGCGTCGCCGCGCCACAGGACATCGAGCAGCGTCCGGCCGTACAGCTCCGGATGGTCGTGGGTCTGGGCGAACCATCCGGGGCGAACTCGCGCCCCCAGCTTGGCGAAACCGGTGTGCTCGACCGGTTCTACCGCTACTTCGCCGGCCGGACGTTGCTCCGGTTCGGTGCCGCCGGCCGCCAACAATCGCAGGAAGTGGGACTTCCCCGACCCATTGGCGCCGAGGACGGCTACCCGCTCACCGAACCACACCTCCAGATCGAACGGCTTCATGAGGCCGGTGAGCTCCAGATCGGTGCAGACCAGCGCCTTCTTGCCGGTCCGCGAACCCCGCAGCCGCATCCGGACATCCTGCTCACGAGGGATGGCGGGCGGGGGACCGATCTCGACGAACTTGGCCAGTCGTGTCTGGGCCGCCTGGTACCGGCTCGCCATCCCGTCGTTGTAGGCAGCCTTGGCCTTGTACATCGCCACCAGTCGTTTGAGCTTGTCGTGCTCTTCGTTCCACCGCCGCTGCAATTCCTCGAATCGTTCGAAGCGCGCTTGACGCGCCTGGTGATACGAGGCGAATCCACCGGGATGGGTCCAGACGGTGTTGCCGGCACCACCCAGTTCCACGGTGACGACGCGGGTCGCGGTCTCGGCGAGGAGCTGACGGTCGTGAGAGATGTACAGCACCGTCTTCTGAGACCGCACCAGCGAGTCTTCGAGCCAGCGTTTGGCGGGGACGTCGAGATAGTTGTCCGGCTCGTCGAGGAGAAGCACCTCGTCGGGGCCGCGCAGGAGCGCCTCCAGCACCAATCGCTTCTGTTCACCACCCGACAACGTCGAGACCGGACGTCCGGCGACTCGATCGAGGGGGAGGCCGATCGCCGCCACCGTGCAGGTGTCCCACAACACCTCCGCCTCGTAACCACCGACGTCGTTCCACTTGGCGAGGGCGGTGGCGTACCGCATCTGCGATTGCTCGTCGGGTCCCAGCGTTCGCTCGGCGGTCTCGACGAGTCGGGCCGCCGCTCGAACTGCCGGAGACGCCACCGAGAGCAGCAGGCCACGAACCGTGGTGTCGTTCCGCACGTTGCCGATGAACTGGCGCATGACGCCCACCGAGCCGGATCTCGAGATGGACCCTTCGTCGGGGTCGAGGTCGCCCGCCACCAGTCGCATGAGGGTGGTCTTCCCGGCGCCGTTGGCCCCCACCAGCGCCACCTTGGCCCCGTCCCCGACCCGAAAGTCGATGTCGGTGAGCAGCAGTCTGCCGTCGGGCAGGTAGTAGTCGACGCCGTTGATATCGATGTGTCCCATCGTGCTCACAGTCTGGTCCGTCGGCGCGTCGACAGTGCAGCCATTTGCGAGCCCCGGTTGCCGACCTTCCCAAGTGGCCATGCGCCGGTAGCCTGTTGGCCAGGGCATCGGGAGGGGAGTGGGCCGAACGGCGGAACCGCTGTGTCTCCGCCCCCGACCGAGCATGGGAACTGGGCCACTGCAATGGGAGGGACCGTGAGATCACGGATCAATCTGTTCGTCATCGCCGCCTTGACGGCGGCACTACTGATACCGGGTGCCGCACTGGCGGAGGAACCACCGATCTACTTGTCGCTGGGAACCTCGCTGGCGGCCGGCACCATCGCCGACGAGTCGGGTGCCAACATCTTCTTCTCGGACGTCTCGTACACCGATCAGCTTCATCAGCGGCTCGTCGAGTTGGAGACCGCCGACCCGAACACCCGGCACGTGAAGCTCGGTTGCCCGGGTGAGACGACGATGACCTTCGTTCACGGCGGAATCTGCGATGCCGGAGGTCCGCTGCCGATCTACTCGGATCCCCAGCTGGACGAGGCTCTGACCGTTCTGGCCACCGGCCGCGTCGATCTCGTCACCATCGACCTCGGTGCCAACGACATCATCCCGGCACTCCCGCAGCTCCTCGCCTGCGGAGGGGACGTCGGATGTGTGTACGCCATCCTCGATGGCATCGCCGCCGACGTCGCCGGGGTGGTGGAGACGCTGCATGGGGCTGCTCCGACCGTGCCGATGGTGGTCGTCAACTACTACAACCCGTATGTGGCCACCTGGTCGGGCTACTTCCCCGGCGTGCCTGCCGGGCTGGCCGAACCCGACCCGGCGTTTGCGGTGCTGTCGGACCAGATGATCGCACTGTTCAACCAACTGCTCGCCGCCCGCGTGGGGGCGTTGGGGATTCCGACGGCCGACGTCTATTCGGCGTTCGGCTCGAACGACTTCTCCGACGCCGATGGTGACGGTGTCCCCACCAACGTCGAGAACGTGTGCGATTGGACGTCGATGTGCCCCGACCCGGGTGATCTTCCCAACATCCATGCCGACAAGAAGGGCTACAAGATCATCGCCAAGACCATCCTCCGACTGCTGAAGTCGTAGATCGATTGGCTATCGGAACCGAGTGGGGCGTCGGCTTGCCGGCGCTCCCACTTGGTTGGGTGAACCACGTCCCCATCCTCGTGTTCCGCATCGTGGAACCGTCCCGCATCGTGGGGGAGACGGTGGGTAGGGTTGACGCCGGTCGGCGGATTTCCGTCCGACGGAGGAGAGGACCGTCCGAGGAAGGAGCCCTGCACGTGGACTCAGAGGACCTCGATCTCACGCAAGCTGAGATCGCCCACCGAGAGTTGGAGGAGGCCGAACGCGCCGCCCGGCGCCAGGCCATCTACAACCGGAGCCAGTTCGAAGGGCTGCAGATCGATCCGGAGGTCGACTTCTATCCGGAAGTTGCCGATCGGGAGCCGGGGGACACGAACATCGTCCGGTGGGGCTTTGACATCCATCCCCAGGTCAGCTTCATCTCGGCGGGTTTCCTCCTCGTGCTGTTGGCCTACGTCCTCATCCTCCCCGATCAGGCCAACGAGCTGTTCAATGGGTTCCAGACGTTCATCAACGACGCCTTCGGATGGTTCCTGATCCTCGCCGGCAACATCTTCGTGGTGGCGTGTGCGTTCTTCGCATTCAGCCGCTTCGGGAAGATCCGGATCGGCGGCCCCAACGCCCAGCCGGAGTTCTCGACACCGGCGTGGTATGCGATGTTGATCAGCGCCGGCATGGGCATCGGGTTGATGTTCTTCTCCGTCGCAGAGCCCATCTGGCACTTCACCGGACCGCCACCGATGTTCGGGGTGGATCCGGGCACGGTCGGGGCCGGCAAGGCCGCCATGGCGACCACCTTCTACCACTGGGGCATCCATCCGTGGGCCATCTATGCGCTCGTGAGTCTCGGACTGTCCTTCTTCGCCTACAACCGAGGGTTGCCCCTGACCTTCCGGTCGGTGTTCTACCCGATCCTCGGCCCGAGGATCTACGGGACGTGGGGCAATGTCATCGACATCCTCACCGTGCTGGCCACGCTGTTCGGCCTGGCCACCTCCCTGGGCTTCGGCGTCGGCCAGGCCGCTGCCGGTCTCAACTTCCTGTTCGGCTGGCCGACCAACACCGGATTCCAGGTGGCGTTGATCGTCGGCATCACCTTCATGGCGACCTTGTCGGTGGTGGCCGGGTTGGACGCGGGAGTCAAACGACTCAGCCAGCTCAACATCGGGCTGGCGATCGGGTTCATGATCTTCATCATCGTGGTCGGCCCCACGTTGTTCATCCTCGGGATCTTCAGCCAGAGTGTCGGCTACTACTTCCAGAACCTCGCCGAGCTGTCCTTCTGGACGGAGACGTTCACCGGGACGGACTGGCAGGGTGGATGGACGATCCTCTACTGGGCATGGTGGATCTCCTGGTCGCCGTTCGTCGGCATGTTCATCGCCCGGATCTCGAAGGGACGGTCGGTGCGTGAGCTGATCCTCGGCGTGATCGGATTCCCGTCGATGCTGTCCTTCTTCTGGATGTCGGTGTTCGGGGGAACGGCTTTGTTCCTCCAGCAGAACGGCATCAGGGATGTGGCCACGGCGGTGAACGAGAACGTGGCGACCGCGTTGTTCGACATGCTCCAGGCATTTCCTTTGACCCAATTCACCTCACTCGTCGGCGTCGTCCTGGTCATCTCGTTCTTCGTGACGTCTTCGGACTCGGGCTCGCTGGTGGTCGACCACTTGACCTCCGGCGGCAAGCTCGACTCCCCGAAACCTCAGCGGGTGTTCTGGGCGGTGATGGAGGGAGCGATCGCAGCGATCCTGCTCCTCGGTGGAGGGCTGGGTGCCCTCCAGACCATGACCGTGTCGACCGGCCTGCCGTTTGCCGCGGTGTTGATGCTGATGATCTGGAGCCTGTACAAGGCCTTCGACGAGGAGCTGGACCTGCTGGAGGGTCACTACGACGCCCAGCTGTTCCGCTCTCGCCACAGCACCCTGCTGGAGCGGGTTGGCATCGGGACTCCCCCTCCCTACCCGGCCACTCCTCCGGAGGGGGCAGGAGAGGGAGACGCCGAGGAAGGGGGTGGCTCATGAGCAGGCTGGTTCGCACACTCGCGCTCACCACCGTCCTGACGATGGTTTTGGTCGCCTGTGGCGATGCGGGCCAGGGCGGTGCAGACGGCGGTCCGGGAGGAGAAGGGTCTGCCGACATCGTGATGGCCCGGGCCGACTGGGAGACGGGATTCATGCAGGCTGCCGTGTACCAGCAGCTCCTTCAGGAGCTGGGGTACGCCGTCACCGACCCGGCCGCAGAGACGCGAAGCGCGGCCACGTTCTACCCGGCAGTCGCCCGTGGCGACATCGACCTGTGGGCGAATGGATGGTTCCCGCTTCACGACATCTACCTCTCACGTGAGCAGTTCACCGGTCAGACCGTGGACGAGCCGGTCGAGGCGGTTGGGACGCAGGTGGCCGCCGGAGCCATCCAGGGATACCTGGTCGACAAAGCCACCGCCGACCAGCTCGGGCTCACGTCGATGAGCGACCTGGCCGATCCGGGGGTGGCGTCCACCTTCGACCGCGACGGAGATGGCAAAGCCGACTTGCTCGGCTGCAATGACGGATGGGGATGCAACCTCGTCATCACCGAGCACATCGCAGATCTCGACTGGGGTGCCAACGTCGAGCAGGTGGTGGGTGACTACTACTCGCTGTTCGACGATGCGATCGCCCAGGTCGCGGCCGGCGAGCCGACGTTGCTGTACACGTGGACACCCAACTGGACGGTCGAGGAACTGGTGCCGGGCGAGGACGTGGTCTGGCTGCCGTCGGAGGCCCTCGAATCGGCCGAGGGAGAAACGGCCGTGCCGGGTCTGGCCGGCTGTGCCGGCGACGCCGATCCGTGTGACCTCGGTTGGCAGGTGAACGACATCCGGGCGGTGGCGAACATCGACTTCCTGGATGAGCATCCGGATGTGCGGGCCCTCCTCGAAGCCGTCGAGATCCCGCTGGAGGACATCGAGGAGCAGAACCTGAGGATGGCCGAGGCGGACGGGTACACCAACGCCCAGATCCAACAGGATGCCGCCGACTGGATCGCTGCCAACCGAGACCTCGTCGACGGATGGTTGGAGCAAGCCCGCAACGCCTGATCGACGCCGGGTGGGGCGGGGATCCCGCCCCACCCGGTCGCTGATCGGAAGGAGAGGCGATGCGACAGCGGATCGGCCGGATCGGATGCGCCATCCTGGTGGTCTTCCTGGCCTCGTCCGCGGCAACAGCCCAGGTGGCAGAACCGGAGGTCGTTCGCCTGGCGCGACCCACCTGGGACACCGGCTGGTTCCAGGCCGAGATCCACCGTCTGCTTCTCAACCGACTCGGGTTCGAGGTGGACGGACCTCGAACCATGGAGAACGACGAGTTCTATGGTGCCCTGGCGGCGGGGGACGTCGACTTGTGGGCCAACGGCTGGTTCCCGCTCCACAACCAATACCTCGACGATGCGATCGAGCCCGTCGGTGTCCAGGTGGCGGCCGGCGCCCTCCAGGGCTACTTCGTGGATGTGGCCACGGCCGATGCCTTTGCCATCGACGACCTCGGTGATCTGGCCGACCCCGAGATCGCCGCGCTGTTCGACGTCGACGGCAACGGCCGAGCCGACCTGATCGGGTGCAACGTCGAGTGGGGGTGTGCAGCGATCGTCGCTCACCATCTCGAGGCATACGGCCTGACCGACACCGTCGATCAGATCCAGGGGGATTACTCCCCGCTGATGGAGTCGACGGTCGATCGCTACCGGCAGGGTGAGCCGGTGCTGTTCTACACGTGGACGCCGAACTGGACGATGGGCAGGCTCGCTCCCGGTGTCGACACTCGGTGGCTGGAGACGCCGTTCCCGTCGCTCCCGGACGACCAGGGGGGCGATACCGCCGAGACCGAGGTGTCCGGACTCGCCGGATGTCGGGCGGACCCGTGCCAGACGGGTTGGCCGCCCAACGACATCCGAGCGGTGGCCAGTCGGGCGTTTCTCGATGAGCATCCGACCATCCGAGCGCTGCTCGAACAGGTCGAGATCCCGCTCGAGGACATTCAGGCCCAGAATGCTCGAATGGTGGATGGGGAGGGCGACCTCCCCGACATTCGACGGCATGCCGAGGAGTGGGTGTCGGCGAACGCCACCCTCGTCGACAGCTGGGTCGCCGCCGCCGACCCGAACGCCAGCGGAGTCGTCGATCCGGCCCTGGCCGCCGGCCCGGCCGGCGGCGGAACGCTGCGGGTGGCGGTCCGAACGTTCGAACCCTTCGTGACCTATGACGAACGCACCTATGGCGGGTTCTCGGTCGAGCTGTTGGAGCTGATCGCCGCCCGACTCGGGGTGGAACCTCAGTTTTACGGGGTCAACACGATCGCCAAGCAGATCGACGACGTGTCGCGGGGAGCGGCCGACGTCGCGATCTCGGGAATCGGAATCACCTCGCAGCGTGAGTTGGGCGTCAATTTCTCCCTGCCGGTCTTCGACACCGGCCTGACCGTCATGGTGCCCACCGAGTCCGAGCGTGGCCTGCTCGGAGACATCGGGGCGCTGTTCCGGGCGGTCGCCGGATCGCAGCTCCCCCTGCTCATCCTTCTCTTCGGGCTGGTGCTGCTGATCTCCGCCCACATCATCTGGTGGCTCGAACGCCGCCACAATCCCGACTTTCCCGAGCTGTACGGTCAGGGGATCTGGGACTCCTTCTGGTGGGCGGTGGTCACCATCACCACCGTCGGATACGGCGACAAGGCTCCGAAGGGATACGGGGGACGGACCTTTGCGCTGCTGTGGATGATCGCCGGGTATTTCGTGTTCGCATCCTTCACCGCCTCCATCACCTCGAGCCTGGCGGTCGACGAGCTTCGCGGCGACATCGCCGGTCCCGAGGACCTCGACGGCAAAAAGGTGGCGACGGTGGAGGGCTCGGAGGCTGCTTCCTACCTGGAGAGCCGAGGGATCGGGCCGCGACTGTTCGACGACATCGAAGATGCCTACCCGGCCCTCGCCTCCGGAGAGGTCGACGCGATCGTCTTCGACGCCGCCGTGCTGCAGTTCTATGCGTCCCACCGAGGTGCCGGTGAGGTTCGGACCGTCGGGCAGGTGTTCGACGAGGTGCGGTACGGGATCGCAATCGGCCCCGACGAGGAGCGTCGCGAGCAGATCAATCTGGCGCTGCTGGAGCTGATCGAGTCGGGGGTGTACGACCAGCTCCACGACAAGTGGTTCGGCGCGCTGGACGGTTGATGTCCTAGGGTCGGAGCGAGTCGACGACGGGAGAGCGCGATGTGCGTGTCAGGAACGACCGAACACGGCCACGGAGCATCCGATTCGCACCACGATGCGACGACGCGCCGGGGGATCGATCGCAGGGCCTTCCTTCGGTCGGGTGCGGTGCTGGCGTCGGGAGCCCTGATCGGGACCATGGGGCCGGCCATGCCGGCCATGGCGAAGCCTGGTCGGAAGCGCCGGAGCTATGACCTCACCTACCGGCTCGTCAAGGATTTCCCGGACTTCTACGGCACCGAGCCGGTGATCACCGACCAAGTCGACGTGGACTTCGCCACCGACGGGTTCTACTCCAAGTCATGGACACTGCCGGAGCACATCGGAACGCATATCGATGCGCCCGGCCACTTCGCGCAGGGTGCTCAGCTGGTCGACGAACTGACCGCCGACCAGTTGGTGGCCCCACTCGCCGTGGTGGACATCCGTCACAAGGTCGCCGACGACCCCAACGCCACCGTTCAGCCCGAGGACCTGGTCGCCTACGAGCGCCGGTACGGTCGGATCCCCGACGGGGCGTTGGTGGCGATGAACTCGGGGTGGCAGTCTCGTCGGTCCAGTGGCGACGCCTTTCGCGGAGGCGTCGGCTTTCCCGACCTGAACTTTCCGGGGTTCTCGATCGACGCCACCGATTGGCTGGTGGCACATCGGAACCCGGTTGGGATCGGCGTGGACACGATGAGCATCGATCCGGGCAACTCCGCCGACTTCGCAGTCCACTTCGGGTTTCTCGCAACCAACCGATACGGGATCGAGAACCTGGCGAATCTCGACGCGGTTCCGGCTCGGGGCACCACGGCGGTCATCGGAGCCATTCCGTGGGAGGACGGATCGGGCGGACCCTGCCGGGTGATCGCCATTCGCTGACCTTCATCGTTCGAGCCAGTCTCGGAGTTCGCCGCTGGTCCACGTGTTGACGATCTGCGCGTGGGGAATGGCCGCCTCCGCCGCCACGAGGGCCGCAGTGGCGAGATTGTCGAAGTCTTCCGGACGGTGGCTGTCACTGTTGGTAGCGATGAGACATCCCGCGACGGCAGCCTCCCGTGCCGCCTCTGCATCGAGGTCGAGCCGGTCGAGATGCCCGTTGACCTCCAGCGCGGTGCCGGTCGTGGCGGCCGCCTCGTAGACGGCGTCCATGTCGAGTTGCAGTGGTGGGCGGATGCCGACCCGTCTGCCTCGTGGATGGGCGAGTACGTCGATCCGGTGGCGATGGAGGGCGGCAACCACTCGGGAGGTCTGCTCGGTCGTGTCGAGGTCGAAGTGCGAGTGGACGCCTGCGACGACGATATCCAGTTCGGAGCGGATCGCCTCGTCGAAGTCCAGTCCGCCGTCGACGCCGATGTTGAGCTCGGCTCCGACGAGGACCTCGATGCTCCCTTCGACGGCTCGGAGGGCCCGACTCCGCTCGACGAGCTGCGACTCGGTCATGCCGCCAAAGTGCAGGTCAGGTCCGTGGTCGGTGATCGCCACCACTTCCAGCCGGTGACTCCCGGCCGAGCGCATGATGGAGTCGACGTCCTGGCGCCCGTCGGGCGACCAGCGGGAGTGGACATGCAGGTCGCTGCGGATCGGCGGGATGTCGGCTGATACCGGAGCTTCCTTCACGATCGACAGACGCGGCCCCTCGTGCACCCGTGTCGGATCGGTGGGGTCGAGCATCGCCGTGGTCCGTTGCCACTCGACCAACCGGGGCCCACCGACCAGCGTGATCTCATCGGTCCACGGTTCGATCCGGCGGACGACGCGAACGGAGCTGTCGGTGAGCCGCTCGGCGTGCGCGGCCAGACGGCCGGCATGAGCGAGCGCCACCCACTGCGGGGTCGGCTGGTCGATCACCTCATCCAGCCATCGCTCCCACACCGCCACCGTGGCGGGCCCCACCCCTCGGACATCCGACACCGCGCCGGTATCGAGTGCCGACGCAAACTCCTCGACGGTGTCGATTCCGAGCGTGGCCTTGAGATCTCGGAGTCGGGCGGGGGTCATCGTCCGGGCTCGCTGGAGGATGGTGGCATCGCGTGGATAGCGGACCCGCAGCTCCTCCAGGCGCGCCAGTCGACCTGAACGGCGGAACTCCTGCACCAATCCAACCACCGTGGCTCCGAAGCCGGCGATCGATCGAAGCCGGTCGGGGTCGGCGTCGAGATCGGGAACGTCGTCCAGAGCCCAGAACGCCTTCTCGAACGCCTTCCCCCTGAATCCACGGCCAGCCTCATCGAGGGTCGTGAGTCCGGCCAACTCGTGGAGGAGCGAGGCAAATCGTCGTCGGTGGTCGGGGTTCAGCGTCGTGACTCCGATTCCGGCCGACCGCTAGAGCAGGAATGCGAGGCCGACGCAGGCGATCACCGAACCGATGACGGCCGGTGCCACCGTGCGGCGGATACCACCACGCCCGATCACCCAGACGATCCCGCCCTTGACGAGCGTGTTCGTGGCGGCGGCGATGGCGATGGCATTCCCGGCGACGGTGTCCGAGATTGCCCCATCCCCGCGGCTGAGGTTGGCCATCGACAGCGTGATCGCGTCCACGTCGGCGACCCCCGAGATGAGGGCTGACAAGTAGACGCCGCCATCGCCCAGGTAGGTCGACGCCGCCTTGGAGATGATGAGGATCACCCCATACAGCAGGCCGAACTGGACGGCGGGACCGAGCCGGAACGGATTGGAGAACTCGGTGGTGTCCGCCTCCTGGTCTGCCGAGCGCGAACCGCCGAAGTACAGAAAGGCGGCCCACGCCAGACCGACGATCACTCCGGCTCCCACCGGAAGGAGGACCTCCCGAAGCAGTTCGGCGTTGACGACCTGCACCTCGATCAGCACCCGGATGAACATGATCGTCCAGGCCAGGACCAGCCCGAGAGCCAGCGGCCGGGCGAGCGCCTTGGCTCCCTTGCTGCGCTCCGAGAGGGTCAACGTCACTGCGGTCGACGACACCAGACCACCCAGGATCCCCGTCAGCCCCACTCCTCGGCTGGGGCCGACGACCTGGATGAGGATGTACCCGAGGAAGGAGAGCCCCGATATGAACACCACCATGAGACCGACGGAGAACGGGGTGGCCGCGTCGAAGGGCGCGGGTCCCAGCGGATCGTCCGGGAGCAACGGCAGGATGAGCGCCGCCAGCACCGCGAACTGGAGGCTGGCGGAGACGTCTTCCTCGTCGATCGCGGCCGCCAGACGACGGGTCCATGGCTTGAGGGCCAGGATGGTGGCGGTGGCAACGGCAACGCCGGCTGCGATGCGCGGCATCCCCAGTCCGGCGGTGGCCCCGGCCAGGAACACCACCAGCGCCGCCACCTCGGTGGTGACTCCGAGCTCGCCGGACCGAACCCCGACGTAATAGGCGACCAGGATGAATGAGCCGACGGCGACCAGCGACCCGAGGAGCAGGAACCGCGCTCCCGCGACGGAGTCGGCGACGGCGGCGAGTCCCCCGACCAGCGAGATGAGCGCAAAGGTCCGGGCGCCGGCGAAGAGGTCATCGCCCTCTTCCTGTTTGGCGTACTCGCGTTGCAGTCCGACGAGGAGGCCGAGTGCCAGGGCGGTTCCGAGACGCGCGAAGGCGGTGGTTATGTCCAAGAGATCGTGACCGTCATGTGAATGCGACGTTAACGGGCATTCGCTCGATCCCAATGCCACCGCGGTCGCGAAATCTCCTCGTGTGACCGAACGTATGTTCGACTAGAGTCGAACCGTGAGCTTTCGCTGGTCCACGAAGTCCGAGCAACCGCAACTGTTCGACCGTGAGCAACGGATTGTGGGGAGTGGCGCATATCGCGGCCTCACGTTCCACGAGATCGAGGCTCGGTCGATCCTCAACCGGGTTCCGCGTGGCCCCATGCCATTCGAGTGGACGATCAATGCCTATCGGGGCTGTAGTCACGCCTGCGTCTACTGCTTGGCGCGGGCCACCCACGACTATCTGGGTTTCGGGATCGGCGAGGACTTCGACACCCAGATCGTCGTGAAGATCAATGCGGTCGAGCTGGTGGCGCACGAGACGCAGCCGGGGCGGTGGGCCGGTCACAGCATTGCGATGGGTACCAACACCGACCCGTACCAGCGGGCGGAGGGCAAGTACAAGCTCACGCGCGGAATCCTGGAAGTGCTCGTCGAGCGCGGCAATCCGTTCTCGATCCTCACCAAGTCGCCGTTGATCCTGCGAGATCTCGACCTTCTGGTCGAGGGGTCGACCCGAGCGCCGGTCACGGTGGGACTGTCGATCGGAAGCTTCGACGAAGCGGTGTGGAGGTTGGCCGAGCCTGGCACACCCCACCCGCGACGTCGGTTGGCGGCCGTGAAGCGGCTCGCCGATGCCGGATTGGAGACCTACGTCCTGGTCGCTCCCGTCCTGCCGGGACTGTCCGACGAAGGTGTCGACGCCGTCGTGCAGGCGTGTGTGGCGGCCGGCGCCGCTCACGTCACTCCGGTTCGGCTTCATCTTCGGGACGGCGTGCGTCAACACTATTTGCGCTGGCTGGCGCAGATGCGTCCCGAACTCGTCGGGATGTATGAAGCGGTGTATCGCACCCCTCCGTCGCTCCGCTCCACTCCGCAACGTGCCTCGGTCGCTTCCTCCTCCCAGCTCGGGCTGGGTATCTGACCGACCCGCTGGGTGCCGAGCGGGGTTCTGGCGACATCCGGCGGTGGGAGGACCGTAGAGTCATGGTGCAATAGTTGAGAGGAGAACAATCGTGGATGTGCTTCTGATCATCGGCCGGGTTCTGTATGCCGTGATCTTCTTGGGTTCGGGTTTCGCCGGCCACCTTCAGCAGGCCGATGCCACCGCCGGTTACGCGGAGATGCGAGGGCTGAAGAACGCCAAGGCCATGGTCCAGGTGAGCGGAATCCTGATGATTGCCATCGCCCTGGGGATCATCCTGGGCATCTGGATCGATCTGGCCGCACTGGGAGCGATCGCCTTCCTGCTCATCGGCAATGTTCTCATCCACCACTTCTGGTCCGACGACGATCCGATGACCCAGCAGATGGAGATGACGCAGTTCATGAAGAACCTCTCCATGGCCGGGGGCGCGCTCGTCATGTTCGCCCTGGCCGATCAGATGGGACCGATGATCATCGACCCCCTCTTCTGATCCGACACCGACCTCCCGGTATCGGAACCCCACCACCCACGGAAATGTCTCAAGAACCGTTTTTATCACCTGGGTGGGGTCGGTTTGGTGCGGTTTGGGTCGCGAGAACGGTTGGTGGTGGGTTAGTTGGTGGTGATGGTGATGTTGTCGATGAAGTTGCCGGCGGAGCCGGGGTCGGTGGCTTGGAGTTGGATGCGGGTGATGGTCTGTCCGGCGGGGATGGTGTAGCTGCCGGTGTAGGTGGTCCAGGTTCCGGTGGGGGTGGTGTGTTGGGTTTGGAGGGTGAGGGCTCCGGGGGCGCCGAGGTGGAGTTGGACGGTGTCGTCGTCGAGGCGTCCTCGGTGGTCGAATGACCAGTGGAGGGTTTGGCCGGGGGTGGTGGCGAAGTCCTGGTAGATGCCGTCGGTCTGGTTGGTGTTCAGCTCGGTGAACTGGTCCCCGTCGGAGGCGGGTCCGTTCCAGCCGGTCGACCACATGTCGAACCCTCCCGACAGGGTCGACCAGCCGTCCACCTGGGCGGCGGTCAGCCGTTCCCAAACCGTGACGGTGACCGGCGTTTCGAACGAGCCGTTGGTGAACTCCCCGACCGGTGGCGGCGGGGGTGGTGGTGTGTCGGAGATGACCACGTTGTCGACGAAGTTGCCGGCGGAGCCGGGGTCGGTGGCTTGGAGTTGGATGCGGGTGATGGTCTGTCCGGCGGGCACCGTGTAGCTGCCGGTGTAGGTGGTCCAGGTTCCGGTGGGGGTGGTGTGTTCGGTTTGGAGGGTGAGGGCTCCGGGGGCGCCGAGGTGGAGTTGGACGGTGTCGTCGTCGAGGCGTCCTCGGTGGTCGAATGACCAGTGGAGGGTTTGGCCGGGGGTGGTGGCGAAGTCCTGGTAGATGCCGTCGGTCTGGTTGGTGTTCAGCTCGGTGAACTGGTCCCCGTCGGAGGCGGGCCCGTTCCAGCCGGTCGACCACATGTCGAACCCTCCCGACAGGGTCGACCAGCCGTCCACCTGGGCGGCGGTCAGCCTTTCCCAAACCGTGGCGGTGACCGGCGTTTCGAACGAGCCGTTGGTGAACTCCCCGACCGGTGGCGGCGGGGGTGGTGGTGTGTCGGAGATGACCACGTTGTCGACGAAGTTGCCGGCGGAGCCGGGGTCGGTGGCTTGGAGTTGGATGCGGGTGATGGTCTGTCCGGCGGGCACCGTGTAGCTGCCGGTGTAGGTGGTCCAGGTTCCGGTGGGGGTGGTGTGTTCGGTTTGGAGGGTGAGGGCTCCGGGGGCGCCGAGGTGGAGTTGGACGGTGTCGTCGTCGAGGCGTCCTCGGTGGTCGAATGACCAGTGGAGGGTTTGGCCGGGGGTGGTGGCGAAGTCCTGGTAGATGCCGTCGGTCTGGTTGGTGTTCAGCTCGGTGAACTGGTCCCCGTCGGAGGCGGGTCCGTTCCAGCCGGTCGACCACATGTCGAACCCTCCCGACAGGGTCGACCAGCCGTCCACCTGGGCGGCGGTCAACCGTTCCCAAACCGTGACGGTGACCGGCGTCTCGAACGAGCCGTTCACCAGCTCCGCGGCCGGCAGCGCGGACACCGTCCAGGTGAAGGAGGTGTCATCACTGCCACCCAGACCGTCGGCGGCGGTGACCGTCACCGCGAAGACACCGTCGGTTGTCGGCGCACCGGAGATGGTTCCGCTGAGGGCGTTGATGGAGAGTCCGTCAGGCAAGCCGGAAGCCGAGTACGACACCTGGTCACCGTCGGCGTCGGTGGCGACGGTTGCCAGCGAGACGGAGTCGCCAACTTGATTCGCCTGGTCGGCGATCGGATCGAGGGCAGGAGGGCGGTTGTCTCGGAAGATGTCTACACAGATGGTGGTGCTGGCGTCGTCTGCGTCGGTCGCCTCGAGACACAGCTCGTAGTTCCACGGGTCGGTCCCGTGGTTCTCCATGACGAAGGAACCGGAGAACCCGGTGGTGTCGGGCGGCAGCCCGTTGGGATGGCGGTGATCGTTGTGGACGATGTCGAGCGTCCACTCGAGGTCCTCCGCCGGGATGTCTCCGTCTTCTGCATCGGTGGCGAAGCCGGAGAAGTCGACGGTGTCGCCGACGAAGAACATGCTCCCGTCGGTCGGCGTCGTGATCTCGGGCTCGGGTGCGGTGTCGATCTCGATCACGACATGTTGGGTGTCGAGTGCTCCGCTGGGATCACGCACCTTCACCACGGCGGTGTAGATCCCGGCGACCGTGTACTCGTGTGTGGGGGTTGGGCCGGTATCGCCGGAACCGTCCCCGAAGTTCCACTCGTAGGTCAGCGGATCGCCGTCGGGATCGGAGGAACCGGTGGCATCGAAGGACACGGTGAGGGGTGCCACTCCAATGGAGGGGGAGGCGGTGGCGGCTGCGACCGGTGGAAGATTGTCAGCGCCTGCGTGGTCGAGGCGATAGATGCCGCTCTGATAGATGTCGGAGAACCACAGGACGCCGTCGTTGCCCATCTTCATCTGGGTGATTCCATACGACGACGAGTCGCCGTGGGTCGCGAACAGCTCGGCCGGGTTGTCGACCGACCCGTCACCGTTGAACGACATAGTGAAGATCTGGCGCCGGTTGAAATCGTGATAGAAGAACCGACCGTCGTAGGTGGCCGGGTAGGCGTCACCCACGAAGAAGGCGTCCGCCTGGATGGACCCGCCACCGGCGGAGTGGTCGTAGGCGTAGAGCGCAGGCTGCGCGTTGTTCGCGGAGTAGTAGCTCTGGCAGTACGACGTGTTTTGGTAGCCGGACCGGGCCAGGACTCCGTTCGCGCCTTCGTAACAGGGCCACCCGAAGTCGTGGCTGCCGACGTTGACCTCTTCCCACGTTCCCCAGCCGACATCGCCGATCCAGGCGTCACCCGTCGCGGGGTTGACGGTGAAGCGGAAGGGGTTCCGCAGGCCGGATGCGAACACCCGCGATCGATTCGAGGTGGGGTCGCTCGGCTGGAAGTGCGGGTTGCCGGGAACGCCTTCACCGGTGTTCGGATCGATGCGCAGGATCTTGCCGGCGAGCGAGTCGATGTCGAGCGCACGCGTGGCGTATGCACGAACCCGCGTGTAGTCGCTCCCGTCACCACTCCCCACCAGGAGGTTGCCGTCGTTGTCGAACATCACGGTTCCGATGGTGTGGCTCTGTTCGTCTGCGGGGATGCAGTCCCGCACGTAGCCGTTGTCAATGGCGATGGAGGGATCGGAGGTCGTCGCCTCCGCGCAGGAGGGGTTCGACGGATTGCGGACGGCGGGGTCCGAGATGGTGTCCCAGACGGAGTTGGTCCCCACCAGAACCAGCGCACTGCCGGGAACCGCCCGGAGGTAGTCGTGCTCGATGTCGGCCGTATACCGGACGAGGCGGGAGACCCGGGCACCGTTTCCGTCCCGGGCGGCTGCACCCGATGCGGTCGCAGCTTCCGGCGGGTCGTGGGTGAAGAGAAGGTAGATGTACGGCTCTGCCGGGAACTCGGGGTGAACCGCGATCCCGAGGAGGCCGCGGTCGTGGCGGTTGTTGACGTCCGGCCCGATGTCGATGAACGGCTGGCCGAGGAGTGTTCCGCTCTGGATCACCCGAACCTGCCCCGCCTTCGTGGCGACGAAGACCGTGTCGGCACCGACGAAGTCGAAGTCGATGATCAACGGAATGGCGCTCCCGATCTGCTCGGTGAAGAAGCCGGCCGGTGCATTGATCGGGTAGTCGGCGGCCTTGGCTGCGGGGGCGGCGACCACCAGCATGCTCAACGCCAACAAACCCACGATCGAACGACGCGCCATACGACTGCGCATGAATCCACTCCCCGTTGTGATGAAGGATCTCCCCAGACCCTCACGCCATTCTACCGACCACCAGAGGCCGTGCCAGGGGTTCGATCGGGGTCGGTCGCTTGCCTTCCGACCGGACGATTCAGGCGTGATCGTCGATGAGCTTCCAGAGTCTCTCGACATGGCTCGCGGTGGTTCTCGTCTGGCTGATCGCGATTCGGATGTAGGCGCGGTCGTCGATCGACGAACGGGTCACGTACGAATGTCCCGAGCGGTTTATCGATTCCGCCAGCGCGTCGGTGGCTTCGTTTCCATCGACATGGCGAAGGCTGACGAGCGCGAACGGCGTGGGGGCGATCAGTTCGAGCCGGGGGTGGGCGGCAACTCGGCGGCTCAGTCCCTTGGCGAGATCGATGTGTTCCCGGATGTGGTGACGGAGGCCTTCGGTGCCGTACGAACGCAGCACCATCCACAGCTTCAATGCTCGGAACCGGCGACCGAGCGGTACGTGCCAGTCCCGGTAGTCGATCACGTCATCCCGCTCGGAAGCCCGGTTGCGCAGGTACGGCGGCACGATGCTCATGGCGTCGATCAAGGGGGCGCGGTCGGCGACGTAGAAGATCGAGCAGTCGAAGTTCGTGAACATCCACTTGTGTGGGTTGAAGACATAGGAGTCCGCCATCTCGACACCGTCTTGGAGCGATCGAAGCTCGGGCAGGATCATGGCGCTGCCGGCATAGGCGGCATCGACGTGATGCCACATGGCATGACGACGGGCCAGCTCGGCGATCGGCCGGATCGGGTCCACGGCGGTGGTGCCGGTGGTCCCGATGGCCGAGCACACGAATGCGGGTGTGAGCCCGGCCGCGCGGTCCGCCTCGATGGCCGCTTCCAGCGCCTCGGTGCGCATCGCGGACGTGTGATCGACGTCGATCAGACGGATGTGCTCGAAGCCGGCGAGCTTCGCGCCCTTCTCGATGGAGGAGTGTGCCTGGGCCGAGGTGTAGACGACCTGCTGATCGGCTCGAGCGCGGGCACGTGCCACGGTCCGGGCCACCACCAGCGCCGTGTGGGTGGCATCGGATGCGCTCATCTGGATGACACCACCTCCCGGGCCGGTCGTCTTCCACTCGGGCGGCAGGCCGAGGAGATCCACCATCCAATCCAGTACGTGAGCCTCGAGTTCGGTGGTCGCCGGGCTGGTAGACCACAGCATGCCCTGCTGTCCGAATCCGGCGGCGAGCAACTCGCCGAGGATGGACGGGGGCGAGGTGTTGGCCGGGAAGAAGGCGAACCACCCCGGGGATTGCCATTGCACCAGTCCGGGCATGATGAGCGTCTCGACGTCTTGGAGGATCACGTCGAATGGCTCCGGTGCCTGAGGAGGGTCTTCCGGAAGCCGCTTTCTGATTTCGCCGGGTTCGAGGTCGGGAATGATGGGCCGGCTTTCGATGTCCCGGAGATAGTCGGCGACCAAGTCGAGCACCGCGTGCCCGTGGCGGACGAACTCGTCGATGGTCATGTGGTGGTCGGTCATCGAGGGCGAGGGTAACCCCGGTCTCGGTGGCCGGTTCTCAAGTATTGGCGGGATAATGTCGATTCCACCTCAAACCTCGCGGAGGTGTGATGACCGAACACATCGAACGGCTGACCGACAGAGATCTGTCGACGGTGGCCGGAGTGCTCGGTCTGGATTCGGAATCGCTGCGATCCGAGCTGACACAACACCCGTGGCGGGTCCACGAGGTGCTGTCGGATCCGGACGTCTTCGACGTCGTCATGGATCGCCGAGATCATCCGGCGGCGGTCGTCTCGCCGTTCTTGATGTTCTCGGTTCTCATTCATCGCGTGGCGGCAGAGCTTCGCGACGCCAGCTACGTGAACGACTGGTCGGGTCCCAGCTCTCGCCTCCCGGTGTTCGACGTCGAGCCGCTCCAGGAGTTCGTAGGCGCTCCCGGTCGCCTGTTCTTCCTGTCACGGGTGCTCGCCCACTTTGCAGCCCCGTCGCCGCCGCCGGTCCCGGCAGATCCGCTCGATCTGGGCGACTTGGCGGGTTGGCTCGACGCCGCCCTTCCGCATCAGCGCTCCGTCCTGTTGCGCATGCTGGGTGACCTGTCCCTGTTCATGGCCGGTGTGTACCCCGACCGGACCGGTCGAGACGCCATCGAGCCACGGAAGATCGTTCGGCTGGGCGAGTCGGTGGGGATGTCCCCTGACGAGATCGCCGGCTTGTTCGATGCCGGAGACCCGGCGCCGGGTTTGTCGGCGATGGAATCGCTCGGGTCACGGTGGTACGCGGCCGCGGCCGACACCGCCACATCGCAACCGGTGCTACGCGACGTCGCGCACCGGTTCCGGGCGGCCCGCCGCGTTCTCAACCACCTGACCGACGGCTACCTCTACCGGTTGGACCTCCGCCCGGACGCCGCCTGAGCGGCACCCGCCTCACGTGCCCGTGTAGTCGGGAGGTCGCCGCTCCAGATGCGCCTGCATGGCCTCGCCGAGATCGTTGGACTGGAGGAACGCGGCGTTCCACAACGCCACGTGATCGAGCGCGGCGGATTCGGACATGCCCGCCTCTGCCCGCAAGACGGCTTTGGCTCCTTGTACCACCAGCGGCGAATTGGCGGCGATGCGTTCGGCGAGATCGGTTGCTGCGATCTGGAGCGCCTCATCATCGGGTAGCACATGGTCGACCAGTCCGATCCGTTCTGCTTCGCGTGCGTCGATGTCGTCACCGGTGAAGACCAGCTCGGCGACGCGTCCCGGCGAGATCAAGCGGGGCAGTCGTTGCAGGGCGCCCACGTCGGCCACCAGGCCCATCCGGGTTTCGCGGACCCCGAACGTTGCGTCGGCCGACGCCAGCCGGATGTCGCATGCGGTGATCAGATCGACACCTGCGCCCAGGCAGTACCCGTGGACTGCGGCGATCACCGGCTGCGGGATGTCGGCGAAGGCCGTCATGGTGGCCTGGAGACGCTTCACCTCGGCATACACGTGGGCGTTGCGTGTCGCCGGAGAGTCGGCGTCGGATCCCAACCCCATCAGCATGCCGATATCGATGCCGGCGGAGAAGGCCGCCCCGCGGCCTGCCACGATGATCACTCGAACGCCCGCTCGGCCGGCCAGCTCGGCCAGCGCCGTGGGGATGTCCTCCCACATGTCGGCGGACAGGGCGTTGTGCTTCTCCGGCCGGTCGAGCCACAGCCGACCGACGTGGTCGGCCGTCTCGACCCGGATGTGTTGATAGGTCACCGTGGGGAGGATACGGGCCGCGTGGCGGCCGGTTTCCCCGTCTCGGGTCACATCCGGCGGATAGGGTGGCTCTTGGAGACGATCGAGGGAGTATCGATGGGAAGTGGCAGGAGTTCTTTCCGCAGCCGCGCGGCTGCGTGGATCGCAGCGGCGTCGGTCATGATGGCGCTGGTGCCGCTGGCGGCGGCACCCGCATTCGCGTTCACCGACGATCCGGCGCCGGTGTTCTTCAACGAGATTCACTACGACAACTTCGGTACCGATGCCGGCGAAGCAATCGAGGTCGCCGGACCGGCCGGGACCGATGTATCGGGATGGTCGGTCGTCCGCTACAACGGCTCGACCGGGGCGTCATATGGGAGCGACAACCTCCCCGGCGTCATCCCCGACCTCGGCAACGGCTGGGGCGTCGTGAGCATCTCCTACCCGGTGAACGGACTCCAGAACGGCTCGCCGGATGGGGTCGCCTTGGTCGACGACAACGGTGCCGTCCGCCAATTCCTCAGCTATGAGGGGACGTTCACGGCGGCGGACGGTCCGGCGGCCGGGATGGGCTCGACCGACATCGGCGTCACCGAGCCGAACGACCCGGCGGTGGGCGTCACCCTGGGCCTGGTCGGCGAGGGGAACTCCTACCAGTCCTTCACGTGGCAGCCGCTCACCAGCGCCACGTTCGGCGCGGTCAACCCGGGGCAGACGCTGATCGGCGATCCGCCACCGCCACCGCCGCCGCCACCGCCGCCCCCCTCGAACCTGTGTGGTGATCCGTTCACGCCGATCTCGGAGATCCAGGGGTCGGGTTCGGCTTCTCCATTCGACGGCCAGGAGGCAACCACCGAGGGTGTCGTCACCGCCGTGTACCCGAACGTCAACCTGTACGCAGTCCAAGACGCGACGGGCGACGGGGATCCGGCGACATCTGACGGGATCTTCGTGTTCGAGTTCGGTGCTCCGGCGACGGTCGGCGACCACCTCCGGATCACAGGAACCGTCGACGAGTTCAACGGACTCACCGAGTTCCCACGGCCGGATGTCCAGGTGTGTGACAGTGGTGTCGTCGTACCGCCGACGGTGATCGACTTCGCGCCGTTGACCGACTTCGAGCCATACGAAGGGATGCTGGTCACCGCATCCAACACGATGACCGCCACCGATCTCTTCAATCTCGGACGGTTCGGTGAGGTGGTTCTGTCGTCCGACGGTCCCGACGTCAACCCGACCAACGTCATCGAGCCGGGCGCGGCCGCGGCCGACTCGGACGGTGACAGCGTGGCTGACATCAACGAGCCCGGGCGGATCATTCTCGACGACGTCAACAGTGCCGCGCTCCCCAGCCCGACACCGTTTCTCGCTCCGGACGGGGTGTTGCGCGTCGGCGACACGGTCGACGGCCTGACCGCCGTCGTCGGATTCGGGTTCGGCAACTTCCGTCTCTTCCCCACCGGTCCGGTGGAGTTCGCAGCCACCAATGTCCGGCCCGGTGCGCCGGAGGCGGTCGACGGGACGATCACCGTGGCCACCTTCAATGTGCTCAACTACTTCACCACGATCGACAACGGGTCGAACGGTGCTCGCGGCGCCGACTCCCAGAGCGAGTTCGAACGGCAGCAGACCAAGATCGTGGCCGGCATCCTGGGTCTCGATGCAGACGTCGTCGGCATTCAGGAGATCGAGAACAACGGTGACACCGCCATCTCGGCGCTGGTCGCGGCGCTCAATGCCGCGGGCCAGGGGGCATGGGCGTACTCGCCCACTCCCTCGTATCCGGGCGGTCTCGAGTCGACCAACGCCATCCGCGTCGGCATCGTCTACCGCTCGGACCGGGTGTCGGCGGTCGGCGATCCGATCGCCGACGACGACCCCGTCTTCGCCGAGGATCGGCCACCGATCGCGCAGACCTTCGACGCGAGCGGTGAGACGTTCACCGTGGTGGTCAATCACTTCAAGTCGAAGGGATGCGGTGACGCCGTGGGGGCCGATCTCGACCAGGGCGATGGGCAAGGGTGCTACAACGCTCGCCGAACCGCCATGTCGGCGGCGCTGGCTGCCTTCATCGACGAACTGGCGGCGGTCGACCCGGACGTGATCTCGGTGGGCGACTACAACGCCTATCTGGAGGAGGATCCAATCGATGCGCTCGAGGCGGCGGGGCTGGTCAACCTCGTCGACCGACTCGATGATGCGGATGCCTACACGTTCTCGTTCTTCGGGCAGCGGGGTGCACTCGACAACGCGTTCGTGACGGAGCCACTGTCGGATCGCGTCACCGGCGTCGACATCTGGCACATCAATGCCGACGAGCCGCGGGCGTTCGACTACAACGACTCGATCCGCGACAGCGGTGAGCGTGGCGGCACCACCGACCTCAACCCCGACGGACTGTACGACCCTGGGGTCTACCGGTCGTCGGACCACGATCCCATCGTGGTCGGGTTCTGCGATGCCGTGGCACCCGAGGTATCGGTGTCGGTCGACGCTCCCGAGCTGTGGCCGCCCAACCACAAGTTGGTACCGATCACCGCCACGGTGGACGCCTCGGACAACTTCGAGGTCGCGTCGGTGTCTCTCGTGTCGGTGACCTCTGACGAACCGGATGCCGGTACCGGTCCGGAAGACGTCCCGGGAGACATCGTCATCGAATCCGACACCACGTTCCTGTTGCGGGCGGAGCGGGCCGACGATGGCGACGGTCGGACGTACACGATCACCTATCAGGTCACCGACAACTGCGGAAACGTCACCACCGAGAGTGCGGTGGTGACGGTCCCGAAGGACCGGCGAGGCGGCCGAGCCTGAAAGAGACCGGACCCATGGCTGTCGCCGGCTTGTGATGCCGGCGACAGCCCGGGGTTCGGATTTCCCTGGACCGGGGCCACAATGAGCGAATGCAGTCCACCGCTCGCGCCGCGATGTGTGCGCTCGCCCTGATCCTGGCCGGATGTACGGCCGGGTCCGGATCGACCACGACGGCATCAGCCGATCCCGGGGTCGCAGAATCCGTCACCTCCGAATCCGGGACCTCCGGAACCTCCGGGACAGAAACCGACGTTCCCGAAGCCGACCCCTTGAACGCTCAAATCGATTGGTTCGTTCGGGTCGCCAACGGCTCGGCCATCGATTCGACCATCTACGAGGAACGGTTCGCCGACTCCTTCCGACGGGCGGTCCCGTTCTCGGCCTTCGAGGCCGGCCTCGCCAGCCTCGAAGGCGTGACGGGCGACTGGCTGGTGGTGAACGTCGACCCGACGTCGGAGACCGCGGCCGGCGTGTTGCTCGCCGCCGGCGAAGAGCAGGTCAGGATGACGATCGAGGTCGATCCGGCCGACGCCGGCCGGATAACCGCACTGCTGATCCAACCGGCCAACCTCCCGTCGGCGCCGGCCAGTCTCGAGGAGGCGTTCTCGGTGGCCGCTCGCAGCGGTGATGCAGTGATGCTGGCCGCCTCCGTGACGGGAACCAGTTGCGAGCCGGTTTTCGAACGGGGTGCAGACGAGCCCACTCCGCTGGGGTCGGTGTTCAAGCTGTATGTGTTGGGGACGCTGGGCGATGCGATTCGGGCAGGCGAGGTGGCATGGGACGACGACATCGTGATTCGGGACGAGTTGAAGAGCATTCCCAGCGGCGTGTTGCAGGACGAGCCAGACGGCACGGTGGTGTCGGTCGAGGAAGCCGCCTCGCTCATGATCTCGATCTCCGACAACACCGCCACCGACCACCTGATGGACCTGCTGGGACGTGCCCGGATCGAGGCGACACTCGGTCGGTTGGGGATGAGCGACCCGAGCCTGTCCACTCCCTTCCTGACCACGCTGGAGCTGGCGGCGCTCAAGGCAGGGCCGGCTGCCGGTCTCCTCACGCAGTACGAGGCCGGGAGTTTGGAGGAGCGGCGGCGCATCCTCGAACAGATCTCCGACATCACCGTGGAGGACATCGCGATCGGAGATCTGACCGAGCCGGTCTCCCCGGACACCGTGGAGTGGTTCGCAACGCCTGCCGACATGTGCCGGGCTCTCGCCACCTTGTGGGAGATGGGTGCCGAACCCGGTTTGGAGCCCATCCGGGAGATCTTGACCGAAAATCCCGGTATCGCTCCGACCACCGAGGCCTGGGAGAGCGTGGCCTTCAAGGGCGGGTCGGAGCCGGGCCTGGTGGCGGTGGCGTGGCTGACCGAGACCCTCGACGGCGAGACATACGCGTTGACCGGTTCCGTGCTCAACACCGAGTCCGTGATCAACGAGGTCGAGGTCGTGTTCTCGTTCGCCGGGGCGAGGGATCTCCTCGCCCCCTGATCTCGGGCTTCCTCACCGCGGACGGTCAGGTGAACAAGGTGGGGCGAAACAGGGAGTCGTGGGTGGACAGCGCAAACCGGTCGGTCATCCCGGCGACGTAGTCGATGGCTCGGATCAGCGGGTCACCGTCGGTGAATGTCGAGGGAATATCGTCGGGGTGCGTGGCGAAGTGCTCGACCAGCTGGCGGATCACGACGATCGCCCGCTCCTTCTCTCGCTCCATCGCCGGCGCGAGGTAGACCCGCTCGAACATGAAATCGCGAACGACGTCCATCGTCTGCTGGATCTCGGGGTCGATCCGGACGACGCCATCTTCCGCCGACTTCTCGATCACGGAGGTCACCATGGTGTCGATCCACTCCCGGGCGCTCTCGCCGAGACGCCAGGCCTCGGCAGGAAGGTCCGTGGGCGCCAACACGCCGGCACGGATGGCGTCGGCCACGTCGTGTGTCAGGTAGGCGATCCGGTCGGCATATCGACAGAGCATGCCCTCGGGGGTGGCGGGTGGCTCTTCCACCCTCCAGGAGTGGGCCCGGATGCCGTCGAGCACCTCCCAGCTCAGGTTGTGTGGCTCGATCACGTCGAGGACTCTCACGCCTTGCGCGGAGTGGAGCCAGGGACCGGCAACGAACGGCGTCAGCGCGTCCTCGCCGGTGTGGCCAAACGGCGAATGGCCGACGTCGTGGGCGAGACAGATGGCCTCGGTCAGCGACTCATTCAGGGCCAGGCCAACCGCCATGGCACGTCCGACCTGAGCGACCTGCATGGTGTGGGTGAGACGAGTCACGTAGTGGTCGCCTTCGGGGTTCAAGAAGACCTGGGTCTTGTGCTTGAGCCGGCGGAAGGCCTTGGAGTGGATGACGCGGTCGCGATCGCGCTCGAAGGCGGTGCGATACGGGTCGGGCTCCTCGGGCGTGCGGCGTCCCCGGCTCTCGGCTGCCCGAGTGGCAGCCGGAGAGAGATCCGTGGCCTCGAAGGCTTCTCGTTCGGTCCGGGGTCTCCGCCGCAGTCCGCTCATCGCAGCCGCTCGAAGCTGCGCACCGCAGTCTCGAATTCTTCCCACGACTCGACGTCGATCGCCCCGTCGACCGGGTCGTTCCAAGCACGGACGAACCGGCAGACGAGCGCATGCGGCCGCCGTGGCACCAGCTCTTCCAGGACGTGTGGACCATCGTCCAAATAGACATCGACGGGAACGTCCCACTTGCGACGAATCATGTGGACCTCGCGAGTGGGAAGGCGCTGGTCGGCGATCCAGGCGAAGGTGTCGTGAATCGCCCACCTCGGCTTGGTGGTGATGATGACGATGTGGTGGTCGCGCGACAACCGCTCCAGTGTTTCCACGGCATCCGCATAGGTCTCCAGTGTCCGAAAGACCGTCGGGCCCTCCGTGTCACGAATCCACTCCCAGAACGCTCCCATGTCGGGAAAGTGAGTGATGTCGGGCGCCGCACCCCAGCGGACGACGGCTCCCGGATCGATGGATGCTCCAAACTCCGCGTTGTATCGCTTGACCCACCCCCCGGTGAAGTCGGCCACCACCCCGTCGAGATCGATTCCAAGCCGCACGAGCCCGAAGGCTAGGTGGCACGGGCCCGGGAACGGTATCCGTCGATACTCCCGATGCTCCGAACACGGATGCCGGCCGAACGCTCAGCCGGTCGGGGCGAACATCGGCGGAACCCGTGACGCCCGCGAGATCCGTCGGTCAGCGAACCTGGACCATCCCGGCCACCTCCGGCAGTCGGCGACGGAGAATGGCGCCGGACGCCCATATCGACACGGCGTAGGCGAGCGCCCCCCACACCAGCGTGAAGGTGATCGTCACCCAATTCGCCACCGGACGGTCGAAGGAAACGGTGAGCACGGTCAGCGAGGCGGGCAGCACCAGCAACAGCCCGATCAACCCGAACGAGACGAGCTGCGCTCCGATGGCGAGACAGCCCTGTTCCGTTGCCTGGGAGAAGAGGTCGGTGCCCTCTCGTGGAAGTCGGAGCGGCGCAACCACCGACACGAGGTTGCCGACCGCCAGCTGGCACGCGATGGCACAGAAGCCCAACGCGGGAACCAGTACCAGATCGGTCGTCGACCCACTGAGAACCACCAGCAGGAGGGTCATCGCCCCGGTCTCGATGCCCAACGCGATGGCGGCGGCCGCATTCTTGCCCAAGAGCAGCTGACGCGGCGACGTCGGGAAGACAAAGAGGAAGCTGGCGGCATTGCGTTCCCATCCGAACTGGTTGAGGGCGATCGGAAGACCAACGAACAGCACCAGGATCGGCGCCAAGAGCGGCAGCCAGTGCTCCTGCTGGAAGCGGTCGAGGTTGGCCGTGCCGACGAGGATCGAAGCCGCGGCGATACCGATGAAGATGGCGGCGCCGGTCCACACCAGTCGCTGACGGGGATCTCTCAGATAGAACCGGAGTTCCTTGCGGGCGAGGACGATCACCGGGTGCCAGCTCGACAAGCGCGAACGCCACGTCGGCACGATATGGCGTGGCCGGTCTCGCTGCTTCCTGTGCCCTGCCATACCGCGGGTGGCCCGCACCCGCCTCGGACCCGGGGTGCCTTCGGGTGTGGTCAGCATCCAGCCGAGGATCCACTGCCAGAGCCAAGCCAAACCGACGATCCAGCCGATTGAAACGACCGTGGCGATGACGGCAGCGAACAGACGGCCATCGGACGCCTCGGCTGAGACCTTCACCGACGACACGGCCGGCAACCACCACCAGTCGGTCAGGAGCGGGGCGTTCGCCACCGCGCCGGCGAGGCCGAGGCGCTCGATCGCGTTCTTCACCGTCTGCTGGCTCCCGAACGCCGCCAGACCGATGACGGCCACGATGACGACCGACAGATCCCGTCCCCGTCTCGTCTTGAGGACGGCCGAGAGGATGGTGGTGAAGAGCTGGCTGCCGACCGTCATCGTCAGGAGCAGCAGGATGGCGGTCACGAGAACGAAGACGCCTGCCCCGTTCCACCACGACGCGATTCCGGTCCCGAGCACGAGAACGGGCACGATCACCGAAGGGGAGACGAGCCCGGCCACCGTCAGACCGGTAGCGAGCTGGATTCTGGACATCGGTGCCAGCGCGAACCGGGCGGGATCCAGGTTCTCGTCCAGGGGGAAGAGCACGATCGGAAGGGTGACCCACGCCGCCAGTGCGAGGAGGGCCGTCCATGCGGTGTAATCCCCGGCGAGCTGTGGTCCCACCTCGCCGATGCCGGCGCGAAGTCCGGCGGCGACCTGCATACCTGCCCAACCCAGGAGCGCAACCGTCAACGGGAGACCGACTCGGCGCTGAACGTCGGCGCGCAAACCGTTCCAGGTCAGGCGCGCCTTCAGCTCGGCGAGCCGTCCAACCATGCCAATCCCCGAGATTCGGTCGGTCCGCCGACGGCGGCGATGAATGCATCTTCCACATTGGTGCTCGCAGTGCGGCGACAGAGACCGGCCGGCGTGTCCTCGAAGGCCAGACGCCCTCCGATCATGATGCCGATTCGCGTGCAGAGTCGCTCGACGAGGTGCATCTCGTGCGCCGAGAAGATCACCGTTGCACCGGCTGCCGTGTACCGCTGAAGGAGTTGCTGGATGAGTCGAGCGGACACTGCATCGACCCCTTCGAAGGGTTCGTCGAGAAACAGGACCTCGGGGCGGTGGATGATTGCGGCTGCCAGCGCGACCTTCTTTCGCATCCCACGGGAGTAGTCGCCGACCAGCTTGGTGGCGGCTTCCCCGAGATCGAGCAGGTCCAAGAGCTCGTCCCGACGCTCCAGCGCCTCCGGCCGAGGGATCCGATGGAGGGCCGCCGAGAAGTCGAGCAACTCGGCACCGGTCAGTCGCTCGTAGAGGTTGAACTCCTCCGGCAGCACGCCGATGCGGCGCTTCACTTCGACGGGCTCGGACCAGGTATCGAACGTGCCGATGCCCGCCCTTCCCGCGGTCGGCCGCAGGAGGCCGACGATCATCTTGATCGTCGTCGTCTTACCGGCGCCGTTCTGGCCGAGCAGGCCGTAGAACTCGCCGGGGCGAACGTGGAGATCGAGCTCGTCGACGGCGGTCGCCTTGCCGAACCTACGCACCAGTCCCTCGGTCCAGACTGCCGGTGGGCCGGCTCCGTTTCCGTTCTGGCGCGTGTGAATTCGGCTCATCGAGGTCACTGATCCCTATCGGCAGCGGTCGTCCGGAGCTGAACGCCGTTCCGGTGACGGTGAAGCGGCTCTCGCCCGGGTGGCGTAGGATCGTCGGCGGTGGACTACCAGGCGCTCTACCGGCGGTATCGGCCGCAAACCTTCGACGACGTCATCGGGCAATCGCATGTGACGGCGACGCTTGCCCGCGAGGTATCGGAGGGACACGTGGCCCATGCCTACTTGTTCGCCGGGCCGAGGGGGACGGGAAAGACCACCACCGCTCGAATTCTTGCCAAGGCGTTGAATTGTGAGAACCGGCGTGCCGATGGCTCGCCGGACAACACATGCGAACGCTGTGTCGCCATCACCGACGGTCACTCACTGGACGTGATGGAGCTCGACGCAGCGTCCCACAACTCCGTCGATGACATCCGGGAGATGCGGGTCAGCGTGACCACGGTGGCGAGCAACCCCGACGCCCGGCGGGTGTTCATCCTCGACGAGGCGCACATGCTGTCGAAGGCGGCTGGGAACGCACTGCTGAAGACATTGGAGGAACCGCCGCCTGGTGTCCACTTCGTGCTGGCGACCACCGAGCCGTACAAGCTGTTGGATACGATCCGCAGCCGGTCGCAGCGCTTCGACTTCCATTCGATCTCCGTCGAGACGCTGGCAGCTCACCTGGGGCGCATTGGTGACGAGGAGGGTTTGCGCACCGAGCCGGCCGCCCTGGTGGCGGTTGCCCGACACGCTCGAGGAAGCGCTCGAGATGCGCTGTCGCTGCTCGAGCAGGTGGCGGCGCTCGGCAAAGGGTCCGTCGAGATGGGAGGGGTCCATCGGGCCCTGGGCCTGGCCGACGCAGACGCCTACCGGACACTGGCCGAAGCCATCGGCGAAGGGGATGCGAAGACCGGGTTGGAGCTGATCGCCCGGCTGTCTTCCGAGGGTGCCGACCTCCGGCGGTTCGCCTCGGAAGCGATCGGGTTCTTCCGGGGCGTCTTCCTCGCCCACTACGCACCCAACCTGGCCGAAGTCGCCGACGAGCCGGGTGAAGTGCTCAGCGCCTGGCGCGACACCGCCAAGCATCTGTCTCCGAGTGACACGCTCCGCGCCGTGGACGTGCTGGGTGACGCGCTCATCAAACTGAGAGAAGGACGCGAGGAACGGCTGATGTTGGAGCTGGCGGTGATCAAGCTTTCCCGGCCCGAAACCGGCTCCGATCCCGAGGCGCTGCACGCACGCATCGACCGGCTCGAACGCCGCATCGCTGCCTCGGGGCCGACGATCGCGACCGGGTCCCCGCCGGCCGCGTCCGGCCGGTCGGTGACCGCCGCGCCAGACACCCCTTCGACCGCGGAGGGATCGGGATCCCCTGTCGCGGGCGTGGAGGTGGCCTCGAAACCGGACCTGCATCTGGTTGAGCCCCAGCCGGTTGAGTCCCGGCCGGCCGACGAGATCGACGAAGCTGCCGAGGGGGAGGCCGATCGGACGGATACCGACGGCGATGCGACCGTCGCGGCGACGGGGGCGCGGCCGGAGCAGCCCGACCCGCCGGCGAGAACCGGACCCCCCGACGAGGAAGCTTCGGTGACGATGGCTCAGTTCGAGACGATCTGGCCGCGTCTCTTCGAAGGGCTTCGGGACGTACTCGGGTCGCGACGCTGGGCGCTCTTCCGAGAGACTCGGGCGGGCGCGACCTCCGGCTCGACGCTCTGGGTCGACGTCAAGTACGACTTCCACCTGAAGTCTCTTCAGGACGACGACGTCGTGCGGAGTGTGGTGGCCACCCGGGCAGGCGACCTGTTGGGCCTTCCGGTCGAGGTGGCGTTTCGCCTGGTGGGCGAACCCCGACCCTCGACGGATACCGCCGGCGACTCGGGACTCGGTGCATCGAGCCGGCGAGGTGGCGATGCGAAGGATCATCCGGAGGGGGTCGACGGAGACGAGATCGATCCGGAACGGCTGTTGGAGGCGCCCCCGGATGTCGCCGACCCGCTTCGTCTCGTCACCGATGAGCTGGGTGCCAAGGTCGTCGAGGAGTACGACGACGAAGGCACCTCCTGAATCGGCCGGGGCATCGGGCAGCGCAGCTCCGCGCATCGCTCGAACGGGCGGACCCTTCGATTCTCATCTGGCGAGATTCTCATCTGGCGAGATTCTCATCTGGCGAGATTCTCATCTGGCGAGATTCTCATCTGGCGAGATTCTCATCTGGCGAGATTCTCATCTGGCCCGGGTAGCCTGGCCGTCGGACGCTCTCGGAGGCAGTGGATGAACCGGCAACCCCCCAACATGCAGCAGCTGATGAAGCAGGCGCAGAAGATGCAGGAGCAGTTGCTCGCCGCCCAGGAGGAACTCGCCGCGAAGACCTTCGAGGGGACGGCGGGCGGAGGAATGGTCAAGGCGGTGGTGACCGGATCCCAGGAGTTGGTGTCGGTCGAGATATCCCCGGACGTCATCGACCCCGAGGATCCCGAGATGCTGGGTGACCTCGTCGTCGCGGCCGTGAACACCGCCATGCGTCAGATTGCCGATGCAGCCGGAGACAGCATGGGGGGCCTCGACATGGGAGGCCTCGGAGGGTTGCTGGGCTGATGTTCGAGGGGCCGGTCCAGCGATTGGTTGACGAGCTGGCTCGGCTACCGGGGATCGGCCGCAAGTCGGCACAGCGAATCGCCTTCCATCTGCTGAGTGTCGACGAAGTCGACGCGCGACGGCTCGGGCAGGCGATCGTCGACCTCAGAGATCAGGTCCGCCACTGCACGCGTTGCTTCAACGTGACGGCGGCCGACGAGTGTCAGATCTGTCGGGACGTCCGGCGGGACCAGGCGGTTCTCTGCGTGGTGGAGCGACCCCAAGACATCGTCGTCGTCGAGCGAACCCAGGAGTTCCGCGGCCGGTACCACGTCCTCGGCGGCTCGCTGTCACCGATCAACGGGGTCGGGCCGAGCCAACTCCGGATTCCCGAGCTGCGGGAGCGGGTCCCGGCCGAGCAGATCGAGGAACTGATCATCGCCACCAACCCCACCGTCGAAGGTGACGCCACGGCCATGTACCTGGCCAAGGAGTTCAAACCCGACGGCGTTCGGGTGACGCGGCTGGCCTCGGGTCTCCCGGTCGGTGGGGATCTGGACTACGCCGACGAGCTCACCTTGGGAAGGGCCCTGGCCGGGCGGATGGAGATCTGAGCGTCGATCGGCGACTCGAGAACCGATCTCACTCGAAGGGAAAATCCCGCCAGTCGGGCCGCTCGGGAGCGTCCTCTTCCCACGATCGCAAGAAGGCGACGATCGCCTTGATCTGTTCGCTGGTCAGCGACCCGCCGTGATCGAGCGAGAACGCGTTCATCTGTGAACCGGGGATCCCCACCGCGATCAAGGTGGTGGACTGCTCATCGGTGGCCGACTGGAGAAACTCCTGCGCGTTGAGCGCCGGGCCCAGCGTGCCCTCGCCGTTGAGGCCATGACATGCCGCACAGTTGGCCTGGTACAGGGTGCTGCCCTGCTCCTCGAGGGACCGCAGCTGGACGGCTCGGGCCTCATCGCGGGCGGCCGGCTCCACGATGCGGTAGAGCGGGAATGCGAGCACCAACGCCGCCAGGAGGAATGCACCCCAGAGCATCACGCGGTTCGTCGATTCCTCGAGTTCGGGATCGGTGTGCTGTCGGTACGTCATCAGGCGTGTCCCCCCTCCGGAGCGCAGGGAGGGCCGGTGGCGGGTTCGTCGATGGTCTCGCCTCCGGGGGGAGGTCCGCTCTCCGGGCTTCCGGTGTCGATGACGACGATGCCTGCTTCGTCGACCTCGATGGGATACCGGTCCATCCCACGAGGGGCCGGCCCTGCCCGGAACTCACCGGCTCGGTTGAAGTAGGAGCCGTGGCAGGGACACTCGAACTGGTTCGAGGACGCGCAGTAGGGAACTCGGCATCCGAGGTGGGTGCACTTCTCGCTGATCGCCATCACCTCGCCGTCGATGCGGACGAGATAGGCCCGGGCCTGGGGGACTTCGACCACCCCGGATCGCGGGCACGGAGTCGATCGGCACGGTGCGGACCTTGCCACCGAAGCCGGAGGTGGGCAGCGGTTGAAGCAGGTCCCAGGTGGTCCATGCGCCGGCTCCACCGACCAGAACAACGCCAAACCTCCAGGCGTTCGCCAGGAACTCCCTTCGCCTGATGATTTCACTCATAGCTCACCGTGCCATTCGATCCATGGCCACACCCATCCCCAGTTCGGCCCGCGGAAGGCGAATCCGATCAGGGTGAGCACGATCCAGATGGTCAGGAAGATGCTGAAGGTGACCACCGCCACCTTGCGGTGCCGAGGTTGGAGATAGGGGCTGCGGTCCACGTAGGGGAGCGCCACCAGGCCGATCACGATTGCGCCCGGCAGCAGCACGCCGGCGATGAGCGGGTGGAAGTGGGCGAGCAGCTCTTGGAGCGCTGCGAAGTACCACGGCGCCTTCTCGGGGTTTGGGGTCACGGTCGGGTTGGCGATCTCCTTGAGAGGGGCGTCGAAGAAGATCGAGATGAGCAACACCACCAGCATGACGGCCAGCGCGGCGACGGCGTGCCGGACGAGCAGGTGCGGCCACACCATCACCACGTCCTGATCTTCGGGTTCCTTCCGGGAGCCTGCCAGCGGAGACCCGGGAACCACCCCCAGCACTCTGCGACCGTCGGGAAGGATACGCGGCGCCTCGGTCGCGGTGGGCGGGGTCGGGCCGTCGCCGGATCGGGGTTGGGGTATCTCAGGCATCGGGCTCGTTCCTCTCGACGTCGAGCATCGTGTCCTTGCGCCAGCGCCACAGATGGACCATCAGCAGCACGACGATGGCGGCCGGCAGGACGGCCACGTGCAGCACGTAGAACCGCAGCAGCGTCGCAGAACTGACGGTCGAGCTGCCCAACAGCATGGCCTTCACCTGTTCGCCGATGAACGGGACATAGCCGGCCATCTCCGTACCAACCGTCACCGCCCAGTAGGCCAGCTGGTCCCATGGCAGGAGATAGCCCGTGAATGACATCAGCAGCGTCAACGCCAGGAGGACCACACCGATCACCCAGTTGAACTCGCGAGGGCTCTTGTAGGCGCCTCGATAGAACACCCGTGCCATGTGCGCGGCGACGGCCAGCACCATCAGGTGGGCGGACCATCGATGAACGTTGCGGATGTACTGACCGAACGCGACCTCGGTCTGGATCGTTTGGATGTTCGTGTAAGCGTTCGCCGGGCTGGGGACGTAGAAGAACATGAGGTAGATCCCCGAGGCAACCAGCGAGCCGAACAGGACGGTCGAGATGGCACCGAGGTACCACGAGTAGCGAATGCCGATCTCTTCTCGTCGCATCTTCACCGGATAGATGTGGAGGAAGAAGTTCGACCAGTGTCCGGCGGCACGGTCGCGGCGCGTTGCTCGCGACGGGGATCGCCAGATCGAGCGGCCGACGGTGCTCCGCTTCACCCGATCCATGAGTGTGTTCTGAGGGTCCATCAGGTCCATTGCGGCACTCCAACTCCAATCCACATTCCCATCGAGAGCGCGTCCGTCGGGCAACGTTCGATGCACAAGGCACAACGAATGCATTTGGTTTCGTCAAGCGTCAGAGCGGTCCCGGCCGCACCGCCGACCTCGGTGGCGGGCACGAGCGCAATGATGTCGACGGGGCAGACATCGGCACACAATGCACAGAGGACGCATCGGCCCACATCGAGCTGGATGTTGGCGAAGCACCGGAGGCATCGGGCGGCTTCGCATCGTGCCTGTTGCTCGGTGAAACCGAGTTCCACCTCGGCGAGACCGATCCTGCGGCCGGTCTCGAGGGTGGGCACGTCCACACGGTCCTGACGATCGTAGAGGTCGTCGAGACGATGGAACTGTCGAAGCTGCACCATCCGACCCCGTTCGGGCTCCTCGGCGTCACCACCGAAGTACCGATGGATGTCGGCCGCCGACCGGCGACCGTCGGCGATGGCGTCGATGAGGGTTCGGGGGCCCTTGGCTGCGTCGCCACCCGACCACATCCCCCGGATCGTGGTCTTCCCCGTTTCCGGTTCCACCAGGATCGTGCGCCGCGGGCTGATCTCCGGTCCGTTGGCGCCCAGCGCATCGAGATCGATCGCCTGTCCGATCGCCAGGATGACCGTGTCGGCCTCGGCGACCTGACGATCGTCCTCGTCGAATACCGGAGCGAACCGGCCGTCGGCGTCGAAGACGGATCGGACGCCGACGGTCTCCAACCCGACGACCCGACCGTTCTCGGTGAGGATCCGAGCCGGTCCGCGACGCTGAACGAATCGGATGCCTTCGTGCTCGGCCTCCTCGATCTCGAAGTCGTGAGCCGGCATCTCCTCTCTGGACTCGAGCGACATCACGGTGATCCGTTCGGCTCCAGCCCGCGCCGCCGTCCGCGCCGTGTCGATGGCCAAGGTGGCCGTCCCCTGCCCAGCTTCCTCCTGGTTGGTGCTCCCGGAGTCGCGCATCGCCGCGTACTCCGAAGCGCGCAGCGCCGTCCGGGCGGCGTCCATGGCGACATCGCCGCCACCGATGACCAGGACTCTGCGGCCGACTTCGACCTCGAAACCCCGGTTCATGTTGATCAGGAACTCGATCGCCTTGAAGACGCCGTCCGCCTCGCTCCCCTCCAGGTCGAGTCCGCGGCCGAGGGTGGCGCCGATCCCGAGGAACACCGCATCGTGACGCCGCCGAAGCTCATCGAGGGTCAGGTCGGTGCCGAGCCGGGTCTCGTACTCGACGTCGACGCCCAGGTCGAGGATCGCCTGGATGTCGGCCTGAAGAACGTCGCGATCGAGGCGGTATTCGGGAATACCGAGCCACATCGCCCCTCCGAGCTTGTCGGTCGCCTCATACACCGTCACCTGATACCCGAGACGGCGAAGGTCGTGTGCACAGGCCATGCCGGCGGGACCACCACCGACGATCCCGATGCTCTCCGGCCGGCTGTGCGCGGGGGGCGCCGCCACCTTCTCCCAGACCTTGCCGTTGCCGGTCTCGGTTCCGAACTGTTCGGTCACGAACCGTTTGAGCGCCCGGATTGCGATCGGGCGATCGATCTCGCCGCGGCGGCAGGCATCCTCACAAGGCGCGGCGCACACACGACCACAAACCGACGCGAACGGGTTGGGGAGCCGAGCGGTCAGGTAGGCCATCTCGTCGTCGCCATCGGCGATCGCCGCCACGTACATCCCTGCATTGGTGTTGACCGGGCAGGCGGCGAGACACGGGATGTTTGCGTCGTAGAACTCGAGCGGTTCGAGCGTCACGGTGACCTGCGCCGATCGTGTTCCATCAGATCCGCCGATCGCGATGGAACCACCAGAGGGCTCCGAGACCCGCGAGGAGGCCACCACCCCAGAGCACCAGACCGATCACATCCTGGACGGCGCGATCGAGCCTTGCGACGGTCTCCGTCTTCAACACCATCGAAGGGATGATGGCCACCGCCAACACCATGGACACCACGATGAGCGCCGACCGCATCCAGGCGTCCAACCAAGGGAGCGAGAGCCGGTCGACCTGGCCGATCAGGCGCGGACTCATCACGAACAGCGCCACCGCCACCGCCACCGCAAAGGCAGCCACCATTGCCAGGTTGGCCAACCCCGGCAACGAGCCGGTCGCCACCGGGAGTTCCGGTCCGGAGGCGACGCCGGCCGCCTCGGGTACGACGAAGTCGGCCTGGATGAGCGCGACGAGTCCGTCCACTTCGGTGTCCGAGAGGGTCGAGAACGCCGGCATGACGCCGGTGTATTGAACGCCATCGACTTCCAATGGGTCCTGGCGCCCGTTGACGATGGTGTCGACGAGGTACTCGGTGTCGTCGGCCCGGGGATTGTCGAGCAGGGGCGGATAGGTTCCATCGATGCCGACGCCGCCGGCCTGATGGCAGCCCTGGCAGGCGGTGGCGTAGACCGCCAAGCCTTCGCCGATCAGCGCCGCATCCCCCGTGGCGTCCCCAGCGACATCCCCAGCGACATCCTCGGTGACTTCCTCTGGCACATTCTCTGGGGCATCGGTCGTGGCAGTGGTTGCGGACAGCGGAGTTGCGGACAGGAGGACGAGCATCGCCACCAGCGCGCCAAGAAACATCGAACTCGACCGGCTCGTCGAGCCGGGGCGACGAGATGTGCGCATCGTGTGGACCTGCTCCTCCGCTCGACACCGAGACCTTCGTCATCCTCATCGATGGTCCTACCCGAGCGAAAGGGACCAATGACCCTGGGTCCTGGGACCCCTGTCGAGCGATCGTCCGGGCGAGGCGAGCTTGGATGGCGCCAGTTCCTGCCTCCACGCGCGTATGTGAAGGGAGCCTGAGATGACGGATGCCGGCGCGACGGGTGAATCCGAGCCGACAGGCGAGCATTTCGTTCCGCGAGGGACGGTGTTCATCCTCGCCATGTTCGTGGCGACCATGATCCTCTTGTGGGGCTCGGTGTATGTGATCCTGCTGTCTCGGGGGGTGACGGTCCGATGACAGCCCCGCAGACCGCACCCGATCCCGCTCGTGAGAGCATGGGGATCGATCCGTTCGAGCGCAACTGGATGCGCTTCTCCGTGGCGTTGCTGGTCGTGTTCTTCGCGGCGGTATCGATCGCCGGTCTCGCTCTGGGTTTCCAGGTGCCCGGCGACGAGCCTCGAGTCGATCCGGCCACGGTCGCCGACGCCGGTCCGTTCGCCGACCCCGGTGTCCGTCAGCTGGGCGACAACACGTTCGAGGCCTACGTGCTCGCCCGGACGTTCACTTTCGAACCGAACGTAATCGTGGTCCCCGTCGGAGCCGAGCTGACCGTGTTCGTGACGTCGGTCGACGTCCAGCACGGGTTCAAGATCACCGATACCAACGTGAACATGCAGGTCGTTCCCGGGGAGGTTTCGAAGCTCTCCTTCGAGTTCGCTCGCGAAGGCGAGTACCCGATCATCTGCACCGAGTACTGCGGGATCGGGCATGCGGCGATGTTCGCGTCGGTCAAGGTCTTGTCGCCGTCCGACTTCGAGGCGATGGGCGAGTCCGAGGAAACTGGTGAGGGAGCGGGAGGTTCAGGATGACGCTCACGGCCGGCATCGATACCTATGAGCTGACCCGCGAGGAACGCCGGTTCATCGGTTGGCACCTCCTGGTGGCGATCGTTGCGCTGCTGGTGGGGTCGATCTTCGGACCCCTGCAAGCGTTCGAGTTCTCCGGGCTCGACCTCTATCCCTACCTCGAGCCGATCATCCAGTCCTACTACCAGGGCTTGACCCTTCACGGGGTGCTGAACGCACTGGTGTGGACCACCTTCTTCATCGTGGGATTCACGGTCTTGACCACGATCAAAGGTCTCCGGCGCCCGCTCCTGTACCCGAAGCTCAACTGGGCGGGGTTCATCACGATGGTCGCCGGACTGGTGCTGGCCGCCGTGCCGATCCTCGCCAACGCCGCCACCGTGCTGTACACGTTCTACCCGCCGCTCCAGGCGAGTTGGGCGTTCTATCTCGGGTTGACGCTGGTGGTGGTCGGAAGCTGGATCGAGGGGTACGGGTTCTTCCTCACCTACCGAGTGTGGCGACGCGACAACCCTGCGGTGCGGAGCCCGTTCATCGCATTCGGCGGCGTCGTGAACATGGCGATGTGGCAGATCGCCACCCTCGGGGTGGCGGTCGAGATTCTGACGATGTTGCTCCCATGGTCGCTGGGCCTGATCGACGCGACGGACCCGGAACTCGCCCGCACCTACTTCTGGTTCACCGGTCATCCATTGGTGTATTTCTGGCTGCTCCCCGCCTACATCTCCTGGTACGGGATGCTCCCCAAGCAGGCCGGCGGGAAGCTGTTCAGTGACTCCCTGGCGCGGCTGGCGTTCTGGCTGTTCTTGATCGTTTCGGTTCCGGTCGGTTTCCATCACCAGTTCGTCGACCCGGGCGTTCCCCAGTTCTGGAAGTGGATCCACGCCGCGCTGACCTACTCGGTGTTCTTCCCATCGATGCTCACCGCGTTCACCGTGATCGCCTCCCTCGAGTACGCGGGTCGCAAACGGGGAGGCACCGGACTCGTCGGGTGGATCAGGAAGCTTCCGTGGGACGATCCGTCTGTGGCTGCCCAGCTCCTGGCGGGAATCCTCTTCATGTTCGGCGGAATCGGCGGTCTGACCAACGCCAGCTACAACCTGAACCTGATCATCCACAACACGATGTGGGTCCCCGGTCACTTCCACCTGACCGTCGCCACCGCGGTGACGTTGTCGTTCATGGGCATCAGCTACTGGCTGGTCCCGCATCTCACCGGTCGAGCGCTGTACAAGCCTCGGTGGGCGATCGTGCAAGTGTGGACTTGGTTCGTCGGCATGGTGATCTTCTCGAACGCCATGCACGTGCTCGGGCTCCTCGGGGCACCCCGCCGAACACCGCTGGGTGAGGCGCTGTACGTACCGGAGGAGTGGGGCGGGAATCTACTCAGGACCAGTGTCGGCGGCGCCATCCTCTTGGTGTCGGTGCTGCTCTACGGGTGGATCATGCTGCGGACGGCTCGCGGGCCAAAGGTGGAAGCCTCGGCCGTGCCCGAGGTGCCCATCGCCGAGTCGATCCGGCATCCACAGTTGACGCCGGCGTGGCTGGATCGTTTCAAGCCGTGGCTGATCGCCGCGTCGGCACTGCTGGTCCTGGCATACGGACCACAGCTTTGGGATCAGATCAGCAACATCTCGCTCAATGCCACCGGATTCCGGCCGTGGTGATGCGGCGTCCGGCCCGCTGACGGGCGGGCAATCCGGCACCGGCGCCCGATCCGAGGGAGCCGATCACCGGGATCCGGTGAGGCTGTCGGGGGTGCTCCGCCGGCTGGAGCGCGCCACGATCCTGGCCGAAGCGCCGCTTCGGAGATTGTCCCGTCGGTGGCGGTTGAACCCGCTCCCACACGCCGGGACCATCACGGTCTTCCTGTTGCTGGTGATCGTCGTATCCGGGCTCTATCTCACGATGTTCTTCGAGTTCGGCTACGAGGCGTCGTACCGGGCGGTGTCCACGATGGAGGTGCATCCGATCCAGCGAACCGTGCGGGCGGTCCACCGATACGCCTCCGGCGCATTCGTGCTGACCACCCTCGTCCACGCATGGCGGATCGCCGTGGGGCGCCGCTTCACCGGTCCGCGCCGTTGGCGGTGGGCGACCGGCGTCCTGGCCCTCGGCGTCGCATTCGGGGCGGGTGTCACCGGCTACTGGCTGATCTTCGACACGCGTGCCCAGGCCATCGCCGAGACGCTGGCGGGCCTCGTCGGCGGCTTGTCGGCGCAGTGGGAGCTGGCACTCCTCCTCCCGTCAGGTTCGGGGGTGGTCGCATCGGTGCTCGTCTGGACCGTGCATGTGGTGCTCACCGTCATCGTCGGCTGGGCGATCTGGCGCCACCTGCGGGTCAGCCGTCATCGCTGGATGCCTCCGTGGGTGTGGTCGGCGCTCATGGGGGGTGCGCTCGTCGTGACGTCGATCGCCTACCCGGCCGGCATGCTGCCGCCGGGAGACCCGGCGCTGGCACCCGCTCGGATGCCGCTCGACCCCTTCATCATGTTTCTCCTCCCACCATCGAGCGTCTGGCCGTGGCCGGCCACGTTGGCGGTTTTGGCGATCCTCGCCGGGGTCGCCGCCATCCCGTGGTTGCTCCGACGGGCTGATCCGCCGGTCGTCGAGATTGTCGAGTCTCGTTGTACCGGATGCGAGCTGTGCGTCCTCGACTGTCCATATCTGGCCCTGCGAATGGTGCCGAACGATGCCGGTTCCATCGCGGCCGTCGTTGCCCAGCGGTGCGTCGGATGCGGAATCTGTCTCGGTTCGTGTTCGTTCGGTGCCATCGAGGGACTCGGGTCCCGCCCGATCGAAACCGACCGGACTGGTCGGGTCGTGGTCGTTTGCGAACACCAGACTCGGTCGGTTCCGCCCGGCTCCGCTCGGTCGGTCGTGGAGGTGCGATGCGCCGGCGAGGTTCACCCCAGGGTGGTTGCGTCCCTGGTGCGAGGCGGTGCAGCCGACGTCCAGCTGATCGGCTGCGCGGCCGGTGAATGTGCGTACGGAATCGGAAACGTCGTTGCGTCCGAGCGAGTCGGACGAGGTCGACGACCGTTTCTTCCGCGCACCTCGCGGGGAGTGGTTTCGACGGATTGGATCACGCCGGGTGAGCTGCTCGACGCGCTGGGCGAGCCGGGCTCGCGGGAGGCACTTCACCCAGATCCTTCATCCGCCGGCTGGGGACGGCTGTTGCCACTCTTCGCAGTCGTCCTCATGTCCGTCTTGGGGGTCCGCGTGGTCGGCGAAGCTCGCTTCGCCCCCGACGTGCCCGGTCCGGTGATCCGGATCGGGCTCGACCACGAAGCGGGGGAGACCGTGGCAGGGAGCGACCGGCCACTCGGCGAGATCAGGAATGTCACCGTTCGCCGAGATGGTGTCGCCACGTCGATGCAGGCCGACGGCTCCGGAGTGGTCGACGTCCCGGTGTCCGCCGGGCCGGCCGACACCGAGGTCGTGGTCGGCGACGGCTCGAACAACCTCGTGGTCGCGTCCGGACGGATCGCAGTGTTCGCCGGAGAGCGGCACCTCGTCCGCGTCCAAGCCGAACCCGACGACCCGGCGAGTGAACGTGGGAGGCGCCTGTTCGACGATCCCCGGACCGGGGGGTGCCAGGTGTGCCACGTCGTCGAAGGCGACCGGACGCTCGTCGGTCCATCGCTCGCCGGGATTGGAGTGGCAGCCGGCGCTCGCGTCGCCGGCCTCGGGGCCGAGGAGTACCTGCGACAGTCCATCCTCGATCCCGACGCATTCGTCGTCGAGGGCTACCGTGCCGGACAGATGCCACCGGTGTACGGAGAGCGGCTCACCGATCGACAAATGGACGACCTGGTCGCATATCTGCTGACTCTGGAGGAGGATGGATGACACGACTGGCCATCGTGCTCGTGGCGGTTCTTGCGTCGTGTGGTGTGGCTTCGCCGACCATCGAAGGGGTGGATATTCCGGCGGACGGCCCCAGCCTCTTCGAGGCGAAGGCGCTCGGTCACCGGCCCGGGTGTGTGACATGTCACGCACTGGAGCCCGACGTGCGAATCGTCGGCCCATCGCTGGCCGGCGTCGGTGAGCGGGCCGGCTCACGTGTCGACGGGATGGACGCTGCGTCGTACCTTCGACAGTCCATCGTGGACACGGACGCCTACGTGGTGGAGGGATTCCCGGACGGGTTGATGCCCAACGACTACGTCACGATTCTCGACGACGACCAGATCGCGGCTTTGGTGGACTTCCTGGAGGCGACATGAACCTCCGGCATCATCGAGAAGCAGCGGAAGGCCCTGCCGCCGCCGGAAGCGGTCGTCGAGACTCAGGGATCGGGAAAGATCTCCTCTCGCCCCACGCCGTCGACGCCGTCGACGGTCCTGGTTCCGACGAGGTGGCCATCATCGGTGAGGCGGTACTCGGCGGTCCCGGTGCTGTCCCCTCGGGGACTCTCGACGGTGGACCACGTGACCGACACCGTGTCTCCGGTGCGGCGACCACTCCCTCGGAGGATGGCCCCGGTGACGACCCACTCGAACGTCACCTCGCCGGAGGACCGCTCGTCGATGGTGACGAGCCCGGAGTACTCGGTTCCGAGCGGATCGGTTCCGTTGACGACGTAGCGACCGGAGAGGCCGGCGCCGGTGGACACCGGGGGGGTGGAAACGCAGGCGGCGGTCAGCATTCCGGTGACAATGCAGGCGGCCAGGAACGGTCGGAGTCTGGGCACGAAGACGGAGATTCTATCCCGATGCCCGGCTGGCTCCGGTGGGCAGGCGTGGTGATCGGACTGGTGGCGATTGCAGCACTGGCGTTCGCGATCTTCGAGCCCATTCAGGTCCTCCCGCGGATCCGAGTGGCCCCCGGCTTCTCGTTCGTCGACCAGCATGGCGCGGCGTTCACGAGTGAGGACACGCGTGGACGCGTGACGCTCTACAGCTTCGCATACGGTGATTGCGGTGACGCATGTGACGCGGTGGCTGGAACGATGGCCGAGGTGGCGCAGCGGTTGGCCGGCACCGATCTCGGCGGGCAGCGCCTGGATCTCGTCACCGTCTCCTTCGACCCGGTTCGGGACGTGGGTCGACTGGCGGCGCTGGCGTCGGCATCGGGGGCGGACGGAATCGCATGGCGGTGGGTCAGCGGCGAGCCGGAACGACTGCGGAGCGTCCTCGGCGAGGGGTTCGGTCTGTGGTACGAGCAACAGGACGACGGGACCTTTTCGTTCGATCCGCGTTTCGTGTTGGTCGACGGCTGGGGAGTGATCCGGGGCGAGTATCGCTACTCGACCATGGTGGCGGACGCCGACAAGCTGGAGCGTCACATCGGATTGCTCGGTGATGAGCTTCGGAATGCGCACGGGGCGGCCGCACTTGCATACGAGGCCGCCCACATCTTTCTGTGTTATCCATAAAGGAGCGGGTGGTGATCGACCAGACAACCGATACTCCCGGACCGGCGGCTCGACGTCGGCGGTGGCTTCCGGCGGCTGCGCTGGTGATTGCCGCACTCGCCGGCCTCGGCGTCGGCTGGTGGTGGTTCGCGCCACACTCCTATGCAGGAGTGGTTCTGCAATCGGAGAAGCCGGCGCCTCGTCTCGACGATCTGTCGTTCCACACGGGCGAACCTGCCGACCTCGGCCAGTTCCGCGGTGATGTGGTGCTGGTGTACTTCGGCTACACCAATTGCCCGGACGTGTGCCCGACGACGCTGGCCGCCGCCACCCGCGCCCGAGAATCGCTCGGCGAGGATGCCGGCCGGGTGCAGGTGATCATGGTGACCGTGGATCCCGGCCGGGACGATGCCGAGGCATTGGGCGAGTATCTGGCCTTCTTCGACGCCGGATACCTCGGCGTGACCGGCGACGAGCAGGCGCTGCGAGAGGCCGCCACTTTGTACGGCGTCTTCTCCGAGCGACGGGAAGGCTCCGAGGCCTCCGGATATCTGGTCGACCACACCGCCACCCTCACCGCCATCGACACCGCCGGACACGTACGCGTGTTGTACCCGACGGACGTGGCGGTCGACGATCTCGCCGCCGACCTCGAGGAGCTGCTGTCGTGAGGAGACTCCTCCCGGCGTTGTGTGGGATGGCGGTTGCGTTGGCGGCATGCGGCGACGGTGAAGCCCGGGTGGTGGATGCTTGGGTCCGCCCGTCGCCTCCGTCGGCGGATGTCATCGCTGCGTATGTGACGGTTGAAGTGCCGGGGGTCGACACCCTGGTCGAGGTTGCTTCGGCGGGGTGCGACGCCGTCGAGCTGCACGAGACCCGCAACGCCGATGGAACCATGCAGATGCGGCCGCTGGATCTTCCTCTCGACGTCGAGAACGGTCTCGTGATGGCTCCCGGCGGCATCCATCTGATGTGCATCGGGCCACAACCGGTACCAACCGAGGGCTCTTCGATCGAGTTCCTCCTTCGCTTCGCCGAGACCGGAGCGTTGCGGGCCGCCGCCGTCGTGGAAGACCGCTGACCATCGTCCGGCGTCTTGGCACGGTCGGTCGGTAGCCTGCCGGATCGTGCCGACCCCTGCTCGAAACTCGGTGCGCGGCTGACCATGGAAGCGCTGATCGTGGAGCCGTATCACACGGGATCCCATGCCTCCTGGATGGAGGGATTGGTTCGCCACTCCCGTCACTCGTGGACGGCCGTCACGCTCCCCGGCCGCTGGTGGCGGTGGCGGATGCGCGGGGGCGCTGTCACCGTCGCCGAGGAATGCGCCCGGCTCGCCGAGGGCGGCTATCGCCCTGAGGCATTGCTGGTCTCCGGCATGATCGACCTCCCTTTGCTGCTGGCGTTGCTCCCGCGCGAATGGGGACGAATCCCGACCGCTCTCTATCTGCACGAGACACAGCTCACCTATCCCGAGTCGCCCCAGCTTCGTCCCGACCTCTCCTATGCGTATACCAATTGGGCATCCGCACTCGCTGCGGACCAGGTCTTCTTCAACTCCGGGTACCACCGCGACGTGTTCTTCGAGCGCCTTCGACCCTTTCTGCGCGGATTCCCCGACCTCCGCCAAGACGGACGGATCGACGAGGTGGCGGCACGCTCCACCGTCCTGCCCGTGGGGGTCGAGACGAGCTGGATCGGATCTCGTGACCCGAAGGGATCGCCACCACTGGTGCTGTGGAATCATCGCTGGGAGCACGACAAGGCACCGTCGGTGTTCCTGGAGGCGGTGGTGAGGCTGGCGGCAGACGGACATTCCTTTCGCCTGGCGCTGTGTGGGGAGAACTTCACAAACGAGCCGACCGAGTTCCGGAACGCCGCCCGTCGGCTGGGAGACCGGGTGGTGGCTTTCGGGTTCGCGTCCACCGAGCGATACCGACGACTGGTGATGGATTCGTCGGTCGTGGTGTCGACCGCGCTCCAGGAGTTCTTCGGGGTGTCGGTGGTGGAGGCCGTTGCCGCCGGTGCCTTCCCGGTTCTCCCTGATCGGTTGTCGTACCCGTGGCTGATCCCTCCGGCGTTCCATGCCGAGGTCCTCTATGCGGATGGCCGCCTGATCGACCGGATGGCCGACGTCCTGTCCGGCACAGTCCCCGGCGACGAGCGGCGCCGGTGGGCGCTGGCCGACGAGATGCGGCGATGCTTCGGCTGGGAGTCGGTGATCGGTGCATACGACGATGCCCTGGCAGCGCTGGCCGAACGGCAGCACCGGTAGTGCACGCATCCGACCGACCATGCCGGTAGCCTCCGCTCGAGGCGCCCCGGGTGGCGGCGCCGCACACGACCGAGGGAGGAAACGTGGAACGACGTGAGTTCCTGAAATTGGCCAGCATGGGCGCCGTCGGCGCCGCGGCATTGGCCGCATGCGACACGACCGCGGACCCGGTGGCCACCGATGTGGAGGACGCGGCCGCCACTGCGGCGGCGACCGAGACGACCGGGGATGCCGACCTCGACGAAGCGCTCTCGGCTTCCGATCTGCCGGAGGTCACCTGGGAGCTCCCCACCAGCTGGCCGACCAGCCTCGACACCATCTACGGCGGGGCCGTGACGTTCGCGGAGCGCGTGACCGCGATGACGGGCGGGCGATTCACCATCAACGCCCGTGCCGGTGGCGAGGTGGTACCGGCGCTGGAGATCCTCAACAACGTCCAGTCGGGTGCCATCGACGCCGGGCACACCGCCTCCTATTACTACCGCGGACTGGGTGAGGTGGTTGCCTTCGGCACCGCTGTTCCATTCGGGCTCACCGCCCGACAGCAGAACGGTTGGCTGTACTACGGCGGCGGCCTGGAGATGCTCCAGGAGATCTACGCAGAGCGCTTCAACGCCATTCAGTTCCCGGCCGGCAACACCGGCGTCCAAATGGGCGGATGGTTCAACAAGGAGATCACCTCGGTGGCAGACCTCCAGGGTCTCCGCTTCCGGATCCCCGGGCTCGGTGGTGCGGTCATGGAGCGCCTCGGTGTCGCCGTCCAGGTCATTGCCGGCGGTGACATCTTCCAGTCGTTGCAGACCAATGCCATCGACGGCGCCGAGTGGGTGGGGCCGTACGACGACCTGCAGCTCGAGTTCAACACCGTGGCGGACTTCTACTACACGCCGGGTTGGTGGGAGCCGGGTCCCACCCTCGAGGTGCAGATCCCGCTCGACAAGTGGAACTCGATCCCGCAGGAGTATCAGGAGGTCATCAAGACGGCCGCCGCGCAGGCCAACGTCGACATGATGGCCGCCTACGACGCCAAGAACCCGGCGGCCTTCGCCGAGATCCTGGCGGGCGGCACCCAGGTGCTCCCATTCCCGGACGACGTGATGAACGCCGCCGAGACGGCTGCGTTCGAGATCTATGACGAGTTCGCAGCGGCCGACTCCGACTTCCAATCGGTGTTCGACAGCTGGAACACGTACCGATCCCAGGTGCAGGACTGGTTCGCCGTCGCCGAGCGGAGCATGCTGAACTACGACTCGGTCGTCTGAGCCGGGACACGTCGAGGACCGCTGGGAGGGCGTCGCCGGGAGGGCGGCGCCCTTCAGCCGTTCCGGCAGCGAGTGGGCGGTTCAGCCGGAGACGACGACCGGCCGGTTGCGGGCTCGAACTCCCAGCGCCCAGACGACGGCCATGACCGCCGCGATCGCCAGCACGATCGACAGGCGGGTCGAGAATGAACCCGGGACGAAGCTGAGGTCGACCGGTGGAGGGGTGAAGTTCTCGCGAGTCGAGACCCGCTGCACCAATCCGATCACCGTCTCGGGGAGGAACGCCACCACGATCAGCCCCAACGACTGCAGGATCATGAACGGGATCGCCCCTCGGTGGATATCTGCGGTCTTCACTTCGGGCGGCGCCACGGACTGGAGATAGAACAGCGAGAAGCCGACGGGCGGGGAGATGAAGGCCATGTTCAGGTTGATGGCCATCATCACCGCGAACCACACCAACAGCGGGCCGGACAGCCCGAGGGCGAGCGCCGCCGGGAGGAACAGCGGCATCACGATGAAGGAGATCTCCAGGAACTCCAGGTTGATGCCCAGGAGAAACACGATGATGTTGGCGGCGATGATGAAGCCCCAGAAGCCGCCAGGAATGGATGTCAACCAATCGGTGATGAGTCCCTGACCTCCCAGCCGGTCGAACATGAGTCCGAAGAAGCTGGACGCGAACAGGATCTGGAGCACTAGCGAGGTGATGTTGGCGGTCGACTGTGCCGCTTCTTTGATCATGCGCCAGCTGAAGCTGCGGTAACCGATGGCGAGCAGCACTGCTCCCAGTGCACCGGTGGCCCCCGCCTCGGAGGCGGGCGCGATCCCGAAGAAGATGGTGCCCAACACGGCGAAGATCAGGAGGAGCGGCGGCACGATCGCGCTCAGCGCCTGTTTGATTAGCGGCCATCCGGACAGGGTGCGCTCCTCCTTGGGGATGGGTGGGGCGGTTCCCGGCTTGGCATAGGCCAGCAGCACCGCGTATGCAGCAAAGATCATCGAGAGCATCACCCCGGGGATCAGGGCGCCGGCGAAGAGGTCGCCGACCGAGATCGGGAGAAAGCTGGCGAGGACGATCAGCACGAGGCTCGGCGGGATGAGCTGGGCAAGAGTCCCGGAGGCGATGATGACGCCGGTCGCCAGCCGGTGGTCGTAGTTGTAGCGGACCATCACCGGCAGTGACAGCAATCCCATCACGATCACCGTGGCCGCCACCACCCCGGTCGCGGCGGCCAGCAGGGTTCCGACGAAGACCACCGCCACTGCCATGCCGCCCTTGAGTGGACCCATCAGCATCCCGATCGAGGTGAGGAGGCGCTCGGCCAGGCCGGATTTCTCGAACACGGCCCCCATGAAGACGAACGTCGGGATCGCCAGGAACGTCTGATTGCTCACCGCGTCGGCGAACCACTTCGAGAACAGCCCGTTCAGGGTCTGGAACTGGATGAGGTCCAAGGCCAGGGCGATCACGAAGAAGACCACGGAGGTGGCCGCGAAGGAGAACGCAACCGGGTAGCCGCTCAGGATGGCGACCAGGAAGACCGCAAACATGATGATCGCCAGCCACTCACCCACGTCTGGTGCCTCCCAAGCTCACTCCGTTGCTCACTCGATCCGCAGCGGTGCGTCGTGTTCCACGATTTCGGCGTCGATGCCGCGCAGCCGAGCCACCACCCGGATGAATTCGGCGATGCCTTGCAACAGCAGGAACACCAGTCCCACCAGCATCATGGTCTTGATGGGGTAGAAGGGCAGCCCTCCGGCGTTCGGCGAGTTTTCACGGACCTGCCACGAGAACTGGACGGCATCCAGGGAGATGATGATGCCCAGCGCTGCGAACGGAAGCAGACCGAGCAGGTGTCCGACCAGGTCGATCCAGGCTTTGGTCCTCGGGGACTGGTTGGCGAACCAGAAGTCGACCCGCACGTTGATCTGGTGCTTGAGGATGTAGGCGAAGCCGAACAGGAAGATCAGGCTGTACGCCTGCCACTGGGCCTCGATGTAGGTGTTGGAGGCCAGTTGTTTCTCGAGGGTCGCCCCCAGGTACCGCAGCACCACGTTGACCACCATGATCACGATCGTGACCAGCACCAGGTACTTGGCGACGATCCCAAGCAACTCGGTGAATCGATCCATCGCCCGCTGGTAGGCGAGCGCCACCGAGAACAGCGGTCCGGGCTGGTTCTCCATGTCGGCGGTCTGGTTGGCCATCGGTGCGGCGAGCCTACCGGGTGACGACCCGCCCCGGCGTTCCCACCGCCCTCCGCGTTCTGCACACTGTGCAGGTAGCACCTTCCCGCACCCGTTGCTGCACACTGTGCGACGTGCCGCACGTTCTGCACACTGTGCGAAATGTCCGACGGCTCGCACAGTGTGCAAGAGGTAGGCTGGCGCGACCTGATGTGCACACTGTGCACATCAGGCAGACCGCGCCATCTGACGGCGGCCGACTGCCCGGATCAGGTGGAGGCAGCCGTCGGTGTCCTCCGTGAGCATCGACCAGGTGAAGCGGAGAATGTGGAGACCCTGGGCGGTACACAGGTTGTCGCGCCACCGGTCGCGCTCGAAGTCGGCCACGCGGGTGTGCCACGTTCGGCCGTCGGCCTCGATGACCAACTGCCAATCGGAGATGTACCGGTCGACGATGAGCGGTCGGTCCGGGCTGAAGGCGGCACGGAGTTGTGACCGAACCTCGGGAAGGTCCGGCTGGTCGAGCAGCCGATCGAGTCGTGCTTCGAGGGCCGTCACCAGAGGAGTGGGTGCATGGGGGAGGCGAGAATCGATCAGCGCGCGCATGAAGGCGACCTTGGGAAGGTGATCGCCGGCATGTCGAGCGTGGACGTCGGCGAACGCGGCAAGCGTCATCTTCTTGGTGGCGATCGCGGTGTCGACGATCCGCTCGAGATCTGGATCCGAACACCCGCTGGCAAGCTGGAAGACCGCTTCGGCGACCGAGACCGTCGGGACACCATCGATGCTCGTGCGGCCGAGTTGATCGAAGTAGCGCGATCGACGAACCCGTGAGAGGCTCGATCGGGCGCTCCCGGTGACCGGCACCGTCACCTCGACGGCGCCCTCGACTGCGCCGTCGAGACGGTGCAGCGTGGCGGCGGTTCGCCCGGATGCCAACGCCAGCGGATGGTGCAGAACCGCCGCCAACACTCGTTGATTCCAGGTGGCCGGAGCGCTCGCCAGTCGGAAGACCTGATGGCTCATCGCCAACCAGGCACCGGCATCGAGTCGACGTCTGATCTGGGCGGCCGTGACCCCGGCGGCCCGAAGGTCGCGACGGGTGAGCAGTCCGTGTTGGGTGCGGGCCAGATCGGCAGCGACCCGCTCGGTGAGTCCGAACATGCTCCCGACTATTCGTGAACCGCCGGGCCGGGTCAAGACGTGTGATGGGACCGGCGCAGCCCCGTCGTGCACAGTGTGCACGATGAGGTGCCTGACGACGCATGTCGCACACTGTGCAAGAAGCTCGGGCTGGTGATGCTGCACGATGTGCGAATCGCACCGCCGCGCACCACATCCTGCACAATGTGCGAGACCGGAGGTCCGAACTGGCGTCTTGCACAGTGTGCAGAACCGGGGTTGGCACGACGCGTCGTGCACGGTGTGCAGGCGGTTGTGGTAGCAAGGGACGATGAAGTACTGGTTGATGAAATCGGAGCCGGGCGAGTACTCGATCGACGACCTGGAACGCGACCGGACCGAGCACTGGGACGGGGTCCGGAACTATCAGGCTCGCAATCTGATGCGGGATGAGATGTCGGTGGGCGACCGGGTGCTGTTCTATCACTCGAACGCCAAGCCGCCCGGTGTGGTCGGCGTGGCCGAGGTGGTGTCGGAGGCGTACCCGGATCACACCCAGTTCGACCCCGACGACCCTCACTACGACCCCAAGTCCGACCCAGACGAACCACGGTGGTGGATGGTCGATGTGGGCTTCGTCGAGAAGTTCGGCCGCAAGGTATCGCTCGACGAACTGCGGACCCATGAACGGCTGTCCGACATGGTGCTGCTCAACCGGTCACGGCTGTCCGTCCAACCCGTCTCCCCCGCGCACTTCAGGTTCATTCTCGACCTGGCTCATCGGGCCGACGGCGAGGCTCAGGAGTAGTCGACCGAAGAAATCTCTTGGAGCCGACCCAGGTTGTGAAAGGCATCCATGTACCGGATCGAACCGGTCTTGGACCGCATCATCACGGAGTGGGTCACGGCTCCGCCGCCAGAGAACTCGACTGCTCGCAAAAACTCCCCTCCGGTGATACCGGTGGCCGCGAACGACACGTTCGTGCCTCCGACCAGGTCTCGCGTCTCCATCACCGCCTCGAGGTCGTACCCGTGCTCGTCGGCGTACCGACGGTCGGCGTCGTCGCGCGCCCACAGGCGCGCCTGCATCTCTCCACCCATGCAGCGGAGCGCCGCCGCCGCCAGCACCCCTTCGGGCGATCCGCCGATGCCGAGCAGCATGTCGATTCCCGACTCCTCACGGGCGGTGGCGATGGCAGCGGAGACGTCGCCGTCGCGGATGAGCCTGATTCGGGCGCCTGCGGTCCGGACCGCCTCGATGAGGTGGGCGTTTCTGGGACGGTCGAGGATGATGACCGTGAGGTCGTTGACGCGATCGCCTTTGGCCTTGGCCATCCGGCGGAGATTTCGCTCCACCGGCGCGTCGAGGTCGATCATCCCTGCCGCTTCGGGTCCCACCGCGATCTTGTCCATGTAGACCATCGATCCCGGCGAGAACATGGTCTCCCGATCCGAGACCGCGATCACCGACAACGCCCCCGGCATTCCGGCCGCGGTGAGGGTGGTGCCATCCACCGGGTCGACGGCGACGTCCACCGGTCGACCATCGCCGTTGCCGACCAGTTCCCCGTTGTGGAGCATCGGGGCCTCGTCCTTTTCGCCTTCGCCGATGACGACGACGCCGTCGAGAGACAACGTTCCCAAATGGGCGCGCATCCCGTCGACCGCCGCCTGGTCGGCGGCATCCTTCTGGCCGCGCCCCTGCCAGCGGGCGGCGGCGAGGGCGGCGGTCTCGGTGACCCGGGCGAGGTCGAGCCCGAGATTTCGATCGGGGATCTCGGCCATCTCAGCCATCCACACGCAGGATGATGGCGTCGCCCTGGCCGCCACCACCGCAGAGCGATGCCGCACCGATCCCCCCGCCGCGCCGGCGGAGAGCGTTGATCAACGTCACGAGGATTCGGGCGCCGCTGGCCCCGATGGGATGGCCGAGGGCCACCCCGCCCCCGAAGACGTTCACTCGCCCGTCGTCGAGATCGAGCATCTGTGCCGACCACAGGGCCACGGCTGCGAACGCCTCGTTGATCTCGACGAGATTCAGGTCCGACGGTTCCAGCCCGGCATGCTTCAGGGCGACCTGGATGGCCTCGGCCGGACGCTCGTGGAGCGTGGCGTCGATGCCGCCGACCTGGCCGTAGGCGAGGATCTCCGCCAGGACCGGGACCTCTGCCGCACTCGCCGACTCGCGGTCTGCGACCACCAGCGCAGCGGCTCCGTCGGAGATCTGGCTGGCATTCCCGGCCGTGATGGTGCCGTCGTCCACGAAGGCCGGCCGCAGCCGCCCCAGGCTCTCCGATGTGGTTCCTTCCCGGATGCCCTCATCACGCTCGACCACGACCGGATCGCCCTTCCGCTGCGGTACCTCCAACGGAACGATCTCTTCGGCGAATGCCCCGGTGTTAGTGGCGGCCAGCGCCCGCTCGTGGGAGCGAGCCGACCAGTCGTCTTGGCGGGCTCGGTCGATACCGAGTTGCGCGTTCTTGTGGTCCGAGCTCTCGCCCATCGAGCAGTGGTCGAAGGCGCAGAACAGCCCATCGTGGGTCATCACGTCCACCAGGGTCGAATCGCCCATCCGGACGCCCCACCGCAGCTCGCGCACCACGTGGGGCGCGTTGGACATCGACTCCATCCCGCCGGCCATGACGAAGCTCGCATCGCCCAGGCGGATCGCACGAGACGCCAATCCAACGGCCGCCATACCGGACAGGCAGACCTTGTTGATCGTGATGGAGGGCACCGTCATCGGGAGACCCCCCCGGACCGCTGCCTGGCGGGCCGTGATCTGACCTTCTCCGGCCTGGAGCACCTGACCGAAGATGACCTCGTCGATGACCGTCGGTTCGATCCCGGATCGATCGACGGCTGCGTCGATCACGGCCCCTCCCAGGTCCACGGCGCGAAGCGGGGCCAGGCCTCCTCCGTACCTTCCGATCGGGGTTCGAGCGATGGATGTGATGACAGGAGACTTCATACTGATGAAGCCTATCGGCGTTCCGGCTGCTGGAAGCCGGATCCAACCGTTCGGCCAGTGGCTCCGACAGGGCCGACCGGGGTAGGTTGGTGACATGAAATTGCTCAATCTCGATCACGTCGGCATCGCCGTGCACGATCTCGACGACGCGATCGAGGGATACCGGAACCGGTACGGCGTCGAGCCGGTCCACCGAGAGGTGGTCGAGTCGCAAGGAGTGGAAGAGGCGATGATTCCGGTGGGCGGCTCGTCCGTCCAGCTGCTGTCGCCGCTGGCCCCCGACACGCCGGTCGGTCGGTTCCTCTCGTCTCGCGGGGAAGGCCTCCACCATGTGGCGTACCACGTTGCGGACATCGACGTCGCGCTGGCGCATCTCCAGGAAGCCGGAGCGCGGCTGGTCGATGAGAACCCGCGGATCGGTGGCCAGGGCGCTCGGATCGCGTTCGTTCATCCGGCCGATCTGGGCGGTACGCTCATCGAGCTCGTCGAGCCGGCGGAGGGCCGAACGGCGGACACCGGCACAGAGGGTGCAGCGTGACGTCGGTCGGGTCGAAGGATGGAATCCAAGTGGGCACCATGGGGGGCGCAAGCGGTGTGATCATTCGGGGCGGAGCAGGACCGTTCGAGGCGGCGGTGGTGGCCGCGGTTCTCGATCAGGTGGTGAACGAGGAGGAGGCACTGGCGAGACGACGACCTCCGTCGAGTCTCCCACCGGCGTGGGTACGAGTGGGCGCACCGGTCCCATTCGGTCGGTTTGTCGAGACCGTCATCCCGGACCGCACCGGCCCAGACCTCGATTGATCTCGCCCGGCATCCACGAGAGGAGCCCCATACCCATGTCACGTGCATCCACCGCACCCTTCGGAACCGTCTTCGCGACCACCATGTCCACCGCACAATGGGCGGACGGCGCCTGGGGAGAACCCCAGTACGTGCCGACCGGTCCGTTCAGTTTCCATCCCGCCACCCACGTCCTCCACTATGGGAGCGCCTGCTTCGAAGGGTTGAAGGCCCACCGCGGCGCCGATGGAACGACCCGCATCTTTCGGCTCGACGCCCACGTCGAGCGGATGCGCCGGTCAGCCGAGTTGTTGCTTCTGCCTGCGCCGCCGGCCGAGATGCTGGCGGACATGATCGAATCGACCGTTCGGTCGAACATCGACGAGGTGCCGGACACCCCGGGATCCCTCTACATCCGCCCGACACTGATCGGAACCGAGCCCAACATCGGGGCGGCGGCGGTGCCGTCGAAGGAGGCGCTGCTGTATGTGCTCAACTCGCCGGTCGGTGACTACTTCTCAGGAGGCATCCGCCCGCTCCGTCTGGCGATCGAGACGGATCAGCCACGAACCACCCCCCAGTTCGGCATGGTGAAGTCTGGGGCCAATTACGTGATGGCACTCGGCATCACCATGGCGGCCAAGAAGGAGTTGGGGATCGATCAGGTCCTGTTCGCGCCCGACGGGGTGGTGCAGGAGACCGGTGCCGCCAACTTCCTGCTCATGGACTCCGACCAGGTCATCACGCCCGCCCTGACCGAGTCCTTTCTTCACGGTGTGACCCGTGACTCGATCTTGCAGATCGCTCGGGACCGGGGGATGGCCGTGCACGAACGGCAGGATCTGACGGTGGACGAGGTCCTCGAGTTCGCAACGCGTCCGGATGCCGAAGCCGCCCTCTCCGGCACGGCGGCCGTGCTGGCTTCGGTCGGAACACTGGTGCATCACGGGGAGGACCTCCCGGTCGGTTCGGGCGACGTGGGTGCCACCACCCTGGCTCTCCGGTCGGCGCTGACCGAGCTCCATGCCGGACGCACGCCGGACCCGCATGGCTGGTTGACCGCCGTCGACTGACCGCCCCGGCGGGGTGGTCACTCGGGAGTCCGCCTTCGAACCAACTCTCGTGTGCGGTCGATGGCGTCTTGCAGTCCCGGCAGTTCGAGCATTCTTCCGATGACGATGTAGACGCCGGTCCCCACGACGCCGGACACGGCGAGGGCGGCCGGCGGAGGGAGATAGGCGGCCACGGCCGATGTCGTGAGCAAGCTGGTGAATCCGGACACGCCCGCGGTCAAGGCAATCCGACTGACGGCCCGCAACAACGCGCCGACTTCCGTGGACGACCCGGTGGCGTGCCACGTGACGCCGATGGTGACTGCGTAGAGGGCGATCCCGATCGACGAGGCCACGGCGACCCCGCCCGCTCCGGCCTCCGTGCCGAACCAGTACAACAACGGAATGGTGACGACGGTCACGATCGTTCCGATCACGACCGGCGTCCACATCCGGCGCATCGCGTAGAACGCCCGGCCATAGATCTGGTGCGCGACCCAGAACGGTATGGACAGGGCGTAGTAGATGAGCAGCGTGCCGACCGCACGGGTGTCGTCGGGACCGAAGCGGTTGTACTGATAGAGGACTCGCACGATCGGGTAGGCGAGACTCATGACCAGGCCGGTGGCCAGACCCGCCACCGTCAATCCCGAGGTCACGGAGCGGTAGACGGTCTGTCTCAGTTCCTTGTACCGACCCTCGGCCACGAGCTTGGCCAGGAACGGGTAGGCAGCCACTCCGGCGGCCTGAGCGACGAGACCGACCGGGACCATGTTCAACCGGCGCGCCCCGTCGAGTTGTGCGATGGCCACCTCACCGCCCAGCTGGCCGAAGAGTCGAGTCCACTGCTCGTCGAGCGCCACCACCGTCTGGCCGATCATGAGGGGGATCGCCAGCCGGAAGTACTCACCGAGGGATTCGTGTCGAATGGGGGTCATCCAATCGACACGCAGCCCGGCTCTCCGGGCGCCGAACCACTGGATTCCGAAGGACCCGATCGCCGCGCCCGCCAGGCCGCCCCACAGGAATGCCTCGGGTGAAGGGCTTCCCCGGACTGCCCCGATGACGCCACCGGCGATGATGCCGAGGTTGTAGACGATGGGGGCGAGGGTTGGGATCAGGTACCGGCGTCGGGCGTACTGGGTGGCGATCAGCAAGGCGCCCATCCCGAAAAAGACCTGAGAGAGGAGAGCGATGCGGCTGAGGTCGGTGAGGCGTGCCTGGTCGGCGATGCGCGGGAACACCAACCGATTGAGCGGACCGGCGGCGAGCAGTGTGGCGAAGGTCGACAGCACGAGCGCCACCCCGACCACTCGAAACACCGCCGTGAAGGCCTGGTTGACCTGATCCTCCCGACCTTCGGCGTGGTGTCGGGCGAGGATGGGGACGAGCGTGATCGAGAGATACCCGCCGGCCATCAGAAAGTAGAGGTAGTCGGGGATCGCGAAGGCGGCGTCGTAGAGCCCCTTCTCCGGCGAGGCGCCGAGCAGGGCGAACATGATCGAGCTCCGCAGCAGGCCGAGGATGCGGGAGAACAGGATGCCCCCGGACACGACCAGGGCAGCCCGGCCGATGGTGGCCGATTCGCCCCCCTCACTCAGTTTACGCCACCAGCGGGGGAGACGGAGACGCCGGCCACCGCCATCGGAGGTCACGTGGCGTTCCCGGCGGCCCGGAGCTCGGCCACGATTTCGTCGGGAACCGGCAGGCCCGTCGTCCCGGTTCCGAGCCGCACATCGGGCTTGTACCCACCGTGGTAGTCGGAGCCACCGGAAGGGATCAGGTCGAAGCGGCGCGCCATCGCAGCCATGCCCCGACGGCCGTCGGCGTCATACGTGCCGTAGTGGCATTCGATGCCCAGCAGACCGCTCTCCCGCATCCGGCCGAGCAGATCGGCCATCTCGAGACGGTTGTCGATTCCCAACGTGTGTGGATGGGCGAGGACCGGAACCCCGCCGGAAGCGCGGGCCAACTGCAGCGCCTCCTCAATGCCCAGGCGCGGTCTCGCCACGTACGCCACGCCCCGGTTGCCCAGCAGATCGTCGAAGGCGGTCGGGAGATCGGGGACGTAGCCGTGCTTGACCAGGACCGACGCAATGTGAGGGCGTCCCACCGAGCCGCCTCCGGCCTCCCGTACGACCTCCTCCATCGTGATCCCCATCCCCAGCTCCTCCAGCCGGTCGACGATGAGCTGGTTCCGATGGTCGCGACCGTCCCGCAGTCCCTCGAGGCGGTCTTGGAGCGGTCCGGGGGTCGGTTCCAACCACAGCACGATCAGGTGCATTCCTCCCTTCGGCCACTCCAGGGACAGCTCCACTCCGGGGATGACCTCGACGCCGTGACGGTGGCCGGCGCGGGTCGCCTCGGTCACTCCCGAGAGAATGTCGTGGTCGGTGAGGGCGATCGTGTCGAGGCCGACGGCGGCGGCCGACTCCACCAACCGGGTGGGGGTATCGGTGCCGTCGGACGCGGTGGAGTGGGTGTGGAGGTCAACCGGCATCAGCGGCTCAGGCTACCGCTCGGCGGTCGGCACTCCGGGCTCACCCGTCGATGGTGATGGACTCGATGTAGACGGTCTCCGCAGGGACGGTTCGCGCCGCGCTCCCGGGTAGCGCGGTTCGCTCGAGCCCGGTGATGCGGTCGATGACGTCGTCGCCGGCGACGACCTTTCCAAAGACGTTGAGCCGGAGGTTGAGCGGGACGTCGTCGCCCAGCACGATGAGGAATCCCGAGGAGCGGCTGGCGCTGTCACCGGCGAGCGCCACCGTGCCACGGTCGAATTGGAAGCCTTCGCTCGGATACTCGTTCGGTACGCCACTCCGGAAGACGGCGTCGGGTCCGGTGGGGTCGGGGTCTCCCGCCAGCAACGTCAGGCCGGGATTGACCTCCGACACGACGGTTCCGTCGTAGATCCCCTCCCTCGCGAGAAACACGAAGGCGTCGGCCGTTTGCGGAGCCATGCTGGGATCGACCTCGATGATCACCTCGCCGCAGGAGGTGGTGATGGTGGCTGTGACCATTCCCTCCAGCCCCTGGTCGGGTATCGCGTCGAAGGTGGCCGTCCGCTCCGGTGGCGGCTGCTCGGCATCACAGGCGGTGGGGCGGGCTCGCAGCCGTTCGTAGGAGGGGGGGAGCCCTCCTTCGTCGCTCCGGAGATTCGTGAGGACCAGCACCACCATCACCGACAGCCCGAGGAGGACCGACACTCTGAGCCGCCGGAACAGCTCTGCCCGACTGGCGCGCTTCCGAGCCTTCTCCTTCTCCTGGCGTGCTCGTTCCTTGGCTGCCTGTCGTTTGGCCCGTTTGTCGTCTGTCACAGCGCTCGGGAGGGTATCAGCGCAACGGGAGCCGCAGCAGATCGGGAGCGGCGGTCCATTTCACGGGTGGCCCCTCGCACTGTGACCAATCGCCGGCCGACTCGGCTGGTTCGATCATCATCCCGATCTCGCGTGCCAAACTGACCGGATCCCCACCCAGTCCGATTCGATGCTCATCGTTCAGAAGTACGGAGGAACGTCGGTTGGTTCCCCGGAGCGCATCGCCCGGGTGGCCGATCGCGTCGTGGCGACAAAACGAGCCGGCAACGATGTCGTCGTCGCCGTGTCGGCGATGGGCAAGACCACCGATGAGTTGATCGAACTCGCCACCGCCGTCGCGCCGGATCCGCCGGCGCGTGAACTCGACATGCTGCTGACGGCCGGTGAGCGGATCTCGATGGCGCTGACCGCGATGGCGATCATCGCCCGAGGCGTCGACGCAGTGAGCTTCACCGGATCCCAGGCGGGGATCCTCACCGACGCGGCTCACGGTGCCGCCAAGATCAGGGAGATACGGGGCACGCGGGTCAGTGAGAGCCTCGACGCAGGAAAGGTGGTGATCGTCGCCGGATTCCAAGGGGTGGACCCTGCATCGAAGGAGATCACCACGCTCGGGCGCGGCGGCTCCGATGCCACGGCGGTCGCCATGGCGGCGTCGCTCGAGGCGGACGTCTGTGAGATCTACACCGACGTCGACGGGGTGTTCTCCGCCGATCCGCGGGTCGTGCCCGGGGCGGCCAAGCTGGACGAGATCAGTTTCGATGAGATGCTCGAGCTGTCGGCCTCCGGTGCCGGCGTCCTGATGAGCCGGTCTGTGGAGTTGGCGCGGCGGTACGGCATACCCATTCACGTGCGCTCGTCGTTTCACGACAGACCCGGCACCTGGGTCAAGGAGACAACCATGGAAGAAGCCATCATCAGCGGGATCGCCCACGACGTCACCGAGGCCAAGGTCACCGTCCGGGGCGTGCCCGACAGCCCCGGGGTGGCCGCCGACCTGTTCGAGCCGATGGCCAGCGAGGACATCAACGTCGACATGATCGTCCAGAACGTCTCCCACGACGGGACCACCGATATTTCGTTCACCGTGCCCAAGGCGTCGGTCGACGCGGCCGGGCAAATCGCCGAGAAGGTGGCCGCGGAGGTCTCTGCCCAGGGCGTCGAGATCGACACCGGCGTCGGCAAGGTGTCGCTGGTCGGTGCGGGAATGAAGTCCCACCCCGGTGTGGCCGCCCGAGTGTTTCGCCGGTTGGCAGCTGCCGGGATCAACATCGAGATGATCTCCACCTCGACGATCCGCATCTCTTGTGTGGTCCGTACCGCCGACGTGGGTCCGGCGGTCGAGGCCCTCCACGCCGAGTTTCGAGCCACCGACATCACCGAGGAGCAGGGCGCATGACCAGCAACGTGGCGATCGTCGGAGCGACTGGTGCGGTCGGCCGGACGATGATTCAGGTCCTCGAGGAGCGGTCGTTCCCGGTGGGAGATGTGCGACTCCTCGCCTCTGCCCGATCGGCGGGGCGGAAGGTCGAGACCGTCTGGGGCGAGGTCGAGGTCGAGGACCTCGAGTTGGCGGATCCAGCCGGAGTCGACGTGGCACTGTTCTCGGCGGGTGGTGCTCGCAGCCGAGCGTATGCCCCTCGCTTTGCCGACGCCGGAGCGGTCGTTGTGGACAACTCGTCGGCGTTCCGCATGGATCCCGACGTCCCGCTGGTGGTCGCTCGAGTGAACGACGATGCGATTCGAGAGCGGCCCCGCGGCATCGTTGCCAACCCCAACTGCACGACGATGGCGCTGATGATGGCGGCGGGGCCGCTCCACCGTGCCGCCGGGATGCGGTCGCTGGTGACCACGTCGTATCAGTCGGTATCCGGCAGCGGCCAGCAGGGGATCACCGAACTCCTGCGGCAAGTGGATCACTTCCGCGCCCGGCCCGACGCCCTCCGGTGGGGGAACTGGGAGGACCCTGGTGGTGAGCTGTATGCCCGACCGATCGGGTTCAACGTGGTCCCGTTCGCCGGCGCCGAGCAGGAGTCCGGGTACACGGACGAGGAATGGAAGTTGGTCAACGAGACCCGGAAGATCCTCGACGCTCCCGGCATCGCCGTCGAACCGACGTGCGTCCGAGTTCCGGTGGCCGTGGGCCATGGGATTGCCGCCACGATGTTCTTCGAGCGGGCGGTGACGGGTGACGAGGCGGCCGAGATCCTGGCCGATGCTCCCGGCGTCGAGCTGTGGACATCGGCGGTACCGACACCCCTCGACTCGGCGGGTCGAGACGAGGTGCTGGTGGGAAGGCTGCGGGAGACGATCGGCCGGCCGGGCGGGATCAGCCTGTGGGCGGTGGGCGACAACCTGCGCAAGGGTGCCGCTCTCAACGCGGTGCAGCTGGCGGAGTTGATCGAGGCCGACTGACCGGTGCCCGGGTGGCGCCAGGCACGGCGTTGAATCCATGACTGACTCCGGTGATAGTCTGGTGTTGAACACGCAATCGAAACCGGGACCATGGTCGTGCCGAATCGCCAGGCGGTGACCAAGGGGGGAGAGAATCGAGACGCGCCGATCTACACGATCGGAACCGTGTGCAGAGAAACCGGCTTGAACCCGGCCACCGTTCGTACGTGGGAGGATCGCTACGGACGGATCGTCCCGTCGAGGGACACCGGCGGCCGCCGCCTGTACTCCCGCCGCCAGATCGAGGACCTCCGCTGGCTGACCCAGCGAGTCGAGTCCGGTCTGCAGCCATCCGAGGCGCACCGTCTCCTCGACGAGCGAACCCGGTCGTCCGCCGAGGGGGTTCCCTCACTGTCGCTGGTGACCGCCGATGGCCCGGCAGTGTTGTTCGGTCGGTGGGTCGACGGCGCCCGGGACGTGCTGGCCGAGAAGCTGTGGCTGGTCCGTGAACGGATCGATGCGCTGTCGGTCGACCTGGTTCTGAACTACTCCCATCCGGTATTCGGACTGACGCGATCCACCATCATCCGCGCCACCGACGACGACCGGGCCGAGGACGTCCACTTGGCACGATTCGTTGCCGTCAGCTGGGCCGAACTCCCCGAGGTGCGGTCGACGCTGGCCGCCGGAAACGTGGCGGCGCTCCGCTTCGATCAGATGGATGACGTCGCCCGCAATCTCTTCGAGCCGACCGACATTCGCTCGGTCTTGATGGCTCCCGTGATCGTCGACGATGTGTGGTGTGGGCTCATCGAGGCGACCGCCGACGACGAGCGCGAGTGGAGCGACGAGGCGGCGTCGATGCTGGAGCGGGCTGTCGGACTGGTCCTTTCGATGTACCAGGCGTACTCGGCCGAGTCCGACTTCAGCCATCTGTTCGACGAACGCTGATCGGATCCCGTCCGTGGTCCGCTGATGCCGCTCGATCATCGGCACCTCGGAGACACCGGGTTGACGGTGTCGGTCATGGGTCTCGGGCTGGCTGCCCTCGGTCGACCCGCCTACATCAATCTGGGCCATGGTGACGACCTCCCCGAAGACCGCTCTCGTCCCGGTCTGGAGGGACTGGCCCATACGATGCTGGACCGCGCCCACGAGGCGGGTATCACGTACTTCGATGCCGCTCGATCGTATGGCGACGCCGAGGCATTCTTGGGTTCGTGGATCCGTTCCCGCCGGATGGGGCGCGCCGACCTCACGGTCGGGTCGAAGTGGGGTTACGTCTACGTCGGTGGCTGGGAGATCGAGGCCGACGTCCACGAGATCAAGCGCCACGATGCCGAGACGTTGGAGCACCAGCTTGCCGAGACTCGCCGAACGTTGGGCGATCATCTCGATCTCTATCAGATCCACTCGGCGACACTCGAGAGCGCGGTGTTGGAGAACGCTTCGGTTCTCGGTCGGCTGGCAGACCTCCGCGAGGAGGGAGTGGTGATCGGCCTCTCGACCAGCGGCCCTGCACAGTCGGAGGTGATCCGCCGGGCCATCGATCTGGCCGTGGATGGTGAGCGGTTGTTCGGCGTCCTCCAGTCCACCTGGAACCTGCTCGAGCCGTCGGCCGGGCCGGCGCTGGCAGAGGCGGCGGATGCCGGACTTGGGGTGATCGTCAAGGAGGCCGTTGCCAATGGGCGACTCACCGATCGAAACCGCAGGCTGTCCTCGGTGTTCGCGTCGTTCGATTTCGAATGGTCCGTCGACGCCGTAGCGCTGGCCGCCGCGATCGGGCAGTCGTTTGCGTCCGTGGTGCTCTCCGGAGCGGTCACGCCGGAGCAGTTGCGGCGAAACCTCCAGGCCACCGAGGTTCCACAGGAGGTCGTCGATTCGCTTCCCGACCTCACCGAACCCGCCGGGGAGTATTGGCGGCGCCGTTCTCACCTGCCGTGGACGTGAGGTCGTCGGAGGATCGGCGGCCGGGTTGTGCGGTCGAAATCCGTTGGCGGGTGCCGGCTCGACATGGAACGCTGGGGGGCAGGGACGGCCATGGATAGCGCACGACGGCGGCAGCTGGCTCGCGATGCGTTGGATGGCTATGCCACCGGCCCGGATGCTCCCCTCCAGGCGACCGCCTCGGCGCTTGCCAAGACGAAGTCAGCCCGGTCCGTCCTGTTGGTGGAGGGGATCAGCGACCAGATCGCCGTCGAGACGGTCGCCCAACGGGTGGGGCGAAATCTGGACTCGGAGGGAACGGTGATCGTGCCGATGGGCGGGGTCCAGGCGATCTCGCGCATGCTCGGCCGGTTCGGTCCGGCAGGAAGGAATCTCTCCATCACCGGTCTGTGCGATGTGGGTGAGGAGGCACTGGTTCGACGAGCGCTGACGTCCTCGGGTGTCGGCATGCCCGGGGATCGACTCGACTTGGAACGATTGGGCTTCTTCGTTTGCGTCCAAGACCTCGAGGACGAGCTGATCCGCGCCTCGGATCCGTCCGCGATCGAGGCACTGCTCGAATCTCAGGGCGACCTGGGCTCGTTCCGAACCTTGCAGAACCAGCCGGCGTGGCGTGGACGTGCGTTCGAGGACCAGATGCACCGATGGCTGCGCGCCGGGGCAGGGCGCAACCTTCGCTATGCCCGGTTGCTGCCGCTCGCTCTCGACCGGTTTCCCCGACCGCTCGAAGCCGTGCTCCGGGCCACCGGCCCCTCGACCGGCCGGTAGGGGCATCTGGCAGTTCGCTCGCCCTGCCTGGGGAGAGCTCACTTCAGTCCGATCTTCAGGCCTCTTCGCTTCATCTCGATCAAGGCCTCGGCGTTTCCGAGTGCGTCGTCGAGTGCGTTGTGCGTGTGAGCGGTGGTTCGGAAGTCCTTCCACTCCGAACTCTTCGAGGCGTCACCGGCGAGCCCGGCCCAGAGGTCGCCCAGCCGGCGCGCCGAGTGACCGAACGGATTGGGGCGTTCACGACCTTCGGCGTCGTAGATGTGGAAGTAGTGGTTGACCCATGGGAAGTCGAAGGCCGGGTTGTCGCCGACGAATACGGGGCGTCCCTTGGACGTCGATTCGAGGAACGTGCGGAGCCGGCGCATCGCGCTCCCCGGATCCTCGCCATCGGAGACCAGCGCCTCTCGATCGAGGCCCGAGATGGCCAATGCTTGGGGGACGGAGGTGGACGTGACCGGTCGGAGCTCCGCGTAGAAGCGGTCGCCGAGATCGTTGCGCACTGCGACGACACCGATCGACAGCATCGAATGGACGCCGGGGAGCGGTCCGTCCGTCTCCACGTCCACGCAGTAGAACGTCATGGCCCCATTCTCGCCTGCTGTATCGATGCGCTGGCACCGAACCATCCGGTGGCTTCCGACTTGACGATATACAACGATACTTTAAAATAGTTCGTACTCTTCTTTGCGGGAAGTCGGTCGACGGGAGTTCGAGATGGGTGGCCTGGAATCGGCGACGGTGGCGGATCTGATGCCCGGCTCGCCGGAGGTGCTGGAGCGGCTCGAAACGGGTCTGTCGGGGTTCGCTCGGGTGGCGTCCGGTGCGGTCGAACGGGTCGGTGGACTGGAGATGGGCAGTTGGGCGGGATCGGCCGCCGACGAGTTTCGCTCGGTGTTGGGTGAGGTGCCCCGGCAACTGAGCGATGCGGCGCAGGCGTTCGGAGCGGCCGCGGCCGCGGTGACGGCGTATGCCAGCGCGCTGCGGGCGGCGCAGGCGGAGGCAGGGCGGGCGTTGGAACGCTTCCGCTCGGGGCAGGTGCAGACCGCCCGATGGGAATCTGCATGGGAGGCGTACCGGCGCGCGCAGGCTCGAGCCGACGCGACGGAGGATCCGGGCTCGATTCGAGTCCCGGCTCGGCCGTCGTCGTCCGATCCGGGGGCCTGGGAGCGAGTCGAGGCCGAGCGAATGGTCGTCGTCGCTCGCGACACGATCGAGGAGGCCGCTCGGGCTGCCCGCGAGCAGTTGGAGGCGGCGGGGGCGGCCGCGCCCGATGAGCCCGGGTTTTGGTCGCGGGCCTGGGGCCAGGTCGTCGGTTTCGCCGACCTGGGGGATGGCGGAGTTCGTGTGGCAGGTTTCGCCGACCCGGGCGTTGATCGATCCGGAGGGTTGGTCGGAAGACATGGCGGCCTTGGGACAGGGGATCATCTACGGCGTGACCCATCCGGTCGAGTTCGCCAAGGCGATTACCAACTGGGACATGTGGATGGAGAACCCGGCCCGGGCATTCGGTCAGTTGGTGCCCGATCTGATCCTGGCGGTGGCCACGGCCGGGGGTGGGACCGCCGCCACGGCGGCTCGACGGGGCGCCGACGCCGTCGACACCCTCTCCGACCTCGGGCGCGCCGCCAATCGCGTGCAAGACATCACCGATGGCGCGGGCGTCGTGCACCGAATCCCCCAGGGCGTGTCGCCGGCCGCCTTCGATGAGATCTCGACCGTGCTGCGAAACGAGGTCGGGCACCTCTCCGACGACATCGTGGTCCATGGCAGTCGTGCCACCGGAGCAGCCCGTTCGGGGTCGGACATCGACGTGGCGATCCGGCTGGGACCCGACGAGTTCGAGGACTTCCTCGGAACACAGAGTCGATTCCGCAATCCACCCAACCCGGGGTCGGCGAAAGAGGAATCGTTGTTCCACGTCCTCGAGCGAGGCCGCATCTTCGCGGGCGAGGCGAGGATGAGCAGCTTGGCTCGAGGGCTCGGCGAGTCGCTCGACATGCCGTTCGACCTGGCGGTCGTGCTCCGTGGTGGATTGTTCGACCAGAGTCCCGCGATCCCGATCATCGGGCCCGGGGGTATCGCCTCGATGGCCGCTCCCGCGTTCTCGCCGATCACCGCCGCGGGTACCTTGGGGGCCGTGGAGACGATCGAGGGAGTCGATCGACTCGTGGAGGTAGGCGATGGATGATCGAGACGACCAAGACGTTTGGACCGGTCCGCTCGTCGATGACGAGGACTTCGCAGCCGTGTATGTCGACGCGCAGCAACGCTCCGATCTCGAGGAGGCGGTCCGCGTCTGGGCGAACACTGCTCCCACTCCTTTTGCGATCACCGCCGACGTCGCTGCCAACCCGGAGGCCGACGCCCGGGAGGCGCAGCGTGATCCATACGACTTCTCGACATACGGCTACAAGCTCGATGTCGAGGCGGTCGGAGCGGCGGATCGATCGATGATGATCGAGCGGCTCAACACGCTCGGTGCCGTGTTCGAGGCACGTGGGTGGTCCTATGCCATTGCGTCCGACCTCGAGCCGGCCCTCGTACACGGTGGGTCGTGGGTTGCGTTGCCCTCTGCGAAGATGCTGGAGGCATCGGCCACCCTGGCGCTCGACCAGGACGAAGAGCACGCTGCGGTGTATGTGCTGGTGCCGGACGGCATCGAACGGATGCGACTGGCAGAGACGGTGCGTGACGTCGTCGGCGGGGACATCGACCATGGGATGGTGCGCAGTTCCGGGGTCGAAGTCGAAGTTCGACCGAACCCGGAAGCCGATCCTCGAAACGTCGACCACGATCCGGGGGACTTCCTCGCGTATCCCTACAAGCTCGACGTGGAGGCCGACTCCGCTGCCGTCGGCAGAGCCGAGTTCGTCGCGCTCCTCGCTCGACTCGGTGCCGTCTTCCGGGAACGGGGCTGGTCGTACACGATCGCATCCGACCTCGAGGACGAGCTCGGGGAAGATCGTCTGCATCGGGCCTGAGGTGCGGTCGGCCACCGATCCGTCCCTCCGGAACCCCACCGCGCCGCGGCGGTGATGTGGATGCTACGGGCGAGCTACGGTTGCCCGATGCCAGCCTGGACCAGAACCACTCGCTCGTTGCCGCTCGCCTTGATGCTCGTCATCTCCCTGGTCGTGATCGATGCATCGCCGGCGTCGGCTGCGGGAGGAGAGTCGATCCTGGTCCGGCCGGGTTGCGAGTACAAGTGGAACTCTTTCTCGGGCGGCCGGCACACCACGTTCGTCGAGTGGCGTGTTTCCTCGGACGATGTGCGGATCACGTCGGTCGAGCAAGGCAGAATCCTGCTCGAGGGTGCCGTCGCCGAGATGGAGGTTCCCGGGAAGGGTCCCGCGTCGTTTCCGCAGGTCCTGACGATCGAAGTGGCGGGTGTCGAGGAAACCGTCGACGTATCGTCGGCAATGCACTGCACCGGTGTTCCCGACTCCTTCAAGAGCCGGGACGGAGACTTGGAGATGGTGTTCGTTCACTTCGCATGTCACCCCGGCAATCCGCTCACGCCGACCCTCCGGGGCGCAAACGCAACCTTCCAAACCGCCATCCCTGATGTCCCGGCAACCGAGGTTTCGTCGACATACGACGACGTCCTGGAGGGCACTGGGCTCTTTCCCGCGGTCTCGCCGTATTTCAGTTCCGACACGGCCACGATCTTCGACTTCTCCGGCACGATGCAGTTTGGTTTCGAGAATGGCCGAACCGAGGTGTTCGACGTCGAGCCGACGATCGACTGCGCCACGATGCGGCGCGTGGCGGTCGGCCCCGAGGATCGCTTTTCCGACGACGAGGGCGTTTTCGAGAGCGACATCGAGTGGCTGGCATCGGAGGGGATCACCACCGGGTGCAATCCGCCGGTCAATGATCGGTTCTGCCCCGAGGACCCGGTGACCCGCGGGCAGATGGCGGCCTTCCTCTCGCGAGCCTTCGACTACGTGGAGCGGTTGGGCGACTTCGTCGACGATGACGACTCGGTGTTCGAGGCGGACATCGAGCGGCTGGCGGCGGCCGGCGTGACGCGGGGATGTAATCCGCCGGTCAATGATCGGTTCTGCCCCGAGGATCCGGTGACCCGCGGGCAGATGGCGGCCTTCCTCCGACGTGCGCTGAGAGGGGAAAGCTCCGCTGCCGGGGGGACGGACTTCGTCGATGACGACGGCTCCATCTTCGAGAGCGATATCGGGTGGCTCTCGGCGCAGGGGATCACGGCGGGATGCAATCCACCCGTGAACGATCGGTTCTGCCCCGAGGATCCGGTGACCCGCGGGCAGATGGCGGCCTTCCTCCGCCGGGCGATCGGCGGCTGAGTCGACCGAAGACATTCGGCCTCGACGCCGGACCGGCTGACCGGCCCGAATCGGCGTGGCCGGTCAGATGAGCCTCAGCACCCCTGCACGAACGCACACATCGTCGAACCGCAGAGCGGCACATGGCGAGCGGATTGCGTCAGCGCGGGGAGACTCGCCACGTTTTGACGAGGCGGCGTCGGTTCGATAGGATGGTTTGTAGCACAAACCGGTCTGTCAAGCAGTCAGGAGCGATCATGACAGACAGAATCGATACGGGGGCGATCGACCGAAGTGCGCGCACGGCAGGGTATGGAGATGGACTTCTCGAGGTCTTCGCGGCAGTCGTCTTGTCGACCATCGCCCTGGCCTGGCTGGTCGACCCCGGTGTTGTCGGCATCCTTGGGCCGCGATCGCAATCTACGGCTGGAAGGTCATGGAGAAGGTCAAGGAGCGGATCGTCTATCCCAGGGTTGGCTACTACCGGGAGCGGTCCGACGATGCCAAGGAGACCTCGCGCGGCATGCTCACCTTCATCGGTGGAGCGTTCTTGTTGATGGTCTTGGTGGTCGTGTCGACTGGAGAACTCACCGACCCCGCGGCATGGCGCCGGGCGGCCCCGCTCCTGTCGGGCCTGTCACTCGCCGGCGGGTTCTGGTACGCCGGAGCCAAGTCCGGTCTCCTCCGATTCCGGCTCATCTCCGGTTGGTCCGTCGTCAGCGCCATCGCCGTCTGGCTGTTTGGAACCGGCGTGAGCTACTCGGGGGTAGTCCTGCATCTACTCTCACTGGCGCTTCCACTGGCAATCGTCGGGGTCTGGTCGCTGATCACGTTTGTCAGGGAACATCCGGTCCGAGATGGGTGATACGACCCCTCGTGTCGAACCGGATCGGATGGTTCACGAACCCGGTCGGCTCGCGATTCTGGTGGTCCTCAACGCCGTGGAGGAAGCCGACTTCCTCTTCATCATGGAGCAAACGGGGATGACGAAGGGCAACCTATCGTCGCACACCGCCAAGCTGGAGAGCGCCGGATACATCGGCATCGAGAAGGCCATCGTCGGCAAGACCACTCGAACCGTCTACCGATTGACGGAGTCCGGGGCCACCGCCCTCGAGGAGTACCGAGACCACATGACTGGGGTCCTGAGAGCCCTCGGTTGAGGCGGCTCCATGGGCGCGTCCGAGGGCCAAAGTAGTTGACATGAATCATGTCATCATGACATAATTCATGTCATGAGCTTGAGGGACGAACAGGTCGCGCTCACGCGACAGCGGATCGTCCACGCCGTCGCCGAACTGTTGGTCGAGGGTGATCCATCGGCACTGTCGATGCCGGCGGTGGCAGAGCGGGCCGGGGTTTCGCTTCGGACCGTGTACCGCCACTTCGGCGACACTTCCGCGCTCCTCCGATCGGTCGCCGAGGTCGACGATCCGGCGATCCGACTCCCGCTCCCTGCCCCGGATGGGTCAGACCTCTGTGCCTATCTGCGGTTGGCATGGTCGGACGAGATCCAACATCCACATCTGCGGGCCCAGTTGCGAACCACCGCCGGTCAGCAGGTTCGAGCCCAGCGCCGAAGAAGCCAGCGGCCGTATCTCGATCTCGTGCTCGACGCGTGGTCGGTGGAACTGGATCCCGATTCAGAGCGACGGTTGGTCGATCTGATCCAACTGATGACCGGCAGTGCCGCGCTCGTCGAACTCACCGAGGTGCTCGGCGAGTCGACGGCCGAAGCCGCCGCGACTGCCACGTGGGCGGTGGAGGCGCTGATCCTCCATGCTCGTCGAACCGGCCGGATCCCGGGAGCCGACGACGAGTACCCATTGGACCCCGGGCCGGAACAAGGAGAACGACCATGATGATCGACACAGCCTCTCGGATACTGCTGTGGGGCGGTTTCGTCATGCTCGTTGCGGGAATTGCAACGGGCCTGATGATGAGTCGCATACGGGCAACCGAGCCCGAGGTGCCCAAGTACCTCCGCTTCGCGCACCTGTCCGGCTACATGCAAGCGCCGATCCTCTTCGGGCTGGTGGTCGCCGTGTTCGCCTCCGACCTGACGCCGTGGCTCGAAACCCTCGGTGCGTCGCTCGTCGTTGTCGGCGCCGTTCTGTTGACGACCAAGGACCTCGTCAATCATGCCCGCAGCGTTCGCGACGAGTTCCGAGAGAAGGGACTGGGATACGCGCTCGGCGCCATCATGTTCCCCCTCCATCTGGCCGGCATTCTGATCCTGGGATTCGGAGCCCTCACCTGACGGACCTTCCGGAGGCTCCGGCCATGCCCGAAGCGACTTGTCGCGACGTCCTCGTTCTGTCCTCGCCGCTTCAGTCGAGACAGTCCACGGCGACCTTCACCGCTGCGCAGATCTGGCGCATCCGCTGATCGCTCAGGCGTCCCAGTCGTTGTGTCAGTGTTCCGATCGAGACACTCTCCATCGAGTCGAGATTCACCGCTGAGGTCCGGGGGATGGGATCCTCGGAGGGGTCGAGGAGGACTTCGCTCGGAAGCCCGCGGATGGTGGTCGTACATGGGGCAATGACCGTTCGCCGCAGTCTCGGAATGGCGACATCCCGGGAGAGCACCACGACCGGTCGGCGAGCGACCTCAGGCAGCTCACACCACCAGACCTCCCCCCGAGCGGGCACCTCGCTCACGACGACCCGGCGGATTGCCGGAACGATGCGAGATCACCCCACTCGTCGGGCTCGTCGATCGGATGGGTGTCGTAGGCCGCATACGCAGCATCGATTCGGGCCGCGCGATGTCGGGCGAGGAGGGCAGTGAGCGCCTCATCGAGCAGGGCGGCATCGGTGCTCCCAGATCGCAATCGCCGTGCATCCTCGAGAAGCGACTGGTCGACGGTTGTGCTGACTCTCACCCTCGGCATGCCATAACTATGCCACGAGTGTGCTATACCCACAACCGAGTCGACTCCGGTCGCACTCCGAGGTGCTCGCGGGCGGAACCTCACGGACTGATGCTGGTCGCATACAGAGCGACCGGGTCCGTTCAAGGGGTGACACGTCCAGTCGCATCGGACTCGAGGTCTTCGGCCGGTTCGACGTTGCCGGTCGATCCGTCGACGATGACGAGTTGACCGTTCCGTAGTCGTGCGGTGCCGTCGCCACTCCCGACGATCGCCGGAATCCCGTATTCCCTCGCGAGGATCGACGCATGAGCCAGGGCACTGCCGACGTCGGTGACAACGGCGGCTGCCCTGTCGAAGAGGTCGGTCCAGGCCGGGGCGGTCGTCGGGGCGACCAGGATCTCTCCCGGTTGGAAGGACTCGAACTCCGATGCGTTGCGGATGACTCTCACCCGCCCGGTGGCGCGGCCCGGGCTGGCGGGTGTTCCGTGGACCAACGCGGAAGGAGTTGGCTCGGCTCCCTGCATCTTCCCGCTCATGGAGAACAAGACCTTCACGATTGGCGGCACGCGGCCCACCGTCAACGGTGGAACCAGCCGGCAGGCACGGTTGAGATCCGCACGCCGCGCCTCGATCGTCGGTTTGAGGTCTCGAGGGGTCTCCAGGACGGCCACGACCTCGGTCTTGGTCAGGAGGAAAGCGTCGTCCGCCGATGCGACAACGCCGTCGTTCACGAGGGTCTCACCGATACGTCTCACCGCTCGCCTCATGACCGGCCAGCCGATACCGAGCTGGCTGATTTGTTCCTCGCGGACCGGCATTTGGTACTGCGCATCGGCCAACAAGCGTTGGAACTTGGCGGCTTTGCGCGGCGAGGTCGATAGGAGAGAGGTCGCCCGACGTTCGGCGGCGAGCCGCTGACTGCGCAGTTGATCGGTGGCGAGTGGAAGTGACTGCGGCGGCAGGATTGGCCGCGACCAGTCGAGGCTCTCGAGGCGTGGTGTCTGGCCCACCACCGCTGCTTGGTCGAATCCCTGGAGCACGGTCATGTGGCTCAGGCCGACCTGGTCCCTCAGGTGTTTGTTCCAGAAGGCCGCCAGCTGGGCCTCGAATTTGTATGCCGACCCGGCGACCACCGCAATGGAGCCGAAGTATCTTCCCGCCAGGCGGGTCAGCTCGTCGATCAGTCCGACGAGGTCGACGGGGCTGAGATCGTCGACGGTCTCCTCGGCTCGGGCGACCACACTTCGATACTCGGGCATGAGCACATTCCGCCAGTAGTCCTCGTACCTTCGTCCGGCAAACCGAACCGTCTGAGGAAACATCCCGGCGGCGGTGCGCCAGTGCCTGGGAAGGCGCGGGACGATCGATACGAGATTGCGCCACAAGGCGACACCCGGTGCGGGGAGCCAGTTGAGTGAGTAGAAGTACCAGCCGTTGACCACGACATGATGAGGCTCGGGCGCGACCTGGCCGAGCAGCTCGTGCAGGTATCCGTGGAGCTGTCGTTCCATGTCCGTGAGCAGCCAGGATTCGAAGAGCGGGGTGACCGGCTCGGGCAGCCACTCGCCGAATCGCAGCGAGCGGTGAAAGACGCCTGGTGCCGGAGGGGTCCAGTCCACCTCGTCGGGGAGGCCGGTGATTGGCCTGGATTGAACGATCCACAGCGTCCTTCCGTCCCAGGCCCACTCGATGTCCTGGGGCGCCCCGAATTGATCGGCGATCTCGTTCGCTTTGGTAGCCACCCTCCGCGCCAGTCGCCGGTCGAGGACACCCTCGGTCCGTCTCACGAGCCGGACCTTCCGGCCCACCACATGCCACTCTTCGCCGGCGATCCGACCGGACACCAGTTGGTCGGCCAGTCCGCGAGTCGCGCTGATGATGGTCTTGTTCCGCTCGCCTGTGATGGGGTCTGCGGTGAACACGACACCCGAACAGATGGGTTCGATCATCTGCTGAACCAGCACGGGAATCGATTCTCCGTTCATGCGGCGTCCGGAGACCCTCACCACCGAGACGGCATCGAACGCGGACTGAGTGTCCACGCCGAGCTTGGACAGAAAGAGGCCGGCCATCGATGAGTCGGCACTGTCCTCCGCGGCCCCACTGGATCGAACGGCATATGGCCCGGTGCCCAACCGGGTCAGGTGTGTCACCAGGGCATCACGGTCCACGGGCTGTCGGGGTGTCACGATGAAGCCATCCGGGATGTGGAATCCGGCAGCCATCAGCCTGCCGAGCGATTGGGCCTTCCCGCCGACCTGTTCGAGCGGCGCGCCGGCTGCTTCCTTCAGGGGGATCAAGCCGCGGCTCGCGACTTGGCTCCCCCGATCACCGTGCGAATCGCCCACATCACCTCGTCGGCGACCTGGTCAGGGGTGAGGCCCAAGCGGTCCTTCCACTGCTGGTAGGACTCCGAGGTCGTCAGGACCATGCCCAGCTTGGCCACATGCTCGAGATCGCTCGGTCCCAGATCCGGCTCCACGCTCCGGAAGGTCTGCCTGAACAACTCCAGTCGCTCTTTGCTCCCGTCGACTCGCACGCTCCGTCCGAGGCGAGACGCGAATGCGGCTCGCATGAGGTCGTCGGTGTCCTCGAAGTGTTGGAAGACCCTTCGTACCGCCGCCTCCAGTTCGGCCATGGTCTCCGGAATCGACTCCATCTCCAGCCCGGTTCGCCGACCGGCGTAGGGGATGAGGGCCCTCAGCAGTCCCGCCTTGTCTCCGAAGTGTCGGTAGACGGTTCCGATGGAGACCCCCGCTCGTTCCGCGACTGCCGGTATCGCCAGCGTGTCAACACCCTCGGCCAGCACCTCCACCACCGCGTCGAGGATGGTGTCGCGGGTGGCCAGGGCTTGAGCCTCTCTCAATTCCGACTCGTACTTCCTGGTCGTCATCCAATTTCCTTGACGGTTCGTTTATTCACTATATGATCCATTCTATCAATATACAAGGTGGAGAGGGAGGCCGGGCATGATCGGCGCAGTCATTGGGAGAATCGGCCACCAGGTGTTTGGCCTGGCGCTCATGACGGCGACGGCCGTGTTCATGGCGTTGGTCACATTGCTTCTGCTCGATCCCGCGGATGTCGGTACCGCAGCCGGGTTGGCGGTCGTTCTCGGCGCCACCACATTCGTGGTTTGGAGGTCTCAGCGGCTCTGGGCCGTCGTCATCGGCCTCCTCGTCACGCTGGCGGCCGCCAGCACGATCTTCTTCATCGCGTTCGGCATCTTCCAGCCCCTGAGCCCCATCGAGTTCGTTTCGGGACTCCTCTTCGTGCTCGGGTTTCTGTTTGCCCTGGTCGGGGGTATCACCGGCTTGTTCCGGAGAGGTGACGATGCGCTGGGTAGTGCCCGACTCCGGCTCGGAGCGCTTGCGCTCGTCGGTCTGGGCACGGTGGTGTCGATTGCGGGCTTCTTCCTGACGCGAACCACCGTGGATGCGGCTGAAGCGACCGATGCCGTGGTCGTGAACATGAAGGACTTCCTCTTCGATCCCGAAGCGACGACCGTGTCCACCGGGGGCACATTGCTGTTGACGAACTCCGATGCCTTCGCTCACGACTTCACGCTCCGGGAGTACGACCTGTACACCTACTTCGGCCCGGGGAGCGACGCCTTGGTGGATGTCGGTGAGCTGCCGCCCGGCACGTACACATACGTCTGCTCACTCCACTTCTTCGACGGCGAGGGGATGGCCGGGACCCTCACCGTGGAAGGCTGACGTTCCGGGCGTGGGCGGGCCGGCGTCGTGTTCGACGTCGACGACGATGAGGCAACCGACTGCGAGACGTTCTCGCATGTGTCCCGTCAGCGTGTCACCCGAAGCCGATCGACCAGGCACCCGCAGACACCTCGGTGCCAAAACGTCAGGTGCGCACCCTGAGGGACCGCCGGCCCATGGGGGGGCGCACTCCTACGTGCCGTTCTGCTCGGTTCCGAGAGGTGGGCGTTCCGCTCGGGCTCTGGTGTTCGGCGCTGCTCAGTCGAGGCCGAGGACGGTGAGCAACGCAGCGTCGACCCCCCACTGTTCTTCCGGTGTGAGATGGCCGGCGAGGTCACCAAGCCGCTGAAGGTCGACTGCACCGACTTGCTCGACCAGCACCCTGGTGAGGGTGCCGTCGAGGTCGATCTCGGGTCGGAAGGAAGCTGGTTTGGCGCTGGTCGATGTGGGTGCCACCAGCACGACCGATCGTGGGAGGAAAGCGTCGGATTGCACGACGACACCGAAACGACGCCCTCGCTGTTCGTGGCCCAGCCCCTTGGGGAGTCGTAGGGCGAAGATGTCACCGCGGCGCACGGAGGCTCTCCATGAGTTCGGCCACCGCCATCATCTCTGCGCGGTCGCCTTCATCGGCTTCAAGAGCGGCGACCTCGGCGGCGAGAGCTCGCTTGTCATGAAGCCGTGAAGCAGCCTCAACGAGTGCGGCCCGGATCGCTTCGGAGCGAGACATGCCGGTTGCCTCGAGCTCGCTCAGCGCCCGGAGCGCTGCGTCGTCGAGTCGAACGGAGATCGCTTGAGCCATATGCTCAACGTATCACGATCTGTGATACGGAGCAATAGGCGTGAGCGGACGGCCCGCTCGTAGGTGCCGTTCGGCGCTACTAGCCCACGTGAGCGTTCGTGATTCGGTATCTGGTGATCGGGGCGGTGGTGAGGTAGTCGCCGAAGCTCGCGTGTTCGTGTGAACCGCGCGTTCATTGCCGGGGTCCGTGCACCAACGGGGCGATTGGTCTTCCGGCTCGGCGTTGGCCCCGGTTCCCGGCTGGCACGTCATGGTCGCAGCGGGAGACCTGACTGTGCAACGCTGTCGGGCACAGCGACAGGAAGCGTGAACTCAGCGATGGCTGCGGGGAAGTAGGTGGTGTGGAATCTGCCTGGGATGATGCGCGCCTGATTGCTGCTTCGTTGTCAGACCCGGCTGCGTTTGCCGGTATCTATGACCGTCACGCTGCGGAGATGCTCGGATACGTCGTTCGCCGGGTCGGTGTCGCGGAGGGCGAGGCGGTGCTGGGGGAACTCTTCCGGGTCGCTTTCGAGTCGAGGAGTCGATATGACCTCGGCCGGACCGATGCGAGGCCGTGGCTCTACGGCATTGCCGCCAACCTGGTCATGAAGCACTACCGCTCGCTTGGTCGACGCCGGGCAGCTGTTGAGCGGATGCTGCAGCGGCGAGAGAGCTCGCCGGTGCCGTTCGACGAACGGATCGCAGATGAGGCAGCCGCCGCGCAGCTGTGGACACTCGTTGCTGCGGCCATCGACGATATGCCGGAGCGAGACCGGGAAGTGCTGTTGCTGTACGCATGGCAGGGTCTCGGCTACGCCGAGATCGCTGAGGCGCTCGACATTCCCGTCGGGACGGTGCGTTCTCGACTCAACCGGGTGCGCGCCACGTTGCGTGAACTTCGTGACTCCAGCGGGGAAGAACCTGATGACACATCCCCGCGAGCCCAGGGAGGAGCCGTCCGATGAGAGATCCACTCGACATCGTACGGGACCTCGCCCCGCAAGTCGGTGCGCAGCCTGAGCTCCTTGAGCGAGTCAGGAAGGACTTCATGGCGACCATCACCCAATCCCCTGAGGCAGCGTCCGGTCCGAAGCGAAGGCGCCGCCGCTGGGCCATCCCGATCGCGGCCGCTGCTGTACTCTCCACTGCGGCGGCGGGCTGGGCCATCCTGCATGACAGCTCCGACTCGACCGCACTGCAATGCCCGGGCAACGTGGTGATCGACGCCGTAACCGGCGATCCCGTGCTCGATTGCTCAAACGAGTGGCGCCGCTACAACGAGACAGAACCGCCGTCGATGGTTGCCTACGACAACGGGCGGGGCGGCGTCGCAGTACTCGTAGAAGGCGAACCCGTGCCCGACGGGTACACGGCCCTCGAGCCCGGGCCGTTCCAGAACACGGCGCTGATCGAACTCGAAGCTGCCCTCGGCGATGTGGGCACCGGTCTCGAGTCGGGGTGCTACGACGATGTGGCCGCAGCGGAGATCACCCGACGGGAGCTCGACCGGCTCGACCTCGCCGGGTGGGCCGTCACGGTCGACGACGGTCGTCGACCCGACGGCTCTTCAACGTGCGCCTACTTCATCGTCGACGCCGCCCTGCAGCAGGTCCAGCTGATCGGTGTGCCCGACGAATCGAACGCTCCTGACCCATTCGGCGCATACTCCGCTGCCCTCAATGAGCAACTGAACGCGGACTGCGTTGGCCTCGAAGACGCAGCAGATCTCGCACGCATGCTGGCTGCAGACACCGAGATCGTCGTCGACGGGACACGCATCGACTTCACCGAGGAGGCGGGCGTGCTGTTCCTTCACGTTGTCGAGGACTCTGACACCAGCTGCACCCGGGCCGACGTCAATGTAGGTGGCCGAGTGGAAGTGACCTTGAGGGGACCCACCCAATAGAGCCCATCCTGGCCAGGCCACGGAGCTCCACTTCGCATCTCGAAGGGTCTCCGTGGCACTCGACCTCCGCTGATTGGTGACCACGTTGAGGAGCGGTGCTGTGGAAGCGAAGCCCGAGCGCGGAGGTGCCGATCGGCGCTATTCGGCGGAATGGGCGTTGCTGCGCCCGATTTGTTGATCGGCGCTGTCGGAGGATCGACATTGCGCATTGAAGGTCATCGATGGGCCTTTTCCAGCCACGGCGTTGCGTAGAGTCGATGCATGGTTCGCGGATGGAGAAACGGATTCGGACTGGGCCGTGACTGGGTATGGGTCGCACCGTTGGTGTCGCTGGCACTTGTTGCGGTCGGCCAAGCGACGAATACCGACGGTGACCTCAGAAGCGGACTGTTTCCCTGGCTGATGGCAGCCGCTGCGGTTGGGTTGGCACTGCTGGGTCTGCGTTTGATCGCTGTCCATGGGCCAGATGTCATTCGGTCGGTCCTTGGGGGCTGGTGGACGACGTTGGCGTTTGTGGGGATCGCCGGGTTCTTCGTGGCGGTTGCGGTCGGTGCCCTTCTGGGGATCGACGAGGACGAAGCTGGCGCCCTGGCCATAGTGCCGGTGATTGCGATGGCGTTCGGATTGCTGTCGATGACACCGGCGGTGTCGGTGCTTGCGTTCGGCGCAAGAAGGGCTGGCGTCCTTCCCCGGTGGGGGGTGTGGGCACTGTGGACAGCCACGCCGCTGCTTGTGGTGCTCCTCGTCTACGGGGGTTTGGCCGACGGGCCGGCTGAGACGGTCGGTGTCTCGGTGTTGTTGGGTGTGTTTGCCGTTTCGTGGGTGGTGATCGGGATGAGCGTGAGGCCAGGGAACTTCGCGGTGATCGGGGAGGCAGGCGGGTGATCGCATTCACCGGGCATCTCGACGTTGCGTTGCCACCGGACGTCGTGTTTGAGCGGCTGGCCGACATGGCCGAACTCGACCGATGGAACCCCAACGTGACAGCCAGCCGACGCACCAGTGGGGACCGCCTGGTCGTGGGATCGACATATTTGTCTACGATCCGACGGGGGCCGTTGCGGATGACGGCGCGTTCGACCCTGACCGAGGTCGAGCCAGGCCGGGCGGTGACCTACGAAGGATCGATCACTGGACTGTGGTCGGTCGACACCCTGACGTTCGCAGCTCAAGGCGAAGGCACGCGGATCGTCTTCGAGAACCGCACGACGACACCCAAATGGCTCCGGTCGGTCGCCCCGATCCTCAACGCTGCATTCCAGCCACAGGCCCGCCGTGCAGTCGAAGGTGCTCGCCGCTACCTCCAGGGACACCCACGCCAGTAGCGCACGGTCAGTGACGTCGGGCACATGAGCAACGCTCAGGCAGAAGCCATTGTCGAGTGGGCGCACCGGTTCGATGCAGCCGGCATTGAGTGCGTTATGGCGCATACCTGGTGATCGGCGCTGGGCGTCTGGTGACCAGCGCGACGGTGCCCACCCAGATTGGAAGCAGCAACATCGTGATCACGGATGGGCCCGTGACGACGAGCAGTATCGCGGCCACGACCGTGACCCACCTCAACCATCTCGGGAAACCATCGAGTCTCGTCGAAGCCACCATCAAGGCAGCTCCCGGGATCGCAGTACCCACGACCAACGAGATGTACCCAAAGTGAGGAAGCACAGGCTGAGCAGTTACGAGTCCCGGATCGCCATAGAAGTCACCGAGCACCAGGCTGGCCGGAACCGTGAGAAAGGCGGCCCCCGCCACCAGCATCGAGACCGCGGCGAGTGTGCCGCCGACACGCATTACCACTGATGAAGGTCGTGTTGCCCCTCCCACTTCAGCGAGCTGGTGAGCGAACGTACCAAACGCGACTGCGGAAAAAATCAGCAACAACGATCCTGCCAAGTCGAGAGCTCGATGCCGTTGATCCGAGAAGATCTCGGCGTAGGCCTTCTCAGAATCAGCGAACGCTCCCGCCTGGTCCCCCACCAGGAGGAGGCCCACGAAGAATGTGACAGCGAAGGTCCCACCCGAGATGGGCGCCCATCGCTTCAATGTCTCATCAGTCATGGATCCAAGCTACCAATTGCGCGCCGAAGCTCACCCTCCTATCCGACCGCACGCCGAGGTGCCGCGATGCGCTCTCCAGGAGTCGGCGTGTTATCGCTCGGGATCTGTCGATCGGGTTCACACGACCAACCGTTACATGTAACATCGGGTCATGGCCACACCGCACGAAGATCCTTCCGTCACCCGACGCGTCCGCGACTACCGACGACGGATGCGCGCCCAGGGCATGCGCCCTATCCAGATGTGGGTCGCCGACGTTCGCGCCCCCGGCTTCTCCGCAGAAGCCCACCGCCAATCTGCCGCAGTCGCCGGCAGCGACCACGCCGCCGACGATCAAGCGTTCATCGATGCAGTGAGCCTCGACCAGGCGTGAGACGCGCCGAGATCTGGACGGCTGCGGCAGGCAGCGGCTACACCGGCAAACCGCGTCCGGTGGTCATCATCCAAGATGACCGCTTCGATGCGACCGGTTCGGTGACCGTGTGCGCACTCACCACTGACCCGACCGAGGCCCCACTAGTTCGGCTCCCGGTGGTGCCCGACGATCAGAACGGCCTGCGGATTCCCTGCAGCTTGATCGTGGACAAGATCACCACGGTGCCACGTACGAAGCTCGGCGAGCGAGTCGGACGTCTTGCCGATGAAGACATGGTCAGGCTGGGCCGCGCCATCGTCGTCTTCTTCGGTCTAGCAGGCAGCTGACATACCCAATCCTGGAGGTGCCGTTCGGCGTGGCTGTGGGACGTGGTCCTCTTGGCACGAATCGGTTGATCGGGGCGGGGGTATCCAAGCTCTATTGCAGTGGCCCCGGCCGGGAGGCAAGCTGGCGCGGTGAGAACGGGCCCACCTGACGAGGGCGCCTACGGGCGTGTCACCAATCCGGAGCGCTTTCAGGCGGTCGCGGACGCGGCCAACGCCATGATCGACGAGCTCGTCGCAACCTTTGACGTGGAGGCCAGGGTTGGCAGCTCGGCGGTGGACTTCCCGAACTGGCCTGACGGATCGGCCGAAACGATTCGCCTCGTGCCCGCGGTGGGTGCTCCCCTGGCGATCCTGATCACCGATTTCCCTGGTGTGCTCGTCCGATTCGGTGCACGGGGCCGGGAGGCATTCCCGGGGTGCGGCTGCGACGCATGCGACGAGCAGCCACAAGAGGTAGTCGCGAGGATGCACCAGCTCGTCGATGCCGCCGTTGAGGGCAGGTACGAGGAGACGTTGACCAAGCGCACGCTGTCGTGCTCGTTCACCGGGGCGTGGGGTGGGGAATCCAGCCGAGGTCGGCTTCAACGCGGCGAGTGGAAACGCCTCGGTGAGCTTGGCGCGCGTACGTGGCCGCCCTGGCCCCGGCGCGAACCCTCCTGACCGCACGACAAACCTGCCTTCAGAGGCGGCCCCTGAGGATGGGTACTCCAGTGGCGTCGGAGGCGAGAGCATCGAAGAAACCGTGCTCGACATCCGCCGGTACGGGCACGACGACGGGCGCCCGATGGACGCACGATGAACACGGGGACCAAACCAGTGGGCCGCCCGGAAGGGCGGCCCTGACCTGGTGTTCGTCTGGTCGGGACGGCCGGATTCGAACCGGCGACCTCAGCGTCCCGAACGCTGCGCGCTACCAAGCTGCGCCACGTCCCGATGGAAACGGGGAGTGTAGTTGCTGCACGGATGTCCCGATCGGGAGAATCAGAGAGCGGTCGATTCGACCTGTGAACCCAGCCGAGAGGTCGCAGCCCGGAGTTCTTGGGCTGTGAATGGCTTGACCAGGTAGGTGTCGGCACCGGCCCGTCTGGCGAGGAAGGCATCCGCCGGCCGGTCGAGCAGCAGGAGGATGGGAGCGGCTTCGACGTCCTCGGCATCCATCGCATGCTTCAGGCTCTTGGTGATCGCCATGCCGCCCATGCTGCCGACCTGCATGTCGGCGATGACGAGGGCGTAGGTGTGGCTCGCTAGGCGCTCGGTGGCCTCGGCGGACGACCGCACCGTGTCGATTTGCACACCGGGATCGGTGATGGCCGCGGCGACATCGTTCTCGACCCAGCGGTCGTCGGCGACGAGCAGCAGTCTGATCATGGATGGGAGGATAGATGGCGTCGATCCTGCCCCGGCCGACCGGCAGGGCATGGTCGACACGGTGTCGGCATCGAGCCCCATTTCGGGCCGTATCCTCCACGTTGTGACCCGACTCCTTCGTGCCCTCCTGATGCTGTTCGTCGTCTCGGCCGCGGTGGCGATCGGCTCGCCGAAAGCCGGCGCCGCTCAGACGCCGGAAGGACCGCGTGTGGAGGTCATCGAGGTCTCCGGACCTCTCGACCACCGATTGGTGACCTTCGTCATCGAGGCGATCGAATCGGCCGCCCGGGCCGGAAATGTCGAAGTGGTGATCCTTCAGCTGGACTCACCGGGGGTCACGGCCGACATCGAGCAGTTCGGTCATTTGGTCGACGTCGTGCGGTCGCCTCCGATTCCGCTCGTGACGTGGCTCGGGCCGAGCTCGGCGCAAGCGCAGGGTGGCGTCGCTCAGTTGCTGGCGGCAGCACCGTTGCGCACGGCGGCACCCGGAGCGCGCATCGGAAGGTGGGCACCGACCATCGCTGGGGATCACGAGGCCGAAGTGTTGGTGACGGCCCCCACGGCGGCGGTCCTGGGCAGCCTGCTGGAACTGGATGCCCCGGTCGAAGACCTCGTCGATCGGGTGTCGGCCGACACCGCGTCTCCGCGTCAGCTCGTTCAGATGCTGGACGGCATGGAGGTGGGCGGTGAGGTCCTCTCGACCCTCAGACCCTTCGTCGAAGGGGATGAAGAGGGGATTACCGCGCTGGTGACGGTGTACCGGGAGCCGGGCTTGTGGGACCGAACGCTGCGGTTGGCATCGACACCCGAAGCGGCGTTCTTCTTCCTGGTGGCTGGTCTCACCGTGGCGGCCTTCGAGTTCTTCGCCATCGGCCCCGGCATCGCCGCCGCGGTGGCTGCAATCTCGCTTCTGGTGTCCTCCACAGGACTCGGGTCTCTCGAGCTGCGCTGGTGGGCCGTGGCGCTCACAGTGGCGTCGGTATGGCTCATGGCCGTGTCGTATCAGCGAGGTGGGGTGGTGGCGCTGACAGGTATGGGCCTCGTCGGGTTGTTGATCTCCGGATTTGCGTTCACCGAGACCGGCCCGCAAATCGCTCCTTCGCTGCCGGGGGTGCTGCTCACGGTGGCCGCCGCGGCATTCTTCTTCCTGCTGGCCATGCCCACCGTGGCGAGATCCCGCTTCTCGACCCAGACCATCGGCCGGGATCGGCTGATCGGCGCCATCGGAGAGGCGGTGGACGACCTCGACCCGGATGGCCTCATCGAGGTGAACGGTGCCCGGTGGAGTGCCACCGCTCATCGCCAGGCCGGGATCGGCGCGGGTGATCCGGTCGAGGTGGTCGCCATCGACGAGTGGGTGCTGGAAGTGGCACCGGTCGAGTCGTGACATGCTGGAAGGTTTTCCCTGGTGGATCCTGGTAGGCAGGGTGTAGGGTTCGGAACCCCGTGCCCCGGATCAGAGGAGGACATGTGAAGCTGTCGGATGAATGGCAAGTGGACGCCCTGTGTCGAGGAAGTCACGCCCATCTCTTCTTCCCACCGAGCACGTTCGAGCGCAAGGACGATCGAGAGCGCCGTGAGATGCGCGCCAAGGCCATCTGCAAGGTCTGCCCCGTGGTAGATCCCTGCAGTCAGTACGCCCTGGCGATCCGAGAACCATTCGGTATCTGGGGAGGCATGACCGAATCGGACAGGAAGACCCTGGTGGCCAGTGTGGGTGCCGCCCGCTGAGCCGAGTCCTGCCATTCGTCGAGTGATGCCGACGGCGCCCCTTCGAGGGGCGCCGTCGCCGCGTTTCACGAACGGAGTCGGCGTTCCTGGCCCGATCGGATCGTGATCGACTCTCCGTCGGCCCATTCCAAGAGGGGGATCGCGTGCTTCCTCGAAATGCCGAGGTGGGCTTTGAATGCCGAGGCGGTGAACGGCTGCTCCAGTCCGGCGAGTGCGGCTACGAAGGTATCGAGTCGATCGGTCGGATAGACGAACTCATCGCCCACCCGCTGGATCCGTCCGTCACGGAGGAGACCGTGCAGAAGCTCCGGGTCGAGATCGAGCTCGGAAAGGCGCGGCACACTCCATCCGGCGGCGTCGAGGGTTGCGAGACATGCTGCCACCTGAGCGCGTTGTTCGGCTCCGAGCTCGATCTCGAACCCCTCAGCCCGAACGACGGTGCCTTCGATCGTCAACGCGTCGGTCGTGTCGATGACGGCCGCCAGGACCTCGGTCGTCAGGCCGACGCTCGCGGCGAGGGTTGCCAGCGGGAGTCCTGGCCGCAGCGGGTTGCGATCGTGGAACTCCGTGACGAGCTGCTGTGACGCTTCGATGGTCTCGGTGACGCGCCAGGGAGCCAGCACCGTCTCTCCCACGCAGAGTCCCGAAGCTGTTCCACCGGCGCTGTCGGCCGAGAGGCTCGTGGCATCCGCCTGTCCCCGGACGGAGAGCAGCGCGTCGGCCCGCCGGTTCGGTGGCCCATCGAGGACCTTCTCGAGTTCGACGGCCGCCGCCAAGCCGTCGCGCCGGCGCGACGGCGGGCGGGTCTCCAGAACCCGGCCGCCACCCACCACCAGTCGGCGGCCGGTCTCCCGAATCACGAAACGGTCGCCCATTCGAAGTGGAAGGGGCACGGGCAGGTCGATCCGGGCGATGCGATGGTCGAGCATCCGGAGCCGGATCGGCCAAGAACCACTTCCCAGGTGAAGGTGATAGGCGCCCCGGTTGGTGAGTTCCTCGTGGTACCGAGCCGGTCGAATGGCCACCAGGATCCGGTCCGACGTCGACCACTGGTCGGGTCGTCCCAGCATGGAGCCTCGGGAGAGGCCCCGGTAATCGATCCCGGCGAGATTGATCGCGGTGCGCGTCCCGGGTCCCACGATCTCGCGCGTCTGCTCGTGAGCCTGGAGGCTGCGGACCCGCGTCACCGCAGCACCGGGCCACACGGCCAGACGATCTCCCACCGAGATCGAACCGTCGAGCAACGTGCCGGTTACCACGGTTCCAGATCCGCTCACCGTGAACACCCGATCTACCCACAAGCGCGGTCGTCCCCGATCCTGATTCGGGATCCGGGTCACGAGGGTCCGCAGTTCGGCGCGCAGTTCCTCGAGGCCGGTGCCGTCGATGGCGGCGACCTCGATGATCCGTGCCGGCTCGATCGACGTGCCGCGGACCCGCTCGTCGATCTCCAGTTTGGCGAGTTCGATGAGGTCCTGGTCGACGCGGTCGGTCTTCGTCAGGGCGATCACGGCTTGATCGATGTCGAGGAGATCCAGTATCGCCACGTGTTCCTCTGTCTGGGGCATCCATCCCTCGTCGGCGGCCACGACCAGCATGGCGATGTCGACGGCTTCGATGCCGCTCAGCATGTTCTTGATGAACTGTTCGTGACCTGGGACGTCGACGAACGAGACCTCCGGGCCGTCCTCGAGCGTTATCCAGGCGAAGCCGAGGTCGATGGTCAGCCCTCGCCGGCGTTCCTCCTCCCACCGATCCGGTTCGAGACCGGTCAAGGCCCTGACCAGCGTCGACTTCCCGTGGTCGACGTGACCAGCGGTGCCGATCACCGGCATCGTGTGTTCAAGGCTTCGGCGACGAGGGCGTCGTCCCGGGGATCGATCGTTCGAAGGTCGAGGAGCAACGCTCCCGCCGACCTTCGCCCGACGACGGGGGGATCGTGCCGCAACAACGCGGCGTGGCGGCGGTCGGCGTCGTCCTCCAGCACGATCGCCACCGATTCGAAGGTCGCACCGGGAACGCTGCCGGCGCCCATGGTCGCCGTCGACTGTTGAACGGTTGCGTCCCGCACCGTGACGGTCCGGATGATCTCCTCTGCTCGATGCCGGAGGGTCGAGGAGCCGACCGTCGCCATCCGCCAGAGCGGGAGATCGGCGGCGGACCCTTCCAGGTATCTGTCGAGGGTGGCGACCAGCATGCCGATCGTCGGCGCGTCGACTCGCAGGGCTCGGGTCATCGGGTGGTTGCGGAGCCGCTCGACCAGGTCCGGCCGACCGACGATGATGCCGGCCTGCGGCCCTCCCAACAGCTTGTCGCCCGAGAACGTCACGATGTCCACACCGGCCTCGAGGCTCTGAACGACGCCTGGCTCGTGCTGGAGCCACGACGGTGGTGGCCCTGGGATCCAGGGCACCCGCTCGTCGAGCAGCCCGCTCCCCAGATCGAACACGACCGGGAGCTCATGGCTGCGACCGAGCGCCACCAGCTCGGCGATGGACGCCTCGGCCGTGAAACCCGTCACTCGGTAGTTGGACGGATGGATCTTGAGAAACAGCGCGGCGTCGGCGTCGATGGCCTGGGCATGGTCGCCGACTCGGGTTCGGTTGGTCGTGCCCACCTCGACCATTCGCGCGCCCGAGGCGGCCATCAGATCGGGCAGCCGGTAGGAGCCACCGATCTCGATCATCTCGCCTCTCGAGACCGGAACCGTCCGGCCCGAGGCGAGGACCATCAGTGTCAGCAGTAACGCGGCGGCGTTGTTGTTGACCACCAGCGCCGCTCCGGCCCCGGTCAGCTCACGAAGCTGTGACTCGACGTGGAGCAGCCGGCTTCCACGGCGTCCATCCTCCAGGTCGATCTCGAGGTTGGTGTAGTGCGACGCGGCGGTCATGGCGGCTTCGACCGCCGACGGATCCAAGGGCGCCCGTCCCAGGTTGGTGTGGAGCAACACGCCGGTGGCGTTGATGACCCGGAGGGGTCGCCGGCGCAACCAGGCCGCCGCGTCTCCTTCGGCGCGGGCTTTGGGGTCGATCGGTGACTCCGGGTCGCGCTGATAGGCATCGCGAGCTTCGGCAATTGCCCGTCGAGCGATCGCGTTCGCCACGACCCGGGGCAGCTCATCGGGCAATACGGCAGCCAGACGGTCGACCGATGGGAGAGACCGGAGCGTCACGGACCGAGCCTACCCCCCGGGTAGCGTTGCATCGATGGTCGAGGTCAGACCCGCCGCCACGGTGATCCTCATCCGGCGCGCGCCGGAGGTGGAGGTGCTGTTGGGTTATCGCCCCCCCGGGGGCGTGTTCGGTGGTATCTGGGCGTTCCCCGGCGGCGCGCTCGACCCCGAGGACGCCGACAAGGACCGGTTTGGCTTCGTGGATCCCTGGCGGGCGGCTGCGCTTCGGGAGACGGCCGAGGAGGTCGGTGTGTTCCTCACCGTCCCAGTCGTGGCATCCGATGCATCGAGGTCCGGCGACGCCTCGCAGCGTGGGGGCGAATGGCAACCCGGAAGCTCCGAACCCGGTGATGTCGCAGAGGCGGTCCGCGTGGCCGGCCGTCGCTTCGATCCGTCCCGCCTTCGTTTTCTCTCCCGCTGGATCACACCCGAGTTCGTGCCCCGCCGCTTCGACACGCACTTCTACCTGGCGGAGGTCGATCCGGCGACCGTGGCGGCGCCGCGCACCGCCGAGTTCGAGGCTCTGGAGTGGGTCCCGCCGGTGCTGGCGGTTCATCAGCACCACACCGGTACCAGGCCGATGATCGAGCCGACGGCATGGCATTTGGAGCTGCTGGCCGGATCGGACGATCCGTGGGCGATCCCATCCCACCCCGATCCGTTGCCCGGGCCGGAGTTTGGACTCGCCGATGTCGAATGATGACGACCTCACCATGCGCGTCCGGCGGATACTGGCCCCCAATCCTGGCGTCTACACCGGGCCTGGGACCAACACCTACGTCGTCGGTGACGAGTCGGGAGTCGTCGTGATCGACCCGGGCCCGGTCATCCCCGTCCACGCCGACGCCATCATGACCGCCATCGGTGACACGCCGGTGACCTCGGTGATCGTCACCCACACCCACCCGGACCACGCCCCTTTGGCGAACCCGCTGGCGGCCGATCTCGGCGTGGTGGCGCTCGGTCACGCCTCCGGCCCCGGCTTCGTTCCCGATGCGATGCTTTCGGACGGCGATTCGGTGCGGGTGGGCACCCGATCGATGGTCGTACTCCACACGCCGGGACACGCTGACGACCACCTGTGCTTTCTGCTCGGAACGACCTTGTTCACCGGCGATCACATCATGGGGGGATCGTCGGTGATGGTCGACGACCTGCGGCCGTATCTGGCCTCGCTCCGTCGGCTCCAGGACCTCGAGATCGACCACATTCACCCTGGTCACGGCCCCGACATCGGGGAGCCTCAGGCCGTGATCTCCTGGTACCTGGCACACCGGCTGGAGCGAGAACGACAGATCGTCCGAGTTCTCGACCAGGGCCCATCGACCATCGATGCGATCGTCGAGACGATCTATGCCGACGTCGACTCTGCGTTGTTCCCGGCGGCGGCCCGCTCGGTGGCGGCGCATCTTCGCAAGCTCGCGGAGGACGGCCTGGTGGCGGTGGAGGGCGATACTTGGTCGGTGCGGGTGGCCAAAACGGACCTCGACGAGCAGCCTCCCCGCGACATCTCGGGAGATTCGAGCATCGGGGCCGGGTGAGCGCGGCACGAGGGCCCGCGGGGGAAGCCAGGCCCTCGTGCAATCCGGGGTCCCGTGAGGGGGAAGGTTCCGGTAACCCCGAAGTCTCAACTGTCCCAGTCACCCGATGGGTGTCCCCGATCGGATGTCTCCGGCCCTGATCCGGTTCTGCCCGGTCTGGCCTATCAGATCTTGCCTATCAGATCTTGCCTATCAGATCTGGCCGATCAAGATCTGGCCTGTCGGATCTGGCCGAGTCGGTCGAGGTGCGAATCCAGTCCCCCGAATCGGCGTCGGTCCGAGTCGCCGAGCGATACCCCCCACCCGCCCCGAATACCGAGCACGTTCACCTCCATGATCGGTGATCGCGGCCCCAGGCTCCAGTGCCTTTATCGGGCGCACAAAGTGACTAGTCCTTCCATTCGCAGCCCTCCACCGGGAGCGGAGACCACTCCGAATGCATCTGCGGGGTATGGTCACACCGGCCGTCGTTCCGATCTGGGAGGCATGATGACGTCGGAGGGTTCGAGTCCGGTATCGCAGTGGGGCTCGCTGGCATCGTGGGGCGATCGTGTCGTCGCCACCCTGATCGACGCCCTCATCGGATTGGTGATCGGGATTGCCGTCTACATCGTGGCATTCCTGGTCGGCAGCATCAGCGACGCCTTGGGAGCCATGGTCCTCCTGCTCGGCCAGCTGGTGTCGCTCGCCTATGCGTGGGGCCTGCTGGGCTGGTTGGAGGGAACCCGAGGACAGAGTCCCGGAAAGGCTCTCATGGGACTCAAGGTGGTCTCAGACAACAACGGACAGACCATCGGTGGGGCACAAGGGATCGTCCGTCGCATCGCGCACATCATCGACAGCATCGTCTGCTTCATCGGATACCTGCTTCCGCTCTTCGACGCCAAGCGGCAGACGATCGCCGACAAACTGCTGACGACGGTGGTGCTGCGCGACCAGCCCCGGCTTCCCTTCGGTCTCGAGCTGTTCACCCCACCTGAGCTGGAATCTCCCTGATCCGATCCGTTCAGGTCCCCACCGGCGGGGCATCGAGTTGTTCGAGCCCTTCGATCAGCTTGGCGATGCGGCCGGTACACGTTTCGTCCTCGGCGGGCGGTACCAATGTCACCACCTCGGCCGCGACGTGTTGGAACGCGCGGGCGGCGGCGTTGTCGGGATGGGCGATCACAACCGGAGCGCCTTCGTCGCCGCCGGTGACCACCGCCGGATCGAGCGGGATGGTGCCGATCAGCGGCACCCCCAGAGACTCGGCCAGTTCGGATCCACCACCCGTACCAAACAACTCATACTTGTCCCCGTGGTCGCAGGTGAACGACGACATGTTCTCGATGACGCCCACGATCGGCATGTAGGAGCGTCGGGCCATGTCGGCGACCCGAATCGCCACCTTCTGGGCAGCACGCTGCGGAGTCGTGACCACCACCATCTCGGCCTGGGGCAAGAGACGCGCCAGCGCCATCTGGATGTCACCGGTTCCGGGCGGCATGTCGATCACCAAGTAGCCCAGCCGTCCCCACGACACCTGGTTCAGGAACTGCTCGAGCGCCTTGGACAGCATGAGCCCGCGCCACATCAGAGCGGTCTCCTCCGAATCGATGATCAGCCCGGTGGAGACCACCTCGATCCCGTGCACCGTCGCCGGTTCGATCAGCCGGGTCTCCGCGTCGGCTTCCAGCCGATCGCGCAAGCCGAGCATCCGGGGAGTGCTGAATCCCCAAATGTCGGCGTCGAGCAGCCCGACGTCGTGTCCTGCCGCCGAGAGCGCCAGAGCGAGATTCACACTCACCGACGATTTTCCGACGCCGCCCTTCCCGGAGCTGACCGCGATCACCCGCGTCATCGGGTCCACCCGCGTCGGTTCGGCCGATTCACGAACCCGACGTCGCGCCACCGACATGAGTTCGGCGCGTTGGGCCTTGGTCATGGCGGTGGTGGTGACACGAACGTCGGAGACACCGGGGAGCGCCCTGATCTTTCGCGCCGTGTCGTTCTCGAGTTGGGACCGCATCGGACACTCGGCGATCGTCAACGCGATCCCCACGTCGACGACGCCGGATGCATCGATCTCCACGTGGCTGACCATGCCCAACTCGACGATGTTGCCGCCCAACTCGGGGTCGACGACACCTTCGAGGGCACGAATCACATCGTCGTGGCCGGGTGTCTGCACGTATGAGATCGTATTGGCCGCCGCCGTCAACCGCGAACGGAGTTCCGGTTCGGCGGTGGTGCGGTAACCTGTGACTCGTCAGCCCACTCGGCCGGAGGACCGATGACCCAGATTCTCAACATCAAGTCCAGCCGCCCCGAGAAGGCGGTCGTTCTGACGGAACCCGCCGTCGAAAAGGTGCGAGAGTTGATCGACGGTGAAGGCGACGAGCGATTGGCGCTGCGCATGGCCGTCCGTCCCGGTGGATGCTCCGGGTTCTCCTACGAGATGTTCTTCGATACCGAAATCGAGGATGGTGACATCGTCGAACAATTCGACGACGTGCGAGTCGTGGTCGACCCCCAGTCCGCCGAGCGACTGCGCGGTTCCACCCTGGACTACAAGGACGGGTTGATGGGCGCGGGGTTCGCCATCGAGAACCCCAACGTCACCCGATCCTGCGGCTGCGGCAACAGCTTCTCCTGATCCCGTCCCGCTCCTTCATCTGGCAACGATCAGCTCGATCTCGACCTTGAACTGCGGCGCCGGCAGCGCGCCTGCTTGCACGGTGGAGCGCGCCGGCGGCGGCCCGGTGAAGTACGACCCGTAGACCTCGTTCACAGCACCGAAGTCGGCGATGTCGGCCAGGAAGATGGTGGTCTTGACCACGTCGTCGAGCCCCAGACCCAGATCACCGACGATCCGAGCGAGGTTCTCCATGACCAGTCGCGCCTGATCGCTGACGTCCTCGGGTGTGGGGCCACCGTCCGGGTCGATGGCCACCTGGCCGGATATGAACACGAAACCGTTGGCTTCCGTGGCAACGGAGTACGGCCCGAGCGGGGCGGGCGCCGAGCTGATCGAAGGGACCGACTTGGGCATGGAGCCTCCTGGCAACGAGGGAACGGGTGGAGGCTACTTCGATCGAACGCCGGAGACGACCACAGCGGAAAGGTGTGAAGGGCGTCGGTTGGTGGTACTCGACTGTCGTGACTCTCGGACAACTGCGACAATCGACGGCGACGTTCGATCTTCTCGGCAAAGGACTGTTCGCCATGACTCGCGATGAAATCTTCTCGGCCTTGGGGCTCGCGGATCACAACCCCGGTGTCTTCGACGGCACATGGACCGAGGGCTCCGGCGACGTGCTCGAGGTCACCAACCCCACCACGGGCGCGGTGATCGCCACCGTGAGTCAGGCGGGCCCCGAGGACCACGACCGGGTGGTCGCACGCTCGACCGAGGCGTTCGCTCGCTGGCGGGCGTTGCCGCCTCCGGAGCGCGGCTCCTACGTCCGACAGATCGGCGAGGCGCTCCGCGAGAAGCGCGATGTGCTCGGCGCCCTGGTGACGCTGGAGATGGGGAAGATCCACGCCGAGGGGATCGGCGAGGTACAAGAGATGATCGACATCTGCGACTTTGCGGTGGGCCTCTCCCGACAGCTCTACGGGTTGACCATGGCCTCGGAGCGGCCACAGCATCGCATGTACGAGCAGTGGCATCCGTTGGGTCCGGTCGGAATCATCACGGCCTTCAACTTCCCGGTAGCGGTGTGGTCGTGGAACGCGGCCATCGCCGCCGTCTGCGGCGACACCTGTGTGTGGAAGCCTTCGGAGGCGACACCGCTGACTGCGATCGCAGTGACTCGGATCGCCGAAGCGGTGATGGCGGGATCTGGTTTCGAAGGAGTGTTCAGCCTTGTCGTCGGGGATCGACAGGTGGGCGAGATGATGACTGCCGATACGAGACTTCCGCTGATCTCGGCCACCGGCTCGATTCGCATGGGCAAGGAAGTGGGTCCGGTCGTCGCCGGCCGGTTGGGCAGATCCCTCCTCGAGTTGGGTGGGAACAACGCCATCGTCGTGATGGACGACGCCGATCTCGAGCTGGCCACCCGTGCGGTCGTCTTCGCCGCCGTGGGCACGGCAGGCCAGCGCTGCACCAGTCTCCGGCGGCTGATCGTGCATCGCGAGATCGCCGACGAACTGATCGATCGACTCGTGAAGGTGTATGGGACGGTGGTGATCGGCGATCCCATGGACGACACCACGCTGATGGGTCCTCTCGTGTCGGAGCGGGCGGTGGAGGCGTACCGAGCGTCGCTGCGGCAGGCGGTCGACGAGGGTGGGACGGTGCTCACCGGTGGCGAGGTGTTGGATCGGGACGGCCATTTCGTCGAACCCACCATCGTCTCGATCTCCAAGGACGCCTCGATCCTCCAGGAGGAGACCTTTGCTCCAATCCTGTGGGTGGTCACCGTCGACGACTACGCGGAGGCGCTGGCCGTCCAGAACGGGGTCCGGCAAGGGCTGTCCTCTGCGATCTTCACCGATTCGTTGCGCACCGCCGAGCGCTTCCTCAGCTACGGGGGGAGCGACTGTGGGATCGCCAACGTCAACATCGGGACCTCCGGTGCAGAGATCGGTGGCGCCTTCGGCGGGGAAAAGGAAACCGGGGGCGGCCGCGAGGCGGGATCCGACTCGTGGAAGGCCTACATGCGGCGCCAGACCACCACGATCAACTGGGGGGACGATCTTCCCCTGGCCCAAGGCATCTCCTTCGGATGAGCGAAGCGGCGGACAACCGGATCCGACGCGCCCTGGAGGCATATGTCGGAGTCGTCTTCACCGAAGGCAACCGGGTCACCCGCCTCCGCAACGGAGTCGAGATCTTCCCGGCGATGATCGACGCCGTGCGGGTCGCCGAGGATCGAATCGACTTCGTGACCTTCGTGTACTGGACCGGAGGAGTCGCCAGAGAGATGGCGACTGCGCTGGCCGAGCGGTCACGAGCGGGAGTGAAGGTGCGGATCCTGCTCGACCATGTCGGATCGCGGCTGATGCCCAAGGATCTCGTCGACATGCTGAGTGACGCCGGTGCGGAGGTGCAGTGGTTTCGTCCCGTCACGCGTTGGAAGGTCTGGGAGTCCGATCATCGGACGCATCGCAAGATTCTCGTGATCGATGATCGCGTGGCATTCACCGGCGGGGTGGGGATCGCCGAGGAGTGGGAGGGCGACGCCGAGGGTCCCGACGAGTGGCGCGACAGCCATTTCGAGATCCGCGGCCCGGCGGTCGACACGCTCCGAGCGGTGTTCCTGGCCGATTGGCGGGACACGGGCGGATCGATGTTCGACGATGGCGAGCTTCCCGATCGCCCCGAACGAAGGGGTTCCACCTCGCTGGGAATCGTCGACGCCTCGGCGATGATCGAGTTGAACTCTGCCGCCAGGATGGTGGAGACCATCATCCGCACGGTCAAGACGCGACTGTGGATCTCGACTCCGTACTTCAACCCACCCGACCGGATCCGTCGCCTGCTGCTCGATGCCGTGGAGCGGGGTGTCGACGTGCGTGTTGCGATCCCGGGCCATCACATCGACAAGCAACTCTCTCGGATCATGGCCGAGGAGGTGGCGATCCCGCTGATCGACGGCGGTGTCAAGGTCTTCCGCTTCACCCCTTCGATGCTGCATCTGAAGCAACTCGTCGCCGACGACGAGGTGGTCGCCTTCGGTTCGGTCAACATCAATGCCAGATCGTTCTTCAAAGACGAGGAGGTGGCGGTGGTCGCGGTCGACGCGGAACTCAACGCGTTGCTGGCCAACGACTTCCTGGAAGACGCCGATCGCTCCGAACTGCTCGCCGACTCCCGTCCGCTCCGGCGGAACCTCCGTGAGCGAACGCTGTCGAAGGTGATGCGGCCGTTGCGCGGCGAATTCTGACCGGACGCGGGTCTGCCCGCTCGATCGCATGCTCAGCCGAAGCGGTAGCCCACGGAACGAACGGTCGAGATCCAGCTGGCGCGTTCTTCACCGAGCTTCGCTCGAAGTCGGCGGACGTGGACATCGACGGTCCGGGCCCCGCCGTAGTACTCGTATCCCCACACCTTCGACAGCAGCTGCTCACGCGTCCACACCCGGCCAGGGTGTTCGACTAGGAAGCGCAACAGCTCGTACTCCATGAACGTGAGATCGATGGGCTGTCCACCGAGACCTGCCTGGTAGGTCAACGTGTTCAACTCGAGGTCCCCATGACGGAGGACGCCGTCGACCGATGCCAGTTGCATCAGCCGGCGCATCCTCAGACCGAGCTCGGCCGGATCGATCGGTGTGGTGATCAGGTCGGCGACGCCGGCGGCATCGGCCACCAGTGGGTAGTGGGCGGCCTCCACCACGATCAGAACGGGGAGCCCGATCGACTCGGCGAGCTCCGCCACCTGCCGCAGGCGCCGCAGTGGCTCGTCGCCCAGTTCCACGACGAGCATCGACCACTCGCCGGCCGAGTCGGCCGTCACGTCGTCGAGCACTGGTACCGACACTCGATCCATGCCCGACACGGCGAGCGCGGCGGCCAGATTCGATGTGCACTCCTCCGGAAATACGGCCACGGTTCTCTGGTCGGGCTGGCTCATCGACTCCCTCCCGGTCACAGGATCGGGAGGTACGTCTCCAGCTCGAAACTGGACACGTGATGTTGATAGCGCTCCCACTCTCGTCGTTTGTTCCGGATGAACCAGTCGAACACGTGGTCACCCAGCGCCTGCCGGACCAGGTCGGAACGCTCCATGACGTCGAGGGCGGTGGACAAGGTGTCGGGAAGGCGAACGATTCCGAGATCGGCCCGATCGGCCGCGCTCAGCTCGTAGACGTTCCCCGGCGCCTCCGGAGGGAGGGGGTAGCCCTGTTGGATCCCGTCGAGTCCGGCGGCCAGCAGCACCGACAGGGCCAGGTAGGGGTTGCAGGCGGCGTCGGGAGAGCGGTACTCGATTCGAGTCGAGCGGGGCTTCCCGTGCTTGACCGTCGGGATCCGCACCAGAGCCGACTGGTTGTTCCGGCCCCATGCGACATAGATGGGGGCGTCATACCCGGCGACGAGCCGCTTGTAGGAGTTGACCCACTGGTTGGTGACGGCGGTCAACGCGGGAGCGTGCACCAGCAGGCCGGCCACGAAGTGCTTGCCGAGGTCGGAGAGGGTTCCGTCCTCGCCCACGAAGACGTTCTCGTCGTCCTCGAACACCGAGAGATGGAAGTGCATACCGGAGCCGTCGTGATCCTCGAGCGGTTTGGGCATGAACGTGGCATGAATACCATGCTCGAGCGCCACCTCCTTCACCGCCAGGCGGAAGCTCATGATGTTGTCGGCCATCGTCAGTGCGTCCATGTAGCGGACGATGATCTCGTGCTGGCTCGGAGCGACCTCGTGATGGGAGTGCTCGACGGGGATGCCCATCTGCTCGAGGACGTTGATGGTCTTCCGCCGATACTCCTGGGCCGCATCGAGCGGGGTCAGGTCGAAATAGCCGCCCCGGTCGAGCACCTGCGGACGCGGTCCCGAGTCTGCGAAGTAGAAGTACTCGATCTCGGGTGCCACGTAGAAGGTGTATCCCGCCTCCGAAGCGCGGCTCAGGTTGCGTTTCAACACCGTGCGCGGATCGCCATCGAAGGGCTCCCCGTCGGGCGTGACGATGTCACAGATCATGCGCGCCACCTGCTCGTCCCGTCTCCAGGGGAGGATCTGGAACGTCGCCGGGTCGGGTCTGGCCAGCATGTCCGCCTCGTGGATACGGGCGTACCCATCGATCGACGAACCGTCGAACGTCATGCCTTCGGCAAAGGCAGTCTCGAGTTCCTGGGGACTGATCGACACGGACTTCAGGAATCCTTGGACGTCGGTGAACCACAGCCGAATGAAGCGGATCCCCCGCTCCTGAACTGTCCTGGATACGTACTCGGCCTGACGAGTCATGACGGAACGCTACCGGCTCGGGCGCCGACCCGGTTCAGAACGGCTCCTGACACCAGGGTGGGGGGTCCCACGAGAACATCCGGTCGACCCGGTGCAGCGTGGCCGGGTCTCCGTCGACTCGACCGACCCGAGCGAGTTCGGCGAGCCGCGAGCGTCCGAGATAGGCCGAACTCAGGTCGGCGAGGTCGAGCACCGCATCCTCGGCGCCGTCGGTGGGCTCGCACCGCGCTCGACCATCCTCGACCTCCAGGCGGTACCGGCGAGTGGGGCCTCCCGCCGGATCACGCAGCGCCAGCGTGAGCCGGCCATCGAGCGCGTAGCGCCGACCTGCCAGGGCGGCCGGGACGTCGATGATCCGCAAGAACAGCTGGTCTTCGATGGTGGGCACGGCCCGACGCCAGCCTGCGAGCATCGAGAAGATCGGGTCGTCGATTGCCAGGAACCGAGCATCGATCTGCTGTACCAGATCATGCGCGAAGAGGTACTTCCACAGGCCGGTGTGCGCCCGGCCATCGACGCCGATGATCTCCTGCACCTTGAGGCCGGCATCGGAGTGGTGGTCGGTCCACGTGGGCTGGCTCACCTCGTACTCGACCCAGCCGGTGACCGCTCCTTCCCGACGCGCCACCGCCGCGCGTTGCTCGGGGTGGTGCCGGTCTCGGCTCGTGCTGCGAGCCATCCACCATTCGGGGCTGCGGGCAAACATTCCGGGTCGAGTCAGCCGGATGCGATCGAAGACATCTGCGGCCAGCTCGGGGATGTCGGTCGGGTCGACGGCGGCCACCTCGTCACCCACGGAGACGCGGGGATGAAGTTGGGCATGCCGGGTGTCGACGCGGGTCGTGGCCATTACCGAGGCCAGCCCGTACCCGAAGCGTGGATAGATGGCCGAGTCGGATGCGATGAGAACGGCGACCGCTTCGCCGCGTCGACGGGCGTCGTCGAGGTGGGCCTCGAGCATCGCCCTCATCAGGCCCCGACGGCGATGACTCGGTAACACGGTGATGCCGGCCGTTCCAGCCGCAGCCAGCACGCCACCGGGCACCGTGAGCTCGAATGCGTGGGACGACAGCGTTCCGACCATGGTCCCGTCCTCGAATGCGCAGCGGGTCCGGGCCGGGTCTTCGGTGGCGGTGATGCGCTCGACGACTCGATCCAGGCGATCCCCGCGGGTGGCACCCAGGAACGACTCGGCGGCGACGCGGGCGAGCGTCGGCCATTCCGAAGGATCGATCGGCCGGATCTCCGCCGGCACGTCAGCCGCTGATGGCGGCGAGGGCGTCGGCGAATGCCTGGCGGGCGGCGTCGAAGCGGCCGGCGGCGTCGCGCCGGTCTTCCGGACCGGGCGAGTTGACCAACCCGTCCAGCACCTCGGCGGCCTCGGTGGACGCCGCCTGTGCGGCGGTCACGAAGGCGTTGTGGGCCTCGGCGAGATCGGCCGGCGGCTGCACCTCGGCGACGCGCTGGCTCCACTGCTCGACATTGCCGCTGATCTCGGTGAATCGCTGCTCGGCAGCCGAGTACTCGATCTCTCGCGGGTCGGCGTCCCAGGCGGTGTTCACGTTGTCCATCTCGGTGTTGAAGGCGGTCAGCTCCGACGCGAGGGCCTGCATCGCCGCAACGTAGGCGGCGACCTCTGGCGACGGCTCCTCTGCTGCCGGATCACCCGGGGCGGTGGTAACGGTGGTGTCGCCGGTGTCCGTCCCGTCCGGGAGCGAGGAACCGCTGCCCGTCTGGGAGGTGTCGTCGGGCTGGGTGTCGACGGCCTGAGCCTCGTCGGGACCGCTGCCCGGCAACTGGCTGACGAACACGTACGTGAACAGCAGCATGCCGAGGACGACCAGTGGGAGCATCCAGCGGCCGGGCCGGGGATCGGGATTGAGCGCCATGTGGGCAGAAACGATAGTCGTGCCGAGGGTGGTTCCCCGGTCCCATCCTCCGCGGGACACCGGGTCGCGGTTTGCATGTTCCGTGACGGATCTGCGGACGGTGGGCACGGCCTCCTTGTCGGGTGCGAAGCCATCTCGTAGGTTTGCGTTCATGACCTGCGGAGTGGGGATCGATGGATGAGGGCGAGCTGCGAGACCCGTCGGCAGCCGACGAGCGCTTCGACTCCATCCCGTGGGATGCGCTGGTGGTGGACGACCGGCAACGCCGCCGGCGGGTGGGAGCGCTCATCGTGGCGGCGGTCGTGGTTCTCGGAGCGGCCGTCGGACTGACCAGGTTGGTCGTGAACGCCGACCAGCCCTCCGGTGAAGGCGTCGGAAACGCACCTGCCGCGTCGAGCCCGGGATCTCCCGTCACCTCCTCGGAGGTCATCGACACCCCACCCTTCACGGAGTCCGACCTGCTGGCCGGCGACGACCCGGCCGATCGAGCGGCCGCGATGGCCGCCTGGTTCGTCTCCGATTACTTCACGCTGGACGGGAGCGACATCACCCGCCAGATGGTCGAGGACCGGCTGCCGCCCGGCGTGGTGCTTCCCGAGCCCGATGGAACCGAGCGCAGCTTCGTGGAGACGGCGATTCCGATCGAAGCCGAGGCACTCGCAGACGGTCGGTACCGAATCGTGCTCGTCGTGCGGACGCTGGCCGCCGCCGACGGCGAACGGTACGTCCGCCAGCCGGCCAGGGCCGTCGAGGTGGTCGTCTCGGTCTCCTCCTCCGGCTTCTCGGTGCTGGATCTTCCTGCACCCATGGCGCTCCCCACCGCGGAGCCGGCCCCCCTCGACGTCGACGAGGCCGATCCGCCGGCGGGAGTGCTCGACGCGGCTCGGGCACGGGCGGAGGCGTGGGGTCGGCCCTCCGAGACGGTTCTCTCGGCGGGCACCGTCGGCTCGATGTGGCGGATCGTGCTCGAGGTGGTCGATCCGGCCGACATGCGGTGGCCGGTGGCGGTCTGGGTGACTGCAGACGGTGAGGTCACGACCGCCGGTCCATGACCGGCCGAGCGCCGGAGACCGGATCAAAGCCTCACTCGGCCGGAAAGTGTTCCTCGAGGATCGTCGAAGCCTCTCGGCTGATCGGCTCCCAGTCCGCGCCGGGTTCCTTCGTCAACGTGACGAAGTCGGCCGTCATGAACACGGAGACGACGCCCTCCAGCGCCAGCAGCCGGGCCGCTCCCGGGTCGGGAACTTCGGACCCCGCCACGAAGGTGGCAGGGCCACCGACGGGCACGCCCACCGTGAACTTCATGGCGTTGGGATTGGGGGTGGGGTCGACCTGCACCGGCATCCCGATGCACGTTAGTGGGAGCGAGGTCAGCCGGCGGCTCGGCGGAGGAACGCCGCCATCTGTCCCCTGGTCACCGGGGCGTCGGCACAGTAGGCGTCGGGGGCGCAGCCGGAGGTGATGCCGGCGGCGGCGAGGGCGTTGATCTCCGCCTCGAAGATCGATTCGTCGTCATCACCGAAGAAATCCTCGCCGGCCGCCGGCAGATCGAACGCTCGGACCAGGAATGCCGCCATCTGACCGCGGGTGACCCGCTCATCCGGGCAGAAGCGATCCGGCTCACACCCACGGGTGATACCGGCTCCGGCCAAACGCCGGACATCGTCTTCGAACACCGAACCCTCGACATCGGAGAACGCTTTCCCGAGCGGCAGCGCCCCCGGCAATGCGCGATTCAGAAACGCGGCCATCTGCGCCCGCGAGACCGGCCGTTCGGGGCAGAACTGATCGTTGGTCGGAGGGTTACAGCCCTTGGTGATCCCCGCCGAGGAGAGCCAGGAGATGTCGCCGGCGAACGTGTGATCGGACGGCACGTCCTCGAAGGCCGGCGGTTCCTCCGGTTCCGGGTCTGGTTGCTGGTCGGGGTCGGATGGCTGGTCCGGAGGTGGCGGAGCATCGGGCTCGGCCAGGAAGCTGGAGTCGGCCACATTCCAATGGGACGACAGGTAACTCCCGTCCGACGGCTGTGGATTGAAGTAGTCGTCTCCCCCACAATCCAACAGGACGTCCAGGTTCTGATCCGGGCAGCGGGTCACCATCGTCGAACCGGGCCCGTCGGGGTAGCACATGATGTCGTATTCGTCGGTGCAGTGGCCGTAATCGGTGGCGTGGGGAGCGCTCCGCTGGACGGCGCCCAGCATGTGGGTCAACTCGTGGAGGCTGACCGGTGCGTTCCAGCACCCGCGGTCGACCCGGGCGTACAAGGAGATCCCGCCGTTGTTGTAGTTGGATTCCGACGGTCGGTCGTCGACGAAGCTCGCCGCGATTCCGCAGTAGCGATCGTCGTCCACCCACGCCAGATAATGGCGGTCGGGCCGATCGTATCCAGCGGCTCCCAAGGCGTTCATCGTTGCCTGGAAGTCGTCGTCACCGTTCGGGGAAACGACCACCGTCTCGACTTCGATCCGGCACGACGCATCGTGGGTCCATCGGACGGTGAGGTCGGCGCCCATCGCCTCGGATGACCGCCGCACCAACTCGTCGATTTCGGCGGCTGCGGCCGCCATCTGCTGCACCACCACCGAGGCGTTGTTCGGGCGGTCGGCCGCCACCACGTAGAGCATCTGAATCCGGTTGCCGCTGGTGCCGTCTCCGGTGCACTGGACCGTTCCCCCCGCCTGCTGGGCGGCGGTGGTCAGTTCGCGCGCGTAGCGCTGAGGCACGGGTGGCGGCGGTGTGTCGTCACCGTGGGAGCACGCGGTCGAACCATCGGGGAGCCGGAATGCGACTCCTCCGTCGCAGACGGCAGCTTCGGCTGCCAGGGCCGCGCCGGGGACCACCAGCATGAGCACAGCCGCCAGGAGCGGTATGAGCTGGACTCGCCTGGGGTGCATGTCCCCCCCGGTCGGCGGCCGGTCACCCGAGTCAAGCGATTGTCGGATATCGACCGAACGCGCTCTGCCGAGTCCGGTTGTCGAACCCAATGGTGCGACGGGCCATTAGCGTTCCCGCATGGGACCGATCGGTGACCTCATCGCCCTCTTGGGCTCGGAACGTGTCGCCACCGACGCGCTGGAGCGTCATCTCTACGGAAAGGACGCCGGTGTCTTCCGTGGTGAGACCGCTGCGGTGGTCTTCCCACACACCACCGAGGAGGTGGCCGCCATCGTTCGAATCGCACGCCATCACGGCATCTCGGTGGTCGCCCGAGGTGCGGGAACCGGCTTGTCGGGTGGCGCCGCTCCGCTCGAGGAGGCCATCGTCGTCGGGCTCACCCGGATGAACGAGATCGAGGAGGTCGACCTGGACAATCGGACCGCCTGGGTCGGTCCCGGTGTGGTGAACCTCGACCTCAGCCGGCACACCTCACCACATGGGCTGCATTTTGCGCCGGACCCGTCGTCCCAGCAGGCCTGCACCATCGGAGGGAACGTGGCCAACAACTCCGGCGGTCCGCACTGTCTCGCCGAGGGCTCGACCGTGAATCACGTGTTGGCGGTGGAGGTGGTGCTCGCCGACGGAAGCGTCGTGACGCTGGGTGGGCCCGCACCCGACCCACCCGGACTCGATCTCCGGGGGTTGGTGGTCGGGTCGGAAGGGACGTTGGGGATCGTGACTCGGGTCCTGGTGAAGCTCACGCCGGATCCCCCCGACGTTCGCACCCTGTTGATCGCGTTCGATTCGGTCGAAGCCGCCGCGGCGACCGTGAGCGGAATCGTCGCCGCCGGAGTCGTGCCGGCGGCGCTGGAGATGATGGATCAGCTGATGACCCAGGCGGTCGAGAACTGGTTGCATGCCGGCCTGCCGGTGGAAGCGGCCGCGGTGCTGCTCGCCGAGGTCACCGGCGAGACCGCCGCAGTCGAGGCGGAGGCCGCCGTGATCGAGGCGGTTGCCCAGTCGAATCATGCCACCGAGATCCGGCTTGCAGCCGACGAGGCCGAGCGGGCCTTGCTGTGGAAAGGTCGAAAATCAGCATTCGGTGCCGTCGCCCAGGCGGCGCCCGACTACTACCTCCACGACACGGTCGTTCCCCGGACCCGTCTGGTCGAGACGATGGCCGAGGTCTACCGCATTGCGGAGCGCCATGGCGTCACCATGCTCAACGTCTTCCATGCCGGTGACGGCAACCTCCATCCGCTCATGGCCTTCGACGGTGCCGAGCCAGGCGCATGGGATCGTGTTCATGCGGCGGCTGATGATCTCGTCGAGCTCTGCGTTCGGAACGGTGGGGTGTTGTCGGGTGAGCACGGCATCGGTTTGGAGAAGCGCGACAAGATGTCCGAGATGTTCTCGCCGGTCGACCTCGACGCGCAGGCGCGCCTGAAAGAGGTGTTCGACCCGGAGGGGACGTTCAACCCTGGCAAGATCCTCCCCAAGGGGGCTCGATGCTTCGACTTCGGTCGGCCGCTGGACCCGGATGCGATACCGGCCGGGACCTGGATATGACGCTCGCTCCGCTCGACTTGTCCGAGTTCGATGCGCCCCCGGCGGCGATCCGCGACCGGCTCCCGGCGGCGTCATACCAATTCGCGCCGACGGACCTCGACGAGGCGGCTGCCATGTTGGCCGCCGCCTCCGACGCGGGAGCCTCGGTGATGTTCGTCGGCGGTGGAACCCACCAGGACATCGGCCATCCGGTGGATGCAGATGTGGTGATGTCCTCTCTGGCCCTCGATGGGATCGAGACCTGGGAGCCCGACGACCTGACGGTGGTCGTCCAGCCCGGGGTGCGGGTTCAGGAACTGGAAGCGACGCTGGCACAGTCGTCGCAGACCGCCGGTTTGGCGGAGTGGGGCGGACCCGGCACCGTTGGCGGTGCCATCGCCGCCGGGATCTCCGGATACCGGCGAGCCCGGATCGGTCCCACGAGAGACCGGGTGCTGGAGGTGGAGATCGTCACCGGCGACGGGCGTCGGGTCGTGGGTGGGGGACGGGTCGTCAAGAACGTCTCCGGGTACGACCTCCCGCGCCTGGCGACCGGTTCGCTGGGAACGCTTGGATTGGTGGGGTCGATCTGCTTGAAGCTGTGGCCGACTCCGGAGCGCTCCGCCACCATGCCGGTCGACGATCCGGCGGTCGCCTGGTCGCGGCTTCACCGTCCGCTGGCGGTGCTGGAGACCGATGAGGGCTCGGCGGCATACGTCCAAGGGACGCCGGCCGAGGTGGAGCACCACGCCGGCTTGTTGGGCGTCACCCCTTCCGAGGGTCTCCGATGGCCGGCGCCCCCGGTCGGCGTGTATGGCTGGTCGGTTCGGGTTCCTCCTGCCAGCACGAAGGCGGCGGTGGAGCGTTTGGGAGGAGGGCTTCGCTTCGTCGCCCAACACGGTGTCGGGGTGGTCGACGCAGCGGGTGATGACCTCGATGCCGGCCGCTGGTCGGACCTGAGGGGTTGGGCGGAGTCACTCGGTGGCTCGGTCGTGCTCACCCGGTATCCCGAGCCGTCGCCGCCCATCAGCCCATTCGGGGCACCACCGGCCGCGTTGGACCTTCAGCGCCGGGTCATTGCAACGTTCGACCCCGCCGGGATCTGCAACCCCGGACGCCTGATGGGCAGCGTGCGATGACCGGCTTCGTCACGGACCACGCGCCGCGGCCCGCCGAGTTCAACGCATGTATCCAATGTGGCCTCTGCCTACCGTTTTGTCCCACCTTCCGGCTGACGGGAGATGAGCGATACTCGCCGCGTGGCCGGCTCTCGGCGATGAGCGCCGTGGCGGCCGGAGCCGTCGAGCTGGATGAGGCCTTCGACGATGCGATGTCGACGTGTCTCGGGTGCCGGGCGTGCGAGGCGGTCTGTCCCGGCCTGGTGCCGTACGGCCGTGCCTACGAGGGCGCCAAGGCGGAGCTCATGGCTCAGCGTCCCACCGCCGGCCGACGCCTCCGCCGGGTCCTGCTGGGGCGCCTGGTGGCGAGTCGCGGACTGATCGGCGTGGCAACCACTGCCGCCGGACTGGCCCAGCGGTTCGGAGTCCGACGCGTGTTGCCACGTGGGCCGGCCAGGAGCCTCGCCGGCCTGCGCCCCTTGTTGCCGCGCCGGCGCTCCTGGCGGGGCCGGACCGCCGAGCCGGTCGGAGCAGAACGGGGAACGGTTGCACTGCTGGCCGGGTGTGTCATGGATGCGTGGTTCGGAGCGGTGCATGCGGCAACCGTCGGTGTGCTCACCCGTGCCGGATACCGTGTCACCGTCCCGTCTGGGCAGACGTGCTGCGGCGCGCTGGCCGCCCATGACGGACACATCGGTGAGGCCGAGCGCCTCGCTCGCCTGAACCTGGACGCCCTGGCACCGGTCGTGTCGGCTCCGGAGGATTTGGTGGTGGCCGACGCCGCCGGTTGTAGCGCCCACCTCGCCGAGTATGGGAACTGGGTCGGCGGCGGGGACGTTCTCGCCTCGAAGGTGAGGGACGTGACCACACTGGTGGCGGAGCTGGTCGAGGCAGGGCACCTGCCGAAACTGCCGGCGACCGGGGTGCGGGTCGCCGTCCAGGACCCGTGTCACCTCCGCCATGCTCAGCGGCAGTATCTCGCACCTCGCGCCGTCGTCCGGGCGGCCGGCTTCGTACCGGTGGAGATCGATCATGACGGCATCTGTTGCGGCGCGGCCGGCGTCTACTCGGTGCTCCAGGCCGAGATCTCTGCCGAGTTGGGCCGGAGGAAGGCGCGTCAGGTCGCGGCGACCGCCGCGTCGGTGGTGGCGTCGGCCAATCCGGGTTGCGAGATGCAGCTGCGTGGCCACCTCGGAAGCGGATACGACGTTCGACATCCGGTGGAGCTCTACTGGAACGCGCTGGTGGAGCACGGTTCTGGCTACGGTTCCGCTCCTGTGGAGGCGGTATGACACCTGACGTTCTGATCGGCGAGCACCCCCAACCCGCTTCGTACTACCTCCGCTTGGTGGCGGGCACGCTGCGCACGATGCTCGACATGGGCATGCTGGCCGTGGGTTCGGCGCTCGTCGGCCTGGCCATCGCCGTCACCGGCGATACCTTCGGCGTGTTCGGAATCGGCCTGGATCTCTCCACGAGCGGGGCGCTGGGAGCGGCGTTGGTGGTCGGCATTCTGGGTGCCTTCGCCATCGGGATCGCCTCCGAAGGCCGCTACGGCTCGGCCGACGGAGCCCGCCTGTATCCCTTGGGAGAGCTGGCCGTCGGGAGGATGGTGGGGGCATTGCTGGTCGGGTTGGCTCTCGGCGTCATCGTCGACCGGACGGCCGAGCTGGTCGGAGACCTCTCGATGCCGATCCAAGCCGCTCACGGACTGCTCGAGGCGACCGGAACCGCCGGATTGCTGGTCATGCCACTGCTCGGGGTGCCGTTGGCGGCGGCGGCACGGCTGGGATTGGTCCAGCTGGGAATGCCGGACCGACTCGATCTGCCGATTCTCTACGTCGTGTGGACCATCGCGGTGCTGATGCTGTTCTCGATGCCGGTGTAGGCGGCAGGGCGGTCAGCGCAGCAGGTCGAGGGCGAAGACGGTGTTCGGTTCGTGGCGGTAGCCGGCCCGTTCGATGGCCGGCACCATCCACGGCACTCGGGGAACCATCAACCGGATGGAATTGAGTCCGCGTTCGGTCGCCAGGTCCGCGAGTGCCCGAAGCAGCCGGTCCACGTCGAGATCGGACGTCGAGATCCAGGGCACGAACAGGTGTCCCGGTTCGGTCTCGTCGGCGATGACCCATCCGGACGGGCACTGCCACAGGGCCCTTCGGCGGGCCGCCGCGGCGACGTCGGATTGTCGCATTTTGCGAAAGTGCCATCCGACCGGGAACAACTCGCGGCCGGCGGTGGCGGCCTCGCCCGACATCCACGAGATCCACGCCACGTCGGCCTCGGTGGACCGTCCCGGCGTCAGGCGTTCCTCGCCCGGAAGCCGCTTGTGCCCGTTCGATCGTGGATGAACGTCGTCGGCCAGCTCCACCAGTCCGGAAGTCCATCGAGCCACGGGACGGTATCCCAGCTCTTGCACCTGACGGACCGCAGCCTCGTTCCAGTCTTCGACCAGCAAACGAGCGACGACCGCTCCCTGTTGTCGTGCCCATGCGCAGGCTTCGATGTTCAGGGCGCGACCGATGCCCTGGCGCCGATGATCGGGATGGACGCGAGCGGCGTGAATCCATGCCTCCCGATCCGACAGCATCACCGACCGGTTCAGGCCAACCGCAGGGCCACTCTCGGCGACCAGAACCATGCTGTGCTCATCGGCCAGCCATTCCTCGTAGGAATCGACGATGTAGTCGCCCCACTCGAAGGTGTCCGACGTGAAGGCTCGGATCGCCTTCAGGTCGGACACGGCTCCGGGTCGGATCGTGAACTCCATACCCGCAGCGTATTGGATCCGGCGCTGTGCGACTGCGGTGCCTACATCCGTTCCGGTGTCTCGATCCCGAGGAGTTCCAGACAAAGCCGAAGGACCGCACCGGCGATGCCGACGAGGGTCAGCCACGAGCCGCGCCGCGCGGCGTCGGGCTCGCTCATGATGTGGCAGGCGTCGTAGAACCGGTTGAAGGATCCGGCCAGCTCGTAGGCGTACTCGGCCAGGTGGTTGGGTGCACGCTGATCGGCTGTGCGTTCGAGCACCTCGGGAAGCTCCGCCAGCGCCAGCACCAGGCGTCGTTCTGCTTGTCCGGTCGGTGGCAGCGGTGGACCTGCCTCGTACCCGGCGGCGGCTGCCTTCGAGAGGATCGATGCCGCCCGAACCGCCACGTATTGCACGTACGGGCCCGTCTTTCCCTGCAGCCGGGTGAACCGGTCCAGATCGAACGCATACTCCGAGGTGCGGTGGTTGATCAGGTCACCGAACTTCAAGGCGGCCAGGCCGACGCGTCTGGCGATCTCCTCTCGCTCCTCTTGCGGGTACTCGAGGGCCAGCTCGCTCTCGTCGAGCCGCTGATGCGCCCGTTCGATCGCCTCGGCGATCGTGTCCCGGAGCAGTGGCGTCCCTCCCGTGCGGGTCTTGAACGGGCGTCCGTCGGGGCCGTTGACCGTGCCGTTTCCGGAGTGATCGAGTCGGACCTCCTCCGGCGCGATCCCCGCCTTGCGAGCGGCCCGGAAGACCTGTTCGAAGTGAAGGGCCTGACGGAGGTCGACCACGTAGACGATCTCGTCGGCGTCCAGGTCCTCGACGCGCTCCTCGACGGTCGCCAGGTCGGTGGTGCCGTAGGTGTAGGACCCGCGCGAGGTCACGAGGATGAGCGGTGGGATCTCCTTGGTGTCGGCCGGGTCGTCGACCGGAACCACCACTGCGCCGTCCGACGGGATGGCGACACCCTGGTCGGTCAACCGGTCGATCATGGGCTTGATCCGCTGATGGACCGAGGCCTCCCCCAACCAGAGCTCGAACTCGATGCCGAGGGATCCGTACACGTCTTCCAAGCCCTCGACCGATACCGCCCGGAAGCCTTCCCACAACGCCAGGTATCCCGGCCTTCCTCCCTGCAGCTCCACGGTGGCCAGTCGAGTTCGCTCGCCGAACTCGCGATCCTCGCGGGCCTTGCGGGCGGCTTCGGGGTACAGCTCGGTCAGGTCCTGGAGGGTGACGGGTGGCGACTCGGGATACCCGGACACCTTCGACTCGTCGAAGTACGGCAGGTCCGGTCGGCGCTCGGCGATCTCGGCGATCAGTTGGCCCATCGGCGCTCCCCAGTCCCCGAGATGAACGTCGCCGATGGCCTCGTGCCCGAGAAACCGGAACACCCGTTTGAGCGCATCGCCGATGAGGGCTACGCGCAGGTGGCCCACGTGGAGCTCCTTGGCGACGTTCGCTCCTCCGTAGTCGACCACGATGCGTCGCGGCCGAGGGGTCGGACCGACACCGCAGCGCGAGTCCTGCATCGCCACCAGGACGTCGATCAGGAGCTCGGCGGCGGGATCGATGTTCAGGAACCCCGGTCCGGCGACCTCGGCGTGGGCGATCCGTGGATCGGTCGAGATGAGATCGGCCACCGCTTGGGCGATCTCCCGGGGCGGCCTTCCGGCCTGCTTGGCCGAGCTCAGTGCACCGTTGCTCTGAAAGGCGCCGAGCTCGGGTCGTTGGGAAGGCACGACCGCTCCCGCCGCGTGATCGAGCCCGAGCTCGACGAACGCGCTGCCGACGAGGTCGGAGAGGATGCTGCGGAGAGACGGCATGTGGCCGGACAGCCTACGGGGCCGCCAGGTTCGAGCCCAAGTGAAACCCGGTCCCTCTGCATCAAGTTCCGCAGGGCGATCGCCGATACAACCGGTGCAGCGGTTCTACCCAGGAGTTCGAATGTCCACCGTGCTCATCGTCGATGATGACCCCGACGTCCGGCGCCTCGTCGAGATGAAGCTCGAGCTCGAAGGGCTGGTGACATTCACGGCCACGAATGGCAGGGAAGCCCTCGATCTGCTGGAGAACCAGGACGTCGATCTCGTCATTCTCGATCTCATGATGCCGGTGATGGACGGCCTCGAGACCTGCAAGGCCATCCGCGCCGACGAGCGGCTGACCGACGTTCCGATCCTGATGCTGACGGCTCGGGCTCACTACACCGAGGTGGAGCACGGATTCGCCGCCGGTGCCACCGACTACGTCGTGAAACCCTTCAGCCCTCGTGAGCTGCTCGGACGGGTCCGCAGCATCCTCGGCCGGACGGTCCCGGTCAATACTTGACGGTTTCCTGAACCGCCTGGACGATTCCGTCCACGCTCGGATAGGTCATGTCCTCGAGCTCCTGGGCGTACGGCATGGCGGGAACCTCGTCCAGTGCGTAGCGTCGGATCGGCGCATCGAGCCAATGGAACGCCTTGTCGGCGATCTGGGCGGCCAGCTCCGCGCCGTATCCACAGAACTCGTTGTCCTCGTGGACGATCAGGACTCGGCTGGTCTTGGCGACCGACTCGTGAATGGTCGGCCAGTCGAGTGGCTTGAGCGACCGGAGATCGATGATCTCGGGCGAGATACCCAGGTTCTGCAGAATCGGGACGGCCTCCATCGCGAAGTAGCTCATGGCGCCATACGAGAGCACCGTGACGTCGGAACCGGCCTGTCGAATCGAGGCTCGTCCCAGCGGAACGACGTGGGGACCGTCGGGGAAGTCTCCCTTGCAGAGTCGGTAGAGCTTCTTCGGTTCGAGGAAGAGCACCGGATCCGGATCCTGGAACGCGGCGTGCAGGAGTCCCTTGGCGTCAGCCGGGTTCGACGGCACGACCACCTTCAGGCCCGGCACATGGGCGTAGAAGGACTCGATCGACTGTGAGTGGTACAGGGCCCCGTGGATACCGCCACCGTACGGTGTACGGATCACCATCGGCATGTGCCAGCCTCCGTTGGACCGGTAGTGGATGCGGGCGACCTCGGACACGATCTGATCGAAGGCGGGGTGGATGTAGTCGGCGAACTGGATCTCGGGAACCGGCCGGCGACCCGCCGCCGCCATACCGACCGCCGCACCGATGATCGACGACTCGGCGAGTGGTGTGTTGAAGCATCGGTCCTCACCGAAGCGGTCTGTCAACCCCTGGGTGGCTTTGAAGACGCCCCCCTTGGCCCCGGCGACGTCCTCGCCGAAGACGACCGCTCGATCGTCGCTCTCCATGATCTCGTGAAGCGTTCGGTTGATGGCGGTGATCAGGTTGGTGATCTCACCCTCCGGTGCCGGCTCGGGTTCGGTGGCCGCGGTGTCGGTGTTGATCGGTCGGGCATAGACATGGGAGTAGGGATCGGTCGGCGGAGCCGCCGCTTCGGCGACCTCGACCGCCTCGGCGAGCTGCGCCTCGACGGTCTCCACCAACTCCTGCTCGGCGGCGTCGGACAGCAGGCGCTCCTCGATCAAGTATTGCTTGAGGTACACCACCGGATCGTTGCGCCGCCACTCGTCCACTTCTTCGCGCGATCGATAGAGCCGGTCGTCGTCGTCGGACGTGTGTGCGTAGTACCGGTAGGTCTTGGCTTCGATCAGGGAGGGTCCGCCACCAGATCGCGCCCGCTCGACGGCCTCTCGCGTCGTCTTGTAGACGTTGAGCGGATCGTTCCCGTCGATCTCGATGCCCGGCATCCCGTAACCCTCGGCCCGCTGGGCGATCGAGCCTGCCACCTCCTCGGTGGAGGGGACGGAGATGGCGTACTGGTTGTTCTCGATGAAGAAGACGACCGGCAGGCGGTGAATCCCGGCCCAGTTCATCCCCTCGTGCCAGTCGCCTTCCGATGTCGAGCCTTCGCCGCCGAAGACGACCACGACTCCCGGGCGGCCGGCGATGCGGAGGCCGTGGGCGACGCCTGCGGCGTGCGGATACTGGGTACCGATGGTCGAGCTCTGCGTCAGGATCTGCCGATCGGGATACGACCAGTGGTTGGGGAGCTGGCGACCCCCCGACATGGGATCGTCGGCTTTGGCGAAGGTGGCGAGGAAGACGTCGATCGGCGGGATCCCCCATGCCAGTGCCACGCCCATGTCCCGGTAGTAGGGGAGGATCCAATCGACCTCGGGATCCAGGGCCATCGTGGAGGCCACCTGGGCGGCTTCATGGCCGGAGGATCCGACGACGAACGGAACCCGACCCTGACGGTTGAGGGCGAACATCCGGTCATCCATCTTCCGAGCGGTCAGCATGAGTCGGTACATCTCCACGACGTCCTCGTCGCGGAGATCGAGGTCCTGGTGGTGGAGGATCCGGTCGTTCCAGCTCGGGTGCGTCATGGGTGGGTCGAGCTCCTTGGTCACAATCGGAAGTCACCGGGTCGAGCGATCCGGCGGAGCCCGCCGATCTCGTCGATGCGCTGCTCGGCGATGCGGATGGCGGCTTCGTGTGGCGTCACGTCGTGCCGGGCGGCGGTCTCGAGGATCCGGTCGGTGGCATCGCCGATGGAGTCCACCCGGTGCATCACGCGTTCCCGGGAGTACCCGTGCAGCTCCTCGTAGACGTTGATGAGGCCTCCGGCGTTGACGACGAAGTCCGGCGCGTAGAGAATGCCCCGGGAGGCGAGCCGGTTGTCGTCCTCCTCGGTGGCGAGCTGGTTGTTGGCGCTGCCAACGACCGCACGGCAGGCGAGAGAGGGGATCGTTGTGTCGTCCAACACCCCGCCCAGCGCACACGGCGCCAGCACATCACAGTCGGTGGCGAGGATCTCGTCGACGGCGACCACCTTGGCCCCGAAGGTCGCCGCCATGCGATCGGCGGCCTCGCCGTGGAAATCGGCGACCACGCACTCGGCCCCGGCCGCGGTCAGGAGCTCGACGAGGGCCGAGCCCACCTTGCCGACGCCCTGGATCGCCACCCGGCGTCCCGTGAGGTCGTCGGTGCTCCACAGGCGTCGGGCGACTGCCTTGATGGCAGCCAGCACACCGCGAGCCGTGGCCGGTGACGGGTCGCCACCACCCCCGGCCGCTTCGGGCAGTCCCAATGCCCACCTGGTCTCCCGATGGACGATCTCCATGTCTCGGGTGGTCGTGCCGACGTCCTCGGCCGTGACATACCGTCCACCGAGCGAGTCGATCATCCGGCCATATGCCCGCAGAAGTCGCTCGGACCGGATCTCCTCGGGGTCCCCGATGATCACTGCCTTCCCGCCGCCGAGGTCGAGTCCGGCAGCTGCCGCCTTGTACGTCATGCCTTGCGAGAGGCGGAGCACGTCGGTCAGTGCCTCGTCCTCGGTGGCGTACGCATGAAAACGGGTCCCGCCGAGTGCGGGACCCAATACGGTCGAGTGGATGGCGATGATGCACCGGAGTCCGGATACCGGGTCGCTTCCGAAGACGATCTGCTCATGACCTTCGGAACCGACCGATTCGAACACACGCAACGCATCTCCTCTCCGGTGGGGTATGGCCCAGTCTACCGGCGGCGGCCGGCCTGTCTCCACCGCGCAGCCCATGGCCGCACCGACCGCCCGGCGGTCGGGGACTGGCATACTTGGACACTCATGACCGACCTTTCCAACCAACCTCCCGATCCGTACGACTTCCTGGCCATCGATGCCGCCCTCGACGACGACGAGGTGTTGCTCCGCGACACCGTCCGCGACTTCGTTCGCGACAAGATCGTCCCGGAGATCGGCGATTGGTGGGATCGAGGAGTGTTCCCGAAAGAACTGGCCAAGGACATGGGCGCCATGGGCCTGTTCGGGATGCACCTCGAGGGCTACGGCTGCGCGGGGGTGAGCAACGTCATGTACGGACTGGCCTGTCGCGAGCTCGAAGCCGGGGACTCCGGCGTCCGCAGCTTCGTCTCGGTCCAGGGTTCGCTGGCGATGTTTCCGATCTGGAAGTTCGGATCGGAGGAACAGAAGCAGACCTGGTTGCCACGGATGGCGTCGGGGGAGATCATCGGGTGCTTCGGGCTCACCGAGGCCGATTCGGGATCCGACCCGGCGTCGATGCGGACCAATGCTCGCCGGGCGGGGTCCGATTGGATCCTCAATGGCTCGAAGATGTGGATCACCAATGGATCGATCGCCGACGTCGCCATCGTGTGGGCCAAGACGGACGAAGGCGTCCGAGGCTTCATCGTCCCCACCGACAGCAGGGGCTTCGAGGCGCATGCGATCGAGAAGAAGGCCAGCCTGCGGGCGTCGGTTACGTCGGAGCTGGTGTTCGATGACGTGCGGCTTCCCGAAGAGTTCGTGCTGCCCGGCGTGGCGTCGATGCGGGGCCCGCTGTCGTGCCTGAACGAGGCGCGGTTCGGGATCCTCTTCGGTGTCGTGGGTGCGGCGAGGTCGTGCTACGAGTCGGCGCTCACCTACGCCGCCGAGCGGGAGCAGTTCGGCCGGCCGATCGCTTCCTTCCAGCTGACCCAACGCAAGCTCGTCGACATGATGGTGTCGGTCCAGCGGGCCGGACTGGTGGCTTTGCACCTGGGCCGGATGAAGGACGCCGGCACGCTCTCCTCGGAACAGATCAGCTTCGGCAAGCTGGACAACGTACGCGAGGCGCTGGACGTTGCCCGGACCGCTCGGTCCATTCTGGGTGCCAACGGGATCACCCTCGAATACCCGGTGTTTCGCCACATGGCGAATCTGGAGACCGTGTACACCTACGAGGGCACCAACGAGATCCACACGCTGATCCTCGGGAACCGGATCACCGGGATCCCTTCCTTCTCCTGAGTCGAAGCCTCGGTCGCGACGAGGGAGGGACCGGTTTCCCGGTCCCTCCCTCGCATTGGTTCGGTGGCCTCAGTTGGCGGTGGTCTCGGTGACGGCGACGGTGGTTTCGGTGACCTCGTCGACGGCACTGTCGACGGCGTCGGAGGCTTCGGTCACTTCCTCGTCGAGCACGTCACCGTCACCGTCTTCGTCGGCGCAGGCAACGGCTGTGAAAGGCAGTACGGCGAGCATCGCCGCCGCCACGGTCTTCCTCAGTTGCATGGGTTGCTCCTCTCTCGTTGGGGTTCCTTTCGGAACGCTGCGTGGATGTACCCGCTCGGCGAGCCGCACAAACGTCGATTTCGTGCTCGGGCGACTTCGACGAAGGTGCGGTCGGGAGGAGGTAGCCGGCATTGGGATGGTCAGCAGACCCCTAGCCTGGAGGGATGTCTTCCGCGCCCTTCCCGGACGTCGACGAGGCTCTCGGCAAACGCTGGACGAAGCTGTCCCGGTGGGGCTTCGGCGCCGCGATGGCCCTCTCGGTGCTTACCCTGATCGGGTTGGTGGCTGGACTGCGGCCACTGACGGTTGGTCCGGGGGTCGAAGACGTGCGCCCGATCCAGGCCGCGTCGGCGATCGGGTTGGGCCTCGTGGCTCTCGCCGGTCTGGTCGGCTCCCGGATTGTTCGCCGGTGGTCGTCCGGAGTCACACTGGCGATCGGAGTCGGCACACTCGGGGTGTACTGGGCAGGCCAGGGAACCCGGGTCTCGGACTGGTTGACCCCCGATGCCGGCTTGTCGACGGATCCGTATCGAGGGCTGCCGGCCTCCAACTCGGCCTTCGTCCTCGTGCTCCTGGCCGCTGCGAGCCTGGCGATGACCTTTCCCTTGCGGAGGGTGGCGACCACCGCAACGGTCGTGGCGACGGCCATCTCGGGAACCGTCATGCTCGGCTACCTCTACGGTGACAGGAACCTCGCGTCGTTCCCCTTCTCGGCGTCGGAGATGGCGGTGCCCGAGGCCCTGGGTGGAGCCCTGCTGGGAGCTTCGATGCTCCTCGCCCAGGCCCCCCGCTCACCGCTGAGCAGCGCCGGACCCGGCGGAATGCTCGTGCGCCGATTCGTCCCGGTGGCGTTGCTCCTTCCTCCCGTCTTGTTCTCCTTCGTCGAGGCCCAGGCCCGCTTCGACCTTCCGAACGTCCTGGCCGGATCGGCGACCGCTTTGACCGTCGTGTTGGTCGCGGCCTTCTTCGTCACCGCCCGCCGCCTGGATGCGTTGCACGCCGGCAGAGCCGTGGCGGTCGCACACGCCACTCGGGCGCGACGAGCGCTGACGCAGCGGGCGCCGGTCGTCGACCGGATGAGAGGTGCGCTGGGTTCGGTGGTCGCCGATCGATTCGAGGGCGCACAGGTCGCCACGGTGCACCGTCCGGCCCACGGGTATCTGGCCGGGGACAGCTTCGGGGTTCGGGCGCTCGACGAACGGCGTCTGGCAGTCGTCCTGGTCGACGTGGCCGGTCACGGGGCCGAACCGGCACTGCTGTCGCTTCGCCTACGGGACAGCCTCCTGCAGGCGCTGGTGTGCGACCTCCGTCCTGCCGAGGCGGTGGCGTCGGTGCAGTGGTTGTTCGACGAGGGAACGGAGATGGCTTCGGCGATCGTGGCGGTCGTCGACGTGGGAGCAGGGTGGTGCGAGTTCGCTTCGGCCGGTCATCCGCCGCCCATCCATCGGGCCGGGACCACAGCGTCGACGGTCGGCGGGCAAGGGGGCCCCGTGCTGGCCCGGATGGTGAAGGGGCCGTGGCCGACGTCGACTGTGCCTTTGGAACCGGGAGACCGGATCATCTTCTACACCGATGGAGTCGCCGACGTGTTCCCCACCGACGGTGTGGGATCCGGCCACGAGCGGTTGGCACAGGTGGTTGCGTCGTGCTCCGGTGACGGTGCGGCCATCGCCGCCCGGTGTGTCACCGGAGCCGCCCACGACGGTGCGGACGACGCGGCAGTGGTCGTGGTCTCGATGGACGGTGACCCCGACCGACCGTCGGTTCGCCACACGGAGGCCACGTCGTGACGGGCGAACTCGCGGGCGAGATGGCGGTTGAAGTCGACGGCCTTCGGCGAACGTTCGGTTCGACCGTTGCCGTCGACGATGTGACCTTTGCGATTCCGGCCGGGTCGTTCTTCGGCATCGTCGGCCCGAACGGGGCAGGGAAGACCACGCTACTGAGGATGGCGACGGGCCTGCTTCGACCCGATCGGGGCACGGCCCGGGTCGCAGGAGTGGACGTGTGGGCGGATCCGGTCCAGGCGAAGCGGGTGTTCGGCATCGTCCCCGATGAGCCTCGCCTGTTCGATCGCCTCACCGGTCGTGAGCTGCTCGACTTCATCGGCATGCTTCGCGGGATCGACCCGGCCTCGGTCGAGGAGCGGGCCGGCCAGCTGCTCCGCCTCCTCGACTTGGAAGAGGCCGCCGATTCACTCGTGGCCGATTACTCGTTCGGCATGACGAAGAAGGTCTCCATCGCGGCGTCGCTCCTGCACGCCCCGCGGGTGCTCTTCCTCGACGAGCCCTTCGCGGGGATCGACCCGGTGGCCCGACAGACGTTGGAGTCCATCCTTCAGCGGCACACCGAGCTCGGGGGCACGGTGGTATTCAGCGATCACGCGATGGATGTCGTGGAGCGGCTGTGCGATGCGCTGATCGTGGTGCACCGGGGCAAGGTGCTCACGGAGGGCTCGGTGGCCGCACTGACCCAGGGTCGTCGCCTCCAAGACGTGTTCGTGGAGTTGGTCGGGGCCCGTCCGACGCTGGAAGGAGACCTCGAGTGGTTGGGCACTTCGTCCGGCTGAAGCTTCGGCTGCTGTCGAACCGCCTTCGCCACGCCGAGTGGCAGGTGGTGGTTGGGCTGATCCTGCTCTCGCTCATGGCGGTGGCGGCCGCAGCCGGAACCGCCGTTGGCCTGTGGGCCCTGGCTCGATTCGCCCCCGAATGGCGTTCGGAGGTGGCCGTCTTCGTCTTCGTCGGGGCCGGCATTCTGTGGATAATCGGCCCCGTCGTGACGTCGGCCATGGACGACACCCTCGAGCCGCGGGCCTTCGAGACACTTCCGCTGTCGCCGGCCCGGCTGGGTGCGGGCTTGCTGGCAGCGAGCCTGATCGGCCCTGGCGGTTTGGGTACGGGCGTGGCGTTGGTGGTCGGAAGTCTGGGAGCCTTTCCGACATCGGTCCTCACGGTCCCGGCTGTCATCGTGAGTGCCACCATCGGAGTGCTTCTGGTCGTGGCCACCGGCAGGTGGGTGGTCACCGTGCTCTCCGACCTCATGCGGTCTCGCCGGAGCCGCGAGGTTGTTGCCGTCATGTTCGCCGTCGTCGTGGGCGCTCCGGCGATGCTGGGCGGGTTCGTCGGCGCGAACGGAATCGAACCCGACCGCCTGACCCGACTCGCCGAGCTGGCTCGATGGACGCCGCCCGGGGCGGTTGGCTGGGCGACCGAGTCGTTCGGAGCCGGTCGATGGTCCGCGGGTGCGCTCGGTCTCTCGATCGGCCTGGCGTCCCTCCTGGTCGTGTTGTGGCTGTACGGAACGGCCCTCCGCAGGCTCCAGCTTCGCCCACCCGGGGTAGCCGGTGCCGGCCCTCGTCGCCGCTCCGCCCGACGGTGGCCCTGGTTGTCCGGCGGGCCGGTCGGGGCCATGGCCGTCAAGGAGCTGCGGTATGCGGTGAGGGATGCCCGGCTGCGCTCTCAGTTCCTGGGCGCCGCCATCGGCATCGGGGCGGTCCTGGTGGCGCTGGGGACCACGGTGCTCGACACCCCGTATGCCCCGTTCGCCGGGATGGTGGTCGCGCTCCTGATCCTGCTGCCGGTCGTCACGAATCAGTTCGGCGTCGACGCCGGGTCGTTCTGGGTGTATCTGGTCGCGGTACCGGATCTCGGATTGGTGCTCCGGGGGAAGAACCTGGGGTGGGCGATGGTGGTGGTCCCGTTGGGATCACTGGTGACGGTGGGAACCGCCCTGATCTCGGGAAATGCCAGCTACGTCTTGGCGGCGTGGTTGACGATCGTTGCGCTGACGACGCTGTGGATGGCGGTCGGGAACCCGGTGTCGATCGTCGGAGCCTTCGCGCTTCCCGAGTCCAACATGTTCGGGAACTCCAACGTGGGCGGCAGCGTGTTGCTCTGGTCGCTGGCGGGTTTGGGGGCGCTGGCCCTCGCCCAGGTGCCCCCGGCGCTGGCCGTCGGGTTGACGGCGTGGCTGGCGGGTCCGGTCTGGGCAACGATCGCCGCGTTGGCATCGGTGGGGTATGCGATGCTGCTGTATCGGCTGAGTTGGAGACTCACCGACTGGCTGCTCGCCGAACGCAGCCATCGTCTCCTCGAAACGCTCGACGCCGCGTAATGGTCGCGATCGTCACAGGTTGATGCTGCGGCATCGGCACGGGACCCGGCGGGCGCCTACACCCAGTATCCGTCGATTCGGGCCAGGACCTGGAGCATGGTCTCGTCCGACCCTCCACCGATCGAGGCGAGCCGGTTGTCGCGAAAGAAGCGGGCGACCCAGCCGTCCTCGAGATAGCCGGCCCCGCCGTGGAACTGGAGGCACCAGTCGGCCACGTCACGGAGCAGACGGCCGGCCTTGAGCTTGGCGATCGTGGCCATCCGAATCGGGGCTTCACCCGCCATGGCGGCGGTCGCCACCGCGTAGTTGTACTGCCGCAGAAGGTCGGTCTCGGCCGCCAGCTCGGCGAGCCGGTACTGCAGGTACTGGTTGGCCAGCAGCGGCTTTCCGAACGCATGTCGTTCCCGGAGGTACTCGGCCGTTCGCGTCAGCGCGTACTGCGCAGCACCGGCCGCACCGTATGCCACCCACATCCGCTCGATGACGAATTGGGCCATCTGCTGCTGGAATCCGGCGCCGACCGCTCCGATGGTGTTGTCCACCGGGACGCGGACGTCGTCGAAGCTCAACAGGCCTGTGTCCGAGGCGCGCATCCCCAGCTTGTCCAGCTTCTTGGAGACCTCGAAGCCGGGCGTGTCGGTGGGGACGATGATCTGGCTCATCCCGTGGTAGCCACCCTCGTCCGAGGTGCGCGCCAGCAAGCACAGCCAATCGGCCTGGAGCGAGTTGGTGATGTAGGTCTTGGCGCCATTGATGATCCACTCGTCGCCGTCCCGCACCGCCCGGGTTCGGATGGCGGCCACATCGGAGCCGGCGTCGGGCTCGGTCACGGCGATCGAAGTCACGTGTTCGCCGCGCATCGCCGGTGTGAGGAAGCGTCGCTTCTGCTCATCGGTTCCGAGGTCGTGCAGCGATGGCGTGGCCATCCCCACCTGGACGCCGACGGCCATCCCGATCGAGCCGTGGAGGGCCCGGCCGAACTCTTCGGCGAGGACCACGTTGAACAGATGGTCGGCACCCTGGCCGCCGTACTCGGGGTCGTACTCGAGACCGAACATGCCCAGCTCGGCCATGTCCGGGAACACCTCGTGGAGCGGAATCCACCCATCCGCCTCCCACGCGTCGACGTGTGGGTCGAGTTCGTTCTGGATGTAGGACCGAACCATGGTGCGGAACTCGTGGTGCTCTCGGGTGAACATGCCGATCAGGTGAGCAGGTCGATGACGGTGTGCAACGTCAACCCGATGAGCGCTCCGACGAGCGTGCCGTTGATGCGGACGAACTGGAGGTCCCGACCCATCCACAACTCCAGTCGCCGGCTCGCCTCCTCGGTGTCCCAGCGTTCGATCGTCTGGGCGATCATCGCCTCCACCTCGCGGCCGGCTGCGTCGCTCAGTGGGCGGGTCACTCCCTCGAGCCACTCGTCGACTCGGGCGCGAAGCTCGCCGTCATCGGTGAGGCGCTTACCCAACTGCTGCAACGCGTCTCGAATGCGATTGGTGTCAGTATCGAAGCTGGATGTCATTGCCGTCCAGGCGTGGCGTACGGCGGCTCGAATCTCGGGCCGTTCCACCAAGGCGAGGAGTTGGCGTCGGAAGGTCTCGCCATACTCCTCGTCTTCGACAAGCCGTCCGGCGACCTCGGCGAGCTTGGCATCCACCAGGCGGCGGAGCTCGTGGTGCTCGTCCGCTTCGACCTCACCGAGGAGCCGGGTGACGACCTCCCACGCCCGGTCGAACACCGCATCGTCGACCGTCTCGGGGACCCACCACGGCGATTCGGTGCCGAGCCGGCGCCGCAGAATCCGTCGATTCTCCAGGAGCACGCGGTGGAGCCCTTGGACGGCTGCGCCGACGAGCGGCCGGTGCGCATCCTCGGCGAGTAGCTGACGGAGGCCCCTCCCCACGATCTGCGGGAGCGGGGCGGTGGCCAGCCTTTCGAGTATCACGTCGTCGATCTGCTCGCCGAGCGTCTCGGCGGACGCCTCCATGGCGGCCGCCCCCACCGTGTGGAGATGCCGAGAGGCGGTGGCCGCGTGGTCGGGGTTCGCCAGCCACACGCCGACCCGTTCGGTGACATTCGAGTCTCGGAGTCTCTCGACCACCGACTCGGGGTCGAGGAAGTTCTGGGTGACGAAGGTGGCCAGGCTGCGGCCCAGCCCGTCCTTGGACGTCGGGATGATGGCGGTGTGCGGGATCGGGATGCCAAGCGGGTGACGGAACAATGCAACGACCGCGAACCAGTCGGCCAGCCCCCCGATCAGGCCGGCTTCGGCGGTGGCGCGGAGGTAGCCCACCCAGCGGGCGTCGCCGAGGAAGAAGGTCGCCACGAACACGAGCGCAATCAGCGCCAGCAGCCAGGTCGCCCGTCGGCGGGTCGAGGCGAGCGCTTCGGCTCGCAACAGGTCCTCGGGAGTCACACCTCCAGCTTGCCACATGGCCGTCGAACTGCATCCGTGCAGGGCACGAACTCCGGGCTCCGACGATGAGGTCCCGGACGCGTGAAGACCTCGAGGGTGAGAGAGAGAACCCTCGAGGTCGTCACTTCCGACGGTGGTCGGCCGCCCTGTCGAGCGGGCGAAGGTGCCCCAACCTTCGCTCCGGTCGGAGGCGGGCTTCCGGTCGGCGAGGCGACACCCCTGACGCCTCGTGTGCCGATCGGTTCCGTCGACCCGTGCCCTCATTGCATCGGCCCCACCGGCGCGAAAGCTGGAGGATCATCCGAGGTTGACCCGTCCTGACTAGTCCGGTCTACGGCGTGCCGGCAGCATCGGCGGCGGAGGTCCCGCGCAACCACGCGGCGTGGAGGGCGGCGTAGACACCATCTGCCTCCACGAGGGTGTGGTGGGTGCCGTCTTCGGCGATCCGGCCGGCGTCGAAGACCAGAATCCGATCGGCGGACTCGGCCGTGGACAGGCGATGGGCGATCGTCACGATGGTGAGCGCCGACTCGAGCCGGCCCAATGCCCGGGCGATCCGTACCTCGGTCGCCGGGTCGACCGAAGACGTGGCTTCGTCGAGGACGAGGAGTTCGGGGTCGGCGATGGCGGATCGGACCAGCGTCACGAGTTGTCGTTCGCCGACCGACAGCGAGGCTCCGCGTTCACCGACCGGCGTGTCGAGGCCCTGGTCCATCTCGTCGAGCCACTCGTCGAGACCCAGATCGGCGAACGTCGCCATGACCTCCGCGTCCGAGGCATCTGGCTTGCCCATCCGCACGTTGTCGCGAATCGTCCCGCGAAACAGTGACCCTTCCTGGGGAACCATGACAACCCGGTCACGAAGGGAACCGAATCGAACCCGACGGAGGTCGATGCCACCCAGGGTCACGCTGCCCTGTGACGGGTCCATGAGGCGGGTCAGGAGTTTGGCGAACGTCGTCTTGCCCGATCCCGTCTCGCCCACCACGGCGACCTTGGTGTGAGCCGGAATCGTCAGGTCGACGTTCGTGAGCGCCTCGTGCCCGGTGGCTTCGGCAGCAGTCTCGCCCTGCCGCGGGTATCGAAACGAGACGTCGTGGAAGGCGATCGTCAGCGGTCCGGCCGGGAGGACGACACCGTCTGCACCCGGGTCGGCGACGTCGGGAGGGATGTCCAGAACGTCGAGCACACGGCGCCAACCGGCCACCGCCGTCTGTGCCTCGTTGACGGCCTCCCCCAGCATCTGAACCGGCTGGACGAAGAGCTGAACGAGGAACAAGAAGGCGACCACCGTTCCAACCGTGATCATGCCCTCCACCGCCAGCAGGGTGCCGGCGACCAGCACCGCCGACAGCACGACGGCCGAGAGCATCTCTCCGGCGCCCGAGAACCCTGCGGAGATGGCGCCCGCACGGACGGCCGAGGAGCGATGCGATTCGATGGCGTCGGCCAACCGGCGGCGGACGTGCGGTTCGATGCCGTACGCTCGGATGACCGGCGCCCCCACGACCACTTCGGCCAGCACGGCGAGCATGCGGCCGACCCTGGCTCGGACGGTGAGGAATGCGTCGTCGAGCCGTACCTGGAACCATCGGATCGTCCAGGCGATCAACGGAACCGCCAGAACCACGACCAGGCCCAGCGGGATCGAGTACACCAGCATCACCACGAGCGCCAGCACCACCTGGCCCGAATTGGTGAGGAGATTCAGCCCCGCCCATTGGAGAAACCGACTGATCTCATCGATGTCGGAGGTGACCCTGGCCACCAGCGCGCCTCGCTGCTCCGACGCCTGGTGGAGCATCGAGAGGTCGTGAATGTGACGGAAGCCGCGGATTCGGAGCTGTGACAGAGCGGATTCGGAGACGTCGGCGAGCCGCAGATGCATCCAGGCCGTGGACATTGCGGTCACGGCGACTCCCAGGACCGCGAATGCAACCATTCGTGCGACGAACCCCAGGTCGGCACCGGTGTCGGTGAGGCCGCGGTCGATGACCTGCTGGATGGCGATCGGGACGATGATGCGGCCGGCGGTCGCAACCAGCGCCAGGGCCAGCGTCGCTCCGAGTCCGACGCGGAGCTCGGGTGAGAGACGGAGACCGCGAGCCAGCGTGTGCAGCGCTCCGTCACGCGTCGCCCTCCGCCGGCTCATGCAGTCGCCCCCACGTCGTACGCGTCGATCAGGCGGGCGTAGGCGGCATGCCGCCGGTACAGCTCCGCATGGGTGCCGCGTCCGGTGACCCGGCCGTCCTCGATGAAGATCACCGAATCGGCCAGCATGATCGAGCTTCGGCGGTAGGCCACGATCACAACGGTCGTTTCCAGCCGTCCCAGCGCTTCGAGAATGGATCCCTCGACCGCCGGGTCGACGGCCGAGGTGGCGTCGTCGAGCACGAGGAGACGCGGCCGTCGGATCAGGGCGCGCGCCAACGCGATCCGCTGACGCTGCCCTCCCGACAGCGAAGCCCCGCGCTCCCCGACGTGGGTCTCGTAGCCGTTGGGCAGGTCCTCGATGAAGCCGTGCGCCTGGGCGAGGCGCGCCGCCTCGACCACCGCTGCGTCCGAGTAGGTGCCGCCGAGGGTGATGTTCGCCGCCACCGTGTCGTCGAAGAGGAATGCCTCCTGGAAGACGATGGCGGTCTGGGCGGCGATGGCATCGCGATCGAGTGCCACGAGACCTTCGCCGTCGAGACAGATCTCTCCGCTGTCGGGGTCGAACAACCGGACCAGGAGTTGGGCGATGGTCGACTTGCCGGAGCCGGTGGGGCCGACGATGGCCACGGTGCTCCCGGGCTCGACGCTCAGCGACACCGACTCGACTCCGCGGGCGCCCGTCACGACCTCGGTGCCACCGACCAGGTCTTCGGTCCCCTCGGCCGGGTAGAGATAGCTCACCGATGAGGCGGCCGCCCCGGCGGCGCCGTCCTCGGGAGGGACGGTGGTTCCATAGCGGACGGATGTCTTCTCACCGAGGACCGCTTCGACCCGTCGCCATCCGGCGACTGCCTGTGGGATCTGGAGGAGGAGCCAGGCGAACACCCGCATCGGCAGCGCCACGAGTCGGAACAGGTAGGCGAAGGTGACCAATGTCCCCGCCGTGATGGCACCACTGTCGACGCGCCACGCTCCGACCGCCAAGACGGCGAGGATGCCGAGGCTGGGGAGGGCCTCCATCAGCGGATCGAAGAGGGCTCGGAGCCGGCCGACCTCCACCATGCGGTCGCGGAGCTCGTCGGAGATGGCGCCGAATCTGCCGACCTCGGCGTCCTCTCGCCCCAGTGTCTTGACGACCAGGGCCGCGTCGAAGGACTCGTGGGCGATCTCGCTCACCTCGGCTCGTACCTGCTGGGCGGCGATCGCAACCACCCGCATGCGCTTCTGAAAGGCCAGGTTGGCGGCCCCGATGGCGGGAATCACGGCGAAACCGACGAGCGCCAGGTATGGGTCGGTGCGGATGAGCAGCACCGCGGTGACCGCCAGCATCACCACGACTCCGGCCGCCATGGGCAGGGGCGCGGCGATCCCCGACGCCGCCTCCACGTCGGCGTTGACGTTGGACAGCAGTTGACCGGTGGGATGGCGGCGGTGCCACTCCAGCGGCAGCGCCAGGTACCGGTCGGTCACCTCGGTCCGATCTCGGGCTTGGAGCCGGTACTGAGCGGCGTACGCACCCAGCCGTCGTCCGGTGATGCCCGCCCCGCGGGCGGCGGCCACGCCCAATACGAGCGCGGCGGCTCCGGCCAACGCAGCCACCGACACCTCGCCGGCGGCCACCGCCGGAAGCAGCAGCTGGTCGGTGACCCATCCGATGACGAGCGACGAGCCGACGGTTGCCACCGCATACAGCAGGGTGCCCACCCCGCCGGCGGCGAATGGCTTGGCGGCGCGCCGGACCTGGCGGACCACGAGCGCCCACCCCTCCCGACCGGGAGTCTCGAACGGTGGCGGATCGGTGGTCATCGACAGGACAGGCTACGACGCCGGTCAACCCACCGGAGAATGATGGTCCGCTCGGCCCGGCTCAGTCGAGGTCGGACGAGTCGCTGCCCATCTCAGGAGTCGCCGGACCACCCGATCACCGTTTCGACCGTGATCGTGATCCACGGTCCCTGTGGGGGTCGATCGGTGTACTGGGCGTACTTGGACGCCAGGGCCTCCAGGCCACCGGCCGGCGGGTCGTCCGCCACCACCGCGGAGCCTTCGGCGCGGACCCACCACAACCGGGTCCACTCCTCGTCGTAGTGATGGGCCAGGACGGCCACGCTCGGGCGGTGTTCGATGTCTTCGAGGCGCGCCAGCCGGCGGCGAGTCTTGGGCTTGTGGTCCACCGCGGTGACGAGCCGGCGCGACGGGAGCGCGGCGTAGACGATCGGGACCAGACGAGGTGCGCCTGTCGCCCGAATCGTGGCCAGCGTCGCCACCCGAGCCTCTCCCAGGCGCTGCCAGTACCGGTCCTCCGACATGGGAGAACTGTACGTCCGGCGGACTGCCCCCGGAACCCTGCGAGAATCGGGTGGCGGGCGGCGTGCTTGACCGAGGCCGATGGGGGTGTGCCGTGGTCGTCCCGCTGGCAGCCGAGTATCGCGATGTTTGGAGACGCAGGAATGTCAGGATTGACACAGACCGGGCGCCGGGTGGCGATCGTCGACGGACTTCGGACGCCCTTCGCCAAGGGAAGAACCGACCTTCAGGAAGCGGACACGCTGGCACTCGGCCAGTCGGTCGTCGCCGAGCTGCTGATGCGGTCCGGAGTCGACGGTGATCAAATCGACCAACTGGTGTTCGGCAGCGTGATCCAGGACCCGTCGGCTCCGAACATCGCCCGGGAGATTGGGCTTGCCTGTGACCTGCCGGACACCGTCGACGCGTTCTCGGTGACCCGCGCCTGTGCGACCAGTTCACAGAGTTTCGTCTCCGGGGCCGAGTCCATCCTCCTCGGCGACGCCGACATCGTGCTCACCGGCGGATCGGATTCGCTGTCGAACCCACCGGTCATGTTCAGCGACGAGTTCGTGTCGGTGATGATGGATGCACAAGCCGCCGCCGACCCCGTCGCCCGAGCCAAAACGCTGGCTCGGCTGCGGCCGAAGGATCTGGTGCCGAATCCACCGGCAGTGGCCGAGCGCTCGACCGGCGAGTCGATGGGTGAGAGCGCCGAGAAGATGGCTCGACTGAACGGCATCACCCGTGAGCGTCAGGACGCGTACGCGCTCTCCAGTCATCAGAAGGCGGTCGAGGCGTGGGAGAAGGGGATCTACGACGACGAGGTCATGGCGTTGGCGGTTCCGCCGTCGTACCGCGATGTGGTGACTCGGGACACGATTCCGCGAGCGGACACGAGTCTCGACAAGCTGGCAACGCTCCGCCCGGTGTTCGACCGAAAGCACGGGACGATCACCGCCGGCAACGCCTCGCCGATCACCGACGGGGCCGCTGCCCTCCTCCTGATGGAGGAGGGGACGGCGCGCACGTTGGGCTTCGAGCCGCTCGCCTACCTCCGGTCGTGGGCCTTCACTGCCGTCGACCCCAACTGGCAGCTCCTGATCGGGCCGGCCATCGCCATCCCCAAGGTGCTGGATCGGGCGGGGATGTCTCTCGAGGAGATCGACGTCTTCGACATCCACGAGGCGTTCGCGGCACAGGTGCTCTCGGTCCTCGACTCGCTGGCTTCGGATGACTTCGCCCAGGACCATCTCGGTCGTCCGACGGCGGTCGGTGTCATCCCCGACGAGAAGCTCAACCCGTACGGAGGTTCCATCAGCCTGGGTCATCCGTTCGGAGCCACGGGGGCCCGACAGCTCCTGACGATGGCGAACGAGCTGGCCCGACGCGACCGGGGCACGGCGCTGATCACCCAATGTGCGGCCGGGGGCCTCGGCGCCGCCATCATCTTGGAGCGATGAACATGTCCGAACCGACCTTCACCTTCAGCCATGTCGATCTGACCGTTGACGACGGGGTGGCCATCGTCACCCTCGACCGCTCGGGCTCGGACATCAACACGCTCGGACCGCATCTGCTCGACGACTTCTCCGCAGTCCTCGATCGTCTGGAGCGCGACACGTCGATCCGGGCGGTGGTCCTCTGCTCGGCCAAGGAGGATTTTCTCGTCGGGGCCGACATCAAGTGGTTCTCCGAGCTCACCACCATCGACGATGCGGCCGACGCCATCCGCCAAGGACACGAGCTCTTCGACCGGCTCGAAGCGGTTCATCAGCGCTACGGCAAGCCGGTGGTCGCCGCCATTCACGGCGCCGCCCTCGGGGGCGGATGTGAGCTGGCGCTGGCGTGCTCGACCCGCATCGCCACGTCGGATCCGCGCACCAAGCTCGGACAGCCCGAAGTCCAGCTGGGCGTGATCCCGGCCGGTGGCGGCACCCAACGGCTCCCCGCCCTCATCGGAATCGCCTCGGCGCTCGACCTCATCCTGACCGGCCGGACCGTGCCGGCTGCCAAGGCACGGAGGCTCGGGCTGGTCGACGAGACCGTCCCACCGGAGCTGCTGATGGAAGTAGCGCTTCGGAGGGCTCGGGAAGCGTGGCGAGCCGGTGACGGGAGCAGTTCGCAGAAGGTGTCATTGTCGGGGCGTGTCACCAAGCTGGCGCTCGAGAGCAATCCGGTCGGACGCCGGCTCGTCTTCAGCAAGGCGAGAGAAGCCCTCCTCGAGCGGACCCGCGGCAACTATCCGGCGCCGGAACGGGCACTCGATGCCGTTCGGATCGGTATCGAGCAGGGTCGGAGTGCCGGCCTGGATGCCGAGAGTCGCTACTTCGGCGAGTTGGTGGTGTCCCCCCAGTCTCAGGCGCTGCGATCGATCTTCTTCGCTACCCGGGAACTGGACAAGGAGCGGTGGGGGGTTTCGGCGGAGCCGGCGGCGGTGAATCAGGTCGCCGTGCTCGGCGGAGGGTTGATGGGCGGCGGCATCGCGGCCGTCTCCACCCTCAAGGCCGACACCGCGGTTCGGATCAAGGAGGTCGACCCACGTGGGGTGGCCCGAGGTCTGGCACATGTCGCCGGCAGCGTCCGTGCCCAGGTCAAGCGTCGCCGCCTGTCCGCCTTCGAAGGCGAGAAGGCTCGTCTCCGAGTCACCGGAAGCCACACCTGGGACGGGTTCGCCGACGCCGACCTCGTCATCGAGGCGGTGTTCGAGGATCTCGAACTGAAACGCAGCATCCTGGCGGAGGTCGAGGAGCGGGTTCCCGAATTCTCGGTGTTCGCCACCAATACCTCGTCTCTCCCCATCGGTGACATCGCGGCGGAGGCACGTCACCCGGATCGTGTTCTGGGGATGCACTACTTCTCGCCGGTCGAGAAGATGCCGCTGCTCGAGATCATCACCACACCGCACACCTCCGATGAAGCCCTCGCCACTGCGGTGGAGTTCGGGAAGCGGCAGGGCAAGACCGTCATCGTCGTCAACGACGCAACCGGCTTTTACACCACCCGTGTGCTCGGCCCGTATACGAACGAGGCCATGTACCTGCTCGAGGAGGGTGCCTCGATCGAGAGCATCGACGAGGCGATGGAGGACTGGGGCTTCCCGGTCGGTCCGATCCGGTTGAGCGACGAGGTGGGCCTGGACGTCGGAGCGAAGATCGGCGTCATCATGGAGAAGGCGTTCGGAGACCGAATGGCGGGTCCGGCCGTGCTGGAGCGGCTGATGGAAGACGAGCGCCACGGCCGCAAGAACGGCCGCGGTTTCTACGCATACTCCGACGGCGAGCGGACCGGCGTCGACGAATCCGTGTACGACGTGATGGGACTCGGTCCGCGCATCGACATCCCTCGGCTCCAGATCCAGCGGCGCATCTCTCTCGCTTTCATCAACGAGGCGGTCCGCTGTCTCGAGGATGGGGTGCTGCGCACCGCTCGGGACGGCGACATCGGCGCGGTCATGGGGCTCGGGTTCCCCCCGTTTCGTGGCGGACCGTTCTGGTATGTCGACGAGGTCGGGGCGGGCGACATCGTCCAACAACTCGACGAGCTGGCGGCGCGTCATGGTCCCCGGTTCCAACCGGCGGAGCTCCTCCGGCAGACCGCGGCGTCCGGAGCAGGATTCCGCACCTGACGGCCGCCGGCGGGAACGCCCCGGGTGGGGCGTTTCATTTGGTGTGGCGAGATGAGGTTCCTCGGTTAGCTTGTTCGCCATGTCCCGAGCACTGGTCACCGGCGGCGCCGGCTTCATCGGATCGTCGCTGGTCGAGGTTCTGCTCGCCGACGGATGGCAGGTCGACGCGATCGACAACTTCGATCCCTTCTATCCCGAGATCCTCAAACGCGAACGGATCGACCGGCTCGAAGCCGTCGCCGGGTTCCGTCTCGTCGAGGGCGATATTCGGGACCTCGCCGACGGTGATCTGCCACTGGCCGATCGGTACGACGTCGTCGTGCATCTGGCGGCCCTCGCCGGAGTCCGCCCGTCGATGTCGAACGCCGAGCGCTACTACGACGTGAACGTGGGTGGGACCGCCGCGGTGATCGACCTGGTCCGCCGGGCCGAAGTGCCGCGACTGGTGTTTGCCTCGTCGAGCAGCGTCTATGGAGTGAATCCGAATCTGCCATGGCAGGAGGGGGACGACTTCCTGCATCCGATCTCGGTGTATGCGGGCACCAAGCTGGCCGGTGAGCGTCAGGTGGAGCGTTTGGTTCGCGAGGGGATCGAGGCCATCTCACTGCGGTTCTTCACCGTGTATGGCCCCGGACAGCGGCCCGACTTGGCCATCACCAAGTTCGCGGCCCGCATGCTCAGGGGTGAACCCATCCCGATATACGGGGACGGGACCGCACGGCGCGACTTCACCTACATCGCCGACACGGTGGCGGGCGTGCGATCGGCGATGACTGCACCGCTCGACGGCCACGAGATCGTCAACCTCGCTCGAGGGGAGACGGTGGAGCTCAGTGCGGTGATCAAGGCCCTCGAGACGACGTTGGGCGTAGAAGCGGTCAAAGACATGCAGCCTCCCGTCGAGGGCGACGTGCCCGCCACCTGGGGGGTCATCGAACGAGCTGGTCGCGTCCTGGGCTATGAGCCCACCACCTCGATCGAGGATGGGATCGAGCGCTCGGTCGACTGGTTCCGGAGGGTCGCTCGCCTGGGGTGACGGCGGTCGTCGAGGTCAGCGGCCGTCGGCCTTGACCAACGAATTCACGGTCCTGACCAGGATTTCGACGTCCAACAGCATGCAGCGGCGTTTCAGGTAGGCGATATCGAGTCTGACCCGATCATCCATCTCTGTCTCGGCGCGGCCGGCCAGCTGCCACAGCCCGGTGACCCCCGGACGGGTGTCGAGTCGAGCGGTATGCCAGCGGTCGTAGGTGTCGGCGGCGAAACTGGTCGGTCGGGGTCCGACGAGGGACATCTGGCCGAACAGCACGTTGAACAGCTGGGGGAGTTCGTCGAGGCTGAGTTTGCGCAGCAGTGCCCCGACGCGGGTCACTCGCGGGTCGTTGGTGATCTTGAAGTCGGGCCACTGCAACTCGTTCAGGTGCATCAACTCCTGTTTGCGCTCCTCGGCATCCGACACCATCGTGCGGAACTTCAGCATCGGGAATCGCCGGCCGCCGATTCCGGACCGTTGCTGTCGGAACAGGATCGGTCCGTCGGGGTCGTCGATCTTGACCGCGACTGCGATGAGGGCCACGAGCGGAAGCCAGACCAGCGCCGCCGCCAGGACGAGGACGACGTCGCGGACGCGAGCCAGTCGGTGGTAGCGGTCATCGTGCGGATCGGCGACGTTCGGGTAGCGCAGCATCCACGGCGCCCGTCCCAACAGCACGTCGCGATCGCCCCGGAGGGCGGTGACGGAAGCGAGTCGCTCAGGCAATCTCTTGCTCCAGGCGATGCCGCGTGACCCGGTTGGCCGCTTCGATCAGCGTCTCGAGGCTGGTTCCGTCGGTGGGGAATGAGGCGCTTCCGATGTCGGCTTGAAGGCCGGACCGTTTCATGCTCTCTGCCAGGCGGTGGCGAACGATGGCCAGCTCGCTCTCACCGGTCTCCGGGCTGACCACCACGAATTTCCCGGACGTCTGCAGGAGGAGGTCGGTCTCGCGGATGCCGTCGGCGAGGAGGGACGTCAGGCGTAGCCACCCGAGTGTCCCGTCGTCGAGGTCGCCCTGGAAGGAGATCGGACGGATCACGAGCAGCGAGAGCGGACGGTCGTACCGCCGACTCCGAGCCAGCTCACTTCGCAGTTCGGGAAGGGCCTGTTCGAGCGGCCGGGCCCGGAGCCCGTACAGCGCACTCTCGACGGCGTCGCTGACGCCGCCGACCAGCGAACCGAGCATGTGCCCGGCGAGGCCACCCAAGAGGAAGACGCCCGAGATTCCTGCGACGGCGGCAGCCGAATTGGCGCTACCCACCGCAACTCCGAGTGCCACGGTCAAGCTCGCCAAGACCACCATGCTGCGCGACATACGCTGCACGGCGGGCAAAGCCGCCGTGGCCACGATCAACAGTGCTCCGAATGTCGCCACCGAAGCATTCCGCAACGTCACAGACATGAGAGTGACGGCAACGGATGCAACGACGACGAAAACCAATCCCACCGAGAACTCGGTGGAGAGTCGTGAATTCGACATGATCCCCAATCCGCTTTGGTGCAACCCCGTTCTCAACACTAGTCGGCCGGTTGAACGCCCAGTTAGCGACAAAGTCTCCCCGCGCAATCGTACTAGTCACAACCCGGGGCCGTGTGGGGGCTTTCGAAGACGGGACGGTCGACCCATTGTCGTTCGCAACAGGGCGGATACGTTGGCGTGGTACCGGCACAGGACGTCGTATCCCCTCGCAGACCAACTCGCGAGTATCGGCGATCGTCGTCGCCCACAACGGCGAACGCTTTCTCGCCGACGCGCTCCGGAGCGTGTCGGCCCAGACTCGCGCCATCGATGAGGTCATCGTCGTGGATGATGGATCGACCGACACCACTGCCGCGATCGCTGCGGCCTTCCCCGATGTTCTCCTGGTGACCCAGGAGCGTTCCGGACCGGCCGCGGCTCGCAACCGGGGTGTCAAGGAGGCGACCGGCGACGTCATCGCCTTTCTCGATTGCGACGACCTGTGGCTGCCCGGCAAGACGGCCGAGCAACTGGAAGCCATGCAGCGGACCGGCGCCGGTCTCGTCTCCGGACATGCCTTGGTGCAAGACGAGGTGCGGGCCAGGGAGTGGCCCGACCTCTCAGGGCTCGATCTGACACCCGGTGAGACCGATCGGCTGGTCCTCGGCAACCGAGTCGGCAACCCTTCCCGTGTCATGGTCCGGCGGGATGTGTTCGAGCAGGCCGGAGGGTTCGATCCGGAGCTGCCATATGCGGAGGACTGGGATCTGTGGTTGCGGATGGCTGAGCTGACCCGGTTCACCCATGTGCCGAAGACCGTGATCCGCTATCGGTGGCACCTCGCGAATCTCTCGCATCGGACGCGCGACGTACAGGCGGAGTGCAACCGGCGGGTGGCGCGGCAGGCGCTCGGTCGGGTGGAAGGACCGATGACCCGGCTCCGGCTTCGACGGGCGATCGCTGCCCGCTACCAGCTGGAGCAGGCCGAGGCACTCCGAGCCGCCGGTCGGCGTCCAGCAGCCAGGATCCATGCGATCGGTGCCATTACGCTCGATCCGGTCCACGACCTCCGCCGCAAAGGAGCGGTGGTGTGGAGGGGGGCCCCGAGGATGCAGCAGGCGCCAACCGATCAGATGGGTGGAACGACCAAGCCCGCCGTGGAGCGTCCGAGTGCTGAGCGGGAACCGCCGGTCGCAGGGAGGGGACCGACCGTCTCGGCGATCGTGCTGGCGTACAACGGTGAGCGATACCTCGATTCCGCGATCCAGTCCGTGCTCAATCAGACCCGAAGACCCGACGAGATCATCGTGTTGGACAACGGATCCACCGATCGAACCGCCGAGATCGCTCGATCCTACGAAGGGGTCCGCTGTATCACGCTGCCAGAGAACGTCGGAGCGGCCGCCGGGTACAACCGTGGGGCGGCGGAGGCCACCGGCGACCTGATCGCGTTCCTCGACTATGACGACGAGTGGCTGCCTGAGAAGACCGCGCTGCAATGGGCCGTGTTCGCCGACCAGCCGGCGACAGCCGTCGTCTCGGGTCGGATGATCTTCGTGGACGAGATCTCCGGGCGGTCGTTCGTCACTGAATCGGTGGGACCCGTCCGCCAACCCTTTCCCCGGTCGCTGGTCCACAAGAACCATGTGGGCAACATGTCGGTGGCGATGGTTCGCCGGTCTTCGTTCCTGCGAAACGGAGGCATGGACCCCGCCCATCCATGGGCGGACGACTGGCATCTGTGGTTGCTGATCATCGGGTCGGAACCCATCCGATTCGTCGAAGCTCCGCTCATCAGGTATCGATGGCATGCGTCCAACCTGTCACACGACCGGATCCGTGACGCGCTCCGTGCCAATGAGAAGGTGGCGGTGGCGGGCATGCGGCGGCTGTTGCCGTGGTGGTCATGGCCGGTGACGAGGGCCCGGATCCGCAGCTGGCACCGCCTGCAGCTCTCGCACACGGCGGCGGAGGAGGGTCGCGCGCTGGAGTCGGCGCGGGTCGCGCTGGTTTCCCTCCTCGTGTTCCCGTTCTCCGACGTGCGACCCAAGCTGGGGAACATCTATCGAGGTGTCACTCGACGCCGGAAGCGGCCGGCTGCCTGAGGAAGCGGTTCCGGACGAGCTGCCAAACGTTCTGCAGCGTCTCGGGTGCCAGAACCCGGATCACCCCGAGGTAGATGGCCGCTCCGACGACCGGTGCGGTTATCAGCGCCCCGATGGAGTCCGGCGGGACCACGGTGTAGAGACCGAGGACCGCCCCGACCATCGCGGCCGCTCCCAGGATCGGAGGCGTCATCGCCTGGATCTGTCCGTTCGAAGGAAAGCCGATCACACGGTTGACGACGATGCTGTTGACCGCCACGTCGATGAGGCTGAGAACGGCGTGCATGATGGCCACCGCGGTGATACCAAATCGGGTGGCGTACCAGAGCCCGGCGATCAGGAATGGCAGCCGAATGAAGGAGACCCGAGTGAGGATGTCCGGACGGTTGATCGCCTTGTACAGCACGCCGGGGATGAAGGCCACCGAGTCGATCGCCAGGGCGATGGCCACCCACCGCATCGGGGCGATGGCGCCCGACCAGGCCGGTCCGAGGACCACCTCGACAAACGGCTCGGCGATGAGGGCCAATCCGCTCCCGATCGGGAAGGTGACCAACGCGATGTACTTCGTGTACGACCGGTAGTACGTCCGGACGTGGTCGGCATCGTCTTGGATGCGGGAGAGCACCGGATGCGCTACCTGGCCCACGACATAGTTGATGTTGTTGACGAGCAAGTCCGGCAGCTTGTAGGCCCACTGATAGAGGCCGAGGGCGGCGTCACCCAGGAGTCGCCCGACGAACAGGTAGTCCCCATTCATCATGAAGGCGCCCAGGGTCTCGACCGAGACGAGGTGGATGCCGAATCGGAGGACCTCCCGGGTCACCGTTCGGTCGAACGCCCGGGTTGGCCGCCACTTGGCGATGACCCACATCAGGATCAACGAGGTGGCCGATCCGGCGAGCTGACCCCAGACCAGCGACCAGACACCGAAACCGGCCAGGGCCATACCGATGGAGACGCCGCCCTTGACGAGGCTCTTGCCGATGTCGGGGACCATCTTCAGCCGGAACTGGAGGCGCCGGCGGATGAGGGCCGTCGGGACCACCGCCAGCGTCTCGAGGATCAGGACCAGCGCCAGCACTCGGAAGATGTCGACGAGCCGAGGCTCGTCGAAGAAGGTAGCCACCGCCGGTGCCCCGGCGTAGCTGATGGCGTACAGGAGGATCCCTGCCGCCCCGCCGACGACGAAGACGGCGTTGGCGGCTTCCTGGAGCTGGGATCTCCGCGAGATCAATGCGGCATCGAGCCCAAACCGGCCGAGGACGTCCAGGTACTGGATGGCGATCAAGCCGAAAGCAACGATTCCGAACTGCGCCGGGGTCAGCAGACGGGCGAGAATGACCCCGGCGACGAACGTACCGAGCTTGGAAGCGAGGAACGAGGCGTACGACCATCCGGTGTTGACGACCGTCGTCTCGGCGCTTCCCACGTTTGGTATGTCAGTCGGTTCGGTGTCGGGCGTCACGCCTTGAGGCTCCCGGAGTAGAGGCCATCGCGGCGAGGCTTCCGGCCGCAGCGATGGGCAAGACCGCTCACGACGTGAAGCAAGGACCAATCGAGTCCGTTGAGAACGCCACTCCTGCGTGGTTGAGTGTACCGGCGACAGGGTGTCTGGCTAGGCCGGCACGTCGAGTTCCCCTCCGAGTGACACGGACGTTCACGAATGCTCAACATCTGGATGACGACGACCGGCTTTCGCCCGCTGATCGGTGGGGCCGAACGCATGATCGAAACACTGGCGAGCGGGCTGGCGTCCCGGGGCCATCACGTGACGGTCGCCACCGTCCATCCGGGAGTCGACCTACCGGCAGATGAGTGGATCGACGGCTATCGAGTCGTTCGGATCGAGCCGCCGGAGGGCAAGACCCTCCGCGCGGCGGGTTTTCTGGTCGGCGCCCTCCGCCGGTCGCTGGGAGCCCGACCCCGCGTGGACCTGGTTCACGGTCACCAGCTGTACACCCCGTCCCTGATCGGGGCCATCCACACCACGCTCATGCCCAGGTCCCGATTGGTGCTCACTCCCCATGGCGGCGGCCCGGAGGGCGACATCGGGCGCCTGGCTCGCAAACGAACGACGACCGCCCGCGTGGCTGCATACCGGCGCACGGCGGATGCGTTGGTGGTGATCAGTGATGAGATTCGGGGGGAGTTGTTGGGGGTGGGTTTCGAGCCGGGTCGGTTGGTGGATATTCCGAATGGGATCGACACGGTTCGGTTCGCTCCGGTGGATGAGGCCGCGCGGGTGGCGGTGGCGGGCCGTCTGGGGATTCCGACCGAGGGACGCAATGTGTTGTTTGCGGGTCGGTTGGTGCCGATCAAGGGTGTGGACACGTTGTTGGATGCGGTGCCGTTGTTGGATGATGATGTGAATCTGGTGGTGGCGGGTGCGGGTGAGCTGGCGGATCGGGTGCGGGCGGAGGCGGCGGGCCGGCTGGCTGGTCGGGTCACGTTCATCGGTCCGAGAGATGACATGCCGGCGGTGCTCTCGGCGTGTCATGGCTGGGTGTTGCCGTCGCGGGGTGAGGGGCTCCCGTTGAGTTTGTTGGAGGCGATGGCGTCGGGTTTGGCGGTGGTCGCCACCGACGTGGGCGGGATCGGTTCGGTGGTTCGTGATGGTGTGAACGGGGTGATGGTGCCGGTCGATGACGCGGTTGGTTTGGCCGAGGGGATCGGTCGGGCGTTGAAGCAGCGGGATGTGTTGGCGGGGGCTGCCCGGGCGACGGTGGTGGAGTCCTACTCGGCCGAGCGGATGATCGACCGCCACGAACAGCTCTACCGGAGACTCGTCGGCGCCGGTTCCTTCTCATGACCGCGCATCCGCTGAACATCTGGATGATCACCCCGTTGTTCCGACCGCACATCGGTGGGGCGGAACGGCTGGTCGAAACGGTGGCGGTCGGCTTGGCCCGGCGCGGCCATGACGTGACGGTGGCGACCAGCTACCCGTCCTCGGACCTGCCGCGTCGCGAGCTGTTGGACGGTGTCGAGGTCGTACGGACCGGAATCGAGGCGAGCCGCGATCGCAAGGACGTCACGTTCATCGCCGGGACGCTGGGCAGGGCGGGCCGCGTCCGACGCCGGGTCGATGTCGTTCACGCCCACCAGATGTTCGCTCCCTCGATCATCGGAGCCGTGCTCCGCCCCTTGGGTGGACCGAAGCTGGTGATCACACCTCATCGCGGCGGCCCGGAGGGCGACATCCAACGTCTGGCGCGCAAGATCGCGGGCCATCGACAGACCGAGGCCTTCGTCCGGCTGGCGGATGCGTTGGTGGTGATCAGTGATGAGATTCGGGGGGAGTTGTTGGGGGTGGGTTTCGAGCCGGGTCGGTTGGTGGATATTCCGAATGGGATCGACACGGTTCGGTTCGCTCCGGTGGATGAGGCCGCGCGGGTGGCGGTGGCGGGCCGTCTGGGGATTCCGACCGAGGGACGCAATGTGTTGTTTGCGGGTCGGTTGGTGCCGATCAAGGGTGTGGACACGTTGTTGGATGCGGTGCCGTTGTTGGATGATGATGTGAATCTGGTGGTGGCGGGTGCGGGTGAGCTGGCGGATCGGGTGCGGGCGGAGGCGGCGGGCCGGCTGGCTGGTCGGGTCACGTTCATCGGTCCGAGAGATGACATGCCGGCGGTGCTCTCGGCGTGTCATGGCTGGGTGTTGCCGTCGCGGGGTGAGGGGCTCCCGTTGAGTTTGTTGGAGGCGATGGCGTCGGGTTTGGCGGTGGTCGCCACCGACGTGGGCGGGATCGGTTCGGTGGTTCGTGATGGTGTGAACGGGGTGATGGTGCCGGTCGATGACGCGGTTGGTTTGGCCGAGGGGATCGGTCGGGCGTTGAAGCAGCGGGATGTGTTGGCGGGGGCTGCCCGGGCGACGGTGGTGGAGTCCTACTCGGCCGAGCGGATGATCGACCGCCACGAACAGCTCTACCGAAACCTCGCGAGCAGGTGAGCCCGTTCGGTGGCGGCACTCGTCCGGCCGTCATCGACGTCTTCGTAGATCGCTCGAACGCGTCGCGCCCACGCCTCCGGTCCGTACTGCTCCATCGTGCGATGCTTGGCGAGCTGTCCGCGTCGCATCAGCCCTCCTGGGTTGGAGAAGGCGAACGCGATGGCACGAGCCAGCACCCCGGCGTCGAGGGGGTCGATGAGGATGCCGAACTCCTCGTCGACGAAGTGGTTGGAGTCGCCGACGTCGGTGGCGATGACACAGAGGCCGGCGGCAAGCCCCTGCCGGATCAATCGGAGATCGCTCCACTCTGTCGACGCCTCGACGACGAGGTGTGAAACCGCCAGCGCGGTGGCCAGCTCGACGTCGTCGTCCAGGATCACCACCCGGTTGCGCGACCCCTTGGGGAGAGCCGTCTCGGAAGGTCGGTCCCGTCGGGTCACCAGCAGGGTGGCGTTCGGGTAGCGCCTCGCCACGATGTCGAATGCTGTCATGACGGTCTCGGCCGCCTCTGGATCGTCGGGCGTCGACGTGATCAGGATGGGGCTCGAGCTCGCCGGCAGTCTGCGTTGGAGGTCGCGCACCGGGCGTGCCGTGATGACCTGGTCCTCGACGACGTTCGGGAGGAACTCGGTTGGCACCCGGCCGACGTGGCCGGCGTTTCGATCTCCGTACTCGGTACGGAGAATGCGCTCCACGGTGAGCCAGTTCATCACGTCGCCGAGAGCTCGTCGCCTGGTCGCCTCTCCGTCGTCTGTGGTGAGCACCACCGGGATGCCGAGTGCCACGCCCACGATGCCGACGATCCCGGAGGCCCGGTCACGGTGGAGGTGGATCACATCGGCGCCGAACGCTCGGACCTGCCGGATCAGCTCGCGCAACCTCCCCCACCGCGAACCGTTCACGGCGGCGACCGAACGGCCACCGAGTTGCGTGACGTCGGTGTCGCCGACCGAGAGAAAACGATGCTGCACCGTCGGCGGGTCCCCCGACGTGGTCTCGAGCAGGGCACGGAGCCGATCAGAATCTTCGCGAGAATCGGAGTTGGCCAACACGTGGAGCACGCGGAGAGGTCGTCGGTGCTGCACGGCCTGGCGTGGTGCCAAGACCGAGGCAGAGAGGCCCAATCCGATCAGCAGCCAGTACGGGTCCTCATATGCGTCATGGAGGAAGACCGCGGCAACGAGGTAGGCGAGAAATCCGAGCTGGACGGCGGTGACCAGATCCCGGAGTCGGGTGTCATCGTGGCGGAGCCGCCGGCGTGCTGCCCACAGGGTCGCGATCGCTCCTCCGAGGGTCAGGAACAGCGCGCTCAGGCCCACCACACCCGTCTCCGCCAGTGTCTCGAGGTAGAGCGAGTGGGCGCTGCGCCCGGTACGGCGGGGATCGAGCCCGAGGTACGACGAGTAGTCCAGATAGAGCGCTTCGTAGTTGCCGGCACCGACGCCGGTCACCGGTGAGTCGCGCCACATGAGCACGGCAGACGCCATCTCGTTGATCCGGCCGCGCGCCGAAGGATCCTCGATCACCAAATCCTGACCACGAAAGGTGAGCGCCGAGGCGATGGTCGTCGCGCGGTCCACCACGACCGGAGGGGCGAACAGCGCCCCGAGTATCGCCGCCACCACCGCCAACGTCAGCCATCGGCCCCGCCACCGCGAGAACAGACTGGCGGAGACGATGACCGCGCCGAGTGCCAGGAGCCCACCGCGCGAGAGGCTCAACGCCACGGCCGCCACCATCGCCGCCACGCCCACGGCCGCCGCCAGCCGGACAGCGAGACGTCGGGCGTGGACGACCACCCATCCGGCGATCGGCAGACCCATCAGAACCATCTGGGAGAGATAGTTGCCGTCGCCGAAGGAGCCTCCGACACGAACGCCTTCCAACCCTGCTTCTTCGATGTTCGTCACCGCAAAGCCGAAGAAGGTGTTGTCGTACGTGCCGAGAACTCCCTGCATGGCGTTGACGACCCCCAGGAAGATGGAACCGGCCGCCACTCCGTAGCACAGCACCCGGAAACCCTCCGCAGACCGAACCCACAGCACGAGGACGGCGGCCAGCACGGCGCTTCCCAGGGTGGACAGGACGTTCTCTCCGGCCAGGTCGGCGTTCACGGCACCGAAGACCGATATCGCAGCCGCCGCCGGGAACAGCGCGATCAGGAACAGCGACCGAGGAAGATCCCGAGCACTGCCGGCATCCGAGCGGGAGCGTGCCACTCCCCACACCGCCAAGATCGGCATGACGATCTTCATCACCGGCGGAATCCCGTGGGTGTTGGTCGCCACGGAGGGGGCGTCGGTGACGACGAGAAAGCCGAGTATCGCCGGGATCCATTCCGTGAGCCGTTCTACTCCGATGCGTCTCCAGACGACCCCAGCGCCGGCGATGGCAACCAACGCGACCACGGCGGGCCAGCCGATGATGGCGGCCAGTCCGGCCGCGACTCCGGCGGCCGTGGTCCACGCCCAGGGCACCTCCATCGGCCTTCCGAGCCCTCGTACCACGGTCATGGCGATCGCCTGGCCAGAAGCCGGAGGTTGATGAGCGCCAGGGCGGCGACCGAACCGATCACCGCACCGGCGAGGCTCCACAACCAGGGTTGGGGAAGGATCGGGGCGTCGGGGATCGGGGCGGGCTCGAGCGTAACCACCCGATATGCGGGCAGGAGATCGGCGGCCCCGTTCACCACCAAGCGGGCGGTGGCATTGGCGAGCTGTGAGGCCACCTCTGCAGAGGGACCGACGACGCTCACCCACACGAGGTTCGCGTCCTCGTCGATCACCCCGAACGTCTCGAACTCGGAAGTGGCGGCGTCGATGCCCAATGCCGCCTCGCGTCGGACCGAAGAGCTCTCGGCCAGTTCCGCCACCGAATTGAGGACCAGTCGATTTCCGCTGTCGAGGATCCGGAGCGCCAAGATCATTGCATCGTCGTCGGATTCGCCCGGAGCCACCTGCAGGAACGAGACGGCCTCGAAAGTCGGACGCTCGATGGCGGCCGCAGTGAAGCCGGCGAGCATTCCGAGAACCGGCAGCGCCATGAGGACGAGACGGTGCCGGAACATGACCCCGACGAGCGTTGCGGCCCTCGGCGGCTCGGCCGCCTGTCCGGCGCCGGTGCGGTCAGCCTCGCTGATGGAGGAGGTAGGCAATGCCGACTCCTGCGAGCAGACCGAGCACCAAACCGACCGTTGCATCTCGAGCGGGCACCGGACTCGCCGGTCCCGTCGGCAGCGGCGGAGGTTCGAGCAACTCGAACGAGTACAACGGGTACAAGGACTCCACCTTTTCGGTGGCCTGGTTTCCGATCTTGACCGCCAGGTTCGTGACCGTCTCGGCGTCCGGCCCGGACACGCTGAGGCGGACGATGATGGCACTGGGCAGGACTCCGGCCTCGACTTCGAGCTGTTCGGCGATCCCCGGCTCCAGGCCGAGTTCGGCAATGCCCTCCTCGACGATGGGCTGGCTTTCGAAGATGTCGGCCGCGGTCTCCAGGAAGGCGCGGTTCCGGCTGTCCAATGTGTCGATGGCGTTGAGGACGTCGTTCGGATCGGCCACCGTGGACGCGGGAGAGACGGTGTAGTCGGCCGATGCCTGATACACCCGAGGGCTGAGGATCGATCCGACGAGGGCCACGAGCCCCCCGACGATGGCGGTGACCACCACCACCCGCCACCCGTCGATCAGGAACGCGGCCGGGTTCGGAGTCGAGCGGGCGCTCGCCTCCGACTCGACCAAGACCGCCTCCAGGTGGTCCGGTTTCGACTCTGGTGTGGTCACGACGGTCTCATTTCGGTGGGGGCACGTCCTTCGCCGACGATCGCGTCATGTTCTTCGACGGACCGTGCGGGCGTGGGTCGGCCCAGCGGTTGCGGTGCTGCGTTCAAGATCGGCTCCATCGCCCCTGGGCTTCAGAGATTTGGGCTTCAGAGATTTGGGCTTCACAGGTTTGGGCTTCACAGATTTGGCGCTTCACAGGTTTGGTCGCTCTCCATTGCGGCGCTTCACAGATCCTGGCGGTCATCGCCGTGCCAGCCGTTCGAGGAGGTCCACCCAGCCGTCGACCATCGATTCCATGCTGAACGCGGTCTCCACTCGCTGGCGAGCGCCCCGGGCGAGTTTGGCACGGAGGCGGGGGTCGACGGCCACCCGTTCGATCGCCGCGGCGAGGGCGGCGGGATCGTCGGCCGGGACGAGGAGACCCGACACCTCATCTTCGATGGCCTCGACGTTTCCGTCGACAGCGGTCGCGATCGAAGCCACCCCGACCGCCATCGCCTCGAGCAGCGATTGCGGAAGTCCCTCCCAGCGGGAGCTGAGGACGGACACGTCCAGTGCTGCGTAGAAGCCGAACACGTCCTCCTGCCATGGCAGGACCCGGAACCGTTCGCCGAGACCCGAAGCCCGGACGCCGGCGTCGACGAGGTCACGCTGTGGACCATCGCCGGCCATCACGAACACGACATTCTCGAGATGTCCCAACTTGGCGGCCGCTTCGACGAAGACCTCGGGTGCTTTCTGGGTGACGAATCGCGCCGCCCACCCCACCAGGACGTCCTCCTCGGATACGCCCAGCCGCTGCCGTGAGGCGTCCCGGTCTGCTCCCGACAGCTGGGCGAGATCGACGCCGGTATGAATGGCGGTCACGCGGTCGGGTGGAGCGATGCCATGATCGATGACGTCGCGACGAGTCGATCGGGCGACCGTGACGATCTCGCCACCGAGTCGATGACCGATACGCTCCAAGACCCGATACACCGCCGCCTTCCGGCCTTGGGTTCGCTCGACGAACGACAGGGAGGCCAGTCCATAGACCGCGGGCGTACCGGTGGTCTTCCCGACGAGCCGAACCAGGAAGCCAGACTTGGAGCCATGCCCGATCAACACGTCGTACCCGTTGGCCACCACATGGCGATGGAGGCGCCGGGCGAGTCGGGCGTCTCCCCGCGGGTCGATTCGATACCGCGACATCGGCATCGCCACGGCCGGAATCCCCATCTCGGTGAGTTCTGCCGCATAGGCGGGCCCGTTCTCCGATAGGCAGGCGACCTCGACGTCCAGGCCACGTGACGCCAGTCGGGCGACGAGTCGGGTGTTGTAGAAGGCCAAACCTCCGGTGGACTTGGTCACCGAGAGGACCTTGATTGCGGCTCGCCCCGCCCCGGCCACCTCGTCGTAGAGACGGTCCAGACGGGCGGCATTGGTTGCCAGGGTGTAGTCCTGCTCCACCTTCTTCCTCGCCGCCCTTCCCAGTTCGTCTCGCAGCGCCTGATCGTCGGCGAGGCGTTCGAGCGCCTTCACGAAACTGGCAACGTCACCTTCGGCCAGGAGACCGTCGACCTGGTGGTCGATCACGTCGGGGATTCCTCCCACCGGTGTGGCGACGACCGCCAGTCCGCTCGCCATGCCCTCGAGCAGCGCCACCGGCAGCCCCTCCCACTCGGATGGAAACGCCAGCACGTCGAATCCGCGCATGGCAGCCGGCATGTCATCGGTCGTGCCTGCGAGCGTCACGACGCCCGACAGTCCGCGTTCGCGAATCTCGTCTCTGAGCCGCGGCTCGAGCGGTCCGGTGCCGTAGATGACGACCCGGAGGTGGGGGTGGGTGTCTCGCATCCGGGCTGCGGCTTCGATCAGCGTCGAGTGCCCCTTCTCGGGTACCAGCCGACCGACCGCTCCCACGATCAGCGGTGCCGTCGAATCCGACTTCGGCTCGACCGGCCCGAATCGGTTGACATCGATTCCATTGGGAATCGTGACCAGCCGGTCGGGATCACAGCCCCCCCAGGTGCGAGTGAACCGCTCCACCTCTTTGCTGACCGCCACGAAGCGATGGGCGCCGGCGGTGGCAGCTCGCATGACTCGCGACCACACGGGCGAGCGTCGCCATTGGTCGACGTTGTGCACCGTGGAGATGCGCACGGGAACCCGGTCGGCTCGTGCCACCAGGTGGCCGAGGGCGTCGGACTTGGCGAGGTGGGTGTGGACCACCATCGGCTGGAAGGCACGGATCAAACGCCACAGCCGCCAGGCAGCTCGCGGGTCTCGGAGTTTGTGTTTCGACAGTCGAACCGGTGAGACTCCGAGACGCTCCAGGTCCTGGCGAAGTGGGCCCTCGGTGAAATAGGCGACTGCAACGTCGGCCCCGGATGCGATGGATCGCGCGGCCAGGTCCACGAGGAGCTTCTCGGCACCGCCGATGGAGAGGCTGTCGATTATGTGCAGGATCCGTCGCCGATCACTGGCGACGCGCCTCGCACGGGATAGGTGTTGTGAGAAGAACATCGAGTCGCGATTCCTGCCGGCCGGAGAGATTCCACCCGATCTCAGGCACCGATCGGGTGGAAAACACCATATTCCGGGGGACCGAGAAGTCCATCGCTCCGGTCTCAACCCTCGGCGATCTCCCAATTGGTGGCGATGGTGTCCCACACAGCCGAGGCCAGTCGGATCCCCCCGTCGGTCGTCAGGTGGACGCCGTCGTTGAGCCGCATGTCGACGACATCTCCATCCGCATCGGGGAGATACTCGGCGTACCCACCGTCGGGACCCTGGAACAACGGCCACGAATCGAAGTAGGTCACACCTTCGATCGAGGCGGCTTCGGTTCGGAACACCTCGTTCAGGATCTCGACCCGAGCGCGAAAGTCCTCGGAGCTGACGATGGGCATGCCGACCCAATAGAGGTCGCGGCCCTCCGATGCGATCTGGCGCATGAGACCGCCGACCCGCTTCTGGTACTCCGCGATCCAGGCCTCGGTGCCGAAGTCTTCCCACCGACCACCGATCCGTATGGACTGGGCGTCGTTTCCGCCGAACAACAGGACGACGACATCGGGATCCTGGGCGGCGGTCACCTCTTCCATTCGCATGGGCCAGTCGACGAAGTCCGGACGGGTGATGCCCGACTCGAACTCGTAGATCACCTCGGTCGTCGTGGCCAACCCGGATGCCTCGGCTCGATTGGCCAGCATGGGACCGAACTGCCCGACCATCGAGTCCCCTCCGATGAACAGCCGGAGCGGATCGGCCGACGACACCGGTCGGCGCCGCTCCGGCACCGTGGTCGAGGTGGTGGTGGCCATGGTCGTCGTGGTGGTGCTGGTCGGTTCCGGAGCGGCGAACGGGCTGCTGGGTGGGCGGCCGAGGGCGGCATCGATGGCCAGACGAGGCCGATCCAATCGCGTCGCGTGGCTGAAACTCGCGACCGGTTCCATGAACGCCACCGCCGCCGTGCGCAACCAGCCGGCCGGCTGGCGCCGAGCGGTGGAGAGGATGTCGCCGGCGTTGAAGAGCAGGCCGCCGAGCAGTGCGAGCAACACCGCTCCGATCACCCGTCCCGCGGCCATCGGGCGATGCCGATCCGGCGCCGATTCGGCGGCTGGTTGCTTGGTCGGTGGGGCAGGACGTGTCATGTGTCAGAACTGGAAGTAGATGAACGGTGCAACGCCTTGCGGCCCGAGGCCGTCGAGGACGAGGAGGAAGATCGCCAGCGTGGCCCCCATCGCCACGGGCCGGAGGCGCGAGAACGCCACGCGAGCCGGCCGGCGCATCGCCTGGGGCACGTACTGGACGGCGATACCGCCGGCGATCAGCCCGACCACGAGGGGCGTGACGGCCGGCGCCGGGCCGAAGTCCGTGAGCCGGCCGAGCACGGTCATGGCGGTCCCGAACGACTCGGCACGGAAGAACACCCACCCGAGGCACACCAGGTGGAAGGTGATGATCCGCCGGGCGGCTCGCTGGGCAGCGGTGTCGAGCGCCGGCTCGTTGCCCCGCTCGGTCCGCCACCGTTCGAGTGCCAGACCGCCACCGTGAAGCGTGCCCCAGATCACAAACGTCCATGCCGCTCCATGCCACAACCCGCCGAGGACCATGGTCAGCATCAGGTTTCGATAGGTGGCCGAGCGTCCGTTTCGGTTGCCACCGAGCGGGATGTAGAGATAGTCGCGCAACCAGCGGGAGAGCGTCATGTGCCACCGCCTCCAGAAGTCTTGGAGTGACACTGCGGCGTATGGAGCGTTGAAGTTTTGGGGAAACCGGAAACCCATGAGCAACGCCACCCCGATGGCGATGTCGGTGTATCCGGAGAAGTCGGCGTAGATCTGCACCGCGTAGCCGTAGATCGCCATCAGCACCTCCAACGCAGTGAAGTTCTGCGGTGCCGCGAACACGGGATCGACGATGGCGCCGGCCAGCGTGTTGGCGACGACCACCTTCTTGAACAACCCGCCGGTGATGAGTCCGAGCGCCGGAGCCGCCTGCACGCGGCGGGGGTCCTTCGGAGTTCGCACCTGGGGCAGGAACTCGGAACTCCGAACGATCGGTCCGGCGACGAGTTGGGGGAAGAACGCCAGGTAGACCGCGAAGTCGAGCGGAGCCACCGGCTCCGTCTCCCGTCGGTAGACGTCGATGACATGGGACATCGCCTGGAACGTGAAGAAGGAGATCCCCACCGGAAGCGTGATCCGCAGCAGTGGCAGCGGGAGGTCCACGCCGATCGAGCTGAAGAGGTTGATCAGGGAGCTGGCGAAGAAGCCGTAGTACTTGAACCAGCCGAGCACACCCAGGTTGGCGGCGATGGTCGCAGCCAGCGTCCGCTTGCGAATGCGATCGTCGGAGGCGGCGGCGATGCGCTCGGACGCCCATTGGTTGACGACGGTCGAGCCGGCGAGGAGTCCGAGAAACCTCCAGTCCCAGGCTCCGTAGAACACGTAGCTGGCCGACAGCATGAACAGCTTCCACAGCCGGCGATGTGGCAGGAGCAACCAGTTGGCGGTCAACACGATCACAAAGAAGACCGCAAACTGGATGGTGGGGAAGAGCATGCGATCGCGGAGGCTACCGAAGCTCGCCGGATGCGCCTATGACCGACGAATCGCAGAGGAAGGTGCCCGTCTCTCCGGCCCCCGGTCGGGTACGGTTTGGACCACTCTCATGCCAGTTCTGCCCGCACGTCGTCCCTGGTCGCCGCGGTGAGCGCACCCACCGATCACCGCGTGCTCGCCGGCGGTCGGAAGAGCAACCGTCCCACCTATCGAGTCACGAGGCGCGGCAAGGTCGTATTCACGGCGATCCCCCTCGCATGCCTCCTGGCAGTCGCCTACTGCTCCGGTGGTTCGGATGTGCTGGAGATCGAAGGCGTGACCGAGGGACAGCTCGTCTCGGCAGCAGACCTCGGCGATCTCCGGGCCCGGGTCTCCTTCGATGCTCCCGTGGAGCCGGAGAAGGTCTCCGCCGCGGTCGACGGCACTCCGCTCGATGTCGAGATCGGCGACGGAACGGCGGCCGTCGTCGACCTGTCCGGGCTCGAAGAGGGTGAGCACACGTTGACCATCGAGCAGCGCGGAACGCTTCCCCTCTCCGGCCGATCCGCATCGGTGGGATTCTCGATCGATGCCACCGCTCCCGGACTCGAGGTGTTGGAGCCCTCCGAACCGGTGCCACCGCTCGACCCGATCACCGTCCGAGTCGCCGTGGACGATGCCGAGGCGTCGTACGTGGTCGATGGAAACCCCGTCGACCCGAACGACGACGGCGTCATCGAAATCGAGTACACCCGGCCACCGTCGGCCGCCGTGGAAGTGCGGGCGGTGGACGCCGCCGGCAACGAGACCTCCGTCGCAGTCGATGTGGTCTTGGCGTTGGCCGGTGCTCCCGGCGGGCCGCCCATCAGGGGCGTCCACGCCACCGGCTACACCTGGGTGACGCCAGAGTTGAAGGACCCGCTGCTCGCGATGATCGCCGAGGGGCGCATCAACACGGTGCAACTGGACCTCAAGGACGAGAGCGGGGACATCTGGTACGCCACCGAGGTGCCGTTCGCTTCCGAGATCGGGGCGATCACCGAGCTGTACGACCTCGAGGAGGCGGTCGAGGAGTTGCACGGGCTGGGAGTCCGCGTGGTCGGCCGCATCGTCAACTTCCGCGACCCGCGGCTGGCCGATTGGGCCGTCGCCAACGGTCGGATGGACATGGTCGTCCAGGACACCGACGGCGGGGCACTCGGGAAGTACGGCGGATTCGCCAATCCATACTCGGCCGAAGTGCGTGAGTACAACATCGCCGTCGCCGAGGAGGCGGCGCGGGCGGGGGTGGACGACATCATGTTCGACTACGTCCGCCGGCCGGACGAGAACATCGACCTGATGGTGTTCCCCCAACAGGACCGTTCGCCCGAGGACGCCATCGTCGACTTCCTCGCCGAGAGTCGTGAGCGAGTCAACGCGGCGGGAGCGCGGCTCTCCGCCGCTGTCTTCGGGGTGGCGGCCACCCGCCCCGACGAGATCGCCCAGGACATCCCTCGGATGTCCGAGCACGTCGACTACATCGCACCGATGCTGTATCCCTCCCATTGGGGACCGGGCGAGTACGGGGTCTCCAACCCCAACGCCCAGCCGTACGACATCATCTACCGGTCGCTGGTGGACTTCGGTGAGCAGACCCAGGGCACCGGTGCCGGTCTGGTGGCCTGGCTCCAAGACTTCTCACTCGGAGTGGACTACGGCGAGTCGGAAGTGCGCGCCCAGATCCAAGCCGCGATCGACGCCGGCGTCCCCGACTTTCTCCTTTGGGACGCCGCCACCACCTACACCGTCTCCGCCCTCGACCCCGAGTAACCCCCCGAGAACGGCTTTTTATCACCTGAACCGGGGCCAAAACGGCGGTTCTAGGTCGCGAGAATGCGCGAGGTGGGGCGACCAGTCAGCTTCCGGAGTAGCGGGGAAGGCGGTTGCTCAGAACTGGACGGCGGCGCTGGCCCAGTGGAATCCGGCGCCGAAGGCGGTGAGGATCACCAGGTCACCGGGCGAGATCCGACCTGCGTTGCGGGCCTCCCACAGGGCCAGGGGCACCGAGGCCGAGCCGGTGTTGCCGTACTCGTTGACGTTGATCATGACCCGGTCGGCATCGATACCCAGCCGCTGGCCGACCGCATCGATGATGCGTTTGTTCGCCTGGTGAGGGACGAGCAGCGATACGTCGTCGATTTGCTTCCCGAGTCGGTCCAGCAGTTCGTTGACCGAGTCCGTCATGTGGTGAACCGCTTCACGGAAGACCGCCCTTCCCTCCATGACCAGCTTGTCGTGCAAGCCCGCCTCCAACTGCTCCCGGGTGAACGGGTCGGAGGTGCCTCCGGCCGTGGACACCAAGATGCCGGTCTTCGATCCGTCCGTCCCGGCGATGACATCGAGGATCTGGGGGTTCCCTTCGCCGGGCCCGACCACCACCGCCCCCGCCCCGTCACCGAACAGGACGCAGGTGTTCCGGTCGCGCCACGACAACACCCGCAGCAGCACCTCCACTCCGACCACCAGGACGCGCTTCGGATCCAACGTGATCCGGGCCCTCGCCACGTCCAGCGCCTGGACGAATCCGGCGCAGCCGCTGCCGCCGAGGTCGAAAGCCGGGATCGGTCCGGCGCCCAGCCGGTGCTGGAGGTAGGAGGCCGTGTCGGGCGTACGAGCTTGCTGGGTGTCGGTGGCGACGATGATCTCGTCGATGTCGTCGGGGCCCAAGCCGGCGTCCTTCATGGCCACGATGGCGGCCTCGGCGGCGAGGTCCACCGTCGCCTGGTCGGGTGCGGCGACCCGGCGCCGTTCGATGCCGGTCCGTTCCCGGATCCAGTCGTCCGACGTGTCGACGATCTCGGCCCAGTCGTCGTTGGTCATCACCCGCTCCGGCACATATCCGCCAAATCCGAGGATCTGATACACGGTCCCGTCCTTGGTCGCCGTCCCCGGAAAGGCTACCGGCGTTCGAGGCTCCGCGCCGTTCGCGAGCGAGCGGTGATGATGCGCATGCCTCGTCGAAAGGTCAGATAACTCCACGCCCACGAGAGGAAGACGGCAACGCGGTTGCGAAAGCCGATCAGGAAGAAGATGTGGATTCCCATCCACGCCGCCCAGGCGAGGTATCCGCCGAAATGCATTGGGCCGATGTCGGCCACCGCCCGCGCCCGACCGATGGTCGCCAGCGAGCCCTTGTCCATGTACCGGAACGCCGAGCGATGCCGACCCTCGAGGTCGGCTGCGATCTGAGCGGCGACGTGTTTCCCCTGCTGGATCGCGGCCGGGGCCACGCCGGGGACACCGTCGAGTGCAGCCAGGTCTCCGGCCACGAAGACATGGGGATCGCCGGGAAGCGAGAGGTCGTCAGCGACCAACACCCGTCCGGCTCGATCGGTTTCGACTCCCAGGGTGTCACCCAGCGGCGAGGCCTGGACACCGGCTGCCCACAGCACGGTGGCGCTGGGGATTCGGGTACCGTCGTCGAGGTCGACACCGCGGTCGTCGATTGACGTCACCAGCGACCCCACTCTCACCTCCACGCCGAGGTCCTCGAGTTGTCTCCGAGCCGAGTCGGACAACTCTGTGGGGTAGACGGGAAGGACGTAGTCGGCGCCTTCGACCAACACGACTCGGGCGGCGCGGGTGTCGATGTGGTCGAACTCGTCGGCCAGGACGTGCAGCGCGATCTCGATGAGTGCCCCCGCCAGTTCGACTCCGGTCGGCCCGGCGCCGATGACCACGAATGTCAGGAGCTCGTCGGCTCGATCCGGGTGGCGTTCTGCCTCTTCGAAAGCGCCGAGCACCCGCCGGCGGATTTCGAGAGCGTCCTCGATCGTCTTCAGGCCGGGAGCGACCTCAGCCCACTGGTCGTTCCCGAAGTAGGAGTGGGTCGCCCCGGTGGCAACCACGAGGTAGTCATACGGGACGGGAGGCGCATCGTCGAGACGAACCTCGCAAGCCTCACGATCGACCGTCGTGACCTCGGCGAGGAGGACTGCGGAAACGTTGGGTTGACCGCGGAACACCGACCGAATCGGGAAGGCGATGTCGCTTGGGTTGAGCGCGGCGGTCGCCACCTGATAGAGCAGCGGTTGGAAGAGATGGAAGTTGCGCCGGTCGATGACGGTGATCTCGATCGGGGCGTCTTCCAATGCCTTGGCGACGTTCAACCCGGCGAACCCGCCCCCGACGATGACGACCCTGGGCGTGTGCATCCCTCCATCCTGGCACTCGGCCGGATGGAGATCACACCCGGCCGGGGCGGCGCCGGCACTGTCCGCACCCGGCGGTGTGGCGTACACTGTCGCCGTTGACAAGGTGGTGCACGACCTGTGGAGGTGATGGTGTCCGTCGTGGCGTTGAGTCCGGCCGAGAAGGTGGAGGGGCGGGCGTTCTGTTCGCCGTCGCTGTACGAGCGGGACACGTCCTTGCTGGCCTACCTGCTCGAGGACCTTCGGGCCTTCACCGCATCCGTTCCTTACGACATGGTGGCGGCCGGAGAACATCGCAGCCTCGAGTGGACCGTTCACGGCCTCGTCCGGCGCATCGTCGTGTGTGACGCACACCGGATCACCGCTCCCGACCTGGACATGTGTGTGGTGGGTTTCTTCGGTACTCGTAAACAGGGCATCGATTCCACCGTCCTGGAAGAGGTCAACTCCGAGCTGGTGGGTGAGTTTCGCGAGTATCCCGGCATCCTCTCCTACAGCTCGATGGAGCTGGCGGACGGCAATTGGGCGAATCTGGTGATCCACGACGAACCCGACGCCCGGGAGTACTGGCGAGCCAGCAAGCGACACGCCGAGGCGGCATCGGTGCTCGCTCCGCAGCACTACGAGAACGTGCGCATTCACAACGGGCGTCTCCCGGGCGGCGTTCGGGGCGGGAAGTCCATCGTTCTCGATCGAACCAAATACTGGGACTATGCCGACGACGTGATCTGGCAGGCCATTCGCGAGCTCGCGCCGGTGTGACCCTGAGGTTCGAGACCTACCTCGGTTCGAATGCGGTCCGGATCATGGCTGCCATGGCGGCCGAGCTCAGGACGCGTGGAGTCGAGGTGGCGTTCGACGAGTCGACCGACGACGCGGTGCGGCTCGACCGGATCTGCGCCGGAGCGTTCGATGTCGCGTGGGTCTGTGGCCTCCTGACCAATGAGCTGATCGCCGGCGGCCTGGACGCCCAAATCGTCGCGGCTCCGGTGTTCCACGGGTCACGATTGCCCGTCTATCACTCGGTGATCGTGGCCGGAGCGCACGTGGGAGCCACTCGTCTGGGCGAGTTGGGGGGTGGGCGAGTCGCACGCAACGAGCTCGGTTCGTGGTCGGGGTGGCATGCGTTCCGACAGCACCTGATCGAACGCGACCTGTCCGATCGGACGTGGGAGCCGATCGACTCCGGTTCTCATCTCGCTTCCCTCCAATTGGTTCGGGACGGGGCTGCCGATCTCGCCGCGGTCGATTCGACCGTCTGGAGCTCATTGGGATCGGCGGTCGACGGGGTGCGCGTGATCGACCGGACCCGGGATTGGCCGGCTCCCCCGTTCTCCTTTCGGATGGGCTTGGACGAGGCCGACGTCATCGCCCAGCTGGCCCGGACGGCTCGTTCGGCCCGGGTGCGTTCGACGGGACTGACCGATGTCGTGGCCATCGATCCCGAGGCCTACGGGCCGCTGCGCCGACTCGGTTGAGGCCCTCGATGGAGGGCAAATGCGCCCAAGATCTGGTGTCGTGCGCAGCAATCGCTCAACACGGTTCCAAGTGCTGCCGATGCCCCTGCCATGGGCACCGCACCAGTTCGCGGCGTGGTTGTCGGCGGCGGAATCATCGGCTGCCACGTCGCTCTCGCCATGGCCCTTCGGGGTTGGGTGGTGACCCTCTGCGATCGAGACCACGTCCCCGGGGGCACCTCGATGCGGAGCCTGGGAATGATCCGCATCTCGGGCCGCGCCGATGGGGCGGAGCTTCGGGACGCACTGTACGGGCTACATCGGTGGCGTTCGCTGGCGCGTCGCATCCCCGAACTCCCGGTGACGCCAACCGGCTCCCTGACGTTGCTCGAGAACCAGGACCAGCCCGATGTGGCCCACGAGTACGTCCACCGGTTCGGTGACCGGATCCAGCTCGAGGTGATCGACAACCGGCGGATCGGCGAGCTGGCCCCGGAGGTGAAGCTGGCGACGGTCGGCGCGCTGTGGTGCGGCGACGATACGTGCATCGATCCGGTCGGCACCGTCCCGGTCCTCATGGACTATCTCGAGTTCGCCGAGGGGGTCGAGGTCCGGCGCGGCACGAAGGCTCTCGCGGTCGAGCCGGCCGGCGGCCACCTGGTGGTGAACACCAGCCGTGGCCGGATTCCGGCCGATCAGGTGTTCGTGTGCATCGGGCACCGGACGGCTCTGACGAGCAGTCTGGACGACCGGACCCAGTTGGAACAGGTCGAGTTGTCGTGGGTGGAAGCCGACCTGGGGGTCACTCCTTCGCTTCCGATCACCGACTCGAGTGCGTTCGATCTCTATCCCGGCTACCGCGCGATCACCGGTGTTCGTGATCCGGATCCGGATCACGAGTGGATCGCCGCCACCCATCCGAATGGTCGAACGATGATCGGCATCGCCCGCCGGAGGGAGGGAAGAGAACCGGACACGACGACGAGTGACCTCGTGGACCGCGCAGAGGAGGTCTTCGGCTCGTCTCGACCGGTGGTGCGAGCGGATTGGTCGGCGCCGATCACCCGGCCCAAAACCGGGCTGTTTCATTCCAGCACCCCGATTCCGGGGGTGACGGTGCTGTCCGCCTTCGGACAGATGGGAAACACCCTGGCAGCGGCCATCGCCCTGCAAGTCGTGGACGACGCCGGTCGGTGACGCCCGGAGCCGTCGCTCCGACGTCGGCTCGATCCGTAGACACACCGGACGGTCCCGTGCACCGACCCGGTACGCAGCTCAGGCCGCCGCCGAAGACGGAGTGAGCTCGTGGACGTCGGGTTCGAGTCTCGCCGGTGGTTTGTCGGTCGAGTCGACCCAACGGGTGAGGAGTGGTCCGATCACAACGGTTGCCAGCACGTAGCCGGCCGCCAGGGGAGCCAGCTCGGGCTCGAGGGCTGCGCCGAGCCCGGCGATGACGATCGAGAACTCACCGCGAGCAGCGAGGAGGGTGCCGGCCCGGCGGATGCCGGCCCGACCGATACCGGCCCGCCGGGCGGTCCAGGAGGCCGTCCCGTACTTGGTCAGCACCGTGATTGCGGCCAGGGCGACTGCCGGGAGCGCGGCCGGCGCCAGCGCGGCGATGTCGATCTGCATCCCGAAGAACAGGAAGAAGATGGCCGCGAAGAGGTCGCGAAGCGGCATGATGGCGGTGCGCGCCTCGTGGGCGATGACTCCGGTGATGGCAGTGCCGAGCAGAAACGCGCCGACGGCGGCGGACACGCGTGCGTACTCGGCGATTCCGGCGACCAGCAGCGTCAAACCGAAGACGGTCAGCAGAAGGCCTTCGGTCGTCCGGGCCGACATTGCCCTGGTGACCACATGGCCGCTCCGAAGGGCGGCCACCAGCACCAACGCCAGGACTCCGATCGCAACACCCACGGCCGCCAGTCCCTCGATCAACCCTGCGCCGGCGAGCAGGGTTCCCATCACGGGGAGATACACCGCCATCCCCAGGTCTTCCAGTACGAGAACCGACAGCACCACCGGAGTCTCGCGGTTGCCCAGCCGGCCGAGGTCGGAAAGCGTCTTTGCCACCACGCCCGAGGACGACACCCAGGTCACGCCGCCGAGCAGGATGGATGCGACCGTGCTCCAGCCCAGGAGGAGGCCGGCGAGAAAGCCGGGGGTGGCGTTCCCGACGAAGTCCACCAGTCCATCGATCCAGCCTGTTCGGAGTCGATTGGAGAGTTCCACGGCCGAGTACTCGAGTCCGAGCGCCAGCAGCAGGAGGACCACCCCGATCAGGCTCCCCGTCTCCACGAACTGCTGGTTGGGAGCGATGGGGAGCCAGCCGGCTCCGATGCCCATACCCGCCAGCAGATAGAGGGGGATCGGGCTGACCGAGAGCCGGGCCGCCGCTCGCGATGCCAGGGCGAGCAGGGTGACGACGGCCCCCAACTCGATCAGGGTGAGGGCGCCGCTGGGCGAGACGGCGGCGAGGAGCATCTCAGTCTGGCCCCGACTCGAGGTGGGCGACCGCTCCATCCATCCGGGCGGTCGGCCCGACGAGGACCAGCACGTCGGCGAGTCGGGCGCGGTCGACCGCAGACGGTTCGTGAAGCACGCCGGAGCGGATCACGGCGACCACCGCGACGCCCATCTCCCCGATCGGCGGGATCGCGGCCCCATTGACCCACCATTCATCGCGGACCTCCACCCAGTCGACGGTGGCGTCGCCGATGGTGTGGTGAACTGGTTGGACCTCGGCGTGCTCGACACCGAGGATCGACGCCAGGGCGATCGCCTCGTCTTCGTCGAGGCGGATGGTCTCGGTGCACCGGTCGGGATCGTCGTCCGCGTAGAGCAGCAGGTCTCGCCCGCCGCCATGGTGAGCGAGGACGCCGACGGTACGACCGGCCCGGGTGGGCATCTCGTTGCGGATGCCCACTCCGGGGAGTTCGGTTCGACGGATGGAGCTCGGTGCCATCACCGGTCAGCCGACGGCCGTCTCACCGATCGGCCGATCGTCGAGCCCGTCCGTTCCGCTGGACGTGTCGCTGCCGAGTCGCTCCATGGCGATCACCACATCACCTTCCACCAGCTGCTGGCCGGCACGGTACGGGCGGACGTCACGGCCCGAGCGGACGGCGAGCGGCAGCGTGGTCGAATGAGAGTCGACCTGCGCTCCGGGCGGCGCGGACCAGTCGATCTGGTCGAAATCGTCGATCTCGATCCGAGTCTCGGATACCTGCCCTCGCTCGATGTCCACATCCCAGGACGCGATATCGGTGGGCCGGCCGAAGGCCAGACTGCTGGAGGTCTCGTCGAGCAATGCCAGCATCCCTTTGCTTGCGTCCGTCGGCAGCGTGGCCTGCACCTGCGGAACGCCGAATCGGCGGGTGGCGATACCGGCTGCCAGGAGGTTGACCTCCGGGTTGGCGGTGGTGGCGATGAAGCCTTGCGCCCGCTCGAGTCCGGCCCGCTCGAGCACCGACTCGTCCAAGCCGGAGCCCTTGATGACGTCGAGTCCGGCGGCGCTCGCCGTCGCGCAGTGCTCGGCGTTGGTGTCGATGAGTGTCACCGGGCGAGTGCCGGCCAGCACGCGGCCGAGGCGCAACGCCGTCGCTCCGGCACCGAGGATGACGACACCGGTCCGTTCGTCGGCGACGAGTTCGCCACTCCGCCGCAGCCACGCGATCGACTTTGTCAAGAGGACGGGCACCGTGGCGGTGGTGAAGATGGCCATGAAGACGAGAATCGAGAAGACTCGCTCGTCGATGATGCCCGCCTCCAGTGCCAGCTCGGCGACGATGATCTCAACGGCACCTCGCCCGTTCATTCCGGATCCGACGGCGACGCCCTCGCGAAAGCCGAATCCGGTGCGCTGGTAGAAGAGCGCCGTTCCCAGGACTTTGCCGACGGTGGCCACTGCGATCACCGCGATCAGCAGCCCGAGTGAATCGGTGAACACGTCGAAGGAGACACGGAACCCGGCGGTGACGAAGAAGACCGGTGCGAGCAGACCGACCGAGACGTTCCGCGCCCGGGTCTCGACGAGCTTCAGCTGATCGCGTGGCAGGACGCCTTCCCGAATGAAGAGGCCGGCGAGGAAGGCGCCGAGAATTGCGTGCAGGCCCACCAGGTCGGCGGCGGCGGCGAAGGCCAGTCCGACGGCCACCACCCCGAGGAACAATGACGACGGCTCGATCGTCCGCTTCGCCAGCACCTTGGCGCCGACCCAGGGGAACACCTTCGAGCCGATGAGGAGGGCGGCGGCCACGAACGCCACGGCCTGTGCCGCGGTGGCGGCGATCCCGGCGACGGCGAGGGTGCCGGTGGCGGCGAAGCTGAGAAGGGCGGCGAAGATCACCAGAGCAGCCACGTCCGAGAACAGCGCTCCGGCCATCAAGACGTGTGCAACCCGGGTATTCAGGATTCCCAGGTCCACCAGGATTCGGGATTTAGTGGCGAGGGAGGTGACCCCCATGGCCACGGCGACGAACGCCGCGGCGATGGCGTCGCCATCGACCAGCATCATGAGACCGAACCCCAGTGCAGCCGGGACGACGAAGCCTCCGGCGGCCGCCAATGCCCCGGGTCGGGCCGCTCGCCCGAGCGCAGTCGGGTCGAGATGGATCCCGATGTACAGCATCAGCAGGACGACACCCAGTTTCCCGATCACGGCCAGAGCGTCGTCGGGGCTGAGGATTCCGAGCAACGGCGGACCGAGGACGATGCCGCCGATCAGCTCACCCAGAATGCTCGGATAGTTGAAGCGACGGGCCACCCAACCGCCGGCGAGTGCGGCGGTGACCACCAACAACAGATTGAGTACGTCGAGGCTCATAGCGTCTCCTCTCGGCGGACAAGCGTCGGATCATGCGCCTGTGGTTACACGAAATATATATCATGTAATTGATTTCGTCAACGAGGCTCTTTGAGCGGCTTCAGAGCGCGATGGCCACCGCCAGTGGGTAGGCGGTGGCCAGGAGGGCGCCCTCCCGACGGCGGAGCCGGTGTCCGGTTGTGGCCATGGCTCCAGCCGCGAGCGCCGAGCAGAGCATGATGGCCAGGTCGCCCCGGATTCCGACGGCCAGTCGGCCGGGTCCGAGGACGCCGATGGCACCGAGGACGCCCAGCGCGTTGAACAAGTTTGATCCGAGCACGTTTCCGAGGACGAGCTCTGGCTGGCCGCGCCGGATGGCGGCGAAGACGGTGCCCAACTCGGGAAGACTGGTGCCCAGCGCCAGGATGGTCATGCCCACCACTCCTTCGGCGAGGCCAAAGCGGATGGCGAAACCCTCGGCGCCGATCACCATCGCACGGGCGCCCACGGCCAGTCCGATCAACGTCAGAACGGCGATGCCGAGGTCACGACCCTCGCCGGTCGGGACTTGGGGCTCCGAATGCGTGGTCCGGGAGGCATCCTCCGAGCGGACGACCAGCCAGCCGGTGCCGGCCAGCCCGACCAAAGCCACCGCGCCCTCTGGGATGCCCAGCCGGCCATCCCACAGGAAGAGCGTCGCCAAGGACAGCGCTCCCAGCATCAGGAGACCTTCCCGCCGAAGCACCTCGGACTGTCCAACGATTGGGCTCAGTGCCGCTCCGACGCCCAGCACGATGCTGAGGTTGGCGATGTTGGATCCGATCACATTTCCGACGGCCAGATCGAGTCCGTTGGGTTGGTCGAGGGCCAGCAGCGAGACCAGGAGTTCCGGCAACGACGAGCCGAATCCGATGACGATTGCTCCCACCACGATCGGAGAGACACCGCGCCGCCGGGCGAGCCGAGCGCTGGCGGTGACCAGTCGATCGCCGGACAGGAGAACGATGACGATCCCGGCCCCGATGGCGAGGAGGTCGAGGATCAAACCCGTACCTCGACATCACCATTGGGGGCTCCATTGTGGGGGACTGGCAGGAATGGGCACTGGTCGTTCATCAGGCGAACATCATAACACGAAACAAATAACGTGCTATAGTTGTCGTACGGAGGTGCTCATGATCTGGTTTGTTCTTGCAGCAGTAGACGCCCGGCGGCGGACCGGACGCAGCGGAGGCGCCCCGCGCGCGACGGGCTCGGGCGCCGGGCGAGACGGGCGCGGCCTCAACGCTTCAGGGCCGAGACCTCGGAGGCAACCGTTGGAGCCAGCACGTCGATGAGCGCCTCCACCGCCAGGTGGTGCTCCAAATCATGGCGCAGTGGCCGGTCGGCGTGGACCTCGTAGTGGTTGCGCCGACCGATCTTGTGGTGCGACAGGTAGCCGGCATCCTCGAGTTCGCTGATGATGCGTTGCGCCGACCGCTCCGTGATCCCGACCAGGGAGGCGATGTCGCGGGTCAGGATGTCGGGGTTGGCGGCGATGCACAAGAGAACATGGGTGTGGTTGGTGAGAAACGTCCAGCCTTCACTCATGTCACCAGTTTAGCGACATGAATGTCGTGTGATCTGTCGCAGGGTCACTCTCTCCGACGGTGGTGTTCCGGTTGAATTCCAGTCGGAGGTGGCCGACAATCGAGCATGATCGCCATTGCCGGGCTCGTACTCGTCGTCCTGGTGGCCCTCCTGGTAGAACGGGTGGCGTCGGTGGCGCTCATGGCGACCGGCGTTCCCTTCGAATCGGCTCGGTTTCAGGCGCGTTCGGCGCTCACGGGGGTGGGGTTCACCACCACCGAGACCGAGGCGATCGTGAACCACCCGGTCCGCCGACGGATCGTGCTGTGGCTGATGATGCTCGGAAACGCCGGATTCGTGACGTTGATCGCCTCGCTCTTCTTCTCGTTCGTGGGCGCGGCCGACTCACGAGAGCTCGCCACCCGCGCAGGGCTCCTCGTGGGAGGCCTGGTGATCATCGGCGTTCTCGCCCGCTCGCGGTTGTTCGAACGACTGGTGACCCGCGTCATCGTCGGCAGCCTCGACCGGTTCACCGAGCTGGAGACGCGCGACATGGTGAACCTGATGCAGCTGACGCGGGACTACGCAGTGTCAGAGCTTCAGGTCCGTCCCGGCGACTGGGTGGCCGACAAGCCACTGTCGGAGCTGCACCTCCCCGAGGAAGGAGTACTGGTGCTCGGAATCCAGCGTGCCGATGGCAGCTTCATCGGAGCGCCGCGTGGCCCCACCGTCATCCACGCATACGACATGCTGGTGTTGTACGGCCGGTCTGCGGTGCTGTCCGACCTCGACCACCGTCCGGGCGGACCGCCCGGCGACGAGGCTCACGAGGTGGCCGTCGAGCAGCAGGAACAGATCGCCACCGACGAGACCACCGACTGATCTCCCGCGGTTCGGCCGCGGTTCTCCCGATCTCAGGCGGCCGGCTCGCCGGCCGGGCCCTCTCGATGGGTCCTGAGCACCACGGCCAGCCCGCCACCGAACAGGATGATGCCGGCCAGGGCCATGCTGAAGAGGTCGATACCGGTGAAGGGAAGCTCCTCGACCTCGACGATCGGCACAGTGGTGGTCGGCGCCACCCCGGTGCTGGTGGATGTCTGGTCCACGATCGAGGTGGTCGACTCGCCGGTCGTCGAAGGCTGGGCATCGGTCGTCGACGTCTCGGATTCGGTGGTCGAGGTCTCCGCGACGGTGGTGGCCACCGCCGTCGTCGTCGTCGGCATCTCCGTCACCGTGGTTGCCGCCGCCACCGAAGTTGATGTCGATTCGCCCGGTGCGGCCGTCGTCGACGACTCGCCGGGTGCGGTGGTGGTGGTCTCGGCGATCGTGGTGGTGGCCGCCACGGTGGTGGTGGTCTCGGCGGCCTCACTCGTCGTCGTGGAACCCAGGACGGTGGTTGGCGGGACGACGACGGTGGTTGGCGGGGCGACAGTGGTGGTCGTCGGCTGATCGTGGCAGACGTGGTAGTACCCGCCCACGCCGACCCACCGAATCCGGACCACATACCGGATGCCCTCCTGATTCGGGGCGAAGAGCCGGTCTCCCGTCTGCACGTTCTCGTACACCTCGTAGGTGCCCGAGATCCCGTAGAGGACTATCGCCCCGAAGCCGTGCGGAGCCACGAATGAGGGATCCGGGGTGTTGCCGGTTCCGGTCGCCTGCGCGCACTGGTAGACGGTGCGATCCGGATACGCGTCGGACCATTCGACGGCGAGTTCGTTCAGGTGGGGATTGGGACCGTCATGGTGTGCGAGCGCCTCTCCGACACCCATCGTCACCATCAAGACCAACACGGACGCTGCACCCGTCATCATTCGGGAACGCATCTCGGTTCCTTTCGTCCGATACCCGTCTATCCGATTCCGACACTCCCAAGCGATCGTCGCTGCATCCCCTTGGTGTCAGCATCGGCGGGAATTTCGCGCACTTGACGCATTTCGGCCCGGCGGAAACAGACCAGAATCGGAGACGCCGACGGTGATGATTCCGGCCCTGCGCTCCCCGGGAGACCGGTCGCTTCGGTGACCCCGCATGAGTTGGCGGCCGGGGCGGCGAGATGCCGGGCCGCGCGGATGGAGCCGGCTGGTGTCGGGTCAGGCCGCGGTCGGTGCGTGGGTGGTCAGCGCGGTCCGGCCGGGAGGATGGCGAGCTTCAACCTGGCGCCCATGTCGTCGTCGATGTACTCCATCCCGTGATGCTCGTGGAGATGCTCGATCGCCTTCTCCCGCACGCGCTCGGGTGTTTCCCCCTTCTCCCGGTGGGTGCAGCCGGGGATGAGCATCTCGCATGCGTACTCGAACATCCTGATCTCCTCGCTGACACGGAGCGTCCCAACGCAGCGTAACCAAGGGTCATCGACTCTGCCCTGGGGCGCAGGTGACCGGGGCGGTCGAGGTGTTGTGGTCAGGGACGGCGTCGATCCGTCGACCTCCGGTTTTTCGGTCCGTTCCAGCGCTATTCGGCGACGCCTGGAGTTGCACCGCTGGAGGGAAGAATCCACTGGTACGCAGGTGTTTTGCACCTCTCAGCGTCTTTCATCGTCTTGCGATCGATTGGGTCGTTGCGAGCCCTATCGCGCTCTGAGCGCGCCCTGGACCCGGTCAGTTGCGACCGAACGCTCGGAGGGCCTTCGAAACCTCAGGCCTGGGTCAACCACCCAACGTCGCCCGACCACGGTGGCACGGGTGGTCGCGGCAATGACGTCGGCTATCGCGTTGTCGAGCCGCTCCTCGATGCCGATACCGAGCGCCCTGCGGAATGCTCATTCGTGACCGGGATCGGGTGATCGGCGTGCACAGGAGTGGAGGCACCGAGGGTGTAGACATGTCGCATGCATTATGTAGACTACACCCATGGGAACTACAACGATCCGCGTGGACACCGACACCCACGCCCGCCTCCTCGCCCTGAGCCAAGCGACCGGCGCATCGCTGATCGAAACAGTCCGCGATGCCGCCGAAGCCCTCCGACGGCAGCGCTTCGCCCATCAGGTGGCCACCGAGCTCGCCGAACTGCGAGAAGATCCTGAGGCGTGGCATGCCTACCTCGCCGAAGCGGATCACACGTCGGTGTCCGATGGCATCAGTTGACGATCTCTGGCTCGTCGATTTTGGCGATCCCTATCCCGGTGAGCCGGCGGCGCACCGTCCCGCACTGATCCTTGGTCCCCCCGACACCTTCGGTCCCGGGTTTCCGTTCGTCATCGTCGTCCCGCTGACCACGGTCCGACGCGGCCTCTCTCTGCACGTCGAGGTCGAGGCCAGCGCCGACAGCGGTCTCGACGCCGTCAGCTACATCCAATGCGAGCTGATCCGCTCGATCAACCGCAACCGACTTGTCCATCGCCTCGGCGCTATAGGACCGGACATCAGCAACCAGGTCAGTGCCGTCATCAAGACGCTGCTCAACCACTGATCGACCGATCCTCGAAGTGCCGTTCCCGCGCTCTCGGCCGAGTGATCGTTCGGGTACCCGATTTGGTGATCGGGGCGTGTCATTGTGGTCTTCTGGTGGTGAGCCAGGCGCCCGCGAGGATCGTTGCGGTGCCGAGGATCTCGATCGGTCGGATGGTGTCGTGGCGGATGGTGACGCCGAGGATGATTGCGATGACGGGGACGAGGTAGGTGGTGACCGAGCCGCGGGTGGCACCGGTGCGTCCGGCGAGAGTGGCGTTGAGGGCTCTGGCGATGCCGGTGCCGGCGACGCCGAGGATGGTGAGAGCGATGATCGATGCCGTGGTCGGATCCGACTCTGCGAACCCGGAGGCACCGGTTGGGGCGAGCAAGATGCTGGAGAGGATGAGTGCTCGGCTGATGATGGGCAGGGTTCCGTAGCGTTGTTGGGGGGCAACGATGACGTTGTTGGAGATCCCGTAGCCGGTGACGGCGAGGGAGAGGAGTGCGATGCCGAGGGGTTCGGCGTCGGCTCCTTGGAGGTTGGGTGCAGCGATTGTGGCGACGCCGACGAATCCGATGGCGATGCCGGCGAGTTGGCGACTCCCTGGAAGGCGGCGGGACATCAGCGTCCCGAGACTGAGCACGGCGATAGGTGTGGCGGCGTTGATCATCCCTGCAACTGAGGAGTCCACGCGCTGTTGGGCAAAAGCGAAGAGAAGCGCCGGCCCGGCGTTGCCGGTGATTGCGATGATGCCGATGGTGGGCCACAGCGACCGGTCGATTGGGATTCTTGCTGCCGGGACCAGCCACAGCGCGGCGGCTCCGAGTGCGACTCGACCGAACGAGACCGTGGTCGGCGCGAAGGAGTCGAGACCGATCGCGATCCACAGGAACGACGATCCCCACAAAGCGGCAACCGTGAAGGTGATAGCCCAGTCGCCACCATCGAAGGCACCAGTGTTGGTCCCGTCGGCGACGGTGAAGATCCCTCGCCGATTGGCGCTTGGTTTCACGATCGGTGGCGTGCCGACATCCAGTTGTCGCTGACCACGGCGGCAGCCTCGTGGTCGTCGACGAGAACGATGAGTTGGTGATCGTGGTCGCTGTAGAGGACCTCGACGTTGACATTGGCGTCCGCCATGGCCCCGCAGAACTTGCCAAGCTGGCCCGGTTCGTCCTGGTTGAGACGCTGGACCATAACCCGGCGACACGCAGTGACAGGCATGCCAGCATCTTCGAGCGCTGCTCGGGCTCGGTCGCCGTCGGCGACGAGGAAGTGTGCAACTCCCACCCCGTCGACGACCCACATCCCGCCGCCCTCGACGCTGACGCCGGCGGCGCCAAGGGTCTCGCCCATCAATGCCAGTTGACCTGGGCGATTGGCCATGTGGATCTCGAGGTCGTACATGTCATTCTCCTGTCTCGTGGTAGGCGTTGCTGTCGGTCGGAGCTCCAGCGCGGTCGGTTGGTCCGTAGTCCCGAACGAGTTCGGCCATGCGAAGCCGGTAGCTCGTGAAGTACCTGGACCGACCGAGAACTTGGGCCCGTCGATGCTCTGGGGTCATGCGCCAACGTGATACCGCCGCTTCGTCCTCGAAGAACCCGATGGCGACGAACTTGCCTGGCTCGGAGCAGCTCTCGAACCGTTCCACCCCGGCAAAGCCATCAAAGCCGGTGAGCTTCTCGCGAAGTTCGGACGAAGTTGTGAGGTACTCGTCGGACACCGTCTCGTCGCTGTTCATCCAAAACTCGAAGATCATCACGATCATCTGGCGCCTACCTTCTGTCGACAATCGGTCCGCAACATACGACGAGGACGTTTCGGCGTGGGCCGAAACGTTGCGGCGTTAGGATTCGACGATGGCGTCTACTACGACCGCATCGGCGATCGCCCGCGTCGGCGCACTACTGGCCGACCCGACACGGGCAGAGATGCTATGCGCCATGATGGACGGCCGGGCCCACACCGGAAGCGAACTCGCCCGCCACGTCGGCGTGGCCCCATCAACAGTCAGCGAACACCTCTCCAAGCTGCTCGATGCAGGGATGGTGGCAGTGACGGCCCAAGGTCGACACCGCTACTGGCGGCTCTCCAGCACCGAGATCGCCGAACTGCTCGAAACCCTCGGCATCAGCCCAGCTAGCCCCACGCTCCCGAAGGCACCGGCACAGTTGACGTACGCTCGCACCTGCTACGACCACCTCGCAGGCGAGCTTGCCGTTGCCATCTACGACCAGCTCCTTGCCTTCGGTCATCTCACAGAAACCGACGAGCATCTCCGCCTCGAACCCTCCGGATACGAGCTCCTCGCATCGATCGGCGTCGACATCGACATCATCACCGCCACCCGCGGCCGGCCGAGAGCCCGACCCTGCCTTGACTGGACCCAACGTCGACACCACCTCGCCGGAACAGCAGGCAAAGAACTCCTCAACGCACTCAGCGCAAACAACTGGGTCCGACCGGGCAAGCGGCCCCGTAGCATCCACGTCACATCAACCGGTCGCACCGAGATCAGCCGCCACTTCCACCTCACCTGAGCAACTTGCAAGCAACGCCACAGCCCGCTTCATCCAATCCCGCCCCGAACTGGCCGATCGGGTCTCGTCGGGTGCCCGACCTCACCACGCTCCGTGTCCATCGCAACACTTGGCCGGCGCACTCGTAGGTGCCGATCGGCGTGGTTCAGCGACTTGAGCGTTCTCGTCCGAGATCTGGTGATCTGCGGTGGTTGATGTGTTCTGTTGTGCGTGGTCGTTCGATCGCCTGGTTTGGTGTCGGGTGCGATTGGTGGGCCGTGTGGTGGGGTTGGAATCACTGGGCGGATGTCGTCATCCGTTGGCGACGTGGTCGTTACGGCCGAAGCGGCGGCGGTATTCGGAGGGCGTGGCGCCGACCAGTTGCCTGAACACGCGGCGGAAGGACGTCGGGTCGGCGAATCCGACTTCTGCACGGATTCGATCGACTGAGCGTGAGGTTTGCTCGAGGAGGCGTTTTGCCGATTCGACTCGCACCACATTGAGGTATGCCCGGGGGCTAATCCCGACCGAGGCTTGGAACCGGCGGTGCAGCGTGCGGGTGCTCACGCCTATGTGCGCCGCTACCCCGGCGACCGACAGCGGTTCGATAGCTCCCTGTTGGATCGCGGATTGCGCGTTGTGGATCAGGGCGTCGTTGTGGTTGCGATGTACCCCGATCATTGCAAATGGCAGTTGCGAGTCGCGCCCCGTATCGAGCAGCATCATCTGGGTGGCGGCCCGTGCTCGGTCGGCCGAGCCGAATCGGGCGACCAGATAGTGGACGAGATTGAGCGCTGTGGTTGCGCCGCCTGAAGTGATGACGTTGCCTTCGTCGACGACGATCTGATCGATCTCGAGTCGAACTCGTGGGTAGGTTGCTCGGAATAGGCCCTCGGCCACCCAGTGGGTGGTTGCCCGCCGGCCATCAAGGAGCGCGGCCTCAGCTAGCAGGAACGCCCCCGTGCACGAGCTGGCGACGATGGCGCCGTCGTTGGCCCAACGCTCGAGCCACGGAACCCAGTGCCGGTTGTGATCGATCGAGGGTCGAACGTTGTCATCGAGTCCGGGCACGACGACGAGATCGGGTGTTTCGGCCGCATCGGCGATCACGGAGGGGTGTAGCTCGACACCGTTCGTGAACCGGATCGGACCTGCGGACGTACCGACCGCGATCGCTTCGAACAGGTCGGGTGCGTTTGGTTCCCGAAGAAACCTCCACGCCGCGTTCGATTTGGTCAGGGCGTCGAGCACCGACACGGTATTCAGCGACGCCGCACCTTCGATCCCGGTTACAAACACCCGCGTGTCCGATTTCGCCCCTTAGTTGTCGTTTCGGCCTCTGCCAGCCTACGGGGTTCACGCCTAGCGTGCGGGATGAGAACTCGGAGGTCCCGTGACGACGCACAGCGCAGCGATTCTGGCCATGAGCTTCAACTTCATCACGCTCATCGTGCTCGCCCTGTGGTTGTTCGTACCATGGGCACGCCGGCGACCACTGGCGGCTGCGATCACTCCGCTCGTGATCGTCCACACCGGTCGCACCGTGGCGCTCCAGCTGTTCTCGTCGCAGGCCAACGGGTACGACATATCGGACCGGGTGCGAGACGAGATCGTGTGGGGCGATCAGCTCGGGTTCCTGCTGGCGCTGCTCACCCTCATCGCCATCTGGCTATGGCCCCGCGTCGCCAAACCGTTCGCCTGGGCAATGGTGGTCGTCACCGTGATCGATCTCGCCAACGCCCTGGTCGCCGGGTTGCGGAACGATCTCCTTGGCAAGGCGACCGACGTGTCGTGGATGATCCTCACCTTCTACGTGCCGATGTTGTGGATCTCGACGGGGCTCATCGCATGGCTCCTGGTCACCCGTCGCACCGAACGAATCGCCCCACAGAAAGGAACAAGCTGATGACCTCGAAGATCGTCTGGGGGGACCGCTGGGGAGAAATCATCGACCGTCCCGACACCGACGTGATCGAGATCCGCTGGTTCGACACAACCCATGACCTCGACGCAGACACGTTCAACCGGTGGCTCGACAGATTCGCCGCAGCGGTCGAGCAAACCGGTCGCACGCGCGTTCTGACCGATGCCACCGTGTTCGGCATGCCGATGGACCAAATTGACGGAGAGTGGCGCGACACCAACATCATCCCTCGGTACAACGCCGCTGGCGTCACCAAGTTCGCCTTCCTCATGCCCAAAGGAATGCCAACCATCGGAGCGCCTCCCGCACCCGAAGGTCCAGCCGACTACCCCACGGCCTACTTCGGAACACGACAAGACGCCCTCGCCTGGCTGTCCGACCCCTAAACCAAGTCGGCACATACGCCACTTGGAACTCCGTAGCGAACGGACAAGACCGCGTCGGCTTCGGCCGCGCCGACGCCACCCTGCGCGGCTGTGACACCGCTCGCGGAGGTGCCTGATAGGTCTGTAGGGGCGCTGCGGGGATTGGTTCCGTAGCGTTGCAGGGGTCCCGGTGGGTGTGGCTCTCGAGGTGCCTGCCACCCGTTTGGGTTGGCTGTCGAACGAGCTGACTTGCCTGCCGGGACCTTTGCTGGCGGTGTGGCTCGAAACAGGCGCGGCACCGTTATCTGTATCAGGAGTGCCCACCGTCAGATCCACCGACCCCCGAGACACGAGGAGGTGTGTGATGTCGGTGATGATCGGTATCGACCCGGCCAAGGGTTCCCATGCCGCGGCTGCGGTCAATGGTGGTGAAGTGGCAGTGGCTGAGCTCGAAGTGCGAGCAACGAAACGCCAGAGCGGAGAGCTGTTGGCGTGGGCGGAACGGTTCCCGCAGGTCGATGTGCCCTCCACGCTGTCGGCCCGGGTGCGGGTGCTCGATTCGACCCGGTCGCAGAAGAACGACGCCAACGACGCCCGATCGGTGGCGATCGTGGCGCTACGCAACCCTGGCCTGCGAGTCGTGGCGGCGGAGGATCATGTGGCCGTGCTGCGCATGCTCGCCAAGCGGCATAAGCAGCTGGCCTCGTTGAAGACCCAAGCGGCGGCGCGGCTCCATGCCGTGCTCGCCCAATTGATCCCGGGTGGGCTGGGCAAAGAAATGGTGGTACGGCAAGCCGCCGGGCTGCTGCGCCGGATCCGGCCCGCGTCGATGGTCGGAGCCGAACGCAAACGCCTCGCCCACCAGCACCTCGCTGAGGTGCGCCGTCTCGAGAGGAACTCAAAGGTTCCGCGCGTTGACCTGGGACGGGTCTCTTGATGCTCGGTCATGGGGATGATGCCAGGCCGGGGGTGAGGAGGATGGCTCTGGCTGCGAGGTTGTCGGCGTTGAAGAAGCCGTAGGCGACGCGTTTGAGGACGCCGATCTTGTTGAGCTTCTATGTCAACTGGTGGACGGCGTGGTCGTGTTCGAGCGTTCTGTAGATGACGTTGGAGAGCTGCCGTTTCAGGCAGCGGATGGCATCGCGGCGGGTCTTGCCTTCGGCGCGTCGTCGGGCCACGTAGGCCTGGGCGGGTGGGTGGTGGCGCGCCTGGGTGACAGCGACGATGTGGATGGCATAGTTGAGTTTTCGGTTCCCGCCGCGATTGAGCCGGTGCCGGTTGGTCCGGCCGGAGCTGGCGGGGATTGGGGCGGTGCCGTTGAGTGCTGCGAACTGGTCTCGGCTGGTGAAGCGTGTGACGGTTCCGGTTTCGCCGAGAATGCGGGCAGCGACGACCGGACCGACGCCGGGGATGTCGGTGAGGGTGGTGCCGGTCTTGGCGAGGAGCTGTTCGATGCGGCTGAGGTTCGTGATGAGGTCTCGGTTCAGGGCCTTGAGTCGTTTCAGACGATCTCGAGCGATGTCGGCTCGTACCGAGTCGTCGCCGGTGAGTAGCCGGCGAGCCTTCTGCCAATGCGCCGGTCGTGTGAGCCGGGGCACCTTGGCCGTGTAGCCAGGCCGGCAGGCAGACAAGTCGGCATGCACCTGTCCGATCAACTGGCGACGTTCCCGGTTGAGGTGGTCTCGCTGGTTGCTCAACAGCTTGAGGTCCTCGGCCGGCCCTGCCAGCCGAACCGCAGGAAGGCGTTCTTCGCGAAGCACGATTCGGGCGATGACGACGGCGTCATCTTGATCGGTCTTGCCCGGCTTGCGATGCGCCGTCCGGGCGTCAGCGGTGAGTCGAGCGGGCACCTCTACCACCACGTAACCCTCGTCGAGAAGCCTCCGTGCCAGGGCAGTTCCGTAGCCGCCTGATCCTTCAACACCGATCCGTTCGACTTTCGGGCCGATGGCGAGCCACTCAACCAGTCGGTGATGTCCGGCCGGGTCGTTGCTCACGTCAACGGCGTGGATCGTCGCCCCAGCCGTGTCGACACCAGCAACCGCCAACGAGTCCTTGTGCGTATCAATCCCCACACGCATGCTCCGTTCTCCTTCCTGATCGGTAGCGTCGGGCCAACGGTGCGCAAACATGGGTGCAGAACCGGAATCGGCAAGCTTCTATCAAGCGACACCGTTCGCCCTGGGCTCGGCGAGAGGCGCTCAACAAGCAAGCCACTCAGCGGGCAGTTAGTGCCAGAGCCATCCCGCCGCGCTCCGGGCATGTCACCCCGAGAGATGACCCTCCAGTAGAACACGCATGTTGGTGCCTTCGATCCGCCCGATGTTCTCCCCTTCGGTGGATCGGGTTCCGGTTCGTGAAGGGGTGAAAGTCTCGTCACCCCATTCGAGCAGCGTTTCGGTCAGCTTCTCGAACTCGAGCAGGGGGTGGTCGGCGTAGACGTCGAGGAACGCTCCCAGCGCCTGGTTGGCGTCTTCGTCGGTGTCGGCGACGTGGATGCCGTAGAGGTGTTGGGGCATCCGCCAGGCAGCTTCCAGTTCGGGTCGGCCGGAAAGCACCTTGCCGAGGGCTTCCATCCGCTCGTCGGTGAGATGGTCGGCGCGGGTGAGCTGGAGGTAGCGGCTCCTGAAGATGGCCGGTTCGAAGGCGGGTCGGGTGCCGTGTGGTCCGATCCGTTGGATCCGACGTCTGACCTCGATCATCCCAGCGGCGAACCAGCGGGCCACGTGAAACCGGTCGAGGACATGGGTGGCATGACCGAGGTGCTGGCGGATGGCGGTGCGGTAGGCGATCGACCCGTCAGACACGACCACCCGCACCCCCCGGCACCACCGGTGACCCTGGGCGGTGAAGAAACCATTGAGCGCCTTGGCGTTGCGATGTCGGACGACGGCCAGAGTCTGTCCGGTGTCGCCGTTGATCAGCACCGTCACATATCGATGCCCTCGCCGGAGGCTGGTCTCGTCGACGAGCAACGTGCGACAGCGGCGGCTGCGACGCTCGGCGGCCACCATATCCGACCAGTCCCGGGTCAGGGCCATGATGAAGTGCCACGGCAGACCGTGACGGCGTGACACCTCCCGGATCGACATGGCCTGAACGTCCCGCACCAGCTGGCGTGCCAGCCGTCGGGTCACATGGGTGCGGCGACCGATGATGATCTCGGGATGCGTCTCCCAATGCCGCTGAGCACATTCGAGACACGCCAATCGGCGACGTATCCACTCCAGATCGGTGGGTCGGCCTCCGGTGGGCAGGTCCCGTACCCGCAGCCGGCGAGTGTCATGCACCGCCGACGTCTTGAACCCACAGTGCGGGCAGCGGACCACCCGACGGGTGTCCGTCACTTCGATCACCAGCCGTTCCACCAGATCCACCAGGACGGCGATCACACGGATACGACGCAGGTGCAACCGGACAGACATACGATCAGGCTCCATCAGGGCCTCTCCTCAGCTCGGCGACAGTCATCACCGAGTATCGAGGGGCCCTGACCCTCGTCCTGGCATTCACATCAGCCGACGGCTCCCCAGCTCAACGCGCAGTCTCCGGTATTGATTGCTGTGCGCCCCACCTTCAGCAGTCGCAGAACAGGTCGGCCGTGAGCTTCTGGTGACGTAGTTGATGATGTAGACGGCGGTGTCGTCGGGTGGTCGGTCGCTGATGAGCTCAGCTAACGACTCAAATCTGATTCGGCGCTGACGAGGGCTGGCTCTTCGTAGGCGTTCTTGGTCCGGTACTGGGGGGCGCTTCTGTGGCGAGGCGACTGTTGCAGAGGACAGTCGACATGCCGGTGATGGCGATCCTGCCGGTTTCATGTCGCTGTGGGCAACCTTCGGTCCCTTGGATCTTCCGGCCGGGTCGGTCAATGCCCCAAGCGCACGGCCGACGCGACGACTGGCGTGGGGCACGCTCGCGTGTCAACTGCGATTGGCACCACGTCGAGGTCGTGGCGGCCAGGCGTGGGCATTGGCCATAACAGCTCACCACGGTCCATGGTTGCCTCGCGACTGGCCAGTGGCGCTCGAGTTGCCGATACGGGCGGGGGCGTGAGAGTTGTCGTGGGTGCATCGTGCCCCGCGATTGATGCCGATACACCGGTGAGAGGTTCTCCCCGGCTCGCTAGCGTGTCGGGTGGCTGAATGCGGGCTTGGAACACTGGAGCTGGGGTTTGGAAACAGAAACGGAAAGGGCTGAACGCCACGAGCGGGAGCGCGAGCAAGAGCGACGGCAACGCAGCCGAGAGCGGACCAGCCACGACGGTTCCGACGATTAGCCGGTGGGGTGTGCGCCCCGTCGCTTGCGAGGTTCGACGGTTGGATCGTGACCAAGGGGCGGGTCGTGAGAACTGCGGTGTGGCTGGGCTGCGGCGTGTAGAGGTGTGGACCTGGTACCGTGATGGCAGCTGCTTCGGCGGTGACTCACTCTCTTCTCGTTTTCGGACCGGACTGCGCCTGAGTCGGTACCGGAACAACTGACCCCAGAGAAGCACACGGCTTCTCGTGCAGAGAGGCGATTCGCCATGAACATCTACGTAGGCAATCTCCCGTTCGACGCGACCGAAGCGGACCTCCGCTCGTTGTTCGCCGACTTCGGGCCAATCACTTCGGTTGCGGTCATCGCTGACCGTGATACCGGCCGTTCCCGCGGGTTCGGGTTCGTCGAGCTCGGCGACGAGACCCTCGCCGGTAAAGCCGTCGGACAGCTCGACGGCCACGACTGGAACGGGCGGCAGCTCACCGTCAACGAGGCCCGGCCTCGCGCCACCAGGTCCTGACCGTCACCGCCACCAACGCCATCACCACCGAGGACACCGCTCGGCAGGCGGGAACCTTCTCGTCGTGCCCACCGTGTTCTCTGGTGATACCGCGATCGCGCATGGATATGCACTTGACCCATGCGCACAACCTCGGGCCCGCAAGGAATGAAAGCACCGAGGTCGCAATGGCCGCGGTCGGCAGCGTCGATCATTCGACGAATGACGTTGCTCAACTCACTGGTGCCCGGGGAACTATGCGCAGTGACCACCCGCGAGTCGCGGGTGGTCACCGGCACGTTCCTCGGGATCGAGGTCGCCCATGGCGACCGATCGATCCTCGTCAGATCACCGGATCGCACATACTCGATCCCGATCGGATCGGTGGTTTCGACCTCAGGACCGCGTCGTCGTGCCGCGTGATTCCCGACTGATCCGACATCTCCGGCTCGTTACGTCAGAAGACGAACCGATATCCTGCAACCTTCACGTCGGCAATCTCGGCCGACGTACCACCGCAGACGATCTCCGGGTGATCTGGCCACGCACGGCGAGGTCGTCGACACCGAAGTCATCACCGATCGCTACAGCGGCAGATCCCGTGGGTTTGGCTTCATCGAGATGGCGTCCCCCCAGGACGCCCAGGCTGCCATCGAGGCAGTCAACGGTCACCTCATCGATGGTCGAGGCATCACCGTGGCAGTCGCCATAGACCGTCACCGATGAAACCCGCCGCAGCACGCCAAACCGACAGCGGACGCCAGCGATTTCTCAGTATGCGGGCCCCCGGCGCAGCGAGCATCAGGGCCCTGCGTCGCGTCAGCCCTGCTACTGTCTTGTTGGCCGCACTGGGTGGAGGCCAGCGCCTGTCGCTTTCCTGGTGATCACACGGCTCGAGTTCTCATCCGGTTGGACCGCCTCTTCGGCCGATGCTCGATCCCGGGCGCTCATGCGTCACGGTCGAGCGAGACATCGGCAGCAACCATCGACAGCCTCTATCGAGGCATGGAGTCACCATGACCACTTCGTTCGCCCAACTCGGGCTCCCTGATCCGCTCGTTCGTGCCCTTGCCAAGCGCGGCGTCGACACCCCGTTCCCGGTGCAGGCTGCTGCTATTCCTGATGCTCTCACAGGCCGGGACGTGTGCGGCAAAGCCCCGACTGGATCGGGGAAGACCCTCGCCTTCGGCCTGCCTGTTCTCGCTCGTGTCGAACGCGCCCATCGGCATCAGCCCCGGGCTCTGATCCTGGCGCCAACCCGTGAACTCGCCGAGCAGATCAAGCGGGAGCTTGGTCCACTCGCCGGAGCGGTAGAGCGCCGGGTCTCTGCGGTGTACGGGGGTGTTGCCTACGGCCCCCAGAAGGGTGCTTTGCGCAAGGGCGTTGATGTGCTTTGTGGAACCCCCGGCCGCCTCGAGGACCTGATGGAACAGGGCGTTATCGACTTGGCCGCCGTCGACCTCGTTGTGATCGATGAGGCCGACCGCATGGCCGACATGGGGTTCCTTCCTGCCGTTCGTCGCATCCTCGACCGTACGTCGCGGGACCGCCAGACGCTGCTCTTCTCGGCCACGCTCGACGGCGACGTGGCGGTGCTCAGCAAGGACTACCAGGACAATCCCAAGCGCCACGAGGCGGCCGCGTTGACTGAGGCCGCGAGCGACGCCGTGCACCATTTCTGGCTCGTCGCTCATGAGGATCGGGTCCAGCACGCCGCCGACATCATCGGCTTGGCGGGACGCTCGATCGTCTTCACCCGCACCCGGCGTGGCGCCGACCGATTGGCCAAGCGGATGAACGGGCTGGGCGTCGAGGCCGTCGCATTGCACGGCGGGCGCTCTCAGAGCCAGCGCTTGCGCGCCCTCAAGGCGTTCGATGCAGGCCGCGCAGAAGCGCTCGTCGCAACCGACGTGGCGGCGCGCGGCATCCACATCGACGCCGTGGCGTCGGTGATCCACTTCGACCCGCCGGCCGACACCAAGGACTACGTCCATCGCTCCGGTCGGACGGCCCGGGCCGGGGCCGCCGGAACCGTCGTCAGCCTGGTCACCGGCCACCAGCGGAAGGCAGTGCGGAAGTTGCAGCGCGAGCTCGATCTGGAGTCACCCATCAAAGCGCCGCAAATCGACAGGCTCGCTCGGGTTGACGAGTTCATCAAGGCAGCGAGCCATCCGAAGCGACGGAGCAAAGGGCACGGCCCGGCGACGGCATCGCCGAAGCGCAAACCCCGCAAGCATGCACCCGCCAAGAGCGTGTACGTCGCCAACCTGCCGTGGTCGACCACGACCGAGGAGCTCGAGGCGCTGTTCGCACGCCACGGCGAAGTGACACAAACCACGATCATCTCGGACCGTCGTACCGGACGGTCGAAGGGGTTCGGCTTCGTCGACATGCCGCCGCCGGCGGCGCGGAGCGCCATCGACGCGCTGCACGGGTCGACGCTCAAAGGCCGCGACCTCACGGTCCGCTTCGCCCAGCCACGACGCTACGGCGCCTGACGACCCAACATCACATCGACCCTGGCCACCCTCGCCAGACGGAAGGAGTGCCGATGGAGGCACGACACATCACACGCACGAACCAACTCATCAGCTTCAACCAACTGCGCCGCGGCACCACCTACCGAGCGACGACCCCTGGCGGGAGCGCCGTCGGCGAGTACCTCGGCGTGGAAAGCCCGCACGGCGACCGGGCGCTGCTGCTGCGCAACAACGGCGGGACGGCGTCGATCCCGCTCCGTGACGTCACTTCGATTCGGCCCGCCGCCTGACCAGCGAGATCAGAAGTGGACGGTGGCCTTCAGCCGACGACGGGTAGCTAGCCGGACAGGTAGTCGATGACGTCGCCTGCGGAGTAGAACCCGTCCGGTTTCATCCGTTGCATGATCTCGCGAACGGCGCTGAAGTCTGAGCCCGCAGTGACCAACGCCGGTTCCTCGTAGGCATTCTTGGTCCGGAGCTGGGCGAGGCCCGCAGTGGCTAACAAACCATTGCACAGGCACAGTCGTCCCTCGGTGTTGGCAACTCTGCCGCCCTTGATGTCGCTGTAAGCCCGCTCCGGTTCCGCCGGGCAACGGTACCCAATGGCGCCGCCATCGGTCTTGTAGGGCACCCGCAGCGCGCCGAGGTCGCACACCCTCCTTCGGTCCTCGTAGACGTCGTCGTCCGACAACGTGCCTTGCACTTGGACGATACGGAAAGGGAAGCCTGTTGGAGACGCACGCCAATCAGAGCGCACCTCGACAACCCCATCGACCACCTGAGCGAGGACTTGCCGCTTCAGATCGCTGGCGAGGCCCGACTCACCGCTGAACGCAAAGGCCGTTCCCACCTGAACTCCTGCCGCACCCTCAGCGATAGCCTGATCCAGCGCCTCGGGCGTTCCATAGGACCCGGCGAGCCAGAAGGGCAACCCGAGGCGGCGCAGCCGTGCGAGGTCGACGTCGTCGCGCTCGTCGTAGACCGGCTGCCCGAGGTCATTGGTACGGCGCGGTCCGCGCGGTGGCGCGTTGTGTCCACCGGCGCTGGGAGCCTCGACAACGAAGCCGTCGGGGGGCATGTCCATTGCAGCGAGACCCTCGGCAAGATCGACGGACGCCACGATTGCGAGGAACTGCGGCCGGGTCACCGGCGGCGGGGCACCCTCGTGGAGATCCGCCGGGTCGAAGCGCGCCTCGACGTCGTCGTCCGCAGAGGTGAGCCCCTGCACTCGCAACGGAAGGCTGACGGCTTCGTGCCGCGCCAGGCGAGCCACGATACCGGAGATGTCCTTTGGGTTCCCGGCACCAACAATCACATAGTCGACACCGGCGAGCACGGCTCCGTAGATTCCAAAGGGGATCGACAGCTCGATCTTCCGCAGGTAGTTGATGCCGACCGGACCGTCGTGACCCTCCTTGGCGAGGAAGACTTCTACGAAGTTGGCGCAACAGTCAGCTCCTGCAACCCGAGATCGGGGTTGACGGTGAAGGTGCGGACGTTCTTGAACGGCTTGCCGTCGTCCTTGCCGCCCGGCACGAAGTAGTCGGCGATGATCCGGTCCGCTGACGCACGGAATGGAAAATGAGCGAGCGCACGCCGCACGTCTCCGTCGGGATCACCGAGTTGCAGCCGGCGGGCCATCACGACCTCGAGAGCGGTTCCGGAGACCACTCCGAGCTCGCCGCGTCGGGCCACCGCGTTGGCGAGCGGCCAGCTCGAGATGGCGACGCCCATCCCTCCCTGAATGATCGTTGGAGGACGGTGGCGATTCGGCGGCGGGGTGGGGGTTGGAGGCATCCTGCAGGTCCTCTCGAGAGATGTGCGTCGATGCTTCCGCGCTCGCGGGGGATCCGGTACGGGCTCCAATGCGGCCCGGTCCAGAAACGGGGAAAGCGGGCAGCCGCGGCCAGCGTACCACCCGCCTTGAAAGGTGTTCCCGCACGCGACCGTCGAGCGAACGCTGGCGGGACCGAGTGTTGAGCTGGACCGTTTGATCGCGACCGTCGACTACGCGGCGCTACCTGCACTACCGTCACCTGTAGCTGCTTCGGCGGTGACTCGTTCTTCTCTCGTTCGCGGACTGGACGGCGACTGGGTCGATACCGGATCAACTGACCCAGGAGAGCACACCGTTCTCCCCTTGCGGAAGGCGTCACGCCGTGAATATCTATGTTGGCAACCTCCCGTTCGACGCGACCGATTCCGACCTCCGTGCCCTTTTCACTGACTATGGAACCGTCGACTCTGCGTCGGTCATCACGGACCGGGAGAGCGGCCGATCCCGCGGCTTCGGGTTCGTCGAACACGCCGACGAAGCACTGGCCGCCAAAGCCATCAGTGCCCTCGACGGCCACGACTGGCGGAGCCGAGTGCTCAAGGTGAACGAGGCGCGGCCCCGTTCGATCAGGTCCTGATCTAGTTGCGATTGCGGGAAAGCCGCGTGCATGGACGATGAGGCGAGGATTCGGAGGCGGTACCGGGAAGCGGCAGCTTTGCGGGTGGCTCACGTCCGTCGCATCCGGGAACTGGAGATCGACCAGTACGCCAACGTCCACGAGGACAAGGGCCATCCTGCGAGCGACGACCTGCTCGCAGCACGCCGCATGTGTCCACTTTGCGGATGACCGAACCGATTCGCACAGCGGAATCAACCGAGAGAGGAATGTCGCGTGCCGCAGAAACCCAAGACCGATGGCGGGAGGCAGCGATGCTCATCCTGCGGGCACCCGAGGCGTGAACACCGGTTCTCGAGCGAGTGCTCCGTTCCACGATGTCCGTGTCGGGACTACGAGCCGCCGCGATCCATTTCTCGAAGGACCCGTGCTCATGCCTCATCACGCCAGGCCGCGTGCCGCATGAGACGAGAAGGAAGGCAGATGCAGCTCTACGTGGGGAACACCCCCCTGAACGCAACGGATGCGGACCTCCGCCAACTGTTCGCCGACTACGGCAAGACCGCCACCGCTGTCGTGAGCATCGACGGTGAGACCGATCGATCACTCGGATTCGGCTTCGTCGAACTGGCCGACCACGGCATGGCCCACGAAGCAGTGCAACGCCTCAATGGGTCCACCTGGAACGGGCGCACACTCATCGTCAGCGGTGGTGCACGGTCGACGAAAGAGAAGCCATGAACGCGAAGTCGCAAGGCGAATTCTCGCGATGTCCCCGTTGCTCCATGGAAGCCCGAACCAGCGAGATGCCGGCCCACCTTGCCCATGCCCACAACATCGGACCCACCGTTACCAAGGACAAGCGGCGCAACGGACGTGACCGGCGTCGACGCGACGAGGAATAGAGCCGTGGTCGAACCGTCGATGCAATGACCCAAGTCGTTGCTTGCCTCTCCCACCGGAGCGAGCGGGCTGCGACTTAGCAACACGACAACCGGCGCCAGCGGGCGCCTCGACCCGGAGGTCGAAATGGCACAGACCGGAACAGTCAAGTTCTTCAACGACAAGGAGGGCTTCGGCTTCATCACATCCGACGACGGCGACGTCTTCGTTCACGCCTCGAACATCGTCGGCGACGTAGTCCTGAGCGAAGGCCAATCCGTCGAGCTCGAGATCCTCGGCGACGTAGTCGGTGGGAAGACGCACCGTTCCGGTGCGTCCGGTGACGGTGACGGCACCCTCACCGTGGATGTGTTCGATCGTCCAGTGGTCCCGGATCTTCACCATCATCCCGCGGTCGGTGCGCAGGGGTGCGCTGGTTGCGGCGGGTGACCACTTTGTCGCCGACGAGCAGCCGCTCACAGCCGAGGTCGAGGGCAATGAACCTCCGATTGATGCCCCTCAGCGCTCCGTATCGCGCGCCCTCAGCGCGCCCTGGACGTGCCCCGGCAGCGTGCGTCCGGCCACCTGAACGAAGAAAACCCCTGCGTAACAGGGGTTTCCGGGGGTGGTCAGGGACGGCGTCGATCCGTCGACCTCCGGTTTTTCAGACCGGCGCTCTGCCAACTGAGCTACCTGACCGCGAACGGAACGCACCTCTCGGTGTGTTCCGCTGGCGGGGACGACGGGATTTGAACCCGCGACCTCCGGCTTGACAGGCCGGCGTGAACTCCTGGCTTCACCACGCCCCCAAGGCGTTGGTCTGCTCCGTCTGAGACGATCGCAAGGACGTCCGGAGTATAGGGATGCCGGACGGACTCTCAACCCGGATGGGACCGGGGTCGCGCAGGGCTCGTTCGGGGGCGTATGCTCGATGTGGAGGGCCACGGACGGGTGGCTGTGCAGGTGGCGAGGGCGACGGGTGTTGTCGAGACCGCACGGCGCCAAGTCTTCCCGACGAGGAGGCTGCGGTGCTCGGTCCTCGCCGCAATGGTCGCCGCCTCGTTGTTCGCGTCTTGTGTGGCGGCACCAACCCCGGGTCCGACCGTTCGGATCACCGATCAAGGCTGGCGGGCCGAACCGCGGCGAGTCGTGCAGCCGGGCGGTTCGTTCGATCTGACGATCTCGAACGAGACCGGGGCTGCGGTGGGCTTGGTGGTGCTCCAGCTGGCCTTCGGTGAGATCGCCGACCTGCCCACGGTCGATGGGATCATCGATGTCACGCAGCAGGCCGTCTATGCCAGCCAGGATCCAACGGACCCCGGTCAGCTGCTGGCCGTGTTCTATGTCGTCCACCCTCCCGTCGAGACGGAGGGCGCCTCCGGCTGGCAGCCGATGATGCTCGATGCCGGTGAGCACCAGGTGGTGCGGGTCGGTGATCTGACGCTGGGAGGTGGCGAACCGGGTCGGTACGCCGTGATCTCGGCCGGGGCCGACGCCGTCCCGGCCGGGAACAATGCGTTGTTCGAACTCACCGATTCGGAGGGCCGGTTGCCGGCTCCCGGCCCCGAGCAGTTCGGTGGCGGCGACGAGGTGGTCGACTGATTCCACCTACTCCGGTGGGTCCTCACGCGCCCGTGCCAGGATCTGTTCGATCATGGCCGGGACCACCGTCGGCTCGAGGTCGACCAGCGTGTCGCCGACGGTGAGTTCGAACCGGTGGATGTCGGGGACGCCGGTGTCCGACAAATCCCGGAACAGGCGGTAGCCCAAGTCGGCCGCGGCGAGCGCATGCGCCTCCACCAGCCGATCGGCGTCGCCGTCCAAGAAGACGTGCATCATGTTGGTGTGCGGCGGCTCGGGTCGCACCCTGACGCCGGCCACGTGCTTCAGGCCGGTGGCGATCTCGGCGGCTCGCGCGCAGTACTCGTCGATCCGCTCCAACCGCCGAGCGAGCGCGGCGGCGCCCGATGCCGCCAGTGGCCAGAGGTGTACGAGGGTGCCGCCGTGACGCCGGCGCCACACACGGGCCCGGTCCACGAAGTCGGAAGGGCCTGCCAGCACGGCTCCGGCGAGGCCGCCGAGCACCTTGTAGAGGGATACGTACACGGAGTCGAACAGGCCGGCGATCTGGGTGTAGTCACGCCCGTAGAACGGCCGGCACTCCCACAGTCGTGCCCCGTCCAGGTGGAGCGCGATCCGTCGTTCCCGGGCAGACGCCGTGAGGGCCACGAGGTCTTCCCACGGTGGGAGGTATCCGCCGATCTCCCGCTGGGGCAGTTCGATGAGAAACGCGGCCAGCGGGTCGACGACCCGCTCCAGGTCCTCGAGCAGCATCAGGCGGCCCGGTGAGCCGAGCAGTGTGGCGTGGAGGCCATGCAGGTGGCGGTATCCGGACTCCTCGTGCAGCTCGAGGTGGCAGAGCGGATGAAAGGCGACATGGCTCGAGCCGGCCTCCTCGCACCAGATCCGCAAGGCGATCTGCTGGGCCATGGTGCCCGATGGCATGAGCACGGCGGCCGGCTTGCCGAGGAGTTCGGCGATCCGACGCTCCAGCCCTTCGACGACCTCCCCTTCTCCGTACGTGTCGGGGAGGGTTCCTTCCCCAACCACATCGGCCAGGGCTTCGAGCTGGGAACGAACTCCGGGCCGGCCGTGATGGGCGAGGCTGGGGAGGGCGGCTATGTCCTCCGATGGGATGTCCGGCATCCGGCGAGTATTGCATCGACCCGGTCGCCGGACGGGGTCGTTTGGATTTTCGAAACTGACGAAGGTCCATGTCGGCGCCCGCCGTCGGCCGCCATGATTCGGCGCCTGCCCGACCCGCCGACGCTTCCCCGTCGGGCCAGAGAGGTGATGCCGTTCGTGCTACAGGAACATTCGGTCGAAGTCGACCTCCAGGATGAATCGGTCCAAGTCGACGACCACCCGGACAGCACCGACGAGGCTCCGGGCCAGGTCCCCTCCGAGCTTGAGCTACTGCAAGCGCGGGTCCAGGAGTTGGAGGAGGAGCGCGACAAGCTGGCGGCCAAGCTGACGAAAGATCGGTACCTGGTGCCGTACCAGGTCGAACTGCTCAAGCTGCAGCGTCACCTCGAGAAGCACGAGATCCCGATGATCGTGCTCTTCGAGGGGCGGGACGCAGCCGGCAAGGGTGGAGCCATCCGGCGGGTCACCCGGTACATGAACGAAAAGCGATTCCAAGTGGTTGCGCTGGGAAAGCCGACACCCCAGCAGCGCACCCAGTGGTACTTCCAGCGCTACGTCCAGCACTTCCCGGCCGGGGGCGAGATGGTGCTGTTCGATCGGTCTTGGTACAACCGGGCAATGGTGGAGCCGGTCTTCGGCTTCTGCACGACCGACCAATACCGCGATTTCCTCAAAGGTGTGGTGGGTTTCGAGAAGGATCTCGTGCGCCAGGGGACCGTCCTCGTCAAGCTGTACTTCAGCGTTGACAAGGAGGTTCAGGCCCGCCGGTTCGAGCGCCGACGGACCGACCCGCTTCGACAATGGAAGCTCAGTGAGATCGATGTGCAGGCTCAGGAGTATTGGGACGACTTCACCGAGATGAAGTATCGGATGCTCGAGCGGACATCGACCACGGCGGCACCGTGGACGATCATCCGGTCGAACAGCAAACCCAAGGCACGGATGAACGCCATGAAGTCGATTCTCAATGTGGTCGACTACGAGGGTCGCGACCGGGAGCTGGATTTCTCACCGGATCCCGAGATCGTCGTGAGTGGAACCGATGAGCTAGCCCGCATGGATCGAGAGCGCGACCAGGTGGGACGCCCGGTCAGCTGAACGACTTGCCCGCCGGGCATGTGCAGTAGGGAGACCACTCCACGACGTCCGGCGGGGTCTCGCCGCGAGTCGAGGTCGTCGCCGAGATGGGCGCGGCTGCAACACGACCTTGCGTGAACCATGTTTTAGCGAGTATTCTCTAAATCATGCCTCGACCCGCCCGCATCACGACCGACGAGCTGTTGGACGCCGCCGCCGGGCTCACCCTCGAACGTGGTCCGGCCGGGCTGTCCGTCTCGAACGTCGCCCGGCGGCTCGGCGTGCCCAGCGGCTCGATGTACCACCGCTTCGCCTCTCGCGATGAGATGACCGCGGCCATGTGGCTCCGGTCGATCGAGCGGTTCCAAGAGGGATGGCTGGCGGCGGTGGACGACCCCCATCCGGTGGAGGCGGTGCGCGGTGCAGCACAGCACGTCCTCGCCTGGTGCCGAGAGCACCCGACCGATGCACAGATCGCCCTGCTGTATCGGAGTCGGGATCTGGTCGACGGGGACTGGCCACCCGGTTACCGAGAGCGCAACGAGCGACAGCGGATCGCCGTCGAGGTCGGTATGGGCGCGCTGGCCGGCCGCTTCGAGGGATCGGCAGAGGAAGTTCGCCGTCGCCTCCGGTTCGCGACGGTCGCTGTGCCGCTCGGGGCGGTGCGTCCCTCGTTGGTCGCCGGGCAGCCACCACCTTCGTACATCGACCAGCTGGTCGACGAAGCGGTTCGGGCGGTGCTTGCCCCGCTGACGCCGAAGGAGGCAACGTGAGGGCTATCGACCCTGCGGTCTGGTCGGAGGCCCGAGCCGTTGCCCACCGCGGCCTGCGATCATCGCTGCACGCGGCCATCGCCTCGGTGGACAGTCGCGGACAGCCGCACGTCACCCCCATCGGTTCGCTGATGCTCCGCCGCGAGCCAGGTCGAGCGGTCTACTTCGACGTGCTCAACGCTCGCCTGGCCCACAACGTGGACGGTGACCCGCGTGTGACCATCCTGATCGTCGACAGCAGCCGACGAACGTGGGCGCGCGGCTTCTTGCGGGGCCACTTTCAGGAACCGCCGGGGGTCCAACTCCAGGCGACGGTCGGACCCCGCCGCACCGCTGCGCCCAAGGAGAAGGAGCGGTTCCGGGCCGCCGTCGGCCCACTCGTACGGACCCGGGGTGGGGGCTTGTTATGGGCAGACCTCGAACATGCCCGGGACGTGGACGTGCAGGCAGTCCGGTGGGTGCGGCTGGGCCGGTTGACCGCCAAAACCGTGACGACGTAGTGGGCTCCGGCATGCTGTGACACCGCCTGGCATCCGCCGTCTTCCGACCGGACTTGACGGGAGGTGCGGTGCCGTCGGGCCGCGTAAGGCCGTGCGGGACCTTGTCGTCACCCTGCCGCCATCGACGCCCAGGTGGAAGCGGCGCTCCGCCGCCACGCCACCGGTCTCGCCTGAGGCGCCGACCGGGCCACGACAGTGCGCTCGAACGCGAAGAACCCCGCCGAGCCGGCGGGGTTCTTCGCGGGTTGGGGTTGGTCAGTTGGTGAGGGCCTTGTCGCCGGCACCGATCACGATCTTGCGAGGTTTGGCCTGCTCGGCGACCGGAATGGTGATCGTCAGGACCCCGTGGTCGTATCCGGCTTCGATTCCGTCGGTGTCCAGGTTCTCGCCCAGGAAGAATTGACGGCTGAAGGTGCCCTGCGGTCGTTCGTTCACCACGATGGTGGCATCGTCGACCGGCTTCCACGAGCGTTCGGCGGTGACGGTCAGCGTGTTCTTCTCGACGGTCAGGTCGATCGAATCCGAATCGACACCCGGGAGGTCCAGGTGCAGGAAGAAGCGGTCCCCACTGCGGTAGCCGTCGGCCGGCATCCAGGTCTGGCGAGACGACACTTCACGGCTCAGACGATCGAACTCGGCGAACGGATCGAAACGCATCAACATGGCTCGTTCCTCCTTGAAGGGTTGCAGTATGTACTGCATGGTAAGGCACAGAATCTGAGTTGTCAAGACTCAGATAACCCCACGCATCGCCTGTGCATTACGGATGGAACAACGGCACCGGGACCCGTTCGCCCGCCGACGCTGTTTCAGCGGGACAACACCACCTTCCCCAACTGGGAGCCGGACTCGAGACGGGCCACCGCCGACGGGAGGTCCTCGAATTCGAACACCCGGTCGACCGGGGGGCGGATCACGCCCCGGCCGACCAGGTCGAGGACTTCGGCGAACTCGCCATGGGTGAACATGGACGAGCCGATGATCTCGAGCTGTTTGAAGAACAGGACCGGGATGGTCAGTTCCACCTTGGTTCCGCTGGTCGAGCCACACACCACCACCCGGCCGCCGGGAGCGAGACTCCGAATCGTCTGGTCCCAGGTGGCCGGACCCACGTTCTCGACCACGACGTCGGCCTGACGACCGGTGGCCTTCATCTCCTTGGAGAACTCGCCGTCGGAAGCAAAGCCCCCCGCTGCTCCGTGATCGGCCGCCCACGCCAGCTTCGCCGGATCCCGCGACGTCACGTACACCTCGGCGCCCATGGCCACGCCGAGGAGGAGCGCCGCGCTGGAGACACCCCCACCGATTCCAACCACCAACAGCCGCTCACCGACCCGAAGCCGGGCTCGACGCAGCATGCGGTAGGCGGTACCGGTGGCGAGACCGAAGGAACCGGCGGTCTCCCAATCGAGACCCTCCGGCTTGGGAACGACGCTCGAGGAAGGCACCACGACATACTCGGCCAGCGTCCCCGGCCGGTGCTCGCCGAGGATTGCGTAGTCCCGGCAGAAGACGATGTCGCCCCGCCGGCACATCGGACAGGACCCACACGAGACCGACGGATTCACGATCACCGCGTCTCCCTCGGTCACGCCGGTCACGTCCTCGCCGACGGCATCGACGATGCCGGCGCCGTCACCCCCGGCTATGTGCGGATAGTGATGGGGCTTGGGTAGCCCCATCGACACCCACAGGTCGAGATGGTTGAGCGCCGACACCCGAAGACGAACCCGCACTTCGCCCGGCCCCGGCACGGGGGTCTCTACCTCGTCCAGGGTGAATCCGTCGGGTCCGCTGGTGTCGTTGAGTAGCCATGCACGCATGCTTCGGAGCGTAGGACAGGAGTGGAGGGCGCGGGCGACGTACAGTCTCTTCTGACCCTGGAGGCTCGATGACCACCACCACCCATCCCACCATCAACACCATCATGTTCGACTGCCACGACCCGCAACGGCTGGCGGCATTCTGGACCGACCTGCTCGGCGTCGAGATCCGCGCGCAGTTCGCCGGATACATCTGGCTGGAGCCGCAGCGACCCGGCGGCCCCTCGCTCGCCTTTCAACCGGTTCCCGATCCGACGCCGGGCAAGAACCGGCTGCATCTGGATGGCGCCTTCGACGATCTCGAGGCCGTGCGAGGGCGAATCGAGGCGCTCGGCGGCAGCCACGTGAGTCGCGAGTCGGTCCCGGGCTTTGTCTGGGACGTGTTCTCCGATCCCGAGGGCAACGTCTTCTGCCTCGGGCACGAGGACTGACGGTGCCCCACGTCACCACCGTGAAGGCCCGGTTCGCCGACCTCGACCCGTACGACCACGTCAACCACGCCCGCTACCTGTCGTACTTCGAGTCGGCGCGCATCGAGGCACTCGGCGACCTGGGTTTCGGGATGGATGCCATGAAGGCCGACGGCGTTCACATCGTGCTGGTCGAGCTGACAGCCCGGTACGTGGCGCCGGTCGGACTGCACGACGAGGTCGTCATCTCGACTTCGGTCGTGGAGGTCGGACGGGCTGCTTCTCGATGGCGTCAGGAGGCGACCGTCGACGGGCGGGTGGTGGCCACCCTCGACGTTCGGGCCGGATTCACCGACGCGAACGGGCGGCCGATGCGGGCACCGGCCGGGTTCGCCGACGCAGCGGCCACGCTGGGTTGACGCCGAACCGGGCTCGACCGCGGCCGGGGCGAGGAGACGCTCACAACCGACCGGCCTCGACCACCCGGCGGAGAAAGTCCTGGGTCTCGGGGCGGGTCGGTCGGCTGAAGATCCGCTCCGGGGTGTCCAGTTCCCACACGGTGCCCTGGTGGAGAAACGCCACTCGGTCTGCCGAGCCTCTGGCGAAACCCATCTCATGGGTGGCGATCAACATGGTCAAGCCTTCGGCCTTGAGGTCGCGAAGCGCCGAGAGCACCTCACCGACGAGCACCGGGTCGAGCGCCGACGTGATCTCGTCGAGCAGAAGAACCTCGGGTTGCATGGCGAGGGCGCGGACGATCGCCACCCGCTGTTGCTGTCCACCGGAGAGCCGATCCGGATAGTCGGCCGCCTTGTCCGCCAAGCCGAAGCGATCGAGCAGCGCCAGCGCCTCGGATTCGGCCTCGTCCTTGGCTACGCCCCGAACCTTGCGCGGGCCGATGGTGATGTTCCGCAGCACGTTCATGTGGGGGAAGAGGTTGAAGGATTGGAAGACGATGCCCATCTTGCGGCGAGCGGCCGCCTCGTCGGCGGTCACCCCGGTGACCGACTTTCCGTCCACCAGGATCTGGCCCTCGTCGACGGGGATGAGAAGGTTGATGCACTTGAGCAGCGTCGACTTCCCCGACCCGGAGGCTCCGATCAGGCACACCACCTCGTGTCGGTCGACCTCGAGGTCGATGTGGTCGAGCACGAGCTTGTCCCCATAGCGCTTGGTGACGCCGCGCACCTCGAGCATGGTCACGAGGCCATCGCCTGGCGACGTCGCCGATCCCGCTCGGCGTACCAGTCGGTGAAGCGGGCGAGCGGGATGCTCACGACCAGGAAGAGCAGCGTGGCGGCGATGTATGCGGTGTAGTTGAAACTGAAGGCGGCATCGATCTGCGCCTCGCGCACGCCCTCGCGCACCCCGAGCACGAAGACCAAGGCGACGTCCTTCTGCAGAGAGACGAAGCCGTTCAGCAGGGCGGGTATCACGTTGCGCACCGCCTGGGGGACCAGCACCGAGCTCAGCGTTTGCATCTGGCTCAGCCCGATGGATCGCGCAGACATCCGCTGAGACTCGTGCACCGACTCGATGCCGGCCCGGTACACCTCGGCGGTATATGCGCTGTAGCTGAGGACCAACGCGGTCAGGCCCAGCACCAGCGGATCGTTGGTGACCCCGCGGAGATCGAGCGCGGGGATGCCGAAGCCGATGATGAGAATCAACAGGATGACCGGGATGCCTCGGAAGACGTCCACGAACACAACCGCCAGTGCCCGAATCGGGAAGAAGGCCGGTCCGCGCAGCGACCGGGCCATCGCAATCAACAGAGAGAGCACGAGGATGATGACCTCGGCGACCAGGAACATTCGGATGTCCAACCAGAACCCGGAGAGAACGTCGGGGAACACCTCGACGAACCGATCGGCGTCGAAGAACTGATCCCGGACCTTGGGCCACGCCTCCGATCGACCGATCTGCCAGATCAGCACGCCGAAGAACGCCACGGTGGACACCGCCGCGATCAGGGCACCCTTGGCTCCTTGCTCGGCCAGCCCGTCGAAGATCGAACGGGGCCCGGCTGTCACCGGGCCCCGCGGATCGGTCGCAGGTGAGGTCACGTCAAGACGAGATCGTGGGGATTTGTCCGCTCTGTTCGAGCCACTCGCCCGCCAGGTCTCCCAGCACTCCGGCCGCGTCCAGCGACCCGATCGCCTCGTTCACACAGCCCCGGAGCGGGTTGCCCTCTTCGAACAGGAGCCCGAATCGATCCGCTTGATCCTCGGAGACCTCGAAGACGCCGACGATCGTCGCCTCGGGGATCTCCACCGCGGTGATGAAGTAGGCGGTGGGCAGGTCGAATACCAGGCCATCGACCTGGCCGGCATCCAGCGCCGACTTGGCGTCCACGTTGGTGTCGTAGACGGCCGCATCGGTCTCGGGCTGGATCACCTCTTCGATGTACGAGAGGCTGGTCGTCCCGAGCTGAGCGCCCAGCTTGGCCGACGAGAGGTCGCCGATGGAGGCGGCCGAGGCCACCGGGGAGTCGGGATAGGCGACCAACGCCTGGTTGGTGACGTAGTACGGGGCCGAGAAGTCGACGACCTCTTCTCGTTCCTCGGTGATCGAGTACTGCTGAATGTTGAAGTCGTAGTCCTTGGAGCCGGCGGCGATCGCCTCCTCGAAGCCGGTGCGCACCCAGGTGACCTGGTCGCTGGACAGACCCAGCTCGTCGGCAATCGCATAGACGACCGCCGACTCGAAGCCCTCACCGTTGGTCGGATCGTCCTCGATCACCCACGGCGGGAAGGCCGGCTCACCGGTGGCGACGGTCAGCATCCCGTCCTCGACGGTGGGCAGGTCGGCGACGTCGCAGGCGGCTTCGGCCTCACCTTCGCCCTCACCAGAACTCGTGGTTCCGCACGCGGTCACGATCAGGGCCAGGGCAACGAGCAAGAGAAAGGGTCGACGCATGTCTCGGTCCTTGTTGGGAATGGCGAGATCCTACAGAAGCCTCAAGTGTGTGGCGGCGCCGGCCGAATCATTCGGAATGGAAGCCACTGAGCGCACCCAGCTCGTCAATCTCGTCGAAACCGAGGTTTTCTCGTCCGCCGACCGGCTGACCGCCGCCGACCCTGCGTTCTGCGGCTGCACCAAATGTCTCATCGACGTCGCCGCCCTGGCGTTGTCGTCGATTCCGCCGGTGTACGCCACCAGCGAGGAAGGTCGCGAGCTGGCCCAGGGCCGGATCGAGGCCGAAGGGGTCAAGGCCCAGATCACCGACGAGGTGATGAAGGCGATTGCCGCGGTACGTCAGCAACCCCGGCACTGATCTCCCCGGCGCCGGGCCTCGTTGCAACAGGTCGGCCCGGTCGGCGGCGTCAAACACCGCCCGAGACTCCAGAGCGCTACGCCACGAAGTCGGCCACCCAGGCCGACGACGGTCTCGAACGGATCTCCGCCATCGTGCCCGTCTGCAGAACCCGTCCGGCCCGCATGATGGTGGCTCGATCGCTCACCGCCTCGGCCTCGTCGTGGTCATGGGTCACGTAGATCGCGGTCGCACCGCGCTGCTCCAGCAGTTCGCGAACCTCGCCCGTCAGCCGTTCTCTGAGGCGACGGTCCAGTGCCCCCAGCGGCTCGTCGAGCATGACCAGGCGGGGAGAGGGAGCCAACGTCCGGGCCAGGGCCACGCGTTGCTGTTCACCACCGGACAGGTCGGTCACCGACCGGTCGGCGAAGTGCTCCATTCCCACCCACCCGAGCGCTTCATCGGTCCGGCCCTCGACGTCGGGGTGGCTCATCATGCGAAGCCCGAATGCCACGTTCTCCCGCACCGTCCGATGGGGGAACAACGCATAGCTCTGAAACATGAAGCCGAAGCGGCGGAGGTGGGGTGGCGTCGCGCTGAGGTCCACGCCGTCCCAGGTGATCAGCCCGGCATCGGGTTGGTCCAGTCCGGCGATCATTCGCAGCAGCGTTGACTTGCCCGACCCCGATGGACCGAGCAGCGCCCGAATCTCACCGGTCGGAACCACCAGATCCACCTCGTCGAGGGCGATGGTCGAACCAAACCGCTTGGTGAGTCCTCGAACCTCCAGCATCAGAAGCTCCCGACGTCGTCCCCGCGGAGCCGATCCACGGCCAGGATGACTCCGGTCGTCACCACCATCAACACCACCGCCGACGCCAGCGCGGCGGCGTACGTCGCCGATCCGGGGCGGGAAAGGAATCGGTAGATCAGCGTTGGAAGGGTGATCGTGGCGGGTCGGGCGATGAACGTCGTGGCGCCGAACTCCCCCAGGGAGATGGCCGCGGCGAAGCCGGCGCCGACCAACACGGCGCGGGTCACGATCGGCAGGTCGACCTCACGCCAGACCTGGGCGGGGGATGCTCCCAGCATGGTTGCGGCCTGGCGGATTTCTGCGCGGACGGACCGGAGTGTGGGAACCATGGTCCGGACTACGAACGGCACGGCCACCAAAGCATGGGCGATCGGGACCAGCCACCAGGAGGTGCGCAGTCCGCCGAGCGCCACCAGGAATCCGAGACCGATGGTGACCGCCGAGGTTCCCAGCGGCAGCATGAGAACGGTGTCGAGCAGGTCGGCGAACCGGGTCGAGCTGCGGGCGATCACCAGCGCAGCCAGACCGCCGACGACGACGGCGATGGCCGTCGCCACCACCGCGAAGCGGAGGCTGTTGCCGATCGCCGCCAGCGGTTCGATCGCCAGGCGGCCCGGATCGGCGAGGAATCGCCATCCCGCCCCGCCGTCGTTGAACGACCGGGCCGCCAGCACCGCCAAGGGTGTCAGCTGAAGGCCGAGCGTCACCAGCACCGTCACCCCCACGATGAGCCGCCGACCCGCGGTGCGAATCGGTTGGAGAGCCGTCGACTCGGGCACCAGGCCGTGCTCGACGGAGCGGGTACGTTGCGAGCGGCCGTACCACCACAATGCCGCCCCCACCCCGACCAATTGGAGCAGCGCCAGGCCCCCGGCGGTCGCCAGGTCGAGGAACGTGAACGCCTGCTGATAGATCTCGACCTCGATGGTCCGATAGCGCAGCCCACCCAGAATCAGAACCACGCCGAACGACGAGAAGGAGAACAGAAAGACGATCGCCGCCGCCGCCAGAATCGACGGTCGCAGGAGGGGCAGCGTCACCTGGCGGAACGCCTTGAACCTGGAGGCTCCCAGCATCCTCGCCGACTCGATCAGATCGGGGTCCAGTCGCGACCAAACACCGCTCACCGTCCGCACCACCACGGCCAGGTTGTAGAAGACATGGGCGGAGAGGATGGCGACGATCGAGTCGCGCAGCCCCAACGACAGGAAGGCGACACCCACCACGACCGTCGGCAAGACGAAGGGAACCGTGGTGGTCGCCAGCACCAGCCGACTTCCGGGAAAACGAAACCGGGCGACGACCGCCGTCAATGGGAACGCCGCCACCACGGTGAGGACGGTCGACACCGCTGCCTGCCACAGCGTGAACCAGGCGGTGGACAGGAACCGCCGGTCGGAGACGATGTCGGGCAGCGTCGCCCCCTCGAGCGTCGTCGTCAGGATCCGAGCGAGCGGATAGAGGAACAAGCCGCCGATGAACAGCGCCGGGATCGCCGCCGCTCCCCATCGGAGGGCTCTCGAGGTCATGGTGACACGATCGCGTTCCACTCCTCGATCCACCGTTCCCGGTTGGCGTCGATCTCGCCGGCGTCCAGCCGGGCCGGGTCGTCGGGCACCGTGGTGAACTCGACGAACTCGCTGGGGAGCGCCGCATCGGCGTTGGCCGGAAACACGAACCAGGTCAGCGGCACCTGCTCCTGAAACTCGACGGAGAAGAGCCACTCGAGGAGAGCACGGGCGGACGCCGGGTCGTCGGCCCCTGCGAGCACTCCGGCGAACTCGGTCTGTCGGTAGCAGCCCGCTTCCACCACACCGGTCGGCGCCTCGTCGAGCGGTTCCTCGGCGAAGATGACCTCGGCTGGAGGCGACGACGCATAGGAGACCACGAGTGGGCGATCCCCGCCGTAGCGGGTGAACTCGGAGTAGTACGCCTGGTCCCAATCGCCCACGACTCGGACGCCGTTGTCGACGAGCGCCTGCCAGTAGGCGGGCCAGCCATCCTCTCCGTACTCGACGATGGTGGCGAGGAGGAAGGCGAGGCCGGGCGACGATGTGGCCGGGGATTCCACGACCAGGGCGTCGATGAACGCGGGATCGGTGAGGTCGTCGAGCGATTGGGGAGCGGCCTCGATCGCCGCCTTGTCGTAGTTGAGGCACACGTCGCCGAAGTCGATGGGGATCACCCGACCGTCCGGGTCGGTGGGGACTCCCTCGACCAGCGGTTCCGGCTGCACGTCGGTCGGCTGGAAGATCCCCTCGTCGAGAGCTCGCGACAGGAATGTGTCGTCGATCCCGAACATCAGGTCGGCGATCGGGTCGTCCTTGGTCAGAATGGCTTGGTTCACCATCGAGCCGGCGTCGCCGGCCGGCAACACCTCGACTTCAACCCCGGTTGCGGCGGTGAAACCGGCGAAGGTCTCCTCGCCGACCGATCCGGCAAACGAGTCGTGGGAGATGACGGTCACCGTTCCCGACTCGTCGGCGACGGCCTCCGGTCCCGTCGACACGGACTCCACTTCGTCGCCGCAGGCCACCACGGCCATGCCGACGGCCAGCAGCAGGGCGATCTTGGCACGCATCTCATCTCTCCTCGATCGTTGTCGGGAGCGACGGGGGGCTGATCGATCTCCCTTCGCCGGCATTACCCGGATCAGGTTCGACGGTCGGAGCCTGCGAGGCTCCCTCTCAGCCCGGTGTCACCGAGCTCCCGTTTCCACGTCCGAGCTTACCCTCGCCCCGTCCGAACGGCTCATCGGCCGGTGAGTTCGGACATGACCCGGTGCTTCAGCTTCAGGGCGGCGTCGCTCAGCGAGACGTGATAGACGTGTGGGTTGAGGATGCGTCGGACACCGGCGTCGAGCCGGTCGATGTCTCCTCGACGTCGTTCCCGAGCGGCCTCGATGACGGCCCGCTCGTCGGAAGGCGGAGCCGGCAGCGGCTCCAGCAACGGCTCGAGATCGGACACCTCGCCGATCCGTCGGGACACGCCGACATCCGTCGGGTGATGAATGGTCAGTGGGACGGCGACGTCCTCGTCGGACAGCGCGAGGAGGTCGGCAGTCGCTCGCCCTCGCCGATCGGAGATCCGTACGACCTGCTTGCGCCCCGGGTTGATCACCTTGGCCGGGGTGTCGGACAGCTTGATCGCAGGTCTCCACCCGTTGTCGGAGTCCAGCGCCACGAGCTTGTAGACGCCATCCAGGCTCGGGTCGCCTTCACTCGTCGCCATCTTGGTTCCGACGCCGTAGACCAATCGCGACGTGACGTCGGCCGGGCTCATGCCCGCCCTCGGCGCCTCCACCGAGATCTGGTTGAGGATCTGCCAGATGGTGAGCTCGTCGAGGCCCGACGACAGCACGATGGAACACTCCGAGAAACCGGCTTCGTCCAGCATCCGGGCCGATTGGACGGCCAGGTGGGCCAGGTCCCCGGAGTCGAGCCGGATCCCGACGGGTTCGTGGCCGCGAGACCGCAACTCCTCGAAGACGGTGATGGCGTTGGGAACGCCGGAGGTCAGGGTGTCGATGGTGTCGACGAGCAGCAAGCAGTCGTCGGGATACTGGGTGGCGTACGCCCGGAAGGCGGCCAGTTCGCCGCCACCGTCTGCCAAGAAGACCTGAACGAGAGAGTGGGCGTGGGTCCCCTTGGGTTCCAAGCCGAGCACGTGGGAGATGCCGACGGCGGACGAGAATGCCGCTCCGCCGATCAAGGAGGCGCGGGTGGCGGCGGTGGCGCCGTGCTCGGGCCCACGCCGCATGCCGAACTCCATCACGATGCCCTCCTGGGCGGCCTCGGCGACCCGCGATGCCTTGGTGGCGATGAGTGTCTGGAAGTTCAGCATGTTCAGAAGCGGGGTCTCGACCAGCTGGGCCAAAGCGAGCGGTCCTTCAACGACGGTCAACGGGACGTTCGCATGGACGACCCGACCCTCGGGTATTGCCTGGATTCGGAGCTGGGAGAAGTCGCCCACCTCGGCCAACCACCCGAGGAAATCCTCACCGAACAGGGGCTCGCCGGCCGACGACCGCTGGCGGCGAAGGAGGTCGAGTGAAGCCGCGTCGAAGCGAGCGCCTTCGAGCCACCGAGTGAACCAGGCGGCTCCGGCGTTGATGCAATAGCCGGCCTGGTGCCGTCCGTAATCGGGGTACCGACGAAAGAAGTGCTCGAAGCGGGCCGATCGGTTCGCCAGCCCATGTCGGTAATACAGCTGGGCCATGGTCAACTGGTATTGGTCGGTGTACAGCGTCGACTCGGCGAGCGCTCGTGCGTTCCACATGTGACGCCCAGCCTACGACTCGGATGCCCACGACCCGGATGAAGGGCTGTCGCGGAGCACCCTCGACGGCTCCTCGGGTGGTCCTAGGCTCGTTCCATGCACGAATACGACCAGCACACGGCCTTGGTGGTCGTCGACTGTCAGAACGACTTCGCCGACGCGAAAGGCTCCCTCTCTGTCCGCGGAGCCGCCGAGGTCATCGCCGCCGCCAATCGGGAGATCATTCGTGCCATCGCCGGAGGATCTCCGGTCTTCTACACCCAAGACTGGCATCCCGAGTCCACCCCCCACTTCGAGAAGGATGGCGGTGTCTGGCCGGTGCACTGTGTCGCCGAGACCTGGGGGGCCGAGCTGCATCCCCGGCTCCTGGTGGCCGGACCGTCGGTCCGGAAGGGCGTCGGAGGTGAGGATGGATACTCGGGCTTCACCGTGCGCGATCCGGTCTCCGGCGAGGAGTCGCCAACACCGCTGGACGGACGACTTCGGGCCGGCGGGGCGACATCGGTCGTGGTCGTCGGCCTGGCGCTGGACTACTGCGTGAAGGCAACTGCGGTCGACGCCGTGGGACTTGGCTACGCGACGTCGGTGATCGCCGACGCCACCGCCCCCGTCGACCTCCAACCCGGAGACGGCGAGGCCGCCACCGAGTCGCTGAGCGCGGCCGGCGTCACGATGATCGGGTGAGCGCCGGGCGGGTCAATCCCGGGGCGCCGCGAAGGCCAGCACCGTGTTGTGCCCGCCGAATCCGAACGACGTCGAAAGAACCGCGGTCGGTTCCCAGGCCCTCGGCTCGCGGACGATGTCGGTGAGCGGGATGTCGGGGTCCTGCTCGGTGAGTCCGATGTTCGGCGGCATCTCGCGTCGAGCGATCGCCTGCACCGCCGCAACCGCTTCGACCGCGCCGCTGGCGCCCAGTGCGTGGCCCGTCCTTCCCTTGATCGAAGACACGGCCGGCTGGTCGTCGCCGAAGATGCGGGCGAACACGCCGCCCTCGGTTCGGTCATTGAGATCCGTTCCCGTCCCGTGGGCATTCACGTATCCGACATCCCCCGGCTCCAATCCGGCATCGGTCATGGCCAGACGGACTGCACGCTCGGCACCTTCCCCCACGGGGTGAGGAGCGGTGATGTGGTGCGCATCCCCGGTCGATGCCGCACCGATCAGCTCACAGAGGACCGGGGCTCCGCGCCGCAAAGCGGCGTTTCGCTCTTCCAAGATCAACACGCCCGCCCCTTCACCGAGGACGAATCCGTCACGCTTGAGATCGAACGGACGAGCAACCCTCGTCGGTGACAGCGCCTTGGCTGCCGCGAAACCCTCGATGGTGGGAGCGCGAATCGCCCCCTCGGTTCCCCCGGCGACGGCGGCATCGGCGTAACCCCACTGGATCTGCCGCATCGAATCGATGATCGCCTGCCCACCGGCCGCACAGGCGGTGACCGGCGTGGTGACCTGGCCGGAAAACCCGTATTTGATCGAGATGGCCGCTGCGGCGGCGTTGCACATCATCATCGGGATCCACATCGGTGAGAACCGGGGGTTGTCGGTGTGGTACGCCGAGCCGATCAGATTCTCCAGCGACTCGAGCCCGCCGATCCCGGTGGCCAGTCCCACCGTGACCCGGGTCGGATCGAACTCGGCGAGCCCTCCCGACATGTCGAGTGCCTCATGGGTGGCCGCCATGGCGAACTGTGTGAAGCGATCCAGCCGGCGGTGTTCGCGTTTGGGGATGAGTGGCTCGGGATCCCAGTTCCAGACCTCGTGCGGCCCGGGGCTCGGTGTTTCGCTCAACCCCTTCCAGAACGACTCGACACCGACGCCGGCACCCGACACGACACCGATTCCGGTCACGACCACCCTGCGACGTTCCATGGCTTCATTCTGCCAGCGCCCCGCTGATTCAGGGAGTCGGGGGACGGAGATCGGTCAGCGATCGCTCCCGCGACGCTGGCCCAGGGCAACCACCGCTCCTGCTCCGGCGGCGAGCACCACCAGCGTCGAACCGATGGCCGCAACCCACCTCGTGTCGACGACCGGTTCGCCGAGTTCGGCCGCCGCTTCCGAAGCCACGGTGACCCCTGACTCCACCATCGTTCTGGTCGATGAGGAGCGGCCGATGTCGACTGGCTCCGGAAGCGGACGTGTTGCGATCAGGAATGCGAGGGCGATCGTGACGGCCGCGGCGAGCGGCAGGGCAATCCAGCGCCGGTCGCTGCGCAGGTGGGTGGTTCGTGCAATTTGGAGGCGAGCCATGCCGCTTCGACGTCGTGTACATCCCATCGGTTCCCGACGCCTTCACGAAGCTCGGAGTGGCTGCATATGCTCTCGTCGCTCGCTGTCTTCCCGTTTTGGACCAATGGCGCTCGCGAACGCCCTTCGGGGCCGACATCTCCCATACGTCACCACTCAGCGTCCCGCGGACGCCTGGTTGGTCGCCGCCGTGACGCTCGCCGTGCTGCTGGCATGGTGGGCGGCCTACTTCCCGGGCTTGATGACGGTCGACTCCTTTCAGGCGTGGGATCAGATCCGGGCCGGCGTCTATCAGGACTGGCACCCGGTGATTCACACCTGGGTGATGGGCCGTCTGCTGGCGATTCGCGACACGCCATCGATCGTCTCCCTCGCCCAGGTACTGGGCCTGGCGGCGGTCTTGGGGTCCCTGACCCGCCAACTCGAACTGGTTGGCGTGCCCCGCTGGCTGCGGATCGGTGTACCGATCCTGATGTCGACGATTCCACCGGTCGGCAAGATGGTGGTGACGATCTGGAAGGACGTACCTTTTGGCATCTCGGTGCTGTGGGTGTTCGTCGAGGTGGTCGGCGTCGTCGGAGCGGCCGGTGTCGGTCAGCGGAACTGGACGGTCGGGCGTACCAGCCGCCTCGGACTTGCGCTGTTGAACGTCTATTTGTGGCGTCACAACGGGCTGCTGGTGGCCACGGCGGTCCTGGTGCTTCTGTGGTTGGCGTTTCGGAGCCGGTGGCGGTCGATGTTGCTCGTCACCGCCATCGCAGTCGGTGGGTTGATCCTCGTGAAGGGGCCGCTGTATGGCGCTCTCGACGCCTGGCCTACCCCGGCGCTGCAGTCACACGCCACCCTCGTCCACGACATGGGCGCCATCCTCTCCGAGCACCGAGGCGGCCTCTCGCCCGAAGACCAAGCCTTCCTCAGCCGCATCCTTCCGCTCGACCGATGGAGCGATGGCCCGGACGGTCTGTACGACTGCCGGCAGGCGACCGGCTTGATCTTCGCGCCCGAGTCGTTCCCGCGCGAACGGTACGACCCAAACGGGCAGTTGGTTCCCGTGTCTTCGATTCCCCGAGTGCTGGCCCAGAACCCCGACAGCAACGTGCTCACCGCCGATGTCGGGCGGTTTCGGTCCATCTGGTTCGACTCGGTGAGGCGGTGGCCGCTCACCTTCATCCGGCATCGGCTGTGCGTGGCCGCGTCGGCGTGGAGCCCGGTGTCGGTCTTCGGGGAACGTCCGCTGATCCCTTCGTCGCAGATGGGCAGGAACCAGCTCGGCCTCGAGACGCGACCGCTGTCCAACGGTCTGAAGTCGCTGCTGGACGGGTACACCCGGGCATGGGGCTCGCTGTCGACGGTGACATGGAGGCCGGCCTGGATCGTCTACGCGGGGTTCGCCGTCACCGTCGTCGGCTGGCGGCGGCGCGGCTGGCATCGTCGGTTTTGGATGGTGGCGGTCCCCGGGTTCTTCGCCTGGATTTCCGTCGTGCTGGTCACGCCTGGCCAGTCGTTCCGGTATGTCTGGCCGGCCTATCTGTGCGGATGGGCGGCGCTCACGTTTGGATGGGTGGATGACGGCTTCAACGCAACCGATCAGGCTGAGGACGGTTCGAGCTAGCGACGGGCCCGTGCTGGCCGATCTCGACCGACCCGAGAACGCGGGTCCATTCAACACGTTCGAGGTCGATGAGCGGCGTCGTCCGCCGACCGGTCTGAATCGCATGATCGTCGAAGCCGATGGAGCGGTCGTCGGCATGGTCAGCTGGCACATCGTCGCCTATGGGCCCAACCGGAGGAGCGAAGCGCGCAACATCGGGATCACGATCCATCCGGAGCATCGCCGCCGGGGATTCGGCTCCGCCGCCCAGCGAATGCTGGCCGAGCATCTGTTCGAGACCACCGACGTCCATCGGGTCGAGGCCAGCACGGATGTCCGGAACATCGCCGAGCAACGGGCACTGGAGGCGGCCGGGTTCCAGCGCGAGGGGGTGGCTCGCGGTGCCCAGCATCGGGAGGGTCGCTGGAACGACCTGGTCGTCTACTCCCTCCTGCGCTCCGACGTCGCCGACTCGTTCTCGCGACCTGGAACGGGCTGAATCGACCCCGTCTGGGTGATAAAAAGCGATGACCGGCGGTCAGTCGGCGGTGGGCTGGCCGCCGTCGGGTCCCCAGAAGATCGCCCAGACCGCGAAGTCGGGGGTGAAGCTCTCGAAGGCGTGCTCGCGGCCGGCCTCCACGAACAGCAGATCGCCGGGACCGAAGGGCCGGCGCTCGTCCTCGACCCGGAAGAACCCCGACCCTCGAAACACGACATACAGCTCGTCCTGGTCGTGCGGCTCCTGGTCGTCGCTCTGGTGGGGGGCGTACAGGCCGGCGTGCATGGTTCCGTGACGGATGACGTCTGCGTAGCGCTCCCCCGACGGAATGGCGGCCAACGCATCTTTGAAGCTGATCCAGTTGGGGGTACTCATCGGATGAACGCCTCCGGCTCCAATGCCATCAGGTCGGCGGCTCCCGCCGACACCGATGCCGCCAGTCCGTTCACCTGCGGGAGGAGCTGGGTGCAGTAGAAGTGGGCGGTGGTGACCTTGGCCTGTAAGAAGACTCCGTCGCCGGAGGCAGATTGCTGGTCCGCCGCCAGGGCGGATCGGGCCATCAACCACCCACCCAACAGCAGCCCCCACATGCGGAGGAACGGGGTCGCCGCGGCCAGCGCATCGTCGTAGGCGGCCGCCTGCAGCCGGTTCCCGAGGTCGGTGCAGGCGGCGGAGACCACCTCGGTCGCCTCGGCGAGCGCCTCGGCGATGTCGGGGTGTTGGTCGGCGAGGGCCTCGACGGTCTGGCCGATCTCCTGGAGCAGCTCGGCGGCGACCGCGCCGTCGCGGAGCGGGAGCTTCCTCATGACGAGATCGATCGCCTGGATGCCGTTGGTTCCCTCGTAGATCGGGGCGATGCGGGCGTCTCGGTAGTACTGGGCCGCGCCCGTCTCCTCCACATATCCCATGCCACCGTGGACCTGGACCCCGAGCGATGCCACCTCGACGCCGGTGTCGGTCGGCCAGGCTTTGGCGATGGGCGTGAGGAAGGCGAGACGCTCGGAGGCGGCCACGCGGTCCTCCTCCGATTCACCGTGGTTCTGCTGGTCGACGGTGGCGGCCGCCAGGTAGATCAGGCATCGCATGGCCTCGACGTACGCCCGCATCGTCATGAGCATCCGGCGCACGTCCGGATGGGCGACGATCAGCGAGGTCTCGTGCTTGGGAGCGCCGATGGCTCTCCCCTGACGGCGTTCGAGGGCGTACTGGGCGGCATGCTGATAGGCACGCTCGCCGATCGAGAGCCCCTCGATCCCCACCCCGACCCGGGCGTTGTTCATCATCGTGAACATGTACCGCATGCCCTGGTTCTCTTCACCCACCAGGTAGCCGACCGCTCCTTCCCCGGCGTCACCGAAGCTGAGGACACAGGTGGGGGAGGCGTGGATTCCGAGCTTGTGCTCGATCGAGACGACCGTGATGTCGTTGGCCTCTCCCGGTCGACCGTTGGAGTCCAACAGCAGCTTCGGAACGATGAAGAGGGAGATGCCCTTGGTGCCCGGTGGCGCGTCCGGCAGGCGTGCCAGCACCAGGTGAATGATGTTCTCGGTCATGTCTTGATCGCCCCAGGTGATGAAGATCTTCTGACCCTTGATCCGGTAGGAGCCGTCGTCGGCGCGGACGGCCTTGGTGGTCAGCGCTCCCACGTCGGATCCGGCCTGGGGCTCGGTGAGGCACATGGTTCCCGCCCACTCGGCCGTGACGAGATGCTCGAGGTAGTCGGCGCGCTGGCGGTCGGATCCGTGTTGGAGCAACGCCTCGATGGCGGCCTGGGTGAGGAGTGGACACAGCGAGAACGCCATGTTGGCGCTCTTGAACATCTCCTGCAGCGCGATGCCCACGGTGTACGGCAGGCCCCCGCCACCCCATTCCTCGGGGAAGTGGACACCGGACCATCCGGCCTGAACGTACTGGTCGTAGGCCGCCTTGAAGCCCTCCGGCGTCTTGACTCCGCCTTCGACCAGAACCGAACCCTGTGTGTCACCGACGCGATTGGTCGGTGCGATGACCTCGGCGAAGAAGCGTCCGGCCTCCGACAGGATGCCTCGGGTGGTCTCGGGGTCGGCATGTTGAAACCCGTTGAGCTTGGAGATCGATTCGAGCCCGGCGACATGGTCGAGCACGAACTGCATGTCGTCGAGTGGTGCCTTGTAGTCGCTCATGGTGTCAAAGGGTACCGACGCCCGGCAGCCATGAGACAGAGCACTTCAGCCCGGTCTGCGAGAACCGGTGGTGGCCCACCGGACGTATCGACACCGAAGCCCAATCGGGCACACCACGAGAGGAGTGATGATGAGACGATGGATCCTGATGGCGATGCTGACGCTGGTGGTCGCGGCCTGCGGCGGAGATGCCGACTCGGCGGCCGACACCGCTGCCGACGCTGCCGACGCTGCCGCCGATGCGACGAGCGGCGAGGCCGTCGATGCGGGTGCGGCGGACGGTGGGTCGTCCCTCGGTGTCGGCTCGAGCGACCTCGGCGACTTCCTGGTCGACGGTGACGGCGTCACCTTGTACCTGTTCGTCCCCGACGAGTCGGGCGAGCCGACCTGTTACGAGGACTGCGCATCCAAATGGCCGCCGCTCACCGCCGAGGTCGGTGCCGGCGCCGGTGTCGACGCCGGGCTGATCGGGTCGGTCGAACGCACCGATGGCTCGACCCAGGTCACCTACAACGGTTGGCCGTTGTACTACTTCGCCGGTGATTCGGCCGCCGGAGACACCAACGGCCAGGGCGTTGGTGAGAACTGGTTCGTCATCAGCCCCGCCGGAGACACCGTGCGCTGACGCCAGGTGTGGGAGGGCGTGCCAAGCACTCGGAACGCCCTCCCACCCGCCGCCTCATCCGAATCGGCCGCCTCCGATGGGGTCAGTTCGCGAGGAGCACGTCGACCAGCGCCGGGAGGGCGTCGCCCGCCGATGCGTCGATGCGGACCGCCGCGGTGTGGTCGTGGTCGGTCGGACCGAGATTCACGATGATGAGCGGCGCACTCCGGCGGACCGGCTCCAACGCCATGTCGGTGGCGGGATAGACCGACATCGTGGAGCCCACTGCGATGACCGCGTCGGCGCCTTCGGCGAACGACTCCGCCTTGGCGATCTCGGCCGGCGGGAGCATCTCGCCGAACAGGACCGTGGTGGGCTTCACGATCGAGTGGCAGGCAGGGCACCGGGGATCCGCCATGCCGTCATCGACCCACGCCAGCACTTCCTCGGTCGGCCACTCTCGACCGCACGCCGTGCATCGTGTTCGCTTGACATTGCCGTGCACTTCGGCGATCGCTTCGGCCGGCAGACCGGCGGCGTGGTGCAGCCCATCGATGTTCTGGGTGATGCACCCGATCATCCGACCCGACTCCCACAGGCGGGTCACGGCGTGGTGGGCACGGTTCGGCTCTGCGGCCGACCGCGCTCCCCACAGCTCCCCGGATCGGTGCATTTCCCATCGCCGCATGCGGACCTCGGCCGACGCCAGGTAGCGCTGGATCGTGAAGTCGCCTGGGTCGAGTTTCGACCAGATCCCGTCAGGTCCGCGGAAGTCGGGGATGCCCGACTCGGTCGAGATGCCGGCGCCGGTGAAGATGAGAATGCGCTCGGCGGTCCCGAGGACGCGAGCCGCCTCGCCGAGCTGCTGGTCGGGCGGCACCGGTATGGGGAAAGCCCTGGTTGCGGCGACGGCTCAGGCGATGCCGGCGGGCTGGCGGTCGAGCTCCGCCTCGAGCTCGGCGATGATGGAGCGGACGTCGAGCGCGAAGTCGACGATGTGGCCGGGAAGCGCGGCGCCGTGCTTTTCCAGGAAGAGGTCCACGACGTCTGCCCGTGTGGTGAGTTCGGTAGTCTCGGTCATGGTGTCCTCCAGCCATGTCATGAGGAGTTCGTGCGATCACCCGTTTCAACACCGGGCGGGTCGCTTTCGTTCCGTCGGCAACACCGTAGCCGTCTTGAGGGCTATCTCTTCACATCCGGTCGCTGCTGCACCGCGCGCGTCCGGAGGGTGTACACCGAGTCGCCGCTCAGCACCCCGCCCCGCCCGAACAGGCGCCCGAACTGCCAGTTGGAGAGGCCGAGTTCGGGTCGGCCGAGCGCGTATTGGCCGTCGACCCAGCGGGTGAAGCCGTTCCCCACGAAGGGCGCGTCGATCCGGGCGAAGAAGCGTTCCTGCTCCTCGGGATCGTCGGAGATCAGACTGGCGGCGAATCGGGGACTGTGCCGGTTGAACAGGTCGATGGCCTCGTCGACGGAGTCGACGAGCAGCAAGGTCATCTCAGGGCTGTCCTCCCACTCCCACTCCATGCCGACCAGGTCCCGGTCGATGCGCTCGGTCATCGGCTCGGTCGCCGTACCGCCCGCCCGACCGATCCGTCCTTCGGCCCACCACGCTTCCGGCACCAACTCCGATGCATCGTCCACGACATGGAGTTTCGGATCTACCCCCCGTTTCCTGGCGGCTGCTTCGAGGCCCCCGAGCACCGCCGGGACGATTCTCTCGGCGTGCCCTCGGAGGACCGCACAGGTGTTGAGCGTGTTGCAGACCTTTCGGTCGAGGGAGTTGCGAACCACGTCGCCGACGGCGTCCTCATCGGCCGCCTGTCCGGTGACCATCCATGCGCCACCGGTCCCGTGCAGGCTGACCGGCGTACCCGCCTGACGGGCGACGGCTCCCAGCTGAGCAACGGCCGGGCCCGATCCTCGGGCAACGGCCAGTGCCAAGCGCTCATCGGAGAACATTGCCCAGCCGGCCGCGTGGCTGGCGGCATCCACCAAGCTCACCGCCCCGGCAGGCAGACCTGCATCCGACAGGGCCGGCTCGAGCGCGGCTGCCACGATCGCCCGGGCGGTTCCCAAGGCATCGGAGCCGATGCGGAACACCACCGTGTTGCCGCTGCGCAACACGCCGGTGGCGTCGGCGAAGACGTTCGGCCTTCCCTCGAAAACGAAGCCCACCACGCCGAGGCCGGAGCGAATGACCTCGACTCGCAACCCGTCGTGCTGGACGGTTTCGATGGTCTGGCCCCGGAGATCGGGGGTCTGCGCCCATCCCCGGAGACCATCGATCATGTCGGACCGCATGGTTGGCGTCAGCATGAGCCGGGTCGTCGAACGGCCGCGCTCGGAAGCCCGTTCCACATCCTGTCGGTTCGCCTCGTGGATTGCTTCGAAGATCCCGTCGTCGGCGAGTCGATCGGCGAATGCGTCGTAGAAGGCATCGAGCTGGCTGGAATCGACGAGGCCCATCTCTCCGAACGCGCGGTGGGCACGGTCGACGGCCGTGGCCGCCTTCTCGTACTCCGCCTGCGGAATGTGGAGGATCGCTCCGGTGTCCTGCACGACGACGATGCGATCGCCGGGTCGAAAGGCTGCGGCGAGATCGGCGCTCACCGTCGTCTGGCGGTCGCCCCCGTACGGGATTGTCATCCCGGCGTGGAGGGAGCGGAGGGTTTCATCCATGGCTCCGATGGTACCGAGGGCGGTTACCCTGTCCGTCCGCAGGAGGTATGCGTTCATGGCGAAATGGGACCGGATCACCACACGAGGCAACGTCGACGATCGACGGGGCCGGAGCACGGGCCCGGTGGTGGCCGGTGGTATCGGCGGACTGGGCATCATCGGGGTCATCCTGATGCTGCTGTTCGGCGGCGGAGGGGCGGGGGGACTCGAGGACATCCTCAACCAGATTCAGGCGCCGGCTCCTCAGCAGCAGATCGACCAGGGGGAGTTCGAGGGACAGGACGACTACGAGGTGTTCGCGTCCCAGGTGCTCGGCTCCACCAACGACACGTGGAACGCCATCTTCGCCGAGAACGGTCGCGAGTACACCGAGCCGACGCTGGTGCTCTTCCGAAATGCCACGCAGTCGGCGTGCGGCGGGGCCAACTCGCAGGTCGGCCCGCACTATTGCCCGCTCGATGAGACCATCTACCTCGATGAGACGTTCTTCGACGAGGTGCTGACGCGGTTTGGTGCCGAGGGCGGCGACGTCGCCGAGGCGTACGTCCTCGCTCACGAAGTGGGTCACCACGTGCAGAACGAACTGAACATCATGGACGAGGTACAGCGCTTGCAGCGGAGCGCCTCCTCTCAGGCCGAGGCGAACGAATGGTCGGTCCGTCTGGAGCTACAGGCCGACTGTTTTGCCGGCGTGTGGGCGAACACGATCAAGTCGCAGGTGGATCTCGGTCCCGAGATCGGCGAGGCGATCGATGCCGCCGAGGCCGTCGGCGACGACCGGATCCAGGAGACCATTCAGGGCCGGACCAATCCGGAGAGCTGGACGCACGGTTCATCTGCGCAGCGGGTCGAGTGGTTCAACCGAGGTTACAACTCGGGTGACGCCTCGACCTGCGACACGTTCTCCTGATCGCACCGGCACGACCGGGCACTCACACGGTCGGCGTCATGCCACCGAGGCCAGATCCCGGCGTTCGCCGGCGATGTCTGCGACCGTTTTCGGCTGTGCGATGGGGAGATCGAACCAGAACACCGTCATGTCGCCTTCCCGGGCGTAGTGCATCTCGGTTCCCATGAGCGCTGCCAGGTTGTAGGCGACCGACAGCCCGATGCCGATGCTGCCCGTGATGAGCGGTGTGTGGCCGCCGTGCGCGAAGGAGGCGTCGGGATCGATCCCTTCGGCGATCCCGTCGCCATGGTCCACCACCGAGATCCGGTACGCCCCCTCCACCTCCATCCCGACGACCATGCGCCTCCCGTCACCATGGCGAATCGCATTGGAGATCAGGTTGCGCATGACGTGTTTGAGCTGCAGCGGATCGGCGGAGACATGTCCGTCGTCCATCTCGACCTGGACCGCTCTTCCCTCGTCACCGAAGCCCTCCAGCACGTTCTCCACCGCCTTCTCGGCAGAGATGACCGTCGGGCGGGTGCTCATCAACCCGTCGCCGAGTCGCATGGTGGCCAGCAGGTCCTCGACCATTCGGGACAGCTCGTTGGATTGGCTGTGGACCGTCCCGCTCAACTCTTGGAGCAGCGCCCGATCTTGGTCACCGCTGGGTCCGTGCAGGGTCTCCATCATGGCGGCGGCGAACCCGGTGATGGCGGTCAGCGGGGTTCGGAGCTCGTGGGAGAGTCCGGCGATCAGGCTCTCCTTGGCCGATGCCACCTCCTCGCGACGTCGGAGTGCCTCCTCCCGGCGCAGGCGATCGATCCGACCCCTGGTGAGGCGCCGGTAGACGAACAAGGCCAGCGCGGGAGCGACGAGCGCGACCGTGAAGCTGGCGACTCGGGCGAAGTCCCCGGCGGCCCCTCCTTCGGCGGCGACGTCCCGGGCGAGGTCTCCTCGTAGAACGCGGACCTGGTCGGTGATGTGCTCGATGGAGGCCAGGAACGTCCTGGTCTGTTCGTCGAGGTCGGGCACCGATGCCGCTTCGCCGGCGTCGCGAACCGTCTCCCAGTTCCGCTTGACCAGCAGGATCTCGGTGGCGAGGTCGATTTCGGCTGACCCGGTGTCCAGGACCTCTGCCTGGTGAATGAAGGCCGCGGCAGCGGTTCCGGTGCTCGTCAGTGCATCAGCGGCGGATTCCCCGGAGGCGAGATTGGCATTCCCCGCCTCGATCAGCGTGACGGTGATGGCCAGGTCGGCGCGGGTCACCGCGGCGGCCGTCAGCACCCGCTCGGCTTGAGAGAGACGGGTTGCAGAGTCGGCCAGCCGCCGGGCCTGGTCACTCGACCCGAAGACCATGGCACCGGTCATCACCACCAGCAACGACGCGCCCGCCATCACCATCGAGACCGGGACTCGAGACAGTTTCACCCGGTGCCTGTCGGCGACGGGCGATGTGATTCAAGATTTTCGGCGCCACGGACGAAACACGCATCATGGGGCGACGGATTCTCACGACGTTGGCGCTGGGCGTTGGGTTGCTGCTCGTCCCGATCGGGCCCGCCTGGGCCGTGGGAGGGGGAGCGACCCCGAGCGAGGGTCATCCCGGCGACACCATCACGGTGTGGATATCGGACTTTCCAAAATGGTCGGAAACCAACCTCTGCTGGGATGAAGCCGGCTGCGCGGACCTCGGTACGATCACGACCGGCTACTTCGGATACGGCCTGACCTTCGTGGACGTTCCGATCGGAGTCGCCCCGGGCCAGTACCGCATCCATGTGTGTCTTCCCCGCGACAACAACCCCTGCAAGGTGCACGCGTCAGTTCCGTTCGACGTCCTGGAAGAGCCCGTCCCGGTATCGGATCCCACGACGACGTCGACGAGTTCCACCACCACGTCGACAACCTCCACCACCACCTCGACCACGACGACGGTTCCACCCTCCACAACCACCACCACCCGCCCGCCGCCGACCACGACCGCGCCCCCACCCACCACCGCAGTCCCTCCGACCACCTCGGCGCCTCCCGGTACGACCACGACCACGGTTCGACCGACCACCACGTCGGTTCCCGAGCCGGCGTCGTCGTCCTCTACGACCCGACCCTCAGTCGAAGACCGCGATGAGACCGTGGCCGTTCCGCCGGCCGGTGACGAAGGTCCGTCCGACCCATCGGGCGATGGTCCGGGAGAGGCTCCGAGCGGAGACCCGGGGCGGGCTCCGGTCCGGTCCCTACCCCTCGAGGGGGAGACGAGCTTCCTATCCGCCGCCGAGGCGACCGATCCGGTCGAGGTCGGACCGGCCGGCGGATTCGACAACTTCGACGAGCACCGGGTCTTGGCATGGGTCCGGGGGACGCTGCCGGAAGGCCCGGGCGCGTTCGTTCTCGGTCCGTTGGTGTTGCTGACGATTCTCGCTCGGGCGATGGTTTCGGCGGGAGCCGGGCTCGTCGCTCCGCTCTCGTTCCTCGCCAGCTATCTGATCATGATCTCGCTCGACCGCCGGGACCGCACCGGCCCGCCGTGGAAGCGCCTCGCAGCCTCGATGAGCGCCATCGGCAGACCCTGAGGATCCGGCGGTGCCTCAGCCGGGAGCGAGGACATCCTCCCTGTCGAACCCGAGCTCTCGACACAGCCCATCGAGCGCTTCGTCGTTCACCCCCGTCCACCGAAGGTCGTCGAGCGATTCGCTGATCGGGACGTCTCTCCGCAGCGTGGTCAGGGTGCGGTACAGCAACGCGTCGTCGCGATGAGCCTCGAGGGTGGTGGCGAGCTTGGCCGCTCCCCGAACCTTGACGTCCCACTCCGCCGGATCTTCCGGAATCGATTCGATCCACTTCCAGCGTGCCAGGACGGTCGCCGCCGACTTGGCGCCCCAGCCCGGGAGTCCGGGCACGCCGTCGGCGGTATCGCCGACGAGAGCCAGGTAGTCGGGAATCGACTCCGGGTCGATGCCGAACTTCGAACGGACGCCGGATTCGTCGAGCCAGGTGCCGCGTATGCGGTCCCAGGAGACGACCTCGTCGCCGACAATGACCTGGGCCAGATCCTTGTCCGGTGAGCACATGACCACCTGTTCGACGTCGTCGGACCAGCGGAGGGCTGCCGTGGCGATCGCATCGTCGGCTTCGAAGTCGATCATGCTCCACACGGTGACGCCCAACGCGGCCACCGCCCGCTCGGCCAGTTCGAATTGGGCGCGGAGCTCGGGGTCGATGCCCTCGCCGGTCTTGTAGCCGTCGAACAGTTCGTTGCGGAACGACTCGATCACCGTGTCGAACGCGGCCGCAACGTGGCTGACGCCGGCCTCCCGGAGCAATCCGATCGTCGACCGCATGATCCCGTAGACGGCGTTCACGTTTCGGCCGTCGGGCGCCAGCCGAGTGTCCTTCCGCCCGTAGAACGCTCGGAAGAGCTCGAACGTGCCGTCGATGAGGTGCAGCCGCATGACGGCCGATCCTACGTGCCGAGCTCAGACGTCGGGGTGGCCGACAGGCTCTCCCGATGTCAACCACCCCGCCGAGGAGGACAGCTAAGAAAGGGAGCTGATGAAACGGCCGACCAGTTCGAAGTTGGCCTTCTCGTGTTTCCAGGACTCCGACCCGAAGACGTCGTAGAAGGGATCGGCCGTAACAACAACGACCATGTTCAGTTGTCCTACGAGGACGATCAACTGTCCGCCGTGTCCCCAGGCGAAGTTCACGTCGTAGTCGCCGATCTGGGCGGACCACCACTGGTATCCATACCCGATGCTGCGGAAGTCACCGATGTTGCCGTGGGCGTCCTCTGAGTAGGTGTGCAGTGACTCACGCACCCAGTCGGCCGAGATGACCTGCATGCCCTCATGTTCGCCATCGTTGAGATACAGCATCCCGAACTTGGCCGCGTCACGGGCACTGGCATGAAGTTCCCCTGCGGCCCAGTTGTAGCCATCCACGTCTTTCTTCCAGTCGCCGACCTCGCCTCCCAGGGGGTCGAAGAGATACGTTTGGGCAAGCGACTGGAGATCGGCGTCGCACGCCCGAGCCACGATGATCCCCAACCAGTGAGTGGTCAGATTGCTGTACTGGAAGGCCGTCCCCGGGTCGCTGCTCAGTGGAGCATCTGCCACGAGATGCACATAATCACCGGACCACACCGCCTCCCAGAGCTCCGGGTCGTCCTCCTCCGGTGGATAGCCAGCGCGCATCTGCAGCATCTCTCTGATCGTGATCTGGCTCTTTCGTGGATCGTCGATCTGGTCGGCGAAGTCGGGGAAGAAGTCGATCATCTTCTGATCCACGCTGGTGAGGCATCCCTGATCCAACGCGATCCCGACGAGAGCAGACGTGAAGCTCTTGGCCGCCGACTGCAGCAGCGGCTTCTGCGCGACCGAACCCCCGTTGAAGTAGTCCTCGGCGATCAGCCGACCGTCTTTCACCACCAGCAACCCGTAGATGGTCTCCAGCTCGGCCGCGTCGAAGTAGAGCTCGGCCACCAACGTCGGGTCCAACCCCTGCTCGGCCGGCGTCGAGACCTTCCAGTCCCCATCGGGTAGGGGTGCGAAGTCAACCGCTCCGAGCTCCTCCGGTGATGGGCCACCACATCCAGGCAACAAGGAAAGAATCATCACCGCCGCCATCAGGCCCCTCAGGCGGTGGTGGCGTCTTGGCGGGGGCGTCTCACCTCTGGATGTCATTCGCTACTCCCTCCTGCTTGCCGGCGAAGCCTTTCACGATCATCCACACCGAGAGCACCATCTCGTTGAGCCCGATGGGGGCAGAAAAGATGGCCTGAGCACCTCCGAGTTCGTATCCGAGCATTTCGACGACGCCGCTCACCAGCAGCAGAACACCTCCGAGCAGTCCCCAGATGGAGAGCCATCCGGGCACCAGACGTCCGCGAAAGAGGAGGAGATAGAGCAGGATGGCGCTCACGCTGAACATGAGCGTCGGGCCGTACAAGTAGGTCCACTCGCGCCCGTCGACGAGAAGCTCTCCCAGTGGTTCGACCGACACATCGGCGCCGTTGCGTCCACTCAGTGACAGAACGAGCAACGCAAAGACCGATCCGGCAATGGTGAATACCGCCTCGATGGTTCTCGCTCCGAAGAACCCCAGCGCCCAGCTTCTGTCGACCCTCGCCAGGACCGGGAAGAGGAGAGCTGGAATCGCCATCACGGCCAGCGCTTGGACGAACTCGAGAATCGCCCCGGCCATGACGCGGCCCTCGCTGGACGCCGCATCAGCCAGAAAATCCCCTTCCTGGGCCGGCAGCAGCAGCGTCCCGCCGACGACCGCGGCCACCGTGGCGACGATGAACAGCACACCAGCCACCCTTGTTCTGGTGGCGTCCGTGCCCATCGCGATCCTCCTTCCGTGGAGACTCAGTCTCAGTTTTCAGGGCCATGGCGTGCCCACCCAGAGGTCGGAAGTCCCTCTTGCACAACAGAGGGACACCGTTGTACCGCCGTGGTTGCGTCAGGGATCGGGCTCGAGTGAAGGCTCCAGGATCACAACGGCGGTCTCTCGGGATCGGAGCGCCGCATAGGCGTCCAGGTTCGAGTCCACCTCGCTCCATCGTGACCACAATCGCTGCCGCTCCTCACCCACGGCCGCTCGCCCTCTGACCGGACGGGAGCCTTCGGCCACCTCGACAATGGCCTCGGGATGCACCTGGAGATTGAGCCACCATGCCGGCTCGGGGTCGGCCCAACCGTTCATCGCCAGGGTGACCAGGTTCGGACCATCTTCCAGGAATCCGAGAATGACGCTTCGCTTCTGACCGGTGCGGCGACCGGTGGTCGTCAATCGCATCATTCCCCAGCGGTTGGGCTTCGCCCGTCGCAACCCCAACCTGCCACCGGTGATGCGATACAGGCCCCGATGTACGAGCCAGGCGAGCCGCACCAACCAACGCGGAGGCAACGACGCACGTTCATCTCGTTCGATCGGCATTGGGCGCTCCCTGGTTGGCCGGTCTTCGTAACAACCGTTGTCAGGCGTCCTGGCGCAGTGCTAGAGACCAAAGTCCTGGGACGTTCCACGCTCGCGATTGAGGTCGCGTGGCGGGTGCAGCCATCGCCGTGGACCGGCACAACCGGCGAGCGCCGTCGCCGGCTCGGGTGACGCCACCGGGCAGGTTCGAAGCGCCGCGCTCAGGCGTCGGGGTGGCCGGGCGGGCCGATGGTCGAGCCGGTCAGGGACTCCACCAAGCGAACGTAACCGTCGACGTCCTTCTTCCGCTTCAAGCCGTCGGCGGTCATGGTTCGGACCTTCCCGAAGACGTCGCGTTCGTTCCAGGCTCGATCGTGGAGACCGAAGCACCAAGCCACACCCACATACGAGTTCGGATCCCGCCCGTCCAGCAGGTACTTGTTGTTCAGCTCGAGCGCGGTGCCGTACCCATACTCGGGGGTATTGGTCCATTGCAGGATCCGCTTGCCCCAGTACATGCGCATGTAGTTGTGAAGGTAGCCGGTCTCTCGCATCTCGATCATCGATGCGTTCCAGTACCGATCGTGGGTCTCGGCCGCCTCCAGCTCGGGCCGGGTGTAGCGGTGCGGTCGAGCGTCGTCACGGTGTTCGGCCAGCGTCTTTCGAGCCCAATCGGGAAGGGCCGAGTAGGAGTCGTAGTCGGGCTCGAACCACGTGTAGTTGTGGGACAGCTCGCGCCGGACGACGAGCTCTTCGACGAAGGTGTCGTAGTCGTCCGCACGCATGACGTCGGCGGCGGCCAGCACCGCCGTGATCGGGGAGATGTGTCCGAAGTGCAGGTAGGGCGACAGGTGGGAGACCGACTCGGCCGACGGCTCCCCGCGCAGTTCCTGGTACCTCTCCGACCGCTCCTCCAGGAAGCGCTCGAGCGCGGCGGCCGCCTGGTGCTGACCACCATCGAAGCGGGCCGTCGGCTGAACGTCGCCGGAGATGCCGAGCTCAGAGAGCAGGGTGTCGGGGTCGGAGACATCCACTCCACCCGACAGCGTTGTCCCGTCCCGCTCCACCGCCGTGGTCCGCAGGTCGACCAGGAACCGTTCGAGGTGTGCATGGATCTTGGGCCGGATGGTGCGAGCGGCGTACTCGCGCTTGTCCGAAACGGTCTCTACGGGCACCACCAGATTGGTCTCGATCTCGGTCACGGGTACTTCGATCGTCTCGGCGAGATCCGCCCTCCACCGCCGCAGGTGGCGAAGGTAGGAGCGCTCGGTGATCATCTCGACGGCGTCGCCGGCCAGATCGCCGGCAACGTCGGGAGGAGACCCGATCTCGACTCGAAGACCGATCTGTCGTTGTCGGAGTGTCGATTCGATGGCCGAGAGACCCTGCAGCATGAACCGGTGGTGACGCGGGGAGGACTCGGGATAGTCGACATCGATTCCGAAGGCGACGAGGAGCGGAACCTGATGCCGGTTGGCGGTCTGGACGGCGTACTCCAGTGCCTGATTGTGGGAGGTCCGGACGGCGGACTGCATCCAGTAGAGGACGTAGGAGCCGGCGCCATTCGGCTCCCGGTCGGCCAGCACGTGGACCCGCTCGGGTTCGATCACCCCGGTGGCCATCAGGAGGCGACCCGCTGCTGCCGGCGCGCCTCGGCCGCGGCGGCGATGGCGCGTGCCATCCGTTCGAAGATGAGGGCGTGGAACGGGAACATGGCGATCCAGTACATCCGACCCCACAGGCCTTTGGGTGCGAAGAATGCGGTCTGGGCCAAGGCCGAACCGGACGATGTCTCCTCGATTTCGAATCGCAGCCACGCCTTCCCAGGGACCCGCATCTCGGCCTGGAGTTCGAGGCAGCGGCCAGGTTCGACGTCGACGACTCGCCAGAAGTCGAGTGACTCTCCCGGGCGGAGGTCGGTGGGGTGGCGCCGCCCGCGGCGGAGCCCGGGACCGCCGACGAGCTGGTCGAGGAGCCCCCGCAACGCCCACGCCCAGTTCATGACGTAGTAGCCGACGGAGCCACCGATCCGCGCCACCGCCCAGTACATGTCGCCGGGAGGTGCCGGCGACGCCACTTCGCGACGTTCGTCGAACACGGTTCCACCGGCCCACTCGGGGTCGCCGGGGAGCGGGTCGGCGGGGAATGCTCCGGCGTCGGACCATCGAGTCGGTACAGCGGCGTCCTCCAACCTACGCAGTGCACGGCGAACGGCGTGTCGGTACGAGACCGGCTCGATGTCCGGGAACAGCGTTGCGGCGGCGTCTCCGCTGACAACCACGTCGACGATCAGCGAGTCGATGAGCTGGGAGGCGATTCCACTGGGGAGCGGTGTGACGAGGCCGACCCACAGGGACGACAGCCCGGGGGACAGCATGGGCACCGGGAGGATGATGCGGCGTCGCAGCCCGGCCTCCTCGGCATAGACCTGCATCATTTCCTGATACGAGAGCACGTTGCGGCCGCCGATCGGGACGACGTGGGAAGTGTCCGACGTGTCGGCGACGGCGGCGACGAGGTAGGCGAGCACGTCGCGGATGGCGATCGGCTGGCAGCGGGTGCGGACCCACCGAGGGGTCGTCATCACCGGGAGCACGTCGGTGAGGTACCGGAGCATTTCGAATGAGATCGAGCCCGAGCCGATGATCACCGCCGCCCGGAGTTCGGTGACCGGGGTGGGGCCGGTCGCCAGGATCTCGCCCACCCGCTTGCGACTTGCCAGGTGCGGCGACAGGTCGCGATCGTCGTCGGGCACGATCCCTCCCAGATACACGATTCGGCCCACGCCGGCTGCCGCTGCGGCAGCCCGGAAGTGCTCGGCCGCCCGGGCCTCTTCCTCCTCGAAGCCGTCGTCGCCGAGCGAGTGAACCAGGTAGAACGCCGCAGCGCATCCCTCCATGGCGGTCCGGAGCGACTGGGGATCGGTGACGTCGCCGGCCACCACTTCGGCCCGGTCCGCCCAGTCGTAGCGGAGCGCCTTGGCCGGGGTGCGGGCCAGGCAGCGAACCTCGTGTCCTTCCTCCAGCAGCCTGGTGACGAGTCGTCCCCCCACGTAGCCGGTGGCGCCGGTCACCAGAATCGGTCCATCGAGTCGTGGCATGTCTGTCATACGCAACCACATACCCGGATGGATGCCGGCCCCAATCCCATGACGGGAGTGTGCTTCGCTCGGGTCACGGTTCGTGCGAAGCTGGTCGGAGCCCGCATGCGACATCATTCCTTCCTGTCGTCGATCCCGGCCGTCGCGCTGGTCATGGTGGTGTCGTTGGCGGCGTGCTCGACTCCGGCGGGCCCCGTGGCGGAATCGACGACCACATCGGGTCCGGCACCGCCGGTCAGCCTGCGGCCCGCGGAGATCGTCGGTCCTCCGTCGACGGCCCCATCGACCTCATCGGAGGTGACCGACGTACGCGGCCTGATCACGCCTTCTGGTGTGCCGGTGGCCGTGGTCGCCCGGAGCGGCGACACCTACTCGGTGACCTCACCTTGCGGCGACCGGCTCGTCGTGCGGGGTGGAACGCCGATCGGGACGACGACGGTGGTGCTCGACCCAGGGCACGGAGGGCCGGTCGACACCGGCGCCCAAGCACCGACCGGGTTGGTGGAGGCGCCGCTCAACCTCCGGGTGGCCGGCGCCGTCGAGGAGCGCCTCCAGAGCCGGGGCGTTTCGGTGGCGATGACCAGAACCGGTGACTACCCGACCACGCTCCCGGTGCGCGCCGCGTTCGCCGACCGGCTGGGAGCGTCGATGCTGGTGTCGATCCATCACAACTCCCCGATCGCCAACCCGTCGGCCACACCAGGCACCGAGGTGTTCGTACAGTCGGACTCGCCTGCGTCCCAACGGCTCGGCGGACTCCTGTACGAGGAGGTCACCGCCGCGCTGTCCCGATTCGACGTCGAGTGGAGCGCCGCGCCCGATGCCGGCGTGCTCCGGGTGCTGCTCCCCGACGGCGACGACGCCTACGGGATCCTCCGGCGGCCCGCCACGCCGGCTGCGCTGGTGGAGCTCGGCTATCTGGCCAATCGGCCGGAGGCCGAGTTGTTCGCAACCGATGAGTACATCGACTCGGTCGCCGACGCCATCGCGTCCGCCATCGGCGCCCATCTCGAGACGGGACGGGAAGGTTCGGGCTACGGCAACCCGCCGCGGGTGTTCCGACCGTCCCCGGCACCGGGCCGCTCCCAGTGCACCGACCCTCCCCTCGAGTAGCACCGCTGCCTGACGACCGTCCCTCTGGATCGGAGGTGCGCTCAGCGGGTTGCGCCGGCTGCGTCGATGGTCATGATCCGCTCCAGCAGGTCGTTGCGGATACCGGAGAGGGTGCGACCGAGATTGACCACCGGGCAGGCATGGTTGGGAACGATTCGGATGGCGTCACCCACTCGATACGTGCTCTCCGGCGGAACCTCCATGATCCCGTGCTCCTCGGAGAGGGCGCGCACGAACCCGGGTCCATCGATGGGCCGGCCGTGGTCGGTGATCGCATCGAAGCCATGCCCGCCCCGGTCGAGCGCCAGCGTCTTGGCGCCGGCGTCGATGACCGCGCGGTTGGGGGCGGGCCGGCTGATCACCGTGGTGGCCACCGACAGTGCACAGGTCGCCGGATCGGCCACGCCCAGCGCCACTTGCATCGCGTCGACGAACACGTAGTTCCCAGGCCGAATCTCGGTGGCGGTTCCGTACTCGGTTCCGGCCAGCACGGTCGGCGTCGATCCGATGCTGCGCTCGATCCCTGAGACCTGCACGGCTTCACACACCCGGCCGGCGACCGCGATGGCGTCCAGCTCATCGGCGTGCGCCCGCTCGACTCCCCCTCGGTCGGGCCCCCGGTAGGCGTGTCCACCATGGGTGAAGACCCCGTCGAGTCGGACGTTCGGCGCGGCAGCCGCGGACTCCGCGATGGGCTCGACGTCGGTCGGGGCGACGCCACATCGTGCGAGTCCCGAGTCGACCTCGATCGAGACGCCGATCTCGACTCGCGCGTGCCGGGCCGCCGCCGAGATGGCATCGACGACCGTCCGATCGTCCACACCCACCGACAGCTTCGCCCGCCCGGCCAGCTCGACAGCACGGATCAATTTGGTGGAGGAGACGAGCTGAGTGGCGATCAGCAGATCGTCGAAGCCCGCGTCGATCAGCACTTCCGCTTCGTCGAGTGAGGCCACCGTCATCCCGGTTGCGCCGGCGGCTCGTTGCAGCTTTGCGATCTCGACGCACTTGTGGGTCTTGAAATGAGGTCGCAGCCTCACCTTCGCCCGGCGGGCGCGTTCCGCCATGCGCGTGACATTGGATTCGAGCCGGTCGAGATCGACGAGAAGTGCCGGCGTGTCGAGTTGCGACCAGTGCGTTGGGTTCACCGGAGCGGTGTCACGGCATCCCCCGTGCGTACCGTGCCGGGCTCCACGACCCGGGCGTTCGCCCCGCGCCGGCGCATGCGCCGTCCCGCCGATCCGTTGACCCAACGAAGCGCGTCGCCACCGAACCGAGATTTGAACTTCGGGCACCCGGCGTGGGGCGGTTCGGTGATCTCGATCACCGCGGTTCCGACCTGCAGGCGCGACCCCGCCGGGAGGTTGTCATGGGAGATGTCGAGGTCGACGACGAGTTGGTCACCTGCCAGCGGCCAACGATTCCGATCCCCGGCGACCGCCTCCAGCACCCGACTGCTCATGACCGTGAGCTGGCGCAGGGGGTCGGCCACACCGTCTTCGGTGCTCCCGCTGCCTCGTTCCAGCCAGTTGTCACCAACCATGCCCACTTCGGTGTCGAGTCGGGCTTCGTCCACCACCTCGCGAGTGCCGACGTCCGGGCGTCGTACCAGCATCTCGATCACCCCCTGGTGGCGTGGGCCGGCGTCGGCCTCCACGCTCTTGGTCTGGAGGTCGGCGAGGGTGCGGTGAGCAATCGTCATGACCCGATCATGTCACGCCGGTCCGCGTTGTACAACGGTCGGTGCGCGATACTCGCTCCGTGTCGTACGCCTGTGTCACCGGCGCGTCGGGTTTCATCGGCTCGCACATCGTCGCCCGGCTCCTCGAGGAGGGTTTCGAGGTCCGCGGCACCGTGCGTGACGTCAACGCCCCGCGATCGGGCTTCCTCTCCGACCTTCCCGGCGCCGAGCGCCTGACACTGCACCAGGCCGACCTGACCCGGGCGGAGTCGTTCGTCTCGGCCGTTCGTGGCTGTGAGGTGGTGTTCCACGTGGCCAGCCCGGTGACGTTGGATCCCGACGACGGACGGCGGGACGTCATCGATCCGGCGCTGGCGCTCACCGAAGCGGTGCTGGAGGCGGCGGCTGAGGCACCGTCGGTGCGCCGGGTGGTCCTGACCTCGTCGGTGGCGGCGGTGGGCGACGCCCGGAGCGGCGTCGCGGTCGGCCCGGACTCGTGGAACGCTTCGCCCTCACCCGACACCGATCCGTATGGCTACGCCAAGACGATGGCCGAACGCTCGGCTTGGGAGTTCGTCGAACGTCGTCGTCCCGGCTTCGACCTGGTGGCGATCAACCCGGCGGTGGTGCTCGGACCTGCGCTCGGCCCTCGGCTGGCGGAATCGTTGCGGGTCATCCGGGAGCTCTATGGAGGGCGCTTTCCGGCCATCATCGATCTGGCGCTGACGACCGTGGACGTGCGAGACGTGGCCCTCGCCCACATCGCTGCCGCTCGCCTACCCGGTGCCTCCGGGAGATACATCGTGGCGACCGAGCCCATTGCGCTCCGGCGGATCGTGGAAGTGGCCGCTCGAGTCCATCCCTCGCGCAAGCTTCCCCGTCTTCCCCTCGACAACCCATTTGGCACGCGGTTGGTGCGACTCCTGCTGTACACCCAACCACCAGGGGTCCGACGCTTCCTCGAGGCCGGCATCGGCCGACCGGCGCAGTACGACACCACCAAGACCCAGCGTGAACTGGGGATCTCCTTCCGCCCAGTGGAGGAGACGATCGCAGACACGATCACCGATCAGATCGAGCGTGGCCACATCTGAGAAGGCGGGCACGGTCCGCATTCCGACGGTCGGGGAAGACGGAGACTGCTTGCAGTGGTTGCCTCATTCATGCGTGCACGGGTGGTCTTGGCAGGCATTGGGTTCATCGCGGTGCTCGGAGTGATGGTGGTTGTGGGCTCGCGATCCGATCCGCTCGCCACGAGCGCCTCGGCGGTGGGCGAGTTGTACGACCCCGTAGAAGCCGGCGAGCCAACCCCTCCGGGATACCGGGCACTGCTCCGTCGAGATGCGATCGAACCCGTCTACGACCCCACGTTTCTCCCGGCAGGGGAGGTGGACTGGTCGGGCGGGACCCTGGTCCTCGGGGTCGCCGCCGAGTCCGAGTCCAAGGCATATCCCGTGCCATTTCTGAACTTCCGTGAGATGGTGATCGACGAACTGGAGGGTGAGCCGATCTTGGTCTCCTGGTGACCGCTGTGTGCCACGGCGATGGTTCATCGCCGCAGCTTGGATGGCGAGACGCTGACGTTCGGGAACCAGGGGCATCTGTGGCAGAACGCCATGACGTGGTATGACCACGACACCGGCAGCATCTGGTCGCAACCGCTCGGGGAGGCCATTCTCGGTCCGAGGAAGGGGGAGAGACTCGAGCTTCTCCCGTCGACGCTGACCACCTGGGACGCTTGGAAGCGTCAGCACCCGGACACGGTGGCCCTCGATGCTCCCGGCGGGCGCTCCGGATTCCGGTTCGAGCAGATGGTGATCGTGCTCGCGATCGCCGACGAGACAATGGCATTCCGGTTCGTCGACGTGCAGGACCATGGCCCGGTGGACGCGACGGTGGGCGGGGTGCCGGTCACCGTGGCGGTCGATCCATCCGACATCTCGGTCTGGATCGTCCGCAGCCGGCTCGTGGGCGACACGATGGTCGACCTCGAGTGGCGGGACGGCGCCGTCTTCGACCCGGCAAGCGGAACGAGTTGGGATGCCGGAGGAGGCGTCGGATCCGGGGGCAACCTGGCCGGCGAACCGTTGGACCCGGTACCGGCGTTGACGGCGTTTCCCCGCGACTACCGATCCTTCTGGCCGGACGGAAGGCTCTGGGCGCTCCCGGAGTGATCCTCGTAGCACCGTTCCCACTGCGCGGCCTTCGGGCGTACGATTCTCGAATGCGTCGGCGGGAACTCGGTGTCGAAGGGTCCCTGGTCGGGTTTGGCCTGGCACTCATGGCTGTGCCGGGCTTGTTGACGGCGGTCGACGGCACCCGGACCTGGGAGGCGGAGGTTGCTCGATGGTGGGGGCTCTCGCTGGTGCTCCTCGCCTGGTCGCTGCGGTCGATCGGCCGCCGACGGCTTGCAGTCGATCGGATGACCCATTGGTGGTCGTTGCTTGGACCGGTCGTGGGGCTGGCCGGGATGGTGACCGGTCGCGGCCTCTTCCTGCTCTTCGGTTTCGCGACCACGGTTGGCGTCGCCTGCCGAGCGTGGCTGACCGTCGGCTTCGACGTCCATCGGGTAGCCCTCAGGCGCCTTCGCGATTGAGGCCCACCGCCGGTTCGGCGGGTCGGCGGGCGGTCAGGAACACCCCGACACCGACCAGTGCCGCTCCTGCGGCGAACGTCCCGGACAGCGGTTCATCCAGGAAGATGATCGACGTGGTGGCGCCCACGATCGGCGCCAGATAGCCCACCATCGATGCCCGGACGGCGGTCGTGTGCTCGGCCGCCTTGAGCAGGGCGAAGAATGGCAAGGCGGTCGACACCGTCCCCATCGTGCCGATGCCGAGCCACTGCTCGAACGAGACTCCTGACAGGTCTGCACCACCCATCGGCCAGGAAACGGCGGTCATCGCGGCGGTCGCCGCCAGAAACTGGGGGATCGCCAGATCGGCGGCCGGCGTCCCCGATGCATACCGGCGCGTCAGAGCACCGCCGACGCCGGCGAACACGACGCCGAGCAGGGTGACGGCGAATCCGAGGAGGTCGGACGATCCGCCGGTTCCCACGCCACCCGTCGCGAAGACCGCGACACCGAAACTGGCCAGCGCCAGCCCGGGGACCAGCGCGGCGGAGAAGCGCTCTCCCGGGACCAGCCAGTGAGCGGCGGCGGCCGTCGCCGGTGGGACGATGGCCACCAGCACTCCGACGACCGAGGCCGGGAGCAGATCGGTGCCGAAGGTCAGGAGGACTGTGGGAATCGTCACGTTGACGATGCCCAGCACTCCACCTTGGCGGATCGCGGTCGCCGATCGCCGGCGACGTCTTCCCGCGATCGCGGCGAGGATGATCGCAGTGCCGATGACGTAGCGCGGGATGAACAGCTTCCACACGTCGAGCCCGCTCTCGAACAGCCACTTGGAGATGGGAAAGCCGACTCCGAATCCGGTAGCGGCGGCGATGATCCAAGGGAGGGCGCGGCGATGCACTCCGGCAGTGTCGACGCGGTCTCACGTGTCTTCCAAACTCGCACGATCGACGTGAGGTGCCCACCCTCAGGTCCGGTCGGGGTTCCGCCAGACCAGCAGGGTGGCGATACCGCCGCCGGCGGTCCCGGTGACGTAGCCGGGAAGCACGCCATGGACGCGGAAGCCGTTCGACAGCTGGAACGACAACGTGGGATCGCGTCTCCGACCCTCCACCACCTCGGCGACGTATCGTTCCGGGCTCAGCTGGTCTCCGATGCCTCGGTAGCCGGGGATCATCCCGCCGGCGATGATGCCCCGCCGACCGAGCCGTCGAACGAGCGCCTTGCGGGCCCGGTAGAGGCCGCGCCCGATGCCCCGTCCCCGGGCGGCCGGATCCACTGCGATCTCGAGTCCGTAGTACCAGTCGCCGTCAGGATCGTGGCGGTGTGCGGGCGCAACGTCGTCGAGGGTGTGGGCAGGTGCCTCCAAGTCGAAGTCCATCAGCCATCCGAGGGCCATTCCCGCCAGGTGACCGTCGACGGCCGCGGCCAGCGCACCGGCCGGGAAGACGTTGGCGTGCACCGCCGCATCCCGTGCATGCATGCGATGCTCCTCGGCCAGGTGGGGGTAACAGCGGCCGGCGATCGCCTCGGCGGCCGGTCCGTCATTCGGCCGGAGCTGCCGGTAGACGACCGTCATCTTCGAAACACCTTCCACGCCAGCTCCGCCTGGCGGGCCGGTCGCCCGGTGGCCTCCTCACGCCGATCCGCCATGCGGAACAGACCGGAGGCGGCGTTGATGCCCACCCATCGGAGAGGCTCTACGGGCCAGTTGCGAGACGACCGCCGCACCCACGGAAGGGTCGTGTACTCATGGCCGTCGCCGGCGAGCGAATGGGCGATGCACTGGCCGGCAAGGTGGGAGGCCGCCACCCCTTCACCGACGTAGCCTCCCGCCCGGTGGATCCTGGTTCGGTGGTCCATCGTCACGGTCGGGAGCCAGTTGCGAGGGGCACCGAGAACGCCGCCCCACCGGTGGGTGATCGTCTGGCCTTCCAGCACCGGGAAGAGATCGAGCAGCGTCCGAACCGTGAGGTCGAGCGATCGCCGGTCGAGCTCTGCGCCCGCATCGATCCGCGATCGGAATCGATAGGACGAGGCCGTCGCTCCGAAAGCGATCCGGTCGTCGGCGGTGCGCTGGCCGTAGATGACCCGAAAGCGTCCGTCGGAGAACCCCGGCCGGGTGGTGAGCCCGATCTCGTCGAGGATGTCCGGTGGCAGCCGTGCGGTCGCCACCATTCGCGAGTAGAGCGGAGCGATCGCCCGCTTCATCCCCCGCATCCGCGCGGTGTACGCCTCGGTGGTCACCACCACGTCCGTCGCTCGGACGGTGCCGCTCTCCGTCGTGACTCGCCCGGTATCCACCGTGTCGACGGTGGTGTCCTCAAAGATGCGGGCGCCCAACCGCTCACACACGTCCGCCAGTCCCAAGACGAGTTTGGCCGGATGCAGTACTCCGTCGAGTGGCGAGTGCTGGCCGCCGAGCACACCGGAAGCGTTGCACAGGGCACGGGCATCCGCCCCGTCCAGCCACACGCTGTGCGGGCGGGGGTTGGACCGCAGCCGTTCGACCTGGGCCGGGTTGCGGGCGAGGACCAGCGTTCCGCCGCGGGCCCAGTCGCAGTCGATGCGCTCGCCGTCGATGGTCGCGGCGATCGAGTCGACGGCCTGGCGAATGGCCTCGTCCATTCGGTCGGCGCCACGCTCGCCGGCGATCCGGACCCAGCGGGCGCGGTCGGCGGCCAGATCCGCCAGGCACCATCCCCCGTTCCGACCCGAGGCGCCGAAGCCCACGGCGGCGGCCTCCAGGACTGCGATTCGGAGACCGGGCAGCAGCTTCAGCAGGTGGTAGGCAGTCCACAGCCCGGTGAACCCGGCGCCCACGATCGCCACGTCCGCATCGATGTCCCCGTCGAGCCGCGGCCGCCGTGATGGAACTTCCACCTGGCTCATCCACAGCGACGGGGGGTACGGTGACACCTCGCCGACCTCCCGATTCCTGCCGTCCTCGTATTCTCGCACCGTCCGGACCCGCTCTGCGCTCCGAGGGGTACGGTTCCGGGGTTGGGCCGGTCCTCTCGGGAAGTGAGTACATCATGCCGAGTGAGGTCGACCGCCGGACCGTGGTGGCGGCGGTCGCCGGCTTGATCCTGGCGGCGCTCCCCACGTTCTTCGTCGGCGGGTTGGCGGTTCAGATCCGACGCGACCTGGGCGTGAGTGCGGCGGCGCTGGGGCTCTCGGTCTCGGCTGCGTTCCTGGTGGGGGCGATGTCCGGCCCGGCCGCCGGCCGACTCGTGGATCGGATCGGTCCGTTGCGGGCCATGACCATCGGCGCCGCGCTGAGCGTGACCACCCTGCTGGGACTGGGTTTGCTCGTGGAGGATCTCCTCACGCTGGTGATCTTCCTGGCCGTGGGGGGCGCCAGCTTCTCGTTCATGGATCCGGGCCTGGCGGTCCTCATCGCCGAGACGACCGCACCGAGACGCCAGGGTCTGGTGTTCGGGATCAAGGAGGCTGCCATTCCGGCGGCGTCGCTGGTGGCCGGTCTGGCGATTCCATCGATCGCGCTCGACTTCGGGTGGCGCTGGGTGTTGGCGTTGGGCGTGGTCCCGGTGGTGCTCTTGGCCGTCGTACTTCCGAGGTTGCGAGGGCAGCTCCGTGCCCAAGTCGCCACACCGGCGCCCTCCGGCCCCAGACCTTCCCGGAAGATCTGGTTGGTCGCGGCTGCGGCGGCCCTCGCCGCCACGGCGGCCAGCGGCCTCGGGGTGCTGTTCACCGACAGTGCGGTCTCGATGGGCGTCTCCGAAGCCGCTGCGGGTTGGCTCCTGGCGATCGGTGCCGTCGCCGGGATCGTCGTCCGCATCGTCAGCGGACTGGTCGCAGACCGAACCGGTGGGGAGCAGTTGAGGCTCGTGACGGTGATGATCGGGTTGGGGGCCGCTGCGATCGTGGTCGGATCGTTCGGGACGCTTCCCGCGCTGACCGTGGCGGTGATCGGCGTGTTCGCGGGGAGCTGGGGATGGACCGGGCTGCTCTTCGTGTCGCTGGTTCGCCTGCGTCCGGATGCTCCCGGGTCGGTGAGCGGGATCGGTCTGGCCGGGCTGGCGGTGGGGAACGGCCTGGGACCGGCGGCGTTCGGCGGCGGCGCCGACGCCTTCTCGTACCCGGTGGCATGGCTCGGTGCCGGGGCATTGGCCACCGCGGCAGCCGTGACGATGTGGTTTGCCCGAAAGCGGTTACTGAACCGATCGGGGACAGATGGATGAGGGCCGGTTGTCAACCGGCTCGGGTCAGGTCCGAACGCTCGAGGCTCCGGAGGGACGCCGAACGCCACCGTCCGTCGAGTATGTCCTCCCGATTGCGGCGGCGCTCACATCGAGGTCCCCTCGACCTATCCAGGCGATGATGTCGTCCAGTTCTGCGTCGGTCCGAGACGGATCGTGGTGAAACAGCGCGAAGTGGTCGACATCATGTCGGCCGGCAAGATCCACGGCGTACTCGACACTGGAGTGGCCCAGGTGACCCTTTTGGCCCATCTCCGACGCCAGGTGCTGGGCGTCGTGGAAGAGGAGGTCGGCACCTGACACGAGCTCGGCGGGCTCGGCTTCCGCCTGGGCCTCCCAGTAGTCGGGGATGTAGGCGACAGACGACTCTCCGTCCGACACCCGATAGCCGAGGGTTCGGCCGCCCTTGTGGCGGACGTCGGCGGCGATCACATCGAATCCGTCGATCTCGAGGCGCCCGGCCCCGATGGTGTGGAATCGCCAAGTCCCCCGCAGCTGATCCGGGGTGATCGGGAAGTGAGGCGGACCGATGGCGCGAGACAGAAGCTGGAGCGGATCGACCCCTTGGTCCGGCACGTAGAGATCGACCACCGCATCTGCACGATCCATCGCCGGACAGAACGGTAGGCCATGAGTGTGGTCCCAATGGAGATGTGAAAGGAGGATCGAGCCTCGGAACGGGTCGGCGCCGAGCAGCCGATCGAGGGATCGCAAGCCGGTGCCGGCGTCGAGCACCAACGCCGGCGATTCGCCGGAGCGAGCGACCGCGACAGAACTCGTCTCGCCGCCGTAGCGGTCGAAGGTTGAGCCGGTAGCCGGAGCGGAGCCCCGGCAGCCGAGAACGGTGATCTCCACTCAGGAATCCTCTCGGCGGTGGCCGGTGGCGATGGCGGCCAGGTCGTCGGGGTCGAAGTTGCCCGTGGCGACAGTCGCCACCCTGGCCGCCGTTCGAGCGCGGACGGTGGAGGTCCGGGTCCCTTTCTCCAGTCCCGCCCGTTCGCCGACGATGGCGCCGGGTCCCACTTCGGCCACCACCGTGCCGTCGACATCGACATCGAATACCCCGTCGAGCACGAGATGGATGCCGTCGCCCGGCTCGCCTTGCCTGGTGAGGAAGTCTCCCTCCGCCAGGGAACGGATCGCCGGTTTCAGGCTCATCAGCTCGTTCGAGAGCGCATGTTCGAACTCGGTCTCCGCTTCGGCCATCACGGCTTCCCGCTCGACACCGTGCCACGGGGACCGGTCGTGGTCGTGCACCCTCGTCCACTCACTCCAGTCCGTGATTCCGCTCTTGCCGACCAAGGCTCCGGACTGGTCGTATATCCAGTGGCGGGGGAACGGAGACGCGCCAACCACCTCGTGGGACGACGTGCCGTCGGCACGGATCTCCAACGCCAGGGTGACCCACGTGGTGGGGCCGGTGATCCGGACGTACGGGGGGCGGTCGATCCTCCGTGGTAGCGGCGCGCCGGTGCGGGCACCGACCGACTGCACGAACCGTGCGACACCGTTCTCGAAGACGGGTTCCGATTGCAGTACCGGAAATCCGATACCGGGGAAGGTGATCTTCGCCTTGCCGAATCCGACGGTCGTCGAGCCGACGACCGCTCTGCCGCTGTAACCGGCATCGACGATGCGACTGGCGTCGACGTCGATCCACGCGACCAGTCGGTTCGCCGCCCGAAGCTGGTCTGCCGCTTCGAGCTCATCGAGCACGTCGTCGTCCACATGGCGGGGAGGGGCCTGGTCATAGTGGCCGAGGCCGAGATCCATCGGGAGCCGGTTCAGGCCCGTGATCGCCTCGGACGGGATCCAACTCACCGACGTCACCGAAGACTCGATACGCATGCGTTCCTCCTGACTCTCGAATCATGCGACCAATGAACACAGTGTCGGCGTCGAGGCAAGAGATGTCAGTCGTGCGATCCCGGGAAACGGGGTGTGGCTTTCCCCACCGGTGGTTTCGGGGTGTCACGCTGTCCCTCCACCCCGGCGCCGAACAGTATGCACACATGACGATTTCGGTGTTCCTGGCCGACGACAACCTATTGGTCCGTGAGGGCGTCAAGGCACTCATGGAGATGTCGGACGACCTCGAGGTGGTGGGAGTTGCCGACGACTACGACGGCCTCGTCGCCGGAGCCGCCTCGGCGGCTCCGCAGGTCGTCGTCACCGACATCCGGATGCCCCCCGCTTTCCAACGCGAGGGGATCGACGCCGCCAAGGTGGTTCGCAAGCATCACCCTGGAACGGGAGTCGTCATTCTCTCTCAGTACGACGACCCGGAGTACGCGATCTCACTGCTGTCCGAGGGGGCCGCTGGATACGCCTATCTGCTGAAAGACCGGGTCGCAGAGGGCGACCAACTGGCACGAGCGATTCGCGAGGTCGCGACCGGCGGCTCGATGCTCGATCCCAAGATCGTCGAGGCGCTGACCCGGCCGATGACATCGGACGGGCTGTTGGTGGGGGAAGAGGAGCAATTGTTGGACATGGTGGCCGAAGGCACTCCGATCAAGGCGATCGCGATCGCGCTGGACACCACTCCAGCCGATGCCGACGCTCGTATCGAGGCGTTGTTCGTCAAGCTCGCCCAAGGCCTGAATGGCGGGGACCGTGCCGCTCTCGAACGGCTCCGCACGCTGCAACGGGCGATCGCCGCTCGCGAGGAACAAGGTGAGGAACTCTCTCGCCTGCTCCCGGGTGGTGTCGCCGACAAGCTCCGTCGAGAGGGTCGGCGCATCGGGGAGACCGAGGAACTCGAGGTGACCGTGGTGATGTCGGACATTCGTGGTTACTCGGGTATCGCCGAGCGGGTCGATCCCACCACCTTGGCCGGTCAGCTGAACCGCCACCGGGCGGAGATGAACCGTGCCATCATCGCCCATGGAGGCACGGTCATGCAGTTCGTGGGCGACGCGGTGATGGCCGTCTTCGGTGCGCCCGACCCGATGTCCGACCACGCCGAACGGGCGACTTCGGCCGCAGTCGCCATGCACGAAGCCCAGTCACAGGTGAACACCGAGTGGGATTCAGAGGGCCTCGAGGCGTTCGGCCTCGGCATCGGTGTCTCGACCGGGATGGTGGCGGCCGCACTCCTCGGCTCTGAGGAGCGGATCGAGTACTCGGTGGTCGGCGACACGGTCAATCTGACCCAGCGATTGCAGCAATGGGGCGAGCCGGGCGAAACGGTGCTGAGCGAGCCCACCTTCGTCGCCCTCGCCTCCCCGCCCGACTGTGAGGCGCTCGAACCCGCATCCGTGAAGGGACGAGTCGCTCCGGTGGCGGCGTTCCGGTTCCCCCGGAGGTCGCGATGACGGCGACCATCAGGGAAACCCCGCCGGCCAAAGCAGCCGAAACGGATGCAGGCCGGACCAAACGGTGGCGTGGCGCCTGGGTGCTTCTCGGCATCACCCTCGTGGCGCTGGCCATCATCAGCGTTGCGAACTGGTGGCTCGTGTACCGGAGCGGCATCGACCAGGCGGCGGCGATCGAGGCTCAACCTCCGCTCGGCTACATGTTCCGCTACGCCAGTCTCGAGTACTACGGCAACGTGCTCGGCTTCGGCCCGTTGCTCATGGTGTCGGCTCTGGTGTTGTGGCTCGACCGCACAAACACCTTCGGATGGCTCATGGGCGCAGGCGTGATCGCCTGGATGATTGCCAACCTCATGACGGTGTTGTTCGCCGTGACGGTGGACCGCGACCCGACGTCGCCGAGTCTGCCATTCCTGGCATGGACACTCGTCACATCGATGATGGTGTTTCCCGCACTGCTGGCCGTGTCGATTGCCTTCTTCCCGAACGGCAGGATCACCGCGAGCGGATGGTGGCGACGTCTGCTCCAGATTGCCTTGGCGTTTGGGTTCACGGTGCTCGTCGGAGCCAGGTTCCTCCCCGGACCGATCGCCACCGACCCGACCGATCCCGTCTTCAACGTCGACAACCCGTTCGGGTTGCCAATCGACGAGGTGTTCAGCTTGGAGCTGGCCGTGTTCGGCGCCCTCATCCTGACGATCTTCACGTTCGCTTCGCTGGTGACGACGTACGTCCGGTCCGCGCAAGAGGCAAGACATCAGATCAAGTGGATCGTGGCGATGATCCCGTTCCAGATCGTCGGCCAGATCATCATCAGCTTCATCGACGCGCCGTGGGAAACCATTCCGTCCGGCATCGGGATCATGGCGTTCGCCGGCGTGTTCGCACTGGCAGTGACCAAACGCAACCTGTATGGGATCGACATCATCATCTCGAAAGCCCTCGTGTTCACGGCGTTGGCGGGGTTCATCGGTGTTGTGTACGTGTCGGTTGTGGTGGGTGTGGGGTCGCTACTGGGGCAGGGTGACGAACCGAGCACGGTGCTGTCGGTGGCGGCGACCGCCATCGTGGCGGTGGCGTTCCAGCCGGTCCGACGATGGTTCGAACACGTCGCCAACCGGGTCGTGTTCGGTCGAAAGGCCACCCCCTACCAGGTGCTGTCCGAGTTCTCCCGCCGGGTGGCGGCCACCTCCGACGACCTCCTCGACGACGCCGCTCGATCGCTGGCGGAAGGCACCCGGGCAGAGCGGGTCTCGATCTCGGTGCTGTCTGACGGAGAACCGGTCGAGGCGGCGGCGTGGCCCCCGGAGTCGGGTGTTGGCTCGTCGAACACGGTGTCGTTTCCGATCACCGACGGCGACACTCTGCTCGGCTCGTTGGATCTGCACCTGTCGGCGGGAGCCGACCTCGCCGAGGACGACCAGCGGCTGGCGTCACAGCTCGCCTCGGGGATGGGTCTGGCGCTCCGCAACCAGCTCCTGACCGAGAACCTCGAGGCCCGGGTCGACGATCTCCGCCGGTCACGTCGCCGGCTGGTGGCGCTCCAGGACGAGACCCGCCGCCGGATCGAACGCGACCTCCACGACGGCGCCCAGCAACAGCTCGTCGCTCTCAAGGTGAAGCTCGGTCTCGGTCGGGCGATCGCCGCCAAGGAGGGAGCAGTCGACACCGCCGCCACCCTCGAACGGCTCGCAGCCCAAGCGGACCGGGCCGTCGACGCCATGCGCGAGTTCGCTCGCGGCGTCTACCCACCATTGTTGGAGGCGGAAGGGCTGACCAGTGCGATCGGTGCGCAGCTGCGTCGGGCGCCCATTCCCGTCACGATGACCGCAGACGGGATCGACCGCTATCCCCGCGAGATCGAGTCGACCATCTATTTCTGTGTCCTCGAAGCCCTGAGGAACACGGTCCGTCATGCTGACGCCACCTCCGCCACCATCGACCTCACCCAACCCAACGGGTCGGTGATCTTCGAAGTCACCGACGACGGGCGGGGATTCGACCCGAGCTCCGGGCTCGGTGCGGGTTTGACGGCGATCTCCGACCGAGTGGATGCGCTGACCGGGACATTCATGGTGTACAGCGAAAGCGGTCGCGGAACGAGAATCGTGGGCAGCCTGCCCGCACATGCGGAAGGCGATGCATCATGAACGATGTCGATGTCGATGTCGATGTCGATGTCGATGTCGATGTCGAGGTCGATGTCGCTCTGTCGCAACGAGGACGTCGACGACTCTGGGTGGGCGTGGGCTTCGTCATGGCCGCACTCGTCGGCCTCAACGTGCTCACGTGGTGGATTGATCTCACCATCGACCGGGCGCAGATACTGTCCGCGGAGCCGGAGTTCGCAACGATGTTCCGCTACTACGGACCGGAATTCACCGGCGACAGCATCGGATTCGGGATGGCTGTCCTGATCGGCGCACTCGTGGTCACTCGCGATCGCACCAACCGCTTCGCCTGGGTGTTCGGCACGTTCAGCCTGCCCTGGATGGTGGCGATGTACCTCACCGCGCTCGCGGGCCTCAGTCTCAGTGGATACCTGTCGGCGGCGGCGGCACCATGGTTCGCCTACCTGAGCTCGATCTTCATGTTCGCATTCTCGATCGGGACGGTGCTCATCCTGGCCTTGTTCCCCAACGGGTCACTCCCGGCGGGATGGCTCCGGAGCGCTCTTCGGGTCGGATTCGGGTTCTTGGTTCTCGGCAGCCTTCTGACGGCCTTCTCTCCGGGGGAGATTTCGACCTCGATGTCAACGACCTGGAACATGCAGAACCCGCTCGGTCTGAATGCACTCGGGTGGTTCGACGTGACGCTCCTCGACACGATCAACGTCGTCGTCCCTCTCCTCGCCATGCTCTCGTTGGTCGTTCGATTCATCAGGTCCGGATCCGAAGTCCGTCTTCAGATCAAGTGGGTGGCGACTGCAATGTTGCTGATGAGCGTCGCCGCCGGCCTGATGACCGAAGTGCTCGACAACCAGTGGGAGGGCTACCCCGTAATGGTCGGCCTCTGGCTGACCGTCGCAGCAGTTGGCGTGGCCATCACGAAGCACAAGCTGTACGAGATCGACATCGTCATCTCTCGATCACTCGTCTTCGTGACCCTCGCCGTGTTCATCACCGCCGTCTACATCGGCACGGTTGTCGGCATCGGCCACGCCGTCGGAGGCTCGGATACGTTCTGGTCGATCGCCGCCACGGCACTGGTGGCAGTGGTCTTCGAGCCGGTGCGGGTACGGGTGCAGAAATGGGTCAACCGGCTGGTGTACGGGCAGCGGGCGACGCCATACGAGGTGCTGTCCGACCTGACTGGCCGCTTGGCGGCCACCGAACGGGAAGAGGGCTTGCTCGATCGAATGGTGACCCGCCTCGCCGAAGGCACCGGAGCCGACCGGGCTGTCGTGTGGATCCACGAGGACGACTTGTTCCGGGCCGCGGCGTGCGATCCAGGGACCGAGCTGCCGACCGACACCGTCGTGTCCGTGGCCGACCTGCCCGGAACCACCAAGCCGATCAGCCACGAAGACGAACTGCTCGGTGCCATCACGCTCGAACACCGACGTGGCGAGTCGCTCACACCCACCGAGATCAAGCTCGTCGACGATCTCGCCGGCGCGGCGGGGCTCTTCCTGCGTCGTCTCCGACTCGAACGCGATCTGGCGAAGAAGGCCGAGGAACTCGAAGTATCACGTCGTCGACTGGTCGATGCACAGAACGTCGAACGGCGCCGGCTCGAAGGTGAGCTGAACGACGGCGCACAACAATACGTCGTGGCGCTGAAGGCCCAACTCGGCCTCGCCGAACAACAGGCGAGGATCGAGGACTCCGACAAGGTGGCGGCGCTCATCGCCCAGATGACCGCCGACACCCAGGACGCCATTGACCAGATCACCAGGCTCGCCAACGGGATCTACCCGTTACTCCTCGAATCGGAGGGCCTTGCCGTGGCGGTCACTGCCCTGACAGACCGGGCCCCGGTCGACGTGCAGGTCGAAACCGACGTGGCTCGCCGGTACCCGGTCGCCACCGAAGCCGCCGTCTACTTCACGATCTCCGAAGCCATCACGAACGCCGTCAAACACGGCATCGCGCCAATACACGTTCGCGTCGGTGATGCGTCCGGCGACATCGAGTTCACGGTTGCCGACTCCGGCCCGGGATTCGATCCGGTCTCGGTGGCCCGAGGCTCGGGTCTGAACAACATGGGCGACCGCCTCGAAGCGCTCGACGGGGCGGTCACGATTTCCAGCAGCCCCGGCGACCGCACCACCGTGGAGGGCCGGGTACCGCCCCGGCTCGTGGCAGCATCGTGAGCGTCCGAGGGTCGACTGCCGGCCCCCGTCGCCGCTCCAGTGGGCCGTATTACCGAGGAGATTTGACTCGAGGTCGCAGCGCTTCGCAGCCATCGCGACTTCGAGGTCTGCAGGAGGTGTCGAAAACCTCACCCGATCTGCAGGCGAGCACGCTGGCCGATCATCCAGCCGTCCGGCACGCTGAACGGATCGCTGCTTGGACGGAGAGGGGACCTGGTGGTGTCGATCGGGTCGACCGCGATCGAGGCGGTGCTCTTCGAGCCCGTACTCTCTCGAGCGCAGCGCGCAGCTAACCGCCTGGTCTTCGGCAGCAGAGCCACACCCTACGAAGTGCTCGCCGATCTGGCACAGCGTATGTCCCGTGCCGAGCCACACGCCGGACTGCTCGACCGGATGGCAGAGCGTCTGGCCGCCGGCACCGGGGCCGACCGGGCCGTCGTGTGGGCCCGCGATGAGGGAGTCTGGTCCCCGGTAGCAGCACATCCCGCACCGAAGGAGCACGCGGTCGACTCACGCGAGGACGTCCCCGGAATGGTCGTCTCGGTGGTCGACGACGGAAGTGGAGATCGGCGCGCTCAGCCTGGAGCTCGCTCGTGGTGGCCAAATGAACCCGACCGAGCAACAGCTGGTGCTCGACCTCGCCGCCTCCGCAGGACTGGTACTCGGTCGTGCTCGACTCGACGCAGCCCTCGCCGCCAGGGCAGTCGAACTCACGGAATCGCGGCGCCGTCTGCTCGGTGCCGAGGAGTCGAAGTCGGTGACCTCGGTGAGCTGCCCGAGCCCGTCGCGGTCGCCGCCTACTTCACCATCTCTGAGGCACTCACCAACGCCATCAAGCATGAATGCTCTGACCGAAGACGGGGTCAGTCGCTGTCGGCCCAGGCTCCGGCGAGCGACTCGGGCCCGAACTCTGACTTCGTGATGAACGCGATGGCACCGGCATCGAGCGCCCGCTGCTCGAACTCGTCGGGGCCGTAGGTGGAGAGCACCACGACTCGGACGCCAGGGTGCTCTGTGGCGATCCGTCGCGTCGCCTCGATCCCGTCCATACCCGGCATCTGAATGTCCATCAGCACGAGGTCGGGCGCCACGCTGGCAAGCACCGTCAGCGCATCCTCTCCGCTCGCCGACTCCCCGACCACCTCGAACCCATCGGTCAGCTCGACCGTCAGACTGGCTGCCGAACGAAATGGTTCCTGGTCGTCGACGATGAATACACGGACGTTCTCGGTCGCCACAATCACTCCCACATCATCGGTCCTCGAGGGCCAATCGCACAGCCGGGTGACACGCTTCGAGCGGTGTGGATACCCACACCGTCAGCCGGTCTCTGCGAGGTAGAGGACTGCGGCGAGGACCCTCCGATTGGTCTCCTTCTCGGGGAAGAGATCCAGTTTGGTGAACAGGGAGTTGATGTGTTTCTCGATCGCTCGCTCCGACAGGTACAGGTTCTCAGCAATGGCCTTGTTCGATCGTCCGGCCGCCAGCTCGGAGAGCACCTCCAGCTCCCGGGGGGTGAGGCGTTCGAGCTTGGAGGCTTTCGACTGAAGCCTGCCTTCCACGAGCGCATCGATCACCCGCGGGTCGATCTTCGACTCGCCCCGAGCGACGCGCTCGATGGCCTCGGCCAGCGCGCCTGCGTCACCAACCCGCTCCTTGAGGAGATATGCCAGCCCCGCGCTCCCCGCCTCCAGGAGGCGAAGCGCGTACTCGGGTTCGACGTACTGACTCAGAACCACCACGCCGGTTGTTGGGAACTGGTCGCGAATCTGCCGAGCGGCCCGGATGCCCTCGTCGGTCCGGGTCGGTGGCATTCGGATGTCGGTGACGACGGCCTCGGGATCGGTTGCTTCGACGAGGGTGAGGAGTTCGTCGGCGTTCTCGGCGATCCCCACCACTTCGTAGCCTTCGTGTTCGAGGACCATGCGCACGCCTTCACGAATGATGAAGGCATCATCGGCGATCACGACCCGGCGTGGCACGGTGCCACTGTATCAATGAACGTCTCCGCTCCTCCGCCTTGGGTGGCGATGTCGAATTGGGCCGCGTGCATACGTCGACTGTGTGTCACGATCCGCAGGGTGCGGATCGACCGAGAGGAGGCACGATGCCGAAGTATGTGTTCGCGTACCACGGTGGTGGCATGGCCGAGACCGAAGAAGAGATGGCGGCGGTCATGAAGGCATGGGAAGACTGGTACGGCTCGCTGGGCGAAGCCGTCGCAGACGGCGGGGCGCCGGTCGGGGCCGCCAAGACGGTGGCCGCCGATGGATCGGTGACGGACGGCGGTGGCGCCAACCCCCTGACCGGCTACACGGTCGTCGAGGCCGACGATCTCGACGCGGCCGTCGGCATGGCCAAAGGCTGCCCGATCCTCACGTCCGGTGGTTCGGTGGAGGTGGCCGAGACAATCGACATGAGCTGACGATCCGGCCGGCGTGATCCGCTCTCGACGGTCCCTATTCTCGGTGGACCGTCGGTGAGAGGGATGACATGACCGTTCGAATCGGCCTGCTGTCGGCAGCCCGGATCTCAGAGGCCGCAATGGTCGAACCGGCCCGGATCGTGGCCGGTGTCGAGGTGACGACGGTGGCGGCCCGCGCGGCCGCCACCGCCCGCGACGCCGCCGCCCGGTGGGGAATCGAACGGTGGGTCGAGGGGTATGAGACCCTCTTGGCCGACCCGGGGGTGGATGCTGTCTACATCGCCACCCCGGCCTCCTTTCATCGCCCGTGGGCGGTGGCGGCGCTCGAGGCCGGCAAGCATGTGCTGGTCGAGAAGCCGTTGGCCGCCAACGCGGCGGATGCCGCCCGCATGGTTGCTGCGGCGGAGCGATCGGACCAGGTGGCCATGGAGGGCATGCACTGGCGGCATCACCCACTGGCTGCCCGGATGAAGGCGATCGTCGACAGTGGCCGGTTGGGCCGGGTGACGGAGATCGACGCCACCTTCGAGGTGGCGGCCGATCGGATCCCCACCACCGACATTCGGTACCGGCTGGAACTCGGCGGCGGGGCCATGATGGACATCGGCTGTTACCCGCTGAGCTGGGTGCGGCACCTCATCGGACCGGACTGCACGGTGGAGTCGGCGGAAGCAACCGAGGTAGCAGCCCAGATCGATGGGGACCTGTCGGCATCGCTGGTCTGGCGCAGCGGCGTTCGCGGCACGGTGACGGCGTCGATGATCGGTGCCACGCCTTCCCACTCCAGCATCGTCGTCTCCGGAGACCGGGCCACGCTGCACGTCGAGACGCCCGTGGCACCGCAGAACGGTGCCCGCCTGTGGGTGGAGGAAGACGGAGTGCAGCATCCCGAAGACGTCGCCACCTCCGCCACCTTCGTCCATCAACTCGAGGCCTTCCGTGACGCCATCGTCGACGGAGCCCCGTTCCTCACCTCCTTCGAAGAAGGCGCCGCCGTCATGGCCCTGATCGACGCCGCCTACCAACACGCCGGACTCGAACCTCGCCCAGCCGCCCCGTGAGGCTTTTTATCACCTGGATGGGCTCAGACGCGCCCCTTCCGGGTCGCGAGAACGGTGAGGAGGCAGCACTCTCGCCTTCCGACGAATCGAAGCTGACCCCGGCGATGTGGCTCTACGGAGGACTGGCCGTGGCCGGCGCGGCGATTCCGTGGTACTTCAACCTGGAGCACATCTCCGCCGGTGGCGGGATCGCCGGGTTCGTCTCCGAGGGATTCCTGACCGCCGCCACGTCATCGATCACGGTGGACGTGCTGGTGGCGGCCGCAACCTTCTTCGCCTTCGTTGTCTACGAGTCGCGCCGGATCGGCATGAGTCACGCCTGGGCGTATGTCCTGGTCGCCTTGGTGGTGGCGTTCGCCTGTGCCTTCCCCCTGTTCTTGCTGATGCGGGAACGTCACGTCAGAAGGAGTAGTCCCCGAATCGACCCCAGGCCACGAAGAGGGCGATGAGGCCGAGGACGGCGTTCATCACCACCATCTGCGTCTCGCCACGGCGGCTGTGGATCACGATGGCTCCCACCATGACGGCGGCGATTCCCAGCGCGGCGAGTGGAACGAGAACGGGTCCGATCCCGGTCACGGCGGGAAGGATCAGTCCAACTGCACCGAGGACCTCGGCGAGTCCGACGAACCGGACGAGGCCGGTGGACACGTCGTTCACCCACCCCATGCGCTCATCGGCGGCGAGTCGCTCATATGGCTGCATCAGCTTCATGGCGCCCGCCATCAGGAATGTCACGGCCAGCACGATCTGGGCGATCCACAGCACAACGTTCATCGGTCTCCTCCTCGATCCGTCCCCGAACACAACCGGTTGAACGATCAAATATTCCGTGATGCAATCTCGAAGGCGCGCCGGGCGGAGCGCCCTCGATCCGGCCGTCAGAACGTCCAGGGTTCGATGGGGGCGAAACGGGCTTGGAAGAACCGCAGCTCGGGCGGCTCGTAGGTGAACCGCAGGCCGGTGACCATCTCCCGGTGTTCGTACACCTCGACGACGGACTCGGTGACGACGTCCATGTGCGCCTGGGTGTAGACCCGTCGGGGGATGGTGAGCCGCACCAGCTCCAGCGCAGGCAGGAGGTTCTCGCCGGTGGATGCATCACGTCCCGCCGAGACCACGCCACGCTCCATGCCCCGCACCCCCGAATCGAGGTAGATGGCCGCCGCCAGCGCCTGGGCGGGCAGGTCCGACTGCGGCACGTGTTCCAGGATGTTGCGTGCATCCAAGAACACGCCGTGACCGCCGATCGGCTGCACGACGGGGATGCCGGCCTTGATCAACGAATCTCCCAGGTACTGCACCTGCCCGACCCGACTGCGAACGTGGTCGTCGCCATCGACCATCTCGCGGATGCCCTGTGCCAGGGCCTCCATGTCGCGACCGGACATCCCGCCGTAGGTTTGGAGCCCCTCGAACGCCACGAGCAGCGCCCGTGCCCGCCGGGCCAGCTCCGGGTCGCGCAACGCCAGAAACCCGCCGATGTTGACGAGGTTGTCCTTCTTGGACGAGACGGTGGCCCCGTCGGTGTACGAGCAGATCTCTCGGATGATCTCGACGATGCTCCACTGCTCGTATCCCGCCTCGCGCTGCTTGATGAACCATGCGTTCTCGAGGACCCGCGTGGCGTCGAGCATGACGAGGATGTCGTGCTTTCGGCAGAGCTCGGCCACGGCTACCAGGTTGGCCAGCGACATCGGCTGACCGCCCGCCATGTTCACGTTGGTCTCGACCGACACGTACGGGATGCGATCGGCGCCGACGTCGTCGATGACGGTTTGCAGCTTCTCGAGGTCGACGTTGCCCTTGAACGGGTGCAGGGAGTACGGGTCGTGCGCTTCGTCGATGATGACGTCGACGAAGGTGGCGCCGGCATACTCCTGGTGGAACTTCGTCGTCGTGAAGTACATGTTGCCGGGCACGACGTCCCCTGGGGAGATCAGGACCTGGCTCAGGAGATGCTCGGCGCCTCTGCCTTGATGGGTGGGGACCAACTCCTCGTACCCGTACACGTCGCGAACGGCCTCCTCCAGCTTGTAGTAGCTGCGAGATCCCGCGTACGCCTCGTCCCCGAGCATCAATGCCGACCACTGTCGATCGGACATCGCGGACGTGCCCGAGTCGGTGAGGAGGTCGATGTAGACGTCTTCGGAGCGGAGGAGGAATGTGTTGTAGCCGGCTTCCTCGATGGCCGCGGCGCGGTGCTCGCGAGTGGTCATCGCGATCGGCTCGATCATCTTGATCTTCCAGGGTTCGGCCCAACTCCGTGCCACCGTTGCTCCTTTCGCAATGACCGATCTGGTCCGTGATTCGTGCGGCTTGACAGTGCAGAACCTATAGTTCATCCGAGCAGAGTCAATGCAGGCCGAAGAGGATTCGGCGATCATCGGAGGTGGATGCGTTGGACCGAACAGATCGCGCCTTGATCGGCCTCCTGCAGGAGGATGCGCGACGGTCGAACAAGGAGCTGGCGGCGGCGGCGGGCATCGCCCCGTCGACGTGCTCGGAGCGCATGCGGCGCCTGGAGCGGCTGGGTGTGTTCGCCGGCTTCCACGCATCGGTCGAGCCGTCGGTGCTGGGGATCGGATTGCGAGCGCTGATCGCAGTTCGGCTCCGGCGCCACGGAGCCGACGAGGTGGAGCGGTTTCGGAATCAGGCGCTCGCCCTGCCCGAGGTTGTGACGGTCTCACACGTCAGCGGCGCAAACGACTTTCTGGTCCACGTGGTCGTCTCATCGGCGGATCATCTCCGCGAGTTGGCGGTGAGCTCGTTCACATCGTGGACCGAGGTGGCTCACATCGAAACGTCGCTGGTGTTCACTCACGACGACAAGCGAGTGCTCCCCGACCTGTCGGAGGCGTCAGGCCTCAGCCGCTCGAAATGAAGGAGATGCTCTCTTCGAGCATCCCTGGCCATTCGCCCCGATCGGGGATCCGGACCCATTCTTTGAACACCCGGCCCGCCGGCGCGAAGGCCAGCCCATCACCCGCCCGGACCAGCTGATCGACCCGCGATTTCGGGAGCTTGACGATCAGGTCGCCGCTCGATCGTTCGACCGTCGCCACGAAGCCTCCGGTCGAGACCTCGCGGAGGCAGTGATGGCCCATCATCGTGCCTTCCACCACCAGACCGGCGGAGATCAGCCGGTCTGCCAGCTGCCAGAACTCGTCGTGGGCTTCATCGCGCTGCATCGTCGACCTCTCTCTTGCGAAACCGACGGATCGTAGGGACGGGATTCGACCGCATCGTTGCAGGCGAATCTCTCGTCGACGCCGGCTGAAGGGGATGTGGTCGGTCCGAGCCCGAGGATGCCAAGATCGAGTCCATGATGCGTTCTCGGCTCGATCGGCGGGTGTGGCTGGTCGCCGGCGCGATCACGGCATTGCTGCTGGCCGTTTCCGGCCGCTATGGCTTTCATCGCGACGAGCTGTACTTCCTCGTCGCCGGGCGAAGGCTCGACTGGGGGTTTGTCGACCAGCCCCCGTTGACCCCGGTGCTCGCCCGGCTCTCGGAGTTGATGCTGGGCACCAACCCGACCGCCATCCGGGTCCTGCCGGCAATCGCGATCGGGACGGTCGCCGTGTTGACGGCGGTGATGGCCCGTCGGTTTGGGGCCGGAGGGCGTGCCCAGGTCGGCGCCGCGATGGCCGGCGGCGGGTCGGGCATCGCCCTCGCCTTCGGGCATCTCCTGGCCACCGCGACCTTCGACTACCTGTTGTGGACGGTCGCCACCGTCCTCTTCGTGGTGGTGTTGGATGAAGCGAGCCCGAAACGGTGGCTGGCGCTCGGAACCGTCGTTGGGCTGGGGCTGCTCAACAAGCATTTGATCGGTGCCCTGGTCCTGGCGCTCGTCGTCGGGTTGGTCGCCACCCGGCGAAGGACCCTGCTTCGGTCGCCGTGGCCGTGGGTCGGCGGTCTGGTGGCCATCGCCCTGGCGACGCCCAATCTCGTCTGGCAGGCACGCAACGGATGGCCACAACTGGAGATGGCCGAGGCGCTGGCTGCCAGAAGCGACGGTCCGGTGGCCTTCGTGGTGCAACAGGTGGGGTTGCTGTCGATCGTGCTCGCCGTCCCGGCCGCGATCGGGTGGTGGCGGCTTCTCCGGAACCAGCGGTTCGAGTGCTGGCGGCCGATCGGGATCGCAGTCGTGGTCCTCTTCGGGCTGTTCTGGGTCCTGGGTGGCAAGGCGTATTACGTGGCACCGTTGTACCCGGCGTTGCTGGCCGCCGGTTCGACCTGGTACGAGGAGCTGCCGATCGGACGCCGCCGGCTGTTCGACGCGTTCGCAGCGGTGGGTCTGGCGGCCGGCACTCTGATCGCGTTGCCGCTGCTTCCGCCGAGCATGGTCGGTGGGTTCGACCCAACCGGTGAGCTTGGCGAGACCATCGGATGGCCGGAGTTGGTGGCCGAGGTCGAAGCCGCCATCGAATCCGTTCCCCACGCTCAGCACCGCGACATCGCCATCTTCACATCGTCGTACGGTCAGGCCGGCGCCATCGACGTGCTGGGAGGACCGAGGGGGCTTCCAGCGGCGGTCAGCGGTCACAACAACTACTGGTTGTGGGGGCCACCCGACGGTCACGGGCCGATCATCGCTCTCGGTCCGGTGGTGGAGTGGCTCCGGCCGATCTGTGACGACTTCGTGGTGGTGGGAACCATCGAGAACCCATGGGGGGTGGGCAACGAGGAGTTCGGCAACCCGGTGTCGCTGTGCCTCGAGCCGACCGGCCGGCTGTCCGACATCTGGGAGACGCTGCGGCACTACAACTGAGCTGCCCACCCGATGGTCGGCCCGCTCGTTCGGTCGAGGTGGCAGGATGAGACGATGGCCCACGCCCCGATCCCCGGTCGGATTCCATGAGCGATACCCGCACGGGGTCGACTTCGGCGGCGGGCATCTTGCGGACCTACTTCGTCATCGCCGGTCTCTACACGCTGGCGGCGTCGATCATCTGGGGCGTCAACACCCTGTTCCTCCTCGACGCCGGACTGGACCTGTTCGAAGTGTTCGTGGCGAACGCGGCCTTCACCGCCGGGATGGTGATCTTCGAGATTCCGACCGGTGTGCTGGCCGACACCCGGGGACGGAGGTTCTCATTCCTGCTCAGTGTTGCGGTGCTGACGATCGGCACCGCCGGATACGTGGCGGCGTCGGCGGCCGGCTGGGGACTGCTGGCCTTCGTCCTCATCTCGATCCTGCTCGGGCTCGGCTTCACCTTCTACTCGGGTGCGGTCGAGGCCTGGCTGGTCGACGCACTGGAAGCCACCGGTTTCGAGGGCTCGATGGATCAGGTGTTCGCCCGTGGCGGGCTGGTCACCGGCAGTGCGATGGTGGTCGGGACCTTGGCAGGCGGAGCGCTGGGCGACCTCGACCTGGCGTGGCCGTTCGTGATCCGCACCGTCATGCTGGCCGCACTGTTCCTGTTCGCGTTCGGGCGGCTCCGCGACGTGGGGTTTGCGCCACGGGCCGTCCGTCTCGGTGAGCTGCCGGCGGCGATGCGGGCGGTGGCGAGCGACAGCATCGAGTACGGCTGGCGCCGCCCGACCGTGCGATTGTTCATGATGCACTCGTTCCTTCAGATGGGTGTCATGAACTGGGCTTGGTACGCCTGGCAGCCCTATCTGCTCGAACTGGTCGACTCCGAGGCGGTTTGGCTCACCGGCGTCGTCGCCGCGCTCCTCTCGCTGTCGATCATGGCCGGCAACGGCTTGGTCGAGCGCCTCAGCCGGTACTGCGGACGCCGGACGACGCTGCTGCTCTGGGCGACCGCGGTGATGGCGGCCGGGGCGGTGGTGGTGGGGATGGCCTCCGACCCGTTCGTGGCCGTCGGCGGGTTCCTGGTTCTCGGAGCGGCGATGGGAGTGATCGGTCCGCTGCGACAGGCATACACCCATGCACTCATCCCGTCGGAGTCGCGGGCCTCGGTGATCTCGTTCGACTCGATGGTCGGCAGCGGCGGGGGAGTGGGAGGTCAAGTGGCCTTGGGGCGTCTGGCTCAGACAGCGTCGATCGGGACCGGGTACGTGTCGGGTGGTGTGACGCTGGCGCTGGCCGTGCCGCTGATGTGGGCGATCCGGCGACGGGACGACGCCGAGGATCGCATCGTCGGTATGGCCGGAACCGATTCGGCGTGCGCGGCCCAGGGATTGCCCGACATCGTCGGGGTGGACGCCGACGTGTTCTCACGGGTGTGATGTTCGGTGCGCCGCCTCCTCGGTGCCGGCGTCCGGGTCTGCTTTCTCCGATGCGGCGGCCCGCTCGGTGAGGAGGCGCCGCTCCATCTCGCTCGGGGCGAGATCCGCCGCCCGGAGTTCGGCGGTGGCGGCCTCGACCCTGCCTCCCAGGCGGCGGAGCATGGCGCCGCGTGCGGCATGCCAGAGGTGATACCCGTCGAGTACTCCGCCCAGCGCGTCGAGTGCCTCCAAGCCCGCCGCCGGGCTCCGACTCTCGCCGAGTGCGATGGCACGGTTCAGCGCCACGATCGGGGTGGGCGTGAGTCGATACAGCTCGTCGTACAGCGTTGAGATCTGGTCCCAGTCGGTGTCTTCGAAGCTCGGCGCGTCGCAGTGCACCGCCTGGATGGCGGCTTGGAGCTGATAGGGGCCGGCGCGCCCGCGACGGATGCAGGCGCGCACCAACTCGTGACCTTCGGCGATCAATGCTCCATCCCAATCGGTGCGGTCCTGGTCGGCGAGAAGGACGATCGAATCGCCGTCGAAGCGGGCGGGGACGCGAGCCTCGTTCAGCAACAGCAGCGCCAGGAGCCCCATCGGCTCGGGTTCGTCCGGCATGAGCTCGACGAGCGCCCGCGCCAGGCGGATCGCCTCGCGTCGCAGCTCAGGCCGCTCCGGAAGATCGGCGCCGCGGTTGTAGATGAGATACACCACCGCCAACACCGACCGCAGCCGGCCGGGGAGATCGGCACCGGCGGGCACCCGGTAGGGGATGTTGGCGGCCTTGATCTTGTACTTGGCCCGAACCAACCGTTTGGCCATGGCGGCTTCGCTCACCAGGAAGCAACGGGCGATATCCGCCACGTCGAGCCCTCCCATCAGTCGGAGGGTCAGCGCGACCTGATGCTCGGTGCGAAGGGCGGGATGACAGCACGTGAAGATGAGCCGGAGTCGATCGTCCTCCACGGGGCTCTCCTCTGCCTGGAGGTCGGCGGTCTCGTCGCCGCTGAGTAGCTCGATCTGACCCTGCAGCTCACGACCGCGAGTCGTCCGGCGGAGGACGTCGACCGCGCGGTTGCGCGCCGTCGTCACGATCCACCCGGCAGGATTCGGCGGAACACCGTCGGCGTCCCACCGTTCCATGGCGATGGCAAAGGCGTCCTGCACGGCGTCCTCGGCCAGTCCGATGTCACCAAAGGTGCGGATCAGGGTGGCCACCGCCTGTCCGTGCGCCGCCCGGAAGACCGCCTCGATCTCCCCGGCGGCGCCGGCCACGCTCAGCCCTTCCGGCTGGCGAAGAACGGCCGGACCTCGATCGGTGCCTGAACGGCGTCGACCACCTTCTCCGCCCAGCCGAGTGCCTCGTCGAGGTCTTCCGCCTCGATGACGTAGAAGCCGGCGATGTGCTCCTTCGCTTCGGCGAACGGGCCGTCCGTCATGACCAGCTCGCCGTCGTCTCGCCGGACGACGGTGGCCGCATCCGGACCGTGAAGTCCACCAGTGAACAGGAAGGCACCCCGCGACTCCATCTCGGCTTCGAGTTGGTTGATGCGTCCCATCATCTCGTCGCGTTCCTCGGGGGTGGATGGCCCGCGGCTCTCACCCTCGACGGAGTGGACCGAGAGTAGGTACTGGCTCATGACGTGTTCCTCTCATCCGTGCGGGCGTTTCCCGCGTGCACCCTATTCACGAACGAGGTCGGCTCCTCAGGACAGCTTCTGACAAGAGACTGTCAGATCTCCATCCCGGTACGCGTTGCGGTCGGCGTGGAAGCTCCTGACCTGGGCTGACCCCGATGGCTACCGGCCGGAGCGTTGCCGCTTCTTGGTGGCTGCCCACGAGCAGATCTTGCAGGTGGTCAGGTCGTGGTGCCGGGCCGGGCAGTACTCACGGCCGAAGTAGATGATCTGGAGGTGGCGGCGGATCCAGGTTTCCTGCGGGAACACCTTCTTGAGGTCTCGCTCGGTCTTCTCCACCGAGGAGCCGTCCGAGAGGCCCCAGCGGGCGGCCAGCCGGTGGATATGGGTGTCGACCGGGAAGGCGGGGACGCCGAATGCCTGCGCCATGACCACGCTGGCCGTCTTGTGTCCCACACCGGCCAGCGACTCCAGGAACTCGAAGTCGGGGAGGACGGTGCCCCCGGCGTCCAGGATCTGGTTGGCCGCCTTCCACAGGTTGCGGGCCTTGGTGGGTGCCAGCCCGATCTCTCGGATGATCTCGAGAATCCGCTCTTCACCCAGAGCTGCCATCTGTTCGGGGGTCGAGGCCTCGCCGAAGAGTGCGGGTGTGACCTCGTTCACCTTCTTGTCGGTGGTCTGTGCCGACAGCGCAACGGCCACCAGGAGTGTGTAGGGGTCGCGATGTCGGAGGGGAATCGGAGGCTGGGGGTACAGCTCGTCGAGGATCTCACCGATCAGCACGGCCTTGTCTGCGCGTTTCACCGCCGAGACCGTACCGGAGACCACCGGCGTGTGACGCAGCCCGCTCGATCTCGGTCGACCGGGTCCCTGGGTCGACGCTACGGCCAGCCGGGCACGCCGACGCCGAACAGCCCGTCGATGCGATCACCGATCCAGTCGAGCAGGCGCACCTGGGCGATGCTGCCGACCGCCTGCAGCAGGAACAGGATCAAGCCGAGCACCACGACGATCTTCACCCCTCGCTTCACCCACGTGGCGATGGTCGGGAGGTACTCGTCGGCCAAGCGCCGGATGGTGGCTTCGATGCTGGTGGTTGCCTCCCGGGCGGTGTCGGTCAGCGTTGCGGTGGCTCGCTCGACCTCTTGGCGCGCCGACCGGCGGACTTCGGCGATCAGCTCGTCCCGATCTCGCCGACTGAGCGTGGCGTTGCCTTGCTGCGCAGCGGCCTGGCCACTCCTCGACCGTCTGGTCGAGCCGCCCCGTTCCCCGGCATCGGCCGACGCAGCCCGGGCCTCCGTCAGCGCTTCTATTCCGTCATCGAGGAACCGGGTGGGAGGTGGCGGTCGCCAGTGATCGCTCCAATCGCGCCCGTCCCACCATCGCAGGCGGGTGCCACCCCGGGGGTCTGGGTACCACCCGGGTGCCGGAGCATCCGCCGCTCTCATCGTGTCGGCTGAGTCGCCATGGTCCTCATCGTTCCTCCGGAGGCGGCAGGTCGACCCGCTGGTCGGGGTCGGGGATGGACAGCCCTCCCGACGGCCGGACGGTGTCGTCGTCGACCTCGCGCAGTGCCTCGCTGAGGGCCGTCACCGTGCCCAACAGCGCGGAGAAGTCGGCCGGGATCACGAGTTTGGTGGCGCGCCCGTCGCCGATCGATTCCAACGCGGACAGGTACTCGACCGTCAGCACCACCTGGTCGGCGTCGGCGTCCTTGATTCCGGTCAGTCGGGCCCGGGCGCCCGCCCCTTCGCCTTCGCCGAGGCGCTCGAGTCGCAGCTTCTCGGCCTCGGCTCGCAGCTCGATGGCGCGAGCGTCCCCTTCGGCATCCAGCACCGCGGCCTGCTTTCGGCCCTCGGCGGCGAGGATCGATGCCTCCTTCTCGCCGTTGGCGCGGGCGATGGCCGCCTCACGGTATCCGTTGGCCTCGGTGACCGTGGCCCGCCGGTCCCGCTCGGCCCGCATCTGCGCATGCATCGCTGAGACCACCTCCGACGGCGGGTCGATGCGCTGGATCTCGACGCGCGCTACCCGCACCCCCCACTTGTCTGTGGCCTCGTCGAGCACTTCGCGGAGCCGCGTGTTGATCGTGTCCCGGGAGGTCAGCGCCCTATCGAGCTCGAGGTCACCGATGAGATTCCGCAGATTGGTTTGGGCGAGCTTGGTGACGGCGGCGTAGAAGTCGGCCACGTTGTAGGCGAGACGTCTGGGATCGGTGGCCTCGTAGTACACGACCGCATCAACCGATACGACGACGTTGTCCTCGGTGATGACTTCCTGCGGTGGGACGTCGACCACCTGCTCGCGCATGTCGATGAGCTGCATCGAATCGGCGAACGGCACGATCAGGTTGAAACCCGGTTCACGCGTGTCCTTGTAACGGCCGAAACGCTCGACCAGACCGCGCTGGTAGGGCCGGACGATTCTTACCCCGCGCCAAACCGCCACGACGAAGATCAGGAGGATCACTGCTGCCGCGATCTGCCAGATCATGCTTCCTCCTCGTCTCGTGAGTTCGCAGTCGTGGTGTGTGGCCGGTTCTCCGCCGGCTGGTCCGTGGCAACTGCAAGGGCGACCACCAGCCTCGTACCCCGAATCGCCACAACGGTGACGCTACTGCCGTGTGGTACTTCTGTGCCGTCCCGGGACTGAGCCCGCCAGATCTCGCCTCCGACGCGAACACGCCCCACCCGGCGAGTGGGATCCCGGTCACCGGCACGCACCGGCGGGCGGTCGCCGGATGACATGTCGTTCCAGCCGGCTGCTCCATCGCCGGCCGGAATCGTGTCGATGACCGTCGCGGGCATGCCCACCAGGCGTACCGCTCCGGCACCCGTCGGCAACGTGTCGCCTGCGTCGACCAGCGTGCGCCACCGCCACGACAACAGCGAACCTGCCACGATCGCCGCCAAGAACACCCAGAGTTGGATCGATACGGGAGCGCCAAACAGGCCAAGCAGGCCGGAGACGAGCGCCGCGCCACCCAGCACCAGCCATCGTCGAGATTCGTCCGGCCGTCGGATACCGACGCCCAAGGCGATTGCGCCGAGGGCGCTCAGAACCACCGCCAGCGGGACGGACGGGGCGGTGAGACCGTCCATGCTCCTCAGCCTAATGGGACGTGACCAGTGGCCAGATGGGGGATCGTCATGGTCTCGAGCGGCCGGCGGCAGAGTTCGCCCGACCTGGGCAGGCTGGTTGGTCCGGAGATCGAAGCGGCAGCCGCCGCGTCGGGTCTGGTCAACCGAATGGGCGGCCAGGTCGCAGACGCCAGCGTCGGATGTACGACAAGGCCCCGACCACGACGCTCAGCAGAAGCAGCGGGTAGAAGATGACCCCGTGCGTCTGGAAGAGCTCGGTGTAGTCCTCGTTCGGGCCCCGCGAACCTTCCATCACCGCAAGCAGCAGCGGCGGTCCATCCAGATCACGACGCCTAGTCCGACAGCCCCATGACGACCGGCGTGGGCCTGGCTGGACACATCGCGAACCAGGAAGGGGTCGATCGCGAGAGTTTGCGGAGCAAATTCGGTTCGCTGGCCGCAGGTCAGCGGCGTGGGCCCCGTGGGACTCGAACCCACAACCAACGGATTAAAAGTCCGCTGCTCTGCCAATTGAGCTAGAGGCCCCGGCGAGCGACATTATCGCGGCGGCCGAGACGCAGGCATCCGATAGGGTCGGTCCATGGAACGCGTCGACACCAGCCCGGACCAGATGCTCGCCGAACTGGCCGAAGATGTCCGCGACGACATGGAGGCGCTGGACCGGATCATCTCCGAGGCCATGCCGGGACGGACCCGGGAGCTGTGGGAGGGGGTGTTCTGGGGCGGCACCGAACAGCGGATCATCGGATACGGCGAGATCGTCCAGCCCCGGCCGCGCGGGGAGACGGTGGAGTGGTTTGCGGTCGGCCTCGCCCGCCAGAAGGACCACGCCTCGGTCTACGTCAACGCCGTGGACGACGGCGCCTATCTGCTCCGCAACTACGCCGACCGGCTCGGCAAGGTCAAGACCGGCTCGGCGAGTATCGCCATCCGCCGGCTCGACGACCTCGACGTCGATGTGTTCACCGAGATGGTTGAGCGCGTCCATCGGCTCCTCGACTGATCCGCCAGCGGAAGATCCGTTTCGTGACCCCGGTCTTCGAGCCCATCACCACCCACCGACTTCTCATCCGACCGGTACGCACCGAGGATGCTCACGCCCTGTGGGAACGCCGGAACGACCCCGACGTGGCCCGCTTTCAGAACTGGACGGTCCCCTTCCCCGAGGCGCGGGCCAAGGCGACCGTGGTGGGATCGATGGAACTGGATGGGCCCGCCGACGGCGAGTGGTGGATGGCGACCATCGCCGATCCCGACGACTCCCAGGTTCTCGGGGACGTGGTGGTCAATCTCACATGGGGCAGCCGGTGCGCCGAGATCGGGTACACGCTCGCCGCCGAGCATTGGGGGCGGGGATTCGCCGTCGAGTCCGCCACCGCTCTGGTCGGCTGGCTCTTCGACAACCTGCCGCTCACTCGAGTCTTCGGGATGTTGCACCCCGACAACGCGGCCTCGGCCCAGGTGTTGGAGCGGGTGGGAATGCTCTTCGAGGGCCACACCCGGCTGTCGTTCTGGGTGGGCGACGACAACTCCGACGACCACATCTATGGGATGACGCGCCCCGAATGGGAGACGTGGCGTGACCGGCCGCGGGCTCCCGCCACAACCGTCGAACTGGTTGAACTCGATGCGGAGTCGGCCAGGGAGGTTCGGCGGCTGCGAACCCACAAGACCCAGGAGCGTTTCGTGGCCCCGGTGCTCGAGTCGTTCGCCGATGCCCTCTTCCCACCCTCCATCGAAGGAGATCCGGCCATCCAATGGCTGCGAGGGGTCCGGGCCGACGGCGAGATGGTCGGCATGGTGCTGATGACCGAACCAACCTCCGCCCGTCCGGAGCCATATCTCGTGCGCCTACTGGTCGACCGGATGCACCAACGCCGGAACCTGGGCAGCCGGGTTCTCGAACTTCTCATCGATCAGTGCCGGACATGGGGAGTGACCGGGCTCACCGTGTCGTACGTCGAAGGGCGGGGTTCGCCCCGCCCGTTCTACGAGCGGCACGGGTTCGTGGCCACCGGCGAACGGTTGCATGGCGAGACGGTGGCTCGTCTGGCGATCGACTGAAGCGGGGTGACCCAGCATCGTCGAGGTGGCATCATGTACTCACGTGACCGAGGGAGGATGGACATGCGACGAGTGATGTGGGCGATTGCACTGGTGGCCGTGCTGATGTTGGCGATGCCGGCCGGAGCGATCACGTTCGGCGAGCCGGACGAAGGACGGCACCCGCAGACGGGTGCATTGGTCATGGACTTCGGAGACGGTGACCTCGATTGGATCTGCACGGGCGCGCTGATCGCCCCCGACGTGTTCCTCACCGCCTCACACTGCACCGAGGGTCTCGACCAGGTGTGGGTGACGTTCGCCGACGACGCCGACGACGGCATCGCCGCCGGAGACCTTCACGCCGGCACGGCCGTGACGCACCCCGAATGGGGTGGGTCCCGCTATGACGACCCACACGACATCGCCGTCGTGTTGCTCGACGAACCGGTCGCCGGCATCGAGCCGGCACAGGTTGCGCCGCTCGGAACGATCGAGTCGTGGTCGAACCAGGAGCTTCGCGACCAGTTGTTCACCGCAGTGGGATACGGCGGCGTCCGTGAGGACTTCACGGGTGCGTTCGACCCGATCTTCTACGACGGCGTCCGGCGTCTGGCCTATCAGGAGGCCCATGGGGCCAACAAGGTGTGGCTGCGGCTGGCGATGACCCCGACCAACGGCAACGCCGGCACGTGCTACGGCGATTCGGGTGGTCCGCACTTCATCGGCGACACCGACGTGATCATCTCGATCACGGTCACCGGCGACGTTCCCTGCAAGGCGATGGATCAGACCTATCGGGTGGACACCGCCGAGGCCCAGGCGTTCCTGAGCCAGTACGTCGACCTGAGCTGACGATCTGGGGCTGACGACCTGGGCTGGCGACCTGGGCTGGCGATCTGAGCACCGAGGGAGGGCCGGGACTGTCGGCCCTCCCTCAGCCGGCTTGGTTCATGCGGGCGACGATCTCATCGTCCGCCATCTCGCCGGTCTCGACGAAACCCAGCGACCGGTACAGGTGTCGGGCCGTCGTGTTGTCGGGGAGGTAGGACAGGGCGAAATGCCGGGCGTCTTCTCGCCGACGCAGCCATTCGATCAACGCCAGCACGGTGGCCCGCCCCACCCCGCGGCCTTGCTCGGCGGCGTCGATCACCACTCCACCGATCCAGTGGGCGTCCTCGTCCGGGTCGAAGGCCCACATGACGTGTCCGACGGTCCGCTCGCCATCGACCACGCCCAAGGAGTGCCACTCGCCGTCGAACAGTCCCAGGCAGAGATACCGGGTGACCGGTGCCACGAACCGGGCCTGGTCGGGCAACGGCTCAACAGCTGCGACGTCCCGCCAGTTGTCCTTGGTCACCTCGACGAGCTCGATCTGCATCCCGGAAAGGTATCGCCGAACGCCGGCCATCTGCGGCCCAATTTCGACCGGAGGTGGCCGATCGTCGGCAGAACGCTGAGACAATGGGGGTGATGATTCGGTTCGGAACCTCGGGTATCCCTCCGGCAGATGTCACCGACGAGGAGTTCGTGGACGGTCTGGTCGAGGCCGGACATGGCGCCTACGAGCTCGCCTTCGTCAAGGACTTCCCCTGGAAGGAGAAGCGCTGTGCCGCGTTCGGGGAGGCGGCATCGGCGAGGGGCGTCGACGTCTCCATCCACGCCCCCTACTTCGCGATCCTGACCGTCGAGGACGAGGAGAAGTCGGCCCGGTGCCTGGCTGCACTGGAACACACGATGAAGCTCGGCCGTGCGCTGGGAGCGAAGGTGATCTGTGCCCACGCCGGTCATGTCGGCGACCGGAGCGCCGAGGAGGTGACCGCCCTCGTTCGGGAGCGCCTCGAACGCATCGCCCCGAAGATCACCGATCTCGGGGTCGGATTGGGGCTGGAGACCTCGGGCACCGACCGCGCCTACGGCTCACTGGGCGACATTGCCCTCTTCGCGGCCGAGTTCGATTTCGTCCGTCCCATCGTCGACTGGGCGCACCTGCATGCCAAGACCGGCGGCGGTCTGGTGAACACCGAGGCGTTCGCCGCGGTGTTCACCTTCCTCGCCGATCGGTTCCCGGCGTTCATGATCGACCCGCTGCAATGCCAGTTCACCGACAACCAGGTCGGTCCCGGTGGTGAGATCCGGCACCTGCCCTACGGAGATGGCACGTTGCGGGTAGGCCCGCTGGTCGAGGCGGCGGCGGCGGCCGGGATCCACCTCACCCTGATCTCAGAGTCCAGAGAACGGTCGAGCCACGACGCCATCCTCGCCGAGATCCGCCAGACCGAGCAACAGATCGGAGAGGAACCGGGCCGGCTCATCCAGACATCCGATCTGTCATTCCCTCAGGCCATCCGCGCCGACGTCCAAGGAAAACATGCGACGCCGAGAACGCCGGCCAGGCGTCCCCGGCTGTCGAATCTCGACAAGGTTTTCTTCCCCGGCGCCGGGTACACCAAGGGCGACCTCATCCAGTACTACGCCTCGATCGCCGACGTGCTGCTGCCGCATCTGGCGGGTCGACCGATATCGATGTCCCGGTATCCGGATGGAATCGAAGGGTCGAGCTTCTACGAAAAACGTGCTCCGTCGCATGCGCCGGACTGGATGGCCACCGCCGCGGTGGCTTCCGACTCGATGGGTGGGGTGATCGACTTCCTGCTCGCCGAGGATCGCGAGTCGCTCATGTGGTTCGCCAACATGGGGTGTATCGAGGTGCACCCGTTCCATTCCCGAGCAGAAGACCTCGAGCATCCCGACTACGCCATCTTCGACCTCGATCCGGCCGAAGGGTCGAGTTGGGAACAGGTGGTGGCGGCCGCCCGCCTGCTAGGCGAGGCTCTCGACCGGCTCGGGCTCGAAGGTCATCCGAAACTCTCCGGAGCGCGCGGTCTCCACGTGTACGTGGGCATCGAGCCGGTGTACGACCAGGCCCGGGTTCGCAGGTTCGTCGACGGGCTCGGCCAGCTCTTGGCGGCCGCCGACGAAGACAACATCACCATGGCGTGGGACATCCCTCAGCGTCGCGGCAAGGTGTTCATCGACGCCAACCGCAATGCATCCGGACAGACCGTGGCATCGGTCTACTCGGTGCGGCCTCGGCCTGGCGCTCCAGTGTCGGCCCCCATCCGGTGGGATGAGCTGGGACTCATCCACAACGGCGACGTCACCATCGCCAACGTGTGGGAACGGCTACAGCGTCACGGCGACCTCTTCGCACCCCTGTTCGATCGGCGTCACCGGTTGGAGAAGGCCGAGGCCGCCATCGGTTTGTGACTTCGGTCCCGACTTCGCGGCCTGCGGGATCGCTTCCGTTCACCTCGCCCGCTTACTCTGATGGCATGGATCTCTATGCCCGCATCAACATCCTCAACGGCCGGTCGGTTCGGCTGCGGCGCGGCGACGTCAACGACGCCATCCTGCTCGACAACGACCCGGTCGCTCGTGCCCAGAGCTGGGTGGCACAGGGGGCCGACCTCATCCATGTGGTCGACCTCGACGCTGCCGTCAGCGGGGACACCGGCAACCGTGACCTGCTCGATCGCCTCATCGCGACCGTCGACGTGCCGGTGCAGGTGGCCGGTGGCATCCGATCGCCGGGCGAGGCGCGGCGACTGGTCGAAGCCGGTGCCTGGCGAGTGGTCATGGGCACCGCGGCCATCGAAGACCAGAACATGGTGTGGGAGCTGTGCCGGGATCATCCCGACAAGATGGTCGTGTCGCTGGACGTGCGCCCCGACGAGGAGATCGCCACCCGCGGGTGGACGAAGAACTCGGGCCGGTTTCTCGAAGAGGTGCTGTTGGAGATGTCCTCGGCCGGGGTTGCCGCGTTCCTGGTGGCCGAGGCGGGAAGGGATGCCCTCATCGAGCCTCCCAACCAGGAGATTCTCACCGAGGCGCTGGCCACCGTCGACGAACCGGTGATCGCCGCCGGCGGCGTCCGGAATCTCGACGACCTCCGCAACTTGATGGGTCTCACCATCGACGGGCGTCGCCTCGACGGTGTGATCGTCGGGCGGGAGGTCACCCACGGACGCTTCACGATCGAGGAAGCGAACGCAGTGTTGGCGGAAGGTCCTCCGGTGGCTCCGCCACTCCGCGTCGAAGAACCGGCTCAGCCATCGACGGGAATGGTCAAGTCGGCGCTCGTCTATGACCGGGCCGCAGCGGCGCTCGATCAGGCAGCCGCCCATGCGCGGGTCGCCGAGCGTCTCTACCTGGCCGGCGACGTGGAAGGCGGTGCCGCTCGCGGGTACGCCGCCACCGGTGAGATGGCGCGAGCCCAGACGTTGCTCGAGGAGGCCGCCACCCACCACGCCGATCACATCCGCGGACCGGAGTAGATCCCGGCGGGGTCAGAGCTTGGACGCCACGAAGTCGTTCCACGATCGACCGGCGTCGGTCCGGTTGGGGGTCAGGTTGGCGCCCGCCCGCATGGCCGCCCCCGCCAGGCCCGGAGAGTTGAGGGCGATGACCGGCCGGCGACGACCGACCGCAGCCAGATACGACCGGGCCAGCTCCCGGCTCTCGTAGGCAAACCGTCCTCCCACGTCGTCCAGACGACCGGCGGGCGGTCGTTCGGCCAGGTCGGCCACCAGGTCGGCCACCGTGGTCGCATCGAGCGGCTGAAAGCGAACGTCGTTGGGAACGAGCATCAGCGGTCGCCCGGCCCAGCGATCCAGCAGGGCCCACACGTCGGAGTGGAACTCGGTCGCTCGCAGCACCGTGTGGCGCCGGGCTTCGACCGCCCGCTCCACCGCCGCGGCCGCCGAGTAGGGCCGGCGCTCTACCAGGCCGGCCCCGACCCGGCTGACGTGGATGATGTGGGCGTCGGGGCGAACGTCCCCCGGCAAGCCTTCTCGACAGACCACCACGACCGGTGCTTCCGGGATCGGGACCGTCTCGTCGGGTCGGTCGCCCAGTCGCGCAAGCACCAACGTGCGAAGCGGCTCGTCACCGACGACCGCGGCGGCGCTCACTCGACGACGGTACGGCTCTGCTCGCGGAGATACTGCCGGAGGTACCAGGGGCTGAACCCGGTGCCGGTGGTGCCGGACCCCTTCCACCCGCCGAAGCTCTGGATTCCCGGCCAGGCACCGGTGGTCGCTCCCGCCGTGCGGTTCGCGTAGGTGACACCCGCCTCGATCCGGTCGAAGAACCGTTGGATCTCGTCTTCGTCGCCGGCGAAGATCCCGGCAGTCAAGCCGTACTCGGTGTCATTGGCCCGTTCGATCGCCTCGTCGAGGTCGTCGACGGGGCCGACGACCACGAACGGCATGAACAGCTCCCTGGACCACACCCACGAGTCCATGGGTGCCGTCACGACGGTCGGCTCGACGAAGTTGCCTCTCGCCAGGTCCCCGTCGTCGACGACCGCGCCGCCGGCCAGCACCCGGCCCCCCGAAGACTCCACCTCGGCCACCGACTCGCGGAATCGGTTCATCGTTGCCTCGTCGATGACCGGACCCATATAGGTCGTTCGGTCGAGCGGGTCCCCGACGGTGAGCTGTCGAGTCTTCTCTGTGAGAGCGTCCACGAAGTCGTCGAACACCGGTCGCTCGACGTACACCCGGGACGTGGCGGAGCACTTCTGCCCCTGGAATCCGAATGCACCCCGCAGCACCCCTTCGGCGGCGTCGTCGATGTCGGCGGAGGCGGTGACGATGGCGGGGTTCTTGCCACCCATCTCGGCGATCACCGGCTTGGGGATGGCTCCCGAGAAGTTGCGGAAGATGCCCATTCCCACGTCGTAGGAGCCGGTGAAGGTGAATCCGGCGACGTCCGGGTGTTGCACGAGTGCCGAACCGATCACCGATCCGCGTCCGGTCAGCACGTGGAGCGCACCGTCGGGGACACCGGCGTCTTTCATCACCTGATACAGGTCGAGGGCAGCCATCGCCCCGGTGTTGGACGGCTTCAGCACCACGGTGTTGCCGGTGACCAGCGCGGCAATCGTCGGACCGGCCGCCAACGCCATCGGGAAGTTGAACGGAGAGATGACCCCCCACACCCCGTGGGGGCGCATCACCGACACGTTCTTCTCGGAGGGCGAGAGCTGTCCGAGCTCGCGCACGTAACCGTTGTTGACGGTCATCTGCGAAGAGTGATAGCGGAAGAACTCGACCGTCTCGGCCACGTCGCCCAGTGCCTCGAGCCGGCTCTTCCCGACCTCGATGGCCACCATGGCCGCCAGCTCGAACTGGCGCTCCTCCATGATGTCGCCGGCTCGCTCCATCATGGCGACCCGGTCCTGCCAGGGGGTTGCCTCCCACTGGGGCTGGAATGCCTTCGCAGCCGCCACCGCCTCTTTGACGTCGGCGACCGTCGCCTGCGAGTACCGCCCGACGACGATGTCGGCGTCGATCGGTGACCGTTCGTCATACGTCTCTTCCGTCGTCCGGGCCTCGCCGTTCACGAAGTACGGATGGTGAACGTCGAGCCGAGCCCGGGCCGCCTCCAATCCTCGCTCGTACTCGTCGTGGAGTTCCTCGTTGTCCGCCGACATGGTGGCGTAGGTGATCTTCATGGCCATGTCCGAGACGTTAACGAACCAACAGCGCGTCCGGCCCGCCGCCCTACAGTGCTGCCATGGTCACACCGGACACCCCCGGTATCGAGACGCTGTCGGTTCATGCAGGGACCCGGCCCGATCCGGTGACGGGGGCGCGAGTGCCACCCATCTATCGGAGTGCCTCGTTCGTCTTCGAGGACACCGCCCATGCGGCGTCCCTGTTCAATCTCGAGGTTCCCGGCCACATCTACTCCCGGATCTCGAACCCCACCGTCGCCGTGTTCGAGGAACGAATGGCGGCATTGGAACGGGGCGTCGGCGCCGTCGCGACGGCGTCGGGGCAGGCGGCACTGCACCTGGCGGTCGTCACGATGGCGTCGGGAGGCGACCACGTCGTGTGTTCGTCGGCGGTGTACGGGGGGACGGCCAACCTCTTCATCCACACGTTGCCGCGGTTCGGCATCACCACGACCTTCGTCGACCCTCGCCACCCCGAGGCGGTCGCCGACGCCATCCGGCCCGAGACGAAGCTGGTGATCGCCGAGACCATCGGCAACCCCACGATGACCGTGCTCGACATTCCTGCCGTCGCCGATGTGGCGCACGATGCCGGAGTGCCGCTCCTCGTCGACAACACGTTTGCCACCCCGGTGCTGTGCCGCCCCATCGAGCATGGCGCCGACCTGGTGTTCCACTCGGCGACGAAGTTCATCTGTGGCCACGGCACCGACATCGGTGGCGTCCTGGTGGACGGGGGAACCTTCGACTGGGAGGCGTCGGGGCGACATCCCACCCTGACCGAGCCCTATGCGGCATACCGGGACATCGACTTCGTCGATGAGTACGGCCCGGCCGCGTTCATCGTCCGTGCCCGCGTGGAGGGTCTGCGCGACTTCGGTGGCACGATGAGCGCCGACACCGCCTTCGCGATGATTCGCGGCCTGGAGTCGCTGTCCGCCCGGATGGACCGGCATGTGGCAAATGCGCGGCAGATCGTCGAACACCTCGAGAACTCGCCGGCCGTGTCATGGGTCTCGTACCCGGGTTCGGAGGCTCATCCCGAGCACCACCTCGCCGCCCGGCTGCTTCCCCGCGGGGCCGGCTCGATCCTCGCCTTCGGGGTTCAGGGCGGCCGGTCGGCGGGGAGCCGGTTCATCGAATCGGTTCGCCTCTTCAGCCATCTGGCCAACGTCGGTGACGTCCGGTCGCTGGTGATCCACCCGGCATCCACCACCCACCAGCAGCTGTCCGACGAACAACTGGCCGCAACCGGCATCGACCAGGGCCTGGTGCGCATGTCGGTCGGTCTCGAGGATCCCGATGATCTGATCGACGATCTCGAACGGGCGCTCCGCCGAGCGACCGCATGAAGCTCACCGTCGACGGGCACGAAGTCTTCGCCCATACCGGCGGAGTTGCCGCTCGTCGCGAAGGCGTCGGCGTCGTCCTGGTTCACGGAGCGGGACAGGATCACTCGGTGTGGGCATACCAGACCCGAATGCTTGCCAACCAGGACATCCCGACCTTCGCACCCGACCTCCCCGGTCATGGACGCTCGGCCGGTGCCCCAATCGGCACGATCTCCGGTCTCGGCAACTGGCTGCTGTTGTTCCTCGACGCCACCGGGGTCGGCCGGGCCATGGTGGTGGGGCACTCCATGGGTTCGTACCTGGCGATTTCGGCTGCGGCGGCGGCTCCGGCCCGGTTCGCCGGATTGGTGTTGACCGGGACCAGCGACCGAATGCCGGTCCACCCGGCGTTGCTCGACGCCGCCGGGGCCGGCGACCTGCTGGCTGCTGAGCTCATCACCGGATGGACCCACGCCTTCGGTGACCGTTTCGGCGGGAATCCCAGCCCGGGCCTGTGGGCACGGGGGTTGACCACCCGCCTCCTGGAACGATCACTCGATTCGAGCCTGGCCGTGTCGCTGCAGGCGGTTGCCACCCACGACCCCACCGAAGACGCGGCGCTGGTCGAGTGTCCGGTCACGGTGGTGGTGGCGGACGACGATCGGATGGCGAACCCGACTGGAGCGGCCCGGCTCGCCGCACGATTCTCGAGCGGGTCGGTTGTCTCCGTGCCGGGCGGGCACGGCGCCATGCTCGACCACCCTCGGGGAATCGCCCGGGCGATCCTCGAGGCCTACCGGTCGCTACCCGAGTCTCCCGCATAGACTCGAACGGTGCACCAGTCCTCCAGCGTCGGCCGGGTGGAGTCTCGGATCGTTTCCCTGCCCGGCGGATTCACCGCCCAGTCGGGTGCGTTCCTCCCGGAGCTGCAACTGGCCTACGAGCAGTACGGCGAGTTCGATGACGATGCATCCAACGTGGTGCTGGTGTTCCACGCCCTGACGGGAAGCCAGCATGCGGCCGGGCACAACCCGTCGGTTCCGGCGGTGGGCGCCCGATGGACCGAGGAGATGCATGCGGGCTGGTGGGACGGCTATATCGGACCCGGTCGGGGCATTGACACCGACCGTTACGCAGTGCTGTGCGTCAACTACCTGGGCGGCTGCTACGGCAGCACCGGGCCGTCGTCGATCGACCCGGACAGCGGCGAACCGTACGGTTCACAGTTTCCCGACCTGACGCTCACCGACATCGTCGACTCCCAGGTGCGGCTGCTCGACCATCTGGGCATCGAGCGATTGCATGCGGTGGTGGGCGGCTCGGTGGGCGGCATGATGTGCGCCGTGTTCGCCACCCGCTACCCGGACCGGGTGGGAAAGGTGATCCCCGTCGCTGCTTCGCTTCACACCTCCAGCCTCCAGGTGCTCCACAATTTCGAGCAGATGTTCGCCATCATGTCCGACCCCGACTTCAAAGGAGGCGACTACTACCCGGGGACCGGCCCGGATCTTGGGCTGGCCCTCGCTCGCATGATCGGCCACAAGACCTTCGTCAGCCTGGAAGCGCTCCGCGACCGGGCGAGAGACGAGATCATGGGCTCGGATGTGATCGGTGGGTACGCCATCGGTCATCCGCTGGAGTCCTACATGCTGCACCAGGGTCAGAAGTTCGTGAAGCGTTTCGATGCCAACACGTATCTGCTGGTGATGAAGGCCTGGCAGCAGTTCGATCTGGTACGTGAGGTCGGTGGCACGTCGGGCAGGCTGGAGTCGCTGCTCGGACGCTGTCGGCACCAGCTCTGGCAGCTGTTCAGCATCGATTCGGACGTTTGTTACTACCCCGAAGAACAGGAGCGGTCGGTGGCGGCGTTGCGGGAGGCCGACGTCCCGGCCCGGCGGTTCACCGTGCACTCCGAGAAGGGGCACGACTCGTTCCTGATCGAGCCCGAGCTGTACACGGCACTCTTGCGGGATGCGCTCGACGGCCACTGGTGAGGGTGGCCGTCGCCTGAGCTAGACGAGTCCTCGAGCAGGACGACCCGGTCCGGGCGGCCCGGCAAACACCTGAGCGATCTCCAGCCAACGGCGGGCCACGTCGCCTTCTACGACGAGGTGGGTGTCGGAGGGATGCAGTCGCTGCGCCACGACGAGGCAGAACTCCTCGAGGGGGCCGGTGATCGAGTTGTCCGACCCGTCGTTCCAAACCCGTACGGTGCCCGTCGGGCCGCGCAGCGCCACCCGAACCCGCTCCTCCGGCACTTCCAGCCCGCGATTCGCGAACGTGAAGCGAAACGTCTTGACCCCGAGTTCGGCCACATGAAAGAGCCGATCGGTCGGGAGGCGATCCACACTCAGTGCTCCGGCGACGTCTTCCCCGTGTGCCCAGGTCTCCATCAGCCGGGCGACGACCGAGCTGGCGGCGCGCATCGGCGGCCCGTACCAGGGCAGTCGCGCTTCGGCATCGACTCCGCTCATCACCTCGACGAAGTCCGAGCGAGCGGTGCGCCACCACTCGAGCAGTTGTTTCGGCACCAGCCCTCGGCCCCGAGCGAGGTGACCCGCCATCAGGTCGCCCGCCACGAAGCCGTCCTCTCCCAGCGCGGCGTTGATCTGGTCGGCGAACGCATCCGGGTCGCGGGCGGCGAGTGCTGCCTGCTCGTCGAAGAAGGCGAGGTGGGAGATCTGGTCGCGAATCGACCATCCTTCGGCCGGGGTCGGCAGATCCCATTCGCTGTCGGACAATCCGGCGACCAGCCGGTCGAGGTCCTCTTGCTCGGCGGTCAGGTCGGCGAGTACGTCGTGCATGGACCCGTTGTAGCCGACCGGGCGATAGCCTGACCAGCCGATGCCGAGTCGTCCTCCCCATCTCACCGACCTCGCGTCCCGGCTCGAGGCCCGGCGAACGGAACTCTCCCGTGAGCTCAGCCGGCTGACCGAGCCGCCCGCCGAAGGCGCCACCGTATCGTTCGGCAAGCGGATCGGCGACGGTACGACGGAGGCGGTCGAGCGTTTGGCAACCACCGCGACCGCTCGGGCCATCGCCCGCTCGATCGCCGAAGTCGACCAGGCGCTGCACGCCATCGACGATGGCTCCTACGGCGTGTGCGAGCGGTGTGATGCCGACATCCCGATCGAGCGCTTGGAGGCACGGCCGGCCACCACGAGATGTGTGGCCTGCGCGGACTGACCAGTCCGACCAGACTGGCCGGCATGGAGCTTCGAGACACGATTCGCAAACGACGCATGGTCCGCGCCTACCGGACAGACGAACCGGTGCCCGGCGCGGTGATCGACGAGATGCTCGCCCACGCCATCCGGGCACCCAGCGCCGGTTTCAGCCAGGGATGGGACTTCCTGGTGCTGCGCGACCGGTCCGATGTCGACCGGTTCTGGGACTCGACCACCGATCGATCCGATGAGGCGGATTCGTGGCTGCAGGGGCTGATGACGGCCCCGGTGCTGATCGTGTGCCTCTCGGACAAGGATCGCTACCGCGACCGGTACGCCGAGCCCGACAAGGGGTGGTCGGACCGTTCGGAGGCCCACTGGCCGGTGCCCTACTGGGACGTCGACACGGGGATGGCCGCCATGCTGATGCTGCTCACGGCCGTCGACCACGGGCTCGGTGCGTGCTTCTTCGGGGTTCCACCCGAACATCACGACCGGTTCAGAGCCGACTTCGACATTCCGTCCAACCGCACTCCCGTCGGCGTGATCAGCCTCGGACATCCGGCTCCCGACCGTCGCTCCCCGTCGCTGAAACGCGGCCGCCGCCCCATCCCCGAAGTCGCCCACCTCGGCCGCTTCGGCACCCCCTACCCGACGGACTGACCGACCCCGCCGGCCTTTTTATCACCTCAGCGGGGTCAAAAACGGGTAGTCCAGGTCGCGAGAACGCCGGGGCCGGTCGGTGTGGCGTGGCCGTCGGGCATAGGCTGGTCGGACTCGACCTGGCCGGATGTCATCAACCGGTCGGCATGTCCAAGGAGGATGAACGCATGCCTCACTACCTGCCCGACGGCTACTCCCATGTATGCGCCGCACTCTGTGTCGATGGGGCCGCTGACGCGATCGACTGGTACTGCCAAGTGCTCGGTGGGTCCGAGCGGATGCGGATGGACGGACCCGGCGGGACGGTCATGCACGCCGAGGTCTTGTTCGGGGAGTCGGTGTTGATGCTCAGCGATCCATTCCCCGAGATGAATTGGCATCCACCAGCTGGAGACATGCGCTTCTCAGCGGCGATCAATCTCTATGTGGAGGACGTCGACGAAGTGACCGAGTTGGCCCGTCAACGCGGCGCCTCAGTCGTCGCCGAACCCGCCGACCAGTTCTACGGCGACCGATCGGCCACCTTCGTCGATCCCTTCGGGCACCAGTGGTCCCTCATGCAGCACATCGAGGATGTGACGCCCGAAGAGATGGAGCGTCGGATGGCGGAGATGGCCGGCGGGGAGGGGTGAGCCGAGGCGGCTCGGGAGCGCGTCAGGGTCGAGGTGACGGTGCCCGACAGTGCCCTTCTCTTGTCGAGAACGGCACATTTTCCGGACCGTTTGGGTCATAAAAAGCCAGCGAGGCGGCCGACCGGTCCTATCCGCCGACCTCGATGCCGGCGAGGTGTTCGAGGGCTTTGACGAGGGCGTGGTTGCCGTCGGAGCCCAGCCCGCGTCGTTGGAGACTGGTGTACAGGTGATGGATGGTGGCGGTGGTGATGGTGGGAACACCCAGCTCCTCGGCCGCTTCGAGCACCAGCCGGAGATCTTTCTGTTGCAAGTCGATGGTGAATCCGGGTTGCCAATCGCGAACGATCATCTGCGGGCCACGGTTCGACAGCATCCAGGAACCGGCGGCTCCGCCGGTGACCGCCTCCAACGTCCGCTCGAGATCGACCCCCGCCGCCTGAGCGAACAGCAACGCCTCCGAGGCGGCGAGTTGGTTGCCGACCACCAGGATCTGATTCACGAGCTTGACCACCTGCCCTGCCCCGACCTCGCCGACGTGGGTGATGGTCGTCCCGAACGCCTCGAGATAGGGGAGTGCTCGCTCGACGTCGCCCGTTTCGCCGCCGACCATCACCGACAGCGTGCCGCGTTCGGCGCCTTCGGACCCACCCGACACCGGGGCGTCGATCCACGACCCGCCGTGGTCCGCCACGAGGCCGGCCAGCCGCCGGGTGACACCGGGGCTGATCGTCGAGTGATCGACGACCAGCGTCCCCTCGGAGATCCCGCCGAGGATGCCCCGCTCGCCCTCGACGACGGCCTCCACGTCGGGAGAATCGGAGACGCAGATCATCACGATGTCACATCGTCCGGCTAAGTCGGCCGGGTCGGCCGCCACGGCCGCCCCTGCGGCCGCCAGCGGTTCGGTTCGTGCCTCGGTCCGGTTCCATACGGTCAGGTCGTGCCCGGCATCGATGAGGTTACGGGCCATTCCCCTGCCCATGATGCCCAACCCGATGAACCCGATCTTCTCACTCATTTCGGCGAGGGTACCCTGCCCGACCGGCAGCAGACCCTTGAGGGTGGCGGGTGGCGCCGGTAGCGTGACAGTCGGTGTCGAGAGAGGAAATTCGGGGACGGATCGCACCGCTGGAGACTGAGGCGCGTCGTCGCGTCGATCCGGCCACGCATGCGGCGTGCGTCGACCTCCATGCGGTCTGGTATCGCACGTTGTCGTCGGTGGCAGCCCTCGACCCGCTTCGTGACGTCGAAGACCTGCTGCGTCTTCTCGCCCGACCACGAGTCACGAAGGCGCTGGCGTGGTCCGAAGGTGAGCTGGTCGGTGTGTCGTTCGTGACGAACGACATCGACAGCGTTCCGGGCATCTCTGCCGAGTTCTTTCGAGCGCGCTATCCCACCGAGACCGATGACGGAACGCTCTGGTACGTGATCCGGGGTTATCAGCACCCGGCCCTCTCCGGTGTGCTCAGTCGCCTCACCCACGTGTGCGTCAAGGAGGCGCAACGTCACCGTGCGGAGGTGATCCTGTGGGACACGTCGAGCCTGCAACGCGAAGGGGCGAGGAAGTCGACGATGGCGGCGGTCGAAGAGGTCTACGGCGACACCGCCGAGATCTCCGAAGTCGATGTGGTGTCGTTCCAGGCCGTTCGGGTACCCGATCGGCGGCCGCACGGCACGGTCATCGACCTGCGCCGCGGCTGAGGCGGCGTCTCAGTCTTCGTCGACGACCACCAGGATCTCGTCGGCCCCCACCTGATCTCCGATCGTGACCCGCACTTCCGTGACGGAACCACCGGCCGGAGCACGGAGGGTGTGCTCCATCTTCATGGCTTCCATCACGACCAGGACCTGGCCCGGGTCGACCCGATCTCCGACATCGACCTGCACCTCGATGACCTTGCCGGGCATCGGCGCATGCAACGATCCGGGATCCTCGTCCAACCCCACCTCGGGGAATCGGGGTCGTTGGGTGAGCGTGATCATGCCTTGCGGTCCGACGATCGAATGACGGGTGTCGTCCGGTGAGGTCACGGCGTACCAGCGAAGATGCCCGTCGACTTCGATCCCCACCCGTGCCCCATCGTTGACGACCACGGTTGCGACCGCGTCCTCGCCGTCGAGCGACACGACCGCCGATCGGTCGCCCACGAAACGGTAGCCGACCGTGATCTCGCCGTGCTCACTGTCGAACGACACCATCTGGAGACTGCTGGGTACGTTCCTCCATCCGGGCCGAATGCTCGCCAGCACGGTCCGATCGTCCACCCGGCGGCGCTGGGCGGCGAGGGCGGCGGCCAGCGCGGCGGTGGCCGTCTCGGCCCGGTCGGCCAGTGGAGCCGCCAGATCGGCCGGATCGTGCCGTTGCAGGTAGTGCGTGTCGACCGATCCATCGAGAAACTCCTCTTCGCGGAGGATGGCGACCAGCAGCTCGCGGTTGGTGACGATGCCGTCGATCCGCGCTCGCGCCAAGGCGTCCGCCAGCGCCAGCGCGGTCTCACGTCGGGTGGAACCCTTTGCGATCACCTTGGCCAGCATCGGGTCGTAGTGGACCGAGACGTCCGAGCCCGATTCGACACCGCTGTCGACTCGTAGCCCCGTCCGCGTGGGAAACTCGAAGGCGGTCAGCGAGCCCGTGACGGGGAGGAACTCGTTGCGCGGGTTCTCGGCGTAGAGCCGCGCCTCGATGGCGTGCCCCGACATCGTGGGATGCAACGCCTCATCGGGCAGGGGCTCGCCGGCGGCGACCAAGAGCTGCAGCCGAACCAGATCCAGACCCGTCACCGCCTCGGTCACCGGATGCTCGACCTGGAGCCGGGTGTTCATCTCGAGAAACCAGAACTGGTTGCGGCTGAAGAGGAACTCCACCGTGCCCGCTCCGACGTACTCGACGGCACGAGCGGCGTCGACGGCCGCACTCCCCATCTCAGCTCGGGTGGCGGCGTCAATGGCGGGCGACGGTGCCTCTTCGATGATCTTCTGATGCCGGCGTTGAATCGAGCAATCCCGCTCGAACAGCGAGACCAGGTTGCCGTGGCTGTCGCCGAACACCTGGATCTCGACGTGGCGGGGTCGCGTCAGGTACTTCTCCAAGAACACCGTCTCGTCACCGAAGGCGGCCAGCGACTCCCGGCGCGCCCCCGCCACCGCCTCGAGGAGGTCGTCCGGATTCGAGACGATCCGCATGCCCTTGCCGCCACCGCCGGCCGAGGCCTTCACCAATACCGGGAAGCCGATTTGGCCGGCGGCGCCGGCGACCGTGTCGTCGTCGAGCCCGGTGAGGTCAACGCTGGGGAGGGTGGGAACTCCTGCGGCCGCCATCAGCTTCTTGGACGCCAGCTTCGAACCCATCGTCTCGATGGCGGAGGCCGGCGGACCGACCCAGGTCAACCCGGCGTCATCGACGGCGGTGGCGAACGATGCGTTCTCCGACAGGAAGCCATATCCGGGGTGGATCGCTCCGGCTCCCGTGCGGAGCGCCGCCTCGATCACCGCGTCGCCGCGGAGATACGACTCGGCCGGTGCCGATCCTCCGAGCGCGATCCCTTCGTCGGCTTCCTGCACGAAGGGTGCGTCGCGGTCGGGATCCGAGTACACCGCCACGGTGCGGATGCCCATTTCACGACAGGTCCGGAAGACGCGGCGGGCGATTTCACCGCGGTTGGCGACGAGGAGCTTGGAGAACATCGGTGGGTGAGGCTACCCAACGCTCTCCGGGTCGAGGAACGCGACGACGTCGTCGCGGAGTCGTCGCCTCGACTCGGCGTGTACGTACATCATGTGACCAGCGGGGTAGTAGGCCATGGTCACCCGTTCGTGGGCATCCGGTTTGAGGCCCATGTGGTTGAAGGTGTACTCGGTGGCGAAGTGTGGGGTGGCGAGGTCGTAGTAGCCGCTCGCCACGAGGATCCGCAGATGTCGATTCCGCGTCATGGCCTGTCGGAGGGCCTCCGACGTGTCGACGTTGGCATCTTTGAAATCCTCGTAGTTCCACGCCTTGTGCACGTCTGCGTTGAGAATTTCGTAGGGAAGATCCGACGTGTACCCGAGCGGTCCGCGAACGTAGGCGTTCAGGATTGCGGCGAAGACGCCGGTCAGCTCGTCACCCGCCGGATCCGATTCCATCTTCTCGCCATCGTCGAAGCGCCCCGTGCCCGTGTAGCGGGAGTCCAGCCGGCCCACCGTCAGGCCATCGTCGCGCAACAGTTCCTTGCAGAACCGCAGGATCTCGATCCGGAGGTTCCAGCGCATGACGTACTCGGCCGTCAGGCCGGTGTACGCCGCTACCTGCGCGGCGACATCCGCCCGGCGTTGGGCGTCGAGTCTGTCGCCCTGAACGAGTGCGGACGCGTACTGCCCGAGGGTGAAGGCCTCGACCTCGTCGAGGAGGTCCCGGAGCGGGCGCGACTGGAGGTCGGGGGAGAGCTTCCCGTGGTAGTGGGCCGTGGCCGCATACGTGGGGAGGAACGCCATGAATGGGAGGTCGTTCCCGACCGCGAAGGTCTCGCTGGCGTCGTCCCACGAGGCGGTGCCGAAGTGGAGGATGGACGAGATCAGGAGCAGGCCGTTCACGTACAGCCCGTACCGGTCGTGGAGGTGGGCGGCCAACCCGGCGGCCCGGGTGGTTCCGTAACTCTCCCCGGCCAGATACTTCGGCGATCCCCAGCGCTGGTGGCGGGTCAACCAGAGTTGGATGAACTCACCGACCGATTCGATGTCCTTGCGGAAGTGGGCGAACTCCGAGACCTCGGTCTCGGGGATGGGCCGGCTGAAACCGGTGCCGACGGGGTCGATGAAGACCAGGTCGGCGTGGGTGAGCAGGGTCTCTTGATTGTCGACGAGCCGGCCGGGCGGGGGCGGTGCGAATCCATCGTCGTCGAGCTCGACCCGGCGCGGCCCGAATGCGCCGAGATGCAGCCAGACCGATGAGGAGCCGGGTCCACCGTTGAATGCGAAGATCACCGGGCGGGTGTCGCGGTCGGAGATGTCGGAGCGGACATACGAGGTCGCGAAGAACGAGGCCCGCTTGGCGTTGTCCGCTTTCCGCAGGAGATAACGGCTCGCCGTTGCGACGTAGGCGATCTCTGAGCCGTCGACGGTGACCGTGTGATGGGTCTCCGAGCGAGCCTCTTCGTGGTGCGGCGGCGGGTCTGGCTTCTCGGCCGGTTGCTCTTCGGCGGGCTTTCGCTCGGGCTTGTCGGTGGTCATCCTGTGGAGGCTATCGGCCCGAGGTTCGTGCTCTGAAGTCCGGCCTCATGCAACTGCCTTGGAGCGCTCGCCCCCGTCCCCTACATCCGGAACACGCCGAACACGTCGGTGCCTTCGACGGGCGCCGAGTGGGTGGCCGAGATCGCCATCCCGAGGGCGGTGCGAGTGTCGCGAGGGTCGAGAATTCCGTCGTCGCGAACCCGGGCGGTCGAGAACCATGCCTGTTCCTCGTGGGCGATCTGGGCCTCGATGAGGGCGGTTCGTTGGGCGTCTGCCTCCTCGTCGAAGTCGATGCCCCGGGACTCGGCGGCCGCCCGGGAGATGATCGACATGACCCCGGCGAGCTGTTTCGGTCCCATCACCGCCACCTTGTGGCCCGGCCACCCGAACACGAAACGAGGGTCGTAGGAGCGGCCACTCATGCCGTAGTTCCCGGCCCCGTACGAAACGCCCGCCATGAGCGAGAGGTGTGGCACCGTCGAGTTGGCGACGGCATTCACCATTTTCGCCCCGTCTTTGATGATGCCGCGCTGCTCGTACTGCTTGCCGACCATGTATCCGGTCGTGTTGTGGCAGAAGAGGATCGGGGTGTCGTATCGGTTGCAGAGCTGGATGAACTCGGTGGTCTTCTGTGCTTCCTCGGAGAAGATGACCCCCTGCTGGTTGGCGACGACCCCCACCGGGAACCCATGGATGGAACCCCACCCGCAGACGATCGACTGCCCGTAGAGGGCCTTGTATTCCTCGAACCGGGATCCATCGAGGACCCGTCCGAGCACCTCCCGCATGTCGAGCGGCCGCCGGAGATCGTCGGGGATGATCCCCAGGAGTTCCTCCGGATCGTGAAGGGGCTCATCGGCGCGGCCCGATGGTCCGGGCCCCAGCTTCCGCCAGTTGAGGTGGGTCACGATCTCGCGCCCGATCCGAATTGCATCCCGCTCGTCGACGGCGAAGTAGTCCGACAGCCCGGAGATACGGGAGTGCATCTCTGCGCCTCCGAGCTCCTCGTCGGTGGATTCCTCGCCCGTCGCCATCTTCACGAGCGGGGGGCCACCGAGAAAGACCTTCGCCCGGTTCTCGACCATCACGGCGTAGTCGCACATCGCAGGTACATAGGCGCCACCGGCGGTGGAGTTCCCGAACACCAGCGCGATGGTGGGGATGCCAGCCTTGGACAGTTGGGTGAGGTTCCGAAACCACTTGCCGCCGACGATGAAGACGTCCGCCTGCTCGGGAAGGTCGGCGCCGCCCGACTCGACCAGGGCGATGAACGGGAGACGATTCTGGCGAGCGATGTCCATCGCCCGGAGCGACTTGGCCAGGGAGAACCGGTTCGAGGAGCCGGCCTGGCTGGTCGGATCGTTGGCCGAGATCACGCACTCGACGCCCGATACCACTCCGATCCCGGTCACCAGGTTTGCGCCCAAGGGCTTGTCCGATCCCCATGCCGCCAGCGACGACAGCTCGAGGAACGGGCTGTCCCGGTCGAGCAGCAACTCGATCCGGTCTCTGACCAGCAGCTTTCCCCGCTCGAGGTGACGCTCGACGTACTTCTGGCCACCCCCGGCCTTCGCCTCGTCGAGCAGCCGTTCGAGCTCGGTGAGCTTCTCGAGGCTGGCCGTCCGGTTGCGTTGGAACTCCTCGGAGGTGGGTTGGATGTGGGTGGGGAGGATCGGCATCGAAGGCGAGGCTACCCGTCGGGCTCGTCCATGACTCCGGGTGCGGTGGCGATCAGCGGGTCCACTCGAAACGGGATCTGCTCGGCCAGGGCGATCATCGTCTCCGCCCGGGCGATATCGGGGGACTGGAGGATCTGCTCGATGATCGTCATCAGGTGGTCGTTGGAGCGGGCGACGATACGCGCCAGCAGATCCCCCCGTCCGGCGATCGAATGCACCTCGAGCACGTATGGAATGTCGTGGAGCGGTGTCACCACCTGGTCGATGCGACCCTGGGTCATCTCCAGCACGGTGAAGGCCATGACGGGGAAGCCGAGGGCCCGCAAGTCGATGTCGGGACCGAAACCGGTGACGACCCCTCGACGCTGGAGCTTTTCGAGACGCGACGTGGCCGTGCCGCGGGCCACCCCCAACCTGCGAGCGGTTTCCAGCATGCCCAGCCGGGGCTGGGAACGAAGCACATGCAGCAATCTGGCATCCAGCTGGTCGATCGATTGATCAGATTGGTCAGGCATGGCCGGGGGGATGATACCGATCGGCAGTCGGTCACGCTGGATCGGCAGGGTGGCGGCTGCATGGCGTCGTGGCGCGAGCCGGCACTAGTCACATCGTGGTGGTGGACTTTGGCGCCGATGGCGTCTCAAGAAAGGTCGGTCCGACGGCCGATGTAAACCCCATGACGCAACCGACTCCAGGGCACCTTCGGCGTGCCCGGATCACTTCCGAGCGAGGGGCGACGCTGGTCGAGTTTGCCATCGTGATGCCGGTGCTGCTCCTGATCATGGTGGCGATCATGGAGTTCGGTCTCGCCTTTCATCATCGATTGTCGGCGAATCAGGCCGCTCGTGACGGCGTCAGGGTCGCGGCGCTGGCCGGGACGGCCGCCGACGCGGACTGCAAGGTGCTGGAGAGCCTGGCGCCATTCCTCACGCCGGTGATCGACCAGGTCGACGAAGTCCAGGTGTTCCGTGTCAACAAACAGGGGAAGCAGGAGAACGGTCGGACCAACAAGTATTACTTCACATACGGCGATCCTGCCGACTGCTCACGGTGGGGTGGCAGCGTGAAGTGGCCGCCGGCGGCCCGGGACACCGTTGCCAACACCAGCAATCCGGTGGACATCATCGGCGTGCGGGTCATCTACGACAGCTCGTGGGTGACGGGATTCCCTCCCTTCGATGGGAAGTACACGGTGGATGAGACGGCGATCAGCCGAATGGAGCCGGAGGCGTACGAATGATGGCGCGTCTGACAGCCGGCATCCGTGCCCGGCTGGAATCCGAGGGCGGCGCAGCCTTGGTTTGGGTGGCCGGCTCGATGGTTGCATTGCTGGCCGTGAGCGCCCTGGCCGTCGACCTCGGCTGGTACTACCTGAATGCCTCGCGCCTCCAGCGGGCGGCCGATTCGGCCGCGCTGGCAGGCGTTGTGAGTCTGCCCACCTATCCGGCCCAGGCCGAAGTCGACGCCCGGGACGCCGCGGCCGCCAATAGTTTTGGATCGGCGACGTTCGTCGGCACCGCGCTGTCCAACAATCGGTATCAGGTGGACTTGACCATCGACGTCCCCACGTTCTTCGCCACCATCGTCGGCATCGACAAGCTCCCGATCACCCGTCGGGCGACGGCCGAGTACGTCGACCCGGTGGTCATGGGAAGCCCGGCCAACTGCTTCGGGGTCGGCAGGGCCTCGATCCTGTCGGGCGCGCCGTTCTCGGCTGCGGCCGCCAACCAGTGCGCCTCCAGTGCCCTCAATTTCTGGGCGGCCATCCACAATCCGTACTCCCAGAAACAGTCGGGTGATCCATACTCCACCAGGTGCCGGACGATGAGCGGCAGTTCGTGTGTGCTCACCAACTCCGAGTTCCGGACCAGCGGGTATTACTACGGCGTCGAGACCGAGCAGGCGGGCGGCACTCTCGACATCTGGATGTATGACGCCGGGTTCTATCACCGCGACAGCTTCGACGAGGCCACCGGTGACACGAACAACGTCTCCCCGACACCTGCACCCGGAAACGGATCTCGCACGATCTTCGAGCTGTTCGCCCCGGACACCACTCCCCGGGACCCCACCGACAACACGGCCATCCCCGGCTGTCGCCGCTCGATCGATGCGGAGTTGTCGGCCGCGACGTACAAGGACAAGTGGGTGAAGCTGTGCACCGTTCCCAACCTGGGTGGGTCGTACGTTCTCAACGTTCGGACGGCCGGCAGTGGGGGAGCCTCCAACCAGTACGCCCTCCTGGCGGAGGCGTCGGGCACCGACGCCCGGGTCTATGCCATTCGGGACATGTCGATGTTCACCAACCTGCCTTCGGGAAGTGCCCAGGTGTTCCTGGCCGAGGTCTCCGAGGCGTACGCCGGCAAGAGTCTGGAACTCCGGTTCTTCGATCCGGGTGAGAGCGACCAGACCTCCTACATGACCGTCCGCATGCCGGACGGCTCGATTCCGCACTGCCGGTGGCGGGCAACCGACCCCAGCGGGAATCAGGCTGCCCAGGGGAACGGACCCTGTCGCATCCAGACGACGAGTGGGAGCAATGCCCTGTTCAACGAACACTGGATCACGGCCGAGATCCAGATCCCGGATGCCGCCTCGTACACCTGCGGGTCGTCCTGCTTCTGGACGATGGATATCGATCTGAACAACGCCCACGACCGGACGACGTGGTCGGCGTGGGCCAACGGGAACCCGGTCCGTTTGGTGCCCAACGCATGAGGCGAGTCCTGACCTCGATGGCTCGCCGCCGTGGCGACGAACGGGGCGCGGCCGCGGTCGAAACGAGCATCGTCCTCGGAATCCTGCTCTTGCTGGCCATCGGGGCGGTGGAGTACGGGCTGGCCTTTCAGGAGTGGATCTCGGTGACGTCGGCCACCCGGGAAGGGGCTCGGGTCGGCGCTTCGGCGGGCGACTTCGTCGACGCCGACTGTTTCATCCTCGAAGCCATCGCCGGTCCGCTCTCGTCGATCGACGGCGATGCCGTGATCAAGGTGTCCGTCTACAAGTCGGACAAGAACGGCACCAAGGGTCAAGCCAACGTCTACCGGCCGATGCTTCCGACCGATGCCCCGGGGTCGCTCCGGTGCAGCACATGGTTCCCCATCCAGCAGGGCTGGCCGGACGCCCATCGGGACAATCGGGGCACGGTGCGGGACTGGATCGGTGTCGAGATCGAGTTCGACCACGACTGGATGACCAACTTCATGTGGTTCACCGGCTCGATCTGTGACCGGGGCACCGCACCCGGCGTGGACTGCTGGAAGCAGGAGACCGTCATGCACATCGAACCGGACCCCGACCCGTTCAGCTGATCCAGTCGACCGCGAGCCACCCGCCGACCCGGCCGCCGACCGCCGCGCCCTCACTCGTCGAGTAGGTAGACGGGTTCCCGGTAATACCGGATCCGGCCGTGCCGCTCCTTCTCGGTGAGATAGTCGTGGAGCCATCGGTTCTTCTCGTCGATCGTTCGCTCGTCGGAGAGGACATCCAGCGGGACGTCCAGCCGGAGCACTCGCCCGGGTAGGAGAAACCGGGTCACTCCGGCGGGGAGCAGCCGTCCCGAGCCGGCCGCCAGCAAGACCTGCTCCACCGTGAACTGGGGATACTCGACCAGCGCCGCCATGTCCGGAAACCATGCCGACAACTGCGCGGCGTTTCGCTCCAAGGTCCGCGAGACGGTGCCGGCTTCGATGTAGGCGGCCGCCACCGCCGCCAGCGCATCGAATCGGTTGATCCCGGCGTCGGCGTGGATCACGAGTCCGCGATCGTCGACCGTGACCATCGAGCAGATGCCTCCATACTCGATCACCCGACTCGAGGCGCGTTCTGGCTCGACCTCCTCGAGAGAGATGTCGTCCACGTTCTCGAGCACACCGATGAGATCGTCGGGCGAGATCGCCCGCACCACGTGGTGCCACGTCTCCAACTCGACCTCACCGTCGATGTCCACGTCCTGGACGATCGAATGGCGGACTCCCATCGTCTCCAGGGCCTTCGAGCGGGTGGCGCCATCGAGCACGACGTACCGGTCGTCGACCCGAGCGACGAGTGGTGGATTTCTGATGACTCCTTCCTCGGTGATGCGCTCGGCGAGGCGGAGCGCGCGTTTCATGTCGACGGCCTCGTGTGGGATCACTTGGGCAACGTCGACGAATCGCAGCGGGAGCACCGACTCGGAGTCCAGGTCGCCGAGCCGGTCGAGGATCTTCCGGGCCACGTCGATGGCGGCCGTGGTCTGGGCGTCCGACGTGCTCGCTCCGATATGAGGGGTGGCGACGACCCGCGGATGGGCGGCCAACGGGTTGTCGACCGCCGGTTCCTCGGCGAAGACGTCGAGGCCGGCGCCGGCGATGGTGCCCTCCTCCAACGCTTCCAGCAGGGCGGCTTCGTCGAGCACCGTGCCACGCGACGTGTTGATGAGGTAGGCGGATGGCCGCATCGTGTCCAGCTCTGCAGACCCGATGAGCCGGTCCGTGTCGGCTCGGGCCGGGACGTGCAGCGTCACGAAATCCGATTGAGCGAGGAGGTCGTACAGGTCGACCGATTGGATTCCGGACTCCAAGAACAGCTCGGGTGTCGGGCGGCGTTGGTTGATGAGGACGTTCATGTCGAACGCCCTCGCCCGGGTGGCGACCGCCTGACCGATCCGGCCGAACCCCACGATTCCAACGGTCTTGCCCTGAAGGGCCGTCCCCATGAGCGCCGACTTCTCCCAGCGTCCTGCCTTCATGGCCGCGTCGGCCCGGGGAACCCGGCGCGCCAGGGCGAGCATCATCCCCAAGGTCAGTTCGGCCACCGCGATGGTGTTGGCGTCGGGGCTGTTGACCACCTCGATTCCCGCAGCCACCGCGGCTTCCACATCGATGGCGTCGAGTCCGGCTCCCGCACGCCCGATGATCTCGAGTCGTTCCGCCCGAGCGACGATCGGTTGGGTGATCTTGGTGGCGCTTCTGACGATGACCGCTTCGTAGTCGCCGATGACCGAAGCCAGCTCCTCGGGTTCGAGGCCGGGGCGAACATCGACATCGAGCTGCTGTTCCATCAGCTGGATGCCTTCGGAAGCGATCGGGTCGCACACCAGCACACGGGGGCGACGATGAGACTCGGTCACGTCAAGCTCCTTCCTCCGCCGATGACGATCACCTGTCCGGTGATGTAGGACGCGGCGTCCGAGCCGAGGAACGACACCAGCGCGGCGACCTCGTCGGGCAGACCCATTCTGCCCAGTGGGATCTTCGCCACCATCTTCGTCCGGACCTCGTCGGGGATCGCCATTGCCATCTCGGTTCCGATGAGGCCGGGAGCGATTGCGTTGACCCGAATCCGGGGTGCGAGATCGATGGCGAGGGCTCGGGTCATCCCGACCACGGCGCCTTTGGACATCGAGTAGTTGAACTGTCCGAAGTTGCCGAGGTAGGCCCGGGAGGCGATGTTGACGACGGATCCGGCCCGCATGACCGAGGTCAGCCGCTGGGTCAGTTCGAATGCCGCGCCGGCGTTCACGTCGAGGACGGCGGCGACGTCGTCGTCGGTCAGATTGATCAGCCGGGCGTCTCGGGTGATCCCTGCGTTGTTCACCACCAGACGTACGTCCGACCCGGCGGCCCCCACCACCTCGCCAAGCCCATCCGCATCGGTGAGGTCGGCATGGACGGTGGTCACGTTCACGCCCTTTCTGCGGAACTCCCCAGCCGTTCCCTCCAGCCGGTCCGAGAGATCCACCGCCACCAGATCCCATCCGTCGGACGCCAGCCGGGTGGCAATCGCATGCCCAATGCCGCGGGCTGCTCCCGTCACGACTGCGGTGCTCACGGGAGGGCCTTCCCGAGATGATCCCCTCCGAGGTGAATCAACTCCCCGGTCGGCGTCGCCGACCGCCCGAGCCGCTCGATCCAGTCGACGGTGGTCGCCGGCTCCACGCCGTCGTCCACCGCGAGCACGTTGACCGAGACCCCGGCTCGAGTCAGCTCCAGGGCGGCGGTTCTGGCCGCCGACAGCAGCCCGGTTGCCACCATGGCCGACGGAGCGCCGCGGCGACCGAGCAAGTCGTCGTTGTGCACGACGTAGACCACCGGTGTTTCCGATCGGGCCGCAGCCTGGCTGAGTTCGAACGCTTCGAGGAGCTGTTCACGAGCCTCCTCCCAGCTTCCGGTCGAGCGCAGGGCTGCGAACACGGCAACGCCGACATTGAGCCCTTCTTCAACCCAACTTGGTGGCACGCTCTGCACGAGGTGCGACGGTAGACCACTGTCGGCGATTCACGCACGTCCAGGCGGATCCATCTCCGATCGGATGGCTGCGGAGTGCTGATCGAGCAGCGGCGGTGGCCGCGTCGCGAACGCCGGGTTGCCGTCGTAGCGAAGCGGTGAGCCGATCACCCTCGTCGGTCCGGCCACGGGATGGTGAATGGCCTGCACCATTCGGTTGTGAGCCACCTGTGGGTCCGACCACACCTCCGGCAACGTCATGACCCGCCCCACCGGGATGCCGGCGTCGGTGAGGAGCGCAACCCAGTGTTCGGTCGTGGCGGTCACGAACACGGTTTCGAGAAGCTCGGCGAGCGTCGCCCGGTCTTCCATCCGCGCGTCGTTGCCGGGCCAGCGGGCAATCCAATCCGGTCGGTCGAGGGCTTGGCAGAGGCGCTCGAAGTGGCGGTTCGAGACGATGGCGACCGCGAGGTGTCCGTCGGCCGTCTCGAAGCACTGGTTCGGCGCCAGGAATGGTGATGCCGTGCCCATCTTCGGAGGTTGCTCGTCGGCGGCAAACGCAATCGCATTCCAGCCGCCCTGAACCGCCAGCAGCCCGTCGCGCAAGCTGACCTCGACCCGGCGGCCACGTCCGCTCCGGACCCGGTCGACCAACGCGGCACAGATGGCGAGGGCTGCGTTGGTGCCGGCGACGTAGTCTCCGATGGTGGTGGCGGTCTTGCCGGGGCCCGAGCCGGGCTCTCCCGTGATCGACATCATCCCCGACTCGGCTTGGAAGATCACGTCGATACCGACCCGATCGGCGGCTGGTCCGTCGATCCCAAACGCCGAGACCTCCGCGTAGATCACGCCGGGATTGGTGCGGGACACATCCTCGTAGCCAAGCCCTCGGCGGCCGAGCGCTCCGCGACGAAGGTTGTGGACGACGACATCGGCCACCCGACACAACGCACTCGCCAGTTCGCCGTCGCGCTCGTCCCCGAGGTCGAGTGCGATCGACCGTTTCCCCCGGTTCACCGACAGGAAGAATGCCGATTCGTCTTCTATGTATGGCCCGAAGTGGCGGCCGAGGTCACCGCCGGGGGGCTCCACCTTGATCACGTCGGCACCCAGATCCGCCAGCAACATCGTTGCGTATGGCGCGGCGATCAGATTCCCGAACTCGATGACCCGGACCCCCGCCAGCGGGCCGGGAGCCGGTGGTTCGGCCGGCGATTGGGAAGCGGTCATGCTGCGCTCATGATGGACGGTCTATCTTGGCGGAACCACATTCGAACCAGGAGGATTCGTGAAGATCGTCGTTGGATTCATCAACACGGCTGAGGGTCATGCGGCGGTCGACGCCGCCATCCGGGAGGCACAGCTTCGCGACGCAAAACTCGTGATCGTGAATTCGATGCACGGGGGCGGCAAGGAGTCCGCCGACGACTACATCGCGGTCGGAGAGGCGGTCGAACAGATCGAGGCCACGTTGAAGGACGCCAACGTCGCCTACGAGCATCATGAGTTCGTTCGAGGCAGGACTCCGGCCGAGGATGTCATCGAGGCCGTGCAGCAGACCGATGCGGACATGATCGTCATCGGCATTCGCACTCGCAGCGCGACCGGCAAGTTCCTGCTCGGCTCCAACGCCCTCGACATCCTTCACGACGCCACGGTCCCGGTGCTCTGCGTGAAGGCGGCAGCCCAACCCGCCGCCGACTGATCCGATCCGCACGCACGGGATTGCCCGGTCTGCTGCGGGCGGGCCGCGCAGCGGTGAAGTAGCGTGCGAGTCCGCGGCGGGACGAGGAGCACCCCATGTCGAAGGCCACCAAGATCATCCTCGACGAATCCGAGATGCCGACCACCTGGTACAACGTGGTGCCCGACCTGCCCGCACCGCCGCCCCCACCGCTGCACCCCGGCACCCATGATCCGGTCGGCCCCGACGACCTGGCGCCGCTCTTCCCGATGGGACTCATCGGCCAGGAAGTCACCGGTGACCGGTTCGTCGACATCCCCGGCGAGGTGCTGGACGTGTACCGCCTGTGGCGACCGTCGCCGCTGTATCGCGCCCGCCGTCTGGAGGCGGAGCTGCAGACACCCGCTCGGATCTACTACAAGTACGAGGGAGTTTCCCCGGCCGGGTCCCACAAGCCCAACACGGCCGTGCCGCAAGCCTTCTACAACGCCGCGGAAGGGACCGAGAAGCTGACCACCGAGACCGGGGCCGGTCAGTGGGGCTCGGCGCTCGCATTCGCGACCTCTCAGTACGGCATCGAGTGCGAGGTGTGGCAGGTGCGTGCCAGCTACGACCAAAAGCCATATCGAAAGACGATGATGGAGGTGTGGGGCGCCACGGTGCATCCTTCGCCATCCGACCTGACCGAGGCAGGGCGCAAGATCCTCGCCGAGGATCCGGACAGCCCCGGCTCGCTCGGCATCGCGATCTCGGAGGCCGTGGAAGCCGCCGTCCAGTCGCCGACCACGCGGTACGCACTGGGGTCGGTGCTCAACCACGTCCTGCTGCATCAGACGATCATCGGCGAGGAGGCTCTGCTCCAGCTCGACAAGGTCGGGGAGACCCCGGACCTGCTCGTCGGGTGCACCGGTGGCGGATCGAACTTTGCCGGGCTGTCGGCGCCATTCCTGCGCGAGAAGATGGCCGGCAAGATGGCCCCGGTCATCCGATGCGTCGAACCGGCCGCATGCCCATCCCTCACCAAGGGTGAGTACCGGTACGACTTTGGCGACACGCTCGGAATGACGCCGCTCGTCAAGATGCACACCCTGGGGCACGACTTCGTACCCGACCCCATCCACGCCGGGGGCCTGCGATATCACGGCATGGCGCCGCTGGTCTCGCACCTCTACGAGCTCGGGCTGGTCGAAGCGGAGTCGGTTCATCAGAACGAGTGTTTCGAGGCCGCCACCCGATTTGCCCGCACCGAGGGCATCATCCCCGCCCCCGAACCGACTCACGCCATCGCCGCCGCCATCCGCGAGGCGAAACGGTGCCGGGAGACAGGCGAGGAGAAGGTGATTCTCACCGCCCTGTGCGGACACGGTCACTTCGACCTCGCCGCGTACGAGGCCTATCAGGCAGGTCAACTGGTCGACTACGAATATCCGGAGGAGAAGGTGGCGGCGGCGATGGCACGGGTTCCGGTGATCGCCGGCTGAGCAACCGGATCCGGCCGGCCCGGGCCCGGGTCCGCGGCGGGACCTGGAGGCGTCGGCCGGCCATCCTCCGATCCAACACCTCGCGTATCACGGGAGTTCTTTCGCGCTCTCTTGGGAACTCGTACAGGCTCGGCTGCGTCCGACCGAAGAGACGAGCAGACGACGCCGAGTCCGCACCCAAGGGGAGACGACGTGATGGTTCAAGCCCAGTACCGCCCAGTTCGCCGGACTTCGCTCCTCGGGACGGTGGCGCCGTTCATTCCCGTGCTCCTGTTCGTAGCCTGGGTCGCCGGACGAGCCATGCTGTGAGTGGGAGGGGCATGGCGTCGCCCTTTCGGACCGATCGGTCGGCGCTCGGTATGGTCCCGGCACGATGGTGCTGCCTCCCCCACCCCGATTCGATCCGACCGGTTGGGCCAATGAGACGCCTCTGATCATCGGGATCGCCGGTGGGAGCGGATCCGGCAAGACCACCATCGCCGAGGCACTGACCGAGGCGATCACCGGCGTCGCGTTCGTCAAGCACGACTCGTACTACGTGCATCAGCCGAAGCTGAGCTTCGAGGAGCGGGCCCGGGTGAACTACGACCATCCGGATTCGTTGGAGACCGCATTGTTGGTCGAGCACCTGGAACGGCTGCGCAGCGGGCTCACCTTCGACATGCCGGTGTATGACTTCTCGCGTCATCTCCGGAGCGAAGAGGTCGTCGAGGTGGCGCCGGCACCAGTGGTCGTCGTGGAGGGGATTCTGGTGCTCGCCGATGCGGACCTCCGCGAACTGATGGACCTCAAGGTGTACGTGGACACCGCCGCCGACCTCCGGTTCGCCCGCCGGCTGGAACGTGACATCCGTGAACGCGGCCGGACCGTCGACTCTGTGCTGACCCAATACCTCACGACGGTTCGACCCATGCACGAGCAGTTCGTCGAGCCTTCGAAGCGTCATGCCGACCTGATCATCCCGGGCGGCATGAAGGTGGGTGCGGTGGCAACGATCATTGAACTGATCCGGGCCCGGATGACGGCCGACGCCGCCGCCGGCTGATCGGACGATTCCACCCACGCTTCCGGGCCGTACACTCACCGCCATGAGACCTTCGGTTGCGGTTCTGGGCGTCGGAGCGATGGGTGAGGCCATCGTCCGCGGGCTGCTCGGGGCCGGATGGGAGCAACCAGAGCTGACGACGGCCGTTCGTCGGGAGGTGCGTCTCCACGACGTCGAGACCCGGATCGGCGTGACGTGTCATCTCGACGCCAGTGCGGCCGTCGCCGGCCGCGACGTCGTCGTCGTAGCGGTCAAACCCCGCGATGTCGAAGGCCTGCTCAAGTCCATCGCGGGCCTGGTCGGGGAAGACCAGGTCGTCATCAGCATCGCCGCTGGGGTTCCGATCTCCGTCTTCGAGACGGCGCTGCACGGCGTTCCCGTGCTCCGAGCGATGCCGAACACGCCGTCGCTCGTCGGGGAAGGCGTCACCGCCGTGGCAGGTGGCACCTGGGTGTCCGAGGACCACGTCGCCCGCGCCCGACGCGTGCTCGAGGCGGTGGGTCATGTGTCGGTGATGGACGAGGGCCTTTTGGACGCGGTCACGGCGGTATCTGGCAGTGGACCTGCGTATGTGTTTCTCCTGGCAGAGGCACTCGAGGAGGCCGCGGTACGAGAGGGCCTCCCGCATGACATCGCCACCGCGCTCGTTCACCAGACCGTACGAGGCGCCGGACATCTTCTCACCGAAACCACCGCACGCCCGGGCGAACTCCGGGCTCAGGTCACGTCGCCGGGTGGCACCACTGCGGCCGCGGTGCATGTGCTCGAGGAGCGCGGGTTCCGGGCGGTGGTCGAGGATGCGGTGCGCGCGGCGGCCGCCCGCAGCCGGGAGCTCGGTGAGATGGTGGAGCGGTCGTGAGCCTGTTTGCCAAGACGGTCCTCACCGTGACCACCAATCCGATCGTTCGCCGGGTGATGACCAACAGCCCGCCGGGCCGGATCGTCGCCCGCCGTTTCGTGGCAGGTGACACGCTCGACGAGGCCGTCGCGGCATCGGAGACGCTCAACCGGCGGGGCCTGTCCGTCTCGCTCGACCTCCTCGGCGAGGAAGTGCACGACCCGGTGACGGCCGCCGCCGCCACGGAGGGATACATCGAGGCCGCCCGGCGCATCGCCCAGACAGGGCTCGACGCGAACGTCTCCATCAAGCTGACCCAGTTGGGCCTCGCATTCGACGTCGCGTTGGCCACCGACGCGCTCCGCCGACTGGCCGAGGCCGCGGCCGAAGCCGGTACCACCGTCACGGTCGACATGGAGGACTCCCGCTACACCGAGGCGACGATCGATACATACAGCAAGGTGCAGTCGGAGGTCGGCAATCTCGGGGTGTGTATCCAGGCATACCTCCACCGGACGGCGGAGGACCTCGAGCGCATCGCCCCGCTCGGAGGACATGTCCGGCTCTGCAAAGGCGCGTACGTGGAGCCCGAGTCGATCGCGTTCCAGGGTTCGGCGGATGTCGACGCCGCATTCGCTCGGCTCCTCGAGCGATTGATGACGATCGAGGGCGTGCGTCCGGCGATCGCGACCCACGACGATCGCCTCATCGATCTGGCCAAAGCACTGGGCGAACGCAGAACCGAGCCGTGGGAGTTCCAGATGCTGTACGGGGTGCGTCCCCAGATGCAGGATGCCCTCCGGTCGGACGGGTTCCCGATGCGCATCTATGTGCCGTACGGCTCGCAGTGGTACGCATATCTCACGCGACGGCTGGCCGAGCGCCCGGCCAACGCACTGTTCTTTCTTCGTGCCGTCAGCGGGACCCGGTGAGCGGAGGTGTGTAGCCCGCAGACGTGATCGGCTATCACACCAGCACCACGACGTTCGCCAGATGAGATTGGGAGTGAGCTCATGCAGGCACCTTCTTTCACTTTGCCGGATCACGACGGCAAGGCCGTGTCCACCACCGACTTCGCCGGTCGCCGGCTGATCTTGTTCTTCTATCCCGCCGCCTCGACGCCGGGATGCACCACGGTGGCTTGCGACTTTCGGGACAACTACCAGCAGCTGATCGATGCCGGGTTTGCGATCGTCGGCGTGTCTCCCGACGACCCGCCGGCCAACGCGGCTTTTCGCGATCGGCACGGATTTCCGTTCCCGCTGTTGTCGGACACCGCTCACAAGGTGGCCGACGCATACGGCGCGTGGGGGACGAAGCGAAACTACGGTCGCGAATACGAGGGTTTGATCAGGTCCACGTTCGTCATCGGACCCGACGGGCAGCTCGAGCGAGAGTATCGAAACGTGCGTGCCGCCGGACACGTCGATCGTCTCGTTCGGGACCTGCTCGACTGAGCCCCCATCCGCCTGGCGGAAGGGAACGACGCCCGGTCCGACCCGCCACATCATCCCGCGACCTCTTCCCGGAATATCATCCCTGTCATGTCACGCACTTCCGGCTTGCTCGGGTTGCTCACCCTCCTGCTCACCATCACGTCGGTGGCCGCGGCCCAGTCCGCCGACGAGGTGGCCGAGGCCGTCGAGTTTCGTGGTTACTACGCCGAGGGCGGCACGGACGTTCCGGTCAACGAGTTGGAAGCGCTCGTCGGCCGCCATCCCGACATCGGCTTCGTGGCCCTCGGGAGTGAGCCGGGGCAGGGTCCGGACATCTTCGCCGACGACGTGCTGGGTTTGGTCGAGGGGCGGGACACCGTGGTCGTCCTGACTCCGACCGATGCCGGCGCTTCCAGCGCCACCTACTCCAGCGAAGCGCTGTCCGAGGCATTCGACGTTGCATTCGATGACACCGGCGACAGCTATGTCACCGACTTTGCTCAGCTGGCCGAAGCGCTCGAGTCCGCCGAGCCCGAAGGCCGGTTCCCGGTGGGTGCCGCGGTGCTGGCCGGAGGTGCCGGGTTGGTGGGGTACGGGATCTGGCGGAGGCGTCGCTCGCAGGCCAACCGGCTGGAAGGTCGCCTCGAGGAGGCCCGACGCGAGATCCGTCAGCAGATGACGGTCATCGCCAACGAGATCTTGGAGTTCAGCGACCGAGTCGATCAGGACCAGCACCCGGAGGCGGTGGCCCACTTCCGGGCGGCGTCGACCGCCTATGAGCAGGCCGAGTCCCGGCTGGCCGCGACGGAGGATCTCGCCGAGCTCGAGGAGCTCTCCGACGATCTCGACGAGGCCAGATGGGCCCTGGCAGCCGCCGAAGCAATCGTCGAGGGACGTTCGATTCCGGAGCGACCGGTCGAAACCAAGCCGGAGCCGTGCTTCTTCGACCCCACGCACGGAGCAGGCACGGAGGAAGCGAAGCTGGAGACGCCGGCGGGTTCGAAGACGGTGCGAGTCTGCCAAGCGGACGCCGACCGTCTTCGGCGTGGAGAACAGCCCTCCCCGCGCACGATCGACGTGGGCGGCCGAGCGCTGCCCGCCCCACAGGCGCCGCGAACGCACGGCGGCAGGGGCATGGACTGGCTCGACGCGTTCTCGATCATCGTGGGTGGCATGAACGGACCGATGAGCTATCGGTGGCCCAGGTCCCGCGGGGGGATGGGCGGGCGGGTACGTCCTCGGTCGGGAGGCGGCGGACGACCCAACCGAACCCGATCGCGTTCGCGGACCGGGAGTCGCCCCCGCGCCCGATCGCGTTCGCGATCGGTGGGCCGGGCCCGCCGGCGTCGCTGATCTCGGCGCCCGCGACCGAGGACGCTCGCGACGGTGATTCTTCTCGTCGGTCGAACGCCGACGCGGTGAGCCGCACGAGACCGACCGGCCTGCAGAGCACTAGAGTTGCCGCACTCCGACCAGCGATAGGTGGCATCGATGTTGAAGCGAATTTGGGGCTACATCCGGCAGCTGTTCCGGTCCACGGCCGAGGCAGCCATGGACCCCGAGATCGAGATCGAGCAGGCGATCACCGAGGCGAAGAAGCGTGACCAGCAGCTTCGTAACCAGGCCGCCAAAGTGATTGCTCATCGGGCACAGATCGAGCAGAAGATCGAGAGCTCGGCGTCCGACGTCGGCGAGGCGCGAGAGATGGCCAAGCAGGCGTTGTTGCGGGCCGAGGACGCGAAGACGGCCGGGGACGGCACCGCCATGGAGCGCTGGACCAACGCGGCGCAGTCGCTGGCGCTCAAGCTGCAGGCGTCGGAGGCCAACCTGACCGGGCTCAAGGAGCAGTACGAGATCGCCATCACCCAATCGGAGGATGCCAAGCGGGCCGTCCAGCAGAATGCGATGCGCCTGCAAGAGCTGGCGGCCAAGCGCATGCAACTGGTCGGTCAGCTGCAACAGGCGAAGATGCAGGAGTCGGTGAACTCCGCAGTGGAGTCGATCTCGGCGTCGATGGAACGGGAGGCTCCGAGCCTGGAGAAGGTCGAGGACAAGATCAACCAGCGACTCGCCCAGGCGAAGGCGCGGACGGAGCTGCGCGAGGCCACCCCGGAGGGCGCCGAAGCCGAACTGCGGGAGACCATCTCGATCGCCCAGGCGGACGCCAAGCTCGAGGAGTTGAAGCGCGAGCTCGGCCTTGCCGGCGGTGGCACCACCGACGCCGGTGGAGGTGGTGCCACCGAGGTGCAGCCGAACTGAGCGGGCGGGTGGCGATTCGGATCAGGACCTCGCTCTTCTGAGCCGGTGGTCGTGACCGCCGATGAGCGGCCCTCCCCACGCTACGCTCCCGGCCCATGACGCTGTCCACGAGCGAGACTCGCGACGCGAGCGGAGACGAAGCCGCTTCCGGATCCAGTCGACCGACCGCGGCGGGCCTGTTGATGGCGCTGGCCGTCCTGTCGGCCGTCGGAACGCTCGGGTTGTGGGCCCTCGGGTCGATCCAGCCCGAATTCGAACCGGAGGTCGGTCGAGTCGTCTTCGGGAACATCCCCGATGCCCTGGAGGCATCGTTCTACGTCGGTATCTCGATCTTCCTGGCGCTGACCTTCTACCTCTTCTCGCTCCGCGCCAAGAACTGGGCGCGCGGCACCTCCGATCCTCGCGTCGGCAGCTGGGGAGAGCGGCTGAAGCGGCTCGAGGACGGACTGCGCATGAAGACGCTCATGCGGGATCGCCAAGCCGGCTTGATGCATTCGATGGTCTATTACGGGTTCCTGGTCCTGTTCCTGGGGACGGTGACGCTGGAGATCGACCACCTTCTGCCGAACACTTGGAAGTTCCTCGAAGGGCGGGTGTACCAGGGCTACTCGTTCGTCTTGGACCTGGCCGCGGTCGTGTACCTGGCGGGCCTGGCCTGGGCGCTCTTCCGCCGATACGTGCAGCGGCCCTGGCGACTGCGATCGAAGACGAAGCCCGAGGACGCCGGCATTCTCGCTCTCCTCACGGTCATCGGCGTGACCGGGCTGCTCACCGAGGGTGCGCGGATCGCCGTCGACGGTCGGCCGGGTTTCGAGACCTGGTCGTTCGTCGGGTATCCGCTGTCGACCCTCTTCGCCAACGGAGCCGCCGTGGAGTGGCACCGAGTGTTCTGGGTGGGCCACGCCGCAGCCTTCCTGGCGTTCCTCATCTTCCTCCCCACCACCAAGCTCCGGCACATGGTGACCTCGCCCGCCAACATGTTCCTTTCTCCGAGCAGCCGGCCCAAGGGGGCGATGAAGGCGATGCCCAACCTGATGGAGGTCGAGGACATCGACTCCATCGGCGTGGCGGTGGTGAGCGAGTTCACGTGGAAGCAGCTGTTCGACACCGATGCGTGCACGATCTGTGGGAGATGCACTTCGGTGTGTCCGGCCAACCTCACCGGCAAGCCGCTCGATCCCCGCGAGGTGGTCCTGAAGACCGGTGAGGTGATGGCGGCCTCCGGCACGCCGGCGGTGTCGTCGCCGGTGTCGCTGGCAGACGGGATCGTCATCGAGTCCGATCGAGTCCTCGACCGGGTGCAGCCGGAGGAGGTGTGGTCGTGTACGAGCTGCAAGGCCTGTGACGAGATCTGCCCGGTCAACATCGAGATCCTCGACAAGATCCTCGACATGCGCCGGTACCTGGCACTCATGGAGTCGAACTTCCCGTCGGAGTTGGGGAAGGCGTACGTGGCGATGGAGAACCAGGGGAATCCGTGGGGGATGGCGCAGCAGAATCGAGCGGATTGGACCGCGAAGCTGGACTTCGACGTCCCGATCCTCGGCGAGGGAGGCGTGACCGAGGCCGAGTACCTGTGGTTCGTGGGGTGTGCCGGAAGTTTCGATGATCGAAACCAGCACGTGACCGTGGCCCTCGCCAAGCTGCTGCACGAGGCGGGGATCGACTTTGCGATCCTGGGTCCGCAGGAGAGCTGCAACGGCGACCCGGCTCGGCGATCGGGCAACGAGTATCTCTGGCAGCAGCTCGCACTCCAGAACATCGAAACGCTGAACGATCTCGGCGTTCGCAAGGTGATCACCCAGTGCCCGCACTGCTTCAACACGTTGGCGAACGAGTACCCACAGATGGGGGGCGAGTACGAGGTCGTCCATCACACCGAACTGCTGGCCGAGTTGCTCCGCCAGGATCGGGTGGGTGCCGCCGCCGGATCGGCCAAGCCGACGGTCACCTATCACGATCCGTGCTATCTCGGACGCCACAACGACATCTACCTTGCGCCTCGGGAAGTGGTGGCCGCCACCGAGCCCGGCCGGATGGTGGAGATGCCACGCCATGGAACCCGCGGTCTGTGCTGCGGGGCGGGCGGTGCTCGGTTCTGGATGGAAGAGCACATCGGAAAGAAGGTGAACGTCGAGCGGGCAGAAGAGGCGCTGGCCACCGGAGCCACCGAGATCGCCGTGTCGTGCCCGTACTGTTTCGTGATGATCGACGACGGCGTCAAGGAGTTGGGCAGGGGTGACGACGTCCGGGTCCGCGACCTCGCCCAGATGCTGGTCGACGGGTACGGCGACGCCGAGGCCGACGAAGACCGCCGATAGCACCACTGAGCGTGACGGGCAGGCGTATCGCCCGGTGAGGAAGGTTCCACCGCAGGTTTGCGAACGGGCTGAGACAACGCGCACGGACTAGTAAATTCGTGGAATTCTGATAGAGTCCTCAAGCGACGACCCCTGACCACCTAGCGTGGTGAGAGAGTCGGAGAAAGGACCATCTTGTGGCCCGCAAGAACAGTTGCAACCAGAGTCGGCATCAATTCGAGCACCTCGGTCGATGGGCCGGAATCGCCCGGCGCCACTGCTCGAGATGCGGGATGATGCAGATCGATCTCGAGGGCGACCGAGCCGTATCGACAGTGTCGGTGCGTTTGCGCTCGACGCTCGACAAGATCGCGGAAGGCGACGGGCTTGAATTGGACCTCCGGCCCACACCCCTCTTTGGGCAAGCGCGGTAGCACCTGGCAGCCAAACGATGGTCTCGCAGGTGGGACGGCCCCGGGGCCGTCCCACTTGTCGTGTGGGGTCCGCAACTCGCCGCGTCGAATCCGCTTATGGGGTTGATTGGGGTCATCGGTAGCATCCGCGGCGATGCAGCTACCCCGCCCCCGCCGCCACTGGATGGTCGGCCTCCTGACCTGTCTCGTCGTTGCGGCGTGTTCCTCCGGCGAGGCGAACGACACGATCCCGTCCTCGGAGAACGTCGTCGAGGCGCCCTCGGTGGAGTCCACGACCACGCAACCGCGTGTCACCGACCCCGAGGAGGTCGCACTGCTCTTTGCGGAGTGCATGCGAGACGAGGGAATCGACTTTCCGGACATCCGGGTCGACGATCAGGGACGGCCGGTGCTGGGAGATGCCCTCGATGCCGTCGACACGGAGAACCCCGACTTCCGCCGGGCTCTGACCGGCTGTAGCTCGATACTCGCCGACGCCGGCGCACTGGACGTTTCCTCCGATCCCGAGTTGCAGGCAGCGATCGTGGACGAGCTGGCCTCGTTCTCCGAGTGCATGCGGGCCGAAGGCGTCGAAGACTTTCCGGATCCCAATCCCGGCTTCACGGGCACTGGCTCGCCATATTCACTGGATGCACTGCCGTTCGGCGACCCGGGCTTCTCCGACGCCCTCGGCGTCTGCGGCGCCGATCTCGGCTCGTTCGGACTCGACGAGTAGTGCGTCGAATCGCCTCCACGGTCCTGGCGCTGGCGTTGCTGGCCGCGGCGGTGGCGGTGGGGTTCGCCCTCGGGGGCGGGACCGAGTCCGTCCCGTCGACCGAGACGGTCGCCGTCGACACGGCACCGGTGGTGCGCACGGATCTGATCCAGCGTGAGACGCTGTCGGGAACGCTTGGTTTCGGGGAGGTCGATGTGCTGCGGGCTGCGATCAGCGGGACGGTTACCGCGCTCCCGGAAGAGGCACAGCGGATCGAACGTGGTGGCGTCGCGTTCGAGGTCGACGGCCGGCCGGTGGTCGTCCTGGTCGGCGAACGGCCGGCCTGGCGAGCGCTCGGTCCCGACACCGAAGATGGTGTCGACGTCCTCCAGTTGGAGGAGAACCTCGTGGCGCTCGGGTACGGCCCAGTCGAATGGACACCGGACGAGGATTTCGATGGTGACACCGCCGATGCAGTCGAGTCCTTCCGGGAGGAGTACGGGCTCGACGAAGACGACGAGGTGGAACTCGGGAGGGTGGTCTTTCTCCCAGGGCCGGTTCGGGTGGGGTCGTTGCTCGTCGCCAAGGGCGATGTGGTCGGGTCCGGGACGCCCATGCTCGAGTACAGCGGCTTCGAGCAGGAGGTGCGCATCGAGGTCGAGCCCGATCGGCTCGACCTGGTGAAGCCGGGGGCGCCGGTGACGGTCGAGCTTCCCGACGGTGCGGTCGTCGACGGTTCCATCGCCGAGATCGGACGAGTGGTCATCTCGAGCGGCCCCGAGCCCGACGCGCCGGGCGTGGTGGTCGTCACAGTCCGACTGGCGGAACCGGTGGCGGGCCTCGACCAGGCCCCGGTCGACGTCGACCTGGAGCGTGAGCGGGCTGCCGGCGTGCTGGCGGTCCCGGTCCGGGCGCTGATCGCATTGTCGGACGGCGGATATGCCGTCGAGATCGACGGTCGGCTCATCGGTGTCGAAATCGGAGACTTTGCCGACGGCCTGGTGGAGGTGACCGGACCGATCGCCGAAGGCGACCTCGTCGTCATTCCCCGATGAGCGCTCCGCCTGCGCTCGAGATGCAGGGGGTCTCCAAGACGTACCCGGGGCCACCGCCGGTGACTGCAGTGCGGGACGTCGACCTGACCGTTGCACCTGGTGAGTTGGTATGCGTGGTGGGTCCCTCCGGCTCCGGGAAGACCACCCTGCTTCACCTGATGGGGGCACTCGACCGGCCGACTTCCGGCACGGTTGCGATCGCCGGAACCCGGGTCGAGCGCATGTCGGACCGAGCCTTGTCGGGGCTGCGGGCTCATATGCTCGGCTTCGTGTTCCAGGATTTCTTCCTCCTCGACGGGATCGACGCGGTCGACAACGTCACCCAGGGCCTGCTGTATCGGGGAGTGCCGGAGGCGGAGCGGCGGCGCCGGGCGGTCGACGCACTGGCCCGTGTGGGACTCGGAGACCGGGTCGACCACGAGCCTGCCCGTCTGAGTGGAGGTGAGCGGCAGCGGGTGGCCATCGCTCGGGCGATCGTCGGAGACCCGAAGATCGTCTTCGCCGACGAGCCCACCGGCAACCTCGATTCGGCTACCTCCATGGCGATCACAGAGCTGTTCCTGGATCTGAACCGATCCGGATCGACAATCGTGGTCATCACCCACGACGAGGAGGTGGCGGCTCGGTTTCCGCGACGCATCCGTCTCAGAGACGGTGGATTCGAATGACCACCGACCTTCGGTCGCGCTTGTCCGCACTCGACACCGTCCGGCTGGCGGTGATGGGGATCCGTTCGCGACTGGGGCGGTCGGTACTCACCGCCATCGGTATCGCCATCGGCATTGCGGCGCTCATCTCGGTCGTCGGAATCTCGGCATCGAGCCGGGCAGACCTGCTCGACCGTCTCGACCGGCTCGGGACCAACCTGATCCGCGTGGGCCCCGGCCAAGGCATCCTCGGTGGACCGGCCGCCCTGCCCGACGATGCCCCGGCCATGACCGCCAGGATCGGCCCCGTCGAGCGCGTGACCGCCGTCTCGTTGCTGGACGCCACCGTGCGTCGCTCGGACCTGATTCCCGAGATCGAGACCGGAGGCTTGTCGGTGATTGCGGTGCAGGAGGATCTGGTCGACGTGCTCGGTGCCACCGTCCTCGTGGGTCGATTCATCGACGGCCCGGCGTCACGCCTTCCGGTGCTGGTCCTCGGGAGGGTTGCGGCGGAGCGACTCGGAGTCGGCGACCTCGCCGTCGAACGGTTGGTGTTCATCGACGGGTCGTGGTTCACGGTGGTCGGCATCGTCGGCGGACTCGAGCTCCATCCCGACCTGGAGCGCTCGGCGATGATGGGGGAAGCCGCAGCCGAAGCGAGGTTCGGTGAGATCGAGCCCACCGCGATCTACGTCAGGGTCGAACCCGAGCAGTCGGAGGATGTCGTCGACGTGCTGCCGGCGACCGTCAACCCGGAGAACCCGGACCAGGTCGAGATCACCCGACCGGCCGACGCGCTGGCGGCACGGGAGGCCGCCGACGCCGCCTTGACCCAGCTCCTCGTGGCCCTCGGATCGGTGGCCTTGGTCGTCGGTGGCGTGGCGATCGCCAACGTCATGGTCATGTCCGTGCTCGAACGACGGATGGAGATCGGAGTCCGGAGAGCGTTGGGCGCCACCCGTGCGCACATTCGCCGTCAGTTCCTCTTGGAGGCGGTCGTGCTGGCGGTGGCGGGGGGTGTGGCCGGACTTCTGATCGGGGGCGCGATCTCGTGGATCATCGCGATCGCTCGTGACCTCCCGATGATCATTCCGCCGCTGGCGATCGGTGGAGCGATGTCGGCTGCGGTCCTGGTCGGAGTGGTGGCGGGGCTGTACCCGGCGACTCGGGCGGCTCGAATCCCTCCTTCGGAGGCGGTCAGGGGCTGAACGCCTCCGCAGTTGCCAGGTCGGCGGGTACCGCCGGGTCGCGGCCACTACCGTCCTCGCCATGCTCATCGGATTCCAAGGCGAGGTCCTTTCGTATTCGGACCAGGCGAGCAGCGAACTGTTTCCCGATGAGGAGCGTTCCGGGTTTCCCACCTTCGTCGACGCCTTCGAGGCGTTGGGCGAGGGCAGGGTGGACCGGTTGGTGCTTCCGATCGAGAACTCGACCACCGGCTCCATCCTTCCGGTGCTCGACCGACTACTCCCCGGCAAGGTTCACATCGTGGCCGAGCATCTGGTCGAGGTTCGCCATTGCCTGGTCGCCACGCCGGGCGCAACGCTGGAGACCATTCGAAGAGTCCACTCCCAGCCCGAAGCGCTCGCCCAGGCCGAGGCGATCATCGCCCACCGCGGGTGGAGCCCGATCCCGGAGCACGACACCGCCGGCGCCGTCCGCCTGGTGGCGGAACGGGCCGACCCGACGGAAGCGGCGCTGGCGCCGGAGCGGGCCGCGGCCCCCAACGACCTCGTGGTGCTCATGCGGCACGTCGTCGACCGGGACCACAACACCACCCGATTCGTGGTGGTGGCGGCTGGTGACCCCTCCATCGACGATCGAGCCGACAAGTCGACCGTTGCCTTCACCACTCTCCACCAGCCGGGTGCCCTGGCGTTGGCGCTGACCGAACTGGGGCTCCGGGGGGCCAATCTCACCAGGATCGAATCGCGCCCCTCCGAACAAGCGTGGCAGTACCGCTTCTTCGTCGACCTGACCCACCCGCCGGGGGAGATAGGACTCCAGTCGATCTTCGAGCCGAGGCTGGCGACCGTTGGAGAAATCCGCTTCCTGGGCACCTACCCGTCCGCCGCCAACGGTGAAACCGGTTGAGGTGAACTGGAGCCCGGTCGGTCGAGAAGGACGCAGGCGGCCTCGACGAAGGCCGGATGCGGGACGGGGCCGGCGGTGGCCTGCAGAGACGGAACGGTGGCGACTGGTTCGAGGCCGGTGGCCCGTCTGATGGCTCGGAGATCGTCGGTGCCGGAGAGCTTGTTCCCGATCACGATCGGCGTTGGACCCGTCCATGTGCGGACCATTGCGGTCGCTCGCTCCGTCCCCGCCGACGAGGGCTCCACCACCAGCACCACCGAGCCGGTGTCGAATGAGAGGTCACCGGGGACTCGCGGTCCGGCGTCGATCACCACCAGATCGAAGACCTGTCGGGCCGACTCGACCAGACGGCTGACCAGCGACGAGGTGAGTGGACCCCCTTCGGGCGGTATCTCGAGGTGTTCGAACCCGGCTGATGTGGTCCGAGCCAGGCGCTCGACAGAGATCGGTGCCGTGGTGACAGGAACAATGTCCGGGGTCGATCGGAGCCGGTGCTTCAGGTGGGGGGCCTCTCCGGCGATCTCCACCAGCAACACGCGCGGGTAGCGTCGGGCGGCTTCCCAGGCCGTCGCGAACACCATCTCGCTGCATCCGGGACTTCCACGGGGAGCCACGAACGTGATCGCCGGACGCGATTGCCGCGTGGCCGACCGGCGGGGGAGCGATGCGATCTGCGCCAGCATCCGTTCCGGCGTCGTGGTCGGGCCGAGGATGAGATCGGCGGTTTGGAGCAGCCGCCGCCCCGGTTGATCGTGATGGTGGGCGACGGCGACCACGTTGCTGCCGGTCGCCCGCCAGCTCCCGCAGCTGGTGGCCGTGATCCAGGGCGTCTCCGCTCCCACGATGAGGGTGTCGGCCCCCGGGAGATGCAGCGCCACGTCGGCGGCCGTGGTGCAGCGGGCTCGGATTCGGGCCATCCCTCGCTGTCGTGCTTCTGCCACGAGGCGCGATTCCCACGTCGCCGTTGTCAAGATCGTGACGATCGTGGGTCTCACGAGAGCCGAACCGAGCCGATGATGTCGAGCATGACCAGCACCGACCCGCCGGGACCTTCGAGCTCGATGTGGTCGACGGCCACGCTGGCGACCCGACCGGCAGTCACCTCACCGGTCCGAAGGGTCACGGTGACCGATGCCTCGGCGTCTTCGGCGTCGACCAGCCGATCGCGAAGGGTGGCCGAGCGCCGAGCGACCACCCGGGCCGCCTCCTGTTCGGCTTCGAGCACGAGATCGAGGCGCCGCTGCAGCGAGCGCCCGACCAGCACGAGATCCGGATGCAATGGATCGTCATACATCGTCAATACTCTCCATGTCGTGACAACATATGGTGAGAGCCGCCGGTTTGGAGAACGGGTTTTCGCGACCGAGACCCAGTCCATCTCGGCGTGACGAGCGGATACCATCGTGGGTCCACACCGAGAGGAACATCGTGCCACAGGCCCCGGTCATCGAGCCGGACGTCGACGAGACGACCGACATCGAGTCAACGTGGAAGGTGGTGGTGTGGAACGACCCGGTCAATCTCTTCGACTACGTCATCTGGGTGCTGCGCACCCTGTTTGGTCATTCGGAGGAGAAGGCCCAACGCCTCACCGCCCAAGTACACCACGAGGGCCGCGCCATCGTTGCGGACGGACCGAGGGAGCAGGCGGAGATGGACTGCTTTCGTTTGCACCGCCACGGCTTGTGGTCGACCATCGAACAGTGATCATCGCTCCAGAACCGGACGGCGTCCGGATACACGCCGACCCGTCGGTTGCCGCCTTCCTTCAGCGGCTCCCGGAACTGTTCGACAGAATCGATCCGCAGGAGCCGGCCGCGGAACGGCTGCGGGTGCCGGTGTATCCCGATGATTCGGAAGCCAATGAGGAGTGGTGGCACTACATGTCCGATGAGCTCGAGACCGGCCGCGCGCAGGATCGTTCCGTCTTTCGATCGACCATGCGCGAAGCCGCCGACGGCGCCTTCCTCGGTCGCGAGGAGGCACATGCGGTAGCCCGGGTGACAGGTGAGCTGCGCCTGGTGGTGGCAGCCAGGGTGGGGATCGAGACCGAGGACGACTACGACGGTCTGGACGATGCCGACCGGTCGTTGCTCGACGCGCTCGGAGCGATCCAGATGGGCGTCCTGCGGGCCCTCGAGCATCCCGGCGTGTCCGAATGACCGTCGTCGAGCCGCTCAGGGTGGAGTCGGTCGCACACGGCGGCGACGGAGTCGCCCGTCGTTCGGGAAAGACCGTCTTCGTGCCCGGGACCGTCCCCGGCGATGTGGTGACGGTCGAGATCACCGAGAGCCGGCGGCGTTTCGACCGGGCGCGCGTGGTGGAGCTCGTCGAACCCTCCGGAGATCGAACCGTACCGCGTTGTCGTCACACGGCCGTCTGCGGCGGATGCACGTGGCAGGTCGCCGACTACCAGGCACAGCTGTCCTGGAAACGAGAGATCGTCCAGTCCCAGCTGCGACACCTCGGTCGGTTGGAAGTGGACGTGCCGATGACCGAGGCGGTCGGGCCGGCCTACCACTATCGCAACCGGATGGATTACCGCGTCGCGGACGGTCGGCTGGCATTGCACCGCCGATCGAGTCATGACCTGGTCTCGCTTCAGGAGTGCCGGCTGGTGGTCGAACCGCTGGCCCATGTCGTGTCAGCGGCTGCATCACTACAGGCTCTCTCGGGCCCACAGCGCCGGGTCACGCTGCGGGCCGGTGTGAACACCGGCGAGATGGTGGCGGTGGTCGACCATCCGCAGCCGAATCTGCCCATCGCCCAGGCGAAGCCGAGCGACGCGGTGATTCACGAGGTCGTCGGAGAGACCAGATTTCGGATCGGTGGCCGATCCTTCTTCCAGGGGAACACGGCGGGGGCCGAACGCCTGGTGTCGTTGGTCGGAGAGGGGCTGGGAGACCTCGAAGACCGCACGTTCCTCGACGTCTTCGCCGGGGTCGGGCTGTTCGCGGCGACAGTCGGAAGCGTCGCCGGACGGGTGGTGGCGCTGGAGTCGGATCGTCGGGCGGTCGCCGACCTCCGGGTGAACGCCCCCTTCGCCGACGTCGTCCCGGGCCGGGTCGAGCAGACGCTGGCATCGGTGCGCGGTTCGATCGATGCGGTCGTCATCGACCCGCCCCGGATCGGGTGGGGCCAAGGCGTCGCCGCCGCGCTCATCGAGCTCCGACCGGACGTGATCATGTCCGTCTCGTGTGATCCAGCCACCTTCGCCCGCGATGCCCGCTCCCTGGTCGACGGCGGCTACCGGTTGGATTGGCTCCGACCTCTCGACCTCTTCCCTCACACCCCCCACGTGGAACTGGTTGCCCGATTCGTCAACTGAGGTCGGTCATCCGCCCGGGATGAGCGCTCGAAACCTCCGCCTCTCGGCTTCGTGAACACAGGTGTCCTGATAGCGTCGAGCACGTCCACGATGAAGGAGGTCCGCGTGCAAGTTTCCATGACCGTGAACGGGCAACAGGTGTCTGGGGACGTAGAGCCTCGGACGCTCCTCGTCCATTACATCCGCGAGAGTCTCGGTCTCACCGGGACGCACGTCGGATGCGAAACGTCGTATTGCGGTGCCTGTACGGTGATCGTCGACGGCCAAACGGCCAAGTCGTGCACGATGCTGGCCGTGCAGGCCGACGGGGCCGAGGTCCGCACGATCGAGGGCCTTGCCCAGGATGGTGACCTCCACGCCGTCCAGGAAGGCTTCTGGGAGCGACACGGCCTGCAGTGTGGCTTCTGCACACCGGGGATGATCATGTCGGCCGTCGGGTTGCTCGAAGCCAACCCCAACCCCACCGGCGACGAGATCCGGCACGGCATCGAGGGCAACCTCTGCCGTTGCACCGGCTATCACAACATCGTCAAGGCGATCGAGTACGCCGGCGCCAAGCTGCGAGGCGAAGCGCCTGCGCCGGCGGAGTGGGAGGGTGAGGAGGTGTCGGCATGACGGCCACCAGCGTGCTCGGAGGAGTGGTCAAACGACGCGAGGATCCGGCGCTGATCAAAGGCCGCGGGCTCTACACCGACGACGTGCAGAAGGCGGGGACGCTCCATGTCGCGTTCGTCCGCAGCCCGTTCGCCCACGCCCGGATCACGTCGATCGACACGACGGAAGCCGAAGGCATGGACGGGGTACGGGCGGTCTACACCGCGGACGACGTTCGCCACCTCGGACCGCTGCTCGCCCAGGTTCCGGTTGGCAAGGTGCGTCCGCTGCTGGCCGACGGCACGGTTCATCACGCGGGCGAGGCGGTGGCGATGGTCGTCGCCGACACCAAGGCGCACGCCCAGGATGCCGCCGAGACCGTCGACATCGACTACGAGCCGCTCGACGCGGTCATCGACCTCAAGGATGCCGCAGCCGACTCGGTGAAGGCGCACGACGACCTCGACTCCAACGTCCTGGTGACGTGGACGGCCCCATTCGGTGCCGACGAGGCCGCGATGACCCAGCTGGCCTCCGACATTCAGGCGGCCAAGGACCGTGACGACACGGTCACGGTCTCGATCGAGATGGTGAACCAGCGTCTCATCCCGACCGCCATCGAGCCGCGATCGGTCGTCGCCGAGTGGAACGAGGGGTATCAGCGCTTCGAGATTCACACGGCCAGCCAGATCGCCCATGCCGTGGCCGGGGCGGTCGCCAAGACCTTTGGCATCCCGTACAGCTCGGTGCACGCCATCGCTCCAGAAGTGGGTGGCGGTTTCGGTGCGAAGCTGAACGTGTACGCCGACGAGATCCTGACATGCTTCGCTTCGCAGCGGCTGAACCGGCCGGTGAAGTACACCGAGTCCCGCAGAGAGTCTCCGAACTCGACCATTCAGGGCAGGGGTTGGGTGGCGACCGCCACCATCACCGGTACGCGTGACGGCGAGGTCCTCGCATACGAGCTCGAAGGCATCTGCGACATGGGTGCCTACTCGCAGAACTTCACCGTTGCGATCCCGTTCCTCGGCGTGTTCGTGGGATCCGGCCAGTACAAGTTCCCCACGTACATGAAGCTCGACTGTGTCACCACCAACACGATGACCACCGACGCCTATCGAGGCGCCGGCCGGCCCGAGGCCATCTACTACCTGGAGCGCATCCTGGATGCGTACTCCCGGGAGATCGAGGCCGACCCGGCCGAGGTGCGCATGAAGAACTTCATTCCGGCCGGTGACTTCCCGGCCGCCGTTTCGCCGGTCGGCTTTGCGATGGACACGGCCGACTACGCGGCCAATCTCCAGGCGCTGGTCGACCTTCCCGAGTACTCGGAGATGAGGTCCGAGCGTGACCGGCTGCGGGGTGAGGGGCGCCTGGCCGGTCTGGGTCTCGCCACCTACGTGGAGGTGTGCGGGTTCGGTCCGTCCGGCCTCGTCGACCTCGGTTTCTCGTGGTCGGAGTACGGGCTCCCGTCGGCCTTCAACGGCTCCGGAGTCGTGCGAGTCCATCCCGACGGAACCGCCAGCGTGGTCATTGGAACCGGTCCTTCCGGACAGGGACACCAGACGACCTGGTCCCAGATCGTCAGCGATCAACTCGGAATCCCGGTCGACAAGGTCCGAGTCACCCACGGAGACTCGCAGGAGTCACCGGTGGGCATCGGATCGTTCGGCTCACGCTCGGCTGCAGTCGATGGGTCGGCGACCTACGAGGCGGCCGCCAAGGTGCGCGCCAAAGCGACCAAGATCGCCGCACACCTGCTGGAGGCGGCCGAGGAGGACATCCGTTTCGCCGACGGCAGCGCTCATGTGGCGGGTTCGCCCGACAAGTCCGTGGGCTGGGATCAGATCGCCCTGACGGCGTACCAGCCACACCTCCTGCCCGAAGGGATCGAGGGTGGACTGGAGGCGCACTCGATCTTCAGCCCGGCGAATGCAACGTGGCCCTTCGGTGCGCATGCGGCGTTGGTCGAAGTCGACCCCGATACGGGTGACGTGCGGATCCATCGCTATGTCTGCATGGACGACTGCGGCAACGTCATCAACCCGATGATCGTGGACGGTCAGATCCATGGCGGACTGGTGCAGGGCATCGGTCAGGCGATGTTCGAGGACGCCATCTACGACGCCGATGGCAACCTGCTGACGGCGGGGTTGATCGACTACCCGCTGGTCACGGCCGCCGATGTTCCGTCGTTCGAGCTCCATCGGACGGTCACTCCCACCGACGTGAACCCGCTGGGGGTGAAGGGCATCGGCGAGGCCGGAACCATCGGCTCGGCCCAGACGATCGTGAATGCGGTCGTCGACGCTTTGGCCGATCGAGGCGTCACCCACATCGACATGCCGCTCAGACCCAAACGGGTTTGGGAGGCCATGCAATCGGCCCAGAGCTGAAGGAGGACTGTCATGTATCCCAGAACCTTCGAATACGTGGCCCCTTCCTCCGTCGAGGATGCGGTTCGTGAGCTCGGCAACGCCGAGGTCGCCAAGGTCATGTCCGGCGGGATGTCGCTCATCCCACTCATGAAGCTGCGGCTGTTCTCACCCGATCTGGTGGTGGACATCGGCCGAATCGGGGGACTCGATCAGATCACCGACAACGGCGACTCCGTGTCCATCGGTGCGCTGGTTCGTCACGGCCAGACGGCCGCATCCGACGCGGTGCCCACCGCGCTCCGGACGGCGGCAGCCTGGACGGGTGACGTCCAGGTCCGAAACCGCGGAACGACGTGTGGCGCCGTCGCTCACGCCGACATCGCCGCCGACCAACCCGCCGCCATCCTGGCGTTGGACGCGACGATGGTCGCCGTGGGTCCGAATGGCACTCGCGAGATCGCCGCGGACGACTGCTTCGTCGACGTGCTGACCTCGGCGCTGGAGCCCGACGAAGTGCTCACCGAGATCCGCGTCCCCAAGCGTGGTGGTGGCTCCGCATACGACAAGCTGGGGCGGCGTGGGGGCCACACGGACTATGCCGTCGCCGGAGCCGCGGCCTGGGTGGCGAAGTCCAACGGTTCGATCTCCGACGTGCGGGTCGCACTCACCGGGGTGGGAACCAAGACGGAGCTGGCCCGGGGGGTGATGGATGCCTTGTCGGGGTCGGACGGTTCGGAGTCGGCGGTGTCGTCGGCGGCCGAGCGGGCGGTGGAGGGGATCACCGTGCTCGAGGACCTGTACGGCTCGGTGGAGTACAAATCCCACCTCGCCAAAGTCATGGTCAAACGGGCGCTCACCCAAGCCATCGCCTCCGCCTGAACCCACCCGAACGTGCCCCGATCGACTCCGGTTGGGGCACGTTTCGGCTTTTTATCACCTGGACCGGGCCGAAAACGGCCGTTCTGGGTCGCGAGAACGGGGTGAGGTGCTGAGAAGGTGGCGTCGAACCGACCGGACTCGGCTCGCCACCCGTTCCTCGTCACCGAACAGGTCCACGTCCCACACCTCGACCACCGTGTAGCCGAGGGATTCGATCCGGCGCCGGCGTTCCGCGTCTCGGGACCGCTGCGACAGGGCGGCGTGGTATCGCTGGCTCTGGACCTCCACCACCAGCGGCACATCACGGTCGACGAAGTCGACCCGGGCCTGCCAGCCGTCATCCTGGAGGACGACCTGGCACTCGAACCGCCCCAGCGAGTGGGTCTTGGTCAACTGGAGGAAGCGGCTCTCCAGATTGCTCTGGGGAGGCGTCCATGTTGCCGGGCGTGCCCCGGCGATCGTCCGGAGAGCCGCGACGCCATTTCTGCCCCGTTGCGCCATCCGATCGAGCACCTCCGCCAGATCGGCGCCGTCGATCAGCCGGAGCGACCACGCATGATCTACCGCCGCCTCCAGTCGCTCCGGCGAGATCATGCCGGCGAGGTGGAGGATGGTGAGGGCCGGGGTGGTGATCGGGATGGCGTCCAGCACCGTGCGGAAGGCCGTCGGCAAGACGGTCGCATGGTGCACGATCATCCCGTCCCGCGCTTCCCAGTGTCGGTTGCGCTCGATCGCGACGTGGATCGGCTCCAACCGAAACCCCGATATCCGCCACCAGGCCGCCGCCGACGTATGGGAGAGCACCACGTGTTCCCCGGCGTGGAGGACGGCGGTCATGGCCCGTCGGCCGCGCCCGTTGGGCACCCCGGCCACGGTCAGCACCCGGGGGGTGACCTCGAGCAGGATGCCCTTCTGGATACGTCGTCGAATGGTCTTGGCCGAATACCCGGCGGCGAAGAGTTGGCGGCGGGCCACCACCCCGTGCTGGCGGGCGGCCAGATCCATGGCGATCCGCTCGAGTGACACGCCATCGAACATGCCGGAGTGTCCGGGTCAGGGGAAGGGGGTTGGCCCCCCTCACCGTTCTCGCGACCTAGAACGGCCCTTATGGGTCCGTTCTCGGTGATAAAAAGCCCGGAGGTGCCTCGTTGGTCTCGACGGGGAGGTCGGCACGGGCCCAGGCGAGGATGCCGCCGGAGAGGTTGTGGAGGTTGGTGTGGCCGGCCTGGGTCATGAGGGCGTGGATGACGTTGGCGGAGCGGGACCCGGAGCGGCAATAGACGACCACCGGAACGTCGTCGGGGAGCTCGGGGTACCAATCGTTGATCGTGGACATCGGGCGGAACTCGGCGCCCGGGATCCGGCCGCCGTCCCACTCGTCTCGCTCGCGAACGTCGACGAAGCGCGCGCCGTTGCGTCGCGCCTCGTCGGCTTCGGTGGGATTCATCGACGGTACGTCGGGGAGTTTCCGGAACACGACGGGAGATCCTACCGGCGGTCGAGGGGTCGAAGCGGGTGCTACGACCGAGGGATTCCTCGGAGCGATGATGCGGCGTCCATCTGAGACGACCCTCCCCGGGCAACTAGGCTCGGCAGGTGATTCCCGCAACCGTCGAAGAAGTGGCCGCCGCGTTCGCTTCGAACGGATACGTGGCCGATCGGGCGCTGGCGGTCTCCGTTCACCTGGCGTTGCAGTTGGGACGCCCGCTCTTCCTGGAGGGCGAAGCAGGAGTGGGGAAGACCGAGGTTGCCAAGGTGCTCGCGGCGATCACCGGGGACGACCTGATCCGGCTCCAGTGTTACGAAGGTCTCGACGTGAGTCATGCCGTCTACGAGTGGGACTACCCGCGTCAGATGCTTGCCATCAGGCTGGTCGAGGCCGCAGGGGATGGTTCCCACGCCGCAGTCGACGACATCATGTCGCGGGAGTTCCTGATCGCCCGGCCCTTGCTCGAGGCGGTGGAGCGGGCGGCTGCAGGGCTTCGACCGGTGCTGTTGATCGATGAGCTGGACCGTGCCGACGAGGAGTTCGAGGCGTACCTGCTCGAGATCTTGTCCGACTTCCAGGTCACGATCCCCGAGATCGGGACGATCGCCGCCGAGACGCCGCCGATCGTGGTGATCACGTCCAATCGCACCCGAGAGATCCACGATGCCTTGAAGCGCCGGTGTATCTACCACTGGCTCGACTATCCGGATCTCGACCGGGAGGTCGAGATCGTCACCACCAAGGTGCCCGACATCAACCGCCGGCTCGCTCGCCAGCTCGCCGCGGCAATGCAAGACCTGCGAGCCCTCGATCTCTTCAAACCGCCGGGGGTTGCCGAGACGCTCGACTGGGCGAACGCGCTCCGGGTGCTCGGAGCGGCCGACCTGACGCCCGAGCTGCTGGATGACACGATCGGGGTGGTCGCCAAATACCGGGAAGACGTGGAACAGATCCGCCGGGAAGACCCGCAGCGCTTCCTGGCCGGATGACACACACCACCGCGCTCGCCGGCTTCGTCCACCGACTGCGCGCCAGCGGCATCGAACTGGGCTCGACGGTGGTGGCGGATCTCGCCGACGCTATCGAGTTGATCGGAGCCGCACGAGGAGAAGACGTTTATTGGGCCTTTCGGGCCCTGACCGTCACCCGGCATGAGCAGATCGCGGTGTTCGATGAGGCCTTCATGGAGTACTTCGGCCAGGGGGATCGTGAGGGAATGGCCATCGTGTCCCGGACCGAGCCGCGTACGTGGTCGATCCACGGTGGGGACGCCTCCGAAGGCGATGGCTCGGAGGCCGATGAGGTGACCTCCTACGCGGGAGCGAGCACCATCGAACGACTTCGTCACCGTGACTTCGCAGAGTTGGACGAGTCGGAGGAAGCCGAGGTGCGGGCATTGATCGCCCGGATGGCGTGGTCACCCGCGCTGACACGATCTCGCCGTCGACGGTCGGCGACCGGTGGGGATCGTCCCGACCTTCGGCGAAGCCTGCGGCGGGCGGTCGGGCCGGCCGGTGATCTGATGGAGCTCGCCCGGACCGAACGGCGTCTGCGCCGGCGGCCGCTCATCCTCATCGCCGACGTGTCCGGCTCGATGGAACGGTACTCGGAGATGCTCCTGTACTTCGCCCATGCCGCCCGCAGCCGGTTCGGCCACATGGAGGCGTTCGTATTCTCGACTCGGCTCACGCGCGTCACCCGGGAGCTGCGGCGGCGACGCCCCAGTGAAGCCATTGCCCAGGTTGCCGAGGCGGTGCACGACTGGTCGGGGGGAACGAAGATCGGAGCGGCCATTCAGACGTTCAATCGGACGTGGTCCCGCCGGGTCGCGCGCGGCGGACCGATCGTGCTCATCATCTCGGATGGGTGGGATCGAGGCGAGCCCGATCTGCTGGCCGAGGAGATGCGGCGGCTGTCGATGACGGTGCACCGGGTCGTGTGGCTGAACCCGCTGGCCGGTCGTGACGGTTTCGCTCCAGAGACTCGCGGCATGAAGGCGGCGCTCCCACACGTGGACGACCTGCTGGCGGCCGGAACGCTGTCGGACCTGGAGACCCTGGTCCGACTGCTCGAGTCGGTGCCGGCTCGCAAGGTGGCTTGACGGGATACCATCGACGGTCATGCGGGCTGAGATCGAGATCCGAGACCGGTGGCGAAGTGAGGGCAAGCACGTGGCAGCAGCCACCGTCGTGCGCGTCGCCGGGCCGGCACCCCGTCCGGAAGGCTCCAAGCTGCTGGTGAGCTCGGCCGGCGAGATGGAGGGATCCGTCTCAGGTGGCTGCGTCGAGAACGACGTCTTCCTCCACGCCCAGGAGGTGATGGCATCAGGGGAGCCCCGGTTGATCACCTACGGGATCGCCGACGATGAGGCCTTCGAGGTCGGTCTGGCGTGCGGGGGCACCATCCAAGTGCTCGTCGAGCCGTGGTGAGCCATCCCATCGAATCCGTTCTGGATGCCTGCCGGTCGGCGGCCGACGACGAACGCGCCGTCGCCCGGGTTTCGGTGATCTCCGAGGCCGATCGCGGGCAGTCGGCGGTCGTCGATCCGGGCGGGGGAATCCTGGCCGGTACGCTTCCCGTCGCCCACCAGGCGGCCATCCTCGCCGATGCCGCCCGGTTGATCGGCCGCGAAGGCAGCCAGACGCTGGCATACGGCGACGTCGAGGTGTTCATCGAATCGATCACCCCCCGCCCCAGGCTGTACATCTTCGGGGCGGTCCACATCGCCCAGTCTCTCACCACGCTCGCCAGTCACCTGGGCTACGTGGTCGTCGTCTCCGACTCGCGAGCGGCGTTTCTGACGCCCCAGCGTTTCCCGGATGCCACCGAGCTGCTCCTCGGGTGGCCGGGAGACGTCTCCGACCGCCTGGATTTCGACGAGCGGTCGTTCGTCGTGGTGTTGAGCCACGATGCCCGCTTCGAAGACCCGCTCTGGCCGCTGGTGATGGGCCGGCCGGTGCGCTACATCGGTGCCATGGGTTCGAAGAGAACCGCGGCCGCCCGTCGGGAACGGCTTCTGGCCGCCGGGCACGACCCGAACGACATCGATCGGATCCATGGCCCCATCGGGGTGGACATCGGCGCCCGAGCCCCCGGCGAGGTGGCGGTGGCGATTCTCGCCGAGATGACTCGGGAGCGGTACGGCGGCGAGCGGCCGATCGACCTCGTGGGTGAGTTTCGGAGGATCACGAAGTGATTGCGGCGCTGGTTCTCGCCGCCGGTGGTTCCTCGCGACTCGGACGGCCGAAGCAGCTAGAGCCGTGGGGCCCGGACGAGACGCTGCTGGACGCGGTGATGCGGGATGTGCGACGGTTCCCCGTCGACGAGATCTGGGTGGTGCTCGGTGCCCACGTCGACGAGGTGCTGGCAGTCGTCGACCTCGCGGAGTGCGGGATCATCGAGAACCAGGAGTGGTCGGAGGGTCTGGCTTCGTCACTTCGGGCCGGGCTGGACGCCTTGAACCGGCAGTCCCGGGCCGATGCGGCGCTCGTCGTCATGGGCGATCAACCCGGCATCGATCCGGCGGTGGTGCACGACCTCTTGGAGACTCGCCGGACGTCGAAAGCCCGCGCCGTGATTCCCAAATACCGGTACATCCGGGGGAATCCGGTCTTGCTCGACCGGTCCCTCTGGCCGAGGATCATGTCCCTGTCCGGCGATGAAGGGGCTCGTCAGTTGCTCCAGGCCCACCCGGAGTGGGTCGAGGAGGTCTGGGTGGAATCGCTGCCACCGCGGGACGTCGACACCGAGACCGATGTCCAGGAGATGCGTCCGCGTCGCTGATCTCATGCGACGAGGTCCGAGCCGACCGCCGCTCGCGGCCTTCCCGTCGCGCCGCAGGAACCGGGTACTAGTGTCAACCGGCGGTCGTAGCTCGGGAGGGGCCGGCTGGAGGAGGATCATGGCATCGATCGGCGACATGCACGGCATGGATCCAAAAGACGCCACCAGGTTGCGAAAGGCCGGGGTTCGGACGACGGAGGCGCTCCTCAAAGCCGGGTCGAGTCGTGCCGGTCGGTCGAGGCTCGCGGCCGAGTCGGGCTTGTCTGCGAAGGCGATCCTGGGTTGGGTGCATCGTGCCGACCTGATGCGGATCAAGGGGATCGGGAGCGAGTACGCCGACCTGCTGCACTCCGTCGGTGTCGGCACCATCTCCGAGCTGGCGAAGCGCGAACCGACGTCGCTGGTCGGTGCGCTCGTCCAGAGCAACGGGTCGAAGCGCCTGGTCCGCCGGCTTCCCACCGAGGGCATGGTGGCCGGTTGGATCGGTCAGGCCACCGAGTTGGGGTCGTCGATCAGCTCTTGACGCGCAGAGAGGCCCCCCCATCCACGAGGACGGGTGGGGCCCCTCTCCGGAAGTGAGCGGTCAGGAAGCCTTGGACGACGTGGCCTTGGCGGCCGGCTTCTTGGCAGCGGGCTTCTTGGCGGCCGGCTTCTTGGCAGCCGGCTTCTTGGCGGCCGGCTTCTTGGCAGCGGGCTTCTTGGCGGCCGGCTTCTTGGCGGCGGTTCCGGCCGACGCGGTCTTGGCGCCGGTCGACGTGCTGGTTGCCTTCGTGCCGGTGGTCTTGGCAGGCGCCGGCTTCTCGGTCTCGGTCAGCGAGACCTCGACTTCGAGCTTGGTGCCGGGCCGGAAGTTGTTTCGCCAGGTGGCGAGCAGGTCTTCGAGCTGGTCCCGGAGCTTGCTCACCTGCTCCTGTACCTGATCGAGGTCGACGCGCTCGGAGATCTCATCGATGGCGGGTGACTCACCGAGCCGACCGATCAGCGTCTCGCCCTCCTTGACCCATTCGTCGAGCTGCTTCTGAGCATCCTTGGAGAGGCTGTCGACGTTCTTGTTCAGACGGGTACGAATGGTCTCCGCCTTCGACTGCGCGGCCTTGGCGGCGACGACCGGCGCACCGACCGCGGCGTAGAGATACTTCTTGGTGTCCATCATGGACCTCCTCGTGGTTCTCACCCCTCGCCCTCTCCGGCCTCCCTGGCATCCAGCAAGGCTCGGTACAGGTCGAGGAGTACTTGTTTCTGTCGTGGTGTGAGTTGGCGATCCGCTTCCACCGCCTCGACCACGGTGGGACTCTGGGCCCCTTCCTCGATCAAGCCGGCACGGGTGTAGAGCGTTTCGGCTGAGATCTCCAGTGCCCTCGAGAGGCGTTTGAGGATCTCGGCCGACGGCCGCCGGATCCCCCGTTCGATCTGAGACAGATACGGGTTGGAGATACCGGCTCGGTCGGCAAGACGCCGGAGGGAGAGATTCGCCCGCTCGCGTTGCTCGCGGATGAACTCTCCGACATCAGGGGAATGCGCCGTCGATTCCTCGGCTGCGACTTCCTGGTGCTTGCTCTTGCTCACGAAGTGCAGGCTACTGCAAGCTGCTAACAAATGCAAGCGGTTTGCTTGCATTGGCGGTTGGTGGTCGTCCGCCGCCGGTCAGGCGCCCAGACCGGTACCGATCAGGTCACCGATGATGTAGGCGAGGATGCCGCCGAGTCCGGCGATCACCAGGTTCTCCAACCCGGCCAGGGTCCGGTTGCCCTTGGTCACGCTCGCCTTGACGGCTCCGACTGTGAACAGGCCGATGGCGGTGAGTCCCACCGCCCACCAAAGCCCGGTGCGGACGTTCTCGGCGATGAAGAACGGGACGACCGACGGCAAGGAGCCTGCCAGGAAGAACAGACCGGAGAAAGCCATGGCCAGGTAGGGAGATCTGCGCTCCGATTCGACCACGCCGAACTCCAGCGCCTTCATGGCGTTCAGCAGTGCCTCGTCGGATCGATCGAAGGCGGCGACCACCGAGTCGAGATCGTCGCCGCGAATGCCCATGTCCGAGATCATCCCCCGCAGCTGATCGAGCTCCATGTCGCGATGGTGGGTGAGGTGGATCTGTTCCAGGCGGAGCTCCGCCTCGAGCACCTCGTCCTGACTCTTCGTAGCGATGTACTCACCCGCCGCCATCGAGATCGCACCGGCGACGGCGGCGGCGATGGCGCTGAGTGCGACCTGGCCGGTGGTGAGCCCGCCGCCCACCACTCCGACCACCAGGAGGAAGACCGAGACGAGTCCGTCGTTCACTCCGAGCACGATGTCGCGCCAGTACTGGCGGGTCTCCCCGATGTGCGGTTCGTACGGGACGGCCGGCTGGTCGGCTTGCGTCTGAGCAGTGCCTTCCGCCGACGGGAGGGCGGTCTGATCGCGATCGCTCATGGCGCGAGTGTATCTCGGCGATCGCCATTGGCTCCATCCCTATCATCCGTGGCCCAACCCCATGAGCAGCATGATCATCGTGATGAGTCGAGGCGCCGATCAGGCATCCATAGAAGCCGTGGTCGAGCGTCTTCGCTCGATCGGCTCGGAAGCCCACGTCTCCGTCGGCCAATTCAAGACCGTGATCGGTGCGCTCGGCGACCGCGGTCGCATCCAGGAAGTTCCGTGGGAGGCGATGCCGCAGGTGGAACGGGCGGTTCCGGTGCTGAAGCCGTTCAAGTTCGTCAGCCGAGACTTCCAGCCAGATCAGACGGTCATCAACGTGCGAGGTGTGCCGATCGGAGACCCCGATCGCTTCATCCCGTTCGCGGGTCCCTGTGCAGTCGAGAGCCGCGAGCAGCTCTTCCGCACCACCGAGGCGGTGAAGAAGGCCGGCGCATTGGTCCTCCGCGGCGACGCCTTCAAGCCGAGAACATCGCCGTACTCCTTCCAGGGGCTCGGCGAAGCGGGACTCGAGTTGCTGGCAGAGGCGCGCGAGGCGTTCGATATTCCATTCGTAGCGGAGGTGCTGGATCCACGCGACGTCGAGCTGGTCGCCTCGTATGCCGACATCCTTCGCGTCGGAACCCGCAACATGGCCAACTTCACGCTGCTGCAGGAAGTTGGCCGCCAACCGCGTCCGGTCCAACTGAAGCGCGGGTTCACCGCCACCCTCGAGGAGTGGCTGAACGCCGCGGAGTACATCTTCAAGGAGGGGAACCACGAGGTGATCCTCGTCGAGCGCGGGATTCGGACGTTTGAGACCGCCAGCCGCAACACCCTCGATATCACCGCCGTGCCGCTTCTGAAGGGACTGTCCCACCTCCCGGTCATCGTCGATCCCTCCCATGCCGGAGGAAAGCGAGAACTGGTGCGTCCGCTCGCGCTGGCGGCCGTCGCCGCCGGCGCCGACGGCCTCATGGTCGACGTTCACCCCACGCCGGACACGGCGCTCGTCGACGGTGCGCAGGCACTGCTCCCGGCCGAGTTCGACGAGATGATGGCCGCCGTTCGCCGGGTCGGCGAGGCGGTGGGGCGAGCTTCGTAGTGGCGGGTACCGCCGTCATCCTCGGGACCGGGTTGATCGGATGCTCGATCGGTATCGGTCTGCGAACCCTCGGCTGGAAGGTGTCCGGATGGGACCCCGACGCTGCACGGTTGCGCGATGCCGTCGGCATGGGTGCATTGGACGACGGTGCACTCGATGCCGGAGCGGCCGAGTCGGCCGAGCTGGTCGTGTTGGCCGGACCGGTCAACGCGGTGGTCGAGCAACTGATGACGATGCCGCTGAGCGGTCTCGTCATCGACGTGGCGGGGGTGAAACAGGTGGTGGTCGACGCCGGTGCCGGCGTCGAGCGGTTCGTCGGTACCCACCCGATGGCGGGAAGGGAGACATCGGGACCTGAGCACGCTTCGGGATCGCTGTTCCACGGAGCTACGTGGGTGCTCACGATCGATAATGCATCGGAGCCGGATCTGGGCGTGGTCGAACGGCTGGTCGAGGATCTGGGGGCGAATCCGGTCCGGATGTCGGCGGCCGACCATGATCGGGCGGTGGCGCTGGCCAGTCACCTGCCGCACCTCCTGGCCGCTGCTCTGGTCAACCAGGTCGCCGCCGATCCCGATGGCCTTCGGCTGGCGGCCGGGGGATTCCGCGACCTGACGCGAGTGGCGATGTCAGATCCGGGCTGGTGGGTGGACGTCCTCACGTCCAATCGCGCCGCCCTCGGGCTGGCGCTTCGCCAACTCGCCTCGGCGCTCGACCGGGCCGCGGATCGGGTCGAGGCCGAAGATGTGGCGGCCCTCGCGCAGACGCTCACCGCGGCCCGCAACAGCCGGCAGGCGATGGCGGCACCGGTGGAAACGGTCGGGGTGGTGCTCCGAGACGAGCCGGGTGAGATTGCGCGGGTCGGGCACTCTCTCTCCGAGAGTGGAGTCGACCTGCGCGACCTTCAACTGCGTCATGCGGTCCACGGTGGTGGCGGCGTGCTCACGCTGTCGGTCCGTCGGGGGGAGGCCGAGGCACTGCGGGCGGCGCTTCGCAACGATGGGTTCCAGTTGCTGGCTGCAGACCCGGATCCGTGATCGCCGGCCGGCTCGCTCAGGAGGCAAGCTCCAGGAGGGCGATCGCCGCCGCCTCGACTCCGAAGCCGAGGCATGCTTCGTCGAGGACGAAGTCCGACTGGTGCAGGTCGACCTGCTTGGAGCCGCTGCGACAGCCGAGCCTCATCAGCGCTCCCGGCGCATTCTCGAGGTAGCGAGCGTAGTCCTCGGCACCCAGGCTCACATGGGTGGGCACCACCGATTCGGCTCCCAAGCTCCCGGCGATCGCCGACTCGATCCGTTGGACGACTCGCGCATCGTTCAACACCGGCGGGATCCCACGCTGATAGTGCATGGTGACCTTGGCGCCGAGCGGGGCGACGATGTCCTGGCTCAACCGGTCGATCAGCGACGGGATGGTCTCCCAGACCTCCCGGTCGGCGGTTCGCAGTGTTCCGGACATCTCCACGGTGGTGGGGATCACGTTGTCGGCCGTGCCGCCGTTGACCATTCCGAACACGAGTGCCGTGGGGGCGCGGGCATCGATGAGTCGGTCGACCAACGCCGGGAGCTGTGTCAAGAGCAGGCCGGTCGCGTACAACAGATCGGTGCTCTGGTGGGGACGGGCGGTATGCCCTCCGGGGCCCTCGAGGGTGATGTAGAACCGATCGGCCGAGGACGTGATGGCGCCCGGTTTGAGTCCCACCTGCCGGGGGAGGATCGATGGATCCACATGGAAGGCGAGAATGCCGCCGATTCCGTCCATGACCCCCTCTCGGACCAGATCGAACGCCCCACCGGGGAAGGTTTCCTCGGCGGGTTGGAAGATCACCCGGATCGGGCATGGCAGCTCGTCGGCGAGTCGGTGGAGGACCAGAGCGAGACCCATGCCGATCGCGGCGTGGGCGTCGTGGCCACAGGCGTGCATGATCCCGGGGTGCTCGGAAGCGAACGGCAGACCTCGTGGCTCCGGGATGGGGAGCGCGTCGAGGTCGGCACGAAAGGCGAGGCGGGGCCGCCGTCCTCCGATGTCGATCGTCAGCCCGGTCTTTGGTGTCCGGAGTTTGGGTTCGAGTCCGGCGTCACGGGCGGTCTCGGCCAACACCTCTGTGGTGATGAACTCCTCACCGGAGAGTTCCGGGCGCCGATGGAAGGCGCGGCGCAGGCTGATGACCAGGGGTGTGACCTCCGCCACCAGCCGGCTGAGCAGGTGGGGATCGATCATTCACGAACAGGGTACCCGCAGAACCGCAGCGGAGCCAGATGGCCACTGCGGCCGACAACGGCTGTGCCGCGTCGCCATCAACCGCGTCCGGAGTCCAGATCCTCGTCGACGTTTCCGCTGAGATCGAGGTCCAGGTGCCCCGCCCGCCGAATCTCGATGACGTGCTCCATGGCCGGATTGAACAGTGTTTCGAAGTGGGCGAGGGCGTTGGCGGTGGCGGTTCCCATCGCACGGGCGTCACGCGGTGGAAGTGCCGGCTCCAACCATCCGGCGTCCTCGGCTCGCCGTCGCAGTGCCGGCCACAGCGCCGTGACCATTGCGATCACGACCAGACCCATCGCGAAGACCCAGACCATGATCGGATGATATGACGAGGTCGCTGGTTCGAGCGCTGCACGGCGCCTGGGGGCCGACCCTGGCGCGTCGGCCTCCGTCCGTGTGGATCTAACCTCCGTCGGATGCCGCTCCGCGTCGCCGCCGCCCAAATCGATCTGACCGTGGGTGACCTCGCCGGCAACGAGGCCAAGATCGCCGACGCCATGGATTGGGCCGAGGTCCAGATGGCCGAGGTCCTTCTCCTCCCGGAGCTCGCAGTGACCGGCTACCCCCCCGAGGACCTGGTGCTGCGGGAGGGATTCGTCGACGCCAACATCGACGCCGTTCGGCGACTGGCCCGCAGGTCCGGTAGCTGTACGACCGTCGTCGGCTTCGTCGATCACGCCGGCAACAACAGCCGTGGTGCCGGTGATGCTCGCGATCGGAGAATCGCCAATGCGGTCGCAATCGTCGAGAACGGCGAGTGGCGCGGTGTCTACCACAAGGTTCTGCTTCCGAACTACGGCGTGTTCGACGAGGATCGCTACTTCGCGGAGGGCCAGGACCCGGATCGGCTGTGGGAGATCGCCGGCACGCCCTGCGGCATCTCGATCTGCGAAGACATCTGGCTGCCGGACGGCCCACCGCAGGCCCAGGCGGCTGCCGGCGCCAAGGTCCTCCTCAACGTGAACGGATCTCCGTTTCATCGCGGCAAGGCCGAGGACCGCGAGGACATGCTGGCGGCGCGCGCCGTTGCCGCGGGGACCCCGCTCGTCTACCTGAACCTGGTCGGCGGCCAGGATGAGCTGGTCTTCGACGGGGCCAGCGTCGTCATCGCCGCAGATGGGTCGGTGATCCACCGCGCCCCGCAGTTTGCGGAGAGTCGCTTCGTGGTCGACGTGCCACTGGCGGGCGAGCCCATCGACGGGGGGTTCATAACACCGTTGCTCGATCCGACCGAAGAGGTCTATGCCGCGGTCACGACCGGGGTCCGGGACTACGTCCGCAAGAACGGATTCTCCGATGTCGTCATCGGACTCTCCGGTGGAATCGACTCGGCCATCACTGCCGCGGTCGCCGCGGATGCCCTCGGTCCCGACCACGTGTGGGGGTTGGCGATGCCGACCCGCTTCTCATCCCAGCACTCCATCGACGATGCCGAGACGCTGGCCGCAAACCTCGGAATCCGATTCGACGTCGTGCCGATCGACGAGGTGTTCGAGGCGTATCTCGCCGCGCTCGCCCCGTTGTTCGAAGGCACCGAGTTCGGCGTCGCCGAGGAGAACATCCAAGCCCGCATCCGAGGAGCCACGTTGATGGCGGTGTCCAACAAGTTCGGCCCGATGGTCCTCACCACAGGGAACAAGAGCGAGATGGCCGCCGGGTACGCAACGCTGTACGGCGACATGGCGGGCGGGTACTCCGCGATCAAGGATGTATTCAAGACGCTGGTGTACGAGCTGGCTCGCTGGCGGAATCGGGACGGAGAGGTGATACCCGCCAACACGATCGACAAGCCGCCATCCGCCGAGCTGCGCCCCAACCAGCAGGACTCCGATTCACTCCCGCCGTACGAGGTGCTGGATGCGGTCCTGGAACGATATGTCGAAGACGACATGTCGCAGCAGGAGATCGTCGCCGACGGCTTCGACGCCGAATTGGTGGCGCGCATCGCCCGGATGGTCGACCGCAACGAGTACAAGCGCCGCCAGTCTGCCCCCGGCGTCCGGGTGACGACCAAAGCCTTCGGACGGGATCGTCGCCTCCCGATCACCAATCGGTACCGGCCGTGAACCGCTGGCTCGTCGACGGGGAACCGGCCGGAACGATCCCGGTGTCCGACTCCGCCGTCATCCGCGGTGACGGCTGCTTCGAAGCCTGTCGGAGCTACGGGGGAGTGCTGTTCAAGCTCGACTGGCATCTCGACCGGCTGCGGCGATCGGCCGACGCCCTTTCGATCGACCTTCCCGATCGGACGGTCCTGGAAGACTGGTGCCGGGAGGTGGTGAGCGGGGGAGACGAGATCGTGCGGATCGTCGTCACCCGCGGAGACGCCGTCCCCGGCCACGACCAACCGAGCAGGATCATCGTCCTCGCTCACGAACTGCCCGTCCGGTCGGGGCATGTCACGCTGCAACCGATCATCGCCCCCTGGCATGCGGCCGGGCGCCGGTCGGAGCTCGCCGGAGCCAAGACCATCTCATACGCTCCCAACCTCGCCGCCTCGCGCTCTGCACAGGCGGCGGGTTTCGACGACGCGCTCCTGCTCGGCGACGACGGGACCGTGCTGGAGGGTCCGACGTTCAGCGTCGGATGGGTGCTCGACGGGCGTGTCCGGACGCCTGGTCTCGACCTGTACATCCTCGAGTCGATCACGCGGCGGATCGTCATCGAGGTGGCCGAACGGGACGGGCTACCGATCGAGGAGGTCCGCGCCTCGATCGACGAGCTGGAGTCTGCCTCGGAGGCGTTTGCGGTCTCCACCGTCAAAGAGGTCACACCCGTCACTGCCGTGGGAGAGACCACCTACCCGGTGGGACCGGTGAGCGCCAGACTGGCCGAGCTGTTCCGTCGCCGGGTGGTTCAGGAGACCGGCTGGCACGCCGACTGAGCGTGGCCGGACAGCTGGGCGAGGATGGTGGCGAGTTCGCCGCGTGTCATGGGCGCCGCCGCGGAGGTCGGTCCGCAACCGAGCTCCATGGCCAGGACATCCGCCGCCTCGGTCGGAGTCGAGATGCTCGATCCGTCGCGGACGCCGAGGATCATGGCCGCCGCCTCGCCGTAGGTGACGGGCGCATCGGCACAGAGCTGTGAGACGCCACATCCGGCCGCACTCTGACGGTTCAAGCCCGGATCGCCCTGGCGGACGAGATAGCGAATGGCCGACGACGGGTCTCGATCGCCCCGGAAGGTCGCCCCGATCCACGACTCGGCGGTAGCGCCATCAGTGATCTCACCGGGGCACACCCGCACTCCCCAGTCGTCGCACCAGAGCTGAACTCCACTGGCGGTGAGGGCCGCGAAGGCGCTCTCGGACGCCAGGCCGTCGTCGTCGAGGAAGGGTCCGACGAAATCCGGTCGGGCGAGACCCGGTTCGAGACGAGCCTGCACGGAAACACCCTCGGGGGCGGCGAAAGTGAAGCCTTCGTTGGTCTGCGTCAGGGCGGCGGCGAGCTCGGTCAGCGAGGTGTCAGGAATCGTCGCCTGGGCGACCGCCGAGCGAGCCCGGGCGGCATCGGTACTGGGCACCGGATCGATCGGCTCGCCGTTGGGCATGTGCAGCTCGAAATGCAGATGCGGCGGTGTCGTCTCAGCGTTCCCCGAATCGCCGATCCATCCGATGACCTCACCCGCCATCACCCGGTCTCCGACTCGAAGGTCGGTACGGACGCCCTTGCCCTGCCCGTCGTCGGTCCCGTACCGGTCGTTGTTGAGGTGGATGTACCAGCTCTCCCAACCGTCGTCGTGTTCGATACTGAGGTAGCAGCACCGGCCGGCTTCCTGTCTGATCCAGTTGACGGTTCCGTCGGCGACAGCCACCACCGGCGTCATCTTCGGAGCCATGAGGTCCACGCCCATGTGCCGGCGTGCGCCCCCGTCGCGAGGAGCGCCGAAACCGGAACCGAACGTCCCTCCTCCGACCACGGGGTACTCCATCTCGTAGACGAAGTCGCAGGCGGGTGCCGGCTCGGTCGTGGGTGGGGCGGTGGTGGGCTCGGGGGTATCTGGGGCGGAACTCGCCGACCCGCGCGGTCCGACGGCGATGTCACCGGCGACGTCGCCGGTGGGCGCCTCGTGGGAGTCGTGGGCGTCGTCGGTGTCTGACCCGACGTACTGGCCGCCGATATCGGACCGCGTCAGTGGATCTTCACACTCCGCAGTGGCGACGCCGAACGCCACTGCCGGCGGTGGCGCCAGCAGCGGGGTCGCCGCGATGGCGGCGACAACAGCCAAACTCGTGAGAACCCTCTTCATCCCCGTAGCAAGGCTACCCCATTCGGGTTGGTGTCGCGCCGCCGAGCTGTGCATCATGTCGGGATCCACGTGGAACCGATGTCGACTGTTCTCCGTTGATACCCCAATGACCCTGGAGGTCTCATCATGATGCAACGCCGCGTCCTCCTCTTGACAGCTCTGCTCCTGCTCGTATCCGCCTGTAATCGTGGGGCCGAGCCCGAATTGACCGTTCCGCCGACCGCACCACCACCCACCGTGGCGGAGGATGCGCCGGAGTCTCCCGATTCCACATCATCGGACAGCAGCCCCACCACCGAGGCGCCCGCCGAGCCGGCCGACACAGCACCCCCGGCAATCGAGATCACCGACTTCGAGGTGGCCGTCGCCACCACCGTCGACGAGGGCGAGGTCCGTTGGCTGGTGATCCCGCCCGAGGACTACACGGATCGAGATCTCGAGCAGTTCGTCCTGGATCGGGTCGATGCCGAGGAAGGGCTGTGGGAGCTGTACGTGGTGGACGACCAGGCTGCCGTGGCGGCGCTGCGGGTCGAGCCCAGCTCACGGACCGACGCCGAGGAGCAACTCGTCGATGATCACTTCCTCATCTCGCTGACCGAGGGCAACGTGGTGAGCTTCCACGGTCCGTTCGCTGACGTCCCCAGCTTCGTCGTCGGCTCCTGATCGGCTTCCGATCGGCTTCGGTCCGATTCAGTCCACGAGACTCAGAGCAGGAGCGCGGCGACGGCCAGGAAGCCGCTGAAGCCGACGACGTCGGCAAGCACCGTCAGGAAGATGCTCGAGGCCAGGGCCGGATCGAGCCCGAGCCGTTCGAGTCCGAGCGGGATGAGCGTGCCGGCGCCGGTGGCGATGGTGAGGTTCACGAGTGAGCCGATCGCCATGACGACGGCCACCTGACCGGCCGTGGCGGCGGAGGTGGACAACAGGCCGGAGGCAACCAGTCCGTAGGTCGTCCCGGCGGCAAACAACGCCAAGATCACGCCGTTGACGGCACCGATCCCCGTCTGCCGTGTCAACACCTCGAGGGAGCGACCCAGTGGAAGGTCGTCGGTTGCCAGACTGCGGATCACCACGGCCAGGCTCTGGGATCCGCCGTTGCCACCCAGTTGGGCGACGACGGGCATCAGCGCCGCCAGCACGGGTTCCCGAGAGATGATCCCGGTCTGCGTCTCCACGACGAGGGCAACACCGAGCGCCAGGATCATGTTGAGCGCCAGCCAGGGGAGTCGCATGCGAACAGACGCCGACATGTCGGTGTATACCGTCTCGGCGACGCCGGCTCCCACCGAGGCTGCGAAGTCCTCCGACGCCTCCTCGCGAACCGTTTCGATCACGGCCTCGGTGGACACCATTCCCACGAGGACGCCGGCGTCGTCGACCACCGGCAGACCGAACAGGTGATATCGCTCGATGAGATCGGCCACGTCCTCGCGGTCGGCGGCGACGTTGACGTTGAGCGGCTCGGGCACCATGACCTCGTCGAGGCCGGCACCGGGTCGGTTGAAGACCAGCTCCCGAAAGGACAACACACCCCGCAGCCTCGACTCGTCGTCCACGATGTAGACGTACGACAGATCCTCGATCTGCTGGTGGAGGTTCCGGAGCCGTTCGATCGCCTCGCCGGCCGTGAGACCGATGGGGAGCGCGGCGATGTCGGTGGTCATGAGACCGCCCGCCGAGTCCGGTGCGTAGGTTAGGAGTTTGCGAACCTCCGCCTCGAACGCGTCGTCGACGAGCGCCAGCAGCGGTTCGCGTTCGTGGTCTTCGAGGACGGCGAGGATGTCCACCGCCTCCTCGGGAAGCATCTCCTGGAGGACGATCGCCGCCACCGTTGGGGGCAGGTCGATGAGGATCTCACCGGCCAGCTCGTCTCGCATCTCCTCGAGGACGTCGGCCGCCTCCTCGGCGTCGAGTTCGGCGATCAGGTCCCCGGCCAGGTCCTCGTCGATCGCCTCCAGAATGTCGGCGGCATCCTCCGGCAGCACCTCGGCCAGCGCCGACCACTCCTCGACGTGGTCTTCGAGGTAATCCTCGGCGTCGTCGGGACGGCGGCGCGCCAGTGCCAGCAGGTCACGGGCAATCGCCCGGGGTCGGCGGAGCCGGATACGCATTCGGCCAGGCTACCGCTGCCCTCGGGGCGCTCCGCCGATCGGTTCTGGAGGCCGGTGGCGGGTTTCAGCCCGAGAGCGGGCGGATCCCTTTCACCTCGACCGCAAACGTTCCGGCCGGGGCCTCGTACTCCACCGTATCGCCGACGCGAGTGCCGAGCAGCGCCGCGCCCAGCGGTCCGGAGGGTGAGGCCAGGAGGAGCCCCGCCTGCTTGTTCTCGGGTGAGGCGACGAAATACTCCATCTCGTCCCCGTCGGAATCGAGCACCGTCACGACCGATCCGACGACGACCTCATCCCCCACCTCGACCTCGCGCACCTCGGCGTTGTTGAGGAGCGCCTCGAGCTGGCGAATCCTCGCCTCCATCAGTCCTTGGTCGTTCTTGGCAGCGTCGTAGTCGGCGTTCTCGCGCAGGTCTCCGTGTTCGCGAGCCTCCTGAATTCGAGCTTCGATCTCGGCGCGGCCGGTGGTCGTCAGGTGCTCGTGCTCGGCCTTCAGCTTCTCGAAGGCTTCGGGCGTGAGAAATGTGGAATCGGACATCGGGTACCTCTGGGATGGGGTGCGTCTGGGCCAAGCTTTCGCAGGGGTCTCCCGCGGGGAGGTGCATCGGCCGGGTGTAGATGCCGCTGCAAGAAGAGCGGCCACGACAGTGTACTTGACCCGCTCGCTTGCGTCACGCGTCCACCGCCGAGGTGGAAGCACTCAGTCCTGTGGCACCGGCACGGGGTCGATGATCGGGGCCGGTCCGAAGACGAGTGGAACGGGGTCGACGGGCTCGTCGAGCGGCCGAATCTCGAAGTGGAGGTGGGGTCCGGTGCAGAGGCCGGTGCATCCGATCGATCCGAGCAGGGTCCCTCGCTCGACGCGCGCGCCGAGGGGAACGGCGATGCTCGACAGGTGGGCGTAGCGGGTGATCACACCGCCGGGCACGGTGACATCCACGACGTTTCCGTACCCGCCCCACCATCCTGCCCTGGTGACCGTGCCGGTGTCGGCGGCTCGCACCGGATCTCCCGACCGACCGCGCAGATCGACACCCGCATGGAGCCGATCGGTACCGAGGATGGGATGGCGGCGCATTCCGAACGGCGAGACCACCACCGGATTCGGCACCGGCCACCGGGCTCTGAGCACGCCCGGATTCCAGATGCCGGTGAGCGTGGCGCATCCGGCGATCTGAACGCTCCAGACGTCACGCTCGGAGTCGTACGTACCGGCCGAAATGTCGATCGCCGACGGAAAGGCCACCACCGATGTCAGTGCCGGATCTGCCCCGCCGGCCAGGGCGCGGACCACCCGAACACCGGTGAGCAGCTCGGCGCAGACCCGCAGCTCGACCACCCGCTCGGAGCCGGAACCGCTCGACGTCCGGTCGAAGGTGAGACCCGCGGGGACGGCCGGGGGCGGCGGGTCGCCGGATGCGCGACGTAAGAACGCCGCCATCTCGGCGCGAGACACCGGGCGGTCGGGACAGAAGCGGTCGTTGGCGGGCGGATTGCAGCCCCGTGAGATGCCGGTGGCGGCCAACCGGGCGATGTCGTCGATGAATGGAGAGCCCCCGACGTCGAGGAAATGGGAGGGCGTGGCGGTTGCATCGATCCCGAATCCCCTCACCAAGAATGCGGCCATCTCGCCCCGGGTCACCGGGCGGTCGGGGCAGAAGCGGTCGTTGGCGGGGGGATTGCACCCTCGGGTGATTCCGGCGGCCGCCACTCGACCCACCGCGTCCGCCAGCGGCTCCGGCACGTCGGCGAACCCGCGTCCCGGTTCGGTGAGGTCCAGAACCCGGGCGAGAAACACTGCCATCTCGCCGCGACTGACCGCCCGGTCTGGGCAGTAGTGATCGTTGGCGGGAGGATCGCATCCTCGGCTCGTGGCCTCGCTCCACATCCAGCGAATGTCTCCTGCGAACGGATGGGACTCGGGGACGTCCTCGAAGACGGGAACGGCGATGACCAGCTCGTCGGAGCCGGCGTCCGGAAGGGGTCCGGGGAGCGCCCCAGCGGCTGTTGCAGTGGTCGTTGCGGCGGTGGTGGTTGCGATCGTCACGGCCAGGACGACGGCGGCGGTCCGTCTCATCGGGGAAGTGATAGCGGCCCTCCGTCGGGGGCGTCAACGACCGCTCGAGCGTCCAGGCTCCCTGAATGCCAGGACCCCGGGGCTCGGCCCCGGGGTCCTGGACGTTCGAGTACGGGTGTTGCTCAGCTACCGGGAACCTTCAACAGGAGCAGCTGGCCGTCCTCCAACTTGAGCAGGGTGCCGTCCGGCTGCAGCTCCTCGGCGAAGTTGCTGCCGTGTGCCTGCACGTCGAGGATCCACGAGCCGGGGCCGAACCACGCCGAGGCGTCGACGATTCCGCTGGACTCGCCGTCCGGGTCGGTCACCGTGCCGATCACACTCCAGGCTCCGGTCGCCAGGTCGTGGCGCCAGATCTTGGCGTTGTCGGCGTCCTCCTGGAGCATCAAGCTGTTGCTCGACGTGTCCATGTTGTCGGGGCTCACGAACGGCACGTACGCACCGGCGGAGGGGTCGTCACCCTGGGCGATCATCGAGAAGCTGGTGACCTTCCGGGGGTTGTTGTCGTCCATGACGAACTTGAACACCGCGCCGTTGTCCGCCAGTCCGACGGTGCCGCCGGGTCCGCGAACCAGACGACCGGTGTCCGGATCGGGCACCACCCGGCTCCGGCCGGTGTCGGCCACGTAGACGACGCTCGGATCGTTGGGGTCGTACGCCAGGTCTTCGAGTCGGATGAACTGGAACACATTGTTCTCGTTCGACCAGTCTTCCAGCGCCTGCTGCGGTGCCACGTCGGTCTGGCCGAGCGCGATCTGCTTCGGCACCCGGATGAACTCCCCCTGGAACTCATCGCCGGGCCGGATGTCGAGGTAGTCGTTGGCGCCGTTGAAGGCATCGGCCGCGTCGACCTTGCCGTCTTGGGTGGCGGTCACCCGGAAGGCCCACAGGCTGCCGTTGTCGTCGAACACGCCCTTCTGGTTGTTGGCGGTGTACAGGTACAGCTGCGACGACGGACCGCTGAAGGTGTCGTCGGTGGTCAGCGCCGCCAAGCGGCTGAAGCCGGGCAACCAGACGGTGTTCTCGTGGTTGAGCCGGCCCATGCCGAGGATCGGCTCGGACTCGCCGGTGGCGGTGTTCAGTGCCACCGCATATCCACCTTGACGCTGGCCGTCCAACGCCGGATCGGCTCCGAACTCGGCACCCGGAGCGACGTCGACGATGTCGGAGGTCTCCTCACCGGTGAAGAACACGTAGTCGTCGAATCCCTCGGCCGGACCCGCCATGAAGGCAGAGCAGAACCGCAGGTATCCCAGGTCGGGCGAGAGCGCCACGGACGCATCGAGCACCGAACCCTCCATCGCTCCCACCGTCGTGCTGAGTGTCAGCTTCGACACCGAGGAGTTCTGGAAGTCGGCCTCGCCGAAGAACGGAACCGTCGTCTCCTCGTGAGCCACGTACACGTCGACCGCATCGGGCGTGTCGCTCGGAGCGAGGCCGATGCCGTCGGGGATTCCCTGGAACTGGAAGTCGCCGAGGATGTCGCCACTGTTGATGATCGCCTTCACGGTGGTGCCGGCTGGTGCCGACGCATCGATGGCGACGAGAGGGGCATCGTCGGTGAGATAGCCGGCGCCATACCCCGGGAGGGGGATGACGAGCATGAGCATGGAGGCGGCCAGGAAACCGGGCCACCATCGGGTACGAGACATAGAACCACTCCCTGTCGTCGGACTGAGGCGGCGGGAGTCCCACACCAGCCGCCCGTTCGAGTCCGAGTGTACGGCGATCATCTCCGGCGTGCACCGTCCGAGGCCGGGTACCGTTTCACGACATGTCAGAAACCCGCCTGACCGGCTTCAGCCACGGCGCCGGTTGAGGCTGCAAGCTCGGCCCTGCCGAGCTGGCGCAGGTCCTGCAGCCGCTCCAATCCCACCCGGCAGTCCAGCACCCCGACCTGATGGTCGGGGTGGATGCCGCCGACGACGCAGGCGTCATCCGCCTGGCGGACGACCGCGCCCTCGTCCAGAGCGTCGACTTCTTCACGCCCGTCGTCGACGACCCCTTCGACTGGGGACGGATCGCCGCCGCCAACGCGCTCTCCGACCTCTACGCCATGGGGGCGAAGCCGTTGACTGCGTTGCAACTGGTCGGCTGGCCTCGCGACCGGCTCGGGTATGCGCTCCTGGCCCGGGTGTTGGAGGGCGGGGCTTCGGTGATGGCCGCGGCCCGATGTGTGATCGTCGGTGGACATTCCATCGATGATCCCGAGCCGAAGTTCGGGTTCGCGGTGACCGGCACGGTGGACCCCGCCGGGGTGATCACCACCTCCGGTGCCCTGGCCGGCGATGCGCTCGTGATCACCAAGCCGATCGGGACGGGGATCATCGCCACCGCCATCAAACGGGGCGCATGCCCGGAGACCGTGCGCGATGCGGCCGTGGCCACGATGGCGGCGTTGAACGACACCGCCGGCGCGGCGCTCACCGTCGCCGGGGCCCACGCCGCCACGGATGTGACGGGTTTCGGGTTGGCCGGCCATCTGGCGGAGATGTTGGATGGGTCGTCGGTGTCGGTCGAGGTCGACGTCGAACGGGTTCCCGTCGTTCCGGGCACTCGCGACCTGCTGGCGGCCGGGATGTTCCCGGGCGGTTCGGAGCGCAATCTCGAGTCGGTCCGCCACCGGTTCACCGGCGCCGTCGACGAGCCGACCATTCGGCTGCTCGCCGACGCCCAGACCAGTGGCGGACTGCTGATCGCGCTGCCCGTCGACGGCGTCCCCGCCATTCCGGGTGCCATCCCCATCGGCCGGTTCGTGGAGGGCACCGGCCTGATCCACCTCCGCTGACCGCCCCGGTCGGATCCTGCACAGTGTGCAGGATCCAACGGTTCTCGCACCATTCCGCACACTGTGCAGGATCGCACCCGACGTGCACACTGTGCACGATCGACCGTGCGGCGTCGCGTCGTGCACAGTGTGCAGGACTGCGGGGACTGGTTCCTGCACGGTGTGCAGGAACCAGTTGTGGTCGACGGGGTTGGCACAGTGTGCAGGATCGACACCGACTCGTGTCGGATTGCACAATGTGTGGAACGGGCTGGGAGAATCGGTTGATGGATCCCCAGCAACGGCTCGCGGTGATCGCCGGTGCGTTGTCGATCCCGGTGGCGGATCGGCACATCTTTCTGTGCGCCGACCAGACCACACCGAAGTGTGCCCCGGTCGCCGAAACCCACGCGGTGTGGACCTATCTGAAGCGACGGCTGAAGGAGCTCGAGCTCACCTCGGCCCCACCGAGGTGGCAGTCAGGGCCGGCGGCTGAGGCCGTACCAGACGATCCCGGAACCGGGACGGTGCTCCGCACCAAGGCGGACTGCCTTCGCATCTGCGAGATGGGCCCGATTGCCGTCGTCTATCCCGAGGGCATCTGGTACCGGTCGGTGACCGTCGACGTGATGGAACGGATCATCACCGAGCACCTGATCGGCGGGGAACCGGTCGAAGCGTTCGTCTTCGCACGAAAGGGTGAGACATGAAACGGTTGTTGGTTCTGTGGCTTCTGATCAGAGCCTTCGGGTCGGTGTGGATTCCGCGCTGGAGCGTTCCCCAGACCCACCCATGGCGAGTGCCGGGTCGGCTGGTGTTCGTGGGCGACCAGGAGTTCCTGGTGCGCCAGATCGGGAAGCAGGACGCCCCCGACATCACGCTGATCCACGGTTTGGGCGGTGCATCGCTCGCCGAGTGGTACGAGATCGGACCCCGGCTGGCCGAGTCCTATCGGATCAACCTCGTCGACCATCGTGGCCATGGGCATTCGCCCCGAGTGGTCGACAGCTACGAGATCGCCGATCTGGCGGATGACGTGGCGGCGGTGCTTCATCAGGTCGGTGTGCATCGCACCTCGGTCGTGGGCTACTCGATGGGCGGCACGATCGCCCAAGAGCTGGCACACCGCCATCCGAACCTGGTCGATCGGCTCGTGCTGATCGGCACGTTCGTGACTCATCGGCCCGCACGCCGGTGGCTTCGCTGGGCGGGCTCGCTGCTGCTGAGGGGCTGGGAACGGCTGACCGGAATCGGGACACCCGAATTTCGCGCCGGGTACCTCCTGGCGACGCGAGCAGTCGACGAGGCGCACGCCCGATGGCTGTGGGACGAAACCCACACTCGAGACATCGAGGCCGGGGCTCGGGCCACGCTGGCGCTCCTGCGGTTCGACTCCTCTTCGTGGGTCGGATCGGTCCGGAACCGGAGCCTGGTGGTGATCCCGCTGCGCGATCAGCTCGTCCCACCGGCCTGGCAGTACGAGTTGGCGGCCGCGCTTCCCAACGCCGAGGTGCTCGAAGTCGTCGGTGCGAGACACGAAGCTCCCCTCAGCCATCCCGAACCCATCACCGACGGGATCATCGATTTTCTGTCGGCGAGCGAGGAGCCGGCGCTCAGTCGCTGAGCGAGCCGAGGGCGGCGCGCAGCAGTGCTTCGGCCTCGGCGGCTACGGCTTCGATGGCGGGATCGTCGATCAACCGCGACATGACCGCCGGATCCATCGCCTGCACATCGACCCCTTGGTCTCCCGCCCGAACGACCACGTTGCATGGCAGCAGCGCACCGATGCGCCGGTCGCTGTCGAGGGCACGGGCGGCCAGGTGGGGGTTGCACGCCCCGATGATCACGTACGGCTCAATCTCCTTGCCGATCTTCTCCTGCAACGTGGCTCGGACATCGATCTCCGTCAGCGTGCCGAATCCCTGATGCGAGAGGGCTTCCTTGACCCGGGGGAGGGCTTCGTCGAGCGAGCCTTCGAGGTGGATGGTGGGTTCGAGAATCATGTCATCTTCCTCCGGCCGGCGGCGTGGCTTCGCCGGCGTCGCGGTCGACCCACGCTACCGCCCGCCAGGATCGATCACAGCACGGCGAGCATTTCGTCGAGGTCGGCGTGGTCACCCGCGTACTCCTCGAGGTCGATGTAGCGCAGTTCGTCACCGGGAGCGATGATCAGCGTTCCGCCAAGCTGGAAAGGCCGAGGGCCGGTCTGGTGCTGACGGTGTCCCTTGGTGAAGGCTCCCACCGCCGATTTCCAGGCCGCGAAGTTGGCGACCGTCGATGCCGAGAACGTTCCGGCGCCGATCACCCGGGCGGCAGCGCCGTCGTGGTCGAGCAGAACGCGGAATGGCACCTGCTCGTCTTCGATGAATGCCCGGGCCATGCGGCGCCCACCGGTGCCGATGGCGGTGACGTCGGCACCCTTCTTGGTGAACTCGTCATACTGGCGACGCACCTGCGTCACTCGCTCACGGCAGGTCAGTCAACCAAAGTGGCGGAGCAACAGGAGCACGGCCGGGTGATCCGACCACAAGTCGCCGAGTCGCACTTGCCGGTCATCGATGTCGGCGAGCGTGATCCAACCCAGTCGGGCCACGTCGAGCTGCTCCATGCGGCGAACTGTAGGTCACTCGAACGTGTCGAGCACCTCTTCGAGTCGTTCCCCGACCGACGTGAGCCGATCCCGGCAGAACGCCAGCAACTGGGCCGCTCGCTGGACGTCATCGAGCAACCGGTCCACATCGACGTCGTCTGCGCGGAGCCGAGCATGAATGGCGCGCAATTCGTCCAGTGCAGCCCGATAGGTCTGCTGCACGTCGTTTGTCTGGGTCTCCTCAGAGGTCATGGCCGTCCTGCTGTCTGTCGTTCGAGGTCGATACCTCGACGGTGAACGTACCGTCCGCCAGGCGGACGCGGAGTGTTTGGCCGCCACGGACCACTCGCGCCGATCTGATCACCCGGCCCGCCTCGTCGGTGACCACCGCAAACCCTCGCTGCAACGTTGCGTCCACGCCGATGGCATCGAGGAGGTTGGAGATCCCCTCGAGCGTGGCATGTTGATCGTGAATCGATCGGCGTGCCGAGTCGGCGATCGCAGCCTGCAGGTGGGACAGACGCTGTTCGTGTCCGGCGAGCGCTCCGCGAGCGATGCCGGTCACCGAGGCGGCGGTGTCCAGTCGCTGCCTGGCCCGATCGAGGGCGGCATGTGCCTGGTCGGTGATGTGGGTGCGCGCCCGGGCGACGCGATCGGAGAACTCTCCGACCGCCGCGGTGAGCCATTCCGCAGCAGCCGTCGGCGTCTTGACCGAGATGGAGGCTGCCTCGTCGGCCACGGTTCGGTCGATGTCGTGGCCGATACCGGTGATCACCGGCACCGGGGCGTCGGCGATGGCGCGCGCCACCCGCTCCCGATCGAACGCCGCCAGGTCCAGCTTGGAGCCGCCACCCCGGGTCAACACGATCACATCCACCGGCTGGGTGGACAGCAGGGCGAGCCCGGCGACGATGGTCGACTCGGCGTGGTCCCCCTGGGTGGAGGCATGGACCGTGGTGACCCGGAACCGGTGGTTCGAGGCTCGGAGGTGGTTGCAGAAGTCGGCATGCGCGGCCGACCCCCGACTGGTCACCAACCCCACCCGGAGGGGAACGAGCGGGATCGGCCGACCGGCATTCCGGCCGAGGGTGCCGTCGGCAGAGAGGCGGCGGAGCACCTCGGCTCGGTCGGTCGCCATGCGACCGGCGGTGAAGGCGGGGTCGACGTCCAAGAGCGAGAGCCGGATCCCGGACCGGTCGCCGTCGACCTCGACGATCCCGGAGATCCGCACCTGGATGCCGTCCCGCAGCCGTCCTACCGACGCCTCCTCCAGTCGACGGTCCATCTGCATCGCGATGCGGCCCCGTGCTCCAACGGTCAGTGAGTGCCGGTTCGAATCGGAGTCGACCAGGCGGAAGTAGATCGCCCCCCGGCTGGTGCGACGCAGCCCGGAGATCTCGCCATGTACCCACACCGGTCCCGGATAGGTGCTGGCGACCGCCTGACGCACGGCCTCGAGAAGCGCCGTGACCGTGAGCGTGTCGGTTGGCTCGCTCAGAGGACCCCGCCCTCCGTCATCTTCTTGATGTCGAGCACCGCATCGAGTTCCTCGGCCGGCATCAATCCCTGCTCCAACACCAGTTCACGGACGGAGCGTCCGGTCGCAACGGATTCCTTGGCGATCTTCGCTCCCGCGTCGTAGCCGATGTGCGGGTTGAGGGCGGTAACGATGATGGCGTTGCGCTCCACGAGGGCCCTGGTCCGCTCGACGTTGGCCTCGATCCCCTCGACGCATCGCTCCCGGAACGTGTTCGAGGCGTTGGCGAGCAGCTCGGTCGATTCGAGGACGGCATGCGCCATCACCGGCATCATCACGTTCAAGTCGAAGTTCCCATTGGCACCCGACCAGGTGATCGTGGTGTCGTTTCCCACCACCTGGGCGGCGACCATCATGGCCATCTCCGACATCACCGGGTTGACCTTGCCGGGCATGATCGAACTCCCCGGCTGCAGGTCCGGGATGCGGATCTCGGCGAGTCCCGAGGTGGGGCCCGAGCCGAGGAACCGGAGATCGTTGGCGATCTTGAAGAGAGAGACGGCAACGGTCTTCAATGCCCCCGAAGCCATCACCACGGCATCCTTGCCGGCTTGAGCCTCGAAGTGATCGTCGGCCTCCCGAAACGGGTAGCCGGTCCGCTCCGCCATCAGGCCGATCGTCTGGGAGGCGAATCCGTGGGGCGCGTTGATGCCGGTCCCGGTGGCGGTTCCGCCGAGCGCCAGCTCCTCCAGCCCGGGGAGGACGGCTTCGACCCGCTCGCGGCCCTTGGAGATCTGGCTGGCATACCCGGCAAACTCCTGGCCGAGGGTCACCGGCGTGGCGTCCATCAGGTGGGTTCGGCCGGACTTGACGACATCCGAGAACTCGTCTGCCTTGGCGGCGAGTGCCGCGGACAGCGCCTCCAGTGCGGGGGCGAGGTCCTCCCGGATGGCGGCGACCGCCGCAACGTGGATGGCGGTCGGGATGACGTCGTTGGAAGACTGGGCGAAGTTCACATGGTCATTGGGATGGACCCGCTTCGAGCCGAGTTCACCGCCGAGGGCCACCGAGGCGCGGTTGGCGATGACCTCGTTGGCGTTGGTGTTCGTGGAAGTGCCGGAACCCGTCTGAAAGATGTCCAAGACGAAGTGCCCGTCGAGGTCCCCCTTCATCACTTCGTCCGCCGCGGCCCGGATCGCGTCTGCCGTCTCGCGATCCAGGTTCCCCATGGCCGCCGACGTCGTGGCCGCCGAGCCTTTGATGAGCCCCAACGCCCAGATGAATCGTCGAGAGAACCCGATCCCCGAGATCGGGAAGTTGTCCTTGGCTCGCTGTGTCGATGCCCCGTAGAGGGCGTCGGCGGGTACCCGAACCTCGCCCATCGAGTCACGTTCGATGCGCTCGCTCACGTTCTGCTCCAATTCCTCGTGCACGTCGACCTCGTCGGCCAATGGTACGGGTCAAATCCACCGGCCCAACCGGCCGGCTCCCACCGCACGACGGGCGCGGCGCCGCCTGGTCCGCCACGGTGGTAGTGGCCGCCGAGTGGGATACGCTGAAGGAGTCCGGGCAGGGCGGTCAGGGAGGCACACCGATGTTCCATCGAGGAGTTGGCGAGCGCCGGTGGCGATTCGCCGTTGCGCTGGCGGTCTTCCTCGCCGGTGTGACCGTGCTGGCGTTGCTCGCGCCCCGAGTTCGGGCGGCGGCCATTCTGGCTCCCGACCTGGTCGCCGACTGGGGCGAGTACGACAACGACCCGGTCGGCACCGAGCGGGTGGCGAGGATCGAGGAGCCGGAGGAGATGCTGCTCGGCGGCGAGATGCGGCTCGTCGTGAAGTTCGACGGCTATGTGTCCAACATCGGGCAGGGGCCGATCAGGATCGAAGGCAACCCGCAGGCGGATTCGGTCTACCAGTGGCTCCTCACCGATGCCGACACGTTCGTCAAGGGTCCCAAGGTGAGGATCGTGTTCGAGAACGACGACGGTCACAACCACTGGCATCTCGAGAACGCCATGGAGTACTCGCTGTGGGACGAAGCGATGAACGAGCAGGTCACCGTCGGGTCGAAGGTCGGGTTCTGCCTGTACGACATCAACCGGATCGGTGATCAGGGGCCCGAGTCGGCGTTCTACACCGCCGCGGTCGTCAACTGGTGCGACTCCGGGGAACCGGACTCGACCCACGTCGTCATGGGGACGTCGGCCGGGTGGTCTGACATCTACGGTTCCCACATCACCTTGCAGTGGGTGGACATCTCCGAGGTCGCCCCGGGCTTGTATCGGCTCGCATCCGGCGCCGACGTCGCCGACCAGATCCAAGAATCCGACGAATCGAACAACGGGGTTGCGTTCCACCCCGAGCCCGTGGTCGTGCCGGGGCACACACCTGTCAACGTCGAAGCTCGCACCGTCGCCGACACGCCGGTCGAGGTCCAACTCCTCGCCACCGCCTTTGGCGATCCGCCCGCTCCGGTGTTCGAGCTCGTGGAGGGGCCGGCCCACGGCACGGTGGAGGTCGATTCGTCGACCGGCCGGGCCGTCTACCGGGCGGATCCGGCCTTCTCCGGTGTCGACGAGTTCACCTACACCGTCCATGACGGTGGTCGCTACCCGTTGACCCGGCCCACGGCCGGCGCCCAGGTCACGGTCGACCCGCCGGCCGGGGTGGCGGGTCGGTTCTCGGATGATGATGGGTCGGTGTTCGAGGGGGATATCGAGGCGTTGGCGGGGGCGGGGATCACGTTGGGGTGTAATCCGCCGGTGAATGATCGGTTCTGTCCTGATGATGCGGTGACGCGGGGGCAGATGTCGGCGTTTCTGGTGCGGGCGTTGGGGTTGCCGGCCGGGGTGGCGGGTCGGTTCTCGGATGATGATGGGTCGGTGTTCGAGGGGGATATCGAGGCGTTGGCGGGGGCGGGGATCACGTTGGGGTGTAATCCGCCGGTGAATGATCGGTTCTGTCCTGATGATGCGGTGACGCGGGGGCAGATGTCGGCGTTTCTGGTGCGGGCGTTGGGGTTGCCGGCCGGGGTGGCGGGTCGGTTCTCGGATGATGATGGGTCGGTGTTCGAGGGGGATATCGAGGCGTTGGCGGGGGCGGGGATCACGTTGGGGTGTAATCCGCCGGTGAATGATCGGTTCTGTCCTGATGATGCGGTGACGCGGGGGCAGATGGCGGCCTTCCTGGTGCGGGCGTTGGACCTGCCCGGGTAGCCGCCCCACGGCTCGGAGCGGCGTTTCCGGGCAGTTCACGACACGGTCATCATTCCTTCACCTATGATCGACGCCCACTCCTAAGCGACATCACCGGTTTCGGACGCCGGCGATCCGGAAGGTGAGGGTCTATGGCGTTCGATGGAAGTTGGTTGGTCACCCTGGCCACCGAGTCGGCTCCCGAGTCGGGTGATCTCGACCTGTTCGTGCTTTCGACCTCACTCCTGGGCGGGTTGGCGCTCTTCCTGCTCGGGCTCGATCGTCTGACGGAGTCGCTCCGCCTGGTCGCCGGTTCGAAGATGCGCTCGGTGCTGGGCGCGCTCACCAAGAACCGCTTCGTTGCGATGCTCACCGGGGCGGGAGTGACCGCGATCATTCAGTCCTCGTCCGTCACGACCGTGCTCGTCGTCGGGTTCATCAGCTCGGGACTGATGACGCTCGCACAGTCGATCGGCATCATCTTGGGCGCCAACATCGGCACCACCGTCACCGCTCAGATCATCGCGTTCAGCGTCACGAAGTACGCGTTGATGCTGGTGGCGGTTGGCTTCGGCATCACGTTCTTCTCGAAGAACGAGTCCCGGCGAACCTGGGGCGCACTGGTGATGGGCCTCGGACTGGTGTTCTTCGGAATGGGCGTGATGGGTGATGCCATGCGTCCACTCCGTTCCTATCAGCCGTTCATCGATGCGATGGCCGCGATGGCCAACCCGATCGTGGGCATCTTGGCGGCGGCGGCCTTCACCGCGCTCGTGCAATCGTCCTCGGCGACCACCGGGGTGGTGATCGTGCTGGCCAGCCAAGGTCTCATCACGCTGGAGGCGGGTATCGCGCTGGTCCTCGGCGCCAACATCGGGACGTCGGTCACCGCTGCCCTGGCTGCCATCGGCAAGCCGCGGGAGGCACAGCGCGCCGCGCTGGCCCACACGGTGTTCAACGTCATCGGTGTGTTGCTCTGGGTGTTCTTCATCGGATGGCTCGCATCGCTCGTCGCCGGAATCGGGGGCGACACCCCCCGTCAGATCGCCAACGCCCACACGGTGTTCAACATCGCCAACGGCCTCATCTTCATCGGCTTCACGACCCAGTTCGCCCACCTGATCGAGCGGATGTTGCCCGACCGGGAGGAGGCGGCCGAGGTGGCCATCCGGGCCAAGTACCTCGATGCCGAACTACTCCGAACCCCGTCGCTCGCCCTCGACCGCGCCCGGCTGGAGATGTTGCGGATGGCCGACCGGATCCAGGCGATGCTGTCCGCCATCCTCCCCGCCGCGATCGACGGAAACCGGAGCGACCTCAGTGATGTCGAGGCAATGGACGACGAGGTTGACGTCCTGCACGGACACATCATCTCCTATCTGGGAGACATCTCGAAGACCCGGCTGGGGGAGGCCGAGACCGAGGAGCTGGTGTCGCTGATGGAGGCGACGAACGACCTCGAGGCCATCGGTGACATCATCGAGACGAATCTGGTGACGCTCGGGTTCCAACGCCTGGACAAGAATCTGGTGGTGAGCGATGCCACCCGCCGCGTGATCAATGAGTTCGAGGGTGCGGTGGAGGAGGCGTTCAACCTGTCGATGATGGCGCTCACTCAGAAGAACGAACCCGCCGCCCGGAAAGTGTCGGCGATGAAGAGCGAGATCAACTCACTGGAGCACGCGGCCTCGCTTCACCAGGCAGAGCGTTTGGTAGCCGATGAGCCGAATCGCGTCGAGAACTACCGCTTCGAGGTGGATGTGATCGCCAATCTGAAACGCATCTACTACTTCTCGAAGCGGATTGCGCGGCTGGCGGTTCCGGATATGGAACGCGCCACGCTCTGAGACGTTTCAGCCGGCCTCGGCATGGCGCGGTTGCGCCCGGTCCAGGGCGGCGCACACCCGATCCCGATCGCGATCGACTTCCATGAGCGAGAGGTCGGATCGCATCGTCTCCAGTGCCTGGTGGATGGCTTCCTGCGGTTCCCGGCCGAGCGTCGGGTGGCTCGCCAGCAGCCGGCCGAGGATGTCGGCCATCGAGACCAGCACCTCCGGTTCCTGACGGGCGTAGCGGAGGATGGGGTCGAAAGCCGCTCGCACATAATCCAGGTGCGACGGTTCCTGGTCTCGGATGACGAGGCAGGTCTCGGTCTCGAGACGGCGAGGGTTCATCGGTCGCTGCAAGAGCAAGCCGACCACGGTTCCGATCCGGCCGAGGGCCTCGATCGCCGTGTTCGGGTCGTTGACGCCGGGAGACAGAGCCCGGAGGGCGATGTCGACGAGTTGAACGATCCCGAAACCGACGTCTTGTTGCATGGTTCGGGTCTTGCTCACCTCGATGGCATCGCGGATTCCTCTGGTGACGCCGTTGGCGGCGTCTTCGTCGATCGGCCAGATGTGGGCGATCGGCACCGTGGGGAGCGTGTATGCGCCGATCGAAGTGTTCATGTGCACGATCGTGCTGGTCGGCACCGCCTCGGCGATCGCCTGGAAGGAGACCTGGGTCACCCATCCCGACGCGGGCATTTGGACGGCGAGCGCGTCGGGGGGAATCTCCACCTGTCGTGGAGGCTTCTCTTCGGTGGTTCCCGACTCTTCGTCGTCGGTGGTGTCCTGGTCATCGTCCGGTGTTGGTTCGTCGGTGCCCTGCTCCGGTTCGGGGTATCGCTTGTCGATGAGTGTCATCGTCTCAGAGGCGATCCGGTCGAGGACGGAGCCGACCCGCAGCCGTTTGGCAGTGTGATCGATGGAGGCGAGTACGGCGAGGAGCGAGGCGACGGCCATGATCACGGCCACGAGCACCGAGACTTGAGGGAGGAACGGAGCTCCTGCTGCGGCCGGGTCGAGGGGGGCGCGGACGACGCGCAGCACGAGGAGCGAGTAGGTGAAAGTCCCGACCACGACGCCCATGACGAGTTGCTGGAAGCGGTCGCCGAGAAAGCCGCGGAGGACGCGGGGCGAGAACTGGCTCGACGCGAGCTGGACGGCCACCAGTGTGAGGGAGAACACCACTGAGGCCGCACCGATCGTCCCGCCGGCGACGGTGGCGAGTATCGACCTGGCGTTGTCGACGGTGGTGGCGAAGAAGTCCGGCAGGAGCCCGCGGTCGATCCGCTCGTCGATCCCGACGAGCACGGTGGCGGCCACCACCGAACCGAGCACGAACAGAGCCGGCAGGTAGAAGAGGCTCTGGCGGAACTGCTCGAGCAGCCGTCGGAAGCGGATCAGTCCGACACCGCCGTCGCGCGACTCGGCGCTGCGGGTACTCAACTTGGGTTTGCCGGTGGACGCATCCCGTGAGGTTACGGCGTCCCCGAGATCGCGTCGCGCGGGAGCAGTGCCGGAATGACGAGGAGCGCGGTGGCGGCGCCGGTGAGCATCGAGACCCACATGATCACCGAGACCTGTCCGTGAATCGCCAGGGGCGACAGCCACAGAGCGGTCAGCGCCACGGCGATGCCCAATGCGTTGGCGACGATCGGTCGACCGACCGAGCGAACGGCCCGGAACGCATACCCCGGCCCGTGTTGCCGCTCGAGGTCCAGGCCCGCGATGAAGTGGATGGAGTAGTCGATGCCGACGCCGATCACGATGCTCGACAGGACGGCGGTGAGGAGGTTCAGTTGGATGCCGGAAACGGCCAAGAACGCCAGCAATGTCAGCACGGTCAACAGGATCGGCACGAGCGAGATGATCGTCTCCCGGACTCTTCGGTAGGCGAACGAGAGCATGATCGTGACCAGTGCGAACGCGGCGATCAGCGAGACCACCTGCGAGCGGATCACCAGCCGGGCGATCTCATCCCAGACGACCGGCATGCCCGTGAGCACTCGAATCTGGGCTTCGTCCTCGGCGAACTCGAGCCAGTTGCGAAGGTCGGCGGTGCTGAAGTCGGATGGGAAGAGCATGAACCGGAGCCCGTCGTCACCGACCATGTCGCCGAAGGGAAGCGGCCGCTCCCCTTCGAGGACCGTCTGTAGTTGCTCGGGTGGCAGGCTGGATGCGAGATCGGCGACCGAGAAGACCCGGCGGACGCCGGGCAGCGCCTCGAGCCGGCGACTGACCTCGGCCACCGCGTCCAAGTCGTCGGTGCGAGCATCGAAGGCGAACTCGCCGAAGAGGGGCGTCGCGCCACCGAACAAGTCCTCGGTCGTCTGAAACGCTTGGCGAACCGGGTCATCGTCTTTGAAGAAGAAGAGTTGATCCGGGTTCACATCCAGACGGGGCAGGAAGAGCGCCACGAATGCTGCGATGCCGATGATGAGGGCGATCGCCGGCCCACGGCTCGAGATGGCGCGCTGGAGCCCGCGCACCACCCGAGGGCCGAGCACTGCGGTGCGGTGGGCGGGGGTGATCGGGAGCCGGCTGAGCAGCGCCGGGAGTGAGAACAGCGAGACGATTCCCGCCAGGGTGATTCCCGCTGCGGCGAACATCCCGAGTTCTTCGATGGGCTGCACCCCAGTGAACATCAGTGAGAGGAAGCCGGCGGCCGTGCTGACGGTCGTGAGAATCATGGGCACGCCGACATGTCGGAGTGCCGAACGGACCAGTTCGACCGGCTCCTGGGTCTCTGCCGACTTCTCCTGGAAATGGGTGATGAAATGCAGGCCGTCGGCCGAACCCATGACGATGACGAAGATGGGAACGATCACCGTGATGACGTCGATGGCCCGGCCGGTCGCGGCCACGAGCCCAAAGGTCCACAATGAACCGATGATCGCCGGAAAGACTGCCAGGGCGCTCAGACGACGATCCCCGATGTTGAGATAGAAGACCGTCAGCATCAGCACGATCACCAGCGGCGGGACGGCGAGCAGGAACAGCGAGAGCGCGTCCAGAACCTCGGCGAAGACGACGGGATTCCCGGCCAGCGTGATCTCCAACTCCGGTGGCGGCGTGACCTCCTTCAGCCGGCGGGCCACACCGACCTGGTCTTCCCGAGCCGACACGAAAGCCATCGTGGCGGTGGCGTCCTCGGAGAGAAAGAGGTCTGCAACCGGGCTCTGGTCGATCAGCTGGTCGACGGCCGGTTTCGGGATGCGGGCGAGATCCTCGGGGGTGATCGGGAGCCCGGTGAGAGGATGGATGTCGGGGAGGATCGACGCGACCGCATCGGTGCCTTCGACCTCGTCGAGAGCGACGAGCAGCTCGCCCAGGAGGGCCAGGTTCTGCGGTTCCCGAAACGTTGAACCGTCGGTGGTCGACGCCACGATGGTGACCGGGTCGCCCGCGTCGTACTCCTCCTGCAACCTCGCGAATGCCTGGCCGGTCTCGTTCCCTTCCAGCACGAACGCACCGACATCGGCGTTGAACTCGATGCGAAAGAGCATCACGACCGCCACGAGACTCAGCGCGGCCGTGATCGCCAGGATCCGCTTGGCGTGCGCCACGATGATGATTGCGAGCCGGTGCATCGGTAGCTCCTTTCGCGGGCACCTTAGGTGCAAGTGACCGCTTACGCAAGCAGTTACTTGCGTGTCTTCAAAACCCGGGTAGCGTGCCATGGATGGCATCCGCCGAGGAACGTTTGTTGACCGCCGCCGTCGAGGAACTGACGGAATCGGGTTATCGCGGCGCCACCACGCGGTCGATCGCCCTGCGGGCCGGAGTCAACGAAGTCACCCTGTTCCGAAAGTTCGGAACCAAGGCTGAACTGCTGCGGAAGGCGATCGGCCGGTGGGTGGCGCCGTTCGTCGGGGCGGTTCCCGAGCCGACCGAGGATCTCGTGGCCGATCTCACCGCCATCGCCACGGGGTATGTGGCCTTCATCGATGCCAACCCGTCCATCGTCGCTCGGGTGCTTCCGGAGATGACGGGTGAGCCGGAGTTGCGGGACCTGGTGGGAGCGATTCAGGCACCCGTGGTGGAAGCCTTGGGTGCCATCATCGCCCATCACCAGCGAGGGGGCTCGTTGGTCGAGGACCCGGTCGACGACGCCCTACGGGCATTCATGGGGCCACTGGCGGCCCGGGCCGTCATGGCCCATCTCCTCGATCCGGAGCCGTTCGACGCCGGACGGTTCGTTCGTCGCTTCCTGGATGGACATCGACCTGGTTAGGCCGATCGGCCGCCGGTCCTGGGGGGTCCGGAAGTGCCGCGAATGATCAGCTCCGGCTCGACGGTGACGCGGCGGCGTCTGGATCGGTCGCCGTCGATCCGCTCCACCAGCAACTCGACGGCGATGGTGCCGATCTCTCGGCGAGGCTGATCGACCGTCGTCAGGCCGATGTGAGCGAAGCCGGCGAAATCGACATTGTCATAGCCGACCAGTGAAATGTCTTCGGGGATGCGAACGTTGGCGGCCTCGAGCGCCCGCATGACCCCGACCGCCGCGACGTCGTTGGCGGCGAAGATGGCGGTGGGTAACCGTTCCATCGCCAGGAGTTGCCGGGCCCCCTCGACCCCGGCGCGTTCGGTGAAACCACCGTCGACGAGCAGTGGCTCCATACCGCGAGCGGTCATCGCTTCGACGAAGCCTTCCCGCCGAGCGCCGGCCCCGGCGCCGGGTACCGCGTGCAGATGGGCGATGTGGCGGTGGCCGAGTTCGGCCAGGTGGTCGACCACCAACTCGGCGCCGAGTCGGTCGTCGTTCATGACCACGTCGACGCCGGTGGCGGGAGTGTCCTTGCCCACCATCACGGCCGGAACGGATCTGGGTATCTCTGCGAGTCGGTCGTCGTCGAAACGGGGCGATGCGAGCACGATGCCGTCTGTCCGGAGCTGGAGCAGCGTCTCGAGGGCGATCGATTCGCGGTCCGGATTGCGGCTTCCGGTGTTGAACAGGGCACGGTATCCGGCGAGCACCGCCGCTTCCTCCACCCCTTCGAGCATCTCCGAGAAGAAGGGATTGCCGAAGTCGCTGACCAGCACACCGATGAGATGGGTGCGCTGGCGGACCAGGCTCCGGGCCACGGCGTTGGGGCGATAGCCGAGTTCCCGGGCAGCATCGAGGACGGCGGCGCGCTTGTCGTCGGAGACATGCGGGGAGTCGCGCATCACCAGTGACACCAGGGACTTCGACACGCCGGCCAATCGAGCGACATCGAGAATGGTCGGGGCGGAGCGGCGCATGGTGGGGCAACATGGTACCCAGCGGGTTGGAACGTTCCACTCGTTGGCCGGCAGGGCCGAGCCGAGGTGGTTCAGGTGGTCGGGTGATTTCGGTGTGTTTGGCCGAGCGCTTCGGGTCCGAGCGCGCTGTAGCCACCATCGACGACGAGGTCGGCACCGGTGATGAATCCGGCAGCCGGCGACGACAAGAAGACAACCGCCTCTGCCACCTCCTCCGGGTCGGCCATCCGGCCGAGCGGCTGGAACTCGGCAGCGAACGCATCGGCCCGAACCCGGTCGCCGTACCGCCGCTCGATATTCCGGCTCCAGGTCCACCCCGGCGACACCGTGTTCACTCGGACGCCACCCGGCGCGAGTTGTTGGGAGCCGGTCTTGGCGAGCATGAGCAACGCCGCCTTCGTGGTGTTGTACACCATGCGGGCAGGTTGAGAGACGCGGCCACTGATCGACGCGACATAGGTCACCGCCGACCCCGGACCGAGGTGCGGGGCGGCGATGTCGGTCAGGCGCGCCGCCGACACGACGTTGACGTCGAACGCCCGATGCCAGAGTGCTCGATCCGAGGCATATCCGTCATCCGTGAACACGGCCTGAGCGCTCACCACCACATCGAGGCTGCCGAAATCGTCCCGCGCGATGCCGACCAGTCGCTGAAGGAACTCGTCCCTGCAGACATCGCCGACATGGGCCTGACCGGCCTCCCCCAACCGCTCGTCCAGGGCGGTGGTCGGTGCCTCATCCGAGTCGCCGACGACGATCCGGCCACCTGCTTCCACCCATCGCTCGGCGATCGCCCCGCCGATGAGCGACGCCCCACCGGTGAGGACGGCGACGCGGGGTTCTGCTGCCGCGTCTTTCATGGTGAAGCCTCGTGCCGGCAGGTCGCTTGGGGCCGGTCGAACACCGATGGATTCACCGCGTGGCCGGGGCGATCTCCACGGAGAACTTCGATCACCTGTTGGAAGGCGGTCTCGAAGAGCAGGCGACGGGTGCGGGTCGTGGCCGATGCGACATGCGGGGTCACGACGGCGTGGGGATGGGACAGGAGACGGTGGTGGGGTGGCAGAGGCTCGGGCTCGGTCACATCGAGGCCGGTACCGAACAACTGTCCCGAATTCAGCGCGTCGAGCAGTGCGTCGTGGTCGACGAGACCGCCCCGTGCGGCGTTGATCAGGATGGCACCGGGGCGCATGACTTCGAACTCGCGACGACCGATCATCCCGGAGGTGTTTGGGGTGAGCGGGAGGTGAAGGCTGACGACGTCGGCCGAACGAAGCAGGTCATGGAGCGTGGCAACCGCGGTGACCCCGGGGGGGAGATGGTCGAGATATGGGTCGAAGACCAGGACGTGCATCCCGAGGGCGTCGGCGCGCTTCGCCACCTCACGCCCGATCCGCCCAAAGCCGACCAGCCCCAGTGTCGCTCCGTCGAACTCGAACGATGTGTGGCGCGCATAGAGGTCCGGTTCGCCCGACGCCAGCCGATCCTGGCTCATCGGGATCCGCTTTCCGACGGCGAGGATCAGCGCGATGGTGTGTTCGGCAGTGGCGGTGCTCGGAGCATCGGGGGCGTTGCAGACGACGATGCCGCGACGCGTCGCCTCTTCCACATCCACCCGATCCACGCCGATGCCGGTGCGGGCAATGACGCGCAGGAACGGTGCACCGGACATGATCGTCGCATCGAAGGTGGTGGCGCCGACCAGCGCTCCGCAGGACTCGCCGAGGCCATGCAACGGGTCGGGATGGCCGTTGCCTCGCACCTCGACGGTGGTGGCCACCTGGATGGCAGCCTGCTCGATGATCGGGCGCTCGAACCAGACGACGTGACGACTCATCGCAGCGCCGCTCCGGTTGGAAACACCGGCTCCGGGAGACCGGCCACCCCGGCGTCGAGCGCAAGCAGTGCACCATCGATGTCTTTCGTACCCTGGGCCGATGCGGATTCTGCCGATCCGATCGAGGTGAGGTACATGGTGGCGAGGTCCGACCCTCCGAACGCCGGCATCGTGGGTGCGCTGACGGGAACCGGGAGGATGCGGTCGACCTGGCCGTCGGGGGCGACCCTGATGACGGCGCCCCCGTGGACGGCTGCGACCCACAATGCTCCGTCCTCGTCGACGCAGGCACCGTCGGGGTGACCGGGCAGAGAGGTGAAGTCGACGAAGGGACGAGGGGCCGTGGCCCTCCCGGTCCTCGCATCGAAGTCGTGGACCCACACGAGGTCGTCGAACGTGTCCGACCAGTACATGCGGGACCCGTCCGGCGAGAAGGCGAGCGTATTCGAGACGCCGACGTTCGATCGCACGGCTTCGTGCGTGCCGTCGGGTTCGACCCGGTGCAGGCTTCCCGTTCGATGGCGGCCCGCCACGTCGGCGTGCATGCTGCCGACCCAGAAGCGGCCGGCCGGATCGAGGCGTCCGTCGTTCAGACGGTTGGCCGTTCCCGCCGGTTCGAGGTCGATCCAGGGCTCGATGGTGCCATGTTCGACATCGAGCATCCACAGCGCGTGCTCGGCGGCGACCAGCAGCATCTCCGGTCGGTCGGTGAGGGCGATCGACCCCGGTCGCGTGTCGAGGTCCACCTGACGATCATCACCGGCGGCGGGGTCGAAGGTGTGGACGGCTCGTCCGTTGATGTCCACCCAGTGCAGCACCGCCCGACGGGGGTCCCAGAGTGGGCACTCGCCCAACCGGGCTCCGGCGGCGTATGCAACCTCGATCACGGCACGATCTGGGAGAGACGGTCCAGCCTCGGGATGACGAATCGGTCGATGGCCCGTTGTCGCTCGTCGGCCACCAGGGTCGCCGCTTCACGCCAGATCGAACGTCCGGCGATGTAGCCGGAGGCACCCGCCGAAACCGCATCCTCCGTCTGGTGGACGAAGGTGTCGAAGTCTGCGCCGGCCGACAGGATCACCCATGGAACCCCTACTCGCTTCGTGATCTCCGAACACCCGTCGGCCGAGCCGGGATGGGGAAGCTTCAGAAGGTCGGCTCCGGCGCTGCCGTGGACCTCCACCCAGTCGATCACCCACGGACCAGACGGTGGTAGCCGTCGTGGGAGCGGTTCGAGGAGGATCGGCATCCGAGCAGCATGCGCTTCTTCGATCGCGCGCTGGATCGTCTCGGACTGGGCGAGGTTCTCGGCGCCGTCCCACAACGCCAGGAACTTCATGGCATGGGCTCCGAGGGTGGCGGCCCGTCCGCTCGACCAGCCCTCCAGCAGGGTGGTATGGGTGACCGAGTCGTCCGCGAGGTATCCCTGCGCTTCGCGGGCGGCGATCACGCCCAGGCCTTCCTCCAGGTTGGACAGCACGACTCGGTGCATTCCGAACTCGGGGTCGAGCATGACGGCACTGGCCCGGCCGGAGGCGGTCCGGACGAGGTCCGCCTTCCATCGCCGAATCGGGTCGGCATCCGCCTGGTCGGGGCCGAGGAGTGCGCGCAGCGAGTCGCGATGATCGAGCGCCAGCGCCCGAATGATCCCGGCGGGGTCGGCGATCGCCGCCGGGACGCCGACCCGTGTCATGGCTCGACGATCGGCAACGTCCAGGCCCCGTCGTCCCACCGACCGTCGATCCAGGCATACTCGGGCTGGAAGTATGGGGCGGTCTTGCGGTCGTCCCCGACCAGCTCACCGGCCAGGTAGTTGAGAAACCACATGTTGTGGCCGGGAGCGGCGGCAGAGGAGTGGAATCCTCTCGTGACGAGCACGAGGTCGCCGTCGTTCACCGCGAAGGTCTCGTCGAACGGCTCATCGAGGCGATAGTTCCGGTGGATCGCCCACCCGTCGTCCGGGTCGAGCCGGAAGTAGTAGGTCTCTTCCAGGTACGGCGACCCGGCATACCCATCGTGACAGTGTGGTGGCCAGCCCGACCAGCCCCCACGGGGCACGTACACCTCGAAGAGGATGAGCCGCTCCGCCTCGATCGGATGGGCCAAGACGTGGTTGACCTGTCGGATGGCGGCGCCTCCTCCTCGCACCTCCGATCGCATCGTCGCCGGCTCGACGAGCCGGGTGGGATAGCGCCCTTCGGCCGGTGCGCCGCCCAGGGCGAACTCGAAGCGGGCGGTGGCGGTGATGCGAATGTCCGTTCCGGGTGCCGCGTACAGCACCGTTGGCATCTGGGCGAAGACGGAGGAGCGGTCGAGGCCGGCTTCGATCGGGCCCGCCGTCACCCGCCCGGCGCCGGCCAGTGGGACCAATGCCATCTCCCGATCGTCGCCGCGATGGACGTGCGTCTCGCCTTCGGCGAGATCGATGACGGCGAAGCTCAGCCAACTCCACCCTGCCGAGCTCGGCGTGACCTCGTGACGGATGGTCTTCGCTCGGGGCCGGAGATGGTGCTCAGAAGCCACCTCGGGCCTCCACGAACTCGTCGACTTCGGCGGGGGTCGGCATGGCAGCCGAGCAGCCGTGCCGGGTGACTTCGATCGCCCCACAGGCGTTGGCGTACCGGGCGGATCGGTCCCAGTCCCAATCTTGGAGCATGCCGTGGATGAACCCCGAGGCGAAGGCGTCCCCCGCTCCAACCGTGTTCACCACCTCGACCGGGAAACCAGGTATGTCCCGGCTGCCGCTCGAGTCACGAAGGGTGACGCCGCGGGGCCCGCGTTTGAGAACGATCACCAGGTCGGGCTGGGTGACTCTCCACTCGTCGATCAGCCGGTCGACCGCTTGCCGTCCGGCGTCGTCGAGGGCCTCTCCATCGAGCGCCGGGCTGGACGATGCCAAGGCCGCATGGAACTCCTCTTCGGTGCCGATCGCAACGTCGACATTTCGAAGGATCGAGCGGATGGCCACCCCGTAGGCGCGCCGATCCGACCACTGATCCGGACGGAGGTCGAGATCGAGCACCGCCGTGGCGCCGTCTCGCTGGGCACGCTCGGCCGCGTAGAGCGTGGCTGCCCGGCAGGTTCCACGAGACAGCCCGGTCCCGGACAGCTCCACGATTCCGATCTCGCCCCAGGGGAGCGCGTCGACGTCATCGGTGTCGATGTGGGTGTCCGCCGCGTTCTCGCGATAGAAGGTGAGCGGGAAACGGTCGGGTGGCTGCACACCGAGGATGGCCAGTCCCGTCTTGGTTCCTTCGACGGTTCGAATGAAGTCGGTCACGACCCCTTCTGCCTGAAGGTTCGCCAGGACGAACCGCCCGATGTCGTCGGGTCCAATCGCCGTCAACAGCGCCACCCGGGCCCCGAGCCGGGTGGCGCCGATGGCGATGTTCGAGGGGCTCCCACCGACCATGGCGTCGAAGCTCTGGACATCGGCGAAGTCGGCTCCGATCTCGCGCGCATAGAGATCCATCGAGACCCGGCCGATCGTGACGACATCGAGCATTCAAATCCCGATCCGCTGGTGCTTCTTCTCGGCTTCGAGTTGCGCTCGGGCCACCCTGACCTGCTCGCGGTCCGACACCTCGGGGATTCCCACTTCCCACCATGCCCCGCCTTCGGTCCAGCTGTACTCGTCGACTTCGATGACGATCACCGAGCTGCGAGCGGCCTGTTTGGCGCGGCGAAACGCCTCGCGGAACTCCTCGATGCTCGTCACCTTTTCGGCGAGGGCACCCATCGCCTCGGCGTGCTTGGCGAAGTCGACTCTCACCAGCTCCTGGTGCCGTGCGGTCCGCAGCAGGTTGTTGAACTCCTCGCCGCCGGTGTTCACCTGGAGGCGGTTGATGACGGCGAATCCCCCGTTGTCGCAGACGATGAAGATGACCTTGTGGCCGCTGAACACCGTCGAGTAGATGTCGGAGTTCATCATCAGGTAGGAACCGTCCCCCACCCACGCAATGACGTCGCGGTCGGGCAACGCCATCTTCGCCCCCCAGGCGCCGGCGATCTCATATCCCATGCACGAGTACCCGTACTCGCAGTCCACCGATCGGATCGACTTCGAGTGCCACCCCATGTTGATCTCCCCGGGGAGCCCGCCGGCGGCTGCGACCTGGTAGTCCTGAGGGTCGGCCTCTTCGTTGACGGCTCGGATGACCTGGGCGTAGGTCGGCACCTCGGTGTTGGGCTCGGACAGCTCGTCGAGATAGCCGTACCAGTCGCGGCGTCCATGCGCTGCCTGCTCACTCCACTCGACCGGTGCCCGGTAGTCGGGGACGGCATCGGCCAGCAGGTCCAGGGCGACCCGCGCATCCCCGACGACGGTGACCGCCCGGTGTTTGCCGGCATCGAAGCGTCCCACATTGATCGAAACCAGCGTGTAGTTCGGATCGCCGAACACCGACCACGACCCGGTCGTGAAGTCCTGCAACCGAGTTCCGATGGCGATGACCACGTCTGCGTCGTTGGCCAGCTGATTGGCCGATGTGCTGCCGGTCACGCCGATCGGTCCCGCATAGTTCGGGTGGTCGGCGGTGAGCACCGCCCGGCCGGCCACGGTCTCGACCACCGGGATGCCATGCGTCTCCGAGAACTCGGCCAGGTGGGCGGCGGCATCGGAGTAGTGCACGCCGCCTCCGGCAATGATCAGGGGACGCCGGGCGCGGCGAATCGCTTCGGCCGCCGCGGCCAATTCCCGTCGGTCGGGAGCCTGGCGGCGAATCCGGTGGACGACCTCCTCGAAGAACTTCGCCGGAAAGTCGAACGCCTCGGCGGCAACGTCCTGGGGGAGACCGATGTAGGCCGGCCCACACTCGGCCGGATCGAGCATCGTCCCCAGTGCCTGCGGCAGGCTCTGGAGAAGCTGTTCGGGCCTGGTGATCCGGTCCCAGTACCGGGTGACCGGCTTGAAGCTGTCCGAGACGGTGATCGTCGGGTCTCCGAAGTGCTCGACCTGTTGGAGGACCGGGTCCACCAGGCGATGCTGGAAGGTGTCTCCGCTGATCAACAACAGCGGTAGGCGATTGGCATGAGCGACGGCCGCCGCGGTGACCATGTTGGTGCAACCGGGGCCGACCGAGGAGGTCGCGACCATGATGCGTCTCCGGCGAGCCGCCTTGGCGTAGGCGATTCCGGCCAAGGCCATCGATTGCTCGTTGTGGCCGCGCCACGTCGGCAGACGATCCTGGACGGGCTCGAGCGCTTCCGCCAGGGCGACCACGTTTCCGTGTCCGAAGATGCCGAACACCCCGGCGAACACGGGAGCGACCTCGTCCTCCAGATCGATCCTCTGGGCGAGCACCCAGCGGACGATCGCCTGTGCGGTGGTCAGTCTCACGGTCTCCATCGCTTCCCTTTCCCCGATGTTCCTTGCACGGTCCGGTCAGGTGAGTGGGCCCACGTCGACCCACGTCTCCGATTCGAATGACTCGATCATGGCGGCCAGCACCTCGGCGACCCGGAGGGCCGCCTCGAAGCCTGGTTCGTAGGTCCGCTGCTCGGCGACCGCCCGGCAGAACTCCAGCGCCTCGATCGCCTTGAGATCCTCGTACCCGATGGAGTTACCCCCTCCGGGGACGAAACTGCCGTGATGGGGCAGCGTGTCGCCGGCGAGTACCCGGGTGTATCCATCGAAAGGCGATTCCTCCGCCAGGTACAGGTCGAGCTGGTTCAGCGTCTCGTGATTCCAAGCGGCGGCTCCTCGGTCGCCGTGCAGTTCGAAAGCCATGGCGCTCTGCGGCCCGAAGATGCTGCGATCCACTGCCAGGGTGCCTCGCGCCCCATTGGCGAACTCGACGAGGGCGGCCACGTAGTCCTCGTTGGTGACTTTGCCGGTCGGGTCGGTCGGACTGCCGCGTGAGTAGTGCGTGCCCTCGCCCGCCGGCGGCAATGGTCGCTCCTTGATGAACGTCTCCTTGGTGGCCACGAGGCGGGTGATCGGCCCGGCCAGGTGGAGGGCCATGTCGACGGCGTGGCACATCAGATCGAGCAGAGCGCCGTAGCCGGCTTCGTCCTGGAGAAACCGCCAGCTGAGCACGCCGAGGCGATCACGGCCATACATCGAGAAGAATCGACCCCGATACTGGGTGAGGAGCCCAAGCCGGCCTTCGTCGATGAGGGACTTGACCAGTTGCACCACGGGTGTCCAGCGGTAGTTGTACCCACAGCCGGTGATCACGCCGGCTTGGCGGGCTGCGACTGCGATCGCCGCTGTGTCGTCTGGCGTGAGTCCGACGGGCTTCTCGCAGAAGACGTTGTGCCCGGCGCCGGCGGCGGCCTCTGCCAGCCGGCGGTGCATTCCGTTCGGAGCGGTGATGTCGACGATGTCCAGGTCGTCGCGGTCGATCAACGCCTGCCAGTCGGCGTGTGCCTCGTCGAATCCGAACGAGTCGAGGGCCTGGTCCCGGCGTTGAGGAACCGAGTCGCACACCGCCACCAATCGTGGGCGGAGACCGGCCTCCGGGAAGCGCGAGGGGAGCATCCGGTACGAACGCGAATGGGCTTGGCCCATCCAACCGAAACCGATGACTCCGATTCGCAGCTCACGGGACATCCGGGGGACCTCCGTCGATCGGGGTACTATAGAGTCATATTTGGAACGTTCCAACCGAACGGACTGCAGTAGCGTCCACGCTCACCACCCGGGGCCGCGAGGCAGTGTCGACGAGGAGGTATGGCGTTGCGGGAAGTCCGGATCGGAGTGATCGGCACGAGCTGGTGGGTCGATGCCATGTACCTGCCCGCTCTCGACTCACTCGACGGTGCCCGGGTGGTGGCGCTGGCCGGCCGTAATCCGGAACGGGCGTCGGTCCGTGCCGGGTCGTGGGGGATCCCGGGCGTCTACACCGACTGGCGGCGCATGATCGATGCCGAAGATCTCGACGGGGTGATCGTCGCAGCCGCCAACCCCGTCCACTATCCGGCGACCCACATGGCCCTGGAGCGGGGGTTGCACGTCCTCTGCGAGAAACCATTGGCAGGGAGCTACGAGCAGGCCGCCGAGCTCGTACGGCTCGCCGACGTGGCCGGAGTTCGGACGATGGTGCCATTCACGTACGCATACATGCCGGGCTTTCGCTGGCTGACAGAGCTGGTGGACAGCGGCTTCGTCGGGCGACTCCACCATGTCGGCCTGCGGTACCACACCGGTTACGGGCTCACCGACGGGTACCAGTGGAAGTTCGACGAGCGACACAACCCATCCGGTGCGCTCGGGGACATCGGCTCCCACTTCGTGTATCTGGCGCTGCGACTCGGCGGGGCCGTCACGGCCATCACGGCCCGACTCGATGTGGTGGGCAGGCATCCACCCGTGGATCCGGATGGTGTGCCCTACCCGGTGGCCGCCGACACGTCGACGGCCATCGTGGAGTTCGAATCCGGGGCACAAGGGTTGATCTTCGCGTCGGCGATCGCCCACGAAGGTACGGCCATGGATCAGCGCCACGAGATCGAGGTCCATGGTTCCGAGGGCACGCTTCGATATCTCTGCGATTGGCTGGATACCCAGGTGGTCACCGGAGCTCGGGTCGGGGAGGGACCGTCGCTGGTCCTCCCGATTCCTGATCGCCTGTGGAGCGGAGTTCGTCGCGGCCCGGTCCACGACACCTATCGAGACGTCTTCCGGATGACCGATGCCATGGCCAGGGGATGGGTTCGGGCCATTCAGGCGGGCACCATCGTTCGCCCCGATCTCCGAGACGGCGCAGAGGTACAGCGGGTCCTCGACGCGGCGGTGCGGTCATCCGACCGTGGTCGCCGGGTGCGGATCGAGTCCGAGTGGTCGGCGCCGCCCTCCATCGTGGTTTCTCCCGACTCCGATGGCGCTTGATCGCCGGCGGCGGTCACATCGGCGGTACCGCCCGACAACAGCCCGGAATCACTTGACAGCCGACATTCGGCAGCGGTAGCGTCGCCGTGTTTGGAACGTTCCATTCCTTGACCTCCCTGATGGATGGAACGTTCCACCCGAAGTCGACGACGTCGTCGGAGAGAGCGTGCCGGGCACGCGAGGAGGCGAGTGTGAAGGTCGGGTTGTTCGGAGCGGGCCGGATCGGTGAGCTCCATGCTCGCACGCTCGCCGAGCACGGCGCCGTCGCCGATCTCACCGTGTTCGACCCGGTCTCTGCTCGCGCCCGGGCGCTGGCGTCGGCGGTCGGGACGCGGGTCGCCGAGTCGGCCGATGAGGTGATCGAAGGAGCCGATGCGGTGGTGATCGCCTCCAGCACCGACACCCACGTCGACTTCCTCCTCGCGGCGGCCGAGGCCGGCCTGCCGGCCTTCTGTGAGAAGCCGATCGCAGCCGACCTCGCCGGTACGGACCGCGCCATCGACGCGGTCGAGCGCGCCGGTATCCCGGTGATGATGGGCTTCAATCGCCGGTTCGATTCCGGCTTCCGAAACGCGAGGGATGCAGTACGGAGTGGATCGCTCGGGACCTTGTTGCTGATCATCGGACAGCATCACGACCATATGCCGTCGCCCGAGGAGTACATCGCCGGCTCCGGTGGTCAGTTCAAAGATCAGCTCATTCACGACTTCGACCTTCTCAGATTCGTATCCGGCCAAGAGGTCGTCGCGGTGCACGCTGCCGGCGGCGTCGTTGGCGCCGAGATCTATGGAAAGTACGACGACACCTCGGTGTCGACGGTGACACTGTGGCTGGAGTCCGGTGCGCTGGCCTCGCTGAGCGGGGTGCGCCTCGACCCGATCGGATACGACGTGCGGATGGAGGTCTTCGGGACGGGTGACAGCCTGGCGCTGGGTCTGGATGATCAGACTCCGATCCGCTCCGTGGAACCGGGGCGGCCGCCACCGACCCACCCCTATCGGGAATGGATGGAGCGGTTCGGCGACAGCTACGTCGCCGAGATGGATGCCTTCCTACAGATGGCGGTGGGGCGCATCGAGAGCCCGTGCACCGTGTACGACGCCCGGGCAGCTCTCGAGATCGCCGAGGCTTGTCGGCGCTCCCTCTCCGCCGGGGTTCCCGTCGACCTCGGGCGGAGGGCGGGGGGGTGAGCATGCTCGAACGGTTGGCCGCCGCACCCATCACCTGGGGCGTGGACGGATCGCTCGGCTGGGGCCATCTGATGGACCCGGATCGCGTCCTGGCCGAGATGGTCGAGGTCGGACTGGTCGCCACCGAGCTCGGACCGGATGGCTACCTCGGGTCGACCAGCGATGCGGTGTTGCGCCGGCTCGACCGTCATGGGCTGGAGCTCGTCGGCGGCTTCGTTCCGACGGTGTTGTACGACCCGGGCGTCATCGACGGCCAACTCGAGTTCTTCGAGCGTGGCGCTTCGATCCTCGCCGCCGGCGGCGCCGAGGTGGTGGTGCTGGGCGCCGACTCGCACCTGGCCGGATATGACGAGCAGATCAGCCTCTCCGATCGGCAGTGGGAGGTGTTCTTCGACCATCTCGGCCGGATCGACCGCATCGCCGACCATCTCGGACTCCGTCTGGCTCTTCATCCGCACTGGGGCATGGCGGTCGAGGATCAATCAGACGTCGATCGCGTCATCGAACGATCCGACGTGGGGTTCTGTCTGGATACCGGGCACCTGGCCCTGGCCGGCGTGGACATGGCCGGGTTGGTGGAGCGGGCGGCTGGACGGATCCACCACGTCCACCTCAAAGATCTCGACCTCGAGGTGGCCCGCCGGGTTCGGCGGGGAGACATTCGCTTCCGCCAGGCGGTGATCGACGGCATGTTCCTGCCGCTGGGAATGGGTGGAGCGGATATTGCCGCGGTGGTCAGATCGCTGGAAGCCACCGGGTTTTCGGGCTGGTACGTCCTCGAACAAGACACGGCCCTCGAACGGGATCCCCGACCGGGTACCGGACCCGTCGAGGCGGCCAGACAGAGCATGGAATTCTTGCGGGCGCTCGCCACCCAGGTGGGTGCACCGCGAGAGGACGGTGGCCACGTGGTCACCGAGCAAGGCCCGACGCAGGGCGTTGGCTGAGATGAGGAGGAGAGCAGGATGAGAAGGAAGACATGGCTGTCGCTGTTGGCGGTCTTGGCGCTGGTACTCGCGGCATGCACATCGGTCGACAGCGGCGGAACGGCGGCGGAGGAAGGCGGCACGGACGCGTCCGAGGCGCCGGCGACGGAAGGCGAGAGCGGCGACACCGCCGCCGAGTCCGAGCCGACAGAAGGGGAATCGGAGCCCACGGATGCAGTGGCGCAGCGGGACTACCGCTTCGTCGTGGTGTCGCATGGACAGTCCTCTGATCCGTTCTGGTCGGTGGCCGCCAACGGGGTGCAAGGGGCCGCCGACGACATGGGTGTCACGGTCGAGTATCAGGCACCCGGCACCTTCGACATGGTGGAGATGAGCCAGATCATCGATGCCGCCGTCGCATCGCAGCCCGATGGGCTGGTCGTGACGATTCCGGATGCTGCGGCCCTGAGCGATTCGATCCAGGCGGCCGTGGACCAGGGGATCCCGGTGATCTCGATGAACTCCGGTTCGGATGACTTCGCCGATCTCGGTGTCCTCGTACACGTCGGCCAGACCGAGTTCGAGGCCGGCCTGATCGCCGGTCAGCGGATGGCGGAGGCCGGTGTGGCGACGGCGCTGTGCATCAACCAGGAGGTCGGGAACACCGCTCTCGACGACCGCTGCAACGGCTTCGCCGAAGGGCTGGGCGGTTCCGTCGAGGTCATCCCGGTCGATCTGGCCGATCCGGCCGGAACGCAAGCGGCAGTGGCCGGCGCCCTCCAGGCGAACGCCGATGTCGACGGAGTTCTGGCGCTGGGCCCGACCGGTGCGCTTCCGACGCTGGCTGCTGTCCAGGAGTCGGGCGCCGAGGTGCAGCTCGCCACGTTCGACCTGGGGCCCGAGGTGCTCACGGCGATCGGCGATGGTGAGATGCTCTTTGCCATCGACCAGGCGCAGTACCTCCAGGGGTATCTGCCGATCGTGTTCCTGACCAAGTTCCTCGACACCGGGGCGCTCCCGTTGGGTTCGGTCGACCGGGTGGTGCTCACCGGTCCACAGGTCGTGACGGCGGAGACCGCCGGAGACGTCATCCAGTACTCCGAGCAAGGACTGCGGTGACCTGACGGGATGGGTGGCCGGGGCAGCTGCCCCCGCCACCCATCCCACCACGAGAGGAGGAGCATGTGACCACCACACAGGCCGAGACGCCGGCCGCATCCGATGAGCGAATACGAACGCAGGGCCCCCTGGCCCGGCTCCTGACCCGCCCCGAGTTCGGGGCACTGGTCGCCGCGGTGGGGGTGTGGGTCTTCTTCGCAATCGTCGCAAGCGACAACAACTTCGTGAGTTGGGCGACCACCGCCTCGATTCTCAATCGCGCCGCTCCGCTGGGGATCCTGGCCGTGGCGGTCGCTCTCCTGATGATCGCCGGTGAGTTCGATCTGTCCGTCGGCTCGGTGGTCGGTTTCGGGGGCATGGCCATCATGCTGTTGGTCTCGTCGTCGAGTGCCAACGGCCTGGCCTGGCCGCTGTTCCCGGCCATCCTCGTCGCCCTCCTGGTGACGGTGGGAGCCGGATTCCTGAATGGCGTTCTCGTCGTCGGGACCAAGCTGCCCTCCTTCATCATCACGCTCGGCGGTCTCTTCATCTTCCGAGGGTTGGCCACCGCCATCCCCCGGACGTTGACGAACCGGACCCAACTCGGCGAGTTCGACACCATCCCCGGCTACGGGTTCCTCGAGGCGGTCATCGGGCAGAAGGTCCAGATCTTCGGAGCGCGGTTCGACATCGCCATTCTGTGGTGGCTCGGAATCACCGCCGTGGCGACCTGGGTCCTCACCCGGACCCGCATCGGCAACTGGATCTTCGGAGTCGGCGGTGACAACAACGCTTCCCGCAACGTCGGGGTGCCGGTGAATCGCCTCAAGATCGCACTGTTCATGACGACGGCATTCGCGGCCTTCATGGTGGCGCTGATCCAGGTGACCCAGGTCACCACCGCCGACTCCCTGCGAGGCGAACTCCAGGAGTTCAACGCCATCATCGCCGCCGTGGTCGGCGGAGTGCTGCTGACCGGTGGATACGGATCGGTCGTCGGCGCCGCCCTGGGTGCGCTGATCTTTGCGATGGTGCAGCAGGGAATCATCGTGACCGGAGTCGACGGCGACTGGTTCAAGGTCTTCGTCGGAGCGATCCTCGTCGTGGCCGTGGTCTTCAACAATTACATCCGCCAGCAGGCCCAGAAACGGTGAGCGCCATGACGACAACCGCCCCCATCCTCGAGATCCAGAACGTTTCCAAGTACTTCGGGAGCGTGATTGCACTCCAAGACGTGTCGATGTTCGTGCGTCCGGGCGAAGTGACGTGTCTTCTCGGCGACAACGGCGCCGGGAAGTCGACGCTCATCAAGACCCTCGCCGGGGTTCACAAACCCAGCGAGGGCACCTACAGCTTCGAGGGTGAGCAGGTCGAGTTCGACAGCCCCCGGGACGCGCTCGACGTGGGCATCGCCACGGTCTACCAGGACCTGGCGATGATCCCGCTGATGTCGATCTGGCGGAACTTCTTCCTCGGCTCCGAACCGACGGTGGGTTTCTGGCCCTTCAAGCGATTCGACGTGGAACAGGCCAAACAGGTGACCCGCGAAGAGATGGGCAAGATGGGAATCGACATCCGGGATCCCGACCAGCCCGTGGGCACACTGTCCGGAGGAGAGCGGCAATCGGTCGCCATCGCCCGGGCCGTGTACTTCGGCGCCAAGGTGCTGATCCTCGACGAGCCGACGGCGGCGTTGGGCGTCAAGCAGGCGGGCGTGGTTCTGAAGTACATCCTTCAGGCCAAGCAGCGGGGGATCGGGGTGATCTTCATCACCCACAACCCGCACCACGCCTACCCGGTCGGGGACCACTTCGTGATCCTTCGGCGAGGCCAGATCTACGGTGACTTCGCCAAGGAGGACATCCCGTTGGAACAGCTCGTCCAGATGATGGCCGGGGGCGCCGACCTCGAGGCGTTGTCGCACGAGTTGGAGTCGGCGTCACGCGATGACGAATCCGGCGACCTGTCGGAGGCGGCGGAGATGCTGCGGCGGGAGGCATCCACCGAGTGACCTCACGGACCGGTTGCCCATTCGCGCACGGTCGTGCGGGCGGTGGGTGTCACGGTGATGCCTGCGTGCTCATCGATTCGCTCCAGCACGTGCAGCACCACCGCCGAAGCCCAATGCTCCGACGGTGTGTCGGACCAGGTGTCACCGTCGAACCACGGGTGTCCCTCCTCGAAGCCCTGGGCTTCGAGGAAGGACGGCCGCACGTCGGCCTGCGCCGGGCACGCGAACTCGAGATGGTGGGCGACTTCGTGCACGATCGACATCTCGAGTTGGGGGGCGGTGGCCGGGATGCGAACGTTCAAGCGTCGACGGTCGGGTTCATACGAGGCCCGATCGTCCATCTCCCACACCCCCGCCAGCTCGATGCCGTCGAGGCACCCGTGTCTGCTCGGGAATGCATCGGCGATTTCGGAGAACGTCTCGTCGGCGAGCGTCGACAGATCCGGGGGGGTGTCTTCTGCGAAACGGAGCGAGGGCGGCGCGCCCGAGCCGCATCCTGCGATCAGCACGGCGCAGAGGACGGTGAGGTGGCGCATCGATGAGCATTCTGGACGATGCGCGCTTCGAGGAGCTGCTTCGGCTGCGAGCCGAGCGCCCCGAGGTGTTGTTCGAGAAGGCCGAGCGGCGTCCTCGACGAGCGGTGACCGCCGGCGATGGCAACGTGCTCATCGTCGCTTTCGACCACCCTGCCCGCCGGATCGTGGGCGTCGGTTCGCGCCCGAATGCGATGGCAGATCGCCGCCAGGCTCTGGAGCGGTGCATCCGGGCCCTCCGGCGCCCTGGAGTGGACGGGATTCTCGCCACCCCAGACGTGGTCGAGGACCTGCTCATCCTCGATGAACTCGACGGCAAGCTGGTCTTTGGCTCGATGAACCGCAGTGGACTCAGTGGTTCCGCTTGGGAGTTGGACGATCGGTTCACGGGCTATCGGGCCGAGGCCTTGGACCGGCTGGGACTCGATGGCGGCAAGATGCTGCTCCGGCTGGATCTGTCGGACGCCGGAACCAATCGCACGATCGAGGCGTGCGCTCGAGCCATCGATGAGCTCGCCGATCGGCGGCTGGTGGCGATGCTGGAGCCGCTTCCCGCGGAGCGCGATGCGGACGGCAGGGTCCGCATCGTCACTGACATCGATCGGGTCGTCGAGGCGGTGGTCATCGGGTCGGCCCTGGGATCGCCCAGTGTGTACACCTGGCTGAAGCTGCCGACCGTCGAAGACCTCGACCAGATGATGGCTGCGACGACGCTGCCTTCGCTGCTGCTCGGCGGAGACCCCGGTTCCCAGGGCGATCGGCTGTTGACGCGCTGGCGACGGGCCATGGAGATCCCCAACGTCAGAGGGTTGACGGCCGGACGGAGTCTTCTCTACCCGGCCGGCGACCAGGTCGAGCGCTGGGTGGACGAGGCGGCGGCGATCGTGCATCGAGGCGAAGATGGTTGATCTCTTCCACCCCGCCGGATCCCTCTCGACGCAGGCCGCACAGCTGGCGATCACGCCCGAGCAGGCCGGATGGACGTACGCCGGCCTCCAGATCCTGCGTTTCGAGCCGGGCGAGGAGAAGGTGCTCCACCTGCCGTCGGAGGAGTCCGCCCTCGTCCCGCTCGATACCGGATTCGAGGTGGTGTGGGCCGGTCGGACGGGCCGGCTCAGGGGACGGGCGTCGGTGTTCGCGGGGGTACCCGACGTGGCATATGTACCGGTCGACACCGAGGCCAAGGTGGTCTGCCCGAGTGGCGGAAGGCTGGCGGTGGCCTCCGCGGTCGCCGACGAGCCGCGAGAGCCTCGGCTGGTGCCTGCCGAAGCGATCCCACGGAGCGTACGAGGCGCCGGCCAGGCCAGCCGGGTGATCAATGGCCTGCTGTCGGCCGATGTGGTGGGGCCGCAGCGGCTGATCGTGGTGGAGGTGATCACACCGGCAGGGAACTGGTCTTCGTATCCGCCCCACAAGCACGACGAGTGGAGCGAGTCCGAGGTGCCGATCGAGGAGATCTATTACTTCCAGATCGCCGGCGACGGCGGCTTCGGGCTCCATCGAACGTACACGGCGGATGGTGCGATCGATGCGACGGTGACCGTCCGGGACCGCGACGTGTTCTTGGTGCCCCGCGGCTATCACGGTCCGTGTGTGGCCGCCCCCGGATACGACATGTACTACCTGAACGTGATGGCCGGCCCCGACCCGGAGCGCCGGTGGATGATCTGCAACGACCCGGTTCACGACTGGGTCACCCAGACCTGGAACGACATGAAACCCGACGAGCGAGCGATGGAGCGATTGAGATGAGAGACCTGACGATTCTGATGGACGACGTGGTCGGCCGGCCGGCGGCGATGCTGTCGGCGGCCGCATCAGCGGGAATCGAGATCGAGGCGGCCTGCCTCTTCCCGCGGCTCGGCGGCAGGGTTGCGCACATCGCCGTGTCTCCCGATCAGGTGACGGCGATCAAGACGGTCGTCGAAGAGCACGGAGGGGTCGTGGCCGACGATCGGGAGTGTGTGGTGGTTCCGGCCGACCGCGAAGGTGGACCGGCGGGAGTGGCGGAAGTGATGTCGGAAGCCGGCATCGCGGTGCTGGTCTCGTACTTCGGCCGCAGCGGTGAAATGGTGCTGGCTACGACCGACGTCGCCGCAGCTCGCGCCGCCCTGGGTCTGGAGAGCTGACCGCCGGAGCACGGCCCGACTCATATATGGAGGGTCCGCTGACCTCCCTTTCGGTCTCGGCGACCCTGCGACGCTCCAGGCCCTCCAGGATGAGGTCGAGGGCGAAGCGGAATTCGGTCTGGTCGTCGCACCATCCGATGGTGTCGTCGGGATGGTCGTGGGCGATCTCGCCCATCATCTCGAGAAAGAGCGGCAGCTCTTCGGCCATGGCGGCCAGCATCTCATTGGCGGCGGCCTCGGCCTCGTCGATGTCGTCGGCGCTGTCCGGCTCGAACAACTCCTGGCTGAATCCCAGCGCCCGGCTCCCCAGGGCGTGCATGGCGTGGTGCACGAGATCGTAGGAGAACCCCCCGCCCCGCATGACCTCGAGCAACGTGTGGTAGTACCGCATCAGGGTGGGGCTGATGACGGTGCGTGACTCGATGACCTCGGGTGCCCATTTGTGCCGCATCATCACGGATCGGGCCGACATGATCAGGTTGCGCAATTGGGTGTCCCACGTGTCGCCGACGATCTCGGTGTCGATCTCCTCGATAATGGCGTCGACCACGGCGTTGAAGAGGTCGTCTTTGTTGGCGACGTGGTTGTACAGCGACATCGCTTCGACACCCAGCTCCGACCCCAGCTTGCGCATGCTCAACGCGTCGAGTCCGTGCGTGTCGGCGTAGTCGATCGCCGCCGCCACGACCCGTTCCCGACTGAGGGGTGTTCGCCGCTCGGGGGACTGTGGATTCGGTGCCGTCATCGGTTGACCCGTTCGGTATCGAGGTGAGTGTACGGAGACAGAGCGCTATCCGGCCTTGACGAACTTACACCGTATACGGTAGCGTCGCAGCCATCATACTTACACCGTATGTACGACTCCGCGGGAAGGACCACCATGACGGCTGCAGATCGAACCACTCCGGACCGAATCGGCTCGGATCCACCGACGCAGGTCACACCGACTCCGGTCATGATGCAGGCGATCACCCAGTCGAGCTACGGCGACGCCGGCGTACTGTCGCTCTCGGAGGTCGACCGACCTGCTCCCGGCGTCGGTGAGGTCCGGGTCCGGGTCCACGCATCGTCGATGAACCCGGCCGATTGGCATTCGATCACCGGGACCCCCTTCCCGGTCCGGTTGGAACGGGGATTGACTCGACCCAAACACCCGATTCCCGGAATCGATCTCGCCGGGATCGTCGACGAGCTGGGAGGCGGGGTCACCGAGTTCGAGGTCGGAGATGCCGTCTATGGCGAAGTGAGGGCCGCGTATGCCGAGTACGCGGCCGTGCCCGCCGATGCCGTCGTTCCGAAGCCATCCCGCCTCGACTTCGCCCAGGCCGCCACGATGCCGGTGGCCGGCCTCACTGCTCTCCAAGGCCTCCGAGACATCGGTGGAATCCATCGCGGCCATGCGGTGCTCGTCAACGGCGCCTCGGGCGGGGTGGGAACGTTCGCCGTCCAGATCGCCAAGGCGATGGGTGCCGTGGTCACCGCAGTCTGCAGTACCCGCAATCTGGAGATGGTCCGTTCGATCGGCGCCGACGACGTGATCGACTACACGGATGCGGACTTCACGCGGAGCGGCCCGTACGACCTCATCCTCGATTGTGTCGGGGATCGCTCGGTGGCCGACTGCCGGCGGGCGATGGCACCCGGGGGCGTCTACGTGGCGGTCGGCGGACCGAAGAGAATGAGTCGGTTGCTGGCCCGGGCGGCGTGGATGGCGATCCGATCGATCGGGTCGAGTCGCAAGATGCGTCTCGTGATCGCCAAGGCCAGGCCGGCCGACCTGGTGACGCTGGCCGAGATGGCCGACGCCGGCGACATCGTTCCGGTCATCGACCGCACCTATCCCCTCGCCGGGGTGCCCGATGCGGTTCGGAACCAGGGAGCGGGCCACGCCCGGGGCAAGACCGTCATCGCGATCCGGGAGGGCTGAGATGCCAATGCCACGATGGTGGGGTCATGTCAACAAACGCGTCTTCAACCCGAGGGAGATCCGCAAAGGAGTTCGGCCGGTGCTCATCCACACCGGCAGGACGTCGGGGCGGGAGTACGAGACCCCGCTCGACGCGCATCCCGTCGAAGGCGGGTACGTCTTCATCCTGGTCTACGGACCGCGGTCCGACTGGGTCCAGAATGTCTTGGCGGCGGGGACGGCCCGGCTGCGCAGCGACGGTGGGGTCGTGGAGTTGGTAGAACCCCGCCTGATCTCCGAGGACGAGGCGTGGAGCGTCCTCGGCGACCAGGTTCAGCGACCCCCGGCCATGCTGAACGTGACCGACTATCTGCGGATGGATGCCCCCTCGCCGGCCGGCGGGTGAGGCCGGTCGCGACCCGCAACCTGGCAGAGACTTCCCGATGCGGTCGCGGCCGCTACTCGGGTTTGAGGAGGAGGACGTTGCGTGTGTCGGTGTCGATCTGTCCTTGGGTCCAGCGCATGGGATGGGCACGCCCCTCGATCCACAGATCGTTTTGGTCGAAGTAGTGCCGGGAGAAGATGTGCCCCGATTGGCCGGTCGTATGGACCGATACCGACTTCGACAGGTCGTCCAAGTCGATGACCATGCGCATCGAGGGCACGGCGTGCACGGCATAACCCTCCGATGCCAACCATCCGATGGCGTTGACGATCGCCGATCCTCCACCCACCTCCGGTGGTGCTGTGCGGTTGAACAGCGCCTCGATCGGGGCGATGCCCGACTGACCGAGGGTTTGATTCTCGAAGGAGGCGGTGTGGAGGTCGCCCCATCGCCACGCCGACGGGTCGTCGCCCAGCAGGTCGACGAGTTCGGAGTAGGCCGCCTGCATGGCATGGATCAGGACGTCGTCACGGCGCTCGACCCGATCGGGCGAGTTGACCTCGTCCCACCAGGGGTCGTCGGGTACGTCCAGCAGGCGGCGGACGGTTTCGAAGTATCGACCGTTTCCGTCGGCCGGGAAGTCCTCGGGGAGCTCGTCGAATGCGGTTGCGAGCACCTGTCTCCACACCGCGGCGTACGTTGCGGCACCGGCCGAGTCGGCGTCCATGAGGTACGGCTCGACCGCCTCCATCCATGGGCCGAGGACCCCTTGGACGATCGCCACCTCCGGCAACTCGGACTCGATGGCCAGCAGCGCGGGGACCAGCGTCTCGGCGGAACCGTCGTAGGTGTCGGTCTGGATCGACTGCATCACGGCGACGTCGGCCTCGGTGAGCGGTTCGATGAGGTTCTCGATGCGTTCCGCCCGGAACCCGTACGCATGGTCGATCCCGATGAACCGGGGATCGGCCGCATCGACCACCGGCTGGTTGGCCGTGGCGATGAAGCCCCGCTCGGGATCGAACTCGCGCGGCATGTCTTCGTAGTCGATGAAGCCGACCCATTCGTGATCGTCGGTCCACCCGGGGACCGGGTACCGGCCGTTGCCAGATGCCCGGACCGGCACCCGGCCGGTGGACTGATATCCGATGTGGCCGTCGACGTCGGCGTAGACGAAGTTTTGACCGGCGATGTCGAACTTGGAGAGGGCACGACGGAACTCGTCCCAGTCCGAGGCTCGGTTGAGGTCGAGGAATGCCTCGAAAGTCCTGGCGGGTTCGAGGGCGGTCCACCGCATGGCGATGGCGTACGGCGAGGGAACGTCGACCACCCCTCCGGGCTCCAAGCCATCGAGATCCCCGTAGAGCCCGGAGATGACGGGACCGTGCCGGGTACTGCGGATCTCGAGCTCGACGGGGTCGGATCCAGCCACTTCGATCGTCTCGGTGCGGACCTCCATGTCGCGGAACGTCCCGTTCACCTCGTAGCGGTTCGGGTCGGTTGGATCGATGCGCTCGACGAAGAGATCGAGCGAGTCGGGCGCCTGGTTGGTCACACCCCACGCGATTCGGGCGTTGTGACCCAGCACGACTCCCGGCACACCCGCGAACGAAAAGCCGGTGACCGCGTACGGACATGCCGGGCTCACCGATGCACAGCGAAGATCGACCTCGTACCAGATCGATGGCATCTGGATGCCGAGGTGGGGATCGTTGGCGAGCAGCGGTCGACCGCTGGCGGTCTTGGACCCGCTCAACACCCAGTTGTTGGAGCCGATGCCGTCGAAGGCACCACCGGTGACGTCGTCGACGGCTTCGATGCCGTGCTGCACGTCGGCGAGCAGCAGCGTCGTGGTGGCGGGTTCGAGCAGAGCGGTCGGGTCGACGCCGCCACCCGAGACGTCCTCACGCACGATCACCGGATGGTCATCCGGGTAGGGGGGGTAGAGCTTCTCGACCTGTTCGAGGGGAATGGTCTGGCTCAACACCGAACGTTCGATCTCTGCGTCCAAGGACGCCCGTAGGTCCCACGCCATGACCTTCGCCCAGGCGAGCGTATCGACCGGAGTCCAGGGGTCCGGTTCATATCCGGGGTTCTGGATCCCCACGACCAGATACTCGAACGACAGCCGGACGCCGCTCCGCTCATCCAGGTAGGCGTTCACGCCTTCCGCATAGGCGTCGAGGATCCCGCGGAGCTCGTCGTCGGCCGCTTCGTATTCCTGGGCGGCGATCCGGTGGAATCCGAGCGTCCGGAGAAAGCTGTCGGCGTCGACCTGACTCGCACCGAACAACTCGGACAAGCGGCCGCCGCTGACATGCCGCCAGAAGTCCATCTGCCAGAAACGGTCTTGGGCGTGGACATAGCCCTGGGTGAGAAACAGGTCGTGCGAGGTCTCGGCGGTGATGTGGGGGACACCGTCGATGTCCCGTATCACCTGGGCTGGGGCGTCGAGTCCGGCAATCACGGTCTCGCCCTGGACATCGGGAAAAGCTCGCCAGATCAGCACTCCCACGGCGATGAGGATCACCACGACGATGACCGCCAGCCCTTCGAGCGTCCGGATCAACCATCGCATGACGGGTCAGCCTATCCGCCGATCCGATCGAGTGATGTCCCGCATCCCATCGGCGTGCTGTACCCGGACCACCGTGTTTCCGGATTCCGGCGATAGGCTTCCTGCTCATGGGGATGAAGCCACTCTTGATCGTTCTCGCAGTCGGGTTGGCCGCTTGTGCCGAAGCCGGTGATCCGGCCGAGGTGACCGTTCCGCTACCGCCGACCGTGGAGGTTCCCGAGAGCACGACGAGCACCGGTGCGATCGCCACGACCACCACGACCCAGGCCACCACCACGACGACGGTGGCGACGACCACCACCATCCCGGGCGTGACCATCGACGTGGCGGTGGCGGAGGGTGCCGTCACCGGCGGTGGAGAGGTGGCCGTTCCGCTCGGCGAGGCAGTGACACTGCGGGTCACGTCCGATGTCGCCGATGAGATCCACGTCCATACCTACGACCTCTACGCCGATGTCGAGGCGGGCGGTACGGCCACCCTCGAGTTCGTGGCCGATGTCCCCGGGGTCCACGAGATCGAACTCGAGTCGGCCGGTCTCGAACTGGTTTCGTTGGAGGTCGGTGGGTGAGGCCGACTCGGAGCGCCATTGGCGCCACAGGTCTGGTTCTGCTCATCGGGTTGGCCGCACCGGCGGCGGCACACGGCATCGGCGGCCGTCAGGATCTGGACATTCCGCTTCAGTTCTTCGTGGTCGGAGCTGGAGTGGTCCTGGTGATCACGTTTGCAGGGTTGGCGGTGCTGTGGCCCGAACCTCGGCTGCAGGCACTCCCCGCCCCACGACCGATGACCGCCGGCTGGCTGCGACCGGTGGGTCAGGTGTTGGCGGTGCTGGGCTTGGCGGGGCTTCTGGTGGTGGTCGTGGCCGGAATGATCGGAGTGCAGTCGAGTGCGCGGAATCCCGCCCCGGTGCTGGTCTTCGTTTGGTTCTGGCTCGTGCTCCCCTTCGCATCGGGCCTTGTCGGAGACCTCTATCGATGGGCCGATCCGTGGCGGTGGATCCGGCCCGGCTTCGGTGTCGGCTCCAACCACGATCGCCCGCACGGCTCGTTGACCGCCGCCACCGTCGTTCTGATGCTCTTCGTGTGGCAGGAGGTGGTGTCTCCGTTCGACCAGCCGCGAGCGCTCGGCGTGATGGCCGCGCTGTACACGATCTATCTGATGGTGGCGGCGGCTCGCGGTGCTCGGGCCGACGATGCCGACGGCTTCTACGTGTACAACCGGTACTTCGGGGCCATGGGCCCGATCGGCGTGGACGACGATGGAGCCACCGGATGGTTCGGGTGGCTGCGGCGGCTCCCGAGCCTTCCCGAACAACGGGGAATGGTTGCCTTCGTGGTTGCCATGATCGGAACCGTCACCTTCGATGGTGCCGGTGGCACCGATTGGTGGACCACGATCTTCGAGACTCCAGTTCGCCGGCTCGTCGAGGCGTTGGGCATCGAAGGCTCCGCGGCGCTGGTCGTCGCACGGACCGCGGGGTTGGTGGTCGTGGTAGCCCTCATCTACGGCGCCTATCTGTTGGCCTGCACGGCGGCGGCCCGGTTCGGAGGTCGTGGGGGCGGACGGTGGGTCGCACGCCGGTTCGCGCATTCGCTGATCCCCATCGCCTTCGCGTATGCCTTCGCGCACTACTTCACGTTGGTGCTCTTCGAGGGTCAGCTGTTGTGGTCGACGATGTCGGATCCATTCGGGATGGGCTGGGACCTCTTCGGGACGGCTGACCGCGACATCGACTTCTCGCTCATCCAGAACGGGTCGGCGTGGGTGTGGTACGTCCAGGTGGCCGTCATCGTCGGCGGACACGTCGCCGGGGTGGTGCTGGCCCACGATCGAGCCCTGGCCGACTTCGAGGGTCCAAGGGCGGTCCGCTCGCAGTACGCCATGCTGGTCTTGATGGTGTTTCTGACCGGGCTGGGGCTCGCCATCCTCTCGGCATGACCAGCGATTTGGTCCTGGCGGCAAGTTGGGTCCTGGGTCACGGCTCGGGTATCGACGACATCGCCTGGTTCGCCATCCCCGCGCTCTTGGCGATCTTCGTCGTCCGGCGGGCGGAACGGCGCGCCGCCCGCCGCCACCGCGGCGATGCGCCCGAGCCGGGGGCCGGAACCGGGTCGACGGATGTCCCCGGTGTCGAACCGCTATCCTCCGACGCCGATGAGTGACCTCGCCGCGGCTGCCGAAAAGCTCAACGTCCCGGAGGACATCCTCCAGCGCTCCGCCGCCGCCCGCGCTGATGCGTCGGGCACCGACACCGGGGCGGTCCTCGCGGCATGGGCGGGGGGTGCTGCCGCTCCAGCTGGCACTCCATCGGGCGGTGCGGCGCCGGCGGATCCCGTCCCCGCAGCAGGTGAGTCGTCCGCCGCGACGGATGAGACCGAGACCTCTGAGCCGACGCCGGCTGCCGAGGCCTCGACATCGAGCGTGGAGACGGCCGAACAGTCACCGGCCGGGATGGCCGAGGCCCCCCCGGGAGCGGTGGTGGTGGTCGAGGAACCCGAGCCGGCCGCCGAGCCGGAGCCCATCGGGCGCCGGCTGACCCTCGCCGGGCGGTCCGGCGCGGTGACCGGAGCCGTACTCGCCCTCATGGCATGGGTGTTCTCGGCGCAGTTCTTCCTTTCCAGGGCCACGTTCTTCGGCGAGGAGTCGGCGCGGTCCGCCGGAATCGAGGCCATGACCGGCCGGGTCGTCTTGGGTGCCATCCTGGCCTCCATTGCCATCGGCGTCATCGTCGCCGGAGTGGCGCGGGGCATCCCCGCCTATCTGAGCAGGGGAATGCGTCTCCGAACGGCACCGGTCTACTCATCGATCGTCGGAGGTGTCGTGGGGTTGGTGGTCGGCGCGCTGGTCGGTGCGCTGATCGTCGGTTTGGGAACGCCGGTCGAGACCGCCGAAGGCGTCTCCAACATCCCCATCATCCCGGCAGTGATCTGGAGCATGCTGCTCTGGGCCGGGGGAGGATGGTTGGTCGGAGCCGCCGTTCAGGGCGCGGCCGTTCCCGAGGCGGTCGCCGAGGAGGATCGGGAGGAGGTTCAGGCGGTGAGCCGCCGATTGGGCTCGGCCTTCGGAGTCCCGGTGGTCGCGGCAGTGGCCATCCTCGCGCTGGTGCTGTCGATGGCCTTCGTGTTCATCTCCTTCCCTCTGTTCGCACCGGTGACCGGCGTGATCGCTGCCGGGTCGATTCTCGCCTTCGCCGCGATCTCGGCGTCGAAGCCGAAGATGCGGATCCGCAAGGCGGACGTGTTCGTCGGGGTAGCCGGTATCGCCGCCGTTCTGATCATCCTCCTCTCGCTGCTCCTGGCCTTGGGTCCCGAACCGGGACACGGTGAGGGTGAAGCCGAGGAGTCCGCCATCGCCGAAGAGGTCGCCGAGTAGGGGCGGCCCTCCGTCAGGGGGAAGCTCCCACCGTCCACGAGAACCGACCTGGGGCTTGCTGAGACCAACCCGTCAGCCGTCGTCCACGGTGAGGGCGTGGAGCAGTCCGTCGACGCTGGCGTACTCGACCCTGACGGGCTCACCGCTGCGCAGATGCTCCCGAAGGTGGGGTTGGGGAAACAGGAACCTCGTGGAGTCGCCGACGGTCAGTGAGATCTCCCCATCGTCGGTCAGCAGCGTGAAGCCGTCGACGCCGGCGAGATCGCCGTCGACACCGGTCACCAACCCGACGACGGTCCCCTCCGGCTCTCGACCACACCCCACCATCAGCACACAACAGAGGAGGATCAGGAGGAGCCGGCCGCCGGTCAACTGGTGTGGGCGAGCTCGCGTTCGAGCTGATCCCATTCGCGTTCCTGCCGTGTCCACTGCACCCAGATCCAGGCGATGATCGCCAGCAGGTAGAAGCCACCTCCGAGCTTCATGATCACTCCGCCGATCGTCTGATCGGCGACGGCGCTCAGACCCCACGCCGAGGCCGCGTCGCCGTAGGAGGGATAGAGCGGCTCACTGCTGAAGGTGAGGAAGGAGGCCGGGACGGTGGGGACCAACGTGTTCAGAAACAACAACATCATCCGCATGGGCGGACGGAGACGGGGCAGGGCGGGGGTGGGGCTGAAGACCGACATCCACATCGACATGCCGGCCAGCAACATGAGGGCGTGCGCCCCGACGTGGAGCCAGCCGTACCGGTTTTGCAGCTCGATGGCCAGCGGCCAGTGGATGGCGACGATGGCGATGTTGAAGGCGAAGAATCCGACGACCGGTGAGACGAAGTATCGAAGCACGGGGGCGGCACGCCCCAGCGTCCAGTCGGCCAGCCACCGAGGAGTTCCCACCAGCAGGAGCGGCGGTACGACGTAGCCGATCAGGAGATGCTCGACCATGTGCGCCGAGAACAGCGTCTGCTCGGCGAGATCGTGCATCGGCCACCACGCCGAGATGAACAGGATGGCGGTTCCCGCATGCCAGGCGAGGAGCTGGCCGGGGGATGCGGCTGCGGCACCCGGCGCGACGATGCGCCGGGTCCTGCGGTCGAGGTAGTGGTAGCCGACCAGCATGAACGCCACGATGAACAGCACATCGAAATGGGGTTCGAAAGGCGGGAACCGGTTCATTGCTCCTCACTCACCCCGGGTCAACCCGGCTGGCTGATCCGGCTGGCTGATCAGGCTGGCGCATCCCGGATAGGGTCTTTCTGGCCGGGTCAGCTCGAGAATGCCACGAACCCGAAGGAACCGAGAACCACGGCATACAGGAACATCGCCAGCACGAACCCGCCGGTGAAGAACCGCGACAACGTCGACTGCTCGAACCGCAGGTGCATGTACCACCCGATCACGATCAGGAACTTCATGAAGGAGAGGACCACCAGCAGCGGTGCATCCCACCCGCCCATGTCGACGCTCTCGTTTATGTAGAAGAGCGCCACCTCGATCGCGGTGATCACCGCCAGGATGATGGCGATCTGGACGTACTGTCGGGGCGACGGATGCGCCGGTCCGTGGTGTTCGGCGGTATCGCTCATGCTGCACTCAAGAGGTAGACGAGGGTGAAGATCACGATCCAGATGATGTCCACGAAGTGCCAGTACAAGCCCACCAGTTCCAGGTTGAGGCCCTGACGCTCCGAAAGCCGCCCCTGCCGAAGGCTCACACCCAGCAGCGAGAACAGCATCAGCACGCCGATGGCCACATGCACACCGTGGAACCCCGTCAGGAGATAGAACGACGATGCGGCCGGGTTGGTGGTCAGGGTCATCGCCTCGGCGGAGATGAACTCGAAGAACTCGAACACCTGGCCACCCAGGAAGACCGACCCCAGTGCTCCGGTGGCGAAGAGCCACGTCCGGGTGGACTCCTGGTCGTCGCGGGCCAATGCGTCGTGGGCCAGCACCATGGTCAGCGAGCTCATCAACAGCACGAATGAGCTGAACGATGTGAAGGGGATGTCGTAGATCTGGCGGGGTTCGACGCCGGCCGGGTAGTCGGTGCCGCCGTACAGGAGGTAGTTGGAGATCAGCGCCCCGAAGAACAAGAACTCGGAGCTGAGGAACACCCACATGCCCAGCTTGCGATTGTCGATGCCGGTGGATTCGTGCTCGTCGTGGTGTTCGGTGGTCACGACGTCATGGGCGAGATCTGCCATCAGACCTCCACCGGAGTGAGTTGGTCTGCACCGCCGCCGTCATCGTCTGCGTCGTGGTGGGGGTCGTGCGGCTCCTCCAGCGGCTCCATTCCCCACCCGAGCAGCCCGGCGATCGCCACGATCGCACCCAGGCCGATCAGCAGCTTGCCCCACAGTTCGGTGTGCCAGATGACTCCGTAGGCGATGAGCGGGAGACCGGCGGCCATCAGGAACGGGAAGTAGGACGGGTTGGGGAGGTGGATCGGCGCCGGCGGGTTGAGCCCCACGTGTTCCAGCTCGGCCACGTAGGCGTCGGCGCCCTCGCGGCGAACGGCCCGCCCTTCCTCGTCCTCGTCGTACTTCTTGTGCCAGAAGTCGTCGAGGCTGGTCACCACCGGGGCCACGGCGAAGTTGTACTCGGGCGTCGGGTTGGGGATGGTCCACTCGATGGTGCGCGCATCCCACGGATCGAGGCCGGAGGCCTGCCCCTTCCGGCGCGACCAGGCCCAGTTGAACATGAAGATCAGTACTGCGAAGGCGATGGTGAACGCGCCGATCGTGGCGGCGAGATTCCACGGTCCGAAGTTGGCCTCGGCCGGGTACTTCCACGTTCGCCGCACCATGCCTTGGAGACCCAACCAGTGCATCGGAGCAAAGGTCAGGTTGAAGCCGACGAACTGGATCCAGAAGTGGGCCTTGCCGAGTCGCTCGTTCAGGATCCGACCGGTCAGTTTGGGGAACCAGTAGTAGAGACCGGCGAAGATGCCGAAGATCGCCCCGCCGAACAGCACGTAGTGGAAGTGGGCGACGATGTAATAGGTGTCGGTCTGCTGCCAGTCGGAGGGGACCACCGCGTGGGTGACCCCCGACAGGCCGCCGATCACGAACTGGCTGACGAAGCCGATCGAGAACAGCATCGGGGTGGGAAAGCTGAGTTTTCCGCCCCACATCGTCCCGATCCAGTTGAAGATCTTGATCCCGGTGGGGATGGCGATCGTCATGGTCGCCAGGCCGAACGCCGCCTGCGCCACCGGGGTGATCCCCGAGGCGAACATGTGATGCGCCCACACACCGAAGCCGAGAAAACCGATTCCGGCGCCGGCGAACACCACCGCCGAGTACCCGAAGAGCGGCTTGCGGCTGAACACCGGCAGCACCTCCGAGACGATGCCCATCGTCGGCAGGATGAGGATGTAGACCTCGGGGTGGCCGAACAGCCAGAACAGATGCTGCCACAGGATCGGATCCCCACCCGAGGCCGCCTGATAGAAGGTGGTGCCGAAGCTCCGGTCGAAGGTGACCATGAACAGTGCGATGGCGATGATCGGCAGTGAGAACAGGAGCAGGAAGGCGGTGACCATCATCATCCACACGAAGACGGGCATCCGCAGGAGGCGCATGCCCTGGGCGCGCATGTTGAGGATCGTGGTGATGAAGTTCACGGACGAGATCAGCGAGGCCACGCCCAGGATCTGGATGCCGAGTGCGGCGAAGTCGATGGCCAAACCGGGTGAGTACGACGGTCCGGCGTTGGGTTGATAGAGGAACCAACCCCCGTCCGGCAAGCCACCCAGCAGCGTGACGTCCTCCGGTAACAGATTTCCGGCGACGCCGGTGGCGGCGTTGATCGGTGCGACCGGATCGGAGAAGAGGATCACCGAGTACAAGAACAGGCCGCCCATCAGGAAGATCCAGAACGAGAGCGCATTCATCCGTGGGAAGGCAACGTCACGCGCCCCGATCATCAGGGGCAGCAGGTAGTTCATGAAGGCCGCCGCAGCCGGCATGACGAACAGGAACACCATCGTCACTGCATGGGTCGTGAACAGCCCGTTGTACTCGGCGGCGGTGAGGAACTCGTTGTTGGGCGCCGCCAGCTGGAGCCGGATCAGCAACGCCTCGATGCCGCCGATCAGGAAGAAGGTGAAGGCGGTGTAGCCATACATGATGCCGATCTTCTTGTGATCGACGGTGGTGATCCACGACCAGAATCCGCTGGTCGAGGCGGGCCGGCGGAACGCCGTGGTTGCGGGCCGGGAAGCCGTGGCGGTCATGAGTTGGACCCGAGCCAAGCGATCACGTTCTCGATCTCCTCACCGGTCAGATTCAGGTTGGGCATGTACGACCCGGGCTTGATGTCGGGTGGATTGGCCAGCCACAACGACAACGCCTCCCCGTACTGCAACCCTTCGTAGGGTAAATAGGCACCGGCGAACACGTTCCGGCTGGCGAAGTGGGTCAGATCGGGGCCGTTGAAGGCATCGTCGGCCAGCGGGGGCACGGCCAACCCGGCGGCCTCGAGTGCGTTCCGATCGGCATCGGTGTAGTTCACGTTGTGACAGGCCGCGCAGCCCTTCTCGACGAACACTTGCAGCCCGGCCCGTTCCGGGGTGCCCTCGGCCGGAACCGTCGCCGGCTGCTGCTGGGCTTCGACCCACGCCTCCCAATCCGCCTCAGAGAGGGTCTCCGCCCGGGCTCGCATCAGCGAGTGGGAGAGACCGCAGAACTCTGCACAGTGCCCCCAGAACTCTCCGGGCTCGTCGGACTGGAGGCGCAGCAGTGTCTCCTGACCCGGAATGAGGTACCGCTTTCCGTTCAGCGCCGGGATCCAGAAGTTGTGAAGCACGTCGTCGGAGGTCATCCGGGCACAGACCTCTCGACCGGCCGGCATGACCAAGACGTTGGCGGTGGTGATGTCGTGCTCGGGATAGTGGTACTCGAACCACCACTGATGCCCGATGATCTCGACGTCCATTGCGTCGGGGCCACACTCGGTGAGGTCGAACACGGTCTGCACGGTCGGTACCGCGATGCCGGCCAAGATCAGGGCCGGAATGGCGGTCCAGGTCACCTCGAGGACGGCGTTCCCATGGACCTGCTTGGGCTCTTTCCGGCCCGGACGGTCACGGAAGACGAAGACGACGACGAGTAGCGCCGCCTGCACCACGACGAAGATGACGGTGGCCACCCAGAACACCGGCCAGAAGATGGCATTGATCTGCTGGGAGAACGGCCCGGCCTCCTCGAACGTGGTGAGCGGGGAGTCGAGGGAGAGTCGAAGATCGCCACACGCGGTCAGGAGCATCGCCAATGCGGCCGCCGACCAGGCGAAACGCGGGGTTCTGCGGCGGCTCGGCATGGCGGGCATCATACGGTTGGTCGGGGACATCGTCGAACCAATCGGAACGGGTGTCAGCGGAGGTCGGCGAGGGCTCGTTCGATCTCGAAGCTGCCCACCGCACCCTCGAACGAAGCGGTCACGATGCCGTGGGAGTCGACGACGAACGCCCATGGCTCGGTGAACAGCCCCCACTCGGTGACCGCCGGCACCTCGATCAGCTCGCCCTGGGTGTCGTCGATGTTCTCGAACACCTCGACGTGGACGAAGTTGATGTCGGGTTGCCCCACCGCCACCGCTTTCACGACATCGAGCGTCGGGCCGCACGCCGCCGTCTGGCAGAAGGCCGGGGTGGCGAACACGATCACCGTGGGGCGGCCGGAAGTGACCGCCTCCGCCACCGACATGGTGTAGAAGGACGGCTCCGGCTCCGGATCGGTCGTCAATTCCTCGAGATCGTGGTCGGCCGTCGTCCGACTCTCACTCCGTGGCGCCGGGTCCCCGATCTTCGGAATGGGCGTCGTCTCGACCACCTGAAGCCCGGCCGGTGTCGTGGACCCGTCGGGCATCTCCAGGCTGAGTCCATAGTTGCCGGCCGCCGGCAGATCGAGCGTGGCGGCGTAGAACCCGCGAACGTCTTCGATGGCCCACACCCACTCGGTCTCGGCATCCGCGACTCGCTCCTCGCCTTCCCAGAGCACGGCGGTGGCGGGGAGGTCGGGTCCGCCGATCAGATCCTGATCGGCGTCGGCCGCCAGCGCCAGGACGCGTTGGGCGCCGGGTGTGAGCGTTCCGTGGGAGCTGGCGACGATCGTGTGCCCGAGCGGTTGCGACGAGCCGCAGGCCGCCGTCAGCAGGGCGCACGCCAGAACGGTGATTCGCCAAGGGGTGCGGAGCATCGTGGCCATTATGGCCGCTGGTCCGCGTACCCGGACTCGTCGGTAACCTGAGCGGCGATGAGTGCACCCGCCGCCCTCCAGCCGGTCTCTCGGCGATCTGCGATCGGCGCCTACGTCGCATTGACGAAGCCCCGGATCATCGAGCTGCTCCTGATCACCACGGTTCCGGCGATGGCGGTGGCCGCAGCCGGATGGCCGGGAACCTGGTTGGTCGTCGCAACCCTGATCGGAGGGACGCTCTCGGCAGGTGGAGCGAACGCGCTGAACAACTTCTACGACCGGGACATCGACGAGATCATGCGGCGAACGTCCCGGCGTCCGCTCCCGGAGCACGAGATCGAACCCCCGGCGGCGTTTCGGTTCGGATGGGCGCTGGGGATCGCAGGGTTCGTGTGGTTGTGGGCGTTCACCAACCTGCTGGCGGCATCGCTGTCGACCGGTGCGTTGTTGTTCTACGTCTTCGTGTACACCCGGACCTTGAAACGCCGGACGGATCAGAACATCGTCATCGGTGGTGCTGCCGGGGCGGCGCCGGCCCTGGTCGGATGGGCGGCGGTGACCGGCTCACTGCACCTTCCGGCGTGGATCCTCTTTGCGATCATCTTCGCCTGGACTCCTCCGCACTTCTGGGCGTTGGCCATGCGGTACGAGGACGACTACGCCTCGGCCGGGGTGCCGATGATGCCGGTGGTGCGGGGCCCGGAGGCCACCAGCCGGTCGATGCTCCTATACAGCGGGATCACCGTGCTGTTCTCCATGGCGCTGATCCCGGCCGCCGGCATGGGCTGGATCTATCTCCTGGCGGCCGTCCTGCTCGGTGCGTGGCTGCTGATCGAAACGGCGCGAGTGCTGTGGCAGCCCGTCCGGGCGATGAAGCTCTTCACCTTCTCGACCGTATACCTGGCGGTGCTCTTCGCGGCGATGCTCGCCGATCGCCTCGTCTGACACCGCTCTCCGTCCTCGACGACTCGGTCGCGGTTCCGAACGGGAGACGGCCGCGTCGGGGTGACCCTGGTCGGGATTGGGGGAGGTCCCCGAAGGCGGCGACCACCCGGTTCGGGCAGCGTGTTCCCCATGGACACGACCACCAAACCCCCTGTCGAAGCACCTTCTGCCGTTGACTCGTTCCAGGCGTGGTTCAAGACCCGTGATCCGGGCGTTTGGCTGCTGCGGGTCGGACTGTTGCTGCTGGCCGGAGCCGGTGGCTGGTTCATCCGATACGCCGTCGTCGAAGGTTGGGTCGGCCCGGTGACCAGGTTGGTCCTGGCGTCGATCACTGCCATCGGTCTCGTCGTCACCGGCGACCGCATCCGGGCGGCACGGCGGTATCTGGCCACCGCCCTCAGCACGACGGGTATCGCCCTCGCCTACTTCGTGACCGTCGCCGCCGCACAGGATCTGGGAACACCACCGGCATGGACGCTGACGATGTCGCTGATCCTGGCCGGCGCGACGGTGCTCCTGGCCATCCGGCAGCGATCGTCGCTGGTGGCTGCCACCGGCCTCTTCGCCGCCGCCATCGCACCCGGATTGGTCACCGAGGCGGTGCATCTGCCTCCCACGTACTCGATCGTGATCCTCGGTGCGGCCGGCTTCCTCATGCACCGGCTCCAATGGCAGGCGCCGCTCGGTGTCGTTTCGGTCGCGTTCACCGCCCTCGGTTCGGTGACCTGGCTGGCAGGTGTCGACGAGCCGGGCTCGTTGGCAGTGGTGCTGGTGGCGGTGTGGGTCGTGGCGCTGGCCACCAGCACCACGTTCGTTCTGCGCCAAGAGGAGGGCATCCAACCCTGGCGAGCAGTCGTGCCGCTGGCTTCGCTGCTCTCGGCGGTGGGTGCGATCGCCGCCGCCGCTCTCTGGTTGGACGAAGTCCAGGACGGCTTCCGGGGATTGGTCATCGCCGCCGCCATGGTGGCCGTCGTGCATGTGGCGGTGGCCGCCGTGGTCTCCGCCCGTCGGTTCGGCGTCGGGTTGGTGCGCGATCTATTCGTCCTCGCCCACGTCGGAGTCGCCACCTCGAGTGCTGCGATCGCGGTGTCGGATGCTTGGAGTTGGCGGAGCCTGCCTCCGGTGCTGGCCGTCTCCGCCGCCGGCATCGTGGCGTTCGGCGTGCGCCGGGGACGTTGGCCCCTCACATACGGTGGACTGGCGATGCTGGCTCCGCTGCTCGCCCTGTGGGCATGGTCGCTCGATTCGGCCCCTCGGGCGTTCGAGATCGAGTTGGGTATGGCGGGCGTGGTGCCACTGGTGCTCACGGTGCTCGCCGTCGGACTTCACGGATCGACGGATTCCACTCTCACCGGTGCCTCGGTGGTGCTCGGTTGGACGGCGGCCGTCACCGGCACCGGGTGGACGGTGCAGGTCTCCGATCGGCTCGATCCATGGGCCGGGGTGCTGGTCACGCTGCTGTGGATGCTGGGAGGAGCGGTGATCGCCGCCGCCGCCACCCGCCGGCGCACCGCGTTTGGTGGTGTGGGTCTGGTCGGGCTGGCCGTTGCCAAGCTGGTGTTCGACGACACCGCCACCCTCGACCCACTCGCCCGGGTGACGGTCTATGCCGTGCTCGGTGCCTGCCTCACCGGGGCCGGGTGGTGGGCACTCCGGCGACGGTCCACCCCGTCGGTGTCACCATCCACCGATTCGCCGGCGGTCTCGGTCGCCCCCAGGCAGGAGCAGACGAGAATCTGAGTTCAGTGCGGCGGTTCGAGACGGTTCCGGAGGTCGTCGACATCGAGGTCGGGCTGGGGGTACGCCAGGTTCATGGCCTCCATCGTCTCCACCAGCAGCGTGGCGATCGCCCAGTTGCGGTACCACTTGTGGTCGGCAGGGATGATGTACCAGGGAGCCCAGTCGGGCGACGTGGCGGCCACGGTCTCGCCGTACGCGAGTTGGAAGTCGTCCCATCGGGTGCGCGTGTCCAGATCGCCAGGATCGAACTTCCACCGCTTGTCGTCCCTTCGAAGCCGTCGCAGGAACCGGCGCCGCTGCTCGTCGTAGCCGAGATGCAGCAAGCATTTGATGATCGTCACATCGCGGTCGACCAGTCGCTTCTCGAATTCGAGGATCTCGTCGATCCGTTGATCCCGCTGGTCGGTGTCGATCTCGCCGTGGACGAAAGGCACCAGGACGTCTTCGTAGTGGGACCGGTTGAAGACGCCGAGCTCACCCGGTTCCGGCACGCCCTTTTCGATTCGCCACAGAAAGTGGTGAGACCGCTCTTCTTCCGTGGGCTCGTCGAACGTCGACACGTTGACGCCGGCCGGGTTCACGAGTCGGACGACGTGTTTGATCGTGCCGTTCTTGCCGGAGGCATCGGTGCCCTGGAGCACGAGGAGGATGGCTCGCCGCTTCTCCGCGTAGAGAAGTTCGTGGAGATCGAACAGTGGATCGGCCATTCCGTCGAGACCGTCCTTCGCCTCATCCTTGCCGTCGACTCCCGGCGTGGTCCCGGTCGGGAAGCCGGCGAGCGTGAAGGCACCATCCTCGTCGACCGGCGCCACCAGTCGTTCCAGCAGACGATCAGACATCATCCAGCTCCAGATCTCTCCCCGCCAGGAAGTCGGACAGGGAGGGTTGCTCTTTTTCCACCGCCGGTTCTTCCACGCCGACGCGCTCACCTTCGAGTTGGGCGGCGAAGGCCATCCCGAACAGGACGGCGATACCGGTGAGTTGTGCCCAGAGCATGAGGCCGATGAAGCCCGCCAGTGGGCCGTAGGTGTCGCCGAACGACGAGCTGGCGTTCAAATACAGCGTCAGGAGCACACTGGCCAGGAACCAGGCGAAGGCCGCCATCGCCCCCCCGACCAGCAGCCATGACATCGCCGGTTGATGGCGGTTCGGTGCGAACTTGAACAACGCCGCGATCGCGCCGGCGAGAACCAACGCACCGAGCGGCCAGCGCAGGATCGACCACAGGGTGTTGCCGTCGGTGAACAGTGCTTGGCCGACGGCGCCGCCGAAGGACAGGAGCAGGAAGGCGATGGTGAGCGCCAAGCCGACCGACAGCGCCAGCCCGGTCGCCACGGCGTAGCGGCGCAGTGTGGGCCGGTCGCCGTCGATGCCGTAGATGCGGGACGCGCCTCGCTGGAGTTGGGCCATCGCCGTGATGCCGGCAATCGCGGTCGCCAGCCCTCCGGCCACGAGCGGGGTGAGCCCGCTGCCGGCATTGTCCTCGGCCTGGTCGAATGCAGCGGTGAACAGGTCTCCGGCCGGGCCCGGGGTGATCGAGCGGAACACCTCTTCGATCGTCTTCTGAAGGGTGGCGTCACCGATGAGCACGGCGCCCGCCACCAGCGTGATGGCACCGGGGATGGCGGTGAGGACGACCTGGAATGCCAGTGAGCGGGCGAAGCTGAATCCGTCCGCCTTCCGGAACCTGACGAAGCTCCGCTTGAGAACCTCGCCCCAACTGCTGGCTCGGAGCACCTCCATGGCGTCCTCACCTTCGAGCTCGTGGGTTTCGGGGATGAATGTGACGGTGCTCATCTCGGTTCTCCGTTCCGGGTTCGAATGGTGAGCGAGGAAGGCGCGATCCGGACGTCGAGTGAAGCAACCGCGTCACGCGATTCCCCGTCGAGCTGGTACGGCGTCGGCCGGTCGAACTGGACGACGGCTCGCTCGGTCGCCACTCGGCGGAGGTACTCGCCTCGTTCTTCCTTGCGAAGGGTCTCGACGGCCGAGGCCACCCATTCGAGCGTCGTGGATGCCTCGATGGCCAGCATGTCGAGCAGCCCATCGTCGGCTCGAGCCGACGGGAACACCTCGATGCCGGCTTGCAGACGACCGACGTTGCCGAACAGAACGGTGGCCACATCGGTCTCGAGGGAGCGATCGCCGAGGTCGATCCGGCAGTGGATCGGCTCGTCTCCGACATGCTGGAGTGCGGTGGCGACGTAGGCGAGCGAACCGAACCGGTCCTTCGCATCACGGTCGGTGTCCTGCATGATCCGGGCGTCGAAACCGGCTCCCGCCATGATGAGGAACGTCTCGCCGTTCACGGTGCCGGTATCGATGCGACGATCTGATCCGGTGTCCACCAGATCCCCGATCAGTGCCGGGTCGTCGGGAAGATCGAAGTTGAGAGCCAGCAGGTTCCCCGTCCCGGCGGGCGCCACCATGAGCACCGCATCGGTTCCGACCATGGACTCGGCGCAGGCTCGGACCGTGCCATCACCACCGCAGGCGATGATGGTCTCGCATCCCTGCTCGACGAGTCGGGCGGTCTGTCCCACTCCCGGGTCGCCTTCGGTGGTCTCGATCCGCACGACGTCATGTCGACGGCCGAGGCGGCCGGCGACGGCGTCGGCGAGGTCTGCCGCACCGACCGGGTTGACGACGATGCCGATCTTCATGTCTGCTCCTGGCGTTTGGTTCCCGACACGACCACCCGCCATGCGATGTACAGGCAGGTAGCCCCCAGCATGGCTCCGATCGTGACGTCGGTGAGAAAGTGCATCCCCCGATACATTCGAGAGAAGGCAACGATGACGACGGCGGCGATGCCGAGGACCCAGGCCATGACTCTGAGGCCGAAGGAGCGGGCGCCCCACCAAACCAGCAGCGCCAGCCCGAGATAGAACGCCGCCGATGCGCCGGTGTGTCCGGATGGGAAGGAGGCGGTTGGCGGGGACGGGTCCAAGCGTTCGACCGGTGGACGATCCCGTCCGACGATGGTCGAGACGGTGAGGAAGACCGTCGACTCGAGCGCCAGTGCGGTCCAGAGCGTGGCGGTTTCCCGCCAGCGGCGAAGCGTGAACAGCAGCCCACCGCCGACGACGACGAGCAGTGCCACGATCTCGATCGTTCCCGCCATCGCCGAGCCGTAGTTCGTCATGTCGTTCAACTCGGCGGTTCGGTCGGCGGCGAGGTCCCGGGCGATCTCGACGTCGAGGGCGCGCAGGGGCTCGGCCGGGCCGGTGCCGGTGATGAAGAAGCCCAGCGCGAGACCGACGACCACCAAGATGAGGTAGGCGCCGGCCAGCCTTCCCAACTCGGGGAGGCGGACCGGCCAGCGCTTGAGCCATGCACGATCGTCGGACCGGGTGGGCTGGTGGGCGTTGTTGCTCACCGCCCACCCCGTTCGGTGCCGCCCGCCTTGGCGGCGACGTCGTCGCGGACCGCGCCGAATCGCATGATGCGACCTCCAAAGACGATGGCGCAGACGGTGAACCATCCCCACCCGACGGCGACGCCGGCGATGACATCGGTCAGCCAGTGGACACCCAGCAAGGCCCTCGTGGCGGCGATCATCATCGCCAGCAGGGCGGCCGCGCCCGCCAGCCATGCCCTGGTGGCGCGGCTGCGACCGATCGAGAGCACCAGGGCGACGCCTGCGAAGGTGGCGGCCGCCGCGGCGGAATGACCGGAGGGAAACGACGATCCGGACCACTCGGCGAGCTGGGAGATGTCGGGTCGGTCGCGCATGACGATCCACTTCAGGCCGTTGTTGACGACTGCTTGACCGATCGCCACGGTCGCCAGGAACAGCGCCACGTTCGGGTTCTTCCAGCGCCACCAACCCCACCCGGCAACGATGACCGTGACCAGCGTGATGAAGCGGGTGCCACCGAGCGTCGTGATCCAATCGAGGACCCTGGTGCTGGTATCGGAGGCGTTCGACGCACCCCACTCGGCCACCGCCTCATCCCATCGGGCGAAGCCGAACTGTTCATCGACCATGTCGAACATCAACCCGGCGACGAGCGCCAGGCCGAAGATGACGAGCATCGCGGTGCTGAGGGCCACGCCGCCGACGACCGGTCGGGGCGCCTGTGCGACGGCGGCGGCGGCATCCGGGTCGTCGGCGACGACGTCAGCCGCCTTCTCGCCGATGGCCGGTTCGAGAGGATCGGCGCGACGTCGGTCTCTGGTGACCAGGGCGGCGATTCCTCCAGCGAGGAGTCCGACGGCGGCGATGGTGAGAGTCACTTCCATGGGTCTGCTCAGGGGTCGCGTGCATGTGGCCGGTCACGGACCGGCCGTCGCGGCATTGGCTACCCGAGGTCCCTGGGTCTCAAACGGTGCAGGAGCCGAGACCGAACGTGCCCGGCGGGCGGGGGCGATGGCGGGGCGATGGCGGAGCGACGTGCACCGACCAGGGAGCACCAACTAGGGGGAGCCGATCGGTACGCTGGCGCGGTGCTCGCTGCCATCTCGTACCCGCCCATTCCGATCTGGCATGTCGGTCCGGTGGCGATGTCGCTTCACGGCTTGTTCGCCGCGATCGGCTTCATCGCAGGTGGGGCATTGGCATCTCGTCGTCTCGGTCGTCGCGGCTTCGACGTGGAGGCGTATCAGTCGGTACTGAGCTGGGCGATCGTCGGTGCCATCCTCGGCGCTCGATACTTCACTTCTCCGGCGGCGATCATCGATGGTGTGCCGTTGCTGGACGCGCTGCATCCGCTCCGCGGCAACTTCTCGATCATGGGCGGTTTCGCCGGCGGGATCCTCGCCGGATGGTGGCGGATGCGTCAGGTCGACCTGCCCCGGCTGCCGGTGTTCGACGAGTCGGCCTTCGGGCTGGCGCTCGGAACGGTGGTCGGCCGGATCGGCGACCTCGCCATCGTCGAGCACCTCGGCAGCGCCACCGACGTGCCGTGGGGGTACGGCATCAAACCGGGTTACGACGTGGCACCGCAGCACGATGCCTTGGAGTGCGTGACGCCGGCCGTCGACGACCTGTGCGGCGTCTACCACCACGTGGCCGCCTACGACCTCCTCGGAGCAGCGCTCCTCCTCGGTGTGTTGTACCTGGTGGTGCGGCGCTTCCGACTCCACTACGGGCAGCTCTTCTGGCTGTGGGTCACGTGGTACGGCCTCCAGCGGTTCGTGCTCGATGCGCTCCGGGTCGACAACGGAGACCGAACGGTCGGTGCCTTCACCTGGAACCAGCTCTCGGGGCTCACTGCCGCCTTGTTCGGGGTCGCGCTGTTCTTGTGGTTCCGTCGCAAGCCGGAGGTCACCGTCGCCGAGGACGCCCGGCTCAACCCGATCGTCGGCATCGGCGACACCGAGGGCACCGACGACGAAATCCCCGTCGATGAGATCCCCGTCGATGAGATGCCCGTCGACCAGGAGGGTTGACCGAGGACCGGTCGGTCCGATACTGTCCGTTCTCAATGCAGCACGTCGCCTTCTTCGGTTATGCCTTTACCGAGCTCCGGCTCGGGATGGCGTGACGCGCTGACGACGACACACCACCACCGACCCGGAGCACCGGCACTCCGGGTCCTTTTGCGTTCCGGGGTGCCGTCTCCCAGGAGCGAGCCATGGAACGGAAAGCAACCAAGGTCCATCGACCGGGGAAGACCGTCGTATCGATCGGCGACGTCCGCATCGGGCATGACCCGTTCCCGGTGATCGCCGGGCCGTGCGCCATCGAATCCGAACAGCAGCTCCAGCAGACCGCCGATGCGGTAGCCGAGTCGGGAGCCAAGGTGCTCCGCGGCGGTGCTTTCAAGCAGGGCAGCTCGCCGTACTCGTTCCGCGGCCTCGGCGACGAGGCGCTCCTGATGCTCGAGCGGGCAGGGAAACGAGTCGGGTTGCCGACCGTCACCCAGGTGCTCGAACCGGCGGACGTTCCCGTCGTCGCCGAGCGAGTTGACATGATCGAGGTGCACTCGGGGGCGATGCAGAACTTCGAGCTGCTCCGCGAGGTCGGCAGGGCCGGTCGACCGGTGTTGCTGCGTCGCGGTCCGTCGGCGACGATCGACGAGTGGCTGTGGTCCGCCGAGTACCTCATGGCGGAGGGCAACGACCAGGTGGTGCTGGTCGAGCGAGGCATTCGGACGTTCGGTTCCGGTACTACCGATACCCTCGACATCACCTCGGTTCCCAACCTGAAGGACGAGACCCATCTCCCGGTGCTCGTCGACCCATCGCATGCCTCCGGTGGAGCGCACAAGGTGCCACCGCTGGCGCTGGCGGCCCAAGGGGTGGGAGCCGACGGCCTGATCGTGGAGGTACACAGTGACCCTCACCATGCGAAGACGGAAGGTCCGCTCCAGCTCGACAACGATGAGTTCGCCGGATTGATGTTCCGGCTCGGAGTGAACCGGATGCGAGCACACATCGATCTGGTCGACCGCGAGATCGTCCGGCTGCTCGCCCGCCGTCAGGAGATGTCGCTCGAGATCGGCCGGGTGAAGGCCGCGCGCGGTCTTCCGATCCGCGCCCCTGAGCGCGAGGAGGAACTGCTCGACATCATCTGTGAGGAGGCGGTGTCCCAGGGCATCGGCCCGCAACACGTCCGAGGTTTGTTCGAGGCGGTGCTGGCCGAGTCGCGTCGAATCCAAGAGGACATGCGGTCCGGCGAGGCGTGATCGACGCTCGGCGGTTCCGGTGTGCCGGCTCCGGTTGCTTGAATCCGGCTGGTGTCCCGAGCGTTTGCCCGCACCCTGGTGTTCGTTTCGTCGGCCGCCGTCCTCGTCATCGAGATCCTGGCCGGCCGGCTGATCGCCCCCTACCTCGGCGTCAGCCTGGAGACGTTCACAGGGATCATCGGCACGATCCTCGCCGGGATCTCCGTGGGGGCGTGGGCCGGAGGTGCCGCAGCCGACCGCGGCGAACCACGCCGACTCATCGGACCTTTGATCGGGGCCGGTGGTGTCTTGACGTTGCTCGCCCCGCCGGTCGTCGACGTAATCGGACCGGCGCTGATCGGGACTGGACCGGTCGGGATCGTGCTGCTCGCCGGCCTGGGCTTCTTCGCCCCGGCGGCCGTGCTGTCGGCGGTGACGCCGGTCGTGATCAAAGAGCGGCTGGCCAGCCTCGCCGACACCGGCACCGTCGTCGGTTCGTTCTCGGCGGTGGGGACCGCCGGGGCGATCTTCGGGACCTTCCTGACCGGGTTCGTCCTCATCGCCGCCCTCCCGACCCGTCCGATCATGCTTGCCCTGGGCGGTGCGCTGGTGGTGGCCGGCGCACTGCTCACCGCCCGCTGGCGGAGCGGCGGCGCAGCCGGAGCGGTACTGGCGGCAGCGCTGCTGCCGGCCGCGATCTTGATCGCCGATCGTGGGCCGTGCGAGTACGAAACGACATACCACTGTGCGATCGTGGAGGTCGATGCCGACCGCCCGTCGGGGCGCCTGCTGTGGCTCGACCGGACCCGAAACAGCTATGTCGACCTCGAGGATCCCACGTATCTGGAGTTCGGCTATCTCCAGGTGGTGGCGGACGTCCTCTCGACCACCCACCCTCCACCCGATCCGGTGCGGGCGGTCGCCGTGGGCGGTGGAGGTTTCACGTTCCCGGCGCTCCTCGACGCCACCCGGCCCGGATCGGAGACGACCGTGCTGGAGATCGACCCGATCCTGGTGGAGATCGGTCGGAACGAGCTGGGGTTGTCCCCGGAGACCGACGTGGTGGTGGGAGATGCGAGGATGACGCTCCGGGCGGTGACCGGCGGCGGAGCGGACATCGTGTTGGGGGACGCCTTCAGTGGGCTGTCGGTGCCCTGGCATCTGACGACCATCGAGTTCGTCGACGAGATCCGGAGAGTGTTGCGACCCGACGGGATCTATCTGCTCAACCTGATCGACTATCGAGACCTGGACTTCGTCCGCTCCGAGCTGGCCACGCTCCGGGAGGGCTTCGCAAACGTCGTGCTGATCGCTCCGCCGAACCGGCTGGCCGGCGAGCCGGGGGGCAACTTCGTCATCGCCGCCACCGATCGGGACCTCGACGAAGCTCGGATCGCCGAGGCCATCGAAGAGCGGGGCCGGATGGACGTGATCGTTTCCGGAGACGACTTGACCCGCTTCATCGGTGACGTCGAGGTTCTCAGCGACGACTTCGCGCCGGTCGATCAAATGCTCGATCGAAGCTGAGGTCGGTGGTCCAGGGCCGGTTTCGCCGGCCGGGTCGACGCCGGTCCCCCCGGCCTCACCTGGACAGCAACAGGTCGGCGACCAGGGCGGTCCACCCGGTCTGATGGGAGGCGCCCAGCCCGGCTCCGGTGTCGCCATCGAAGTACTCGTGGAACGCGAGTCGACCGTCGATTTGGTGCATCTCCCGGTATCCGGCGTCGGCCGCAAGCGCCGGGACACCGTGACCCTGATCGATGAACAGGTCGATGAGCCGCTGTGCCAGGCGATCGGCGACTCGATCGAGCGTCAGCTTCTCGTCGGACCCGGTGGGAAAGGCGATGCGTTCGTCATCGCCGAAGAAGGAGGCGTACTTCCGCAGCGCTCGAATGAGCAGATGGTTCACCGGAAACCAGACCGGACCCCTCCAGTTGGAGTTCCCCCCGAACAGGGGAGTCTCGGCGACACCCGGCTCGTATCCCACTTCGGCGGTGAGCGAGCCGAGCTGGAGTCGGTAGGGCCGGCTGCGGTGGCGGGCGGACATCGACCGGATACCGAACGGGGAGAGGAACTCGGACGGGTCGAGCATCGCTGCCAGCACGGTGCGGAGACGGTCGGGTGACACGACGGACAACAGCCGCTGTTGCTCCCGACCCCGGATTCGAACGTGGGCGACCGCTTCGCGGAACCTGGGCTTGTTCCGGAGGAACCAGTCGGTACGGGTGGCGAAGTCGGTCAGGTGGCCCAGGGTCCGCTCGGACAAGGTGGTGACCGCCAGCAACGGGACCAGTCCGACCATCGAGCGCACCTCGAGCGGGATGCGGTCGGCACCGGCATGGATCTGGTCGTGGTAGAAGCCGTCGTATTCATCCCACAGCTCCTGGATCGCAGTGGCGATGTAGGCGAAGTGCTCGAAGAACTTGGTGGCCAGATCCTGATAGGTGACGTCGTGGTCGGCGAGGACGAGCGCCATTTCGAGCATGTCGAGACAGAACATCGCCATCCAAGCGGTTCCATCCGCTTGCTCGAGGTGGAGTCCGTCGGAGAGGAACGAGCGATCGATCGGTCCGATGTTGTCCATCCCCAAGAAGCCGCCCTCGAAGATGTTGTTGCCTTCGGAGTCCTTGCGGTTCACCCACCAGGTGAAATTGAGCAAGAGCTTGTGGAGGATTCGCTCCAGAAACGCGAAGTCCGTACCTCCGTCGATCTCGAACACCCGGAGTGCCGCCCAGGCGTGGACGGGAGGATTGACGTCTCCGAACGACCACTCGTACGCCGGGAGTTGGCCGTTGGGGTGCTGGTACCACTCGCGGCACAGCAGCAACAGCTGTTGTTTGGCGAACCCCGGATCGAGGTGGGCGAACACCACGGCATGGAATGCCAGATCCCAAGCGGCATACCACGGGTACTCCCACGTGTCCGGCATGGCGACGATGTCGGCGTTGTTGAGGTGCCGCCACTGCCGATTCCGCCCGGACCGTCGTTGGGGTGGAGGCTCGGGGAGGGCCGGGTCGCCGTCGAGCCACACATCGACGTCGTAGTGATAGAACTGCTTCGACCAGATCAACCCGGCCAGCGCCTGGCGCAGGACGGAGCGCTCGGCGTCGCTCAGGCCGGGACCTGCCAGCGCCTGGTGGTATTCGTCGGCTTCTTGGCGGCGCCGGTCGAAGATATCGAACTCGGGGGCATCCCCGTCCGGCGACAGGCGGAACGTCAGCACCGCTGTGTCGTCAGCGGCGACTTCGACGGGACTCCACAACGCCGCCTTGGTGCCGGTGCCTGACGGATCGACCGTGGCGGCGCCGGTGACGATGTGGTCACCGATCCCGTCTTTGGGGAAGGCGGGTCCGGGCATCCCGTGGAGCAGACGGGTGTTGGTCGCGTTGTCACAGGCGAGTGGGGTGCCTGGTCCGGCGAGCACCATCGCTCCGAGGGCTGGATGGGTTGCGTGCAGCGATCCTGTGTGAGCGCGAATGGTTCCGGAGGGCTCCTCGGCGTTCCACGTCCAGGTGTTGCGAAACCACAGCATGGGAGCGACATGGAGGGTGGCGGTGTCCGGGCTCCGGTTCGTGACCGTGAGGCGGATTCCGATGTCGTCGGGACCGTGTTGGGCGTAGGCCACTTCGATGTCCCACCAACCGTCGGCCAGGACGCCGGTGTCGGCCAACTCGTACTCAGGCTCGGAGCGAGTTCGCGCGGCGTTGACCGACCGGAGCTCCTCGTACGGGAACGAGGCGATGGGGTAGACGTACCGGAAGGTGAACCAGGCATGGCTGGGAACCGCATCGGGATACCACCAGTACTCCTTGGCGTCCTCGCCGTGATTCCCCTCCGGCCCGGTGAGCCCGAAGATTCGCTCCTTGAGGATGGGGTCGCGGCCGTTCCAGAACGACCACGCCAGGCAGAGCAGTTGCCGCTCGTCGCTGATCCCACCCAGCCCCTCCTCGTTCCATCGGAAGGCGGTGGAGCGGGCCTGGTCGTGAGGGAGGTATCCCCATGCGTCGCCGTCGGCGGAGTAATCCTCCCGGACCGTCCCCCACGCTCGCTCCGCCAGGTACGGCCCCCACCGTTGCCAGCCGGCAGGTTCCAGCATGCGGCGGCCCTCGGTGGTGGATTCGGTTGGTGGCACGGGGGGCATGTTGGCACGACCACGGTCGACCGGCCGAGGCCGGAGTCAGGGGAAGGAGGGGACCGGCGACGGGCCGTCACAGCCCCAACCGCCGAAGGTCTCGTCGCGGTCGTCGACGAGTGCGCGCTGGTAGGCGTCCCAGGTCGTGGCGTCGTCTCCCAGATTGGTGACCCAGTCGCCCTCCGGTTGGTCGGGATCCACATAGAGGCCCACGGTCTTGGCGGGCCGGCGCTCGGGGTCCATCGCCACGGTGAGGGACATGCCGGGAGGCAGCCCGTCATCACGGTCTCGGGCAGCTCGCCGCCACTCCGGGTCGTAGGCGATCACCTCGGTGAAACCCTCGGGTGCCACCCCGAGCTCGAATCCCGAGATCGGCCGACCATCGGCATCCTCGGATTGGAGTTCCCAGAACACCGCTTCACCGGTGCCCAGGCGCACCTCGAACACGTCCCCCATCGGGCATCCCAGGTCGAAGTAGTAGCGATCGCCGTCTCGAATCACCGCTCCCGGATCGAGCGGAACCGAAGGTGCCAGGAAGCAGGACGCGAGCAGCCAACCCACCGTCGTTGCCCGGGCGATCTGCCATGGTCTCATCCGCCGTATCCACCGTCTTCCAGTCCGGCTTGGATCTCGAAGTATTGCCGCTCGCCGCGGTTTCCCGATGCAGCAGCATCCAGCAGGTAGGCAACCGGAAAGTCGGCGAACCCCCACAATGCCCACTGCACCGAGTGGGCCTGCTCGTGGGCGGCCAGCTCCGGCAGCTCGCCGGCAACCATCCGCTCGTAGGTGACCGGGTTGTCGGTGACGAACACCTCGCCGAACGTGGTGCCACCCCGCCCGTTGAGCGGGACGGTCACGTCGACGACGGGGAGTTCGACACCGGGGCTGTGGCAGGCGACGAGCCCATTCTCGACGGTGGCGCAGCTGCCCCCGTTCTCCTCGATGAGCGGGATCAACGCATACGACCACAGGTTGCGAGTCTTCCGTCTGCCCTCGTCCATCGGCGGCAGCGGGGCGGGGGCGTCGCCGACGGCCAGAAACGCAGCGAAGTCGAAACGGGCCTGGGCTCCCAACGCCTGCCAGCGAAGCTCATCGAGCACGGGCGCCACGAAGCCCTCGACGTCGTCGAGTCGATCGCCCGTCCAATCGACGAGATCGCGAGCGCGCGCTTCTGCCCAGGCATGGAAATCGGCGGCCCGGTCACCCGTCCAGTCGACGACGTCCTCGAAGGCGTCGCCGATGGCGTCCAGGATGTCGCCGGGAGAGGGAAGACCGAAGCCGCCGATCGCACCCCGCGTCGCGCCGGTGGAGCCGCCGATGCCCGCGGCGATCTCGCCGAGCGCCCGGAGTTGGACGGCGGCTCGGCTCGCCGCCTCGTCGTGGAGCGATTGGGCGGCGTGCCGCAGTCGGGAGGCCTGGCGACGGAGATCGTCGGCGGGGTCGAAGTGATGGGAAGGGGGTTCGTTCCGGCTTTGCAGCCGGCGCGTCAGCCGGTCGGCTTGGCCGGAAAGCTCGTCGGCACGGGCCTCCAGTCCGGCGGTTGCCTCCAGAGCCCGTGCGAACTCGGCAAGGGTCGCCGCCGTCTGGGCATGGACTTCGGCCATGCGGTCGATCTCGCGAGCGAGCGCCAGCTGCCGGGATGCGCGCACCAGTGAGGCCGCGCCCTCCCACCGGATCGACGGTCGGGGTCGACACGCACGGGCAGACTCGCCGAGCGCCGTCGCATGGTTTCGGTATCGGTCGGAGATGCCGGCGACGGCCGCCGCGGCTCGCTCGGTGCTCATCGGCGGCCGGACATGGCATGCGACACCGACCGCTCGACCGCGGCGTACCCGGTGCGAGCGTTTTCGAGCCCTGCCATGAGGCCCTCGGATCGACCGTCCAGCCGGAGGGAGGCGGCGCGCAGTTCGGCGGCCAGCGCATCGAGGGCCCGGGCCACCAGCGGGGCGATGCTCGGGTCGGTGGCCTGTCCACCCTGGAGATGACCGAGCCGGTGCAGCGCCGGCCGGACGGCCACGGCGATCCGGTCCCGTTCCGGCCCCAGTTGTGCGGTCTCTACCTCGAACGCTCCCACGCCGTTATCATGCACTGAACGTCAAATATCGTCAAGTGCGATTAGACATCTTCTTGGGGGGGCATGAGGGTTCCGGCCTCCCACGATCGTTGCGGAGATGAGCGGGACGCCGGGCCGGTAGATGAGATGGTCGTACGAGGGGGCGTCGAGCACGACCGCGTCGGCGCGCATTCCCGGCGAGAGACCGCCCACGTCGGTGCGCCGTAGCGCCGCCGCCCCTCCTCGAGTGGCGGCGGCGACGGCCTGTTCCATCGTCAGCCGCATGTCGCGCACTGCCAGCGCCAGGCAGAAGCTCATCGAGGTGGTGTAGCTGGATCCCGGGTTGCAGTTGGTGGCGATCGCCACGGTCACCCCGGCGTCGACGAGCCGGCGAGCGTCGGGATAGGGCTGGCGAGTGGAGAAGTCGGCGGCCGGGAGCAGCGTGGCGACGGTGGTCGAGCCGGCCAGCGCCTCGATGTCTCCGTCGGTCAGGAACGTGCAGTGATCGACCGAGGCGGCACCCAGTTGCGCGGCCAGTTGAACGCCGTCGCCCGGGCCGAGTTGGTTGCCGTGGACCTTGAGTCCGAGCCCGGCGTCGCGTCCCGCCTCCAGCACTCGACGGCTCTGTTCGCGGTCGAATGCCCCGTCCTCACAGAAGACGTCGATCCACCTGGCGTGCGGTGCGGCGGCGTCGAGCATTTCTCCGCAGACCAGATCGACGTACTCGTCCGGCCGGCCCTCGTACTCGGTGGGGACCACGTGCGCCCCGAGAAACGTGGTCTCGGCGGTGACCTCTCCTGCGAGCCGCAGCAGTCGGGCCTCGTCGGCCGCGGTGAGCCCGTACCCCGATTTGATCTCCACCGTGGTGATTCCGGCCCGGCGTGCTTCGGCGATCCGGCCGGAGAGCATTCGCCGCAGGTCGGCGTCGGAGGCGGTCCGGGTGGCTTGGGTGGTGACCCGGATGCCGCCCGCCTCGTACGGTGCGCCGTCCATCCGGGCGGCGAACTCGGCCGCTCGATCCCCGGCGAAGATCATGTGCGTGTGGCTGTCGACGAACCCGGGAAGGACGCAACGTCCACCGGCATCGACCCGTTGGTCGGTCACGGCCGAGCCGGCGGGCCCGATGGAACGCACCACGCCATCCTCGACGACGACGGCTCGGTCACGCATCAACCCCAAGGGACCGTCGCCGAGTTCCGCATCATTGGTGACGAGCAACCCGATGCGGTCGATGGCGAGCGAGGGCATCGCCGGAGCGTACCCGGAAGCCTGGGACGGCCGCTGGGGCCGTCAGCAGGTCACGTGCAGGATGGCATTGACGAGGGCCGGGTCCGATCGGTTCAGCAGGTCGACCGCCTCCGACGTGGGCATGACCACCAGTTCGACGCGGTGGCCGTCGGCGGAGTCGGCGACCTCCGGGAGCACCGGCAACCGTCCGGAGTACCCGGATCCGATGACCAGCTTCGGTTTGGACCAGGGAATCGCCTCGGCCGCGGTCAGCGGCGTGTGTCCGTGTGCGGCCCGGCGGACCCGGGAAGGGCTCTTGTCTCGCGGGCGGACGATGCCGTCCTCGATGACCACGTCGTAGCCGTACTCGACCCCGTCGACGATGATTCGCCCGAACGCCGGGTACCCGAAACCCATGTTCGAAGGCTACGTGTCACCGCCGGCCGCTGCCCGTCGACCCGGCGTGGAGCAGTCGGGCCCGGGTATCGTCGGAGTCGATCGACGAGAGGGTGAGGATGTCGGGACACTCGGGGAAGCGTTGGGCGGTCGTCGGTGTCGCCTTCGGATTGCTCATGGCGGGCCCGGCCGGGGCCAGGCCGTCTCAGCCGGCACAGACGGTGGTCGATATCGAGTTCGTGGCCGATGCCGTCGTTCCGACCGGCCAGATGTTCGCCGGCACCGAGATCGGCGGTCTCTCGAGCATCACCTACGACCCGGCTCGTGGCGGGTACGAGGTGCTTTCCGACGATCAAGGGAATCGGCCGACCGGTGACCCGGTCCGGACCTACACGGTGAAGGTCGACCTGGCCGACGCCCTCTCGGGTGATGCGGAAGTGGAATTCGTCGCGATGACGGAGCTGCTCGATCTCGGAGGCGAGCCGTACGCTCCGGGAGGGCTCGATCCCGAGGGTTTCACCGTCGGACGGGAGGGCTCGTTCTTCATGTCGTCGGAGGGCAACAGCTTCGGCGATCCGATCATCGACCCTTTCATCCGCCGCTACAACCGCAACGGCCGGGTCACCGCCACACTCCCGATCCCCGAGCACTACCTCCCCAACGGCGTCGACCAGGGTGTCCGGTTCAACCTCGCCTTCGAGAGCCTCAACCCCACTCCGAACGGCCGGATGCTGGTGACGGCGGCCGAGGGGGCGCTGTTCCAGGACGGTCCGGCGTCGACGTACTTCAATCCGAGTCTGGCCCGCATCCTCGTGTATGACCTGCAGAAGCGCGCGCCGGTCGCCGAGTACGCCTACGAGGTGGGTCCCTGGGCGGAGCCGTCGACGATCTTCGGCGTGAACGGAATCGTCGAGGTGCTCCCGATCGACGACGCCGGAACGATGCTGGTGATGGAGCGGTCTTTCTCGGTGGGAGGGATCCTCGGGGAGGGGACCGGCAACTCGGTCGTGATCAAAGAGATCTCCACCGTCGGTGCGACCGACGTGCTCGACGTCCCCGCGCTGGCCGGGGTGACGGTCGACCCCGTCTCACAGCGTCAGGTCTTCTCGTTCGACGCCCTCGGCATCCCGATCGACAACCTGGAGGGGATGACGTTCGGGCCGATCCTCCCCGACGGACGCCAGAGTCTGGTGATCGTCAGCGACAACAACTTCAACGCGGGCCAGTTCACCCAGTTCATCGTTCTGGCGCTGGAAGTTGCGCCGAGCGGCTGAGGGCGGAACGACCGGGATAGGCGATCAGATCGGGTAGCCGACGAGATCCACCTCGGCACCGTGAGCCTGGCGTTCCATGACCTCCAGACGGTCGTAGTAGTCGGGGAACTCGCGCAGGTGAGCGAGGGCGATCTTGGCGGTCACGAGAGGGTCGTCGCCGGTCACGTCGGTAGACGGATCGGCCGACCCGTGCTCCAGTTCGACCTCCATGCCACGACGGAGATCGGCTCGTTCGAAGCCTTCATCGGCGTACTCGAGCCCGAGCACCGTCTCGATCCAGTCCATCTGCGACGTCGTGAACAACGGCATACTGCCTCCTTTGGGCTGAACGTACCGAGTCGGTGAGGGCCACCGCCAGGTGCGATGGTCCCGACGTTCGAGCGGACGGGTCCTCTTCGATCTGCCGGGGTCAACCTGCCGGGGCGATCTCGATCCGCTGGACGTCGCCGTCGCCGTCGACCACCAGGACGACTCGTTCGCCGGAGGTGCCGGCCAGCGCCGTCAGCAGCGCGTTGGCCGAGGTCGGCTCCGCGGCATCCCGTCGCTCCCAAACCGAAACCGAGGCGCCTGTCCCGGCCCGAAGATCGCGTCGGGTCTCCCCGTCGAGCGGTGGACCGATGACGATCACCTCGCGGAGGCGTTGGCCGGTGTCGTCGCGGTCCTGGCCGGCCGCGGCACGCCAGATGGGGAAGTGGTAGCCGGCCGTCAAGCCGGCGGCCAACAGCGTGCCCAAGCCGGCACGAAAGCGGTCGATCGAGCTCCCCACGTCGGGGTCCAGAATGGCCTCGAAGGTTCGGAATCCGATCGTGAACGCCGCCCCGAGCGCAGCTACCGCGCTCACCCCGAACACGATGATGAGATAGGTCCGGCGGGCGCCGTCGTCACCGCCGGCGGTGTGGCGGTGTTGCTTCCAAGAACCCCACCAGACCGTGGCTCCGACGACCAAGCTCGCCACGCCTGCGAACAACAGCGACCGTCCATCGTCGCCCGAGATGCGGGTGCCGAAGGTCGACAGCAGCGCATTCGTGACCGTTCCGAACCCGGTCGCGGCGGCAGCCAGTGCCAGCCCCGCCACCACGAGCTGTGCCGGGGTCGTCCGGCCGCGTCGGTTCGACTCGGCCCGGTGATAGCTCCAGAGCAGGGCTCCGACCAGCAGGCCCGCTCCGCCGGGCTCGGCCGGTTCCAGGCCAGGACGGAGCGACCCATCGGAGAAGACGACGTCGAGGGTGGTGTACAGGACGGCGATCGCCCCGGCGAGGGCCAGTGCCGACCCCAGGCCCACCGATGCCACACTGGCCACATCGGCGGCCACTCCGGGTGTCCGGCGGGCGTCGTCTCGATGCCAGTGCTCCCACCACGTCAGCATGCCGAGGCTTGCCCAGAGCGCGGCCGACGCCGGGACTTCCCACCACCGTGCTCCCACCACGGCCGTGTTCGTGAGCGCATCCATCGAGCGGCCGATCAGCGTTCCGACCAGGACGACCCCGGCGCCCGTGGCGAGCAGCAGTCCGACCACGGCACCGGAGACGGAACGAGCCGCCACCAGCTTGGTGGGGGAGCGGTCGCGGTGATGCGCCATCCAGCGATGCCATGCCCACACCGCCAGCCACACCACGCCCAACGCGGCCGGCCGCGTCAGTGGATCACCGGTCACCAGCGACGAAGCCGTCCGGCCGAGGCCGATGAGCGCGACGATCAATGAGATCGTGGCCATGATCCACAGGTATCCACCCCAGACCGCCGCTCGGCGCTCGCCGGAGTCGATCCGTCGCCACCAAGACCACCAGGTCAAACCGGCGGCCGGGACGCCGAGGATGGTGAACGTCAGCGCCCGGGCCATGCCGGCGGTGTCCGCACCGGCGAGCGTCGGGGTCGTGTCCAGAACCCGACCCAACACCCCGGTCAGGCCGGATGCGCCGAGCACCACCAGTCCACCGATGAGCGCGGCGGTCACCAGGCGCCGGACGGTCCCCTCCATCCCGCCCCCATCGGTACGGCGGGTCAGGCGGATGAATGCGGCCGCGATACCGGCCAGCAGCACGGCCAGAAGAACACTGCCGATCATGGGGTCACCTCCTCGGGTGGGGGGAAGCAGATCTGCAGCTGCCATGGTGCGAAATCGATCATCCACCGGTCGTTCACCCGGCGGAGATCGAACCTCGCCTCCATCTGTCCCTCGTCGATGCCCAGCAGTCCACCGGCGACCACGTCGATGAGGACATCGACGTCGGCCGTGTCGCCGTGGTCGGTGGCGGCCAGCAACGACACGCGCATCTCGTCGCGGCGCTCGATCCTGCTGCACTCCACCTGGGCACGGTCGGTCAGATGTCGAGCCGCCGCCTCCCCGTCCCCGTCGAGGACGGCCTCGACGTAGCGCTGCACGACACCTTCCGGAGTCGCCGGATCGAGTGTCACCGATCCTTCGTCGATGACGACCAGAACGACGGCGACGAGGACGACCACGACCACGATTCCCAAGACCACCCAATGCGGAGCGGGTCGGTTTTGTGTCATCACGTCGTGGGCTCCCGTCTTGGAGCTCCGTCTCTCAGGTGCTCCTGTCTCTCGCCAGTGCGCCGAGCGCCACGCCGATCCCGATGACGATGAGGGCGATCGGCCCGATGAAACGCAGATCGGCCAGTCCGAACGACCAGACGTCCATCGCCTCCAACGAGAAGATCACCCCCAGCAACAAGAAGATCACGCCGGCCATGGCGCTGCCGGTGTCGATTCGTTGCATCATTTCACCTCGATCTGACCGGCGCCGACCTCGAGCTCGAGTTCGAGTCGCCGATCGGCCTGGTCGTATGTGGAACTGGTGTAGGTGCGATCGAGCGCAACGCCGTCCACGCGCTCGCCGAGCAGATCGATGTCGCCGGCCCCGACCTTTGCTTCGATCTGAACCGGGATGTCGGCAGGAATGTCGACCACCATGGAACCCAGCCCCACCGACACCCGCACCCGACGCGACTCCCGTAGCTCCAGATCGCTCAGGTCGAGGGTGAAGTCCCCCATCCCCAGCTCATACCGGCCCTCCAGGTCGTCGACGTTCGAGATCACGTTGTTCCGGTCCCCAACCCCGCCTCGAAATGCCTCGGGTGGGGTCACGGCGGAGAACACGGTGGCGACGGCGAGGAAGACGCCGAGGGTGATCAGCGCCGGATGGGGACCGCTCGTGGATCCGATGATCAGCGCCAGGCCGACCACCGCCAACAAGAGCGGAAGGATCATGGCGGCGCGGACCTCGACGACGCCGAGGGCATCGAGCAGCCAGACCGAGCCCAGGACGATGAGGACCAGCCCGGTGGTCATCGCCGCAAACCGATGACGGGTGGGAGCAGACACGGTGGTCTGATCGGTCAAGTCAGTCGGTGCCATTTCGACCTCCTGCGAGTACGAAGGCAACGCCGGCCGCGATGAACAGCATCGGCCAGGCGACTCGATCGAACCAGGGGATCAGCGCGTTTGCGAGCAACACTGCACCCAGGCCGATGAGGAGGATGCCGCCGATGAGCGTTCCTTCCGAGCCGGCGATGGACGGATGCCGTCCGATCGGGGTGTCTTCGGTGTGCTCGGGCATGATGATCAGCATCACGATGTAGATGGCGATCCCGGAGCCGCCGCCGATCGACAGCACCACGAACGCCAGCCGGAACCACAACGGATCCACGCCGAAGGCTGCCCCCAGGCCACCGCAGACGCCGCCCAGCACCCGGTCCGTCTTGCTTCTGCGCAGCCGGTACCCGTCGGCGGGACGGCTACCAGCCGATCCTTCCGATGCCGGCAGGTCGGCCGGCGCGACCGGTCCTTCCCGACCGGTGGAGTCGAACTCTGACATCCGGGCTCCTCTCTGGCCCACTCTCTCCCTCACGATGCCGCACTCGGCAGCGCCGACCAAGGGTCGAATGTCATCAGTTCGGTCGACGCACCACCCGCCCGCCCACCATGACGTTTGTCACATCGGTTGGGCGAGTGCCGTAGACGACCGAGGCCAGCATGTGGGCCGGGTCGGATTCGGTGAGGGTCACGGTGACGAGATCCGCCAGGGCTCCCGGCTCGATGGTGCCTCCCTCGGGCCACCCCAGTGCCCGATACCCGGCCCCGGTCCCCGCTTCGAGCAGTTGCGTCACTCGATGGGTCCCGCGCCGCAGAGTGGCCAGGCGCTGGTTGAGTTCGATGGCGCGGATCTCCTCGAAGGGATCGATGAACGCGTGGCTGTCCGAACCGATCGCCAGCGGTACGCCTGCTTCGGCCAGCCGACCACTCGGGCCGATGCCGTCGGCGAGGTCTCGTTCGGTCGTCGGGCAGAAGCAGGCCGTGGAGCCCGAGTGGCCCAGTCGGGCGATGTCGTCGTCGGTGAGATGGGTGGCGTGAACGGCGGTGAAACGAGGCCCCAGTGCGCCGAGACGGTCCAGCAACGCAACGGGCGAGACGCCGTGGGCGGTTCGGCACTGCTCGTTCTCGGCCGGCTGCTCGGAGACGTGGGCGTGCAGCGGCACCTGGCGCCCGGCCGCCCAGCCGACCGCGGTCTCCATCGACGCCGGGTCGACCGCTCGAACCGAGTGGATGGCGACCCCGAGCCTGGCGGCACCGCGACCGTCCATCTGCGAGGCAAGGGCGTCCACCCGTTCGACCCAGGCGTCGTCGGAGCCGTCGGAGAACCGTCGCTGGATCGGGTTCGGTGTCAGATACTCGCCGCCGATGCCCAGTCCCCCGGAGAGGTAGAGGGTATCCAGCAGTGTCAGTCGGATGCCGGCCGCGTCGGCGGCGGCGACGATCGCCTCGGACATGGCATTCGGACGCTCGTACCGGTCGCCGGATGGGCGGTGGTGCAGGTAGTGGAATTCGCCGACCACCGTGAAGCCGGCGGCGATCATCTCGCGGTAGACCTCGACCGCCAGGTCGTGGTAGGTGTCGGGCTCCAGGCTCGCCGCCAGCTCATACATCTGTTCCCGCCACGTCCAGAAGGAGCCCTCGCCACCGTGGGTCCGTCCCCGAAGCGCCCGATGGAATGCGTGACTGTGGGCGTTGGCGAATCCGGGCAGCGTCAACCCGGGGAGGCGGACCGCCCCGGGCGGCGGATCGGTCTGGCTTCCGATCGTGGCGATTCGGTCGCCGACGACCTCGATCAGCACCGCCGGTGCCGGCTCGTCCCCGCCCAGCCATGCCCACTCGCACCAGAGCTGCATCACGACCCGATCTGATCCACGAAGCGAGTGATCCGCTGCTCGAAGGAGCGCCGCTCGAACCGGTCGTACTGTTCCCACGTCGATAGCGTCCTGGGGTCGATGCGGTCGACGATCAGTGTTCCGTCGAGATGGTCGATCTCGTGCTGGAAGGTGCCGGCCGTCAGACCTCGCTTGATCGCTTCGTGTTCCCGACCTTCCCGATCCAGGTACGTGACCCGAATGCTGACGGAGCGGCGGAGGTATCCCCGGAGCGGGACGCTCAGGCAGCCCTCATTGATCTCGACCGTCTCGTCGTCGAGCGGTTCCCACCTGGGGTTGACCGCCACCGTGAGCGGGATCGGTGGTTTGTACGGGTAGCGGCGATTGTTCGTCACCTCGATGGTCGTGATGCGCAGCCCGACACCCACCTGGTTGGCGGCGATGCCCGCCCCTGCCGCGTCGCGCATGGTGTCGATCATGTCGTCGATGAGGGTCTGGACCTCCATCGAGGCGAGATGGTGCGGCGTGACCTCGTCGGTCGGAGTGCGGAGAATGGGATCTCCGATCGGCACGATCGCCCGGACGGTCATGGACGGATCGTCATGGCGACATGGGGATGCGGACACCGCGGTCGGCGGCCACCTCCCGTGCCCGCTCGTAGCCGGCGTCGACGTGGCGGATCACGCCCATTCCCGGGTCGGCGGTGAGCACCCGTTCGAGCTTCTCGGCGGCGAGGTCCGTTCCGTCGGCGACGCTGACCTGCCCGGCGTGGATCGAGCGACCGATTCCGACGCCGCCCCCATGATGGATCGAGACCCACGATGCTCCGGCCGCGGTGTTGATCAATGCATTCAAGAGCGGCCAGTCGGCGATGGCGTCGGAGCCATCTGCCATGTCCTCCGTCTCCCGGTAGGGAGACGCCACCGATCCGGAATCCAGGTGGTCACGCCCGATGACGATTGGCGCCTTGAGCTCTCCCGACCGAACCATGTCGTTGAAGCGCAGGCCGAGTCGATGACGTTCGCCGTACCCCAGCCAGCAGATCCGGGCCGGGAGCCCTTGGAAGGCAACTCGCTCGCCGGCGAGACGGATCCACCGGTGGAGCGCCTCGTCGTCGGGAAACTCCTCCAACACCGCACGATCGGTGGCCGCGATGTCGGCCGGGTCGCCGGACAGAGCCACCCAGCGAAACGGGCCCTTCCCCTCACAGAAGAGGGGTCGGATGTAGGCCGGAAGAAACCCCGGGTAGTCGAACGCCCGGTCGTAGCCGCCCAGTCGAGCCTCGGCTCGCAGGCTGTTGCCGTAGTCGAACACCTCCGCACCGGCGTCCAGGAATCCGACCATTGCCTCGACGTGGGCGGCCATCGACGCCCGGGACCGCCGGACGTAGGTGTCGGGATCCTCGGCGGCCAGGCGGGCAGCCGCCTCGGGGGTCAAGTCCACCGGGACATAGGACAGGGGGTCGTGAGCCGAGGTCTGATCGGTGACGATGTCGGCATCGAACCCGTCTTCGAGCAGGCGGGGCACGATGTCGGCGGCGTTCCCGACCAGTCCGACCGAGACCGCTCGACCGGCTCGTTTGGCCGCATGGCAGCGTCTGATGGCGTCCTCGTAGTCGTCGGCGACCTCGTCGAGGTAGCGGGTCTCGACCCGGCGCTCGACCCGCCACGGGTCGACTTCCACACAGAGGGCGACCCCGTCGTTCATGGTCACCGCCAGCGGCTGGGCGCCGCCCATTCCACCGAGCCCGGCGGTGAGGGTGATCGTTCCGCGCAGGCTGCCGCCGAACCGCCGCCGAGCGATCTCGGCGAAGCACTCGTAGGTGCCCTGGAGGATCCCCTGCGTCCCGATGTAGATCCACGACCCGGCGGTCATCTGGCCGTACATCGTCAGCCCGAGGTGTTCGAGCCGCCGGAACTCGTCCCAGTTCGCCCAATCCGGGACCAGGTTCGAGTTGGCGATGAGCACTCGAGGAGCCCACTCGTGAGTGCGGAACACCCCGACCGGCTTGCCCGACTGGACCAGCATCGTCTCGTCGTCGGCGAGCGTGGTGAGCGTGTCGGCCATGACGTTGAAGGCGTCCCAGGTTCTCGCAGCCTTTCCGGTGCCGCCGTACACCACCAGGTCCTCGGGGCGTTCGGCCACGTCGGGGTCGAGGTTGTTGTGGAGCATGCGATGCGCCGCCTCCTGCTGCCACCCACGACACACCAAGTCGGTACCCGTCCGAGCCCTGATCACGCTGCCCTCGGCCATGTCTCCCTCACCAACATCGTCCGCTCGTCCTCGCCAGTCCGCATGATCGCAGGTCACCCGGCCGCTCGGGCGCCGGCGTTTTTATCACCCAGACCGAACACAAACGGGCCGGTCTGGGTCGCGAGAACGGGGGATGGACGCGTCGTGAAACGAACCCAGACCCACCCGAGCGGTTGGGTCAGGCGAAGAACCAGGCGGCCTCGTCGAAGCGGGATTGGGGGAGGGGGCGCACCTGGCGGCACGCCTCGTCGAGGTCGACGGCCACGATCTCATCACGATGGACCGCCACCATCACACCGTGGGCGCCTTCGGCGGCGAGCCGGCCGGCCTCGAGACCCATGCGGGTGGCCAGGACGCGGTCGAACGCGGTGGGAGTGCCCCCGCGCTGGAGATGGCCGAGCACCGTGACGCGGGTCTCGTAACCGGTCAGATCCTCGAGCTTCTTGCCGATGACCTCCCCGACCCCTCCCAGTCGGGCAAACCCGAAGGCGTCGAGGCCGGTGTGGACCGTATCTCCCTCCGGTGCCGGGACCCCCTCGGCGACCACCACGATCGAGTAGTCCCGGCCGTCCTCGTGACGCCTGCGGATGCGACCGGCCACCTCTGCCAGGTCGTAGGCCACCTCGGGAACGAAGATCATCTCCGCTCCGCCCGCCATGCCGGCGTGGGCGGCGATCCACCCGGCAGTCCGGCCCATCACCTCGACCACCATGATCCGGTCGTGGGACTCGGCGGTGGTCGTGAGTCGGTCGATGGCGTCGGTGGCGATCTGGACGGCGGTGTCGAATCCAAAGGTCACGTCGGTGCCGCCGATGTCGTTGTCGATCGTCTTCGGCACACCCACGATGTTCAGGCCGTCCTCCTGGAGGCGGGCGGCCGTCCGAAGCGAGCCATCCCCTCCGATCACCACCGCCGCATCGATGCGGTTTCGGTCGATCGCCGGCTTCACCGAGGCGAATCCGTCTCCGTGGATGTAGGGGTCGAGACGGGATGTGCCCAGGATGGTTCCCCCGCGCGTGACGATCCCGCGAACCGAGTCGCGGTCGAGGGGATGGATGTCATCGGTCAACAGTCCCTTCCAGCCGCCGATGATGCCGAGCGGGGTGGCACCGGACCCCAGGATGCGAGCGACCACACCGCGGATCGCCGCGTTCAATCCGGGGCAGTCCCCGCCGGCGGTCATCACCCCGATGTTCATGGGGATTTCGGTGGCAGCGCGGTCATCGGTCGGCAACCATAGGCCGGGTCACGAGGAGCGCCCGGCCTCGGGCAGGACCGTGCGGTGCCACGACCGGTCAGACGATGCTCCGTCCGGTGATGGACTCCGGACGGATCCTCATCCAGCGGTCCCGTCCTCGTGGGCCCGCCCAGGGGCGGAGGTCGAGTCCGGCGAGTTCGGACACCTCGTCTTCGGACTCGACCTCCTCTGCCACACCGGTCACCAGGACGGACCAGCCGGTGGCGGTGTTGGCATCCCACCCGTCGATCTCGAAGGCCACCGACCGCAGCATGGCCGCGGCGTCGAGTTTGGCTCCCGTCGCCGTCCGGAAGACGACGGTGCCGCGATGCCATCGGTAGTTGACGGGGAAAATCTGAACCTCACCGTCGTGGACGAACGCCAGCCGTCCGACCGGTGTGGTCGCCAGGTACTCGTCGCAGGCGTTCGGGCCCAGGATCAAGAGCCCGGCGTGGTCACGGTCCGACATCAGCTCTGCTCCTCCACGATCAGGGCCGTCACCATCCCGAACATCCCCTCCTCGCGTTCGACGTGGTTGAGGATATGGCAGTGCCACACCCAGACCCCGGGGTCGGTGACCTGGACGAGCACCGAGTACCGCTCGCCGGGGGCGACGTTGACGGTGTCGGCGTAGTACGGGTAGTCGAGGGGGAATCCGTCCTTGGCGAACACCAGCTGAGGGAACTGGTGCTGATGCATGGGGTGGATCTGGAGCCCTTCGTTGTAGTAGTGCACGACCATCCAGTCGCCCTCCTGGAGGACGTACGGCTCCGTGGCCGGGAACGACTTGCCGTTCAGTGAGAAGCCGATGACTCCGGCGTCGTTCAGCACCATCGGGATCTCCTGGGCGATCTCGAGGTCGTCGGGAATCGTCGTTCCACCGATGGTCTTCCCGAGCGGGAGGGGAGTGTCGCCGATGATGAACGTACCGAACATCCCATTCGGGATCTGCATCTGGCCGTGATGATGGGCGTGGTACATGCCGATGGACGGACGGGTGGCCTCGAACTCGTAGATGAACTCCTCGCCGGACCGGATCAGCTCCTGGGTGATGGGGGCGACCCCATCCATGTCGTTGGGGGTGGCGATGCCGTGCCAGTGGACGTCGGTACCCATCGGCAGCTGGTTGTCGACGATCACCCGCACCTTGTCGCCGACATCCACCCGGATCGCCGGACCCGGCACCTGGCCGTTGTACGTCCATGCATCGACGACCCGGCCCGGCTCCACCTCCCACGGCGTGATGGCGGTGGTGAGGCGATACTCCTTGGTCCCATCGGCGAGGATGGTCGGCTCGAGCGGCTGGTTGCCGATCCCTTCGGTCTCGGCCGGGAACTCGAGGATCGAGTCGATCATCGCCTGGTCCAATGCCTCCCAGTCGGGGTCGTCACCATGGCCCTCCGCCGCCACCGCGGTGGCACCGGCCTCGCCGACCGTCAGCGTGGTCTCCATGCCGGACTCGCGATGGCCGGCAATGTCACAGAACAGCGTGTACGTGCCCGGTCCCAACTCGCCCAAGGTCAATTCGGTGGTCTCACCGCTGGCGATGTCGGCCGTGCGAGGGCCGTTGGCGAGCACGAGATTGTGGTTGGTGCCGCCGACGTTCTCGACATCCAAGGAGATGTTGCCGGCCGGGAGTGAGAGGTCTCCGGCGATGGCGAACTCCGACAGCTCGATGTGCCCGTTGACATCCTCACCGCCTCCTTCTGCGGCGGCGGCTCCGGCCGATGGTCCCCGCAGCATGGCGATGGCGGCGAGAACCGCCACCAGCAGGCCGACGCCGGTGAGGCCGATGAGAAACCGGTCGAAGACGCGGTCCGGAGTGCTGTTCGACATTGAGAAGGCTCCTGTCCGATGGGTGCCAGCGACAATACGCGAATCGATCGGGATGACCGACTCGACCCAGGTTGGTGAGCTCGACGATGCCAGGCAAGCCAGGTTGGTCCCGTTCGAATGGGACTTTGGTCCCGGGCTCCTGCCGTCCGGCCATCGTGCCGAACCAGCGACTGACGAGTGGACCAACCGTATGGGCCGGTGTGCTCTGGTTCTCGGTGCCTCGTTCCCGGCAGATGGGGTGGAACAAGTGAGCAGCGCCCATTCGGCCCTCCGCAGTCGTGTGTTCCTGTCGAGGAAGGTCGTTGGTCGGCAGTCGAAACGACTGCCTGAGCTGCGCTGGGAGGACCGGCCTCGGCCCCGTCGATGACACCTGGACCTCGGCCATCCCGCAAGGGGATGTCGTCCAGTCCAATCCTCCGGTGTCGGGGTGGGGGTCTGCGTGGCCGTCGTGCTGCCGCACCGACCGTGCGGCAGCACGACTGTCCGCGCTCGCCGGAACCCCCGACCAGCCCATCGAGCGGCCGGTTCGATCCGGTAACGTCGCCGCGATGACGGAACAGCCGTGATGACGGAACAGCCAGTATGACGGAACAGCCGGGTTCGGGGCGGGCAGGGCCCACCCTCTTCATCGAAGGGCGCGGTATCACGATCGGAGACGTGGTGGCGGTTGCCCGGGGCAATCGGTCGGTGCGTCTTTCCGAGGCGGCCCGCGCAGCGATCTCCGACTCCCGCGCCATCGTCGACGGTCTCGCCGAGGGCGATCCCGTGTACGGAATCTCGACGGGTTTCGGAGCGCTCGCCACCGTGGTCATCCCCGCCGATCGCAGGGAGGCGCTCCAGTCGGCACTGGTCCGGTCTCACGCTGCCGGGATGGGCGACCCGGTGGAGACCGAGGTGGTTCGGGCGATGATGCTCCTCCGGGCTCGGACGCTGGCGATGGGATACAGCGGTGTTCGGCTGGAGACCGCCGAAAGCCTGGTCGCCTTGCTCAACCACCGGATTCACCCCGTGGTGCGCGAGTACGGGTCGCTGGGAGCCAGCGGCGATCTCGCTCCGCTGGCGCACGTGGCGCTGGCGCTGTTGGGCGAGGGCGACGTGGAGCAAGATGGACAGACGGTGGCGGCCGGCGAGGCGCTGGCGGCGGCCGGACTGGAGCCGATCCGACTCGCCGAGAAGGAGGGCCTGGCCCTCACCAACGGCACCGACGGAATCCTCGGCATGTTGTGCCTGGCCGTCGATGACGCCCAGCGCCTGCTGTCGATCGCCGACGTCACCGCCGCTATCACCGTCGAAGGACTGTTGGCGACCGACCGGCCATTTGCCGCCGACCTCCACGAACTCCGCCCCCAACCGGGCCAGGCCGCGAGCGCCGCCAATCTCCGGGCCATGCTGGCGGGGTCCCCACTGGTGGCCAGCCATCGCCACGGCGATCCTCGCGTCCAGGACGCCTACTCGGTGCGTTGCACCCCACAGGTGCACGGGGCTGCACGCGACACCCTCGAGCACACCGAGCGCGTCGTCGGGTGGGAACTCGAGTCCGCCATCGACAATCCGATGGTCCTTCCCGACGGTCGGGTCGAGTCGTGCGGGAACTTCCACGGAGCGCCACTCGGCTACGTGGCCGACTTCCTGGCCATCGCACTGGCCGACGTCGGGATGATTTCGGAGCGCCGGATGGACCGGATGCTCGATCGAACGAGAAGCCATGGGCTGCCGCCGTTTCTCGCCGACGACCCGGGAGTCGACTCCGGATTGATGATCGCCCACTACACGGCGGCCGGCATGTGCGAGGAGAATCGGCGCCTGGCCGTGCCCTCGTCGGTCGATTCCTATCCCACATCGGGCATGCAGGAAGACCATGTGTCCATGGCATGGTCGGCTGCCCGGAAGCTGCGCAAGGTGGTCGCCAATCTCACCCGGATCCTCGCTGTGGAGTTGACGGTGGCCGCCCGGGCGGTCGAGCATCGGCGCCCCCTGGCGCCCGCTCCGGCGACCGGTGCGGTGGTGACACTCGTCAACGGAGTGACCGGAGGTCCGGGCGCCGATCGATTCACGTCTCCGGAGATTCGCGCGGTCGAGCAGCTGGTGGCCTCGGGAGCGGTACTGGAGGCGGCCGGTGACCTGGTCACCCTCGCCTGACCGGTGCCGGGCGTCCGCCCGGTGGTGCGCCCGGCGACCGATCGCCCGGCGAGGAGCCGGCTGCTGATGCGCCGGGTGGCCTTCCTCCGAGGTATCAACGTCGGTGGGCACCGGGTGACCAAGGACCAGTTGATCCACGTCTTCGTCGACTTGGGTTTCGAGCAGGTCGACACCTACCTGGCCAGTGGCAACGTCTTGTTCGGCCCCGGCCCGGTCCTGGCCGACGGCGACCTGGGTCGGGCGCTCGAAGGGCGACTCGGGTACGCGGTCCCGACGACCACCCGCGGAGCCGCCCAGCTGGATGCGTTGCTCGAAGATGCTCCGTTCTCGACCGAGGCATTGGAGCGAGCCGTCGGGAAACCACAGGTGATCCTGTTGATGGAGCCGCTCTCGGAGGACCGACGTGCGGCGCTGGATGGGTGGGCCAGTTCCGAAGACCTGTTGGTAGGCGTCGACGGAGCGGTTCACTGGCTTCCGCTGGCTGGTGTCTCGGGGTCGGGTATCTCTCCCGACCGGCTGACGGCCATGCTGGGTGTCCACACCGTTCGGACTCGGAACACGATCGATCGGATCCGTCAGCGACTGTGAACGCGGCGTGGCGCCGTTCCCACTTGACGACGCCCCTTCCGTCCGAGATAGTGACTTTCATATGGAAGTCACTATCCCAATCTTGGCGAGTTCCCCGATTCCGGGGGAATCGTGTCGGAACTGAGGGCCGCCAAGCGGCTCGAAGCGATGCGTCGATGTCAGGCGGCGGCGCTGGAGATGTTCGTGCGGGACGGGTTCGAGGAGGTCACCGTCGAGCAGGTCGCCGCCGCCGCCGGGGTCTCGCCGATCTCCATCTACCGCTGGTTCGGTTCGAAGGAGCGCCTGGTCCTGTGGGACGAGTACGACCCGCCGCTCTTCGAGCGAATCGGGTTGCTGCTGGACGACATGCCGCCCATCGCAGCCATTCATGCTGCGCTCCGTTCCGAGCTGGGGCGAATCTACGAAACGGACCGCGACCGGGTACTCACACGAACCAAGCTGGCGATCGGCGAGCCGGCACTCCGTCGCGCGGTGGCCGACGATCTTCGCGCCATGGCGGATGGACTGGCCCAACTGGTCGAGCGTCGACTGCCGGCGTTCGAGGCGAAGGTCATCTCGGCGGCCGTGGTCGGATCGTTGGAGGTGATGCTCCGGGAGTGGGCTCGGAGTGAAGCGACCACGCCGTTGGCAGAGCTGATCGACGCCGGTTTCGCCGTGTTGGAGCGCTCGACGTGGTCGACGGCATGATCTCGGTCCGAGACCTGCGCTACGCCTACCCCGGGATGCCGGCCGACGTGATCACCGGCATGTCGTTCGGGGTGGCGGACGGCGAGGTGTTCGGATTCCTGGGACCATCGGGAGCGGGAAAGACCACCACCCAGCACATCGTGATGGGGCTGCTCGATGGCTGGACCGGCACGGTGGAGATCGGCGGCCGAGCCCTGCGGTCGTGGCGGTCGGAGTTGTACGACCGCATCGGCGCATCCTTCGAGCTGCCGGTTGGGCACCCTCGCCTGACGGTTCGTGAAGACCTCGAGTACTTCGCCAGCCTTCACCGAAGCTCGCCTCGCGACATCCCGTCGCTGCTCCGGTGGGTGGGGCTGTCGGACTCCCTCGATCGGCCGCTCGCCGACCTCTCGAAGGGTATGCGGGGGCGGGTCAACCTCGCACGGTCGCTGGTGCACGACCCCGAGCTCCTGTTCCTGGACGAGCCCACCGCCGGTCTGGACCCGGTCAACGCCCGTCTCGTGCGAAGGCTCATTCGGGAGGAGAACGCTCGCGGCACCACGGTGTTCCTGACGACACACGACATGGTGACCGCGTCGGAGGTGTGCCACCGAGTGGCGTTCGTGGTCGGGGGCCGCATCCTGGCCTGCGACACACCGCGTGCGCTGGAACTTGCGCACGGCCGTCGCCGAATCCGAGTGACCCACCGGGTTGATGACCACACCGTGTCGTCCCGGTTCGAGCTGGGAACGGTGACGCCGGAACTGCTCGGCCTGCTGGGCTCGGATCGGGTGGAGACGATCCACACCGAGGAAGCAACCCTCGAGGAGGTGTTCGTGGCGGTCACCGGGGCAAGGCTGTGACGTCCGTTCCGGCGACCGGTTCGTTGCTGCCGGCGGTCCTGCGCAAGGAGGTTCGGCTGTTGGTGCGGCACCGGGTGCTCTGGGCGGTGTCGATCGTCACGCTGTGGTGGCTGGGCGTCCTGACGCTGGTCGACCCCGGCACCCGCCCGACGGCGGCAAGGTGGGTCATCGCGTTGGACGTCATGGCGCTCGGGTTCTTCTTCGCGCCGGTCATGGCATTGGTGGAGCGATCTTCGGGGGTCCCTGCCCTGTCGCGCTTGACGAGACTCCGGCCGTGGGAGGCGCAGGTGGCCCGCCTGGGACCGATGGTCGTCCTGTCGGCGTTGTCGTCATTGGTGATCGGGCAGGTGGCCGGAGTCCCCGACGTGGGGAGGGTGGTCATCGGGGCCGGGGCGGGCGGTGCGCTGTTCGCTCTGGTCGGACTGCTGGTCCTCGGCAGGGGGAGATCGTTCACCGGCTTCGTCGGGCGGGTTCCGCTGGTGGCGATCTCGCTGATGCTGCCGGCGATCGCCGATGGACTCCGGCTCGTCGATTCCCCGCTGGGGGTGTTGAGCCCTGCCACCGGGGCACTTCGCCTGATCCTGGGGCGACCGACTCCCGCCGGTTCCGGATGGCTGATGGCCGCACTGGGCGTGGGTTGGGTCTGTTCGTTGCCATTGGTGATGGAGCCCGGCCGGCAGACCCCGATATCAGGCCTCTCCAAGCAGAGGTCGACACACCGGCGGCGGCGACCATGGTGGGCTGCCACTGCACTCGATGCTCGACTGCTGGCCCGCGATCGGCTGGCGCTCATGACCCTGGCCGGACTGCCGCTGCTGTTCGGGCTGGTTGCGCTGTCGCTCGGCCCCGGCGAGAGCCTGCTGGTCGCCCGCGGCTTCGACCCGGTCGGCCACGAACCGGTGATCTGGGGCTTGGTGGTGGTCGTCCACACGGCGGTGGTCATCGGTTCACTTCTGGGCTTGCTCTTCCTCGAGGATCGGGACGCCGGCCTCCTCCCGGCAGTGGCGATGACTCGCCTGGGGTTGCGCGGTCTGGTGGTCGTCCGGTCGTCGGTGGCGATGGCGGCGACCGTGGTGATCGCCGGAGCCGGCTCGATCGTGGCCGCATCCGGGGCGGGCCTCGTCCAGATGGCGGCGGCTGCCGTCTCGGCGGGTGGTCTGGCGGTGGTGATGGGGTTGGCGATGACCGCCTTCGCCCGCGACCGGGTGCAGGGAATCGCGGTCATGAAGATCGCCGCCATTCCCATGTACGCGCCGGTGGCCATCTGGTTCGTTGACGGCTGGGCGAACCGGGTGCTGTCGCTCGCCCCGTCGGCCTGGGTCCTCCGCGCCCTGTGGGCGAAGACGCCTCTCGAGGCGGTGGTCTGGGGGGCGGTCGGTGTGGGGATCATGGCGGTGATCTCGGGTCTGCTGTTTCGTCGGATGAGGCGCGAGCTCGGTACCTGATGCCGTCGGTCCTGGCCGTCCTTCCGAACCAACGTCCCCCTGCTTCAGGATCGAAGACCTGCCCGACGTGCGAGCTCGGGCAGAGGAGATGATCGACCTCCACGGTTGAGGCCGGGTCACAGGTGGGCAGCCAGCGCCCGAGCGGTCGTCACGAGCATGTCGCCGATTTCGTCGCCATCTCGCTGTCCGGGGAACCGGTAGGAGGGTCCAAAGCTCCCCAGCGCGGCGATCACCCGGCCCGAGCCGTCCCGAACCGGAGCAGCAACGGCGCTGATGCCGTCGATCCAGCGGTCGACGTGCCACAGGTAGCCGTGCGATCGGGCCGAGGCGACCTTGGCCCAGACATCCTCGGCGTCGACATCGCGGTGGCTGCGGAGATGCAGTGAGATCGCGTCGTCGGACCACCCCGACATCAGCGCCAGCCCGGACGAGAGGGTATGTGGGACGAAGCGGATGCCGGTCGACGCCGGCACGGTGATGGGGTTCGGTCCGTTGACTTGTTCTGTGAAGATCACCGAGCCTTGATCCAGCACGGCGACCGTGCTCGCTTCGCCGGTCGATTGCATGGCATCGCGGACGAACACCGGTGCCACCGCGTGGAGGCCGATGGTCGGATCGCCCGGCCCGGTGGCGACCAGCGCACCGGCGACATACGTCCCCGGCTCGGCGCCACGGCGGACGGCTCCCACCGATTCGAGCGTGGCGAGCAGCCGGCGGACGGTGCTCTTGGGCAATTCCGCGGCCACCGCCACCTCGGCCAGCGGCATCGACGTACCGGCGCCGGCCAGGATCTTCATGAGCTCGAAGGCCCTCGCAACGGATCGAACGAGGTCGCTCATCCGGTTGCGGCCGGTCGGAGCGCGTTGACGATGTCGGGTCCGCTCGATACGATCACCGTTCCATCATATAGCGCATTCCGTATGACGGAACGCGGTCTTGGAAGGGAGCGATATGCGGCCGGCGGGCAAGGTCATCGTCACGTGTGCGGTCACCGGGAGTGCGCACACGCCCACCATGAACTCCGACATCCCCGTGACCGTCGAGGAGATGGTCGAGGAGTCGGTTGCGTCTGCCGAGGCGGGAGCCGCTGTCATCCACCTGCACGCCCGCGACCCGCTCGACGGGAGCCCCACCGCCGACGTGGGTCTCTTCCGCGAGTACTGCACGGCCATCAAGGAACGGTCGGATGCGATCATCTCGATCACCACCGGTGGGGCATCCGACCAACCGGTCCAGGAACGTCTCGAGGTGGTGCGCCGGCTCCAGCCGGAGCTGGCGACGTGCAACCTGGGGACGATGAACTACGGGCTGTTCCAGATGATCTCCAAGTACGAGGGTCGCTGGAAGTACGACTGGGAGGAGCCGTACCTCGAGTCGACTCGCGACACACCGTTCGTGTCCCGGTTCTCCGACATCCAGTACATGCTGGAGGTGCTGGGGCCGGAAACGGGTTGCCGGTTCGAGTTCGAGGCGTACGACATCGGTCACCTGTACACGCTGGCGTTCTATGCAGATCAGGGTCTGGTTCCCTCCCCGATCTTCCTCCAATTCGTGATCGGCACCCTGGGTGGCATCGGGGCCGATGTCGAGAATGTGTTCCACATGAAGGAGGCCGCCGTTCGGCTGTTCGGCGACGACCTCGAGTGGGGGATTCTGGGAGGGGGCCGGGCCCAGTTCGATCTCATCACCACCGGTGCCACGCTGGGTGGGAACGTGCGAGTCGGGCTCGAGGACTCCATCTACCTGCGGAAGGGCAAGCTGGCCGAGTCCAACGTCGATCAGGTCCGCAAGATCGTTCGCATCCTCGAAGAGCTCTCCCGCGAGCCCCTGAACCCTGCGGAGACGCGCCAGACCTTGGGGCTCAAAGGGATCGATCGGGTGGCGTTCTGACCGCCGTGGAAGGTGCCTTCGGGATCATCGGGACCGGAGTCATCGGATCCGGTTGGGCGGCTCGGGCGCTCGGCCGCGGACTCGATGTCGTCGCGTTCGATCCTGCTCCGGACGCGGAGGCCAAGCTCCACGCCACCGTCGCCCGGGCGTGGCCGTCCATGCGCCGGCTCGGCCTGCACGCACGAGCCGACCCCGCCCGAGTCGTCTTCGTGAACTCGATCGAAGCGGTCGCCGCGGAGTGCGGTTTCATCCAGGAGTCCACCCCGGAGGTCGTCGAGCGGAAGCGCTCGGTTCTCGCCACGATCGATCGAGCGGCGGATCCGTCGGTGATCATTGCCTCGTCGACGTCCGGGATCCGTCCCTCGGTGCTTCAGGAAGGACTCCGTCATCCCGAACGACTGGTGGTTGGTCATCCGTTCAACCCCGTGTACCTGTTGCCCTTGGTGGAGGTCGTGGGGGGTGATGGCACCGCCCGCGAGGTAGCGGAGCGTGCCATGGCCGTGTATCGAGATCTCGACATGTACCCGCTGCGGGTGCGCACCGAGGTGGACGGGTTCCTGTCCGATCGGCTGCAGGAAGCCCTCTGGCGCGAGGCGCTGCATCTCGTCAACGACGGCGTCGCCACCACGGGAGAGCTCGACGACGCCATCGTCTACGGGCCGGGTCTTCGGTGGGCGGCGATGGGTACGAACCTGACGTTTCATCTCGCCGGCGGCGCCGGCGGCATGCGGCACATGCTCGAGCAGTTCGGTCCGGCGCTCCAGTGGCCGTGGACGAAGCTGGCTGCTCCTCCCCTGACCGAAGAGCTGACCGAGCGGATGGTCGAGGGAACGACTGCCCAGGCCGCCGGCCGCACGGTCGAGGAGCTCGAACGGCAGCGTGACGAGGCGCTGGTCGCCACCATGTATGCGCTGCGGGAGACCGGCTTGGGGGCGGGACGGTTGATCACCGATCGGGAGGAACGCACATCGGACCGCAAGGCACCGGTTCGATGGGTGCCGGGTCAATCCATCGCCGCGCCACTCGAGCTGTACCGGTGCCGGGTGGTTCCCGACTGGGTCGACTACAACGACCACATGACCGAATCGGCCTACCTGCTGGCCTTCGGGTGGGCGTCGGACGCGCTGTTCCGGTTCCTCGGGATCGACGACCGGTATCGGTCGGCCGGCCACTCCTTCTACACGGTGGAGTCGCACCTCGTGTATCGCAGGGAGGTTTCGACCGGTGAGCCGCTGCGGTTCACGACCCAACTGCTCGGCCACGACCGCAAGCGCCTGCACATCTTCCACCGGATGTATCACGCCACCGATGGCGACCTGCTGTGCACCAACGAACAGGTGCTGGTCCATGTCGACATGGACATCGGTCGCAGTGCACCGACGCTCGACGGGCCCAGGACGGTGCTCGAGGCGATCGCCGAAGCCCACGATCACCTGCCCCGGCCGAAGCGGGCGGTCATGTCGATCCGCGAGGAGGACTGAATGGACTTCGCCATGACCGACGAGCAGAGGATGATCGTCGACGTCACCAGACGGTTCGTCGAGACCGAGCTGGTGCCGCACGAAGCGATGGTGGAACAGACCGATCGGGTTCCACCGGACCTCGTCGAGGAGATCAGAGCCAAGGCGCTCTCGGCCGGGATCTACGCCGCCAACATGCCCGAGGAGCTGGGCGGGGCGGGTCTCGACGACCTCACCCTGGCGATCTTCGAACGCCAGTTGGGGAGGACCAGTTACGCACTTCAGATGATCGTGGCCCGGCCATCCAACATCCTTCGGGCATGCGTCGGTGACCAAGTAGATCGATATCTCCTGCCTTCCATCCGGGGTGAGCGCACCGACTGTCTGGCCATGTCGGAGCCCGAGGCGGGCTCGGACGTGCGAGGCATGAACTGCCGGGCCGTACCCGACGGCGCCGATTGGATCATCTCGGGGACCAAGCACTTCATCAGCCATGCCGACCTGGCCGACTTCGTGATCCTGTTCGCAGCCACCGGCGAAGAGGAGACGTCCCGGGGCCCCCGCAAGAAGATCACGTCGTTCTTGGTCGACATGGGTACCCCGGGGTTCGCCGTCAGGCCCGGCTATCGGGCCGTCTCCAACCGGGGCTATCACAACTCGATCCTCGAATTCGACGGATGTCGGGTCCCGGGGGACGCGGTGCTGGGCGAGGTGCACGGGGGCTTCGACGTCGCCAACGAGTGGCTCGGCGCCACCCGGCTCCAGGTGGCCGCGGTGTGTCTCGGGCGGGCCGACCGGGCGCTGGAGCTGGCCACCGAATGGGCCGCGAGCCGGCAGCAGTTCGGGCAATCGATCGGCAAGTTCCAGGGTGTGTCTTTCAAACTCGCCGACATGGCCACCCGGTTGGCGGCGGCCGAGTTGCTGACCTACCGGGCGGCGTGGAACTCCAGTCGAGGGACGATGACCGACAGCGATGCCGCCATGGCCAAGCTGGTCGCTTCCGAGATGAACGCATTCGTCACCGACGAGGCGGTGCAGATTCTCGGAGGGATGGGCCTGATGGCCGACCTTCCGCTGGAACGGATGTGGAGAGACGCGCGAGTCGATCGCATCTGGGACGGAACGTCGGAGATCCAGCGCCACATCATCTCCCGAGCGATGCTGCGCCCGCATGGCGGCTGAGCAAGCGTTGCGACGCCTGCTCGACCCGGCGTCGATCGCGTTCGTCGGGGGTCGGCGGGCGGCGCTGGCACAAGCCGAGACCCGGCGGCTCGGCTTCGCCGGGCCGGTCTGGATGGTGCACCCCGAAGCCCGGTTTCCCACCCTGTCGTCGCTCCCGGATGTCCCCGATGCGGTCTTCGTCGGAGTGGGGGCCGAGCGATCGATCGAGATGGCTGCCGAGGCGCAGAGCCTGGGTGTCGGGGGGTGCGTGGTGTACGCGGCGGGTTTCGCCGAGGCAGGACGGCAAGACCTGGAACGGAAGCTGGTCGACGCCGCCGGCCGCATGCCGATCGTGGGTCCCAACTGCCATGGCTTCGTCAATGCGATGACGGGCGCGGCGCTCTGGCCCGACGTGGTCGGTGGAGGCATCGTGGAGGGCGGAGTCGGTCTGATCACCCAGTCCGGAAACATCGCGATCGATGTCACCATGCAACGGCGCGGATTGGACATCGCCATGGTTGTCACCCTCGGGAATCAGGCCACCGTCGACATCGCAGCCGTCGTCCAGAGCCTGCTGGAAGATCCTCGGATCACGGCGATCGGTCTCCACGTCGAGGGCATCCCCGACAGCCTCGCCTTCGCCAGGGCGGCGCAGCAGGCGGCCGACCGCGGAATCCCGATCGTGGCACTGCTCACCGGCACGAGTCGTCGAGGCTCCGAGATCGTCACGACCCACACCGCTTCGATCGTGGATTCGATGCAGACGCGTCGGGCGTTGCTGCGCCGCTACGGCGTCACCTGCGTCGACGGCGTCGACGAGCTGGTCGGCGCCCTCTCCGTGCTCTCCGGTGCGGGGCGCCTGACGGGAACGTCCGTCGTGTCGCTGTCGTGCTCGGGCGGCGAGGCGTCGCTCGTCGCCGATCTGGCCGCGGCAACCCGATTGTCGTTCGACCAGTTCTCCCCGACGGCAACCGCCCGCCTGCATGCCGTCTTGGACGGGCGTGTGGCCATCGCCAATCCTCTCGACTACCACACGTTCATCTGGGGAGACCCGGTCCGGCTCCGCCAATGCTTCGAAGCGGCCGTCGGCGACGGCTGCGACGCGGCGGTCCTCGTCATCGACATGCCGTCTACCGAGATGGACACCTCCGAATGGTGGGCGGCGCTCGACGCGTTCGGAACTGCCGTCGAACGTGCCGGCGTTCGAGGGGTCGTCACCTCCACGCTGCCGGAGAACCTCTCCGGGGACGTCGCCGCCGAGCTGGGAACTCGCGGGCTGGCCGTCGTGCCGGGACTCCGCACCTGTCTGTCGGCGCTCGGGGCGGCGCTCCCCGCCCTGAGCAGTGCCGAACCGCACGTGCAGCCGTCTCGCTTCCGGGTGGGTGACCGGCTCGACGAGTGGGACTCGAAGCGATGGCTCGGCGCCCGGGGCATCCCCATACCGAGGGCGGCGTTGATCGACCGTCATGCGGCGGTGGCCGGGGACGTCGGCTTTCCGATGGTCGCCAAGGTGAGGAACACCCTCCACAAGACCGAGCTGGGAGGGGTGGTGACAGGGATCACCTCTCCGGCGGCACTCCGGGCTGCGATCGGCACGCTGCCACCAGGCGAGGTCTTCGTCGAGCAGCACATCGAGGACGTGACCGCCGAGCTGCTGGTGGGCATCACCGCAGAGCCGAACGTCGGATGGGCGCTCACCGTGGGCTCGGGAGGCGTGCTGGCCGAGCTCGTCGGAGATACGGTGACCGAACTCCTCCCGGCCGGGGACGTCGAGTCCATGTTGCGGCGGTTGCGGGTGTGGGGGTTGCTGGCCGGACATCGCGGCCGGCCGGCGGCGGCGGTGGGCGAAGCGGTGCGCGTGATCGGGGAAATGTGTCGATTGGCGGTCTCCGAGGCCGTCCAGATCGAGGTGAACCCGCTGCTCGTGGGTCGGGAGGGGGTATGGGTGGTGGATGCGATCGTGGAGGTGTTGGTGTGAGTGGATCGTTGACCGTCGAGCGCAGTGGGCCGGTGTTGACGGTCACGTTGGGCAGGGGAAAGGCGAACGCCATCGATCAGGCGACCAGCCGGGAGATGTCGGAGGTGTTCGAGGGGTTCCGGGATGATCCCGACCTGCGAGTGGCGATCCTCGTCGGGGCCGGTGATCGCTTCTTCAGTGCCGGCTGGGACCTGAACGCGGCCGCCGCCGGTGAGCAGTACCAAGGTGACTACGGAAGCGGAGGGTTCGGTGGGTTTCCAGAGCTTCCCGGTCTGGACAAACCGGTGATCGTGGCCGTGAATGGGATCGCCGCCGGCGGAGGATTCGAACTGGTGCTGGCCGCCGACCTGGTGGTGGCGGTCGATCACGCCGAGTTCTTGCTGACCGAGGCGCGGCGGGGCATCGTGCCCGACGTGGGTTTGGTGCGTCTGCCGAAGCAGATCCCGCGCCCGATCGCGGTCGAGCTGCTGATGGGAACGCGGCGCCTGTCGGCGGCGGAAGCGCACGACCTTGGCCTGGTCAACCGGGTCGTCCCGGCCGCCGAGCTGCGGGAGGCGGCGAGAGACCTCGCCGACCAGGTGGTCGCCGCCGCGCCGCTCTCGGTGGCCGCCATCCTCGAGGTGATTCGCCACACCGAGAATCTCTCGACCGAGGATGCCCTGGCGTGGCTCCGATCGGGATCGGCCTCCGGGTACGAACGGGTGCTGGCCTCGGCCGACGCCGAGGAAGGGGTCGCCGCCTTCCTGGAGAAACGTCCTCCCGCCTGGCGTGGTGCGTAGCGACGCCATGCCAGGGGCGGTCCGCCGCCGCCGACCCAATGTTGGATCGAGCCTCCGCCTGGATGGTCCCGGTAGGGTGCCGCCGTGCTCAGCTCGATCGGATTCGTCTACTTCGTCGCCGCCGTCACGTTCGGCGGTTCGCTCCTGGTGCGGTGGTGGTTGAAGCGGACCTACCGACGGTGGGGCAGCGTTCCCAACCAGCACGGTGTCACCGGCGCACAGACGGCGGCGGCCATCCTCCAGAACAACGGCTTGGGGCATGTTGCGATCACCGGGGTGAAGGGAGCGCTGACCGATCACTACGACCCTCAGCGAGACATCTTGCGACTCTCTGCTTCCAACTACGCCGGTACCAGCGTGGCGGCGATGGCGGTTGCCGCCCATGAGGCCGGTCATGCGTTGCAGGATGGGAGCCGAGATTTTCGGCTGACGTTTCGTCGCTACCTGGTGCCACTGGCGGCGTTGGGGTCGAGGTTCGGGCCGTTGGTTGCCGTGTGGGGAATGATGACCGCCAGCGAGACCCTTCTGCGGATCGGCGTGTTCCTCCTCGCCGGCATGATGCTGTTTCAGATCGCCACCCTCCCGGTGGAGTTCAACGCCAGCCGGCGGGCCATGACGCATCTGGAACGGTTGGGTTTGTCGGACCCCCAGCAGCAGGACGGCGTCCGTCAGGTGCTCCGGGCTGCGGCCTTCACCTACGTGGCGGCAGCCGCCAGCACCATCGCCTACGTTGCTTTCCTGCTCGGCCGAAGCCGGAGCTCCTCCCGAGCGTGAGCCCGGTCGTCAGCTGCGGCGACCGGTGATGGCGAGAACGCCCGTGAGGATGAGGCCGCCGCCGATGAGGCGATCGAGAACGGGGGCGCGGTGGTTGGAGCCGAAGCGACGGGCACGGAGTGAGAGCGCCGCCATCAGTGGGTAGTACGACATCAGCACGACCGCGTGCAGGGCGAGTAGCAGCGCGGCGGTGGCGACCACCGGGTCGCCTGGTTCGATGAAGGTCGGGAAGACGGCCAGATAGAAGGCACCGACCTTGGGGTTGAGCACATCCGAGAGAGCGCCCGAGCGCAGCGCCCAGCCGGCCTGCCTCCGTTCCCGAGGCTCGGCGGCGACGCCCTTGGTCGGAGTCGCACGACTGGCGCGGCGGAGCGTCGAGATTCCGAGGTAGATGAGGTAGGCGCCGCCCAGCATCCGCAGGACGTGGTACGACCGGGCCGAGGACGCCAAGAGACCCGCCAGACCGGCTACCGATGCCGCCGCCCAGAGCAACTTGCTGACGGTGAGCCCGGCGGCGGTTGCCCACGCCGCCCTCTGGCCGCCCCGGCCGGCGTTCCGGAGGACGACGGCGAGGTTCGGCCCGGGCACCAAGGCCAAACCGATGGCCAGGGTGAGAAAGCCGAGGGTCTCGTGCAGGGACAGTGGCATGGTCGTGGGACGGTAGCCGCACTTGGACGGCCGATGGCATAGGCTGCCGGCCGTGAGCACGCGCTGGTGGATTCTGGTGACGACGATCGCGGCCTGTGCCGCCCCAGCAACGACGCCGGCCACCACGCCGGCCACCACATCGGTCGTGACCTCGACGGTGACATCGATGGGGGACACGGCGGGCTCGGCACCAACGGCGGCGTCCCTGTCACCACCGGATACTGCAGCGACGGATCCGCCGACCATCGCGGCGTCGCCGTCCTCAACGGTCGAACCGGGTGCCGCCGCCGCTCCGAAGGCCTTCGCCCGGCCCGACTGGCTCGGAACGCGCGTGCTGCCGGTGGGCGCGAATGGTTTCGGTGAGGTGCAGCCGACCCCGCCGGAGCTGGCCCCTCGCCGGTTGGAGACCGTCGATGTCCTCCCTCCGCCCGCGACGACGACCTTCGCCTCGACCTCCGGCCCGGTACCCGATGACGTGCTGGCTCGCTCGACGTGGGCGGCGGATTGTCCGGTGGGGCGTGAGGACCTCTCCTATCTGACGATGAGTCACGTCGGGTTCGATGGCGAGCTGCACACCGGCGAGATGATCGTGCATCGCCGGTACCAGGACTCGGTGATCGAGATCTTCGAGCGTCTCTTCGAGGCCGGGTATCCGATCGAGGAAATGCGGGTCATCGATCGACCCGAGCTGGACGCACCGCCGACCGGCGACGGCAATGTGACCACATCGTTCGTCTGTCGTCCGGCGGTGGGGACGTCGGCGTGGTCGCAACATGCCTATGGACTCGCCATCGACATCAACCCCTTCCACAACCCCTACCGGAAGGGTGAGCTGATCCTGCCGGAGCTGGCCGGATGGTATGTGGACCGAACCCGAACGTCGCCGGGGATGATCGACGAGGACTCGGTGGCGGTCCGGGCCTTCGATGAGCTGGGTTGGGGTTGGGGTGGCCGTTGGACCACCATCAAGGACTGGATGCACTTCTCGGAGAATGGACGATGACCCGATGTCGGACGGCGGTGCTCACGCTGTTGCTCCTGCTGCTCGTGACCGCCTGTGAGTTGCGGGTCGACCAGGCGACCACCGTCGACGAGGACGGGTCGGGAACGGTCGTGCTGCTCGTAGCGCTGGACGGCGAGTTGCGGGAGCTGCTGATCTCGCAGTCGGGTGAGCAGATCGATTTCACCGATCCCGAGTCCTGGGACCAGGTCGGGGGCATCACCGATGCGCTCCCCGAGGACGTCGATTACACGATCGAGCCGTACCGGAGGGACGACTACGAGGGGTTCACCGTCGACGTTCGATTCGACTCGCCGACCCAACTCGCCGCCTGGGCGGAGGCATCCGCCGAAGGGTCGGGTTTGTTCCCGACGGTGATCGTGGAGGGCGATACCTACCGGTTCGAGCAGCGGTTCGTCCTCGATGATCTCACCGGTGAGGAACAGGATGAGCTGGGCGTGGACATCACGTCGATCTTGGACGTGCGCATGTCGGCGGCGCTGCCCGGCGAGATCGTCGAGACGAACGGCACGGTCGACGAACAGGGCGTCATCCGGTGGGAGCCGAATCTCGCCGGCCCGGGCGCCGGCGAGTTGATGTTCGCTCAGTCGGCCGTTGCCCGACCGGATGCCGTTCCGGTCGTGGCGTTGGTGGGAACGGCCCTCGCGGTCGTGCTGGGAGTGGGGTATCTCATTCTCCGCCGCCGGCCGGCCGGAGGCGGCTGAGCCCCTTCCGCGTTCCGGCTCAGCCGGTGTTGCGTTCGTCCCTCCACGACAAGAGCTCCCGCAGGGGTCCCAGGTCGTAGTCGGGCCCACTGGTGCCGATCGTGAACTGGGTGCTTCCCGCGGCCAGCCATTCGTCCGCCCGACCGATGTGCTTCGGCTCCAGGCCGACGCTGCGCTCGATGGCCGACGCGTCGGTGCCTTCCTTCTCGCACCACTCGTCGAGGACCTGGTTCTTGTGGGCGATGACCCCGGGATCGCCGAAACCGTGCCAGACGTCGGCGTGGCGGGCCGTGTAGCGGAGGGTCTTGGTCTCGCCACCTCCGCCGATGAGGATCGGAATCTTGCGGGTGGGGGGCGGGTTGAGCTTGGCCAAGCGTGAGTCGATACGTGGAAGCGCCGCTTCCAGGTCGCGAAGTCGGTCGCCGGGCGAGTCACCGAAGTCGTACCCGTACTCCCGGTAGTCCTTCTCGAACCACCCGGCGCCGATGCCGAGGATGAGCCGACCGGCGGACATGTGATCGACGGTCCTGGCCATGTCGGCCAGGAGCTCCGGATTGCGGTAGGAGTTGCAGGTGACCAACGCACCGAACTCGACCCGTTCGGTGATCTCGGCCCACGATCCGAGCATCGTCCAGCACTCGAAGTGCTTTCCGGAATCGTCGCCGAACAGCGGGAAGAAGTGGTCCCAGTTGTAGATGATGTCGACGCCCAGTTGCTCGGCCTCCACCACTGCCCGGCGGATGCTCTGATACTCGGCGTGCTGGGGCTGTATCTGGACACCGACTCGAACGGGCGTACGGAGCTGGGCTGACATGGTTGACCTCTCTGGCAGCGGCGAGAGCCCGAACCTACCCAGGACCGGAGCGAACCGCGAGTCCGGGTCGATCCTCCGATGGTCGCTGGGAGGCTCCGGTAGGCTCCAATCGGTGCGTGGCGAACCCGACTGCATCTTCTGCGCAATCGTGGCCGGCCGGGCCCCCTCGACCACGGTGGCTCGGAGCGATCGAGCGGTCGCCTTCATGGGCATCCACCCGGTGACCCCTGGTCACACCCTGGTCGTACCCCGCGCGCACGCCACCGACGTGTTCGACGTCACCGCCGACGATCTGGCCGGGTGCGTCGGACTCGCTCAGCAGATGGCCGGACGGGTCAGAGACCGGCTCGGGGCGGATGGCGTCAACCTCCTGAACTGCAGCGGCGAGACCGCCGGGCAAACGGTGTTCCATTTCCACATTCACGTCATTCCACGGTATGAGAACCGAGCCGGTCGGGATGCCATCGGTCTGCCGTGGAAGACAGTGCCGAGCAGCCACGACGAGGTCGAACGAACGGGCGACCTCCTGTCTTGACGGTCGAAGCGGCGCCGGGGCTCCGGGCCGAGGATTGGCGGTCAGCCGTCGGTTTCGGGCACCGTCCGGGGGAGCTCCACCCGGAAGACGGTTCTGCCCGGTTCGGAGGTGACGCGGAGGTCGCCGCGGTGCTTGTCGACGACGATCGTGTAGCTGGTGTGCAGCCCGATGCCGGTTCCGGCTCCAGGCGGTTTGGTCGTGAAGAAGGAGTCGAAGATCTGGTCGACCACATCTGGAGGGATGCCCGGCCCGTTGTCCTCGACCTCGACCACCACGTGATCGGCGGTGTGGACAGCCCGGATGGTGATGACGCCGCGGTGCCCCTCCACACCGTGGATGGCGTCGGCGGCGTTGTCCAGCAAGTTCGTCCAGACCTGATTGAGTTCGCTTCCGAACGCCTGGATCCGGGGGAATTCCTCGGCGTACTGCCGGCGAACGTCGATACCGGTGAGCTTCGATTTCAAGATGAGGAGCGTGTCCTCGATCCCGGCAAGGATGTCGACCTCCTGAACCGGAGCCTGGTCGAGGTATGAGTAGGACTTCAACGCCTTGACGATCGCCGACAGTCGCCGGGTTCCCTCCTCCACCTCGTACAGCAGGTCGGCCACTTCGTGTTCGGCACAGAGGACCTCGAACAGTGCTCCGGAGCGTGGCCCGGCCACGGCGACGATCTCGCCGATGTGCGCTGCCAGCCCCGACTCCACGACGACGGGTGCCACCCGCCATCCGTCGGGTACGCCTGCCGCGGCGAGGGAGTCCTCGACGGCGTCCTCGAGGTCGGATCGTTCGATGGGCGTCAGCCGATCGCCGACACGTTCGGTCCCGGCCAGCGCGTCACGGAGGGCCTCGATGGCATCGACCTGGGCGGGATCGACCGCGCCCCACAGACGCCGCTCTGCCCTCACCAGTTGGGTCACGGCCGCACGGAGCTGTTCGACGCCTCGATTGACGGCCGCGGCGGGGTTGTTCATCTCGTGCGCGAGCCCGGCGGTGAGCGTTCCCAGCTGGGCCATCCGTTGACTCTGAGTGAGCATCGCCTGGGTGGACTGCCAGCGTTCCCGCAGGACTCGGAACAAGGCGCGGATGGCCCCGGCGCTCGTCTCCATCAAGGCATCGATCTCTGCCTTGGGAATCGAGAGCAGGGTGGACGGGGTTCGCGCTCGGGCGGTTGCCGAGCGGGGAACGTCCTGGAGGAGGGACATCTCTCCGATCACGTCACCCGGCTTCCGGACCGCCAGCAATACATCGCGAGTACCGACCGATTTGAGGATCTCTATCTCTCCATCGACGATGACGAACGCGGAGTGCCCCACCTCGCCTTCGGTCACCAAGACCTCACCGACCTCGAGCGTTATCGGTTCGGCGCGCTGCTCGAGCCGTTGGATGTCTTCGTCGGACAGCTCTGTGAACAGAGGTACCGCCCGGAGCAGCGAGGCCACGTCAGACGGTCTCGAGGTACTTGTGGACCAGGCTCACGGCCACCGCACCCTGTCCCACCGCCGAGGCGACCCGTCGGACGACGCCTTCACGCACGTCGCCGGCTGCGAAGATCCCGGGGACGCTGGTCTCCATGAGGAACGGGTCGCGACGCAATGGCCACTCCGGCACCATGCGCCCGTCGATCCGCAGGTCGGGACCCGTGAGCACGAATCCGCGCTCGTTGCGAAGGACCACACCGTCGAGGAAGTCGGAGTGGGGCGCGGCCCCGACGAAGATGAACAGACCGGCCGCCTCCGCGGTCCGCTCCACGCCGGTCTCCCGATGGCGGACGACCAACGATTCGAGCCGTCCGTCTCCGGCGGCGTCGACGACCTCGGAGCCGAGGCTGACGTCGATGTTGTCGGTGGCAGCGATCCGGTCGACGAGGTACTGCGACATCCGAGCCTCGAGGGATCGTCCTCGAACGAGGACGGTCACCCGTCCCGCATACTTCGACAGCATCATCGCCGCCTGGCCCGCCGAGTTGGCGCCTCCCACCACGAACACCTGCTCGCCGCGATAGGTGACGGCCTCCGATGGTGCCGCTCCGTAGTAGACGCCCGAGCCGACGAGATCCTCGACCGCATCGACGCCGAGGCGTCGGATCGTCATCCCGGAGGCCACGATGAGCGCGCTGCACCCGAGACGCTGACCGTCCGAGAGCGTCACGGTCTTGACCGGATCGGAGACCTCGACCGAGGTCACCTCCGGTCCGGTGAGGATCTCGGCCCCGAGCCGGAGGGCCTGCGAGGTCGCCCGGGTGGCCAGGTCTCCACCGCTGATGCCGGCGGGAAACCCCAGGTAGTTCTCGATGCGGGAGCTCGTCCCGGCCTGGCCACCGGTGGCAGCTCGTTCGACGAGGGCGGTCCGCAACCCTTCGGAGGCACCGTAGACACCGGCCCCCAATCCGGCCGGCCCCGCCCCGACGACGATCAGGTCGTAGAACGGGTTCTTTGCCTCGGTATGCAGCCCGACCGCCGTCGCCAGACGCCGGATGTCCGGTTGCGACAGTGAGGAACCGTCGGGAAGCAGGACGAGCGGCAGCTCACCGCCGGCGGCGTCGACGATCGTCCGGGCATCGACGTCACGTTCGAGGTCGTGGAACCGGTACGGCACGCGGTTGCGGGCCAGGAAGTCCTTGACGGTGTGGGCGGCCGGAGACCAGCGCGTGTCGATGACACGAATCCCTTCGTACGGCGCCGGGTGGTTGGCGGTCCAGTCGTCGATGAGCTCATCGAGGATCGGATACAGTCGGTCCTCGGGCGGATCCCACGGCTTGAGCAGGTAGTGGTCGAGGCCGACGTCGTTGATGGCGGTGATCGCCGCCTCCGTATCGGCGTAGGCGGTCAGCAGTACCGTCTTGGCGTCGGGATAGCTCTCCTTGGCGTGGGCCAGGAACTCGGTCCCCGTCATCTCCGGCATTCGCTGGTCGGCGACCAGGACGGTGACGGTGTCGCCTCTCGCCTTGAGATCTCGCAGAGCCTCCAGGGCTTCCGGGCCGGACGGAGCTCTGACGATGCGGTGGTTCTGTCCGTAGCGAGCGCGAAGGTCGCGGGCGACGGCTGCGAGCACCTGCGGGTCGTCGTCGACCGCGACGATGGCCATCTTCCCCATACTTCAGAGTGTGCCATGGCGGCACCGTCCGCGTCGGGCGCAGGGAGTCAGCGGTTGGGGAGCCCGAGGTTCGTGGTGTCCGATTGCGGCAGCAGCGGGATCGAGCCGACCCAACCCTGGCGGGAAAGAAGCCGGATCATGCCCTCGATGAACAGAAGGACTCCCACCATCTCCGCAAACTCCTCGAGATGGGCGATCAGTCCGGAGGATGCGGTGCCGGCCCCGTCGTCGAGCAGGGCTGCTCCCAGCATTTCCAACCCGACTGCTCCGAGCACGAACACGAATCCGCCGACGATCACCAGCCGCCGGATATCGGGGTCCAGTCGATTCAGCCATTTCCAGTAGGTGGCCGCCAACAGGACGACCAGCGGAATCGCCACCAGCACCCATGAGTAGTAGAGGAGCCCGGACGAGACGTCGAACGTCTCGCGCAGCGGCTCGTTCAGGAGTTCGTGGATGGTGGCGGTCTCGTCGATCGACATGTACAGCAGGCCTCCGGCCAGGCCTGCCCAGCGCCACCGGGTGCGTCGTCCTTCGGAGGTGGTCAGGCGGTGGGCGGTGAAGGCGAGGAGCGCGGCGACCAGCAGCAGCAGCGAGGAGAACCAAGTCGGAACGGATCGGTCTCTCACGACGTTGAAGGTGTTCGCCATCTGGTCGAGCAGGCCGTCGTCGATGTCCAGCACCGCCACGAGCCCGTTGAGCACCAGGCTCACCAGGGTGAGCCCCAGCGCGATCATCCCCAGCCGTCGAACCAGCGTCGAACGTGGCGTCGAAGAAGACACAGGACTGAACCCCCCCGGGTGGTCTTCGCAGCAGCCTATCGGCCGGTCTCGCCGCCACAAGGGCGGCCGCGGTTCGAGCGTCTCACTCAGCCCTTCGGCGGGACGTCCGATCGGCACCTCAACTCGCGAGGGCCCGAGTGGGAATGCGCTCCAACTCGACGGCCGGATCGGGGTGACGCAGGTCGATGACGAGCGAGCCGATGGTGGCGTCGAGCCCGTGGGATGAGCAGTAGTGGTCCCCGGCGATAATGACCATCGACGGCTTCCTGCATCTCCGACACGTGTGAGTCACATCAGTGTGATTCATGTCCCAGATATCGTCGTCCGGGGCGGGGAGTGAAGTCCTTTTCTCGTTTTTCGCGATTTCGGTTCTCGCCGCCACTCCCACCACGAGTTGGTCGTTCGGTACGCTCAACGGTGTGAAGACCCTCTTGTTGATGCGACACGGCAAGTCTGACTGGGAGGCCGACTACGACGCCGACCATGAGCGGCCCCTCAACAAGCGGGGTGTCAGGAGCGCCAAGGTCATGGGCGAAGTGCTGGCGGAGCGGGGACTCGATCCGCAGGCCGTGATCAGCTCGACGGCCGTGCGAGCCCGGACCACCGCCGAGCTGGCGGCGGAGGCGGGCGGATGGCGGGGTCCGCTCACCCTCGACCGTCGGCTGTACGAGGCAGCTCCGTCCACCGTCATCGAGGTGGCGTCGGCCGCCGGCAACGTCGATCGACTGATGCTGGTCGGCCACCAGCCCACCTGGGGGGCGACCGTGCACCGGCTCACCGACGAGTTCGTCGAAGTGAAGACGGCCACCGTCGTGGTGATCGAAGCCGACCTCGAGTCTTGGGTCGAACTCTCGCCCGGCATGGGACGTTTGATCGAGGTGCTGAACCCTCGGGACTTTCTCGGCCGCTGAGCCGCGAGCTCAGCGATCAGCGTCCGGACACGAGCTGGATGAGGTTGCCACAGGTGTCGTCGAAGACCGCGGTGGTGTGCTCGCCCACCTCGACCGGCTCCTGGGTGAACACCACGCCCCGGTCGGTCAGCCGCCGGTGCTCGGCGACGACGTCGTCCACGGCGAAAGAGGCCATCGGAATCCCGTCGGCCACCAGCGCGTCTCGGTAGGGCCCCACCGCCGGGTGATCGGCGGGCTCCAACAGGAGCTCGATGGCGGCCGGGTTGTCCGGCTCGGCCACGGTCAGCCACCGGAACTCACCAACCGGGAGCTCCGTCCGCTTCTCGAAGCCGAGCACGTCGGTGTAGAACGCCAGGGCCGATTCCTGGTCGTCGACGAACACACTGGTGATGTGGATCCTCAAGTCGTCCTCCTCGTCAAGTGGGCCTCCTCGTCAAGTGGGCCGACGCCGATGTGCGTGGTCGGGGTCGAGCACCCAGCCTGCCGCGGCCGCTCCCACCAGGCTGCGGAACCGGTCCTCGAACGCGGCGATCTCTTCGGTGGCCAGCAATCGGCTCCAGTCTCTCCTGCCACCGCTTCGAAAGAATCGATTGGCTGATCTCCACACGCCCAACTCGGCATCAGGTGCAAGGTGCTCCGCCCGGGAGCGCATGCTCGTGAACGTGGCCGCCTCCACCATGTCGGCGATGGTCTCCGGGGAGTGGTCGACCTCGAGAATCTCTGCCAACCGCCGCACCTGACCGTCGAGGTCGGTGAGGAGGTCGTCGAAATGGAACAGATGGAGATTCGGACGGCCCCTCGCCTCCCAGTACTGGCGGACCTGATCGGAGAAGGCGGCCAGACTCTCCAGTCCGGTGCCGCGGTGCGGGGCTTCGTGGGCGATCCACCACCGGAGGTATTCGCCCGGTTCAGCCGGACCTTCGTCTGGTTCGGCTTCCCAGTCGAAGTCGCCGATCGCATGTTCGGAGCGAAGGGCATGAGTTTGGGACCCGTCGATGTTGTGGAAATGGTCGAGCGATGACAGTGCGACTTGCAGCGGGTGCCGAACGGCGGCGATGTACGTGACGTCGTCCGACCAGGGGAGTCCGTCGAGCGGGGTATGCGTCTTGAGGAACCGCCGATGTTGCTGAGCAGCCAGACTCGCCCGCACCTCGTCGAGGGGACGGATCTGCATGTCCAGCCAGGGCGATAGCTCGCTGAGTGGCCGTCCCAGATCCACTCGGCCGAGCAGCAGCATGCCCACGATGTTCTGTAGCCACGTGGTTCCGCACTTCCCCGGGGTGGTGATGACCACGTCTCCCGGGCGGAGGTCGAATCCCTTCCACCGCGCCGAGTCGGCGATGAAACCCTGGTACCTGGCGAGCACCGTTGCCGGTTCCGCTCTCAGTGGATGTCGCGTTTGGTGTCGTCGATCAGTTCGTCGACCACTCTTTGCAGCGCCTCCTCGGCAGAGGCTCCCGCCTCGAGGGCCGCCTCGTACGTCTTGACCTGACGCTCGGCGGAGGTGCCACCCTGGACGATCGTCCGCAGGTGCTCGATCTCTTTGACCGAGTCGAGCGCCTCGGCGTCGGGGCGGAGGAGTTCGATGAGCTCGTCGACGAGGTCCGGGAACGCGATCAGTTCCGAGGCGCCGAAGTCCATCATCGAGCCCTCGATTCCGTACCGCTGGGCTCGCCACACGTTCTCGGTGATCAGCATGTTGGCGTAGCTGCGCCACCGCTGGTTCTCCCGCCGGAGCCGGAACAGCATGTGCAGCAGGCAGCGGTAGAGCGCGGCGATGGCCACGGCATCTTCCCAACGGGTGCAGATGTCGGAGGCGCGCATCTCCAGTGTCGGGTAGCGGACCGACGGACGGATGTCCCACCAGAGTTTCGAAGCGTCCTCGATCAAGCCCGCCGACACCAGGACGTCCACATGCCGCTGATACTCGGACCAGCTGGCGAAGGTATCGGGGAGCCCGGTGCGCGGGAGGGTTCGGAACACGTTCGTCCGGTAGCTCTTGAGTCCGGTGTTGCGACTCCCCCAGAACGGCGAGGACGTCGACAGCGCCAAGAGGTGGGGGAGAAAGTATCGGACCTGTTCCATGAGGTCGATCCGCAGGTCGGGGTCCTCGATGGCGACGTGAACGTGCATACCGCAGATGACCAGTCGGTGCCCCACCACCGCCATCTCCTGGGCGAGCATCTGGTAGCGGTCGGCTTCGGTGTGTCGCTGCTCCCACCACAAGGCGAAGGGATGTGTCGAGGCGGCGATGATGGCCGCGCCGTGATCGGCGGCTGCGGCATGGATGGCACGTCTCTTCGATCGGAGATCCTTGGTGACTCCGGCGATCGTCTCGTGTGGTGCGGTGGCGATCTCGATCTGTGCACGTAACAACTCGGGCATCACCGCCGATCCCAAGGCCTCCTTCGCCTGGTCCCACAGACCGGCGTCGGGTTCGACGACCAGATTGCGGGTCTCGAGATCGACGAGGAGGTACTCCTCCTCGATACCGACGGTGAAAGAGGGTGTGTTGACGGCCATGGATTCGTGACCATACCGACGCGAGGTTCCCGGCGTCGGCCGGAACGATGGTCACCGATGGCGGGCTGCCACGGCCAGACGTGACCGTTGGGCGGCCTCCCGAACGTGGCAGCCGGCCAGGTGATCGTTCACGAGTCCCATCGCCTGCATGAACGCGTAGGCGGTGGTCGGTCCCACGAATCGGAATCCACGTCGCCGCAGGTCCTTGGCGAGCTCGGTGGAGGCCGGGGTCGTGGCCTCGATCGCTCGAGGAGCGACGTCGGATAGATCGGCGTAGCCCCAGAAATATCGAGCCAGCGAACCGAACTCGGCCTGGGTCTCGAGCGCGATCGCGGCATTCGAGATCGCCGCTCTGATCTTCTTCTGGTTGCGGACGATGCCGGTGTCGGCCATCAGCCGCTCCACGTCGGCCTCGGCGAATCCGGCGACCACCGACGGGTCGAATGCGGCGAAGGCCCTCCGAAACCCTTCGCGTTTTCGAAGGATGGTCAGCCATGACAGCCCGGACTGAAACCCTTCCAGGGTCAACTTCTCGTAGAGGCGGTGGTCGTCGTCGACGCCGAAGCCCCATTCGGTGTCGTGGTAGTGCTCATAATCGGGGGTGGAAGCTCCCCACCAGCAACGGTCGCGTCCGTCGGCTCCGGTGGTCAGTTCCATTCCCCCAGGCTACCGATGCAGCGGTTACCGTCGCAGAGCGCGAGTCGAGGAGGCTGCTTGCCAAACGCACCTTTGGCCAAACCGGTGGCGATGGTCACCGGGGGCGCGTCGGGTATCGGTCGAGCCACCTGCGAACTCCTGGCGGACGACATGATCGTGCTGGTCGCCGATATCGACGGCGACGGAGCGAACGACGTGGCAGCCGGTCTCCGCGATGGCCGTGGGGTGGCGATGGATGTGTCCCAACCCGGCGCGGTCGCGGAGGTCGTGGATCGCGTGATCACCCTCATCGGGCCTCCGACCGTGTTGGTCAACGCGGCGGGGTGGGATCGCATCACCCGGTTCGTCGACAGCGATCCTGCTTTCTGGAACCGGGTCCTCGACATCAATCTGCGAGGGCCGATCGCCGTCACCCACGCAGTGCTCCCGGGGATGATCGAGGCGGGCGGGGGTTCAATCGTCAACATCGCCTCGGATGCGGGACGGGTGGGGTCCTCCGGCGAGGTGGTCTACTCGGCGGCCAAAGGCGGGTTGATCGCATTCACCAAGGCCCTCGCCAAGGAGGTCGCCCGGCACTCCATTCGGGTCAATTGTGTTGCCCCGGGGCCGACGCAGACACCGTTCCTGGAGATCTTCGACGACGAGTCGGTGAAGATCCTCGACGCCATGAAGCGGCTCACACCACTGCGGAAGTTCGCCACTCCGGCCGACATCGCCCAGGCCGTCGGCTACTTCGTCTCCGCCACCCACGTCACCGGCCAGACATTGTCCGTATCCGGCGGACTGACGATGGTGTGACGCTCGGGCGGAACCCGGCTGGGGGCCCGGTACGTTTGAGGACCATGCGTCGTCGGATCGCGCTCGTCGCCCTGGTGCTCGTCGTCTCGGCCTGTGACGCGTCGGGTGACGGTGTGAGCACCTCCTCGTCCACGCTCCCGACACCCTCCACCTCGGCAACTCCGGCAACGGCCACCTCGGGCGCCGTGACCACCGCCACCGCCCCGACGCCCACGACCACGTCACCATCCGACACCACGCCCTCCCGAGAGGAGGAGGCGTGGAGCACAGTCGATGCCGAGCGTCATGTCCGGAACTATCTCGCCGCGCTGGCGGCCGGCGCCTTCGAGCAGGCAGGCTGGCCGGCCACCAGCAGTGGCTTCGTGCTCGACGAGGCGGAAGGCGACGAGTTGCCCGCCGAGACGCTGGCCCGGCTCTGCCGCGGAGGGTTGTGCCTCGGCCTGTACGTGGTGAGCGCCGACGGACCGGGACGGGTGGACCCCCTCACCGCCCAGGCGTCGTCCACCGTCACGGTGACCCACCCCGCCAGTGGCGAGACGTCGACGATCCGGCTCGGTACGTTCGAAGGTCAGCTGTCCGCGGCGGGCCTCCCACCGCTGGTCGAGGGAGAAGCCGACCCTCCCCTCGTCGAGGAGCTGTTCGGAACGATCCCGGGCGAGCGGATCGTGGTGCAGCGATTCGACGCGTTCGAAGTGTGGGACGGGGGTGAGGTCGCCTGGTTCACGAACTGGTTCGCCGACGAGGCGCATCAGGTCATCGGCGAGTGGGTGGCCATTCATCGCGGCGTCGTCCCGGTCTCCCAACCGCGGTCCATGGTGGGGGGCGAGTGCCCGTCGCTGATCACCCGCAGTGCTCAGACGCTGGTCTTCGATCGATGTGACACCTCGGGGTGGCTGGTCTTCGATCCGGTCAGCGGTGAAGTGTCGTTCCCGCCCATCGCCGAGGCCGAACGTGACGACGGTGAGTGGGTGTGGTTCGACGAGCGTGCCGACAGGGTCGTCACCGGGGTCGGCGATGCGGAGGGCAACCTCGGGACCATCACCACCCTGTCGGGTCGGGATCTCTTGGGCGACGGCTACGCCGGCGTGACCGCGCTGTCCTCCGACGGGAAGCATCTGGCTTTCGCCGACCACGCCGATCCAGACAGCGTGAGCCACTTCTTCAGCCCGGTGGTCGTCGTGGTCGACACCACCACCGGGAGCGAGGTGGGGCGATGGACGCTCGACAGCACCGTGCTCAACCTCGAATTCGGTCGCCGGTGGGTGGTGGCGTGGCTGGCGGACGACGACGAGCTGACCGGCGGGCAACCCTCCCAGCGGGCGCTGGCAGCCATCGACATCGAGACGGGATCGGTCAATCAGGTCGAGACTCCCGTCCGCCTCTTCATGGCGACGGTCGGCTCGTCGTGACGACCGGGGGAGGCGCAGACACTCCGCGGTCGGATCGAGCGGTGAACAGGCTCGAAACAACTGTCTCAGGGGCTTCAGGAACGGGGCGGACCACCCGTACATTGACCGTATGCAAGGTTCTGATCTGACCAACGAAGCGCGGGACATCGACGACTCACCTCCCACCGGGTCGGGGTCCGGCGGTCTTCGCTCGTTCGCCGGGGTGGTGGCGGTGGCGGTGTCGCTGGGAATCTCCGAGTTCCTGGCCGGGATCCTGACCGCCCTGCCCTCGTTGGTCACCGGCGTCGCCACCTTCGTCATCGACAACGTCCCGGCTCCCATCAAGGAGTGGGCGATCGAAACGTTCGGCACCGCCGACAAGCTGGTGTTGGGGATCGGCATCGTGGTGGTGTCGCTGGGGTTCGGCGCAATCGTCGGACGGGTTTCCGGCTCGGTGCAGGCGATGGTCTTCGGTGCGTTCGGGCTCCTCGCCGCCCTCGCCGCCGCCCGAAGCCCGCAGGTCGGTCTGTTCGCCGCACTGGTGGCGGGGGCGATCGCGGCATTGGCCGGGTACTTCGTGCTGGCGTGGCTCCGTCCGGCCACGCCGGTGGTTCACTCCGAGGATCGGCGCCGGCTCCTCGCCGGGGCCGGAGCCCTGGGAGTGCTGGCCGTGGGCGGTGGGGCGTTGGGCATGATCCTGGGGGAACGGGGGCGGAGGGTCCTCTCCGGGCGGGCCGACGTGGTGCTCCCCGCCGCCGTCGAACCGGTCCGCTCCCTCCCGGCGGCGGCATCGCTCGACGTCTCCGGGATCACCCCGATCGTCGTGGCCAACGAAGACTTCTACCGGATCGACACCGCCCCCTTCGCCGTCCCCCAGGTCGACATCGCCACCTGGCGCATGAAGGTCACCGGGATGGTCGACCGGGAGCTCGTGATCGACTTCGAGGACCTGCTCGACATGCCCATGGTCGAGCGCTATGTCACGTTGAGTTGTGTGTCCAACGAGGTCGGTGGCGGGCTGGTCGGCAATGCGCTGTGGTTGGGGGTGCCGCTGTCTGAGGTGCTCGACCGGGCTGGGATTCAGCCGGGGGCCGAGCAGATCGTCGGCCGCTCGGTCGATGGCTTCACCGTCGGCTTCCCGGCCGAGGTTCCCTTCGATGGCCGAGACGCACTGATCGCCGTCGGCATGAACGGCGAACCCCTCCCACCCGAGCACGGCTATCCGGCGCGGCTGGTCGTTGCGGGTCTGTACGGGTACGTCTCGGCCACGAAGTGGCTGTCCGAGATCGAGCTCACCACCTGGGACGGATTCGACGCGTACTGGATTCCGCGAGGCTGGTCGAAGCTCGGTCCGGTCAAGACCCAGTCGCGCATCGACACACCCCGGCCATCGGCGAACGTCACCGCCGGTCCGCACGCCATCGCCGGGGTGGCATGGGCACCGAGTCGCGGCATCGAGCGGGTCGAGGTGTCCATCGACGACGGCGCGTTCGAGGAGGCCGAGCTGTCCGACCCGCTGTCGGACTCCGCATGGGTGCAGTGGCGCTTTCCTTGGGAGGCCACGCCGGGCCGCCACACGGCCCGTGTCCGGGCGACCGACGGGGACGGCATCACCCAGACCGAGAACGTCGCCAAGCCGGCGCCGAGCGGAGCGACCGGGTACCACACGGTCACCTTCGAGGTCGTGTAGGTCAGCCGGCCGCCCACCGTTCGATGAGGTCGAGCGTGCCGGGCACGATCTCGATCTGACCGGTGTGGATGCTGCGGTCGCCGAGGACCATCTCGACGGTTGCATCCGCGAAGTGTTCCGACGGATCCTCGAACCACACCGCCGTCCGCGGCTCCTCATCCAAGCCTTGGATGGCTGCCACCGACGGCCACAGTTCGTCGGCATCGCACGTCGCTTCGAGATGGTGGGCGAGTTCGTGAATCAGGAGTTGGGGAAACCGCTGCGGTGAGGTGGGGATGCCGATCCGAATCAGCCTGGTCGTCGGGTCGTAGGACGCGTCGCCACCGGGAACGTCGCCGACCAGAACCACCCCTACCGCCCCGATGCAGTCGTGGTGATTGGGAAAGGCCGCCAGGAAGTCGGCGAACGTGGTCGACAAGGACTCGGTGACCTCCGGCGGCACATCCTGGGCCGTGATCAGACGCGGCACCGGCCGCCGGAGCCACCACACGGTCGCTCCGGCAACGACGGCCCCCGCCGCCAGCAGCGCCACCAGCCACAGCATCACGCGACGGCGGGCGACGACCCGCCGACGGTGAGACTCCCTCCCGTCGCCCGAGGGTGCGCCGTCAGCCTCGACGCCACCACCGGCGCGTCCCGGGTTCGGCGGAGGGGGATTGTCGGATTCTGTTGCCATGGAGGATGAGAGGACTTTCCGAGAGGGTATCGGCCCGAGTGCTGGCGTCGGGTTGTGGGTCGAGGGCGGCCGCGGACGTCCCGCACCGAGTTTGACCCGGGCGCTGTCACCGGTCGAGAGCGACGCCCTCGTTCCTCACCGCTGATTCGTGTTCTCGGCCTAGGGAGAAGGCAGCCGCGGATCCAGCTGGCCCGACGTGGCCGCCACCCCGCCACTCCGCTGGGATGAGGGTCGACGTCCCGAGCACCGGTACGGGGGCCTTCGAAGTCGGAGAAGTTGCACTCTGCAAGGACTACTCACTTGCTACACAAAGTGGCTAGACAACCACAGAGCGTGGTGTACAGTCCCGGTTCGTGTTTGCCCATCACACCTCCTCTGCCCATCGTTTCTTCCTGGTCCTGGCCGCGGTGCTGCCCGTGGTCGTGTCCTCGGTTCCGGCCGCGGCGTTCGTTCCGCCGGCGTCGTCGTCGGTCGTTCCGAACGTGGTGACGACCATCGACGAGCCGACCACGGTGGTCGGTTCGGGTTCGGTGTGGTCGTATCTCGATGACGGGCAAGCACCCCCTGCCGACTGGAACGACCCGGCCTTTGACGACTCCGGCTGGGCCAGCGGAGCAGCCGAACTCGGCTACGGCGACGGAGACGAAACCACCGTCACCGCCAACAACGGGATCACCACCTACTTCCGGCACACCTTCGACGCCCCCGACGGGATCGACAACCTCACCATGTCGGTCCTCCGCGACGACGGCGCCGTCATCTACCTCAACGGAACCGAGATCTGGCGGAACAACCTGCCCACCGGCACCATCGACCACACCACCCTCGCCCCCGGACTCATCAACGGCTCCGACGAAACCACCTGGATCGACGTCGACCTGCCCGACACCGTCCTCATCGACGGCACCAACACCCTCGCCGCCGAAATCCACCAGAACAGCCCCTCCAGCACCGACACCAGCTTCGACCTCACCCTCACCGGCACCCTCCCCGCCGTGCCGCTCACTCCGGTGGCGGCCGGTTCGGTGTGGTCGTATCTCGATGACGGGCAAGCACCCCCTGCCGACTGGAACGACCCGGCCTTTGACGACTCCGGCTGGGCCAGCGGAGCAGCCGAACTCGGCTACGGCGACGGAGACGAAACCACCGTCACCGCCAACAACGGGATCACCACCTACTTCCGGCACACCTTCGACGCCCCCGACGGGATCGACAACCTCACCATGTCGGTCCTCCGCGACGACGGCGCCGTCATCTACCTCAACGGAACCGAGATCTGGCGGAACAACCTGCCCACCGGCACCATCGACCACACCACCCTCGCCCCCGGACTCATCAACGGCTCCGACGAAACCACCTGGATCGACGTCGACCTGCCCGACACCGTCCTCATCGACGGCACCAACACCCTCGCCGCCGAAATCCACCAGAACAGCCCCTCCAGCACCGACACCAGCTTCGACCTCACCCTCACCGGCACCATCATCGACCTCACACCCCCCGACCCGCCCACCATCACCTCACCAACCCATCCCGACCCCACCACCGCCTACCCCAACCAGAACCCGACCTTCGAGTGGACCGCCACCGACACATCGGGCATCGTCGACTACTCCTGGGAACTCGACCAACAGCCCTCGACCACCCCCGACACCACCCCAGACGGAGCTGACCCCACCACCACCTACACCGACATCCAACCCGGAACCTGGCACTTCCACATCCGCGCCCGCAACGGCGCCGGCCTCTGGTCCGACCCCGCCCACCAACCCCATCACCATCACCGTCACCGTCCCCACCTCCACGTTTGATGTGGTGGCGGCGGCTGACACGTATGTGCGGGACGGGTCGTCGGCGTCGATCAACTTCGGGTCGGGTTCGCTGCTGGTCGTCAAAGACGGTGGGGAAGGCTACGAACGAGAAGCCCTGGTCCGGTTCGATCTGACCGGCCAGACCAGCGTGGAGACAGCCGTCCTCAAACTGTTCGTCGAGGACACCCCCGACAACACCGGCGACCCGATGCTGGGAGCATTCCAAGTCACCGACGACACCTGGGACGAAACCACCGTTGATTGGACCACCCGCCCCACCCTGGGCGCCCTCATCGGCGAAACGTGGTAGCCGACACCGCCAACGACACCTGGGTCGAGATCGACGTCACCTCCTGGGTCAACACCCAACTCGCCGCCTCCGACCCGATCACATCGGCCTCTGGGAAACCTCCGCCGCCAACGAACAAATCCACCTCACCTCCCGCGACGCCACCACCAACCACCCCACCCTCACCCTCACCACCACCGGCACCGCCGACACCACCCCACCGACCGTCACGATCGACTCACCCACCGACGGTGACACCATCACCGACGTCACCGTCACCGTCACCGCCACCGACGACGTGGCCGTCGCCCAAGTGGAACTCCTCGCCGACGACACCGTGGTCGACACCGCCACCAGCCCCCAACCCGACGGCACCTACCAGCTCACCTGGGGCGACCCCACCCCCGGCAACCACACCCTCCAAGCCCGAGCCGTCGACACCGCCACCAACACCACCACCACCAACCCCATCACCATCACCGTCACCGTCCCCACCTCCACGTTTGATGTGGTGGCGGCGGCTGACACGTATGTGCGGGACGGGTCGTCGGCGTCGATCAACTTCGGGTCGGGTTCGCTGCTGGTCGTCAAAGACGGTGGGGAAGGCTACGAACGAGAAGCCCTGGTCCGGTTCGATCTGACCGGCCAGACCAGCGTGGAGACAGCCGTCCTCAAACTGTTCGTCGAGGACACCCCCGACAACACCGGCGACCCGATGCTGGGAGCATTCCAAGTCACCGACGACACCTGGGACGAAACCACCGTTGATTGGACCACCCGCCCCACCCTGGGCGCCCTCATCGGCGAAACCGTGGTAGCCGACACCGCCAACGACACCTGGGTCGAGATCGACGTCACCTCCTGGGTCAACACCCAACTCGCCGCCTCCGACCCGATCATCTCCATCGGCCTCTGGGAAACCTCCGCCGCCAACGAACAAATCCACCTCACCTCCCGCGACGCCACCACCAACCACCCCACCCTCACCCTCACCACCACCGGCACCGCCGACACCACCCCACCGACCGTCACGATCGACTCACCCACCGACGGTGACACCATCACCGACGTCACCGTCACCGTCACCGCCACCGACGACGTGGCCGTCGCCCAAGTGGAACTCCTCGCCGACGACACCGTGGTCGACACCGCCACCAGCCCCCAACCCGACGGCACCTACCAGCTCACCTGGGGCGACCCCACCCCCGGCAACCACACCCTCCAAGCCCGAGCCGTCGACACCGCCACCAACACCACCACCACCAACCCCATCACCATCACCGTCACCGTCCCCACCTCCACGTTTGATGTGGTGGCGGCGGCTGACACGTATGTGCGGGACGGGTCGTCGGCGTCGATCAACTTCGGGTCGGGTTCGCTGCTGGTCGTCAAAGACGGTGGGGAAGGCTACGAACGAGAAGCCCTGGTCCGGTTCGATCTGACCGGCCAGACCAGCGTGGAGACAGCCGTCCTCAAACTGTTCGTCGAGGACACCCCCGACAACACCGGCGACCCGATGCTGGGAGCATTCCAAGTCACCGACGACACCTGGGACGAAACCACCGTTGATTGGACCACCCGCCCCACCCTGGGCGCCCTCATCGGCGAAACCGTGGTAGCCGACACCGCCAACGACACCTGGGTCGAGATCGACGTCACCTCCTGGGTCAACACCCAACTCGCCGCCTCCGACCCGATCATCTCCATCGGCCTCTGGGAAACCTCCGCCGCCAACGAACAAATCCACCTCACCTCCCGCGACGCCACCACCAACCACCCCACCCTCACCCTCACCACCACCGGTGGACCGGAACTGATGGTGCTGGACGACGAGACGGGCGGTGTCATCGAATCGGACGACGAGAAGATCTGGTTTGACATCCAGCCGCTTCGCGTGGAGGTCGATGGTGCGGACGTCACGGCGGTTACGGTCGATGTCGACGGCTCCAACGTCGGAACCGTCCTTTCGGACCCCTGGTCCTATCAACTCGACACGACGTCCTACGCCGACGGGTTCCACGAAGTCCGCGTCCATGCCGACCTGACCGGCGGGGTGACACTCGAAACGGACATGATGGTCGAGATCGCCAACAATCTCGGTGGCGACCAACGTATCGAGCTCGATGCCCTTCAAGGGAGGCTGTCTGCGTACGAAACGGTGGACCTGGCTATTTCGGCCCGGTTCGAACCCGAAACCCTTCCCGCCAGATACGCGCAACCTCACAGCGGCAGCTCCACCACCCTCCTCGTCCCGTACCTGGTGGCAGACGAACTCACGCTTGGGGAACAGGAGGCCCTCTGGGCCCGCATCAGACAGTTTCTCGACCGCATCCCTCCCGATACAAACGCCACGCAGACCGTCGACGACTGGTTCGCCGAGTATGACATCGACGGCTGGCGTGGCTGCCGGAATCGGATACCGCTGAAGACGCTTTGCCAGACGCGGATCGGCGACTTCGACTTCGAGTTCGAGGTCGCCGGCGTGGCCGACATGGGAACGGGAGCCGACACCGTCCCCGCACAAGACAATAGGAAGGTGGTCGGGGGGACCCTGGTCGATTGTCCACAGCCCGGCTGCAACGGGATTCCGGACCGGGTCGACCGTATCGCCGTCGGGCTGCTTGATGCACAGGACTTCTACGAGAGCATCGGTTGGGCTGACCAATTCCATGCCCATCACGCCGACGAGATCATCGGCGTGACCATCGCCGACGAAGGCATCCCACGGTCACATGTCTGGCCGGAGCTGTTTCACCTCCTCCCAGATGCGGGAAACCACATGGCACTCGACGCTTCGGTAGGTGATTTCCTCATCGAGACGGCTCGCCACGAACTCGTGCACGTGTATCAGTGGCCGATACTCGACACGTCCGCGTTCGAGATCGGCCACGGTATCCCCTCGGGTGGTGATCGAGCCATTCGAGCGTACATGGAAAGCACCGCCGTATGGTCCCACCGTGCCTCCAACGGCTACGCCGACGGACAGGGGTTCCGGCTACCGAACTTCCTAGACCGAACCGACGACAACCTGTTCTCGTACAAGGAGCCGATCAACCCGCTCGACGGACCGCCTGCTGACGACGGTGAGCACTATGGCATGTTTGTGTTCCCCGAGTTCATTGCCCGATCGGCCAGAGTTCCCAACGGGACCGCTGAACTCGTGGTGGATTCGTTCGAGGCGATCGGACCGCGGCTCAAATCACCCGGGCAAAGCCTCACCGCGGAGCTCGACGACGGCCAAATGCCGGAGGTGTTGTTGGACTTTTGGGCATCGATGTACGTCCTGCCCGACGACAGTGACGTCTGGCCGTTCTTTCATCCAGCAAGTGACTATCTGCGGAGCCTGCCCATCCCCAGCCGGCCGGTGCTCAGTCAATCCGACAGCTTCGTCGTCGAGACGCTCGTCCCCGACCAGCCATTGACCCTTTCCCACACGACCAGCGTCTCCGGTGGAGCACGCGCCGTCGAAGCCCAACTGCCGACAGGTCATAGCGGGGGCACTGTGACCGTGCATCCGCAGGTCGGGAACCGGCAAAGAGTGTTGTTCATGACCGACGACCTCAAGCCGTGCGTGCCCGGCCCCACCGGGACCGCCAACCCCGATGCTTCGTATGTCGACGTTGAACCAGGAACCAAGACAGACATCGAAGTACCAGCCGAGTGTGACCGGGTCGGGGTGCTGTTCGTCAGCCCCAGCCTCTTTTGGGACGGGCTGTGGCAGCTATTCGATGGCGGACAGATCAACCGAGTCGCGCTCGAGTTCACACCGCCTCCGCCACCACCGCCGCCACCGCCTCGGCCGTGCAGTCCCACCTGCGTACCCGCAGGCTCTTTCGGGGATCCCCACCTGATCACCTTCGACGGCGTCCGGTACGACTTCCAGGCGGCGGGCGAGTTCGAACTCCTACGCCACGCGAACTCTGGGACTGTCATCCAATCCCGCCAGGAACCGTGGGGTACGACGTCGACTGCAGTCAACACCGCAGCTGCCATGCAGGTGGGAACAGACCGGGTTGAGGTCTACCCGGAGGGTCGGGTTCTCGTCGACGGCGCCGATGTCGGCATCGTCGACGACGAACCCATCCTTCTTACCGGTGGGGGTGAGATCCTCCGGTCCAACTCGCGTCTGTTCATCGCTTGGCCTGAGCTGGCATCCGGGTCGAACATGTCGGCGTCGATCCTGTATTCCGGCACCGCCCTCAGCATTCGTCTCGAACTCCCCACCGAGTGGGCCGGGGACGTCACCGGACTGCTTGGGAATGCCAACGGTTCCACCGACGACGACGTGTATGCGAGAAACGGGACGGTGTTGGATCGTCCGATCTCGCCAACGGTCCTGTACGGGTCGTTTGCTGACTCGTGGCGGATCGACGCCGTCGAGTCGCTGTTCACGTATGAGCCGGGAGAATCCACCTCGACATTCACCGACCCGGCGTTCCCATCCTCGATCGTCACCCTGGCCGACTTCACGTCCGAGGATCGTGCAGCCGCCGAGCAGTTGTGCCGAGACGAAGGGGTGGTCGATCCCACCCTTCTCGAGTCATGCATCTATGACATCGTTGTGACCGGCGACCCCATGTTCGCCAGCGCCGCCGCCGAAGCCCCAATTCCCACTGCAGTCGTCGACGGGGTCTCCTTCGAGAACTTCGAGGACGGCGCCGGTTCCGAGTGGAATCCTTCTACGACCGCGTTTACACCGATCGGAGACCGCCAGTACCTCGGCGCCTTCGGGAATCAACCGGTTCAGCTCGACCTCGCCGAGCTGCCCCCACACACCGGCGGCACGGTCAGCTTTGACCTATATGTGATGGGTGAGTGGGACGGCGACGACCCAGCCGACGGCCCGGACAGAATCAGCGTCAGCGTCGACAGTGCGGTCCGCGTCGACGCTACGTTCTCGAACACGTCCGCTCCTCAGTCGTATCCCGACGACACCGGGGAGGCGTCCAACCCCGCAGGTAGCGGCGCCGTCGAGGTCGACAGTATCGCTTTGCCTTCGTCGGTGTACCGAATCGATGTGCCGTTCGAACACTGGCAAGAGACGCTGAACGTCCGCATCGAAGCGAGCGGCTTGTCGTTCACTTCTGGAGAGAGTTGGGGAATCGATAACGTCGAAGTACATCTCGACCGGCTTCTCCCGCAACGATTCTCCTATGAAGTCGGTCAGCAGGTCGCTCCAGGCGTCCCCCGATTTGGTGCGGGCATGATTGAACAGCCCCGCAGCAGTGACATCTACGAGTTCTCCCTCGATGCCGCCCAGACAGTCACATTCGACGCCGAATGCAGCATCGGCGGCTGGACACTCCGGAGCCGCGTCGATGGCACCGCCTTGTTCGACAACGACGGCTGCGACACCCATACAATGCCGCTCACTCCGGGAGACTACGAACTGGAAGTCGTGGGTGACCCAGACCCGGCCGGCTATCGGTTCTCGACCGTCGTGCTTCCCGAGCCCGACATCATTCCCATCCTGGTGGGCGACACGGTCACAGCCGGCGTCCCTACTCCCGGTGCCGGACGGTTGGAACAACCAGGGTCCGAAGACCACTACACGTTCACAGCGGACGAGACCACACCTCCGATCATCATCGAACTCGCCCACAGCGGAAGCTGTGACGCAACCGAATGGGAACTGATCGACAGCGCCGACGTCGTCGTTGCGTCCTCGGACTACTGCAGCCGCTACATCCGCCCGGTCTCGCTCAGCAGCGGCGACTACCGGATACGCGTCCTCTCTCCCTCCTACGACCAAGTTGACTACTCGTTGACATTGTGGGGTCAGCCGGCCGCGCAGGACTTCGCGGTCGCAGTTGGTGACACGATCGGCGCAGACAGCCCGCTGCCGGGCGCCGGCCGCATCGAGACTCCGGGCGCAGTCGACCGGTACACGTTCGTCGTTGACGCAGCCTCTGAGATCGGCCTCGACAACCCCGATAGGCTCCCACTGACCCTCACTCGTCCCGACGGCAGCGAGCAGGACTTCGCAACGTCACAGGTTCTCGACCTCGAGCCCGGAGCCCACGTTCTCGAAGCCACTGCCGAGCAGTTCTCGTTCTTCGAAGGTTCGGTCGAGTATGGGCTCTCTCTCGCACCGACCCCGCCGCCCCAGACGTTCACGATCTCGCCCGGTGACACGGTCCGACCAGACAGCCCAGCCGTCGGTGCCGGAAACCTCGAGCAGCCAGGGTCAGAGGACCGGTACGAGATCATCGTGACCGAGCCCGGAACCCTGGTCTATGCGCCCTTTGGCAGCTACGCATTTCCTCAGGGCTTTCGCTGCGACATCGAGGACCCAGTGGGAGGGCTCGTGGCCGACTACTGCGGCACACCGCTCGACCCGGGGGACTACGTGATCCGTATCAACGCAGGAATCCGCGGCGGCACCGGCCAATACGGATTCCACAGCTGGGGCGCACCAACCACCACCCTCCTGCCGCTGACCCTCGGAACCTCGACCACCGGAGATCTCCTCGGACCCGCAGAGACCGACCGGTACACGTTCACACTCGACACCGAAACTGATCTCCGGATCCGACTCGCCCGGACCCACTCCGACTACGCCGAGATGCGGGCGTCGCTGCTCGACTCGAACGACAACATCGTTGTCTGGCGCATCGACGGCACGGCCCCATACACAGTGACGGTCCCTGCCGGGTCATATCACCTCGATGTCCAAACCGGCCAGGACGGTGGCGGAACATACGAACTTCTCGTCGAGGCGCTCGCCGACCCCGAACTGTTCTCCCTGCAACTTGGGGATTCCATTCCGAACGGCACCGATGTCGGCGCAGGACAGCTCGAAACGCCCACATCCCGAGACCACTACGAGTTCACCGTCCCCGTCAGTGGACGGCTGGCAATTCCCGTGTCCTGTTCAGCGCCCACCGTCACCATGACGATCTGGGACGCCAGTGGCTTCAATCGAGGCACCCTCCGCTGCAACACCGCCAACTACGTCAGGCTCGACGCCGGCGCCTACACCCTCGGCGCCTCAACGGTTTCGGGCGACGCCGTCAGCTACACCTTTGACCTGCTCGGCGAGCCGGCACCCGACGTGTTCCCAATACAGGTTGGTGAGGTGGTTGACCCGACGACCGCACCGGGCGCCGGCCATATCGAGGACCTGTCCGCCATCGATGCATACGACTTCGAGTTGAGCGAGGCCGCGGACGTGTTCGTCGAGCTCGACAACTGCGATGACCTGTTCGACATTCGCATCGAAAACAGCACGGGTGGCGTTGAGGGCGAGAACACCTACTGTGGCGACCTTCGTCGAGTCTTGGCACCTGGAAGCTACCGGGTGGTCGTCACCGGAGGGCAGCCAACCTGGGGACACCCGAACCCGGTCGGCGGCGAAGTCGGCACCTACACGCTGGCGGTACGCGGTGTGCCGGCCCCAGCCGAGTTCGACATCACCCTCGGAGACCACGTGACGGTCGACAGTCCCTCGCCGGGAGCCGGCCGACTCACAGCCGCCCACGAGGTCGACGTCTACCGGTTCACCGTCGACACTCCCACCACGGTGGCAATCGACCTTTCCGGATGCGACAGCAGCGAGTCTCTCAGCTGGAAGCTATTGGATCCCGCTCTCAACACACTCCGGTGGGGTTCGCGGTGTGAGGCGGGGCCGGTGCACCTCCCGGCTGGTGGTACCTACCGGCTACACGTCACGCAGCCCACGACAGCGGACCAGACATATCAGCTGACTGTCCGCGACGACCTTGTTGAAACCTTCGCCTATCAGCTCGGCGATATCGTCACCGCCGATGATCCCGACCCGGGCGCCGGAAGATTCGAGGCGCCGGGCTCGGTCGATCAGTACGACCTGACCATCGACGACACCACCCCAGTACGGGTCGATTTCACAAACTGTCCGACCGATGCGTACATCGAGGTGTTCGAGTTCGAGTATCCGACCTGGAATGACGCATACATGTACTTCGAGTGCGACCCCGAAGAGTCGATGGTGGCACTCGGATCCGGCGTCTACCGATTCACCGTGGTCGGGCCCACGTCGGGAACCTATGATCTTGCGATCATCCCAGCGACCATCGACACACACGATGTTACAAGTAGCTTTGCCGTGACCCCTCAGAGCGGCGACGGCGCCGGCGTACTGCTCGATCGATACGAAATCGACGCCTACATCTTCGACGCCGAGCCCGACACCAGCTACGTGGTGTCGCTGGCCGACGCCGATGGCGACTGTACAGACCCCCTCCCACTTCTCGCCATCCGACAGGATGTGCCGTATCCGTCGGGGGAACTGGACCGCAGCTGGTATCCATGTGGCGAAACGCTCTGGAGTCCGTGGGAATCTGCAACCTACCGACTAGAAGTGTCCACCGACTACGGAACCCCGCCCGGTGGCTACCACCTCGCCATGCACCCCGTCCCCCAGCCAGAAGAGTTCACGACGGCAGTCGGAGCACCCATCCACGACGGGAACCCCGCACCCGGTGCCGGAAACCTCGAACAGGTCGGGTCGATCGACCGGTACACATTCACCGTGAACCAGCCCGGCTACCTCACCTTCGGAACCACAGCATGCGAGCCAGGGGAACGGAAGTCGGTCAGGCTGGAATCGGGCATCGGCTACGTCTCCAGCTGGTGGTGGAGAGAATCGCAATGCGCAAGCCACAAACACTTCCTCTACCCAAACACCTACACAATCACCGTCAGCGGCGACCCGGGGTCGTATGATGTCGCTATCGGCTATGACTGACCCGACTCGATTTGATGCGGCATGGAGTCCGCCCGCGCCAGATCCTGCTGATCGGGGAGCGGCCGGTCCTCGTAGCAGTGTTGTGGGGGTGGTCCGGCGCCTGTTGGTGGTTGTTCCGTTGGCGGTGCTGTTGGTCGCCAATGGGCCGTGCGTCCGTGTCGACCCGCGGATCGACCAGATTCCCAGGTGCGACTCGATCGATGTGGAGGTGCTGGGCGAGGACCCGGAGAGTCTGGTCGGTGTCTGGCAATACAGCGCAGGAACGATGGACGCTCTGCCGGCCACCGACGTCGCTACGCGGCCGAGCTTTTGGATCTTCGAAGAGGACGGGACCGGCCGCTGGCACTACTACGAGCGGCACTTCGCATACGGCCATGAGACAGGGACGTTCACATGGGAGGTTGACGGCGACCGTCTGACGATTGACGACGCTCCGGCACTGGCTCTCGAGTTCCTAACGGACAACGGGACCACCTTCGCACGGTTCAGGGACGTCTCAAGCTCCGATCAGTCCCTGGACCTTGTGCGGTGCCAGCCCGATGGTCCGTTCCCCGACTGACCCAATGTCATGGTGGGGTGCCTGCCGCAGCCAACGTCGATGACGGTCGAACCCGGAAGCGGTGGGACCGTCTGATCGGCGTGAGATCTCGGGTCAGTCCAGTCCCAAGCCTTCGATGATCAGGTCGAGCATGGCGTTGGAGATCTCGACGTCGGCAGGGAGGGCACCGCTCCGGTGCGTGAGCCGAGGCAGGTGGAGAGAAACGTGCCACTGGGAAGCTCCGCCCAGCCGATCGGGATGTACCAAGCCGGGTACGGCGGGTTCCCCTCCCTGAGATCGCCGTCCCGATGGTGTGCAGGGCGACGCCCATCCGGATGGGCGATCCCGAAGCGGTAGCGTTGCCAGCCACGAAATGGAGTTCTTCACGTCGCGAAACGGTGGTGTTGTGAGCTGGGTCGCGTCGACCGGAGAAACCGCTGCAAGTATCGCCGCCGAGTCATCGCCGGGGCGTTTGATGAACTCCTCACTCAGCTGCCTGCCTGTCGATTGCCTGTCGGCCCGAGATGCTGACCACCTGAGGTTCCCACGGCGGTTCCATGGAATGTCGGGAGCCCGCCCGGCGGCGCTCCTCGGACCCTGACCATTCCACCCCGTGCCGAAGGCTCCGGTCCAGCCCCGGCGTAGGATCGTGTGAATCATGACGCCACGGATCGATGTCGGTCTTGCGGTCGAGACATCACCGCCGATGGGGCTGTTGCGGGGTACGGCCCGGCTGGGTCGCGTGCTCGGCTTCGATTCTCTGTGGCTGGCCGACCAGCTCACCGGTGACATCCCCACCGAGATCTGGGACACCGACTTCACCTGGCTGGCCAAGCGCAACCCCCCACCCAACCGCTTCTACGACTGGACGACCGTGGCCGGTTCCCTGGCCCGATCGGCGGGGCGACTCCATGTCGGCGTCGGCGTCGCCGACACCCTGCGCCGGCATCCCGCCGTGCTCGCCCAATCGGCGCTGACGCTCTCACATCTGACGAAGGCCACCCCGGTGTTGGGACTGGGAGCCGGGGAGGCGGACAACCTCGTACCGTACGGCATCCCCTTCGACCGTCCGGTGGCCCGATTCGAAGAAGCGCTCACGATCATCCGCCACATGCTCGACTCGCCGGAGCCGTTCACCTTCGAGGGCCGGTTCCACTCTGTCGACGGCGGTGCGATGGCACTCCAGCCCGGCAAGGGTGGTAAACCCCGCCTGTGGGTGGCAGCCCATGGGCCGAGGATGCTCCGGTTGGCCGGACGGTTCGGCGACGGCTGGTATCCGACGTTCCCGCACAGCCCGGACCGGTATCGGGACTCGCTGGAGACCGTCCGCCGGGCGGCGTCGGACGCCGGGCGCGACCCGGCCCGCATCGTTCCGTCGATGCTTTCGTTCTTCGTGGGAGCACGGACGGAGGCGGCGGCCGCCAAGGCGCTTCGACACCCGGCGGTGCGCTTCATGGCGTTGCTCGGACCGCACGACATGTGGGATCGACACGGCCTCTCCCACCCGCTGGGTGAGGAGTTCCGGGGGGTCATCGACTTCTTGCCGGAGCGGCACCGCCGAGCCGAGATATGGAAGGCCATCGAGCAGGTCCCACCGGAGATACTCGAACGCGAGTTGATCTGGGGAACGCCGGACCGGATCGTGGAGCAGGTGCGAGCACTCGGCGAGGCGGGCCTCCGCCACATCGTGTTCGTGCCGATGGCGGCCGTCGTCTCGCCGAAGGCGCTGGTGGCGAACTTGACGATGTTGCCGGGTCTGGTGCGCAAGCTCCGCTCGGGTGCGTGAACCCGGCGGTGGCTAGGTGCCTCCGTGGATACGTTCCTCGGTGATGCTCGCATCGACGGCGGCGATCGCCCAGGCAACCCCGTCGTCGGGATCCTCGATCGCCAGGCGGAGATTCCAGCCCTCCGATGAGCCGTCGGTCCAGAGCAGCCATCGCAGTTCGGAGACCGCCTGCCCCAGCTCGGCCGGCTCGGGTGGCCACGGGACGTTCGCAAGGGTGCTGGCCGTCCACCAGGCCTCGAACCGGCCGGCGGCCGCACCGCGTCGGGGTCCGTGGGCGCCGCCCGACGCCGCCGCCCACGCCATCCACGCCATGGCATCTCCGGGATCGATGTCGGCAACGGCCACCCTCGGGGCCCCCAGTGCCCCGATCGCCTGCTCGGCGGTGCCGTCCACCGCCGCCGTCTGCACCCGACCGTTCGACCGCTCCACCCAGTGATGGACGAGCGCCGCCAGTGCTTCACCCTCGGGAGACTCGGAGATGGGGGGAGCCGCCGTGACGTCGGCGATGGCGGAGAACCGCGGGCTGTCCGGTGTGGGGAACTCGGCACGATCCCCGTAGTACTCGGCCGGGGCGTAGCGAGGTTCCCATCGCTGGAGGGTCGGAGGCAGTTCGAGGACGAGCCGGTCGAAGTCCGACTCTCGGAGATCCGCACCTCGGATCACACATTCATGGGCGACCAGTGCCCGCTCCGGCTCCGACGTCAGGACCGGGGCCAGCTCCTCCCATCGGTGCCGGCACGCCGCCACCTCCGGCAAGGGGCCGAGCATGAAACGACCGGGGCCTTCGAGAACCGCGGCGGCGGCCAGCGGCGCCGGTGCCTCGAGGGCGATCCGGTAGCGGGCGTGCTCGTCGATCGACCACAGCTGCTTGCCCCGCTCTACCGCCGCCCGACAGTGACGGCGCAGGAGGTCTAATCGGTCCCACTCACGGGCGGTGCAGATCCCGTCGACGATGCGCAGGAGCGCATCCGTGTTCGACGCCTCGATGGCCTCGAGCGTGCGATCGTCGAGGGTCACGGTTCGATGGGGAGCCGGTCGTGCGCAGCCCAGTCGCTCCACGAGCCTGGATAGAGCAGACCGTCTTCCCGGCCGGCCACGGCCATCGCCAGCAGATCGTGGCAGGCGGTGACACCGCTGCCGCAGTACACGATCGGGTCGGGGGGCACGTCGGCGAATCGAGCGGCCAGGCTCGATGCATCGAGGTGGTGGCCGTTGGGGTCCAGGTTGCCGGCATGGGGGAGGTTGACGGCGCCGGGGATGTGCCCGGCCCGGGCATCGACCGGTTCGATCTCCCCCCGATACCGTTCGGGGGCCCGGGCATCGATGAGTGCGGCACTCCCGAGCGCCGCAACGACCTCGTCTCGGCCGACCACACCCGGCCACCGGTCCGGCGCCGGATAGGGGTCGACGCCGGTGGGACCGGGGACGGTTTCGGTGACGGGATGACCCGCCCTGATCCAGCCCGTCCAGCCACCGTCGAGCACCTGGATCCTCCGATGCCCGAACGCCCGAAGCATCCACCACAGCCGCGCCGCGATCGCCCCGCCCGCGTCGTCGTATGCCACGACCGGGGTGTCGGGATCGATGCCGAGCCGTCCCAAGGTGGCGCCGAAGGTGCCGGGGTCGGGAAGCGGGTGCCGGCCCTCGGTCGGGGGGGCGGACAGGTCGGTGTCCAAGTCGACGAACACCGCGCCGGGGACATGAGCCCGGGTGTACTCGATGCGACCGCGAGCGGGCTCGCCGAGATACCACCGCACGTCGCAGACCCGGACCGATTCGAGACGGCGAGCCAGGTCGGCGGGCGAGATGAGAGGATCGGTCGTCATTCGCCGCCGAAGAACCGTCCGGCGAGATTGAGGATCAACGAGCCGATCACGCTCACGATCAGCATCGACGTCAACGGGAAGTACACCGACGCCCGCTCGCCCTCGGCTCGGAAGTCTCCCGGCAGCTTTCCGAACCACGACATCCAGCCCATCCGCCACAGGACGCCCACCACCACGAGCAACACGCCGAGGCCGATCAGCAGGTCGGCGGTCTTCACTCCTCCTCCGCGGCCCCGTCCACGGCTTCGGTGTCGTCGGGACGGGGGCGAACGATCTCTTCTCCGAGTTGGGAGAGCGTGGCGCCGATGGCGGACGCCACCGACGACGACATCTTCTTCAGTTGCTCGCGGGTGTCGGGATCCCGGATGGCCTGACCGATCGAGTCGGCCACGGCCCGGGCGGCGTCGCCGATCGTCTCGAACGCCGCCCGCACCTCGTCCTCGTCGGGTCCGGTGTCGCCAACCACCTGCCGGTACCGGTCCTTCACCAGATCGGACACATCGGTCCAACGTTCGCCGGCGACGTCCCAAGGGTCTCGTTCTTCGGTCACCCCAGGGATGGTACCGGTGGTCGCCTAACGTCGGGGCGATGCGATGGACCGTCCACGGCGAGCGCACCCTGTACGACAGTGAATGGGTCCGTCTGAACCTGGCGGACGTCGAAGTGCCCAGCGGGCGACGGTACGAACACCACGTGGTCAGGGCGACGGCCGAGGCGTCGGGCGTCGTCGTCCACGATCCACAGCGGGGTGTGTTGATGCTGTGGCGACACCGATTCATCACCGACAGTTGGGGCTGGGAGATCCCGGCCGGCCGGCTCGACCCGGGCGAGAACCGCGAGGAAGCGGTCATTCGAGAGTGTGTCGAGGAGACCGGCTACCGGCCATCCGACGTCCGGTCGCTCGCTTCCTATCACCCCATCAACGGCCTCTCGGACACGCGGTTCCACCTCTTCGCCGCCCCCGGGGCTCACCGGGTCGGAGAGCCCACCGACATCGATGAGGCCGAACGCGTCGAGTGGGTGCGGTGGGATGACGTGCTCGGTCACATCCGGCACGGGCGCATCGGCGACGGGTTGTCGTTGACGGCGCTCCTCTGGTACGTGGCCTTCGAGGCCTGACCGTGTCGCCGGCGGCCCGGTTCGAGGTGAGGGGGATCGTCCAGGGAGTCGGATTCCGGCCCTTCGTGTATCGGTTGGCCACCGGTATCGGGTTGGCCGGGATCGTCGGCAACGACACCGCCAAGGTGTTCATCGAGGTCGCCGGTCCCCCGACTTCGATCGACGAGTTCGCCAGGAGGCTCCGGTCGGAGGCGCCGCCGCTGGCGCGGATCGAGTCGATCGAGAGGACGACGGCTACGGAACGCTGGGACGACGGCTTCCGGATCGTCGCGAGCGTGGAGTCCGATGAGGGCCGGACGCTGGTCCCTCCCGACACCGCCACGTGCCGGGAATGTGTGACGGAGTTGCTCGACCCGTCGGACAGACGCTTCCTGCACCCCTTCATCACCTGCACCAACTGCGGCCCCCGTTTCACCATCATCACCGGGTTGCCCTACGACCGTCCGAGCACCACGATGGCCGACTTCCCGATGTGCCCGGCATGTCGATCCGAGTACGAGGATCCGGCCGACCGTCGATATCACGCCCAGCCCATCTCGTGTCACGACTGCGGCCCGAGGCTCACGCTCCGAGTCGATGGAGCCGCGATCGGGGAGGCGCCGATCGAAGCCGCCGTCCGACTCCTGGCCGACGGAAAGGTGGTCGCCATCAAGGGCATCGGTGGATATCACCTCGTCGGCGATGCCACCGACGACGGTGTACTGGCACGCCTCCGCGAGCGAAAGCGGCGCCCGGACAAGCCCTTCGCCGTGATGGTCTCCGGTCTCGACCAGGCCGGGCGGTGTGGTGAGATCGACGACGCCGAGGCATGGCTGCTGGAGTCGCCCGAGCGTCCCATCGTGCTGGTGAGAGCGAGCGCCGGCTCCGGTCTCTCGGTCCTCGTGGCTCCGGGCAATCCCCTGGTCGGGCTGATGCTTCCGTACGCGCCCGTCCATCATCTCCTGTTTCGGCTGCTCGATCGGCCACTGGTCATGACGAGTGCCAACGTCGGCGGCTCGCCGATCGTGCACCGCGACGACCCGTCGGTTCTGGAACCGATGAGCGACGCCATTCTCTCTCACGATCGAGGAATCCACGTGCCGTGCGACGACTCGGTGGTCCGGGTGGTGAGAGACCGCCTGCTCCCGATCCGGCGAAGTCGCGGCTACGCACCGATTCCCGTCGACGTGGATCTGCCGAGGTCGGTGCTGGCGTTGGGTGGGGAGCTGAAGAACACCGTGTGCGTGGCGTCCACCGACCGCGCCTGGATGAGCCAACACATCGGAGACCTGGAAAACCTCGAGACGCTGGAGGCGTTCGAGGCCTCCATCGCATTGGTGGGTGGGATGTACCAAGTGCAGCCGGAGGTGGTGGCGATCGACCCTCACCCCGGCTATCTCTCATCGAACTGGGCCCGTCGCAACCGGGGGGCGGCCACGGTGGCGGTTCAGCACCACCACGCCCATGTGATGTCGGTGGTGGCCGAGCACGGGCTGGACCCGACGGAGCCGGTGTTGGGCTTCGCCTTCGACGGAACCGGGTTCGGGTCCGACGACGGCGATCTCGCCGGGGAGCAGGTACGGGGGGAAATCTGGGGCGGAGAGGTGCTGGCGGCCTCGGCGTTCGGCTTTCGACGGGTCGCCCACCTCGCACCCGTCCTCCTCCCCGGTGGTGACGCGGCGGTGCTCCACCCCGCCCGAGCCGCCCTCGCCCATCTTCACACGGCCGGAATCGACTGGGATCCGGCCATTCCGGCGGTCGGTGCGGTGACGGCGGATGAGCACCGCAACCTTCGGCGGCAGATGGAGACGGGATTCGGCTGCGTCACCACCACCAGCATGGGCCGCTTGTTCGACGCGGTGGCCTCGGTCATCGGCGTTCGACACCGCATCACGTACGAGGCCCAGGCCGCGATCGAACTGGAGATCGCCGCCGCCGATGGCGCCGACCGCGGCGCCTACCCGCTCCCGGTCGACGGTGGGGTCATCGAACTCCGCCAACTGTGGGCTTCCGTCCTTGCCGATGTCGAGGCGGGTGTTCCCGTCGCCGACATCGCCCGGAAGTTCCATGTCGGCGTCGCCGACGCGGTGGTGAGCATCGCTCAGGAAGAACGGGGGTCGGCCGGGGTGGTGCTCAGTGGTGGCGTCTTCCAGAACGCGCTGCTGACCGGCATGTGCCTCGAACGCCTCGAGGGTGCCGGAATCCCGGTGTTCACTCATCATCGAGTTCCCCCCAACGATGGCGGCCTGTCCCTCGGTCAGGCGGTGGTGGGAGCCTTCGCCATCCGCGCATAGCATGGGATGAGTTGCGCGACGGAAGGACGAGAACCGAATGTGCCTCGCCGTGCCGGGTCGAATCGTGGAGATCAGAGACGACCGCGGGACCAGGATGGCGACGATCGACTTCGACGGGATCCGCAAGGACATCTGCCTCGAGTATGTCCCCGAGGTGGGGGTGGGCGACTACGCCATCGTCCACGTGGGCTTCGCCATCTCCAAGGTCGACGAGGACGCCGCCCTCCAGACACTCGAGATGTTCAAGCGGATGGGGACGCTCGAAGAGGAGTTGGGCATCGAGCCGGGCCAAACCGAATGAAGTACCTCGACGAGTTCCGTGATCCGGCGCTCGCGGCACGGCTCTTCACCGAGATCGCCGAAACCACCACCCAACCGTGGGCGATCATGGAGGTCTGTGGCGGCCAGACCCACGCCATCATTCGCAATGGGATCGATCAGCTGCTGCCGGACCTCATCGAGCTGATCCATGGTCCGGGTTGCCCGGTGTGCGTCACGCCGCTGGGCGTGATCGACAAGGCGCTGGCGATCGCGTCCCGACCCGACGTGATCTTCTGTTCCTTCGGGGACATGCTCAGGGTTCCGGGGAGCGGTCGAGACCTGTTTCAGATCAAGAGCGAGGGCGGCGACGTGCGGATCGTCTACTCACCGCTCGATGCGGTGACGTTCGCCGAGTCGAACCCGGACCGACAGGTGGTCTTCTTCGCCATCGGCTTCGAGACCACTGCGCCGGCCAATGCCATGGCGGTCCGGCTGGCCAAGGACCGGGGCATCGACAACTTCTCGGTGTTGGTGAGCCATGTGCTGGTGCCCCCGGCGATCGAGGCGATCGTGACTGCTCCCGCCAACCGGGTGAACGGGTTTCTCGCCGCCGGTCACGTGTGCTCGGTGATGGGCACCTGGCAGTACGGGCCGCTGGTGGAACGGTTCGGCGTGCCGATCGTCGTGACCGGTTTCGAACCCCTCGACGTGCTGGAGGGAATCCGTCGGATGGTGCGACAGCTGGAAGCGGGCGTCGCCGAACTCGAGAACGCATACCCTCGAGTGGTCAGTTCCGATGGGAACCTCCCCGCTCAGGAGATGGTCCGGGACGTGTTCGAGGTGTGCGATCGCCAGTGGAGGGGGATCGGGGAGATTCCGGCGAGCGGGTGGCGGCTCTCGGAGCGCTACGCCGCCTTCGACGCCGAGCAGCGGTTCGACGTCGGTGCAATCGACGCCGCCGAGTCCGAGCGCTGCCGCAGCGGAGAGGTGCTTCAGGGCACGCTCAAACCGTTCGAGTGCCAAGCCTTCGGCACCGAGTGCACTCCCCGGACTCCGTTGGGGGCGACCATGGTGTCCAGCGAGGGGGCGTGCGGTGCGTACTACCAGTATCGGCGTCTGGCCGGCCCCACCAGCGGGGCCGGGCGTGGGTGACGCCCTCGATCCGTCGTCGTGGAGCTGCCCGGTCCCGCTCCGGTCCCACGAGCGAATCGGCGTCGGGCACGGCGGCGGCGGACGGCTCTCCAAGGAGCTGATCGAGCACCTCTTCGTCCCCGCCTTCGGTGGCAGCGCCGAGTTGCACGACGCGGCGGCCATCGACGTTCCTTCGGGCCGGCTGGCGTTCTCCACCGATTCGTATGTCGTCCGACCGCTGTTCTTTCCCGGTGGCAGCATCGCCGACCTGGCCATCAACGGAACCGTGAACGACGTGTCGATGCGAGGCGCCGTGCCCAGGTTCTTGAGCGTGGGCTTCATCCTCGAAGAGGGGATACCGCTGGCGCTGGTGGGGGCCGTCGCCGAAGCGATGGCAGCCGCCGCCCGAGCCGCCGGCGTCTCGGTGGTGACCGGTGACACCAAGGTGGTCGGGGTGGGCCAGGCAGACGGCATGTACATCAACACGGCGGGCGTCGGGGTCATCCCCGACGGCGTCGACATCCGACCGGGCCGAGCGACGTCGGGTGACGTGGTCGTCATCAGTGGCCCGATCGGCATGCACGGGGTGGCGGTCATGTCGCAGCGGGAGGGGCTCGAGTTCGGGACCGAGATCCGCAGCGACTCCGCACCGCTGAACGGCCTGGTCGAAGCGATGATCGGTACCGGCGCGGACCTCCACGTGTTGCGCGACCTGACGCGCGGCGGCCTGGCGGCGGCGCTCTGTGAGATCGCCGAGGTCGCCGAGGTGGGAGTGGAGTACCAGGAGGCGGACGTCCCCGTGCCTGGCGAGGTGGCGGCGGCATGTGCCTTCCTCGGCATGGACGCCGTCAACATCGCCAACGAAGGGAAGCTGGTGGCCTTCGTTCCGCCCGGCGATGTCGATTCCGTGCTCGCTGCGATGCACCGACACCCACAGGGCGTCGATGCCCGAGTGATCGGTCGCGTCACCGAGGAGCACCCGGGCGTGGTCGTCGCCAAGACACCATATGGCGCCTCCCGAGTGGTCGATCTTCCGCTCGGAGAGCAGCTGCCGAGAATCTGCTGACGGGGGTCGGTTCGAGGGTGCGTAGGATGGATCAGTAGCCGAGAGGAGCAACTGCGTGACCGCAGTGGTGGAAGGCGGACCGACGAGCGACGGTACGAGCCACCCTTCCGGTGACGAACGCTTCGAGCTCATCGACAAGCAGCTGAAGCGAGCCCGGTACCGCCAGGACCAGCTCATCGAGACGCTGCATGTCGCCCAGGACGTCTTCGGACATCTCGAACACGACATCCTCGCCTATGTGGCCCGGGGACTGCGTCTCCCGCCCAGCATGGTCTACGGCGTCGCCACCTTCTATCAGCTGTTCACCTTCGACGCTCCCGGCGACCATGCCTGCACCGTCTGCACCGGCACCGCCTGCTTCGTGAAGGGTTCGGACGCCATCGTCAACCGGATCGAAGCCGATCTGGGAGTGGCCGCCGGCACGACGGCCGCGGACGGATCGCTGACGGTGCGGACTGCCCGGTGCATCGGATCGTGCGGGTTGGCGCCGGTCGTGGTCGTGGACGGTCACGTGATCGGCGAACTCGGTCCCGCGGAGGTCATTGTCCACATCCGCACGGCCCTCGAACCAGCCGGGGCCGGCGGCTGATGGCCAAGCCGATCGATCTCCATGAGGTCTCCGACCGCGAGTTGGAGGTTCGGAACCGGTACCCCTATCGGATCAAGGCGTGCAACAGCACCGCCTGCCTCTCGGCCGGAGCCGGGCAGGTGCTCGAATCGATGCGGGGTGAGGTGGCCGGTAACAACCTCGGACTCGACGTTCAGGTGGTGCCGACCGGCTGCATGGGGTTGTGCTCGAAGGGCCCGCTCGTACGAGTTCTCCGGCGTGGCGGTGAGGAGACGATGTACTCCGATGTGACGCCCGAGGTCGGGCGGGACATCATCGTCTCCCACGTTCGGGATGGTCGGACCATCGAGGACCGGGTGCTCGACCAGTCGATGCCGTTCTTCGCCAGTCAGCACAAGGTGGTGCTCGCCAATGCCGGGGTGATCGACCCCGACCGGATCGAGGCCTACGTGGCCCACGGTGGGTACCGCGCCCTTCACACGGCACTGACGACCATGACGCCTCGGGACGTCATCTCCGAGGTTCTGGCCTCCAAGATCAGAGGTCGAGGGGGCGCCGGATATCCGACTGGCCGCAAGTGGGAGATGCTGGCCGGTGCGCCCGGAGACACCAAGTACGTCGTCGCCAACGGTGATGAGGGGGACCCGGGGGCCTACATGGACCGGACCGTCATGGAAGACGACCCGCACCGGCTCCTCGAAGGCCTGGCGCTGGCCGCGTACGCCACCGGCGCCAACCATGCCTACGTCTACGTTCGCGCAGAGTATCCCCGGGCCGTGCAGCGGTTGGATCGAGCAATCCGGGTCGCCCGGAGAAACCGGCTGATCGGGCGTCGGGTTCTCGACACCGACTTCGACCTCAACGTCGAGGTCCGAATCGGCGCCGGTGCCTTCGTCTGTGGCGAGGAGACGGCGTTGATGGCTTCCATCGAAGGCAGACGCGGCCAGCCGCGGCTTCGTCCGCCCTATCCCACCGAGCAGGGGTTGTGGGGCGCCCCCACGATGATCCAGAACGTGGAGACGCTGGCGAACATCTCCACCATCGTGGCCAGAGGCGGGGAGTGGTTCGCCTCGATCGGAACCGAGGAGTCGACGGGAACCAAGGTCTTCGCCCTCGCCGGTGATCTGGTCAACACCGGGCTCATCGAGGTGCCGATGGGGACCAGCCTTCGACACATCGTCGACGACATCGGTGGAGGCGTCCCCGGAGGTCGAACCTTCAAGGCGGCCCAGACCGGTGGGCCATCCGGTGGGTGCATTCCCGCCGAGCACCTCGACACGCCCGTCGACTACGAGAGCCTTCGGAGGCTCGGTTCGATCATGGGCTCCGGAGGCCTGATCGTTATGGACGACACGGTCAGCATGCCCGAGGTGGCGCGGTTCTTCATGGAGTTCTCCATGGACGAGAGCTGCGGGAAGTGCACACCCTGCCGCGCCGGCACCGTGCAGCTGCATGGCATCCTCGACCGGATCGCCCGGGGTGAAGGGCGGGCTGGAGACGTCCGTCAGCTCGAACAGTTGTGCCAGGTGGTGCGGGACACGTCGCTGTGTGGCCTCGGTCAGGCTGCTCCCAATCCGGTGCTCTCGACGTTGCACTACTTCCGGAGTGAGTACGACGAGGCGTCGACGCCCGAGGGGCGGGCCGTCGAAGCCACCAGCCCGGCGGTGGTCGATGCGTGATCGCCGCCCGACGGTGACCATCCACCTCGACGACGTCGAGGTCGAGGCCTTCGAAGACGAGACGGTGCTCCAGGCGGCTCGGCGCCATCGCATCGCCATTCCCACCCTCTGCTACCTGGAGGGCCTGTCGGTGTGGGGTGGATGCCGCATGTGCGTCGTCCAGATCGCCGAAGACCATCGCCTGCGGCCGGCTTGCGCCGAGCCGGTGCGAGCCGACATGGAGGTGCACATCAACACCCCGCGACTCCTCGACTATCGCCGGTCGATTCTGGAGTTGCTGTTTGCCGAGGGGAACCATGTCTGTTCGGTGTGTGTCTCGAATGGGGCATGTGAGTTGCAGGACATGGCGGTGTTGTGTGGGATGGATCACGTTCGGTACGACCAGCAGTCGCCGGTCAGAGCCGTCGACGCCAGCCATCCCAAGTACGTGTTCGATGCCAACCGCTGCATCCTCTGTACTCGATGCGTCCGGGTCTGCGACGAGATCGAGGGCGCCCACGTGTGGGATGTCGCCCACCGCGGGAGCGAGTCGCATCTGGTCGCCGAGTTCGGCGTGCCATGGGGCCAAGCCGACTCGTGCACCTGGTGCGGGAAGTGTGTCGCCGTGTGCCCGACGGGCTCGCTGTTCTATCAGGGGAAGGCGGTGGGCGAGATGCGACACTCGGCCGACTTGATCGCCTGGCTGGCGTCCGCCCGCAACGACCACGAGTGGTTCGACCGGCGGGAACAGAAGTGAGCAAGCCTCGGTTCGCCACCGTGTGGCTCGGAGGCTGTTCCGGGTGCCACATGTCGTTCCTCGATCTCGACGAGTGGCTGTTCGAACTGCACGACATGGTCGAAGTCGTCTACAGCCCGATCGCCGACGTCAAGGAGTTCCCCGACGGGGTCGACCTGTGCCTGGTCGAAGGTGCGGTGGCCAACGAGGACAACCTCGAGGTCGCCCAGGTGGTGAGGGCCCGTTCGAAGGTGGTGGCGTCTTTTGGTGATTGCGCCGTGTCCGGAAACGTCACTGCGATGCGCAACCCGCTGGGCGATCCGGCGGAGTTGCTCGAACGCACCTATGTCGACGCAGTCGACCGGGACCCGGTGGTGCCGCATGCCCCGGGCATCGTCCCCCCGCTGTTGCCGGCCGTGCTCCCGGTCCACAAGGTCATCGACATCGACTTCTTCATGCCGGGGTGTCCACCTTCGGCGGCCAAGATCCGACGGGCATTGGAGACGCTGGTGGCCGGTGGGAACGAGCACGTCGAGTCAGAGGACATTCGTCCCGGATGAGGAGCCCTCATGCATGATCTGACCGTCATCGATCCGGTGACTCGCATCGAGGGGCATGCGAAGATCACCATCGCGCTCGACGAGACCGGCGAGGTCGCCGACGTGCGGTTCCACGTGACGGAGTTCCGAGGGTTCGAGGAGTTCTGTCGCGGGAGACCGGTGTGGGAGATGCCGAGCCTCACCGCCAGAACGTGCGGGATCTGCCCCGTCAGCCACCTGCTCGCCTCCGCCAAGGCCGGCGATGCGGTGATGGGTGTGACGATTCCGCCTGCGGCGATTCGGCTGCGGCGGGTGGCGAATCTGGGTCAGATCATCCAGTCGCACGCCTTGAGCTTCTTCCACCTCTCTGCGCCCGACCTGTTGTTGGGAATGGATGCGGATCCGGCCGTTCGCAACGTGTTCGGGCTCATGGACGCAGAACCGGAGCTGACCCGGCGCGGAATCCGGCTGCGGAGCTTCGGGCAGTCGGTGATCGAGGCCATCGCCGGGAGGAAGGTCCATGCTCCCGGGATCGTGCCGGGCGGGGTCGCCCACCCGATGACCGCCGAGGTCCGGGACGACCTGCTGCAGCGACTCGATGAGGCTCGCGCCACCGCACTCGAAGCGGTCGGGGTCTTCACGGGTGTTTTGGACCGGTTCTCCCGCGAGGTCGACGCGTTCGGATCCTTCGACAGTCTTCACCTGGCGCTGGCCGGTCCCGACGGAAACTGGGAGCACTACGACGGGGCTCTCAAGGTGGTCGACGCGGCGGGCGAGGTCGTCGTGGAAGGCGTCAGCCCCTCGGACTACCGATCGCTGATCGGTGAGGCGGGCCGGTTCGATTCGTACCTGAAGTCCCCGTACTTCAAACCGCACGTGGACGAGGACGGCCGGCCGGAGAACGGGACCTACCGAGTCGGGCCACTGGCCCGTCTCAACGTGGCACGGTCGATGGGGGTCCCCGATGCCGATGCGGCGCTGGCCGAGTATCGGGAGCGTGCCGGCGGGGTGGCCAACTCGTCGTTCTTCTATCACTACGCCCGACTCATCGAGATCCTGGCCGCCACCGAGCGGATGGCGAGGCACCTCGAACACCCGGAGATCCTCGACACCCATGTCCGCGCGGACGCCGGAAGCAACTTCCGTCGCGTGGTCGGCTGTTCGGAGGCGCCACGGGGAACCCTGTTCCACGAGTATCACGTCGATGAGCACGGCGTGTTGACCGACGTCAACATGATCATCGCCACCGGACAGAACAACCTGGCGATGAATGCCACGGTGGCCCAGATCGCCCGCGAGTGGATCGACGGTCCCGAGATCCCCGAGCCGATCCTCAACCGGATCGAGGCCGGTATCCGTGCCTTCGATCCATGCCTGAGCTGCTCCACCCACGCCATCGGGCAGATGCCGCTGGTGGTCGACCTGGTCGGACCGGACGGAGCCACCCTCTGCCGACGGCAGCGTGACTGACTGCGTCGTCATCGGCTTCGGCAACGATCTACGTTCCGACGATCGCGTCGGTCGGCTGGCGGCCGAGCGAGTCGAAGCGCTGGCGCTCCCCGGCGTCGAGGTTCGCGTTCAGTCCCAGCTGACGCCCGAACTCGCCGAACTGATCGCCGGCCGGAGGCTGGTCGTATTCGTCGACGCCGATATCGATGCCCCGGATGTCAAGGTCGAGCCGGTTTCCGGCCGCTCACCGGGTGGATCGGTCATGGCTCACCACGGCGATCCGGCCGACCTGGTGGCGATGTCGGGGACCGTGGGTGAGCCACCGGTCGAGGCGCTGGTGGTCTCGATCCCGGCTACGAATCTGGAGATGGGATTCGAACTCTCTCCCAAAACGGCCGCCGGCCTGGAACGGGCCGTGGAGCTGATCGCCGGCCTGGTGGCTCAGCCGGCTGCAGGGAAGGGTCCCGCCCTCGGGTAGAGACTGACCACCGAATCGCCGAGCTGTGTGGCCAGCCACCCGGCGGTCTCGGCGAGGAGGTCGAGATCGAGGCCGGTGTCCACCCCCATGCGGTGGAGCATGTACACCAGGTCCTCGGTCGAGATGTTGCCGGTGGCGTCGGGGGCGAACGGACACCCGCCGATCCCGCCCAGCGAGGAGTCGAAGCTCCGAACCCCGGCCTCCAACGCCGCGTACGCATTGGCGATGCCGGTGCCACGCGTGTTGTGGAAGTGGGTTCCCAGCCGGATGTCGTCATCCACCAGCCCGGCGATGGCCGCGAAGCGTTCGGCGACATCGGCCGGGGTGGCCACGCCGATGGTGTCGGCGAGGCTGAGCCGGGCCGGCGGCTCCTCCAAGCACGCACCCACCACATCGACCACCTTTCCGACGTCCACCTCCCCTTCGAAAGGGCATCCGAAGGCGACCGACACCACCAGCGACGGAGTGATCCCGGCCGACCGCGCCCCCCGGGCGATCCGCTTCCACGTCTCGATGCCTTCGGGCACCGACGTGCCCTGGTTGCGTTGCGAAAACGCGTCGGTCACGACCACCGCGTAGTTCACCTCGTCGCACCCGGCATCGATCGCCCGACTCAGGCCCCGGTCGTTGAGAACCAGGCCGATGTACGACACATCGCCGGAACGAGGAAGGGCGGCCATCACCGCCTCCGCATCGGCCATCGCCGGTACCCGGTCGGGGTGGACGAACGACGTCGCCTCCAGACGCCGGACCCCGGCTCGGGCGAGCCGCGAGATCAGCTCGACCTTGGTGGCGGTGTCGAGCAGGGTCGCCTCGTTCTGGAGGCCGTCTCTGGGTGAGACGTCGATGATCTCGGCGGTGGTCTGGGCGGGTCGGTTCATCGGTTTCGACCATACCGTCTGTGGTTGTATGCAGGAGATGGCGCGCAATGTGCTCGGCACCGACCTCATGCCCTGTTCGATCGACCCGCTGACCGGGTTCTATCGAGACGCGTCGTGTCGCACCGGACCCGAAGACGTCGGCCGGCACGTCGTGTGTGTGGAGGTGACTGCCGAGTTCTTGGAGTTCTCACGATCGGTGGGAAACGATCTGTCCACCCCGATGCCGATCTATGGATTCGAGGGTCTGCGAGCGGGCGACCGCTGGTGCCTGTGCGCATCCCGGTGGCAGCAAGCGTTCGAGGCGGGACAGGCCCCCGGTGTCATTCTGCAGTCGACCGACGAGGCGGCGCTGGAGATCTGTGCGCTCGGCGACCTCCAGGCTCACGCCATCCGCTGATCGAGCACTCGATAGGTGTACCGGTACAGCGTTTGCAGGGATCTGCGCCGGTACAGCTCGATGGCGAGGCGATTCGTGTGGTGGACCTGGAGGTAGATCATGGTCACTCCCGCGTCCGCCGCTCGATGCAACATCGTGTCGACCAGCGCCGATCCCAGCCCCTTTCCGCGCTCGGACGGATGAATGGCCACGTCGAACAGCCCCGCCGACGGGCCGTCGACCACCATGCGTCCGACGGCGATGCCCGGTAGCCAGGCGACGACCGCCGGCATCGTCAGACGGCGATGTGACTCGACCAGCGTGTCGAGCCGGTGCGGATCCATCCCGGTGATGGAACCGAGGTCCTCCCACCACGCCGGATCGATCCGATCGTGGGTGGGGATCTCGAAGCTGGTTCGGCGGCGGCCGGGGGACCCGATCATCACCAATGCACCCGCCTCGGCCGCGTATCGGCCTGCCAGCGCGGCGTCGACGGTGTCGTCGAGGGGGGTCAATCGAAACGTCGGGGTGATCCCGCACCGGCTCATCGCCTGCTCGGCACGGCTCACCGCGCCGGCGAGTTCGCGGGGGACGATGCCGAAGCAGCTCACGGAACCGAGCCGGCGCGGAGCCCTACCCAGGGTTGCGACGCTCCATCCATCGACCGACGGCCCATCGTGGGGGAGCGCCCGGGCGGTGCATCGCTCGACGGCGAGGATCTCCTCAGGGGAGGACGGCATCCGAACCGATCGCCGATCGAACCGAGTGGTACCCGCACATGCCGTGTACTCCGGCGCCGGGAGGTGTCGAGGCAGAACACAGGTACATGCCCTCGAGGGGCGTCGCATACGGGTTGCGTTGCGGGAACGGGCGAAACACCAGCTGTCCGAAGGTGTTGGCACCTCCGGCGATGTCGCCACCGACGTAGTTGGGGTTGCGGGCTTCGAACTCGGCCGGAGAGGTGACGTGTCGGCCGAGGACCGAATCGGCGAATCCGGGGGCGAACTCGTCCAGCCGTGCCTCGATGTGCGGGGTGTAGTCCACGTCCGAACCGTGCGGGACGTGGGCGTAGACCCAGAGCGTGTGCACGCCGGAGGGCGCACGGGTGTAGTCGAAGCGGGTCGGCTGCGCCACCAGGATGAAGGGGCGGGGATGGACCTGCCCCGAGAACGCGGCGCGCTCGGCTCGGGCGACTTCATCGGCCGTTCCCGACAGATGAATCGTTCCGGCATCGTGAAGCGCCGGGTCCGCCCACGGCATCGGTGACGACAGGGCGTAGTCGATCTTGAAGGCGGCGGGTCCATACCGATAGCGGCGCACGCGTCGGAGGTATGAGGAAGGGAGACGGTCGCCGGCGATCGAGGCGAACGTCGTCGGTGTGACGTCGAAGAACGTGAGGTCCGACGGCGGCAAATCCTCCAGCGATTGGATCGGCGTGCCGGTGTGGATCGTGCCGCCCATCGACGTCAGGTAGGACGCCAGCGCATCGGCGATCGATTGGCTGCCACCCCGCGCCAGCGGCCATCCGAACACGTGGGCAGCCGCCATGAACAGCCAGCCGACGGCCGCGGTCAGGGGCCGGCTGAGCGGAAGGAAGGCGTGGGCGGCCGATCCGGCGAAGAGCGGACCGGCGATGGGCCCCAGGTCGGCCGCCACGGACGTGGCCGACCGAAGCGCCTCGAGTCCGAACCTGGCGGCGGTGACGGGACGCCGGGGAAACCGGACCACCGGCCCAAAGACAGTCCGTTCCAGGCCGGCCCAGTTCTCGACGATCGGACGCACCCGGTCGACATAGCCGGGCCCCAGCGTCTCGGCCGCCTCCTCCAGGGTGCGTGGGAGCCGGACCACCTGCTCACGGGCGATCCCGTGAGCGAGTGGCACCCGCGGGTGGATCCACTCGAGCCCGTGTTCCTGGAGTGGCAGTGATCGGAACAGTGGTGATGCGATGCCGAACGGGTGAACCGCCGAGCAGACGTCGTGGTGGACACCGGACAGCGTCAGCTCCTCGGAGCGGGTCCCCCCGCCGATGCGGTCGGATGCCTCGAACACCACCACCGATCGACCGGCTCGCGCCAGCGTCACGGCGGCGGCCAGCCCATTTGGGCCGGCGCCCACGACGACCGCGTCGGTGGTCGGCATCAACCGGCCGGCGGGTCGTCCGGTCGATCCTCGGACGGTTCGTAGACGAGATCCCAACGGTCCATGCAGTCCTCGCATCGGTAGGCGAGCACCGTTCCCGGCTCGATCACTTCGTCATCGGGGAGGAAGGTGATCAAAGACGCCTTCCCTCCACAGTCGACACAGGTGATCTGGGTTGGGACATCCACGGTCACCATCGTACGACGAACCGCGAGTTGGGGACGCTCGGTTGGTTGGCGAGCCCCCGAACTCCCCGGTCAGGACACGGTGGCGGGGACCGGCTCGTCGACGGCGGTGGCGGGCTTGGCTCGAAGGAGGATCGCCGCACCGATGATCCCGGCGACAATCGAGCCGGCGAAGATGCCGACCTTGGCGTCGTCGAGCAGCACCGGATCGTCGAAGGCGAGCGCGGCGATGAACAACGCGACCGTGAACCCGATGCCGGCGACGGCAGCCAGGCCGACGACGTGGTGCCAGGTCGTCCCCTTGGGGAGGATTCCCCACCCGAGCCTGACGGTCATCCACGTGAACAGGCTCACACCGAAGAGCTTGCCGACCACGAGCCCACCGGCGACACCGAGGGCAACCGGGCTGAACAGCGCATCGGTGATGGATCCCTCGAAGCGCACCCCTGCGTTGGCGAGTGCGAAGATCGGGATGATCCCGAACGAGACCCACTTCTGCAGGTGGTGCTCGGCCCGGGTGAGCGGCGCCACGGCCTCGCGGCTGACCTCCGCCAGGAGCAGCGCCTCGTAGTCGGCCTGCTCGCGCTCTTGGTGGGTGTTGGCGCGTGCCGGGAAGGTGTCGAGGATCGTGCGGGCGCGCTGGTCGAACTCCTTGGCTCCATACATCGGTCGGCTCGGCGTGAGAAAGCCGAGGATCACGCCGGCGATGGTGGCGTGGACGCCCGACTCGAGGAAGAAGTACCAGACCACGAGGGCCACCGGGAGATAGAAGACGTGACTGCGGACCCCGACTCGGGAGCCGAACCAGATGGCGAACAGGAGGATTGCGGCAATCCCCAGATAACCGAGGTTGAGTTCGTCCGTGTAGAAGATGGCGATGACGAGGATCCCGCCGATGTCGTCGACGATCGCCAGGGCCAGCAGGAACAGTTTGGCTCCCGGAGGAACGCGCCGGCCGAGGAGCGACAACACTCCGAGCGAGAAGGCGATGTCGGTGGCCATCGGCACTCCCCATCCACGGAGCGCACCGGGTTCTGCACCGGCGACGAGCACGTAGATGAGTGCCGGCACCACCATTCCCCCGACGGCAGCCATCACCGGCAGGGTGGCGGCCCGGCGATCGTTCAACTCGCCGAGGACCAACTCGCGTTTGATCTCGAGACCCACCACGAAAAAGAAGATGGCCATGAGTCCGTCGTTGATGATGTGACCCAACGACTCGTCCAGGTGAAACCCGCCGATCTCGAGGCTGACGTGGGTGTGGAGCAACTCGAAGTAGCTCTCGCCGAACGGAGCATTCGCCCAGATGATGGCGACGACGGCGGCGATGAGCATGACGATGCCCGACGACGCCTCCGTGTTCATGAACTGCTGGGCGGGCCGGATGAAGGCGCGCGGGATGAAACGGTCCGAGTCGACCCAGGTCGGGTGGATCTTCTCGCGGTCGTTGGGTGGGGCCATCAGGTTCCTATCGTCTTGCCGGTCGACAACAGATCCCGGCATGCCTGCTGGACTCGTTCGCTCATGCCGGTCTGCGCCTTCCGCATGTATGGGCGGGGGTCGTAGACCTTCTTGTCGCCCACTTCACCGTCGACCTTGAGGACCCCGGAGTAGTTGGTGAACATGTGATCGGCGATTGGGCGGGTGAACGCGTACTGCGTGTCGGTGTCGATGTTCATCTTCACCACGCCGTACCCGATGGTCTCGTGGATCTCGTCGAGGGACGAACCCGATCCCCCGTGAAAGACCAGCAGGTGACGACCCTCCACTCCGAACCGATCTTCCATGGCGCGCTGGCCGTCGGCGAGGATCGTGGGCCGGAGTTCGACCGCTCCCGGCTTGTACACACCGTGGACGTTGCCGAACACGGCGGCCAGGAGATACCGACCACGTTCGCCGGTGCCGAGGACCTCGGCCGTCCGCACCATGTCCTCCGGAGAGGTGTAGAGCTTGGCCTTGTCGACGTCCTCGTGGTCCATCGTGTCCTCGACTCCACCCACGATGCCGATCTCCAGCTCCAGGATCACGTCGGCCGCCGCGCACTCGTCGAGAAGGTCGGAGGCGAGGGCGAGATTCTCCTCGAGCGGCAGGGCTGATGCATCCAGCATGTGGCTCTGGAAGAGCGGTCCGAGACCCTTCTCCTTCCGCTCGCGGCTCATGGCGATCAGCGGCCGCACATAGCTGTCGACCTTCTCCGGCTGGCAGTGGTCGGTGTGCAGCGCGATGTTCACCGGATACTTGGCCGCCACCTCGTGGGCGAAGTGCGCCAGCGCGGCCGCCCCGGTGGGCATGTGCTTGAGCCGGTCGCCGGAGGCGAACTCGGCGCCGCCCGTCGAGACCTGAATGATGCCGTCGGATTCGGCTTCGGCGAAGCCTGCGAGGGCGGCGTTGAGCGTCTCGGAGCCGGTGACATTGATGGCGGGGAGCGCATAGCCTCCGTCGCGCGCGGCGTCGAGCATCGCTCGATATCTCTCGGGGGTGGCGATGGGCATCTGGGTCTCCTCGTGCGCGAGCCCACAAGTTAGTGGCCCGTCACAGTGGCCGGAAAGCGGCCGGAGGCGCCCGGCGCCGACGCCCTTGCGGGCGCGACGGGCGTCGGCGGGTCAGCCGGACGCCGCCTCGACGGCCGCCGCTTCGATCGCCGAGTTTCGGGCCGTGACCTGCTCGGGACTCGGGCGGGTCCAGACGTACGACACCGCCACCACTCCAACGAGGGCCAGGACGGTCCTCAGCCCGCGGCTGTCCGTCAGGAACACGGCCGAAGCGCCCAGCGACAGGACGATGCCGGTGGTCGCCGCCAGCTTCATTCGGGCTGGGAGTCCCGCCTGGTAGCCGCGGATGATCCGCCCGAAGACCGGGTGGTTGATCAGCCAGCTGTGGAAGCGGTCAGACGACTTGGAGAAGAAGAACGCGGCCAGGATCAGCGGATCGTAGGTGGGGATGCCCGGCAGAGCGCTGAGGAAGACCAACCCCAGGCATATCAGTCCCAGCGTGAAGTAGATCCCTCGCAGCACCCTGCTGCGGGGCTTCACTCCCGGCCTCGCGACCGACCCATCGGTCGGCGTGATGTCTGCCGGTGATCCCGACACTCCGCGCACCATGATCACACGGTATCGAAATGGGTTCGGACAGCGAGTCGGGAAAGCCGCCCGCCGGCGGCGGTCGGGGTGCGAATCCGCCGATATCGAGGGGTCGGGCGACCACGGATCGGTCAGACTTCGGCCGATGCGACGTCCTTCGCTCCGTATGCCGGCAGGTCTCGGCGGGCTTCCCGGCGAGTTCTGGTGGTTGTGGCTCGGGACGTTCGTGAACCGGGTCGGGACGTTCGTCGTTCCATTCCTCGCGCTCTATGTCACCCAGGGCCGGGGTCTCGATGAGGCGGCGGCTTCGACCGTGTTGCTCGCCTGGGGACTCGCACTGTTGCCGGCCCCGTGGATCGCCGGGTCGCTGACCGATCGAATCGGCCGCTTGCCCATGCTGGCGATCGCATCGGTCGCTGGGGCGGCCTCGATGCTGGCGCTCGGGTTGGCCGCCACCCGGATGCAGCTGGCGGTGGCGGCCGCCGCCCTCGGGTTCTTCGGGGAGATGTACCGGCCGCCAGTGGCGGCGCTGATCACCGACGTCGTGGACGTGAACGATCGCCCGCGGGCCTTCGGCCTGCAGTTCTGGGCCATCAATCTCGGGTTCGCCGTCGCAGCCACGGTGGGTGGGTTGCTGGCGGAGATCAACTGGTTTGCGCTCTTCGTCGGTGATGCGATCACCACGCTCGTGTTCGGGCTGCTGATCGTGATGAACGTGGAGGAACCGGATCGCCCGGCGTCGCCGCCCGAAGCGAGCCGGTTCGACTCCGTGCGACGGGTGCTGGTCGATCGGCTGTTTCTGGCGATTCTCGGCATCACCACCCTCACCGCCATGGTCTACGCACAGACCCAGACGACGCTGTCGGTGTTCGTGGTCGACCGCGGGCTGTCACCGTCCGACTTCGGCACCGCCATCGCCCTGAACGGTGTGGTGATCGTTCTGTTGCAGCCGCTGGCGATCGGCTGGGTTTCCCGGTGGTCGCCCGGCGTCGCCATGGCGGTGGGTGAGACGGTGCTGGCGGTGGGGGTCGGCTTGACGGCGTTGGCCTCCACGTGGCTCGGATTCGCGGCGACGGTCGTCGTGTGGACGCTGGGGGAGATCGTCACGGCCACCTTCAGAACTCCGGTCATCGCCGACATCTCACCGGCCGACATGCGCGGCCGGTATCAGGGTTGGTATGGCTTTGCGTTTGCGGTTGCCTTCTCGGTCGCGCCCGCCCTCGGCTTGATCGCGCTGGCGGCCATCGGGGCGGGCCTGTGGTGGCTCTGCACGGCGGCCGGGCTGATCGCGGCGGCCGCATGGTTCCGGCTGAGACGATCGATCGAGCGTCGCCGGCGGCCGGCGTCGTCCACCGGCATCGGATGATCTTCGGGAATCAGCCGCCGCTCACCGCTTGCAAGAACGTCACGTCGGCGGTCGGTGAGATGGGAAGGCTGCGGTCCTCGAGTCTGGTGGCCGTTCCGTCGATGAAACACAACACATGCGGCCTGAGGTTGGAAACCTCGTCGAACAGGTGGACTCGCAGTCCCGGATGGCGGTCCAGCAATCCGTCGATCACCGCGCCGATCGATTCCCCGGGGACGGAGACATGGCGCTCATCGCCCACGACGGGGGCGAGCAGACGCGGGAGTGACACCATCGCCATCCGGCTACCGCGTCCCGCTCATGAGAGGTCGGCGACCGCCAGGATCCGCGGGAACTGCATGGGGAGCCGGCTCCAAGCGTCGCCGACGTCCTCGCTGAACCAGACGTCACCGCCGGTGGTCCCCACCATCACCTTCCCGGCATCGGTGACGCAGGCCGCATTGCGAAGCACCGACGTGTAGGTGGGTGATTCCGGCCATCCCGTACCCGACCGACTCCACGTCGAGCCATCGTCGTCGGATCGATACAGACCGAAGGACCCATGCACCGGAACACGGTTGGCGTCGGCCTCGAGTGGTGCCGTGAACAACCGTCCGGTGGGATCGTGCCGCACCATCACGAACCCGAACGCCGCGGGAAGGCCGTGCTCGGTGCGCTCCCAGGTGTCGCCTCCATCGGTGGTGCGGTAGACGCCCGAGTGGTCTTGGCGCCACAGCCGGGAGGAATCGCCCGGGTCACCGGCGAGGGAATGGACGCAGTAGCCGGGCGGATCCTCCTCCACCACCTGGGAGATGCCGGCGTCGACCTTGTCGAATGACTCGCCTCCATCTCGAGTGCGGAACACTCCGACGGCCGAGATCCCCAGCCACATGGTGTCTCCAGATTCGACGATCCGGTGAGCGGCCAGTCCCCCGAGGCCGGGTTGCCAGGTCGCTCGGTGAGGATGGTCGTTGATGGCGCCGACGCCGGACCAGGTCGCCCCGTCGTCCGACGAGGTGAACAGGCCCGCCTCGGCGACCCCGGCGTACACGGTGCCGTCGGCGGCGGTGTGGAACGTCCAGATCTGATCGAGTTTCCGGTCCTCGCCATGGGACGGACCGTCCACCACCTGTTCCCAGGTCCGGCCGTCGCCCGACCGGTGGACCGCGCAACCAAACCAGTTCGAACCGACCCCGGCGAGGTAGGTGCCGTCGGCCGCCCGGCCGAATGCCGACACGCGCCACCCCGGGAACAGCGGATCCGACACGGTCCAGCCCGACCCGTCTCGCTCGATCAGGTACCCGCCCTTGTCCGTTCCGATCGCGAACATCCGGTTGCTCCTCTCATTCGTGCCCATGGTGGCACCGGCGGTTCTGCCGTGCGCCGGCCGACACTCACCGACGACCGAGCGGCGGGGATTTCGACGCTCAGGCGGTCGAATCGGCCGGGACCACCACCCCCAGGAACTCCGCCACCCGGCTGGCGACCGCTCGGGTACGAACCGACGAGATCGCATCGAAGCCGTGCTGGGCTCCGATGACCTCGACGTGCTCGACCGGCGACTCCGACAGTGATGCCAGCTTCTCGACGAACACTGCGGCCTCTCGGGGTGGGACCAGGCTGTCATGGGTGCCATGGATCACGAGGAACGGCGGCGCATCGGGATGAACCTGGTCGATGGGGGATGCCAGGCGGTAGAGGTCCGGTGCCTCGTCGGCGGTGGCCTTCATGACCGCCTTGGGGATGACGGGCCAGTCGGGCCGGGTGTCGTTGCGGATCAGGAAGTCGTACACCCCGTAGAAGGTCACACACCCCGCCACCGACGTGTCGACCGACTCGAAGCCGGGCTGCAGGTCTCGCCGGTGGGCGGTGAGGGCGACGAGCGCGGCGAGGTGTCCACCCGCCGAGCCGCCGGCCAGCACCAGGCGATCCGGATCGACGCCCAGCTCCCTCCCACCGGGACCCCTCAGGAAGGCGATCGCCCGCTTGACCCCGATGATGTGTTCGGGGAAGGTCGCGCCGGGCGAGAGCGGATAGCGGATGGGGATGACCAGCCATCCGGATTCGGCCAGGTGGTGGAAGAGCGAACGGCTCTGCCGATGCGGATCGCCGCCGGTCCAGCTGCCGCCGTGTACGTAGACGAAAGCCGGGGCGGCGCCGGACAGCCCGGGGTTGCGGTACACGTCCAGCGTGAGGCCATCGGTGTACGGGATACCGGTCGTCAGCTCGATGTGATCGGGCCGCGCAGCCTTCCAGGTGAACCGCTCCTTCAGCGAGCGTGCCGGCAGTGGTCCGTTCGAGCCGGCCTGGCGGGCGGCGCGCGCCAGGCGGATGAACAGCGGGACCATCAGCACGATGGACGCGGCGATGAGCCACAGGCCCAAACGCCCCCGGCGTCCCTCGAGCGCACCTGCCCAGATGAACCCCCCTGCGGCGATCACCCGGACAAGCACGACCAACGGAGCGAGTTCGGAGGTGATCAACCCGAGGATCCACACCGGTGGGAGCCGGTGGGTCGGTGGCGCCGGGCGACGCAAGGCGTTGATCGTCAACAGCATCGCGACGAGCCCATACATCAGTGTGACGAGGCCGATCATGACGCTTTGATCTTCGTCCATCCGCCGAGACAACTGAACCCGAGGCGGTTACGGTGCGCCCGTGTCCATCCCCGTGTCGAGCGGCCGCTGGTGACGTCCCCCGGTTCGGGTCCCTCCTCCCGGGTGTTCACGCCCATCCTCCTCATCACCATGGCCGGCGCCACGTTCTCGCTCGTGGTGTTCGGTGTCTTGGCGTCGGAGCTGATATCGGTGTTCGGAATCAGCCGGCAGCAGATCGGATATCTGGTGACCGCCACCGGAGTGGTCGGTGCGGCATCCTCGCCGCTGGTCGGCCCGTTGGCAGACCGGTTCGGGGCGCGCCGGGCGACCCTGGCCACCCTCGCAGCGTCAGCGCTCTCCCTGGCATTGCTGGCGATCGCTCCTTCGTACCTGCTGCTGCTGGCGGCCGCCGCCGGGACAGGGCTGGCGCAGGCCGGGGGAAACCCGTCGACCAACAAGCTGATCGCCGAGCGAGTACCGGCCGGGGCGAGGGGAATGATCACGGGGATCAAGCAATCGGGTGTGCAGGTCGGTGTGTTCCTCGGGGGTGTCGGGCTGCCGGCGCTGACCGTGGCGTTCGGCTGGCGGGCGGCGGTGATGGTCTTCGCAGCGGTACCGGCGCTGTTCGTGGTGCTGGCGGCACTGCTGCTCGGGCCCGATCCGCCCACCGACGTGCGGGCGGAGCCGACCGCTCCGTGGCGGCCGTCGGCGTTCATCGTGCGATTGGGTGTGTACGGCCTGCTGCTGGGTGCGGGGACCTCCGCCATCAGCACCTACCTGGCGCTGTTCGGCCAGGAGGCCCTGGGTGCCAGCGTCGGGCTGGCCGGGTGGGCGGTTGGAGTCATGGGTGCCTCGGGGATTGCGGCGAGGATCTGGTGGGGTCGGATCGCCGAACGGCGGATCGGTCCCGGTCGAGCATTGGAGATCATCGCGGTCGTCGCCGCGCTGACCGGCGCGGTTCTGGCGATGGCGCCGGGGATGGGGATCGGGGCGTTGTGGGTGGCGGCGATCGGGGCGGGCTCTTCGGCGGTGGCGTGGAACGCGGTCGGGATGCTGGCGATCATCCTGTTCGTCCCCCCAGAGGAGGCGGGCCGCGCCTCGGGGGTGGTGCTGGCCGGATTTCTGCTGGGGATCGCCGTCGGGGCGCCAATCCTGGGCGCGGTGGTCGACGCCCTCGACGACTATCGAGTTGCCTGGTGGGGCACCGCCGCCGTATTTGCGATCGCCCTGGTGGTGATCCGAGGGGCGTTGCCAGCCCTCGAATCGCCACCGGTTCGAGTTCGGCGGCGGACGTAGCTTCTCAGCTCTGGGTTGCCTGGACTTCGATCTCGATGGAGACGTCCTTGCCGACCAGGACGCCCCCGGCCTCCAGCGCCTGGTTCCACGTGAGGCCCCAGTCTTCTCGATCGATCTTGGTCTCGGCCGAGAACACTGCCTTGGCCTGACCCCAGGGATCGCTGACGACCCCGTGAAACTCGACGTCGAGTTCCACCGGTCGGGTGACGTCGCGGATGGTGAGGTCTCCGAGCAGCGTGAAGCGGTGGCGCTCGCCCCGGACGCCGGTGGAGCGGAACGACAGCTCCGGATACGACTCGACATCGAGGAAGTCGGCGGAACGGAGGTGTTGGTCGCGATCCGTGACCCCGGTGTCGATCGAGGCGGCTGCGATGGTGGCGTCGACGGCGCTGTCCTCGGGTCCCTCGCCGACGGTGATGGATCCTTCGAACTGCTTGAACGCTCCGCGCACCTTGGCCGCCATGAGGTGTCGGACCGAGAAGGTGATCGACGTATGGGCGGGGTCCAGCTTCCAGACTCCGGTGGGGAGGGAGGTGGTGGACGTGGTCATGGTTTCCTTCCGGTTGGTGATGCCGGGAGCAACATAGTTGAGCGTTCAGGTATTCCCTCGGCTCGCCCCGACCGGCGCGGCTACTCCGAGCCGCCGAAGCCGAGCTGGCGCCATGCCTCGAATGCGACCACGGCCACCGCGTTGGACAGGTTGAGGCTGCGAACGTCGGGGCGCATCGGGATGCTGAGGACCGCGTCCACCCACGCCGCAGCGAGGATCGACTCGGGCAGACCCACCGACTCTTGGCCGAACACCCATGCGTCGCCGGGTCGGTAGCGGATGTCGGAGTAGGTCACCGTTCCTCGCTTGGCAACCGCAAAGACACGTTTTGGTGCCACCACGCGTTGCCACGTCTCGATGTCGGGGTGGTTGGTCACCGTCGCCCGGTCCCGATAGTCCATGCCGGCTCGTCGAAGTCGGGCATCGTCCATCTCGAATCCCAGCGGCTCGATCAGGTGCAGGCGGAATCCGGTGTTGGCGGCCAGACGCATGGCGTTGCCCGTGTTGGGTGGGATCTCCGGTTCGTGGAGGACCAGATGAAGGTCGAGTGGACCCGATGCCACGGTGATCAGAACAGGGTGAGCGTGTCGGACTCGATCTCGCGCAGGCCGTCGTAGTCGACCTCGATGGCCTGGATCCCGCGTGACTCGGCCAGCGTTCGTGCTTGTGGAGCGATGCTCTGGGCAACCAGGATCCCGCGGACCGGTACGAGACGCGGATCCTGGCTGAGACGCTCGAGATAGCGGCTGAGCTGTTCGACTCCGTCGATCTCACCGCGTCGTTTGATCTCGACGGCCACGGTGTCCCCCGAGCCGTCGGTGCAGAGGAGATCCACCGGACCGATGTCGGTGGGGAACTCTCTCCGGATGAGTGAGAGTTCGTCCTCGATCACCCACGGACGGTCGGCGAGCAGTGCCTGGAGGTGAGCCTCCACGCCGTCCTTCTGAAGGCCGGGATCGTCGCCCAATTCGTGAGCGACATCGGAGATGACTTCGTGGAGGGTGATGGTGAGCTGTTCACCTTTGGGGTTCGTGACCACCCAGACGCCTTCGTCCGTCGTGAGGTGGTTGGGTGCGTTCATCCAGTTGAGCGGCTTGTAGGCGCCACCGTCGGAGTGGATGGCCACGCAGCCATCGGCCTTCACCATGATCAGTCGCCGGGCTCGGGGCAGGTGGGCCGTCAACCGGCCCTGATAGTCGACGGTGCACTCGGCGATGACCACCCGCATCGCCGGCAGGCTACCCGGACGTCGTTCGGCGCCGCCATACCCTTGGCCTGCTCGATGGTCAGCCGGTCAGCGTGGCGAGAGCGATGGCCTCGGCCAGCACCGCTCGTTCGAGATCGTCGAGATGCTGACTCTCGTTGGGAGCGTGGACCGACGACGTCGGGTCGCCGGCCCCGGTGAGAAGGATCGTCGCCTCCGGATACCGGTCGGCGAACGCGGCGACGAACGGAATCGAACCGCCGACGCCCATCTCCACCGGTGCCACGCCCCAGGCCTCCTGCATCGCCGACCGCCACTTCTCATAGGCCACGCCTTCGGAGGGCAGCGAGAACGGGGAACCGGCTTCGAGCAGGGTCACCGTCAACTCCGCCCCCCACGGGATGTGGTCCAGCAAATGGCTGCGGAGGGCGTTGGCGGCCGCGTCCGGGTCCTGGCCGGGCGGGATCCGCATCGACACCTTGGCCGAGGCCGACGGAACCAATTGGTTGATGGCTTCGGCGATCGGCGGGGCGTCGATGGCCAGCACCGAGATCGACGCTTGATTCCACAACCGGCCGGTGAGCGAGCCGCTGCCCAGCAGGTGTAGGCCCGGCACGGCGCCCATCTGCTCCCGTGCTTCGGCTTCGGGCAGGTCGACGTCCGGGTCGTCGCCGGTGACGAGCCCCTCGACCGCCACCGAGCCGTCCGGGTTGTGCAGCGTGGCCAGCAGCCGGGCCAGCGTGGTGAGTGCATCGGGGAAGAGCCCGCCCATCAGTCCCGAGTGCACGGGTGCCTCGGCCGTCTTCACATCGACTCGAGCACTGACGAGCCCGCGGAGGGAGGTCGTCAGGGCGGGCTTTCCGACCGCCCAGTTTCCGGCGTCGCCGATGACGATGACGTCGGCTGCGAGGAGGTCGGCGTACTCGTCGAGGAAGGCTCCCAGGTGACTCGACCCGATCTCTTCCTCACCTTCCACGAAGAGCTTGATGCCGACCGGGGGTCGTCCGTCCAGTGCGGTGACCGCGCCGAGGTGCATGATGATCCCGGCCTTGTCGTCGCTGGCGCCCCGGCCATGCAATCGCCCGTCGGCCGTGAATGGCTCGAACGGGGCGGTCGTCCACTCCTCGACCGGACCGGGTGGCTGCACGTCATGGTGGGCATAGAGGAGGACCGTGGGTGCGTCGTCGGGGCCGGGGATCTCGCCGTAGACGGCGGGATGGGCTCCGTCGATCTCGAGGAGCCGAACGTCTGTGAAGCCGATCCGCTCGGCCTCCGCCGCCACCCGCTCGGCGGACCGTCGCACCTCGCCGGGTGGGTATCCGGCCGCACTCACGGAGGGGATTCTGATGAGGTCTTCGAGCAGTTCGACGAGCGACGGAAACAGGGTCTCGACTCGGCTGCGGAGTTGGTCGTGCATGCCGGAATCGTAGAGAGTCGAGACCGGCGTACTCCAGACCGATCTTTAGGATCGATGGGTGCTGCGATTCTCGATCAAGGCGATCCCCGTCGAGGTGAGCCTGTGGTTCGGGGTGATGGGTCTGGTGATCGGCCTCCCCGTGTTGGCGCGGTTCGAAGCGACCTGGTGGGCGCTGCCGGTCTGGCTGCTGATCCTGTTCCTGTCTGTGCTCATCCATGAACTCGGGCACGCTCTCGTGGCGTCTCGCATGGGCGCATCCGCCTCGATCCGGCTTCACGCGATGGGCGGCGTGACCTCGTGGTCGATGGACGAACCGGTGCGTCCGGGTCGGCGGATCGTGATCGCCCTCGCCGGCTCGGCAGCCGGGCTCGTGGTCGGCGGGCTGGTGTGGTTGCTCCTGCTGCGGACCGATCTGGTACCGCCTCCGTGGTCGGCCCCGGCCCGGTTGTTCGTGACCGCCAACGTGTTCTGGGGTCTCCTCAACTGGCTACCGGTGCGGCCGCTCGACGGCGGTCATGTGGTGGCCGCGACACTCGAGCTCGTGTTCGGGCGGCGGGGGTCGACCGTGGCCGACATCGCCTTTCCGTTGCTGACGATCGGGATTGCGGTGTGGGCGTGGAGCAACGGTTACCCGATCGGCGCCCTCCTGGCGGCCTTTGCGCTGCTGGCCGAAGTCGAGCATCGACGGCAACGGCGTCGAGGGGAGCGTCTGGAGCCGTCCACTCGTGCGTCCGGCGGCTGAGATCCGCGATGGACCGCCCCGAGGTACCCCCCACGCGATTCGCCCGCCAGATTCGAAACGGTGGGCGATGCCTCGAATCCGGTGATGCGCCTGCTCGGCCTCGATCGGGGAGCGTCCACGGTGTTCGCGGTGGCGGTATGTTGCCCTGCATGGATTTCTCATACAGCGCGAGGGTCGAGGAGTACCGCAGCCGCCTGAGTGAGTTCATGGAGCGTCACATCTACCCGGCCGAGTCCACCTACGACGAGCAGATGAAGGCCTCGGGTGATCCGCATCACCATCCTCCGATCTTGGAGGAGTTGAAGACCGAGGCCCGGCGGCGTGGCCTGTGGAACCTCTTTCTTCCCGACCCCGACGACGGTGCCGGACTGTCGGTGTTGGAGTACGCCCCGTTGGCCGAGATCACCGGGCGGAGCCCACACATCGCTCCCGAAGCGTTGAACTGTGCCGCGCCCGACACCGGCAACATGGAGTTGCTCCACATGTTCGGAACGGACGAGCAGAAGGGGCGGTGGCTCGAACCACTGCTGGCCGGTGAGATCCGTTCCTGTTTCGGGATGACCGAACCCGACGTGGCCAGCAGCGATGCCCGGAACATACGGACGCGCATCGAGCGAGACGGGGACAGCTTCGTGGTGACCGGGCGCAAGTGGTTCTCGACCGGAGCCGCCAGCCCTCGTTGCAGGGTGGCCATCGTGATGGGGAAGACGAACCCGGACGCCGACAGCTACCGCCAGCAATCGATGATCTTGGTCCCGATGGATGCGGATGGCGTGGAAGTGGAACGGTCGCCGCAGGTCTTCGGGTACCAGGAGCGTGGCGGGCATCCGGTCGTCCACTTCGATCGTGTTCGGGTTCCGGCGTCGAACCTCCTGGGCCAGGAGGGGGAGGGCTTCGCGCTCGCCCAGGCTCGGTTGGGCCCGGGTCGGATTCACCACTGCATGCGGGCCATCGGTGCGGCGGAGCGGTGTTTCGACCTGATGGTTCAGCGATCGAAGGCCCGGGTGGCGTTTGGGAAGCCGCTGTCGGATCAAGGGGTGGTCCGCTCCTGGATCGCCGAAGCTCGGCTCCGGATCGAGCAGGCGCGCCTTCTCGTGCTCAAGACGGCCTGGATGATCGACGAGGTCGGGACGAACGGCGCCCGGGTCGAGATCGCTGCCATCAAGGTGGTTGCGCCGGAGACCTTGCGGTGGGTGTCCGACCGGGCGATGCAGACCTTTGGTGCCGCCGGTTTCACCGAAGACTTTCCACTGGCCGAGCTGTACTCGATGGCTCGGTGGCTCCAGATCGCCGACGGCCCCGACGAGGTCCACATGCGGTCGGTGGCCCGCGCCGAGATCGGACGGTACGAGCCGGGGGCGGTCCCCGAGCCCTATCGGTTCGACTGAGGAACCCCGCTCGCTCGGCCTCCTCCCCGATGGCGACTGCGAACGTGTGTTCGACGAATCGGGAACGAAATGGTTTGACCGTGCGTTTATCTGTTCCCGGTCACTGTGATCGGTGGCGACATCGGGCCCTGTTCCGGTGTCGAGCGAGGTAGACAACCATGGAACTTCTTCAAATCGAACACGAGAACTGGCGTGAGGCCGGTGCCTGCAACGACATGGCAGACGTCGACTTCTTCCCATCGGCGGAGGACGTGGCCGCCATCCGGCGTGCCCAGGCGGTGTGCGACTCCTGCCCGGTCATGGACGAGTGCCTCACCTATGCCTTGGAGACCAACCAGTCCGAGGGCATCTGGGGCGGCATGACCGCCACCGAACGCGCCAAGCTCCGAAGACGCTGGCTGCGCGAACTGCGAGAGGCGTCCTGAACCGTCCCAAGAACCGTTTTTATCACCTGGGTGGGGTCGGTTTGGTGCGGTCTGGGTCGCGAGAACGGTTGGTGGTGGGTTAGTTGGTGGTGATGGTGATGTTGTCGATGAAGTTGCCGGCGGAGCCGGGGTCGGTGGCTTGGAGTTGGATGCGGGTGATGGTCTGGCCGGCGGGGACGGTGTAGCTGCCGGTGTAGGTGGTCCAGGTTCCGGTGGGGGTGGTGTGTTCGGTTTGGAGGGTGAGGGCTCCGGGGGCGCCGAGGTGGAGTTGGACGGTGTCGTCGTCGAGGCGTCCTCGGTGGTCGAATGACCAGTGGAGGGTTTGGCCGGGGGTGGTGGCGAAGTCCTGGTAGATGCCGTCGGTCTGGTTGGTGTTCAGCTCGGTGAACTGGTCGCCGTCGGAGGCGGGTCCGTTCCAGCCGGTCGACCACATGTCGAACCCTCCCGACAGGGTCGACCAGCCGTCCACCTGGGCGGCGGTCAGCCTTTCCCAAACCGTGGCGGTCACCGGGGTTTCGAACGAGCCGTTGGTGAACTCCCCGACCGGTGGCGGCGGGGGTGGTGGTGTGTCGGAGATGACCACGTTGTCGACGAAGTTCCCGGCGGAGCCGGGGTCGGTGGCTTGGAGTTGGATGCGGGTGATGGTCTGTCCGGCGGGCACCGTGTAGCTGCCGGTGTAGGTGGTCCAGGTTCCGGTGGGGGTGGTGTGTTCGGTTTGGAGGGTGAGGGCTCCGGGGGCGCCGAGGTGGAGTTGGACGGTGTCGTCGTCGAGGCGTCCTCGGTGGTCGAATGACCAGTGGAGGGTTTGGCCGGGGGTGGTGGCGAAGTCCTGGTAGATGCCGTCGGTCTGGTTGGTGTTCAGCTCGGTGAACTGGTCGCCGTCGGAGGCGGGCCCGTTCCAGCCGGTCGACCACATGTCGAACCCTCCCGACAGGGTCGACCAGCCGTCCACCTCGGCGGCGGTCAGCCTTTCCCAAACCGTGGCGGTCACCGGGGTTTCGAACGAGCCGTTGGTGAACTCCCCGACCGGTGGCGGCGGGGGTGGTGGTGTGTCGGAGATGACCACGTTGTCGACGAAGTTGCCCTCCGAGCCCTGGTCGAGGGCATTGAGCCGGATGCGAGTCATCGTTTGGCCCGCCGGCACCGTGTAGCTGCCGGTGTAGGTGACCCAAGCCCCGGCCGGGGTGGTGAACTCGCCCTGGAGTGCCAGCTCGGCGGTGTCGCGAATGTCGGCATCGGTGTCCCCGAGGAACACCCGCACCGTGTCGTCGTCGACCCGTCCTCGATGGTCGAACGACCAGTACAGGGTGTCGCCGGGGACGGTCGAGAAGTCCTGGTGAATCCACGAGGGGCGTCTCACGTTCAACTCGGCGAACTGGTCACCATCGGAGGCGGGTCCGGTCCACCCGTTGCGCCAGATGTCGAAGGTGTCTGCGCCGGCAAACTCCCCCGACCAATGGGGCACGCCCTGGAAGCCGATTCGAGTCCAGGTCTCGGTGGTTTCCGGCGTTTCGAACGAACCGTTCAGGAGCCTTCCGGGGGGACCATTCACCGTGAACTTCACCAGTTCAAGTACGCCATCGGCTGGGTCGTCGACGGAGAGGAATCCATAAAAGATGCCGACTCGAGTCGGCGTTCCCGAGACCAGCCCCGACTCGGGGTCGAGATGCAGCCCTTCGGGGAGGTCGATTTCCCCGTAGATGAGAGTATCGCCGTTGGGATCGGACGCCACGATCTGCAGCTCGAACGGCTCGCCCAACGTCAGCTCCTGATCGCCGATCGGCTCCATGACGGGTCCCTCCTGGGGAGGACTGAGTTCGACGGAGACATCGGCAACCGGCTTCTCGAGGGGATACCGGCTGGTGGAGTCGTACACGGTGTACGTGAACCTGTCCGTGCCGATGAAGCGGTCGTCGAACGGGGTGTAGGTCAGGATGCCGCTTGCGGAGTCGATCGAGACCGTTCCGTGCTCGGGCGGTTCGAGGATGTCGAACTGGGCGGGCCCGGGCTCGCCGTAGGTGTCATAGACGAGCTCGGTCGTCGCCGGACCGGTGCCGTCGATGGTGATGTCACCACCACCAAGGGGCACATATCCGGGCACGATCACCGGATCGGGATGGAAGCCGACGCCGTTGTTGGTCTCGTCGGACTCCTCGATCTGGTCGCTGGTGTCGGCGTCCGCCGCCAGGTAGTAGGTCCCGGGCGTCACCTCGGAGATGTCGACCCACTGGTACGACAGATGCAGGCCGTAGATATCCGACCAGCCGGCCGACGTGCCCATCTCGACGTCGTTCGAGCCGGGCTGTCCGCTGTCACACCAGTTGACCACCGAACCGGTGTACACGGCGTTGGTGGGGCCTTGTTGACCGATCCGATTGATGTCGTAGAGGCAGAAGCCCACCTTGGCGCCCGGTGTGACCTGACGTCTTCGAATCGAGTCCCACAGCGAGTAGGTCATGGCGTTCTCGAGATGCCAGTGGTTGTGGCCGTCGTCGTTCTCGAACACCAATGTGACCTTGCGGCCGCGCACGAATCCGGTGTCGGTGAGCAGCCACTGGTAGACCGAGTCGGTCTGAGGATTGCCCTGGATGCGGATGGGACCGTCGCCGATGTTGGAGACGTAGCCGTCGAAGCGGACGATCAGGCGGGATCCGCCGTTGAGGTAGATCTCCTCCGGTTGGGACACGCGAGCCACCCGGTTGGTGCCGATGGGATCGTTGTCGTACTCGCCCCAGTCGGCGACGAGGTCCGGGTAGTAGACCTGGTTCGCACGGACGCTGTCTCCCGCCAGCAACAGGCCGGCCAGGACGACGAACAGCGCGATCGACGAACGGATGAACATGCGTCGATCGACGCGTGCGATTGCCCCAAGCACGAACGTGCCTCCCACTCAGATTGGTTGCATACCCCGGCCGACACTGTACCGGTCACGCCCCCGGCCTCAACCGGGAAACTGCCACGCAGAGTGGTGGCGGATGGGAGTCAGCGGCGGCGGCGACGGACGGCCGGCTCGTCACGGCCGGCCGTCCCGGGCATGGCGACGTGGACCAAGGCATCACCCTGCGCCACCAAGGGGTTGAGGGTCTGGGCGATGACGTGTCCGCCCGAGCGAGCTCGGACCCGGGTGGGACGCCCACCGACGACATCCCCGATCGCACCCAGCCGTTGGCCGGCCTCCACGATCTGGCCGAGCTCGACATCGAGGTCGGCGATACCGGAACGGGTGGCGCGTATCCACTGCGTGCGGCGCAACTCGATCGGTTTCCTGGGGCGAGGGACCTCCCATTCGCCCATACCGAGCGATTGCAGCACCCGCAGCGTTCCCTCGATGCCGGTTCGGATCGAGGTCTCGTCGAACCGCTGGCGTTGTCCAGCCTCGTACACCAACACGGTGATGCCACGCTCTGTGGCCGCTTGGCGGAGCGACCCGTCGCGGAGGCGGGCGTGGATCGCATACGGCGCCCCGAACGTGTGGGCCAGGTCGCGGGTGGGAGAATCGTCGAGGTCGGCCCGGATCTGGGGAACGTTGATGCGCTCGCCGGCGGCCGTGTGCAGATCGATCCCCACATCGCATCTCGACACCACCTCCCGCATGAACAGGTTGGCCAGGCGGCTGGCCATCGACCCCCGCGGCGAGCCGGGGAAGGCCCGGTTGAGGTCGCGTCCGTCGGGGAGATACCGGGATTGGTTGACGAACCCGAACACGTTGACGACCGGGACGATGATCACGGTGCCCGCCAGCCGGCGGGCGTCGAGCAGCTTGGCCAGCCGCCGGGCGATGGCCACACCGTTGATCTCATCGCCGTGGATGGCACCGCTGATCCAAACGGTCGGGCCGTCGCGCCGGCCCCGGATCACCTGCACCGACACCGACTCCCAGGTGCCGGTCGGCAGACGAGCCAGCGGCACCTCGACCAGCTTCTTCCGTCCCGGCGGGACGCTGACTCCACCGAGGTCGACGCTTCTGTCAGCCTTTGATGCGGTCACGGCTTCGCCCTGCCCGGGCGTTTTCCTCGATGAATTGGATGATCCGGCCGGCGATGTCCATCCCGGTCGCCGTCTCGATTCCCTCCAAGCCCGGGGAGGAGTTCACCTCGAGGACGAGCGGTCCGTGGTTGGACTGAAGGAGGTCGACGCCTGCCACGTTCAGCCCCATGGTCTTCGCTGCCTTGACCGCCGTGGTCCGCTCGATGGTGGTGAGCTTCATCACTTCGGCGCTCCCACCGCGGTGGAGGTTCGAACGGAACTCGCCGGGAGCACCCTGGCGACGCATGGCGGCGACGACCTTGCCACCGACGACGAAAGCGCGGATGTCGGCGCCCTTCGCTTCCTTGATGAACTCTTGGACGAGGATGTTGGCGTCGAGCTGGCGGAAGGCGCCGATCACCGACTCCGCCGCTTTCTTGGTCTCCGCCAGCACGACGCCCAGCCCCTGGGTCCCCTCCAGGAGCTTCGCCACGATCGGCGCTCCGCCGACGACCTCCAACAGCCCGTCGATGTCCTGGGTCGAATGCGCGAAGCTGGTGACGGGTAGGCCCACTCCCGCTCGCGCCAGGAGCTGGAGTGAGCGCAGCTTGTCCCGCGATCGATCGATCGCCTGAGACTCGTTGACCGCGTACACGTGCATCATCTCGAACTGCCGGACGACCGCGGTCCCGTAGAAGGTGTGGGAGGCCCCGATCCGAGGGATGACTGCATCGAAGTTCAGCTCCTCCCCCCGGAACAGCACCTTCGGTTTGGCCGACGTGATGTTCATGTAGCAGCGCAGGTAGTCGGTGACCCGCACGTCGTGGCCGCGTTCTTTGGCCGCATCGCGGAGCCGGCTGGTGGAGTAGAGGTTGGCGTTCCGGGAGAGGATTCCGATGTGCATGCTGCTCGATTCAGTCGGCTGGCCGGTTCGAACCGCGAAAGGACCGGCCCGGGTCGACCAGGACTCGACGCCGGACCGCCTCGCGTCCGAGCAGCATACGGAAACCCATCTCGTCGCGACTGGTGAGGTTGAGCCGGACCATCCACAAGTGCCCGTCCCATCCGACTCGTGTCTTGATGAACGGCCGGAGTTCGGCGCGACCTCCCGGATTGCGGACCAGCTTCTCTCCGTCCAGCAGGGTCTCGACCACCCGCGCATCCTCACCGGAGCGTTGGACGGGGTGGATCGCGAATCGGACCCAGCGAGATCCGTCTCGTTCGAATTGCTGCAGGTCGAAGGCGTGGAGTGAGGAGGAGGCGGCGCCGGTGTCGACCTTGACCTTGATGGCGTCGATCCCCAGGTCGGGGAGTTCCACCCACTCGCGCCAGCCGATCACCGGCTTGGTGCGCTTCCGCCGGTCAGCCATGGCCGTGAGGTACCGGATCGTCGCCCGATCGGCCGGCGAGATGGGCGGCCAGCCAGGTGGTCAGCGGAACGGCCGCCACCAGTCCGATGGAACCCACCAGGGTGCGCACCACCTCGGTGGCCACCGCTTCGCTGTTGATGACGGCCCCGAACGGCTGGCGGGAGACGGCGAGTCGAAGGAGGAGTGGCATCGACGCTCCGGCGTAGGCCAGCAGCAGTGTGTTCACCGTCGAGGCGATGTGATCCCGACCGACCCGGAGACCCGAGCGGAACAGGTCTGCCGTGTCGAGGTGCGGGGCGGCCCGTCGCAACTCCCATACCGTCGACGCCTGTGTCACCGTGACGTCGTCGAGGGCACCGAGCGACCCGAGCACGATGCCCGCCAGGACCAATCCCTTGACGTCGCCGATGCCGGCGAGCGCGATCGTGAACGAGTCATCGTCGACGAAACCGGTGAACCGGGCCAGCGACACCGTGATCGCCGAGAGGGCGGTGGTCAATGCCAGCGCTCCCACGGTCCCGATCATGGCGGCGTGGGTGAGATCGTTGAAGCCGTGTGCCAGGTAGAGGGCGGCCAGACCGACGGTGACGGCCCCGATCATCGCCACCAGGACCGGATCGCGTCCGCCGACGATCGCTGGAATGATGTACCAGATGATGATGCCGACGCTGGCCACCAGTCCGGCCAGCGCAGCCAATCCACGCAGGCGCCCGAAACCGACGACGGCCAGCGCGAAGAGGGCGGCGACCCCCCACAGCAACGTCGACCGGTCGTAGTCGACGAACTGGTACTCCATGTTCGGGGGAGCGTCCGGGATCCGGCTGAGGACGACCTCGGCGCCGAGATCGAACTCGGGGAGCCCGGGACCGACCAGGTACTCCTTGTAGTCCACCGACCCCGCGGCCGGCCCCTCCTGGATCAGAAATCCGACTTCCACGCATCGCTGGGCCTCGTCGTAGCTACACGGCTGCGGAGAGACCGCATCGATGGTGGCCGGGTACACCTCGTCGTCGAGACCGAGTCCGAGGTCGATCCTCTCGGTCTCCGCAGGCGGCCAGGTGATGAGGATGCCCAGGATGCAGAGCGCCGCCAGCACCACCGGAACAAACCACAGTCGAATGGGTCGGCGGTCGGAGCCGCGCAGCACATTCACGTCGGGATGTCCGTCCATGCAGGCGGGAGCGTACCGGCCGGTCGCTCAGTTGCCGGGCGCGGGTTCCCACAGCTCGATGCGATTGCCCTCCGGGTCGTGGACCCAGCCGAACCGCCCGTAGTCGTGTTCCTCGATTTCGTCGTCGACCCGCGCTCCCGACAGCCGGACCTGTTGGAGGAGCTCGTCGAGGTCGTCGACCCGGAAGTTGACCATCGTCGTCGACCGGGAATCCCGGAAGTAGTCGTCGTCGGCCTCGAAGAGGTGCCAGGTCGTCGTGCCGATCGGGTCCTCCGTGCCCTCGCCCCACCAGAACACGTTGTAGCCCTCGTCGTCGACCGGAACGCCGAGCACCTCCTCGTACCAGCGCGCCAGCCCGTCGGGATCCTTCGCTCGCTGGAACACTCCTCCGATTCCGATCACTCGGGCCACCGCTCTACCTCTCGTTGGTATGCCGGCGAATCTACCGCCCTACGCTCGTCGTTCGACGACGGGAGGTTCGATGACCGAGGACCATCGCTTCGGCTTCGCAACGAGAGCGATTCATGCCGGGCAGCGGCCCGACCCCGAGACCGGTGCACGTGCGCAGCCGATCTATGCGACCACGTCCTTCGTGTTCGAGGATGCCCGAGCGGCCGCCGATCTCTTCGCGTTGCAGAACTTCGGAAACATCTACACGCGCATCGGCAACCCCACCACGGCGGCGTTCGAGGAGCGGATGGCCTCGTTGGAGGGCGGTCTGGGGGCGCTGGCGACCTCGGCCGGACTGGCCGCCCAGCTGGTCGCCATCCTCACCATCTGCCAGCAGGGGGACCACATCGTGGCGGCTCGGAACCTGTACGGAGGTACCTATACGCAGTTCGACGTAACGCTCCGGCGGATGGGAATCGACGTCACCTTCGTCGAACCGCGACCCGAGGCGGTGCAGGCGGCGGTGACCCCGGCGACCAAGCTCGTCTACGGCGAGACGATCGGGAACCCGCGGGCCGACGTGCTCGACATCGAGGGTTTCGCAGGCGTGGCGCACGCCAACGACGTGCCGCTGATGGTCGACAACACCTTCGCCACGCCGTATCTCTGCCGACCCATCGAGTGGGGGGCGGACATCGTCGTCCACTCCGCCACCAAGTTCATCGGCGGGCACGGGGCGGTGATCGGAGGGGTGATCGTCGAGTCGGGGACCTTTCCGTGGGACAACGGGAGGTTCCCGGTGATCACCCAGCCGTCGCCGGCGTATCACGGGCTGACATTCTGGGAGAACTTCCGCGAGTACGCGTACCTGATGAAGGCCCGGACCGAGTTGCTTCGCGACACGGGAGCGTGCCTCTCCCCGTTCAACGCGTTCCTGCTGCTGCTGGGGCTCGAGACGTTGCCGTTGCGGATGCGCCAGCATGTGGAGAACGCCGAGGCGGTTGCCCGGTTCCTGGCCAACCACGACGCAGTCTCCTGGGTGGCGTATCCGCGGCTGGCAGACGGGTCGCAGTCGGCGCTCGCCGCGAAGTACACACCGCAGGGTCCGGGGGCGGTGTTCTCTTTCGGCCTCGCCGGTGGATACGAGGCCGGTGTGCGGTTCATCGAGACCGTGGAGCTGGCGAGTCATCTGGCGAACGTCGGTGATGCCAAGACCCTGGTGATCCACCCGGCATCGACCACGCATCAACAGGTTCCGATCGAGGAACGGAAGCTGGCCGGGATCGGTGACGACATGATCCGGATCTCGGTGGGCATCGAGGATCGCGAAGACATCATCTGGGATCTCGATCGGGGGTTGCGATGACCGTCCCGGAGTCCGGCTTCCGCGACCGGCTCGACCTGCTCCGGCGGGCCAAAACGATTGCGATGGTGGGGGTGTCGGCGAACTCGCTGCGCTCCTCCAACTTCGTTGCCACGTATCTCGTCCGCACCCCGTACACCGTCTATCCGGTGAATCCCCGGTACGACGAGGTGTTGGGTCTGCCATGCCACCCGGACCTCGCCTCGATATCCGAGCGAATCGACATCGTGGACGTCTTCCGCCGGCCTGAGGACCTTCCCGGGGTGGTGGAGGAGGCGATCGACGTCGGGGCGGGCGCCGTGTGGTTCCAACTCGGACTCCGCCACCACGATGCTGCCCGGCGGGCACTCGAAGCGGGACTCGCGGTGGTCCAGGACCGGTGCCTCAAGATCGAACACGCTCGTTTCGCCGGGGGTCTGCATCTGGCAGGCTTCGACACCGGAGTGATCAGTTCTCGACGGAGAAGGGAGGTGTGACGTGGCCGGAGACGCACCGAGGACGAGGGAGATCGTTGCATGGAACGGGGCCAACGGGGGTGGGGCGGCGCATCCCGGCATGTCGTCGCGTCCACGCCGGAGCGTGGCGGTCGTGACGTGCATGGACACGAGGATCGTGCCGGTCGAGATGCTGGGTATCGCAGCCGGGGATGTCCACCTGATCCGCAATGCCGGGGCCATCGTCACCGACGACGTCGTTCGATCGCTGATGCTGTCGCAGGTCGCGCTCGGGACCGAGGAGGTGATGGTCATCGGCCATACGCGTTGTGGGCTGGAGGGCATGGACGAGCGGTCGGTGCGGACCGGCGTCGAGCATGCCCGGGGTCGCCGACCCTTGTTCGAGCTCGGCGGATTCTCCGACGTCGCCAACGAGGTTCGAGACTCGGTACGGGCTCTCGAGCGGTCCCCCTATCTCGACGGCCCGGTCACCGGGTGGGTATTCGACGTCGACACCGGACGGCTCAACCCGGTGTGAGTCGGTCCCGTCGATCGGTCGGAACCCAGTAGCGGCGCACCACCTCTCCCGATTCGAGCCGGACGCGATCCTCGAGGTGGCCACCGAACCGCTCGATCACCGCGATGGAACCGAGGTTGTCGTCCTCACAGGTGATCAGCGCCGAGCCCACCCCCGACCGGTGGAGCCGTTCGAGCGCATGATCGACCAGGGCGGTCGCCACACCCTGCCGCCGGAAGGCGCGTCGTACGCCGTAGCCGATGTGGCCTCCGTGAAGCCGCAGTCCGTCATTGAGCCGGTGACGGATCGAGACCTGGCCGGCGATCTCACCGGCGACGACCGCCAGCAGGAAGTCGGCTGGGACCAGTTCGGGCGAGTCGACCTGTCCACGAGCCTGGGCGGCTATCGCTTCGACCCAAGCCGCATACGAGTCGTAGTTCGCCAGGTGGATGGCGAACACGAAGTCCTCCTCCGCCAGTTCTTCGTGTGCGCAGCGCACCTCGGCTTCGTCTTCGAGTCGAGGGGGACGGATCACCACTTCGGTCGGCATCCCCCAACGGTACGGGGGGTCCTCGCTTCGATGTCGTCCGATTTCGAACAGCCGCCGATCCTCACCGCTCGGCGGCCACCCCGCCCACCAGGAGTCCGGCGATGGTCAGACCGAGTGCCGCCGTGTTGAGTCCGTCGGCGTCGGCGACCCCGAACCGGGCCAGGAGCCCCAGACCGGCGCAGAGTCCGAGGATGCCGAGCACGGGTCGCCAGACGCGGCGATCTCCCGCCAGTGGTTGAGGTCGTTCGAAACGGGCGACGACGGCCAGCACCGGCAGGGTGAGCGCCAGCAGCAGCGCCAGCCAGATCGGACGGGTGAGCCACCATCCGAGGGTGCCGGCCCCGACGCCCAGTCCGATGCCACCCAGGGCGATCGAGGTGCCGAGGACCGCCACCATGACGGTCAGGTGCCAGAGGTAGAGGCTCATGATCGATCCGTTGACGGCCACCACCACCGACCAGGTGCGCATGTGTTCGAGTCTCCGCCGTGCCGGCCGTTCGAGCGCCAGTGCCAACCCGAACTGGAAGACGGCCAGCGCCACCAGGGTCACCTTGGGTGGGTTGGAGTTGGTGACGGCGGCCCCGTCGAGGCCGACCATCGCGATCGGGTACGGTCCGAAAGCCACCAGCGCGGCGACCGTGGCCAGCCCGGCGAGCGCCAGCTCGACCCGGCTCCGAACCGAGGCGAACCGTCCGTCCGCCCAGGCGTATCCGAGCATGTGGACCGCATTCCACACGAACACGTAGTTGAACCATTTGACGATGTCGACGCCGAGGCCCAGGGACGTCAGGTCGGTCATCGCAGCCGCCCCGGCGAAGCCGGCGAAGGCGCCGAATCCGTACCGATTCCACAGCCGGAGGGTGAGCGGAGCGGCCATGACGATCAGCACATACGTCGCGAGGAACCACACCGGCACCAGCGCCGCCTGGGAACCGATGGTCACCAACTCCGGATCGACGCCGGCCCGCCACGCCACCCAGGATGCGGGAACCCACAACGCCAGCAGCGGCAGGAGAGGGAATGTCAGCCGGCGGAGACGATCGGAGAGCCAACGCCCATACGGCACATGGCGTCGCTGTGCCGAGCGCCATCCCACCAGGTTCGAGTAGCCGCCGACGAAGAAGAAGATCGGCATGACCTGGAGCACCCAGGTGAGCCACTGTGCCCACCGGGTCTCGGCGATCAGGTGGCCGATGCGGATGCCGGAGTCGGTCATCTCGGGTGCGGCCATCAGCCAGTGTCCGAACACGACCACCGCGATCGAGAGCGCCCGAAGCAGGTCGACGTAGCGGTTGCGGTCTGGTGGTGTCTGCTCGGCCAGGCGCCGGGCCCGTTCGAGGGTGGTTGTCACTGCGTGCATGAGTACAAGGTCGGCCACAACCGTTCATCCCTCTATCGGGGACGTCCCCGAAACTCGCTCGGGGGTTCCCCACCCTGGCGATCGGGCCGTGGAGGTACGCTCCGGCTCGCAGTGATTCCCTTCGGCGTTCGATCCAGCGTGGCCCCGCTCCGGCAGGTGTTGGTGCAGCGGCCCGGCCCCCGGTTCTTCGGGGCCTTCGACGACCCCGTTCACGGCTTCCGAGAGCCGGTGGATGCCGAGGTCGCAACGGACGAGCACCGCCGCTTCGTCGAACTGCTGGAGCGCCTCGGGGTCACGGTGCACGTGCTCACCGATGAGCGTGCCGGTCCCGATTTCGTCTACCAGTACGACCCCACCCTCGTCGTCGGCGACGGAGCGATCCTGCTGCGGTCCGGAAAGGCCTCACGGCGAGGTGAGGAGGAGGTGCAGGCCGAGTGGTATCGGGAGCATGACATCCCGATCGTGGGTCGAATCGAGCCGCCGGGCACGGTCGACGGCGGCGACGTGTGCTGGCTGGCCGGCGATGTCGTCTGCGTCGGCAGAACGCTTCGGACGAACGACGCCGGTATCGCACAGCTCCGCACATACCTCGGAGCGTCGGTCCACGTCTTCGACCTCCCGTACGACGCCGGACCGGCCGAGTGCCTCCACCTGATGAGCGTCATCTCTCCCGTCGCCGAAGGGTTGGCCGTCGTCGAGCTGGCTCGCCTGCCGGTCGGGCTCCACGCCCTGTGTCGGGAACTCGGCTACGACCTGGTCGAGGTTCCTCCGGAGGAGGTGGCGAGTCTCGGCTGCAACGTGCTCGCCGTCCGGCCGGGTGTGGTCGTGATGCTGGAGGGAAACCCGGTCACCCGCGAGCGGCTCGTCGCGGCGGGGATGGACGTGCACACGTTCGCCGGCTCGCAGATCTGTCTCAACGGTTCGGGTGGTCCGACCTGTCTCGCGCGACCGGTGCTGCGTCGATGAGCGAGGGTCGAGTTCGCGTCGGTTGCTACGGGGTGGCGGTGTGGGACCGCCGAGTGCTGCTCACCCAACTGCGTCCCAAACCAGGAGGCGTCTCCTGGTGGACCCTCCCGGGCGGGGGATCGGAGTGGGGAGAGACGCCCGAGGAGACCCTGGCACGGGAGGTGTTCGAGGAGACCGGTTTGATTCCGGAAACCACGCAGTTGATCGACATCCGCAGCCATGTTCAGGAACGGCACCCCGACGGCGGGCGGCTCCACAACTATCTCGTGATCTACGAGATGTCGCTCCGAGGGGAGCCTCGGGTGGTGGAGGTCGACGGAAGCACCGTCGATGCACGGTGGTTGTCCGCGGCAGAGTTGGACGGCAAGCCGTTGGTCCCTGGGTTCGTCGATCTCGTCGAAGGAGCATTGCGTTGAAGGCGGACGAAGCGAGAGTGGTCGACGACCTGGTCGACCTGGTGACGATCCCCTCGATCACCGGCTCGGAGCGGCGGATCCAAAGTCGCATGGCGGAGTTGTTCGACGAGGCGACGCTGGAAGTCGATGTCGTCGAGACCGACCCGGAGGAGCTGGCTCGAGACCCCGATTTCCCGGGACTCGAGGTGCCGCGCACCGAGCTGCCGGTCGTCGCCGGGCGTCTGCGGACGGGACGACCGGGGCCTCGCCTTCTCCTCGTCGGCCATGTGGACGTCGTCCCGCCGGGAGACGAGACCACGTGGACGACGCCGCCGTTCGCCCCGGAGATCCGCGACGGGGCCGTGTACGGCCGGGGGGCCTGCGACATGAAAGGCGGGGTCGTCGCCGCATTGGAGGCGATCCGGCTGGTGGTCGAATCCGAGGCCGAGCTCACCGGCGAGGTGACAATCGTGGCGGTACCCGCCGAGGAGGACGGCGGGTCGGGTGCGCTGGCGGCGATCCGTGCAGGCTACGTCGGCGATGCCTGCATCATCACCGAGCCGACGGAGCTTCGGGTGGTGGTGGCTCACGCCGGCGCCATCACCTTCACGCTGACGGTCCCGGGCCGCGCAGCCCACGCATCGACCCGGTTGGCGGGAGCGTCCGCATTGGAGCATCTGATACACCTGACCGAGGCGTTGGCCGAGGACGAGCGCAGGCGGAACGAGGAGACTCATCCGTTGATGCGCGACCTGGGCCTGCCGTATCCGACGATCATCGGCGTGGTCGAGGGAGGGTCGTGGGCATCGATGGTGATGGACCGGGTGGAGGCCGACGGTCGGTACGGTGTCCGGCTCGGCCAGAGCAGCGATGACGCCGCCGCCGAGCTTCGCAGTGCGGTCGAAGCGGCAGCAGCCTCACATCCGTTCCTGGCCGAACACCCGGTGGGGCTCGAGGTGTGGGGAGGGCGTTTCGACTCGTCTTCGGTTCCGTCGGATCATCCACTCCCGATCGGGCTGGCCGCCGCCCATTCCGCATCGACCGGCCTCCCGGCCGAGCTGGTCGGAGTCCCGTATGGCGCCGACATGAGGCTCTTCATCAATCAGGGTGAGACACCCACGGTCATGTACGGTCCTGGCGACATCCGGGTGGCACATGCCGCCGATGAGCACGTCCCCGTGGACCAGGTGGTCACATGTGCCGAGGTGCTCGCCCGTTGGATCCTCGACACCGCCGGCTGAGGAGCCCGGCCGGCCGGCCGCCACTCGACGCTCCCGGTTCTACGACGGGCGGAAGTGGTCGAGGGCCTCGGGGTTGGCGAGGGCCTCGGTGTTCTTCACCGGATCTCCGTTGGCGGCGGCGGTGACCGCCAGCTCGCTGATCTTGCCGGACCGGGTTCGCGGGATGTCGGTGACGGTGGCGATCACCGCCGGCACGTGTCGAGGCGACTCCTCGGTTCGAAGCCGGTGACGGATGCGTTCTTCCAGATCCGCCGTGAGAGCCGAACCCTCGGCCATCCGGAGGTAGAGCACGATCTGGGTGTCGGCATCGATCCGGCGTCCGATCGCCACGGCCTCGGCCACCTCCGGGAATTGCTCGACCACCCGATAGATCTCGGCGGTCCCGATCCGGACGCCGCCGGCGTTCAGGGTCGCGTCGGAGCGGCCGAGGATGACGATGCCGCCGTGCTCTGTCCACCGGGCATAGTCCCCGTGGGTCCAGACGTCCGGGAATCGAGCGAAGTATGCGTCGCGGTAGCGAGCGTCTCCGTCGGACCCCCAGAACGTGAGAGGCATGGATGGGAACGCCGCGGTGCAGACCAACTCTCCTTGTCCGTCGGTGATCGGACGGCCGTCCTCGTCGAGCACTTCCATCGCCATACCCAGGCTGGGTGCCTGAATCTCGCCGGCGTAGACCGGGCGGGTCGGGTCACCACCCACGAAGCAGCCGCAGAGGTCGGTCCCGCCGGAGATCGACGCCAGGTGAACATCGCGTTTGATTCCGTCGTACACGAATCGGAACCCGTCCGGTGACAGTGGAGAGCCGGTTGAACCGATCGTGCGAAGCTCGGAGAGGTCGTGCGTCTCGATCGGGCGGACACCGGACTTGTTGACCGCGTCGATGTATTTTGCGGACACGCCCAACAGCGTCATGCCGACCTCATCGGCCAGGTCGAACAACGCCTCGGGGCCCGGATGGAACGGATTGCCGTCGTACAACACGATGGTGGCGCCGGATGCCAGCGCCGACACCAGCCAGTTCCACATCATCCACCCACAGGTCGTGAAGTAGAAGACGCGATCGCCGGCATGCACGTCCATGTGATGCTGCTGTTCCTGGAGGTGCTTGAGGAGCACCCCGCCGGCCCGATGGACCATGCACTTGGGCTTTCCGGTGGTGCCGGACGAGTAGAGGATGTAGATGGGGTGGTCGAAGCCGCTTCGGAGGTAGTCGGGTTGCGCCCCTCGACCCGCCTGGAGAAAGGTGCTCCAGCTCACGGCACCGTCGACGCCGGTCGGTTCGACCTCGTCGGCGAGCACGGGCACGACCACTACCTTCCGCACCGAGGGGAGGAGTTGGCGGATCTCGGCGAGTTGATCGAGGCGCTCGAACACCTTGCCGCCGTAGTGATATCCGTCGGCGGCGACCAACACCACGGGCTCCACCTGGCCGAAGCGATCGGTGACGCCGGCGGTCCCGAAATCCGACGACGTCGAGGTGAAGACGGCTCCCACCGAAGCTGCGCCCAGCATTGCGATCACGGTCTCGGGGACGTGGGGCATCCACGCCGCCACCCGATCGCCCGGCTGCACACCCATCGACCGGAGCGCCGACGCGAAGGCCGCCACCTGGCGACGGAGTTCCCCCCGACTGAGCGTGCGACGGGCTCGGTCCTCTGCGAAGGAGATGATCGCCGCTTCGTCGTCGGGCCGGTCACCACCTTCCACGAGGTTCTCGGCGAAGCTCAGCCGCGCGTCCGGGAAGAACCGTCCCGACATCATGTCCCCGCCGGGCTCGAACGCAACCGAGCCTTTGTCGCCGATGACCCCGGTCTCGTCCCAGACCAGCGACCAGAACGCTCCCGGGTCCTCCACCGACCATCGGTGCAGGGCACCGGTGTCGGGAATCCGGAGACCGGTACGCCTCTCGGCGGAGCGCCGGAAGGACTCGATCCGGAGTTTGGGAAGTGTCTCGGGATCGGGTGTCCACAACGGTTCGACCATCTCGTCTCCCATTCAAGCCTCTGCGTCGTTCCCGGCCGGAACGGCGACCTCCTCCGATGTTCCTGAATCTGCCAATCCCCATCGATCCAGCAGGAACGCCATGACAAAGGCTTCGTCGCGCCACGCGTCGTAACGTCCCGACGGGCCGGCGTGGCCACTTCCCATCTCCGTCTTCAAGAGCAGCGGTCCACGATGGTGGGAGATCGCCCGCATGCGCGCCACCCATTTGGCGGGTTCCCAGTAGGGCACACGCGGGTCGTTGAGGCCGGCCGTCACCAGCATCGCCGGGTACGCCGCGGCGTGGACGTTGTCGTATGGGGAGTAGCTCCGCATCCATTCGTACTGCTGTTCGATCGAGGGGTTTCCCCACTCCTCCCATTCGATGACGGTCAGAGGAAGGCTGGCATCCAGCATCGAGTTGATCACGTCGACGAACGGCACCTCGGCGATCACCGTCGAGCACAGCTCGGGACGGAGGTTGGTCACCGCCCCCACCAGGAGACCACCCGCCGAGCCACCTCGAATGGCCAGCTGGGCCGAGTCCGTGTAGCCGGACTCGATCAGGTGCTCGGCACACGCCACGAAGTCGGTGAAGGTGTTGATCTTCTGCTCGAGCTTGCCCTGCTCGTACCAGGCGCGGCCCATCTCCCCGCCGCCCCGAATGTGGGCCACGGCGAACGTCACACCGCGGTCGAGCAGCGACAGCCGCGACGGCGAGAACCAGGGATCCATCGTCGCCTCGTACGACCCGTAGCCGTACAGCAGCAGTGGTCCGGATCCGCTCACCTCGCGGCGGCGGACCAGCGAGATCGGTATGGGGTTGCCGTCGCCGGCGGTCGCCCAGATCCGCTCCGAGCGATAGTCGTCCCGATCGAACCCGCCCAACACGGGGGTCTCCTTGACCACGCTGATGCTGTCGGTTTCGAGGTCGACGTCGATGACCCGGGCAGGGGTCACCAGCGACTGGTACGTGAGCCGGAGCACGCGAGTGTCGTACTCGAGATTGCGGCCCGGGCTCACCGTGTAGACGGGCTCCTCGAACGACAGGTCGCGTCCGGGCTCGGTCGGGGCGTCCGGCAAGACGGTCACCGACGTCAGCCCGTCGCGTCTTCCGAACACCACGACATGGGAAGCCAACGGGATCACCCCTGCCACCCGCCGGTCGTCGTCGTGATCGACCATGGTGCGGCGGTCGTCCGGATCAGAGACTGCGATCGAGATGAGCCGACCGTTGGGGGCCTGCTCGTTGGTCACGATCAGCCATCGGTCGTCCTTGTGCTCGACCGAGTACTCGACACCCTCGATACGACCGAGCACGGGGCGGAAGTCGCCGAGCGGGTCACCGGCGTCGAGATAGTGGACGTCGCTCGTGCTCCGGCTCTGAGCGTGAACGACCAGATACCGGTCGTCCTGGGTGGTCCCCACCGACAGGTACATCCGTTCATCGGGTTCCTCGAACACCATGACGTCGTCGTCCTGACCTCCACCCAGCTCGTGACGCCACACCTGGTGTGGTCGGTGGGCCTCGTCGACGGTCGTGTAGAAGAGGTACCGCCCGTCGGTCGACCACGCTGCGCCGTAGTGCAGCCCGGTGAGGATGTCGTCGAGGTCCTCGCCGGCCTCGATGGTTCTGACTCGAAGCGTGAACCGCTCGCTCCCGTCCAGGTCGATCGAGTACGCCGCGAGCCGTTGGTCGGGAGAGACCGAGAATGCCCCCATGCCGAGGTACTCGGCGCCGGCGTCGGCGGCGAGGTGGTTGAGGTCGAGGATCACCGCCTCGTCGGCATCGGGAGCACCGTACATGCGAACGAAGACGGGGTACTGGGCGCCCTCTTCGGTGCGCGAAGCGTAGAACCACTCTCCGCGGCGGGCGGGTGCCGAGAGATCCGTCTCCTGGATCCGTGATCGGATCTCCTCGAACAACTGCGTTCTCAGCGATTCGAGGTGGGCGGTCGCCTGTGCGGTGTAGCGGTTCTCCGCCTCGAGGTAGGCCACCGTGTCCGGTTCCTCTCGGTCACGGAGCCAGCCGTAGTCGTCGATGAAGGTGTCGGAGTGGATGCGGCGAGGAACCGGGACCCGCTTGGCGACGGGGGGAGGTGAAGGCTGCATGAGCGGAGACTATCGACCGGTCAGGTCTTCCAGAGCGATACGCTCACCGACTCATGCAACAGTGGCTCGACTCCATCGACGTCGGCCCGGTGGGAGCAGACCTCTTGCTCTCGGCGGCGGTGGTGGCCTTCGTGCTCATCGTGCGATGGGTCGTTCTCCGGCTGGTTCACAAGAACGTCTCCGATGCCCAGGTGTGGTTCTCCTCGCGGAAGTACGCCACCTATATCGCCTTCCTCCTGGTGGTCCTGGCGCTCACCGAGATATGGCTGGGAGGATTCGGCGGGGCGTTCACCTACATCGGCATCGTCTCCGCCGGTATCGCCATCGCGCTCACCGACGTGCTGAAGAACCTGGCGGGCTGGGCGTACATCATCGTGCGCCGCCCGTTCCGAGTCGGGGACCGAATCGAGATCAGCGGCCATCGAGGGGATGTCGTCGATGTCCGGGTGTTCCGGTTCTCGATGCTCGAACTCGGCAACTGGGTGGACGCCGACCAGAGCACCGGTCGCCTCATCCATGTTCCCAACGGCCTGCTGTTCAGTGAACCGGTCGCCAACGCCACGGAGAGCTTTCCGTTGATCTGGGACGAAGTCGACGTGCTCGTCACCTTCGAGTCGGATTGGGAGCGCGCCAGTGATCTGGTGCTGGCGGCGGTGGTGGCGGGTGCTCCGGACGTGAAGGAACGTCGGTACGCCGAGGAGATCCGTCAGGCGGCTCGCGGGTACTTCATCCAGTACACCCATCTCGAACCGACGGTGTACCTGGTCGTCAAGGACTCCGGTGTGATGATCACCGGACGGTACCTGGTGGGTGCCCGGGACCGGAGGGGCGTGACCGATCAAATCTGGAAGGCGATTCTGTCGTCGTTCGCCTCCGAGCCGGCGGTGGAGCTCGCATATCCCACCCAGCGGATCATCTGGCGAACCGCCCAAGAGCCCGCGGGTGACCAGCCCGCCGCCGACGGATAGGCTGCCTGCATGGCTCGCCGCCGCATCCCCGAACCACTCATCGGATTCGTGCTGGCAGTCGTTGTCGTGGGAGTGCTGTACTACCTGGCTCGTACCTTCCACTGGTTCGGAGACGATCCGACATTCTCGGGAGCGGCCGGCCTCCGGTTCATCGCCGTGTGAGGGCTCCGGACATCGCGGCCCCGTTCACCAATCCGAACGCGTAGAGTCTCTGGGGGAGTACGAGTGGAGACCGTGGGGGCGGATGTGAATTCTGAGCGTGGAGTGGTGCTGGCTGACCCTGGGGTGAACGGCCGCAAGTCGAGGCAGGTGGCGGTGGGGGTCGCGTTCGTCGGAATGATTCTGACCATGATTCCGATCAACGCCGCTGAAGCCGATACGGCGCCGACGTTTGCCGGTCCGGTCCGGACGGTCGATCTGGGCGATCTGGGAGTCGACGCTCCCCGTGCGGTCGGGTGGCAGGCAGACGGCGGGCTCTTGACCATCCTCGACACCACCGCCGACGGCGCAAGCCGGCTGGTCACCGCCCGACCCACCGGCGTTCCGGTGGGGGAGCCGGTTCCCCTCGACGACACGCCCGAAGGGCTGGCGCCCGCGGCGACCACCGGCGCCGAGGCCACCGACCCGGTCACCGGGCACCGCTTCACGACCCAGGGCGGCACCATTCGTGAACTCGACGCTTCCGGCCGGCTGGTCGGCACCATCGAGTTGGAGGCGGACCTCGATGTCTCCTCCATGGTCGTCGGCGACTCCGCCGATCCGACCGACGATCCCGCGGAACAGAGCCTGTATGTGCTGGCATCCGACGATTCCGGGACGGCCACCTTGTTCGAGCATCGCGCCACGACCGACCTGCTGTCCGTCGCTGCCGTCACCGATCCCACCACGCTGGTCCGGACGACGCTCACGTCGTCGTGGTCGCCGCCCAGTCCCGATCCGTCCGGCATCGCCTTCGTCACCTCGACCGACCGACTGATCATCAGTGACGGCGAGGTGAACGAGATGGGGATCTTCGCCAATGCCAACGTGTTCGAGGCCCAGCGAAACGGCACGCTGGTCGACACGTTCAACACACTTCCCGACTCGAACGAGCCGACCGGTATCGCTCACAACCCTTCCAACAACCACTTCTTCATCACCGACGACACCGGCGACCGAGGCGTCTACGAGTTCGATCCCGGACCGGACGGCCGCCTGGCGACGTCCGACGACACCGTTGGGTTCGTGGCGATGGCGGGCTACGGCTCCGACGATCCGGAGGGCGTCGCCTTCGATCCGGTCGCGAATGCGCTCTACGTGGCAGACGGCGTGGCCGAAGAGATCTATCGGATCACTCCCGGCCCCAACGGGGTGTTCGAGGGCTCGGCCGGCGACGACGTCAAGACCCAGTTCGACGTGACCAGCCTCGGGATCGAAGACCCCGAGGGCGTGGAGTGGAACCCGGATAGCGGCACGCTTCTCGTGATCGGGCACAACGATCTCATCGCCGAGACGACTCCGAACGGCGGACTGATCCGCCACCTCGACATCGCCCACCTCGGCACTGGGAACGCAGCCGGCCTGGCATACGGACCAGGAAGTGCAGACCCGTCCGCTCGCCACCTGTACATCGTCGACCGCAACGTCGACAACAACAACGACCCCAACGAGAACGACGGCGTCCTGTACGAGATCTCGTTCGGGGCGACGGGAGGTACCAACACGCCGCCGAGCGTCGACGCCGGCCCCGACCAGTCCATCACCGTCGACGACACCGCAACATTGTCGGGCAGCGTGAGCGACGACGGCGAGCCCGATCCGCCGGCCACCGTCACCACCGCCTGGTCCAAGGCGAGCGGGCCCGGAACCGTCGCGTTCGGCGACGCGTCCGCCCTGACCACCACTGCAACGTTCTCGACGCCGGGGGTGTACACCCTCCGGTTGGTCGCGGACGATTCGGCTGCGGTCGGGTCCGACACCATGACCATGACCGTGGCCGACCCGACGGGGACCATTTCGATCGACCGGCGGATCTCCTCGACGAACGATGACGCCGAAGAGCGAGCCAACGGTTCGATCGGGCTCAACAGCTCGGATCTGGAGTTCACCTTCGATTCGGGCGGGAACCAGACCATCGGCATGCGTTTCCTGGACATCACGGTTCCCAACGGGGCCGAGATCGTCGACGCCTGGATCCAGTTCACCGTTGACGAGGTGGAGACCGAGCCGACCGCCGTGACATTGCGAGGCGAGGACGTCGACAGCGCCGCCACCTTCTCCAACACGGCCGGGAGCATCTCGATCCGACCCACCACCGCGGCTTCGGTCGGTTGGAACCCCCCTGGTTGGACGGTCGTCGGCCAGGCCGGACCCGACCAACGCACGCCGAGCCTGGCCACCGTCGTCCAAGAGATCGTCGACCGACCCGGGTGGGCCGCCGGCAACTCGCTGGCGATCATCGCCACCGGAACCGGCGAACGGGTGGCGGAGTCTTTCAATGGGTCGGCGGCCGCCGCTCCGTTGTTGCACGTGTCGTTCCGAACCGGTCCCCCGCCCCCGAATGAGCCCCCCACGGTGGCGGCGGGTGGGGACCAGTCGGTGCCGATCAATGTGGCTGCGGCGTTGGATGGGACGGTGTCCGATGACGGTCTGCCGGCTCCGCCGGGGGTGGTGACGACGTCGTGGACGAAGGTGAGTGGTCCGGGGACGGTGACGTTCGGGGATGCTGCGGCGGTGGATACGTCGGCGACGTTCTCGGCGACCGGGTCGTATGTGTTGCGGTTGACGGCGGACGATTCCGAGTTGTCGGCGTCCGATGACGTCACGATCACCGTCACGCCGCCGGTCAACCAGACACCGACCGTCGACGCAGGAGCGGACGCATCCGTCGTGGAGCCCGGGCCCGTCACTTTGGATGGGACGGTGTCCGATGACGGTCTGCCGGCTCCGCCGGGGGTGGTGACGACGTCGTGGACGAAGGTGAGTGGTCCGGGGACGGTGACGTTCGGGGATGCTGCGGCGGTGGATACGTCGGCGACGTTCTCGGCGACCGGGTCGTATGTGTTGCGGTTGACGGCGGACGATTCCGAGTTGTCGGCGTCCGATGACGTCACGATCACCGTCACGGCCGCTCCCGTGAACCAGGCGCCCACGGTGGCGGCGGGTGGGGACCAGTCGGTGCCGATCAATGTGGCTGCGGCGTTGGATGGGACGGTGTCCGATGACGGTCTGCCGGCTCCGCCGGGGGTGGTGACGACGTCGTGGACGAAGGTGAGTGGTCCGGGGACGGTGACGTTCGGGGATGCTGCGGCGGTGGATACGTCGGCGACGTTCTCGGCGACCGGGTCGTATGTGTTGCGGTTGACGGCGGACGATTCCGAGTTGTCGGCGTCCGATGACGTCACGATCACCGTCACCCCCGACACCGGTGGAACCGTCACCGAGGTACGGGTTGGGTCCACCACCGACGACGCCGAGGAACGCTCCAATGGTGCCGTCGACAACAACAGCTCCGACCTCGAACTGGTGCACGACCGGGGCGGCTCCCAGACCGTCGGCATGCGGTTCCCCGGGGTGGGTATCCCGGGCGGAGCGGTGATCATCGACGCCTGGATCCAGTTCACCGTCGACGAAGTGCCGAACGATGTCACCAATCTGACGATCAGAGCACAGGACTCCGACTCGGCTGCCGCCTTCACAGAGGTGGACTTCTCGATCTCGTCGAGGCCGGTGACGGTGGCTTCGGCGTCGTGGAGTCCGGCGCCGTGGACGACCATCGGTGCGGCCGGTCCCGACCAGCGCACCCCGAGCCTGGCCTCGGTGGTGCAAGAGGTGGTGAACCGTCCGGGGTGGTCGGAAGCGAGTCCGCTGGCGATCATCGTGACGGGAACGGGCGAGCGAGTCGCCGAGTCGTTCGACGGCAGCGCCGCCGGAGCGCCGCTCCTCCACGTGGAGTACGCCGTCACCTCCCAGCAGCGTCCGAACGTCGACGCAGGCTCCGACCAGACGATCACCGTCGATGATGCGGCCGTCCTCGACGGCACGGTGACCGACGACGGTCTGCCGGACCCGCCCGCCGCCCTCACCACCTCGTGGACGAAGGTGAGCGGTCCGGGAACGGTGACGTTCGGTGACGCCTCGGCGGTGGACACGACCGCGACGTTCTCGACGCCGGGTACCTTCGTACTGCGGCTCACAGCCTCCGACGGGCAGCTGTCGGCGAGCGACGAGTTGACCGTCACCGTCACCGGGAGCGGAGGTGCGGTGACGCTCGAGGTGCGAGTGTCCAATGGGAACGACGACGCCGAGGAGCAGACCGACGGATCCGTCGGTACGGGAAGCAGCGACCTGGAATTGGTCCAAGAGGACACGTTGCAGACCGTGGGCATCCGTTTCAACGGCATCGACATCCCACCAGGAGCCACCATCACCGACGCCTGGCTGCAGTTCACGGCGGATGAGACGAGTGGCGTGGCAACCAACCTCTCGATTCGAGGAGAGGCATCCGACAGCGCCGATACGTTCTTTGCGGCGCTCTCGAACATCAGCGCCCGGCCGACCACCGCCGCCACGGTGGCGTGGGCGCCCGCCGCCTGGTCCGTGATCGGTGAGGCCGGGGCCGATCAGCGAGCCGCCGGGCTGGCGCCGATCATCCAAGAGATCGTGGACCGCCCTGGTTGGGCCGCCAACAACTCGCTGGCCTTGATCATCACCGGTACCGGCGAACGGGTTGCCGAGTCCTACAACGGATCACCGGTGCAGGCGCCACTGCTGCATGTCGAGTATCAGATCGACGTCGGCTGAGGATCGTCGCGGCAGCCGTGAGACCCGTTCGCGGGTCTTCGGCCAAGACGGGTGATGAACGCGGTGTACGCGAATGAAGCTGTGAACCGGTGCTGGCGGCGGTCGATGGTGACGGTCGCCGTCGTCGCGGCCATGGCACTGGCGACGGCGGTCCCGGCCTGGGGTCAGGCAGGCTGTCAGCGATGGGTGGCGCCCTCCGGTGACGATGCCGATTCCGGCTCCCGATCCAGCCCGTGGGCAACCATCGACCATGCGGCGGAAGCGGTCCCCGACACCGGGTGCACGGTCTGGGTACTCCCCGGCGTGTACCGCGGCCACACCGAGATTCAGCGGCGCTTCAGCACCGGGGTGACCTTCCAGGCGGTCGAGCGCTACCGGGCGGTGTTCGAGCACGATGGAACGGTGCTCGACGTCGACGGTGCGGCGAACATCGCGTTCCACGGGCTCGAGTTCCGTCACAGCGGACCGGGCGCCGACGGCTATGTGGTGCTCGTCGACCGGGACAACGGCCTGGACCTGTGGGCCGAGAACATCGCGTTTCGGGACAACATCTTCCACGATTCGTACGACAACGACCTGCTCAAGATCCACAACGGGGTCCGGAACGCCACCGTCTCGGGCAACGTGTTCTACAACAACGGAACCAACGAAGAGCACATGGACGTCAACAGCGTCACCGACGTCCTGATCCAAGACAACATCTTCTTCAATGACTTCGAGGCGAGCGATCGCCCGGTGTCGACCGAGACCAAGTCCTACATCGTCGTGAAGGACAGCAACGAAGGTGATGACGGCTTGTTGGGCGCCAAGCGGGTTTCGATTCGACGCAACCTGTTTCTCAACTGGCAGGGTGGCGACGAGACGTTCATCCAGGTCGGCAACGATGGCAAGCCGTACCACGAGGCCGAGGACGTGAGCATCGATGCCAACCTCTTCCTCCTGAACTCCGGTAGCGAGTTCACCGGACCGGTCGGCATTCGCGGCGTGAAGGACGTCCAGGTCACCAACAACACGATCGTCGGCGACCAGCCGGCCGGCGGGTTCGCCTACTGGCTCAACGTGAAGGACCAGAACCCGCTGAATCGCGACATCGTCTTGGCGAACAACATCTGGTCGAGCCCGGGCGGGACGATGGATCGCTTCTCGGCCGGCGACATCACAACAGTGGAGGGACTGCGGCTGATCCGCAACCTGTATTGGAACGATGGTCGGGCGATCCCGGAGGGTGCGGCCGGCGACATGTCCGATGACCCATCCCCGATCGTCGCCGACCCACGGCTTCCCGATCTCGCCGATCCCGAGCTTCCGGTTTGGAAGGGTGACGCGTTCGCCTCGGGTGCCGGCAGCATCCGGTCGGAGTTCCTTCGGCTGGCCGACCGGTATGCGCTCCCCGCCGAAGACAGCGTGGTGATCGGTGCCGCAGACAGTCGCTACACCGGTGTCACCGATCTCGTCGGAGGGCGGCGAGACGGCTCGCCCGACCTGGGCGCCCGGGAGGTGGGGGCCGAGCCGGCCGAGACGGTCAGCGCGTTCATCGACATCGCCGGCTCGGTACACGCCTCGGCCATTCACCAGATTGCCGACGCCGGGATCACCAAGGGCTGCAACCCTCCGTTCAACGACCGGTTCTGCCCGCGTGATCCGGTGACTCGCGGGCAGATGGCAGCCTTCTTCAGTCGCGCGCTGGGTCTCGACGCCACCGAAGCCGATCCCTTCGTCGACGACGACGAATCGGTCTTCGAAGGCGACATCGGCGCCATCGCCCGGGCGGGGGTGACGGTCGGCTGCGACCCGCCCGACAACCGCCGGTTCTGTCCCGAGGACACCGTGACTCGCGGGCAGATGGCAGCCTTCATCCGGAGGGCGCTGGGCCTACCGCCTCCTTCGGTCGACCGGTTCGTCGACGACGACGATTCGGTGTTCGAGTCCGACATCGAATCGATCGCCTCGGCCGGCATAACCAAGGGCTGCAACCCGCCGCTGAACGATCGCTTCTGTCCTCACGATCGGGTGACTCGGGAGGAGATGGCGAGCTTCCTCGCCCGCGCATTCCTCGGCTGAGGCTCGTCCCCGGCAGCCTCCCTTGCCTTCCGGCGTACCATCACATGATGCGAGAAGCCGTCATTGTCAGCACCGCCCGGACCCCGATCGGGAAGGCCTATCGGGGGATGTTCAACGAGACCGAGGCACCGAGCCTGGCCGCGATGGCCATTCGGGCCGCCGTCGACCGGGCGGGCGTCGAGCCGGGGGCCGTCGACGACGTGATTCTCGGCTGTGCGATGCAGCAGGGAACCCAGTGGCCGAACATCGCCCGCCTGGCGGCGTTGGCGTCGGGACTTCCGACGTCGGTGGGCGGCATGTCCATCGACCGGCAGTGCTCGTCGGGGTTGATGGCGGTGGCAGCCGCCTCCAACCAGGTGGTTCAGGACGGCTCTCCGATCGTCATCGCCGGTGGTGTCGAGTCGATCAGCCTGGTCCAGAACGAGCACATGAACCGGTACCGCATGAAGGATCCACAGCTTCTCGAAGCGCACCCCCACGCCTACCTGCCGATGATCGACACGGCCGAAGTGGTGGCGGAACGGTACGGGATCTCGCGCGAAGCCTGCGACGCCTACGCCCTTCAATCGCAGCGACGGACGGCGCGCGCCCAGGAGGAGGGGATCTTCGACGACGAGATCATCGAGGTCACCGTCGAACAATCGGTCACCGACCGGGAGTCCGGTGCCGTCTCGTCCCAGCAGGTCACGCGGGCGCTCGACGAAGGCAATCGTCCCGGCACCACCCTCGAAGGCCTGGCCGGCCTCACGCCCGTTCGGGGTCCCGGGAAGAATGTCACGGCCGGTAACGCCAGCCAGCTGTCGGACGGAGCGGCCGCGCTCGTCGTCATGGAGGCGGGCGAGGCCGAACGGCGCGGAGTGGAACCGCTGGGTCGACTGCGCGGGGTGGCGGTTGCCGGAGTCGAGCCCGACGAGATGGGGATCGGCCCCGTCGTTGCGGTCCCGAAGCTCCTCGAGCGGCACGGCCTCGGGATCGAAGACATCGATGTCTGGGAGCTGAACGAGGCATTTGCGGTGCAGGCGCTCTACTGCCGCGACCGCCTCGGCATCGACAACGACATCTACAACGTCAACGGTGGTGCCATCTCGATCGGCCATCCGTACGGGATGACCGGCGCCAGGATGGCGGGCCACATCTTGGCCGAGCTGGCGCGACGGGGGGCCCGCTACGGAGTCGTGACGATGTGTGTGGGGGGCGGCCAGGGTGCCGCCGGGCTCTTCGAGCGGATGTGACGGGCCGTTTGTCGGTCCGAACCGTTGACACGGTCGCGCCGGGTGCCGTAGGATGAGCCGCGCAGGGATCGGTGCAACGCCGGGTCCCGCCACAACCGAGGACTGAGACCGGAGAACGGCAGCTGTTCGCACTGAGTCGGGGGGCTGGCCGCTCTCGTCTTCGTGTTTGCCACTCGGTGGCTTTCGCTGGTACGATCTTCGACTGGCACCCGCTTCGTTTCCGTTTAGACCACCCGTGTCCTCGAAATCCGAGCTCATCTGAAGGAGGCTCCATTGTCTTCGCGCGTCGCTGAGCGCTTCTCATTCGGGAAGATCCCCGAAGTCCTTCCCCTCCCCGATCTTCTTGCCGTCCAGCACGAATCCTTCACGTGGTTCCTGGACGAAGGTCTCAAGGAGATCTTCGACGAGATCAGCCCCATCGAGGACTTCACCGGTTCTCTGGCACTCGAGCTGACCGACCATCGCTTCGGAGATCCGCCCTACACGATCGAGGAAGCGAAGGAACGCGACGCCAACTTCGCACGCCCGCTGTTCGTCACCGCCCGCTTCATGAACAAGCAGACCGGGGAGATCAAGGAGCAGCAGGTCTTCTTGGGCGACTTCCCGTTCATGACCGACGACGGGGTCTTCATCATCAACGGAACCGAGCGGGTGGTCGTGTCACAGCTCGTCCGTTCGCCCGGGGTCTACTTCGATTCGGCTCCGGACAAGACATCCGACCGGCTCATCTATTCCGGCAAGGTCATTCCCGGTCGTGGCGCATGGCTCGAGTTCGACACCGACAAGCGGGACACGATCGGCGTGCGGGTCGATCGGAAACGCCGTCAGTACATCTCGGCTTTCCTGCGAGCGCTCGGCATCGCCGAGACCGACGAGGAGATCCTCGAGCTGTTCGACGGCGCCGAGTCGATTCGGAACACGTTGGAGCGCGACACCGCAGTCGACAAGGAAGAGGCCCTCGTCGACCTCTACCGGAAGCTGCGTCCCGGTGAGCCGACCACGGTCGAGTCGGCCCGGAACCTCATCCAGACCCTCTTCCGGAACACCAAGCGCTACGACCTGACCCGGGTGGGCCGCTACAAGGTGAGCCAGAAGTTCGGTGAGGACGCACCGGACGACTACCGCGCCGCCAATCTCCAGTTGCTGCGTGACGCCGACATCGTCGACGCCATCAAGTACCTGGTCGCCTTGCATGCGGGTGACACCACCATGGTCACCCATCAGGGTGTGGAGATCCCGGTCGTCACCGACGACATCGACCACTTCGGCAACCGCCGTATCCGGACGGTCGGCGAGCTCATCCAGAACCAGGTTCGAGTCGGCCTGACCCGCCTCGAACGGGTGGTCAAAGAGCGGATGACCACCCAAGACCCGGAGGCGATCACGCCGCAGAGCCTGATCAACATCCGGCCGGTCACGGCCGCGATCAAAGAGTTCTTCGGAACCAGCCAGCTGAGTCAGTTCATGGATCAGCCGAACCCCCTCGCCGGACTCACGCACCGCCGTCGTCTCTCGGCATTGGGCCCGGGTGGCCTGTCCCGTGAGCGTGCCGGGTTCGAGGTCCGAGACGTGCACCCCTCCCACTACGGACGGATGTGTCCGATCGAGACGCCGGAGGGTCCGAACATCGGCTTGATCGGTTCGCTGGCCAGCTATGCCCGCGTCAACCGGTTCGGATTCATCGAGACGCCGTACCGCAAGGTGGTCGACGGCATCGTCACCGACACCATCGACTACCTCACCGCCACCGAGGAGGAGCGGTACGTCATCGCCCAGGCGAACGCGCCGATCGAAGATGACGGAGCGTTCGAGAACGACCGGGTGCTGGTGCGGAGAGCCGGTGGAGAGGTCGACTACGTCGAGCCGAGCAAGGTCGACTACATGGACGTTTCACCGAAGCAGCTCGTCTCGGTGTCGACGGCCCTGATCCCGTTCCTCGAACACGACGACGCCAACCGCGCCCTGATGGGCTCGAACATGCAGCGTCAGGCCGTACCGTTGCTCCGGGCCAACGCCCCGCTGGTCGGTACCGGCGTGGAGCGTCGAGCCGCCCAGGACTCCGGGGACATGGTCGTCTCCAACGTCGAGGGCGAGGTCGTGGAGGTCACCGGCGACCACATCGTGGTCAAGGAGAAGGGCACCAACAAGAAGCACACCTTCAAACTCGACAAGTTCGAGCGGTCCAACCAGGGCACGTGCATGAACCAGAAGCCGTTGGTGCGCGAGGGCGACAAGGTCAAGGCGACCGGTGTGCTGGCCGACGGCCCGTCCACCGATCGAGGTGAGTTGGCACTGGGTCGCAACCTGCTCGTTGCCTTCATGCCCTGGAACGGTCACAACTACGAGGACGCCATCATCGTGTCCGAGCGGCTCGTGAAAGAGGATCTGCTCACCTCGATTCACATCGAAGAGCACGAAATCGACGCCCGTGACACCAAGCTCGGTGCCGAGGAGATCACTCGGGACATTCCCAACGTCGCCGACGAGGTGCTGGCCGATCTCGATGAGAACGGCATCATCCGGATCGGTGCCGAGGTGGGGCCGGGCGACTACTTGGTCGGCAAGGTGACCCCCAAGGGCGAGACCGAGCTGACCCCCGAGGAGCGACTCCTGCGGGCGATCTTCGGTGAGAAGGCTCGTGAGGTTCGCGACACGTCCCTGAAGGTGCCGCACGGCGAGGCCGGCAAGGTCATCGCCGTCAAGGTGTTCCGCCGGGACGACGGATATGACCTGTCACCCGGGGTGAACGAGCTGGTTCGGGTCTACGTCGCCTCACAGCGAAAGATCTCCGAGGGAGACAAGCTCGCCGGACGCCACGGCAACAAGGGAGTCATCTCCAAGATCCTCCCCGAGGAGGACATGCCGTTCCTGGAGGACGGCACACCGGTCGACATCATCCTGTCGCCGCTGGGGGTGCCCTCCCGGATGAACCTGGGTCAGGTGCTCGAAACCCATCTGGGCTGGGCGGCCTTCCAGGGGTGGGAGTCCTTCGACGGCGAGAGCCCGGCCTCCGGCGGTGCCGATGCCGGCACCCGGGTCGCCACGCCGGTGTTCGACGGTGCCCGTGAGGACGAGATCATGCAGGTGCTCGAGGCCGCTCGTCCCAACCGGGACGGCCTGCGGATGGTGGGACCCGACGGCAAGGCGCAGCTCTTCGACGGTCGCACCGGTGAGCCGTTCGACACCGAGGTGACGGTCGGGCAGATCTACATCCTGAAGCTGGTCCACCTGGTCGACGACAAGATCCATGCTCGTTCGACCGGGCCGTACTCGATGATCACCCAGCAGCCGTTGGGAGGGAAGGCGCAGTTCGGTGGCCAGCGATTCGGGGAGATGGAGGTGTGGGCACTCGAGGCGTACGGCGCCGCCTACGCCCTCCAGGAGCTGCTGACGATCAAGTCGGACGATGTGCAGGGCCGGGTCAAGGTCTACGAGGCCATCGTCAAGGGCGACAACATCCCCGAGCCGGGCATCCCGGAGTCCTTCCGGGTGCTCATCAAGGAGATGCAGAGTCTGTGCCTCAATGTCGAGATGCTCGCTGCCGGTGAGGAGGTCGAGCTGCGAGACATCGAGGATGACATGTACCGACCCACCGAGAGTCTCGGTATCGATCTGTCCCGTCCCGAGCGTCCGGAGGCGGATGCGTGAGCCGGTTGAACGTCCACGTCCCGCCCACCGATCCGAGGAGCTGATTTGCCACGCCAAGTCTTCGATGAACTGAAGATCGGCCTCGCCTCGTCCGACCAGGTCCGCGCCTGGTCGTTCGGTGAGGTCAAGAAGCCGGAAACCATCAACTACCGAACCCTCAAGCCGGAGAAGGAAGGCCTCTTCGACGAGCGCATCTTCGGTCCCCAGCGGGATTGGGAGTGCTACTGCGGGAAGTACAAGCGGATCCGCTACAAGGGCATCATCTGCGAGCGGTGTGGCGTGGAAGTCACTCGCTCCAAGGTCCGGCGTGAGCGCATGGGACACATCGAGCTGGCCGCCCCGGTCACCCACATCTGGTTCTTCAAGGGCGTTCCCAGCCGGTTGGGGTATCTGCTCGACATGTCGCCGAAGGACCTCGAGAAGGTCATCTACTTCGCGGCCTATCTCATCACCGACATCGACGATGAGCGGCGTACCAAGGACCTTCCCGAGCTCGAGACAACATGCGGGCCGAGCTCCAGGTGGTCAACGAGGACTTCGAGGAGTGGCGAGAGGTCCGTCTGGAGGCGCTCGAGGACGAGCTGGCCCGGATGGAGGAGGGAGGGGCCAAGGCCCAAGAGATCTCCGCCCGCCGCCGTGAGGTCGAAAAGGAGATCGCCGGCCGCAAGGATCGCGCCGACCGTGAGATCGAGCTGATCGAAGATGCCTTCGACCAGTTCCGCAGCTTCAAGCCCAAGACCCTGGTGGAGTCCGAGCAACTCTGGCGCGAGATCTTCGAGCGCTACAACGCCTACTTCAGCGGTGGCATGGGTGCCGAGGCGATTCGAGACTTGCTCGGCCGCCTCGATCTCGACGCCGAGATGGAGCGCCTGGAAGGTGACCTCGACGCCGGCTCACAACAGAAGCGGCAGCGGGCCACGCAGCGGCTCAAGGTGGTCAAGCCGTTCTGGGAGGGCCGCAACCAACCCACCGACCTGATCCTCGAGACGATCCCGGTGATCCCGCCGGATCTTCGTCCGATGGTGCAGCTCGACGGTGGTCGGTTCGCGACCTCCGACCTCAACGACCTGTACCGCCGGGTCATCAACCGCAACAATCGTCTCAAGCGGCTGCTCGACCTCGGGGCTCCCGAGATCATCGTGAACAACGAGAAGCGGATGCTGCAGGAAGCCGTCGATGCCCTGTTCGACAACGGGCGCCGCGGCCGGGCGGTCACCGGACCCGGCAACCGGGCGCTCAAGTCGCTGTCCGACATGCTCAAGGGCAAGCAGGGACGGTTCCGTCAGAACCTGCTGGGCAAGCGGGTCGACTACTCGGGACGCTCGGTCATCGTGGTCGGTCCTCAGCTCAAGTTGCACCAGTGCGGCCTGCCGAAGGTGATGGCCTTGGAGCTGTTCAAGCCGTTCGTCATGAAGCGACTGGTCGATCTCGACCTGGCTCAGAACATCAAGTCCGCCAAGCGGATGGTGGAGCGCCAGCGTCCGCAGGTGTGGGACGTGCTCGGCGAGGTCATCCAGGAGCATCCGGTGCTGTTGAACCGGGCGCCGACCTTGCACCGTCTGGGGATTCAGGCGTTCGAGCCGGTGTTGGTGGAGGGCAAGGCCATCCAGATTCACCCGCTGGTGTGCGAGGCGTTCAACGCCGACTTCGACGGCGATCAGATGGCCGTCCATCTGCCGCTGTCGGCGGAGGCCCAGGCCGAGGCCCGGGTGTTGATGCTGTCGACCAACAACGTTCTCCGTCCCGCCTCGGGGCGTCCGATCATCACGCCGTCCCAGGACATGGTCATCGGCGTCTACTACCTCTCCGAGATGATGGAGGACGGGGCTGGAGCCGGTCGCATCTTCGGTTCGCTCGACGAGGCCATGATGGCCTACGACTTGGGCGAGGTCTCGCTCCATGCGCCGATCAAGCTGCGGCTCGGCGTGTTGGCAGGCGATCCGGAGCTGCACGCCGACCTGAAGGACTCACTCGCCAACTTGTTGACCGAGGAGCCCGTGGACGGCTCGGCGCTCACCGAGACCACGTTGGGCCGAGCGTTGTTGAACTCTGCGCTCCCCGAGCGTCTTCCCTACGTCGACGCCACGGTCATCAAGTCGGACATCGGCAAGTTGATCGAGGCCATCATCGAGCGGTTCCGCCGGACCGAGGTGGCCGAGACCCTGGACAACCTCAAGGCGCTGGGTTTCCGGTTTGCCACCAAGGCGGGTCTGACCATCGCGCTCGACGACGTCAAGACCCCGCCCGACAAGGCGACGATCCTCATCGAGTACGAAGACCGTGCCGAGAAGGTTCAGGCCCTGTTCAACAAGGGTGTCGTGACCGACGAGGAACGCCGGCAGGAACTCATCGAGATCTGGACCGAGGCGACGGATCGGGTGAAGGACGCCATGGAGGCGAATCTGAAGTCCGAGAAGTTCAACTCGGTCGACATGATGGTGGGGTCCGGGGCGCGCGGAAACATCATGCAGGTGCGGCAGATCGCCGGTATGCGCGGCCTCGTCGCCAACCCAAAGGGTGACATCATCCCGCGGCCGATCACGTCGAACTTCCGCGAGGGACTGTCGGTGCTCGAGTACTTCATCTCGACGCACGGCGCTCGCAAGGGTCTGGCCGACACGGCACTTCGCACGGCCGACTCCGGCTATCTCACCCGACGTCTCGTCGACGTGTCCCAGGAGTTGATCGTCAACGAGGAAGACTGCGAGACCGACAAGGGCATTCGGATTCGGGTGGTCGATGACCGCGGCACGGTGATCCGTAACCTGCGTTCTCGCATCTTCGGTCGGATGCTGGCCGAAGACGTCAAGGTGGATCGCAAGCTGGTTCAGACGGCCGACGGTGTGAAGCTGAGGGAGGGCACGATCGTCGACTCGAAGGCCTTGCTGGCCATCGGCGGTGCGGCACCGGAGATCGAGTCGGTGCGAGTCCGCTCGGTTCTGACGTGCGATGCGACGCTGGGCGTCTGCCAGGCCTGCTACGGGATTTCGCTGGCCACCGGGAAGCAGGTGGAACTCAGTGAAGCGGTGGGGATCATGGCTGCCCAGTCCATCGGTGAACCGGGAACCCAGCTCACCATGCGGACGTTCCACACCGGTGGTGTGGCCGGTGAGGACATCACCCATGGCCTGCCACGCGTACAGGAGCTGTTCGAGGCCCGATCCCCGAAAGGGAAGGCCGTGCTGGCCGAAGAGGCCGGTGCGGTCCGGCTGCTGGACGACGAAGAGGGGCGGCGGATCCTGCTCGAGACCTCCGAAGGGGACATCGAGTATCCGGTATCCCGTCGAGCCCGGCTCCGCATCGAAGACGGCGATGTCGTCGAGGCCGGAGCCCAGCTCACCGAGGGTCCGCTGGACCCGAAGGAGGTGCTCGAGATCCGCGGCGTGCGCGCTGCCCAGCAGTACCTGGTCGATCAGGTGCAGGAGGTCTACCGCTCGCAGGGCGTGGAGATCCACGACAAGCACATCGAGCTGATCGTGCGCCAGATGCTGCGGAGGGTTCGAGTCGTTCGGGCGAACGATTCGGAGTTCCTCCCGGCAGAGCTGGTCGACGACCAGACTTTCCGCCGTACCAATCGCGAGTTGGTCGAGGACGGCAAGAAGCCGGCCGAGGGTCGACCCGAGTTGATGGGGATCACCAAAGCGTCGCTCGCCACCGACTCGTGGCTGTCGGCCGCCTCCTTCCAGGAGACCACTCGGGTGCTGACCGATGCCGCCATCCAGAGCCGCTCCGACTACATGCGGGGGCTCAAGGAGAACGTGATCATCGGCAAGCTCATTCCGGCGGGAACCGGCTCCGAGGAGTACCAAACCCTGCAACCGGCACTGCCCGGCGCCACCAGCATGGGGGCGATGGGGCTGCTGGGCGGAGAGGGTATGCCGACCTCGGTCGACGAGTCCATGCCCGAGAATCCGGCCGAGTGGCTGGCGAGTCTCGGCGCCGGTACCGATCGCGAGACCGACTCCGAAGAGGAGTGATCACCCGATGGTCATGATCTGACCATCGTGTTGAAGCAGGGAGGCCGATCCGACCCCGGATCGGCCTCCCTCCCGCTTTTTATGACCGGATCGGTACGTTTTCCGTACCGATCTCCCAAAGAGAACGGGCGTTGCGACCTCGCCGGCGCAATCGCCATTGCCCGATCAGCCGTTGCCGGCATGACCATTTGCCAGCCTGACGGGTGCCAGGATCACAACGGATGACCGAGCGAACACACCCTGCCGTCGTGGTGGTGGCGAACCGGGCGCAACGGACGACCACTGGAGATACCGAACGCCTGAGGTCGTTGCTTCGCCGATCAGGTCGAACCGAGACGGAGCCGCAGCTGGTCGCCGGTATTCGGCGAAATGCTCGGCTCACCCTGAACTTCCACCCCGACCGCCTGACGGTCGACGGCGTGACCGTGGCGGAGGGCCTCGCCCGCACCGGTCGCTATCTGCCCCAGAGTGCGACCGGCATTTCGAATGGGAGTCGCTCGGCGATTCGCGGCGGCGACCGCACGCGCTGGGAGCGCGAATTGTTCGAGGGGGTGTACGACCGCGTGTCGACCGTTCGGCCGGTCTACGGTTCCCTCGATGTGACCCGTGACCCGCATGGCGGATCTCCGAGATTCGGCTCGTCGTACGCGGTCCTCAGCCGTGCCTGCCTCGATCGAGCCACGTTCTGTGTGGGCGACAGTCATGCCGGGCCGACGGACCTGGGGACCGTTTCTGAGTTCACATCGATTCTGGCCGGCGTCTTCGAGGAGGCCGCCCGTGGAGACGGACTGTCCCGAGGCCTCGGGATCGACGGTCTGTGCCGATCGATCATGAACGCGGAAGGAGCGTCGGCGCCCGCCCGGGCGCTCGACGGCTACATCGAAGCCCAGGTACACGGGGCGGTCGCGCTGCACGAGGACGTCGAGGCGGTGGTGCTCGATCCCAGCTTCCGCGGCACCGATGTCGAAGTGTCGATGGGTGAGGCGGCCCGCCGGTACCGCTTCGAAATGGAGTGGCATCGAGGCAGCGTGCTCGACCCGAGGCGAATCCCCGTCGACTTTCGAGGTCCGGATATGGCCCCACTGGCCCATCGGGTCGCTCGGCCCGACGGCTTGGTCGATGCGGCCGCCATCGGCCGAGGAGCGGCTGGGATCCAGTACGACCCGCCCACTCCCACCGGGGATCCACCCGGCAGCCAGCGGCAGCTGTACAAATACCTCTGGCATTGCGTGCTGGCGTTCGGTGTCGACGCGGACTGAATCGGTCACCGCAACCTTTCTCGCGACCAAATCGGTGCGCTTTCCGTACCGTTCTCGCAAAGAGAAGCGGGCTGCGGCCCCTCCGTCCGGGATCCGTGTTCAACCGGGTTCCTTCGCGTCGTCCGGCGACCCCGTTGATCTCACTCGCTCCAGCCGCACGGCGAAGTCGGCCGCCCATACCGAGGCGAGCGTCACCGCCAACACATCGCCGCCGGTTGCGAGCGCGATCCCGGCCCCGTTCATCGCCAGCAGCGGTAGCCACGGTCGCTGCTCCATGATCGTCCGGTTGGCAACGAACGGGGTTCCTCTGAGGACCGGAACCAGATATGCCAGCGAGCCTGCCATGACCTGACCCACTCCGGCCACCACCACCGCGCCGGTCCAGTTGCTGAAAGGGGCGTTCGCGAGTCCGCTCATCGCTCGCCAGCCGTCTACCAGGCCCCACCCGATCAGCCAGGTGGCCCCGGCGGTGATCTGGAGGAAGGCGAGCTTGTGTCTGCCCTTGTCCCACAGCTTGGAGAGAATCCCGCCAAGGATCAGTGCCCCGGCAGCTGCGACGGCGATCGTCCCCACTCCCACCAGTCGGGGCATCCACAAACCCAGGCCAATCGAACCGGCGCCGGCCAACGCCAGCCACCAAGCGACCACTGCCTCGCGACCGCTGACCGCACGGTGATAGGCGGTGGTGGGCAGCAAGGTGGGGATGGTGCCGATGATGGTCAGACCGACCAGCCCGACCAGGTTGAGGTGGGCGTGGACCAGCCGGACAGTGCCGTACCAGTTGCCATCGGTGCCGGTTCCCATCAGCGTCCCGAGACCGATGCCGACCACACCCGCGGCGAGGGCGGTCAGGTAGAAGCGGGCGGAGAGGTCGAAGCGGCGGAGGAGGCTCTTCCGTACCGCCGCGTAGAGAATCCAGCCGAGCAGCACGACGCCGGCTAGGGCCGAGGCTCCGCCGGCCCATACGAGCCCGGGGGTGGATGTGGTGACGCCAACCAAGACGGCACCGATGCCTGCGATGAGCAGCCATCGCTGGAGAGAGACGATGACCGGCGACGGTGGAGTCGTGGACGACCAGGTGATGGTGAACATCTGGCTCGCTCCCGAGATGGCCAACAGCACGGTGCCGGCCAGAAAGGAATGGAAGGGCCCCCACCACGGACCTCCGACCCACAGGACATGCACGCTCCATCCGCCGGCGAGGATGGCGAAGCCCAGCGCTGCCACGAATGCCGCCCGGGCAATGCGGTGGGACTCGACGACACGTTTGCGGCCAGGTGTTTGATGTCTCATCCGACGAGCGTCCCCGCCAACAGGTCGACCAGGATCGAAACCGGGATGCCCGCACACTAACGAGGCGGACCGCCGCCACGTCGCGTCGATGTGATCCTCGCTACTCCGGCGACGGTGGTGTGGTTCTCGGATCGCGGCCGAGGGTTGCGAGGATCCGGTCCTGTCGAGTCGCCATGTCGTCGATCTGCACCGGGGGCCGGCAGATCCCTTCCATGTAGAGGTTCTCGCCGAAGGCTCCGATGGCGCGCTCGATCTCGTCCATCTCCGCCTCGGTGAACGGGCAGCTGAGCCTGGCTGCCCGGGCGATGTCCCAGCGATGGACGATCAGATCGAATCCGTAGAAGGTGGTCAGCGTCGCTCCGATCGACGTGGGACCGAAATACCCGTCGAAGCGACGAGCCATCACCGACGGATCGTCGACGAGGACGTCGATGGCGCTCCGGTGCCGGTGCCATGCGGCCGGCGGATCGTGGTCCGCCGGCAGGAGGTCTCCCAGGTCGATGCCGTGACCGGCGAGGAAGTCGCGTTGGGTGTCGATGATGTGAGCCAACACATCGCCGGCCGACCACCCGTCACATGGAGACGGACGCTTCCAGTCGGAAGGCTCCAAGGTGTCGACGAGTGCCGTGAGGGTGTCGGCGTGGTCCAGGAAATGCTGGGGAGTGGGAGTCATGACGAGCGAAGGTACGGAGGCGAAAGCTCGGCGTCTTGTCAAAATGCGACATGTGGACCAACCGAGTGCATCCAAGCCTTCGCTCGACTCGGTCGACCGTGCCCACCTCACCGGCCAGAGCGCACCGACACCCCCGATCACCCGGTACGAACCATCGCCCGAACTCGTCGACCTGATCCGGGGGTACTGGATTCCGGTTTGGTCGTTCCCACCGGGGGTCGTCCACACCCAGTCGGTGTTGCAGTATCCGGTGTGCCTTCCGGTCGTCACCGCCGACTACGCCCGTCTCTACGGGGTACGCACCGGGCTCTCGACGGTCGACCTCGAAGGCCGTGGGTGGGCGGCCGGGGTGATGTTGCAGCCCGCGGCCGGGTTCCTGCTCTGGCGGCGATCGGTCCGTACCCTGACCGACCGGTACGTCGACCTCGAGACGGTGCCAACGCTGCGTGGGCCGTTGACCGCACAGATTCGGGCGACGATGCGTGATGCCCCCCAGGACCCGGCACGTCATCGACGGGTGATCGAGATCTACGAGACTGCACTCGAGACGCTCCTTCCGGTCGATGTGGCCGGTCGGTTGATCAACGACATCGCAGATCTGGTCGAGAGCGAGCGTTCGCTGACGAGGGTCGACCAACTGGTCGAACGCCTGGGGATGAGCGAGCGAAGCCTGCAGCGCCTGACCGAGACCCGACTCGGGCTGACACCGAAGTGGATGATTCAGCGCCGACGTCTCCACGATGCGGTGGCGCATCTGAAGGCCGGTCACCTCGAGTTGGCCACGGTTGCGCACGAGCTGGGTTACACCGATCAGGCGCACTTCACCAGGGACTTCCGGCGGGTCACGGGCATGACTCCTGGTGCCTACGCGGCCGACCAGCCGGGGTGAAGCCTCGGCGGCGCGCCTCGTCGCGCGCGTCGATCGGATGGTCGTCGCCTTCCCCCGGTTTGCTAGGGTATCGAGGTCCGATCGACCGATCCGGGTTGGTTTTGTACGCCCCGGTGACCGCTCGTATACTGTTGGGCTGAGGTTCCGAGCCGAGGTTCTCAGCCGGACGGAAGCGGGCCTCAACCCCCTTTCACGTTGTACGCGCCCCGTGTGTGGCAACGAACCGATGAACGGTGACGACGGCGGAGAGGCCGAACCGGCCGACCGCCGCGCCGATCCTCCGCATAAGGAGCAAAATGCCGACGATCCAGCAGCTCGTCCGCGATGGCAGGCAGAAGAAGAAGAAGAAGACGAAGACCGCCGGCCTCGCCGGAGCACCGCAGCGTCGCGGTGTGTGCACACGCGTCTACACGGTGACCCCCAAGAAGCCGAACTCGGCGTTGCGGAAGGTGGCTCGTGTGCGGCTGTCGTCGGGGATGGAGGTGACCGCCTACATCCCGGGTGAAGGTCACAACCTGCAAGAGCACTCGATCGTCCTCGTCCGTGGCGGCCGCGTGCGCGATCTTCCCGGCGTTCGCTACAAGGTCATCCGCGGTGCGCTGGACACCTCCGGCGTCCGGGACCGCAAGCAGGCCCGCTCGCGCTACGGAACGAAGAAGGAGAGCTGATGCGTCGCGCCCCCGCCCAGAAGCGCAAGATCGAACCGGATCCGGTGTTTCGCAGCGTCCTGGTCAGCCAGATCATCAACAAGGTGCTGCTGAAAGGAAAGAAGGACGTCGCCCGATCGATCGTCTACGAGGCGTTGGAACTCGTCGAGCGACGGGCCAACCAGGATCCCGTGACGGTGCTGAAGCGGGCGATCGACAACCTTCGTCCGCAGCTGGAGGTTCGGTCACGCCGGGTCGGCGGTTCCTCGTATCAGGTCCCCGTCGAGGTGCCGCCCCGCCGGGCGAACACCCTGGCGATCCGCTGGCTGGTGAGCTTTGCTCGGCGTCGCAAGGAGCCGACGATGGCAGCCCGGCTGGCCAACGAGATCCTCGACGCTTCGAACTACACCGGGGCGGCCATCCGCCGGAAGGAAGACGTCCACAAGATGGCCGAGTCGAACAAGGCCTTCGCCCACTACCGCTGGTAGGCCGTCGCCGGCGATCTGCCGCTGATCCAGGGCCGACCAGCTCTTCCATGGAGCACTGACCAATGAGTAAGAACGCGCTGTCGCATCTTCGGGAGGTGCCGCTCACGCGCACGCGCAACATCGGCATCATGGCGCACATCGATGCGGGTAAGACCACCCTGACCGAGCGTATCCTCTACTACACCGGCAAGAACTACAAGATCGGTGAAGTTCATGAGGGTGCCGCCACCATGGACTGGATGGAACAGGAGCAGGAGCGGGGGATCACCATCACCTCGGCGGCCACCACCTGTGTCTGGCACGGTCACAACATCAACATCATCGACACTCCGGGTCACGTCGACTTCACCGTCGAGGTGGAGCGGTCGCTGCGGATCCTCGATGGTGCCGTCGCCGTGTTCGATGGGGTGGCGGGCGTCGAGCCACAGTCGGAGACGGTCTGGCGCCAAGCCGACCGTTACCACGTGCCGCGGATCTGCTTCATCAACAAACTCGACCGGACCGGAGCCGACTTCTACGCCGACGTCGATTCGATCGTGGACCGGCTGGGCGCCACTCCGCTCGTCATGCAGCTCCCGATCGGCGCCGAGGCGGACTTCCTCGGCGTGATCGATCTGGTGGAGATGACCGCCCACACGTGGAAGGGCGACGACGGGAAGCAGTGGAACACCGGCGACATCCCCGCCGACATGACGGACCGTGCCAACGAGTACCGGGAGAAGCTGGTCGAGCAGGTGGCGGAGACCGATGAGGAGTTGCTGGAGGCCTACCTCGAGCACGGTGACCTCACCACCGAGCAGCTTCACGCGGGCGTGCGCAAGGGCACGCTGGACCACCACTTCACCCCCGTGTTCTGCGGCTCTGCTTTCAAGAACAAGGGCGTGCAACTGCTGCTGGATGCCGTGGTGGATTACCTCCCCAGCCCTCTCGATCTGCCTCCGGTGCACGGCTTCAAGCCGGGTGATCACGACACGCAGATGGAGCGCAGCGCCGACGACACCGAGCCGTTCTCGGCGTTGGCATTCAAGATCATGAGCGACCCACACGTTGGCAAGCTCACTTACTTCCGCGTCTACTCCGGGCATGCCGCCAAGGGCGAGACGATCGTCAATTCCACCACCGGCCAGAAAGAGCGACTGGGCCGGCTGCTGCGGATGCACGCCAACCATCGCGAAGACATCGACGATGTGTTCACGGGCGACATCGTGGCGGCGGTCGGTCTCAAGAACGTGAAGACGGGCGATACCTTGTCGGATGCGAGCAAACAGATCCAGCTCGAGTCGATGGAATTCCCGGCGCCGGTGATCTCTGTCGCCATCGAGCCCAAGACGAAATCCGACGAGGAGAAACTCTCGGACTCGCTGACCAAGCTGTCGGAGGAAGATCCGACTTTCCTCGTCCGGACGGACGAGGAGACCGGTCAGACGGTGATCGCCGGCATGGGCGAGCTCCACCTCGAAGTATTGGTAGATCGTCTCCTGCGGGAGTTCCGGGTGGCGGCCAACGTCGGCAAGCCGCAGGTGGCGTACCGGGAGACGATCAAGCGCCCTGTCGAGAAGGTCGAACTCAAGTACGTCAAGCAGACGGGCGGGAAGGGCCAGTACGCCCACGTCGTCATCAACCTCGAGCCAACCGGACCCGGCGGCGGCTATGAGTTCGTAGACGAGATCAAGGGCGGCCGAGTTCCGCGCGAGTTCATTCCCTCGGTCGACTCGGGCATCGAGGAAGCCCTCGACAACGGCGTACTCGCCGGATACCCCCTCGTGGACATCCGTGCGATCTTGGTCGACGGCTCGTCGCACGACGTCGACTCGTCCGAGATGGCGTTTCGGATCGCCGGGTCGATGGCCTTGCAGGAAGCCGCCCGCAAGGCGGGGGTCAAGCTGCTCGAACCGGTGATGGAGGTCGAGGTCACCACCCCCGAAGAGCACATGGGTGATGTGATCGGCGATCTGAACTCGCGGCGTGGCCAAGTCCAGTCGATGAACGACCGCTCCGGTGCCAAGGTCATCCAAGCACTCGTCCCCCTGTCGGAGATGTTCGGGTACGTCGGTGACCTCCGCTCGAAGACGCAGGGGCGTGCCAACTACAGCATGCAGTTCCACTCGTACCAGGACGTCCCCCAGAACCTCGCCGAGGAAATCGTCGCCATACGCGGCGGATCGTGATCCGAGCGATTACAACAGGGTTGTAACCAGCCGAAAGCAACGGAAAGAAAGAGGAGAACCACCATGGCGAAGGCCAAGTTTGATCGTTCGAAGCCGCATGTGAATATTGGGACGATGGGTCATATTGATCATGGGAAGACGACGTTGACGGCGGCGATTACGAAGACGTTGGCGGAGCGTGTTGGTGGTTCGAATGCGTTTACGTCGTTTGATAATATTGATAAGGCGCCGGAGGAGCGTGAGCGGGGGATCACGATTCAGATTGCGCATGTGGAGTATGAGACGGCGAATCGTCATTATGCGCATGTGGATATGCCTGGGCATGCGGATTATATCAAGAATATGATTACGGGTGCTGCGCAGGTTGATGGGGCGATTTTGGTGGTGTCGGCGACGGATGGTCCGATGCCGCAGACTCGGGAGCATGTGTTGTTGGCGCGTCAGGTGGATGTGCCGAACATTGTGGTGTTCTTGAACAAGGTTGACATGGTGGATGATGAGGAGCTTCTCGACTTGGTGGAGTTGGAGGTTCGGGATCTGTTGACCGAGTATGAGTTTCCTGGGGATGATGTGCCGGTGGTGCGGGGGTCGGCGTTGCAGGCGTTGGAGGGGGATGAGGCGGCGGCTGATCAGGTGATGGAGTTGATGGAGGCGGTGGATTCGTATGTTCCGGAGCCGGAGCGGGATACGGAGAAGCCGTTTTTCATGGCGATCGAGGATGTGTTCTCGATCACTGGTCGGGGGACGGTGGTGACCGGTCGGGTCGAGCAGGGGGTGTTGGAGGTGAACGAGGAGGTCGAGATCGTGGGGATCTCGGACACTCGGAAGACGGTGGCGACTGGGATCGAGATGTTCCGGAAGCTGTTGGATGAGGCTCGGGCTGGTGACAATGTGGGGGTGTTGTTGCGGGGGGTTGGGAAGGACGAGGTGGAGCGTGGTCAGGTGTTGGCCAAGCCGGGCTCGATCACTCCGCATACCAACTTCGATGCGCAGGTGTATGTGTTGACCAAGGAGGAGGGTGGTCGGCACAATCCGTTCTTCTCGGGGTATCGGCCGCAGTTTTATTTCCGGACGACGGATGTGACCGGGTCGGTGGTGTTGCCGGAGGGGACCCAGATGGTGATGCCGGGTGACAACACCGAGATGACGGTGGATTTGATCACTCCGATCGCGATGGATGAGGGGCAGCGGTTCACGATTCGGGAGGGTGGCCGGACCGTCGGCGCCGGCCGGGTCACCAAAATCCACAAATAGCCGGCCCGTCGGCCGACGCAACACGCAACACGCAGCACGCGATACGCGCGATACGCCCAACCCGTCGGAACACGACCGGCCCGGTTCCGGCGTACTGCATACAGCGTACGGCGTAGCTCAGACGGCCGGAGGGGCTACGGCGTCATCGATGTGCGGGAAGGCGGCGGGCTCGATGTCGAGTTCGGCCATTCGCGACACGTAGACGCCGTAGAGACGCCGGGCGGTGCCGTGTCGTCCCAATGCGGCCATCGATGACACCAGCCCGAGGTGGGCCGACTCCGAGAAGGGGTCCCGCTCCAGGATTCGGAGATGGAGGCGGGCAGCCTCCTCGTGGCGTCCCGCCTCGGTCTCGTGTTCGGCGAGCGCGGCGGCGATCGTCATGTAGGTCGTCCGCGTCTCTTCTCGGAGACCGGTGGCCCAGTCGGCGTAGGGCTCCTCCTCGAGGAACTCTCCGACGTACCGGGCTTCGGCCGATCGAAAGGCGGCCAGCCCCTGGATGGTGTCACCCTGGCGGAGCAGCGTTCGGCCCAACGTCGCCTCATCGTGGAAGTGCTCGATGTCGATGCTGAGGTGGTCATGGTTCAGCGCGACCCGTTCTCGATCGGCCACGAGGTAGTGGTCGGGTTGGTGGATCCGCTCCGGGTCGAAGACGTTGCGAATCGTCGACAGGGCAACCGACAGCCGATTTCCGGCCTTCGACATCGGTTGGTCGGGCCAGAGGCGATCGATCAGGACCTCCCGGTGGACGGGCCGGCCCCGGCTGGTGACGAGCATCCAGACCACCTCTCGCGCGACTCGGGATTGCCACTCGGAAGTCGGAACGGCGGTTCCCGCCCGAATCACCTGAAATCCGCCCAGGGTCTTGATGCCCACCGAGGCGTCGCCATCCGTCACCAGCTCATCGCCGAGCGCGCGGGCATCGGCGGCGGCTCGTTTGGCTCCGGCGGCCTGCAGGATCTCGGCGGCGGCCCGAGCCCGGAATGAGCCGGATGTGCCTCCCTCGATACGGGCGAGCTCCACATCGGTGCGAGCAACACCGATCTGCTCGCCGATGGCATGCCACAGGTCGCGGGCCTGTTCCAGCCGCGCACGGCGTTCGGAGATGTCGTCGGTGACGCTCGCCGCCACCTCCAGGGCCTCGGCCAATCCAGGCCGGTCGCGGCGGTCACGGGCGATGGCGGCAGCTCGATCAACCAGCGCCCGAGCCGCGGTGTGATCGCCGATGGTCCGGGCGACGATCGCCCGAGTCAGGACCGCCCTTCCGTGGCCGAGGACCGCCTCTGGCTCGGCGGCTCGCTCGGCCAGATCGGCGGCCGCTTGGGGATCCTCGGTGACGACCAGTCGAGCCATACCAGCCAAGGCGGGGATCAGCGCCTGCTGATCTGCAGGTCCTTCGGCGAGGTCGATGGCGGTGGCGAACGCCGCCCGGGCGAGCGCCCGATTGCCGCGAACCTCGTACACCTCGCCGATGCGGGCCATCGGGTACGCCTCGAGCGAGGAGCCGAGGCTCCGAAACAGGGCAGCAGACTCCTCCAGCTCGGAGATGGCTTCGTCGAGATGGCCGGTGTGAAGGTGGATCTCGCCCCGATTGGCGAGCGCCATCGCCCTCCAGAATTCGAACCCGGAGAGTCCCGCCAGCCGGAGGGCGATGTCCAGTTCCATCATCGATCGGCGATAGTCGCCCTCCTCGAGGAAGTGTGAACCTCGGTTGGACCGGATTCGAATCGTCTGCATGACGTCGCGCGCCCGCTCGGCATGTTCCAGGGCGCGGAGATAGTGGGCGTCGTTGGAGGCGCGATCTCCGTCGAGCGCCGCCACCATCGCCAGCACCGTGTGGGCCGTGGCCATCGCCCGGGAGTCCGAGGCCCGCTGGGCCGTCTCCAGCGCTTCGTGGGCCCGCTGCTTGGCTTCGTCCCGCTCGGCCCGGAGCCAGTGAGCACTCGCCATCCATGCCAGCAGCGCCGCACGGTCGGCCGCCTCGCCCGGCTCGGTGACACCTCTCCGGCATGCCGCCAACGCCTCGTCGATGTTGCCCCGCATGTAGTGGAGAAACCCGAGTCGCGACGCGATGGCCGGCTCGATCGGCCCCCGATCCGGGATGAGCTGGGAGTAGCAGCGCATGGCCCCCTCCCAGTCCCCCAACGTCTGCCGAGCGTCGGCTTCGAGCAGCAGCATCTCGGGTGTGTCTGGGGCATCACCAGCCGACTCGATGGCGGCCAGCACGTTCTTGGCGTCCCCGGCGGCCAGCAGCGCTCTCCCATTGCGGAGGAGCACCTCCGCCAGAACATCCCCATCGGCACAGGTCATCGCGCACGCCAGGGCCTCGGTGAGGGCTCCGTTTCGCTCGAACCATGCGGTCGCCTGAGGAGCCCAGACCGCTCGTTCGGTGTCGTCGACGGGGTGCCGCTGCAGCACGAACTCGCGGACGAGCGGGGTGAGCGTGGAGGCGTCCGGGTACGCCGACGTGCGAGTCAGATAGATGTTCCGATCGGCCCCGAACAACTGGGCGGCAACGTCGGCTCCCGCTACGAATTGGATGAGGTCGGGGGTGATCCAGGGGAGGTGGGCGGCGATCTTGAGCCCGGTGAGCGTTCCGGGTGGTCCACTTCCGATCACCTCGTCGGCCAGATATGCGAAGAGCGTGTTCGTGTCGGCGGTCTGGTCGGGACCATCCAGCCCGGCGCGCAAGGCAAGGACCACCGCCACCGGCCACCCGGCGGTTCGTTCGAGGAGCGTGGCCGTCCGCTCCGACGGGTTCGTGTCGCCGGTCGCCCTGACGAGGGCGTCCACCTCGTCGGCGGTGAATGAGAGTTCCTCGGCGAGGATCTCGAACGCCTCGTCGCTGACCCGGAGCCGGGCGGTGCTGAACGGAAGTGGTGAGCGGGTCGCCAGAACGACGTGGAGTCGCGGCGGCGCATTTCGGCAGAGCGCCTCGAGGAATGCCATGGCTCCTTCGTCGGCGTCGAGCTCGTGGACGTCGTCGACCACCAGCAGCATGTCGGTGTCCAGGGAGCGCTCGAGCTCGGCGCAGAGTGAAGCGGCCAGCGCCTCGGCGCGCGGCGCGGGGTTCTTGGCGCCCGAACCGACGCCCACGCCGGCGATCGCCATCGTGATGTCCGATGGGAGAATGGGGATGTGGGTTCTGAGTTCGTCGACGAGATGACGGACGAAGACCGAGAGCTCCGACTCGGTGGGTGCGGCGGTGTGCCAGGCGCATGGCCGATCCGCCGCCCATTGGGACAGCACGGTCGTCTTGCCGTAGCCCGGCCCGGCGACGAGTGTGGTGAGACGACGGCGCAGCGCTCCATCGAGCAACGTGTGGATGCGCGGTCGATCGACGATCGGTGTTGTCGACGGCGGCTTGTGGGACGAGCCCATGCCGGCCGCCGGGCCTCGTGCATCGCTCATGGCGCTCCTCTGCTGCACGACGAACCTTCAGGCTACCCAAAGGGTCATTCCCTAGCTTGTGGTCACGACGCGGTCGGCACTCCTCTGGCCGACCACATTGGGGGCCGCGAAGGGCTGCTCCGCACCGCGGGGCGGCCCTTCGTGACAAGAATCTCACCGTGTCGAGAATCTCACCGTGTCGAGAATCTCACCGTGTCGAGAATCTCACTGTGACGAGGAGCCTTTCGTGTCTGGATGGCACTCGGAGCCAAGGGGCGCCGGACGCCATCCCGATCGATCGGCGAGTTCTGGCCGTGATATCCGATCAAGCTCGATCGTCGGCCTCGGCAGTCAGCGCTGCGAGCCGTTCGGTGAGGTAGGCCCGCTCGACCTGGTTCTCACAGAGGTCGCTCGCCTGCCGATAGGCCTCCACCGCCTCGGTCGATCTCCCGGCGCGTCTCAGCAGATCGGCTCGGACCGCGTGGAAGCGGTGATGGCAATGCAGTGCCGGCCCCAGCTCATCGAGCACGGAGAGCCCGGTGGCCGGACCCTCGACCTCCGCGACCGCCACCGCCCGATTGAGGCGGACGATGGGGGAACCGGTGAGATGCTCGAGAGCGAGATAATGGTGGGCGATCCCCGCCCAGTCGGTGTCGCTCGCCCGGCCGGCCGATCCATGGATCCGGGCGATCTCGGCCTGAAGGCGGAGCTCCTCGGCGTACCCGGAGGTGGGTGCCATGCGCTCGAGGAGTCGGCTCGCCACCTCGATCTCGTCCCGATGCCAACGGGTGCGGTCCTGGTGGGGCAGCGTGACCAGTCGGCCACCCTGTGTACGGGCATCACGCCGGGCATGATGGAGGCACAGCAGTGCCCACAACGCGGCCGCCAGCGGAGAGCTGGGAACCAGACGGTGGAGGATCTCAGCCAACCGCACCGCCTCTCCGGCGTCGTCGACCCGCAGCAAGTCAGGTCCCGATCCCGGGGTGTATCCGGCGGTGAACGCCAGATAGATGGTCCGCGCCACCGATTCGAGGCGCCGCTCCAACTCCTCACCCACCGGGCGGCGGAGCGGGATTCCGGCGACGACCACCTTTCGTTTCGCCCGAGTGAGGCGGGCGGCCATCGTCGGCGTCGACACCAGGAAGAGTCGGGCGATGTCGGCCGTCGGCATCCCCACCACCAGCCGCAACGCCAACGCCGGCCGAACAAGCTCTGACAGCGCCGGGTGGCAGGCGAGCAGGATGAGTTGAAGTCGCTCATCCGGAAGCTCGTCTTGGTCACCGGTTCGGGCTTCGACGCCCCGCACCACCAGTAGCGGCATCTTGCGCCCGGCGATTGCCTCCGCCCGAAGCCGTCCGATGATGAGCCGGGAGGCGGTGCGGTACAGCCACCCGGCCGGGTTGTCGGGTACCCCGTCCAATGGCCAGCGGGCGGCAGCGCGGGCGAACGCCTCGGCCAGTGCGTCCTCGACGAGATCGAGCCGCCGGCTCCGCGCAACGAGCAGGGCCAGGAGCCGGCCCCACTCGCCGCGGTAGAGCGTCGTCAGTGCGTCTTCAGCCGATATCGAGGACAGGGCGGATCTCGATGTCATAGGGCGGGAGGATGCGGCACAGCTCGATCACCGTGTCCAGGTCGGGGGCGTCGACCACGTAGTAGCCGCCGATCTGTTCGGCCGCCTCGGCGAACGGCCCGTCGGTGACGGTGACCTCGCCGGCCGAGCTGGTGCGGAGGGTGGTGGCGGTGGTCCCGTCGCCGAGGGCCTCCGCCGACACGATCTCCACGTCGGGTCGGGTGGCACAGACCCGGTCGAAGTCGGCATGTCGTTCCATCCCCGCCTCTTGCTCCTCGGGGTCGAGGTCCTCCCATGGCGGCAACTCACCCATGCCGGCCAGCAACACGAAGTACTTCATCGGTCCTCCTCTCGATCCGGCGACCATCGCCGGTCTCTCCATGACGCGTCTCGGGTATGAGAATCGACACCGAGTTTCACCGGACCGGGGAGTTGGTGACGCGCACCGCCCGGTCGTCCGATCTGGAGGGCATCATCGCCCGGATTTGGCGTCCACGACGGCCGGACACCTAGAATGGCCGTGTTCCGCAGCCGCGGACGTGCCTTGGCGCCCGATCCCGACACCTCGACCCGACACCTCGAATCGTGGGCCGGATCGTGTCCGAGCGCCCGTCGGCTGGGGATACGTTCATCAAGTGTGAAACACCGCACCAAACCCGCGATGTACCAAGCGTGTCCGTGACCGGGGTACCTCTCGCCAGGTGGCAGCGGTAGGCGTCTCGTACGTCTCCGCGTCTCCCGGCGACCGGTTCGACCAACGGATACAGAAGCGATTCGGTCGACCGAAGCGACAGACAGGAAGACGGCGTGGCAGACGAACAGACCATTCGAATTCGGCTGAAGGCCTATGACCACAACGTGGTCGACGAGTCCTCGCGCAAGATCGCCGAGACGGTCATGCGAACCCAGGCCAAGATCAAAGGCCCGGTTCCGCTCCCCACCGAGATCCATCGCTACTGCGTGATTCGCGGTCCACACGTTCACAAGACGTCTCGTGAGCACTTCGAGCTGCGCATCCACAAGCGGCTCATCGACATCCTCGAACCCACGCCGAAGACGGTCGACTCCCTGATGCGTCTCGACCTCCCCGCCGGTGTCGAAGTGGAGATCAAGCTATGAACGCGATTCTGGGAGAGAAGCTGGGGATGACCCAGGTCTTCGATGACGACGCGCGGGCCATTCCGGTCACCGTCATCAAGGCCGGGCCCTGCCACATCGTGCAGATCAAGCGTCCCGAGAGCGACGGCTACGCGGCGCTGCAGATCTCGTTCGGTGAGAAGAAGCCTGCCCGAACCAACAAGCCCGACGCCGGCCATTTCGCCAAGGCCGGGGTCGCTCCCGCCCAGGGGTTGGTCGAGGTCCGGGTCGACAGCGTCGAGGGCTTCGAGGTCGGTCAGGAACTCGACATCGCCGAGATGTTCGAGAAGGGTGCCAAGGCCGACGTCACCGGTATCTCCAAGGGCAAGGGGTTCTCGGGCGTCATGAAGCGGCACAACTTCAAGGGCCAGGGTGCTTCTCACGGGAATCACAAGAAGCACCGGGCTCCCGGTTCGATCGGCGCATGCGCCACACCTGCCCGCGTGTTCAAGGGCACTCGGATGGCCGGACGGATGGGCGGTGACCGGACGACGATCCTCAACCTCGAGATCGTCGAGGTCGACGCCGATCGTGGTCTGATGCTGATCGGCGGCGCCGTACCCGGAGCCAACGGGTCGATGGTGCTGATTCGCAAGGCGGTGAAGCATGGCTGAGCTCACCGCCCCACTCTTCACGGCGGCCGGCAAGGCGAAAGGCGAGGTGGCCCTGGACCCGGCGGTCTTCGGCATCGAACCAAATCTGGGCGTGATGCATCAGGTGGTCACCGCCCAGCTCGCCGGTGCTCGCGCCGGGACACACTCGACCAAGACCCGCGGCGAGGTCCGCGGCGGAGGTCGGAAGCCATGGCGGCAGAAGGGCATGGGCCGTGCTCGACAAGGCTCGATCCGCGCACCCCACTGGGTCGGCGGTGGCGTCGCTCACGGGCCCAAGCCGAGGGATTACAGCCAGCGGACGCCCAAGAAGATGAAGCGCCTGGCACTGCGGTCGGCGCTGTCGGCCCGTGCGTCCGAAGGTGCGATCGGCGTCATCGAGCCGATCGAGTGGGACACGCCCAAGACCAAGGTGGCTGCCGAGTTGCTCCGCACCATCGGCTTCACCCGGAACATCGTGTTCGTGTTGCCCGCCACCGATCAGGCCACCCGGAGAGCGTTCCGTAACCTTCCGGACGTGCGGCTGATCGAGCCGGGCCACGTCACCACCTACGACGTGCTCTGGTCCGACCGGATGCTGTTCACCACCGACACCGTCGACCAAGTGGCGGCCGGCGCCGGGTACGAGGTCAGCAAGGAAGACTTCGTGAAGGAGGATGCATGAAAGACCCGCACGACATCATCCTCTCCCCGGTCGTGTCCGAGAAGTCGTACCTCCTCGTCGAGGATCTCAACACGTACACCTTCCTCGTCGATCCCCGGTCCAACAAGACGGAGATCAAGGAGGCGATTCAGGACATCTTCGATGTGAAGGTGCTCCGGGTGAACATCCAGAACCGGAAGGGAAAGCGCAAGCGGACCCGGTACATCGTTGCCAAGCGGAAGGACACCAAGCGTGCGCTGGTGACCCTGGCGTCCGGCGACTCGATCGAGCTGTTCGGAGTCTGATCATGGCAGTCAAGAAGCGGAAGCCGACCTCGGCAGGACGACGATTCCAAACGGTCTCCGATTTCTCCGAGATCACCAAGAGCGAGCCCGAGAAGTCGCTGCTCGCCAAGAAGTCGTCGACCGGTGGCCGCAACGTCAACGGCCGTGTGACGTCGCGCCATCGCGGTGGCGGCCACAAGCAGAAATACCGCGTCATCGATTTTCGCCGTACCAAGGACGGCATCCCCGCCAAGGTTGCCGGGATCGAGTACGACCCGAATCGCAACGCCCGCATCGCGCTGCTGCATTACGTCGATGGAGAGAAGCGGTACATCCTCGCACCGGTTGGTTTGAAGGTGGGAGCTCGAGTCGAGTCCGGCTCCGGCGCAGAGATCAAGGTGGGCAACGCTCTGCCACTCCGCAACATCCCGGCCGGAACCAGCGTGCACGCCATCGAGATGCGACCCGGTGGTGGAGCCAAGCTGGCCCGATCGGCCGGCACCTCGGTGCAACTCATGTCCAAGGAGAGCGACAAGGCGTTGCTGCGGCTCCCGTCCGGCGAGATGCGCACGGTGTCGCTCGATTGCCGAGCCACCATCGGCCAGGTGGGAAACACCGAGGCGGAGTTGATCAAGCTGGGCAAAGCCGGTCGGAACCGCTGGAAGGGTGTCCGACCCCAGACCCGTGGGGTGGCGATGAACCCGGTCGACCACCCACTCGGTGGTGGCGAGGGCAAATCCTCGGGCGGCCGGAGCCCCGTCAGCCCGTGGGGAAAGCCCGAGGGCCGCACCCGCAAGAAGAAGAAGGCGTCGAACAAGGACATCGTCCGTCGACGCAACGCCAGAGGACGGAGGTGAGCCAATGGCACGCAGTCTGAAGAAGGGCCCCTTCGTCGACGATCACCTGATCGAGAAGATCGAGGAGCTGAACAGCGGCAACCAGAAGCGAGTGGTCCGGACATGGAGCCGGCGCTCGACGATCGTGCCCGAGATGATCGGTCACACCATCGCCGTCCACGACGGCCGCAAGCACGTCCCGGTCTACATCACCGAGTCGATGGTTGGGCACAAGCTGGGCGAGTTCGCTCCGACGCGAACGTTCCGCGGTCACGCCGACAAGCGTGAGAAGGCGGTGCGGCGCGTATGAACGTCCGAGCCCACGCCAAATACATCCGGCAATCGCCCAACAAGGTCCGCAGGGTGCTGGACCTGGTCCGCGGCATGCCGGTCGAGGAGGCCCGGCACGTGCTGTACCACGCCAACCAGCGCGCCACCGACCCGGTGGCGAAGGTGCTGAAGTCGGCCGTTGCCAACGCCGAACACAACCACTCGCTGGATGCCGACGATCTGTACATCGTCGAGGCATACGCCGACGAGGGCCCGACCCTCCGTCGCTATCGGCCTCGCGCCCGAGGTCGCGCCACTCGGATCCGCAAGCGCACCAGCCACATCACCATCGTCGTCGGAGAGCGGGAGAACAGCTGATGGGACAGAAGATCCACCCCTACTCCTTCCGACTCGGTGTCGTGACCGACTGGAAGTCGAAGTGGTACTCCGACAAGGACTACGTCGACCTCGTCAATGAAGACTGGAAGCTTCGCGAGTACCTGTTGGGCCAGCTCCGCAGGGGCGCGGTGTCGCGTATCGACATCGAACGCACTCGCGATCGGGTCGTCGTCGAAGTTCACACCGCCCGTCCCGGCGTCGTCATCGGACGAAAGGGTTCCGAGGCCGAGCGGCTTCGGTCCGAGCTGGAGAAGATGGCTTCGAAACCGGTGAAGCTCAACATCATCGAGTTGAAGGATGCCGAGACAGATGCTCGGCTGCTGGCACAGGGAATCGCCGACCAGCTCGAGAACCGTGTTGCATTCCGGCGGGCGATGAAGCGAGCGGTTGCCACCGCCATGAAGGCCGGTGCCGAAGGCGTTCGCGTCGAGGCGAAGGGCCGGTTGGGTGGTGCCGACATGGGACGCCGTGAGTGGTATCGGGAAGGTCGGGTGCCGTTGCACACGCTGCGCGCCGACATCGACTTCGGAACCGCCACCGCGTTCACGACGGTGGGGACGATCGGCATCAAGGTGTGGGTCTACAAGGGCGATGTGATCGGGGCAGGCTCGGCAGCCACCCGGGAGAAGATCGCCGCCGAAGCCGCGCTGGCAACCGGCGGTCCCGCCTCGCGGGGCCGGTCGGCACCGGCCAAGGCGCGCGCCGAGCACGCCGCCGGCGCCGAGCGCGTTCCTCGGCTGATCGAGGCGGGCGGCGGCAAGCGAGCCGTCGATCCCGGCAAGGGCTCGGGCAAGCGCCTGATCGAGGCCGGCGGTGGCAAGCGGCGCCTGGACGCCGACCAGGCCGAGGCCGAGTACCGAGAAGAGCGCGAGGTCGTCGAGACCGCCGAAGTGGTCATGCCACCACCCGCCGAGGGTGTCGAGGCGGCCGACGCCCCCGACGGCGTCACCGTGGAGATGGCACCCGAGGATGTGGATGCCACCACCCCCGAGGCGGTGGAGGCGGCAGTCGAGTCCTCCGAGCAGGCGTCGGCCGAGACTGCGGCCGAGCCCGACCCGGACGCGCTCGCCACCGACATGGCCGAAGAGAATGCCCGGACGGCCGCCGAGAACGCCGCAGCAGATGGTGCGGTGCCTGCCGAGGCCGCCATCGCCGACGAGCCGGCGGAACCGGTCCCGGCGGATGAGGCCCCGGCGGATGAGGCCCCGGCGGATGAGGTTCCGGCGGACGAGGTTCCGGCGGATGAGGCCGACACGACCGAGGCCCCGGCGGATGAGGCCGACACGACCGAGGCTGGGGAAGAGGAGTAGCCGGTCATGTTGATGCCAAAGCGCACCAAATACCGCAAGGTTCACCGGGGCCGTCGATCCGGTGTCTCCAAAGGAGGCACATCGGTCAACTTCGGTGAGTACGGCATTCAGGCGCTCGAGGCGGGTTGGATCACCTCCCGGCAGATCGAGAGTGCCCGTATCGCCATCACCCGCACGATCAAGCGCGGTGGGAAGGTGTGGATCACGATCTTCCCCCACAAGTCGGTGACCATGAAGCCGGCGGAGACCCGGATGGGATCCGGCAAGGGCAACCCCGAGTTCTGGGTGGCCGTCGTCAAGCCCGGCCGCGTGATGTTCGAGCTCGCCGGCGTGGATGAGGATCTCGCCCGAGAGGCGATGCGGCGGGCGGGACACAAGCTGCCCGTGAAGACCAGGTTTGTCAGCCGGGAGGACGGATGAACGCCACCGAGCTTCGTGACATGGACTTCGACGAGCTGGCCGAGGCGTTGGCCGAGGCCAAGGAGGAGTTGTTCAACCTCCGCTTCCAGATGGCGACCAACCAGCTGGACAACACCGCTCGTCTGAAAGACGTCAAGAAAGACATCGCTCGCATCCTCACGGTGATGCGCGAGCAGGAGATCGAGGCCTGGCGGGCGCAGCACGCCGCGGCAGCCGGTCGGGAGGAGTCCTGATGGAAGAACGCGCACGGCGGAAGACCCGAGTCGGAGTGGTCATCTCGGACGCTCGTGACAAGACGGTCACCGTGGAGGTGCCCAACTCCTCGACGCACCCGCGCTACGACAAGGTCGTCCGCAGGAGTTCCAAGTTCCACGCCCACGACGAGAACAACGACGCCAACGTCGGCGACACCGTTCGGATCATGGAGACCAAGCCGATCTCCAAGCAGAAGCGCTGGCGGGTGGTGGACATCGTGGAGCGTGCTCGATGATCCAGCAGGAGAGCCGCCTGCGGGTGGCCGACAACAGTGGTGCACGCGAAGTGTTGTGCATCCGCGTGCTCGGCGGCTCACGCCGCCGCTACGCGAGCTTGGGCGACGTCATCGTGGCCACGGTGAAGGATGCCACCCCCGGCGGCAACGTGAAGAAGGGCGAGGTCGTCAGGGCCGTCGTCGTCCGAACCAGCAAAGAACGCCGGCGATCGGATGGCACGTACATCCGCTTCGACGACAACGCCTGCGTGATCATCGACAACAACCAGCAGCCCCGCGGGACCCGCATCTTTGGGCCGGTCGCCCGCGAGCTGCGCGATCGACGGTTCATGCGCATCGTGTCGCTGGCTCCGGAGGTGTTGTGATGAAGCTCAAGAGCGGTGACAAGGTCGTCGTGATCTCCGGCAAGGATCGGGGAAAGAAGTCACGGATCGAGCGGGTGTACCCGGGCGCCAACAAGGTGCTGGTCGAGGGCGTCAACACCATGAAGCGTCATCTGAAGACCAATCCCCAGCAGCCGAACGCCGGCGGGATCGTCGACCGCGACGTCCCGATCGACGCCTCGAACGTGATGATCCTGTGCGACAAGTGCGGAGCGACTCGGATCGGGTTCCGCTTCGACCAGCACGGCAAGCATCGCATCTGTCGCAAGTGTGGAGGAGACCTGTGACCCCGCGGCTCAAGCAGAAGTACAAGAAGGACGTTGCCTCCCAGCTCGCCGAGGAGTTGGGCCTGACCAACCCGATGCAGATTCCGACGCTCGACAAGATCGTCGTCAACATGGGCGTCGGCGATGCCGTGGGCGATCGCAAGCAGATCGAGTCGGCCATGGAGGAACTGGCGATCATCACCGGTCAGAAGCCGAAGCTGAACCGGGCTCGGAAATCGATCGCCGGCTTCAAGCTGCGTGAGGGGATGCCGATCGGCACGTCGGCGACGCTGCGAGGCGACCGCATGTGGGAGTTCTTCGATCGGCTCCTGGCGGTGGCGATTCCCCGCATTCGAGACTTTCGGGGACTGAACCCTCGAGGGTTCGACGGAAACGGCAATTACACGTTCGGAGTCACCGAGCAGTTGATCTTCCCGGAGATCGATTACGACCAGGTGATCGCGACCCGAGGAATGAACATCACCATCTGCACGACGGCCAGGAACGACGACCATGCCCGCGCCCTGCTCTCGGCGTTCGGGTTCCCGTTCCGTCGCCAGGACGCACAGGTCTGAGGAGGTATCGACAGTGGCCAGAAAGGCATTGATCGTCAAGGCGAATCGCAAGCCCAAGTTCAAGTCGCGGGCCTACAACCGCTGCCGGCGGTGCGGCCGGGCGCGGGCGTACCTCCGTGACTTCGGGATGTGCCGTCTGTGCGTTCGGGAGCTTGCCAGTCGCGGAGAGCTCCCCGGTGTGAGAAAGGCCTCGTGGTAATCATGATGACCGATCCCATCGCCGACATGCTCACCCGGATCCGCAATGCCGTGGCGGTCGGACACACCCAGGCGGTGATGCCTTCCTCGAAGCAGAAGGAGGCCATTGCCGGCATCCTCACGTCGGAGGGCTTCATCGACCGATACGAGGTCCAGCCCGCCGGCGCCGGTGCCCGATTGACCCTCCACCTGCGGTACGGTGACCGCCGGATGCCTGCCATCCAAGGGGTGAAGCGGATCTCCAAGCCCGGACACCGTGTGTATCGAGGCTCCAAGGACATCACCCGAGTCCAAGGTGGCTTGGGCGTGGCCATCGTTTCGACATCGCAGGGACTGCTCGCCGATCGCGAGGCCCGACGCCGTCGTCTCGGCGGCGAGATCGTGTGTGAGGTTTGGTGACATGAGCCGAATCGGAAAGATGCCGGTCGAGATCCCCGGAGGCGTCGAGGTCTCCATCAAGGGCCAGACCGTCACCGTGAAGGGTCCGAAAGGATCACTGACGCGGGAGTTCCACGAACGCGTCTCCATCGAGATGGACGACGGGGTCGCCACCGTGCGCCGGTCGGATGATGCGCGGGAGTCGCGGGCGCTTCACGGCCTGTCGCGAGCGTTGCTGGCGAACATGGTCGAGGGAGTGTCGACGGGCTTCCGGCGCGAACTGGAGATCCAGGGTGTCGGTTATCGAGCGGCGCTCAAGGGCAAGGACCTCGACATGCAACTCGGATTCAGCCATCCGGTCGCCTTCTCGGCGCCGGACGGCATCACCTTCGAGGTGCCGGAGCCGACCAAGATCGTCATCAGCGGCATCGACAAGGAGCGGGTCGGGCAGGTCGCCGCCAACATCCGCGAGATCCGGCCTCCCGAGCCCTACAAGGGCAAAGGGATCCGGTATGCCGGAGAGTACGTTCGACGCAAGGCAGGAAAGGCAGGCCGGTGATGAGCGGCACACGAGCAACCGCCCGTGCCCGGCGACACGCCCGGGTCAGGAAGAAGCTTCACGGAACGTCCGATCGGCCCCGGGTCGCGGTGCATCGGTCGAATCGGTATATCTCCGCCCAGGTCATCGACGACCTGACCGGACGGACGCTGGCGTCGGCATCCTCACAGGAGCAGTCGCTCAGGGAACGGACCCTCACCGTGGAGACCGCCGCCGAGGTGGGAAAGCTCCTCGCCGACCGAGCCAAGCAGGCCGGCGTCGAGTCGGTGGTCTTCGATCGGGGCGGTTACAAGTTCCACGGCAGGATCAAGGCGCTCGCCGATGCGGCGCGCGAAGCCGGACTGGAGTTCTGAGATGGCTGAAGACCAGGCACAGCAGTATGACGAGCGGGTCGTGCAGATCAACCGAGTGGCCAAGGTCGTCCAGGGTGGACGCCGGTTCTCGTTCACGGCGCTCTGCGTGGTGGGAGACGGGAACGGTCGCGTCGGGGTCGGCTACGGCAAGGCCAAAGAGGTCCCCGCCGCCATCCAGAAGGGAATGGAGATCGCCCGGCGCGGCATGTTCGTCGTTCCGATGGCCGGCCAGACCGTCATCCACGAGACCGTCGGAATCCACGACGCCTCTCGAGTGCTGGTGAAGCCGGCCGCGCCCGGAACCGGTGTCATCGCCGGTGGGGCGGTCCGTCAGATCCTCGAGGCCGCCGGTATCAAGGATGCGCTGGCCAAGTCGCTCGGAGCGCCCACGCATCTGAACGTGGCCCGCGCCACGGTGAAGGCACTCCGGAATCAGCGGCGACCCGACGAGGTTGCACGACTCCGGGGCAAGCAAGCCGATGACTTCGTGCCGCCGGCGTTGCTGGCCGCGTACCGCTCGACGGAGTCCATCCGGGCCAACCCCTGAAGGAGACCGACATGGCAGGCAAGTTGACGGTCACGTTGAAACGGAGCGTGATCGGGGAGAAGCCAAAGACCCGGGCCACCGTGCGCGGTCTCGGGTTGCGGAAGCTCCATCAGACGGTCGAGCACGACGACACGCCCGACATGAGGGGCATGCTGCACAAGGTACGGCATCTCGTCGAGGTCACCGAGCAGAAGTGAAGATCGAGGTACGAGGTCTTCGGGAACGGTGATTCCCGGGACCATGTCCCCGGCATCGGCCGGAGGACCCAAGACACAGGACAGAGGATGAGCGAAGAACGAGAACAGCTCAAGCTGCATCATCTCGCACCCAACCCCGGATCCAAGAAGTCGAAGATCCGGGTCGGCCGTGGCGAGGGTGGTCGGCGTGGCAAGACCGCCGGTCGTGGGACCAAGGGCCTCAAGGCGCGCAACTCCCTCCGGCCGGGTTTCGAGGGTGGTCAGACCCCCCTGGCCCGGCGCCTTCCCAAGTTGGGCGGCTTCGTGCCGCACAACAAGGAGGTGTACGCCATCGTGAACGTGGGCGTCCTCGCCGCCAACTTCGAGGCCGGTTCGACCGTCACGCCAGACGTGCTGAGGGAGCGTGGGCTCGTTCGGCATCGGGGGCGGGTGAAGGTCCTGGCCGAAGGCGAGATCGACGTGGCGCTGATCGTGACCGCCGACGCCGCCAGTGGCTCGGCCAAAGAGAAGATCGAAGCAGCAGGCGGAAGCCTCGAGATCGTCGAATAGCGCTCACGCCTGAGCGCCCGGAGGACCAACGATGAATGCCCTGAGCATCTACCGGCACATGTTCGCCATCCCGGATCTTCGCAAGAAGATCCTGTTCACGCTGGCGATGTTCGCGGTGTATCGCCTCGGTGCCGCCATCCCCACGCCGGGAACCGACCTCGACGCCATTCAGCGGTTCGCGGATCTGAACGAAGGGGCGGGAATCTACGGACTTCTCAACCTCTTTTCGGGCGGTGCGCTCGAACAGTTTTCGGTGTTCGCGCTCGGGATCCTTCCCTACATCACCGCCTCCATCATCATGCAGCTGCTGACGGTGGTCATTCCCAAGCTCCAGGCTCTTCAGGAAGAGGGGCAGTCCGGACAGAAGGTGATCACGCAGTGGACCCGCTACATGACGGTCGTCCTGGCACTCATCCAGTCGACCGGGTTCACCTGGGCGTTCGGTCGGGGGAGCAGTCTGACCAACGAAATCGCCTTCATACCCAACTACGTGTGGTGGAACGTCGGCCTGATCGTGCTGACGATGACCGCCGGCACGGCGATGGTCATGTGGCTCGGAGAGCTCATCACGCAGCGCGGAGTCGGCAACGGAATGTCGCTGCTGATCTTCCTGTCCATCCTCAGCCAGTTCCCGCAGGTGTTCGGTCAGGTGTGGCTGCAGACGGCGGGCAACCAGAACTGGGTCGGCTTCGTCGTGATCATGCTGGTGTTCCTGCTCATGATCGTGGCGATCATCTTCATCGACCAGGGCCAGCGCCGGATTCCCATTCAATTCGCCAAGCGCGTTCGTGGGCGCAAGGTCATGGGCGGGAACGCCACGTACATCCCGCTGAAGGTCAACACCGCCGGCGTCATCCCGGTGATCTTTGCGACCTCGATCCTGCTGTTCCCGGCGCTGCTCGCAACCGCGATTCCGTCGGACGGGCGCATCTGGACTGCCTTCCGGAACTGGGTGGACCGCAACCTCGGAGCCGGTGGCCAGGGCGCCCTGAGCTGGTGGTACGTGCTGCTCCTGTTCGGGCTGATCGTCTTCTTCACCTACTTCTACACGGCGATCCAGTTCGACCCTGACCGCCAGGCGGACATGATCCAGCGGCAGGGAGGGTTCATTCCCGGGCAGCGACCCGGGCGCCAGACCGCCGAGCATCTCCGCAACATCCTCAACCGCATCACACTGCCCGGGTCCATCTTCTTGGCGGTCATCTCGGTGCTTCCGATCCTGGCCGGGCTGCTCTGGGGGATCAACATCAGCTTCTCCGGAGTCTCGATCCTCATCGTCGTCGGTGTGGCGTTGGAAACGATGAAACAGATCGAGAGTCAGCTGACCGTTCGAAACTACGAGGGGTTCCTGCGATGAATCACCACTCGCCACTCACCGGTCGTCGGTCGCCATGAAGCTGCTGTTCGTCGGACCACCAGGTGCCGGGAAGGGCACTCAGGCGCAGCGCGTGGCGGAAGAGATGGGCATCGCTCACATCTCCACCGGAGACATGTTTCGTGCCCTCGACGCCGACAGCGACCTGGGTCGTCGCGTCAACGAGATCATGGAGTCCGGTGGCTACGTGCCCGATTCCATCGTGGTCGAGATGCTGTCCGAGCGTGTCGAGCAGCCCGACGCCGCCGACGGGTACATCCTCGATGGCTTCCCCCGCACCGCCGGTCAGGTGGAGGCACTCGATGGCCTGCTCGGCCGGCATGGCCTGGACGGAGTCGTGCTGTTCGAGGTCGGCGAGGATGAGCTGGTCGATCGGCTGATGGCGCGGGGGAGGGCGGACGACACCGAGGAGACCATTCGCAATCGGATGGCCGTCTACCGCGAGCAGACCGAACCGCTCATCGAGGTCTACGACGAGCGTGACATGTTGCTCCGCGTTCGCGGGGAGGGCAGCGTCGAGGAGATCACCGAGCGGGTGCTCGACGCCGTCGGCTCCTGATGATCACCATCAAGAAGCCGGCCGAGTTCGAGAAGATGCTGCGAGCCGGCCGGTGCGTCGCTGAGATCCATCGAGCGGTGCGAGCGGCCGCCCGGCCCGGGGTCACCATGCGGGACTTGGATGATGTCGCCCGGCAGGTACTCGACCGCCACTCCTGCCAAGCGTCCTTCCTCGGATACGGCGTTCCCCCTTTCCCGGGAACGATCTGCGCGTCTCCCAACGACGTCATCGTCCACGGCATCCCCGGGGACTACCGGCTCGCGGAGGGCGACATCCTCGCTATCGACGCCGGCGCCATCTACGAGGGCTATCACGGCGACGCCGCGTTCACCATGGCGATCGGCGCCATTCCCGAGGATGCCCAGCGGCTCATCGACGCCACCGAGGAAGCGATGTGGGCGGGGATCGGAGAAGTCCGGCACGGCGCCAGGGTCGGAACGATCGGCGCAGCGGTCGAGGCGGTGGCCATCCGGCACGGTTTCGGAGTGGTGCGTGAATACGTCGGCCATGGGATCGGCCGCAACATGCACGAGGAGCCGCAGGTGCCGAACTACGGAACGCCGGGCAAGGGCGTGAAACTCCGGACCGGTATGGCGATCTGCGTGGAGCCGATGTTCAACTTGGGTTCCCCCGATACCGAAGTCGACGACGACGACTGGACGGTGCGAACCGCCGATGGCTCGCTCTCGGCCCACTGGGAACACACGGTCTGTCTCACACCGGACGGGCCGGTGGTCAGCACCGTCGCCGAGGATGTCGACGTGCCGGTCGCGCTCGGCTCGCCGCCCCGCTGATCACCTCGAACTCCCCGTCGTCACCAGCGATCGGACTCTCCGTCCGAGTTCGCGCAGCTGGGGAGCTCTGGTCAGCGCCACCTCGCGAACGCTTCTCGTCACTCGGCGCAAGGGTCTCGTGACATATCGACGGCGGAGAATGCTGCCCATGGATCGGAGCCGGTGTGTCTCGACGGCGATCCGGGGATACCGAGCGCCGGCGATCCGGTGGTCGATGAGGAGGTACGGGTCGTCCGGTCGGGTGATCGTCCAACCGCGTTCCGCCAGGTGGGCCTTGACTGCGTGCGCACGGTCGGAGAGCACCTCGGCCGGGTCGAGGCCGGCGGCGGCGGCCAGTTGGCTCAGTGTCACGTCATGGGTGCCCGTACCGCCTCGGTGATTGACCGTGGCGTGATACAGCAACCGGTGGAATCGATCCGCGGTGGTGGGAATCCACACCCCCCGGTCGTCTCGCTCGCGGTCGCGCAGCAGCTGTTCCTGCCAGCGTCGATCCAGCGATCCGTCGCCCACGGTTCGAACGGCAATCGTCGTCCTCCCTCCGTCCACCATCACCGAGAACCGGCCACCCCGGTCGGGGACGACGCCATCGACCGGTTTGGCGCCGGCCATCGCCAGGATCTCCCGGTACGACGAGGTCAGCAGCTCCAGATCGAATCCACATGACTTCCCGTCGCCGACCATGTCGGTCCGGTCGGTCAGCAAGACGAAGTGCCCGGCGGCGTCCAAGGCGGTGAGCAGCGCATCATCGGACTCCCAGCCCTCCGCACCGACGATGTCGCGAGACTCCGAGCGAATGGTCCCATCCCAGTCCGCGCGCTCCACCGACGGGCTTTCGCGCCCCAGCAGGAACATGAGGTCTCTCCGTGCCTCGGCGGGGTTGTCGGAGGAGTGGACCGAGGGCCCTCCATCGCCGAGCGCTCGGATCCGGGCCTTGATGTCGAAGACATGCGCGTTGACGACTCGCATTCCCCCGGTGGTCCGTCGCGGCTCGTAGAAGGGCATGGGGTCGACGATGCTGATGGCCAGTGACCGACCGGCACCCTTGTCGTGGAGCAGCGATGAGCGATACGGCGGAACGATCCGGCTCCGGTAGAAGCGGCTGTAGTTCTCGAGCTGCCGGTCCTCGCTCCACGTCACCTCGGTCACGTCGACGATCCGCACTCGCTGTTCCCGAAGGAGGTCGAAGACCACGGCATCGAGGTGTCGGGCGTTGGGCCAGACCACCACCAGGCCGATCTCCGGGGGGCGGCGGTCGTCACTCGTTTGCCGATCGGGGTGACTGATGGCTGCTCCTCCGGGCCGCAGTCGTGGCGCCTCCGAGACGTGTGGTGGGTGGGGTCCGGGGCCAGGGAGAGGGTACTCGACGCTGGTGTCGGCCGATACACTGCAGGTCGGGTCGGCGGCGGGGACCGCGGGCGGGAAGCGAAGGGAAGCACGGGGGCCACTCGGCGTGAAACCGACTGCGGTGATCATCGGGCTCGACAGCATGCAGGGCCTCCAGGTGGCTCGGATCCTCGCCGGCCACGGCGTCCCGGTCGTAGGAGTGTCGCGGGGGGATTCCCACTACGCGAATCGGACCAACTCATGTGGGCGAGTGCTCGTAACCAACACGGGCACCGAACGTCTCGTCGCCACCCTGTTGGAGCTCCGACCGGACCTCGTCGGCTCGCCTGTGCTGATTCCGTGCCAGGACAAGAACGTGCTGGTCGTCTCCGAGCATCGTGAGACGCTGGAGGCGGCGGGGTACACCATCGTGCTCCCACCCGACGAGGTGGTTCGGCGGCTAGCCGACAAGTCGACGTTCGCGGCGTACGCAGCATCGATCGGACTTCGCATCCCGCCCTCGTATCGGGTCGCCGACCGCACCGAACTGGAGGGGATCCTGGACGAACTCGTGTACCCGGCCGTCCTCAAACCGGCACATCGCTCCCGGGCATGGCTGAAGCACACCCGCGCCAAGGCGATCCGAGCCGAGAGTGCCGACGAGCTGCGCGCCGTGTACGACCGGGTCGGCGACTGGGTGCCGGAACTCGTCGTCCAGCAGTGGGTCGAGGGGCCCGAGTCGAATCTCTACTCCTTCAACGGGTACTACGACCGGAACTCGGAGCTCCTCGTCGGGTTCACCGCTCGCAAGCTGCGACAGTATCCGCCCGGTGTCGGGCAGAGCTGTTACGGCGAAGAGGTCCGTGCAGACGAGTTGGTCGAGGCCGCCGAGCTGCTCTTCCGATCGGCCGGAATGGTGGGTCTCGCCTATCTGGAGATGAAACGAGACGAACGCACGGGTGAGTTCTTCGCCATCGAGCCGAACATCGGACGTCCCACCGGACGCAGCGCCATCGCGGAGGCAGGAGGCGTCGCGCTCCACTACACGGCGTACTGCGACGCGGCCGGGCTCCCGCTGCCGCCCAACCGAACGCAGACGTACACCGGGGCACGCTGGATCCACCTCCTCCGCGACATGCAGACGTCGGCTCACTACCTCAGGTCCGGGCAGCTGACCGTGCGGCAATGGCTGTCGTCACTGCGGGGGCGGAAGGCGTATGCAGTCTTCTCCCTGCGCGATCCACGTCCCTTTCTCGGTGCGATCGTGGAGGGGCTCCGCGGTGCCGCCTCGGTCTCCCGCACGCGCCAGGACAAGATCGAGGTCTGAGGTCGTCAGACCCCCAGAACCGAGCGGAGCTGCGCCAGCCCCCGCTCCCACACCTCGTGCTGGTGCTGCCGGAGCGCCGACATCTCCTCGCGATAGCGGGGGTGGTCGGTACGCATCCGGGCGATTCCCTGGGCGATCCCTTCGACGGAGTTGTCCACGTGGACCGTCCCGGTTCGAAAGTAGGAGCGGAGCACGGGCCAATCGGACGTGATGATCGGGGTGCCGATCGACATCGCCTCGACTGCGCCGTTCTGCATCGTGTCGTCGCGGGTGGTGAGGCACATCACGGCGTCGACCCGTTCCAGAAGCCCGTAATAGGCCGCGTCCGGCAGGAAACCGGTGGTGTGGACGTGGGGCGGGAGTTGCTCGAACAGCGGGTCTTCCGGAGGCTTTCCGGTGAGATGAAGATGGACGCCGGATACCCGTTGCGCGGCGGCGATGACCTCGCGGTAGGGCTCATCTGAGGCGTAGGTACTCACGACCGCGACGTGGAACTGGTCGGCTGCCAGCGGATAGGAGTCGTCGGTGTCGAACACGGCGGGAATGCCGGGCACCACCACCGCCACGCCTCCTCGTCGCTCGACGATGTCGGCATGGGCCTGGTTGGTCACGATCGTGGCGTCGACTCGCCTGGTCAGCCACCGATACACCCACGCGGGCCGGTTCCAGATGGGAGTCATCATGGCGTCGCTGTGGGCGTCGATCACGATCCGAGGAACGGTGGGCGCCGGCCACACCGCGGCGATCATCGGTCCGAACGTGGGAGGACTCTGGAAGAAGATGGTCTCGGGCCGATGCCGGCGCAGCAGCAGCACGGTGCTCCAAGCCTGCCGGAGGTACTTGTACGGCGCGATCCATCCGCCCCGCCGTTGGGTCGTGTACACGTGGTCGACGGGAATGCCGAGTTGGTCGGCGAACCAGCGACTCCGCGAGCCGTAGGCCGGCGGCCCCCACACCACGAACCTGGCCGGCTCCGGAAAGATGGAGTGCGCGGCGGGGACGGCGGTCATCCCTGTGTCATCGACTGGAGAAACCGATCGCCGAGCAGCGCCACGTTGCTCTCGACGTCGAATTGGTCCAGGACCTGGCGCCGACCCTCCTCACCCCACGCCCGCGCCGTGGAGTGGTCGGTGATCACCTGAGCCAGCGCGTCGGCGAGGGCCTGCGGATCTCCCGGATGGACCAGGCGGCCGGTGACACCGTCGGTCACCGCCTCGGGGATCCCCGAATGGTCGGTCGAGACCACCGGCAGCGCCATCGCCATGGCCTCGAGGATGACGTTGGGGATCCCGTCTCGATCGCCGTCGCTTCCCTTGACCGCCGGGAGAACGAAGACGGTTGCCTCCTGATAGCGAGCCACCACCGCATCGTGGGGGATCGCTCCCACCAACTCGACGCGGTCGGTCAGTTCGAGGTCGTCGATCTGTGACCGCAGCGCGTCCCGCAGCGGTCCTTCTCCGACGATCTGGCATCGGAAGGGGACACCGCGTGCCTGGAGCAGGGCACAGGCTTCGACCAGGTAGCGCAGTCCCTTCCGCTCCTTGAGCTGGCCGACACTCAGGATGAGTGGGACCGGATCGGGATGTCGGTCGACGGGTCGGTAGGCGGCCGCGTCCAGCCCGTGGTAGATGCGGACGACGTGATCGCCGTGCGTCCCCCCCACATCGGCGAGGTGGTCGGCGTTGTACTGGGTGCACGTCGACACAAAGCTCGCATTGGAGATCTTCTCCGGCAGCAGCACCGGGTCGACATAGATCTCGCTGGCGTGGGCGGTGGCGCTGTACGGCAGGTCGACCAGCCGAGCCACCACCATGGCCACCGTGGCGGCCCGATCGACGAAGTGGGCATGAATCTGTGAGGTCGCGGGCCCGCTCCGCACCACATCGGCGATCACCACGGCCTCCCCGAAGTGGAGCAGTGTCTTGGCCCGTTCTCGGATGGTCCGGTGGGGGCGACTCAGGAGATACCCGAGGACCCGGAAGTAGCGGCCCGGCCGCGTGAGGGCGAATCGGACGTGCGCACCGACGAGGTGAAGGGGCGACACGGGAAGGATGTAGCGCACATCCCGCTGGAGCCGTTGCTGCGTGTCGGAGATCGGTGCGTCGGGTCGCCGGATCGAGATGATCCGGATCTCGAACCCCAAGCGTCGCAGCGTGACGATTTCCCGATCGATGAAGGTGGTGGTCAACACCGGATACGTGCCGATGATGTACGTGAGGTGGCGTCCACTCGGACGGCGGGCGGTGCCCGGCCCGGTCGTCGCGTCAGGTTCGTTCAATGGTGTCCCCCAGCTTCGGCTGATCGCCGGTCTCGCCGACGGTGCATGTGCCGCCCGCCGTTCGAGGGGCCGCGAAGACACGGCGGGAACCGACGGAGCACATGGGTGAACCCGAACTCCCGGCGGGTGGCACCCTCATTCCCGGGCAGTGTATCGCGGGCGCCGGCGGTGGTTCGGGCGAAGTCCTCGCTCCAGGATTCACAGCCGGCTCCACACGAGCGTCCGAACGCGGTCATGAACCGCCGTCTGCGGGAGGTCGGCGTCGACGACCGAGAAATCGGGTGGCCACGAAGCCTCGGCCACAGCCTCGGCCCGCCGGTGGACGAACCCCGGGTCCTGTTCGGGCCGTCTCCCCACGGCGATGTCGGGGGTGACCCGCAGCACGATCGGAATGTCCGGTTCACCCATCCGGCGATAGATCCCACGCTCGAACCGGGCCGCCCAGCCGGACCCGATCCGGCACCAGTCCATGACGTCGATCCATGGCAGGGGATATCGGTCGCTGATGACGATGGCGCCATCCCGTGCCCAACGGTGGGCGCGACGGGCAGACCGCAACCGGTCGATCGCCAGGAGGAGGGCGGCGATGGCGTCCGGACGGTGGGGGAGGCGCTCGACCAGCCGGCGGAGTACTGAGCGGGGCGGTTTGCCGAGGTGGATCGTACGGACGTCCAGTTGGGGAGCCAGCCACTCGGCCAGCATCGAGACGGTGCTCGACTTCCCCGACCCGTCCCCGCCGATGATCGCCACGACGGCGCCGCCCGCATCGAGACGTTTCTTGGACAGGTGCCCCCATCGTCGCCGTGTGAGCCGCCTCCACGGCCGCCGGACGATACGAAGCGCGAAGTCGATCGCCCATGGTCGCAGCCGGTAGCGGCCGAGGGCCCGTTCCAGATGAAACCCGGCGGCTGCCCGTTCGGTGATACCGGTTCCAGGTTCGATGGCCGCTCGGACCCTCTCCAGCAGCGCCTGATCGACTCCGGTGAGCAGTTGCGTCGCGGCCGCACCGACCTCGGACATCGTCACCCGTTCCTCGAGAAACCGAAGTTCGTGACGCTCGGACTGCGACAACCGGCCCTCGTACTGGCCGATTGCGTCGATCGGGCAGTGCTTGATGCCCATGCGGATCAGGAACACGAGATACTCGCAGACCGGCCGGGGCACGGGGAGGAGTGACGGACGCATCAGGTCGCGGAGATACTCGCTCTCGATCGGCAGCCGGTAGTTCTTGGTGGCGTCGTCGCCCAGCACGAGGCGATCATGTCGTTGCACCTGGACGAGCCGTCCCGAATCGGGGTCCAACCCGAGATGATCCACGAGGCCGGGGACCCGACGAGAGCGCCGGGGTCGGGCGATCTTGTAACCCAGGTCGTCCATCACGGCGGTGAACGTGTCGACCTGTTCGGGCTCCACCAGGATGTCAAGATCGTTCTCGGCGCGCTCAGACCGCTCGATCGCCTGGTTCGATTTCCAGTGGCAGTAGCGAACCGATCGGTCCTCCAGCCTCTCGACCAGGAGCCGGACCGACTCCAACGGGGAATCGGACGTGCTCACACGAAGTACCGGTAGAGCACCGTGCCGGCCTCCTCGACGATGTCGTCGGGCACGGAGGGGTCGGTGAACAGATCCGTGAGGCTCGACAGCAGCGACCGGAGCTCGGAGGCTCGTTCGTCCCGTTCGAACCCGAGCGGTGTTCGATGTACACGCATCGTGCCGGACTCCGTGGCGTACTTCTCCTTGTAGGCAACGAGACCTGGTTGATCGAAGTCGCTCACTCCCATGTCGATGCGGGCCAGGTCGTGGCGGTTCGCATGACAGATGCCTTCCCACAGCGCGAGGTCGTTCGGACGGGAATCCAGATGATCGGGGTGCGAGGCGTTGAACTTGTAGTACAGCGTGTCGTTCCATTCGACGAAGAGGATGCCGCCCGCCAGGTCGTCGTCTGCCCAGGCCAGCAGCAATGTCGACGCATCGCGACCGATGAAGGCCTCCCAGATGGACTCGAAGAACGCACGCGGCTGGGCGAGCAGCCCATACTTGTGCCGACGGACGCCGCGATGCAGGTCGAAGAAGGCTCCGAGGTCTTCCACCGTCTCGGCAGGGCGAATCTCCAGCCGGCTGCGTCCTCGCCGGATGGCTCGCCGAGCGCTCGAAGGGAGTTCGTCCCAGATGACATCCGGGTCCCGGGTGGTGTCCACCGCATGCCAGGCAGCATCGTGGATCTGTTCGAACCGGACGTCACGGGAGACGAAGTCGTCGCGGAGGCACCGCACCGTCCACGGATCCGTTGGAAGGGTGACGGTGAGTGCCTCCCATTGCTCGTTCGTGGTAACGAGCGGATCGCAGAAGTCCGAGAACGGCATCGAGACGATGCGCCGGCCGACGGCATCATCGATCACCGATCGACACAATCCGGCGACCGGTCGATCGGCGTCGTCGACGATGATGTCGGCGACGACATCGAATCCGTACACGTCTCGAATGATCGAGAGCCATGCCGGGCTGTGGAACACGTCGGAGCGATGGCTGCGGGTCAGCGCCAGCCACGCCGGATCGGTGGTTGGATCCACCGTCATTCGTCGTGTGTTGCTCACCGATGGACCTCCCGCCGCTCGACCTCCGAGGATATCTGCATCCCCGCCGGGTGGAAGTGGGGTCCCGCACGTCCGGGTTGGCGCCTACGCTCTCACCGTGTTCGGTTTGGGAGTGGAGCGCAAATGACCCGATGGTGGAGCGGCACGGCGAAAGGCCGGATGCCCCAGGCGCGGCACTGCATGATCGTGCATGCCCGCTACCCGGTCGGTGAGACCCGGGTCGCGCGCGAGGCAGCCGCGCTGGTGGACGCAGGGATGTCGGTTGATGTGATCTGTCTGCGCGAACCGGGTGAGCTGCGCCGGGAGGTAGTGGACCAGGTTCGTGTGCACCGGCTGGGTGTCCGTCGTCATCGAGACCGGGGCATGGTGTTTCAGCTCGTCGAGTATCTGATGTTCGCGTTGCTGGCGGCGGTCGAAGTGTCCCGGCTCCATCTCCGCGACCGGTTTGCCTCGGTCCAGATCCACAATCTGCCGGACTTCCTCGTGTTCTCCGGTCTCGTGCCGAAGCTCACCGGGGCTGCCGTGATCCTCGACCTCCACGACCTGATGCCGGAGTTCTTCGAGGCTCGGACCGGGCGGAGTGGCCTGGGTCGTCGGCTGGTCGAGCTGCAGGAGCGGGTGGCGTGCCGGTTTGCCGATCACGTGATCACGGTGTCGGAGGGGTGGCGCCGCGACCTGGCCGAGCGCGGATCGGTCCCGCTGGGTCGGTCGTCGGTGGTGATGAATCTCGCCGATCCCGATGTCTTCCGGCCCGAAGCACTCGGGGCCGCCACCGAGGGAATGCGTGATGATGGGTTTCACGTCGTCTACCACGGAACCTTCACCGAGCGGTACGGCGTCGATGTGGTCGTGGACGCCGCTGCCCTGCTCCGCGATCGGATTCCGGGGCTCCGGGTGTCCCTCCTGGGAGACGGCGATCAACGGTCCGAGCTCGAGGCCAGGATTGCGTCGGCGGACCTGTCGGACGTCATCGAGATGTCCGATGGAATGCTGGACGTCCCGGAGCTGCTTCCGCTTCTGCAAGCCGCCGACGTCGGGGTCGTCCCCAACCGGTCGAACGTGTTCACCGATGGGATCCTCCCCACCAAACTGATGGAGTACGTCGCGTTGGAGATCCCGGTGGTGGCCTCTCGTACCCGGGCGTTGGAGGACTACTTCGACCCATCGATGGTCCGGTATGTCCCACCGGGCGACCCTCGAGCGCTGGCCGATGCGCTCGAGACGTTGGCGAACTCCCCCGACCAGGCCGCCGGCATGGTGGCGGCGGCCGAGACCTTCCGGACGAAGCACTCCTGGCCCGAAGAGGCAGCCTCCTACGTCCGCACCGTCAGGAGGGTCGCGACTTCGTCCTGACCGGGGCGTCGATGGTCGGTTTGCCGTCGGTGGCCACGGATTTGGTGTTCGCATCGACACCGAACCGGGTTACGTTGTAACCGAGGGAATAAGGGCGAGTAGGACGGAGCGATGGCGAGACCGATGTCGATGGGTTCCACCGCGACGTGCGGTGGCTGCGACGGTCGGATTCCACGCGCCCGTTGGCTCCGGAGCCCCGGTACCATGACGCCAGGTATCGAATCATGAGATTCAAGGGGTGGCTCCGTTCCCCGGGTGAAGCCCATCAAGGGCTCCCGGTGGCAGTCGACGTCGAAGACACCGGTGTGACCGTCTCCACAGGCGACCGTCAGCTGGGCTGGTGGGCACCGAACGACGTCGAACTCGAACGCGGAGAGGGGACGTCATTTCTGCTCCGGGTCGACGACGAACAGTGGTTCTTCGAGCCGACCGACCCCATGCGCCTGCTGTTCGAAGGGCTTCCGCTGCTCGCGCTCGGGAAGGTACAGAGCGCCGGCGTGTCCGACCGCGAATTGGCCAGAGCGCGACGCATCGGGGACGTTGCCGCCGGACCGGAGCGGGTGGCGGCGGACCCCAAGCCGCCACGGGCTTCCGCGGTTCCGTCGGTCGTGTGGGGACTCTTGACGGCCACCTTGTTGTTCGGGGGGGTGCTGATCGGTGTACTGGTCGGGAGGTTCCGAGCCGACGGCCCCAACTTCGTGACCGGTGTCACCATGTTCGGGACTCTCGTGGTGGGTTTCTACTGGGGCAGGCTGCTGTGGCAGCGTGCCAGCCAACGCCGGGTACCGACGAGCGCCGGTACCGAACCGGTGACCGGGCCGCCTGTGGGCGCGCTTCCGAGGTCGGCCACCGCGGCCGCCGGCTCCGACTCGCCTCCGACCGTGTCCGTCGACGAACCATCGCCGGAGCCGGTCGCCCATGCCAACGGTGCCGACCCGGCCGAAGTGGCGGGCTCGCAACCCCCCCGAACCGACAGTCGGCTTCGGGTGCGGGGTGACCGCGGTCTCATCGGTCTGGTGCTGGGCGATGGTTTCGAGGTACAGGTCGAGGATCGGCCGCCGCCCCCGGAGGAGCCGCCCGTCGACCCCAACACGCCGGACGATCTCCAGGCGATCAAGGGGATCGGCCCAAAGACCGAACAGATCTTGATCGACCTCGGTCACACGACCTACGAGGACGTCGCACTGTTGCTGCCCGAGCAGATCGAGGAGATCCAGGAGCATCTCGGCAACTTCAAGAACCGGATCTACTCCGACGGATGGTGCCTGAGCGCCGCCCGGCTCTATCGCCAGAAGTACGGAGCCTTCCCGGCTCGTAAGTTGGAGGCCGGTCTCCGCGACTGATGCCGAACGGCCGATCAGTCCCTGAGCCGGTGTTCCGGAACCGGTTCCCCGACCGAGCGGACCCGGCGTTGCCGCAACCGCCATAGCGCCGTCCGGGCGTAGTCCTCCGGATATGTTCGCAGCCGCCACCGCATCGATGGGGCCGCCAGCTCCGAGACCGGGTAGCCCATCGTCTGCATGGCGGTTCGGCACAACGCTTCCACCGATGCCACCTCGTCCGGATCCAGCACCTCCCGATACCGACCGATGGGTCGTGTGCTGATCGTCTGTGGCTGGAACTGCTCAAAAGTGGAGTTTCCCTCCGCGTCCTGGTGATCGGAGAGGGCGGTGAGTCGCAGCATGGACGGGTCGTATTCGAGGGACAGGAAGGTGCACAACGTCCGCATCGATGCCTCCGGTTCCCGAGCGACGTCCTCATAGCGGATCACGCGGTAGCGGCTTCCGTGCACTTTGCGGTTGCGTTCCCCGGCCTCGATCGAATCGAGCCACCGCCCGTTGATCGACGCCATTCGCTTGGTCCCTTCTCCCTTGCCGGTGCGGCTGTGCCGGCGGGACACCGATGCGTAGCGATCGCGTGGGTCGCGGACGACGTGGATCATCGACGCGTCGGGCCACGCGTCGAAGATACGGTCGGCATGATGCTCGTGGTGGAGCGACTTGTCGCCCCAGTGCCCCACCGCCCGCCGCATCGCCATGTCCTCGAAGAGCAGGCGGAACACTGCTCCGTACGACGGAGGACGCATGGCCACGGCGCGCCGGTGGATCGAGTCCCAATCGGGTTGGAGCGCCCCCAGCCTCGGGTACCGGGACAGTGCGTCCAACAGGGCTTCCAGGTTGGCCGGATCCCCGAGATCACCGAAGCGCCGGTCGAACCAGCGCCAGAGGTTGGAACGGCGCACCATGGCCACGTCGGGGTGGCTTCCGAGGAGCCCGAACAGCAGCGTGGTGCCGCTGCGGTCGGCCCCGGTGAGCAGGATCGGTCTTGGCATCAGGTCGCCTCCCGGGCACGGACGATCAGGTCGTCATAGAGATGGTGGTAGCGCTCGGCGATATGGTCGATCGAGAAGTGCGCCCACACACGATCGTGAGCTCGGACACCCATCCGCACGCGAAGCTCGGCATCCTCGACCAAGCGCTGGATGGCCGCGGCCAGGGCGGACTCGTCTCCAGGGTCGACCAGGAACCCCTCCACGCCGTCCTCGACCAACACCCGATTGCCGGGCAGGTCGCTCACGATCACGGGCAGACCGGCCGCCATGGCCTCGAGTAGAGAGTTCGAGAGTCCTTCGGCTGCGGATGGGAGCACGAAGATGTCCCCCTCGGCGAGGTGTGGCCCGACGTCTGCGACCTCTCCGGTGAATGTGATCCTGTTCTCGAGATCCAGGCTGGTGGCCAACGACTCCAGGACGGGTCGGTGGGGGCCGTCACCGACCAGTTCCGTGTGGACGCGGTCGGTCAGTCGTCCCGCAGCTCGAAGGAGTACGTCGAGGTTCTTCTGCTCGTGCAGCCTTCCCGTGTAGACGACGCGTACCATCGTCGATGGGCCGGGTTCCGGTCGGGGTGGACCCTCCGGGCATCGGTCTTCGGCGACCTCGACACCGTTGGGGATCTCGACGATGCGGGAATCGGGGACTCCGGCTGCGATCAACTCGGCACGGATGGTGGGGTTCAGCGCCACGAACCGGTCTGCCCGGAGGGTGGGACGCAACAGAAACCGACTGCCGTGGAGATGTGCTCCCGATCGCATCCGCAGGATGTCGCTGGCGGAGCCGGAGTTGGCGAGTTTCACGACCACCGGACGGTTCGTGAAACGCCCCACCATGACGGCCACGGTGGTGTGATAGGAGAGGCCGTGGACGTGGATGACGTCATAGTCCGCCCGATGCCGGAGCAACCACCAAGCCAGCGTTGCCATGAACGTGAATGCGCCGACGGTGTGACCGCCCTTGATCCTCCCACCGAGCGCCGCCACCCGGTGACGATGGATCGGGACACCACCGCTCCGCTCGTATCGCGGTGTCGGGCGAAACCAGCGCCCGGTCACGATCCGGCATCCGATGCCACGCCGTTGGAGGGCTTGAGCCAGCTTGAGCGCTTGACGCTCCATGCCGCCCACCCAGGGGTCGAAGAACCGCACCACCATCGCGACTCGGATCGATTCCGTCATCGGCCGAGCCCCGCCTTGGCCCGTGCCTGGGCGGTCCTCAGCCGTCGATCCTCCCCGTGCTCGACGTAGTTCGTCCAGGAGCGGACTGCACCGGTCAGGTGGTGGTATCGGGAAACGTCGGTCAGTCCGGAGATGTCGACGGGCGCGACGGATCGATATCCCTCGACGAATGCCTGGAAGTGGTCGGGTCGGATGCGCGACTGCAGGATGGCGAGGTCGACCAGGCGGCGGTCTCGACGCGCCAGTTCGAAGTCGAGAAGCGCCAGACGACCGTCTCTGGTGATGAGGTGGTTGTGGTAACCCCAGTCGCCATGTATCACGGTGTCGTCGGCGGCCATCCCGGCGAGACTCTCATCGAGTTCTTCGATCGCCTCGCCGATCGCGCCGGCGTGGCGAGCGAGATACGACCAAGCGTCCCGGGCGCCGTCGGCGGGAGTCAAGGAAACGAGCCGAGCGAGCTGGGAACGATACGGTTCGGCCGGGGTTGTGGCCGGCGGGGCCTCGTTGGTCTCCGGCCCCGGACCGAGGTGGTGGGTGCCGTCGGGTTGGAAGTCCTGCAGCTCGCGGTGAAAGCGGGCCATCACCTTCCCAGAGGCATGGGAGAAATCGCGTCGGTACCGGTCACTCAGGTATCGGCCGGCGGGACACCATCCGTCGAGGTGTGCGCTGACGGCGTGGAGTCGATCGTCGATCTCGACGATCGATGCTCCGTCGGGCGTGGACTGGAGTGTCGGCACGTCGAAGCCGGCCGCGGACAACCGGCGGTGGATCGAGTGCTCGTGGATCAGTGCTTCCCGCTGCCACCGCTCGGGGTAACGCTTCAGGACCATGGGTCCGCGGTCGGTGTCGACCAGCATCACGGGGTTCCGGACGCCGCTTCCGAGGGTGCGCGGCTGACCGGCTCGTCGCAGGGCAAACCGATCGAGGACCCGATCGACGTCACCGATGTCGATTTGGCCGGAGTGCAGCCGGGTTCGAGTCAGTCGTGCGAGTTGGCCGGGCCGCGAAGGCCCGGATGGTCGGGAGGCGCCGACCGAGCCGGTCACCGAGGCCAGGGCCCGGGTGATGGATTCGGTGGTGAGGGCGAGGTTGGCGGAGACGTCCCGCTGGTGGTTGGGGATGACGACGATGTTCCAACCACGCCGTCGGGCGGCGTCGAGCGTGGCGTGGATGGCGGCATCGGCGTGGTGGAGGTACGAGTCGAGGTCGTGGGTGGGTCGCCGGGCGAGCCATGGCCAGGGCTCGCGGTCCCGGAGGCGCTCGATGGCCGTCGATGGTTCCACTTCGATGTGAACCAGCAGGTCGGGGGCCGGCACCATCGAGACGTAGCGAGCGATCTGGGTGATGTCCGGCCGCTCGACAGGAGACGTGAAGAGCTGCACGGTGCGATGCGCGAAGCCCTCATCGAGGATCAGGGCGTGATCGGGTGGCAGTCGTCGACGGAGAAACCGGTGGTCGCCGATGAGCCGCAGCAGCCAGTGGGCGACTCGCCGCGCCCGTCGGTCTGCGCCCACCGGTCGACGTCGTTGGTTGGCGAGGATCCGCCACCACCCCGGTCGGCCGACGATGGCGGCCGCTATCCCGGCGGCGCCGGCGACCCGGAACAACCCCCACTCGATGGCCGAGCGGAGAGCCGGGGGGCCGTGTCTGGAGAGTCGCGCCAGCCCGGGGCTGTTGCGGACCGCGCTCCGCGCCAGCTCCTCGGTGGTTCCCGCCACCAAGCCATGGGCTGCGCACGCAGCTCGCACCGCGGGAACCAGGGTCGTCTTGCCGGATGCCGGCATGCCGATGAGTTCTACCACGACCGGTTTCGAGCCGCTCACGATGCCAGCCACGGATGGGAGGCGACGAGCCGGTCCATCGCCGCCAATTGATCGACGGTCCAGTTCGGCTCCGCGGTCGAGGTCGGTTCGATCAAAGCATCGCACCCGTCGAGCCACCGGTTCGGTGAGTCGACGCCGACGAAGTCCGCCACCGCCTGGAGGACCTCACGGGGTGCCGCGACCAGGTCCTCGTACCGGACGGTCATCAGCCGGTGCTCGGGGATAGCCGACCGGAGGAGTTCGAGACGCCGGCACTGGTCTGCGTAGTCTGCGATGCCGTCGTCCACCGATCGCCCACTCCGGGCGTGCATCGCCGCGACCGGACCTCTCGGATCGCGTGCGATGTGAACGACTCGGATCTGGATGGGTTCGAATTCGCCGGTCAAGCGATCGAGGATCGTCGGGTCGGCGCCCAGCACGCGGGTCGTCGGCCCGGCGTTGGTGTCGCCGACCACCTGGAGCCTTCGAAACGCCCCTTGATGCCCGCCGGGAATCGCCAGGGAATAGGCTTCGATGCGGCGGGCGGTGACCCGGTCTTTCAACGCCTCCCGGCGGCTGTTCCGAACCGCCAGCCCGACGATCTCGTCCCGGCTGAATCCGCTTGCGACATGTTGAGGAATACCCATCTCGTCCGCTATGACGACGTCGGGGTGTGCGTCGAGGCAGGCGCCGAGCAGGGAGCCCCCACTCTTGGTATGTCCGATCAGGAACACGCACACCTCGATCTGGTCGATGGGCAGCTCCCGGGCCTGCCAGTATCCGATGAGTCGGCGGCGTCGGTGGTTCAGCCTCCCGTACAGGCGTGATGCTCGGAATCTCCCGACGATCGGTGCGGACGCGACCGATCGCCAGCGCCCGGAGTCGAGAATGCCGACCAGTCCCTCTTCCAGCAGGCTCACCGTGGCACGCCGAGGCGCTCTTCCAACAGACGCCTGGCACGGAGCGGGTGCTGGAAGTCGCTCTCGTCCAGGTCGGCCCGGTCGATGTCTTCAGGACGCAGCGCCCGGGTGACGATCACTCCGATGAGGCCGAGTGTCATCCACCACACCGAGAGTCCGAACGGGATCCGCATGTTGGAGAAGTTGTTGATGATCACGTGCGTGCCCAAGATCAGCCATAACAGGCCCAGGAACCGCCGGCTCTCGATTCCCTGGGCCGGAAGGATCGCCCACGCTCGCCGGCTGCGAGCGAGCCATACGAGCGCCGGACCCAAGTAGAGCAGGAACCCGGGGAGTCCCTGCTCTGCCAGGAGGGTGAGATACAGATTGTGGGAAGCGTGATCCTTGTCCGGAACGTAGAGCTCGCCGACACTCGATTGGTACTGAAGGTCGAAGTAGTCGAAGTTCCCGAAGCCGAAGCCGGTCAACGGGCGCTCCTCGAACATGCGAATCGACGCAAGCATGACCGGCAACCGGCTCAGCGCAGACTCGGCGGACTGCTCCGAGTACGTTCGCCGCTGGATGCGGTCGAAGGTGGCCTCTGCGTAGGGCGACATGCTGAACAGGCCGACCACCAGCACGAACGCCGCCACAAACCGGATTGCGACCTTCCGGTACATCGAGGCGATGCCCACGACGACCAGCAGAGCCGCCAGCCAGGCGGCTCGACTCAGCGTCAGGAACGATCCCAGGACGGCGAGAAGAAGCGAGCCGAACCCGATCAAGCGGTGATGCTTGGCTGCCCGGCCCGACATGGTGACGCCGAAGATGACGAGCGCAGCCGCCAGCAGGGTCGTCCCGTAGACGTTGGGATGGCCGAGTGAGCCGGTCGTTCGAGAGCCCGCTCGACCGAGCCATTGGTCCGGGAGCGCGCCGGGAGCAGCCCAAGACAGGACCCCGAACAGTGTCTGCGACGTGAGAAGGATGCCGAGCACGGGAAGCGCCGCCACCAGCATCCGCTGGGTGGGGGCCACCAGTCGGACCAGGAGATACATGGCCATCGGCACGAACACCCGGTCGTACAGGTGATAGGTGGTGGCGAGGGCGGTCGGAGAGCTGTAAGCGATCGAGATGAGCGATATCGCGAGGTAGCCACCCATGAGGACCTCGGGCAGGCCGAGCCGCGGAAGGCGTCGCTGGCCGGTGATCCGCATCGCCACCAAGAGTCCCAGCACCACCAGCGGCATGAAACGATGCACGAGCCAGTAGACCTTCCGGAACGGTCCGCCACCGTCGACGAACATCAGGAGCGGGTCGAAGAGGAACCAGGCCGCGAAGACCAGCTCGGGTCGCCGATGGGCCAGCGTCAGACCCAGCGGCATCGCCAGCGCGCCGGCCACCATGAACCACAGCCCATCATTGACGGCGTTGCCGACGACGAGACCGGCCATCACCGCCACCAGCAGCGAACCGGTGAGCGCGACCATACGCCGGACGGCGGGGGGCACGGGCGGCAGGTTCTTCACCGGTCGTCCTCGCCGACGATGCGATAGTCGGGAAGTCGGCGACCTCGGCGGTCGCGCCACGCGTCCCGCATCCGCCAACCGTGGAACCGGATGCTCTGGTCGACGAGATCGGCACGATCACGAAGGCTCAAGCGACCGACCGGGTGGTGCGGATACCCGAACTCCCGCATCCCGTCCGATGCCCGGCGTTGTATGAACTCGATGGAGCTGGGCTCGAGCACCTCGGTGAAGCGGCCGATCGAGCTGGTCGAGATCTTTCCGGCGGTGCGGGAGCCGTACGAGCTGTTGGCGCCTCGATCACGAAACTCCGGGGCGCCATGCATGTCCAACATCGACGGGATGAATGGCTCGCCGATGAAATCGCAGACGGTCCGCATCACCGCTTCCGGTTCGGCTGCGAGGTCCTCGTACCGGACGACCAGGTAGCGGGCGTGATCGTCCCGGTTCCCGATTGCCCGCTCCGCCGACAGGTTCCACTCGGCGACACCGGCGCCAACTCCCCCGCGACGTCGTTTCCATCGTTTGATCACGGATGCGTACCGATCACGTGGATCGCGAAGCATGTGGATGATCTTGGCATCGGGCCACGCCTCGAAGATGGGGTCGGCATACCGCTCGGTCGCCAGCGACTTGTCGCCCCAGCGCGGCTTTCCCTCTCGCTCGGCCACCTGTCTGCCGACCTGCTCGAACAGGTGCCCATAGGTCGGCGGCCCGTTCCAGAAGTCTTGTTCCAATCGGTGCCGGTCCAGGTCGAGCTTGACGAGCCGTTTGTACCGAAACATCAGGTCGAGGCATGCCGACAGATTCGCCGGGTCGGCGAGGTCGCCGAATTGGTCCCCGAAGTAGGTCCACATGTTGGTGCGACGTGTCATGGCCAGGTTCGGATGTGATGCCAGCAGCGCGTACATCAGGCTCGTGCCGCTCCGTTCCGGCCCGGCCACCAGGACCGGGCGCATGGAGCCCGGACGGGCTGCTCCTGCTGCGGGCGCGTCCGAGTCTGGTCGAATCGTCGGCCGCGTCGTGTCACTCACCAGTCACTCCCCATTCGGTCCCCGTTCCGTCCTTACAAGGTACTCGTCCACGCCGGTTGTGGAGTACCCCCATCGAGACAGCTCCGGACCCAACCCCCGGGTCATCAAGGGTGTCCAGATCGGCCGGCTCCCGGGTGCAGGCGCCTCCAGCTCGGTCGTCATCTCGTGAGAGAATGGGATGCCAACGGCTTCGCAGATCTCCCGGACGGTTCCGGTCGGGTCGGCCATGAGATCTTCGTATCGGACCGGTCGATACGACCTCGGGTACCGCTGTGCGAGAAGCGCAGCCCGCCGGGCCGACGTCCGCCAGCGCCGGCGTTCGCGCTCGATCGTGTGCACTCGGGATGGTCGGACCCGGCCCAGCCGATCGACCGGATGTCGGATCATGTGGATGATGTGGGCATCGGGCAGGGAGTCGAGGATCTCCTCCGCCCATCGCTCGATCGCGTCTTCCTGCAGACCCCAGCGATCGAAGCCACGCCGGTTGGCGGCGTGTCGATGGATGCGGGCGAACACGCGGTGGTAGTCGGTGTCGGGGTCATCGGAGTCCCACCCGATCACCTGTTCGAGTGGAGTGTCTGCCGGCAGGAGGGAACCCTCCGCCGCGGCCGAGACCGCGGCGAGCAGGCGGCTTCGAGCACCGGGTTCGTCCAGATCTCCGTGAGCATGGCAGTGGCTTCGCCACAGGTAGGACTTGCGGGTGAACACGATCGCTCCGGATCGGTCGAGCGACCGCCGGAGCTCGGTCTTGCCCGTGCTCGACAACCCGGTGATGAACACCGAACCGGCGGATGCCTGCCCGCTCATCTCGCTCGCGGTTTCCACTCTGGCCCGACGATCATCTTGGACCCCGGTGTCCGCCCGAAGTACCGGGGGAGGCGCGTCTGCAGATTCTCCTGAGCGAGCCAAGCGGTCATGCGGGCGGTCTGGTCGGGCACGGTTGCCGCCCAGAAACGGGGATTGCGGATCTCCCGTGGCAGCGAATGATCGGCTCGGTAGCCCCAACGTCGCATCATCGGCCCGCACATCAGCTCGATGAAGGCGATCTCCTCGCTCGGCACGTCGTCCCGGAAGCGGCCGATATGAGCGGGGTCGAGGCCCCCGGCGCCGGTCGAAGCGGGGTCCTCGCCAGCCGCGACGTCGAGCAATTCGGAGGAGAAGGGTTCGTTGACGAAGGCGCACACGCGACGCAATGTGCGCTCGGTGTCTGAGACGAGGTCCTCGAACCGGATGACGACGTATGCCTCGGGGAATCGACGGAGATGTCGTTCGGCGTGGGTGGTCGAGAAGCGCCATCGACCGGCCGCACCGCCCGCCCTGCCCCTGGCATCGGGGAATCGGGTGATCGACGCGTGGAATCGGTCGCGTGGATCCCGAACCATGTGCACGATTCGGAGACCCGGATACGCGTCGAACATCGAAGTGGCGTACTGCTCGACGAGTCCCGACTGAGCACCCCAGCGAGGCTTGCCCTCCCGGATGGCGTACTGCTCGAGGAATGCTGCGAAGAGCGAGGCGTAGGTGGCGGGTCCCTCGGCGAAGCGCTTTCGAATCTCCGCTTCGTCCGGTTCCAGGTATCGGACGTGCTTGTACTCCAACATCGCTGCGAGGCACGCATCGAGGTTGTCGGGCACGGCGAGGTCTCCGAACCGCCCGGAGAACAAGCGCCACATGTTGGACCCCACACCGGGAATGGCGAGTCCCGGAAGGCTGGCCAAGAACCGGCTCATGGTGGTCTTGCCGCTCCGGTCGAGGCCGGCGACGTAGACGGGGCCGGTGCTCATGCGCGGCCACCGGTCGGTCTGGTGCGGCGGCTGAGCCGCCGGCCGATCTTGCCGAGGAGGCGCCGATCTTCGTTGTCGATGCCGAAACTCGTCAGAAGGGCTGCATACACCGATGTCACGATCGCTCCCTGCCAGAACGATGTCGCCAGGTCTGCGCCGTGCGGGACTGCCCGGTCGAGTCCCACGCCGGCCGCGTAGCCGGCGATCGCCGCGACCAAGGGTTTCCACAGGCTCACATCGAAAGGTTGCAAGCGGTCGATGAACCAGACCTGGGAGATGCGAATGAGGTTGATGGCGGTGACGGAGAAGAGTGAGGCGAAGGCCGCCCCCAGCACCCCGAAGCGCGGGATCAACACGAGGCTCGAGCTGAGCAGGAAGACCAGCAGCATGACGGAGTTGAACAGCTTCACACGCGTATAGCCGCCCATGTCGATCATCGAACCGCACACCCCGGTGGCGGCGTTGATCAATTCTCCCCACGCCAGCACGCTCAACGCCGCGGCACCGGCTGCGAACTCGCGACCGAATACCGACAGGATCGCCTCCGGGTACAACACCATCGCAAGGAAGAAGGGGAGGTTGAGGGCAACGAGCCATCGGGTGGCCATGCGATAGATCTGACCGAGACGATCCCGATCGCCTTGATCGTGGCCTTGCGCGAGCAACGGCTTCACGGCCACCACCACCGATCGATAGAAGACCCGCCCGACGACGTTGACGCGGGACGCCAGCGCGAAGATGCCGACCTCGGCGATGACCCCGAAGAACGCCAGGATGACGTCTTGGATGTTCTTCCGGAATTGGGTCAGCAGGCCGGAGAGCCACATGGGAATGGCGAAGCCGATGATCTCACGACTCTCCCGGCGGACGTCCCCTCCGACCACCGCCCGGAGCGGAAAGAGCCGCTGCAACAGCACAATCATGGTGACCGCAGCACCGAGGTCGGCGATGCCGAACACGATGATGGCGGTGATGACGTCGAACCCGACGATCGACAACGCCGCCAGAAGGCCCAAACGGATGATGGTTTGGATGACGTTCTCGGCCAGGGCCGCGTAGTCCATCCGCCGAAATCCGCGGGTGGCACCCAGCAGCACGTTCGAGAACGACAGGATCGGCACGACGGCCGCCATCACCTGGAGCGGTTCGCTGAGGCGCGGCTCGTCGAAGACCTGTACGGCAATGATCTCCGCCGAGAAGAACATCGCCAGTCCGAGGCTCAACCCGAACACCAGTGGCAACCCGAGGGCGATCTGGAGCGTTCCGGCCACCCCTTTCCGGTCCTGTCGCCCGGACTGAATCGAAACGTAGCGAACCAGTGCATCGTCGAGGCCGAATGTGGCGAATCCCGTGAAGATCGCCGCCACACTGATGGCGACCGTGTACAGCCCGTACTGGTCGACGCCCAGCGCTCGGGTGAGCAGGAAGGCAATGATGAATCGGCTGGCGTACTCGAACATCGACGCGGCCGCGGTCACGCCGGTGCCTTTGGCCACCTCGACCATGTCGGCGTCGCGTCGGTCAGCCGCCTGGGGTGCGGCCCGGCTCACCGTGTCGTCGCCCCCGGCACCCCTCACAGGAGTTGGGTCACCTGATCACCCAGGTCGGCGGGAACATCGTCGCGCCCGTCGTACTCGGCCACGCCGACCACGGTCTGGAGCGGAGTGGAGCTTCCATCACCCAGCGACAATGGTTGGGCCGCCACCGAAGACTCCCAGCGCGCCATGAGAGCCTCGGCTCGCTCGACCGGCATGTCGGGCATCATCACCGCCAAGTTGTCGTCGCCGAGAGAGGCGAGGATGTCTTCTTCGCGCAGGTCGGAGCGAACCAGGGATGCGGCATGGCGGAGCGCATTCTTGGGGGTCCGCTCGGCTCCGTCGACCAAGACCTTCATGACTCCGACCGAGAAGCCACCGTGACCATGTCGGGCCCGGCTGATCTCCTCACGGAATCGGAGGTTGAAGTACTTGTCGTTGAACACATCGAGCGATTCGTCGACGATGTTGAACGGCCGGCCGGGCAGGCTCATCTCGCCCAGATACTCGAGACCGACTGCGACCCCGACGCCGGCCAACAGCCCCAGGATGGTGCCCAGGGCGATCGTCAAGGTCTTGTTGGGGGCGACCGGGCGGCGTGGCAGCCGCGGCGCATCGAGCGGATCGAGGTCGAAGCTGTCGTTGAGTTCGGCCACCGCCTCCACCGTCTCCTCCGATACGGCGACGGCGAGCGCATGAACTGCGTCGGGATCGCCTCCCCGCACGGACACCGAGATGGCGTTCCGGCCGGTCACGACATCGGATGAGATGGTCAGACCTTTCGTGTCGATGTCCTCGGGCAGCCGCTCCTTCGCCTCGGCCTCTACCCGCTCGCTACCGGCCACATATGCGAACGTGGCGCTGATCTCGGGCCCACGGACCAGCGTCTCGGTGGCGCGCACCGCGTCGTTGGCGTCGACGGTGCGCGGCTTGACGATGAACGTCCCTTCCGACTCGTACACCCAGGGTTGCTGGAGCACGAGTGCCGCCGTGGTGATGGTCGCCAGTGCAAAGACGACCGCCACCACCCACCACCGCTTGCGAATCAGATCGAGATAGTGACGAAAGTGCATGGCCGACCTCGGGTCTCGTGGACCGACTCAGTTGAAGAACCGGCGAATGGCCTCCGCCACCCGCTCGGTGTCCCGCTGCTTCATCCTCGGGAACATCGGTAGGGACAGTATGCGTCCTGCGGCACGTTCTGAGCGCGGAAAGTCTCCCGCTCGCCAGCGAAGGTCGGAGAACGCCGGTTGCAGGTGGATCGGCACCGGATAGTGGATCCCGGATGCAATGCCATTCCTGCGGAGGTGGTCGGCGAGCGCGTCCCGTCGATCGGTTTCGATGACGTACAGGTGGAACACATGGTGCTGGTCGAACTCGGGCAAGGCGATCGGAAGGTCTGCGAGCAACTCGCCGTACAGCCGGGCGGTGGCGCGCCGCATTGCGTTCTCGGAGTCGAGACGGGGAAGTTTGATCGACAGCGCGGCTGCGTGGAGGGTGTCCAGGCGCCGGTTGAACCCGGCCTGTTCATGGATGTATTTCTCGGCGGAGCCGAGATTGCGGAGGAGACGGATGCGGTCCGCCACGTCGGGGTCGGAGACCGTCACCATGCCGCCATCGCCCAGCGCACCCAGGTTCTTGCTGGGATAGAAGCTGAAGGCCGCCCCGTCGCCCAGCGCGCCCGCTCGGGCGTCGGTCGGTCCGGCACCGTGGGCTTGGGCGGCATCCTCGATCAGCACCAGGCCGTACCGGTCGGCGATGCGGCGCAGCGACACCATGTCGGCGACTCTGCCATACAGGTGGACCGGCATGATGGCGCGCGTTCGCGCCGAGATGGCGCCTTCGACCGCGGACGGCTCGATGAGGTGCGTGGCCGGGTCGATGTCGACGAGCACCGGAGTGGCGCCCGCTGCCCGGATCGCCATCGCCGTGGCGAAAAAGGTATTGGCCACGGTGATGACTTCGTCACCCTTGCCGATACCGTGGGCCCGCAGCAAGAGCTCCAACGCCGAGAATCCGGAATCCACGCCGATGGCGTGGGCGGTGCCGATGTACTCGGCGAACTGGCCTTCGAAGGCACGGACCGCCCCTCCGAGAATGAAGTCGCCGTTGGCGATCACCGACTGGACGGCCCGTTGGAGCTCGGCTTCGATCGACTCGTGAACGGCCGCCATGTCGACGAAGGGTATGGATCGTTCGTCCTCGCGAAGGTCGATGGAGATCTTCGGCTCGGTGGCATCGACGGTCGAGACGGTCTGCCCCACTCGGCGGCCCTCGGCATCGAGGGCGTTCTCCGTGTCGAGGGCGCCTTCTGAATCGACGGCGCCTGAGTCGACGGCGCCTGAATCGACGGCGCCTGAATCGACGGCGCCTGGCGGTCGCGTCGCGTGCGACCCCTCGGAAGGCGGTTCCACTGCCACGTCAGGCGCTCTCTCGGTGGTGCCGGCTTGCCTGGTCGACGTCGACGTACTCGATCTCGACGGCTGTACCGCCGTTCCGCAGCGATTGTTGCGCAGCCTCGATCACACTCACCACCCGGGCACCGCTCACTCCATCGCTGAGTGGGGACTGGCCGGTCAGCACCGACTCGGCGAAGTGCTCGAGCTCGAGCCGGAGTGGCTCCTCGAAGTGGATGTGGGGGATGGTCACGCTCCCATAGTGGTAGGCGTACTGGAACTCGCCGAAGGTGTCGGTCCGCCGAATGGCGTCGACGCGCTTGTCGTACACCCGGAGTTTCTCATGGGGAGCGACATCGTCGTAGACGACCATCTTCTTCGATCCGACCACTGTGGTGGTTCGCGTCTTGCGCGGATCCAACCAGCTCATACGGGTGTGAGCGGTGATGCCGCTCGGGAATGTCAGCGACATGTACGCGACATCCTCGAGGTCGTCACGAAGACACGCCATTCCCCGGGTTGCCACGGTGGCCGGTGCCTCTCCGAGCAGATAGATGAGGATCGAGATGTCGTGAGGTGCCAGATCCCATACGACGTTGAGCGTCGGATGGAAGAGCCCGAGCCCGACGCGCACGGCATCGATGTACCGGATGGTTCCGACCTCGCCGCCGTCGATCATCGCCTTCAGTGCCCGGACGGCGGGGTTGTACTCGAAGGTATGGCCAACCATCAGCGTCCGCTCGCGGGCGGCGGCGAGCTCGACGAGATCGGCCGCCTGCTCGTTGCCCACGGTCATCGGCTTCTCGACCATCACGTGGAGGCCGGCCCGCAAGCAGTCACCGACGATGCGGTGATGCGTCTCCGGCGGTGTGGAGACCACCACGGCGTCGAGGTCCAGTTCGAAGAGGTCCGTGTAGTCCCGGGTGCGGTGGTCGATCTGTGGGTAGCGGAGGTGCAGGTGCTCCAGCCGCGTCTCGTCGAGATCGGCGATCGCCGTCAGGGTGGTTGCGGGAAGGTCGACCAGGTTGCGGATCAGGTTGGGCCCCCAGTACCCACAACCGATCGCACCGACTCGGATTCGTTCCATCAGCCTGCCCCCTTCCGGCTCAGTACGACTGGAATGGTGCGGAAGAGGATGCCGAGATCGGTCGACAGGCTCGGTGACCTGGCGTAATCGATGTCGAGTTCGACCATCTCCTCGAATCCGATCGCGGATCGGCCACTCACCTGCCAGAGTCCGGTGATTCCGGCCAGGCAGGCCAGTCGTTCGAGATGGTCCGCTCGGTAGCGCTCCACCTCGTATCGGAGCGATGGGCGAGGACCGACGAGGCTCATGTCGCCCTTGATGACGTTCCAGAGTTGGGGAAGCTCATCGAGGCTCGTGCTGCGAAGCACGCGGCCGACCCTGGTGATGCGGTCATCGCCGACCAGCTTGTAGGAGTCCTGAGCTCGCGCCTCGTTGGAATCCAGCGTCGACTCATCACCCGAGATGAACGCCGCCATGTACTCGCGGTGGACGGAGTCGTCCGAGTCGGCTCGCATGGTGCGGAACTTGTAGAACTCGAATGGACGGACCGCCCAGCCGGCCACGCCGTTCCTCGCCATGCGCCGTCCGCCGAAACGTTCCTGGCGGAAGATCACCGGTCCGGGGCTGTCGAGGCGGATGGCGACTGCGATGGCGATCAGCGCGGGGAGCAGCAGCAGGAGGCTGGTGGCGGCGATGGCGACGTCGAGCACTCGCTTGACCATGAGATAGGCGTCCGTCGAGTCCGAAGACGGGTACCAGGCGCCCTCATGGGCCGCCGCCTCGGCAGCCGAGAGGTCGATCTCCACGGTGTTCTCGGCTCGGTCGATGGCAATTCGAAGCGGTGCATCGGCCGAATTGGGCTCGGCCCCCTTGGCACGGCTCGACTGACGCGGCTCAACGGCTGCTGCGTGACTCCCGTCGCTCCCGAAACGCCCATTGCCCGCGGCAGGCGCGGCGTTTCCGTCGCTTCCCTTACTCCCGTTCCCTGTGACCGCCCGGGATTGGTCGGCGCTGCTGGCACCGTCCACGATCCACGGGCCGATCTGCCCATGTTGCCCAGCCATCGTCTCCCTCGTACATCCCACTCAGCAGGGCTGCTCTTACGTTGTGTGGTCGGCGGGCCGCCCCCGCTTCGTCCCTTCCGTCGTTCAAGATACCCGCTGGGCGTCGATTGTGTGACGTCATTGTGAACGAATGCCGGCCCGGGAACGTCCCGCACCCCGGTTTTGCCCGTTCGGAACAGATGGCATAGAATGCCCGTCCGGTCTCCGGTCGTTCGCGTCCACAACCGCGTCTCTGGCGTGGTCACGAGGCGCAAGCGAGGCACCCGGGGCCTGCCGATCTCCACGTCTCCGACCGCTCGTCGTGTCGGGTACGCGTGTGTCGGTGAGGGTCCCATGCCTACCGCCGGGCCGTTCCGGAGTACCGAGAGAGCGTCCGTCCCGGCCGAGCCGGGCGGAGAAGACAGACGAGACGATGGCGGCGGCCGGATCGCACACCCAGGTGGGCGATGCCGACCGAGATGGAGACACAGCATGAAGGTGCGTCCTTCCACCAAGAAGATGTGCGAGAAATGCCGCATCATTCGGCGCCGTGGTCGCGTCTGGGTGATCTGCTCCAACCCACGTCACAAGCAACGGCAGGGGTGAACTGAATGGCACGTATCGCAGGGGTCGATCTGCCCCGTGACAAGCGGCTCGAGATCGCACTCACCTATATCTACGGAGTCGGGCTCACACGAGCCCAGCAGATCTGTCACTCGGTCGACATCGACCCCGACACCCGGGTTCGGGACCTGACCGACGACGAGGCGGCACGTATCCGACGCTTCATCGACCAGCAGTACCGGGTCGAAGGCGATCTGCGCCGCGAGGTCCAGCAGAACATCCGCCGCAAGATCGAAATCGGTTCGTATCAGGGCATCCGCCATCGGCGCGGCTTGCCGGTTCGGGGCCAGCGCACGCATACGAATGCGCGTTCACGCAAGGGCAAGCGTGTGGCCATCGCCGGCAAGAAGAAGGCCGTGAAGAAGTAGCGGGAGACATGCCATGACAAGTCGGCAACAGAGTCAGAAGCGCGTCCGTCGGCGGGAACGGAAGAACATCGCCCACGGACAGGCGCACATCAAGGCGAGCTTCAACAACACGATCATCAACATCACCGACCTGGCCGGGAACACGATCGTCTGGACTTCCGGTGGATCGGTGGGGTTCAAGGGCAGCCGCAAATCCACCCCATACGCCGCCCAGGTTGCCGCCGAGGAGGCGGGACGACAGGCCGGAGAGCACGGGGTTCGCAAGCTGGACGTAATCGTCAGCGGCACCGGGTCCGGCCGGGATACCGCGGTGCGGACCCTTCAGAACATGGGTCTCGAGATCACCGGCATCAAGGACGTGACCCCGATTCCCCACAACGGATGCCGCCCGAAGAAGCGGCGGAGGGGCTGAGATGGCGAGATACACCGGTCCTCGTCACAAGGCGTGCCGGCGTGCGAGAACGCCGTTGTGCCAGTCGAAGAAGTGCCCCGTCGACCGCCGCCCCTACCCGCCCGGCCAGCACGGTCGCGGCCGGATTCGTGAGTCCGACTACCTGGTCCAGCTCCGAGAGAAGCAGAAGCTGCGGACGATGTACGGAGTGCTCGAGCGGCAGTTCCGCCGGTATTACGAACTGGCCAACCGGCAGCCCGGGATCACCGGTGAAAACCTCCTGCGACTCCTCGAGTCACGGCTCGACAACGTCGTCTGGCGTTCGGGCTTGGCGGAGACACGGCCGCAGGCTCGCCAGCTGGTGAATCACGGCCACTTCCAGGTCAACGGGAAGAAGGTCGACGTGCCGTCGTTCCGCGTTCGGCAGAGTGACGTCGTGTCGGTGAAGGAGCGGTCTCGCGACCTGATCGTCATCCAACACGCCGTCGACACCCTGTCCCGTCCCGTCCCCGATTGGTTGTCGGTCGATCACGCCGAGCGCCGCATCAGCGTGACGGATCTTCCGTCCCGACATCAGATCGACACACCCATCAACGAACAGCTCATCGTCGAGCTCTACTCCAAGTGACCACTCACTCCAGCCGAGGTTGAACCACCGTGCTCATCGTCCAACGTCCCCAGATCGAAGAGAAGAACATCGCCGAGAACCGGTCGGTCTTCTACGCCGACCCGCTGGAGCCGGGTTTTGGCTACACGCTCGGCAATACGCTGCGTCGAACCCTGCTGTCGCGGGTTCCGGGAGCAGCCGTGACCTCGATCCAGGTCGAGGGAATCCAGCATGAGTTCTCCACGGTTCCCGGCGTCGTCGAAGATGTCGTCGACATCATTCTCAACGTCAAGAACATCGTGGTGAAGCTCGACGGCCATGACGAGCAGACGTTGTACCTGTCCGCCAAGGGCGCCGGTGAGGTCACGGCAGGTGATCTCAAGGTGCCGGCCGGCGTGGAGATCGTGAACCCCGATCTCCATCTCGCCACCCTGTCATCGGGCGGCCGGCTCGAGATGGAGCTGACGGTCGCATCAGGGGTCGGCTACCGGTCGGCAGACTCCAACAAGGGCACCGGTGCGATCGGGACGATTCCGATCGACTCCATCTTCTCTCCGGTCCGCAAGGTCGCGTACACGGTCGAGAACACCCAGGTCGGGCAGATGACCAACTTCGACAAGCTGGTCCTGGACGTCGAGACCAACGGGGCGGTGTCGCCGGCCGAGGCGATCAGCTCCGCCGGGAAGACGCTGCGCGAATTGATGGCGCTGTTCGCCGACATGGGCGAGGGCGTCGGTCTCGAGCTCGGCGAGCGGGAGGACGAGAGCCTGGGCTCGCCCGACCTCGACCTTCCGATCGAGGCGTTGGATCTGTCGGAGCGTCCCCGCAACTGCTTGCGACGGGCGCAGATCAAGACCGTCGGCGAGCTGGTTCAGCGGACTGCCGACGATCTCCTCAACATCACCAACTTCGGGCAGAAGAGCCTCGAAGAGGTGACGGCCAAGCTGGACGAGCTGGGGTTGAGTCTGGCCGACGGTGGCGGCGCCTGATGCCACGCCCACGAAAGGGCCCGCGCCTCGGTGGTTCGCCTCAGCACGAGGCCCACATGCTGGCGACCCTCACTGCACAACTGATCGAGCACGAGCGGATCGAGACGACGCTCGCTCGGGCGAAGGCGGTTCGTCCGCTGGCTGAGAAGATGATCACGAAGGGCAAGCGTGGTGACCTCACCGCCCGCCGTACGGTGCTGAGGACGATCACCCAGAACGCGGTCGTGACGAAGCTGTTCGACGACGTGGCACCCCGGTACGCCGATCGCCCAGGTGGCTATACCCGGATCGTCAAGCTCGGCCCCCGGCGAGGAGACGGCGCCGAGATGGCGCTGATCGAGCTGGTCTGAGCGCTCGCACCCATCGGTGAGGACGGCATGAACGATCCCTCACCATTTCTTCACTTCACCCGGTCCGAGTGGTCGGCACTGCGGGCGTCGACGCCGATGACCCTCACCGAGCGCGACGTCGACCGCATTCGCGGCATCAACGTCGAGCTGTCGGTGGCCGAGGTGGAGCAGGTCTATCTGCCACTGTCCAGATTGCTGAACCTGTATGTCCGGGCCTCCCATCAGCTCTTCAGCGTGACCGACACCTTCCTCGGCAAGCCGACCACGCCCGTACCGTACGTGATCGGCATCGCCGGAAGCGTCGCGGTCGGGAAGTCCACGATCGCCCGCATCCTTCAGGAGCTGCTGTCGCGGTGGCCCGATCATCCGCGAGTGGATCTGGTCACCACCGATGGCTTCCTGCGTCCGAATGCCGAACTCCTCGGACAGGGTCTGATGGAGCGCAAGGGTTTCCCCGAGTCGTACGATCGTCGGCGTCTGCTCGAGTTCGTGGCACAGGTCAAGGCCGGCATCCCCGAACTCGACGTGCCGGTGTATTCCCACCTCCAGTACGACGTCCTTCCCGGCGAGACCCGGGTGATCAAGAGTCCCGATCTGGTCATCGTCGAGGGTTTGAACGTGCTGCAGGGCGGCGGCTCCGGCACCTATGTGTCCGACTTCTTCGACTTCTCGATCTACGTCGACGCCGAGCCGAACGACATCGAGCGGTGGTATGTCGACCGGTTCCTCACGCTTCGCGACACCGCGTTCCGTGAGCCGGACGCCTACTTCCGCAAGTATGCGGATCTGACGGACCCCGAGGCGGAGCGGGAGGCTCGGAGGATCTGGACCGAGGTCAACCTCGAGAACCTGAAGCGAAACATCATGCCGACTCGTGAACGGGCCACCCTCGTGATCGAGAAGGGTGCCGATCACGCGGTGACCGGCGTCCGTCTCCGCCGTCGGTGAACGTCTCCGACGTCTGCGAGCTCTTGGACCGCTATGCGGCGAGGTTCGACGAGCCGGAGACCGTCGCCGGGGTCCGGAAGCTGGTTTCGACCGTTCCCGAGGCGTGGCAGCGGACGATCTACGAACCGGGGCATCTGACCGCGAGTGCGTTCGTGGTCGATCGGGCCGGCCGGTTCGTAGCGCTCGTCGATCATCCGGTCATCGGCCGCTGGTTGCAGCCCGGAGGTCACATCGAGCCAGGTGATCCAACCGTGGAGGCGGCCGCCCGGCGAGAAGTCGCCGAGGAGTTGGGACTGGAGGACTTGGAGAGCGACGGGTTGCTGGATGTCGACATCCATCGCTTTCCCGAACGCGGTGGCGCGCCCACCCATCTGCACTTCGACATGCGGTACCTGTTCCTCACCGACCGTCGTCGGCTACAGCCCCAATCCGGAGAGGCGCGGGCGGCCTGGGTTCCGGTCGAGCGAGCGTTGCGGATGCAGGCGTCGATTGCCCGGCCGACCGGCAAGGCGCTGCGAGCAGTCGCCGGCCGGCGGTGACCCACGCGGACCGGGCCCCCGGCGATCGCCGTCGGCGGTGGTACCGTGACCGGCCGATGAACGGCCTCTTCAATCGCGCATTCCGAGCCGCGCTCTTCGATCGAAAGCCCTACACCGACTGGCTGTTCGAGAGTGCGGCGACCGCCGACGCCGCCATGCTGGTCATCGCGGTCATCGCCGCGGTCGTCGTGATCTCCGGCCTGATCGGCGGAAGCGCACTGGGGCTGCTCGCCGGGCTCCTGCCCACGGTCATCCTGGGGCTCGCATCGTGGATCCTGCTCGGGGCGGCCAGTTGGTTCGCCGGTACGCGCCTGTTCGAAGGATCCGGTGACTGGCAGACGGTCATCCGTCTCCAGGGTTTGGCCTATCTCCCCAACCTCTTGGCGGCCGCCGGCCCGCTGCCCCAGTTCATCGGGTATCTCTGGTACCTGGCGGCCGCGGTCGTCGGGACCGAGATCGCGCTTTCGCAATCCCGAAGGAACGCCGGCCTGTCGGTGCTGACCGGCGCCGCCCTGTTGCTGGTGCTCGAACTGCTGCTCGGTGCCACCTTCACGGGGATCTCCGGCGGCTTCGAAGCCATCGGCAACCTGTTCTCGTGATTCCGGCGGACGGCTGAACGGTCGGTGTCGACGTATCGCCTCGACGTCGCGTACGACGGCACTCGCTTTCACGGGTTCGCTCGGCAACGCTCGGTGCGAACCGTGCAAGGGGAGATCGAAGCGGCGCTGGCCGCGGTGATCGGCGAGCCCGTTGAGACGACCGGAGCCGGCCGGACCGATGCCGGGGTCCATGCCCGGCGGCAGGTCCTCAGCTTCCGGACCGGCGCCTCGTTCGACCTCGACGCCGTCACGCGCGCCGTCACCGGGATGTCGGGTGGCGAGATCGTGGGCGTCGCCTGCGTCGTTGCGGACCGCGAATTCGATGCGCGATTCTCGGCGAGATCGCGGACGTACCGGTATCACGTGGACGACGGGCCACACCCGGATCCACTCCGCCGCCACACGACGTGGCACGTGGGCCGGCCGCTCGACATCGACCGCATGAATGTGGCGATGTCCCACGTCGTCGGTGAGCACGACTTCGCCTCCTTTTGCAGGCGGCGGGAGGGAGCGACCACCACGAGGACCGTCACGTCGGCCGCTTGGAAGCGGCGCGACGACGTGATACTCAGCATCAGCGCCAAGGCGTTCTGTCACCAGATGGTGCGATCGCTCGTGGGGTTGTCGGTGTCCGCCGGCGCGGGGAGAACCGACCCCGGCACGGTCCCCGACATCATCGCCGCTCTCGACCGCTCCGCCGCACCTCAGATCGCCCCCCCACACGGCCTGGTGCTGTGGGACGTCGAGTACGGAACCTCGCCGGGAATCAGCTCATGAACTCGGCCAGCGCACCGTCGGCCGCAGCACCATCGGCGACGACGTAGGACACGCCGCCTTCGGTGGAACCCACCACCGGGAGGCTGGCAGACGTGCGCTCGGAGGCAAACGCCAGGCGCAGCCCGAACAGGGCGAGGTCCCACGAGTGGGTGTCGTCGTCGACCGCCAGGGCGGCGGCGGAGGCGGCCACGATCGCCGGCCAACGAACCAGTGACCGTGGATCGCGAGCGGCATCGACAATCCCCTCGAGCACTTCGCGCTGGCGGGCGGTTCTGTCGATGTCGTTCCCACCGAGCGAACGCCACGTGCCTCCATCCAACACCTCGGTGCTGCGCGAGCGGACATACCCGAGGGCGGTGGCGCCATCGACGGTCTGGCGGCCACCGTCCTCGACCAGGAGACCGGATTTGGTGTCTCGGGTCGGGAGGTCGAATTCGAGTTCGACACCGCCGACGGCGTCGACGATGGACGCGAATCCGCCGAAGTCCACGCGCACCGCGTGTCCGATCGGGACGCCGAAGTTGGTCGAGACCGTCTGGGCGAGAAGGTCGAGGCCGCCGTAGGCATAGGCGGCATTGATCTTGTCGGTGCCCCGGCCCGGGATCTGCACCTTGAGATCACGGGGGAGACTGAGAAGTCGAAGCTCCGACCCGTCGGGGTGGGCGAGGATCACCACGTCGGCGCGTTCCCCGGCAAAGCTCCCGAACCTCCCCTCCAAATCATCGGGGAGGCCCTCGCGAGTGTCGCTGCCGACGATCAGGTACACGTTTGAGGCGGAGTCGGGGATGGGTCCGATCCGTTCGAGGCGGGTCTCGACGTACGCGACCCCGATGATGGCGATGACGGCGACCACGATGACCACCCACCCGACGAACACCACGAATCTGCGAAAGGGACGCCGGCGTCGAGGCGGGACGTGGCCGGTGCCCGGTTCGGTGGGGCCCGGTGGCATGGAGTCCAGTGACATCGGCGCAAGGCTACGCCCGTCGTGGGGTAACTCGGTCGATTCGACGGTGGAGCGGCCCGGCGGTGGCTGGTACCGTGTTCACCGGCGGGAGGGAGCCGACTATCCGGGGCAAACGATGGTCTCTACGCGCGGTGCTCATCGGCTCGATGGCGGCGATGGTGCTGGCATCGACGGCGGTGTTGATCGGCATCCACGAGGTCTTGACCGAACGCGCAGTCGATCGGCAGGTCGAAGCCAGTTTGCGCGGCGATGCCCGGGCGGCGGCGGGTTTGGTGTCGGCGTTCCTCGACCCACCGGAACGGGTGGCGGACGTCGCGGCTGAGCTCCTGTCCAACGGCTCGATCGGGTTCGACCGCCCGGACGAGACCAGGCAGTACATGATCGGGGTGCTCGAGACCGTCGATCAGGTGGATGGGATCTTCTTTGGTCTCGACGACGGTTCGTTCTTCTACCTGTCGCGGGACGAATCTCGGGTCGGAGCCGCCTACCGGCTCAAGAAGACCTCCACGCGACCGGTTCGCACCACCGAGCTCGAGTGGTGGTCGGCGGCCGGTGAACCGAGCGAAGCGATGCTCGATCCGGGCGACACCTTCGACCCGAGGACCCGGCCCTGGTATCAGGCCGCAGTCCCGGACGCCGTCCGTTGGACCGAGCCCTACGTGTTCTTCACGTCGCAGGCGCCCGGGATCACCGTCTCGCGCACGTTCGACTCGGGCGAGCCGACTTCGGCTGGAGTGGTGGGCGTCGACGTCCGGCTCCACGACATCGACGGGTTCCTCGACGACGTTCGGACCACCGTCAACGCCTCGGCGGTCATCGTGACCGAGGATTTCTCGGTCATTGCGCACCCGAGTGAGTCGGTGGTGGAGGTGTCGTCGGGTGAGCCGCGATTCCGGCGTCTCGATGAACTGTCCGAGCCCGCCGCTCGTCTCGCGCTGGATGCCTACACCCGTGCCGAGGAGACCGATCACGCCGTGTACGAGGCCGAGGGGGTCGCCCACCATGCGGCCTTCGCCTCCATCGACGACCCACCCCTCGGTTGGCTCATCTCCGTGCAGGCGCCGACCGCCGACTACCTCGGGGAGCTGACAGAGGCGAACCGCACCAACCGGCGGCTCGCCTTTCTCTTCGCGGTGGCGGCATCTCTGGTCGGGCTCCTGCTCGCCAGGGGAATCAGCCGTCCGCTCGCCGAACTCGCCGAGGCCGCTCGCGAGACCGTGAGAGGGAAGTCACCGATGAGCGTGCCGGCATCGGTGTTCCACGAAGTCGACGACACGGCCACGGCGTTGCGGATGAGTCACGCCGAGATGGAGACCCGCGTGGCGGAGCGGACGGAGAGTCTGCTGCGCGAGGTCTCCGAGCGGCGGGCGGCCGAACAGCGGGCGACGGCGGCGAGCGAGGCGAAGTCGGCCTTCCTCGCGGATGTCAGTCATGAGCTCCGGACTCCACTCACCGCCATCGCGGGGTACGCCGGGCTGCTGGCGAACCCGGTCGGTCACCGTGCGGACTCATCCGATGTGACCGAGTACGCCACGGTCATCGAACAGAGCGCCGCCCACCTCCTCGACCTGATCAACGATCTTCTCGACCTCGCCCGGGCCGAGGCCGGACATCTGGATCTGGCTCCATCCGAGTTCGACGTGGGACCGGTGGTCGCCGGGGTCCTGGCGATGCTGTCCGAGAGGGCGGAGGTCGGCGGGGTGGAACTCACGGCGACGATCCAACCGAACATCCGAGTCCGGGCGGATGAGCGTCGAATCCGGCAGATCCTGATCAACCTCGTTGCCAATGCAATCAAATTCACGCCCGAGGGGGGCTCGGTGAACGTGGCGGCGGTTGTGGAAGATTCGGTGTTCCGGATGACGGTCACCGACACCGGTATCGGAATGAGTTCGTCCGACGTCGAGGGCGCGATGCAGCGGTTCGGCCAGGTGCCGGGCGCGACGTCGGTGGTCGGAACCGGTCTCGGCCTGCCGTTGGTTCACGAGATGGCGCACGCCCATGGCGGTGAGATGACGATCGACAGCGCCGTCGGCGTCGGGACCACCGTCGTCGTCGAGATCCCCGCTCCGATTGGCGAGTTGCGGTACGAACCCGTATCATCTGACGGTTCCTGAGATGCACCTGCGTGCCGGACTGCACACGCGCCCCGGCGAGCCGGACATCACGGAGACCCGGAGGTCACGAAACCTCGATGATCATGATGTCCCGGGTCCAGATCGTGCTGTTGTAGCGAGCAGAGGAACGACCAGGGATTCGTTCCCGACAGCGTCATACCCGCCCGACCCCATTGGATTCACGATGAGCACCAATCGATCGCAGAAGACCTACTCGCCCAAAGCGGCGGACGTGACTCGCCGCTGGTGGGTTGTCGATGCAGCCGATCTCCCGCTCGGCCGCCTGGCCTCGGAGGTCGCCCAGATCCTTCGGGGGAAGCACAAGCCGATCTTCGCTCCTCACGTCGATGTGGGTGACTTCGTCGTCGTCGTCAATGCCGAGAAGGTGGCCGTCACCTCCGGGAAGAGCCAGGAGAAGATCTACTACCGCCACTCGGGTTATCCGGGTGGGCTCTCGGCGGAGACATTCGAGGCCCTGCAGGGCAGGCGCCCCGAGGCCATCGTCGAGCGGGCGGTCAAAGGCATGCTGCCGAAGAACCGGCTGGGGCGGAGCATGGGCCGCAAGCTGAGGGTTTACGCCGGTCCCGAGCATCCGCACCAGGCGCAATCGCCCGAACCACTGTCATTCGACATCAAGAAGGTGGAGGTCTGATGTCCAAGCCACTGACGCAGGCAACCGGCCGTCGTAAGGCCTCGACCGCACGGGTCCGACTCCGCGACGGGAGTGGTCAGATCACCCTGAATGGCCGGCCGCTGGAGCGCTACTTTCCGAGCATGGCCGTCCGCATGCGCGTGCTCGAGCCATTGCAGATCACCCAAACCCAAGGCCGCTTCGATGTCGAGGCGAAGCTGGAGGGGGGCGGCTCGACGGGCCAATCCGATGCGCTCCGATTGGGGATCGCTCGGGCACTCGTCAACGTCGAGCCGGACCTTCGTTCGACGCTCAAGCAGGCGGGCATGCTGACTCGTGATGCCCGGGTGGTGGAACGCAAGAAGTACGGGCTCCGCAAGGCCCGTCGGGCACCGCAGTTCACCAAGCGCTGATCGCCCCATGGCGGAGCCGGGTTCCAGCCTCGTCGGGACCGCCAGTCTCTTCGGGACCGCCAGTCTCTTCGGGACCGCCAGTCTCTTCGGGACCGACGGTGTCCGGGGTGTGGCCAACACCGAACTGACGCCCGAGCTGGCGTTGGCGCTCGGTCGGGCCGCCGGTCTGTGGCTGCGTGCCGATGGTCCGGTCGTCGTCGGTCGGGATACCAGGCGGTCGGGTGAGATGCTCTCCTCGGCACTTCAAGCCGGCTTTCACTCCGCGGGGATCGACACCGTCGATGTCGGCGTCATGCCCAGTGGCGCGATCAGCCACTTGACCGCCGACTCCGGAGCGGTGATGGGCGCCGTCGTGAGTGCGTCGCACAATCCCGCTCCGGACAACGGGATAAAGCTGCTCGGGCCGGGCGGTGTGAAGCTCACCGATCGGGAAGAGCAGGCGATCGGGGCCGACGTCGGCCGCGAGCCCCGGCGAATCCCGTTCGGTGCGGGAGTGGGCACTCGTTTCGTGGACTCGACGGGGGAGGCGCGATACGTGAAGCATCTCGCCGAGGCCGCCGACTACACGTTCAACGGCATCTCGGTGATGCTCGACTGTGCCAACGGCGCCGCGTACCGGACCGCTCCGGCGCTCTTCGAGCGGCTCGGTGCCGATGTGGGCCTCATGGCGGCCGAACCGACCGGGATGAACATCAACGAGGGTTGTGGCGCCACGCATCCCGAACACCTGGCCAGCCTGGCCGACGGCAGGATCGGATTGGCGTTCGACGGTGATGCCGATCGGCTGATCGCGGTCGACGAATCCGGCGCCGTCGTCAACGGCGACCGGATCATGGCGATCGTGGCTCGAGCGTGGCACCGGCGTGGGACGCTCAGGAACGACGTGGTGGTGACGACCGTCATGGCGAACCTCGGCTTCCGCCGGGCGATGCAGGATCAAGGTATCGAGGTGCTGGTGACCCAGGTCGGGGATCGGTACGTCCTCGAGGAGATGCGGCGGGCCAAGGCCGTCCTCGGCGGCGAACAGTCCGGACACGTCATCTTCGCCGACCGCGGCCGGACCGGTGACGGGCTGCTGACGGGGGTGCGGCTCCTCGAGATCGTGGCCGGCACGGGCAAGACGCTGGCGGAGTTGGCGGCCGAGTCGATGCGTGAGTATCCCCAGGTGCTGGTCAACGTGCCGGTGGCCGACCGCGCCGGATTCGGGGACTCGGAATCGATTGCCGAGGCGGTCAAGCGAGCGGAACACGACCTCGGTGCGGATGGTCGCGTGCTGGTCCGACCGTCCGGCACCGAGCCACTCATTCGGGTGATGGTCGAATCGGTGGTGGAGGATGATGCCCGACGCTACGCTGACCTGATCGCAGCCGAGGTCTCGGCCGCACTCGGATCCTCCGCCTGAGTCCAGGCAGGGCGGGACCCGATCCGAGACCGGAGAGGAGTCTCACCGAATCCGATCGAGGCGAACCGGCCGTACCCGCGCCGGTCCACCTATCTCACACCCATCCGGAACCCCTGAATAGCGCCAGACCTGACGGGCCCGCGCGGACCCGGCAGGTGACGAGGAGGGAGGTGATCGAATCCTTCGGCGGATGCCTCCCCGGCTTCACAGTCGTCACGGTGATGAGGAAAGACCGGGAGTGATCCCGGTGACAGAGGCACACCGACGTGGACCCACTCGATGACGGGTGCGGTCACGCCTGGTTCCGGTCATCCATGACAGCAGGCGCCATCGCGTCTCGATTCGCAGGAGTGACACTCTCATGTGTGGCATCGTTGGTTATGTCGGTCCGCGACCGGCACTCGACATCCTCGTCCCCGGCCTCGAGCATCTGGAGTACCGCGGCTACGACTCGGCCGGAGTCGCCCTCAACCGCGGGGACCGTATCGACACGGTCAAACGAGCCGGACGAATCGCCGACCTCGAGGATCAGCTGGTCGGCGTCGATCGGAGCCCCACCCAGGGCATCGGGCATACCCGGTGGGCCACGCACGGTGCACCGAACACCGGGAATGCACATCCACATCTGGATTGTTCGGCCGAGGTCTCGGTCGTGCACAACGGCATCATCGAGAACTGGGTGGAGCTCAAGCAACGGCTGGTGGAAGGTGGACACGTGTTCACCAGTGACACGGACACCGAGGTGGTTGCCCACCTCATCGAGGAGCGGGGCGATGTCCCGCTCGCCGAGGCGGTCCGCCAGGTCATGAAGGAAGCCGAGGGCGCGCTCGCCCTCGCAGTCATGCGGTCAACCGACCCGGACCTGGTGGTGGGGGCACGACGCGGCAGCCCCCTGGTGGTTGGTCTGGGCGATGGCGAGAACTTCCTCGCCTCGGACATCCCGGCCTTCCTCGAGCACACCCGGCGAATGGCGGTGATCGAGGACGATCGAGTCGTCGAAGTGACGCCGACCGAGGTATTGGTCACCGACCTGGACGGCACGGCGATCGAGTGGAAGGAGCGCATGATCGAGTGGGATCTCGACGCCGCGGAGCGAGGTGGCTACGAGACGTTCATGCGAAAGGAGATCGAGGAGCAGCCGCGGGCGATCGCCGACACCTTGCGGGGTCGGGTCGCCGACGATGGATCGATCACCCTGCACGAGTTGGAGATTCCCGAGCAGATCCTCCGCATGATCGACAAGGTGTTCGTCATCGCGTGCGGGACCTCGTATCACGCCGCGATGATGGCCAAGTACGCCATCGAACGATGGACTCGGGTGCCCGTCGAGATCGACATCGCGTCCGAGTTCCGGTATCGCGATCCGGTGCTCGACGGACGCAGTCTCGTCATCGGGATCAGCCAGTCCGGCGAGACCCTCGACACATTGGCGGCGATCAGATATGCCAGGGCGCAAGGCTCCACGGTCATCGGCGTGACGAATGTGGTCGATTCGGCCCTCGCCCGAGAGGCCGACGCGGTGCTCTACACGCGGGCCGGCCCCGAGATCGGCGTGGCAGCCACGAAGACCTTCACGACCCAGTTGGTGGCGATGCAGGTGTTGGGGTTGTATCTCGCCCAAGTGAGAGGCGCCATGGATCCGGGCTCCATCGGCATGCTGATCGCCGAGCTCCGCCTCCTCCCCGAGCGGGTCGCCGCGGCGCTGAACCTCGCCCCGTCGGTGGCCGAAATGTCTGCTGCGTGGAGAGAGGTTCGGGACTTCTTCTTCCTCGGCCGCTCCGGAGACTTTCCGGTGGCCATGGAGGGAGCGCTCAAGCTGAAGGAGATCGCATACGTGCGGGCGGAGGGCTATGCCGCCGGTGAGATGAAGCACGGGCCGATCGCCCTGATCGAGCCGGGTGTCGTCGTGATCGGGGTGGCCACCGACTCCCACGTCCGGTCGAAGACGCTCTCGAACATGCAGGAGATGAAGGCTCGGGGCGCCACCATCGTGTTGGTCGCCGAAGAAGGGCACTCGACGGAAGCCACGGAGGTGGCCGATCACGTGATCGTGGTCCCGTCCAGCCCCGACCTTCTGTGCACCGTGACGGCCGTGGTCCCGTTGCAGCTCCTGTCATACCGGATCGCCATGGCCAAGGGCCTCGATGTGGACAAGCCCCGCAACCTGGCGAAGACCGTCACCGTCGAGTGAGCGGGTCAGCTCGGAAGTTGGACGTCCGGCGGCTCCGGCCGCCACTCCGATCTGAGCACTGCGTAGATCGCCTCGTCGACCGGTCGGCCGTCGACCACGAAATGATGGCGCAGCGTTCCCTCGTGGACGAACCCGAGCGACTCGGCCAGGCGCCGGGAGGGCAGATTGTCGACCGCCACCAGCGCCATGAGGCGGCGGAGCTCGCTGTGACCGAACACGTGGTCGACGAGGAGGCGAACGGCCGCCCTCCCCAGCCCGCGGCCCTGGTGGCGCTCACCGATGTGATACGCCACCTCGCCGTACCCCATCGACCACGAGACGTTCACGAGCGCCACGGTCCCGACCTTGGCACCGTCGACCATCACGATCCACCGGTACTCGCGGACCGATGGGTCGGTGAGGTCGGCGCTCACGCCGTCCAGCCGTCGGGCAAGCTCGTCCAGACCGAGCGACAGCACCGGATTGTGGGCGAGGCTCGACTGCTCGTTCCGCCACCGGAGCCAGGCGGGAGCGTCGAGCCTGGTGGCGGGGACCAGTTCGAGGTGCATGCTCCTCGGGATTGTCGCACCCCGCAGGACGGCCTGCCGGGCGGGCGACACCGAACGGTGGAGTGCGGAGAGCACTACCGTCGATCGGTCGGACGAGAGGAGACCCGTGGAGATCGCCATCATCGGATTGGGGAAGATGGGCGCCAACATGGCCCAGCGGCTGGTCGAGGGCGGTCACGGGGTCTTCGGCTTCGATCTCTCGCCGGTGGCGGTGGAAGCGGTCACCGCCCACGGCGTGCGGGGCGTCTCGTCGCTCGACGAGTTGGTGTCGGTGCTCTCCCCGCCGCGATCGATGTGGATCATGGTTCCGGCGGGGTCCCCGGTGGATGCCACCATCGACGCGCTGTTGCCGAGCCTCGACGCCGGTGACGTGCTCGTCGACGGCGGCAATTCGAATTACAAGGACACCCAACGCCGGTCCCGGGCGTGCGCGAGCGCGGGGGTCGAGCTGGTCGATGCCGGGACCAGCGGGGGAGTGTGGGGTCGCACGGCGGGGTACTCGCTGATGGTGGGCGGGTCTGCCGCCGCGGTCGAGCGAATCCGCCCCGCCCTGGAGACCTTGGCGCCAGGCCCGGATCGGGGCTGGTCGAGGGTGGGGCCGTCGGGAGCGGGTCACTTCGTGAAGATGGTCCACAACGGGATCGAGTACGGCGTCATGGCGGCATACTCGGAGGGGTTCGCGATCATGCAGGCCAAGGACGAGTTCGATCTCGACCTGCACGAGGTCGCCGAGGTCTGGCGCCAAGGCAGCGTGATTCGCTCCTGGCTGTTGGACCTCGCGTCGAACGCGTTGTCGGAGAACCCGGAACTGGAGGGGATCGCCCCCTATGTACCCGACTCGGGGGAGGGGCGCTGGACGGTGTTCGAGGCCATCGATCTCAACGTGCCGGCGCCGGTGATCGCCCTCTCTCTGCTGCAACGCATCGATTCTCGCGACGAGATCGGTTTCGGAGATCGACTGCTGGCTGCCCTGCGCAACCAGTTCGGAGGGCACTCGATCAAGGCCGAACGATGACGATCGTGGGAATGGGCGTCGATCTGGCCGACATCGACCGAGTCGAGGCCGTCTTCGAGAAGTACCCGAGGTTCGTCGATCGTTGCTTCACCGAGCACGAACGCGAGTACGCCCTTCGCTTCGCCAAGCCGGCTCGACGGTTGGCGGCCCGATTTGCCGGCAAGGAAGCGGTGATGAAATCGCTCGGGACCGGCTGGCGCCGGTTGCGATGGACCGAGATCGAGATCACGGGGGGAGGGAAGCCCACGGTGCGGCTGAACGGCCGGGCGGCGCTCCGGGCAGAATCGCTGGGTGTCTCCGAGATCCACGTGACGATCACGCACACCGACGCCCAAGCCCTGGTGTTCGCCATCGCCGTCGGCGGCTGACCACCTCGATCGCCGAGGACCGATCGGGACCTTGGCCGAGAGAGCCACTCGCCGAACCGATCGGATCGGTCCGGCGAGCAACGGTTCCCCTCACGGGAGCACCCGAACGTCGGAACGCAGCAAGCTGCGTGGGTGTGGCATCGAAGCGTCGCTCGGGCACCTTCCCATCCCTGGTCGGCACCCGTCGAGGACGATCAAGTGAACGGCCTACGATCGTGATGATGCAACCGGTCCTGAGGCCAGAGACGAAGGCCGAATTGGATGCCGCCCACTGGGAACCGGTCGAGGTGCTCATGGAACGCGCCGGACATGCGGTGGCGCTCGAGGCCGTTCGCATGGGTCTGGGCTACGGCTCCCGAGCGGTGGTCGTGGCGGGCCCCGGGAACAACGGCGGCGACGGGTATGTCGCCGCGCGCCACCTGCAACGGCGTGGTGTCGCCGTCCGCGTCGTGGCCATCACGCCGCCCAGGACGAACGCCGCGATCGACGCAGCCGCCGCAGCTCGTCGGGCGGGGGTTCGCATCGAGTCTGCGCCATCGCGCACCCCGGCGGTCGATCTCGTCATCGACGCCGGGTTCGGCGGTGCCTATCGACGCCCGCTCGGCTGGCCACCGCCCCGGTGGAGTGACCCCACCGCGGCGGTCCTGGCGGTCGACGTCCCGTCGGGGCTGGACCCGGATGACGGAAGCGTTCCCGACGAGGTGTTGCCGGCGGCGCGCACCGTCACGTTTCACGCCCTCGTCCCCGGTCACCTGCTCGGCATGGGGCCGGATGTCTGCGGTGAGGTGGTCGTGGCGGACATCGGATTGCGGGGAGGCGAGGATCGGGCCGAGGCCTTCGTGGTGACGACCGATGACCTCGTGTTGCCGCGCCGCCCTCGCAGGGCGCACAAGTGGTCGTCCGGGTCGGTGTTGGTGGTCGGGGGCGACGAGGGGATGGTGGGCGCGGCGGTGATGGCGGGTCGAAGTGCGCTCCGATTCGGCGCAGGTGCAGTCGGAGTTGCCACGACCCGTCCGGAGCTCTGCCAGCAGCTGGCGCCGGAGCTCCTGGCGCATGACATCGACCGGCTTCCCGATCGTTACGACGTGATGGTCCTCGGCCCCGGACTGGCGCGTCCCCGCCCCGACTTCCTGGGTCACGAAGGTCCGATGGTGCTCGACGCGGGAGCGTTGCACGTCGGGTTGGAGCTCGCCGGGCGGCTCGGCCCAACGGTCCTGACCCCACACCGGGGCGAGTTGGACCGGATGCAAGCCGGTCCGGTCCAACTCGCCGCAGCGCCGGACGTGATCGTCCTCGAGAAGGGAAACCCGACCGTCGTCCATGACGGGGAGACCCCGCCGCGAATCGTCGCCTCCGGCGGACCAGAGCTCGCCACCATTGGAACCGGCGACGTTCTGGCGGGAATGGTCGCGGCGTTGGTTGCGCGGGGTGTGGCGCCGGCCGCCGCCGCCACCACCGCGGCCTTCATCCACGGAATGGCGGGCCGAAGTCTGTCCGGCCGGACGGCGGTGACAGCCGATCAACTGGTCGACGAGATCGGCCGCTTCGCTTGGGGGGTGCCGTGAGGCCGTCGTGGGTCGAGATCGATCTCGGAGCGGTCGAGCACAACGTTCGCGCTCTCGGCGGCGTGGTCGCTCCCTCGAAGCTGTGGGCCGTGGTGAAGGCCGACGCCTACGGCCACGGTGATGCTCCGATCGCCTCGGCGGCGCTCGATGCGGGCGCAACCGGGCTGGCCGTGGCGCTCGTCGAAGAGGCCGTCCGGCTCCGCGAGGCGGGAGTCGATGCGCCGATCCTCCTGCTGTCGGAGCCGGCGCTCGAGGACGTTGGAGCATTGGCCGAGTGGGAGATCAGTTCCGCCGCCTATCGCCCCGAATTCATTGCGTCCCTGCCGGCCGGTGCTCCACCCGTCCATGTCAAGGTCGACACGGGCATGCACCGGGTGGGTACCGATGCGGCCGAGGCCATTGCCATGGCCCGCCGTCTCGGGCCGCGACTCGGGGGGCTGTGGACCCATCTCGCCGTGGCCGAGGAGGACCCGGAGTTCACTCGGACACAGATCGATCGATTCGACCGGACCGCCGCGCAGCTGGTCTCTTCCGGGATCACACCGCCGGTGTTGCACGTCGCGAACACGGCCGGTGCCCTCGCCTATCCAGGCTCGCGAAAGGACGTGTGTCGGGTGGGGCTGGGTGTATACGGGCTGTACCCGGCCCCAGATCTGAGACCCCGAGTCGACCTGTATCCCGTGATGCGAGTGGTGTCGCACGTTTCCCACGTCCGGCGGCATCCGGCCGGGAGCCGCCCCTCGTACGGCCGCCGGCGTGCCCTCGCCGCGGATGCCAACGTCGCATCGATCCCGATCGGGTACGCCGACGGCGTGCCGCGCGCCTGGTCCGACGAGGGGTGCGTGTTGATCCGAGGGAAGCGCTTTCCGCTGGCGGGGACCGTCACGATGGACCAGTTGGTGGTCGACGTCGGGAACGAGCCGATCGAGGTCGGCGACCCGGTCGTGCTGATCGGCCGCCAGGGCTCACAAGAGATCACCGCCGACGAATGGGCAGCGGCGTCCAACACCATCTCGTACGAGATCGTGTGTGGCATCGGCCCTCGACTTCCCCGCCGGTACCGCTCATGACGGCCACCCATCCACCGACCATCACCGATGTGCCGGGGATTCGGGTCGGTCATTGGTCGGATGCGCAGTCGCTGACCGGTTGCACCGTCATCGTGCCCCCGTACCCGAACACCGCCGCGTGTGACATCCGGGGCGCGGCGCCCGGAACGCGAGAAACGGCCTTGCTGGGCCCCGGCATGGCCGTGCAGCAGATCGACGCCCTCGTGTTGACCGGTGGGAGCGCCTTCGGGCTGGCGGCCGCCGATGGGGTGGTGCAGCGCCTGGCCACCGCCGGGCGAGGCCACCCGACGCCGGCCGGTCCGGTACCGATCGTGCCGGCAGCCGTGATCTTCGACCTCACCGTTGGTGAACCGGTCGCCCCAACCGCCGTCGACGGTGCGGCCGCTTTCGACGTGGCCGGAACGGCTCCGGTGGTCGGTGGATCGGTGGGCGCCGGCATGGGCGCGACGGTCGGGAAGTGGCGGGGTCTCGTGATCCCGGCGGGGATCGGTTCGCACGCACTGCGGGTCGGCGACTTCACGGTTGGCGCACTCGTGGTCTTGAACGCGGTGGGTGACGTCTTCACGCTGGAAGGGGAGGCGTTGACCGGCGGTTCACCGGCGCCCGACGCGCCGTCGCCGCCGCCGGCGCCGGGGGCGAACACCACCCTGGTGGTGGTGGCGACCGACGCCCGTCTCCCTCGCGACCTCCTCAGCCGACTGGCGGTGCGGGCGCATGACGCGATGGGGGCGTGTATCCGACCGGCGCACACTCGCTACGACGGCGACGTCTGCTTCGCACTGTCCTGTGGGGGCATCGACGGTCTTGCGGCTCTCGATGCGTTGTCCGAGGCATCGTTCGTGGCGACCGCCCGGGCCATCGAGCATGCGGCGGGGGGCGGCTCCGCCGGACGCCCGTAGTCGGGAACTACCATCGCCGCAGCCGCCGGCCCCCCGTTAGGAGACCCGATCCGTGATCGTCGAGGTCCGATGTCCATCTGAGATCGACACGCGGTCGGCGGCGGGTCGGCTGGCCGCGCTGTGCCGGCCCGGAGACGTCATCGTCGTCGTCGGTCAGCTCGGTGCCGGAAAGACCGCGTTCGTCAGTGGCCTCGCCGATGGTCTCGGTGTGGAAGAGACGGTGACCAGCCCCACGTTCGTCCTCATGCGGCGTTATGACTCAGGCTTCCTGCCTCTCGTTCACGTCGACGTCTACCGGCTGACCTCGATGGCCGAGTTCGAGGATCTGGGGGCGTTGGAGAACGGAGTCGATGGGGTGGTGGCCATCGAGTGGGGGGAGATGGTCGGCGCGTCGCTTCCCGTCGATCGCCTCCTCGTCCGCATCGAAGTCGACGGATCGAACGAGGAGCGCCTCATCCAGATGCTGCCTTTCGGGATCTGGCGCTCCCGCCCGCTCGATGAGGTCACTTCGTGAGGGTTCTGGCGGTCGATACCGCCACACCGGCCGCGTCGGTGGCGCTCGCCGAGGATCGGTCGGTGCTCGCCAGCGCCCAGCGGGTGGATCGCACCGGGCACGCCGCGTTCGTCGTTTCAGCGGTCGACTTCTGTTTCGACCAGGCCGGTTGGGCACCGGATGATCTCGACGCCGTGATCGTGGACGTCGGCCCGGGTCTGTACACGGGGATTCGGGTCGGACTTGCCACGGCCCAAGGTCTGGCGGCGGCGATCGGTGTGCCGCTCGTTCCCGCCTCGTCCTTGGATGCCCTGGCCTTTCGGGCCGCCACCGGACACCGCCGTATCTGGTCGGTCGTCGACGTTCGGCGCGGTGAGGTGGCGGCCTCCGCCTACCGACCGGTTCCGGGAGGCGTCGTGCGGGACTCGCGGGCCGAGCTCTATGATCTCGACGCCTTCCGGGCAATCTTGGAGTCGGATCCGGCCGACATCCTGGTCGTCGGCGATGTGCCGGTGCTCGGAACCGGCTTCCTGCGGGGACTGCACCGGGTCAAGACGGGCCGGCCGCGGTATCCGTCTGCCAACGCACTCATCGACGTCGGATGGCAGGAGATCGATCGCGATCAGGCGCCGCACCCCGACGACATCCGCCCCCTGTATCTCCGGCAGCCGGATGTGACGCTGAATTGGTCGGCGATCCGACCGCCCGATCCATGGCAGTCACCTGCGGACCCGGCCGGCGAAGGTGCGGAGTCATGATGACGGCCTCGATCTCGTTGCGACCCTTTACTCGGAGGGACCTGGATGCTGCGGTGGCACTGGAGGCGGCGACGTACGCCCAGCCGTGGAACCGCCAAATGTTCCAGGAGGAGCTCGCCGCACCGGGTCGCACGTACGTGGTGGCAGAGCGGGATGGTGGCATCGTCGGCTACGCCGGGTTGATGGTCGTCGGGGACGAGGCGCACGTTTCGACCCTGGTGGTGTCCGTCGACGAGCGGCAAACCGGCGTCGGTACCCGGCTCATGCTGCGACTCGTCGACACCGCCGTGGTGGCCGGTGCCCGATCGTTGACCCTCGAAGTGCGAAGCTCGAACCAGCCGGCGCAGGCCTTGTACCACCGATTCGGCTTCACGGCGGTTGGTGTTCGCAAACGGTATTACCAGGACGAGGACGCCATGATCATGTGGGTGCACGACATCGACGCACCGGCGTACACCGCGCTCCTCGAAGACATCAGAGCCGCGACGGGTACGGGGGTCGGAACGCCGTGACTCCGACGATCCTCGCATTCGAGACGTCCTGCGACGAGACCGCGGTGGCGGTCGTTCGCGGTTACGAGGTGCTCTCGAACGTCACCGCATCCCAGATCGAAGCCCACGCCCGTTTCGGCGGTGTCGTCCCGGAGGTGGCGGCGCGAGCGCACGTCGAAGCCATTCGTTCGCTCACCCACCGGGCCCTCGGGGAAGCGGGAACCCATCCCGACGACCTCGACGCGGTCGCCGCCACGGAAGGGCCCGGATTGGTTGGGGCGTTGCTGGTCGGCCACTCGTTCGCCAAGGCGACCGCCTGGGCGCGCCGCCTGCCCTTCGTCGGGATCGACCACATGGAAGGACACCTCTTCGCCCCGCGCTTCGAGCACCCCGACTTCGAACCGCCCGCCATCGTCCTCCTCGCCTCCGGTGGCCACAGCCAGCTCGTTCATGTCGAAGCGTGGGGTCGATATCGCATCCTCGGCGAGACCATCGATGACGCGGCGGGGGAGGCGTTCGACAAGCTGGCTCGAATCCTCGGCCTCGGATACCCGGGCGGACCCGCCATCGATGAGCTCTCGAGCGAAGGCGACCCGGACGCGGTGGCCTTTCCGCGCGCATTGCGCGATCGTCGTCATCACTTCTCGTTCTCGGGCCTCAAGACCTCGGTCGCCACGTTCATCGCCAAGGCGGCGGCCGCCGGCGAGCTCCCGCCGAAGGCAGATGTCGCCGCCTCCATCCAGGAGGCGATCGTCGACGTGCTGGTCGAGAAGACCCTCAACGCCTGCGAGGACACCGGAGTGCGCGTCATCGGTGGTGGTGGCGGGGTCCTGGCCAATCGACGCCTGCGGGCGCGGCTGGGTGAGGCGGCGGCCGAGCGGGGCCTCCAACTGCTCCTCCCGTCCCCCACGCTCTGTACGGACAACGGAGCGATGATCGGCGCGGCCGCCGTCCACTGGCTCGAGAAGGGCGTCATCACATCGTGGGATTCGTCGGTGGAGCCCGGCCGGCGGTTGGCCTGACGGCTGATCGCCGGCGATCGGCGTCCTCGTCGCCAAGTTGCACCGAACTCGCTAGTTTCGGCTCGAGCCGTAGCCAATCGATCAGGAGGGAAGATGTCGAGGCGAGCTGGTCGAGGGACGCAGGGGGCGGCACGGGCCACGACGGCGATGCCCCGGTTGATGGTGCCCCGGTTGATGGTGCCCGGGTTGATACTGACAGGGCTGATGGCGGCGATGCTGATCATGATCGGATCTCCGGCGCTCGCCCATCATTCGTTCGATGACGTGGGGCATGAATCCGTGTTTCACGGTGACGTCGAGGCACTGGCGGCATCCGGGATCACCAAGGGCTGTTCGGATCGGGCGTTCTGCCCGGAGGATCCGGTGACCAGAGGGCAGATGGCGGCATTCCTACGGCGGGGGCTGGAGGGAATGGTCACGGTGGGCGCTCCGGTCGAGTTCGTCGACGACGACGACTCCGAGTTCGAGGCGGACATCGAGTGGCTGGCCGCAACCGGCATCACCAAAGGCTGTGGTGCGGACAGGTTCTGCCCCGACGATCTCGTGACCCGCGGGCAGATGGCGGCCTTCCTGCACCGGGGCCTCGGGGGGATCGTGGAGGCCGGAGAGCTGATCGAATTCACCGATGACGACGATTCGGTCTTCGAGGCCGACATCGAATGGCTGGCAGCGACCGGAATCACCAAGGGTTGCGGCGACGGGGTCTTCTGTCCTGAGGATCGCGTCACCCGGCAACAGATGGCGGCGTTCCTGACTCGTGCCCTCGACCTTCCGATGCATCCGCTCTTCACGGCCCGCCTGGAGGGGAGGTTCGATGTCGCCTTCACGGTTGTCACCAGCGATGGGTTCGACGAGCCGGGAGACGTCTACGACCTCGTGGCGGCGTACCGCCCGGACTGTCCCACCGGACCCTGCGACACGATCGACGACGAAATCGACGTCGTCTACGGGTATGACAGGCCGAGCGGAACCTATCGAGGTTCGTACGAGTACGACTCGGATTGCCTGGACCAGAACGGCGACGTCGTCGTGGCGGGCGGCTATCGCGTTACGGCCGTGGACGTGATCTGGGCGACCGACACCGACATCGACGGACACGCCACCGCCCTCGCCGGTGAGGTCTCGGAGCAGTATCGGGCGTCGTCCGTCGCCGTGCAGGCGGGCTGCGACGCGGCCGGCGGGCGCACCTTCGATCTCCAAGGCGTGCTGCAACTCGATCAGCCCGGCCGCGTGACCGACATGGGTACCTCGCGCGCCGGCCTCGTGGGCGTCCGCTCGCGATGACCTCGTCTCGAACGATCGCCCGTGGAGCACCGACCGTCTTTGGCACTCAGGACGGTAGAGTGCTAACGTGCGCTGGCACTCTCGACCGGAGAGTGCCAGCAGTCTGAATCGATGACTGCTGACCCCCAAGCACCATCGTAGGAGGAGCTCGATGAAGCTTTCGCCTCTTGGAGATCGGGTCGTGGTCAAGGCCGATGACGACCAGGACCAGCGGACCGCATCAGGTCTCGTGATTCCCGATACCGCCAAAGAGAAGCCGCAGATCGGAGAGGTCGTCGCCGTGGGGCCAGGCGCCCTCGACGATGACGGCGACCGGATGCCAATGGACGTGAAAGAGGGCGATCGCGTCCTCTACTCGAAGTTCGCCGGGACCGAGGTCAAGCTCGCCGGTGAGGAGTATCTCGTCCTCTCCGCTCGCGATCTGCTCGCAACCGTCAACTGACCTGGAGGATTTGAAACATGGCTGCGAAGGATCTTCGCTTCAATGAGGAGGCCCGGCGTGGTCTCCAGGCCGGAGTCGACAAGCTCGCCGACACGGTCAAGGTGACACTCGGGCCCAAGGGCCGCAACGTCGTGTTGGAGAAGAAGTGGGGCTCGCCCACCATCACCAACGACGGGGTCACCATCGCCAAGGAGATCGAACTCGAGGACGCCTGGGAGAACATGGGCGCCAAGCTGGCGTACGAGGTCGCCAACAAGACCAACGACGTCGCCGGCGACGGCACCACCACCGCCACCGTACTGGCTCAGGCGATGGTGAAAGAGGGTCTCCGCCAGGTGGCCGCCGGGGCCAACCCGATGGATCTCAAGCGGGGCATCGAGGGTGCCGTCGACGCCGTGTCGGCGGCCATCGGTGACATGGCTCGGGACATTGCCACCGGCGCCGAGATCGCTCACGTGGCATCCATCTCGGCGAACAACGACTCGACGATCGGCAAGGTCATCGCCGAGGCATTCGACAAGGTCGGCAAGGACGGTGTGATCACCGTCGAGGAAGGCCAGACCTTCGGGATGGACCTGGAGTTCACCGAGGGCATGCAGTTCGACAAGGGTTACCTCTCGCCGTACTTCATCACCGATGCCGAGCGTCAGGAGACCATCCTCGAGGATCCGTACATCCTCATCGCCAACCAGAAGATCGGATCGGTCAACGATCTGCTTCCCGTGTTGGAGAAGGTCATGCAGACCGGCAAGCCGGTCCTGATCCTGGCCGAGGACGTCGAGGGCGAAGCCCTGGCGACGCTGGTGGTCAACAAGATCCGCGGCACGTTCAGCTCGGCAGCCGTCAAGGCTCCCGGATTTGGCGAGCGGCGGAAGGCCATGCTGCAGGACATCGCCATCCTGACCGGTGGAACCGTGATCTCCGAAGAGGTCGGGCTGAAGCTCGAGAACGTGACGCTGGACATGCTGGGCCACGCCCGCAAGGTGGTGATCAACAAGGACAACACCACCATCGTCGATGGCGCCGGTTCCGAGTCCGACGTGAAGGCTCGGATCGGCCAGATCGAGCGTGAGATCGACACCACCGATTCGGACTGGGACCGTGAGAAGCTCCAGGAGCGTCTCGCCAAGCTGTCCGGTGGCGTCGTGGTCGTGAAGGTGGGCGCTGCCACCGAGGTGGAGCTGAAGGAGAAGAAGCATCGGATCGAGGACGCGGTGTCCGCGACCCGTGCTGCGGTCGAAGAGGGCATCGTGCCGGGCGGCGGCGTGGCGCTGCTGCGCTCGCAGGCGGCCATCGACAAGCTCCGAGGTGGAAGTGGCGACGAGAAGACCGGTCGTCAGATCGTCCGGCGGGCGATCGAGGAGCCACTCCGTCAGATCGCCGTGAACGCCGGCGCCGAGGGCGGAGTTGTCGTCGAGCAGGTTCGCAACGCCGAGGGATCCTCCGGCTTCAACGCTGCCAACGGCAAGTTCGAAGATCTGGTCACGGCGGGCGTGGTCGACCCGGCGAAGGTCACCCGTTCGACGCTCCAGAACGCGGCATCGATCGCGGCACTGCTGCTCACGACCGAAGCACTGGTTGCCGAGCAGAAGGAAGATGCGCCGGCGGCCGGCGGCCATGAGCATGCCGGCGGTGGCATGGACTTCTGATCCAAGCCGAACACGACCGTACGACACGAGATCCCGACCGGCCGGTCGGGATCTCGTTCGTCTGACCTGTCGCCCTCCCGGTCGATTGATTACCGTGGTGGGGTGCTCGATCTACTCGCTCACCTTCGCGCCGATTCAGCGCGTTTCCGCAACGTATTGGTCGCGGCAGATCTCACCGCCCCGGTTCCCACCTGTCCCACCTGGACGGCAGCCGATCTCTTCTGGCACCTGACCGAGGTGCAGTGGTTTTGGGGAGCCATCGTGCGTGAACGAGCCGCTGAACCCTCCGCGGTCGACGGAATGCGGCCGCACCGGCCCGACGATGACGGTCTGGCGGGAGCGTTCGACTATCACTCCCAGGAGCTCATCGACGCGCTTCAAGATGCGCCCGCAGCCGAACACGTGTGGACGTGGTCGTCCGAGCAGTCGATCGGTTGGGTGGCGCGCCGCCAGAGCCACGAGGCACTGATCCATCGGGTCGACGCCGAGATGACCTTGGGATCGCGTGGCGACGTCGACGCCGAGCTGGCTGCGGACGGGGTCGACGAGGTGCTCCGCATCATGCTTCCCTCCGTACCCGAGTGGGCGCAGTTCGAGCCAGATGGGGTGACGCTCAGGTTGCACGCAACCGATGTCGATCGGACCTGGGGCGTGGCCTTCGGCACCGAGCGTGGGATGTCGCCGGATGGCGAGGTGGTCGAGCGCGAGGCCGTCGGGGTGGGTGTCGACGCCGCAGACCCGGGGACCGTCGTGCAGGGGCCGGCGGCCGAACTCGATCTCTGGTTGTGGGGTCGCGGCGACTTCGAGGCGCTCGAGGTCGAGGGTCCGGTCGATCCCGCACAGTCGCTCCGCCACATCCTCGCCGACGAGACCCGATAGCCGGATCCTCGTCACCGACGATACTGGGGACTGGTGGTGCCGAGCCTCGAGTAGAGCTGGGCGTACTCGCCGGCGCGGCGCTCCCAGGAGTTGTCGATGGCCATGCCGTTCTTCTGGACGGTCTGCCACGTCTTGCGGTCGCGATGCAGGTCGAGTGCCTGTCCGAGTGCCCAGCCCAGGCCCTCCTCGGTGAAGTGATCGAAGACGAAGCCGGTGCCGGTGCCGGTGGAGGCCTCGACATGGCTGACGGTGTCGGCGAGACCGCCGACTCGGCGGACCACCGGGATCGTTCCGTACGCAAGGGAGTACATCTGGTTCAGTCCGCAGGGCTCGTACAGCGACGGCATCAGAAAGATGTCCGCACCGGCTTCGATCTGATGAGCGAGGTCCTCGTGGAATCCGTCGACGAATGCGACCTTCGACGGGTACGTGTGAGCCAGCCAGCGGAAGAAGGTCTCGTACTCGGTGGCGCCACTGCCGAGAACGGCGACCCGAACGTCCCAGGTGTCGAGGAAGTGGATCAAGGGACCTCGCATGATCTCGATTCCCTTCTGATAGGCCAGCCGGGATATCACGCCGACGAGAGGGACGTGTTTGCGGTAGGCGAGCCCGAGCCGGCTGCACAGTGCCTCCTTGTCCCGCTCCTTCCTCCACAGACTCTTCTCCGAGTATCGAAACGGGATGTGCGGGTCGAGGCGTGGATTCCACACGGTGGTGTCGATCCCGTTGAGGATCCCCGAGATGGCTCCGGACCGTTGCCGGAGCAGGGCGTCGAGGCCGGCTCCACCGATCGGCGTCTGAATCTCCTCGGCGTAGGTCGGCGAGACGGTCGTGATGGCGGTGGCATGCATGATCCCCGTCTCCAGCATCGATACTCGGCCTTCGCGCAGGTGCCCTTGGTGAAGGAGCCCGAGATGGCCGTCGAGTCCGAAATCGATTGCCGCCCACGCGGCGAAGGTGCCCTGGTATCCGAGGTTGTGGATCGACAGCACCGTGGGGACGCCGCCGATCGTGACATCGCCGGCTCCCGGCCCCCGGACGAGCGCCGGGACCAGCCCCGTCTGCCAATCGTTGCAGTGGATGACGTCGAACCGGTGACCGAGGCGGCTGGCGAGCTGCAAGGCGGCGTGCTGGAACACGGTGAATCGGACATGCTCGTCTTGATCGTCGGTGTAGAGCGATGACCGCGAGTAGAGACCGTCGACGTCGATGAACCAGGTATCGGTGTCCCGATGCGTCCACGCCCGCCAGGCAAAGGACCCGGCGGTCAGGTCGACGACGCCATGCCGGTCGACGGCGCGAACGATGCCGTATGCCTGGTCGTCGATGCTCGAGTATCCGGGAGTGATCGTGACGACGTCGTGGCCCAGGGCCCGGAGCGTTTGAGGGAGGGCTCCGGCGACATCCGCCAGTCCTCCGGTCTTGGCGAACGGAACGACCTCCGAGGACAGGAACAGGACGCGGAGGGTCACCGGTCGACCTCGTCGACCAGCGTGGCCAATCGCTCGAGGTTGGCCAGGACCTCCCGGGGAGGCGCCGAAGGCAGTGGGAAGATCGCCCGATCCACCCCTTTGGAGGCCAGGTCGCCGATCGCGGCCGGATCGGGCTTGGCGCCGAACATGCTGATCTCGAAACCCTCTGTCTGGCGACCTGCTTCGCGAAGTGCGGTCCGCACCTCGTCGGCACCGGTACCGATCTCTCGTCGACCGATCGGAATCCATCCGTCGGCGAGCGCCACGATGTCACCGAGGGTCTTCGGCCCCAGCGCCGCCCCGAGGAAGACGGGTGGGTGGGGGCGCTGCACCGGCTTGGGCCAGGCCCAGCTCGGTTCGAGAGAGATGAGCTCACCCTCGAAGCTGGCCTCCTCCTGCGTCCACAGTGCCTTCATGAGTTGCAGCTTCTCCGCGAGGAGTCGACGACGTTCGGTGTAGGCCACTCCGTGGGATGCCATCTCCTCCTTGTTCCAACCGTATCCCACTCCGACGATCACCCGGCCGTTGCTGATCATGTCGAGCGATGCGACCTCTTTGGCCGTCCAGATCGGATCCCGTTGGGCGAGAAGGGTGATGCCGGTTCCGAGCGTCAGCCGGGTGGTGACCGCCGCCGCAGCCGCCAGGGCAACGAATGTGTCGTGGGTCCTCCAATACTCGGGAGGGAGGGGGGGAGCGCCTTCACGTCCGCCCCACGGCGTGGCGCGGGAGGTTGGGATGTGGCTGTGTTCCGGCAACCACAGCGACTCGAAGCCGTGATCCTCCACCGCTCGGGCCAGTTCGACCGGCTGGAGCGTCTGATCTGTGGCGAAGATGCTGACACCGAACTTCATTCCGCCAGTAAAGCCGTTCCCGAGGCGACGGGCCACGCTTGGATCAGATGCTCGCTTCGAGTGCTCCCACCACGGTCGGATCGATGCCGTAGATGGCTGCCACATCGTCGGGGCTGGTGATGGGGCTGGCCGGGAGGCGACGAGAATCCCAGGCGCAGGCGGCGGCGATGACATGCACGGGCAGGTCGGCGGACGGTGCGGGGAAGCCTTTCCCCTCGAGCAGTCGGCGGACGGATCGGACCGATGGCAGCGAGTTGGCGTAGATGTCCAGCACCGGATCCCGGGCGCGTCCGTTGCAGCGCTGCGGGAACCCGCCGAAGCTCAGACTGTGAATCCAGGCAGCGGCTTCCACGACGCCTCGGTTGCCCTCCACCGAACCCAGATGATCGTTCCCCACGCGACCGGTTGGCCGATGATCCAACCCGAGGTGACGCAGCATCGCACGAACGGTCTCGACCACCCGCTCGGTGTGATCGGACATCTCGCCGAGTCTTTCGGCTGTCACGATGCGAGCTTGCAGTTCCAGCGTGAGCGCCGCGACGTGTTCGGCGCGGCGATGCTCCATGAGGGCCAGGTACATCCAGGCGAGCATGCCACCCGCCGCCACCGCCCAACCGGTGGAGGGCATCGACGCAGCCCCGGCTGCGACGGTCACCGCCCACTCGATCGCATTCAGCTTGCCTGCCCCGTCGGCCATCGTCACGACCGGTCCGTGCACGTATCGCATCGTGGCGAGGACCGAGAAGTAGTTGAGTGCGATGGCGGCCGCCACGAGGACACCGAGACGAGTCACGCTGGGAGTCTGCGTGGCCGCGCCGAGGATGAGGGCGGTCGCCAGGAGCCAGGATTGGCCGAGCACTGTCACCGCTCGAGTGGGGGTATGGCGCTGTTGCCGACTCGCCACGAGTTCGGCGATGGCAACCTGAAGGAGGACGAAGAGCGGTGCGATCCGCCCGTAGGTGATGATGGCCACGGCCAGGAGTGGCGTCGACAGATCGTGGACGAGGCGGGTGGCGCGCATCGTGGGATGGAGCGAGGACCACAAGAGGGCGCCGGTGATCGTGAGCACCGCGCTGAACTGCCACGCGTCGAGCGTCTGGGGCGTTCCGAGGTCGAGTCCGGTGACGAGTGCCAAACAGACGGAGGCGGTGCCGGCCCAGAGGACCGCAACCCGCCTCCGTCTCATGTGTTTGTCGACCGACTCGGCCATATGCCCGCCTTCACCGTCCGATGCCGCCACGAATATACCCCTCGGCGGTCATCGGAGCTCGGTCGCGCACACGCCCGGTGTGCGCTCGGAGTCGATCGCGTTTCAGTCGGACTTCCAGCCACGCATCGGCCGCTCCTTCCTGTCGCTGATGCCGGGAATCCCGGTTGCGTCGAGGTTACGACGACCGGGCTACCCGTACCGCCTCGCCGCAGAATCCCTTCGGCTCGCCGAATGCCCCGAGCCGTGCGTGCCAAGCTGTCGGCCACATGCACGAGCGAATCATCGGGCTGATCGAGTCGGGCGGACCGCTGCCATTCGAGCGATTCATGACGGAGGCGCTGTATGGCGAGGGCGGATTCTTCGTCGCGCAGACGCTCCGGTCGCAGAAGGGCGGTGACTTCCTGACCTCGCCCGAGATCAGTCCTCTCTTCGGAGCCACCATCGCCGCCTGGGTCGTCGACGTCGCAGCCAACACCGGAGAACCGATCGATATCGTCGAGGTGGGTTCGGGGAGCGGTTCGCTGCTTCGCCCGCTGCTCGTCGCCGTCGAGGAGGCCGGGGTCTCGGTTGCCACGGTGTGGGCGGTCGAGGTCTCTCCGGCGGCGCGCCGGGCGCTGGTCGCAGACGATCGACTGTCCGGCCGAGTCCGGGTGGTGTCGGGACTGGGCGAGCTACCGGAGTCGTTGTGCGGGGTCGTCGTCGCCAACGAGCTCTTGGACAATCTGCCGATGGCGATCGCTCAGCTCACCCCGTCAGGGTGGCGAGAGCGATGGGTGGGCGTCGACGGCGACCGGTTGTGCTTTGTCGACGCACCGGCCCGGCCGGAAGTGCTGGAGTGGCTCGACCGGCATTCCGGGCCCGTCGATGTCGAGGGATGGGTAGAGGTCCAACTCGAGGCGCAGCGGTGGCTCCTGGCGATGAGTCGCCGGCTCGATCGAGGAGCGATGCTGCTCATCGACTACGGCGATACCGCCGAGAACCTCGCACCCAGACGGCGAGATGGGACATTGCGAACCTATCGTGCCCACCATCTCGGACCGCACCCACTCGACGAGCCGGGAGCCACCGACATCACCGCCGACGTGAACTTCTCGGCCTTGCTGGCGACTGCATCGAGCCTCGGATTGGGTGCCCGACTCCACCGTCAAGACGAGTTCTTGAGCGTCTGGGGGCTCCGGGCCGCCGTGTCGGATCGCCGCCATCGCGAGTTGGACCTGGCTCGTGCTGGGGACGAGACCGCCCGTCTGGTCGTGCGCAGCGAGCGCTCGGAGATGGAGACGCTGCTCCACCCGCGGGGCCTGGGCGATTTTCGGGTGCTGGAGGTCACCGTGCCGGCCGACCATCGATCCCGGACGGGCTCGCACCGAGCCGGGCCGGGTGGCCGGTGAGCTCGTCCGGCCCGGGTGAGGTTGGTTCACCGGTCCGGTACCATTCGGCGCATGAACAACGTCAAGACCGCGGGGCTGCTCGCGTTCCTCACCCTGCTCGTGGTGCTGATCGCACAGGGCCTGGGAGTCAACCTCACCGGGGCCCTGATCTTTGCCGCCATCTTCAACCTCGGCGCCTACTTCTTCAGTGACAAGCTGGCGCTGCGGGCATCGCGGGCGCGCCACGTGGAGGAGCACGAGCTGCCGCAGGTGTATTCCATCATCCGCAATCTGGCCACGGCGGCCGACATGCCCATGCCGAGCATCCATCTCATCGATTCGCCGCAGCCGAATGCCTTTGCGACCGGCCGGAGCCCGCGCAAGGCGGCGGTGGCCGTGACTACGGGGATTCTCGACATCATGACCTATGAGGAGCTCCAGGGGGTACTGGCGCACGAGCTGGCCCATGTGCGCAACCGGGACATCCTCATCAGCTCGATCGCGGCGATGCTCGGAGCGGCGATCGCCATCCTGGCTCGGATGGGGTTGTTCTTCGGCGGTGACCGTGACTCTCCACTGGGAGGCATCGGTGCCCTGCTGGCGCTCATCATCGGCCCGCTGGCGGCGATGTTCATCCGGATGGGGATATCTCGATCTCGCGAGTACCAGGCAGACGCCTCGGGCGCCGAACTGACCGGGCAGCCACTGCATCTCGCCTCGGCGCTGAACAAGATCGGTGCTGCGACCGCCCGGGTCCCGATGCGCGTGAACCCGGCGGTGAGCCAGCTGTACATCGAGAATCCGTTGAAGGCGATCCGCGGTCAGGGCTTCATGAAGTTGATGTCGACCCACCCGCCGATCGAGGACCGGATCCGGCGCCTCCAGGAAATGGCCGGCGGCATCCACTGATCCGCTCGGTCTTCGACGGCCCACCGCGGACCGAACGCTCCCTTTCCGCCTTGGCCGCCGATACGGCGTTTCGCTATGCTTGCGCCGCCCCGGTGGTGTCCGGGCGTGCCGGGATGCCCGAGCGGCCAAAGGGAGCAGACTGTAAATCTGCCGGCGTAAGCCTTCGGAGGTTCAAATCCTTCTCCCGGCACCATCTCGGTGATCATCGCCTGTCGAGGTCGCTGGCTCATCGAGAGCACATCTCAAGCCCCCTTAGCTCAGCGGTAGAGCACTTCCATGGTAAGGAAGGGGTCCGGGGTTCAATTCCCCGAGGGGGCTCTGCGGAGGTCGGAGTGACCTTCGTTGGCGAGGCGGCGTAGCTCAGTTGGTGAGAGCGCTCGACTCATAATCGAGAGGTCGGCAGTTCAAGTCTGCCCGCCGCTACAGACATGCGGGCCACTGGCTCGGCCGGTCGATGATCGGCGGGCCGTCGGAGCGCAGAGAGCAGACGCAGGATCAGAAAGGAACCACCATGGCGAAGGCCAAGTTTGATCGTTCGAAGCCGCATGTGAATATTGGGACGATGGGTCATATTGATCATGGGAAGACGACGTTGACGGCGGCGATTACGAAGACGTTGGCGGAGCGTGTTGGTGGTTCGAATGCGTTTACGTCGTTTGATAATATTGATAAGGCGCCGGAGGAGCGTGAGCGGGGGATCACGATTCAGATTGCGCATGTGGAGTATGAGACGGCGAATCGTCATTATGCGCATGTGGATATGCCTGGGCATGCGGATTATATCAAGAATATGATTACGGGTGCTGCGCAGGTTGATGGGGCGATTTTGGTGGTGTCGGCGACGGATGGTCCGATGCCGCAGACTCGGGAGCATGTGTTGTTGGCGCGTCAGGTGGATGTGCCGAACATTGTGGTGTTCTTGAACAAGGTTGACATGGTGGATGATGAGGAGCTTCTCGACTTGGTGGAGTTGGAGGTTCGGGATCTGTTGACCGAGTATGAGTTTCCTGGGGATGATGTGCCGGTGGTGCGGGGGTCGGCGTTGCAGGCGTTGGAGGGGGATGAGGCGGCGGCTGATCAGGTGATGGAGTTGATGGAGGCGGTGGATTCGTATGTTCCGGAGCCGGAGCGGGATACGGAGAAGCCGTTTTTCATGGCGATCGAGGATGTGTTCTCGATCACTGGTCGGGGGACGGTGGTGACCGGTCGGGTCGAGCAGGGGGTGTTGGAGGTGAACGAGGAGGTCGAGATCGTGGGGATCTCGGACACTCGGAAGACGGTGGCGACTGGGATCGAGATGTTCCGGAAGCTGTTGGATGAGGCTCGGGCTGGTGACAATGTGGGGGTGTTGTTGCGGGGGGTTGGGAAGGACGAGGTGGAGCGTGGTCAGGTGTTGGCCAAGCCGGGCTCGATCACTCCGCATACCAACTTCGATGCGCAGGTGTATGTGTTGACCAAGGAGGAGGGTGGTCGGCACAATCCGTTCTTCTCGGGGTATCGGCCGCAGTTTTATTTCCGGACGACGGATGTGACCGGGTCGGTGGTGTTGCCGGAGGGGACCCAGATGGTGATGCCGGGTGACAACACCGAGATGACGGTGGATTTGATCACTCCGATCGCGATGGATGAGGGGCAGCGGTTCACGATTCGGGAGGGTGGCCGGACCGTCGGCGCCGGCCGGGTCACCAAAATCCACAAATAGCCGGCCCGTCGGCCGACGCAACACGCAACACGCAGCACGCGATACGCGATACGCAGCACGCCCAACCCGTCGGAACACGACCGGCCCGGTTCCGGCGTACTGCATACAGCGTACGGCGTACTGCTCGAACGAGTGAGACGAGTGAGACGAGTGAGCAGCAATGGCAAGTGACAAGCGCCCGCCAATCACGTTGGCGTGTGAGGAATGCAAGCGTCGCAACTATGTGACCACCAAGAACAAGTCGAACACTCGCGACCGGCTTCAGTTGAAGAAGTACTGCCGGTGGTGTCGGACCCACACCGCCCATCGGGAGACGCGCTGACTCGATCACTGGTAGCGTGACGATCCGCGGAGTCAGAGAGGCCCACGAGGGGACGGACCGGCCGGTCCGTCCCCTCGTGCCGTCATCTCGTACCGAACTGGAGCGACCCTGACATGGGTATCGAAGACATCGTCGGACGCAGCTACGGTCCGCGCCCCTATCGGACCGACCGTTCGGTGGTCGACGGCTATCGGACGGCGATCGGTCTCGAGGCCGGCGGCCCGGCGCCCCCGGCGTTGGCCGGCGCCATGCTCTTCGTCGTTGCCCCCGATCTTCTCCACGATCCCGACATCGGCGGGTACGGAACGTCCGTCATCCATGGAGAGCAGACCTTCACCTGGCACCGGCCGATACCACTCGACCGCACCCTTGCGGTGTCGGGCGTGCTCTCGAAGTGCAGGATGCGGGGTGGCGTGGCGTTCGCCGGCTTCGACGTCGAGGTGGCGGACGAGGACGGCCCGGTCGTCACCGGCGGTTCACTGTTCTTGATGTCCGACGCTTCGGCCACGGGTACCGACGCCGGCGAGGATCAGGAACCGGTACCCGACGAAGGATCGATCGCCGAGGTGGGGGCACGAGGCGACACCGGCGACCGTTCGCTGCCCTCCAACCGATTCTCGGCATCTCGGGCGGATCTGGTCCGATACGCGGGCGCCTCCGGTGACTGGAATCCGATCCACTGGGATCACGCCACCGCGGTCGATGCCGGACTCAGCGGAGTGGTGGTCCACGGGCTGCTTCAGTCAGCCTGGATGCTCACCGTCGGCGAAGCCGTGCTCGGGGCGCCGACCTGGGCTCGATTCCGGTACCGGGCTCCGCTCCGTCCGGCGAGCGTCGTGACGGTGGTCGGCGGCGGCGGGAACGGGACGGTCGACCTCCGTCTGGAGGGGGATGACACGGTCCACGTTGCGGCCACCGTTCGCGCCTGACCCGAGTCGATCGGCCCGGTTGCCGGCCGGGCGGATCGAGCCGGGTCCCGGTCCCTGCACCTGCACGATTCGTGGTGGCCGGCTGCTTCGATCTGATTTCCCCAGTCTTCGCCGGTGCGTATACTGGTGTCGGCCTACGAACCCCCGAGGGGTGTAGCTCTAATTGGTTAGAGCGCCGGTCTCCAAAACCGGAGGTTGGGGGTTCGAGTCCCTCCACCCCTGCGACCCCCGGGCCCAGGAGTATGGCCCGGGAGTATGGTCCCGGGAGCACGACTCGGGAACACACGGCCCGGGACTCCGGCCGGTGATGTGAGCACGGATCGATCAAACGGACCCAGAGTGAAGTTCAGCCGAGAACGCACGTTGAACGGATGAGAGCATGAACCGAGAGATGCGCCGTATGGCCGAAAGGCAAGAACGGCGACAGAAGAAGCAAGAGGCGAAGTCCGGCAGCTCGCCGCGTGCCGCCGCGAGTGCCCGCGCCGCCGGAGGTGCCGGTCGCCCACGTGAGCAGGCGGACCGGGGTTCGTTGTTCCAGCGGATCGCCCGATTCCTCCACGACGTCCGGGTCGAGATGCGCAAGGTCTCGTGGCCGACCCGTGATCAGATGGTGTCGTTCACGATCGTCACGGTCGTCACCACCGTTGTCCTCACCATTCTGGTGTTCGGCCTCGACGCCGGGCTCAAGGAGCTCGTCTTCCTGGCGATCGGGCAATCCAATGGCTGAGACGACTCCCGACGACGTCCTCGAGGAGATCGAGGAAGAGGAGGCTCCGCCCCAGGTCAGCCCGTACGACATGCCGGGTGACTGGTACGTGATCCACTCGTACTCCGGCTACGAGAACAAGGTGAAGGTCAACCTCGAGTCGCGCATGAAGTCGATGCACCTGGAGGACCGCATCCACGAGGTCGTCATCCCGATGGAGGACGTGGTCGAGATCCGCAACGGCAAGCGGGTGACCGTTTCCAAGAAGGTGTTCCCGGGATACATCCTCGTCCGCCTCGTCTTGGACGACGACTCGTGGTACGCCGTCCGGAACACCCCAGGGGTCACCGGCTTCGTGGGGGGCAACAACAAGCCGACACCGCTGTCGCGGCGCGAGGTGGAACGTTTCCTCGGATTCCAGAAGGAAGAGGACAAACCCAAACCACGGTTCAAACCCGAATGGGAGGTCGGCGAGGTCGTCAGGGTCGTCACTGGTCCGTTTGCCGACTTCAACGGCAAGATCGAAGGCATCGACCTCGATCAGTCGAAGGTCACCGTCCTCGTCAACATCTTCGGCCGGGACACCCCGGTCGAGCTCGGGTTCGAAGACATCCACAAGAGCTGAGTCACACACCGTCGTCGCCCTCGTCGGCGCCGTTCATCGTTCGAATGCACAGGAGATCTGATGGGTAGAAGGAAGCTGGCCGCGGTCGTCAAGATGCAACTCCCGGCCGGGCAGGCCACGCCGGCGCCGCCGGTGGGAACCGCGCTCGGTCCGCATGGCGTCAACCTCATGGACTTCGTGAAGGCGTACAACGACGCGACCGCCAACCAGCGTGGACAGATCATCCCGGTCGAGATCTCGATCTTCGAGGATCGCAGCTTCGACTTCATCACCAAGACGCCTCCCGCGGCGGCACTGCTGCGGCAGGCGGCGAAGGTGGACAAGGGGTCGTCCGTCCCGCACATGGAGAAGGTGGGCAAGGTCACGCGCGCCCAGGTCAAAGAGATTGCCGAGACCAAGATGCCCGACCTCAACGCCAACGACATCGAGGCCGCCATGAAGATCGTCGAGGGAACCGCCCGTTCGATGGGTATCACCGTCGAAGGCTGAACCGAACACGAAACAGACAACCGTGGGAGGCGGGTCGAGCTCGCCGTCCGGACCACAGGAGGAATGACATGCCCAAACACGGCAAACGGTACGACAGTGCCGCCCGATCGTACGACAAGCACACGCCATACTCGGCGACCGAGGCCATCGACCTCGTGAAGATGTTTGCCACCGCCAAGTTCGACGAGAGCATCGACGTGGTCCTGCGGTTGGGGATCGATCCCCGCAAGGCCGATCAACTCGTGCGCGGGACGGTGTCGCTCCCGCACGGAACCGGCCAGAACGTTCGCGTGGCGGTCTTTGCTCCGGCTGACCGCCACAAGGAGGCGACCGACGCCGGCGCCGACATCGTCGGTGGTAAGGAGCTGGCGGAAGCGATCGCCGCGGGCGGCAGCCTCGATTTCGACCTGGCGATCGCCACCCCGGACATGATGGCCGAGGTTGGGAAGCTCGGACGGATCCTCGGTCCCCGAGGGCTGATGCCGAATCCCAAAGCGGGGACGGTCACCCCGGACGTGTCCAAAGCCGTCTCGGAGTTCAAGGCGGGTCGAATCGAGTATCGAAACGACCGCTACGGGAACGTGCATGTCCCGATCGGCAAGGCGTCGTTCTCGGCCGAGATGCTCGTGGAGAATCTGAGCGCATTGGCGGCGGAGATCATCCGTCAGCGTCCGGCTGCGGCGAAGGGCAGGTTCGTCCGTTCGCTGTCCGTGTCGTCGACCATGGGCCCCGGCGTCAAGGTGGACACCGGCCGGCTCGAGGAGCTCGTCGGCGCGTCGACGTGATCTTCGACCGGCTCGGCGATCGGATGCCCCAGGTTCTTCCTGGCAATTGATCGCAGCCCGTGACATAGTGGAGGCAGGTCAGGGGTCTCCTGGATGAACTGGGTGGAATGAGACCGCTTCTCCACCCACTGTCCCCGGACCGGAGTTGAGAACGGGTAGCCCGTGATCATGTCCCGGTGGACCCGGCGGATGCCGGGCGTTGGTGCCGGGCGGTGGACACCGACCGATCAGATCCACCGCCGGGAACCTGGTCACCGTGGGAATCACGGGAATGGTGACCTGGCGAGATCCATACCCGCCGACCCTCCGGGGAACCTGGGAGACCCCTCCTCGTGTTCTTCTCCCGATCCAGCGTCGCCGACCCAGCGTCGCCCGATGGTGCGTCGCGGTGGATCGACCCCGGATTGGCCGGTGCGGATCGATCCGAATTACACTTCCGTCTTCACATTCGATCACTGGCCTCAGACCGTCGGTGTCCCTCGGGACCGAAAGAAGCAATCGCCGACGCAGGTCGCTCCTCCGAGCCCCTGGTGTGCGACGCGCAGGTCTGTACCCGGGGGTTTGATGTGTTCAGTACACGAAGGAGCAACCAGGAATGCCAAGACCTGAGAAGGTCCAGGCGGTGGCCGCGATCAAAGAGCGGATCGAAGAAGCTCAAGGCGTCTTCGTCACCGAGTTCCGTGGGATGTCGGTGAAGCAGCTCTCAGAGCTGCGTCGATCGCTGCGTGACGCAGGTGCCGAGTACAAGGTCGTCAAGATGACGTTGGCCCGGCGCGCCGTGGACGAGCTCGGCATCGACGGTCTCACGGAGCATCTCGTGGGTCCGACGGCGTTGACCTTTGCCAAGGCCGACGTGGTTCAGGCGGCCAAGGCGCTGCGTGACGCCGGGAACAGTTATGAGGCACTCGTCATCAAGGCGGGCGTGCTGAGCGGCGGCATCGTCGTTCCCGCCGAGCAGGTGGCGACACTGGCAGACATCGAGCCACGGGAGGTGCTGCTCGCCAAGATCGCCGGTGCCGCCAAGGCACCGTTGTTCAAGGCGGCGGGCATGTTCCAGTCGTTCACCAGGGACGCGGCGTCGATGCTGTCTCAGCTCCTCGAGAAGAAGGAAGCCGAGGGCCCAACCGCGGTTGCGGAGCCCGAGGCGTCTTCCACCGAGGAGTCCGTGCCGGTCGACGATGTCGAGGACGAGGCACCAGCCGGCGAGCCTGCTGGCGACTCGGCTGGCGACTCGGTCGATGACGACCCCGCCGAGACACCAACGGGAGATGCCGCGGAGCAAACCGCCGACGAACCCCCATCCGAAGAAACGACGAGTGAAGAAACCGGTGCGGCGCCCGCGGCCGACGCCGAGACCTCCGAGGAGGAATGAGCATGGCCAAAATGTCAACCGACGATCTGTTGTCGACGTTCGAGGAGATGACCGTCCTCGAACTCAAGGAGTTCCTCGATGCGTTCGAGGAGCGCTTCGACGTGACCGCGGCGGCGCCGATGGCGGTCGCCGCTGCGCCGGCCGGTGGCGGCGAGGGCGCAGCCGCGGTGGAGGAGCAGGACGAGTTCGACGTCATCCTCACCGGAGCCGGGAGCGAGAAGATCAAGGTCATCAAAGAGGTCCGGGCGATCACCAGCCTCGGACTCAAAGAGGCCAAGGATCTCGTCGACAGTGCACCCAAGCCGGTGCTCGAGGCGGTCGACAAGGAAGTGGCCGACAAGGCACGGGAGCAGCTCGAAGCGGCCGGAGCGTCCGTCGAGGTCAAGTGAACCCGACCGGCCACATGCCGGAACACCGAGCGGGCCCCGGGGAAGACTCCCCGGGGCCCGCTTTCTTTGGTGGGGGCTCGATTGGAGGGTTCTCGGCCTCAGAGTTCCGCGGTGTATCGCCCCTGCTCCCGGAGGCGAAGGTCTCGATTGGCGCGCAGGCGCTCGAGGTTCTGGGCGACGGCGGTCGTGATGTGGGGGTTCTCGGTCTCGGCGAAGAACGCTTCGATGTCGGCGACCAGCTCCGGTCGGGACAGCTTCGGCAGCCCCTCGACGGCTCGGCGGATCGTCATGGGCGGCATCATCGCAGTCAGTTCGTCCCACCCGCGTCGGAGGTGTCGCCAGGCGTGGGGCCCGGAGTCGCGTCGCGCCAGCAGCGAGCCGTAGACCCAGCTCACATCTTGTGTCCGGATTCGGCCATCGCGCATCGCCTCGATCACAGCGTCGACTGCTTCCTCGTCGTCGACGAGGCCGATTGCCTGGAGGATGCGCATCTCGATCTGCGGCGTGGGCGCCTCCCGCTTGGCGGCCAGCAGGTGCTCGACCGTGGCCGCGTCTCCTTGCGCCGAGGTTATGAACAGCGCCGCCTGTGCCACATCGGGATCGATCGACGCAGGGCCTGCCAGCCACTCGGCCGATGTGATGCCGGCGCGTTCGATGACCGCTGGATCGGCGGCTTGTAGGCCCAACGCCGAGAGAGCCAGACCCCGGAGACGGCGATCGAGTGAGGAGTCCTCCGGGCGAGGTTCCCATCCCAGGTGATCGAAGAGGGGACCGTAGAGGGCGCGGACGACGTCGGCGAAGGCTTCCAGCTTGTCGTCGGGCACCACATGGTGGCGGATGTCTGCGATTGAGCTGGTGATGGTCTGCCAGATGGCGAACTCCGACTCATGGCGGAACGCCATGGCGAGATCGACGTACTCGTGGACCGATCGGTGCCCGTTCTGTACGAACGCCCAAGCGTCGTCGACGGTCACGAAGCGTTCGAGATCCTCCAGCTCATCGAGGTGGTCGAGCAACCCGTCGAAGGTCGCCTGGTCGTAGGCGGTCCGGTAGAAGCCGTGTCCACCGGCGTTGGCGATCAGCCAGTCCGGTTCCCCGTCGAGGTTGATCGTCTCGGACGCCCCGGTCACCAGCCGTTTCACCACGAACGGCCGGCCGTCGATGGCGCCACGGATCTGAACCGGGATCTTCCAGGCGGTCTGGTCGGACTCGTCGGGTAGCGCCAGGTATCGGTGTTGATCCAATCGGATTGCCGGTCCATCGACGACGACATCGAGCAGTGGGTGACCCGCCTGGAGGATCCAGCTGTCCATGATCGATCCCACGTCGGTGTGGCTGGCGTCATCGAGCGCGCTCCAGAGGTCGGCAGTGACGGTGTTGCCGTGTGCGTGGCGACGCAGGTAAGCAGAGACGCCGGATCGGAACTGTGCCTCACCGAGGAACTGTTCCATCATGCGAAGCACCGCCGAACCCTTGCCATAGGTGAGAGCGTCGAACATCTCGTTCGCTTCCTCGGGGGATCCAACGGCGAACTCGACCGGCCTCGACGTGGCCAACGCGTCGACGTCGAAGGCCCACGGTCGTTCGGTGGAGCCGAAGGTCGACCAGCGTTTCCATTCGGGCTTCATGGCGTCCGTGGCCTTCATCTCCATGAAGGTCGCGAAGGCCTCGTTGAGCCAAATCCCGTTCCACCACTCCATGGTGACCAGGTCGCCGAACCACATGTGGGCGAGCTCGTGACCGATGACGTCCAGTACCCGGATGAGCTCACCCTGACTCGCCGTGTCCAGATCGACGAGGAGCGCAGTCTCCCGGAAAGTCACGCAGCCGAGGTTCTCCATTGCTCCGGCGGCGAAATCGGGGATTGCCACGAGGTCGATCTTGTCGCTCGGGTAGGGGATTCCGTAGTAGTCGCTGAGGTATCGGAGACAGAAGGCGGCCGCTTCCAGGGCGAAGTCGGCGAGATGCGTGGTTCCGCGTCGCGTGACGACTCGCAGTGGGACGCCGTCGACATCGACCGGATCGGTGACCTCGAAAGGCCCGACCACGAAGGCGACGAGGTAACTGGACATCTTCATCGTGTCCGCAAACGAGATCTCGATCCGACCGTCCTCGGTGATCGTCCTCGACGTCTCGGGAGTATTGGAGACCGTCAGGACATCCGTAGGAACCACGAGCGTGATCCCGAAGGTCGCCTTCATCGCCGGCTCGTCGAAGCAGGGAAATGCACGTCGGGCGTCGGTCGCCTGGAACTGGGTCGTGGCGATGGTCTGGGTGACACCGTCGACGTCCTCGAACGTCGAGCGGTAGAAGCCATGCAGGCGATCGTTGAGCTCGCCGGAGAACCGGATGTGGAGCTGCGCAGGGCCGGGTCGGACCAGCGATTCGAAGCCGAACATCACCCGCTGGTAATCCTCGTCGGTCGTCATCGAGGTCATCGCCATCCGTTCACCGGAGCGCTCGAGGGCGACGTCGGAGATGTCGAGATCGACGGCGTGCAAGGTGATGGTTTCCGTTGCCTCGACGACGTCGAGGTCGATGGTCACGGACCCTTCGAAGGTATGGCGCTCGAGGTCCGGTTCCAATCTGATTCGGTAATGCGAAGGCACCACCGAACGAGGGAGTCGATGAGGGTTCTGTGTCATATGAAGGCGGGGATGGTACCTACCGGAGAGATCGGTATTCTCGTCCGAGTAGTGAAGCGGTCAGTACTCGTGCGGGTGTCTGGGCGTGATCGGCCGGGCATCACGGCAGGGCTCATGGACGTGCTGGCGGCCGGAGGCGCCGAGATCGGTGATGTCGAGCAGGTCCTGGTTCGGGGCCGGCTGAGCCTCGACATCCTGGTGGACCTCCCCGAGGAACAGTCGGTGCTCAAGGAGCTCCTATTCTACGGGTGGGAGCAGGACATCCACCTCGACTTCGAAGTGGTCGAGTCCGCCCCCGCCGTGCGGGCTCCCGGTTCGGTCGTCACCATCATCGCACCCGAGGTCACTCCTGCCGCCTTTGGATCTGTGGCCAGATCGGTTGCCGATGGTGGGGGCAACATCGATCGCATCGTGCGGATCTCTCGGTATCCGGTGGTCAGCTATGAGTTGGCAGTCAGCGGCGGCGACCTCGATCGGATGCGGCGGAGTCTCGGCAACGCCGCCAGTCTCCACGCGGTCGACATCGCAATCCAGGAGGAGGGGCTGACCAGGCGGGCGAAACGCTTGGTGGTGTTGGACGTCGATTCGACCTTGATCCAGGACGAAGCGATCGAGTTGGTGGCGGAGGAGATCGGCATCGGCGCCCAGGTCGCCGACCTGACGCAGCGAGCCATGGAAGGGGCCATGGACTTCGAGGAGGCGCTGCGACAGCGGGTGGCGCTCTTCGCCGGAGCTCCCGTCGAGGTCTTGGCAGATGCCGCCGAGCAGATGCGGCTGACGCCGGGTGCTCGGACGTTCGTGCGAACGCTGAAGCGGTTGGGGATGAAGGTGGCGGCCGTGTCGGGTGGATTCGATGTGTTCGTCGAGCGACTGCGGGAGGAGCTGGATATGGATCATGTCGTCGCAAATCGATTGGAGATCCGCGATGGCGTGCTGACCGGGAACCTGCTCGGCGAGGTGGTCGATGGACCCGGCAAGGTGACCGCACTCCGCAAGATCGCCACATCGGAAGGCATTCCCCTGGCGCAGACAGTTGCGGTCGGCGACGGTGCCAACGATGCGGACATGCTGTCCGTCGCCGGTCTCGGGATCGCCTTCAACGCCAAACCGGTCGCCCAGCAGGCCGCCGACACCACACTGAGCGTTCCCTATCTGGACGCCATCCTCTTCCTCCTCGGGATCCGTCGCGAAGAGATCGAAGCCGCCGACAGCCACGACGGAATCGCAGCTCGCACGGCCGCCGAAGCCCCTGAGTAGGCTCTCCGCTCGATGAGCGGACGAACGAACGGCCCGACCGATGCCGTGCTGGGTATCGATATCGGAGGGTCGGGAATCAAGGGCAACCTGGTGGACCCGTTGTCGGGGACCTTGCTCTCGCACCGGTTGAAGATCGCCACTCCCCAGCCGGCGAGCCCCGACGCGGTGGCCGAGGTGGTCGCGGAGATGGTTCGGCATTTCGCCCCCGCCGGCACCGTCGGGTGCACCTTCCCTGCCATCGTCAAACGGGGCACGGTGTGGTCCGCGGCAAACGTCGACCCGAGTTGGGTGGGCACCGACGCGGCGGAGCTCTTCGAGTCGGCGACGGAACGTCCGTTTCGGGTCGTCAACGACGCCGATGCCGCCGGTGTGGCGGAGATGAGGTTCGGGGCCGGAGTCGGGCGCAGCGGTGTGGTCTTGCTGCTCACGTTTGGGACCGGAATCGGCAGCGCCTTGTTCGTCGACGGGGTGCTGGTCCCGAACACCGAGCTCGGGCACGTCGAACTCGACGGCCATGCACCCGTGGAAGATTGGGCCGCCGCCAATGTACGGAAAGACGACGGGTTGTCGTGGAAGAAGTGGGCGAGACGGGTCGACGCCTACCTGACCCATCTCACCCGACTGTTCTCTCCGGATCTCTACATCGTCGGCGGGGGTGTGAGCCGGAAATGGCCGCGTTACGCCGAGTACCTGCGGGTCGAGGTCGAGACCAGGCCGGCGGAACTCGAGAACGAGGCCGGGATCGTCGGGGCGGCGATGTGCGCCTTCGGGGCGTGATCAGGTCGAGAAGCTCTCGAAGCGGTCGACGTGCGCGAGCGGCATCCGCACATCCAACACCGTTGACTGGTCCTCGTACTTCTCGGCGATGACGTCACCCAGCCGGTGGGCGGCGGCGACGACATCGCCCCGGTCATACGGGACCGCCAGATGCAGGAGTGTCGTCTGGGCGGCCAGCGCGGCGGTGATGCGATCGACCAGATCGGCGATGCCGGCACCGGTATGGGCGCTGATGAAGGCGGCATCCGGGAACAGGTTGCGAAGTCGTTCCACGGTGGTCTCACCGGCTGCGTCCACCTTGTTGAACACGAGCTGCTCGGCCACCTGGTCTGCGCCGATCTCGTGCAGAACGTGTCGAACGGTGGCGATCTGACCCTGAGGGTCGGGATCCAATGCGTCGACGACGTGCAGCAGCAGGTCGGCTTCCTTGACATCGTCGAGGGTTGATCGGAATGCTTCCACCAGTTGATGGGGCAACCGCCGGACGAACCCGACCGTGTCCGACACCAGTGCCACGTCGCCATTCGTGAGCCGAGTTCTGCGGACCGTGGAATCGAGTGTCGAGAACAATCGGTCCTCAACCAGGACATCGGCTTCGGTGAGCCGGTTCAACAGCGTCGACTTGCCGGCGTTGGTGTACCCGACCAGGGCCGCCTGCGGGATCTCGGCCCGCCGCCTGGCCTTCCTCTGGGTCGCCCGGGTGCGGCTGAGGGCGGTGAGTTCGCGCTCCAGCTTCGCCACACGACCGAGGATGCGGCGGCGGTCGGTCTCCAGCTTGGTCTCGCCCGGCCCTCGGGCCAACACCCCATAGCCCTGTTGGGAGAGCTGTCTCCCTTTGCCGCGGAGGCGCGGAAGGTTGTAGCGGTGGAGCGCCAGCTCCACCTGGATCGAGCCCTCCCGAGAAGTCGCATGCTGGGCGAAGATGTCCAGGATGAGGGCCTGACGGTCCACGACGTCGACCTCGAAGACCTTGTTGAGCGATCGTTGCTGGGCGGGCGTCAGCTCGTTGTCGAACACCACGACGTCGATGTCCATCGCCCGGCCGAGGTCGGCGAGTTCTTCGGCCTTGCCCTTGCCGATGAACGTCGCCGGGTCGTACGCCCGGCGACGCACGAGTTCGCTGCCGATCGGGTCGGATCCGGCCGTGTCGGTGAGAAGCACCAGCTCTTCGAGGGATCGCTCGGCTGCCTCGACGTCGTCGTCGGGGAGGACGACGCCCACCAGCAATGCCTTCTGGCGGACGACCTCGAGGTCCGTGACGGTGGCGGTGAGTCGCCGCCGGCCACGGGCGACGTGGGCGCGGGCCGCCTCGGCGCGATCGGTGGAACGGGAAGTCACGGACACAAGGTACCGACGGGCGGTGGCACGTCACACCGAATTTCCGTCACAGGTATTGGCCCTCATCGCCGACGTGGTCGAGCTCCTCCTCGGCGATGATCTGGGATTCACGCACCGCCACCACCGGCGTCCCGGTGGGCGGCCACATGAATCGCCATGCTCCGGTGGGGACGGCCCAGAATCGCTGGCCGGTCTTCACATCGACGAGGGCGAGCGCGTCGTTTCCATCCTTGGTCCCAACCGGCACCAACAGCCCGGAGCGGGTCGTGGATTCGTCGGGGGAACGCCCGACTCGCCATCCGTTCAGGACCCGGTATCCGTTGTCTGCGATCGCCGCGTCGGTTGTCGAAGGCCGTTGCATCTCCATCATTCTCCCACGCCGACCGCCGGAGCCAAGACGAAGTCGGGGCCCACCGGTCCCGGCGGTCGGCGAGCGTCGGGCCGAATGCCTCCGCCGCCACGGGCGAGTCACACGGTGGCGATGCAACGGGTTAGCGTCTCGGGCATGTCCGATAGGTCGCAGTTCTCCGAAGCGCTCGATTACCACGAACGCATCCGCCCCGGAAAGACCGAGATCCGGTCGACCAAACCCACGGCGACCCAGGCCGACCTCAGCCTTGCCTACTCGCCGGGAGTCGCCGAACCATGCCGGGTCATCGCCGATGATCCGGACGCGGTGTTCCGATTCACCAATCGAGGCAACCTCGTGGCCGTCGTCAGCAACGGGACGGCCGTGCTCGGGCTCGGCAACATCGGCCCGATGGCCGGCAAGCCCGTCATGGAAGGAAAGGCGGTGCTCTTCAAGCGGTTTGCCGACATCGACGTGTTCGATCTCGAAGTCGGATCCGAGGACCCCGAGGATGTCATCCGGTTCTGTGAGCTGCTCGAACCGACCGTCGGCGGGATCAACCTCGAGGACATCAGCGCGCCGGCATGCTTTCACATCGAGTCCACCTTACGGGACCGGCTCGACATCCCGGTCTTCCACGACGATCAGCACGGGACCGCCATCATCGGGGGTGCGGCGTTCGTCAACGCGTTGGAGTTGGTCGGCAAGGACATCGACTCGGTGCGGGTGGTGTTCAGCGGTGCGGGCGCCGCCGGGATCGCCACCGCTCGCTTCTTCCGAGAGCTGGGGGTGACGGCGACGAACATGCTCATGGTCGACTCCCGGGGCGTCATCCACCCGGGTCGCGAGGACCTGTCCGCACTCAAACGCGAGTTCGCGGTCGAGACCGATGCCCGCGCCTTGGAAGATGCACTGCGAGAAGCGGACGCCTTCGTGGGGGTGTCGGTGGCGGACACCGTCACGCCCGAGATGGTCCGCTCGATGGCCGACTCGCCCATCGTCTTTGCGCTCGCCAACCCTGATCCGGAGATCGCCTACGGCCTGGCCAAAGAAGCTCGGCCGGACGCCATCGTCGCCACCGGTCGCAGCGACTATCCGAATCAGGTGAACAATGTCCTGGGCTTTCCGTTCATCTTCCGAGGTGCGCTCGACGTGCGAGCGACCGGCGTCAGCGAGGGGATGAAGATCGCCGCTGCCCGGGCGCTGGCGGAACTCGCCAGGGAGCCGGTTCCCGACTCGGTGCTTCGCGCCTATGAACTCGACCGGCTCTCCTTCGGCCCCGAGTACCTCATACCCAAGCCATTCGATCCGAGGGTGCTGTGGACGGTGGCTCCGGCCGTGGCGGTGGCGGCCGGTGAGGAGGGACTCGCCCGGAGCCCGATCGACGATGTGGACGAGTACCGACAGGCACTTCACGCCAGGTTCCAGTCGACGTACTCGTTGATCCAGTCGGTGACCGGGCGGGCCAAACGGACGCCGAAGACGGTCGTCTACCCACACGGCGACGACCTTCGGATCATCCGCGCCGCCCGGAGGGTGCTCGATGAAGGGATCGGGTCGCCTGTCCTCTTGGGTGAGACCGGCGTGATCCGCGACCTCTCGGACGAATTGGGGATCAGTTTGGACGGCATCACCTACCTCGACCCGGTCACCGAGGTCGAGATGCGGGACCGCTACGCGGCCCGCCTCGTCGAACTGCGTCGTCACAAAGGCATGTCCAAGGCGCACGCCGCCCGAAAGGTCTATGACCCGAACGCCTTCGCCGCCCTGATGGTCGAACAGGGAGATGCCGATGCCGTGCTCGGTGGGCTGACGACGTTCTATCCGGAGACGATCCGCCCGGCCCTGCAGATCATCCAACTCGACGAGGGCCGCACCATCGCCTCGGCGGTCTATGTCGTGATAGCCCAAGGGACGCCGTACTTCTTCACCGATTGCGCGGTGAACATCGAACCCGATTCGGAGCAACTGGCCGAAATCGCCGCGGCCGCGGTCGAGATCGCAGGTGATCACTTCGACCGGCGAGCCCGCGTGGCATTTCTCAGCTACTCGGACTTCGGCTCGGCGACCGGGGACGAACCGTCTCGGGTTCGGCACGCGGTCGAGATCTTCCGTAGTCGCTACCCGGATGTGCCGGCCGACGGTGAGATGCAGGCGGACACCGCGGTGGTCGACGCGCTGGTCCGCGCCCGCCGGCCCGGGGGCGCACTCCACCGGGCCGCCAACGTGCTGGTGTTCCCGGGCCTGACGGCCGGAAACGCGGCGTACAAGCTCTTGAACCGACTGGGTGGTGCCGACGTGATCGGTCCGATCCTCACCGGACTGGCAAAGCCCGTCCATGTCCTGCAGCGGGATGCCGAGGTCGGTGATGTCGTCAGCCTCACGGCTATCGCCGTCGCCGATGCGCAGCGGAAGGAGCGGGCGGCCGGCCGGTAGCGGTTGGATCGCATGACCGCCGGCAATGGCGGAGACGGACGCGAACGTCCCGATCTGATAATCTGACCACATGTCGGATATCACTGCGACAGACGCTGCTCGCCACTTCGCCGACGTACTCGATGGTGTCGAACACCGCGGTGAGCACTACACCATCGTGCGCCGGGGTAGGGCGGTCGCGCATCTCGGACCCGTTTCGAGTGGGCGTGGCGCCGATGTCAAGGCGCTGCTGCGCCGGCACCGGCCCGATGCGGCGTGGTCGAAGGAATTGACCGATCTCCGAGGGCTGTTGGAGGTCGAAGACCGGTCATGAGTCGGCTCCTTCTCGACTCGACCTTCCTGATCGACGTCGAGCATGGCGACGCAACTCTCGACGGTGCGATCGATGACGACGATGACGTGGCCATCGCGGCAGTGACCGTCGCTGAGCTGCTCGTGGGAGTCAGGTTTGCCTCAGGCATCCGACGGGATGCTCGCCAGGTCTACGTCGAGGAGATCTTCGATTCGCTCCCGATCATTGCCTACGACCGCCGGGTAGCGGTCGAGCACGCCGAACTGCTCGTCGCCATTCGGGAGCAGGGTCGCCCACGCAGCGCGCACGATCTCCTGATCGCGGCGACTGCCCGAGCCACCGACCGAACGATCGTGACCGCCGATCAGAAGGCCTTCACCGACCTTCCGGGGGTCGCGGTTGCCACCCATCGATAGCACTCGCACACGCTGTGGCGGAGGCGGACGGGAATCGAACCCGCCAGGAGTCATGCAACCCCTCACCGGTTTTGAAGACCGTTCGAGCCGTTTCCCGCGATGCCCGGCCTGCCAGACGAATCCCCCGAAACCCCTTGTCCCACAAGGGTTTCTGACCTTTCATCGTCTTTGGTCATCACCGGGCAGGTTGCGTCGTTGCTCGTTCTCCCGCGCCCCCAGCGCGCCCCGAGATGCTCGCCGCTGTCCCGCTCTGGTGTCAGTCGCGGAGGGTCTTGTGGATGTCCTTCATGAGGAGGACGAGATGGAGCTCGTCGGTCGGTGACTGCTCGAACTCGGGGATGAGGTGCAGATAGAAGTCGCGGGCCTGCGGTGTCTCGGCGTGCACCAGCAGCCCCCGGCAGCCGATCCCGGCGCCGAGCTGTGCGGTGCGGCTGATCACGTCGGCGAGGAGACCGGCGCCGAGTCCTTGGCCTTCGTGTCCGACCGCCACCCCGAGGCGGGCCAGCAGCGCCACCGGTTGCGGGTAACGGCCCGCACCCTTGCGGACCCGGGTCGGGGCGTCTTCGACCGAGATGCCGGCCATCGACCAGGCGTAGTAGGCGACAACAGCACGCCCATCTACCGGGGTGACGACCAGCACCTTGGCGGTGCCGGCGGCATCCGCTTGCCGGGCGTGGAAACGCAGCCATTCGGTCTGCTCGACGGACCGGCACTCGAAGCCGTCCACGACGTCGTCTGGTTCCAGCAGCCTGGGAGGGCGATACCGGTGGGTCACTCGTCGTTGAATGGCGACGGTCGGGCCATCAACTCACGAAGCCCGGCCAGACCGCGGGCCGGACGCCGGTTGATCCTCTCCCACGCCTCCTGAGCGTCGGGTTCAAGGCCGAACTCGACTCGATCGGCCAACACCCGCCGTGAGGCGGTCGTCAGGTTGGTGATCACGAAGTCGGTGAGATCGGTCCCCGACGCGGCCACCGCCCGGTTGATCAGAGCGCGGTCCTCCGGGGTGGTGCGCACCTCGAGACGCTCACTCCGAGCTCGCTTTGTTTCGCTCGTCATATCCACCTCGTGTCCGGCCATTGTACGGCCAGGCGTTCGAGGTGTCAACGACAAACAAGCCAAACAGGTGCTGGCAGCACTCCTCGAGCTGGCCGTCGTCGACGGGATCATCGCCCGCTCTCCCACATCCGGAGTGAAGGCTCCGACCGTGCGGCGGCGCGAGCAACGGTTCCTCACCGCCGAACAGGTCGCGGTTCTCGCCGCCGCCGCCGAAGACGCCCAGGACGGAGCGGGGCTCATCGTCGAAACCCTGGCATGGGTGGGGATGCGATGGGGCGAACTGGTCGCTCTCAGACGGTCCCGTGTCCATCTGTTGCGTCGCCGGATCGAGATCACCGAAGCAGCCACCCGAACTCGGATCGGGCTTGTCGTGGGGGACCCCCAAGACCCACGAACGACGCCTCGTCACCATGCCTGCCTTCCTCGCCGACCACCTCGCCCCCCGACTCGGACAGATACCAGAGGATGGGTTGGTCTTCACCGCCCCCCAGGGCGGTCCGTTGCGCTCCTCACCATTCCGGCAAAGCGTGTGGGTGCCAGCCGTCAGAACTGCCGGGCTCGAACAGCTCCGCATCCACGACCTGCGAGCCACCGCCGCCTCGCTCATGATCTCCTCCGGAGCCAACATCAAAGCCGTCCAACGCCAACTCGGACACGCCGCAGCAGCTATGACACTCGACCTCTACGGACACCTCTACGAGGACGACCTCGACACCCTCGCAGACGCCCTCGACCGCCGCTACACCACAGCAACGACACCCGGACATTCCCGTCCCGGACGCGCCCCCAACGATTCTCCCGCGCCCCTATCGCGCCCCCAGCGCGCCCCCAAGCACTCAGGGGACCCCGTCGCGATCGAGGGCCAGGGCTGAAGTAGCCCGAAACGACGGGCTGTGGCGGAGGCGGACGGGAATCGAACCCGCCAGGAGTCTTGCAACCCCTCACCGGTTTTGAAGACCGGGGAGCCCACCAGGCGCTCGGACGCCTCCACGCCGAAACGGTAATCGGCCGTCGAGGGATCAGACCATGCCGAGGGGACGCCACTCCGGCGCCGGGCCGAAAGGGAGCGTGATCGACGTTCGAGCTGCCGGGCGCCGGTAACCTGCACCCCATGCCATCGGAGGGTTCCAACGATTTCGACCTGGGGGCCGAGATCCGCCGCAATCGTGAACGGCTCGGGCTCAGCCATGCTCGGATCGCCGAACTGGTCGGCCGATCGCCGAGCACCGTCCGCGCCTGGGAACGAGGGAAGTCGACACCGACCGACGCCGATGTGTTGAGATCGCTGGCCGCCGTGCTCGACCTCGACGAGGAGCGAGTTCTGAGCACTGCCGACCCCCGATCACAGTCGTCGGGTGGCACGACGGGCCCGCGCGTCGGCGGATCGGTGCGCGAGGCCTACGCCAGTCTGGCGAGGGAGCAGGCGGAGCGACCCGACGTCGAGCCACGATGGAGCCGGGGGGCCGAGGACTCGTCGAACGATGCCGACGATGTGACCACCGACACGCCGCAACGAGGTGCCCACGTCCGCCCTTCTGGACCTTCCTCCGGTGGCGAGGCCGCGCCCCTCCTCTGGGACCGGGTGAAGGGCTTGGTGGCGCGTCCTCCCCGCCGACAGTCGGCCCCGGCCACGTCGTCGCAGACGGCGCTGAGCACCCTCCCGCAGCGGCCACCGTCCCCCTCGTATGTCGAGAGCGATGGAGATCGGCTGGCCTACCGGATTCGGGCGGTGCTGACCGCCGTCGGCGTCCTACTGGCCGTGGTGGTGCTGGCCTGGGCAGCCGGCAACCTCCTGGAGGCACTCGGCGAGTTCTGGGACGTGCTCACGTCGAATCTCTGAGCGCCCTGGCGTCGTGAACAAACCAATTCGAGTCCTCCTCCATCCGCAACACCCCAAGGGAGTCGAAGCCGCCCTCCGCGGTTTGAAGGGAATCGAACTCTCGATGCCGGCCGATCCGGGCGAGCTGGCTGTCTCGACGGCACCCGTCCTGGTGTCGTTTCGATGGGCGGCGGAGTACTGGACCGACGAGCTCCAGTGGGTGCAATCGATCTCTGCCGGGGTTGATCAGTTCCCCGTGGACCAGTTCCGCACGCGAGCGGTCGTACTGACCTCGGCGAGTGGGGTTCACGCCGTGCCGGTGGCGGAGCATGCGCTGGCACTGCTGCTGTCCCTCACGCGCGGTATCGGGATCGCAGTGCGAGACGCCGCCACGGCCACGTGGCGGCCCAGGATGGGTGCCGAGCTGGCCGGGCGAACCGCCGGCGTCCTCGGATTGGGCACGCTTGGAACGGCGGTGACTCGGCGGCTGGCCGCATTGGAGATGCAGGTCATCGGCACCCGAGCGAACCCAGATCTCGGTCATCCGGTGGCCGAGGCGGTGTTTTCGCCGTCCCAAACCGTGGACGTGTGCCGCCGCTCTGATGTGGTGATCTCCACTCTGCCCGGCGGAGCCACCACCCGCCACGCCATGGGGCGTCCCGAGTTCGAGGCGCTCGGAGCCGGTTGGTTCGTCAACGTCGGCCGGGGGACGACGGTCGACGAGGCGGCGTTGTTGGCCGCCCTGGATCACGGCGGGCTGCGGGGAGCCGGTCTCGACGTCGTCGAGGAAGAGCCGCTCGCACCCGATTCGCCGTTGTGGCGTCATCCGCGGGTGGTGTTGACCCCGCACACCGCCGGTCTGTCGCCGGCCTACGGCGATCGGCTGGCGGCCATCATGCGCCGGAATCTGGCGGCTTTCGCGGGGCGCGGGCCGTGGGTGAACCGCGTCACCTGACGGGGAGGAGTCCCAAATCTGCCTGCCCTCGAGAACTTCCTTTCCATATCCGTCGGGAGGTGGCACAATCTCGTCACCAGAGAAAGGAGGTGGTCCTCGTTGATAGGTAGGTTTGATGGGACTCTGGAGGTGGCCCGGCGCTGAGCGGCGCAAGGCCAGACCACGCCGCTCCCCTTCGCAGTGCTCGTGACGAGCACGAGACGGGTCCGCGAGGGCCCGGGATGCGATGGGATTGGTGGCGACTCCAACCCGGACCACCGACCTGAGAGATCTCTGGAGCTGGTCCCACCGGAGCGGAGCGGGGTGACCCCGCGCCGTCAACGTCTCGCAGGATTGTTCGACGACGATGCCCGGCCGTGAGTGCCGGGCATCGTCGCGTTTGCCCTGGTCGCGTTTGCCCTGGTCGCGTTTGCCGGTTTCACCCGATGGCTTGATCGAGGTCGGCGAGGAGATCGTCGGAGTGTTCGAGGCCCACCGACAGCCGGATGAGGTCTTCGGGGACCTCGAGTGCCGTTCCTTCGACGGACAGGTGAGTCATCACCGCCGGGATCTCGATCAGGGATTCCACCCCGCCGAGACTCTCGGCCAGGGTGAACAACCGCGTGCCGGCGACGATGCGTCGGGCGGCTTCGGCGCCGCCGGACGGTCGGAACGAGACCATGCCTCCGTAGTTCCACATCTGCTGTTTGGCCAGGGCGTGCTGGGGGTGTTGTTCGAGTCCGGGGTACGCCACGAACTCGACGTCGGGGTGGGCGGACAGGAACAGCGCGACCTCCTCCGCGTTCTGACAGTGGCGTTCCATGCGAACCGCCAGGGTGCGGAGCCCTCGCAGGACGAGAAAGGCATCGAACGGTCCGGCGATCGGTCCGGTGGCGTTGATGAGGAAGCGGAGCCGCTCCAACAGGTCGGCGTCGGACGTCACCAACGCACCTCCAACGACGTCGGAGTGGCCACCCAGGTACTTGGTCGTGGAATGCAGCACCAGGTCGGCCCCCAGCGCCAGCGGCTGCTGCAGGAAGGGAGTGGCGAAGGTGTTGTCGACCACGAGTCGGGCGCCCGCGTCATGGGCGGCCTCGGCGGCCGCCGCCACGTCGACCACCCCGAGCAGCGGATTGGTCGGAGTCTCCACCCAGACGATCTTGGTGTCGGCTCTGATCGCGGCGCCGATCGCATCGGCGTCGGTCATATCGGCGGAGGACCACGAAACCCCCTGATTCGCCAGTACCTGAGCGAAGAATCGAAACGTTCCGCCGTAGGCGTCGTCGGGAATCAGCACATGGTCGCCGGGTCGGAGCAGATAACCGACCAGCGACGTCGCCGCCATGCCCGACGCCGTTGCCACCGCGCCGCCGTGATCGCCGGCCCCCTCCAGAGAGGCGAGCGCCGTCTCGAGTGCAGTGCGGGTGGGATTGGCCGTGCGTGAGTACTCGTACCCGGTCGGTTTCCCGGCTTCCGGCTGTGCATAGGTCGAGGTGGCAAAGATGGGGACGGTTACCGCGCCGGTGACCGGCTCGGGCTCTTGTCCGGAGTGGATCGCCCTTGTCTCGAATCGCATGCCGTCGAGGGTAGAACACCGGGCCGCTGCGGCACCAACACAGCCGCGGGCGGACGGTCGGTCGGTGCTCAGACCTCGAAGCCGTGGGCGCGCATCCAGTCGTCGTCGAAGACTTTTGACAGGTAGCCGCGGCCGGAGTCGGGGAGGATCACCACCACCAGCCGCTCGGGGTCTTCGGACGCAACCTGGAGGGCGGCGTGAGCGGCCATGCCGCAGGACCCGCCGACCAGCAGCCCCTCCTCTCGCGCCAGTCGGCGGGTGGCGGCGAAGGATTCGGCGTCGGTCACTTCGATGAAGCGGTCGATGAGGTCGAGGTCGACGGTCTCGGGGTAGAAGTCCTCGCCGACGCCTTCCACCAGATATTGGTGAATGTCACCGTCCGGTCCGGCCGTGTAGATGCTGCCGGAGGGATCCGCTCCCACGATCTCCACGCGGGGCTTCACCGATCGGAGGTACCGACCGACCCCGGTGATCGTGCCGCCGGTACCGACGCCGGCCACCAGCACATCGATCTGGCCTTCGGTCTGCTCCCAGATCTCAGGTCCGGTGGTGTGCTCGTGTGCCGCCGGGTTCGCCCGGTTGGCGTACTGATCCGGGTGGAATGCACCCGGAATCTCGGCCGCCAACCGGCGAGCCACGCCGTAATACGAGTCTTCGTCCTCGGGCAGGAGCTCGGTCGGGGTGACGATCACTTCCACTCCGTAGGCGCGGAGCTGGGCGATCTTCTCGGACGACACCTTGTCGGGCACCGTGCAGATGACGCGGTAGCCGCGCACCGCACCCACCAAGGCGAGGCCGACGCCGGTGTTGCCGGACGTCGGCTCCACGATGGTGCCCCCTGGGCCGAGCAGGCCGGCTGCCTCGGCGGCATCGATCATCGAAACCGCGATCCGCTCTTTGATCGATCCGCCGGGGTTCATGTGCTCGACCTTCGCAACGAGGTTCCCTGGGGGGTGGAGGCGCGCCAAACGAACGAGGGGGGTGTGGCCGATCGCCGCGACGATGTCGGGGTGGATGGGCATGATCGGTCGAACCCTACCGGGGGTATGGTCTCGGGAATGAACCGAGCGGGAAGAGGACTGGTCGTGGTGGCCAACCGGCTCCCGATCGCGTGGGACCAGGAGACTCGCTCGTGGCACACCAGCCCCGGCGGGCTGGTCTCTGCGTTGGCCCCAATCCTGCAGGACCGACGCGGCACGTGGGTGGGCTGGTCGGGGGTTGCCGATTCGCAGCCGCTGCCCGACGAGGTCGACGGTATCGCCCAGGTTCCTGTCGAGGTCACCGAAGAGGAGTACGAGAATTACTACCTGGGGTTCTGTAACGGCACGATCTGGCCGCTCTATCACGACGCGATCCGTCCCGTCGAGATCCATCGTCACTGGTGGCGTCCCTACGTCGAGGTGAATCGGCGCTTCGCCGATGCGGCGGCCGATGCGGCCGAGCCCGGCGACGCCATCTGGGTGCAGGATTATCAGCTCCAGCTGGCGCCACACCATCTTCGGCAGCGACTCCCCGAGCATCGAATCGGTTTCTTCCTCCACATCCCGTTCCCGCCGCTGGAGATCTTCGCCCGGTTGCCGTGGCGCAACGAGATCATCCAGGGGATGCTTGGCGCGGATGTCGTCGGACTGCACACGAGACAGGGTGTGCGAAACTTCGCCCGTGCCGCCCGCCGCTTCGGGGGAGCGACCGGGCCGGCCGAGGCCCTCCGAGTCGACGGCCGGCTGGTGCGGGTCGAGTCGGTGCCGATCTCGATCGACACCGGCGAATTCCGTCGGGTGGCGGCCACGCCGGAGGTGGAGACGATGGCTCGGCGGTTCCGGAGCGATCTCGGTGATCCGGACAAGGTCATCCTGGGCGTCGACCGGCTCGACTACACGAAGGGCATCGACATCCGGCTCCGGGCGTTCGAGAGCCTGTTGGAGCGGCGTCCCGACCTCCACGGCAAAGTGACGTTCGTCCAGGTCGCCGTGCCGAGCAGGGAAGGCGTGGGCGAGTACCAGATCATTCGCGAGAGGATCGAGCAGCTCGTCGGGCGGATCAGCGGTGCATACGGCCGCGCCGGATGGATTCCGGTCCTGTACCTGCACCGTTCGATCGAACGCGAAGAACTGGTCGCCCTCTATCGGTCGGCCGACATCATGCTCATCACGCCGCTCCGCGATGGGATGAATCTGGTGGCAAAGGAATACATCGCCACGCGCCTCGAGTCGACCGGGGTGTTGGTGCTCAGCGAGTTCGCCGGTGCAGCCGAGCAACTCGACCGGGCGATGCTGGTCAATCCATACGACATCGACGGGCTGACGACCACGTTGGAGCGCGGCATCGGCCTGGGCGTGGATGCCCAGCGTGAGCGAATGCGCGTGTTGCGCCGAAACGTCGAGCGATGGGACGTCTATCGATGGGCGCAGGCCTGTCTGGAAGTGATCGACGCATGATGGGGCCGCCGCTGCTGGACGTCGCGAAGCGGAGGCTCGGCGCCGGGTCGGTCCTGGTCGCGCTCGACTTCGATGGGACGCTGTCGGAGATCGTCACCCACGCCGACGCGGCCGTGGCGGTTCCCGGAGCGCTCGACGCCCTTCGGGATCTGGCCGAGGTCGAAGAGTTCGAAGTGGCCGTGGTCTCCGGCCGACCGCTGGCCGACCTTCGTCGACTGCTCGGTCCTCCGGACGGAGTCCGTCTCGTGGGGGAGCATGGGGCTGCGTGGGAGGGAGTTCGGTCTCCTCGCCCCGATGGTTTCGATGAGGTCCGCACGGGGTTGGAGGCGATCGCCGAGCGGTACGCGGGGGCGTGGGTGGAGGTCAAGGAAACCAGCCTCTGCTTCCACACCCGTCAGATGTCCGACGAGATGGAGTCCGACGCCGTCGCCGCGGTCCTGGCCCTTCTGGATCGGACCGATCCGGGACCCGACCGGGCCGTGGGGAAGAAGGTCGTGGACGTGACGTTCGTTTCAACCTCCAAGGGCGCTGCGATCGAGCGCCTCCGAGCCGACCTGGACATCCAGCGGGTTCTCTTCATCGGGGACGACATCACCGACGAGACGGTGTTCGAGCGACTCGGACCCGACGATCTCGGGATCAAGGTAGGGGATGGGCAGACCGCGGCCGAGTTCCGGGTTGCCGGTCCCACCGAGGTCGTCGACTTCCTGGTCCGGCTGGCGAGCAGTCGTCGACCATCGAGGTAGATTCTGGCCGTGGAGAACATGCGTCGGTTCGCCTGGGCAACCCTCGTCTGGAACGTCTTGACCATCCTGATGGGAGCCGTCGTCCGAGCCACCGGCTCGGGTGCGGGGTGCGGCCGGTCCTGGCCGACGTGCCAAGGCGAGCTCGTGCCGGAACTGGCCGGCGCGACTGCGATCGAGTTCACCCATCGGGCGGTGAGCGGGGTGGCGCTGGTGTTGGTCTTGGTGCTCATGTGGTGGGCGCTCCGAGCGCACGAGGAAGGTCACCCGGTCAGGCCGCCGGCCTGGCTCGCGGGCGCTGCCATCGTGGCCGAGGCGTTGATCGGCGCGTTGATCGTGCTCGCCGAATGGGTAGCCGACGATGCCTCGGTGGCGCGGGCGATCGCCGTTCCGCTGCACCTGGTGAGCACGTTCGTTCTGCTGGCGGCCCTCACGGCCATCGTGGCGTTGGTCGGTTCGAACCGTTCCGACCGACCGTGGACCGGTCGAGGAGGGTGGTTCTGGCTGGTGGCGGTGGGAATGGTGTTGATGGCTTCGACTGGAGCGATCACGGCACTGGCCGACACGCTTTTTCCGAAGGAGTGGATCGGTATCGAGCGTGGGGAGCATTTCCTGACCGGGCTTCGGGTGGTGCATCCGATCGTGGCGGTCATCATCGGCCTGGGTGTCGTGGGATGGCTCCGACACCGCGGAGCCGGCGGGCGAATGGCGATCGTGGGGTGGCTCTTGCTCGTCCAGTTGGTGTTGGGTGGGCTCAACGTCGTGTTCGGTACGCCGTTGTGGTTGTCGCTGCTCCATCTGCTGGTTGCCGATGTGCTGTGGATCACCTGGATCTGGATCGGCATCGAGCTCGGCAACACCGGGAGCAGGGCGTCGGAGCCGCCTGAACTCCTCGTCGCGGAGTAGGTCCGTACCCCGCTGGTTGGCAGGTGCCGGCATTACCCTTCGGGTCGAACCGATGCCTCGCAGCTACGCAGAACTCGTCGCCGCCGCCAAGCGGGTGATCACCGAGATCGACCCGTCCGATGTCGAGCCGCGCCTCGGCCGGATTCCGGCCCTCATCGACATCCGGGAACCAGACGAGTTTCAGCAGGGAGCGATCGAGGGAGCGGTCCTGATCCCTCGCGGTGTGCTCGAGTCGACGATCGCCCTCCGTTTCCCATCCGAGGACACCCCGTTGGTCCTCTACTGCGCGGCAGGTGCCCGTTCGGCGCTGGCGGCCGAGACGCTCCAGGACATGGGATATCGCGACGTCGTGTCCATGGCCGGCGGGTTCGGAAGGTGGAAGTCGGAGGGCCGGCCCTGGATCACGCCGGTCACCCTCAGCGGTGATCAGCGGGCCCGATACTCCCGTCACATTCTGTTGCCGGAGGTTGGCGAAGAGGGTCAGGCGAGGCTGCTGGAATCCAAGGTCCTGCTGGTCGGGGCCGGCGGGCTCGGTTCACCGGCTGCGTTGTACCTGGCCGCCGCCGGTGTCGGAACGCTGGGAATCGTCGACTTCGACACGGTCGATGCCTCCAACCTGCAGCGGCAGATTCTCCACACCGTCGACCGAGTCGGCCAGCCCAAGGTCGATTCCGCCCGGGAGACGTTGCAGGCCCTCAACCCCGACGTGAAGATCGAGCCCTACCGGGACCGGCTGTCGGCATCCAATGCCCTCGACATCCTGTCCGGCTACGACGTGGTGGTCGATGGCGGCGACAACTTTCCCACGCGCTATCTGGTCAACGACGCGTCGCTTCACCTGGGCGTGCCTGTGGTGCATGGCGCGATCTTCCGGTTCGAGGGACAGGTCAGCGTCTTCTCCCCTTATGAAGGGCCGTGCTATCGATGCCTGTTCCCACAACCGCCGCCGCCGGAGCTGGCTCCGTCGTGTGCCGAAGCGGGCGTGCTGGGCGTGCTTCCCGGCATCGTCGGGTCGATCGAGGCGATGGAGGCGATCAAGCTGCTTCTCGGTATCGGCGAGCCATTGACCGGCACGTTGCTGACGTACGACGCTTTGGGTCAGGAGTTTCGTCGACTCGAGTTCCGCCGCAATCCCGACTGCGTTGCCTGTGGCGATGCCGAGCGGCCGCCGGCCATCATCGAGTACGACGAGCTGTGCACACCGGCCGGCACCGTGGGGCGGGGCTGAGGTCGGCCCGCTCGCTGCCCGGCATCGCTGACGTCGACCAGGAATGGCTCGGGAGGAATGCATGAGCTTGGAGCTGCCGGCCGAGGTTCGGGTGGCGATGGTCACCCATGCGCTGGCGTGCCATCCCGAGGAAGCCTGTGGGCTGCTGCTCTCAGATCCGGAGGGTCGGTTTCAGATGGCGATTCCACTGACCAACTCGTCGCGCTCTCGAACCAGGTACACGATCGAGCCGACCGAGCACTTTCGGGTGATCCAGCTCGCCGATCGCCGGGGCTGGGATGTCTCGGGTGTATTCCACTCCCATCCGCGCGGCGAGGCGTACCCCTCGGCGACCGACGTCGAGCTCGCCCCCGATCCGACCTGGGTCTACATCGTGATCGGCCTCGCCGATCCGGTCCGACCCGGGGTGCGGGCCTTCGACATCCGCAACCGCGGGATCACCGAACGACTCATCGACCATCTTCCGGGGCCCCCAACGCTGGTGCCGGCGCCGCATCGAGCGACGGGGTTGCTGCGGAGACCACCATCGCCGATCTGGCTGCCGGCGTCCGCGCCCCTGCCCGCGGCGTCCCCGAGCGATAGAGTCGTCGGCGATGCCAGCGGAGCTGCTCGGAGCGATTGAAGCCGGCGGGACCAAGTTCGTCTGCGCGGTGGGAACGGGCCGGACCGACATCTGGCGCCGCATCCGCGTACCGACCACCACGCCGAAGGAGACGATGGCGGCCTTGGTCGACTTCTTCGGTGATGGTCCTTCGTCGGAGTCGATCGCCGGCATCGGCATCGCCTCGTTCGGTCCGCTCGAGCTTCGTCCCGAGCATCCCGAGTACGGGAGGGTCGTGGCCACCCCGAAGCCGGGTTGGGAGGGGGCGGACCTGGTGGGTCCGCTCGTCGGTGCTCTCGGGGCACCGGTCGAGGTCCAGACCGACGTGATCGGTGCGGCACTGGCCGAGTGGCGCTGGGGAGCCGGTCGAGGTCTTCGCAACATCGTCTACATGACGGTCGGAACCGGAATCGGGGCGGGGTGTCTGCTCGATGGTGTCCCGGTGGAGGGGCTCGTGCATGCCGAGATGGGGCACGTGACGGTCCGTCGCCACCCCGATGACCGATTCGACGGTCGATGTCCTTTCCACGGGGATTGTCTCGAGGGCATGGCGTCCGGACCGGCGTTGGAGGATCGGTGGGGGAAGCCGGCGGAAGAACTGGTCGCAGCCTCGTCCGAGTTGCTGGATCGGGTCGTCGACTTCGAGGCGCATTACCTCGCCTCGGGGCTCCGCAACGTTCTGTACACGGTCGCTCCCCAACGAATCGTGATCGGCGGAGGCGTGTCCGGCCTGCCGGGACTGGTCGATCTCGTCGGGGATCGCCTGGTCGAGGAGATGGCGGGTTACGGCGTCCAGCCCGAGCACCGGGAGGGTTTCGTCGTTCCGCCCGGGCTCGGCGCCGACGCCGGCCTCGCCGGAGGTTTCGCCTTGGCCGAGCAGGCAGCTACGAGGCCCACTCCGACGTTGATGTGAGGGCGTCGCGGAGCTCGTCGGGTGTCGTCACCGGTGCGTCGCAGACAAAACCGCGGCATACGAAGGCCCGGGTGATCGAGGGCGAGAAGCGACCTTCGAGCAAGGGGACGGCGTCGGCCCCGCGTCCGTCCGCGTCGACGGCCAACACCACGTGCGGCCGATAGTCATCCCAGTAGACGTCCAGCAGTGGTTGGGGGTCGGGGCCGGAGATGGCCAATTCCGCCATACCCCGAGCCATGGTGTCGACCGTTCCGAGCAGTCCACCCACCGCCGACGGATACCGCTCGATCAGCATGCCGCCCGCATCCACGGTGCGCGTCGCGAGTTCGGCCAGGTGGGCGTCTCCGGTGTACGCAGAACCCACCAGCAGCGCCTCGGCGGCCATGGTGTTCCCCGAGGGAAGGGGGTTGTCCATCTGATCCTTGGGACGTTTGATCAGATCCTCCGCACCGTCCGCGGTGCTGAAGAAGCCGCCCGCAGGGTCGGTGAAGTGCTCGGGGATCGCCAGCACCGCATCGAGGGCGTGGCGGTACCACGCCGGATCGCCCGTGACCGCGTACAGGCTCCACAGTCCGAGCGAGATCGCCGCCTGATCTTCGAGGAACCCGTCGACGCCTCTTCGCCCACCGGTCCATGTGCGCGAGTACCGACCATCCGGCAGCCGCATCTCCTCGATGAGGAACCGGCCACATGACGCGGCGACGTCGCGGTACTCGTCGTCGTCCAACACCACGGATGCCTCGGCGAACGCCCGGAGCGCCAGTCCATTCCACGATGCCACGACCTTGTCGTCCAGTCCCGGTCGAATCCGCTGGCCCCTCGCCGCCGCCAGGGCGGCCCTGGCCCGATCCATCGACGCCAGCACCTCGTCGTGGGAGAGGTCGAGGCGTGCCGCCACCGAGGCCGTGGTGTGTTCCACGTGGAGGATGTTCGAGCCCTCGAAGTTGCCGGACGCCGTGATTCCCCAGACCATTGCCGCGACGTCTCGGTCGGGAGGAGGCACGGTCGCTTCGAAATCGTCCAGGCTCCAGATGTAGAACTTGCCTTCCTCTCCTTCGGAGTCCGCATCCTCGGCGGAGAAGAAGCCTCCACCTCGATCACTCAGGTCTCGGACCAGGTAGTCGAGGGTTTCTCGTGCGATCGTCCGGAAGTTGTCGTTGCCGGTCGCCCGCCACGCCCACAGGTACACACGGGCCAGTTGAGCGTTGTCGTACAGCATCTTCTCGAAGTGGGGGACCTGCCACGCCTCGTCGACTGTGTAGCGCGAGAACCCTCCGCCGACCTGGTCGTAGATGCCGCCGCGCGCCATGGCGACCAGCGTCGACTCCAGCACGGACCGGGCGTCCTCTCGCCCACTCCGAACGAGGAGGTCCAGCACGGGTGCCTGCGGGAACTTGGGAGCGCCTCCGAACCCGCCGTGGTGATGGTCGGCTCCGGCGAGAATCTGGTCGATCGCCCGGTCGACGGTCTGCCGGGTCGGGCGCACGGGGGACGCCGGGAGGGTCCGGGAGATGGCGGCGACCAGATTGCTGGCCTGGGCGGCGACGTCGGAGCGGCGACCATGCCACGCCTCAGAGACGGCCTGCATGACCGAGACGAACGACGGCATCCCGTGTCGGGCGGACTTGGGAAAGTAGGTCCCCGCATAGAAAGGCGCCCCGTCGTGGTCGAGCCACACCGTCATCGGCCAACCGCCGTGGCCGGTCATCGCCTGGGTCGCCTCCATGTACACGGCATCGACGTCCGGTCGTTCCTCCCGGTCGACCTTGATGTTCACGAACAGCTCGTTCATGATCTCGGCCGTCTCCGGATCCTCGAAGGACTCGTGGGCCATGACGTGGCACCAGTGACACGCCGAGTACCCCACCGACAGCAGGACCGGCACGTTCCGGCCCGCAGCCGCGCCGAACGCCTCGGCGCCCCACTCGTACCAGTGGACAGGGTTGTCGGCGTGTTGGAGCAGATACGGGCTGGTGGAGGCACCCAGTCGGTTCATGCCCTGCGACCGTACTCCGTTGCGGCGGTTGCCGGCCGTCTCGCTCCGTCGACCGGGCCACCGGATCGCACCTTCGGGGATACCCAGATCCGTGGTCACAACCGATGTCGGGAATCTCGGTCGAGGCTCGGAGGTTTCCCAAAGGTGAACGGTGGGTAGGTGCCCGGCATCGAGGGGGTTCACAAACACCCGAGGTTCTGGCATAGTGAGCGCCAGTCCCCGTGCAGCCCTTTCCCGACGAGTTGAACCGTGCCCATGATGTGACGGCGGGTTCCTCGGGGCGGGTCGACGAGGCTGGAGCGCCCCCCGCCAGCGACGATGGAGGATTTCGAGAGTGACGTCCGCTGATACGCGCCGTGAGAGAGAGAAGACGGCTCGCAAGTCGGTGGTGAGCAAGCTCACCGACGAGCGTGGCCGGCTGACCACTGACCTGGTATCCCAGTACTTGACCGCAATCGGTGAGTACGACCTGCTGACGGCCGAGCAGGAGGTTGAACTCGCCCAGATGATCGAGTCGGGTGAAGAGGCCGGGGAGAAGCTGGAAGCCGGGGATTTCTCCGGGAAGAAGCAAGAGATCGAGCTGCGCCGTCAGGAGCGCAAGGGCCGTGAGGCCAAGGATGCCTTCCTCACCGCCAATCTTCGTCTCGTCGTCGCCAATGCGCGCCGCTACGCCAACACGTCGGGAATCGACTTCCTCGACCTGATCCAGGAAGGCAACCTCGGCCTCATCCGAGCGGTCGAGAAGTTCGACTGGCGGAAGGGGTTCAAGTTCTCGACGTACGCCACGTGGTGGATCCGACAGGCGATCACCCGCGCCATCGCCGACAAGTCGAGGACCGTGCGGATTCCTGTCCACCTCCACGACACGCTGGCGGCCGTGCGAGCGGCGCAGGCCAGTCTGAAGGCAGAGTTGGGCCGCGACCCGCGCCCCGAAGAGATCGCCGAGGAGGCCGGAGTCACCGTCGACAAGGTCGAACTGGCGCTCGGTGTCGCCGACACGGTTTCGCTCGAGCAACCGGTGGGCGAGGACGGTGCCCAGCTCGGAGACTTCATCGAGGACGAGGACGCCGCCGATCCTGTGCAGATCACCGAGGAGATGGATGTTGCCAACTCCCTCCGGAAGTCGATCGATCGGCTTCCGCAACGGGAAGGCCGGATCCTGGCACTCCGTTACGGGTTCTACGACGGGGTGCCCCGGACGCTCGAGGAGATCGGTGAAGAGTTCAACCTGACTCGCGAGCGCATCCGCCAGCTCGAGAAACTGGCGTTGTGCCGGCTTCGGCATCCCTCCTTCGGAATCCGTGAACAAGACCTGATCTGACCTGACCGGGTCTCCGTGACAGAAGGGCCGGCCCCATTTGGTGGGGTCGGCCCTTCTTCCGTCCTGCGATCGAAACACCAAGAAGCATGCGCTTCACCGGCCTCGCCGGGTTCGAGTCGCTAAGGTCGCAGCCGGACCGCCGGGAGGAAACAAGATCAAGACCGCTGACGCAATTCCCATGCGACGGATCGTCGGGCTCATCCTGACGCTCCTCGCAATGGCCGGCATGTTCGTTCCGCTCCCTGCGTTCGGCCAGGAGTCGACGAGCGTCGCCACCCGGCTTCGCTACGAAGAGGGCGGCGAGCGGATTCCCGTCGAAGGAGTGACCATCGTCGTCACCGATGCCGACGGCGCCGAGGTCGGCGCCGCCCCCACCGACGCCGAAGGCAGCTTCCAGCTGGAGGTTCCTGGTGGCGGCGACTACACGCTCACCATCGACACGGCGACGCTCCCCGAGGGGGTCAGCCTCCGAGACGAGGAGCGGACATCGATCACCGTCTCGGTCCAGGAGGGTCAGGTCGGTCGGGGTCTGTTCGCGCTCATCAGCGGCGAAGGTGGCGCCGACGTCGGCTCGGCCCGCTTCCTGGGGACCTCGGTGCGCCAGCTGTCACAGCTCACCGTCGAGGGTTTGAAGCTGGGCCTGTTCCTGGCGATCGCCGCCATCGGGTTGTCACTCATCTTCGGAACCACCGGGCTCGTGAACTTCGCCCACGGGGAGATGATCGGTTTCGGGCTGCTGATGGCCTACTTCTTCAACTTCTACGGTTTGGCGGGGGCGTTCGGATTCCTGAGCGGCCTTCCGGCTCCGTTCGGCGATGGGATGAACCTGATCTTTGCCGCGGTCGTTGCCATCGCCCTGGGGGGAGTGCTCGGCTACTTGCTCGATCGCTTCGTGTTCGGTCCATTGCGGCGCCGTGGGGTGTCGCTGATCTCGGCGATGGTCGTGTCGATCGGCCTGTCGATCTTCATCCGCTACGTCTTCCTCTTCGCATTCGGCGGGAATCCGCGGTTCTACCGCGACTACACGGCTCAGGCCGGGATCCGCCTGTTCGACCTCGTGAGCATCACACCCAAGGATCTGGTGGCGGCCGGTATCTCGCTGGCGGTGTTGATCGGCGTTGGCGTGTTCTTGAGCACCACCAAGATGGGGAAGGCGATGCGGGCTGTCGCGGACAACCGTGACCTGGCCGAGTCCTCCGGTATCGACGTACAGAAGGTGATCAACCGGGTGTGGGTCGCCGCCGGTTCGCTCGCCGCCCTCGGAGGGGTGTTCATGGGGCTCAGTGAGCAGGTTTCGTGGAACATCGGTTTCCGGAATCTCCTGTTGATCTTCGCCGGGGTCACCCTGGGAGGCTTGGGCACCGCCTACGGTGCTCTCGTCGGTTGTTTGATCGTCGGCATCGGGATCCAGGTCTCGACCATCTGGATCCCGACCGAGCTGAAGAACGTCGGTGCGCTTCTCGTCCTCATCGTGGTGCTGGTGTTCAGGCCGCAGGGTGTACTTGGACAGAAAGAGAGGATCGGCTGATGGATTGGGGCTTCATCTTCGAACAGGCCCTCAACGAGGCCTTCGACATCAATGCCATTCTCTACGCCCTGGCCGCGATCGGGCTCAACGTTCACTTCGGCTACGCCGGCTTGTTGAACTTCGGCCAGGTGGGATTCGTGGCCATGGGTGCCTACGGAATGGGTCTCACCATCACCTACTGGAACTCGGACAACCCGTTCCTGGCGGTGCTGGTCGGCATCATCTTCGCGGCCGTGTTCGCCCTGATACTCGGTTTGCCGACGCTGCGGCTTCGGGCCGACTATCTGGCGATCGTCACCATCGCCGCCGCCGAGATCGTGCGACTGGTCGCTCGCTCGACGGCGATGAGGAACATCACCCGCGGCGCCGAGGGTCTGAACGAGTTCATCGGGCCGTTTCGGGCGCTCTCCCCATTCGAGCCGAGCGCCGTCTATGGGTTTGGACCCTGGACGTGGCGGGGGAACCGGATCTTCTTCATCATCATCGGCTGGCTCCTCGTGGTGTTCTGTGTCCTGTTGGTCTGGCAGCTCATGCGCAGCCCCTGGGGTCGGGTCGTCAAGGCGATCCGGGAGGATGAGGACGCGGCTCGGGCACTCGGCAAGAACGCCTTCTGGTATAAGCTCCAGGCGCTGATGCTCGGTGGTGTCATCGCCGGGATCGGCGGCATGGTGTGGGGCTGGGGGAACGCCACCGTCCAGCCCGACTTCCTCGTCGCACCCCTCACGTTCTTCTTCTGGCTGGTTCTGATTCTGGGTGGCGTCGGCAAGACGTGGTCTCCAGTGGTCGGTTCCATCATCTTCTGGTTCCTCATCACCTTCATCCAGAACACCGGACGACAGCTGGTCGACTCGGGAACCCTTTCGAGTTCGATCATGGACCCCAACCAGATCGATCAGGTGCGATTCTGGATCGTGGGTCTGAGCCTGGCGCTCTTGATGATCTACCGACCGCAAGGGATCTTTGGCAATCGCGAGGAGATGGCGCTCGATGCCCGCTGAGACGATCGACTACGAGACCCAGCGTCAGGCCCTCGATGGGGTGGCACCCGAGCCGGGTGTCGGCAAGCCCGATGCCATCCTCACCGTGAGCGATATGAAGCGTGCCTTCGGTGGTCTGGTGGCGGTGGATGTCGACCACCTCGAAGTCCAGCGAGGTGTGATCACCGCGTTGATCGGCCCGAACGGCGCCGGCAAGACCACCTTCTTCAACCTGCTCACCGGATTCGACGCACCCGACACCGGTTCGGCGAGCTTCGAAGGTCAGTCGGTGACCGGCAAGGCCTCCCATGACCTGGCACGGAAAGGGATGGTGCGGACCTTCCAGCTGACCAAGGCGCTGACGAAGCTGTCCGTCATGGAGAACATGAAGCTGGGAGCGACCCACCAGACCGGTGAGCACTTCTGGCAGGCACTGCTCTCGCCGCTGTGGCGTGACCAGGAGCGAGAGATCGAGAAGCGCGCCGCCGAGCTCCTGGAGCGGTTCAAACTCGATCACATGCGCGACCAGTACGCCGGAACGCTCTCGGGCGGCCAGCGAAAGCTGCTCGAGATGGCTCGATCCCTGATGGCCGATCCGACCCTGATCATGCTCGACGAGCCGATGGCCGGCGTGAACCCGGCGCTGACCCAGTCGTTGTTGGAGCACGTCAAGAGCCTGCGCGACGAGGGGATCACGGTGATGTTCGTCGAGCACGACATGGACGTCGTTCGAGACATCTCCGACTGGGTGGTGGTGATGGCCGAGGGTCAGATCATCGCCGAGGGCCCGCACGAGTCGATCGGGCAGAACCAGGCGGTGGTCGACGCCTACCTGGGCCGTCACCACGATGCCCCACTCGACTACGAGGAGGAGCAGCGCCAGCTGCAGGAGGTCGAGGAGGAGGTCGAGCAGGAGCTGGAGGAGATCGACCAGGGAGAGAAGCAATGAGCGACGAAGTGGGCGCCACCGGCGACGGGCCCGACAACGAGGAGCCGCTGGTCGTCATCGACAACGTCGTCGCCGGGTACGTGCCCGGTGTGAACATCCTCAACGGAGTCGATCTGACCCTGGCTCCCGGAGAGCTGGTCGGCATCATCGGACCGAACGGCGCCGGCAAGTCCACCATGCTCAAGGCTCTGTTCGGGCTCATCACCATCACCGAAGGTCACGTGACCTACAAGGGCGATGACATCTCCCAGCTGTCCGCTCACGAATTGGTGGAACGGGGGATCGGCTACGTCCCGCAGACCAACAACGTCTTCCCCAGTCTCACCGTCGAAGAGAACCTCGAGATGGGGATGTTCCTCCAGCCGAAGCGCGCCAAACAACGGATCGAGGCCGTGGTCGACATGTTCCCGCGGCTTGGAGAGCGAATCAACCAGCGGGCCGGATCTCTGTCGGGTGGTGAACGGCAGATGCTGGCGATGGGACGGGCGCTGATGATGGAGCCCGAGGTGCTGCTGCTGGACGAGCCGTCGGCCGGCCTCTCTCCCGCCCTCCAGGATCAGGCCTTCATTCGGACCAAGCAGATCAACCGTTCGGGGGTCGGCGTGATCATGGTGGAGCAGAACGCTCGCCGCTGTCTTCAGATCTGTGACCGCGGCTACGTGCTCGACTCGGGCACCAACGCCTACACCGATACCGGGGAGGCCTTGCTGGCCGATCCCAAGGTCATCGAGCTGTATCTCGGGACCCTGGCCAAGGCCTGAGCCCGGAGCCCGGAGCCCGGAAGCTCGGAGTCCGGAGGTCGAGCAGGCGGGTCTAGTGGACCACTACCGGGGGACCCTGTCATGGTTGCACCGGTCATCGTGACTCTGACGTGAGCCCCTGATTTCGGTCCACCTGTTGTGGGTGTCCGTCCCTGAGAATGGGAGGATGACCCCAGTGAAGCGACATCGACACACCCCCGAGCAGGCGGTGCGGAAGCTCCGTGAAGGAGAGCGGCTGCTGAACGAGGGCAAGGATCTGTCCGAGGTGCTGCGGCATCTGGAGATCACCGAGTCGACCTGGAACCGCTGGCGGAGCCGGTACGGGGGGATGAAGGCCGACGCCGCCAAGCGGCTCAAGGAGCTCGAGACCGAGAACGCCCGCCTCAAGAAGCTGCTGGCAGAGGCGGAGTTGGACAAGGCGATGTTGAAGGAGTTGGCCGAGGGAAAATGGTGAACTGCGGACCGTCGCCGCAGAGCGGTCATCGTTCTGCAGGAGCGGTTCGGGGTGTCGCAGCGTCGGGCGTGTCGGGTGGTGGGTCAGCATCGGTCTACCCAACGGCGACCGGTACGGCCCATGCCTACAGAGGAGGAGAAGCTGCGCCGTGAGTTGCGGCGGTTCGCTCGTCGGCATCCTCGGCTGGGGTGGCGTAAGGCCCACGACGTGCTGCGGCGGGAGGGATGGACGGTCAACCACAAGCGAACGCAGCGTCTGTGGCGGGAGGAAGGCCTACGCCGGCCGCCACCTCGTCGCACCAAGAAGCGTCGCCCCGGCACGTCTGACGGCACGCGGTTGCGGGCGGAGGCACCCAATCAGGTGTGGGCTCTGGACTTCCAGTTCGACGAGACCGCCGACCAGCGTCGCCTCAAGATGCTCAACGTGGTTGATGAGCACACCCGAGAGGCCCTCGCCATGGAGGTTGACCGCTCGATGGGCGCCGACCAGGTCGTTGCGGTGATCGAACGCCTCGTGCGTGAACGGGGAGTACCGGGACATCTCAGAATGGACAACGGCCCCGAACTGATTGCCTGGGCGCTGCGGGACTGGTGCCGCCTCACCGGGACCGGCACCGTGTACATCGAACCCGGCTCACCATGGGAGAACCCCTGGATCGAGTCGTTCAACGGCCGAGCCCGCGACGAGCTGTTGAACATCAACGAGTTCGGATCCCTCACCGAAGCCCGCATCGTCATCGAGGACTGGAGAACCGAGTACAACACCTGGCGACCCCACAGCAGCCTCGGCGGGCTCACCCCAACCGAATACGCTGCCAGATGCACCCACCGAACCCGGACGGACCACCCATAACGGCTGGACCGACTACCGGGGCCCCGTCAACTCCGTCAGGAGGAGTCAACTAACCAGTCAGTGTGACCTGAGCATTCGCCGTGTAGCATTGGAACCGGCGGGCGTGAGCGCTGAAAGGGGGTGAATCATGAGCGCGCTTCGGCTAATCGTCGTCCTGAGCCTGCTTCTCGTTGCGTTAGGTGCGACCATCGCGACGCCGGCGTCAGCGGATCATTGCTCGAGCGTGTGGACGCACAACGCGTACCACCAGCACTCAGCTGGTTGGCACACCGGCTACCACCAATTCCGAACGTGCTACGGCGTCCATTCGGACATCGTGCATACGCACTGACAAATCGACCAGAAGGCAATAGAGAGAGGTCCTGGGGAATCCCAGGACCTCTCCATATCAACTGGGAGTCGCGCGTTCAGGACGCGAACAGGTACTCGTCCAGTTCGGGAACCGATCGTTCGGACACGGCGCCCGCCGGGACATCGACCGGCTACCACCAATTCCGAACGTGCTACGGCGTCCATTCGGACATCGGGACTGACAAATCGACCAGAAGGCAATAGAGAGAGGTCCTGGGGAATCCCAGGACCTCTCCATATCTGGGAGTCGCGCGTTCAGGACGCGAACAGGTACTCGTCCAGTTCGGGGTTCGGAACGGCGCCCGCCGGGACATCGTCACCGGGATCAGCATCGTACGTGCCGTCGTAGGTGGCGATCCGGAAGCTGGCCGCAGCCGGCTCACCGGCGTCGACGAACTCGTAGGGACCACCCTGACCGTCGTAGTCGATGTCTTCACCGGCGTCGACGAGGGCGATGCACTCCTCGAACGACGTGCAGGTCGTGCCGTCCTTGGTGACACCGTTGATCTCGGCGGCAACCGCCTTGGGATCGTCGGTGCCGGCCACGGCGGCGGCGAGTGCAGTGATGATGATCGAATCGTAGGTCTCCGCGCCGTAGGCGAACACGCCACCGACTCCGCCCTCATAGGCCTCGTCGAGGCGGTTGGTGAAGTCGGAGATCTCCGACAGGTCGACCGACGGCTCGGTGCCGCGCATGCCGGCGATGATCGACGGGTCGGCGAGCTCAGCGCCAATACCGCCGATGTTGCCGTCCACGCCCCACACGTTCTTGTCACTGGTCGGGCCAATGCCCCGCTCGTGCATCGTGGTGAGGATGTTGGCCGACTCGGCGAAACCGATCACGACGATGGCGTCGGGGTCGGCGGCGACGAGCGAGTCAACGTCGGCGTCGAAGTTCTCGGTGTCGACGGCGTATGCGGTGAAGGGATCCACCGTGCCGCCGGCTGCCTCGAAGTTCTCCTTCACGGCGTTGGCCAGACCCTGGCCGTACGACTCCTGGCGGTACAGGACGCCAACGGTCTCATTGCCTTCGGCGATGAGCTGGTCGGCGAGCACCTTGCCCTGGAGCAGGTCGGACGGGGCCGTACGGAAGTACAGGCCGTTGTCGTCGTAGGTCGTGAAGTCCGGGGATGTGTTGGCCGGCGAGAAGTGGATCACGCCGTTGCCGGTGATCTTGTCGATCACCAGCTTGGACACGGCCGAGCTGGCCGCACCGAAGATGGCGTCCACGTTCTGGGCCAGCAGACGGTCGACCTCGGGGTTGGCGATGTCCTGGTTGGTGTCACCGGAGTCGCCTTCTACGAGGACGACGTCGTTGCCGAGCACGCCGCCGGCGGCGTTGATGTCCTCGACCGCCAGCCGGGCACCTGCCACCTCGGGTGGTCCGAGGAAGGCGAGGTCACCGGTCACCGGCAGCAGCGTGCCAACGGTGAAGGTGCCGTCGACGGAAGCACCCTCGGCCACGGGCGTGGCCTCGGTGGTGTCGACCATCTCTTCGGCTTCGGTGGTGTCGACCATCTCCTCGGCTTCGGTGGTGTCGACCATCTCTTCGGCTTCGGTCGGCTCTGGTTCGGCTGCCTCGGTCGCCGCGGTGTCTTCACCGCCGCCACAGGCCGCCAACACCAGCGCCAACACCGCCAAGATGGCGAGCAGACGTGTGTGTCTGGTGCGCATTGTTTGAGTTTCCTCCTGATTGCGTAGCCGTCACCCGGTTGGGCGACGGGCGCACTCTAGTCGGGAAGACCGTGAAGTGACTGGCTCAACGGCCTACTGGGACCCAAGCCAGACCGATCGAAGTGACGCTGACATCCGACTTCTCGAGCGGAATCTCGACCGCCTCGATCGTCTCGGCGGCCTCCGCCCACCGCCGGCCGATCTCGAGCACGTCGTCCTCCAGGTCATCCTCCAACTCCGCCAGGTCGGCGAGCTCGTCGTCGACCTTGGCCTGCGCGGACGCCAGCCGCTCCTGGGTGCGTCTGGTCTGGCCGCGCCGCGAGGCGGCTCGGGAGATGGCCGACCCGCGTCGCCGTCCACCGAGGACGGCTCCGAGGAGGTCGCCGGCGCCGGCGAGCAACTCCTGTTGCTTCCGGGTGTCCACGTCCACCTCGAGCTCTTGGACCCGCCGCTCGGCGGCCGATATCCGGTCGCGGACTCGCTCGATGCGCGTCTCGTACTTGTCCTTGAGCTTGGCGATCTCGGCGTCGGTGGCGTCGTCGGCCGCGGCCGCACAACGGGTGGCGAACTCCTCTTCGGTCTCGCCGACCCGCGAGTAGAGCTTCAGCGCCGAGCATTTGTAGATGGTGAGGTGCCGGCTGGACACCAGGTGTGTCTGGAGGTCGCGTTCCAGTCCGGTCCAGTAGCTCTTGGTGTCGATCGATGCGTCGGTGAGCTCATACACCGATCCGGCCGGCGGTGCCGCCACGAAGTCCCGCGGGTCGTGATCGACGCTCCAAACGTTCTCGGAAGAGACCGGTTGGCCGAGTGGATAGATGATCGCCTCGTACGTCTCCCGATGGTCGACTTCGGCGTAGCGGTCGTCGTAGGTCAGTGCGACGGTCGCCACTGCGGCCCCCTCCAAGCGGTTGGAGTGCGGATCGAGGCCGAGGTCGTCGAGCCACGGCGCCGCGCGATCGACGACCGAGACCGGCACGCCGTCGGCCACGGTGGGAGCCACCGGGGATGCGTCATCACCGATCGCCGTCTCCACGCTGGTCGCCGTGACGGGCGTGGCCGGTTGCGTCGCTCCGTCGGCGTCGGACACAGGCACCTGTTCCGGTCGAAGCCGGGCGATCTCATCTCGAGTGAGGGGACCGGCCAGGTACGACATCGCCCAGCGGGTGGTGAAGAGCTCCGGGTCCCGCCGTCGGGCGGATGTGACGACGAATTGACGTTTCCCGAGCGCCGAGATCCGGGCATCGAACGCATCGACGTCCACGTCGCCACTGGCCGATCGTATCCCCTCCAGAATGCGAGCCTTGTCGCGCTCGGTCTGGAGCCGGCCGACCATCCATGTGCCGGCGTTGGACATCGTCTTGTAGTCGAGGTCGACCGGGTTCTGGGTCGAGAGGACCATGCCGACGCCAAAGGCGCGGGCCTGCTTCATCAGGGTGAGGATTGGCTTCTTCGACGGCGGCTCGGCGGTCGGCGGGGCGAAACCGAACACCTCGTCCATGTAGACGAGGGCTCGGAGATCCGAGGTTCCCGACTGGCTTCGCATCCACGTCACCAGCTTCGAGAGCAGCAGCGTGACCACGAACTGGCGCTCGGTGTCAGAGAGGTGGGAGAGGGTGATGATCGCCGCCTGGGGCTTGCCATCCTCGAACAGCAGGCGGTCGATTTCGATCGGAACGCCCTGCGTCCATGCTGCGAACGACGGGGAGGCAACCAATCCGTTCAGCTTCATCGCCAGCTCGGTCCGGTCCTTGGCGGGAAAGAACGTGTCGAGATCGAAGACGCCCAGCTTGCGAAACGGCGGGGTCTGGATGGCACCGATCAGTTCCGCCAGATCGAGGTCGCGGCCCTCCGCCCACGCCCGTTCGATGATCGTCGCCGCCAGGATGTGTTCTCGGCCCGACACCGGGTCGGACTCCAATCCTGCGAGGGTCAGAAGCGACTGGACGTAGCTCTCGATCTCATCCCGGAGGGTTTCGGCCTCTTCCTCGAAGGCCACGGTCGGCGCCGCGAGGGACCCGACGATGTCGAGTGGCACACCGGCGCTGGAACCCGGGGTGTAGATGGTGGCCCCGGTGCCGTCTCGCAACGCTCGCATCCGGTCGGATGACACGTCGGACCCGGCCAATCCGTCCTTCCACATCGAAGCCGTCCGTGCGGCCAGTTCGTCGGCGGTGATGCCCTCCCGGTCCGCCTCCGATTCGTCGATCCACGGCCGGAACGAGCCCGGCTCGAAGTCGGGGAAGTTCAGCAGCAGGTTGCCCATGTCCCCTTTCGGATCGATGACGAGCGCGGGGATACCGGAGAGCAACGCCTCCTCGAGCAGGATGATCCCGAGCCCGGTTTTGCCCGATCCGGTCATGCCCACGATCACACCGTGAGTGGTGAGGTCGGCGGCCTCCATCAGGAAGGGCGATCCGGTGGACTCGCCGGACGTCGGGTCCAGGATCGTGCCGAGATACAGCTCACCGGCATCGGGTTTCATGGTCGTTCCTCCTGCGCGTCGTCGCTCGATTCGGCCCGGCCGGCCCTCAATCCTCGGTGGTCCCCACCGGCGCGCTCAGGAAGTGGGCGTAGGGGACCTCCCAGATCTCGCCGTTGTCACCCACGACCCGCGCCGAGGCCATGCCCATCGAGTCGATGCGGCCGGCGATGTCCCGCAGCTCGACGTACTGACCAACGGTGAATCGCTCCTCTACGTGCCGGCCGGCGGCGATCTGTCGGGAGAGCGGTAGTACGCCGAGTCCGATGCCCAGTCCGAACGCCACGGCGTTGGTGGCCAGGAATGCCCCGAGCACCATGATCAGGACGTCGGTTGCCAATCCCATCTGCTTCATTGCGATGAGCGTTCCAATGGTGACGATCGACACGACTGTGATACCGCGGAGTCGGGAGGCAATCGCCGGTGACCGGGACCGAATCGACTGTTCCACCACCACCCCGAGCAGCTTCGACAGGACGAATGCCACGATGATGATCAGGGCTCCCACCACGAGCTTGGGGAGGAAGTTGGCGGTGGACAGCAGCAGGTCGGTCCTGATCACCTCGTTGCGGGCCGAGAGGATCAACACCGCCATCACCGTCAACGCCAGCGCCGAGATCGATCGCGAGATGGTCCGGCGGGCGCGTCGATCGATCAGCTCGGCCAGGCGGCCCCGTTTGAGGAGCCGTCGGACCACCAGGTACGCCACGGCGGTGAACGCCAGTGCGCCGGCGACTTCGATGACCAGCCGCACCCAGCCGGGAGAATCGGTGAAGAGGTCCTGCACGGGCGGCGAGTGTAGTGGGCACGGCCGCCCCCAGCCTCGGGTCGCCGGCGGCGCACTTCCCTCCCGGCCGGTCTCAGGACCGGTCGTCGCCCTTGGACTCGGGTCGATGGGGAGTGTCGCCGCCACCGTTCGTCGAGTGCCCGTCGGCCGATTCCTCGGCGGCCTCGAATCGGGAGACGCGGAAGAGATAGTGGGGTATGGCGCGACCCATCGCCAGGCCCACGTCGATGGTGGTGGTGGCGGTGTTCGACACGAACTTGTGGAATCGGAGGCTGCGCACGATCGTCGGGGCGAAGTCGCGCGGCAACTCGTCGTCCCAGATCTCCTCGAGTGCGCGGAGATACTCGGGATTGTCGAAGATGATCGCTTCGAGAGAATCGTCCTCCCCATATGCGAAGCGTTCGATATCCAACCGGGTCAGGTGCCGGCTACTCATGCGGTCACCTCCAGCATCGTTTCCAGTGACGCTCGGGCCCGGTGGATCCGCGAACGGACCGTGTTCAGCGGGATCGAGAGCCGGGTTGCGATCTCGTCGTACGTGGCGTCGTGATACTCGCGAAGGACGAGCGGGACGCGGAGCGCCTCCGGAAGCTTGGCGATCGCGGTGCGAACTCGCCTGACGTCCGCCGCCCGAAGCACGTGTGACTCGGGTGATCCGGTGAGGTCGATCGTCTCCGGCATGGATGCCGCCGGCTGCTCGCGGTTGCGGGTCACGGCGTTGAGCGCCAGGTTGGTGGCGATCCGGTAGAGCCACGCTCGCACTTCGCCGTCGCCCCGGTAGTCACCGATCGCCCGGTGTGCCCGGAGGAACGCATCTTGGGCGATGTCTTCGGCGAGGGCGTGATTTCTCGTGACTCGCAACGCCGCCCCGAACACGAACCCTTGATGGCGCTCCACGATGACTCCGAATGCCCGCGGGTCGTCGGCCGCCACCTCGAGCAGCTGATCGTCGGCCATGTCGACATAGGAAGGCATCGCGGTCCTGTTTCTACCCGTTCCTGAGAGTGACACCACAGTCCGTCCAGAAGTTTCGAGGAATTCCCTCGGTCGGACCGGTCCGTGCAGATTTGAGCGATCGCTGCAATTTCTTGGAACTTTCCGCGCGTGGGTCGTGTCGAGGGGGTGGAGGAGAGAAGGAGACACAATGTTGGTGGCACAGATCGACACTTCGTTCTTGGATCGGCTCTGGGAGTCGTTCGCCGAACTCGGGTCCGACATCGGGAACTTCGTGCCGCGGCTGTTGGCCGCCATTCTGGTGTTCGTGGTGGGTCGCTGGATCGCCGGATGGGTGCGACGTCTCGCCGAGAAGGGCCTCGGCAAGCTGGGAGTCGACCGGCTCGCCGCCGCCGGTGGTGTCGATGGGATGCTGCGGCAGGCCGGCACCACGCCGGTCCGGCTGATCGCTCAGGTCCTGTACTACCTGGTGCTGTTGGTGTTTCTCCAGGTGGCTGCCGAGGTTCTCGGCATCGATCAGCTGACTTCGCTGCTCTCCACGCTCATCGGGTACCTCCCGCTGGTCATCGTGGCGATCGCCATCATGTTCGTCGCCGGTGCCATCGCCAATTGGGTTGCCCGGATGATCCGGCCGTTCGCCGAGTCACGCGGGCTGGGCTGGATCGACAACGTCGCCCGCTGGGCGATCTTGGTGATCGGGTTCCTGGCAGCGATGGACACCCTCAACTTCGCACCTGAGGTGATGACCAGGATTCAGAACACGCTGCTGCAGTACCTGCCGCTGTCGGTGCTGATCGCAGGGACCATCGCTTTCGGTGTCGGTGGAATCGAGACCGCCAGGGAGTGGTGGAGGCGGTACTTGAGTCCCAAAGGCGGCCGCACGTCCAGTGGTGTCTGATCTCGGTCCAGCCCCCAGGCTCGAGATCACAACACGGGGCTGCGGCCGGACGAGTCGGCGTCGGGTGAGAGATGGAGGGGTCTCCACCCGGCGCCGGTTCGCCGGTTCGTAAGGGCACTATCCGAATGCGGAGGGCGGGTCGAGTGTCCTCGTCGCCGCGGACTCGGTCTCGGTAGCATTCACCGCGACATGACCACCCACGACGACGCAATCACCCGCGACGAAGACCAGTTCGGTTCCAACGAATGGCTCATCGATGAGATGCGGGAGCGCTTCGAGGCAGATCCATCCGCGGTGAGCGAGTCTTGGCGGGAGTTCTTCGCGGCGAACGGCGTTGGTTCGGAGTCGAACGCATCGCCTCCGCCAGCAAGCCAGACCACGGCACCGCCCGCCCCCGATGTGCCGGCTCCCGAAGCGCCCGCTCCGGATATGCCGGCTCCGGAAGCCCCGGTTCCGGAAGCCCCGGTTCCGGACGCCCCGGCGCCCGCCGCCGCCCGGCCCCCGACGGCGCCGCCCCCTGCGAAGCCCGCGACGGAAGGCTCGGCCACCGGCTCGACTCCGTCGCCCGACGGTCGGGTCGAACCCGAAGCCGCCTCCGAGGGCTCCGAGACCGTGGAGCGGTCACCACTCGTGGGGATCACCGCCACCATCGCCAAGCGAATGGACGAGTCGCTCGAGGTTCCGACGGCGACCTCGGTCCGCACCATCCCGTCGAAGCTGCTCGAGGTCAACCGGCTCATCCTGAACAATCAGTTGAAGCGGCTGATCCGGGGAGGGAAGGTCAGTTTCACGCATCTGATCGGCTACGCGGTCGCACGGGCGATGGCCGAGCTTCCGGGGATGAACGTCAGCTACGAGGAGATCGACGGAAAGCCACACCGGCTCGCTCGGAACCAGGTGAACCTGGGTTTGGCCATCGACGTCGAGCGCCCCGACGGCACCCGCGTGCTCCTGGTTCCCAACATCAAAGGAGCGGACGCATTGGATTTCCGCTCCTTCTGGCATGCGTACGAGCGGATCGTCGAGAAGGCGCGACGCAACAAGCTGGAATTGTCGGACTTCGCCGAGACCACCGCCACCCTCACCAACCCGGGCACCATCGGCACCGTCCAGTCGGTGCCACGGCTCATGCCCGACCAAGGGCTGATCGTCGGCGTCGGCGCCATTGCGTATCCGCCCGAGTATCAGGCGGCGGACCCGGGGTACCTCGCCCGGACCGGCATCGGTCGCGTCATCACGATCACTTCGACGTACGACCACCGGGTCATTCAGGGGGCGCAGTCCGGCGAGTTCCTGAAGCGAATCCACGAGCTGCTGCTCGGTGAGGACCGCTTCTACGACGACATCTTTCGATCGCTGGACATGCCCTATACGCCGGCACGGTGGGCAACCGACGACAATCCACCGCCGGGATCGTCACGCTGGTCGGAGAAGCAGGCCAACGTGTTCTGGCTCATCAACGCTTACCGGGTGCGCGGGCATCTCATCGCCGATCTCGACCCGCTCCGCCAGAAGCCTCCGCAGATGTACAAAGAGCTGGATCCCCTTCACTACGGCTTGACGATCTGGGACCTGGAGCGTGAGTACGCCACCGGCGGCCTCGGCGACGCCAACGTGATGACGCTCGGCCGCATCCTGTCGGTGCTGCGCGACGCCTACTGCCGCACGGTCGGCATCGAGTACATGCACATCCAGGAGACCTCCCAGAAGGCCTGGGTCCAGCGTCAAGTGGAGGTCCAACACGACGGTCCTTCCCGCGAGGAGCGGATTCGCATCCTCCACAAGCTGAACCAGGCGGAGGCATTCGAGAAGTTCCTCCACACCAAGTACGTCGGTCACAAGCGTTTCGGTCTGGAAGGGGCCGAGAGCCTCATCCCGATGCTCGACGCGATCGCCGGCGCCGCCGCCGCAGACGGGATGGACGAGGTGGTCATCGGCATGGCGCACCGCGGTCGGCTGAACGTGCTCGCCAACATCATCGGCAAGGGCTACGACAAGATCTTCCGTGAGTTCGAGGGCGACCTCGATCCGGAGACCACCGGCGGGTCGGGCGACGTGAAGTATCACCTCGGGGCCACCGGGAAATACGACACCGAAGACGGACCGATCGGGGTCGAGGTCGTCGCCAACCCCAGCCATCTCGAGGCCGTCGACCCGGTGCTCGAGGGCGTCGTGCGGGCCAAGCAGGAACGTCGCGGGCCGGCCGGACACACCGAGGTCCTCCCGGTGTTGATCCACGGCGATGCGGCCTTCGCCGGCCAGGGAGTGGTGGTGGAGACCTTCAACCTCTCCCAGCTGCGGGGGTACCGCACCGGCGGGACGGTACACATCGTCATCAACAACCAGGTCGGCTTCACCACCTCCACCCTCGATGCACGATCGAGTTTCTACGCGACCGATGTCGCCAAGACGGTGCAAGCGCCGATCATCCACGTCAATGGCGACGATCCGGAGGCGGTGGCCAGGGTGGCGAGGCTGGCATTCGCCTTCCGCCAGACATTCCACAAAGACGTCGTGATCGACATGATCTGCTACCGCCGTCGCGGCCACAACGAGGGAGATGAGCCCTCCTACACCCAACCCCTCATGTACAAGCTCATCGAGGAGCACGAGTCGGTCCGCACGCTCTACCTGCGCCGTCTGGTGGGGACGGGGGAGCTGTCGATGGAGGACGGCGAGCAGTTGCTCAACGAGTTCCGCGGGTTGATGGAGGCCGCCTTCCAGGAGACCCGAACGTCCGAACCGCGCACCGGGAACTCGTCCACGCCTGAACCTCGAGTGGAGGTCGAGGCTGCCACCGCGGTGGCGGAGTCGGAGCTGCGCGAGATCCTGTCCTACCTGACGCAGCCGCCCGAGGGCTTCGAGGTCCATCCCAAGCTGCGGAAGCTGCTGACCGATCGTGCCGCGGTCTTCGAATCGGGCGTGGTCGACTGGGCGACCGCCGAGGCGTTGGCGTTCGGCTCGTTGGCGCGGCAGGGGGTGCCGGTCCGGCTCGCCGGCGAGGACTCCCGGCGCGGCACCTTCAGCCATCGGCATGCCGAGCTCACGGATTTCAACACGGGGGAGGACTGGATTCCGCTGCAGACGATGACCGCCCCGGAGACCCGGGTCAGAATCGTCGACTCGCTCCTCAGTGAATTCGCAGCGGTGGGGTTCGAGTACGGCTACTCGGTGGAGTGGCCGGAGGCGTTTGTCCTGTGGGAGGCACAGTTCGGCGACTTCGCCAACGGTGCGCAGGTGGTGGTGGACCAGTTCATCGCCGCCGGGGAGGCAAAGTGGGGACAGCAGAGTCTCCTGACCATGCTGCTTCCGCATGGGTACGAGGGCCAGGGTCCGGAGCATTCCAGTGCTCGCATCGAGCGGTACTTGGAGCTGTGCGCCGAAGACAATCTGCGAGTGGTCATTCCCGCGACCAGCGGCCAGTACTTCCATCTGCTGCGACGCCAGGCTCTGCTTCGTCCCGCCAAGCCACTGATCGTTTTCACTCCCAAATCGTTGCTGCGGGCGAAGCCCGCCTTCAGCCCGACGAGGTGGTTGTCGGAAGGACGGTTCGAGCCGGTCGTGCTGGAGGATCGGGAACGAGCTCCGGACCGGCTCGTGCTCTGTGCCGGCAAGGTGTACCACGACCTGGTGAAGCTGAGGGACGAGCGGGACCTCGGCGGCGTCGAGATCGTCCGGCTCTCCCAGTTGTATCCGCTGCCGTCCGATCAGCTGGCCGAGATTGCAGACCGGGTCGGGGACGCCACGCTGGTGTGGTGTCAAGAGGAGCCCGAGAACATGGGTGCCTACCGGTTCGTGTGGCCGCGGCTTCGAGAAGTGTTCGGCCGCGAACCGGAGTACGCCGGCCGCCCGGCCGCAGCCAGCACCGCCACCGGATCGGCCAAGGTGCACGCCGCCCAGCAGCAAGCCCTGGTGCGGGCGGGTCTCGGCCTCGGCTGAGGCCCACCCGCCCAATTCTCGGCGAAGCATGTAACGCCGTCCGGTGACGGGCGACTGTCCACTTCGGGAGTGGCATTGACCGCCTGGTCGGTACGTTGCCGGAGACTGGGACTCGGGAGGCGTACTCGACCAGGCGGTCCTGCTCAAGGATACGACCTCTGGCAGCCTCGATTGCCGTCCTCCGCCTCGAATGATTCGTTCGACTCATCCGCGCCTGTTCGGCGAATCCTGTTCGTGACTAGTTCCAATGTGTGCCAAAGATTTAGCCATACAGCTTTCAACAAAGTTGGAATGCAGCGCGTAGCTTCAGGAGCAGGGACAGGGGCCTGTTCGGGCCCGGGGACGTCGGAGCCAAACACAGGAGGGCACAAGGGTGGGACACTCAGGAAAGACACGTCGCTTTCGCGCGCGTATCGGAGTACTTTCGGTCATCTCGCTGATTGCGACCCTGGTGCCGCTCGGCACCCTCCCGGCGGTAGCCGCACCGATACCACCCGAAGCCATCGTGCTCGACACCGGTGGAGCGGACGACTGGACGAACCCGAATCGGGCAGACCTCAGCCAGATGGGATCGGTTGACGACGGAACGACCATCTCGGTGATCTACTCGATCGACGACACCGATCTCACCTCGGGAGGTGAAGAGGTTCAGGGGTGCTCTCTCTACGACACCAACGGCAACGGCGAAGTCGACTACGCCTTGTGTCACACCTTCAGCGACGGCGTCATCGAGGGCCCAACCCTCTACTCCTGCACCGACGGGTTTCAGGACAAGTGCAAGAACCCCGCTGAGATCACGAACCACGACGCAGTGTGTACGACCTCGACGGCTGCACCCGACCCCTTCGCCGACGACCCTGACCATCAGGCAGCCGGCGGGCAGGTCGCCCCAAGCCCGGACACCGACTTCCTCGTCGACTGCGAAATCTCGACGACCTTTGTGGGCGGCGGCTCTCTGATCAACGTGTGTACGTATCCGGCCGGTCCACCCAACAGTGACGCAAAGGACTGCGTGGTCGCAGCTGGTGACGGGTTTCTCGTCGTCAACAAGGTCGCTACCGGTGGTGATGCCACCTTCGACTTCACGATCGACGGGTCTCCGACGCAGATAACGACTTCAGGCGGAACCGGGACTACCGGGATCATCGCGGTGGCGCCGGACACGCACACCGTCGAGGAGACTGCGCCTGCCGGTTGGCAGCTCGACTCTGCCTCCTGTGACAACGGTGACGATCCCATCTCGGTGAGTGTGACTCCCGGGCAGACCGTCACCTGTACCTTCTACAACTCCTTGCAGGCTGCCACCCTCACGCTCGTCAAGCAGGTCGTGAACGACTACGGCACCCCGCTGGCGGCCGACCAGTGGACGTTGTCCGCCGGGGACGCTCTCAGTGGAACGTCGGGTGTGTCGGGCGAGGTACTCCCCGGCACCTACCCGTTGAGCGAGTCTTCTTCCAACCCGGCGGCGTCCGAATACGCGCTCACCTCGCTCGACTGTGGCGCCGGTGAGGTCACCGAGGTGACACTCGCAGCGGGCGACGACGTCACCTGCACTTTCGTGAACACGTTCCAGGCCGCCCCCGCGCTCGGCATCGACAAGGTGGTCACCGGGGTCGATACGGCCGGCAACGGTGTCATCGACGCCGCCGGCGATGTGATCGACTATCAGATCACGGCCACCAACGACGGCAACATCGCCTTGACCAACGTGACCGTCACCGACCCGTTGCTGGGCACGTTGGACTGCACTCCCACCCAGCCGGCGACACTGGCTCCGGGTGAGTCCATCGTCTGCGACGGCTCCTATACGGTCACACAGGCCGACCTCGACGACAATGGCGGCGGTGACGGCGATATCGACAACACCGCCACCGCCGACTCGGACGAGACCGGCCCGGCGAACGACTCCGAGGCCGTTCCGCTCTCGCAGACGGCATCGCTGGCGATCGACAAGACGTCGGCAACGACATCGATCTCTGAGCCGGGCACGATCAACTACACGATCACGGCGTGGAACACAGGCAACGTGACCCTGACCGGTGTGACGGTGGATGACCCGTTGCTCGGTGCCCTGTCGTGCACCTGGCCCGGTGCCGACGGTGTGCTTCCGGTCGGTGACAGCGTTGCCGGAGGCGGCGACACGGTCACGTGTACCGGCTCATACGAAGCCTCACAGGCCGACATCGATGCCGGTGAGGACATCGTGAACACGGCCGCGGCGGACTCCAATGAAACCGGCGAGGTCACCGACGACCACACCGTCACGATCACGCAGACGCCGAACGCTGACGTCGAGAAGTCGGCGGATGTCGCGTACTACTCGGCGGTTGGTGATGTGATCGACTACACCATTTCCGTCCAGAACACCGGGAATGTGTCTTTGTCGCAGGCTGATGTCGAGGCGACCTTGTCCGACGAGCTCAATGGTGTGGATGTGACCGGCGATTTGGCTGGTCCGTTCACCGATGCGGCAGGAACGAATCCGGCTGCTGGAGATCTCGCGGTTGACGGCCACTGGTACTACACGTACTCGTACACGATCGTCGAAGCAGATGTGGCCGACGGTTCGTCTGTCACCAATGTCGTCTGTATCGACGTTGACGGCGATGGCACCGAGGACTGTTCGACGGTCGAGACTCCGCTGGCCGCCCTGGCCATCGTCAAGACGGTCACCGCCGTCGACGGGGATGAGAACGGTCTCGCCGACTCGGTCGGTGACGTCATCGAGTACCAGATCGTCGTGACCAACACCGGCCAGATCGATCTCTCACCCGACGTGACGGACCTCCTCACCCAGAGTGGCGTGGAGCTCACGCTGGACGATCCTCCGGGGCTGGTGGGTCCGGATGAGTCCCAAGGCGACGACGGCGTGATGGAACCCACCGAGACGTGGACGTACACCGCCCAGTACACGGTGGATCAGGCCAATCTCGATGACGGTGGCAGCATCGTCAACGAGGCGTGTGCGCTGAACGTCGATCCGGCGGTGGCCGAGGTCTGCTCGGACGTGTCCACTCCGATCGTGCAGTTGCCGAACGCGACCATCTCCAAGACGGCCGACACCTACTACTTCTCGGCCGTGGGGGATGTGATCGATTACACGCTGCTGGTTCAGAACACGGGGAATGTGTCGTTGTCCGAGGCGGACCTCGATCTGGTCGATGAGCTGAACGGTGAGGTCGTGACGCTGGATGGTCCGTTCACCGATGCCGCGGGCACGGTGGCTGCGACCGGTGATCTGGCGCCGCTTGGTGTGTGGTACTTCACCTACTCATACACGGTGGATGCCGACGACATCGCCGCCGGTTCGGTGGGCAATGTGGTGTGCCTCGACGCCGATGGTGACGGCGATCCGTCGTGTGATGAGGTGAACACGCCGCTGGCGGCGCTGGACATCGTCAAGACGGTGACCTCGGTCACCGGTGGCACGGCCGGAGGCGCGGTCGATTCGGCCGGCGATGTCATCAACTATCAGGTGGTGGTGACGAACACCGGCGACGTGAACCTGACGCCGCAGATGTCGGACGTCGTCTCGCAGGCCGGGGTGGGAGGCAACTACAGCCTGGTCGGACCGACCGAGTCGCTCGACGCGGACGGGACGCTGCAGGTCGGTGAGACCTGGACGTTCACCCTGCAGTACGAGGTGTCCCAGGCCAACATGGACAACGGCGCCAACATCGACAACCAGGCGTGTGCGCTGAACTTCGATCCGGCGGTCGCCCAGGAATGCTCCGACGTGACCACCCCGATCGATCAGAACGCCTTGTTGGAGATCGTCAAGTCCGGCACGTTCGACGCCGGGGCCGATGGCTATGCGGATCCGGGTGAGTTGATCACCTATACGTTCACCGTCCACAACCGGGGCAACGTGACCTTGACGGGAGTGTCGGTGAGTGATCCGCTGGTCGGCCCGGTGACGTGTTCAGCAGGCACGATCCCGGTCGGTGGCCAGATCACCTGTTCGGCAACCTACGCCGTGACCCAGGCGGACATCGACGACGGAAGCGTGTACAACCTGGCGACCGCCGATTCGAACGAGTCCGGTCCCGACGACGACGATCACACCCAGCCGTTGCCGCAGAACCCCGCCATGTCGGTCGACAAGACGGTCGACCAGGCTGAGATCAGCGGTCCGACGACGTTGACGTACGACATCACGGTGACCAACGACGGGAACGTGACGATGTATCCGTCGATGTCGGATGTGTTGAATGCGTCCGGTGTGAATCAGGCGATCGATCTGGGTGCTCCGAACGAATCGATGGACGCCGACGGGGCATTGCAGGTCGGGGAGACGTGGACGTTCCAGTTCACGTACGAGGTGACGCAGGCCGACATCGACAACGGCACCACCATCCTGAACACGGTGTGTGTCTCGGACACGCCCGATGACGACGACTGCGACAGCGCCACCACGACGATCACCCAATCGCCGAACATCGTCATCGTCAAGACCTTCACCGACTACGACGACAACGACGGCAACGGTGAGGTGTCGCGGGGTGACCGCCTCTACTACACGTTGACCTCGACCAACACCGGGAACGTGACGTTGGCGCCCGTCAACGTGGTCGACGACCTGACCAGCGACTCGGCGACCTGTGCGTCGGTGGCCCCGGGTGGCACCTGCGTGTTGGACGTCACCTATGTGGTGACCCAGGGCGACGTCGACGCCGGCGAGGTTACGAACATCGGCTCGACCGACGGCACCCCGCCGACCGGTCCTCCGGTGACCGACACCGATCCGGAAGCGGTCGACGTTCCCCAGCACCCGGCGTTGCGGGTCGACAAGGTCTATCTGGCCAACGCCGACGAGGACGGAAACGGTGAAGTGTCGCTGGGTGACACACTCACCTACGCCGTGAAGGCGTTCAACGACGGCAACGTCACCTTGACCAACGTGATCGTCGACGACGATCTGACGGGCGACTCGACGACGTGTCCTTCGGTGGCGCCGGGTGGCGTATGCACGTTGATCGTCGCCTATGAGGTGACGCAGGGCGATGTCGACGCCGGAAGGATCGACAACACCGGAACCGGCGACTCAGATCAGACGCCACCGGACGAAGACGACGAGACGGTGCCCGTCCCGCAACATCCGTCGATCGATGCGTTGAAGGAGTTGGTGTCGAATGCGGATGAGGATGGGAATGGTGAGGTGTCGCTGGGTGACACGCTCACGTACACCATCACCGCCACCAATGACGGCAACGTGACGTTGACGGATGTGACCGTCGATGACGATCTGACGGGGACGGTGGATGCGCCGTGTGCGGCGACGCTGGCTCCGAATGGGTCGTGTTCGGTGGATGTGACGTATGTGGTGACGCAGGCGGATGTGGACGCCGGCGAGATCACGAACATCGGGACGACCGAGGGCACTCCGCCGACCGGTCCTCCGGTGACGGACACCGATCCCGAAGAGGTCGACGTTCCGCAGTATCCGTCGATCGATGCGTTGAAGGAGTTGGTGTCGAATGCGGATGAGGATGGGAATGGTGAGGTGTCGCTGGGTGACACGCTCACGTACACCATCACCGCCACCAATGACGGCAACGTGACGTTGACGGATGTGACCGTCGATGACGATCTGACGGGGACGGTGGATGCGCCGTGTGCGGCGACGCTGGCTCCGAATGGGTCGTGTTCGGTGGATGTGACGTATGTGGTGACGCAGGCGGATGTGGACGCCGGCGAGATCACGAACATCGGGACGACCGAGGGCACTCCGCCGACCGGTCCTCCGGTGACGGACACCGATCCCGAAGAGGTCGACGTTCCCCAATATCCGGGCGTCGAGGTGCTGAAGACGGCCGATCCGACCGTGGTCAGCGCGGCCGGCACCGACATCGAGTACACGGTGACCGTGGAGAACACCGGCAACGTGACCTTGGATCCGCCGTCGCTGACGGATCTGATCAACGACTCGATTCCGGTCGCACTGACCTACCAATCGGGTGATGTCGATGACGATGACCGTTTGGACGTCGGCGAAACGTGGGCGTACTCGGGTTCCTACACGGTCACCCAGGCAGACATGGATGCCGGGGTCGACCTGGTGAACGTGGCCTGTGCCGAGGATGTGGACGGTGACGGAGTCGACGAGTGCGGCGATGACACCACCACCATCGACCAGAAGCCGGCGCACACGCTGGTCAAGACGTTCGTGCCGGACGAGGTCGGTATCGGCGAGATCGGGATCTTCACCCTGGTGTACACCAACAGCGGCAACGTGACGCTGTCCAACGTCAGCATCACCGACGCGGTGGAGCCGATCCTGGACGTGCAGTCGGTGGCGATCAACGAGGGCACCTGCCCGAACGACGACGGCAACGATCAGACGATCACGTGCTCGGTGGACTCGCTGGCGCCGGGTGAGTCGGTCACCGTGACGGTGACCTACCTGGCGGCGCCGCTGGTCGAAGACCTGGTGCCAGACACCGGTCAAACGTCGGGTTCGAACTACGTCTTCTACTTCGAGAACGGCTACGTCCTGTACGGGTCGACGGGAGATGGCACCGCCTATCTCATCGACCCCGAAGGCAACGTCACCGAAGCCGACGTGGAGGGTCGCAATCAGGACATCTACTTCAACGTTCCGTTCGGTGGAGATGGATTCCAGTTGCACCTGTCGTGCTCCGAGGTGTTCCTCGACGGCTGGGGCGACACCGGCCCGACCGAGCTCGATGATCCCGAGTGGCGGATCGACGCATATCAGGTCCATCGGTTCAACACCAACGGGTTCTTCAAGGACTGCGGCCAGACGTTCGCACCCTTCGAGGTGGAGAACGAGGCAGAGGCCTCGGCGACGCCGGCCGGAGGAACGCTGGACCCGAATCCGATCACTGCGGAGGACACGGTGACGCTGCTCAGCATTGCGCCGATCGAGGTCACCCGACAGCGTGTGCGCCGCGGCGACGTGGAGATCCAGTACTTCAACACCGCCTACGAGGAGATCGAGATCGACATCATCAGGGTCGAGTGGACCGATGACTCGGTGCTCGAGAGCGCCTCGTATCAGGACGGTGTCGACCTCGGGCTCGCCGGCGACTCGCCGCAGCAGGCATCGATCGACACGGTGATGGACGCTCGCAGCAAGGACTGGCTGAAGTTGAGCTTCGACAGCGGAGATGCGCCGGAGGGGCTGACGGTCACGATCGTCACGTCCACCGGTTCTACGCTGATCTACGAGTTCAGCTGACATCACCTCGGCCCCAAGCAGCGAGACCCCGCCATCCGGCGGGGTCTCGCTGGTCATGGGACTTCAGGACTGGCCTGCTGAGACCGATGCTCTTCGGATCATGTCGCTGATTCTCTCCGCCGCCCTCATCTTTGCCATGCGTCTGGTCGACGTCAGCCTCGGAACTCTTCGGATCGGAATGGTGGTTCGAGGCAAACGACGCTGGGCCGGGATGCTCGGTTTCGCCGAGTCGATCGTCTGGGTGCTGGCCGCTCGTCAGGTGCTGGGTGACCTGGACGAACCGCTGACGATGATCTCCTACGCGGCCGGCTACGGGGCCGGAACCATGTTCGGGGCGACCATCGAACGGTGGTTGGCCATGGGGAACGTCCTCGTCCGGATCGTGGCGGCCGCCGACACCACCCCCGCCTACGCCCGGCTGCGGGAAGAGGGATTCGGGGTCACGGTGGTCAACGGTCATGGCCAGGACGGCGAGGTTCGAGTGGCCTTCTCGGTGGTGCCGCGCCGGCACCTCAGCGAGGCGCTCGACATCGTCCACTCGGTGAGCCCCGAGGCGTTCGTGACCGTCGAGGAGGCGCAGATGGCCGAGCTCGCCACCCGACCCAAGGCGTTCGCGATCAGGAAGTGAGCAGCGCCGGCGGCGGTCGGTAGGTGGCTGTGGCCGGCCTGCCGGCCACGACCTCCACCTCCCAGATCGAAGCCTTCTTGCAGTCGAACCATCCGTTGTCGGACTGCAAGACCGTCCCCGATCGCTCCAACCGGCGGAGGATCTCCGGGATGTTCTCGCCGTGAGAGCACATCACCACTTCGAGGCCGGCCAGTTCATGGATGGCGGCGATGGCAGGGTCGACCGGATTCCCTTCCTCGAGGCCGCTGAGGCTCTCGATCGGTCTCGCCAGCCGGTCGGCCAGCGGTTCGACACTCTGCACGCAGCGGTCATAGGGGGAAGACAGGATCTTGTCGATCCCGAACGGCTCCAGCCGGTCGGCCACCCGGCCGGCCTGAAGACGTCCCTTGTCGGAGAGCGGCCGGGCGGAGTCGTCGCCCACCCAGCGTTTGCGCGAGCCGGCGTGGGCATGGCGGTACAAGTGGACGCGACCAGACGTGCTCAAGGACTCGAACCGAGCCAGCTCCAACAGTTCTCGATCTCGGGCGTAGGTGAGCCGGGCGGGAGCCTCGCCCAGCGGAACCCAGGTCAGGGCGTCCACCTCGTCGTTGGGGACGAACGATTCGGAGGCGACCGGGCGCATCAGGTAGAAGTCCACCTCCTTGCGGGCCCCGCTCGAAAGCGTGTACTCGACCCGTTCGAGGAACCCGACGATGCGTGGGGTGATGCCGGTTTCCTCCTCCACCTCGCGGAGGGCAGTCTCCTCGCTGGACTCGCCGTCGTCGGCCTTGCCCTTCGGAAGTGACCAGTCGTCGTACCGTTGACGGTGGATCAGCGCCACCTCGCGATCGGCTCCAACGCCGCGAACGAGGACGCCCCCGGACGCCCGAACGGTGGCCTCACTCATTTGGGCCCTCACTCACTTCCGCCGTCAACGGCAAGCTGCTCATCGGCAACACTGTATCCGCGATCCGGTCACACGAGCCCGATGGCGTGCCGTACCAGCAGCCCGCCGACGATCGCCACCAACCAACTGGTCAGCGAGCCGATCAGCACGTACTCGGCGTTGAGATGTGGCTCGGACCCGGTTATCTCCGGGAAACGGAGAATGCTCTTGGCCGTGACGACCAGGGCCGCCGCCCCAGCCTCACCGGCCACCACCAACGCATAGATGATGAGGCGCTCGAGGACGCCGATCCATCGGCCGGCGCCGTCGGAGATGGCGTCGTGGGAGGCACGAACCCGGTGCAGCACCCACCGCACCAGGCGGTTGGGCGGGACCGAGACGAGCGCCGCCCCGGCGGCGGTGAGTAGCCAGGTCATGTCGCCGGTTCCGGGATGGCCGGACGTCGATGCTCGAGAATGGTGTAGAGGCCGTGGGATCGGGCACGGCGGCTGACCGAACTCTTGTTGACCTGGAGCCGTTCGGCGATGGCCGTGAGCGTCTCACCTCTCGACATGGCATCCAGGATGGCAGCGTCGGTTTCGTCGAGACGGGATATGACCTCGTCCCGCAGCCCGAGGTGGGCGTTCAGGAGTTCGTCGAGTGCGGAGCCGCTGAGGACGATGGTTCGGCGCGCCGGTGAGTGGCCGTGGGCGCCGGCCTCGGCCCGGATGGCGTCGACTGCTTCCCGGGCTCGCCACCAGCACGGGCCGTCCTGGTCGTAGGGGATTCGGTCGGGGTTCGAGAACGTCAGCTCACCCCAGCCGATACCGAGCCGGACGTCGGCGTGTTCGACGAGCTGCACCCGGATCCACAGGGTGGCCTCGACGGCGTGCGAGAGATCGGCGTACAGCGCCTGGAACTCGTCCCCGATGGTGATCTGGAGAGGCTGGTCGGCCGGGACGAGGTCGTTCACACGGGTCAGCGCTGAACGCAGATGACGTTGCAGATCGGAGCGGGCGAAGGAGTGGCGCGACCCGACGACGTCGCCGATGACGGCTGCCTGCGGTCGCGGCCCGGTTCCATCACGTTGCTCCATGCACGCAACATATCAAATCTTGTCTTGTTGGTGCAACTCTCCGGAGGTTGCGGTGCGGATGCGACTCAGTAGGGCATGGGTGATTCGTTCGGCGGCGGGATCCAGGAGAGAGTTGTGCCGCGCCGAATCGAGCCACAGCAACGAGCACCCCGGGCCCAAGGCACGGCGAAGGAGGACTGCGGACGACGGGTGAACGGTCTCATCGGTGCGGGACTGGATGACCAGTGACGGGCGGCGGAGCCGGTGAGCGGTGCGGTAGGCGTCGACCACCACCCGGAGGAGGTGGCGGGCACTGGAGGTATGGAATCCGGGGTAGGTCAGGTCGAAGGCGGCGAGTTCCTGCGGTGCGGTGATGCGACCATCGGCGTCCCAGAGCACCGTCGGCACGGCCCAGGAGGCGAACGGAGCGAGGTACAGGCGCGGATTGCGCACGATCACCGGACTGTTGATGGTGGTGACGCTGCTGGTGGCGAGGCGGGCCGCCACCTGGATGCCGAGCAGGCCACCCATCGACAGGCCGGCCACGTGGACCCGGTGATGGTCCGACACCGCCCGCACCGCCAACTCGGCCGAGCGGTACCAATCCCGATGGTCGGTTTGCGCCATGTCGTCGATCGACGTGCCGTGGCCGGCGAGCAGCGGCACGGTGACCGTGTACCCATGCCGGTGAAGGGCGGTGGCCAGTGGCCGGAAGTGGGCCGGAACCCCGGTGAAGCCGTGGAGGAGCACGACGGCCGATCCGTTGGTTCCGTCGAGTCGGAACGGAGCGGCCAGCGGATGGAAGAGGTCGGGAATCATGGCAACCCAGTTTGCCGGGCCATCCAGCGCCGGCAAGCCGGCTCCTGTCGACTTCCGTCGTCGCAGCACTCGTGTCTGACGCCGACCGGCAGTCGGTACCAGGCTCGTCGCCGACCTTGAAGTCTGTCGGACTTCCCCGACCCGGCGAATGGGGTTGGCCGAGCAACGCCGCGATCGATCGGAGGTCAGGATGCGCATCCCAGCCCTCATCGCGTCGAGTGCTGAGCGAGTTGGCTCCCGACACCCGGCGACTTCGATCGGGGTCGGAGGCTCGCCGACAATATCCATCGTCACGGTCCAGGAGGGCAGGATCCATCCCTTGACGGTTCCCGGTGTTCGAGGAGCGCCACCTGCTGCGGTAGCGTCCAGGTCGAAATGGAGAACGACGACGTTGGCAGCGAGGCGGCTCCGGAGCGCGCCTATTCGGCGCTGGTTGACCGGATCGGTGATGAGATCCTCCGAGCTCAGCGGCGCTTGGTTTCGGAGTCGAACGCCACGGTGGTCGAGTTGTACTGGCAGATTGGGAGGGTGATCGTCGAGTCCCAGAGCGATCATGGGTACGGGACAGGTCTGATTCCCCGTCTGTCCAGAGATCTTCGGTCACGATATCCAGGCCAGCGAGGGTTCTCGGTGCGGAACCTCCAGTACATGCGTGCGTTCGCGTCGGCATGGCCCGATCTCGAGAATGTGCAGCAGCTACTGCGCAATCTGGGTTGGGGCCAGATCCAGCTGTTGTTGGACAAGGTGAGCGATTCATCGGTGCGGGAGTGGTACGCCCGCCGGTCGGTATCGGGTGGCTGGACGCAGGGCATCCTCGCCGACCGGATCAATGCCCAACTCCACTTGCGAGAAGGTGCGGCCCCGTCCAACTTCGAGCGGCTCCCAGCCGAGGCCGACCCGAATGTCTTGGACCGATTGGCAACGGATCCCTATCGACTCGACTTCATCGCTTTGGAGCCGAATGCCGTCGAGCGGCGGTTGGAGGAAGCTTTGGTGTCCCGGATCAGCGAGTTTCTGACCCAGTTGGGTAGCGGCTTTGCCTACATGGGCCGTCAGCACCAGGTCACCGTAGGTCGTAGCGACTTCTTCCTCGATCTGTTGTTCTACAACACCCACCTTCATTCGTACGTGGTGTTCGAGATCAAGGCGAGACCGTTCCAGCCGGGGGACATCGGCCAGCTCGGGTTCTACGTCACTGCTATCGACCGTCAGCTTCGCGCCGAGGTCGACGGTCCCACCGTCGGGGTGTTGTTGGTCACCGACCGAGACGACCTGGTCGTCGAGTACGCGTTGGCCGACTCCAACAACCCGATGACGGTTCCTCGCTACACCTACAACGAGCTCCCAGAGCCGATCCGGGCTGAACTGCCCACCATCGCCGAGCTGGAGACGGTCGTGGCCTCGTCCCGACTCGTGTGGGACGTCGAGGCGCCCGACGGATCCATCGACTCCGACCAGGAGAGCGAGGCGAACTCTGCAGCCGACGCATAGCGACCCACGCCGTCGATTGGGGGCTCAGATTCGCGTACTGCTGGCAGGCCAGTGTCAGCCCCTTGTCGTTTGGCCGAACAGGTGGGCGCTGGCGAGGATTATCCGTGACGCCAACCTGTGGCGAGGCGCGCCGAGGCGGGCGATCTGCCGTCCTACTACTGGCCCCTACGGCCTCCGAGCACGATCACCGGCAGCTCGTGGATCCCCGCCGCTCGCATCGGATCCGACCGGCAGCCTGGGCTATGACTGCATCGCCTGTTCGATGCCGTGAACGATTCGGTCGGTGCCCACCAGGGCGTGCTTCTCGATGAAGAACTGGGGCCACGGAGTGTCGAAGCCGGTGACGCGGACGATCGGGGCCTCCAGCGAGTACATCGCCTTCTCCGCCACCGTCGCCGCCACTTCGGCTGCCATGCCGCACGCACCCTGCGGCTCTTGGACGCACACCAGCCGCCCCGTCTTCTCGACGGAGGCCAAGACGGTCTCGCGATCCCACGGGAACAGCGTCCGCAAGTCGATGACCTCGACATCCCAGCGTTCCGCCACGGCCTCGGCCGCCCTTCGCGCCACCGGAACCATGCCGCCATACGTCACGAGCGTGAGATCGGACCCCTCGCGACAGACCTTCGCCTTCCCGATGGGAAGCGTGTAGTGATCCGTGGGCACATCTTCCCGCCCCGCCCGGTACAGCACCTTCGGTTCCAGGAAGATGACCGGGTCGGTACCTTCGAGCGCGGATGCCAGCAAACCCTTGGCGTCGATCGGTGAGGATGGACAGATCACCACCAGACCGGGGGCATGGACGAAGTACGCCTCCGGTGAGTCGCAGTGGTGTTCATGCGCCCCGATCCCGGCGCCACTGGGGAATCGGACCACCACCGGCAGCTCCACATGACCGCGAGAGCGGTACCGGTAGCGGCCGAGGTGACTCACGATCTGATCGAACGCCGGATAGACGAACCCGTCGAACTGGATCTCGGCCACCGGTCGGGCACCGGCGATCGCCATTCCCACCGCGGTGCCGACGATCCCCGACTCGTTGAGGGGGGTGTCCATCACCCGAACGTCGCCGAACTTCTGCTGAAGGCCCTGGGTGACTCGGAACACGCCGCCGGTCTGCCCGATGTCCTCGCCCAACAGCAGCGCATGGTCGTCGCGCTCCATCGCCTGGTCGAGGGCGGCGTTGATCGCCTCGGCCATCGTCCAGCGTTGCGTCGGGCCGGAGGGCAGGTCTTCGGAGTCGACCGCCCACACCTCGTCGTCGCCAAACGAGGTCACCGTCTCTCCGTTCGCACGCTGCATTTCGTGGAGCTGTTCCACCACGGTCGCAGGGATACGGCTGAACGCATGTCGGATGGCCTCGTCCCGCTCGGGCACCGGCCGTGCCTCGATGTCGACGATGGCAGCGTCCACCAACTCCTTCACCTCCATCGCCACCTTCTCGCCGACCCGGTCATCCCAATGGCCGATCGAGTCGAGATGGGCTCGCAGCCGGTCGATGGGGTCGCGACGCTTCCACTGCTCCACCTCGGCCCGATCTCGATAGAGGCTGTCGTCATCGGCGGTGCCGTGCGCGCCGTAGCGGTAGGTCATCGCCTCGATCAGCGTTGGTCCGCCACCCGCTCTTGCCCGTTCGACCGCCCGGCGGGTCGCCAGGTACACCGCCACGGGGTCCATGCCGTCTACCCGAATCCCCTCGAATCCGTAGGCGATCGCCTTCTGGGCGATGGTCTCGGAGGCGGTCTGCTTCTCGTAGGGCAGCGAGATGGCGTACCCGTTGTTGGCGCAGATGAACACGGTTGGTGTCTCCCACACGCCGGCGAAGTTCATCCCGGCGTGGAAGTCGGTTTCCGAGGTCGCGCCATCGCCGAAGTACACGGCGGTCACCGTGTCATCCCCGCGCAGCTTCGTCACATACGAGTACCCCACTGCATGGGGGAGCTGGCTGGCGATGGGGACGGCAACGATTCCCATTCGGTGCCGCAGGACATCCCAGTCGGAGTTCGGCATGCCGCGCCAGTAGGCCATCAGCACGTCGACCGGGAGATCGCGAGCGAGTTGAACGCCGTGCTCCCGATAGCTCGGGAACACGAAGTCGTCGGGTCCGAGCGCCAAGGCCGAGCCGATCTGTACCGCCTCCTGGCCCTCGAGCATCGCATAGGTGCCGATCCGCCCTTGGCGCTGGAGGGACACCATGCGCCGATCGAATTCGCGAGTGAGGACCATCAACCGATACATCGAACGGAGCAACTCGACGTCGAGTTCGGGGTCTTCTCCGACGAGCCGTCCCTGTGTATCCAGTACCTGGTAGGTGGGGAAGGTCTCCATCACCGATCAGTTTGGCAGAAAGCGCGACCGGCGCCTCCGGGCGGTTCGGCGGGACTCTTCCATATTGATACTGTCGGACCATGCCTGACTTTCGCTCCGACATCCGGGAGATCTCGCCATATCGGCCCGGCCGCCCCATCGCCGATGTCGCCGCCGAGCACGGCTTCGACCCGGCCGAAGTCGTCAAGCTGGCGTCCAACGAGAACCCGTTCCCTCCCTTTGCGGCGGTGCAGACCGCCATCGAGAACGCCATCGGCGAGATCAACCGCTACCCCGACAATGAGGCGCGTCTGTTGCGGATTGAACTCGCCGACCAACTCGGGGTGTCGTTCGAAGAGGTGTGGGTTGGGGGTGGATCTTCCGAGTTGCTTCGAGTGACCGCCATGGCGCTCGGGGGCCCAGGGACCGCCGCCGTCTACGCCTGGCCCTCATTCGTCATCTATCGGCTGGGTTCGGTCTTGGCGATGACCGAGCGGATCGAGGTGCCCCTCGATGATCGCCTCCGCCATGACCTCGATTCCATGTTGGAGGCCATCACCGACGACACGACGCTCGTCTACGTCTGCAACCCCAATAACCCCACCGGCACGATCCGCGCCGCGTCGGCGATCGACGACTTCATCGAAGCCGTCCCCGAGCGGGTGATGGTCCTGGTCGACGAGGCGTATCACGAGTACGTCACCCACCCCGATCATCGGACGGCCATCCCCCACGCCACCGAGCGGCCCAATGTGATGGTGCTGCGCACCTTCTCCAAGATCCACGGCCTCGCCACCCTCCGGGTGGGCTACGCGGTGACCCAGGCTCAGAACGTCACCGAACTCCGCAAAGCCCAAGCGCCGTTCACCGTGTCGACGCTCGGCCAGGTGGCTGCCCTCGAATCTCTCCGGCACCCGGACGAGTTGTGGCGGAGAGCGGAGGTCAATGCGGCCGGGAGGAGCGTCATCGAATCGGCGCTCGAGGAACTGGGGGTGACGTTCGTGCCGAGTCAGGCCAACTTCGTCTATTTCCGAATGACGCCCGCGATGTCGGTGGACGAGACCTTCACGGCGCGAGGCATCATCGTGCGGCCGTTCGGGGATTCCTGGGTACGGGTGAGCGTCGGAGAGACGCGGGAGAACGATCGTCTGGTCGAGGCGCTTCGGTCGGCGATGGGCTGATCCGGGTTTGGTCTCGGCGACGAAGGTCGTTTCAATGTCGGAACTCGCACCCTCTCCTATTCGAAGGACCAGCTTGTGAAACTCGTCACGAATCTGTTCGCCTCGCTCGTGAAGCGGTCGCCGTGGCTGGTGGTGGCGGTGGTGGTCGTCCTCACGCTGATCTTCGGATTCTTGTCGAGTGGCATCGAGATCGCCCAGGGCAACGAGGGTTTCGCTCCCGACAACGAAGAGATCCAAGCCTCCGAGCGGATCAGCGAGTTGTTCGGCTCCGGGGCACAGGAAGGTGTGCTCCAGGTCATCGTGCGCCGGACCGACGGCGGCGACGTCATCAGCGCCGAAGGTCTCAAGTTGGTCGACGAGATCGGGCGCACCATCGTCGAATCCGCCGGACCGGACGCGCTGTCCGAGCAGCCCAACCGGCCGCCCGTCGTCTCGTTCCTGGCGCCGGTGCAACAAGCCGCCGCCCAGGGTGCGCCGGTCGGAGACGACGCCGCGGTGGACGCCGCCTACACCCAGGCCCTCCAGTCGCCCGAGTTCCAACAGCAGGGGGGCTTCGTCACCGCCTTGCTGGCCGAAGGCTCCGACCCCCAGCAGGCGACGGCTCCCGGAGGGCTGGTGCTGGCGTTCCTGAAGGCGCCGGACGGGCTCGATGCAACGGAAGCATTCGATGCCGCCATCGAACTCGAAACCGAGATCGACGAGGCGCTCTCCGCCATTGCGGTGCCGGACGGATTCGAGGTCCGGCCGTTCAGCTTCAACCTGCTGTTCGCCAGCGGGTCGGACTTCACGGACGAGGTGGGCCGGCTGTTCGGGTTCGCTGCATTGATCATCCTGGTCATTCTCGGTTTCGTGTACTGGCTCAAGCCGCGCGGATCGGCCACCCTCGGCACAACCGGCCGGAGAACGCTGGCCGATGTACTCATCACGCTGTTCACGATCTTTGCCGCCATCGGATGGATGCAGGGGATCGGTGTGCTGCTCGAGCGGGCCGGCGTCATCGGAAGCTTCAACCCGGTCACCCAGATCGTCCCGATCCTGCTGATCGGTCTCGGAGTGGATTACGGCATCCACCTGACCTCTCGCTACCGCGAGGAGGTCGGCAAAGGCGACTCGGTCGATGGCTCGGTGAATCGAGCGATCAACACCGTCGGGGTGGCGCTGGCGCTCGCCACGATCACCACGGTGATCGGGTTTCTCACGAACGTCTTCAACCCGGTTCCGGCCCTGAAGGACTTCGGCATCCTGTCGGCGGTCGGGATCCTCGGGGCGTTCATCCTGATGCTGACTTTCGTGCCGGCCGTGCGGACGTTGCTCGACCGGCGGGCCGAGCGGGAGGGCCGGCTGCCGGTCGAGGCGATGGACGCCTCCGATCAGCGGCTGCTCCCTCAGATCATGGAACGGACCGCGGTGCTCGCCGAGCACCTCGCGATTCCGACGATCATCGTGTCGTTGGTACTCACCGGGCTGGGCGTGTGGGGGCTGAGCAACCTGGAGACTCGCTTCTCCTTCACCGACTTCCTGCCCGAGGATGCACCGGCGGTGCAGACCCTCGACCTGATCACCGAGGAGTTCGGTGGTGGCCTGGGTGAAACGACCCAGGTGCTGGTGGAGGGCGATGACCTCGCCACCGGCGCCTTCCACAATGCCCTGGTCGACACGACCGATCGCCTGGCCGACGTCGATGATGTCGTCACCTTCGACACCCCGGCCGGCTCGTTCCCGGCAGTCACCTCGCCCGTGTCACTCCTGCAACAGCTGTTCGCACAGGGTCCGGAGGCTGCCCCCCCGGAGGTGCTCGCCGCCGCCCAGCAGGTGGGGCTGGGACCCGACCTGAGGGTCCAGGTCGAGGATGCCGATGTCGGTCCGCTGTGGTCCGCCGTCGCCGCAGCCGTTCCGGAGGAGTGGCCGAGCGTGGTCCACTCGAGCGGCGAGTCGATCGACGCGGTGCTTCTCGATATCCAAACCCAGGCGGGCGAGGCAGGCGCCGACGACCTGCGGGTGGCGTTGAACGATGCGGTCGTACCCCTTACCGGCGTGGGTGCGGAGACGATCCCCACATCCCAGAACATCATCTCGGCGGTGATCGTGGATGCGCTGGCATCGTCTCAGACCCAGTCGCTGCTGATCACCCTCGTGATCGCCACGATCGTGCTGGCCATCAGCTTCTACTTCGAGAACCGGCGCCCCATGCTCGGGGTCTTGACCATGCTGCCGGTGGCGATGGTCGTGTTCTGGACCTACGGACTGATGTACGCCACCGACATCCCGTTCGGACCGGTGACCGCCACGCTCGCTGCGTTGGCGGTGGGGATCGGGGTGCCCTTCACGATCCACATCGCTCGACGCTTCGAGGAAGACCGCCAACGGTTTGCCGATCTGGATGATGCCATCCGGTCCACGACCCGGCATACCGGTGGTGCGCTGGCCGGTTCCGCCTTCACCACCATGGCGGGGTTCGGAATCCTCATCACCTCGACGCTCACCCCGTTTCAGCAGATGGGACAGGTCACCGTCTACGCCATCGGGTTGTCGCTGATCGGAGCCATCCTCGTACTCCCCAGCCTGCTGGCGGTGTGGGAGCGCTGGCACCGCCGCCGAGGCGGTACGGTGGCCTGACAAGGAAGGAGACCCGTGCCCGAACTCGAGCACTTCTGCACCATCGAAGCCGACATGAAGCCGCGGATGATCGGAACCACGCCATCCGGGACCCGAATCGACTTTCCATTCGAAGGCGAGGCCACCGGACCGCACTGGGAAGGGAGCCGGCCGGTGCGGGGGACCGACCATCTCACCGTCCGTTCGGACGGCAACATGGACCTGGAGATCCACGGGACGATCGGGGCCAAGCGGGACACCGTCGCATATCGAGCCACCGGGGTCAGCATCGGCGTCAGCCCGACCGAGGCTCATCCCCAAGAGTTGCTGACGTTTGCGACCGGGAACGAGGACCTCGGGTGGTTGAACTCCTGTATCGGCGTCGCGCTGGGCAAGGGCGTCGAGGGCAAGCTGACGCTCGACGTATACATCGTTCGTCCGTGAAAGACAGCCCGACCCGGTAGCATTCTCTCGGGCGTGGACGGTTCTTCGCCCGGGCCCGTAGGAGGGGCGAGACATGGAATCGATCGGGTTGCTGGCCGGCAGCGGCTGGGCTGCAGGGCTGAATCTCTATGCGGTGACGCTGGTTCTGGGATTGGCGGGTCGGCTCGGCTGGGCCGACATCCCCCAGGTGCTCACCAGGACCGATGTGCTGATCACGGCCGGGGTTCTCTTCCTCATCGAGTTCGTGATCGACAAGGTCCCGCTCTTCGACTCCGGCTGGGACCTGCTCCACACGGTGGTGAGGCCGTTGGGTGCGGCGGCGCTCGGCTTCGTCATCGCCGGCGATTCGGGATCGATCAGTCAGGCGCTCGGTGCGCTCGTCGCCGGGTCGCTCGCCACGACCAGCCACACCAGCAAGGCCTCGGTCCGAGCGGCGGTGAACACGTCGCCGGAACCCGTATCCAACATGGCGCTGTCGGTGTTCGAGGACGGGCTCGCCGGCGGCCTCGTGGGTCTGGCGATCGCCATGCCGGCGGTCGCCGTCGTGGTGGTGATCCTGCTCGCGCTGGCCTCCATCGTGATCACCTTCAAGTTGTGGTCCGCCGTCAGACGGATGCTCTTCCGCGTGTTCCCACCGGCGGTTTGACTCGCGGTCGTGCGGCGCCTGGCTCAGGACCCGGCGGAGCGGAAGTCGGGCCGTCGCTTCTCGACGAATGCGGTCATCCCCTCCATGTGCGTCGGAAGCGCTCCCAGCCGGCCCTGGGTCTCCGCCTCCTCGGCCAGGGTTTCCGACAGGGTGGCGGCACCACCCATGTGGATCATTCGACGGGTCTCGGGATAGGCGATGGTCGGTCCGTCGGCGAGTTGCTCCGCCCAGGTCATGGCCTCGTCCACGACCGAGTCGGCGGCGACGACTCGATGGGCGAGTCCCAACTCGAGGGCCTCGGCGGCGGGCACTCTTCGCCCGCTCATGGCGATCTCCATCGCGCGCGAAACTCCGACCATCTGTGGAAGGAACCAGGCGGAACCGGAATCCGGAATCAGACCGACGTTCACGAACGCACTCATGAAGAAGGCGCCGTCCGCCAGCACTCGGAGGTCGCAGGCCAGCGCCAGTCCCATGCCCGCCCCGGCGGCTGCTCCGTTCACCGCCGCCACGACGGGTACTTCCGCATCGAGCACCGCTGCGATGATGGGATTGAACCGCCGCTCGATGATGCCCTCCAGCGCCGGCCCGCCCCGCTCGTACTCGCCGAGGAGATCGGCGAGGTCGGCGCCCGCACAGAACGCCTTGCCCGCACCGGTGATCACTGCCGCTCGTGCCTCCGACGCGGCTCTCGCCAGTGCGCCGGTCATCCCATCGGTGATGGATTGGTCGATCGAGTTGAAGACGGCGGGGCGGTCGAGCGTGACAACGGCAACCTCGCCACGCAGGTCGTATGTGACCGAAATCTGTTCACCTCCGGGAGTGCTGGTGGCCCACGGTACCGCCGGCGCGGGCACGCCTCGACGCGGCCACGGCCTAGCCTCTCGCTGATGCCCCGGTGCTCCTTCTGCTCTGAGCCGGCGTCGGCCACCCGGCCACTCGTGTCGGGCGAAGGGGTATCGATCTGCGGGGCATGCGCCCGGTTGGCGCTGGAGGTCGCCGAGTCCGCCGCCCCACCTCCACCCGATTTGGTCCTGCGCGACGTGGGCACCCTCGTCACGATGGACCGTCGACAGGGCCGCGGCATGCTGGGCATGCGCCACGATGTGGCCGTGGCCGTCAAGCGGTCGCGCATCGTCTGGATCGGTGACACCGAGGACATCCCTGATCCGTACCGAGAGCTCGAGCGGTTCGACTGTGACGGCCGACTGGTTCTGCCCGGCTTCGTCGACGCCATGATGCGGCCGCTGGGTGGGCCCCATCGGGATCGTCCCGACCCCGACCTGCTGGCGGAGGTGGGACGCGGAACGCTTCGGCGGACCGTGTCACGAGGAGTGAGTGCGGTGGGGCTGTATGTCGGCGGGGGAGAGGATCCCACCACCGAGACGCTGGAACTGGCGGTCGCCCGGATCGTCGGCGAGGAATCTCCGGCCGCCGTCTCGGTGGCCTGGCGGTGCTCCCCCGATCTCCCACCGGACCTGGTCGGCCGGGTCCTGGCGCCGACTGCATCCCGGCTGGCTTCCTCGGCGGTCATCGAGTGCCATGGAGAGGGACCCGACGTCATTGGCGGGCGGCTGCAGGCGATCCGCCCCATGCGGCCGAGGCTGGTGTGTGACGAACCGATGCCTGATGCATGCCGCCCGCACTGGCCGAATCTCCTGTCGATTCAGGTGCGGGGGTTGCCGGCACGGCTGGGAACTGCGGGCGTGGCCGGCACCGGGGCGTCCCCCGTCGCGGTACCCCCCATTGCAGTGTCGTGGACGGTGCCCGGGCTGGCGGTCTCGGCGTGGGCGCTCGGGCAGAAGCCCGCCCTGGTGAGTGGCTCCCATCCTCGGGACCGGGTGCTCGCCGGCATGGGGGTGGTGCTGATGGCGGCGGTCGACCTGGCCGGCCTCGGAATCGAGGAGGCGCTGTTCTCGGTGACGAGAGCCGGGGCGTCGGTCCTCGGCGACGACGAGCGCGGCCGGCTGACCCTCGGAGCGCCCGCCGATGTGATCGTGGCGGACGCAGAAACCGTCGAAGATCTATTCGTACGGCCCGATCACGACCCGACCTGGGCAGTGCTCATCGGGGGGCGGCTCCTTCGCACATGACGCAGAAATTGCACCTCTCGTGGCTAAGTTGGGGCCTCGTCCCGGAAGGACCGGGCCGTGATGCAGACACTTTTCAGCATCCAAGGAGGCGCTGTGAACAAGACTGAGATGGCCGCAAAGCTGGCCGACAAGGCCGACATCTCCCAGGCCAAGGCCGGCGAGGTTCTCGACATCATCTTCTCGACGAAGCCGGGCGAGGGCATCATCGCCGTGGAACTCGATGCGGGGCGCGATGTCTCCATCGCAGGCTTCGGCAAGTTCGACACCCGCCGCGCCAAGGCGCGCACCGGCCGCAACCCGCAGACCGGCGAAGAGATCCAGATCGCAGCTCGGACGGTTGCCAAGTTCTCTCCGGCCAAGGGCCTCAAGGACCGCGTCGCGGAGTGATCCTTCGTTGACCACGTCGTCGAAAGGCCCCGAGATCGGTTCGATCTCGGGGCCTTCTCGTCGTCGCGATGCCATGGCTCCGTCCGATGGTTGACCGATCCCCGTCGTTCCCGGTTCTCGAGGGCCAGCCACACGCCATTGCCCACCGCGGAAGCCGCACGATGTGGCCCGAGAACACCATGATGGCCTTCCACGGGGCGTACGACCTGGGCCTGCGTTGGATGGAGACCGATCTCCACCTCTCCGCGGACGGGGTGGTCGTGTGCATCCACGACGACACCCTGGATCGAACGACCGATGCGTCCGGTCCCGTCTCGGCGCGAACCTTTGCCGAACTGCGACGCATCGACGCCACCGCTCGCCACCGAGGTACCGGTGGTGACCGCGTCCCCGAAGGGATTCCGGCCTTCGAAGCGGCGGTCGAGGCGCTGGAAGGCACTCGATGGGTCGTGGATCTCAAGGAAGACGGCGTCGAGCGCCCGCTGGCCGAGTTGCTCGGCCGCCGGGGATGGGAGGATCGGGTGATCGTGGGAAGCTTCAGTGATCGCCGCCTGCGTCTCTTCCGCCGCCTCACCGGTGGCCGGGTGGCGACGTCGACCGGGACCAGCGAGACGCTCGCGATGTGGGTGTGCGCCATTCGCGGTGCCGTCCCTCGCCTCCGTCCGGCCGCCGTCCAGGTCCCTCGGACACATTGGGGTTTGCCGGTGGTCACCAAGCGATCTGCGGCCGCCTTTCGGGAGGCCGGCGCCCAGGTGCATGTCTGGACCGTCGACGACCCGGATGAGATGAGAATGCTGCTTGGATGGGGTGTGGAAGGCATCATCACGGACCGGCCGGATGTCGCCCGACGAGTCTTCGATGATCTGGGGCTCTGGTGACAGCCCGAACAACCGGTCGGCGTGCCAGGGTCGGTGTGCCAGGGCAGAACTCAGGGGGCAGGCTTGACGATCGATGATCTCGGAGGGGCGCTCGCCGGTTGGCCGGTGGAGCGGGTGTCGGCCTGTGTGACCGACCCGATGGCGGTTCTGGCCAGCGGCGGTGATCCGGTGTGGACGGTTCGGCTGGCATCGATCAGCAAGCTCCTGACGACGTATGCCGGACTGGTGGCGGTCGACCAAGGAATGATCTCTCTCGATGAGCCCGCCGGGGTGGCGACGGTTCGTCACCTGCTCGCCCACACGGCCGGGTACGACTTCGACACAGGGCGGATGGTGGCAGAGCCGGGAGCCCGGCGGGTGTACTCAAATGTCGGGATCGAAGTGTTTGCGGATCATCTCGCCCATCGGGTCGGGATGTCGTTCGAGGACTTCTTCCAGCAAGCCGTGCTCGGTCCCCTCGGTATGACGCACACCGTGCTGGAGGGGTCGCCGTCACGGGGAGCGGTGAGTTGCGTCGCCGACTTGGCCCGATTCGCCCAGGAGCTGCTGCTTCCCATGCTCATCTCGCCCGACACGCTGTCGGAGGCGACCAGCATCCAGTTTCCCGACCTGGCGGGCGTGCTGCCCGGCGTGGGCAGATTCGACCCGAATCCGTGGGGCCTCGGCTTCGAGATCAAGGGTCGCAAGTCTCCCCACTGGTCAGGGACCCGGACGTCGGCGGAGACGTTTGGGCACTTCGGGGGTTCCGGAACGTTCCTATGGGTCGATCCCACCGCAGGAATCGCCACCATCGCGCTCGCCGACCGTGAGTTCGACGAATGGGCGATGGCGACCTGGCCGGCGTTCAGCGACGAGATGATCCGGCGCTACCGGCACTGATCGTTACGACAGCTGGGGTGCGAGTACCACCTCGTCGACGACCGCTCCCGCTTCGTCCAACGCCGTCAGTCGCAGCGCACCGCGTGCGGCACGCCATTCGACGAACGCCAATCCGGCGACGGGTCGGAGCGTGTACTCGGTGCCGTCGTCGGTGGTGCCGAGGATCTCGACGACCCGCGGCCCGGTCACCAGCGTCGTCGAGCGCCAGCCGTCTGCGTCGAACGACTCTCCCACCGGCTCCATCCCGACGACGACCCGATCCGGTCCACACGTCCACCCGCCGTCGTCGTCCCGGAATCGGCCGGCGCACGAGACGATCAGGCCAGTGGAGTCCGCCTCGCGCCAGGAGTAGAAATCGACGCGGCCCGTGCCGCTGCCGACCGTCGCTCGATGAATCACCGATCCGGCTTGCGGTTCGATGTCGAGCCCCAAGGACACGAGCCGGGTCTCGGCCTCCCGGGTGTTTCCGGCACCGGCAACCATCGCAAAGCTGAAACGCTCTGGTCCTCGCCGCTCGCCTCCGACCGCCAGCCGATCGCAGGCGCTCATCGCGGTCACCGACACCGCGACCATGAAGACGACGGCGAGGTTTCTCAACCCAGTGTGGGGCGGAAACGGGGCCGCTCGGCCTCGAACGAGTCGATGACCTTCTCGTGTTGGAGCGTGAGGCCGATGTCGTCAAGACCGTTCAGGAGTCGATGACGGGTGAAATCGTCCAGGCCGAAGGTGGCTTCGAACTCGGTCCCATGCGTGACGGTACGAGCGAAGAGGTCGATGGTCACCTCGGCGCCCGGATCCTCCTCGGCCAGCTCCAGCAGCCACTCGACTTCCTTCTCGGCGAGCTCGACCGGGAGCAGACCGATCTTCGTGCAGTTGTTGGCGAAGATGTCGGCGAAACTGGGAGCGACGATCGCTTCGAATCCCCAGTCTTGGAGGCCCCACGGGGCATGCTCCCTCGACGAACCGGAGCCGAAGTTGGGTCCCGTGACGAGGATGCCGGCCTGTTGATACTCGGGGCGCTCCAGGACGAAGTCAGGGTCCTCGCGCCGCCACCCGTCGAAGACGAACTGCCCGTACCCCGATCGTTCCACCCGCTTGAGGTGCTCTTTCGGCATGATCTGATCGGTGTCGACGTTCGACCGGCGGAGCGGCATCAAGGAACGGCGGATGATCTGGACGGGTTTCATGGCTGCTCCTCGAACCGGAACCTGGTCGGGCTGGTTGCGAACTTCGAAACGTCGAACGCGATGACCGTTTCCGGCGTGACCTCCCAGAGCTCGAGCGGTTCGTCGAAGTTCCACTCGTACTTGGAGGCGAGATTGTCGGTGATCGACTCGAAGACCTCCGTGGTGGGGGTCCGTCGGCGAGCGATTCCGCGAAATATCACCTGGACGTCGCCATCGGCGACGCCAACCTCGATCCGAGGCTGCGCGTCCAGGTTCCGGTACCAGCGCGCCGCGGGGTCACCGCCGACGAAGATCCGGTTGTGGGCGAAGGCGGCATGAATCGGGATGAGGTGCGGTGTTGGGCCGTTGGCGGTCGCCAGCCAGTACAGGTGGGCTCGAGCCAGGACCCCTTCGATATCGGGCCAAGCCAGCAGTCCGACTTCGTCTTCATGGACGCCGTACCCGGACGGGATCTCGGGTCGGTCGGTGGAAGGGGTCACGGCGCCCACGAGCGAACGTCCGTGAGCGCGCCGGTCACCGCCGCGGCGACGGCCATGGAGGGACTGAGCAGGTGGGTTCGTCCGCCGGGACCCTGTCGCCCCTCGAAGTTCCGGTTCGACGTCGAGGCACACCGCTCGCCCGGCGCCAGGATGTCCGGGTTCATCCCGAGACACATCGAGCAGCCGGCATCACGCCACTCGAAGCCGGCATCGATGAACACCCGATCCAGGCCTTCTGCCTCGGCCTGAAGCTTCACCAACCCTGACCCCGGCACGACCATCGCAGAGACGGACGGAGCGACCGTGTGTCCGTCGAGGAGTCGGGCGGCCTCTCTCAAGTCCTCGATCCGTGCGTTGGTGCAGGAGCCGATGAAGACCCGGTCGACGCGGATGTCACTCAGAGGCGTGCCGGGCTCGAGCGCCATGTAGTCGAGGGCTCGCCGAACCGAGTCCCGCTCGGCCGGATCGTCGAAGTCGTCCGGTGCCGGGATGGTCGCGGAGATCGGAAGCGTCTGTCCGGGGTTGGTTCCCCACGACACGTGCGGCTCGAGGGTCGTGGCGTCGATCGCCAACTCCGTGTCGAAGGTCGCTCCCGCGTCGGTCGGGAGCCGCTCCCACGCGCCGAGGGCGCGTTCCCATTCGCGACCGGACGGGGCGTAGGTCCGGCCTTCGAGGTATTCGTAGGTGGTGTCGTCCGGACCGATCATTCCGGCTCGGGCTCCGGCCTCGATCGACATGTTGCAGATCGTCATGCGACCTTCCATCGAAAGATTCTCGATGGTGGAACCGCGATACTCGATGACGTGACCGGTGCCACCGGAGGCGGTGATGCGGGCGATGATTCCGAGGATGATGTCCTTGGCCGTGACCCCGAGCGGCAGGTCGCCGTCCACCGATATCGCCATCGTCCGTGGGTTGTGCTGCGGGAGCGTCTGGGTGGCGAGCACGTGCTCGACCTCCGAGGTGCCGATTCCGAATGCCAGGGCGCCGAACGCGCCATGCGTGGCGGTGTGGCTGTCCCCGCACACGATGGTCATCCCCGGCTGCGTCACCCCTTGCTCGGGACCGATGACATGGACGATGCCCTGGCGGGGGTCGTCGAGGCCGAACAACGTGATGCCGAACTCCCGGCAGTTGTCGACCAGGGCCTGGATCTGAGTTCTCGACATCGGGTCGGTGATACCCAACTCCCGACCGGTGGTCGGGACGCCGTGATCGATGGTGGCGAGGGTGAGATCGGGTCGCCGCACCCGTCGTCCCGCCAGCCTGAGGCCGTCGAATGCCTGTGGAGACGTCACCTCGTGGACGAGATGCAGGTCGATGTAGAGCAACGCCGGCTCATCCGGGGCCTGTCGGACGACATGGTCGTTCCAGACCTTCTCGAACAGTGTCTGGGGCATGATGGGTGGGGTGGGTCGACTCGCACCGGTTCCCGGCGCCTGTCTGCAAGCGTAATCCCGGCGAGACCGCGGCGGTTCTGAGCAGTCGAGCGAATTGGCCGGCGGTCCGGCCGGTCGGCGGGGAGCCTCAACTTCGGGAGGGTCGCGCCCGATACTGTCAGGATGATGGTTCCGGTGATGGCGTTCCTTCTCGGAGTGATGCTGGCCGCGCCCTTCGGTCAGGCGACGGCCGAGGCGTCGGTGGTCGATGCCCAGAACATCGAGGTGGCTTTGACGGTCGAAGCAGGTGAAGCGCAGACGGTCGTCGCCCGCATCATCGATCCGAGCGCCGACGAGGATGCGGTGCAGACCGTGGCGATGGCGACCCGGCCGGACGGTGTCTTCGGCGCCACGGTCGAGATCCGTCGATTCGACGCCGTGGTGGTCTTCGAGGTGGTGGAGACGGGGCAACAGTCGGTGCCCACCTCACTGAGCGCCATGGGTATCGACTCCGGGGTGCTCGCAATGACCGACGCCCCGCCCGCGGACATCGTCATCGACGACGAAGCGGCCGGTCGACTGTGGCTTCCGCTTGGCCTCTTCCTGGCGGCGTTGGCCGCGCTGGCGGTGTGGTTTGGCCTCGGCCTCCGCGACGAAGACGTTTCGGTCACGTCGGACGGCGCTGCCTGACCTCCTCGACGGCGCCGAGCGCTGAACGGAGCTCGTCCAACCACTCGGCCGTATGCTCGCCGACGAGCCGGACGCACCATGCCAGTGCCTCGGACCGACTCCGGGCGACCCCTGCATCGATGAGCGTGTCCAGCACCCTCCGTTCCGGCATGCGAAGTCTGGTCATCGTCGGCGCCGCCAGGGTCGTGAACATGACTTCACTGCCGGCGCAGACGACTCCCCAGGAGACCTTGCGGCCGAAGGTGGCTTCGGCCGCCTTGGCAATGGCCACTCTCCGCCTCCGGGTGGTCTTACGGAAGTCGTCGACCCGGGATGCGATCGCTTCGGTCCGGACGACGTCATTGGCGTCCTCCGGAAGAGCGGGGGGAGTGATCTCGCCGAGCACCAGGATCTCCTCGCGATCGATCTCGATCGTCGGCGGGCTCGCGAACCAGTCTTCGTCCAGCCGTCCGAGGAACCAACCGGTGATGGTGTCGTCTGTGGTGGCACTCATACAGCAAGCGTAATCTCGAAATGATAATTACGCAATTACAGCCGACCGAGCCCGTGAATCTCCCGGCCCCTCCAAGCTCCAGCCTCCAGACTCTTGGGCTCTCGGGCTCTCGGGCTGCGGGCCTTCGGGCTCCGGACTCTCGGGCTCACCGGAACCGCGCGTCCGACTTCGGCCAAACCTCCGCGATCAGGTCAACCTGAGAGGGAGACGACATGCGGGGGAAGTTGCGCATTCCGTCGGTGCTGCTCGTCGCGAGCGTGGCGGTGCTGACGCTGGCCGGCCCGGCGGCGGCCATCGGTTCATTCGGCGATGACGACGGAAACATCCATGAGGGCGCGATCGAGGCGATCGCCGCAGCCGGCATCACCAAGGGGTGTAACCCTCCGGCCAACGACCGGTTCTGCCCCGACGATGGCGTCACCCGAGGTGCCATGGCTGCGTTCCTGGTCCGCGCACTCGGGCTCTCGGCGACCGGAACGGCAGATTTCTCCGACGACGACGAATCGATCTTCGAGGGGGACATCCAGCGGCTGGCGGCGGCCGGGATCACCAAGGGCTGCAACCCTCCGTCGAATACCCGCTTCTGTCCCGATGATCAGGTGACCCGCGGACAGATGGCCGCCTTCCTCCGGCGGGCCCTGTCCGATCGATTCCAGGTCGGAGCGGCCACCAAGGAGTTCGTCGACGACGATCAGAGCGTGTTCGAGGCCGACATCGAATGGTTGGGCGCAACCGGGATCACCAAGGGCTGCAATCCGCCCGACAACACTCGCTTCTGTCCCGATCAGCCGGTGACGAGGGCGGAGATGGCTACGTTCCTCATGCGCGGGCTGGGGCTGTCTCCCATCCCGGTCACCGAGGTCGGTGACCCCGACGACTCGGATATCGCACTCGTGTCCCGCTTTCATTCGTATCGCGATGCCGACGACCCCTTCTGGGTTCGCGCCTCCGGCTACTGGCCCCGCAGCTTCTACTCGGGTGTCGACATCGATCTCGAGCCAGGAACTGACAACTGGCAGGTGGACGAGGTCTCGGATCCCGGTGTGTACAAGGGATGGGACCTGCTGTCTCCGCCACATCACTGGGGCGCCGACCAGAAGGGTCCCGATGCCGATTGGTTCCAGTTCACGCTCACCCGTCCCGCCCGGGTGGGAGTGGTCTGGCGCGATGGCGGGAGTCTCCCGTCGTGGCTCCAGAGTGGATGGCAGGAAGGCCCGGGGGTGACGATCGACGGCGACAACGCCCGGGTGTTCTTGAAGGACTTCGGAGCGGGCAAGGCGGCGTTGGGGACGGTGGAGGCTCCCCCCGGGGATTCTCGTCAGATGTACGTGGTGTTGCTCGCCGAAGCGGACGGGACGCCCACGCCGGCCCCGCCGGTACCCGCCGGAAAGACCTACCCGGTGCCAGGAGATGCATGCCCGGACTGGGTCCATGGCCGGCATGTCACGACGGGACCGGATGGCAAGACCTACCAGACCTGGCACTCCCAGATGGATCCGGTGTACTGGTGTGCGCTCGGCCATGAGCATGGCTCCGATCCGTCGATGATTCCCGGGAATCCGGAGATCGGATACGGATACATCGCCGACAAGGTCCCTCAGGTCGAGTCCGATCCCGGATTCAAGGAGTTCATCTTCCGGGACCTCACCGATCGATACTGGGTCCGGTTCATCACCCACGCCAACACCACCACACAGCGCCGAGCGTGCGTCGACAAGCACACCCTTCGCGTCATGGTGTACGACGATGGGGGGAACGAGCTCATGAACATCGGCTACAAGGCCGACTACGGCCGAGCGGTACGTGCCGACAACGATCAGCCCCTCAGCCCGACCAACTGTGGAGGGTCGCTCCCCGCCGCCGATGATGAACGCGAGCGCGAACTGAACGTGCGCGGTGACGATCATCACTACGAGACGTGGGATTCCATGGAAGATTCGACGGTTACGCGGAACCTCGGGTTCTCGGTGTTCCGGCACGGATTCGATGTCCGGAACCCCGTTACGCAATGCGTCGACGCCACCTGCAACACGGTCGTGCGATTCTCCAAAGCGATCGACGATCGAGACCCGGTCTGGGAGAACGGCACGAAACGCACGATGGACATGGCCAGATGGGACGGTGCCATGACCTTCTCGACGTCGAATGCCCTGGGCACGGGTGAGTTCTTCACCGATCCCTATGGAACGAAATTGGTGAGTCCGAGCGCCGCCAACGCGACCCGGCAGTACGTCACCTTGCAAGCCTCTGCCGCCTCTTTCGCCCCCTCCCCCGGCGAGAACCGCGTGGTGTGCAAGGCGGTGGATCCGTGGACGTACCGGTACCGGTGCCAGTCGCTCGGCTCGGGCGAAGACCTTGGCCGCGTCCCGGACATGCAGATCATGTTCGGTCTGGACGAGAACTGATGTAACACGGTTTCACAGGTCCCATCCGAATCCGGTCTAGACCGGTGATCGGAAGGGAGGGACACGGGCCAGGGTCGTCGAGCGCCGTGCCGGTACGCGGCGGCCCTGGACACCGTGAAGGGTTCCTGCCGGGAGAGACCTCGAGAGCCCCCACTCTTTCTCTCCCGGTGGGGCGTCAGGCGGTTTGCTTGCGGGCGCGCAACGCCCAGAAGGTGAGCGCGGCGGCCACGCCACCGGCGACGGCGGCACCCCCGATCACCGGGACGGGTTTGGGGAGGGTCGCCAGCCGGGTGCGCAAGGTGACCGGTCGTTGGAACTCGACGATCAGCCAATCTCGCTCGAGCGCGACGTCGCGCAGCTCCTTGTCCGGGTTGACGGCCACCGGATGGCCGACGACCTCGAGCATCGGCACATCAGTGATCGAGTCGGAGTATGCGTAGGAATCCTGCAACGAGATTCCATCGCGCTCGGCCAACTCGACCATCGCCTCGGCCTTCCCGGGACCGTACGCGTAGAACTCCAGCCGGCCCGTGTAGAGCCCATCCTCGTCGATCTCGGGCCGAGTGCCGATGATCTCGTCGATGCCGAGATACTTGCCCAGCGGGGCAACCACTTCGACGGGGCTCGACGAAATCACCACCACCCGTCGGTTGGCGCGTCGGTGTTCGTCGATGATGGCCAGCGCCTCGGCAAAGACCAGCGGAGAAACCACCTCGTCGACGGTCTCCTCGACCAGCTGTTCGATCTCCAGCTTGCTCCACCCCTTGGTCATGTCGCCCAACTCCTCGCGCACGCGCTCGAGTTGATCGTGGTCGGCGCCGAACATCGAGTAGTACGCCTGGGCGATGCCGGCCTTGAGCAGCGACCGGCGTGACAGGATGCCCGCCTTGGAGAGTGGTCGGGCAAAGGCCAGCGTCGATGACTTGGCGATGATCGTCTTGTCGAGGTCGAAGAACGCCGCCGCAGGCGGAGTCTCGGTGACGGGAACACCCATCTCAGCCCCATCTCCTGGGATTGTCCCCGGTCAGTGTACGACGTCGCTTCGTTTGCGTCATCGACCTTTGCATCGGCGCGGACAGACCTCTTCCCAAGGGGTCTCTTGGTCGATACGTTGCACGACGTGTCACGACAGTACACAACGATTGGTATTTGTGCCCCGACGGATGCGATGCTGGACCATCTGGCACCGATCGGGCTGGCGGCGGCCCTGGGGACGGCGCTGGTCGTCGACCTCCGGCTCGATCGTCCCGGATATGGGGCCGAGCTGACGGTCGCCGACCTGCTGCGAGACGGGGTGCGTCGCTCGCATCTCGGGCCCACCCGGCGAGGGGTCGCCGTCCTCGGTGCTGCCGACGTTCCCGCCGACGAGGTCTGCGAGCTGGTCGGGCATCTGGAACAGGGTTGGCCGGGGGTGGTGGTCAGGACCGGTTGGCCCGCCCCGGTGTTTCCGATGGTCGAAGTCCACCCCGTCTTCCCCGCCGGGCCCTGGCCGGCCGTTCCGCATCCGGCCGTCTTTCAGCGAGTCCTGCCCGGACATCGCCCCGACGTCGACGGGGTGCTGCTACCGCGGCTCTCACGCGGGTGCGTGGCGGCGATGCTCGCGGGTCGTGTCCACCCACGATGGCGCTGGATCCGAGCCTGGCGCGCCGTCTGGGAGCGGACGTGGGATTGACCCGCCGGCTGGGTGAGATTCTCGTGCGATCCGGAGTGCCGATGGATCCGACCGCGCTCCGAACGGAACTGGAGCGGATCGCCGGCGAGGAAGCGCCTCTGGCGACCGACTCCGAGCTCCAGGACGTGATCGATGGCCTGGTGGGATTGGGTCCGCTCGAGCGACTCATCGCCGACCCCTCGGTCTCCGACGTCTTGGTCAACGGTCCCGATGAGGTGTGGGTCGAGCGCCACGGCCGCCTCAGTCGATCGAACGTGTGCTTCGTCGACGATGCCGCGGTGGTTGCCGCCGTCGAACGCATGCTCACGCCGTTGGGTCTGCGGATCGACCGGGCTGCGCCGATGGTGGATGCGCGCCTCCCGGACGGGAGCCGGCTCCACGCAGTCATCCCTCCGGCGGCCAACCCGCATCCGCTCGTCGCCATCCGGCGATTCACCGAGGCGGTCGGCACGCTGGAAGAGATGTGTCGCGCCGGAACGGTGACACGCCCGCAGGCTGAGACCCTCGAGGGTCTCGTGCGGAGGCGGGCGAACCTCATCGTGTCGGGCGGGACCGGTGCCGGAAAGACCACGTTGCTGAACGTGCTGTCTCGCTCCATCGGTGCCGACGAGCGCGTGGTGGTCATCGAGGATGCCGCCGAGCTCCGTCTGCGCGGCCACGTCGTTCGGCTGGAGGCGAGACCGGCGAACGCCGAGGGCGCCGGCGAGATCACGCTGACCCAGCTCCTGCGGGCGGCGCTGCGGCTCCGGCCCGATCGAATCGTGCTCGGCGAGGTCCGGGGCCCGGAGGCGTTCGACTTGGTTGGCGCGTTGAACACCGGCCACGCCGGCTCCATGTCGACGGTGCACGCCAACGACCCGGAGCAGGCACTGTGGCGGCTCGAGACGTTGGCGTTGACGCATCCGACGGCGCTCTCGCCCGAAGGGATTCGGCGCCAGCTGGAATCGGCGGTCGAGGTGGTCGTTCAGATCGAGCGGCGAGAAGGACGTCGGGTGGTGGCAGAGATCTGGGACCGACGATGACGGTGACGGCGGTGTGTTTGCTGGGTCTGGGCCTCGGACGTCCGCCCCAGGAGGTGGTGGCGCTGGCCGCCGTGTGGTTCGCCCCGCTTCCCACCCTGGCGGTGCTGGCGGTGCTGTGGGTCCGCGCCCTTCGGCTCGATGCCGGACAAACCCGGTCGCAGACCGCATTGATCATGGTGAGGCTGGCATCCGAGCTGGCGGGCGGTTCGACCCTCAGAAGCGCACTCGTCGTGGTGCTGTCGGCTCGACCGAGTCACGCATCGGTGGTGCGACTGGCCGCGGCCGGCCGCCCGATGGACGAAGTCGGGGACGAGATGGAGCGTTGCTTCGGCCGCTACGGCCGGCTCGTGGGGGCGTCGGTCCGCCTGACGTCACGACTGGGGGGTTCCGCAGCGCCGGTGTTCGAGCATCTGGCGGCCCACGTCTTGGCGCTGGAGGAGGTAGCCCGCGAGCGACGGGCCGCGATCGCCCCCGGCATCCTGCAAGCGTCGATCGTGGGCGGAGTGCCGGTGGTGGCGCTGGGGGGAATGGTGGTGTCGGGTCGCTGGGTGGAGCTCGTGGCGGGTGGCGGGTTGTCGACCGTGGTGGTCGCAGTGGGAACGCTTCTCGTCGGAGCCGGTGTGGCGTGGGTGGGGTTGATCGTGTGGAGGTCTACCCGATGACTGCGGTCTGGTGGCTCGTTGCCGGTACCGCAGCGTTCGGGATGCGTGGGGCGGCGGCGGTTGGCGCCATCGTGGTCATGCGCCGTGTCGCCCCCCGACGGAAGCGGCGATCCGAGCCGGTCGATCTGATGGATTTCGTCACACTGGCGACGGTGGCGGTGCGGGCCGGTCTGCCCTTGGGTGCCGCGCTCGCCCAGGCGGGTGCGGAGATCGGGGGCGAAGCCGGGAGCGCCGTAGAAGAGCTGCTCCGTCTCGCCCGGCTGAAAGGGCTGGCCATGGCGCTCGCCGAGACGTCGGGGCCACTGGGCTCGTTGGCCGCGCAACTGGCCCGCGCTCAGGTGACCGGCTCGTCGGTGGCCGCCGCACTCGAGGCACACCTGGCGACGATTCGTGCCGACGAGCGGGCCCGCCTGTCCGAGCGAGCTCGAACGCTCCCGATCCGTCTCATTCTGCCGGTCAGCCTGCTGCTCCTGCCCGGCTTCATCGCCCTGGTTCTCGGCCCCGTGATTCTCGAGCAGCTGGCTGGACTGAATGGTGTCACCGGCCCATGAGAGACCGCACTTCTCCCCGCCACCGACCGGATGTCGGCAGACAGAGAGGAGGAAACGTGAGACGAGCCTTTGCATGGATCGTGTCCCGGTCCGGCCGGGACGAGCGCGGTCAGGGGACCGTCGAGTACGTGCTCGTGATGCTCGCCGTCACCGCGGTGGCGGTGGTGTTGATCAGCTGGGCGAAGAGCGGGTCGGGCAAGAGTGCCCTGTCCGGGTTCTTCGACAACGTGATCGGCTGGGTGGCGAGCGCTGCTCGCAAGTTCAAGCCCTGACATGGAGGAGCGGGGCTCGATGAGCATCGAAACGGTGCTGGTCCTCCCGCTCGTGCTGCTGGTGTTGGTGGCGGTGATCGAAGTGGTCGCCGCCATCGGCACCCAGCTCGAGCTGACGGCTGCGGCCCGGGAGTCGGTTCGGGTGGCCGCCACCGTGCCCGACCCGGCCCGAGCCGCCGGGACCGCACGAAGCCTGCTGGGCGGAGTGCCGGCGAGAGTGTCGGTTCGGCGTCCGTCGGTCGTCGGGCAGCCGGCCAGCGTGACGATCACCTATGACAAACCGCTGGTGACTCCGCTCCTCGGAGGGTTGCGAGTGCCATTGCGCGGCCACGCGGTGATGGCGGTCGAGCGATGATGAACGACCAGCGAGGCTCGATGTCCGTCATGGCGATGGCGATGTTGGTCGTCGTGGTCATCGCCGGCCTGCTGGCCGTCGATGGTGTCCGCTTGGTGGGTGCTCGGATGCAGGCACAGACCGCCGCCGATGCGGCAGCGCTGGCCGCCGCACCCCAGACGTTCGATCCGCAGGGGACCGGTGAACTCCCGCGGCGCGTTGCCGATCGCATCGCCGGGGCAAACGGAGCGAAGTTGATCACGTGCACGTGTCCCTTCGATCTGATTTGGCGACCTCGACTGGTTCATGTCGAGGTCGCGTCGGATGTCGCCACCGGGCCGCTCGGCGTGTCGAGGGTTCGGGCGCGCGCCACCGCCGAGTTCGACCCGACCGTCTGGCTCGAGCCCTGACGGCGACCACCGATCGGGCCCACCGATCGACCTCCGCCAACCGGCCGTCACCGGTCGGCGAATGGGCGGGCGTATCGTGGGGCGATGTCGACGATGACCACCCGGGCAACGGTTGCCCTGGATCAGGCGGGCATCAGCTACGACCTCCACCCGTATGACCTTGGTCGAGGAGCTGATGCGGACAGCTACGGCGAGGCGGTCGCGTCGGTGCTGGGCGTCGACCCTGACCGCCTCTTCAAGACCCTGGTCTTCGATGTCGACGGTGAGGCGACCATTGCGATCGCGTCGGTCGGCAGTCGGGTGTCCACCAAGAAGCTGGCCCAGGCGGTGGGTGGAAAGCGGGCCGAGATGGTTGCGCCCGACTACGCCGAACGACTGACCGGATACGTGACCGGCGGGATCAGCCCATTCGGCCAGCGGAGAACGCTGCGAGCGGTGGTCGACGAGATGGTCACCGTCCACGATCGAGTCTTCGTCAGTGGGGGACGGCGCGGACTCCAGATCGAACTCGACCCGATCGATCTCATCGACCTGGTGGATGCCTCCATCGCCGACATCACCGCGTAGAACCCGAAACACACTGTTCACAAAAGGGCAACGACGGCGAAACGGCCAGGTGTCATGGTGATGCCGACATCCCACCCCAGGAGGATCGACATGCCATATCGCGCCGAGTACATATGGATCGATGGATCCGAGCCCACCCAGCGACTCCGGTCCAAGACCAGGATCGTCTCATCCGGCGAGGAACCGCCCATCTGGGGCTTCGACGGCTCGTCCACCAACCAGGCCCCCGGCAACCAGTCCGACTGTGTGCTGCAACCCGCCAAGATCGTTCCTGACCCCATCCGTGGCGGTGACGACGTCCTCGTGCTGTGTGAGGTTCTCACGGTGGAGATGGAGGCTCACCCCTCCAACACCCGGGCGCGTTGCGTCGAAATCGCGGACCGATACGCCGATCACGACGCGTGGTTCGGGATCGAGCAGGAGTACACGTTCTTCAAGGAAGGTCGACCGTTCGGTTTCCCGGTCGGCGGATACCCAGCTCCGCAGGGCGGGTACTACTGCGGTGTGGGTTTCGACGAGATCTTCGGCCGCGACGTGGTCGAAGACCACACGAAGGCGTGCATCGAGGCCGGCCTCAGTATCTCCGGAACGAACGCCGAGGTCATGATCGGACAGTGGGAGTTCCAGATCGGCCCGCTCGGACCGGTCGAGGTCGCCGACGAGGTATGGCTGGCTCGCTGGCTGCTCTATCGGGTCGCCGAGGATCATGGGGTCAGCGCTCACCTCGATCCAAAGCCGGTGAAGGGCGACTGGAACGGGGCCGGTGCGCACACCAACTTCTCCACCAAGGAGATGCGCGAAGACTACGACGCGGTCGTCGCCGCCGCCGAAGCCTTGGGCAAGCGGCACGATCTCCACATCGAGAACTATGGCGCCGAGATCGAGCATCGGCTGACCGGGCTGCACGAGACGGCGCCGTGGACCCACTATTCCTATGGCGTCTCCGACCGGGGCGCGTCGGTCCGGATTCCCTGGCAGGTCGCCCGCGACGGCAAGGGCTACATCGAGGACCGCCGGCCGAACGCCAACATGGACCCCTATGTGGTGGCCGGTCTGATCACCGAGACCGTCTGCGGGAGCGCCGACGGAGATCTCTGACCGGTCCCGAGCTGGCGGCCATGGGTCGCTGTGTGTCGAATTGGGTGGCGCGTACGCCGCCGACGGAGATCTCTGACCGGTCCCGAGCTCGCGGTGGCGGGGTGGGTGTCACCTGGGTCCCACCCGCCGCCGCGTTCAGGGCTCGAGGCCGAGCTCCCGTTCGAGGCGAGCAACGCGTTGCTCCAGGGACGCCAGTCGTTCCTCGTGCTCGATCGAATCCGGTGCCGCAGCCACCGCATGCGGGACAGGTTCGTCGGTAGCGAGCAGGGTGCGGTAGCGATGCTCCTTGCGTCCCGGCTCGCGTTCGAGCCGCTGGATGAGGGGCACGTCGCGCACGATCAAGTCGGTCAGCACCGCCTCGACGGCGGCGACATCCTCGAACGTCACGTAGCGATCGGTCCGGCCCCGAAGCTCGCCGGGGGTCTGGGGACCGCGGAGCAGGAGCACTGCGAGCAGGGCGGTCTGCTCGGCGTCGACCTCGAGGATGTCCTCGGTCTTGTGGACATACTTGAGTGTGCGTGCGCCCGGGCTTCGCGTGAAGCGCGACAGGCCCCGCTCGTTCAGGTCGCCGAGCGCGGCCTCCACACGTTCCTCGTCGAGGGTCATGACGGGGTCGCGGTTGGTCTTCTGGTTGCAGGCGGCGATGAGCGCGTTGACGGTCATCGGGTAGTAGTCCGGGGTGGTCATCTGTTTCTCGATGAGGCATCCCAAGACCCGAGCCTGATCCGGTGTCAGCGGTTCCACGAGGTCGGATCGTAGGGCGGACGAATCCGCCTCACACGTCGGCCAGGATGGACTCGAGCAGTCGGGCCGCGCCGTCCTTGTCGAGCGGGTCGTTCAGGTTTCCGCATTTGGGACTCTGAACGCAGCTCGGACAACCGTCCCGGCAGTCGCAGCCAACGATCGCCTCCCAGGTGGCGCGTAGGTGATCGACCCCGGCCCGGTAGGCGATCGGTGAGACTCCGGCGCCCCCCGGATATGCCTCGTAGATGTAGATCGTCGCCTGGCCCGTCGAAGCGTGCCAGGCGGTCGACAGCCCTCCGATGTCCCACCGATCGCAGATCGCCATCAGCGGCATCATCCCGATTCCGGCGTGCTCGGCCGCGTGCAGTGCTCCCGGGAGGGCTCGGTGGTCGACGGTGGAGTCGTCGATGAGATCCGAGGGGAGCGTGAACCAGATGCCCTCGGTCTCGAATGTCGTGGTGGGCAGATCGAGTTCGATCGTGTCGAGAACCTCTCGGGAGCCGAGCCGGCGCCGCTGGTAGCCGACCACGGTCGTTTCGACCCGTACCCGGCCGTGATGATGTCCGGCGCGACCGATGAACCCGCCCTCGATGAGATCGACGACGGTCAGTTGTTTGTCGACCTTGGGCTGGGTGTAGTAGTCGATCGTCGCCGGCTCGACCCGCACTTCCCGCCTGCCGATGTCGAGTTCTGTCACGAGGTAGGTCTCCCCCTGATGAAGGTAGATGGCACCCGGGTGCCCGTCCCGGAAGGCACGAGCCTCGTCCAGGGTTCCGACCGCGCCATCTGGTCCGACGATCGGATAGGTCGGGCCTCCGCTGGACCGGATGTCGACCATCGGCGCCGGCCGGTTCCGGCGCGACCAGTACAACCCTCCCTCCTTCAGCCGCAGGTGACCCTGCTGGACCAGCCGGTTGGCGGCCTCCTCGATCGTCTCGCCGAGCAGGGCGCGGTCCTCCAGTCGAAGCGGCAGTTCGTAGGCGGCGCAGGCCGCGTGTGCTTCCGCTACCAGCGGGTTCGCCGGGTTGATCACGGCCGCTTCGGGCGGGCGGGAGAACAGCTCGTCGGGATGAGATACGAAGTACTGATCGAGGGCGTCCTCTCCGGCCACGAGGGTGACGAGCGAGGCCTCCCGTCGACGTCCGGCCCGTCCGGCTTGTTGTCGGAAGGAACTGATCGTGCCGGGGAAAGTGGTGATGACGGCTGCGTCGAGGCTCCCGACGTCGATGCCGAGCTCCAAGGCGTTGGTGGCGACCACACCGCCCAACTCGCCGCTGAAGAGGCGCGACTCGATCCGACGACGTTGCTCGGGCAGGTACCCCGCTCGGTAGGGGGCGACGCGATCTGCTCCCAGGCGGTCGGACGCCCATCGGTACATCAATTCGGTGGCCCGGCGGCTCCGGGTGAACGCGATGGTGTTCAGATCGGCGGCGACGAGATCGGTCAACCGTTCGGTCGCATCGGTGAGCGATGACCGTCGCCGATGCTGGAACTCGTCGACGACCGGGGGGTTCCACACCGCCAACCACTGTTCGCCTCGCGGTGAGCCATCGTCGTGAACCACGGACACCGGTGCGCCACACAGTGAAGATGCCAGCTGTTCAGGGTTCCCGATCGTCGCCGAGCCGAAGACGAAGGTGGGGTCGGCTCCGTAGTGGGATGCGAGCCGTCGCAATCGGCGGAGGATCATTGCCACGTGCGTACCGAAGATGCCGCGCAGTGTGTGCATTTCGTCGACGACCACCATCTCGAGCCGGTGGAGGAAGTCGGCCCATTGGCCGTGGCTGGGGAGGATGCCGACATGCAGCATGTCCGGATTGGTCAGCACGACGTTCGCCGTGCGGCGGATGCGGGCTCGATCGGGTGTCGGCGTGTCGCCGTCGTAGGTGGCGGCCTTGACGTCGGGGATCCCCAGGTCCGTGAAGCTCCGGAGTTGGTCTCGGGCGAGCGCTTTGGTCGGGTACAGCAGCAGCGCGCCGGCCTTGTCGCCGGCGAGGCACCGCTCCACGATCGGTGCCTGATAGCACAGTGTCTTGCCGGCCGATGTTCCGGCCACGACCACGGTGTTCCGGCCTTCGCGCACGGAGCGGATGCCGGCGACCTGGTGCCGATACAGCGACTCGATGCCGCGTTCGCGCAACCGGGCGGCCAACAACGGATGGAGGGGAGGCTCGAGTGCCGCATACCGGGGATCGCGAGCGGGGGTGTGTTCGACGTGCATGAGCCCGGCATCGCCCGAGGCGCCGTCCTGATGGTGTTCCCAGGCGGACAGGACCCTCGCGATCAACTCCTCGGTGGAGTCGCTCGGCATCGACTCGGGCCTCCCGGTGTCAGGTCGGCGGGCGGAGGGTCTCGGCGTCGAGGTCGCACAGCCCCGACGAGGAGGGGTTGATCTGAATCCCGCAGCCCGGCGCCAACCCATCGATGGCGTCCCGACCGCTCATGGATGGCCCTGCCCGGTCGTGCCGGACATGGTCGGGGTGCGAGAACACGAACAACCGGTTGGCGAGGAGCGGCCCGGGGAGGATCGTGCTCCGCTCCAGGACGTCGACCACGTCGGCGTGCGTTGCCCACCCGGTCGCCGCCCGCTGGCATACGTCGTCCAGCGGGTCGGTGGGCTCGGGAAAACCCTTCGCCGCCGGTGTGGGGCGGTATCGGTCGTTGAACACGAATCCACCCTCGACGATCGAGCCCTGCTCATCGACGGGGTATGCCCCGATGATGCCCTCCGGTGGCACGGCGCCCGCCGGGTCGAAACCCGGGTCGATGGCATACAGATGCGCTCCGGGCATCGCGGTGGCCTGCTTCCGCATCTCCTCGGTGATGTGTGGTGGTCGTCTTCGTGCCGATCGCAGCAGCCGTCGTGCGGCGCTCGCTTGCGCGTCATAGGTCGTCACCGACTCGGGATCGGTGGGTGCCAATGTGGGAACGACCTGTTCCGGCAGAAAACCGTCCAGCACGTACACCCGGAGGCCGTCGCCCATGTCGCGCGCCATCCCGCTCGGCCAGCGGTCGGGTCGCGCGCCCTCGACGGCCACCAGCCATCCGAGCTCCTCCAATCGGCGGCGCACCTGTGTCAGCGCTCCAAAGGCGTCGGAACCGGAGCCGGTGATCGCCCCGCCGGGCGCGTCGACCTCGATGTCGTATGAATCGCCACCATCGTCGGTCCGGCCGTGCCGGGCCGTGGTCTCCAGATGAGTACGGTCCTCGATTCGAACCAGGGTGATGGGGATCTGGGTCATGGTGAGTATCTCGGGTTGGGGATGAGGGGACCGAGCGACCCGTCTTCCAAGACCTCCTGGGCTCCCCGGATTCTCTCGGATCGGATCCCGCCCGGGAATGCCACTTCGGCCTCCGTCGCGAAGCGGTGGGGCCCCAGGGTGTCGTTGACGTCGATACCGCCGGGCGCGTCGATTTGGTAACGATAGCGAGACCCCCAATCGGCGTACAGGTCCTGGCGTCGACTGGTTCCCACGAACGCCGAGCGGGTGTTGTTCTCGACGTAGTCGGCCAGGTCGAGGTGATCCTGGTTCCAGGGGCGGAAGCCGGAGTCGAAGACCTCCTGGGGTGGCCGGTTGTCGGCTCGCCACAGCGGGTCGCGGTCGACCCGCCAGGACGGTTCGGGTCGAATCAGGTCGATGTCGACCGGGTCGGTGGCGACGTCGTCGACCAACCGGCGGATGTCGGTGAGGTCGGAGAGGCGGTCGCCGGTGAAGGCGCCGTCCCCGAGGTCATCGATACGGTTGGTGGTGCGGGCGAGATCGGTGAGCGTGTCGGCCGTGTCGGCCCCGCGGCGGGTGGCGGTGGCGGCGGTTCCACCTCCGGCGGTGGCCAGGGCGATGGCGAGGTCGGGGACGAGCTGACCGAGGGCGCGGGCGGGATTGTCGAGCCACATGTCCCAGTTGGTGGCCGCTTTGGCGAACTCGACGGGGTGGGTGATGCCGTACACGATCCCCTGGCCGAGGGCGGTGACGTCCTCTGCCCACCCGTCGGGGTCGATGAGCATTCGGACGGGGGAGATGTCCCAGGCGAACTCGACCATTCCGGCCGTGGAGTCCCAGATCCCGGCGCCGAATTGGGTGGCGTGGTGCCACGCCTTGGACCAGAACCCGGGTTCGTCGGGAGCGACCTGACCGGCGGCTTGGAGGGTGCGGGCGGCTCGGTGGGCGGCGTCGTCGACCGACGCTCGTGCCCGCTCGGCCAGTCGTTGCGCCTCGGCGCGTTCCCACGACCCGGGATCGGTCGACGACGGTCGGGACGGAATGGTGACGGAGGCCGGATCCTCCGCGGCTTCGGCCCGGGTCTGCGCCAGCCGATAACGCGTCCAGTCGGCCTCCCACCGGCCGGTCTGCAGGTCGCCTTGCCGCCACAGCTCGATGGCTCGCACGGCGTCGTGGCGGGCGGCTCCGAGCACTTCTCGATAGTTCGCCACCGCCGACGCCGCTTCCCCGAATGCGCCTGCCGCGGCACCGAGCTTGGCAGGCACCTCGCCGACCGCTCCCCGAAAGCCGTCGGCCGCCTCGCCCACCCAGTCTCCGGTCTCCAGCCCTCCCAGCCGCTCCACCGCCCCCGACGCCACTCTCGCACAGCCCTGTAGCCCGGCCTCCAACCGCTCCAGAGCGGCCGGCGAACCCGGAACCACCACCTCGACCGTCGCATGACGAAGCTCCATGACGACGCACACGATAGTAGATCGTTATAAATCGTCAACAGCGCTTGACATCGGTATCGTTCGAGCGTTCAAGGTGGGGGAGTCCCTCGTCGAACGGGCCGCTCTCGCTCGTGTTCGGGGCGAGCGCCGGATCGTCGACGCGGTCGTCGCCGCCCGCTCCAAGGGCGTTGCCTGGCTGCGCAATGGTGAACTCCTGGGGACGGCGGCCCAGGCTGCGCAACCGCGCTCCGGAGCCGTCATGGCGCAGGAAGCGCCGTTGTCGTCAGGTACGCCTGTCGTCGGTGGTGACCATGTCGATGTCGGTGGGGACGGTATCCGGCGTCGGGTCGGATGGCGCCGCCGGTTGGCTCGAGCCCGCCCGCTCGATGCCGGCGATGCGGTAGGCGTCGGCCTCCTCGAGCGTTTCGCTCTGCAGAAGGGCCTCGGTGAGGGCATCGAGCCGGTGGCGTTGCTGTTTGAGCTGGTCGACCGCCAGGTCGTAGCACTCGTCGATGATCCGCCGCACCTCCGTGTCGACGAGTTCCATCGTGCTCTCTGCCACCTGCGGACGGCCGAATGCGTCGACCGACCGGTCGTCGAAGACGGTGACCGGGCCGATGTTCTCCGACATGCCCCATCGGCCGACCATGTTTCTTGCCAAGGTGGTCGCCTGGACCATGTCGTTCTCGGCGCCGGTGGAGACCGTGCCGAATACGACCTCTTCGGCCGCTCTCCCGCCGAGCATGCCGATGATCTTTCCGCGGAGGTACTCGACGCCATAGGAGTATTTGTCAGCGTCGGGCGACTGCAGCGTCACGCCCAGCGCTCGCCCCCGAGGGATGATCGAGATCTTGCGAACCGGGTCGGCGCCTTCCTGGAGCATTCCCAGGAGGGCATGTCCCGACTCGTGGTAGGCGGTGCGCTCCTTCTCCTCCTCGCTCATCATGATGCGTCGCTCGGTCCCGAGGATGATCTTCTCCAACGCATCGGTGAAGTCGTTGACCATCACCTTGGTGTGGTTCCGGCGGGCGGCCATCAATGCGGCCTCGTTCACGAGGTTGGCGAGGTCGGCACCCACCATCCCCGGTGTCGTCGAAGCGATGGCACCGAGATCCACCTGGTCGTCGAGCGGGACGTCGCGGGTGTGGACTTCGAGGATTTGGCGGCGCCCCTGCTGGTCGGGCGGGCTCACGGGGACCTGGCGGTCGAACCGCCCCGGACGGAGCAAGGCCTGATCGAGGATCTCGGGGCGGTTGGTGGCGGCGATGACGATGACACCCTCCGAGCCGGTGAAGCCGTCCATCTCGGTGAGGATCTGGTTGAGGGTCTGTTCCCGCTCGTCGTGACCGCCGAGGCTGACACCCCCTCCGCGTGCTCGTCCGATTGCGTCCAACTCGTCGATGAAGATGATGGCGGGGGCGACCTCCTTGGCCTGCTTGAACAGGTCGCGGACCCGGCTGGCGCCGACGCCGACCACCATCTCGACGAACTCGGACGCCGACATCGAGAAGAACGGCACATCGGCCTCGCCGGCAACCGCTCGGGCGAGCAGGGTCTTCCCGGTCCCGGGCTGTCCGGAGAGCAGGACGCCCTTGGGGATGCGGCCGCCGAGGCGGGTGTACTTCTCCGGTGACTTGAGGAAGTCCACGATCTCGACGAGTTCCTCCTCGGCGTCCTCGATGCCCGCAACGTCGTCGAAGGTGGTCCGGTGGGTGGTGACCTCGTAGCGGCGGGCCCGGCTACGGCCCAGGCCTCCGATCCCCCCCATCGCCGAGCCGGCTCGCCGATACACGGCGAAGATGATGTAGGCGAAGAGAAGCCACGGCCCGAAGTTGAACAAGAGGAGCTGCCAGGTTGGGAGGGGTGCGTCCGGGTCTTCGGCGTTGACTTCGACGCCCAGGGAGATGAGGCGGCTCAGCAGGTCGTCGTCCGCGAACGACGGTCGTTCCGTCTCGACCCGATCCCCCGAGATCTCCTCGTTGTTGGGATCGGTGATCGCCGTGTTGAGCCGAGCAGTGATCGTCTGGTCGGTGGAGGTAACCGACTCGACGTTCTCGGACTCGAGTTCGGCGAGGAACTCGGTGTAACTGATCCGAATCGGATCCTCTGGACTGAACAGCGCGTCGGTCACCAACACGTTGATCACCAGCATCGCCAGCAGCAGCATCCACACCCAACGCGAACCCGGACGGTTCTGGAACAGATTCGGGCCGCTCTTCGACTCGTCCCGCCGGTCGTCCGGCATGCCCTCGACCCGCCAACCCGGGGGCGACTTCTCATCGTCCTTCCGCGGGGAGCCGCGCTGGGGCGTTCGGGGGTTGGGCCGGGAGGTCATTCGGCTCCCAATGCTACCGACGGGCCGTCCCAACCGGCCCGCCGCGATCGGGAGCGGTGGCCGGGGCGGATACCCGCCCCGGTACCGTGCATCCGCATGGTTGCCAACCGTGATGTTCTGGCGATGCTGCAAGAACTGGCCGCGCTCACCAAGCTGCACGAGGAGAGCGCCCAGTCGTTCAAGGTTCGAGCGTACGAGAACGCCGCCGCCGGAGTTGCCGGCCAGACCTCCGACGTCGCCTCGATGACCAGGAGCGAGCTGACCTCGATCAAAGGAGTTGGCAAGTCCATCGCCGACAAGATCCTCGAGTTCACCGCGTCCGGTCGGGTGGCCAAGCTGGATGAGCTTCGGCAGTTGTATCCGGCGCCGTTCGTCGAAATGACGAAGATCCCGGGCTTGGGTCCGAAGACGCTGAAGCTCATCCGGCGTGAACTCGGGGTCGAGAACCTGGGTGACCTTCAGGCGGCGATCGCCGAGGAATCGCTCCGCGAGCTGCCGGGACTGGGCGCCACCAGTGAAGAGAAGATCGCCAAAGCGATCGAGCGGCTGGGATTGCACGGGAAGGATCGGAGGACCCCGATCGCCGAGGCGATGCCGCTGGCCAAGGACATGGTCGCCCACGTCGAAGCAATCGACGGAGTGGAGGAGGTGGCGTGGTGTGGCTCGCTCCGCCGAATGTCGGAGACCGTCGGCGACGTCGACATCACGGTGGCGGCAACCGACGCCGCTCCGGTGATGGAGGCCGTCCGCCGGCATCCCCGAACCGCCCAGGTGATCGGGTCCGGTGAGACCAAGACCTCGATCCTCACCCACACCGGACTACAGGTCGACGTCCGGGTGGTCGAGCCGGAACAGTTCGGGGCGGCGGCTCTGTACTTCACCGGTTCCAAGGCCCACAACATCGCGTTGCGCCAGCGGGCAATCGACCGCGACATGTTGCTGAACGAGTACGGGCTGTTCGAGACGAAGACCGGCGAGTCCGGCGCCGGCCCTCTCGTGGCGTCGAAGGATGAATCGGCGATCTACCGGGCACTAGACCTCCCGTTCATCCCGCCCGAACTCCGCGAGGGAGCGGGGGAGATCGAAGCCGCCGCGGGCCACGGACTGCCGGAACTCGTCGAGATCGGTGACATCCGGGGCGATCTCCACTACCACAGCGATCGCTCGGGCGACGGCCGTTCCTCGGTCGCGGACATGCTGGCGGTGGCCGCCGAGCGCGGGTACTCGTATGTGGCGTTCACCGATCACGGCGAGGACTTGGCGATCAACGGATCATCTCGGGCGGAGATGCTCGCCCACCGTGATCAGATCCGCGATGAGGCCGAACGCCACCCCGACATGACCGTGCTGTTCGGATGCGAGCTCAATATCGGCCCCGACGGCGGGCTCGATTACGACCCCGCATTCCGAGCCGAGTTCGAGTGGTCGGTGGCGTCGGTACATTCGCACTTCGATCTGTCGCAGTCCGAGCAGACCGAGCGGCTGATCCGTGCCATCTCCGATCCGTCGGTCAATGCCATCGGTCACCTGACCGGTCGGTACATCGGCCGGCGGCCAGGCATCGAGCTCGATGTGGACGCCGTTCTCGAAGCGCTGGCCATCACAGGTGTCGGTTTGGAGGTCAACGGCGCGCTCGATCGGCTCGATGCATCGTCGGCCGTGATCCGCCGTGCCGTCGAACGCGGGGTCCACCTGGTGATCTCGACCGACAGCCATCACACGTCGGAGTTGGGACGGATGGCATACGGAGTGGCGACGGCGCGCCGGGGATGGGCCCCTCGACCGTCGGTGGCCAACACCCGGTCCACCGACGAGTTCCTGGCGTGGGCTTCAGCGGTCCGGGCCCGTTCGCCGATCTGAGCAGTCGATGCCTTTCGGCGAACGTCGATGTGATCAATCCCCGAGCCAGCCGTCGGCCAGGTCCTCGAACGTCTGCTCCGTCCGGCTCTCGCTCAAGTAGACCACGGATGCCTTCCCCGCATAGCCGGTTCCACCCTCGAGGACGACGTTGTCCACGTCGGCCGGGTTCAACTGCAAAGCGGCGAGCGACAATTGGAGCAGCTGGGTGGGGGAGAGATCCGTCGACAGGTGGGGGCGGCTGGCCGCCAACATCTCCGGGACGGCCAGCGGACCGCGGAGTTTCGCGCCGCCGAGGCCGGCCAGGAGAACCCATCCGCCGTTGAGTTGTCGCTGGAAGTCGCCTCGGAGGAACGCCTTGCGGGTCCGAGCGAACGCCAGGGCCTTGCGTCCATCCATCGTCTCGATGCCCTCCGAGAAGTCGGCCTTGGCGGCCTTGTCCTTGAAGCCTCGAGTGATTTCCATCTCGAAGGGCAAGAGGACGTCGTCGACCAGCGCTCCGAATCCGGCGAATCCGGTCAACACGTACCCGTCGAGATCGACGTCGAACACCGTCCGGAACGTCTCGAGCATGAGGTCGGGCCCTCCAACGGCCAGCGATGCGTTGATCTTGGAGCGTCCGTGACCGGGAATGCGGACGTACGAGTCTCGTGGAACTCCGACCAGTGATCCGTTCCCTGCGGTATCCATCCCCATGATGTGGATCGAGTCCGCCCGGGCGGTGTCCTGATCCTCGCCGGATCGAGCGTCCGATCCGACGATTGCCACGTGCCAGGGTTCGCCGCCGAACCACGGCGCTACGCCCACCGAGGGGGCAGACCCGGCCTCCAACCGCCAGCCCGAGCCGTCGTGGACGAATCCGAAGACATCGGCCCCGGCGGTCACCACCGCCAGCCGTGTGTCGCCGTACGTGGCCACCGCGGCGGCGCCGCCGACGGTGCCGAGGCCGGGTGTGGCTCCGGGTGCCGGACGAAGAGCGTCCGCCATCGTGCCGGCGTCGGCCGCCGCCGCTCCGCGGGCGATGTCGTAGAACACGGACACGGCATCGGCCAGACCATCCGGGGCACCATCGATTGCCACGCCGGCGACCGTCGTGGTGGTCGTCGGAATGGTGGTGGTCGGCGCGGTGGTGGTCGTGGTGGTCGTCGGAATGGTGGTGGTCGTGGTGGTTTCGTTCGCGGCCGCGCTGCATGCGGTGAAAAGCAGTGCGAGCATGATCGTGGTGCGTCGGTGAGCTGGGCGCAACGAAGACCCCCGAGGTCGTTTCCGGCCGGGCAGCCTACCCGGCGTCTAGGTCTCCATCGGTCCCAGCCGCGTCGCCTCCAGCGGTTTCGTCGGACCATTGGATCGCCCACCAGGTACTCAGGGCATCGGAGGGGTGCCCGAGCATGGTGTCACCGAGGACGGAGGCCGGGATCACGATGGTCTCCGAACCCTTGGGGACGGCGCGGTCCTGGGGGCGCAGGTCGGCCACGGCGGCACGCCGCACGGCGTTGCCGTCGACGATCGCCAGTTCGGTGGGTGTCGTGAGAATCGCCGCCTCCCCACTCGTGATGATCGACGGCGTACTACCGAGGTCGAGCCCGATGCCCGACCGCTGGGCGCCCTCGAAGTCATACAAGCCCAGTGTTCCGTCGGCATGCGTCAGCAGACCCTCGTCGGTCCATGCCGCCGCGTCTGCCGGCACCGCTCTGATCGGTTGGAATCCGGCCGACGTCAGGTGGTACATGACGGCGGTGCCCTCTCCGTCCAGCGCCACGGCAAACCAGCGATCTCCTGCAAGCCACAGACCGGTGACCTGGTTCCAGTCCTCGATGCCGGATCGGTCGAGCTCCGTCCACTCGCCTTCGACGTAGGTATAGAAGCGAGTGACCGGGGCAGGTCCGATGCTGGGATCGGTCGGTTCGGCGCCAATAGCCGGATCGTCGGTCCCGAAGTCGCGAGCCGGTACCGCCGACACCCGCACCGCCACCTCGGCCCCTGCCGCCATCAGCTCGGTGTCGTACGCCCAGATCATTCCGGAGGGAAGCGGCGTGCCCTCGCGCGGGATCACGAGGTCGATTCGGTCCCAGCGCTCCAGGTCGCCGGATCGGAGGATGATCTCCGCTCCCGAATCGGTCGTGGAATCGACCCCGAGGAGGGTGATCACGCCCGCCGACTCGGCCACGTCCGAGATATGAACGCCGCGCAACACGCCATCGCGGATCTTGCGAGCCTCCCAGGTCACCCCGTCCACCGAGCTGTAGATGTCCACGTCGGAGTCGCGGCCCAGGACCCGGACCAGTTTTCCGACGAGTCCCCGCTCGGCGCGGTCGACGAGCACGGTGAGTCCCAACCGGGTGCGAACACCCCACCCGGGCGAGCTTCCGGTCGGGACGTCCCGGATGGTGATCCCGCCGCGCTCCCAGATGATCGGTGCTTCGAGATCGAAGTCGGTCGAGACGCGGCTCCGGTTGGCGGTCAAGACCATCGCCGCCAGGACCGTGATCAACACCGCGGCGGTGACCGCCGTCGCCCGCTGCGCGAACCGCCGGATCCTGCGGGATCGTCCCTCGACGGCGATCACGGTGAGATTTCCGGCAGGCGGGCGCATCGACGCCGCCAGCGCCCCGATTGCCCGTTTGACCTTGGCCTCCGACCGATCGCTGCCGTTGACCGACGACAGTCGCGCCAGCCGTTCCCGAACTGCGGTCGACGTCAGCCCGGTTGCGATGGCGAGGTCTTCGTCGGACCAATCGAGGAGATATCGCAGGGTCACCAGCGCTCGCGAGCGGGCCTCTCTCCGCTCCGCGGTCGTCCCGGTATCGGCGGTGACCAGCGCCAGTTCCAACGCTCCGTTGAACAACGTCGGCGCCTGACTGGCGTCTTGCCGGAGACGACGCCATGCGGCCGCCGCCTCGGCCATGGCCTCGTCGGTGGCCCATGCCGCCCCCTCCGGATCGCGGATCGCCACCGCCAGGGCGCGGGCGACGGTCTCCCGATGGGTCCGATAGAAATCCTCGAACCGCTCGTGCCGCGTCGTGATCGGTGCGTCGGCTGTCATCCGGCACTCATGCTCGCCGAAAGAACGCCGAACACAACCCGAGAGTGGTTCGCTGACTGTGGGACCGTGTGGACGGGCCGTATACTGCCCGGCGCACATTCCGACTCTGGGAGAAAACGCGATGTCCGCAACTGTGTTGACGCTCGCGCTCGTGGCCGGGGTGGCGGCAATCTTGCTGGCGGTGTTCTACACACGCGCAGTGCTCGCCACCAGCCAGGGCAATGAGCGCATGGTGGAGCTTGCCACTGCGATTCGTGAGGGCGCCATGGCCTTCATTCGACGCGAGTACACCTGGGTCTCGGTCTTCGTCGTCGGGATGGCATTGCTGATCGCGCTGTTGCTGGACGACGGCCCGCTGCGAGCGGCCGCGTACGTCTTCGGAGCGGTCCTCTCGGCCGGGGCCGGATTCGTCGGGATGCGAATCGCCACCGCCGCCAACGCTCGGACGGCCGAAGCCGCCCGGGAGGGAGGGGTTCGGTTGGCGCTTCCGCTGGCCTTCCGAGGGGGTGCCGTCATGGGATTCACCGTCGCCGGACTGGGCCTGCTTGGAGTCACGCTCGGGTACTTGATCTTCGTTCAGGGATCCGACGACCTCGCCCGCGGGGCAGAGATCGTTGCCGCGATCGGCTTGGGTGGCTCGTCGATCGCGCTCTTCGCCAGGGTTGGCGGCGGCATCTACACCAAGGCCGCCGACGTCGGTGCCGACTTGGTCGGCAAGGTGGAGGCGGGCATCCCCGAGGACGATCCCCGCAACCCGGCGGTGATCGCAGACAACGTCGGCGACAACGTCGGCGACGTGGCGGGGATGGGCGCCGACCTCTTCGAGTCCTACGTCGGTTCGCTGGTGGCACCCATCGCCTTCGCAGCGTTCGCCTTCTCCGGCGATCTGCAGCTGTCGGCGATCATCTTCCCACTCGCAGTCGGAGCGCTCGGCATGTTCGCCTCCATCGTCGGCTCGTTCCTCGTCAAGCCTCGAGACGAGTCGGACCTCGCCGGTGCGCTCCACCGCGGGACCAACTCGGCGATGGTCCTCGCGGCGATCGGCGTGCTCGGTCTGACGTTTTGGATCTTCGGTGGCGTGGCGGAGAACCCGATCGGACTGTGGCTGGCGGTCGTGTTCGGCCTGCTGGTCGGCTACGTCATCGGCAAGCTGTCGGAGATCTACACCTCCGACGGACACGGTGCGGTGAAGAACATCGCCAAGCAGGCGGAGACCGGTCCGGCGACCGTCATCATCGCCGGCATCGCATCCGGCAAGATCTCGGCCGCCTATTCGGTCCTGGTGACCGCCGTCGGCATCGGCGGTGCCCACTGGGCGGGTGACTTCGCGCTGGGCGATGGCGGGGGGATCTACGGAGTTGCCATCGCCGCCATCGGCGTGCTGGCCACCCTGGGAATCACCATCTCTGTGGACGCCTACGGACCGATTGCCGACAACGCCGGCGGGATCGCCGAGATGGCACATCTGCCGGCGGAGGTTCGTGAGACCACCGACGCGCTCGACTCGCTTGGCAACACGACGGCCGCCATCGCCAAGGGTTTTGCGATCGGCTCGGCCGCGGTGACGGCACTGGCGCTGTTCAGCACGTTCACCCAGGCCGTCGGGCTCGAGGCCATCGATCTCACCAAGGTCGGTACGACGATCGGTCTCTTCCTGGGGGCGGCGTTCCCCTACCTGTTCGCGGCCCTCACGATGAGCGCGGTCGGTCGGGCCGCCTTCACCATGATCGAAGAGGTGCGACGCCAGTTCCGCGACATTCCCGGTCTGAAAGATGGGGACCCGCAGGCCAAACCGGAGTATGCGAAGTGTGTCGACATCGCCACCGCCGGGGCGCTGCGCGAGATGATCGTCCCGGGAGCGCTCGCCATCGCCCTGCCACTCCTCATCGGGTTCATCGGAGGTGTCGAGACCCTGGGCGGCTTCCTGGCCGGTGCCCTCGTTTCGGGGTTCCTCCTGGCGATCTACATGGCCAATTCGGGTGGCGCCTGGGACAACGCCAAGAAGTACATCGAGACCGGCCACATGGGTGGCAAGGGGTCGGACGCCCACAAGGCAGCCGTCATCGGCGACACGGTCGGCGATCCGTTCAAGGACACGTCCGGCCCGGCCATGAACATCGTCATCAAAGTGATGACGATCGTCTCCCTGATCTTCGCGTCGGCGTTCTGAGCCTTGGAATCCCGCATCCTTCTCGTTCGCCACGGGCGGTCCGAGGCGAACGAGGCGGGGGTCTGGCAAGGGCAAGGTGACAGTCCACTCGCCGACGTTGGGGCCGACCAGGCGAAGGCGCTCGCCCAGCGTCTCGACCATCTGTCGCCGGCCAAGGTCATCTCATCGAATCTGCGTCGAGCCGCGGCGACGGCCGAGGCGCTCGGCTGGGAGGTGGCCGTCGATCCCGGCTGGAAGGAGATGGACCTGGGAACGTGGGAGGGAGCCACGTTCGAGGAGGCGCTGGAGTCCCACCCTGAGACGCTGAAGGCGATTCGCGACGGCGAGCCGCTTCGATTCGGAGAGACCGGTGAGACCATTCCCGATTTCGAGGAGCGAATCCTGGCGGTGTTTGATGATCTCGCCGAGAACTTGAACGCGGGCGATACCGCGGTGGTCGTCACCCATGGTGGGGCGATCGATGCGGTGGCAGCCCGATTCCTCGGCCGGGTTCCCGGTCGAAGGGCCTACCCCATCGTCACGAACACCTCTCTGACCGAGATCGTTCGTGGCCGCCGGGGGTGGCGAATCGTTCGTTTCAACGACGCGCTCCACCTCGACGATCGGGCCGGGTTCCTGGGCAAGGCCGGCGATGAGGGATACGAAGTGGTCGGGCTGGCCCGCCACGGAGTGACCGCCGCCAACCGTGAGCATCGGATTCAAGGTCAGCAGTGCTGGGGGCTGCATGACGATGGCCATTCGCAGGCCAAGGCCCTCGCCGAGCGGTATCCCCGACCCGACCGGTTGTTTGCATCCCCGCTCCGGCGTGCGCTCGAGACCGCCTCGGCGTTCGGACTGGATCCGGCGCCCGACGATCGGCTGATGGAACTGTCGTTCGGCGAATGGGAGGGCAAGCGGGATGCCGATCTGGAGGAGGATCCGCTGTCCCGACAGATCTTCGAGATGGGGATGGACCTCGCTCGCGGCCACTCCGGGGAGACTTTCGCGGAGCTCATCCAGCGGGTGACCGCATTTCTCGACGACCTCGACGTGGTCCCAGGACGTCGAACGATGGCGGTGAGCCACGGCGGGACGATCCGGGCCGGTATTGCGTCGGTGCTGGGCCGCGGCCACGACATCCACCGCTCGTTGGGAGCCGTGCCGAACACCTCGGTCACCCACTTGGCCCTCGACGGGCCCGACGTGAGGCAAGCTGGAAGGATGCTCATCGACGTCGCCGTCACACCGGAGGTCTGAAGTCAGTGGCCACCAATCGATACGATTCGCGCCGCTATGCAATGGTCAATCGCTGGGATCCCCGCCACCTGGTCCGGATCCGGAAGTACCTCGACATTCGTCCCGGCGACCGGATTCTCGAGGTCGGCTGCGGGGTCGGTCATCTGACGAAACGTCTCCGGGAGCTGGGCGCAGATGCCACGGGGATCGATGTCAACCCTCAGGCCGCCGAACTGGCGGTGACCGACGGTGTGCTGACGATGCGGGCAGAGTCGCTCACCTTCGACGACGCCAGCTTCGACGCCATCGTGTCGGTTCATGCGATCGAGCACCTCCCCGACCTCGACGGGGCCCTCGACGAGATGGTCCGGGTCCTCAAACCCCGAGGAGCGGCCGTGTTCATCTATCCGGCCGAACCGGTCCAGGGCATCTGGGCCGTGCCGACGGCGGTGATCCTGCATCGCAATCCGCTGAAAGCGCGTGAGATCCATTGTCAGTGGCTGTGGCCGTCGAAGATCCGGCGACTGACCGAGCCCCGCGGGATGGAGCACCTCGCGTCGGAGTTCAACCTCATCGCCAGTCCGCAGTTCGTCACCCATCTGCGGAAGCTCGATTAGCACGCCGCCGAACACCAGTCCGTTGGTGCGGGCTTCTTTGGTCCTTCGATATCGCGCGGAGAGTGGTGATACTGAGGGGGCGCAGTGGAAAAGGAGTCTTCCGGTTGACCCGTACGTATGTCCTGGACACGTGTGTCCTGCTCGCCGACCCGCACTCCATTCTTCGTTTCGATGAGCATCGAGTCGTCCTCCCACTGGTGGTGATCGAGGAGTTGGATCGGAAGAAGACCCGGCTCGACGAGGTGGGGGCGAACGCCCGGAGCACGATCCGGCTGCTCGAGGAGTGGGGAGCGTCGCGGCCCGGCGGCATGCGCGAGCCGGTGGAACTGCCGTCGGGGGGCAGTCTGCGCATCGAGCTCAATGGCGTCGTGTCGGAGCGGCTTCCGCCGGTGCTCGACCCGGTTTCGCCCGACCATCGCATCCTGGCGACGTGCCTGAACCTGGTCGACGAGGGGTCGGCGCCGGTCCTGGTGACGAAAGACGCCTCGCTACGGATCAAGGGGGCGCAGCTGGGGGTCGAGGTCGAGGACTATCGGGCGGACACCGTCCGAGCCGAGGAGCTGACCTCGGGAGTGCATGAGTTGGAGGTCGACGGATCGACCATCGATCGGCTGTTTGAAGAAGGGAAGATCGAGATCCAGCCGACGATGAGCCGGGTCAACGAGTTCGTCGTGCTCCGAGCCGGTATCTCCCGATCGGCCGTGGCGCGAGTGGTCGACGACGAACCATCGACGGTCGTCGAGCGGGTGTCTTCGACACCGCGGGCGTTCGGCGTTGAACCCAAGAATCTACGGCAGACGGTGGCACTGCATCATCTCCTCGATCCGGACATTGCGGCGGTCTCGATGATGGGCACCGCCGGATCCGGCAAGACGTTCTTGGCGCTGGCCGCCGGATTGGAACAGGTGCTCGAGCAGGGTCGATACCGCAAGGTTTCGGTGTACCGACCGCTCGTGGCGGTCGGTCGACAAGAGGTCGGTTATCTCCCGGGCGACCTCGAGGAAAAGCTCGCGCCGTGGATGGCGGCGGTTCACGACAACCTCTATGCGTTGTTCGGGGACGGCGGTCCGGACGGCGCGCAAGCTGCGATCGGGGAGTTGATCGATCGAGGTGAGCTGGAGATGGCTGCGGTCACCTACCTGCGGGGACGGTCGATCACGGAGGAATTCGTCATCATCGACGAGGCGCAGAACCTGGAGCTCTCGACGCTCAAGGTGATACTCACCCGGGTCGGTCAGGGCTCGAAGGTCGTGTTCTGCGGAGACCTTTCCCAGGTCGACAATCCCTACATCTCTCCATACGGCGGGATGGCCGCGCTGATCGAGCGGTTCCGGGGTAGTCGCCTGTTCGGCCACGTCATCCTCGAACGATCGATCCGATCTCCCCTGGCCGAACTCGCCACGCAGATTCTCTAGGAGTCTCCGACCCCACCGGCTCCAGCGATCCGGTGAATCGGGCGATAGCCTCCGGGTCGTGAAAAGCGCCCTGGTCGAAGCCGGCGACGGTCATCCCTCGGATGCGCCCATCTTCTGGTACGTCTCGCGCCTTCTCGACTGGCATGGGTACGAAGTGGAGCGAGTCCTCGGCGGAGGTGCCCCGGCCACCCCGGGGCCGAGGACGGCCGATCTGGTGGTGTGTGCCGGTGACGCGTGCATTCGTCATGCCGAACGACCCGGCATGTTCATCGCTCCCGACCTGGACGATGACGGACTGATGACGCAGTTGAAGGCCAGCCCGGGTCCGCTGCTGCTGGTGGGCGGGGAGGGATTGCCCGGCTGGTCTCAGGCTCGTGCGGTCCGAGTGCGGCAAGCCGAAGTGCTGCAGTTGCCGCGGGTCGATCGAGCGATCGGAGTCCCCGGCGACCTGTCGGCCTCGCTCGACGTGCTGGCCACGGTGCTCCGTCGATTCGAGGCGCTGATTCGGAGCGTCGATCGCCGGCGAGCATCCTGATCCGTCGGGCGACCGGACGCGGTCACCGGGTCCCTGTCACTTGGGTGCCGGTCATCCGGTGCCGGTCACCAACTGCCGATCGCCAAGTCCCGGAGCCTCGCCCTCAGTTGCTGACGAGCCGGAGCGCCGGTCGATCGTGCAGGGCGGCGACCGAGCCACGTCGCACGATCTGCGCCGCCGCCACGTCGCGAACCGGTCGGCTCAACAGGTAGCCCTGGCCATAGGTGGCGCCGAGGGTGCAGACCAGCTCGAGCTGCTCGCGGGTCTCGATTCCTTCGGCGACCGTCGTGAAACCGAGCGATTCGCCCGCCTGCAGGATCAGCTCCAGGAGTCGGGTCTTCCGCGAGTTCTGCAGGTGATCGAGGAACGACCGATCCAGTTTGAGCACGTCGACCGGGAGCTGGTCGAGGGTGGCGAGCGATGAGTAGCCGGTTCCGAAGTCGTCGAGTGCCACCAACGCTCCCGCCGACCTGAGCTCTTCGAGCATGCCACGGCCACCGTCGAGAATGCTCGACTCGGTGATCTCGAGGACGAGCCGTCCGGGCTCGAAGCCGACTTCGTCGAGGATGTCGAGCGTGGCCTGGGCGAGTCCCCGGTTTCCGACGTCGGCCGCAGAGAGGTTGACCGCCAACCAGGGACGTTGTTGGCTCCGATCGCGACCGGATCTCCGTTCGGTGTTTCGGTGATCGCTGCCGATCTGCCAGTCGACGACGGTTCTCGTCCCGTTCTGGATGACCCACTGCGCCAGGCGGGCGCTCAGTCCGTTTCGTTCTGCGATCGGGACGAAGTGGTCGGGGCCGATGAATCCTCGCTCGGGGTGTTGCCAGCGGACCAGCGCTTCGATCCCGACGACGGTCGCGGTCTCCAGATCCACCACCGGCTGGTAGTGGAGTTCGAGCTGGTCGGTTTCGAGCGCCGTCAGGAGGGCGCGGACCTCGGCGGCCTCCGACGACACTCGACCGCCCGCACCGGGTGCGTGCACGCGGAAGCTTCCCTTTGCTTCGTTCTTGGCGAGGTACATCGCCTCGTCGGCCTCTCGTAGCACGGTGTCGGCGACTGCTCTGTCGTCGATCATGGCCACGCCGATGCTCGAGCGGATCCGGAGGGTCAGATCGCCCACCTGGAACGGTCGCGCCAGCGCGTCGATGATGCGTCCGGCGACGGATGTCGCGTCCGCATTCTCCCGGAGGGTGGGCAACAGCATCGCGAACTCGTCGCCGCCGAACCTGGCCACGACATCGTCGGGACGGCTACAGGCCTCGAGGCGCCGAGCAACCGAGACGAGCAGCGAATCACCGACTTCGTGGCCGTGGCTGTCATTGACCGACTTGAAGTCGTCCAGATCGAGAAAGAGCACGGCGCCGAGCTCCACTGCCTCACAGGCCTCTTCGAGCCGTTCCATGAACAGCGTCCGGTTCCCGATGCCCGTCAGCGGGTCATGCAGCGCCTGGTGTCGGAGCCGTTCCTTCAGATCACTGAGCCGGGCGACGGAGTCCTCGAGGCGCCCGTTCTCGAGAGACACCCCGACGTGCTGGGCCAGCGTCTCCAGGAGACGAAGCTCGTTCTCACCGAACGATCCGATGGCGCTCAGCGGTCGGGAGATCGAGAGAATGCCGGCCGCCCCGCCGCTCCCGTCGGGAATCGTGACCGCCAGGCCATTGGGCGCCCCCTTTCCAGCCACGTCGGCGAGGAAGCGCGATCCTCCCTGATCTGAGAGCCCTGCGAGTTCGTGGGGGAGGGTGTCGCGTGGTTCCATCACCACCGGCTCGCCGTCCTGTTCCGTGCGAGTGAGGAGAATCGGCCCGTGCTCGCCATCCGGGAGAAGGTGGACCTCGGCCATCTCGACATCGAGCATCGACCGGGCGTGCTCGGTGGCTGCCGACAACGCTTCTCCGATGTGCGGAAGCCGGTGCAGTTCACCGCTGACGTCGTAGAGCGCCCGCAACCGGTCGGCCTCGACCCGCTGCGTGAGATAGGCCCGGTAGGACATGTAGAGGAGGCAGGGGGAGACGATCGTGAGCCAGGCGTTCTCCGGTCGCGTCCACAGGACGGTGGCAGTGACGAGTCCCAGGGCCCCGTTCATCACCGACGTGGTGAGCGAGAGCAGATACATCGTCGTCCGTTCGCCACTTCCCAGCGAGCCGCCGGCGAGTTGGATCGCCGCGCCGATGACAACGATCGAGATGAAGCCGGCTGCGGTGATCCCGGCGATCGCGCCGACCCACGCCCGGGGACCGATGGGGTCGCCTCCCGCGACCGCCAGATGGAAGATCACCACCATCGTCGAGGTTTGGAGTGTCAGCTGGACCAGGTTGAAGGCGAGCTTCACGGGTGTCTGCCGGCGGTTGATCGCCAAGGCGAACAGATTTGCGATCAGCCCCATTGCGATGATGCTCGAACCCGGCAGGAAGGCCAGACCCGCCACCAGCGGCAGCTCGCTCATCGAGAAGGAGTGCGCATCCCGCTTGAAGCGGATGTGGACCACCGCCACCTCGCCGATGTACACCGCCATCAAGAACAACCCGGCCATGACCCAGGGGGCCGGCAGCTCGAAGGGCGGTTCCGTCGGCTCGACACGAATCGCCAGCCACGCCATGGACCCGGTGAGCGGCGTGATCGCCGCCGTGAGGGCCCAGACACGCTGGGTTCCGTTGAGCCGCCGGAGGAACGTCATTCAGCTCCAGGAACCCACCGACCAGGTGCCGCCGGACCAGGTGCCGCCGGACCAGGTGCCGCCGCTCCAGGTGCCGCCGGACCAGGTGCCGCCGCTCCAGGTGCCGCCGCTCCAGGTGCCGCCGGACCAGGTGCCGCCGGACCAGGTGCCGCCGGACCAGGTGCCGCCGGACCAGGTGCCGCCGCTCCAGGTGCCGCCGGACCAGGTGCCGCCGCTCCAGGTGCCGCCGCTCCAGGTGCCGCCGGACCAGGTGCCGCCGGACCAGGGTTGGCCGGTGACGTCGATCTCGCCGACGATCGGCTCACCGTCGAGTGCGACGTGGTAACTCCCACGTGCGAGTTCGAGGCTGCCGGACCCGTCGCTCATCGCGTACGTCTGGACAGTGCTCGGGGTCGAAGCCTTCATGACGTCGGAGGGAGAGATGAGGCCGGCAGCCGAGCAAGCGCCGGGTGCCTGCGGGACGGTGTGTGACGCTTCGGTCAGGATCGACTTCACCTGATCCGGCGTCAGCTCCGGCCGTTGATCGAGAAGGAGGGCAGCCACGCCTGCGACGACGGCGGTTGCCTGCGAGGTTCCGGTTCCCTTGAAGAACCGATCGCCCACCCGGGCAGAGGAGAAGTTCTCGTCGATCATCGATCCGGGGACTCGCAAACTCGCCAGGCTCTTTCCGGGTGCAAGCACGTCGACGGACCTCGAGCTCGTCCCGCAGTTCGAGAGACTCAGGACACGGTCATCTCCGCGGCCCGGCGTGCTGTTGTCGTCCACGGCGCCCACCGAGATGACAAACGGGTCCGACGCCGGGTTCCTGAGCGGCTCGTCGATGCCGTCGTTGCCTGCCGCAACCACCACGACCAATCCGGCATGCCATGCCTGTTCGACCGCATATGCCAGCGGGTCGATCCGGTAGTCCTGCGTCCCATCGGTGCCGAATGCCAGCGCCAGAACGCGGATGTTCGCTGCGTTGGTGCCCGTGGCCTGATCCACCACCCATTGGATGCCGGCGATCACCTGCGAGACGTCGGCCGAACCGGCGCCATCGGCCACCTTGACGTCGACCAGATGCGCGCCCGGGGCGATGCCGCTGAAGCCGACGCCGCGCAGTCGATCCTTGGTGGTCAAGCCTGGATCTCGCCCGGCGATGATCCCGGCGAGGTGGGTGCCGTGACCGAAGGAGTCGTATCCGAGGCTGGACTCGTCTGTGGAGTCGAAGGACAGATCCGGGCCATCGAGAATCTTGGTCGGGTCGCTGAGCCCGGCGACCGGTGCGATGCCCGAGTCGATGAGCGCAACGCCGATGCCATCGCCCTCGAAACCCTTGCGCCAGAAGGCATCGACATCGAGAACGTCGTCGAAGGTGCGGGCGAGCGCCGTCGAGCCCTGGCCGCCGGCCGAGCTGAGCGCGATTTCATGATCGATGGACACAGAGGTGACCCCTGCCATCCGGCTCAGGTGAGCTGCGTCTACGCCGGTGGTCGTCGCCGAGAACCCGCCGATGATGGGGAGCTCGAACCCGATGCTTCCACCACTCTCGAGGATGCGTTGTCGCGCGGCGACGAGGGCATGTTCCTCGGCTCGGACGATGATGTCGACGATTCGTTCGCCGACGGCGCTGAATGGCTCTGGACTCGATGCAGCCGGTGACCTCGTCGGGAGGATTGCCAGCGCAACGAGCAAGGCCAGCGCTGCGGCTGCAACCGTCATCGGGCGGCGGGCCGCCCCGATGCTTCCCCCGGTCATGTTCACCTCTCGTTGGATGCGTGCACCCTCTGCATCGGTGAATTGGCGGCGAAAACTTGAATGCGATCTCGAGAACTCGGTGGGCGGAGGTGTGATGTCGAGGGCTTCCGTCGGGTCGAGGCGTTGGAGCTCCCTCGGTCGGGCTCGGCCGTTACTTGCCCAGCTTCGCCCTGCGGTCCGCCAGCAGCTCGGCGGCGCGCTCCAACGTGACCTTCTCAGGGTCGTCGCCCTTTCGGAGCGACGCGTTGACGTCCCCGTCGGTGACGTACGGGCCGTACCGGCCCGATCGAACGGTGACCGGCTTCTTCGAGTTGGGATCCTCGCCCAGCTCGCGCAACGGCGCTGCCGCCCGGGCCTGTCCTCGTCGTCGCGGTGGTTCGGCCAGCAACGCCAGCGCTTCTTCACGGGTGACGGAGAACAACTGCTCCTCGCTGGTGAGGCTCCGCGAGTCCTTACCACGCTTGATGTAGGGCCCGTAGCGGCCGTTGAGAGCCAGAATCTCGACCCCGTCGTCGTCGGTTCCGACGGTGCGCGGAAGCGAGAGCAGCCGGAGCGCTTCATCCAGACTCAGCTCATCGATCTCCATCGACTTGAAGAGGCTCGACCGTTTGGGCTTGGCCTTGGAACCCTCTTCTTGCTCCCCGAGCTGCACATACGGACCAAAGCGCCCGGTGCGGGCCAGGACCACCAGGCCGCTCTCGGGGTCGGTCCCCAGGATCTTGTCGCCCTTCGACTGCTCGTCGATCAGCTCACCTGCCCGTTCGACCGTCAGTTCGTCGGGCGCCAGGTCGTCGGGAATGGAGCCGCGGTCGTCGCCACGCTCGACGTAGGGACCGTACTTCCCGACCCGGGCGACGATTTCCCGGCCTTGGGCGTCGGTCCCGATCGGGAACGAATTCACAGCTCGCGCGTCGATCTCACCGAGACGTCGTTCGATCGTCGCTTTGAGGCCTTCGTCTCCCAGATAGAACCGGCCGAGCCAGGGCGTCCGATCCTCTTCACCCGACGCGATCTTGTCGAGGTCCGACTCCATGCGGGCCGTGAACTCATAGTCGACGAGGTTCGGGAAGCTCTGTTCGAGGAGTGTTGTGACCGCGAAGGCGGTGAACGTCGGGACCAGTGCCTGTCCGCGCCGAAAGACGTATCCGGCGTCCTGGATTCGGGACATGATCGAGGCGTAGGTCGATGGCCGCCCGACCTCGAGTTCTTCGAGTCTGCGGACCAGCGAGGCCTCGGTGAAGCGTGCCGGGGGCTTGGTCTCGTGTCCGGAGGTCTCCAAACCCAGCGACTCGAGGGCGTCACCGGAGGCCAGAGACGGCAGTGGCCGTTCGGAGTCGTCCGTCTCCGCTTCGGGATCGTCGTGTGATTCCACGTAGACCCGCAGGAACCCCGGAAACTGGATGACCCGTCCCGAGGCGGAGAACTCGACATCGCGGCCATCGGAGGTCTCGGCCCCGAATCGCACGGACATCGTCTCGCCACGGGCATCGGGCATCTGGGAGGCCACGGTCCGTTTCCAGATCAGATCGTAGAGGCGCGCCTCGTCCGAGCTCACCGCCTGCTCGAGCTGGGCGGGCGTCTGCCAGGCGTCGCCGGCCGGTCGGATCGCCTCGTGCGCCTCCTGGGCGGTCTTCGACTTCGAGGAGTAGGTCCGGGGCTTGGCCGGGATGTAGTCGGCTCCATACAGGCGCTCGATCTGCGAACGGGCGGTGGCGATCGCGGACTCGGCGAGATGGGTCGAGTCGGTGCGCATGTAGGTGATGTAGCCGTTCTCGTACAGGCGTTGGGCGACGTCCATCGTCCGTTTGGCGCTGAATCGGAGCTTGCGCGATGCCTCCTGTTGCAGCGTCGACGTGCGAAACGGTGCATACGGACGACGGGTGTACGGCTTCGTCTCTACGGATCGCACCGAAAACGCCGCCGCTTGGAGCTGGTCGGCGAGCGCTCGAGCCGCAGTCTCGTCGAGCGCAATCGAGTCGGACGTGAGCGCGCCGGAGGCGTCGAAGTCGCGACCGGAGGCAACCTTTCGGCCGTCGATCGCCACCAGCGAGCCGCCGAACGCAGGTTCGGCGTCGGCTTTGGCGAAGGTCCCCTCGAGGCTCCAATAGGACGCCGACGAGAAGGCGATCCGCTCGCGTTCTCGCTCGACGACGATGCGAACGGCGACCGACTGAACTCGACCGGCCGAGAGTCCGCCGGCCACCTTCATCCACAGAACGCGGGATACGTCATAGCCGACCAGGCGATCGAGGATTCGGCGGGCCTCCTGTGCGTCGACCAGACGCTCATCGACGTCACGAGGGGCGTCGAACGCGTCGCGGATCGCCGACTCCGTGATCTCGTGAAACACCATCCGGCGCACCGGCACCTTGGGCTTGAGGATTTCCGTGAGGTGCCATGCAATCGCCTCGCCCTCACGATCCTCGTCGGTTGCCAGGTAGAGAACCTCGGCGTCGGCGAGCAGGCCTTTCAACCGTTTGATCCGGTCGCGCGACCGCGGAGAGACGACGTAGACGGGGTCGAACGAGTCTTCGACATTGACGGCCAGGTACGCCCACGGTTCTTTGCGGTACCGCTCCGGAAGTTCCTTGGCGGAACCCGGCAGGTCACGGACGTGACCCATCGAGGCTTCGACCACGACGTCCGGGTCGACCGCTTCCAGGAAGCGGCCGATTGACTTCGCCTTGGTCGGCGACTCGACGATCACCAAAGACCGGGTCACGGGCGGGCAAGCTACGGCAGGCCTTGGACCGGTGTCAAGGCTACGATTCCCGGCGACGGCCATCGTGCACGTGCCGACGCCCCGCTCGAGACCCCCGGCGGCGCCGGAGCCCAGCACGAGATCTGATGGCCTGGGTCGGGCTGGCAGACCGGCCCCACGAGGCGGTCAGGGAGGCCGATGATCCAAGGCAGCAGTGGCGATCAGGAGGAGCTGATCGGCGCCATCGACGCCGCACTCGCCGCGCTCTCGAACGTGGCGGGGCGTTCGCCCGCGCACGTCGTCACCTCGGTGATTGGACGGTCGATGGGCCATCGCACCCCGATCGCCGTCTACCGGAGAAGTGGCGAGACGTTGTGGGTGATCGCCCAGTCGGGTTACCCGGACCTGTGCGACGCCGTTCCGGTCGGCTCCGGCGTGACCGGACGCGTGGCCGCCACGAGGCGCGCCGAACTGGTGGATGTTCGACGGGACCCGGACGTGATCGGAGACCATGGCGCCCGCCGGTCGATGCTGGCGGTTCCGGCCGGGCCGGATCTGGTGCTGGTCATCGAATCCGAGGATGTGCTCGACGCTTCGACCTTGGATGCCGCCAGGCGGCTGGCCGACCGATTGCACCAATCTGTCGAGCGGGACAGGTCGGTCTCGGACGCCGGGCCCACCGACATGGCGTTGGAACGGCTCGACGAGATGGTTCGGTTCGACGACGCCCGGTCGATCGTCGAATCCGCCTGCCGGATCGTCGCTCAGCTCACCGCTGCCGATGCCGCTCGCGCCATCCTCGTCCGGGCCGACGAAGAGCTCATCCACGTCAGCTGGCGCCGGGCATTGGGCCCGGAGCCGCCCCCGGTCGAAGAGGCACGCTCCGCCCTAACCGTCGATCAGCCCGTCGTCGACGAGAAGACGGTCGTCGTCCCGTTCTTCACCGAAGGGTCCATCTCCGGAGGAGTGCTCGCTCGGCTGGGGGGCGAGCGCAACACCGTGCCCGCCTTCGAGTCCCTCCGACTCGTCGGAGCCATCGCGTCGGCCAGTCTCGATCGCGTCCGAACGCTGACGGGTCTCCATCAAGGCCTCGTGGCCCGTTCCGAGTTCACCCGGGCGGTCAGCCACGAGTTCCGGACTCCGCTCACCGCCATCGTCGGCTACGCCGATCTGATCCTCGAAGGCGGCAACGATGCCGATGAGACCGCAGAGTTCGTGGATGCGATCCGGAGGAACGGGGCGCATCTGCTGGCGATGGTGACCGACCTTCTCGACATCGCCCGGTCGGACGCCGGGCGGTTGGTCGTCCGGTCGGATGAGGTGGTCGAGGTCGCCGATGCCGTCGAGGGTGCGTTGACGCTCACGGCCCCGCAGGCCGAGGAGCGTCACGTGGAACGGCGCGCCCGGGTGGAAGCGGGACTCACGGTTCTGGGAGACGCGCTGCGAGTTCGCCAAATCATCGTGAACGTGGTCGCGAACGCCATCAAGTTCGCTCCGAGTGGGACGGTGTCCATCGATGCCCGGGACGATGGTTCCCACGTCGTCATCGATGTCACCGACGATGGCGAGGGCATGACCGTCGAAGAGCTCGACGGGCTGTTTCTGCCGTTCACCGGTCGTTCCGTACGCGACCCACGGTCGGGAACCGGGCTCGGCCTGGTGATAAGTCGCCGCCTGGCCGAGGCGATGGGCGGCACGCTCGACTTGGCGAGTGGGGGTCCGGGCACCGGAACCACCGCCACGCTCCGGCTCCCGGCGGCTCGGTAGTTTCTCACTCCGATCGAGACGGGCGGGACCGTTTCTTCCGGATCGCAGCTGGCCGACGACCGGTGAAACGATCCAAGGATCGGTAGCCTCTGGCGCGTGACCGAAGCGATCGAGCGGATTCGGGGCCGAGATCTGGTCCGGAGGGGGCCGTACGCCCGCCTGTGGTGGTCGCAGCTCATCTCCAGTCTCGGGGACTGGGCAACGCTGTTCGCCACCTTCTCGCTGGCCGCTCGTATCGCCGGCGCGGAGCGGTCTGCATCCCTGGGCATCGTGGTGGCGCTCATCGCCAGAATCCTGCCGGGGCTGATCCTGGCTGCGGTCGGTGGCGTGCTGGCGGATCGGTGGGACCGGAAGGCCACGATGGTGATCGCCGATCTCGGTCGGGCGGTGCTCGTGGTGGCGCTCATGTTCGTGACGACCTACCGGGACATGTTCGCGGTGACCTTCCTCATCGAGGTCCTGGCGCTGCTGCGTCAGCCGGCACGGGAGTCGGTGGTTCCCCAACTCGTCCCGGAGCGTCACCTGATGGGAGCCAACGGGCTGAATCTGGTGGCCACCTACGGGACGGCGCCGCTCGGTTCCGCCTTGTTCGCCGGTCTGGCTGCAACCGGGGGAGGCTGGCTGGCACCGCTGGTTCCTTTCCCGGCGATCGCCGTCACCTTCCTTCTCGATGCGGTGACCTTCGTGGCGTCGGGGATCATCGTTCTGTTCATCGCCATCCCGCCCCGAGCGTCGGACCCGCCGCCCGTGGAAGACGACGGCCAGGCTTTGAAGTCGTCGCTTCGCGATGTGGTCGACGGGTTCCGCTTCGTGACGACCTACCCCGCGGTCCGGCGTCTCGTTCTCGGCATGGCTGTCGGCTTGTTCGGTGGAGGGGCGCTCTTCGTCCTCGGTCAACCCTTCTCCGAACAGGTCTTGGCCGGGAGTGACTCGGGGTACGGGATCATCGTGACGTCGCTGGGGGGAGGTGCCGGCCTCGGCATGCTGGCGGTGACGCTGTGGGGTCGGAGGATCGAACAGCGCGAACCGCTCTTCGCCGTGGCGCTCCTCGCCACCGGTGTCGCCATCGTGGTGGCGGCCTTCACCTCGACCGTGTGGGGAGCGGCGGGTTGGGTGTTGCTCGCCGGCCTCGGAACCGGGGTCGCCTACGTCACCGGATTCACGCACCTGCACACGGTGGTGACCGACGACATCCGCGGGCGAACGTTCGCGACGCTCTTCGGCTCGGCTCGGTTGGCGCTGCTGATCTCGATCGCCCTGGCGAGTGTCGGCGAGGCGGCGCTCAATCGGAGACTTCCCGGCATGTTCTCCAGTGGTGTCCGTGTGGTCATCCTGATCTCGGGGTTGGTGATCCTCGCCTCCGGCATCGGCTCGCTGTGGGCCGTGCGTCATCAGCTCGGAGGGAACCCACTGGACGACGACGCCTACCGAAGTCTCAAAGACGCCGGCGATGCGATCTCGTGGATTCGCGGCGATCGACGCTCGCGGTGAGCGGGTCGTATCTGGCGTTGGAGGGGATCGAGGGCTCCGGCAAGACCACGGTGGCTCGCCTGCTGGCCGCACGGATGACCGCCTCGGGGCGCGTCGTCCGGGTGGTGCGGGAACCGGGCGGCACCTGGCTGGGTGAGGAGGTTCGCAGGCTGGTCCTCCACGCCGCCGAAATGACGCCGTGGGCGGAGGCGGCGCTCTTCGCCGCCCAACGGGCCCAATTGGTCGCCGAGGTGGTCCGTCCGGCGCTCGATCGGGGCGAGACGGTGATCTCGGACCGTTCGTTCTACTCATCACTCGCCTATCAGGGAGCCGGTCGCCGGTTGGGAGTGGAACGGGTTCGAGCGCTGAACACTGCAGTGCTCGACGGCATCGTTCCCGACCGGGTGGCAGTGATCGACGTCGCTCCGGAAGTCGGGCTCCGCCGTCAGCGGGTGCCGGATCGAATCGGGTCGGAGGACCTGGCGTTCGTGACGGCGGTTCGAGCAGGTTTCCTGGCCCTTGCCGAAGACGAGCCCCTCCGGGTCCGCGTGTTCGACGGTGGGCTCGAGCCGGAGGAACTGGCGAGTGCCATTCTGGACGGATGGCAATGGTGAAGGCGTTCGAGGGTGTTATCGGGCATGATCGGCAGGTCGCCATGCTGCGTCGCGAGGCGGCTCGTCCGGCGGGGGCGTACCTCTTCGTCGGTGCTCCCGGTGTCGGCAAGGCGACGATCGCACGGTCGTTTGCGGCCGCCGTTCTGTGTCCGTCGGACGCGGTGCACGACGATGATGAACCATGCCGGACCTGCCGGCTGGCCCTGGCCGCCCGGCACCCCGATCTCGTGGTCGTCGAACCGAGGGGGCGTCAGAGCTTGGGGGTCGACCAGGCCCGCGAGACGATCGGCGCATCGGTGCTGGCGCCGATCGAAGCCGATCACAAGGTCTTCCTCGTGGAGGAAGCGGGCTCGATGACCGAGCAGGCGGCCAACGCGCTGCTCAAGACCCTGGAGGAGCCGAGCCGTTCGACCGTGTTCGTCCTGGTGTCCGGCGCCGAGTCCGACCTCCCCGATACGGTTGTCAGTCGCTGCCGAACACTGTTCTTCGGGCGAGTCGCCGACGATGAGCTGCGAACCGGATTGGTCTCGCATGGTGTCGAGGCCGGTCGCGCCGGGCAGCTGACGGCGATCGCCGGTGGCCGGCCGGGCTTGGCATTCACACTGGATCAGAGCCCCGAGGTTGCCGCCTTCCGGGAGGCCTGGTTGTCGGTCCCCGAGCGGGTAACGGGCCAATCGGGTGAGGCGTTCCTCCTCGCACAGGAGATGCTCGCAACCCTCGATCCGCTGCTCGAAGGTGTCGGGGGTGACGGTCCCAAGGAACAGGTCGAACGCGATCGGCGGCGGGCGCGTTCGGACCTGCTGGTCGGCGGTTTGGAGATCCTGGCGTCGTGGTACCTCGACGCGGCGGTCATCGGACACGGCGGCGGACTTCGGAATCCCGACGTGCCGGCATCGGCGCTGACCATGCTGAGCAGCCGGCGGGGGGTAGCCAACGCCGAGCGGGTCCTCGACGCCATCGTCGACCTTCGTGCCAACCTGCGGCCCCAGTTGCTGCTCGCCGACCTGTTCTGTGATCTGGCCCTCGAGTAGGCCTCGAGCAACCGGCAGCGTCGGCCTTCGGAGGTCCCGCAGCCCGAAGCCCGGGGATGGCGGACGGCCGGCTGACCGAGGCCAGAGATCAGCTTCAGGCACGATCCTCGCGTTGGCACCAACTCGGCCCTGACGGACCGGAGAGAACTCACTACCCTTCTCGATACCGCCGTCACCGAGCGTGTGACGGCACCCGCCGGGGTAGCTCAGGGGTAGAGCAACGCACTCGTAATGCGTAGGTCAGGGGTTCAAATCCCCTCCTCGGCTCCATTCACAAGCTTCAAGCTTCAAGCTTCAAGCCCGAAGCCCGAAGCCCGAGAGGGACAAGCCTCAAGCCCGACGCCCGACGCCCGGAGCCCTTCGGGCTCAGGACGGGCTTTCCGTCTTCGAGCTGTCCGCTGATACCGTTTCGCGTCGACATGGCCGATCAAGCCCACTTCGAGGACGATGCGATGCAGTTCGCGCCGCAGCTGTACACCGCCGCGCTCCGCATGACTCGGAATGCCGCCGATGCCGAAGACCTGGTGCAGGAGACGTTTCTCAAGGCATATCGGGCGTATCACACCTTCGAGGCCGGTACGAACCTCAAGGCTTGGTTGTATCGCATCCTCACCAACACCTATATCAACCGGTACCGGAGGGCTCAGCGCCGGCCGACCGAGACCGACCTCGGCGAGGTGGAGGATCTCTATCTCTACAAACGCATCGGCTCGGAGAGCACCGCCGAGGCGTCGCGGTCGGTCGAGGACCTGGTGCTGGACGGACTGGTCGAGGCCGACATCAAGCGGGCGGTCGAGGATCTTCCGGAGAACTTTCGCATGCCGGTGCTGCTGGCCGACCTGGAGGGGTTCTCGTACAAGGAGATCGCCGAAATCCTCGAAATCCCGATCGGAACGGTGATGTCCCGTCTGCATCGGGGAAGAAAAGCGCTGCAGCGGGCGTTGTGGCAGTACGCACGTGACCGCAACCTCCTTCCCGACGAGGTCGATGATGTCTGATCACTGCGACGAGGCGCTGGCCAATCTGTATGCATTTCTCGACGACGAGATGGAGGATGCTCGGGTCACGTCCCGGATCCAGCAGCACCTCACCGATTGTCCGCCGTGTGGGGGTGCCTTCCACTTCGAACGGCGTCTCAAAGTGGTGGTCCGCGAGCGGCTGCACGAGGAGGTACCCGTCCGCGTACTGGAGCGACTCCGGGTCGTGATTCGGAGTGCCGGCGTCGATTGACGTCCGTCGGCCCGAGGTGACTCCCCGGTTTGGGCGGCCGGTGCGCCGCCCGGGTGGTTGTTGCGCACCGGACCACCGCGGTAGTGTTGCGGCTCGATGCTCCGCAGTAACCCTCGCTCCCGACTCCTGACCCTCTTCGGCTTCGCCTTGGCCCTCTTGACGCTGCTCTCCCTGGCCGTGCCGGCCGTCGCCACCGAGGGCGAGGCGCCGGCCGCCGAGACCGAGGAGCCGGCGGAGGAGCCGGCGGAGGAGACGGCGACCGATTATCAGCCGGCGGTGACGGTGGCCGAGGAAGCCGCCGAGGAGATCGTGCAGCCCTGGACCAACCGCTTTCTGATTCCCACGATGGCGTTGCTGGCGGTGGCGCTCCTGTTCGTGACGGTCTTGCAGTATTTCCTCAAAGTGGTCAAAGCGCGGTACAAAGTGGTCGAGTGACCACGACGACACCTTGGGATTTCGCCGGCCGGATCGCCGGCCTCGTCGCGCAGACCTACCCGCTCGCCCAGTCCTACCACCTCGAACACCTCGAGGCCCACCTTCCACCGATCGTCGATCACGTGCACGAGTTGGTGGCCGGGGAGACGGGGCTGGCATTGCCCGGTTCTCCGGACGTGGTCCTCGTCACGCGGCGCGAATGGGTGGACCGCAACATCGCGTCTTTCGCTCGAATGCTGGAGCCGGTCGAGCGCCGACTCGCCGAGCGGCTGGAGGTGGCGGGAGACGACATCTCCCAGTCGGTGGCGCGTCGTCTGGTCGCCGCCGAGACCGGTGCGGTGTTGGGCGTTCTCGCCCGGCGGGTGCTCGGCCAGTACGAGCTGGTGGTGCCGACCGGGGAGGCAGGGGACTCGATCGCATTCGTGGCGGCCAACATCCTTCAGATGGAGCGCGCTCATCAGCTCCATCCCAACGAGTTTCGGACCTGGATCGCGCTGCATGAGGCGACCCACCGAGCCCAATTCGTGGGCGTGCCGTGGATGCGCGACCACTTCTTTGGTTTGGTGGAGACCTTGGTGGCGTCCGCCGAGCTGGACGAGAGTCGCCTCGGAGTGCTCGTGGATCGCCTCGTCAAGGCGCGCCGGAGCGGCGAGCCGCTGGTCGACGACCTCGGCATCGCCGGACTCTTCGCCACCGAGAGCCAACGGCGCGTGATCGGTCAGGTGCAGGCGATGATGAGTCTGTTGGAGGGGCACGGCCACGTCGTGATGGATCGGGCTGGTCGCCGGATTCTCAGGACGCAACAGCGGATGTCTTCCCTTCTCAAAGCCCGCCGGAGTGACCCCCGGACCGCTCGGTTCTTCAAGCTGACCGGGCTGGAGATGAAGGTCAAGCAGTACGAGCAGGGGGAGCGGTTCGTGCTCGGGGTCGAGCGACTCGCCGGCTGGTCGGCGTTGGAGGGTGCCTGGTCTGGGCCCGAACAGTTGCCCACCTTGTCGGAGATCGAAGAGCCGGCCGCATGGCTGCGCCGCGTCGCCTGAGTTCGTTCGACCTGTCGTCTGGTTTCATCGACCTGCCCGCGGGGCCACTGGCCGTGGCACTCTCCGGTGGTGCCGACTCGGCGGCTGCCGCTCTCGCCTCCGTGGAGACCGGTCGACCGGTGCGCGCCATCCACATCGATCACGGTCGACCTGCTTCGTCCTGGCTGGCGTCGAGGGCCGAAGCGATTGCCGAGAGACTCGGCATCGGGCTGCAGATCGTGGAGCTCGAGCCCGGCCCCGTCTTCGGCGAGGGTCGCGCCCGGGAGCTTCGTTACGCCGCGCTGCTCGCGGCGCTCGGACCGGACGAGCAGCTCGTCACGGGACACACCGCCGACGATGTCGCCGAGACGGTCGTCATGAATCTCGCCCGCGGGTCGGGACTCGACGGTCTGGCCGGGATCCCTCGGATCCGGGGGAACATCATCCGGCCGATGTTGGGGTTCCGGCGCTCGGTCACGCGCGAGGCCGCCACGTTGGCGGGCTTGCCCTGGATGGACGATCCCGACAACGCCGATGCGCGGTTTGTTCGCAACCGGGTCCGGCGACAGTTGCTCACGGGGTGGGAGGCGGTGTTCGGCCCGGCGACGATTTCGGGTCTGATTCGTACCGCGTCAACGGCCGGGGCGGAGTCCGGGTTCCTGGACGACCTCGCCCGGAGTGCCATCCAGCCCCCGGTCCCGGTCGCCGGCGGTGGCGTCGCACTGGTCGCCGGAGAACTGGTGGCGGTGGCTCCGGCGGTGGCGGCCCGGGCGGTCAGGTCGGCCCTCCGGCCGCTGTTCGGAGATCGGAACCCCGGTTCGAGCGCGGTTGCCTCGTTGCTGCGGGTGGCTGCCGGCGAGGCCCGAAGTCTGGACCTCGGATCGGGCTGGTCGGCGGTGGCGTCTCCTCCGATGGTCGAGGTCGTCCGCGCCACGTCTGGGCCGGGGGCGCTCCCCGAGGTGCAGCTGCTCGACGCGGCGCCGGGGACGTTTCGTTGGGGCGATTGGAGCATCGAGACCTGGTTGGGGCCGGAACCGGATGTCTGGCCAATGACCAAGGCGGTGATGGCGATCCCGGACGGGGTGACGCCGGTCGTTCTTCGAGGGGCCGGTGACGATGACGTCGTGCCGGTGGCGGGCGGGTCGGCTCCCGTCGGGGAGGCGTTGGCGGCGGCCGGTGTTCCCACCCACCACCGCGAGAGCTGGCCGGTGGTCGTCGTCGCCGGGCGGGTGGTGTGGATCCCAGGGGTCCGTCGGGTCGCCACCGGCCCCGAACCGGGCGCGAGTTCGTCGCACCGACGACCCGGTCGCTACCTTTGGATCCTGGCCGACCGAGGAAAGCAGTGACCTCCATCAGCACGCTGATATCCGCCGAAGACATCGACGCCAAGCTCGCCGAGTTGGGTGCTCAGATCACCGAGGACTATCGAGGGAAGGACCTGCTGGTCGTGGGGGTGCTCAAGGGGGCCTTCATGGTCATGGCCGACCTGGCCAGGCACATCGATCTCCCCGTCGAGTTCGATTTCATGGCGGTCAGTTCCTACGGGGCCTCCACCCAAACCTCAGGCGTCGTCCGCATCCTCAAGGATCTGGATCAGGAGATCGCCGGCCGGCATGTGCTGATCGTCGAGGACATCATCGATTCCGGGTTGACGCTCAATTACCTGATGAAGTCGATGAAGGTCCGTAAGCCGGCATCGCTCGAGGTGGCGGCGCTGCTCGTGAAGGAGGGAATCCAGCGGGTCGAGATCGACGTGCGCTACCCGGGTTTCGCGATCGGGCCGGAGTTCGTGATCGGGTACGGCCTGGACTACGCGGGGAAGTATCGCAACCTCCCGTACGTCGGCGTTCTCGACGCGAGCACCCTGCCCGTTGACGAATGATTCCGCGCCAGCTTCAAATCCGACGGTTCCATAAGGGCGGGCGCTCCCGTAGCATGGTCGGGCGCCTCCGGCCGCAGACGACGTGGCGTCGGGACGACGGCCGGTTGGGATCCTCCTTTCGGGGAATCCCGGTCGTGGCCCACGAGACAAGACCTAGCTGCCCCACCGACTGAGGACTCCGGGTGAATCGGACCTTCCGCACATTGTTGATCTATGGCTTGGCGTTCGTCGTCCTGGCCGTGTTCGCCCAGCAGCTGTTCAACACGGTTGGCGCCCCTGCCGAGATCACGCTCGACGAGTTCATCGCCCAGGTGGAGGCGGGGCGGGTCGAAGAGGCGATCATCCTCGAACGGAGCGATCGCGTTCAGGGCCGGTACACCTCCTCCAGTGCACCGGAAGGGTCGTACGACTTCGTGGTTCAGTACCCGCCGGAGTTCGAATCTGAGCTCACCCGGAGGTTGGTGGAAGCCGACATCGAGAGCCTGGACAGCAACGTCGAGCCGCCCAGCTTCCTCGAGATCCTGATCGGATTCCTGCCGTGGCTGCTCCTGATCGGCTTCATGGTCTTCATCTTCATGCAGATGCAGGGCTCCGGGAACCGGGTCATGCAGTTCGGGAAGGCGAAGGCCAAGACGATCTCCAAGGATCAACCGAAGGTGACGTTCGACGATGTGGCGGGCATCGACGAAGCGATCGAGGAACTCGAGGAGATCAAAGACTTCCTCGCCAATCCGGACAAGTATCGGATGCTCGGAGCTCGTATTCCGAAGGGCGTCTTGTTGTTCGGGCCTCCCGGAACCGGGAAGACGCTGCTCGCCAAGGCGATCGCCGGAGAAGCGGGCGTGCCCTTCCTCTCGATCTCAGGCTCCGACTTCGTCGAGATGTTCGTGGGCGTGGGTGCGTCTCGTGTCCGAGATCTCTTCGACCAGGCCAAGGAGTCGGCGCCCGCCATCGTGTTCATCGATGAGATCGACGCAGTCGGCCGGCACCGGGGGGCCGGTCTCGGAGGCGGTCACGACGAGCGCGAGCAGACCCTCAACCAACTCCTCGTGGAGCTCGACGGTTTCGAGGGGAACACGGGGGTGATCGTCATGGCTGCCACCAACCGGCCCGACATTCTCGACCCGGCGCTGCTGCGACCCGGTCGCTTCGACCGACAGATCATCATCGATGCACCTGACATCCGCGGGCGAGAAGCCATCCTCGAGGTGCATGCCAAGGGAAAGCCGTTCGAGGATGACGTCGACCTGGCCGTCCTCGCAAGGCGAACGCCGGGTTTCACCGGCGCCGATCTCGCCAACCTGATCAACGAAGCGGCGCTGCTCACGGCTCGGCGGCGCAAGCAGAAGATCGGCATGGCCGAGATGGAGGAGGCGATCGATCGCGTCATCGCCGGGCCCGAGCGCAAGACCCGGGTGATGACGGAGGAGGAGAAGAAGCTGACCGCCTACCACGAGGGAGGGCACGCCCTGGTCGGGTTTGCGCTGCCGCACCTCGATCCGATCCACAAGGTGACGATCATCCCGCGGGGTCGGGCGGGCGGGTACACGTTGGCGCTACCCACCGAGGATCGGTACTACAAGCGTCGGAGCGAGATGATCGACGAGCTGGCGTACGCCCTCGGAGGTCGAACGGCTGAAGAGCTCGTCTTCGGAGACCCGTCGACCGGAGCCTCGAACGACATCGAGAAGGCCACGAACCTCGCCCGTCGCATGGTGATGGAGTTCGGGATGAGCGACCGGCTGGGGCCCATGAAGTATGGAGACTCGGGTGGCGAGGTGTTTCTGGGACGCGACTACACGCGGCAGGCGGACTACTCCGATGAGGTCGCATCGTGGATCGACGAGGAGATCCGGGCGCTGATCAGCGCGGCGCATGACGAAGCGCGCGAGATCCTGGCGACCCACATCGACGCCCTCCACCGGCTCGCTGCCGACCTCATCGAGCACGAGACGTTGGACAAGGAGTCCGTGGCAGAGGTGTTCCACGACGTCCCGAAGTGGGAGCACGTCGGGGGAGGCCCGCTCCGGATCCGACCGCCGGGGTCGAACGGTGGGAATCCGGCCGCCGGCGGAGCCGCGCACACCGGCCAGTCCCAGACCGGCGGCATCGCCGCCGCCTCGCAAAGCGAGCAGAGCCGGAGCTGATGGCTGTCGTCGAGCGCCAACCCGCACCCCGGAGAGCCGACGGGGTCGATCACGACGCCATCGTCGAGGCGGTGCGACAGATCCTGATCGCCGTGGGTGAGAACCCGGAGCGAGACGGGCTCAGAGACACGCCGGACCGCATGGCGCGCTTCTTCTCTGAGGTCTTGGGCGGGCTGCGCGAGGAGCCAGGTCGGCATCTCACCGTCCAGTTCGAGTCCGGTTACGACGAGGTCGTGATGGTTCGGGATATCACGCTGTACTCGTTGTGCGAGCATCACATGGTTCCCTTCTTCGGGGTCGCCCACGTCGCCTATATCCCCAACAAATCGGGGTGTATCACCGGATTGTCGAAGCTGGCGCGCCTCGTCGACGGATACGCCAAACGGCTCCAGGTTCAGGAGCGGCTCACCACCGAGATCGCCGAAGAGATCGAACGGGTGCTCCAGCCGCGTGGGGTCATGGTGGTCGTGGAGGCCGAGCACCTGTGCATGAGCATGCGCGGGGTCCGCAAACCCGGAGCGCAGACCGTGACGTCGGCGGTGCGCGGCATCTTCCGCACCAACGCGGCGACTCGCCAGGAGGGCATGCGCCTCCTGACCGGGTCGTAGGCGGACCACGGTGACCGGCTGGAAGGTCGGTGGGGGGGTGATCCCCCTCGATCGGCCCGTGATCATGGGCATTCTCAACGTGACTCCCGACTCGTTCTCCGACGGGGGCCGTTTCGCGGATGTCGAAGCGGCGGTGGCCGCCGGCGTCGATCTGGCGGCCCGCGGAGCGGTGATCGTCGACGTCGGTGGCGAGTCGACCCGACCCGGGGCCGAGGCGGTCGGAGTGGAAGCCGAGATCGAACGGGTGATCCCGGTCGTCGCCCGGCTGTCGGCGGGAGGCATCCGCGTGTCGATCGACACCATGAAGCCGGTGGTGGCGGAGGCAGCCATCGAGGCCGGTGCCATCGCCATCAACGACGTCACCGGATTCGCTGCGGTCGAGATGCGCAGGCTGGCCGCCGACGCCGGCGTGGGCGTGGTCGCCATGCACATGAAGGGTGAACCGCGCACGATGCAGGACGCCCCGCACTACGACGACGTCGTGAACGAGGTGATCGACCTCCTCACGGATCGGGCCCGCCGGTTGACGGATGCCGGATGTGACCCTGCATCCATCGCGCTCGATCCCGGGATCGGCTTCGGGAAGACCTTCCACCACAACCTCGAGCTCCTGGATCGGTTGGACGAGTTGGCGATGGTGGGCTTTCCCGTCGTGCTGGGAACGTCTCGGAAATCCTTCCTCGGAACCATCACCGGACGTCCGGCACACGACCGGGACGCAGCCACGGCCGTCACCGTGGCGCTGGGTGTGGCACGGGGAGCCATGATCTTCCGGGTCCACGAACCGTCCGGTGCGGCCGAAGCCGCCCTGATCGCCTGGACTATCCTCCGGGGCGGGGATCGCCCCAGCAATCGACCCGAACCCAAACGACACGAAACGACATGATCACCGGACTCAAACCGCGCGGCTTCACTTGGATCATCGCCGACCGTCTCGCCGTCAGCGAGCGAATCGGCGGAAACGGCTTCCAGCACCGGCGGGTCCGGCGGGAAGAAGAGATCAACTGGCTCGTCGATGAGGCAAGGATCACCACCGTGGTGAGCCTCCTTCCCGGCAACCAGAACCTGGCCGCCTACCACCAGGCAGGGATGGCCACGATTTCCGTACCCACCGGATCAGAGCTCGACCGCGACGACCGCGGACGCCTGTACGACGCGCTCGATGCCGTGCTGGCCGATCCCGACGCTCGAGTGCTCGTCCACCGCGAGATCATCGACGACACGCTGTCGGGAGTTCTCGGCGGGTACCTGATCGCCAGCGGGCTCCTGCAAGACCGCATCATGGCCGCCGCCATCATTCAAGAGATTCTCGGCCGGCCGTTGGGGCCCGAGGGCCGGGCGCTCATCCCGGAGGTCCCCGGGTCTTGAGCGATGTCATTCGCCTCGACGGGCTCCGAGTGTTCGCCCGTCACGGGGTGCTGCCTGCCGAGGCGGATGTCGGTCAGGTCTTCATCATCGACCTGGCATTGACCGTCGATCTCTCGAAGGCGGCTGCCTCTGACGCCGTCTCCGACACGGTCGATTACGCCGACATGGCCGCCGCAGTCGTGGCCGTGGTGACTGAGGAGCGATGGAATCTGATCGAGCGGGTGGCGGAGCGAGTGGCGGAGATCGTGCTCGAGGACGACAAGGTCGAGGCGGTCACGGTCACGGTCCACAAACCGGGCGCACCGATCGCGGTCGCCTTCTCCGATGTGTCGGTGACCATCAGCCGGTCGAGGCCGCAATCCACATGACGCGATGACCTCCGTCACCGTGGCGCTCGGCTCGAACCTGGGCGACCGCCTCCAGCACCTCCGCACTGCCGTCGCCCGGATTTCGGCGCTCGGGGTGGTGCGGGCGGTTGCGTCGTTGTACGAGACCGACCCGGTCGGCGGCCCCACGCAAGGGAGATACCTCAACACGGCACTGGTCCTGGACACCGACATGGAGGCGCACGCGCTGCTCATAGAACTGCAGCGAATCGAGTCGGAGCTGGGCCGGATCCGCACCGTCGAGTGGGGTCCTCGGACCCTCGATCTGGACATCGTCACCTACGGAGAGAACTCGCTCGAGAGTGATCGGCTGGTGGTTCCGCATCCGCGTGCCGCCGAGCGGGGATTCGTTCTGCGACCACTCGCCGAGATCGCCCCGGAAGCGACCGTGGCGACCGGACTCACGGCCTCGGCTGCGCTCGCTCAACTCGACGACGGGGGAGGCGTGACCAGGTTCGAAGGCGATTGGGTCGAGGAGGTTCCCCGGCTTGGAGTCATCGGGTCGGTGCTCCTCGTCATGCAGGGCATCCTGCTCGTCGCCATCGTGGCGACCGCAGTCTCGACCGCCGAGGCGCCGGTACCGGCGTGGCAGACGATCCTCGGGCTGGTGCTGGCGCTGCAAGCCGCCGTGCTGGCGGCCGGGGGTAGCCTGGCGATGGGAAGAACCTTGCGTGCTCATCCCGACCCGCTCCCGGGCGCTCCGCTGATCGAGCGGGGACCGTTTGGCTTGGTCCGGCATCCGATCTACGGCGGATTGCTGCTCGGGGGGTCGGGGGTCGTGCTCATGTTCAACAGCCCCTGGGCCGTCATCCCGTTGGTCCTGCTCGCCGGGCTGCTCGACCGCAAGTCCAAGCTCGAAGAGCGCGTCCTCGGCCTCGTCCACCCACGCTACGGGGAGTACCGGATCCGGGTGCCCCGGCGCTTCATTCCCTGGGTCTGGTGAAGGTTCATCTCGGGATCGGTTCCTCGGTGTCGGCCGCCACCGGGGCCTCCCGGAGCTCGGGTATCCCGATCACCGGCGGGGAGAGCGTGTCGAGGTCTGTTGTTCCTTCATCGTCCATCACCGGCTCGACGAACTCGAGTGGGTAGAGGTTCCAGACCGGCCGGTCGTGGACGTCGAGCGCCGGGCGCACCCACCCGTTGGAGGTGATCCACAACCCTTCCATACCCGGTTCCTGCTCGGCGCGGTCGGGGTCGATCAAGGACAAAGGGGACCCGTCCTGGTCGTACAACAGCACGTCGACCGGGTTCCCCTGCCGATCGTATGCAAAGACGTTGCGAACACCCGTTCTCGGCGCCTGCCCGATGGGTTCCACGTCTGGTGGCGGCCCTTCGACGTGGACCACCTGGGGACGGACTCCAACGCCGAACAGTGCCGAGAGGCCGACGGCGGCGAGCGCCGTCCGGGTGAACCATCGATCGGCCACAGCCCGGTTCCCTTCGGCGGCGATCCGGCGGGAGGCGATGGTGAGCGCCACGACCGCTCCCACCCCATAGATCGTGCTGTTGGCGACGAGCGGGATGGGGAACCGCTCGAACCCGGGGGGGTTGGTCAAGAGCGCAGCCACCGCAACCAGCAGCCAGCCCCGGATCCAGACCCACGCCGGCCGAAAGGCCCGCCATTGCGCTCGAGTGTCTTCGGCGAGCGGATGGGTGAGGAACGGCGCCATCGTCCGGTCCAACCGATGGCGAAGACGGTCCCGAGATGCCCGGGTTCGGCGGACCCGGTTCGCTCGCCGGACGGCCCGACGGCCCTTCCGGCCGCTCGATGTGGGGTGGTCGAGGCCGGCGGAAGCGAGGAACTCCTGAACGAAGGTCTCGGGATCACCGAGGGTGGCCGTGATAGCACCGGGCTCGAGTTCACTCAGGTGGGCTTCGAGGTCGGTGAGGAGGTCGGTGCGCTCGTCCTCGGTGAGCCACGACAGGCTGTCGGCCACGTCATCGAGGAAGCGGCGGGCCTGCGGCGAGAGGGTCTGGGTGCTCATGCAGGCTGCTCCTCGAGTAGGTCGGTGACGATGCCGGAGATGTGGTGCCAGGTCTTCGTGGAGTGCTCCAGCAGCTCGTGCCCGGCACTGTTCAATCCGTAGTACTTGCGGGGTGGACCTTCATCCGATGGGACGATCTCCGACGTCAGATAGCCGCCGTTGAACAATCGGCGCAGCGTGCCGTACGCCGATGCGTCGCCGACATCCTCGAGTCCGGCTGCTCGCAATTGACGGAGGAGGTCGTATCCATAGGTGTTCCCCCGCCGGAGTACGGCCAGCACAGCCGTATCCAGTACCCCTTTGAGCACCTGCGTCGTGTCCACTTCGCCTCCTCTGCTATGACGAACTGCACACTACCACGTTATGCGTAATAGCTCACCCACGCCTGCGTCGGTCGTCCCTGGCTCGTTGACGGAGCCGAGCCGCCTCGAGCCCCCCGTCCTCGCCTAGACGTTCCGTTCGAAGACGATGCGAAGACCCCAGAGGGTCAGGTCTTCCTCGACCTGGGTGATCCGGGCGCTGTGGGCTGCGATGTCGGCCGCCATACCGCCGGTGGCGACGACCGGAACGCCTTCGGGCAGCGCATGCTCGGCGGCGACCCGCTCGACCAGGCCGTCGACCATCGCCGCCGTGCCATACACGAGACGTAGCGGTGCTTTCCGGATCGCCGTCCACCCGCCGGAGGGCGGAGCAGAGATGAGCGTGCTCACCCCTCGTCGGCGACGACGGTCGGTGGGGCGACGATCTCCACCCGCCGGAGGGCGGACGTGGCAGAGATGAGCGCTTCGGCGCCCACCGCCACACCCGGAGCGATCACCCCTCCGAGATAGTCTCCGGCAGCACCGACGAGATCGACCGTCGTCGCAGTTCCGAAGTCGACGCACACCACCGGTGCGCCGTGTCGGTCGATTGCACCCACCGCATTGGCGATCCGGTCGGCGCCCACCTCTCGGGCGTTGTCGACGTTGATCGCCAACCCGGAACGCACACCGGGACCGACGACGATCACCGGCCCCTCGACCGACTCTTGGAGGGCAGGTCGGAGCGCCTGGGTGACCGCCGGCACCACGCTGCCGAGGGCCGCACCGTCGACCGGACCGTGGCCATCCAGCATCTGATCGACCAGCAGTCGGTGCTCGTCGGCGGTGCGAGGGGTGGTGGTCAACCGCCACCGGGACGTGAGCCGGTCGCCGTCGTACATGCCCACGGCCGTGGCCGAGTTGCCGACGTCGACCACGAGCAGCCTCATGCCGTGAGGAGGCCTCGGTCGACGACGATGGTCTCGCCCTCGAGGTCGATCGCCACGTTGTCGATGAGGCGCGTGGCGCCCACCCGGGCGGCCACGGCCAGGAACGCCGGTCGGTCGATGGTCGGCATCGGCTCGGCCCGATCCTGAGAGGCGAGCTGGACGTACTCGATCGCGTCCACCTCGGCCATCTCCGAGCGGGCGATGTCGACGAGCGTGTCGGCGTCGCGTTCTCCCGATTCGGCCGCGTCGGCCGCCTTGAACAGGCCCCGCGAGAGTCCAAGCGCTCGTTGCCGCTCATCCGGATCGAGGAACACGTTGCGGCTGGACATGGCCAGGCCATCCGGCTCACGAACGGTGGAACATGCCACGACCTCGGTCGGGATACTCAAATCCGAGACGAGCGTGCGGATCACGGCGAGCTGCTGTGCGTCCTTGCGCCCGAAGTAACCGCGATCGGGTTGGATGCCGGCCAGCAGCTTCGTGACCACCAGCGCCACCCCGTCGAAGTGGCCGGGTCGCTCCGCGCCCTCCAAGCGATCGGAGATACCGCTGATCGAGACCCGGGTCAACGGCTCGGCGGGATACACCTCCGTGAGGGCCGGCACGAAGACGGTGTCGATGCCCTCGGCTTGGCACATCGCCAGATCGACGTCGAGCGGGCGCGGATAGCGGTCCAGGTCTGCCGGGTCGTCGAACTGGCGGGGGTTGACGAAAATCGAGACCGCCACGGAATCGCATTCGGTCCGGGCACGGGAGAGGAGGGACCGATGTCCGTCGTGGAGCGAGCCCATGGTGGGCACGAGCCCAAACCTTCCGCGACGGCTCGATCTGGCCTGTTGGAAGGTGGTCACTACCTGCATCGCCCCTCCATCATGCGTCCTCCAGGCATCATGCGTCCTCCAGGCATCATGCGTCCTCCAGGAGCCGGTTGGCCAAGGGAATCTGACCTGCTCGTAGCGCCAGCGCGGCGGTGAGCAGGCGAAGCTGCTCGGCGGTCCCCCCCGACACCCCACCGGCGGCATCGACGTGGCCGAGCACGGTCGCCAGGTCTCCCCGGGCCACCGGCCCGGTGAGCGCGGCCTCGGCACCCAGTTCGAACACGTTGGTCACGACCTGTCGGGTCAACGGCTCGGCCACGGCCGGGTCGACTCCGGCATGCCGGAAGAGATCTTCGGCCAGTGCGAGTGCCTCCACGACACTGTTCGCCGCACAGGCGGCGGCCGCGTGGTACGCCGGCTTGGCTGCGTCCGTCAGTGAGAAGGGTCGGAGCCCCATCGATGCGGCGAATTGCCGAAGCGAGGACTCCAGCGCCCCATCCGTGGTGGTGACCGCCACATGCGCACCTCGGAGCGACCGTGCGCCCGTCTCGGCGTCGGGAAGGGTCTGGAGGGGATGGAACGAGCCGATCGCACCGAGCAGGAGATCGCCGGGTTCTGGGCGCAGCGCCTCGACCGAGGTGAATCCGGACAGATGGACCGTCGCCACGGTTTGGGGACGGAGCACGGAAAGACGCCGGGCCACGGGGGCGATGTCCGAGTCGCGAACGGCGAGCACGGTCAGGTCGACCGCCACGTCGGCGAGCTCCCTCGGGACCGCGACGCGATCCGCCAGTTGCGCCGGGACCGAACCGGACGGTCCGGTGATCACGGCCACGACGTCGTGGCCGGCCGCTCGGGCGGCGATCCCGATCGAGCCGCCCGCCCGTCCCGGTCCGACGATCGTCAGCCGCACGCCGGCACCTTCCCGATGTTGGCCCCGGACGTCGCCGAATCCAGGGGCCCGATCATGGCCGAAGCGTCGGGAACAGGATCACTTCGCGAATGTGGGTGCGGTCGGTGAGCAGCATCACCAGCCGGTCGACTCCGATTCCGAGCCCACCCATCGGAGGCATCCCGAACTCCATCGCTTCGAGGAAGACCTCGTCGACGACGTGCGCCTCCTCGTCGCCTCCACCCCGGAGCCGAGCCTGGTGCTCGAAGCGTTCTCGCTGATCCATCGGGTCGTTCAACTCGGAGTATGCGTTGGCATACTCCGCACCGGCGATGAACAACTCGAACCGCTCCGTGAGGGTCGGGTCGTTGCGATGCCGTCTGGCCAGCGGTGAGATCTCGACCGGATGGTCCAGAACGAACACCGGATCCCACAGCTGGTCCTCGACGAGGGCATCGAACAGCAACTCCACCATTTTGCCCGGACCGGCTCCGGCGTCGGGTTGGATCCCGTGCTCGGCGCACAGCCCTCGAAGCGTTGTCACCTCCGGCGGCCAGACCGGTTGTCCGACCGCCTCGGCGACCAAGTCGACCATCCGAGCCCGTCGGAACGGCGGCGTCAGATCGATGGGTCGATTGCGGTACTCGAACGTCGAAGCTCCGGTGAGCTCAGTCGCCAACGCTCCAATGATGGTCTCGACCATCGATGCGATGTCGGTGTAGTCGGCGTAGGCCTCGTAGGACTCCAACATCGTGAACTCGGGATTGTGGGTGGCGTCGATCCCCTCGTTGCGAAAGATCCGGCCGATCTCGAAGACCCGCTCCAGCCCGCCCACCACGAGCATCTTCAGCGGGAGCTCGGTGGCGATCCGCAGATACATGTCCAGGTCGAGTGCTTCATGGTGGGTGACGAACGGCTTGGCCAGCGCCCCTCCGGCCTGATTCAGCAGGACGGGTGTCTCGACCTCGATGTAGCCCCGTTCCTCGAACGCCTTGCGAAGAGACGAGATGATCTGCGACCGGGATCGAGCCACATCGACGGCGTCCTGGTTCATCATCAGGTCGAGGTAGCGGCGTCGGGAGCGCGTCTCGACGTCCTGGAGCCCGTGCCACTTCTCGGGGAGGGGGCGGAGACCCTTGGCCAGCAGACTCCAGTCCTCCACGGCGACGCTGAGTTCGCCCTTCTTGGTCGTCATGACCGTTCCGGACGCCCCCACGATGTCGCCCACGTCCAAGTCTCGCATCCGTTGGAAACGGTCCTCGGGGAGCGACTGGCGAGTGGCCATCAGCTGGATCCGGCCCGAGCCATCCTGAAGGGTGACGAACACCAGCTTGCCGAAGCTCCGGAGCAACATCACCCGACCGACCACGGTCACCGAGGTGTCGGTCTCGGTACCAGGCGGCAGCTCCGGGTGGGCGGCCGCAACCGCCGCCGCCGTGTCACTTCTCCGGAAGCCCACGGGGTAGGGATCGACACCCTCGTCGAGCAGTCGCTGGAGTTTCTCCAGCCGCGCTGCCGTGAGTGGATGGTCGGCCAGTCCAGTTCCGGGAAGGGGCGCGTCCGGCCCGTCGGGCGCGGATCCGCTCACTCCTCCTTCGGATGGATCTTGTCCTCGTTGCTCTCGCGGCTCGTTCATCGGCCCGGACTCTATCGGTGCGCCCGGCGGGTACGGGGTCGAGCCCGGGTCAGTCGGAACTGCCCCCGTGAATCACCACGAGATCCGGCCGAGCAATCCGCAAGTCCTCGGCGTCCCGCAAGACGGTGGCGCGGGTATGGCGAATCCGTTCGATCACCGTCTCGACCGACTCGGCCACCTCGAAGCGGTGGCCGTCGAAGAGCGTCACCGTGGTCACCGGGGTGGCTGTCACCGTCTCGATCAGGTCGGCGTTCAGGAAGAACTCGTGCCCGTGCAATCTCGTCAAGCGGATCATCACCGAACCCGTCGGCAGCTGGCTGCGTCGCTCAATGGTTTGGTCGTGGGGCGGATGGATATCTGGCGGTTCGATGCCCAGAAGTTGCCGTCCAACCGGTCAGAGCTGGCGAAGGATGGGTTCGTCGCCCGCTTCGATGGCGAGATCGATGCCGGCTTCGAGCACCTCGGCTGCGCCGTGCTCGACGGTCAGCACCTCAACGGCGCCGATCGAGAAATCCGCAAGACCCGATATCGAACCGATGGTCTTGGAGACGAGCTCATGGACTCGGTCGGCGACGATTTGCACCGAGCCGGGCCGAATATCGGCCAGGGCGGCGGCGAAGGTCTCGTCGGACACCCGCCCAACATCGTCGACCTCCCGGAGACCGGCGCCGATGGTGGCCGCCAGGTGTCGGACCGTGTCGATCGCCGACTCGGGATCCAGGGCTCCGAGCCCGGGAAATCGCACCACCAGGACGCCGTATAGATCTCCCCGGCGGGCCATCCATCGCCGGCCCCGCTCGAGGGCCTCCAGCACACCGTTGCGGTTGAGGATGCCTGCATCCAGGTCCGTCGTCCCCACGACGTCAAGCGTGAGTTCGAGCCGTGCCAACTCGGCTTCGGCATCTCGTACCCGTTGCATGAGCTTGTCGGTCTCGGTCGGCGGCATGTCACCCATCGCGGCCAAAACCCTAGTGAGCGGATCTTCGGACAGTGGTGCGGTCACCGGGCCACCTCGTTTCGTCATGCCGGTGCGACGGGCCGGTTGGACCGGCGGGTGCGTCGGGCCCGACCGGCTCGTGGACGTTCCTCGGGTCCCCTGTCGGCGACCGGGGGCGATGCGCAAGGGGTCATCGATATTTGGTCCTCAAGTTTTCGGGGCCGATTTCCCGATCCATCGGACAGGTGTGCCGCTGTATCGGAGCGTCGAGATGGTTGAACTGACAGAAGACGAGCGAAATCGGCTCGTGACGGACTCGATCGATCAGGTCGGACACATCGTCGCCGAGTTGTCGGCCCGATATCCCCGCCACGTCGATCGGAACGAGTTGTGGAATGCCGGGGCGCTCGGTCTGGTCGAGGCGAGCCGCCGGTTCGATCCCGATGCCGGAATCCCCTTCGCTCGGTATGCGGCCATTCGCATCCGGGGGGCGATCATCGACTCGACGCGCACCCGCGACTGGGCGAGCCGCTCGGTTCGTCGTCAGCTTCGTGAGATCAACGACGCCCACGCCGGGCTGGAGGAACAACACGGCCGCAAGCCGACCCAACAGGAACTGGCGGACTTCCTCGACATCGATCTTCCCGAGTTGGGTGCTCGACAGTCCCATGCGCTCACCAGCACACTGCTCCACCTCGACCAGCCGGCCGAAGGCGACGATGTGCCTCTGGCGGAACGAGTCGAGACACTCGATGCCGACGGGCTACCGGAGCGGTGGATCGAACAGGTCGAGCTCGGAGGCTCGCTCTCCGCGGCCGTTCAGAACCTCCCCGAGGCCCAACGGGAGGTCATCCTGCGCTACTACTTTCGCGGGGATCTCCTGCAGACGATCGCCGCCGACATGAGCCTCACCGAGGCCCGGGTCAGCCAAATCCGGGCGGAGGCGTTGTTGGCGATCCGCTCCTTCTTCGCCACCGTGTACGACGATGTCGAGCCGGCTCCGGATTCGGCGCCCGGAAAGCGTGCCCGGGCGGCATACGTCGCTCGAATGTCAGAGCAGACGTCGTGGCGGTCACGTTTCAGTGCCGACCGGCTCGTCGAACACGGCTGAACCGCTGCTTGGTGCCGGCTCATCGGCACCCGTCCTTCCTCGCCGGTAATCGGGGTCTCGCCAGTTGTCCGACCCAGTCATCCGTTCTCGATGGTGCGTCGGCAATGATGCCGGCTCGGATGACCTCGGTCAGGCGGCGGAGTGGCTCGCCATCAGCTCGTCGAGTTCGGTGATGAGGCCATTGGTGTCGAACGGCTTCTCGATCACGCCGACGATGGAAGTCCCGTTGAAGTCGTCGCCCCCGAGGTCGGCTCGGCCGGTCAGGAGGACGACGGGAACATGGGCGACGGCGGGATTCGCGCCGAGGCTGCGGGCGACCTCGATTCCGCTCATCCCCGGCATCGTGTAGTCGATCAGCACGGCGTCGGGTCGGACCCGGCACGCGATATCGAGCACATCGGCCGGCTCGGCCGTGGCGGTCACCTCGTGACCACCACGCTTGGCGAGCACGAGGTCGAGGAGATACCGGATCACCGGGTCGTCGTCACAGATCACGTAATGCATGGGGGCTCCAAGGGTCAGATCCGACGGGTGAATCGACGGAGGCGGGCGCCGAGCTCGGCTGGCGAGAACGGCTTCAGGATGTAATCGTCGGCTCCCAGCTCGAAGCCTCTCACCACGTCTCGCTCGCTCCCGGCCGCGGTGAGCATCACCACCGGCACGGTCGAGGTGTCGCCCGATGACCGAATGGTCTGGAGGACCTCGAAGCCGTTGGCCTGGGGCATGTTGACGTCGAGCACGACGAGCGAGAACGAGCCGCGAGCGAAGGCCGCCATGGCGTCGGTCCCGTTGGGGTGATGCTCGACGTCGTATCCCTCACGCTCGAGTCGCTTGATCACCAGCGCGGCCGTGAGCGCATCGTCTTCGGCGAGGAGGACGCGCCGGCCGCCCCCTCCTCGCAGTTCGGAGGACACCCGGTCGCCCCCGGTCTGATTGGCCGAAGCGGCCAGGGCCCGGGCATGTGAGAGGGTGTCCGCCAGATCGGTGCCGGTCTCGCTTCGGGCGATACCGGCAGACAGGGTCATGAGCGCATTGGGATTCGTGGGATGTCTCCGCGTTCTCAACCGCAATCGCGCCCGATCCAGGAGATCGGCCGTCTCCTCGACGCGCAGCGGGGTGACGACGGTGAACTCGGCCACTCCGGATCGAACCCAGCGTCCCGGTGCTGTGACGAACAGGTCCAGAACGAGCTGGACGTCGGTGATGATCGCCTCGTCGATCGTCGAATCCGTCCGGGCCGGCGATCCGTGCGATTCGGGGATGACCGTTGCGATGGTGACGTCGGTTCCCACCGAGGCGATGGCCCGGTCATAGAGGTCGACGAGCTTCTCGATCCCCGCCGAGGCTCCCACCTGGAGGAACCGAGCGATCGTGTGGACGGCCGCGTCGGTGTCGAACGGCTTGGTGATGAAGGCATCGGCGCCAAGCGCAACACAGTGGTCCCGCAGTCCGACGGCGTCGGAGCCGCTCATCATGATCACCGGCGTTCCTGCGGTCTCGGGCTGGCTCTTCAGCTCGGCGAGGAGCGTCCGCCCGTCGCCGTCGTTGAGCACCAGGTCGAGCACCACCACCGTCGGCTCGAGCTCCGTGACGAGGTCGCGAGCCTGCTCGATGGTGGAGGCGGTGACGACTCGGCGGTCGAGACCAGCCAGCCGCATTTCGAGGAGGCTGCTGATGAGTGGGTCGTCGTCGACGAGGAGGACCGTCTTGCGATCGGTGTCCGCCGATGCACCATCCAGCGCCCGTTGCAGGTCCTCGACCGCTCCTCGGAGTTGTTCGACTGGGGCCCGCTCGACGGCGGCGGCCAGGCTGGACACCTGAGGCAGTCCGAAGCTGGCACCGGCTCCACGCAATGAGTGAGCGATCGAGCGAAGCTCCGTGTCGTCGGCTCGTTCCTCGAACGCGGCGAGCGCCAGGTCCAGGGCCTGGACCCGTTCGTGGATCGCATGACGGAGGAACTCGTCGAGTGTTTGCATCACCGATCTCGTCGGCGAATCCTGGAGCGGCTGAAGGGATGGTTGGGGAATGCCGGACACGGCTCGACGCCGGATGCCGGTCCCGGTCGTCTCAGGTCGGGGTCAGCGCGTCGACCCGATCGACGAGGTAGGCGCCCAATCGCCGCAAGACCGTGGCCGAGTCCGATTCGGGCAACGACGAGAGGGCTCGTTCGGCGATCGCCAGCCGGTCCCGGGCTGACTCGAGTGCGCGCCGATCGTGTCCGCCGGCGCGGACCACACCGATCAGCTCGTCGACCGTTTCGTCTCGATACGGCCGCGGTTCGGCGAGCAGCTTCCGGACCCGATCGCCTTCCGGGCCCGACAGCGCGGTGAGGACGGGGAGGGTGAACTTGCCTTCACGGATGTCGGATCCCGCCGGCTTCCCGAGGTTGTCGCTGGTCGCCACCAGGTCGAGGACGTCGTCGGCGATCTGGAAGACCATCCCGACCTCGACGGCCCACCGGCTGATCGCTTCGATCGTCGTCTGATCGCACCCCGACGCCATGGCGCCCAGACGGGCCGAGGTCCGGATGAGGCTGGCGGTCTTCTGGTAGATGACCTGCTCGTAGGCGGCGGTGTCGTGCTCGGTGTCGAAGTCGAGTTGCAGCTCGCGCGTTTGGCCCTCGACGAGTTCGGCGTAGGTGGCGGCCAGCAACCGAACGGCCTCCTGACTGAGATGGGTTGCCGCCGTCTCCGACGCCCGGGCCATCAGGAAGTCGCCCGCCAGGATCGCCACGGTGTTGTCCCAGTTGGCATTGGCCGAGGACGCACCGCGCCGGATGTCCGCCTCGTCGATGACGTCGTCGTGATACAGACTGCCGACGTGAATCAGTTCGACGGCGACCGCGGCTTCGATCGGTCGTCGATCGGGTTCGGGGCCGAGCTCACCGGCGAGGAGTGCCAGCAACGGTCGATACCGCTTGCCGCCGGCGGCGAGCAAGTGTTGGGCGATCCCGGTGAGATACGGATCGGCGGAGGTGGTCGCCTCGAACAGGCGACCCTCCACCCGTTCCATTCGGTCCCAGATGCGCGGGATCGTCACGAGGCTTCGCAGATCGTTCATGCGGGCTGAATCGTACCGACGGCGGGCGGCGACCGGAAAGCTAGCCATTCGGGCCAGGCTCGGCTTCAGTCCCCGGGTGGGTGCGCCGATGTTTGGGGGAGTCGGAGGTTTTGGGCACGATTCGCGGCCTGAAGCTATGAGAGGCCTCCATCTATAATCGAGGCCCCAGCCGAAGTCGTCAGGAGGCGTGGGTTGTTTGAACGTTTCACGGATCGTGCCCGGCGCGTGGTGGTCCTCGCCCAAGAAGAGGCACGCATCCTCAACCACAACTACATCGGAACCGAGCACATCCTGCTCGGGTTGCTGAACGAGGGAGAAGGCATCGCCGCCAAGGCGTTGGAGAGCCTCGGGATCAGTCTCGTGGCGGTCCGCGAGCAGGTGGTGGAGATCATCGGCCAGGGTCAGCAGGCTCCCACCGGACACATCCCGTTCACCCCTCGAGCCAAGAAGGTGCTGGAACTGAGCCTGCGCGAGGCGCTGCAGCTCGGCCACAACTACATCGGAACCGAGCACATCCTGCTCGGGTTGATCCGAGAGGGTGAGGGTGTGGCCGCACAGGTGCTCCAGAAGCTGGGCGCAGAGCTTCAGAAGGTACGCCAGCAGGTCATCCAACTGCTGGCGGGACCCGCCGGTTCCGAGGAGCAGGCGTCCGCCGGACCGTCCGGGTCGACGCGAAGCGAGTCGTCGCAGTCGGGTGGCTCGACGGTGCTCGACCAGTTCGGCCGGAATCTGACCCAGGCCGCACGTGACCGCAAGCTCGACCCGGTCATCGGCCGGACGACCGAGATCGAGCGGGTCATGCAGATCCTCTCACGTCGCACCAAGAACAACCCGGTCTTGATCGGTGAACCCGGGGTCGGGAAGACCGCCATCGTCGAGGGTTTGGCCCAGAAGATCGTCACCGGCGAAGTGCCGGAGACGCTCGACGACAAGAAGCTCTACACACTGGACCTCGGGGCCCTGGTGGCCGGGTCGCGCTACCGCGGCGACTTCGAGGAGCGTCTCAAGAAGGTCTTGAAGGAGATCAAGACGCGGGGCGACATCATCATCTTCATCGACGAGATCCACACGCTCGTGGGTGCCGGTGCCGCCGAAGGTGCCATCGACGCCGCCTCGATCCTCAAGCCGATGCTCGCCCGGGGTGAGCTGCAGACGATCGGAGCGACCACCCTCGAGGAGTATCGAAAGTACCTCGAGAAGGACTCGGCGCTGGAACGGCGCTTCCAGCCGGTGCAGGTCGAGGAGCCGTCGGTTGGCGACACGGTGCAGATCCTGCTGGGACTCAAGGATCGGTATGAGGCCCATCATTCGGTGCGCTTCACCGATCAGGCCATCGTCAGCGCCGCCAATCTCGCCGACCGGTACCTCGCCGACCGGTTCCTTCCCGACAAGGCGATCGACCTCATCGACGAGGCCGGCAGCCGGATGCGGATCAGCCGCTCGGCCTCCAACGCAGAGTTCGAGGAGATCGACAAGCGGCTGGCGGCCATCCGCAGCGAGAAGCACGAGTCGGTGCAGGCCCAGCAGTACGAGCGTGCGGCGCAGCTTCGCGACCAGGAACGGAGCCTGATCGACGATCGGACCGACGTCGAGCGGCGACTCAGCGAGTCGGGGGCCGAGATGGGATGGGTGATCGACGAAGAGGAGATCGCCCAGGTCCTCGCCCAGTGGACCGGCATCCCCGTGCATCGCCTCACCGAAGAAGAGACGGCTCGGCTGGTCAAGATGGAGGAGGAACTCCATCAACGCATCATCGGCCAGCACGATGCCATCGTGGCCGTGTCCAAGGCCATCCGCCGGACGCGGGCCGGTCTGAAAGACCCCAAGCGTCCGTCCGGTTCTTTCATCTTCCTGGGCCCGTCCGGGGTGGGGAAGACAGAAACGGCCAAGGCGTTGACCTCCTTCCTGTTCGGAGACGAGGACGCGCTCATCCAGCTCGACATGTCCGAGTACATGGAGAAGCACACGGTGAGCCGGCTGATCGGATCGCCGCCCGGGTATGTCGGCTACGACGAGGGTGGTCAGCTGACCGAGGCAGTTCGCCGCAAGCCTTTCTCGGTGGTGCTGTTCGACGAGATCGAGAAGGCCCACCCGGACGTGTTCAACACCCTGCTTCAGATCCTCGAGGACGGCCGGTTGACGGATGCCCAAGGTCGGACGGTCGACTTCAAGAACACGGTCATCATCATGACGTCCAACCTGGGGACGCGCGACATCCGCAAGCAGTCGATCGGTTTCGCCGCCGAGGACGAGCGCGAGACGTACGACAAGATGCGGGAGAAGGTCCACGAAGAACTCAAGAAGCACTTCCGGCCGGAGTTTCTCAACCGGATCGATGAGATCATCGTGTTCCACGAGTTGACGCTGGACGAGGTCAAGGAGATCGTGGATCTCATGCTGGTCCGCGTGCGGGAGCAGCTGTCTGGACAAGGTCTGGATCTCGTTCTCACCGACGATGCCAAGGGATTCGTCGGCACGAAGGGGTACGACCCAGAACTCGGGGCGCGGCCCCTCCGCCGTGCCATTCAGCGTCTCCTCGAGGATCCGTTGGCGGAGAAGGTGCTCCTCGGTGAGTTCAAGGCCGGTTCGACGGTGTTGGTCGGGCTCGACACGGAGAACGAGGAGTTGACGTTCGAAGCCATCGAGACTCCCGACGTCCCTCCGGTGGAGCTGGCCGACTCCGACTGAGTCGATGCCGGCAGCGTTCAGTACTGCACGGGTTCAGTACGCCATGGTGACGGTGCGGTGGTGCTCCCCCATCTGCCCGGCGTGCTCGCCGAGCACGGCGCTCGACCACAACCAGTAGTCGAGGCTGGGCGTTTCGACCGGGTTCCCCAATGCGTGCAGGCGCGCTTCGAGCAGGGCGGCGGCGCGAACGGTGGCCCACCGAATTGCCAGCTCGTGGGGGTCGCCGGAGCGAATCAGGGCGCGGGAATCGATCGCCTCCGCCAGATCCGGTGCGTACCGGAGGATGCCGTGATACCGCAGCACCATCGGCAGCATGTAGTCCGGATAGACCGGCAGGGTGTGGAGCCGGCGGATCCCCGGGATTCGCGCCGCCATCACCGCAACGGCCAGATGGGCGAGCTTGTCGAACGGAAGGGTGCCGGCCACCGTCTCCGGACGGTCCTGGAAGCCGGGAAGCTCCTCGATCAGCAGACCTGCCAGTTTGGGAGCGTCTCGGCCCGATTCCTCCACCAACCGCATCGCCCGACCCTCGAATCGGTCGAGGAGCCGCTTCGCCACCGCCCGGAGGGTCGTCTCCCGCTCGGCGATGAGCTGGAGATGTCCACGCCCGGCGAAGAACTTGGCTCCGTCGACCTCGGTCATCGACTCGAGCTCCACCCCGTGGGGATCGGCTCGCACGACGCACGCCCACACCGCCGGAGCGTCCGACAGCTCAGACTGCTGATGGGTCACGGTCCACATCTGCGCGCCGTCCGGCGGCCAGAGGCACGCCATGACCGATGTCCCCAGGATGGCCAGCCGGGCCCAATGCTCGCCTCGCCAGTCGGGAAGCCCGGGATAATCGAAGGCGGGTCGAGCGAAGTGGTGGTCGGCATGCGCTCCGGCGAGGGCGTCGACGGCGTCGACGTCGATCTCGACCCCCCAGGAGGCCGGTGGTTCGGTGGTCGTCAAGTCGATCAACATGTCCACTCCAAGCAGAAGGCAGTAGGCAGAAGGCGGTACGCAACAAGCATCAAGCTGCAAGCCGCAAGCCGCAAGCCGCAAGCCACAAGCCACAAGCCGCAAGCCGCAAGCCGCAAGCCTTCGGCCCCGGCTCCCGGCCCTCCGCCCTTCTTGCTTGTTGCCTGTTGCTTGTCGCTTGAAGCCTCCGGGCTCCGGGCTCCCGGGCTCCCCGGGCTCCGGGCCGCCTTGCGTGTTGCGTGCCGCGTACTGCGTAATGCTTGCTGCTTGGCGATCTTCGCAGGCGCGACGACTATCCTTCGCCGGCGGCGGGAAGCCGCCGTTCGTCCTATTGGGAGGAAACCACGTGAAATCAACAATGAGGCTGTTGGCGATCTTCGCCGTGCTGGCAATGGTGCTCGCCGCCTGCGGTGACACCGCCAGTGACGTTTCGGATGCCGTCGATGAAGCGGTGACCGAGGCCAGCGATGCCGTCGACGAGGCGGTGACCGAGGCCAGCGATGCCGCCGACGAGGCGATGACCGAGGCCAGCGACGCCGTCACCGAGGCCAGCGATGCCGTCGATGAGGCGATGAGCGGCGAGGACGTCAGCGTCGCCCTCGTCTTCGACATCGGTGGACGCGGCGACCAGTCGTTCAACGACGCAGCCGCCGCCGGCTACGACCGGGCGCTCGAGGAGTTCGGCTTCGACGGTCAGGAGTTGCAGGCGAACACCGCCGGCGACGACCGAGACGAGTTGCTCGACCTGGCCGCATCCCAGGGTGCGAGCCTCGTGATCGGCAATGGCTTCCTCTTCGAGGATGCCATCGAGGCCAACGCCGAGGCTTACCCCGAGACGTTGTTCGCCGTCGTCGACACGGCGCTGACGGATGCGGACTTCGCTCCGTACGACCTGGACAACGTGTCCGAGCTGCTGTTCGCCGAGGAGGAAGGCTCCTTCCTGGTCGGCGCCGCCGCTGCCCTCAAGTCCGAGAGCGGTACGGTCGGCTTCATCGGTGGCGTGGACATCCCGTTGATCCAGAAGTTCGAGGCGGGCTTCATCGCCGGGGCCGAGCACATCAACCCCGACATCGAGGTCATCAGCAACTATCTGACCCAGCCGCCGGACTTCACCGGGTTCACCGATCCGGCCAAGGGCCTCGAGGCCGCCAACGCCATGTACGACGCCGGCGCCGACGTGGTCTACCACGCTGCCGGTGGTTCCGGCAACGGTGTCTTCGAAGCGGCCGACGCCAAGTCGGACGAGCAAGGCACCCAGCTGTGGGCCATCGGAGTCGACTCCGACCAGTACCTGTCGGCCGAAGCATCGCTCCAGGAGCACATCCTGACCTCGATGCTGAAGCGGGTCGATGTGGCGGTCGAGTCCACCATCACCGACGTCGTGAACGGCGAGTTCCAGTCCGGTGACCGGGTGTTCGACCTCTCGGTCGACGGTGTCGGCTACTCCACCTCCGGTGGGTTCGTCGACGACATCGCCGGTCAGCTCGACGAGCTGAAGCAGCAGATCATCGACGGAGAGATCGAGGTTCCGACCGCTCCCTGACGTCTACCTCGAAGAATCGCAAGCAGACGGGGCCGCACTTCGGTGCGGCCCCGTTCGCGTCCGGGAGGGGAGTCTGGGCGGCAGGATCCGGATCCGGTCGTTTATGCTCTCGGCCGTGCCACTCGCCGTCTCGCTCAAAGGGATCACCAAGCGCTTCCCCGGCGTGGTCGCCAATGACAAGATCACCTTCGACGTGGAGCAGGGCACGATTCACGCCTTGGTGGGGGAGAACGGGGCCGGCAAGTCGACCCTGATGAAGATTCTGTACGGGATGCAGAACGCAGACGAGGGTTCGATGGAGGTCGAGGGAAAAACCGTCCACTTCCGGTCGCCGACCGACGCCATCGAAGCCGGGATCGGCATGGTGCATCAACACTTCCAGCTCGCGTCCAACTTCACCGTGCTGGAGAACATCATCCTCGGCATGGAGCCGGGAGGCGCCACGATCGACTTCGGGGCTGCTCGCTCCCGCCTGCTCGAACTCGAGAAGAAGTACGGGTTGGAGGTCGACCCCGATGCGTTCGTGTCGGAGCTGGCGGTGGGCGAGAAGCAGCGGATCGAGATCCTCAAGGTTCTCTATCGCGGGGCTCGGATCCTCATTCTCGACGAGCCGACGGCAGTGCTCGTGCCCCAGGAGGTCACGGAGCTGTTCGAGAACCTCCAAGACCTCAAGTCGGAGGGGGTCACGATCATCTTCATCAATCACAAGCTCGATGAGGTCCTGGCGGTGGCTGACGCCATCACGGTGATCCGCCGTGGCAAGACGGTCGGAACGGTGAAACCGGAGGACGTGACCACCAAGGATCTCGCCGAGCTGATGGTGGGCAGTGAGCTCCCGACCCCCGAGGTCGAGGAACGGGACATCCCCGAGGACCGGGTACTCGAGGTCGCCGACCTCGGGCTGAAGGCGGACGAGGGTCGTGACAAGCTCACCGACATCTCCTTCTACGTTCGCAAGGGCGAGATCGTCGGCCTGGCCGGCGTCGAGGGCAACGGTCAGCGAGAGCTCCTGGAGACGTTGATCGGTATGCGGGCACAGACGACCGGAACCGTCACCCTGAACGGACGGCCGATCGACGACTGGAGCACGGCCGAGCGACTCGATCGTGGAATCGGATACATCCCCGAGGATCGCCACGCTCATGGGCTGCTGTTGCCGGCGCCGCTCTGGGAGAACGCCATGCTCGGCCACCAGCGATCGGAGCCGTACGGCAAGGGCTTTTTGATCGATCCCAAGGGTGCACGGGCCAAGACCGAGGAGATCGTCGAGAAGTACGACGTACGGACCGTGGGTGTCGACGTGGCCGCGCTGGCGCTCTCGGGAGGCAACCAGCAGAAGCTGATTTTTGGGCGTGAGATGGAGGCCAACCCGGATCTGCTCATCGCCGCCCAACCCACTCGGGGCATCGACGTCGGTGCCCAGGCGGCCATCTGGGAGCAGTTGCGAGAGGCTCGGCGATCGGGCATGGGTGTGTTGCTGGTGTCGGCCGATTTCGAAGAACTGCTCGGGCTGAGCGACCGCGTCTACGTCATCTTCGAGGGTCGGTTCGTGGCGGAGCTGGATCCGAACGAGGTGACGCCGGAGGTGCTGGGCAAGCACATGACGGGAGCGGTGCTGTGACGGGTTGGAAGCGGCTGGTCGCATCCTTGGGCGCCCCGGTGCTGGCGCTGGCCGCCGGACTCTTCTTCTCCTCCATCGCCCTCCTGCTCATCGACGAGAGCCCGGTCAATGCTTTCGGCGCGATGTGGGAGTACGGGATCTTCAACGGGGAACGTGACGGCATCCAGTGGGCGTCGGTCATCGAGATCCTGAATACGGCCGTGCCGCTGTTCTTCGCGGGTTTGGCGGCAGCCATCGGGTTCCGAATGGGCCTGTTCAACATCGGGGTCGAGGGCCAGTACCTGCTGGCCGCCCTGGTGGCGGCCTACTTCGGAGCCAAGTACACGATCTGGGCGCCGCTCCACGTCGTCAGCATCCTGCTCATCGCCATGGCGGCCGGAGCGATTTGGGCGGGGATCGCCGGCGTTCTCAAGACGTGGCGCGGCGTGAACGAGGTCATCTCGACCATCATGTTGAACTTCATCGCGTTCAACCTGATCTCGTGGCTGTTCTTCAACTACTGGCGTGACGAGCGTTCGGTCGGCCAGCTCAACATCGTCACCGCACCGATCCCCGAGACCGGGCGGGTCCCGTCGCTCAATCCGCTGCTCGAGGTGTTCGGGATCAACCCGCGTCGAGCCGAGCTCACCGGGCTGGTGATCCTGGCCATCGTGGTCGGCTTCGCCTTCTGGTTCATGCTGAACCGAACCCAGTTCGGATACGACCTGCGGGCGTCGGGCACCAATGCCTCGGCCGCCCAGGCGTCGGGCGTACGGGCGAACGCGATGATCGTCCGGGCCATGCTGATCTCGGGAAGCCTGGCCGGCCTGGCCGGCATGGTGACCGTCCTGTCCGAGACCCACCTGTATGCGACCGACTTCCCCAGAAACTACGGGTTCGATGGAATCGCGGTGGCGTTGATCGGTCGAAACGGTGCCGGTGGGGCGGCGTTGGCGGCGCTGCTGTTCGGGTTCCTCCGCCGGGGCGGCCAGGCGCTCCTCGGCGAACAGATCCCCGTCGAGATCATCAACATCATGACCGGGTCGATCATTCTGGCCGCCGTGATCGCCTTCGAGCTGGTGAACCGTTGGGCGCGGAACGAGGAGACCAAGGCGCTGTCTGCCGCGGTCGAGACGCAGGAGGCACAGGCCGCATGAGCGCCGACACCCGGACCCGTGTGCCGGCCGCGGAGAAGAGCCTCGTGATGGGGTTGCTCACCAACCGCCTGTTCGTCTCCGGCCTCATCGCGCTGGCGATCTTCTCTCTGGTCCGGATTCTCACCGGTACCGACGAGATGTCCTCCTTCCAGACGTGGGGAGCCATGCTGCGCCTGGTGGTGCCGATCCTCCTCGCCGGTCTGGGTGGTCTCTATGCCGAGCGGGCCGGGGTCATCAACATCGGCCTCGAGGGGATGATGATCCTGGGGACCTGGTTCGCCGGGTACGGAGCGTGGGCGTGGGGTCCGTGGCGAGGCATCCTGTTCGGGATGCTGGGCGGGCTGCTCGGTGCGGCGCTCCATGCGCTCGCCACGGTCACGTTCAAGATCGACCAGATCGTGTCCGGTGTTGCCATCAACATCATCGGCCTCGGTATGGGACGATTCCTCTCGACGGTCTTCTATGCCGGCCGTACCGACGCCGGGGTCACCCAGTCGCCTCGCATCACCGGTTCCGTCGATCAATTCACCGTTCCCTTGCTCTCGGACCTGTTCCGGTCGATGGAGAACACCGACTGGTTCCTGATCGGAGACATCGGAGGGATCTTGCATGGCTGGACGCGCAATGTGTCCTGGTTCACGCTGCTGGCCTTCTTGCTCGTCCCGTTCTCGGTTTTCGTGTTGTGGCGAACCCGCTTCGGTCTTCGCCTCCGTTCGACCGGTGAGAACCCGTGGGCGGCCGAGTCCCTCGGCATTCGGGTGTACACGTACAAGTGGATCGCGGTGCTGATCTCCGGCCTGCTCGCCGGGGCCGGAGGCGCATATCTCGTGACCGAGCAGGCGGGTCTGTATCGCGAGGGCATGACCGGTGGGCGCGGTTTCATCGGCTTGGCGGCGATGATCTTCGGCAACTGGCGGCCGGCCGGCGTGGCGACCGGAGCGGCCATCTTCGGCTACGGCTTGACGCTCCAGCTCCGCGGTGAGAGCGACGCCGTGCGTGGTCTCTTGCTGTTCGCCGGGGTCGGATTGCTCCTCTACGCACTCTGGCAATGGCGCACCGGAGCCGGTCGTTCGTCGGGCTTCACGGCCGCCGCCGGTGTGGCGTTGATCGTCGTGTTCGCCCTCGTCGAGCGCATTCCCGCCGAGTTCATCTCCATGGCACCGTACGTGTTGACGCTCATCGTCATCTCCCAGGCCGCGGGGCGGCTCCGCATGCCCGCCGCCGATGGAGTGCCATACCGGCGAGGTGAGGCGCACTGACCTTCGACGCCTACGCCCCGGCGTTCGTCGACGATCCGTACCCCACGTACGCTCGGTTCCGTGCCGAGTCGCCGGTGTTCTGGGATGAGACCTGGGGGCTGACCTTCTTCGCCCGGCACGCCGACGTCGCCGGAATCCTCAAGGACCGTCGATTCGGTCGCGATCCTCGGGAGGCGATCCCACCCGGCGAGATCGACCCGGCGGTGTACGCCCGAACCTATCCGTCGGACATCCCCACCTGGACCCGGCTGGTGCGGGAGTCGTTCATCGACCTCGAACCTCCCCGGCACACCCGGATTCGGCGGCTGGTCCAGCACGCCTTCTCGAAACGTGCTTCAGAGAGCTACCGGTCGAGGATGGAGGCCACCGCCCGGACGGCGATCGCCACTGCCCTCGAGTCCGGGCGAATGGAGTTGATCGCCGACTACGCCACCCCGATCCCGCTGACGATGATCGCCGAGCTCCTGGGCGTGCCGGTGGTCGATCAGCCCCAGTTGGTCGCCTGGTCCGCGGCCATCGTTCGGGTGTTCGACCAGGCCGTGACCGATGACGAGAAGCAGACGGCCGAACGGGCCATCGTCGAGTTCGCCGACTACGTTTCGTCGCTCGTCGACGGGCATCGATCCGACCCCGTCGACAATCTGACGACGGCGCTGGTCGAGGCCGACGTCGACGGTGATCGTCTCTCGGACGAAGAGCTGGTCTCGACGATCATCCTCACACTGAACGCCGGTCACGAAGCGACCGTGCAAGCGATCGGCAACGCCGTGCTGGCGCTCGTCGAGCGGCCCGAGGCGTTCGCCGAGCTCAAGGTGCGAGAGCGGGTCGATGGGCGGGTCGTCGACGAACTGCTCCGGTACGACACGCCACTCCAGATGTTCGAGCGGTGGGTCCTCGAGGACGTGACCTGGTCGGGCGTCGATCTCCGCCGGGGTACCAAGGTGGGATTGCTGTTCGGCTCGGCCAATCGGGACGAGTCGGTGTTCGAGGAACCGGATGGGCTGCGATTCGACCGACACCCCAACCCCCACGTCTCATTCGGCGCGGGTGTGCACTACTGCGTCGGAGCGCCGCTCGCCAAGGTGGAGCTGGAGGTCGCCATGCAGGCGCTGGTCGACGTCGTCGACACGATCGAGCTGGCAGACACCCGTTTGGAGCGAACGCCGAGCCTCGTCTTTCGGGGGGTTCGACGGCTTCCGATCCAGCTGGTCTGAGCGATCGCTCAGCCGCTCGCCGTCGTGTCGGTTGTGTCCGCCCCCGGCTCTGTCGTCCCCGCCTGGGTTCCGGCGTCCGTGGCGACGGGATTGCCGAGGATCTGGATGCCGCGTACGGCCAGGTCGCTGAACTGTTGTCCGTCGACGTCCTCGGCGGGGTGGACGGCCACGATTCGGACGGTGAGCTTGTTGGTGCGAGGCGAGATGTAGTTGAGCGGAATGGTCCCGGCCTGGTTGGCGATACCCAGCGGGATCTCGGGACCCCGATCATCCTCGACGGTGATGCGTTGCACCTTGTAATTCTGGAGGAAACGGTCGTTCTCGTCGGCGGGGATGTTCTCCCAAATCAGGCCGGAGATCTCGACGGCTTGGGGGAAGGTGAAGACGATGGCGACCTCGGCGCCCTCGTCGAGCTGGTCCCAGTTGAACTGGTACTCCCCTTCGAGATCGTCGATGAGGTTGTCGCACGGGAATCCGGGGATGCCGTCGATGGCGCAGTCCACGTCGAGGATCGGAAGCGGCACCGGATCGGGCGGGCGGGTCGTGCTCGTCGAGGTCGAGGAGGTGTCGGCGGCGGCCTCGGGATCGTCGCCACCGATGAGATTGACGAGCGTGACCGCCAGGATCACCAGTAGCAGAATTCCGGCGATGCCCAGCGCGGCGCGCACGCCGGCGGTGGTCTGGACTGCCGGGCGCGGGGCGACCGGAAGTGCCCCCTGGGTCAGCCGTGCACCGCAGTTCTCGCAGTGTCGATTGGTCATCGGATTGCGAGTCCCGCAGGATGGGCACGGGATCTCCTCCTCATACCGGGCCGGCTGCCGCCGGATCTGGGCGGGTTCCTCCCCGGTGTCGGCATCACTCCCGATCGGAGGTTCTCCCGGCGGTGGTCCTTCCTCCAGCGTGAACTGCTCGAAGTCCTGTGCGTTGCCACCCTTGAGCGGATCGATCCACTCGCCGCACGTAGGGCAGAACTGCTCGTCGCCGACTGTCGCGCCGCAGTTCTCGCAGATGTGTGGGGTCAAACTCGCCTCCTCGGGGCGGTATTGTGCCACGCGATGGCACCCTCAGTGATCCGCACGGCCGAACCGTGGACGCCGTGGTCGATTCTGTGGGGCATCGTGCTCGCCCTCGCCCTCCTGGCGCTGGTCGTCTGGCTCATCCGGCGTGCCTCCCGGCTGTGAGGTGAGGCGCTCCATCGGTGTCACCCCCGGCCGATAGCATCGAAACGGTGAGCTACCTCTGTGACTCCTGTGGTTTCTCGTCTCCCAAGTGGATGGGATTCTGCCCGCGTTGCCGCTCCGACCGCGAGTTGCGCGAAGTCGCCGCCCATGACCGGCGGATCGGTCCCGCTCCCGAGCCGGTGTCGTTGGACAAGCTCGGCGCCGAGGTGCCGACTCGAATCGACTCGGGGGTGGGAGAGGTCGACCGGATTCTCGGCGGTGGCATCGTGCCCGGTTCGGTCGTGCTCGTCGGCGGCGAGCCTGGGATCGGCAAATCCACGCTGCTGCTCCAGATGGCGGGTGCCCTGGGTCAGGGAGGGTTCAAGGTGCTGGTGGTCACGGCGGAGGAATCGGCGCAGCAGGTCGCCGCTCGCGCCGTCCGGCTGGGAATCGCCGATGACGGGGTGCTGGTCGTGGCCGAGGACGATGTCGATGCCGCCCTGGCGGCCGCCGTCGCCGAGCGCCCCGACGTGCTGGTCGTCGACTCCATCCAGACGGTGCGGTGCCCGGATCTCGAGGGGGTTCCGGGTGGGGTGACCCAGGTTCGCGAGTCGGCGGACCGGCTGATCCGTCACGCACGATCGGCGGACATCGCCACCTTCCTCGTCGGGCACGTCACCAAGGAGGGGTCGCTGGCCGGCCCGAAGCTGCTCGAGCACATGGTCGACGTGGTGCTCAGCCTGGAAGGCGATGCCGATCGGGGTCTGCGGGCACTCCGCGCGTTCAAGAACCGGTTCGGTTCCACCGACGGCGTGGCCCTGTTCGACATGGCGGGTGACGGCCTCGTCGAGGTCGAAGACCCATCGGCCGCGTTTCTGTCGGAGTGGCAGTCTCAGGTGCCCGGCACGGTGGTGTTCCCGGCGCTGGAGGGACGGCGGGCCATCCTCGTCGAAATCCAGGCACTGGTGACCCCGACCGCCCAACCCCAACCTCGCCGCTCGGTGCGAGGGATCGAGGCCGCTCGTATCCATCAGGTGCTGGCGGTCCTCCAACGGCACTGTGGTCTCCGACTTGCCGACAAGGAGGTCTACGTCAACGTGGTCGGAGGCTGGCGCCTGGCCGAGCCGGCGGCCGACCTGGCGGTGGCGCTGGCAGTCGCCTCCTCCTGTCTCGACGTCCCGTTGGGGAACATGGCGGCCTGGGGAGAGATCGGTCTGGCCGGCGAAGTTCGGGCCGTGCCCTTCGACGATCGACGCCGGGCCGAGACCCAGCGACAGGGGGTCGAGAAGATCATGGCGACGCCGCCCAGGTCGAAGACGTTGCTGGCGGCGCTGTTGCTCGAGGGTGGGCTCGTCCCGTAGGGCCGAGAGACACTCGACCGCCGTCACCGACCCAGTCGATTCGACCGGGCTCTCAAGTGATACGCTGCCCTTTCGTGGCGGACGAATCCCAAGCTCACCTCGACACGCTCGAGCGGCTGGCCCCCGGCAGCGCGCTCCGTGCGGGTCTCGAACGAATCCTTCAAGCGGGTCGCGGTGCCCTGATCGTCATCGGCTCCAACGAAGTGGTCGAGGAGATCTGCACCGGTGGTTTCGTGTTGCAGAAGACCTCGTACACGGCTGCTCGGCTTGCCGAGCTGGCGAAGATGGACGGGGGCATCGTCCTCGGGGACGAAGGCGCCACGATCCTTCGGGCCAACGTCCACTTCGTCCCGGACTCTTCGATACCGACGGATGAGACCGGCTCTCGCCACCGCACCGCGGAACGAATCGCAGTTCAGACCGGAATGCCGGTGGTGTCGGTGTCGGAGGGTCGGAACCTGGCGACGCTGTACATCGACGGGACCAAGATCGAGTTGCCGCGCCCGGAGGCGCTCGCCGCCCGAATCAATCAGGAACTCCAGAACCTCGATCGGTTGCGCCGGCAGCTCGATGATGCGGAGCGTCTCCTCACCATTCTGGAGGTGTCGGGGATCGCCACCTACCGGAGCGTCATGACCCTCGTCCAGCGGGCAGAGCTGGTGCGCCGGGTGGGGAAGGCAGTCGAGGTCATGGCGGTGTCGCTGGGTGAGGAGAGCGGGCTGGCCTCCCTGCAGCTCGCCGACTTGCGGCGAGGGGTGGTCCACACCCGGGATCTGGCCATACGGGATCATCTGGAGAGCCGATCCAAACGGCTCTATCAGAAGGCGGTGAGGCGAGTCGAGAGCTTGTCGGATGCCGAGCTCGTCGACCCGAGTCGGGTCGGAAAGGCGATCGGCTTCGACGACCTCGACGTGAAGTCCGTCCCGCGCGGCATGCGGATTCTCAGCAAGGCGGGGCGGATCCCCGAGTCGGTGCGCGACTCGGTGACGAAACGGTTCCAGTTCCACCAGCTCCTGCGGGCCGACATCGCGTCTCTGGAGCGGGTCGACGGGATCGGTGGGCATCGGGCCCGGCAGCTCCGACTGTCCTTCGACCGCTTGCTGGCGATGGCCGACACCTGGTCGCCCTGAGGCCGGCGGGGATCGCCGAGAGGCGAATTGGACGCTCCGGGTACAATCCCGGCGGAATGGCAAAGAAGAAAACCAACTCAAAGTACGGCGTCGGCGACAAGGTGGTCCATCCGCAGCACGGTGCGGCCACGATCGCCAAGAAGGTCAAGCAGACCTTCAACGACGAGAAGAAGGACTACTACGTCCTCGACATCGCCACCGAACAGCTCACCGTGATGGTCCCCGTCGACTCGATCGACGACATGATCCGCCCGATCATCTCCAAGACGCAGGCCCGCAACGTTCTGAAGGTGCTGAAGGAGGAGCCGCAGGAGGCCGGCTCCAACTGGAGCCGGTGGTACAAGGTCCTCAACGAGAAGATGACCTCCGGTGACATCTTCCAGGTCGCCGAGGTCGTGCGTGATCTCAACTTCGCGCAGCAGACGAAGGGCATCTCCCCGGCGTTGAAGCGGATGCTGTCGAAGGCCCGGTTGACCCTGACGTCCGAACTCCAGTTCTCGCTGGTGGTCGACGAGGAAGAGGCGGTCAAGAAGCTCGATCGAGCCCTTCCGACGTTCGAAGTCGAGGAGTGACCGCCACCCGGGTCGGCTGGGGCTTCGATGCACACCGGCTCGGGGGCGAACCGCCGGTGATCCTCGGAGGTGTGGTCGTCGCCACCGACCAGGGTGTGGTCGCGACCTCCGACGGCGACGTCGCCGCGCATGCCGTCGCCGATGCGGTTCTCGGTGCGGCCAATCTCGGGGATCTGGGTTCTCACTTCCCCTCATCGGACCACCGTTGGCACGACGCAGACAGCCTCGCCATGCTTCGGGAGGCGGTCGCCATGGCCTCCCGCGCCGGGGTGGACGTTCACTATGTCGACGTCACCGTCGTCGCTGAGTCGATCCGGGTCTCACCGCATCGAGATGCGATCCGTCGTGGGCTGGCAGGCGCGCTCGGTGTGGGTATCGCGGCCGTATCCGTCAAGGCGACGACCACCGATGGATTGGGCACCCTCGGCCGGGAGGAGGGAATCGCCGCCATGGCGGCCGTCACCGCCGAGGGGTCGGTGCTCGGCGAGGAGTGAGCGGGTGGGCTGCGGTTCCATTGGCGGTTCCGCCCCTATCATCCCTGGCTCGATGGCATCCACCTCCACCCTTCGAGTGTTCAACACGCTGGGCCGGTCGCTCGAGGACTTCGTCCCCCGCGACGCCGGTCGAGTGGGGATGTACGTGTGCGGGCCAACCGTTCAGTCCGAGCCGCACCTGGGCCACGGCCGGTTCGCGGTGGTCTTCGATGTCATCGCCCGCTACCTGCGTTGGCGAGGGCTCGACGTGACATACGTCCGCAACGTGACCGACGTCGAAGACAAGATCATCGCCGCCGCCAACGAGGCCGGTGAGTCCATGGCCGAGCGGGCGGAGCGCATGACCGCCGCGTTCCACCGCGTGTTTGAAGATCTCCGGGTGCTTCCTCCGGACATCGAGCCGAAAGCCACCGAGCACATCGACGAGATCGTCCGGCTGATCGCGGCACTGATCGACCGGGGGCTCGCCTACCGAGCCGAGAACGACGACGTGTACTTCTCGGTGAAGACGCTGGAGGGATACGGCCGGCTGTCGGGTCGCAATCCCGACGACATGCGAGCGGGTGCCCGGATCGAGGTGAACGAGGCCAAACACGACCCGCTCGACTTCGCGCTGTGGAAGGCGGCCAAGCCGGGAGAGCCGTACTGGGATTCCCCCTGGTCGGCCGGTCGCCCCGGATGGCACATCGAGTGCTCGGCGATGGCAGCGAGGTACCTCGGTGAGGGGTTCGACATCCACGGGGGCGGATCCGATCTGATCTTCCCGCACCACGAGAACGAGATCGCCCAGTCCGAGGGCGCGACGGGCGAGCCCTTCGCTCGGTACTGGCTGCACAACGGGATGGTCAACCTCGGCGGCGAGAAGATGTCCAAGTCGACCGGCCTCGTGATCGACCTCTCTGCGGCGATCGAACGCTTCGGCGGCCGAACGGTTCGCATGCTGTACCTCCGGGCCCACTACCGGTCGCCGCTGGAGTTCTCCGAGGCGCTCATGGAGGAGGCGGCGGCGTCTCTCGAGCGGATCGATCGAGCGGTCGACCGTGCCGGCGGAGGCGGCGGTGCGGAGGCCGATGCCCAGGTGCTGGCGGCGTTCCAGGCGGCGATGGATGACGACTTCGCCACCCCGCAGGCGATCGGGGTCATCTTCGACGCGGCTCGGGAAATCAACCGTGTGCTCGACGAAGGCGGCGACGCCGGTCCGGTGGCGGCAGCCGTCGTCGAGCTGCTCGACGTCCTCGGTCTCTGCCCGGATGTGGATTCGTCCGGTGCGCAGATCGGCGACCTCGCAGAAGACCTGGCTCGGATCGGCGCCGGGTTCGGGGTCGATCCGAGCCTCGACCCGGCCACGGTCCTCGACCGGCTCCTCGAGGTGCGAAGCCAGGCGAGGAAAGCCAAGGATTTCGCGACCAGCGACGGCATCCGTGATGGGCTGGCCGCCATCGGTGTCGGAATCGAGGACTCCGCCGATGGCAGTCGCTGGCTACGGCGATAGCGTCGAAGGGTTTCACGCCGTTCAGGCTGCTTTGGCGGCCGGTCGGGTGGAGGCTCTCTCGGTCGAACCGCAGCGGGCGGATCGGATCGTCGATCTTGCCCGTGCAGCGGGGGTCGAGGTCCAGATCGTCGACGATGTCCGTCCGCTCGCCCGGACCTCCGCACCGCAAGGTGTGGTGGCATCGTGTCGTCCCATCCCGTACGTGTCGATCGACGATCTCTTGGGTGAAGCCGATCCGGCGGCCTTGCTCATCCTCGACCACGTCGAGGATCCCCACAATGTCGGTGCCATCGCCCGGAGTGCGGTGGCGGCCGGAATTCCGCGGCTGGTGGTATCGAGAAGACGGGCGGCCCCGTTGGGAGCGGTCGCGTTCAAGGCCGCGGCAGGGTCGTTGGAGCGATGCCGAGTGGCCGAGACGTCGTCGATCGCCGACGCCGTCGTCCGGTGTGCCCGGCGGGGAGTCTGGACCGTCGGGCTCGATGCCGGTGGGGAGCGGTCGTTGTTCGGGCTGGATCTGCTCGCCGAGCCGGTGGCACTCGTCGTGGGTGCCGAGACCGGTCTCCATCGTCTGGTTCGCGAGCGGGTGGACGTGGTGGCCTCCATCCCGATGTTCTCCGACGTCGAGAGCCTCAACGCTTCGGTGGCGGCCGCTTTGGGCTGTTTCGAGGTGATGCGGGTCCGTTCCGGCGGCGCGTAGTGGCTCGCCGATCCGGCCGTCGAGCGCTCGGCGGCGTCCAGGTCGATCTGTCCGATTCGGTAGCCTGAGCGGCGCGCTGGCGTAGCTCAGTTGGCTAGAGCAGCTGATTTGTAATCAGCAGGTCAGGGGTTCGAGTCCCCTCGCCAGCTCCAATCACGTCGTCCCGAAGACGATCCCATTCTTCGACTCCCCTCACGAGAAGGAGCGAGCAATTGGACTGGAATACACAGATCATCGAGGAGTTCCGAAGCAACGGCGGGAAGGTCGGAGGAAGCTTCGAGGGTGCGCCGTTGCTGCTGCTCCACACGACGGGTGCCCGATCGGGCAGGGAGCGGATCAACCCGATGATGTACCGGGATCTCGGTGGCTCGCTGGCGGTCTTCGCGTCCAATGCCGGGGCCGACACCAATCCCGACTGGTATCACAACCTGATCGCCAACCCCGAGGTCCGGGCCGAGATCGGGACGGAGACGCTCGGGTTCCGAGCCCGGGTCGCAGCGGGGGAGGAGCGGGAGCCGATCTGGTCGAGGCAGAAGCACGACTCCCCGGGCTTCGCCGACTACGAATCCCGCACGAACCGGGAGATCCCCGTCATCATCCTCGATCCACTCTGAGAGGTGGTCGGGCCGGCGGACTCGGCCCGGATTCTGTCATCGGCGGCCGGTAGTGTCGAACGTATGTTCGATCATCTCGATCCGGCCGTGACCGCCGACTCGCGAGAAGTGGAGTTGGTAGCGATCGAGGCCATGATCAACCGGCTCCGGCATCGCCAGGCCGAGCTGATCCGCCGGGCCGACGTCGACCAGACCACGCGGGCGGACGGATGCCGGACACTGGCCGAGTGGGTGGCGGGACGTCTGGATATCGACCGTAGGACGGCCCGAGATCTGGTCGGTGTCGCCCGTGACGGCCATGCCGCCGACGGTTCTCACCCCGTGAGCGGATCCTTCGCTCGGACGGTCGCCACCCGCCGGCTGGTGGCCGCGGGTGCCTCCGAGGCGACGGTTCGCATGGCCGAAGGAATGGACATTGCTGCCATCGATCGGGTCGCTGCCCGCCATCGGCGTATCACCCGGGCGATGGAACAGGAGGCGTCCTCGGGTCGGTATCTCGTCCTCCAACCATCCCTCGACCAGACCCGTTGGTCGCTACACGGCCAACTCGATGGGGTCGACGGCGCGGCGGTGTCCACCGTCCTCGACGCCGCCGCCGAAGCGATGCCCACCCTCCCCGACGGCACCCGTGAACCCCGAACGGTCCGCCGGGCCGACGCCCTCGTCCAACGACTCACGAGCCCCGCCTCATGCACCGAAGCGTCCCCGACCAAGACCACGGTCACCGTCTTCGTCGACGCCTGTGAGGGGCGGGCCGCCGACTCGGGACAGACCGGAGCGTGGATCGTGGGCGGACCCCGCGTCGGACCGTCCACCCTGGAGCGGCTTCTCTGCGAGGGCACCATCGACGTCATCGCCCACCCACGGGACGGAACCCCGCTCACCGTCGGCACCGCCCAGACCGCCATCGCCCCCGCCACCCGCCGTCACGTCCTCCACCGCGACGGCGGCGTCTGCACCGCCGACGGATGCACCAGTCGCTACCGCCTCCAACCCCACCACATCCACCCCAGGGCAGCGGGAGGAACCAACCATCCCGACAACCTCACATCGCTGTGCTGGTTCCACCACCACGTCGTCGTCCATCGCCACGGCTACACCATCGACCCGACCACACCACCCCAACGCCGCCGCTTCCTCCAACCCGCCGAGCGCGGACCGCCACCCTGAACCGAGTATCTCGCCGACGGACCATCCGACTTCTCAGAACCCACCGCCATCTTCGACCGCTCTGTCCCTCGCCGCCCGGACGCGGTTCGGGCCTGGCGTCGCGTCAACTTCCGCGCCGGGCATCGATCCAGCGCCGTTCCACCCATCTCCGTACCCATTCGGCTCCCAGCGTGGCGGTGATCGCCGCCAGTCCGGCCAGCGCGTTGAATCCGACGTCGCGCAGATCGTGCACCCGGCCGGGAACCGCTGCCTCATGGTCCAGGCTGTCCCATCAGACTGCCATGGGGCGGACTCGGGCGAGCGTCATGAATGCGATCCCCACGACCCCCCATTTGGACCTCCGGGGTGGCACTGCCAACCAGGCCGACCCGACCTCGTTCAAGACTGCAGCGCCGCCCAGGTGTTGGGGCCGATGATGCCGTCCACCTCGAGTTCGTGGGCGCGTTGCCAGGCGGCCACCGCCCGGGCGAGGTCGGCACCGGACGCGTCCTTGGAGACCCCCACCGCACCGGCGATGCGGTCCCGGTGCTCGGCCCAACGGAGCCGGCACGAGAGCGCACAGTTACGCAACACCGCCCGGCGAACGTCGAAGCCCTCGACGGTGTCCGAACCGGACGCCTGAGCGTGACGGCTCAACGCACTCCTGGCGGCGGCGTCCTCGGTGCCGGAGAGATAGGTCCATACCGTCCACGTCCCCCGTACGTCGATGTGGGCGTAGTCACTCCCGACGCCGATACCGAGACCGGCTCCGGCGGCGTCGATCGCCGCCTTGGCGATCTCGATCCCATCGAGGCCGGACACCGTGATGTCGACCGCCTGTCCGCTGCAGTGTCTGCTCTTGGTGGGGCGTTGGTTCCGATTCCGGTAGATCTCCTGGTTGTACGCCCACGATCGGTACCCGGACGTGACGCGGACCGGGCGGCCGATGTGATCCCGCAGCGCCTGTATGACACACACGAGGCTCGGGTCGATGCGAGCCGGCGAGAACCGCGTGGCCCCGCTCTTGGCGAGTTCGCCGGTCGAGAAGTTCGGAGCCAGACGCACCTCGCCATTGCGAGTATCGAGCAATGCCACACCCGACCCATTGGGATCCCAGTGGGACTCATCCCTGCCGATTGCTCCGCTCGCCACGTCCAGGACGGCGCCGCTGGGGAACCACACGGGATCCGCCGACCCCCGGCTCGGGCCGAGCGGGTCGGGAGTCTCGAAGGACTCGACCGGCGTCCCCTGGGAAGCGACGTCGAGTTCTTCCCCCTCCACGGCAATCGACTCTTGCTCCACTTCGGTCGGTTCCATGCTGATCCCGGGTCGCTGCGTTGGAAACTACCCGTCCCCGGACCTCCTGTGCCGGGTTCAGATGGAGTGCAACCTGGGGTGACGCTCCCAGCGCCCACGACCACGCCCCGCCCGACGGGGGCGTCAGTCGCTCCCAGCCTGGTAGCCAGGTCGTCGTAGGTGGCGACGATCGCCTCCTGCATGGCTCGGTAGCCCCGATGCCCGATCTCGGCACAGGCTTGCCCCTGGGTGACCACTCGTCCACCTCCGTTCTTCGAGATGCGGGCCCGGCAGGCCACGGTGTCGTATACGGTTCGATGGGACCGGCGGCCCTGGTCTGCGGTTGTGCAGACCGGCACATTGAGCGAGAGAGGAGGTGACCATGGAGCGGCACTACGACTTGTCTCTCGACCTCGAGGAGACGATGGACGACACCGTGGCCGTGGCGAAGTTGAAGCTCTGGGGCGACGACTTCGAGACCAGCGGCTCGGCTCGGCGAAACCCGGCCGACCCGGCGATTCCGGCCATCGGTGAAGAGCTCGCCATCGCCCGCGCCCTCGCAGCCTTGTCGGCCCGGATGATGGAGGCGGCCAGTGAGAAGATCGGAGCACACATCGGAACTTGATCGCGGCGAAGCGCCACGATGGATGAGGCCGGCCGCGAGGCGCGCCACGACGCCACTTCCGGGCAACTGACGTCGAGCCACCGGAGATCGGGGCGCCCAACACCGGGACGCCCAACCCCAACACCGGGGCGCATCGTGTTGGCGTGGCTGTTGGTGGTCGGCATCGATCTGTTCTTCAACGCCGGATTGGTGGCGTGGATGTTCGACCAGCGCCGCGAACCGAACCTGCTGCCCGACACGATCCTCTTCCGGCGGATCCCGGCGGCGTACCTGGCGCTGGCTCTGTCGGTCGTGGCATTGGCGTGGTTGGTCGACCGAATCCAACTCCCCGTGGGTCGGGCGGCGGCGGTGGGTGGCATTGCCGGTCTCGTGGTGGGTGTGCAGGGGCTCGGAGCACTGTGGACTGCCATCGACATCACGGGCGTGTTCGTGATGGTCGGGATTGCGATCTTGGCGATCCAGGGGGCGGCGGCCGGGTGGCTGCTGGCCAGCCCGCAGCCGGTGGGCCGCTTGGTGCGGTGGGTGGTGCCCGGCTTCGTGGCGCTGGTCGTACTCGGACAGGTCGCCGCCAACGTCATCGGCGGCTGAGACCGCGAAATCCCCGGTTCTGATCGACGTTCTCCGTAGCCTCGGGGTCACCGTGCTCGAACAGCTGGACAGGCGGATTCTCGACTTCGAACGCTCCTGGTGGCACCTCCCGGGAACGAAGGAGCGCGCCATCGTGGAGCTGTTGGGGATGGACGTGGCGGCCTACTACCGCCGGCTCCGGCTCCTGCTCGACCGCGGTGATGCGGCCGAGTACGACCCGTTGACGGTGCTCAGGCTGCGACGCTGGATCGGTGCGGCATGAGTGCCGGTCGCCCGACCCGAGGGAGGCACGCCCGCCGTGGCACCTTCGCCAGGGACGTGACCGTTGGGGGCGTGCTGTTCCTCGTTGCAGCGCTCGCCATGTTCTTCGGTCTCACGGCGCTCGTCGGGGGCGATGGCTCGACCGATTCAGTCGACCCTTCCGATGAGGTCGTCGTCGCCGGCGTGACCGTCACCTCCTCGGCACGAACGACCGTCACCGGACCGCCGGTGACCACCGCCGCACCACCATCGACTGCTCCTTCATCGACCGCCCCGCCCGTCACCGCACCCACAAGTCTGGCCCCGGCAACCGTGGCCGCCGACACGACAGTGCCCGGGTCCGACCCCTCCTCGACCGTTGTCGCGGTGGCCGTCCAGGCGCCATCGGAGATCCGAATTCGGGTCCTCAACGCGGTGGGTACCAATGGTCTGGCATCCCGGATGACGGAGCGCCTGGCGGATCTCGGCTATCAGATGCTCGAGCCCGACGATGCATCCCGGGATGCATCGCAGAGCAGGATCTTGTTCCGGGACGGCTTCGGCCCGGCCGCATTCGAACTTCGCGAGCACGTACCGGATGCGCTCGTCGAACTCGCCGACCTGGATGAGGACATCGACATCGTCGTCGAGCTGGGTGCCTCTTTCCGCGAGGAGTGAGCGACGAACTGTGGCCGCTGGCCGCCTGGTTGACAGCGGGGGCCGTGATGCTGGGGATCGGTCTCGGGACGGTCGCCGGCGTGCTCTCACCGTCCGTTGCGCTGGACATGGCAGCCCTCTGGCCGGTTCCGACGATCGCCGTCTTGGCGGGAGCCGCCCTGTGGAAGCCGGCCCGGTCGAAACCGCGGTTGCTCGCCGTCCCGGGGCTGGTGGTGCTGACCTGGGCGGTGGTGGCGCTGGCCGGTCATCTGGCCTCCGAAACGTGGCTTCCGTCGGCGGCCGCCGATGTCAGGGCGGACATCGACACACCGGAAGCCGCCGTGAGGGTCGACCTCGATCGTGGTCGGGTGGACGTCGGTGTCGACCCCACCTCCGGCTATCGGATCTCGTCGATTCGGGCCGGGGGAGCGGTCGGCCCCCCGGCGGTGTTCGAGCAGGCGGGAACCGAGGCCACGTCGGTGATCGCCGTGGCCCGGGACGGTGGCAACTACTTTCGCTTCGCCGGGTGGCGCATTGGTCTGACGCCGGCGGTCACGTGGGCGATCGACATGGTCGCCCCCACCGTCGAGATCGAGACCGCGGGTCTCGACCTGGTCGATGTGCGGCTTCGGGCTGCCGACATCACCGTCCACCTCGACGAACCCGCCCACGATGCAACGCTCGATTTGACCGGGGTGGCTGAGATCTCGGTCGCCGAGGGAGTCGCCGTCCGGGTGTCCGGGCGAGCATCGGTTCCCGAGACCTGGGAGGAGTCGGGGGACGGTTGGATCGTGGGCGGTCCCCAGGGCGGGCCGGTGTGGACCGTCGTGGTTCGGCAGGGCTCGGCGGCGATCATCTCCATCGACTGATCGAGCGGACCCGTCGTGTCACTGCACGCCGGTACACTCGTCTTCGTGTTCGGCAATCAGGCCACGGACCGTCTGCGGCGAACCGCGCTCATCGTGTGGGCGAGCATCGGGGCGATCATCTTGGGGGCGGCGTTCCTGTGGTTCGCGGTTCAGATCCGCATCATCTGGCTCCCGCTCATCTTCGCGGGAGGATTGGTGATCATCCTCGAGCCGGTCGTTCGGGGACAGGAGCGCATCGCCATCCCGCGGATTCTGGGAACGATCTTCGGATTCCTGGTGCTGGGGGCGGCGATCGCCGCCGTCGGGTTCCTGCTCGTCCCCGTCGTGAGAGAGCAGGCACGGGAACTCGCCGCCCAGATCCCCAACGCCTATGACTCGCTGATCGCTTGGCTGGAGACGATGGGCCGTCGGTTCGGGATCGATCTCGGTCCGGTTTGGACCTCGGAGGCGATCCGCGAGTGGGTGCAAGACCCGGAGAACCAATCGGCCATCCAGGACTTGGTCGGTGGGTTCGGATCCGGAGCCGGCCGGCTGCTGGCCGGGATCGGCGAAGTCGTCGCGGTCGTCGGGCTCGCCCCGATCCTGGCCTTCTACATCTTGCTGGACATGCCGCGGTCGCGTCGCCTGTTCCTGGAACTGACGCCCCCCCGGCACCGCGCCGAGGTGGCCCACGTCTCCTCCCAGGTCGGACGTGCGTTGTCGGCGTTCGTCCGGGGTCAACTGCTGGTGGCGATCGTGGTCGGGACGCTGTCGTCGCTGGCATTGCTCGCCCTCGGCCTGCCGTTTTGGCTGATCATCGGAATGGCCACGGGTCTTCTCAATCTCGTCCCGTTCGTCGGGCCGTTCGTCGGGGCGGCACTGGCGGCCGGGGTGGCCCTCCTGGTCGGTGAGCCCGGCAAGGCCGTCGCGGCGATCGTCATCTTCACCCTGATTCAGCAGATCGACAATCACATCATCACGCCGATCATCCAGCGAACTCGAGTGCTGCTGTCGCCGCTGGTCATCGTGCTGGCTCTGCTCGCCGGTGGCTCGCTGGCCGGGCTGCTCGGAGTGTTGGTGGCGGTCCCCACCGTCACGGTGATCCGCATCCTCGCCGGCCACCTGTGGAGGACGCGAATCCTCGGGGAATCGTGGACCGAGGCGAGCGAGGCGATGATCGAGACGACCGAACGTCCGGAGCTGCGGCCCCGCCGGCGCCGTCCCGACAACCAAGACAAGCTCTTCGACACGGGAGAGCTCCGGCTGGATCCCGACGAGGCGGTCACCGTCCCCCGAGAACCGGATCCATCTCCATGAGCAACTCCGTCCCCACCGAAGAGTTGGCCGGGACCGACTCGTACCGTCGGGTGGCGGAGGGGACCGTCGTCGATCACGTCGAAGGCGGCGTCGTGTTGGATCGCACGGTCTTCTACGGAAGGGGCGGTGGCCAGCCGGGGGACACCGGGGTCATCCGGTGGAGCGACGGCTCGGTGGAGGTCGTAGACACGATTCGACGCCGGGGTCGCCTCATCCACCTGATCGGCGGTGATGTCCTTCCGGACGTCGGGACCCCGGTCGAAGGGGTGATCGACTGGCAGCGCCGGTACCGGGTGATGCGCACCCACACCGCGCTCCATGCCCTCTCGGGAGTGGTGTTCCGGGACTTCGGCGCCAAGGTGACCGGCGGCAACATGGAGCCGGGGTCGGCCCGGATGGACTTCGAGCTCGACGGCATCTCCGCCGAGTTCGGCCGCGAGGTCGAGCAGCGGCTCAACGCCGAACTGGTGAAAGGCTATCCGACCGAGATCGTCACCATGGCTCGCGAGGAGGCGTTGCGGGACCCCGATCTGATCCGGACCAAGGTGAACCTGATTCCCGAGTGGGTCGAGGAGATCCGAGTGGTGGACATCGTCGGTTTGGATCGCCAGGCCGACGGTGGGACCCACGTCCGCAGCACCCTCGAGATTGGCACCGTGAACGTCGTCAAGACGGAGTCGAAGGGCAAGGCCAACAAACGCATGCGGATCGCCCTCTCCGACGGCCTGCCGGACGGCTCCGGGCTGTGAGTCTCGATCCGGTGGCCGCCCGGGTGGTGGAGACCTTCGTAGCCGCCTACCGGCCGCATGTGCGGAGGGTGGCGGACGCGAGAGGCTGGTCGCGTCCCGACGATGGCCTCCTCGAAGCCGCCGAGAACTGGTTGCGCACGGAACTCGAGGCACTCCTCTCGCTCCACTATCGCCAGCAACCGCGCGGGCCGCTGGAGATCTTCCAGGAGGCGATGTCGTTCCCCACCGAATGGCTGGCGGCTGCCGGCCTCGAACCCGTCGGCCGCGACGAGGTGGCTGAGACGGCCCTGCCCGGCGACGTCTTCGATCTCGCCCCTGCGTCGTCCCGTGAACTGGGCGAGGAGGCGTGGCGGGCCCACCTGGAATGGTCCGCCGCCAAGATCGCGGCGATGACGTCCTGAACCGTCAGCCGTCCGGCGATCGGACTGCGAACAGAATTCCGGCGAGAACCAAAGCCACCCCGGTTGCCTGTGTCGGTGACACCGTCTCTGCGAAGAACGTTGCTCCCCACAGCATCGTGAGAACCGGCTGCAGCAGAATCGCGAAGGAGGTCGACGCTGCGGACAGCCGGGGTAGGGCGTACCCGACCGCGAGCCATCCCACCACCTGTCCACCGATTGCCATCGCCGCCAGCCAGGCGAGTGTCGAGGGGGCCGGGCGCAAGTCGATTTGGCCGGACACCCAGCCGCCGATGGCGAGGACGGCCAGCGCCGCCACCACCACGTCGAGCAGCGTCCGGCTCACCGGAGCGAGGATCCGATTCGAGTGGCGGTAGAGGATCAAGAAGCCGGAGTAGAACAGTGCCGCCAAGACGCCGATCATCACCCCGAACACCGGGCGGTCACCGAAGGTGTCACTTCGTCCGAGTCCGGTGAGCAGTGCCAGGCCGATCATCACCACCGGCATCGACCACAGCGCCCGGTTGGAGGGACGTTCCGACAGCAGCATCCACGTGACCAGCGGAACGACGATCACCTGACTGTTGGCGGTGAGGGTGGCAAGCCCCGCCCCGATGTTGTCGATCGCCACCAACCAGCTGATGAGGTCGAGAGCGAGGAACACGCCGGCCCCGAACGCCAGGCGGCGATGCCGCCACGACCGGGAGTCCTCGTGCCGTGACCGCCACGCCGGAATCGCCAGGACCGGCGCGGCGATCGCCATTCGGAAGAAGGCGCCGGTGACGGCGTCGGCGCCGGATGCCCGGAAGAAGATCGCAGAGAAGGAGATGATGACCGCACCGCCCACTGCAACGGCCAGCGGGGAGGGGCGATTCACCGGTTGGCGGCATTCTCGAGAATCTTGAAAGAGTGGTCGATCGCGTCGAGGAGCACCCCGGGATCGGGCACCGTGTCGTAGTCGGATTGCACGCCCCAGAGCAGCTTGCCGTCATAGCTGAACAGGGCGATGCCGGCCCCGTGCTGAGCCCACAGGGGAACGATCGGGAAGTTGGCGATCATCTTCGCTTCGAGCAGGTACATGGGGAACTGGGGACCGGGAACGTTGGTGACGGTCATGTTGAAGGGCCGGATGGCCGGGCCGACCATCCGGCTGGCGAGCGACAGTAGCGGGATCGGCGTTCCCCGGCTCAGATCGACCAGCGTGGCGGCGCCCAGCGCCTGGTCGGTCCTCTTGAGATGCTTGGTCTCGGCTTCGATGATGCGAAGCCGCTTGACCGGGTCGGCCTCGCCGACCGGGAGGGTGACCAGCCACATCGCCACCTGGTTACCGAGCGTCCCACGCTGCGAGGGTTTGCGGACGCTGACCGGTGCCATCACACGGAACTCGAGCTTCTCCGCCGAGAACTCCTTGTGTGCTTCCAGGTAGTGGCGGATCGCGCCGGCGACCACGGCGAGGACCACGTCGTTGACGCTTCCGCCGAGTTCGTTCTTGATGGCCTTCACCCGGGCGAGTTCCACCATCGTCCAGTCGAACCGCCGATTCGGCCCGATCGGGCCGTTGAGCGGGGTGGGATCGGCCTGGGACAGCCAGCCCGAGCGGAGTGAGCTGGTGACCGCCACGGCACGATGAAGAAACCAGTTGGCGGCGTCACGTCCGCTCTTCACCAACTCCCGGGCCGACCCGAGACCGTCGACCACGCCCCCCAACGAACGGGCGATCTCGGCCACGGCCAGCTCGGTGCCATCCGGGGCCGGGCGGGGCTCCCAATCGGCCGGTTCCTCGATCTCGCTGGTCGGCACGACATTGAGCAGGATCGTGGTGAGGTCCACGCCGGCGATGCCATCGATCATGCAGTGGTGGATCTTGGCGATGATGGCGAACCGATCGTCGTCCATTCCCTCGACGATCCACAGCTCCCACAGCGGCTTGCTGCGATCGAGCTGCTGGCTGACGATCCGGCCCGCCAGACGCTTCAGCTGTTCGTCGGAGCCGGGTCTCGGCAGGCTGGTGTGGCGGACGTGATAGTCGAAGTTGAACTCGGCGTCATCGACCCACACCGGTGATCGATTGACCGGAACGTACGCCAGCCGCTGGCGGTAGCGGGGGATGTACTGGAGCTTGGATGCGATGTGGGCGCGAATCCGGTCGATGTCGATGCCGCCCTCGCCGGTGGCCAGCTCACCGGCCTCGAACAGCACCACCGCGGCAACGTGCATGTGCGACGAGCGGTTCTCGAGCGCCAGGAAGGACGCATCCAGATGGGAGAGCGGTTCGTGGAACGTGGCCGGCATCAGCAGAGGTTAGGACGGCGCGACCGTCCCGGGGACGAGCGGAATGCGCGTCCAGCCCAGCCGGTGTTCGACGGCCCGTCGGACGGCGGTGTCGGTGGCGGGAGGTGCTCGCTCGATGTACTCGCGGGCTCTCCTCGCGGCGACACCCTTCAGCGAGCGGAGATAGGCGATGACCTGCTCGGTCAGCACGTCGACCGATGACGCGTCGAGACCGGTCGTGGGGATCCCGGTCCACACGACGCCGTCGAGGTCGTCGCGGGTCGCCAGCCACTCGGAGACGGCCGACCCCGCCACGTCGTGGATCACCCCACCCGCCATGTCGCGGTGGCCGTCACGATCGGCGAGGTGGATCCACTCGCGACGGGTCGGACCTTCGCGCACGCGGAGATTCTCGGCTGCGTCGTCGAGGGTGCGGTGGCGGCTGGTGACCCAGTACGTGGGGATGGGCTCGACACCGGCCGTCGCCACCAGCGTGATCCTGAGATTGGCGGCGATGCGGGCGAACTCGATCGGAAGGCGAGGCCCATCGCGTCGCCACGGTCGCTCGGCCGCGAGCGTCCGTGGGCTCCACAGCAGCGACCCCCAACCGATGACTCCGACACGCACCGGCGGCAACCTAATGCGGCTCGCCGGTGCACGTGGGCGCCCTCGGCAGGATTCGAACCTGCGACCTACTGCTTAGGAGGCAGTTGCTCTATCCCCTGAGCTACGAGGGCGGGGGATTCGCCGTGGCTCCGGGGAGCCGCGGTGCGGCGTCGTCGGAGATTGTGCCACCGGGATGGGGGTGGGGCGAACGGTGGTCGAGCCGACACGGGATGCCTGTTCGCGTATCGTCGGAAGGGGTTTGGGCGCCGGACCCATCCCAAGGAGTGGAGAGATGAGACGGAAACTGGGACTTCTCGTCGCGGCCGCGCTGGCGGTTGCGAGCATCGCCGGGAGCGCCGCGGCTCACGAACAGAACGGTGTGATGCAGAATCAATCGGCCGACTTCGCGGCCGTCGCCGCCAAAGCCGCCGACCACAGCAATGCACCCTCGTCCCACGTTCCCTGTGTCCAGGGTTATGCGGGAGAGTTCCCGTGCCACAAGGTGGATCAGCTCAGCCATCTGTCGCCGGCCGACCTGGGCGTGACTTTCGTGAACGACATGTGGGGCTGGACGGATCCGATGACCGGCGTCGACTATGCGTTGGTGGGAGCAGCCGAAGGCGTGGTGTTCGTCGACATCTCCGACCCGAAGCGTCCGGACGTGGTCGGCATCCTGCCCACCGCCTCGACCGCCGGAGGCGAGTTCTGGCGTGACCTCAAGGTCTACGCCGATCACGTGTTCGTGGTCTCGGAGCACGATGATCATCCCATGCAGGTGTTCGACCTGACCCAGCTTCGGGATGCGTCCGGGTACACCGTCTTCTCCGACACGGCCCTGTACAGCGGTACCGAAGAAGAGCACATCGACCATGCGCACAACATCGTCATCAACACCGAAATCGGGCATGCCTACATCGTCGGCTCCCACTCGGCAGACGGTGGCCTTCACATCGTGGACATCACCGATCCGGCCAATCCGACGTTCGCCGGGGTGTTCGCCGACCACGGCTACACCCACGACTCCCAATGCGTCCAGTACTGGGGTCCCGATTCGGACTATCACGGTCGGAGCTTGTGCTTCAGTGCCAACGCCACGTTCGACGGGACGCCGTTCTTGAACACGCTCTCGATCGTGGATGTCACCGATCCGGCCAATCCGATCGCCATCTCCGAGACGGAGTATCCCAACGACGGCTACAGCCATCAGGGATGGCTCACGGACGACCAGCGCTACTTCCTGCACAACGACGAGTTGGACGAGGTCTTCTTCGGGCTGAAGACGACGACGCGGATCTTCGATCTGGCCGATCTCGACAACCCGGTCCTCTCGGCAACCGTCGAGCACCGCACCGAGGCGGTCGGGCACAATGCCTACATCGACGGCCGGTATCTGTTCGCATCGAACTACTCGGCCGGTCTCCAGGTGTTCGACGTGACCGATGTGGCCTCGGGTGAGCTACCCGAGGTGGCCTACTTCGACGTCTTCCCGGAGACGGATGCCGCCACCTTCGCGGGCGGAACCTGGAGCAACTATCCGTACTTCGCCCAGAAGGGCGTCGTGGCGGTTTCCAGCATGGACCGCGGTCTGTTCATCCTCCAGCCCCGGCTGGGGAAGGGCGGCAACTGACCTCCGTCACCGACGGATTGCATCGGGCCCGGCAGCTGCCGGGCCCGATGCGCGTCGGATTCAGTCGACCGGCCAGAGAATCTCCGTGCGCAGATCCTCCGGTGCCACCTCCTCGGGGCTGTTGAGATAGACCTCTCGGGCGGGACCCGATGGCGTATGGCCATGGGTCTGCATCCACGCGGTCAGCGCGTGATACGCCGGACCCAACTGATCGTACGGGCCCTCGTGGATGGTGCGGGCCATCGAACCGCCGGGAAACGCCTTGACCTCGATCTCGGCCGACGATGGGACGTCGTCGGCGGTAGGAATGCAGATCTCGATCTCCGCCTCGGATCCATCGTCCGGGAACTCGTGGTAGACGATGAACGGAACTCCGGTGGGGCCTGCACCGTTGGCGCCGAGATGGCCCATCACGGCACCGAAGCCGTACGGGATCGCCGAGATGGCGCCCTCGCGGTCGGCGATCACCCGCTTGGAGGCCGCCGACTGTTCGGGAACCTGCTTGATCGAGATGTCGTATGTCTTCACGAAGTCCTCTCCTCTCATGAGACGGTCGATGTAGGAGAGCCGCCGCTCGTACTCGTCGAGTGTGCGGCTCAGATGGGTGCGGTGCTCCGACAGGACCGCCGCGCGATCGGTGCCGTCGAGGACCTGAGCGATCCGATCCAGTGGCATGTCCAGGCTGCGGAGCGTCCGAATCACCTCGGCTCGGGTCGCCTGGCTGCTCTCGTAGTACCGGTAGCTCGACTCGGGGTCGACGGAGGCGGGGACCAGCAGACCGATTTGGTCGTAGTGCCGGAGCGCCTTCACCGACAATCGGGTCATCTTCGAGAAGCGTCCGATCGGCATCAGGTTGCTCATGGAACCGAGTATGCGGTCTCCTGTGGGGGGAGAGTCAAGGGGTATCCACTCCGGGGTCTCCCGAACCGCGTAGGCTCGATCTCGGGAAGGAACGGACAATGACGACAGGCGAGCTGCGGGTCCATGGCGTCTCGGGCACTCCTCCGCGGGACATCTTGTTCACCGACCCGGTTCGCGAGGATCGGGCGCCGGATGACCAGCTCAACTATGCGGACGTGTTCGTCAAGCCGGACCGGGATCGTGGCTTCGACGTCAGGGCGTTCCACTGGGGCGGTCTGACCGCCGGGAGCCGGTGGACGGCCTGGTGGATCCTGCTCGGTCCGTTTGCGCTCGCCAACGCCGCCGGGTGGATGAGCCGGAGGCACTCCAAGTGGGGCCGGACCGGAGTCCGGGTGGCGGGGTTGTTGCTCACCGCGCTGTTCGTCGACCAGCTCGCCACCGCCGCCGTCCACATCCCGGACCGCAAGTTGCTCGAGCTGGGCGTGTCGTGGAGGCGGGTCGGGTTGGTGGCACTGGCGCTGCTGGCGGTCGTGCTGCTCTTGATTCTGGTCGTCCAGTTCTCCCTGCGATCGCACACCCGCAACCTGAGGTTGGGCGGACGGTTCCGGCTCATGTTCGGGCCGACGCCGTCGGCGATGATCCGGCCCGACGCCCAGGAGCGGTGGGATGACCCGGCGGCTCATCATTCGGTTCTCGAAGACCAGATGTGGGCCGTGCAACCGATGCTGGAGCGACTCACCCGTATCCACCTCGGTACGGGGCTTGCCACGCTGGCGCTCGACCTCACCACCTGGAGCGGTGCCGTGTCGTGGCTCCCGTGGCTGTCGGTGTCCACGCTCGTCGCCGCCGTGGCGACCATGGTGCTGGTCGGTCTGGTGCCCGAGCACGCCACTGCGCGGTGGGCGGCCACCCTCATGCCGCACGCCGGTGCGGTCGCAGTCATCGCGGCGGTCGGCGGCATCGCATTCGGTGACATCGCCGCCGACGGTGTTTCGATCCACTCGGTCACCCTCGGTCTGGCGCTCGGTCTGGCCGCGGCCACCCTGTGGGCGGGGCTCACCTGTGGACTCCGCGTGATGGGGGCGCTGGTGCTGTCGATTCAGTTCGGAGCGGTCCTCGGCATCGTGGCCGGACTGGTCGGCGAAGGGCTCCTGTCGTTGGAGGGAGAATTGATCGAGCGTGGTGCCGGTTGGGTCTCGGTGGCGATGGTGTTCCTGCTGGCGACGCTCGTCGCCTCGGTGTTGTACCTGATGGTGACCGGGACCACCGATCCTCCCGGAGCCGGCGGACCACCCGTTCCGGTGTCGTCGGTCGGTGAGGCGGGATGGCAGCACGGCTGGGCCCGGGCCCAGTTCCTGCTGCGGCGAGCCGAGCAGCGCGCCGGGCGGCTTCTCTCGGTGGCGGCCGTCTACGGATCCGGCGTCGCCGGACTCGTGATCTATCGACTCGTGGAGCATCGGATCGAGACCGGTGATTGGGCGCTCGATCCCGCCTTCCTGGGTACGCCGGGTGACAGCGTGCTGATCGCTCGCATCGGGTCGGCGGTGGGCGTGCTCTTGCTCGCCGGGATGATCGGTTTCGTGGGCGTTGCCTGGGGACGGATCGCGGCGGCGGGAGCCGCCTTGGGCGCGGCAGTCGTGGTCGCTGCCGCCGGAGCCGGGGTCTTCTCGGTCAACTTCCTCGGGGTCGAAGCGAGCACCGACGGCGGAATCGTCGAGTTGGCCGTGTTCCTGGCGGTCGCAGTCCCCGGCTTCTTCCTCCTGCGAAGCGTGTTGAGTGGGCTGCGGCCCGGCCAGCAGAGCCACGACCGCCGTCGCAAGGTGGGGGTGCTTTGGGATCTCACCACCTTCTGGCCTCGCTGGTATCAGCCGCTCGGCCCACCTGCGTACGGACCGAAGGTGGTGGGGGCGCTCGCCGCCCGGCTGATGACCCGACCGGTCGACGTGCTGGCGGCTCACTCGCAGGGGAGTCTCATCGCCGGCATCGTGCTGGCTCGAATCGAGCCGAAGTACCACCCCCGGGCCTACCTCAGCCACGGCTCACAGCTGGGAGTCCTCTACCCCGACATCTTTCCGGATGTGGATCTCACCGAGCTGCGGCGGCGCCTGGCATTGGCCATGCCCGGCCGGTGGCTCAACCTGTGGCGTCGCACCGACCCGGTCGGAGGGCACATCGTTCCGGAACTGGGAGCGGACAACCTCGAGGTGGAGACGGGGATCGGACACAGCGGCTACGAGCTGACCCCCGAGTACGACGCCGCCCGCGTCCAAGGGCTGGGCGTCCCGCGGGTGTCCATCGATGCTCGGAGCGGTGTCGACGCCCCCACCTGATCGGTGACGGATGAACCGGCCCGGGCCGTCGAGCGTTCTCCCGTCATGATGAACTCGCCCGTGCGACCCGTTCGGCTGGCTGCGGCCATGGTCGTGGTCGCGCCGGTGCTGTTCGATCCCTGGGGTTGGGCGCCGTTCGGGCCGGTCAAGTGGACGGCGGTTTCGGTGGCGGCGATGGCGTTCGTGGCGACGGCGCTCGCACGCCCCTTTGCCCTCCACCGGGCATCTGCGATCGGATGGGTGGCCTTCGTCGGCTGGATGACCCTGGCTTCCGCCACCGGCGCCGACCCACTCCACGCCTGGATCGGGACTCCGGACCGTCATCTTGGATGGGCGACCTGGGTTCTCTTCGGACTCGTCTTCGCGGCCGGCCAGGCGCTCGGTACCCGGGCCGATCGGCGGACCGTGGCGCGGGCGGCAGTCGTCGCCTTGGTGGGCATCGGGCTCGTGGCAGTGACGGAAGCGTTTGGTGTTCTTCCGCCTGCCGGTGCCTCCGGCCGGCTCGGCGGCCCGTTTGGGTCGGCTGCCTACCTCGGTGCGGCGGTCTGCCTGCTCGCGCCGGTGACGGCCTCGGCGGCGGTCGTCGAGCAGCGAGCGTGGAGATGGGCGGCGGGAGCGGCGACGCTCGGAGGGTTCATCGCCGTGGTCGGATCGGGCACCCGGGCGGCATTGGTGGGACTCGGCGTGACGGGCGCGTCGATCGTGGCCGCCCGACACCGGGTGGGCGGCACCGTCGCGCCGGCCCGCATCCGATCGACACCCTGGCGGACGGCGGCGGTGGCCATGGTGGGGCTGGCGGCCACGGCGATCGTCATCGTTGGTCCACTGGGACAACGGAGCCTCGCCACCGTGGACTTCGACGACTCCGGGAGTCGGGGAAGAGTCGACGAGTGGATCGTGGCGAGCCGGGTGCTGTCGGCCCACCCCGTCGTCGGTGTGGGGCCCGAGGGGTATCGAGTGGTCTTCCCACGGTTCGTCGACGACTCCTACGCTCGCAGGTACGGCCGGGCGGTGGTGCCCGATCGAGCCCACGACGTGTTCTTGGACGTCGGAGTGTCGGCCGGCCTGCCGGGGCTCCTGCTGGCGGCGGCCGGGATCGGATGGCTGGGGTGGGTGGCTTGGAGAGCCATGTCGAACCGGGATGTTCCGCTGGTCGGGATCGGGTCCGGTGTGCTCGCCTACCTCGTTCAGCAGCTCTTCCTGTTCCCGATCGCCGAGCTCGACCCGGTGCTGTGGCTCCTGGCGGGCTTGCTGACGACGACCGTTGCCCGCGGGGCGAGGCTGCGCTTCGGTGGACCGGCAGTTGCGATCGTCGCAGCCACCCTCACGGTCGCATTGGCGGTGGTCGGGGTCGCCGACGTTGTCGCCGACCGGCGTCTGGCCCGATCGGGGACGGTGGGCTCATCGCAGGCGGCGTCGCTGGCCGAGCAGGCCACCACCTTGCGGCCCGACTCGATCCGGTACTGGTTCGAAGCGTCACGGACAGTCGCCGATGTCGACCCGAGACGATCCCTCGAGCTGATCGACCGTGCACGAGACCTGTCGCCCGGCGATCCGATCCTGCGCCTCGCCGAATTGGAACGACTCGTCGATCTCGTGCGTCGAACCGGTGAACCCAGATGGGTCGATACGATGACGACGAAAGCCCAAGCCGCAGTGTCCGAAGACCCTCACAACCCGGCGGCACATCTCCTGGCGGGAATCGCTGCGGCGATGGTCGGGGATCTGGAGCAGGCTGAATCGGCCTTCGTGCGCACCGTCGAACTCGACCCCGACTCCGATGCGGGGTGGAACAACCTGGCGCTGGTGTTCGAACAGACGGGCCGGCTGGAAGAGGCGGCCGCCGCGCGAGCGGAAGCGAAGGAAGGAACCGAGTGAAGGAACCGAAGCGGCCCGGTGTGCGTGTATCCCACATGATCGACAGCAGTGAGACCGTGACCGGCGAACTTCCGGTCATCGAGACCCCACTCGACTTCGACGGGTTCTACCGAGCGTCATACCCTCAGGTGGCCCGGGCGCTCACTGCAACCCTCGGAGACCGGCATTTGGGGGCCGAAGCGGCTGACGAGGCCATGGCGAGGTGTTACGCCCATTGGTCATCGGTCTCCGGATACGACAATCCCGGAGGATGGGTCTACCGGGTGGGGCTCAACTGGGCCCGATCGGTTCGCCGCAAGCTCGGGCGCCGCCCTCCGGCTCCCGACCGCTACTACGACGAGATGCCCGAGGTCGGCGACCCTGCGGTCACGCGGGCCCTCGCCGATCTCGACGTGCGGCTGCGGGCGGTGGTCGTCTGCCGGTTCCTGCTGGATTGGTCCACGGCCGAGACGGCCGAGGCCCTCGGCATCCGGGAAGGGACCGTCAAGAGCAGAACCCATCGGGCACTGAGACGGCTCGAAGCGACCTTGGAGGATGCGCGATGAGGGCGGACATGAGCTTCGAGGAACGTCTGCGGGAACACTTCGGCGCGGTCGAATCCCAACCCACGCCCCGGGGCAAGGGTCCGGCGGTGGCGGCTGCCGCCGGGCGGCGGTGGGTGCGCCGCCGCCGGGCCGGAATCGCCATCGGCGTGCTGGTGGCGGGAACCCTCGCCGGGCTCGGCGTGTTGAAGGCGATCGACTCCTTCGGCTCCGACGTCCCGGTCGCCGACGACGGTGGGGACGCGCAAGCACCGATCGAACTCGATTGGGGTGCGGTCTCCGATGGGGGTCTCGTCGGCTATCAAACGAAGCTTTCCCCCGTCGGCGAGGTGGTCTATGCCATCTCCACCGCACCGGGGTCACGGTTCGACCAGGGGATGCCGCCCCGGCATCTCTACAGCTCTTCGGACGGTTTGAGCTGGCAGCCTCTGGGAGATCTCGGACTCGGCGCAGGCTGGTGGACCCAAGAGCTGCAAGGGGTGGGAGACACGCTCTATGTGGTCGGGACCGCACCCGCCGCCGGGGCCGGCACCCGGGCGTCGGTCTTCGTGGCCACCGGCACCGCGGAAGAGCCAGGGGAGTGGAAGGCACAGGTCCTCGAGACCGGCTGGCCGGCCGACACGCTCCCGCTCGAGTTCTCAACGACGAACGTCGAGGTCGCCGTTCACGAGGGCACCGTTGTCGTCGCCGCCCGCTCCACCGCCGCCTACGACCTCTGGAACCTGCTCCCCGCAGAGATCACGCAACGACCCGACGTCTCGTGGGAAACAGACTCGACGGGCATCAGAGTGATCGAGTGGGAGGAGGGCGAGTTCGACGTCAACCAGACCGAGGTGTGGAGCGCCACGTGGGAAGAGCTCGGCGTCGATGGCGGCGATTCCAACCGGGCAGCCCTATGGGTGTCCGACGGCGATGGATTCGAGCCCATCACCCCACCCGACCTCCATCCCGAGACCTGGGCGATGAAGCTCGCCTCCACCGGCGACGGGTTCCTCCTCGCCGCCTCCGGCAGCCAGGTCCAGGTGTTCCGTTCGGTCGACGGCCGGACCTGGGACAACCTGGACGTCATTCCGGGAGCGTCGTGGGTGCAGGCGGTCGGGAGCGTGGACGGTCATCCGGTGGTGGTGGCCGAGGGGCAGCAGGGCTCCCGCGTCTTCGCCCGGTTCGGTGACCGCTGGGAGAGCGCCGGACCCGAGACGCCACCGAACACGTGGACGATGGCTGCCGACGTTGCGGGCGATCGGCTGGCGCTGGTGATGTCGGCTGCCGAGTCCGGCCGACCGAGTCTCATGATCACGGACGATCTCCGAGCTTGGCGACCAGTACCGATCCTCCGGATGATGGATGAACAGTGGATCGAGACGGTGCAGTTCATCGGCGACTCGATCTGGCTGGCGGGGTCGGGACACGAGAGCCGGGAGGGTTCGGGCCGGACGCTCAACCTGGTTGCCGAGCTCCCGGGATGATGCCGGTGGGTGAGCACCTTCGGGAGCTGCTCACAGCCAGATCACAGGGAACTCCCAGGTTCGGCGACCAGACTGGGGCGCATGACCGCCGAACGGTTGCTCCTGGTCGACGACGAAGACAACCTCCGCTCGATGCTGGCTGCCGCGCTCGCTCACAACGGCTACGACGTGGTCTCGGCCGCCACCGGTCGGGCAGCCCTCGATGCCATCGTCGAGTCGGCACCCGATCTGCTCGTCCTCGACGTCATGCTCCCGGACATCGACGGCTTCGAGATCGTCAGGCGACTTCGAAACACCGGAAACCGGACACCGGTGCTGTTTCTCACCGCTCGAGACGCCACCGAGGATCGCGTTCGCGGGTTGACGCTGGGCGGTGACGACTATCTCATCAAGCCCTTCTCGCTGGAGGAGCTGGTCGCCCGCATCGCGGCGATTCTGCGCCGGACCGGCTACACGCAGGCGGGCTCGGTGATGACGATCGCCGATCTTCGCATGGATGACGATGCCCACCGGGTCACTCGAGGCGGCGCGGAGATCTCGCTCTCGCCCACCGAGTACAACCTTCTGCGATACCTGCTCGCCAACAAGGGCCGGGTGCTCTCCAAGAGTCAGATTCTCGACCATGTCTGGCAGTACGACTTTGGCGGCGACGGGGGGGTGGTCGAGACCTACATCGGATACCTGCGCAAGAAGATCGACGATCCGGATCGAGCGCTCATCCGAACCGTCCGGGGCGTCGGGTACGTCCTGCGGGAGGATTGAGCATGCCGGCACCGACCGGAGTTCCTCCGTGTCGTTGAGATCCCGCCTTCTGGCCGCCATGCTGGTGATCGCGCTCCTCCTCGTCGGCACCGGCGTGCTCGTCACCTGCAGCATCCGCGCCCACCTGGTCGGCCAGATCGACCAACAGCTCGCCCAGACGGCCCGCCTGGCGCCGACGGTGCTGGGGGAACGCGGGCGCCCGCGACCCTCGTCGGGGCTCAGCTCGCTCTATGTGGCGGTGATCGCAGACGATCGAACCGTGGAGACGCGGGCGACGCCCGACCTCGTCGCCTCCAGTGCTGCCGCTCCCGATTGGAACGACCCGCGGCTCGCCGCCACGACCGGTGCCGGCAGCCCGATCACCGTCGAATCGGTCGACGGTGACGTTCGGTATCGAGCGGTGAGCCTTGGTTCGACCCAGATCCAAGTCGTGTTCGCCGCTCCCTTGACCGAGGTGGACGCCACCGTGCGACGGTTGGCGCTGGTGCAGCTCCTGGCGATCGCGGCCGCAATCGGAGTCCTCCTCCTGATCGGATCGTGGGTGATGCGGTTCGGGGTGCGCCCCATCAACCGGATGACCGAGGCGGCCCGAGCCATCGGCGAAGGCGACCTGTCCCGAAGAGTCCCGGAGGAGGTGGCCACCTCGGAGGCGGGCGTGCTCGGACGAGCGTTGAACCGGATGCTCGAACGCATCGAGAACGCCATGTCGGCTCGCCGGGCGTCGGAAGATCGACTGCGGCGTTTCGTGGCCGATGCATCGCATGAACTGCGAACCCCCATCGCCACCATCCGGGGCTACGCAGAGCTGTACCGGACCGGTGGTCTGGAGGACGCCGGGGCGCGAGACGACGCGATGAGGAGGACGGAGCAGGAGGCAATCCGCATGGGGTCGCTGGTCGACGATCTCCTGCTGCTCGCACGGCTCGACGAGGGCCGGCCGCTGGAGCGAAGCCGGGTCGATCTGGTGGCGGTCGTCAGCGATCTGGTCGGTGACGCCGAGACGCTCCACGCCGCTCGATCGATCGAAGCGGATGTCCCCCCCGAGGTGGTTCCGATCATCGGCGATGAGCTGCGGCTTCGGCAAGTGGTCTCCAACCTGATCGCCAACGCGCTCACCCATACCCCCGACACCGCCCGCATCCGCGTGCGGCTCTTCCGCGACGCATCGAACGTCGTGCTCACCGTCGCCGATGACGGGCCGGGCATGTCGACTCAGGACGTGTCCAGGGCCACCGAACGCTTCTATCGCGCCGACCCCTCTCGAACGCGAGCGAGGGGAGGTTCGGGGCTCGGGCTCTCGATCGTGGAGGCGATCGTGTCGGCTCATGAGGGAACGTTCGAGCTGGACTCCGGAATCGGTGAGGGCACGGTGGTGACGCTCACCTTTCCCGACCCCGACGAGGTCACCGGCGCCGGGGCGGGTAACGTCGGTGATGATGACACCTGATGACGAACGCATCGCACTCTTCCTCGACTACGAGAACCTGGCGATCGGGGCGCGCGACGCCCTGAGCGGCATGGCATTCGACTTTCGACCGATCGGCGATGCTCTCGCCGAACGGGGGCGCGTGGTATCTCGAAGGGCGTACGCGGATTGGTCGATGTTCGACGACGACCGCCGCATGCTCACCCGCAACCACGTCGAACTGATCGAGATACCCCAACGGATGGGGGTGGTTCGAAAGAACGCCGCCGACATCAAGATGGCGGTGGACGCCATCGAGCTCGCCTTCGAGCGCAACTACATCACCACGTTCGTCATCTGCACCGGCGACTCGGACTTCACGCCGCTCGTCCACAAGCTGCGTGAGCTCAATCGCCGAGTGATCGGCGTGGGCGTCGGTCCGTCGACTTCGAACCTCCTTCCGCCCGCGTGTGACGAGTTCCTGTTCTACGAGAAACTGGAGGGCGTCGATCTCCGGGTGGAGGACGCCCGGGACACCACCCCGGAACCCGAGCCGGCGGCGAGCGACGGGGCAAAAGGTCTCGATGAGCTGGAGCGCACCGTCACGACCACGCTGTCGGGACTGCAACGGTCGGGCGGGGAGTCGGTCCTGGCTTCCTCACTGAAGCGGGCTCTGCTTCGCAAGGATCCGACGTTCAACGAAGCCGATTACGGCTTCCGGGCGTTCGGGGAGCTGCTTCGACACCTCGAAGCCAAGGGAGTGATCGCCATGAGCGAGGGTCCGGCCAAGGGCGACCCGGTGCTCGATCTGTCGTCCGGCCAGGACGAGATGGAAGCGTTCGCGTTGCTGGTCGACGTCGTGGAAACCATCGTCAAACGGAACGGCCCCCCGGCCCTGTCGGGGCTCAAGAACCAGGTGCGCAAGCGGCAGGAGGACTTCTCGGAGAAGCGGTTCGGTTTCGGGGGGTTTCTCCAGTTCGTCAAGGCCGCCCAGAACCGAGGCCTGGTGGGCCTGGCTTGGGACGATGAACTCAGCGACTACGTGGTCGACGTTCCCGCCTGACCCTCCGTGAGCCGAGCCAACGCCGACGTCGTGGTCATCGGTGGAGGCATCGTCGGCGCCGCCATCGCCCATCAGATCGTCGCCAGAAGTGACCACACCGTCGTCGTGTGCGAGAAGGGGTCGGCTCCCGGTGAGGGCTCGACAGGTGCGTCATCTTCGATCGTCCGCGTCCGGTACTCCCACCCGGAGGTTGTCCGGCTGGCGGTGTCGTGTCTCGATGCCTGGAACTCTTGGGACCGGTTCGTGGGCGGCACCACCACCGCCCGCTTCGAAGCCTGTGGAGGGTTGTGGATCGATACAGGAGAACCGGCGGCCGTCTCCGCCGAGGCCGAGCGGATGGGGGCGGCCGGAGCCGAGGTCGAGATCGTCGACCACCCGTCCCGACTCCACGCGGCGCTGGCGGGCTGCGTCGTTCCCCTCGACCTCGACGTCGACACCGAACACGAGTGTCGTGACGGAACTGCGTTTCTCTTCGAACCGGGTGCCGGCTGGGTCGATCCGATGGCGGCGCTGTCCGATCTGCTCACAGCAGCCGAAGCGGGCGGTGCCGAGTTGCGATATCGAACCCGTGTCACAGGCATCCTTCGAGACGGGCACGGAGTGGTTGGGGTCGAGACGGCCGGCGGAGATCGGATCGGCGCGGCTCTCGTCGTCAACGCGGCCGGTCCGTGGGCGCCGGAGATCGACCGGCTGGCAGGCATGAAACTCGGCTGGACGCTGGCGCCGACCCGCATCCAGACCGTCTACGTGGAGACGCCACCCGGGGCCGACCGGCTTCCCATCGTCTTCGATCGACCCACGGGAATCTACCTGCGGCCCAACGGTGCGACCACCATGGTCGGTGGAGTCCGCGAGAGCGACGAATTGGAACGGGTGCCGGAGCCCGATCGATTCGTCCGGACTCCGGACGCCGGGTTCCGCGACCGGATGATGGCTGCATTGGGGCATCGATGCCCCGGCCTCACCGTGACCGGACCGACGTCGGGAATCGCCGGGCTGTACACCATCAACCGCGAGGACGTCCACCCCGTCGTGGGCTCCGCCGCTCCCGGTTACTTCGTCGCCTCGGGTTTCAGCGGGCACGGTTTCAAACTGGCGCCGATGATCGGGGCGATGGCTGCCAGGCAGATCACGGCGGGCGCGAGCGCTTGGGACCCTGACGTGTCGCCGGAACTGTTCGCGGTGGACCGTGAACCGTTCTCGCCGGAGGCTCGATCGGTGCTCGCTTGATCCTGTCCGCCGATCAGGCGGCCGCTCTGATCGCACGGTTGCGGCGGAGCCCGACATACCCGATGGCCACGGCCACCACCAGCATCGCCGCCATCGCCAGCGCCACGTCGCGCAGGCCCTGGACCTGAAACCCCGCCGGTGCCGAGGCCGCATCACCTGCCAGTGGTCCATCGGCACGGGCTGCGACCCGAGCCGCCCAAAGCGACCCGACCACCGCCACCCCGGTGATTTGGCCCATCAGACGGGTCAACGTGAGGATTCCGCTGCCGACCCCCTTGTACGCCGGTGGGACCGAGCCCATGATGGCGCTGTTGTTCGGAGACTGGAACAGACCGATCCCGGCGCCGAGGGGGACCGCCAGCAAAGCGAAGGTCGAGAAACTGGTGTCCGTGGCGAGAACCTGGAACCCCATCACCGTGATGGCCATGATCCCGAGCCCGATCAGGGTGAGACGCCGGACGCCGATGCGGTCCGACCACGAGCCGGCCAGCGGCGAGACCACGCCGAGGACGGTCGGCCCGATGCCGAGCGCGATCCCCACCCTTCGAGGAGACCATCCGAGCACGCCCTCCAGGTAGAACGGCAGCAGGAAGAACACCGCGGCCAGAACGACGAATACCAGGAAGCCGGTGATGACGCTCACGGCCAGCAGTGGATCACGGAAGAGACGCAGGTCGATCATGGGATTCGTCGTGCGGAGCTCGGTCCGTACGAACTGGGTGCCGAGCACGAGTGTGGCGACTCCCAGGCCGAGGATCCACGGCGACCGGTACCCGACCTCCTGTCCCAGGGTGACGGCGAGCGCCATCGTCAGCAGCGCCGCCGACAGGAGGGCGGCGCCCGGGAAATCGAACCGCTGACCTCCCACCGGAGGGATTTCCGGGACGTTCTTGATCGCCAGACGGGTGCCGACGATCCCCACGGGCAGGTTCACGAAGAAGATCGCACGCCAGTCGGCCAGATCGATCAACAGCCCACCCAACACCGGACCGGTGACGATCCCGATCGACACGAACGTCCCGATCAGTCCCAGGGCCTTGCCCCGTTCCTCGTCGGGGAACGCCTCCGTGACGATGGCGGCGCCGAGGGCGAGGATCATGACCGCGCCGATGGCCTGCAACACCCGGAAACCGATGAGGAGCCCGACGGTTGGTGCCAGTCCGCACAACACCGAAGCCGCCGTGAAGACGACGAAGCCGGCCGTGTAGATCCGCTTCTTCCCGACGACGTCGCCGAGTCTCCCGACGCCGAGGGTGAGGCCGGCCAGGGTGAGCAGGTAGGCGACCGAAACCCACTGGACCACCGCCAACGACGTTCCAAAGAACGAGCGGATGGTCGGGAGGGCGATGTTGACGATCGAACCGTCGATGGTGGCGAGCAGAACCCCGACGCCGACCGCGGCCATGACGTGCCATTTGCGCGTCTGGTCGTCCGGGGAGGTTTGGGACATCCGCCGGACTGTACTTCCGGCAGATCACCGGGTCGGCCTGGTAGAACCGACCGATGAATCGAATCTGGGTCGTCGGCTCGAGTGGATCCGGCAAGAGCCGGCTGGCCGGCGTCTTGGCCGGCGCCCTCGGCGTGCCTCATGTCGAGCTCGACGCCATCCACCATCAGCCTGACTGGGAGGAGCTCCCGCTTCCGCAGTTCCGAGAAACCATCGACCGGCGCACCGCCGAGCCCGGGTGGGTGGTCGACGGCAACTACGCCAAGGTGGCCGACATCGTCGTCTCCAGGGCCGACACCGTGGTCTGGTTGGATCTCCCCAAACCGCTGGTCATGCGTCGGCTGGCCTGGCGCACGTTGACGCGCGGTCTCCTCCGCGAGGAACTTTGGAACGGGAACCGCGAGCGGTTGGCGAACTTCATCCGCGTCGACCCGGAGAAGTCGGTGCTGCGGTGGGCGTGGACGCGGTGGGACGAGCATCAGGAGCGATACGAGCGGCTCCAGCGACAATTCGGCGGGACGTTCGTCCGGCTCCGGTCCGACGACGAGGTGACGAGATTCGTCGAGGAGTTCCGCTCACGGAGTGGATGATCGGGCTGTCTCGTGCAGGTGTTCTCGGTCCGGAGTCCCCGGGGGCGGGACTGCGACATCCCGAGTTCGATCGAGCCGGCGCGCCGTGCGGAGCATCGCCGATGCGACCGCGGTCAGGACCGCCGAGGCGGCCAGCAGCGCCAGCTGTACGCCGAGCATCGCCGCCATGGCCGGAGCGATCAGCAACGGGAGGAGTTTGGCGGCCTCGCCATGAACCTGGGTGGTCCCCATCACCCGCCCCATCACCTGTTCCTCTGCGTTGATCTGGATCAGCGTGCGAACCAGCGGGAGGAAGCCACCCAGCGTGAGCCCCCACCACGCCGCCGCGACCACGACCACCGTGAAGCTCGACGTCGCGACGTACCCGATCGCCGCGAGACCGGATCCCACGAGCAGCAACACGGTGGTGGTGGCCGTTCGGAACCCGCCGGGGAGCCGTCCCACCCCGATCGTCCCCACCACGAGTCCGATGCCGAGCACGGTGTTGACGACGCCGATCGCCTCCGGACCGGTTCCCAGGACGTCGCGGTAGAAGAGCGGCTCCAGGGCCCCATACAGCCCGAACAGCAGCCACACCGATGTCGCCATGAGAACGTAGAAGCGCAGCCGCCGGTGGGTGTAGACGTACGAGAAGCCGGCTCGGACCTCCGAGAGCGAACTCCGGCCGTGCTCCCCCTCGTGTGCCAATCGCCGGGTTTGGATGGGCCAGACCAACGCCGCCGCCACGATCGACGTGGCGGCGTCGAACCAGAAGATGGAGTCGATCGACACGTTGGCGGCCAGCAGCGCACCTCCGGCCGTGCCGGAGATGAGTGCGGCCATCCCCGCGGTCTCGAGCCAGGAGTTGATCCGTGCGAGTCGATCGTCGTCGTCGGTGAGGAACGGACCAAGCGAGGCGATCGCCGTGAACGCGGGCGCGCCGAACAGGCCGATGGCGGCCGATGCGGCTGCCAACTCGGTGAGATTCGAGCTGAATGCGGCGGCGATGGTGGCCGGGGCGAAGGCGAGTTCGCTGACCATGAGCACGCGTCGCGGGCCGTGTCGGTCGATCAGCATTCCGGCCAGTGCCGAACCGGCCAGCGAGGTGACTCCCAATGCCGCCATGACCACGGCCAGCTCACCCGGAGTCGCCTGAAACGTGAAGGCGGCCTTGCCCCAGATTCCGACGAAGAACGCAGCTTCCCCGCCGGTTCGGGAGATGAATCGGGCCGCGACCGCGGCGAGAACGTGTCGGTCTCTGAGCACCGTGGGAGTGTGGCACCGGCTCGTACCTCTCGCAGGCGTTTTTGCGATCCGCCGGCGGGCCTCTTCTACGCTGCCGCTGTGGAACTCCTGTCACTCGTCGGTGAGAACGCGGAGGGTGGGTCCGAATCCGAACGCGGTCCGATGCTGGCCGTGGCGGATGCGCTCGGTCGATGCTCGCGGGACACCGGTTCCATGGTCATCGAACGCATGCGGCTCACCATCGACGACCATCGGGTGGCGGTCTTCGGAAGTCGAGCCTCGCGACCGCCCACCGTGTGGGAGCAACTGATCGTCGAACACCGAATCGCCGGCGCGAGCCCGGAGGAGCGCCTGCTTCATGCCATCCGGCTCACCGAGCGGACCTGTCCGGTGTCGGTGATGCTGGGTTGTGCGGCTCGACTGAGCACCGGGCTGGTGATGATTCGGCAGGTCCAGGAGACCGAGACCCGGCGGTTGCGGCAACGGATTCTCCGACCTCACCAGGCGCTGCAGGAGATGTGGATGCCCGGCCAGGATCACCCCGCCGCCGGCTTCTACGCCGCCACCGCCGCGAATCGGGTGGTCGCAGTGGGGGCCATCCTTCCCTCGCCGAAGCCTCCCGATCCAGGTGCGCTCCAATCGCTGGACGATGCCGCCGGTAGGGACGACCTGTGGAGGGTTCGCGGGATGGCGACCGAACCGGAACGGCGGGGTCACGGGTTGGGGTCGATGGTGCTGGATGCGCTGGTCAGACACGCCAGACGGGCGGGGGCACGGGGCGTGTGGGCGAGCGTCCGGCTTCCGGCCCGGTCCCTCTATCGCCGCGCCGGGTTCGTCGAGATCTCCGACGTGTACGAGCCGGAGCACATCGGTCCTCACGTGCAGATGGCCACCGACCTCGATTGACTCCGTCGATCAGCGATTGGCCAGGCCGACCAGACCGGTGGCGGCCAGGGACACCCAAACGGCGATCGTCGCCTCGACCCCTTCCATGCCCTCGGTCAGGACGGCGACGACGGCGATGGCGATCGCGGCGATTCGAGCCGTCCGGATACGTGGGGGTGACAGCGTCCGTCGCGTCAGATCTCCCACCGAGTCGAGTGGGCCAGGATGGATCCGGGACAGCCCCCCGGCGAGCCCCAGGGCCACGACCGTCCACCCCCATGCGCTGGGAGCGATCCAGGTGGCGTCGGTCACTCCCGCCACCACCGCCGTTGCCAACCCGAGCACAGCGCCCGCCCAGAACTGCACTGCCAGTGGAGTCTCCTGGTCGAGGGCCGCACTCAGTCGCTGATCCACGACCATTGCCACCGCCACACCCACCGCCGCGATCCAACCCGGGCGGAAGGCCGCATACCCGCCGATTGCGAACACGGCCATCACGTCGATGAGCGTCATGGGTCGTCCCGTCGTCCGGGCCAGGATGCGACACGCCAGCAGCGTGGCGAGGGAGGCGATCGCTCCGCCGGGGGTGATCATCAGTGAGGCTGCGATGGTCGCAATGCCGGCGACCAGGGCGGTGGTGGTCTCGTCGGGATCGAGCTCTCTGCCCAGCGCCCACGCGAAGAAGGCGACGAACGCCGTGACCATGGCAGACGTCAATCGGCCGTCGTCTGCTGCGCGGAGCCACCCGGCCAGTGCGCCCCCACCGAAGAGGCCGACCGCCCAACGGTTCGAGGTGAGTGAGAGATCGATGTTGCGTTGGAGATGGCTGATCGGGGCCATCGGGGCACGGTACCGGCGTCGGGGGGAAGTGGTATTCGGTCGGATGGTGTGCCGGCGACGCCGACGGAGTCGATAGCCTGCACGTCAGTGCGCAACTGGCTCCTACCCGAGCGCGGCATCGCGCTGGTGCGCGACCGCGAGACCGCCACGTTCCTCGGCCTGTCCCTGTTCGTGGGTGTGGTCGTCGGTTTCGGTGCCGCGGTGTTGGCGTTCGTCGCCGAAGGCGTGGCCGTGGCCTTCGAGCACCTCGGAGAAGCGTTGGGCGGTTCCCGGCTGATCCCGCTCCTGTCCGTGCCGCTGGGCGTGACCATCGCCTGGTGGATGGCTCGCCGCTTCGCCCCGGAGGTGGCCGGAGACGGTGTCCCCGAGGCGACCGCCGCCCTGGCGGTTCGAGGTGGCTACCTGTCGACGAAATCGATCCCGCTCAAGATCGTCGCCACCGCACTCACGCTCGGCGGCGGAGGGTCGGCCGGGCGGGAGGGTCCCATCGTCCAGGTCGGAAGCGCAATCGGCTCGTCGATCTCACGCAGGTTCGGTCTCGGCGAAGACCGGATCCGGAGCCTGGTGGCGGCGGGGGCAGCCGCCGGGATCGGGGCATCCTTCAACGCTCCCATCGCCGGCATGCTCTTTGCCCTCGAGGTGATCCTGGGGTCGATGGCTTTGCGTCATCTGTCGTCGGTGGTGCTCTCCAGCGTGGCCGCGGCCGTCACGTTTCGAAGCCTGGTCCCGGACGAGGAGTTGCTGTCGGCCAGCAGCTACAACCTGGAGGATCCGCGAGAGCTGGTGCTGTATGCGGGCTTGGCCGTGCTGGCCGTGGGGATCGCCTACCTCTTCTTGCGCCTGCTCGACCTCGTCGAGACTCGAGCCGAGCACGTACGGCCGGCCTGGCTGCGGCCGGTCGGCCTGGCGGTGATGGTCGGCGGCATCGGTGTGATCGAACCCAGGGCGTTGGGAACCGGGCAGGAGTTCGTCACCGAGCTGCTCCTCTTCCAGCGTTTCGAGGAGGGCACCGGGGTCACCACCATCGCCGCCGGAGTCCTGTTGGCGCTGGCTGTCGGAAAGGCGATCGCCACGGCGTTGACCCTGTCGACCGGAGGTTCGGGCGGTGCCTTCATGCCCAGCCTGTTCATGGGCGCCGCTCTCGGTGCCGGCTACGCCAAACTGATCGATCCGTTCTGGGATCGGACGGGGGTTTCCGAAGTTCTTCCCGGTGCCTTTGCGGTCGTCGGCATGGCCACGGTCTTCGCGGCCGTCAGCCGGGCGCCGCTCACGGCGATCCTGATCGTGTTCGAGGTGACCGGAGCCAACGACTACGGCCTCGTCCTGCCACTGATGCTGTCGGCGGCGTTTGCCACCTTCGTGGCGGATCGGCTGCATCCCCAGAGTGTGTACTCGATGGCGCTCGCCAGAAAGGGAATCACGGTGCTCGGCACGGGCGAGGTGGATCTCTTGGACACCGTGTCCGTCGGAGAGGTGATGCGCCCCATCGAGGGTTCGATGGCGCATCCGGACGACCAGGTGGCGGAGGCGTCGGCGACCATGATCGACAATCAGACCCATGGCCTGCTGGTGATCGATGAACGCCGACGCTTGGTCGGCGTCGTCACCATCGGAGACGTGGCACGGGCGGGGGGCCCCGACACCGGCCTGTCGGTCGCCGACGTCATGACCACGCGACCGGTGACGGTGGGGCCACAGACCCCGGTGTCGATGGCACTGGAGCGGATGGCGGTGCTGGGGGTAGGACGGCTTCCGGTCGTCGCGGACGACGAGGGGCATCGTCCCATCGGGGTGTTCGGGCGTCGAGACGCCATCCGCGCCTATCACGATGCGCTGGGTCGGAGGACGGGGCGCCAACTCGAACAGGAGCGCCTCCGCCAGCGCACCGAGCCGGGAGCCGGCTACTTCGACTTCCGGGTCCCGCCTGGATCGGTGGCCGATGGCGAGCCGGTTCGGACGATCGCCTGGCCGGAGGGCTCGACCCTGGTCTCCGTGCGGAGAGGGACCGACGTCGTCGTACCGGCCGGGTCGACCGTGCTGTCGTCGGGGGACGTCGTCACGGCTTTCGGTCCGGAGTCGGCAAAGGAGGCGATCATCGACCTCATGAACGCCGAGGCCGACGAGCCGACCGCCGAGATCTCTCTCGACGAGATGGTCGACTCGCTCGGGGATACCGGCGAGCACTCGCTCGAGTGACCGAGGGCACGCCGGGGCGAGCGTCAGCCCATCGAGGTCGTGTGCTCCGGAGTGACGCGCACGACGACCCGCTCCTCGTCGGGTTGATGCCATGGGTATGAGTCCTGGCCCATGTACTTGCTGGCCATCCGGTCGATGAACGCCTTGTCCGGATCCGGATCGATTGCGGTCACCGTCCCCCGGACTTCCAGATACCGGTAGGGATTGGTCGGGTCGATCACCGAGATCGCCACTCGAGGTTCCCGTCCGATGTTCCGGTACTTCTGGCGGGCCGTGGTCTGGGAGAATCTGATCTCGCCCTCGGTCCACTCGAACCAGATCGGGTTGGTCTGTGGCTCGCCCTTCGGTCCGACGGTCGCCACGTGGGCGATCGTCCGGGCGTCCCAGCTCAACAGGTCTGCATACTCGTCGGGAATCATCGACACTCCTCGTGACTGGACGGTTGAACCGGCTCGGCGGGCCTACAAATACATCCCGGTCGGGCCGGGCTCACCGGTGGTTTGGGGCACCTGGCGCTGCATCTCGGCGAGTTGGGCCTGGGCGGCCATCTGCTGGGTGAACAGGGATGCCTGGATGCCGTGGAAGAGGCCCTCGAGCCATCCGATCAGCTGGGCCTGGGAGAGACGGACTTCCGATTCGGAGGCCACCGAGTCTCCGCGCAGCGGGACGAATATCTCGTCGAACTCGGCGATCAGCTCTTCCGACAGCATGCCCCGCAACTCCTCGAGCGTCTGGTCGTGTACCCGGGAGAGACGCTGTCGACCCGCCTCGTCGAGCGGAGCCTGCCGAACCTCGTCGAGCATCGCCCGAGTCATCGACGCCAGACGAATCAGCTTGGTGGGAGAGGAGACGGCCGGTTCGGCGGCGTCCGTCGCGTCGTCCTCGGGTTCCGGGGCGGTGGAGATGTCGTCGGGGGTGAGCGCCTCACTGGTCATACCGGCAGGATACCGTCCGGTTGCAGTCTTGCCGCAGAAAACGTAATATATTGTGGAGTATCGAAGAAAGGTGTGACAGTGGCTGAGACAGATGATCTGCCTCCCATCCTCGATGCGGCGCAGGTTGCGGATTTGCTCAGCATGAACGTGCAGATGGTTCGGCGGTATGCCCGTGAGGGGCGCATCCCCGCCTACAAGCTGCCCGGCGGCCGCACGTTCAAGTTCTTCCGCGACGAGGTGTTCGAGTTCGTCCGCGCCCACCCGGTGGTGGCCGAGGAGGAGCAGTCGGTCAGCGGAGAGATCGGGGCCTGACCACCAGATCGATCCGTTCGGTGGGGATGTAGTGATGGACGTGGTCGAGATCGCGGAAGTCGACATGGTCCTCGGCGACGATGGTGATCGTGCCGTCCAGTGTGAGCGGGGCGCCTCCGGTGAGGATGGATCCAGCGATCACCGTCACTCGCTCGCCGGTCTGTTCGAACTCGGACAGGCGGGCGCGGAACGTCACCGATCCGCCACCCACGCTTCGGCCGCCGACCACGGCTCGTCGGATCGTCATGACCCCACCCGCCAGGCGGACGTCGGCGATCTCGGCCTCGGTTTCCAGGGTCAGGTAGTCGCGACCCACATGGGTGGCGATCCCGGTGATCGTGCGGCCGGTCAGGACGACCGACACCGTGTCGCCCCGGTGGGCTGCGTCGCGGGCCGCATCGGCCAGTGTCCGCTTGCGCAGCCGCCCGGTCTCGGTTTCGTGTTCGACGATCTCCGCTTCGATCCGGAACTCGCTCCCGACGGATTCGCGCAGCTGACGGGCGAGATCGTCGATGGGATCGTCCTGCCAGTCGTTCGGGCCTCGGCTCGTCACAACCACCTCACCTCGAATATCCTTGTCCGTCGGAGGGAGCGGAGTCATGGTGACACAACCGGCCGGTGACACAACCCGTCCCGACCTGCCCGCGGTGGCGCGTCGTCCCTGGTGGTCCCGGGTATCGACCGGCCAGCTTCTCATGGTGATCGCGGCCATCGCCGCTTTCCTGCTGAATCTCAATCTCCTTCGCGCCCGGGACGAGGTTTCGCTGGTCGCCGTCGCCGTCGACGAACTGACACCGGGGCAAGTGTTCGAGCCGTCGGCCGTCGAGTACGTGGAGATCGATGCCGCCAACCCGATGCTCGGTCAGCTCTTGACCAACGATCAGGTCCCCGCCCTGGAAGGTCAGATCGTCGTGACCCGGGTCGAGGCGGGCGTTCCGGTGTCGCGGAGCTTCCTCGGGGACCCGGCGGCCGATGGGACCCTGCGGGCGATGAGCATCCCCGTCGAGCCGGAACACGCCGTCGGTGGACGGCTGATCACCGAGGGGGACGTGGTCGATGTCATCGCGGTGGTCGATGGCAGGGCTCGGTACGTCGTCACCGGAGCCGAGGTGTTGGGCGTGACCGGGGCGGGCGATGCCACGGGCCTCGCCGCCGTGCAGCAGGGGTTCTCCATCATCGTCGCCGTCGATGCACCGACGGCGCTCGCCATCGCCGAAGCGTTGGAGGCCGATTCGCTCGAGGTGATCCGGGCGACCGGTGCTCCGGTGCCCGAGCTGTTGGAGTTGCCGCAACCCGCGGCGGAGTCGTCCGACGACGGAGCGGTCGCGGAGGAGGGTGAAGTTGCCCCACCCGTCGAACCGACCGAATCTGCCGCCCCGACCACCCAAGGATCGTGACCGGTGCGTGACCTCGAGCTGGCGATCGCTGTCTCGGCCCGAACGTGGCCGGATCGCCTGCGCCACTTTCTCGCCGACCACGGTGGGGCTCGGGTGCGGGTCTCCGCCATGGGTCCGGAGGACCTACTGGCCGAGGCGTTCGACGTGCTGCTCATCGACGACATCTGCTCGTTCCTCACGCCCCGGCTGGTGGACTTGGTGTCCGAGGACGGCCGCCGGGTCGTCGGTGTCTACGACCCGAGCGAGTTCGCCGACGGCAAGGAACGGCTGCTGGAGTGCGGTGTTGCCGATGTGGTCGAGGCCGCTGCCGCCCCGGAGGAGTTCCTCTCGATCTCGAAGGGAGTGGCGTCGGACCAGCGAATCGCCGAGAAGGTCGAAGAGCGGGTCGACGAACCGGTGGAGCACGGCGATGAGGCACCATCGGCCACGCCGGCCATCATCGCGGTCGGGGGACCGAGCGGAGGGGTCGGCGCCACGGAGGTCGGTGTGCACCTGGCGGCCCAGCTGGCACGGAGAGGGCCGACCGTTCTCGTCGATTGCGACGAGAACGCTCCATCGGTGGCACAGCGGCTGGGTCTGCCGCTCCATCCGAACATTCGCACCGCCGTCGATGTGCTCGAGCATCGGACCGGCTCGCTCGACCGGGTTCTGCACCAGGTCGACGGCCGTGGTTTCGTCGCCCTGCCCGGCCTCGCCAACGTGGCCGACTGGGCCGAAGTGCGATCACGCCAAGTGGCCGACGTCATTCGAACGCTGGGGCTGAGCCGGCTGCATGTCGTCGTCAACGTCGGCAGCCGCATCGAGCCTTCGGCTTTCGGGGAGGGCTTGGATCGTTCGGCGATGAGCCGGACGGCGCTGGGTCTGGCCGACATGGTCGTGGCGGTCGGGCAGGCCTCGCCCGTCGGCGTCGCCCGGCTGCTGGAGTGGACTGCGACGGCCCAGCCGCTGAACCGGGAGCGATCGATGCACATCATGCTCAACCGTGCCCCGTCGGACCGGTTCCGGCGCGGCGAACTCCTCCAAGAGGTGACCAGGACGTACCAACCCGCCAGCTTCGTGTTCCTGCCCGAAGACTCGAGACTGTCGTCGGCGGCGTGGTCGGGGTCGGTGGTCGATCGGGGTCGATTCCGGAAAGCGATCGATCGCTGGGCTGCGAGCTTCGTGCCGGTGGTCGAGTCATGACGGTCGCCAACGCCTACGAGTGGATTCGCATGCGGGCGCTTCAGCTCGTCGAGACGGAGCGAATCGACAGCAACGCCGACCGCGAGCGGGTGGCGGAGATCGTCATGACGGCCGTCGACGAGTATCAGCGGCTCGCCCACCTCGGCGAGAGTCGGGCTCTCAACAACCCCAACGACATGGTCGATCGCGTGGTGCGGTCGTTGTCGGAGTACGGACCCCTGACCTCGTTGATCGACCGCACCGACGTCGAAGAGATCTTCATCGAGGGATCGCGAGTGACGTTCATCGACGGATCCGGCCGTCTCCGCAGCCTGGAGGAACCGACCACCGCCGAGGAGAACCGGCACGTGGTCGACCGGCTGCTGGCCGCCACCGACCGAAGGCTCGATGCGTCGAGCCCGATCGTGCAAGCCCGCGTCCTCGACGGGAGCGCTCGGCTGACGGCGGTGATCCCGCCCGTGTCCGACCAGACCTCGGTGACCATCCGCCGCTACGCCCTCCGCAAAGAGAGCTTGTCATCGCTCGTCGAGCTCGACTCGCTCACCCCGACGGCCGCATCGTTCCTGTGGCTGATGATGCAGGCCAACACGTCGGTCATGATCTCCGGTCCTCCGGGCGCAGGGAAGACCTCGTTGCTGTCCGCGATGCTGAACGCCGCTCCGGGCACCCACTGCATCCGGTGCTGTGAGGAGGTCCGGGAGTTGCATGTGCCGATCGTGCACGGATCGTTCTACGAGGCTCGACCACCGGGCCTCGACGGGACCGGTGAGGTTTCACTGCGGGACCTGGTCAAGGTGGTGCTGGCCATGCGCCCCGACCGCATCGTGGTGGGCGAGGTGCGGGGCGCCGAGGCGTTCGAGTTGACCAGAGCGGTCAATGCCGGGACCGGCTTCGCCTGCACCGTCCATGCCAACTCGGCAGCCGATGCTCTGGCGGCTCTCGTCAACGCCGCTTTGATGGCGGGAGAGAACGTTCCCGAAGCGGTGGTACGCAAGGTGTTCTCGGCTTCGATCGACGTGGTGGTGCATTGCGACCGCGAGGCGGTCGGCGAAGGCGAGTCGACGATGCTGCGCCAGGTTCGGGAAGTCCTGGCGGTGGTTCCCTCCCTGCACGACGACTTCTCGACCGAGCCCATCTTCGTGCGGGAGCGAATGGGGGCGCCCCTGGCGTGGACCGGAGCGCAACCCCCGGAACGACTTCTGCACCGGCTCTCCCAGCTGCTGCCCCGCGACGTGACGATCGTCGACGTCCTGGAAGGCCGGGTGAGCCTGCCGTGAACTCCTCGCCGGTGCTCCTGCTTCTTGCGTCGACGATGTCGGCGGTGGCGGCCGCCGTGGCGGTGGGCCTGGTATCCGGAGTGGTTCCCCGGCATCGACCCACCATCCAAGCCGTTCCTCAGGTCAGCGGCCGCCAACAGTGGTTGATTCAGGCGGGTCTCGACCTCACGCCCAGGCAGTTCTGGCTGGCGTCCCTCGGAGTCGGGCTGGTGGCGTTCGTCATCTGTCTGGGGCTGACCGGAATCCCCGCGGTGGCCGCCGGTCCCGCCGTCCTGGTGGCGTTCCTCCCGCGCGCCTTCTACGCCCGCAGGCGAGCTCGTCTGATGGCCGAGATCCAGCAGGCGTGGCCGGACGGGCTCCGGGACCTCGTGGCATCCATCAGTTCCGGAGTCTCCCTACAGCGGGCCGTGGAGAACCTGGCGGTGTCGGGGCCGCCACCGCTGCGCCTGGCCTTTGCCCGCCTGCCGTATCTGGCGAGGACGCTCGGCCTGGTTCCGGCGCTGGAGGTCGTCCGAGAGGAGCTGGCGGATCCCACCAGCGACCGGGTGATCGAGGTGCTGATCCTCGCCCACCAGCGGGGAGGCAATCTCATCCCGCAGATTCTCCGCGACCTCGCCGAGGCGACGGTCAAGGACCTCTGGACGCTCGAGGAGATCCAGACCCAGGCGCTGGAGCAGAAGATCAACGCCCGGGCCGTCTTCATCCTGCCGTGGTTCGTCCTGCTGGCGATCACCGCACGGGAGGGCGACTTCCGCGAGTTCTACACGACGACCGGCGGGGTGATCGTCGTCATCATCGGTGCACTCCTGAGCGGTCTCGGCATGTTCATCGTCGCCCGGCTGGGTCGCGATCCCGATGAACCCAGGGTCCTCGGTGGCTCGGCGCGGGTGTTGGCGGAGGTGCGGAGATGAGCCCGCTCGTGTGGGCGTCCCTCGCCACGGCGCTGGCGGTGGCGGCATTGGTGCGTCTGGTGTTCCCACCCACGCCCAAGCTGGCACCTCGAGTGCGGCCGTATGCCATCGGCTCGCGGACCGCGCTGGGGGGAAGTGCCGACGTCCGGGCGCTCACCGGGTTGCCGACCGGAGCGCTTCGAGGGGTGTTCGGGCCGGTTCTGGCTTCGATGGCGCGCGCCGTTGGGAGAGTCGTCGACCAGGGGGGAGATGAGGAGCTCGCCCGGCGGATTCGACAGGCGGGTTTGTACCCCGAGCTGGCCGAGCCGGATCGGCTCGCCGCCTACCGGATCCGGCAGCTCGTGAGTATCGGTGGGTGGGCACTCGGTGGTGCCGCGGTGGCCTTGCTGCTCGGGCTCAACGCTCGGACCACCGTGTCGATGCTGTTCTTGGGCCTGATCGTGGGTGCCACCCGCCAGCGAGGAGCACTGGAGCGGGCGATCACCGAACGCCAAGACCGGATGCGGATCGAGATCTACACCGTCAACCAACTGCTGGCCGTCCGGGCCCGATCCGGTGGGGGCGTGATCCAGGCGGTGTCGCAGTTCTGTGAGCGGGCGAGAGGAGAGGTGGTGGGAGAGCTTCGCGACGCGCTGCGAATGCACCGGGCCGGAGCTCGTGCGTCCGAGGCATTCCACCGGATCGCCGAGCAGACGCCCGAGCCCTACTGCGCCCGCACGTATGGCCTTCTCGCCATTGCCGAGGAGCGGGGCGTCGACCTTGCCGAGGGCTTGCTCGCCCTGTCCGAGGACGTGCGGGAGGGACGCCGCGAGGCCATTCGCCGGTCGGCCACCAGACGTCGGGCGGCCTCGCTGATCCCCACGATCGCCATCCTTGCCCCGGTTATGCTGTTGTTCGTCGGGGCGCCGTTGCCACGCTTGATTCTGGGGTGGCAATGAGTGGGTACGAAAGAGAGAGGGAGTTCACCGATGAGCGTGCAGCAGATCATGGCGGCCCTGGATCGGATCCGAGAAGACGAGCGGGGGCTGAACACGGCCGAGCTGCTCGGCAACGCCGCGCTGGCGATCGCCGCGCTCGTGGTGATCTGGGCTGCGCTCCAAGCCCTGGGCGTCAACGTCGTGGCTTGGATCGGGAATCAGATCGGCATCAACTAGCCAGGAGCACTGAATCCGGCTTCGTCACCATCGCTCAGGTGGCGGCGGCCGGGCTGGCGATGCTGTTCTTCGCCATCCTCACCAATTTCATCGTCATGCAGTACGCCCTCGGGGTGGTGACCGCCGGACTCGACGAGGGTGTTCGGCAGGGCGCTCGATCCATCGACTCGATCGGTGCCTGTCTGGCTCGGATCGATTCGTCGATCTCGGCCGTCGATGGGGGAGCCATCACCGGCGTGAACCGCAGATGTACGGTCCAGGGAGAGTGGGTGGTGGCCACGCTCGACGCCCAATTGGTGGGCTGGGCGCCGCTGGTTCCCACGCTCTCCTTCACCCGTGAGGCTCGGGCGCCACTGGAGGACCTCTGATGGCCGTCGCCGACCGCCGGAGCGAACGGGGGGCGGCGCCGCTCGAGCTCGCCCTCGGCATCGGGGTGCTCATGATCCCCGTGGCGCTGGCCGTGCTGTCGTTCGGGCCGGCGCTCGAACGCCGGACCTTTGCCCGGCTCGCCGCCGCCGAGGCTGCCCGGGCCGTCGTGATCTCGGGCGGAGATTCGGCGGCAGCGATCGCCCAGATCACGGCGATGGCCACCAACCATGACATCCCGGTGGGAGAGGTGAGCATCGGGCTCTGCGATGCCGGACCTGCCCCCTTGCCCGGTGGAGCGACCGCCTGCCCCGCCGAGTTGCTTCCGGCGGCGGCCGAGGGCGAACCCGGAGCCCGTGACATGGTCGAGGCCGAGGTAGCGGTGGTCGTCCCGTTGATCAACCTCGGTTTTTGGAACACCTCGGTGGGAGGCGTGTCGGTGACGTTCCGACATGAAGCACCCGTCGACCTCTACCGGAGCCTCCCCGATGCCGGCTGAAGGCACCCGAGCCGACCTATCGGACCGGCGGGAGCGGGGGAGCACCACGCTGTGGACCTTGGGTCTCGCCCTGACACTGTTCATGGTGGGTGCCATCAGCGTCGACCTCTGGCGGGCGCTGGCGGAACACCGCGAGCTGGCCGGGATCGCCGACGCCGCCGCGGTGGCCGCTTCGTCCGGTATCGACGTCGACGGCTACCGCACCAGTGGCGACGTGTTGCTGGACTATGCGCTCGCCCACGAGGGTGCGCTTCGGGCCATCGCCGCCCAACCGGGCGGGTCCGACCTCTCTGCCCCACCGGCGGTCCAGCTGTTCAATGGCAATGCATCGGTGAGGGTCTCGCTGGAACGGGTGATGGATCTCGGCCTGCTGAGACTGCTGGCACCCGGCCAGAACATCCGCATCGTGGTGAACGCCGAAGCGGACGCCGCGCTTCGTACCTGAATGGTCAGCCGGCCGACGTCCCGAGACGGAGATGCAGCCGAGCCCGGATCTCCAGTTCTCGCGAGTTGAACGGCTTGCGGATGAAATCCCGCGCGCCGAGCTCCAGACAGGTGACGATCATGTCCTCGTTGTCGAGACCGGAGAGCATGATGACGGGTATGTCCACGTCTTCGTCGCGCCACCCCTGGAGGATCTCCGCTCCGAGCATCCCGGGCATGAAGTGGTCGACGAAGGCCAGGTCGAAGCCACCGTCCAGGCCGGCCTCGTATGCCTCGTACCCGTTCTGGAATGGCACGACCTCCCATCCAATTCCCTCGAAGGCTCGCTTGACGAGCAAGCGAACCGCTGCGGAGTCGTCGGCGATCAGGATGCGGACGGAGCCCATGTCTGATTCATCGGTCTCGCGGAGTCGGTCTTGAGCCACCTCCCGGCCCACGAACTGCGCCGGCTGGAGGCGGTTGCCCCCGACGAGGCCACGTTCCGCCGCCTCGTCGATGCGCGACGATCCGGAACGCCTCTCCAGTATCTGGAAGGAACCGCACCGTTCGTCCACCACACGCTCACGGTGGACGAACGGGTGCTGGTGCCGCGCCCCGAAACCGAACAGCTCTGGGAATTGGCGGTCTCGTCGGTGTCGACACCTTCGGTGATCGTCGACGTCGGGACCGGCTCCGGAGCGCTGGCGATCGCACTGTCATGCCGTTTCCCGAATGCCCGGGTCCTGGCGACGGACATCTCCGCGGATGCGCTGGATGTCGCCTCCGTCAACACCGGCCGACTGGCGCCCGGCATCGAGTTGGTTCACGGCGACCTCTATGAGGCGCTGCCGGCGGATGTCGCCGGGACCGTCGACCTGATCGTGTCCAACCCGCCGTACGTGTCCGAATCGGAGTGGGAGACGCTCCCGGAGGACGTTCGGCGCGAGCCGAGGATCGCGTTGGTGGCCGGCGAGACCGGTATCGAGGTGCTCGGCCGGGTGCTGGAGGGGGCGTCGCCATGGCTCGGCCCGGATGGGGTCTTGGTGTGCGAGATCGGTGAGACGCAAGCGCCGGTGCTCGGTCGAACTGCAGAGCGCCACTTTCGACGATGGCGAATCGAGGACGACCTGGCGGGCCGTCCTCGATTCCTGGTCTGTCGGAAAGGCTGAGTCAGCAGCAGGCGGTCTCGGTGTCGTCATCGCAACACGTGGATGACGCCAGTTGCGGCGAGTCGCCGAGGACGGTGTAGAACTCCCACTCCGCTCCATCGGGATCCGCCACCCACACCTTGTCCTGTCGGGCGTAGCAGCACTCGACACCCTCCTCGATCCGGGTCGGATCCCCGACTGCCTGGAAGCGACGCGTCGCCTCGACCACCTCGTCGGTGCTCTCGACCTCGACGCCGAGGTGGTTCAGCGTCGTGGCGCCGGCCGATGGCGACTCGATGAGCACCAGCTTGAGGGGGGGATCGACGATCGCGAAGTTGGCATAGCCGTCGCGGACCTTGGCGGGTGAGGTGCCGAACGTTCTGGAGTAGAAGTCGATGGATCGCTCGAGATCGCTGACGTTGATGGCGAGCTGAACACGGCTCACGGTTGCTCCTTTGGGTGGCGGGTCTGGCGGTGGAGCCAGATCGTTCATATCGACGTACATCGATATGACGACATTGCCAGACATATCGACATCTGTCAATATGTCGTCATGGAGGAATGCTGCCCGTCCCTGACACCCACCCTGACGGCCGACGACGCCGAGTCGCTGGCGAGCATGCTGAAGGCGCTGGCCGAACCTGCCCGTCTACGGATCATCTCCATGCTGACCCGCACCGGCGAGGTGTGCGTCTGTGACCTCACCGAGCCGTTGGGGCTCAGCCAACCCACCGTCAGTCACCACCTCAAGGTGCTGCGGGATGCAGGACTCATCACGTCGGAGCGGCGCGGTCGGTGGGTGTATCACAAGGTCAACCGTGAGCGACTGGCGCAGCTGTCACAGGCGATCGACCTCCCGGTGATGGTCTGACGTCGTGGACATCCGGGTCTGGCAGGGCGACATCACCACCCTCGAGGTCGATGCCATCGTCAACGCCGCCAACTCGTCGCTGCTGGGAGGTGGGGGAGTCGACGGAGCCATCCACCGTGCGGCCGGACCTCGCTTGCTGGAGGCATGCCGGGAGCTGGGGGGATGCGCCACCGGTGATGCCAAGACCACTCCCGGCTTCTCCCTCCCGGCCACCTGGGTGATCCACACGGTGGGCCCCGTGTGGCGCGGTGGCCAATCGGGCGAGCCGGAGCTCTTGGCGTCGTGCTACCGGCGGGCGGTCTCCGAGGCGAGCGAGGTCGGAGCCCGGACCATCGCCTTCCCCGCCATCTCGACCGGTGTGTACGGGTATCCGAAAGCCGAGGCGGCCCGGATCGCCGTCGCCACCCTCCGCTCGATCGGCGCCGACGACCACCTCACCATCACCCTCGTGGCATTCGATGCAGCCACTGCCGACGGCTACCGGGCCGTGCTGGACGCTTGAACACGCGGCCGCTGGAGTCGCTCGATGCCCAGCGGTCGTCGGTGGTTCACGGTCGAATCAGTTTGAAGGCCTCGGCCAGTTCGATCCCGACGTCTCGACCCATGTCCTCGGCCCACTTCCGGAGCCCGGCGGCGAACCGTTCGCGTCCCTCCCCCGTGTGGGCGCCCAGCATGGTCGTTTGCGACTGGCTGGAGTGACAGAGTAGGGCCTCGACTTTGCGATCGAAGGTCGGTGCGATGTCGACGTGATGGTCGGGCTCGTCGGCCGCGAAGAGGAGAACCGCTTCCGGTCGGTGTTTGGTGATCCCGCCGACGAGCTGCTCGGGGAAGAAGAGGTGGTCGCGGGCGGCGACCACGCCATCGATCAGCGCCCAGCCGGCCGCACGGTGATCGGGGTGGATCATGTAGCGCTTCCACGGATCGAACCCGAGCACCACCTCCGGGCGAAGGGAGCGGATCCAATGCGCCACCTCGGCCTGCAACTCCCGGGAGTGGGTCAGCTCGCCATCGACATGGTCGCCGAACACGATCTCACCACGGACACCCAGCACCTGCGCGGCCCGTCGCTGCTCGTCCTGGCGAGCCCTGGCGAGTTCCTCGGGCGAGATGGCCGAGTCCCAGGTTCCTTTGCTGCCGTCGGTGAGGATGAGCATCGAGATCTCGCATCCGGCATCCGCCCATGCGGCGAGCGTGCCGCCGGCTCCGAACTCGGCGTCGTCGGGGTGAGCGGCCACCGTGAGCGCACTGGCCGGCGCATCCAAAGCTGCGGGCCGGTCACGAGCCTCGGCATATGGATTGGCGGTCATGAGGCGTGCGCCCGGTGGAACATGGTTGTCAACCAGCGCCCGCGCGGATGGCGACCTGCCGCCTCGATGTCGTCGGGCTGATCGATGTCGAGGAGGTAGCCGGTGCGAACCAGGACGACCGGATCGAAGCGGGACAGCGATCGGAGGTGCCGATGGAAGCTGCCCGGTCCGTAGGAGAACCGGACCCGGCCGTGCCAGCCGAGCAGGCTGGTTCCGCCGTCCGATGAGGGGGCGAGCACCGGCCTGCCGGAGTCGAGCGCGTCGAGACCCGCTTCGACGTCGGCGACGGTGAGCAGCGGAAGGTCGGCGTGACAGATCGCCCAGGGGACGCCGGCGCTCGTCGCCTTCTGCGCGGCGACGTGGGCGGCCGCATCGAGGCCGGCACCACCGTCTGGCACCGATCGGACTCCGATCCGGTCCGCCCATCGTTGCGTGTCGCGATCGGAGACGACGGTCAGCGGGGTGGCACCGCTGCGGTCGATCGTCTCGATGACTCGAACCGCCATCTCACGACTCAATGTCGCCCGGATGTCGGGGTCGAAGGCGGTTGCCAACCGCTCCTTCGACTTCGTGAACGGCTTGAGCGGGACGGCGACGAGCGGCGGAACTGGCATCGATCCGGGGGAGTGGTCAGCGTTCGATGCTCGAGCCGTCGGAACCCGAGGAGAGCTGCGGAGGAAGATCGTCGAGTGCGTGGACTTCGCGAGCTACCTCCACCAGCTCCACGCCGCTGGTGGACTCCAACGCCGAGAGGCGATCGGAGTCGATCGTGCCCGAGGCGATGCGAATGCGATCGAGCGTGGCGGTGACGTCCAGACCTGCCTGGCGAACCCGCCGGATGACGTCGTCGGAGACCTCCGACAGGCGGACGTTCACAGACACTCGGTGGCGGGGGGCGGGACGGTCGGTCGTCACACCCCCAGTGTACGAGGTCCGGTCGGTTGACGGGTTGCCGGGCCGAAGTGCCACCGTCCCGGCTTCTCGCGACCGGAACGGTACGTTCTCCGGTCGGTTTGGGTCATAAAAAGCCCGGTGGGGATCAGGTGGCGGGGATGTGGGCGAGGCCGAGGCCGACATCGACGGAGGGGAGTTCCAGGCCGGAGGCTTCCAGCAGCAGCCGGGCCACGAGATCTCCGCCGCTGAACTGCTCACGCCCCTGGAGGACGGCGGCGACGCCGGCCACGTGGGGCGTGGCCATCGATGTTCCGCTGTACGAGGCGTGCCCGCCGCCGGGCACCGAGGAGAGCACGTCCACGCCGGGCCCACCCACGGCGACGTGGTCCACCCCCACCCGGCCGGAGTTCGAGAACCAGGCGATGTCGAGCGTCCGGTCGATCGCTCCCACCGCCACGATGGTCGGGCAATTGGCCGGATGGCTGATCGAGCGGACGGAGTCCGGACGCCGGCTGTCGTTTCCGGCCGCCGCCACGATCACGGTCCCCGCCGCCAGCGCCTCTCTGGCCACTTCCTCGAAGATGGCCGAGTGCGGTGTGCCGTCGGGGAGTGATGCGCCGAGCGACATCGAGACGATGTGGCATCCGTTCTCGAGTGCCCATTCGATACCGGCCAGAATCGTGCCGTCGCTCCCCCGACCGTTGTCGCCGAGGACCTTCCCGCAGTACAGAGACGCCGCCGACGCCACCCCGAAGCGGGGAACCCCGACCGGGGCGTCTCGCCCGGCGACCGTGCCCGCGCAGTGGGTGCCGTGGCCGTGACCGTCATGGGGACCTTCGCCGACGACGAACGAAGCGGTGGAGGCCACCGCCGCCGCCAGGTCCGGATGCTCGCGGTCGACCCCGGTGTCGAGCACCGCCACCCGGGCGCCCGCCCCTTCGTTCGAGGCAGCGTCTGCTCCAACCGCCTGCAGACCCCACGTGTGGGTGGCGGTGTCCTCGAAAGGACCGCGTGGAAGCGCGCGGACGCCGACGGCGCGGCCGATTCCCGGGACGTTGGCCCGGAGCGCTTCGGCCAGCCCATCGACTCCGTCGCGATAGCCTTGCAGGTAGTCGGTGCACACCCAGACGACTCGCTCGCGTTCCATCATTCGGATGGGGGTCGTGCCCTCGGCGGCAACCACGGCGAGACTGTGCTCGCGGTCTTCCTGGGCCTCGACGATCGCCACGCCCACCTCGTCGAGCATCACTGCGGTGGAGCCGGCGACATCCCGCATCGCCTCCTGAAGGCCCGACTCCGACCCGGCGTACTCCGACGAGTGGGCCACCTCGACACCGATGGTCGATTGGAGCGCCTGGTTCAGCTCTCGCATCGAGGCCGCAGTGGGCTTGTTGTCCTTCTTCCGTTCGACGTGGGTCTTGATGAGGAGCCGGTTGGTCGTGTTGGTCGGCGAGAGCCCGGGCGTCTCGCCCCGGTCCATCGGAGGAACTCCGATCTCGAAGGTCGGTCGTGGTCGCTGTTCCATCACATCCTCCAGGTTCCCTTCTGCCCAAGAGACGCTCGGCATGGCCGACAGATACGTCGGTGCCGTACGCTCAGGTCATGGATTTCGGAGCATTCGTACCCCAAGGATGGCGTTTCGACCTGGTCGGCGTCGAGAAGGCCCGACATTGGGAGGTGATGGCCGGGGTTGCCGGCACCATCGAAGAGAGCGGATTCACCAGTGCGTGGGTCTACGACCACTTCCACACCACGCCGGTCCCATCACAGGAAGTGACTTATGAGGCCTGGACGCTGATGGCGGCATTGGCGGTCTCCACCAACTCGGTGCGGTTGGGTCAGATGTGTACCTGCAACTCCTACCGTCCACCCGCCTACCTGGCGAAGGTGGCCGCCTCGATCGATGTGATCTCGGAAGGACGCCTGGAGATGGGAATCGGGGGCGGCTGGTACGAACACGAGTATCTGGGATACGGCTACCCGTTCCCCAAGGCTTCCGTTCGACTGGGCCAGCTCCGCGAGGCCGTCGAGATCATGCGGCGGATGTGGACCGAGGACGAGGTCGTGTTTCACGGCGAGCATTACCGCCTGGAAGGGGCGATCTGTCAGCCCAAACCGGTCCAGGACCCGCACGTCCCGCTGTGGATTGCCGGAGGTGGCGAGAAGATCACCCTCGCCATCGCCGCCCGGCATGCCGACTACACCAACTTCGGGAACGGTTCGGTCGAGGCCTTCGCCCACAAGTCGGAGGTACTGGCCGGACACTGCCGGGAGATCGGTCGTGACGTGGACGAGATCACCCGCTCCACCAACCTCAATGTCATCTGCGGCGAGAGCGAGGCCCACGTCGAGGACCAACTCCGCCGATTCGAGTCTTTCGCCATCGGTGAGATCGGCGAGGAGCGGGGACGGGCGGCGGCCGATCTGTTCCGAGAGATGTCGGGAACCCCCGAACAGCTCGTCGAGAAGCTCCGGCCGTGGGCGGCGGCGGGGATGGCCTACGCCATCGTGTACTTTCCGATGGTGGCGATCGACCCATCGGGCTTGGAGCTGTTCGGCCGGGAGGTCATCCCCGCCTTCGGCTGAGCCGGATCGGCCACTGCCGCCTCAGGGGACGATCACCACCGGGCACGGCGCCTCGTGGGCGATCCGATCGGAGACCGAACCCATCATCATTCGCTCCACCAGGCCGGCGCCCCGGCGCCCGACCACCAGCAGGTCGGCGGACGCCGACTCACACAGCGCCAGGATCATGCCGGCCGGGTCGCCGACCTCCTCGACCGTGTCGACCTCGACACCATCGGCGACGAGGTTCGAGAGCGTCGCATCGAGCACTTCCCGACGGCCGGCCAAAACGGCGTCCGCCATCGCCTGCGGTGTGGGAGGCGAACCGGCCAGCCCCCACCAACCCTCCGGAGGGCGGACCACGGTGACGAGGGTGACCCGGCCGGCGTTCTTCCGGGCGATGTCCACCGCCAGCTGTGCTCCATGGACGCTCTGGGGCGAACCATCCACCGCCGCCACGATCCGCTGCGGGTTCCAAGACATGTGACTCCTCGTCTTCTGTGCCCCGCAGGCTATCCGATCGGCATTTGGCGGATCGGCGTCTTGGCGCCGCCGGGAGCCGGTTGCAGAATGGGGGTTCGCGCCGGAGGGAACGAGGGAAGACACGATGGACGCAGCAACCGTGGGCATCACCCGCCCGAGGGTGGTGATCGCCGAGAGCATCGCCGACGCCGGGGTGTCGATGCTGGCCGAGGAGTGCTCGGTCGACGTGGCGGTGGGGTCGACTCGGGCGGAGCTGATGGACCGACTGGCCGCCGCGGAGGCGCTGATCGTTCGATCTGCCACCGTAGTGGACCGGTCGCTGATCGAAGCCGCACCGTCGTTGCGGGTCATCGGACGTGCCGGGATTGGGGTCGACAACGTCGATCTGGAGGCAGCCACCGGAAGGGGGGTCTTGGTCGTGAACGCCCCGCACGCCAACTCGATCTCCGCCGCCGAGCATGCCATGGCTCTGTTGCTCGCCCAGGCCCGCGAGGTGCCGCGGGCCCACGCATCGCTGACCGCCGGCGACTGGGATCGGTCTCGGTTTCAGGGAGTCGAGCTACACGGCAAGACCGTCGGAGTGCTCGGCTTGGGCAAGATCGGCACGCTGGTGGCCCGCCGGTGTCTGGCGTTCGGCATGAAGGTGCTGGCCTACGACCCATTCGTATCCGCCGAGCAGGCGCGTCGCATGGGCGTCGAACCCGCCCCGCTGGACGCGGTGCTCGAGGCCTCCGACTTCATCACCATCCATCTCCCGAAGACCAAGGAGACGGTGGGCCTGCTGGGGAAGGAGAACCTGGCCAAGCTGCCACCGGGAGCTCGCATCGTCAACACCGCCCGAGGCAGCATCGTCGACGAGTCGGCGCTGGCCGAGGCGATCCGGGAGGGCCGGATCGGTGGCGCCGCACTGGACGTGTTCGAGAGCGAGCCGGTCACGTCCAGCCCGCTCTTCGAGTTGCCGGAAGTGGTCGTGACGCCCCATCTGGCCGCATCGACGGCAGAAGCCCAGGACAAGGCGGGCACCGACACCGCCGCCGCGGTTCTGGCGGCGCTCCGGGGTGAGCTGGTGTTGACGGCCGTCAATCTCGACCTGGGTCGGGAGGTGTCCGACGTCGTCCGGAGCCACCATCAGCTGGCCGAACTCATCGGTCGAGCGTTCATCGGCTTGGCGGGCAGCCTTCCGGATCGCCTCACCCTCCGCGCCGAGGGCAGGCTCGCCCGGCACGACGTCACGTCGCTTCGGCTGGCGCTGCTCAGAGGGATCTTCTCGGCCGTCCACACCGAACCGGTCACCTATGTCAATGCACCGGAGATCGCCCGTCGGAGTGGTCTCACCGTGGAGACCACCGCCACCGAGATCGAGCCCGACTACCTCACGGTGCTCGGACTGGAGGCAGACGTGGCGGGCCGGACGGTCACCCTTGCCGGAACCAACTCTCGCAAGGGGCCGATGCTGGTGGAGGTACTCGGACACGATGTGGAGTTGCCGTTCTCGCCGCACGTGCTGGTGGTGCGGAACGACGATCGACCGGGGGTGATCGGCCGGCTCGGGAGCTTCATCGGTTCCGAAGAGGTGAATATCGCCAACATGGTGGTGGGGCGTTCGCGGGCAGATCGAGCCTCGGCGCTGATGGGGTTGAACCTCGACCAACCGCTCTCCGCGGAACAGCTCGACGGGGTTCGAAAGCTGGACGGCATCGTCGACGCCACGTACCTCGAGTTGGGCTGAACCCGTCAGCCGATCAGCGACTGGACCGCCCATCCGGCCGTCAATCCGTACAGTCCGGCGACCAGGTCGTCGGCGGTGATCCCCACGCCGCCCGGAAGCCGCTCGGCGGCCGCCACGCCGGGGAACCACGACTTGGCGATATCGGCGATTCGAAACACGACGAAACCGGCGATCGCCGGGACCGTCGACAGACCGATCACCGAGAGGAGCGTTCCGGCCGCCTCGTCGATCACCACCCAGCCCGGATCCCCATCGTCGGGGTGGAGTCCATGGGTCGACCACACCGAGGCCCCGGTCACGATCGCGGCCAGGCCGGCGGTGACCCACCAGGAGCCCGGCGACCACCAGAGCACGGCGACCAACGTCACCACGCCCGCCACCGTGCCCGCCCCGTCATCGCTCCCTCGCAGCCGCCCGAGGATCAGCCCGGTTCCGAACCAGGATGCGAAGAATCGGCGCCAAGAGCGGGACACTGTCGGGCGAGGGTACTCCTCGCCGGTCGAACGGCGGCCAAGCGACGACACCGGTTCGCCCGGGACGCCCCGCCGGGGCATCATGGTGACTCACGCGCAGGAGGAACCGAGGGTGGCACAGCAACCGAACATCCAGGTCGACCCATCCGACCGGCCCCGGCCGACGCCGCAGCCGGCGCCCGCTCGGCTCGGCCCGGACGACCGGCCGGGCGTGATCACCCGCCCCGAAGAGATGCCATCGGGACCCGGGTTCGGGACGCCGGGGCCCGATGCCGGATACGGGCTTCGGCTCATCCGGCACTTCGAACCAGGCCTCGACCCCGACATGGAGGCGGTGCTCGCCGCGCTCATGACCGCACGAGCGGCTCGGTTCGGCCGGGCGCCCATCGTGCAGGACTTGGAAGTCGCCAAGCTGTTGGCGGGCGTGGGAGATGGGATCCCCGATCACATCCGAGAACGGGCGGAGCGGTGGGTTGCGTCCGTTCCCCACGAGCGATCGAAGGGTCGTTCGGCGGTCGAAGACGTCGATCCCGAGCTGCTCGCGTTGGAACCGGACGTCATCCGGTCACGGCTGAGCTGAAACGCCGTGAAGATCGTCAGATTCAAGGCGGGGGACGACATCGCCTACGGACTCGCCGAGGCGGCCGGTGTGACGGTGTACCAGGGGTCGCCGTTCGTGGCCTGGGAGCCGACCGAGACGGTGCTGCCCTGGGAGGTGGTGCAGTTGTTGTCCCCGGTGCTGCCGTCCAAGGTGGTGTGTGTCGGCAAGAACTACACCGACCACATCGAGGAGATGGATCAGGCACTGGGATGGAAGTCGGAACCGCTGCCCGAGAACCCGATCATCTTCCTCAAGCCGGCCACATCGGTGGTCGGCCCCGACGCTTCGATCGTCTACCCCACGGCGTCGGCAGACGTGCACCACGAGGCGGAGCTGGCGGTGGTGGTCGGGAAGGTCTCCAAGTCGGTCAAGGCCGAAGACGCGGGCTCGCACATCTTCGGCTACACGATCGGAAACGACATCACTGCCCGTGATCTGCAGCGACATGACGGCCAATGGACGCGTGGCAAGGGTTTCGACACCTTCTGTCCGCTCGGACCCGCCATCGAGACCGAGTTCGACCCACTCGAGCGCAACTCCGTCGTGTGCCGGGTCGACGGCGAGGTCCGGCAGGCCGGGTTCACCTCCGACATGATCTTCGGTGTCGCCGAGATCTTCGAGTTCGTGACCGCGGTGATGACGTTGCTTCCCGGCGACGTCATTCTCACCGGTACGCCCTCCGGCGTGGGTCCCGTGTTGCCAGGCGACATCGTCGAGGCGGAGATCGATGGGATCGGCGTCCTGCGAAACCGGGTGGTCTCACGATGACGGATGTCCGGCTGCGAATCGCGCCATCCCCCACCGGTCCGGTCCACGTGGGCAACATCCGGGCCGCCCTGTTCAACTGGCTCTACGCCCGGCACTGCGATGGAACGTTCATTCTTCGGATCGACGACACCGACGTCGCTCGTTCGGAGACTCGGTTCGAATCGGACATCAAGGACGGCCTCCGCTGGCTGGGTCTCGACTGGGACGAGGGCGTCGACGTCGGGGGACCGCACGGCACGTATCGCCAGTCGGACCGGTTCGAACGGTACCGGGAGGTGGCCGGCGACCTCGTGGAGCGGGGCCTCGCCTACTACGACGATCGTGGCCCCGACGAACTGGACGAGCTGCGCCGTCGGGCGCAGGCAGAGAAACTGCACCCCAACCACTACATCCGCCGGCCCGACGCGATGGCGACCTCCGGGGCGATTCGCTTCTCGGTGCCTCAGGGGACGTCGGTCGCATTCGAGGATCTCGTGCGGGGCGAGGTCTCCTTCGATGCCCCATCCATCGACGATTTCGTGATCCTCCGTTCCGACGGCAACCCCACGTATCACCTGGCGTCGACGATCGACGATGTCGACTATCGGATCAGCCACGTGGCGAGGGGCGAAGACCTGCTGTCATCGACGCCCAAGCACATCCTGCTGACCCGTGCGCTCGGTGGTACCGAGCCGACGTACGCCCACCTCCCCCTGCTGTTCGGGCCCGACGGGAAGAAACTCTCGAAGCGCCATGGGGACACCAGTCTGCGCGCCTATCGGGAAGGTGGCTATCTCCCCGAGGCGATGGTGAACTTCATGGCACTGCTCGGCTGGTCGCTCGGCTCGGATCGGACGATCTTCGAGATCGAGGAGGCCGTCGAGGCGTTCGAGCTGTCGGACGTTTCGAAGAACCCGGCCGTGTTCGACACCGACAAGCTCGCGTGGATCAATGGCGAGTACATCCGGGCGCTGCCGGTCGACGACTTCCTGGAGTGCGTGCGGACGGCGGTGCACGACCGGATGGGCCATACGCCCACCGAGGCGGAGTGGACGCGGGTGGCGGCGATTGCTCCGGAGTTGCAGGAGCGCACCAAACTCCTGACCGACATCCCCGACCAGGTGGCGTTCCTGCTCGTCGGCGAGTTGGTCTACGACGACGAGTCGTGGGCCAAGGTCATGGGCAAGGAGGGCGTGGCAGACGTTCTGGACGAGGCGCACGCCCGACTTGGAGCGCTGGAGCGTTTCGATGTGGAATCGATCGAATCGGTCCTCAGGCTGATGCTGGAGACGTTGGGCGTCGGGGCCAGGAAGGGATTCCAGCCGCTTCGGGTGGCGGTCACCGGCTCATCGGTCAGTCCACCGCTGTTCGAGTCGATGGCGGCTTTGGGACGGGATTCGACCCTCGCCCGCATCGATGGTGCTCGTCGGCGCCTGCGGGCCGGGTAGCCTGAGAAACACATGCGCATCGCACTCGGGGCGGATCACGCCGGCTTCATCCTCAAACAGCACCTGGCCGGCAGACTCGCCGAGACCGGACACACGGTCTTCGATCTCGGCACGCACAACCAGGACTCGGTCGACTATCCCGACTTTGCGGCCGCGGTCGGTCGGGCGGTCATCGACGGACGGGCAGATCGCGGCATCGTGGTGTGCGGGTCGGGCGCCGGTGCGTGCGTCGCCGCCAACAAGATCCGTGGTGTGCGGGCGGCGATGGCGCACGACACGTACACGGCCCACCAGTGCGTAGAACACGACGATGTGAATGTCCTCTGTCTGGGTAGCCGGGTCATCGGCCGCGCAGTGGCCGATGAGCTCGTCGATGCCTTCCTGGGCGCGTCGTTCTCTCGGGAGGAGCGTCACGTCCGCCGTCTCGAGAAGGTGAAAGCCCTCGAGCGGGCCTGAGGCCGAGGACCGTCAGCCGTTCTGCGCTGCGGCGAAGAGCGCCGCGAAGCCGTCCTCGCCGACCCCGCCTTCGGCGCGTCCCACCAAGTTGCCGTCGGCACCGACGACCGCCCAGAACGGGAAAGCCGAGAGACCGTAGCTCTGAGCGATCATGCTCTCCTCGTTGTCGACGATGACCTCGTGCGACCAACCCTCTCGCTCCATCCACGCCGAAGGCGGAAAGTTCGGCTGGCCGGCATTGATCGACGTGGCGATGGCGTAGATGGCGACATCCTCCTGTGGGTTCTCCTCCAGCCAACTCACCAGGCGGGGAAGCTCGGCCTGACAGTGATTGCACCAGTGGGCCAGGAACACCAGCACGGTCGGCTCCTCGCCCGGCACGAAGGTGACGTCGTTCCCTGCGAAGTTCTGTCCGGCGATTCCCGGCGCAGGCGCATTCGGTTGCTCTGGTTCGCCGAACAGCGGTAGCGGATCACCGGTGATCATCGGCGCACCGAACGTGAGAGCGTCGTCGGTGGTGGTGGTACCGGAGTCACAGGCGGCCAAAGCCACCAACATCGCAATGAGGATGACGGGTGTGCGTTTCATCGTGCTTCCGATCTGTGAGCGGAGTAGGTCAGTGCGGCGATGGCCAGGAAGCCACATGCCGCCATGAATGGGATCGAGACGAACCCGAATTGCGAGACCCACCGAACCGCGCAAGGCGCCGCCACCGAACAGGATGCGGTGCCCTCCAACGACGGGAAGGTCTGGAGGGCATAGTGATAGATGCTCACTCCGAGCCCGGCCAGGGCCAATGGTCCCACCGTGAGGTGCAGTCCGGAATCGCGTCGTCGCAACCCGACGGCCAGCAGCCACACCAGCGGGTACATGGCGATTCGCTGATACCAACACAATCGACATGGCTCGTAACCGAAATACCCCGAGTAGGTGAGACTTCCCAGCGTGGCGACGACCGCGATCGCCAAGGCCACACCGAGCATGGTCGACCGCTCGAACCGTGCCCGGATCGACGGAACGAGCACGGCACCACCGATCGCCAGCGCGGCGAGCGCCAACGTCGCGGTGATCACGTTGTATCCATCGACGGGCATCGCACTCCTCGGTGACGGATCGGCGATTCCGGCGTGAGCCCAGCCGGATGTCCCAGCCGGATGTCCCAGCCGGATGTCCCAGCCGGATGTCCCAGCCCGATGTCCCAGCCGGATGGCCCTGGCTTGTCGCAAGGTGTTGGCAGCCCCGACCGGGTTCGAACCGGCGTTTCCGGCTTGAAAGGCCGGCGTCCTAGACCACTGGACGACGGGGCCGAGTGGATTGCGGGCCACATGGTACGCCAACCGGATGCAGCTGCGATCACCATACAATTCGGGGGGATGAGTCAGATCGTCGTGGAGGGAGGTCACGTCCTCCGAGGGACCGTCGGGGTGCTCGGCGCCAAGAACGCCGTCCTCAAGGAGATGGCGGCGACCCTTCTCGCCCCGGGACGTCATCAGCTCTCGAATGTACCCGGTATCGCCGACGTCGACCTGATGGGCGACGTGTTGCGGCACACCGGCGCCCATTGCTCGGCCGCAGACCATGGACTGTCGATCGTCATCCCCGACGAGCTCGTGCCGGAGGCCCCGATCGAGCTGGTGCGGGCGATGCGCGCCTCGATCGTGATCTTGGGTCCGCTTCTCGCCCGGTGCGGCGAGGCTCGAGTGGCGCTCCCCGGAGGCGACGATCTCGGAGCGCGGCCGATCGACATGCATCTGGGAGGCCTCGAACAGATGGGCGCCGAGTTCGAGTTGGTTCACGGGGTGTTGCGAGGAAAGGTGGAGGGCAGGCTGCGGGGGGCCGAGATCGAGCTTCCGTTCCCGAGCATGGGCGCGACCGAGAATCTGCTCCTGGCAGCCACCCGGGCGGCCGGTGAAACGGTGATCGTCAACGCGGCCCGTGAGCCGGAGATCGAAGATCTGGCCGCCATGCTCGGCGCGATGGGCGCACAGGTCGATGGTGCCGGCACCGCCATCATCCGCGTGGTCGGCGTGGAAGCACTGCAGCCGGTGGAGCATGCCGTCATCGCCGACCGGTTGGAGGCCGGAACCTACGCCGTCGCCGGCGCCATCACCGGAGGCGATGTGACGATCACGGGCTGTCAACCGAATCATCTCCGGATGGAGTTGTTGAAGCTGGAGGAGTCGGGCTGCACGGTGGAGCGTGGTGAGGGATGGTTGCGGGTGTCGGGCCCGGAGCGCCCGACCGCGGTGGACTTCGCCACCTTGCCCTATCCGGGCTTTCACACCGACATGCACCCGCAGATGGTCGCCTATCTGAGTGTGGCGGACGGGACCTCGGTCATCACCGAGAACCTGTACGACGCACGCTTCCGATACGTGGGAGAGTTGATGCGGATGGGCGCCGATATCACCACGGAGTGGCAGCATGCCGTGATCCGGGGGGTGGACAACCTCAGCGGGGCTCCGGTCCTCGCACACGACATCCGGGCCGGCGCCGCACTGGTGCTCGCCGGTCTGCGGGCCGACGGTCGGAGCGTGATCGGTGACGCCGAGCACATCGATCGAGGGTACGAGGACTTCGTCGGCCGGCTGCGGTCTCTGGGAGCCGAGGTCGGCCGGAACGAGGAGTGAGGTGATCCGCACGACCCGCCGATCGGCGGTGGTGATCGCCTGCGCCGTGGCCGGGACCCTGTCCATGGCGCTCGCCGGGTCCGGCCTGCCCGGCCCGGCTGCCACGGTGGGCTCGACCTCTCCGACCGTCGACTCGGAGCCGTCGGTGATCGCCGACACCGTCGAGATCGTTCCGGCTGCCGGCACCCGCCTCGACGTCGGTGGCGTGGGGTTGCGGGGCGTGGTGACGGTGACGGGTCACGACACCGGTCTGGCGGCGGTCGAACGCCTGGCGGTGGACGACTACCTGCTCGGGATCGCCGAGGTCCCCTTCTCCTGGGAGGCCGAAGCCCTGGCGGCTCAGGCGGTGGCGGCGAGAACCTATCTGGCTCGCACCCTGGCGGACGGGCGAACGGCCGACGGCCGGCGATATGGGTACGACATCTGTGCGACCACGGCATGCCAGGTCTATGCCGGGGTGGACCTGGTCGAGGGGCCGGAAGGGGACCGCTGGAGCGATGCGGTTCGGCGCACCAGCGGTCAGATCCTGCTCGATGAACGCGGTCTTCCGGCTCGGGCGTTCTACAGCTCCACCAGCGGAGGGCGGACCCGGTCCGTGGAGGACATCTTCACGGGCGCCGAGCCGGTCCCGTATCTGACGGCGGTCGATTCACCCGGGGAGGATTCACCCTTCGTCGAATGGGCGTTCGTCGTGACGGGGTGGGAGATGGAGCGCTTGGCGCTCGAGGCCGGATTGATCGAGGGCGAGCTGATCGACGTGTCCACCACCGTGACCGAGGATGGTGAGGGTCCGTGGACGGTCACCTTCGAGGGAACCGAACGGTCGTCGGTGGTCCCCACCTGGGAGCTGAGGACTTCGCTGAACCGGGCGGCCCAAGCGACGATGCCGGAGCGGTTGCCGGTCGAGCGCCCCGATGTCGACCGGCGGTATCCGCAGACCATTCTCTCGCCGAGCTTCGTCATCTCGTCGACCGATGTGGTTCTCCCCGCCGTGCTCGGACCCTCGCCAACCGTGCGCCTGTACCGCATCGAGGGCACCGGGTGGGGGCACCTGGTGGGGATGAGCCAGTACGGCGCGCAGGCGATGGGCGGACGCGGTGCCAACTATCCCGACATTCTCGCCCACTTCTACGGAGGCCTGCGGCCGGCCGACGCCTCCGACCGGCTACCGGAAGAGTTGACGGTGGCGATCGCAGAAGAGGTGCCGGATTTGCTGGTCGCTCCCGACGGTCCGGTCGAGGTCTCGGTGGACGGTACGACGATCGCCACCGACGCGCTGGGTGGGTGGCGGATGGAGGCGAGCGGCGAACGCATCCGGGTGTGGCCGCCGGTGGGTCTCGGAATTCCCCCGGAGATCGAGAGTGTCGTCGTCACCGGCCGGGTGGTGATGGTCGATCTCAACGCCGCCGGACGATTGTTCGTCGGTGCTCGGATCGGGCGAGAATGGACGACGCTCCGCACCTGGGACCTGGTCGAAGCCGGACGAGTGGTTTCGATCGCCTCGGGCGAGGTCGATCGTGTGACCGTGATGGTTCGATCGGGGGATGGATTCGACCGCAGGACCGTCTCGGTCACCATCCAGGAATGTCTTCCCGGTGCTCCGTGTTTCCCACGGTGAGAACAGACCCCCGCTGCGAGTACCGTGTGGTGCGCACATGAGTGAGACTTCGATTCCCATCGCCAGCATCAAGAGCCCGTCGCGCTCGGCCGACCAACCGGCCGGAGCGATCGACATCGCCAAGCTCGAAGAGACGCTGGAGTACATCCGGCCTGCGATTCAGATGGATGGAGGGGACATCATCCTCACCGGTGTCGAGGGCGGGGAGGTCAACATCCAGATGGTGGGCGCCTGCGGTGGATGCCCCATGTCGATGATGACGCTCAAGGCGGGAATCGAACGCATCTTGCGCGATCGCGTTCCCGGAGTCGAAACGGTCAACGCCACCGCCTGAATCCCCTCCGTGGTCGGCCGCCCGTCGCCTGTCTCCTGGTCGCCCGTCGGTGTCACGGTTCGGTAGCCTCGACCGCCCAACCGGCGAGGAGGCACCGTGAGTGAAGGCATCGACGTCGCCTCCGTCTTCACCCGTCTGGAGCACGGTGATCGGCGAGCCCTGGCCCGGGCCATCTCGACCGTGGAGGATCGTCGCGACGGCGCGGCCGACCTGGTGATGGCCGCCTTTTCGGCTGCGTCGGGCAGGATCATCGGTGTGACGGGTGCCCCCGGATCCGGGAAGAGCACGCTGGTCGATGCCCTGGTGGAACACCTGCGACGGGCCGATCGGCGCGTGGCGGTGGTGGCGGTCGATCCGGCATCCCCCTTCACCGGCGGTGCGATCCTCGGCGATCGGATCCGGATGCAGCGCCACGTCGACGATCGGCAGGTGTTCGTCCGCTCGATGTCGAATCGGGGCCACCTCGGCGGGCTGGCTTCGACCACCGCCCAGGTGGCCACGTTGCTGGCGGTTGGACACGATCCCGTGATCGTGGAGACGGTCGGGGTCGGGCAGAGCGAGGTGGAGATTGTCGATCTCGCCCATGTGACGCTGGTCGTCCAGGCCCCCGGCTTCGGTGACGGGGTTCAGGTCGCCAAGGCCGGGGTGCTCGAGATCGGCGACGTGTATGTGGTCAACAAATCAGACCTTCCCGGCGCCGATGCGCTCGTTCGCGACCTCACGCAGGTGACGAAACATGCCCATGGCATGGCCATCCCGGTGGTCGAAACGGTCGCCAGCGCCGGCGAAGGCATTGGAACCCTGTGGGCGGAGGTCGACTCGATCCTGGAACGCTGGTCGCCGGGCGATGACGCCGACCGGGCCACCCGCTTGGTCCGGGCCGCAGTTCGAGATCAGCTGGCTGCTCGAGTGCGCGACGTACCGCTGGCTGCCGAGCTCATCGATGCAGTGGTTGCTCGCCGGCAGGACCCGTGGACGGCTGCAGCTGAGCTGGTGGCATCCGTCAGGAGCTGAGACTGGACTCGGCGACCTGTATCTCGGCTTGGGCGGCTGCCAGCCGGGCAACATGAACCCGCGGTGGTGAACACGAGACGTAGTCGAGTCCAGGCACGGTTCGACAGAACGCGATCGAGGTTGGGTCGCCCCCGTGCTCGCCGCACACCCCCACGGTCAGCGCCGGATTGGCGGACCGGCCCTCTTCGGTGGCGACGCGCACGAGCCGGCCGACACCGTCGACGTCGAGCGTTTGGAACGGGTCGAAGCTCAGGATGCCTCGTTCGATGTAGTCGCGCAGGAACACGCCTTCGGCATCGTCCCGGCTGAGACCGAACGTCATCTGTGTGAGGTCGTTGGTTCCGAACGAGAAGAAGTCGGCGACCTCGGCGATCTCCCCGGCGGTCAGGGCCGCTCGGGGGAGCTCGATCATCGTTCCAACCGGGATGTGAAGCTCGTGGCCGGTCTCCCGCCCGGCATCTGTGATCTTCTCGTCGATCATCGTGCGGATGCGACGAAGCTCCTCGGTGGTGCTCACCAGCGGAATCATGATCTCGAGCCGGGGGTTGCCCCCGGCCTCGATCCGCCGGATGACCGCCGTGATCGCCGCCTCGGCCTGGAGCCGGTAGAGATGCTCCAGCATGATCCCGAGCCGGACCCCGCGCAGCCCGAGCATTGGATTGTCTTCCGCCCACCGTTCGACTTTCTTCTGGAGCGTCTCGAGATCGGTCGTCGACTGCCCGGCCTTGGCGAGCGTGAGTTGCTTCTGTTGGAGTTCATGAACCGACGGAAGGAACTCGTGCAGCGGCGGGTCGAGGAGCCGGACGATCACCGGCAGCCCGTCCATTGCCTCGAGCAGACCTTCGAAATCGTCGGTTTGCATGCGTCGCAGGTCCTCGAGCGCGTCGTTCCTGATGGTGTCGTCCTCGGCGAGGATGATCCGTTGGACGATGTCCAGGCGCTCGCCCATGAACATGTGTTCGGTGCGCGCCAGTCCGATTCCCTGGGCGCCGTAGGCGCGCGCCTTGGCGGCGTCCTCCGGCGTGTCGGCATTGGCGCGGACCCCTAACACTCGGATCTCGTCGGCCCATTCGAGCAACTCGTCCAGCTCCGGTGTGTGTTCGGGCTCGACGACATCGAGCATGCCGAGATACAGCCGCCCGGTGGTGCCGTCGATCGTGACCGGGTCACCCTCTCGTACGATGTGTTCGCCGATGCGGGCGGCGCGGACCTCGTCGTTCACCACCATCGCCGCGACGGCGGTCACCGCCGGTTTCCCCATCCCGCGAGCGACGACGGCTGCATGGCTCGTCTTCCCACCCTGGCTGGTGAGGATCCCGTCGGCGGCCGACATGCCGTGGATGTCGTCCGGCGTCGTCTCGGCTCTCACCAGCACCACCCGGCGCCCTGTGGCGGCGGCCTCGGCGGCACGGTCGGCATCGAAGACCGCTTCGCCTTGTGCGGCGCCCGGCGAGGCGGCGACTCCCATGGCGATCGGCTCGACGGTCTCGCCCTCGGCGATTCGGGGTCGTTCGAGCTGCTCGAGCTGGGCAGGCTCGACTCGCGCAACGGCAGTGCGGCGATCGATCAGACCCTCATGGGCCATCTCCACGGCGGCCCGGACGGCGGCAGCGGCGGTGCGCTTGGCGGCTCGAGTCTGCAGTATCCACAGGGTGCCCCGCTCCACGGTGAACTCGATGTCGGCCATGTCGGTGGTCTCGCGCTCGAGATGCTGCATGATCTGGAGGAGCTCGGCGTGGATGTCGGCGTGCCGCAGCCGGAGTTCATCCAGCGACAGAGGATCCCGGATGCCCGCCACCACATCTTCGCCCTGAGCCATCGGGAGGTACTCACCGTACGGAGTCCGCACACCGGTCGAGGGATCCCTCGTGAAGCACACGCCCGTACCCGAGTCCTGACCGAGATCCCCGAAGACCATCATCTGGATGTTGGCCGCCGTCCCGAGATGGTTGGCGATGTTGGAGATCTTCCGGTAGTGCCGCGCTCGGGGGTTGTCCCACGACCGGAACACCGCCTCGATGGCGCGTCGGAGCTGTTCTCGGGGGTCGATCGGCACTTGTCCGCCCCCGTCGGTCACCAACTGCTTGAAGCTGGCGACCACCCCCGCCAGGTCGTCGGCCGTGAGCTTGGAGTCGTCGGTGACTCCCCGCGCCTCGCGGGCGGCCGCCAAGACCTTCTGGAATGGTTTGGTGTCGATGTCGAGGACGACGTCGGCGTACATCTGGAGGAACCGCCGGTAGGAGTCGTACGCAAAATGCGGATCGTCGGACCATTCGACGAGTTGCGGGAGTACGTCGTCGTTGATGCCCAGATTGAGGACGGTGTCCATCATTCCCGGCATCGAGACGGCTGCTCCGCTTCGAACCGACACCAAGAGGGGTGGGGACCCGCCGAAGTGCCGGTCGACGGAGGCTTCGAGCCGCTCCATCGCCGCATCGACCTGATCCCACAAGTCATCGGGCATGACGCCGGTGTCCATGACGTGCCGGCACGCATCGGTCGTCACCGTGAAGCCGGGTGGAATCCGCATGCCGAGCGCCGTCATGGCGGCCAGTCCCGCCCCCTTGCCGCCCACCAGGTGCTTGTCGGTCACCCCGTCGGCGAAGTCACAGATCCAAGAACTTTGCACGTTTCTACCTCCGAGCCACGAGTATGGCCGGTACCCCGGGTGGTTCGGCGGCGCCTCGTCGAAAGATCGTCCGTTCTTTCGACTGTTGGTTGTTCGAGTGATGGTCGCTTCAGCCCCGGACGTTCGGCCGGGTCCGACCGGGCACCTGTCGGTTGATGATCGGCAGCGCTACCCTGCCGGTGCACGATCGTCGGACCAGCCGGAGCATCCATGGCGCGCACCAGCGTTCCTCAGAAACCCGAACCCGCCGCGTCGCCGCGGGCCTCGATCAACTGGAAGCCCTTTGCGATCGCCGCGGTCGTCGTGGCGGCCTTCGCAGCGTTGATCCTCCTCGACCCGGAGCCGCCCGGCGTGGAGTTCCCCGACCAGGGCAACCTCCACCTGGTCGACTTATCCCAGGAGCACGTCGCCTACAACTCTCGACCAGCGTCGTCCGGCCCCCACATGGGCGGAGGATTTCCCACCGGCGTCCAGACCGAGCAGGTGCCCGAAGAGTTGTTCGTGCACACGCTCGAGGACGGCGGCGTGGTCTTCGCCTATGACTGTCCTGACGGATGCGATGACCTGGTCGCCGAGCTGGCGGCGCTGACCGAAGAGGACGAGCGGCGAATGCTGACGCCCTACGAGGACATCTCCCACGACGGGACCAGTTATCGGGCGGCTGCCGTGGTGTGGACTCGGGTCTTCTACTTCGATGAGCTGACCGACGATACGCGGTCGGAGTTGGAGACGTTCCTGTCGATCTACGAAGGGGTCGACCACCACGCCCGCAACTGACCCCGGCCGGCAGATTCCTATCCCGTGAGCGCCGCGCCGAGGGCGAGGAGCACGCCGACCACCAGCTGCAGCCGGGCCGTACCGCCGAGAAGCGGGAGGAAGTCTCGTGGCTCCGATGCCCGCCTTGCCGTGTTCGCCAGCCGCCAAGCGAGCGGAGCAACCAATACTGCCAACCCACTCGGCCGGGGCGAGACGCCGATCAGGGCACACCCGGCGATGATGCCGAAGGCCCCGGCCAGGAGTCCCGCGTAGAGCCTCCGGCTCCGGCTGTCGCCCAACACGACCGCCAGCGTCCGCTTCCCCACCGAAGCATCGGTGGGGCGGTCCCGGAGGTTGTTCGCCACCAGGATGGCCGCGGCCAGACACCCCATGGCCGCACCCAGCCACCACGCGGCCGGCCCCGCCGTCCGGTCGTGGACGAGACGGCTCCCCACGGTGGCGACGAGTCCGAAGAAGACGAAGACCGCCACCTCGCCGAGCGCTCGGTATCCGTAGGGAATGGGGCCACCAACGTACGTCAGCATGGCAACGACCGACGCGATGCCGATCCAGGCGATGATCCAGCCGGCGATCGAGATCAGATACGCGCCGGCGAGTGCCGCGACGGCGATCGCCGTCCAAGTGGCAGTCCACATCGATCGCGGATCGATGATGCCCGACGCCACCAAACGAGTCGGTCCGACTCGCTCGGCGGGGTCGGCACCGCGTGCCGCGTCCGATGCATCGTTTGCGAAATTGGCACCGACCTGAATCGCCAGCGCTCCGAGGAGTGCGGCGGCGGCTGCATCCCACCGGAACACGCCGGCGGACTGCGCGAGTCCGGAGCCCACCAGAACCGGCGCAACCGCCGCCGGCAGCGTCCGTGGTCGCGCCGCCTCCACCCAGTCCGAGAGCTTCGCCATTTCCGCATGCTATGGCCGGACGGGCGAGGCCCCACATCGGCGGGCGGATGAAGCCCGGACCGGTGGCGATATGCTCCCGGGCGTGCCTGTCGATCTCCCTGATCCGACTTCACTGCTCGCCGTGTGGGCCGCCGGCGTCGCGCTCGGTGCGGCACTGGTCGCTCGCTGGCGGGTGGTCGGTCCCGGATTCTTGTGGACCGCCGCCGGCACGGCGGTCCTGATCGGATTCTTCACCCTGCCGCTGGGTCTACCGGCCGGATTCGGTTTGATCGCGGTGGTGGCCGGGGCCGTGCTGGCCCGCCGTTCCTCGTGGGCGTTCGGTCTGTTCGCCGTTGCCGCTATCTCGTTTGCGGCGGCGGCGATGACGGAGTCGCCTTGGTTCTTGGTGGTGTCGGGGTTGCTGGCGCTGGGGGGAACCACCTCCGAGATGCTGCTCGGCCATTGGTACTTGATCGATCCCCAACTCCCACGCTGGTCGTTGCGCGCCCTCGACGCCGGAGGTATCGCCGGACTCGCCGCCGATGCGGTGCTGGTGGTTGCGTTGGGTGGCTTGGCCGGCGCCGGCACCCTGGCGTGGGTCTACACAGCCCTGGCAGGAATTGGCATCCTGATGATGGTGGGCGTGTGGTTCTCACTGCGAGAGAAGGGCTATGAGGGAGTGATGGCCGCCACCGGTCTGTCGTACCTCTCCGTGCTCACCACCCTCGGCTCGGTGGCGCTCGGCCGGTTCCTGCTCGGCTAGGGCTCGGGGGCATCAGCAGGAAGGCTCTCGAACGCAAGGGCGGTCCGGCCGTTGCGCGTGGCCGGCGGGTGGTAGTTTCGAAAACGGGTGGCCGCCGGGATCGAGTGACCGATCCGCTGGCGGCTCAGTCCAGTTTCGAAAACGTGTGACCACGGCTCAGAGAGGAGTTCCATACGACACCGAACGGCGATCCTGCTCACGACGATCATCTCGATGATCCTGTTGGCATTACCGGCGGCGGCCGGCCACGACGACGACCCGAGCACCGAGAACCTGCACCCGATGGGCCACATCGAGGAACCTGCGAGCCTGTTCTATCCCGGTTCGAACGAGTTCGGGGCGAACATCCACACCGACATCGCATTCTGGGGCAAGTACGCCTTTCAGGGAAGCTGGCTCGGATTCAACATTCGCGACATCCGGGCGCCCGGCAATCCTCGGCAGGTGTCGTTCACACCGTGTGGAGGCAATCAGGGGGACGTTCTCGTCTGGGAGGACGTGCTGGTGCGGTCGTGGAACTCTCCGGCCGGCGCCGGTGCGTCCTGTGATGGACAACCCGTTCCCCAAGGTTTCGAGGGCCTGCACGTCTTCGACATCAGCGATTATGACGATCCGCAGCTGATCGCAGCCGTCGAGCTCGACTGTGGCTCCCACACGGCGACCGCGGTTCCGGACCCCGACAATGACCGGTTGCTGGTCTACAACTCCGGATCGAGTCACCTATGCATGGGCATCGATGTGGTCGAGGTGCCGCTCGGGGAGCCTGCGGCGGCCAGTCAGATCAACTTCGTCGACCTCGATCGGGACTGCCACGACATCGGTGTCATCCTGGGCGATGCGATGAAGGCGGCCTGCGCCGGAGACGATGGCTATGCCCTCGTCGACCTCTCGGCGTCGCTCGAGGACCCCACGTGGGTCTACTCACGCTCCGTCGAGGGCGTTGGCATCGGCCACTCGGCAACGTTCTCCTGGGACGGTGAGATCGTCATCTTCGGCCACGAGCCGGGCGGTGGCGTTCAGGCCCAATGCCAAGACTCCTCACCCGACGTGAACAAGACGATGTTCTTCTTCGATGCCGCTACCGGCGATGAGTTGGGGGGCTGGGTTCTTCCCCGTCCCCAGGCGGCAACCGAGAACTGCACGATCCACAACTACGCCGCCGTGCCCTTGCGGAGCGATGAGTACGTCGTCGTGCACGGCAGTTATCAGTCCGGAGTGTCGGTGGTCGACTTCAACGATCCGTCGCATCCGGTGGAGCTGGCCTACAGCGACCCGGCTCCCATCGACCCTCCCGACCTCGGTGGCTCGTGGTCGGCGTACTGGTACAACGGCTTCATCTACGAGACCAACATCACCGAAGGGCTCAACATCTTCCGCTTCAGCGGGAATCAGACGGCCGGCGCGATGCGCCTCCCTTACCTGAATCCGCAGACGCAGATGTTCACCATCGGCTGACATCCCACCAAACCGACCAGACCGGCCTCCCCATTCTCGGGAGGCCGGTCCGCGTCAGTACCACCAGGGGAAGCTCGAGAAGTCCGGGGGGCGCTTCTCGAGGAATGCGTCCCGACCCTCTTGTGCCTCGTCCGTCATGTACCCCAGGCGGGTGGCTTCGCCGGCGAACACCTGTTGGCCGACCAGCCCGTCGTCGACGAGGTTGAAGGCGAACTTCAGCATGCGTTGCCCCATGGGCGACTTGGCCGTGATCTCGGCCGCCCACTCCAGCGCGGTGGCCTCGAGGTCATCGTGGGGAACCGAGGCGTTGGCCATTCCCATCTCAACCGCCTGGTCGCCCGAGTAGTCGCGGCCGAGGAAGAAGATCTCACGGGCTCGCTTCTGTCCGACCATCCGAGCGAGATACGCCGAGCCGTATCCGGCGTCGAAGCTGGCCACGTCGGCATCGGTCTGTTTGAAGATGGCATGGTCGGCGCAGGCGATGGTCAGGTCGCAGACCACGTGCAGCGAGTGTCCGCCTCCGACGGCCCACCCCGGGACGACTGCCAGCACCACTTTGGGCATGAAGCGGATCAGTCGTTGGACCTCGAGGATGTGCAGCCGTCCGAGCCGAGCAGGGTCGATGCCTTCGGACGAGTGGCCTTCGGCGTACCGATATCCGTCCTTCCCTCGAATTCGCTGGTCTCCTCCCGAGCAAAACGCCCAGCCGCCGTCCTTCGGTGAGGGTCCGTTGCCGGTGAGGATCACTGCGCCCACGTCGGACGTCTGTCGAGCGTGATCGAGCGCCAGGAACAGCTCGTCGACGGTGTGGGGACGGAAGGCGTTGCGGACTTCGGGGCGATCGAATGCGATCCGCACGCAGGCCACGTCCGACGCGCGATGATACGTGATGTCGGTGAACTCGAAATCCGGAACCGGGGTCCAGGCGGTGTCGTCGAAGTGCTCGCTGACCATGAGCGGGACGCTAACGGGTACGGATCCGACCGGTTGTCCGCGTACCCTGATTCGATGCTCGACTGGCTTGCCTCCGCCGCCCGGGATCGGCCGGATCATCCGTTCCTGATCGGGCGCAATGAGACCGTTTCGTTCGGTGATTTCGAGGTTCGTGTGCGGTTGGCGACGGGAGCGCTGTCGTCGGCTGCCCTGGACGGTCAGGTGGTTGGGCTGTGGGCGTCGAACACCGTCCCGACGGTCGTTCACCTGTTCGCATTGTGGCGGGTCGGGGCCACGGTTCTCCTGCTCGACCCCCGTCGCCGGTCCGAAGAGACGGCCAACCAGATCGCCGCCGCCGGAGCTGGAGCGATCCTCGGAGCGCCCGACGACGGAGCCCGCCACCCGGGCGTCCTCCGCTTGTCGGTCTCCGCCGATGGGCCTCCCGCCGCCGGTCGGCTGCGTACGGAGGACGAAACCGCGTGGGTCGTCTTCACCTCCGGGTCGACCGGCCGCCCTCGGGGCGTCGAGTTGACCTTCGGGAACCTGGAGGCTTCCGCCCGGGCGTCGGCGGCCGCAATCGACCACCGACCGACCGATCGGTGGCTGTGTTCGCTGCCGATCTCCCACGTCGGGGGAGCGTCGATCCTCGTGCGGTCGGCGCGAGCTGCCACGACCGTCATCCTCGAGCCTCGGTTCGATGCAACTTCGGTCGCCGGCCTGCTGGTCGCCGGTTCCGCCACGGTGGCGTCACTGGTATCGGCGACCTTGCTGGCCGTTCTGGAGCGGTTGGACCGGCAATGCCGAGGGGTGCGGGCGGTGCTCGTCGGGGGCGGTCCGGTCCCGTTCGATCTGGTCAGGCGGGCCTGGGACCGGGGCCTTCCCGCGCTCGTCACGTACGGGATGACCGAGACGGCATCGCAGGTGGCCACGGCTCCGCTGGGCAGCGGTCCGATTCGGGGGCTGGAACCGGTGCCCGGAGCGGAGCTGGCGATCGATGACGACGGAGTCGTGCTGGTCCGCGGCGCCATGGTGTCGCCCCGGTATCTCGGAGGTCCCGACCGCCCGGCCGATGCGTGGCATCGAACGGGCGACCTCGGCACGGTCGACGCCCTCGGACGTCTCGAGATCCACGGGCGAGCGGATGACGTCATCGTCACCGGCGGGGAGAACGTTCATCCCGCCGAGATCGAGGCGTTGCTCGCCGCTCATCCAGCGGTCGACGAGGTCGTCGCCTTGGGAGTGGCCGATCCGCGGTGGGGGTCGGTGGTCGCCGCCTTCTACACCGGTCGAGCCGCGCCGGGAGAGCTCGAGCGGCATGCCCGCTACCACCTCGCCGGCTCCAAGGTTCCTCGGCGGTGGTTTCACGTCGAGTCGATGCCCCGCTTGTCCAACGGCAAGGTCGACCGCCAGGCACTCCTCCTGGCCCACACCTGACGGACCGAGCGGTCGAAAATTTCCCTGCCTCGGCGAGGATCACCCACGACAATCTTCCCATGGCACACACCGAGCACGTGGTCGAGGCACGCGGCCTGTCCAAACGGTTCCGTGAGGCGCAAGCCGTGGACGGAATCGACTTGACGGTGGCTGCCGGAGAGCGAGTCGGTCTGCTTGGGCCGAATGGTGCCGGCAAGACGACCACGCTGCTCATGCTGTTGGGGGTCGTCACTCCCACCGACGGCACGATCGACGTGGTCGGTCGACAGCTTCCCCGCGGCCGCTCGGCTGCGATGGAACACGTCGGGTTCGTTGCCGGCTATCTCCCGCTCCCCGAGAACCTGACCGTCCGCGAGAGCCTCGAACTCTTCGCCGGATTCGCCGGGCTGACCCGTCCCGATTCGCTGATCGACGATGCGGTCGAGATGTTCGGGCTGGGTGATCTGCTGGAGCGGCGAAACCAGCAACTCTCGAGCGGGCAGCGGACACTCGTGTCCATCACCAAGGCCGTGCTGCACCGACCGCGACTCCTCGTACTCGATGAGCCGACCGCCAGCCTCGATCCTGACATCGCCGTTCGAGTCCGGGAGGCGTTGCTCACCGTTCACCGCCGTTTTGGCGCCGCCCTCTTGGTCACCAGCCACAACATGAAGGAAGTGGAGGTGTTGTGCGAGCGGGTCGTGCTGATGTCCGAGGGACGGGTGGTGGCCGACGGAAGCCCCAAAGCCATTGCCTCGCAGTTCGAAGTCGATGACCTGGAGGGTGCGTTCCTGGCGGTCGCATCGCGGCTACGGGGTGCCTTCCCGACCAGAGGGGAGGTGCGGCCATGAAGCTCGTGCGGATCCGGTCGGTCGTGCGCCGGCATTGGCTGTTGCTCTGGCGGCAACCGAACAAGTGGTTCGAGATTGCCTTCTGGCCGCTGATGGACGTCGTGTTGTGGGGGTCACTGGGCGTGTTCGTCGCCCAAGAGAACGGCGTGAGCCGGGCCGGCACCCCCTACCTGCTGGCCGGGATCATCCTGTTCTGGACACTCACCCAAGTGCAGATGACGGGCGCAACGGCCTTCATGGAGGAGACGTGGACCCGGAACCTGCTCAATGTGCTGACGACCCCGGTGACGGCGGCCGAGTATGTGGCAGGCGTCGCTTTCTACGGGCTGGTCAAGCTGGCACTCGCGCTGGGAACGTTGACGGTCGCCACGATCGGGCTGTACGGCTTCGACATGACCGCACTGGGATGGTCGTTGATCCCGATCGCCGCCTTGCTCGTCCTGAACGGGTGGGCGGTGGCGTTCGGCGTCGTGGGCCTCATTCTCCGTTGGGGTCAGAGCGCAGAGATCCTCACGTGGGGCTTGAACTACGTGGTGCTGGCGTTCTCGGGCGTGTTCTTCCCCGTGGAGGCACTGCCCCCGTTTCTCCAGCCGCTGGCAGGCGCGCTCCCCACCACCTACGCGTTCGCCGCGGCCAGAGATGTTCTTGACGGGGGAGGTGTCCCCGTCGATCGGCTCCTGTTGTCGGCCGTTGGGACCGTGGTGACTTTGGCGGCGTCGGTGGTGTTCTGCGGGGCGATGCTCCGGACCTTCCGCGAGCGCGGGTTCGTCACCCGCTACTCGTGAGGTGTGCCGGCCGCGCCCCGGCCGGAACACCTCGGGATGTCAGCCCCCGTACGGCGACGGAGGGCGCTCACGATCGAGCGAGGCGGGTGAGAGAGTGCCGGGTTCGGGAGTGGTGAGCGCCCACGTCCCGACCGAGAAGTAGGTGGCGTCGAGAACACTCGTGGAGAGAACCGAGAGACCGGCACCGGCCGGGTCGGCCATCCCGGTCGAGCAGTCGTAGAACGGGACCGTCTCGGCCACACAGTGACCCGTGACGTTCTCGCTGTCGGATTCATAGACGCACAGGTGTCCGGCCATCGCCTGCGGGTCTGCGGGAGTCCCAGGGCACTCGGCGATGGGGTCGGCTCCGCGGGCGATGAAGTGCGCCGTGGGCTTGCCGTCGAGCGTGAGCCCGTACGAGATGGCCGTCGACTCGCGCAGATCGGGGCCATCGACGTCGAGCACGTAGGTGCCTCGCACGGTCACGCCGGCCGGAGGCGAGTCGCCGGACAGGAGCGCGGCGGCATCGAGTCCCTCGACCCCGGCGGCGTCGACCACCCGATTCTCGGCGAGCCGCCGCATGAAGGCGGCCATCTGCTCACGGGTCACGCCGTCGGCCGGGCAGAACTCGGTGTTGTCGGGTGGGTTGCAGCCGAGGGTGACGGCGGCGTCCTTCAGCCAGGCGATGTCATCGTGGAACACGTTGTCGTCGGGCACGTCGGTGAAGCTGTGGACCGCCCACACCGTGGCGGGGACCAACAGCAGCACGCCGAGCACCGCCGACACGAGGATGGAAATGGAGCGTGAACCGCGACTCCGCATGAGATCTCCCTTCTCGGGGTTCCGCCCTCCGGACGGTAACGGCCCCCGCGGCGCTGTGCCGCGGGGGCCGGGTTGCCGGTGTCTTGGTGGGCCGGTAGCTCTCGCGGCCTGCCGATCGGCTAGCCGTCGAGGCCGGCGCTGGGGTCGGCGGATCCGCTGCCGGCGATTCCGGTCGGGTTGTCCCAGATGGTGACGGTGAACGAAGCGTCCGCGGCCGACCCGTCGGATGTCTTCTTGCACAACACCTCGAACCTGGGAATCGCGTCCGAGCCGTTGAAGGCCCAGTTGCAGTGAACACCCAAGATGTTGACCGAGGTCACGTTGATGAACGGGAAGCCCACATTCTCGGTGAGATGGACGATGTACTCCCCGGTCACACTCTGGGTCACCGAGTCCACGATGCCGGTGGAGTCCTCGATGGCGACTGTGGAGCCGTTCACGTAGGCGGCGCCGCGCAGTTCGGCATCACCGCGAGTGGTCACGAAGTCCTCCGAGTCCAAACCGTCGAGGTTGTCGGCGTTGGCGGCTTCCAGAGCCTCGGCTGCGATCAGCGCGGTTTCTGCATCGACCACCTGGTTCTCGGCCAGACGGCGCATGAAGGCGGCCATCTGCTCGCGTGTGACGGCATCGGTCGGGCAGAATCGGTCGTTGGTGGGCGGATTGCAGCCGAGCGTGACGCCATTGTCGGCCAGCCACTTGATGTCGTTGTGGAAGACGTTGGTGTCCGGCACGTCCGTGAATCGGTCGATGGCCCAGACGGTGGCGGGAGCCACCAGCAGGGCGGTGGCGGCTGCCACGGCGATGAGCGTCTTGAATCGCACGGTTGTGCGCATGCCTCTCTCCTTGGTCGGTGTCGACTCGCCTCCTGGCGAGTTCCCAACCCGAGTGCATCCGCCCCTCCGTGATACGTCGAAGACATACCGGCCAGCGCCCCCAGGCCATGGGGCGAGCCTACGCGCTCTTCCACGGAGATGTCGACAGTCCGTCGGAGAAACGTTCGTGGCAGCTCAGGAGGCGCGGTGCAGGAAGGCAGCCATCTCGCCTCGGGTGGCGGAGCCCGTCGGGCAGAAGCGGTCGTTGGCCGGCGGGTTACAGCCCCGGGTGATCCCGGCCGCGGCCAGTGCTTCGATGTCGGTCTCGAACAGGGATCGATCGTCGTCTCGGAAGCGGTCGGCGTCTGAGCCGGGCAGCTGGAACGCCCGAACGAACACCGCGGCCAGCTCACCTCGGTCGATGAGTCGTTCGGGGCAGACACGATCGTTGGTGGGTGGGTTGCAGCCGCGGAACACTCCGATCTCCGCCAGCGTTTCGAGGTCGGCCTCGAAGATCGACCCGTCGTCGTCGACGAAACGCGACTGCGTCTCGCCGATCGGGACGCCGAGCATCCGCCGGATGAGGGCGGCGGTCTCGCCCCGAGTGATCGGGTCGGTGGTGCAGTACGACGTCTCGGTGCAGCCGTCGGTCCGACCGGTGGCACTCAGCCAGACGACGTCTTCGAAGAAGACCGACGTGGCGATGTCGTCGAAGCGCTCGCCCACATATGCGGTGGCGGTGGCCGTGTCGACCAGGCCGGTGGGACCGGTGATGGTGACCGTCGCTTCCACGACTTGAACACTCGGCACCATCTCGGTCACCGTCACCCCCGATCGAACGCCTCGAGAGGTATCCCACATCGCCTCGACCACCCTTCCCGACGAGCCGGACGCGTCGAAGATGATCGTCGCCGGTGCCGTCGAGAAGGCCGGTGTGACGGTGGCCCTGGCCGTGACCGCTTCGGCAGCCCGCATCGACCGGCCCGCATCGAGGCGCGCTCCGGTGCCGGTGGTCCCGGCCAGTTGCGGCTTGGGGGCGGCGTTCTCCAGGATCATCTGGCGGACGTCGGGAGCAGCGAGATCGGGTCGGATCGCCCGGACCATGGCGGCGACCGCGGCCGTCAGCGGAGCGGCATAGGACGTGCCCGAATCGAGTGCCCACCCACCGCCGGGTACCGGCATGATGACGTCCTCGCCGGGCGCGGCCAGGTCGACATCGGTGGCGCCGTAGTTCGAGAAACCGGCCAGCGAGTCGGTGTTCGTGGAGGCAGCCACCGCCAGCACGTTCGCGTTCGGGAACGAAGCGGGGTAGAAGGGCGAGGTGGCCAGGTCGACGCCCCCGTTGCCGGCCGCCGCCACCACCAACACGTCTGCGTTCTCGGCTCGTTTCACCGCCTCCTCCAGTGGCAGGATCCCGACACTGCCTCCCCCGAGCGACAGATTGACGACGTCGGCGCCGTTGAGAATCGCATAGTCGATGGCCGCCGCGACCCGAGAGACGGCACACCCGGGAGCGCAGGCCCGCAGGATCATGAGCCTGGATCCGGCCGCCAGCCCGGCGATACCCACTCCGTCGTCCCGACCCGATCCCAGGATCCCCGCCACCTTGGTTCCGTGCCCGGTGTCGTCTTGGGGCTCTCCGTCACCCTCGACGAAGTCCCAGCCGGAGGCGTCGTCGACGAACCCGTTCCCGTCGTCGTCGACGCCGTTCCCGGTGACCTCGTCGACGTTGGTCCACAGTCGACCGGCCATGTCGGGATGTGAGGAGTCGATGCCGGTGTCGATGACCGCCACCGTGGTCCCGGTGCCGTCGCCGACCGCCCAGGCGCCGTCCGCGTCGACGTCCGCCCCCGGCGTGCCGCCGGTCTGCCCGGTGTTGCGCAGATACCACTGCTCGTCGAACAAGGGATCGGTTGCCAGGTCGAGCAGGACGTCCGGGACGACCTCGACGCCCAGTTCCGACGACAGCCGGGCCGCCTCCACCAGCGGATCGACGTCGGGACGGCCCGGGACCACCTGCCAGCCTCGGGGTGCCGTGTCCTGGCCAGGAGTTGTCGGCGGAACCACGCTCGTCAGACCGGCCGACGTGCGAGCGAGGAAGCGGCCCGGCTCGACCGCCGGCTGCGGGCCAGGTGGTGCGGCCGTTTCGGCAGCGACTGCAGCCATGGGCGTCGTTCCCACGAGAACCGATACGACGACGGCGGTGAGGGCGATCCGCACGGTCAGTCCGGTTCCGCCGGGCGCCGCCGCATGCGTTTGGTGTCGGACCGTTTTCGCTTCTCGTCCAGACGCTTGCGTTGCGAGGCGCGAGTTGGCCGGGTGCGCCGTCGGGGAGCGGGGCGACGCATCGCCTCGGTCAGCATGTCGGCGAGCCGGCGCCGGGCGATTGCCCGGTTCCGAAACTGGCTACGGGACTCGTCGACCGTGACGGTGACCACGCCGTGATGCGATCGGTTGCCCAGGCGTTCCTGCATCTCCGCGGCGAGGCCGGGTGGGAACACGTCGGTGGAGGAGAGGTCGAATCGAAGCTCGACCCGGGTGTTCGAGCGGTTGGCGTGCTGTCCTCCGGGTCCACCGGAGGGACCGAACGTCCACTGCAGCTCGGTTTCCGGGACTTCGAATCGCCCGACGTCGACACCGTCCATCGCCGGCCCTCAATCGTCGTAGTACTCGGCGCCGAGGTGGGTGATCAGGTCCTCGCCCATCCAATGGCGCAGCGTGTTCTTCAGCTTCTTCAACTGGATGAACACGTCGTTCTCGGCATACAGGTCGGGCGCCGTCTGCGGACTCTTGAAGTAGAAGGACAGCCACTCCTGGATTCCTCGCTTGCCGGCCCGGGCCGCCAAGTCCATGAAGAGGGCCAGGTCGAGCACCAGCGGTGCCGCCAGGATCGAGTCCTTGCACAGGAAATCGATCTTCACCTGCATCGGATACCCGAGCCATCCGAAGATGTCGATGTTGTCCCAACCCTCCTTGTCGTCGCCACGGGGTGGGTAGTAGTTGATGCGCACCATGTGATAGAGGTCGCCGTACAGCTCCGGATAAAGCTCGGGCTGGAGAATCTGTTCGAGGACTCCCAGCTTCGACACCTCTTTGGAGCGGAAGTTCTCGGGGTCGTCGAGGACCTCGCCGTCCCGGTTGCCGAGGATGTTGGTCGAGTACCACCCCCGAATCCCCAGCATTCGAGTCTTGAAGCCGGGGGCGAGGATCGTCTTCATCAACGTCTGACCGGTCTTGAAGTCCTTGCCGGCGATGGGGACGCCGTGGGCGTCGGCCAGCTCGACCATCGCCGGGAAGTCGACGGTGAGATTGGGTGCTCCGTTGGCGAACGGGACCCCGGTGAGCATGGCGGCATAGGCGTAGATCTGGCTGGGGGAGATGGAGGGATCGTTGTTGGCGAGCCCTTGCTCGAACGCTTCGGCAGAGCGATGGGTCTCGGTCGGCTCGTGAAACGCCTCGGTGGAGCCACACCAGACCATCACCAGCCGGCTGCAGTCGTTCTCCGCTCGGAACCGCTCGATGTCTTCGACGATCTGCTCCACGGCTTGGAGGTGGGGGATGTCTCCCTTCACGTGGTTGGCGTCCTCGAGGCGGCTCACCCACCGAGGTGAGAACACGGCGGGCATGGGGGTGATCGAGCGAAGCTCGTCGCCGACGGCCTCGAGATGGGTGGCCTGCAACACGCCGGCTTTCATGGCAGCCGCATACGCATCGTCGGGGTAGGGGTCCCAACCTCCGAAGACGAGATCGTCGAGCTGTGCCAGCGGAGCGAACTCACGGATCGCCGGGTTTCGGTCGTCGGTGCGTTTGCCCAGGCGGATCCGCCCCATCTGGGTGAGCGATCCGATCGGCGGCGCGAACCCGTTGCGCGCCGCCAGGACGCCGGCATAGAACGTCGTGGCGACCGCGCCCATACCCGGGGTGAGGATGCCGAGGCGCCCCTCGGCGGGGGAGATGTGTGTCATTGCGCGTCGACGTTACTGGCGGGCGTGACAGAGCGGGACCGTCGGTACCATGAGCCCCCGTGTCCGATGACCCCGTATCCGGTGACCCCGTGCCCGATGACCCCGTGCCCGATGACCCCTTGCCCGATGAGTCCGGCGCCGATGTCTTCGCACTCGGCGGCCCCATGTCCGGCGGGCCGGTCCATCACGACACCGACATCCGCCCGGTCGTCGACTTGGCGCTGGTCGCCGATGCCGTGCAGGTGGCCCGGGGGAAGCTGTTCATCCTGGGCGGCGGTTGGAACACGCTGCTGGTTCCCTCCTTCCCGGTGAAACACCCGAGCATGGCGGTGGCCGTCCGAGTGCGCATCCCATGGAGTTGGACCGGTCGGCCGATCGATGTGAAGGTCGATCTGGAAGACGGTGACGGTCGGCGCCTCTTCCCCAACCCGATCCACCAGAAGATCCAGGTTCGGAAGCCGGAGGGTATGCCGGTCGGCTCCGATGTGGTGGTGCCCCGAGCGTTCACGATCTCGAATCTGACCTTCGAGGCACCCGGCGGGTACGCCTTCGTCATCACGCTCGACGACGTGGTGGCGGAGCGGATTCGTTTCAGCGTCCTCCCGAGACGTTCGTGAGCGACCGGTTCCGACTGCCCATGTTTCCGCTCGGGGTTGTGGTGTTTCCGTTGACGATGATTCCCCTGCGAGTGTTCGAACCCCGGTATCAACGGCTCTTGGACACCGCCCTCGCCTCCGACCAGCGGTTCGGAACCGTTCTGATCGAGCGAGGCCTCGAGGTCGGTGGTGGCGACATGCGGTTCGACGCCGGCACGCTCGTCGAAGTATTGGCGGTGCAGGAACTCGAGGAAGGCCACCGGGCGATCGCGGTGGCCGGCATCGAACGTATCGAGGTCGTGGAGTGGTTGCCGGACGATCCTCACCCGTGGGCAATGGTTCGGCTGTGGCCCGATGACGAGTCGGACGATTCGGTTCGCATCGGTGAGGCGTTGTTGCGGCTCGAGCGGGTGCTGGCGCTCGCTTCGGAACTCGGCGCCGATGTTGCGGAGATCGACCTGGATGTTTCGGATGATCCTGCGGCTGCCTCCCATCAGCTGTCGGCGCTGGCGCCGATCCAGGCGATCGACCGGCTGGGGTTGTTGCGGGCTCGGGACCCGGCGCGGCGGGTAGATCGGCTGATCGAGCTGTTGGAGGACCAGGCCGAGGTCATCAGGGCTCAGCTCGGATGAGCCCGATGGAGCCGGCGCTCGCCGACGTCGAAGCCACCTCATGAGAGCCATGGTGCTGACCGGCCACGGCGGCTGGGACATGCTCGAGTATCGGGAAGACGTACCCGACCCCGTGTCCGGGCCGGGGGAAGTCGTGGTGGCCGTCGCCGCATGTGGCGTCAACAACACCGACATCAACACTCGGACCGGTTGGTACGCCAAGTCGGTCAGCGCCGGAACCGGATCGGCCGGCGTCGAAGGCGACGAGGATGGATCGTGGGGAGGCGGTCTGACCTTCCCGCGCATCCAGGGCGCCGACCCGGTCGGTCGGATCTCCGACGTGGGTCCGGGTGTCGACCAGGACCGGATCGGACAGCGAGTGATCGTCGACCCGTGGATTCGTGGCGCCGCACTCGGTGAGGCCCGATATCTGGGCTCGGAGGTCGACGGCGGATACGCCGAGTTCGTGAAGGTTCCGGCCGAGAATGCCATTCCGATCAGGGCTGGGTTGACCGACGTCGAGCTCGCCGGTTTTGCGTGTTCGTACGGGACGGCCGAGCACATGCTCCATCGAGCCGGCGTGGCGCCCGGACAGTGGCTGCTCGTCACCGGTGCGTCGGGCGGAGTGGGTGGAGCGCTGGTTCAGCTCGGCCGGCGGCGCGGAGCTCGGGTGGCGGCGATCACCAGCCTTGGCAAGGCAGATCAGGTACGGGACCTCGGCGCGGAAGTCGTCATCGACCGCGCCGACCCGAACCTCGCGGCGCAGGTCTTCGACACCACCGGCGGTGTCGACATCATTGCCGATGTCGTCGGGGGGCGTTGGTTCGCCCCGCTGTTGGAGACGCTCCGTCGAGGTGGCCACTACACGACCGCCGGAGCGATCGCCGGACCGGTGGTGGACCTGGATCTGCGCACCCTGTATCTCAACGATCTCACCATGCATGGAGCCACGGTGGTGCCGCCAGGGGTGTTCCGGGAACTGGTGCAGGCCATCGAGCGGGGAGAGGTTCGGCCGGTGATCGCCGCCACCTTTGAGCTCCCGGACCTCGTCGCCGCCCAGCAGGCGTTTATGGAGAAGGCTCACGTCGGGAAGATCGTCGTGCGGGTCGGCGAGGTCGGCGGCGGGTCGCCGTCTTGAAGCCGTAGCGGCTGGCGGGAGAAGGCAGCCGGCGAGGCGACGATCAGCTGAGGTCGCGACTGGTTCCGATTCGCAGGCGGGCCGGGGATTCGGTGGTGATCACTTCGACGGAGACTCCGGTCCGAATCTCGGATCGGAGCTGACGGTCGACGAGCACGACCGGCACCGAGCGGTCGTACAGCGACACCGCCACCGCAACTCCCATCACGATGATCTCGTCCGGCTCATCGAGGAGGATGGCGGCCGGACCGGTTCCCGCCCTGATCGACTCGGCGAGGACGGAAGAGCCGGAGCTCGAGCCCCGCCCACGGGGCATCACGACGATGCGGCCGGCGATCGAGCGGCCACATTGAGGGTGGCGTCGATCGATGATTCGGCCCGTGGTGGCGTCCAGACCACCCCAGAAGCTCAACGGCTCGTCCAATATCAGAGTCGTCCCGCCGGCTCGTCCCGGGACCAGCACCCGGAGGCGGCTCATCGGGACCATGCTTGGTCGTCTCGCACGATCCGGCCCGCCACGGCGGATTCCACGCAGTCCTCGAGCGTGCCGAAGGCTACGTCGAGGCCCAAGTTGCCCGGTGCGTAATACGCCCATTTCCCGGAATCGGTCATCGCCACCCCGGTCACGCCTTCGATGATCGGTGTGATGTAGGTACAGGTGTCGGTCACGATCCGCACCCCGCTCGACTCGAGCGCGTCATCGAGTCGAGCCTTCGCTGCGTCGGCCAGGACATCTCGGCCGGTGGAGACGTAGACCGACACGTCGGGGTGAACCCGGCGACCGGCCAGTGCACGCACGAGTGCCTGGAGCTGATTCAGCGAGTAGTGAGGTGTACCCAGGCTGACCGTACCGAGCCGGCCGGTGGCGGTGGTGGCGGTCGTCAGGCGGTCGCGGGCGTCGAGAACGTCGTCGATGGTGACGGTGACGAAGTCGGCGATCGGAGTGCCACCGGAGGCGGCGTCGAGGGTGGGCGCCTCCGGCGTGCGGCCGACGGCATGGAACATGGCAACACTGCCAGAAGATGCCGCCGCCGCACCGAGCGCCTTGAGCTGATCCTCGGACGCATCGGGTGGAATGCCGACGATGGCGGGGAGGCGGCTGCCGGCCCGCTTGCCGATGAGAAACCCGAGTACCGGATAGAAAGCACTCCGCTGGCGCATCGCCGGAGGGAGGGTGGACAGATCGAACACCACCTGGGCGCGGCGTTCGGCCTCGACATGGAGGCCGGCGTCGGGAACGACGCCGGTGATGGCGGCGGCGATGTCGACGAAGTCTCCATAGCGGTGCGTCCGGGCACCCAGCACCGAGTTGGCGAACACGATCGCATTCGACTCGGCCCATGCGACGTGATCGCCCACGCCGGGCCGGTCACCGAGTTGGTACGGGGCACAGGTCCAGGTCGGCCGGCAGCCCAGCGCGACGTATGCATCCATCAGCCGGCGTGCCTCAGACGCGGTCTCCGGATCCCCGCGGTAGAGGTCCGGATGGAGGAGGTCGAGCGAGGAGACGTTGAGGGTCGTCGGGACGCGGACCTGGGCGCCACCTTCCACGAGCCGGCGTGCGTAGTCGAGTGTGACGGGGCCGTGGTAGAGGCAGGAGTCGATGTGGGCGCCGACGATCGGACGGAGGCGCTCGGCGCCCATCACCTCGGCCAGCGTGACGATGAGGCGCATCGCCTCCCGGGCGCCGTCGCCGGCGGCGCCATCGAGCATCGAGCGCTGCTCGTGCGAGAGCGAAACGGTCATGGCGGGATGATCTCACGACATGAACAGGGTGGTCCACCGACGAAGGCGCGGCGGCAGACGGTCGACCTAGGGTTTCCACGATGGATCGGTCGACGGAACGACTGGTGGAGCTGGAGTGGTCGTTGTGGTCGTCCGGACCGAGGTCCGACGTCGGATATCTCGACCGGGTGCTCGCCGAGGACTTCCTCGAGTTCGGTCGGTCCGGCCGGACCTACGACCGGGCGAGCATCATGGCCGACACGCCGGTGGAGATCGATGCCGATCTCGACGACCTGAGCGTGCGATTGCTGTCCCAAGACGTTGCGCTGGTCACCTATCGATCCATCCTGCGGCATCGAACCGCGGCGCAGGTCTCCAACCGGGCCTCCGTGTGGCGTCACGACGGAGATCGGTGGCGGCTCGAGTTCCACCAGGGCACACCGACCACGCCGTGATCGGCCTCCGCTCCGTCACATCCGAACTCGTTCACTTCGAGGGTCGTAGAAGGAGCGAATGGACGCGGTGGCCGGGACCCGCACGGCTGCAACCTCGATCTCGAAGCTACCGGCGTCGATCCATTCACGGTCCACGCCGTCGTCATCGGAGACGTAACCCATGGCCAGGCACCGGTCCTGGGTGTAGCTCCACATGCCGGATGTGGTTCGCCCGACCATCCGGCCGTCTCGATAGATCGGCTCGTCGTGATAGAGGAGACGCTCGGGATCCTCGAGCCGGAACTGCAGGAGCCGCCGAGTCCTCGGCATCGTTCGCAGGTCCATCAGTGCATCGCGACCGCGGAAGTCGCCCGGCTTGTCCCAGGCGACTGCAAAGCCCAGCCCCGCCTCGAGGGGGGTGTCCTCGTCCGTGATGTCGTGCCCCCAGTGCCGGTATCCGGCCTCGAGGCGCAGCGAGTTCATGGCGTGGTAGCCGGCGTGTCGAAGCCCGACGGCTTGCCCGGCCTCCACGATCGCGTCGTGCAGGGATGCCGCCTGGTCGGAGGCGATGTACAACTCCCACCCCAGCTCGCCGACGTAGCTCATGCGCAAAGCCAGGACGTCGTGACCGGCGACGGTCATCGGCCGGGCGGTCCCGAACGGGAACGATGGATCGTCGAGTGCGGCTTCGGAGAGGGGGGCGAGGAGCGTGCGCGATTCCGGCCCCATCACCCCGAGGATCGCCGTCGCGACCGTGTGCTCGGTGATCTCGACGTCGAAGCCGCGTGCCGACCGTCGAAGGAACGATTCGTCCCGCACGGGAGCCGCCGCGCCCGATACGACCATGAACCGGTCCTCGTCGAGCCGCGTGACCGTCACATCGGCCTCGATGCCGCCCCGGTCGTTGAGCCACTGGGTGTAGACGACCCTTCCGACCTCGCCCACGACCGAGCCCGCCGAGATCCAGTCGAGCAGCGATGCGGCCCCCGGTCCCTGAACGTCGAAGGTCACGAACGATGTCTGGTCGAACAGCCCCACGGCCTGGCGAACGGCGCGGCACTCCCGGCCGCAGGAGTCGAACCAGTTCTGTTTGCCGTACGAGTACACGTAGTGGCGGTCGGCGCCCGCGCTCGCGAACCAGTTGGGCCGCTCCCATCCGGCGGTTTGCCCGAAGACCGCCCCGGCACCCTCCAGGCGGTCGTGCAGAGGTGACCGCCTGATGTCGCGACCATGATCATATTGTCGGAACGGCCAGTGCATCGCATAGAGCAACCCGAGACTCTCAGGGATTCGCTCGGTCAGGAACGATCGGCTCGATTCGTGGGGGAGGGCCCGCCGGATGTCCACGGGCCACAGGTCCATCGGTGGGTGCCCGTCGACGATCCAGTCGGCCAGCACCCATCCGACTCCACCGGCAGATTGGATTCCGACCGAGTTGAAGCCGGCTGCGACGAAGCACCGATCCACCTCGGGCGACTCGCCCAGGTAGTACACGCCGTCGGGCGTGAACGCCTCCGGCCCATTGAAGAACAGATGGATCCCGGCGTCGGCCAGTACCGGCATTCGGTGAATGGCGCGCTCGAAGATCGGACCGACATGGTCCCAGTCCTCGGCGAGCGTCCCGAAGCTGAAGTCTCGCGGAATGCCGTCCGGTCGCCACACCTTGCCGCGTGGTTCGAAGAACCCGGCCATGATCTTCCCGGTCTCCTCCTTGAAGTACGTGTAGTTGGTGGGGTCGCGGAGGGTGGGCATGCCGGCTGCCATGCCCTCGATGGGCTCGGTGACGATGTAGAAGTGCTCGCACGCCTGGAGTGGGACGTTGACGCCGGCGGTGGCGGCCAGGTGCCGCGTCCACATGCCGGCCGCCAGCACGACGGTCTCGGACTCCACGGGTCCCACCTCGGTCTCGACGCCGACGATCCGCCCATGTTCGACGCGTAGACCTTCGACGGCGACCCCTTCGACGATGCGAACGCCCATGTCCTTGGCGCCCTTGGCCAGCGCCATGGTGGTGTCGACCGGGCTCGTCTGTCCGTCTCCGGGAATGGCGACGGCACCGATGAGGTCCTCGGTGTTGAGGAAAGGCCAAGACTCGGCGGCCTCGTCGAGGTCGATCTGCCGCATCTCGACGCCCACGGTTCGCGCCATCGACATCCCTCGCAGAATCTCTTCCCAGCGCTCGGGATCGGAGGCCACCGAAATGGAACCGGTTCGCCGGTAACCGGTCGCCTGGCCGGTCTCGGCTTCGAGCGACTCGAAGAGCCGGGCCGAGTAGGTGGCGAGCCGCGTCAACGAGTGGGACGACTTGAGTTGGGAAACGAGTCCGGCCGCGTGCCAGGTCGTGCCACCGGTCAGCCGGCCCTGCTCGATCAGCAGGACATCGCTCAGGCCGCGCTGGGCGAGGTGGTAGGCGGTGCTGCATCCGATGATGCCTCCCCCGACGATGACGATCTCGGCTCGGTCCGGGAGCCCGGTTGGCATCTTGATCCTTCCTTCGATTGGTATTCGGTCTCTGTCGTTCCGCCTACCGGAACGTTCTGGTCAGTAGGGTGCCGGGCAGGAGGGAGTGTGGAGTCCGCGAATCAGCGAGGTGACCATGCAGGCGATCGAGCGTGCCTTTGCCGTCCTGCGAGCCGTTCGCGCCGCCTCCGGGAACGTCGGGGTCGGTGCGGTCGCTCGTGCGACCGGGCTTCCGAAGAGCACGGTGTCTCGCCTGCTCGCCAGTCTCGAAGCGGTCGACGCAGTCGAGCGAGTGGGCGACACCGGTCGGTACGCAATCTCCACCGGGCTGGCGGCGCTGGCCGGTGGGGCGACGTCGATCAGCTCGCTGCGCGACTTGGTGCGACCGGTGCTTCGGGACCTGGTTGAGGAGTTGGACGAGAGCGCGGGGCTCACCGTCGAAGACGGCGGTGGCGCCTTGTACGTCGATCACGTTGCTCCCGACACTGCCGTCATGACACGAGATTGGACGGGGATGCGGTTTCCGTTCCACACGGTCGCCGGCGGGTTGGCGACCATGACGACCTGGTCGGATTCCCAGATCGCCGAGTATGCGGCGCCGGGTCTGGATCGGTTCACCGACCGGACGATCGCCACCTTCGACACGCTGCGGCAGCGACTGCTCGGAGCCCGTCGGAGCGGATATGTCTGGACGCTGGGAGAGTTCGACGAAGAGATCAATGGTGTCGGTGCACCGATCCGTGACGGCGAGGGGACTGCCATCGCCGCCGTCACCGTCTACGGACCCGGCTATCGATTCCCGGGCAATCGCGATCCGGACGCGGTGGGCCGACTGGTCCGCGAGGCCGCCCAACGTGTGGAACGCCTCCATCACCGCGTGTGAGTCGGCGGCCGAACCGACTCGACCGGCAGCCGGATGGGAAAGCGAGCACGGATGACGTCGTCGGTGGCGGGCGGGATGTGGCGCGGGAAGTGGCTCGCCAGGACGGTCCGTACATAACGGTTGGCCCGGTCTGCGGCGGTCGTCCCGCCGGCGTCCTTCCAATCTTCCGGGTTGGTTCGGTCGCCGATCGCCGGGTAGAGGTACTCGCGTTGCATCACCGCCAGCGTCTGCTCGTGGCCGAGAAAATGGCCGGCGCCGTGGACGACGTCCCGGATCACGTCGGCGGCGAGCGTGGCCGGGTTCACCTCGATTCCGCGGACGGTCCGGTTGGTCGCCCCCAGCAGGTCGTTGTCGATCACCAGCATCTCGGGCGAACAGGCCAGGAGTGACGCCAGCATGCCGGCCGATTCGTACACCAGATTGGCCCCGGCATGGGCGGCCAGCGACACCGTGAGACCCTTTTCGTGGCCCGCCTGGGCATCGGGGACTTTCGAATCGGACATGCCGGCCGCCACCCCCGAGGGCAGCCCCAGCCAGTTGGCCACCTGGGCGGCCGCCGCCATCAGGACCGCCTCCTCACCGCTCCCGCCCGACATCGCCCCGGTTCGCAGATCGGAGACGAACGGCCACAGCCCCATCACGCAGGGATGACCGGGTGACAGCAGGTTCACGACGGTGAGCGCCGCCAGGCATTCGGCGAGTGCCTGGGCCAAGGATCCGGCCAGGGGGGCGGGAGAGGTGGCACCCGCCTGGCCGGCCGACAGCAGGTTGATGGGCATGCCGGTTCGAACCTGGGCCACCATGCATTGAGCCGATTCCACCGCGAAACGCAGGGGCGGGACCACGAAGGTGTTGTTGGCAACCGCGAACGGGCGCTTGCGAAAGGCGCCCTCGGCGCCGAGGGCGGTGTCGAACATGTCGACGACCTCGTATACGTGCTCTGGGTGGAAGAAGGACGTGCCGACCGGTTTGGTGGTGCCCATCATCACCGCATACGCAGTGTTGACGTCCAACTCACGAGCGTCGCCCAGCTCACGGGCGACCACCGGACGGACGAAGAAGTGGAGGTCTTCGAGCGTGTCGGCGAGCCGCGCCAGGTCGTAGAGGTCCTGGGTGGTGGAGTGACGGAACGCGCGGCTCTCGTGGTCGAGGATCAGGACTGCGGCGCCGGCGGTGCCGAAGTGCACCCGCCGATCGGACAGATCGATGCTGCGGTCCTCGTCCAGTCCGTGCCAGACGAAGCCCGGTGCCGCCCGGTCGATGGCCCGGAGGACCATGTCTCGTGGGAACCGAAGTCGCCCGCCGTCGTCGACATGGCCGCCGGCTTCGGTGACGACCTCCACGAACTCCGGAATGGGGCTGCCCATGCCGGGGTCTTCGAGGAGGTCGAGCGCCGTCGCCAACACGGCTTCCATCTGTGATTCGGTCAGTGGCTGGTAGGCACCGCCGGTCATACCCGGCCGGACGGGACGCTCGCCCGGATCGAGTCCGGCGGTCCGTGTGGCCACCCGTGCCGCCCGGCCGCCGGCCCGGCGTCGCCGGTCGCTCATCCGGCCCGCAGCCGTTCGTTGGCCGGATCCCAGGCGGCCGAGTCGATCACCGTGGCACCCCGGCGCTCGCCGAGGATCTCGATGTCGAACACCGATCCCGCCGGCTCGAACGCCGGGTCCACGTATGCGAAGAAGAGGCTCTTGCCGACCGAGTGTCCATACGCGCCCGATGTCGTGAGCCCGATGATGCGATCACCGTCCATCACCGGTTCGTTCCCGCGGCAGTCGGCACCTTCGGCGTCGACCTCGCCGTACACGCACACCATGGCCAGCGGTCCGTCTCGACGCTCGACCACCGCATCGCGTCCCAGGAAGTCGGTGTCCCAGTCCACGAACCGTTCGATGCGTGCTTCCACCGGGGTGACCTCGGTGGTGAGCTCGCTTCCCATCGCCTTGTATGCCTTCTCGATCCTCATCACGTTCATTGCCGAGCTTCCGAAGTCGCGGACGCCGAGGTCGGCACCCGCCTCGTGAACCGCTTCGTACAAGCGCACCATGTCGTCGAGTTGGTGATGGAGCTCCCAGCCCAGCTCGCCGACGTAGCTGACCCGCAGGGCCAGGCAGGTGATGCCCGCCACGGCGATCTCCCGACCGCTGAGCCATCCGAATGCGTCGTTGTCGAGGTCGGCATCCGTCAGCCGTTGCAGCAGCGTTCGCGACCGGGGTCCGGTCACCGTCAGGATCCCCCGTTCGTCGGTGACGTCCCGCAGCCGGACGTCCTCATCGCCGCCGGTGTGGAACCGGAGCCAGTCGAAGTCGTGGACCTGGTTGGTGATCCCCGAGTTGAGGTAGAAGCGGTCCTCGGCGATCCGGGTGACGGTCATCTCCGCTTCGATCCCACCCAGTGGCGTCAGGAAATGGGTCAGGCGGATCCCGCCCTGGCGTCGAGGCAGCTGGTTGGCGCTGAGCCGTTCGAGCATGGCCGCTGCATCAGCGCCTTCGACCTCGAACTTCGAGAACGCGGTGAGGTCGGCGATCCCGACGGCACTGCGGACGGCCCGAACCTCGGCGCCGATCAGATCGAAGGCAGAGGACCGGCCGAAGGCATAGGTCTCCGGCGATCCATCGGGCGAGAAGTGGCGGACCCGCTCCCATCCGAACACCTCCTGCCACTGGGCACCCTTGGCATCGAGGGTGTCGTAGAGCGGAGTCTGCTTGACCGGTCGTCCCGCCGGCCGGTACTCGCCGGGCATGCGGACTTGGTACATCTCGTGGTACTCGTCGATCGACCTCGCCAGGGTGTAGTCGCCCGGGGCGTAGGGTCCGAACCGCCGAGGGTCCATCTCGGCGACGTTGATCTCGGTCTGCCCGTGGACCATCCATTGAGCCAGGTACTTGCCTGCGCCCGGACCCTGGCAGACGCCGATGGAGGCGCCGACGCACATCCAGTAGTTGCGGAGCCCCGGGGCCGGGCCCATGAGGTATCCGGCGTCGGGGGTGTGGGTGATGGGTCCGGAGACGACCTTCTTGATTCCGGCTTCCTGGAAGGCGGGGATGCGGCGTCCGGCCAGTTCCAGCCATGGCAACAGCCGTTCCACATCGGGCGGGGTCAGATGAAAGCTGAGATCCCAGTCGATGCCATCCAGTCCGTAGGGAACCGATCCTCGGGTCTCGTAGGGTCCGACGATCAGCCCGTCGTGCTCACGCCGGAAGTAGCACGACGCCCGAGGGTCCCGGACCACCGGGACCTCGAAGTCGAGCGCGGCCATCTCGGGGAAGGACTCGGTGACGATGTACTGATGGATCATCGAGACGATCGGCACGTCGAGTCCGACCATCGCTCCCAACTGGGGTCCGTAGTGACCGGCGGCGTTGACCACGTGCTCGGCGATGATCGTTCCCTGCTGCGAGATGATCTCCCACCGGCCGTCCGGCAGCTGGTTCATGTCGACGACCCGGTTGTGCCGCACGATCTCCGCCCCCAACCGACGGGCGCCGGTGGCCATGGCGTTCGTGGATGCGGTGGGATCGCTCCAGCCATCGTGGGGCGTGTGAAAGCCGAGCACCACGTCCTCGACATCGAGCAGTGGGTGGAGCCCTCGGATCTCTGACGGTCCGATGAGGTGGGACTCGACGCCGACCAGGTCGAGCATGCCGTGGACGTACCGGAACCAGTCTGCCTCGTCGCGATTGGTGGCGAGCCGGATCGCCCCGCAGCCGTGCCAGCCGGTGTGCATTCCGGTCTCGGCCTCCAATTCGTCGTAGAGCTTTGCTCCGTAGGCGTGGACCTTGGCCATGTTGAGACTGCCGATGAAGTGAGGCACCAGGCCGGCGGCGTGCCACGTAGACCCAGACGTCAGCTCGCCTTTCTCGATCAGAACCGTGTCCGTCCACCCCTCGTGTGCCAGGTGGTAGAGCAGCGCCACCCCCATGGCGCCGCCTCCGACGATCACACACCGGGCTTCATCACGCATGCGGGCACCTCCGCCTTCGCCACCTGGACGAGCGATCGATCCGGGTTCCTCATCGATCCCGAGTGTGCACCGATCGGTGTTTCACTGAGTGGAACGGTTCGCTCTTCAGTACATCGCCGACTGTACCGTCGGATCGAGGCCGGTGTCGGGCCCGCGCTCGGGTCATCTCGGTCGGTACAGTCCGTCGGCGGCGCGCGCAGAGAAGGAGACCTGCATGGGTGACGACGACCTCCCGGTCGGCCGGGTCGGATTCATCGGACTCGGCAACGTCGGTGGGAAGCTGGCGGGCTCGTTGGCTCGGAACGGCGTCGACCTCGTGGTCTCGGATCTCGACGATGCGAAGATGGGCGGGCTCGTCCAAGCCGGAGCGCAACCGGCGGCCGATCTCACCCACTTGGCTTCCTCGTGTGACATCGTGATCACCTGTCTGCCGTCACCCACCGTGGTCGCCTCGGTGATGGAGGGATCGGGTGGCGTGATCGAGCACCTGCGGACCGAGGCCATCTGGATCGAGATGAGTACCACCGACCACCTGGAGGTACGGCGACTGGGAAGCCATGTCCGAGGTCGTGGCGGTGATGCGCTGGATTGTCCGGTGTCCGGCGGGTGCCATCGGGCCGCCACCGGCAACATCACCATCCTGGCCGGAGGACGGCGCCCGACCTTCGAGCGAGTGCTTCCGCTGCTCACCTTCATGGGGTACGAGGTGATCCACACCGGTGATCTCGGTACCGCCTCGATGCTGAAGGTCGTGACGAACTATCTCGCCACCGCCAACCTGATCAGCCTCACCGAGGCGCTGACCACCTGCCGGGCGCTCGGCTTGAACCTGAATGTCGCCTACGAGGCCATCGCCCGGTCTTCGGGGACTTCGTTCGTGCACGAGACGGAGAGTCAGGTGATCTTGAACGGCAGCCGAGACATCAACTTCACGATGGAGTTGGTCGCCAAGGACGTCGGGCTGTTCCAGCGGCTGGCGGACTCGGTGGGTGTGCCGGTCGAGCTCTCGCCATTGATGCTGGAGATCATCGGCGACGCCATGGCTCGCTACGGGCCGCGGGAGTGGTCGCCCAACCTCATTCGCCGCCTCGAGGATGCCACCGGACTCCGGGTGCTGGCACCGGGGTTTCCGCCGGAGATCGTCGATGAGCTTCCCGAGCGCCGCGGGTTCGAGGTTCGGCTTCCGGATCGCGGTCGCCAGTGACCGTGCGTCCCATCGCCGCCGCCGTCCAGCGCCGCTTGGGCGAGTTGTCAATCGAGTCGCTCCACCTGCGGGGACCCGGCCCCGACCAGGTTTGTGTTCGGATCTCGGCATGTGCGGTGTGTCACAGCGACCTCTCGTTCATCGACGGTGACTGGGCGGTCCGATTCCCCGCCGTGTGGGGACATGAAGCCTCGGGGGTGGTGACCGAGGTCGGAGCAGGTGTCGACTCGGTCCGTCCGGGGGATCGGGTCGTCGTCGGGTTGCTTCGTTCCTGTGGCGCATGTCGTCGGTGCCGGCGTGGCATGGAAGCGGTGTGCGACGAAATCCCGTCGTTGCCCGGTGGATCCCCACTCACCGACGCTCGGGGGGAACGTGTCAGTCATGGCCTCGGAACCGCCGCGTTCGCCGAAGCGGTGACCGTGCACCGGTCGCAGGTCGTGCCTCTGGCCGACGACATCGGGTTCGTCGAGGGAGCGCTCCTCGGGTGCGGCTTCCTGACCGGGGCGGGGGCGGTGTTCAACACGGCACGGGTCGAGCCGCGGAGCCACGTCGTCGTGATCGGTGCCGGTGGCGTCGGCGCAAGCATCGTGCAGGCGGCTCGGCTGGCGGATGCCGATCGGGTGATCGCGGTCGACCCGGCCCCGGTTCAGCGGTCGGCCTCAGTGGGTTTCGGGGCGACTTCGACGGTTGATCCGCTTTCGTCAGATGCGCTCGCACACGTCCGAACGGTCACGGACGGGGCCATGGCCGACTACGTGTTCCTGGCCACCGGAGCCGGTTCGGCGTTGCCGGGGGCACTCGAGTTGCTGGCCCCCGGAGGAGCGCTGGTGCTGGTCGGCTTGCCTCCGGATGGGACCGAGCTGGTGATCGACCCCACCGCGCTGGCGGTCGCCAATCGGCGCATCCTCGGTTCGAGGATGGGATCGAGTCGGTTCTCACAGGATGTGCCCCGCCTGATCGAGCACATCCGGGCGGGCCGGCTCGACATGAGATCGATGGTCACGGCCACCTTCCCTTTCGAGCGCATCTCGGATGCCGTGGAAGGCGTCCGGGCCGGCGAAGCCATCCGCAACGTCCTCCTGTTCGGGGATGCCCGCGATGGCGGGGTGCGCGACGGCGGGGACGTGAAGTGAAGGTCACCGATCTCGAGGTGTTCGTGGTGGGGAATCCTCCCCCCGGCTTCGGTGGGCGGTACTTCGTGTTCGTGAAGGTCTCGACCGACACGGGTGCGCACGGGTACGGCGAGGCATATGCAGCGACGGTCGGGCCGAGCGCCCTCACGGCGGTGATCGATGATGTCCACGCCCGACACCTGGCGGAGCGGAACCCGTTCGAGATCGAGCGCTTCTGGAGAAGGGCCTACACCGCCGGGTACAGCGGCCGGCCCGACCTCACGACCATGGCGGCGATCAGTGCGCTCGAGATGGCATGTTGGGACATCATCGGGAAGGAGGTCGGCCGACCGGTCATGGATCTGCTCGGTGGTCGAGTTCGAGACCGTTTGCGGGCGTACACCTACCTCTACCCGGCCGAAGGCGATCGCTCGGATGTCTACCGCGACTCCGATCTCGCCGCCGAACGTGCGCTCCAAGAGGTGGACCGCGGCTTCACGGCGGTCAAGTTCGATCCGGCAGGCCCCTACTCCAGCCATGACGGACGCCAGCCGTCGCTGGAACGGCTGGCGCTGAGCGCCCGATTCATGACATCGATTCGGGAGGCCATCGGTGACCGCGCCGACATCCTCTTCGGAACGCATGGTCAGTTCACCGCCGCCGGAGCCATCCGGCTCGCTCGACGTCTCGAGCCCTTCGATCCGATGTGGTTGGAGGAACCGGTGCCGGCCGACGATCCGCACTCGATGGCGCGGGTGGCCGAGGCGACCAGCATCCCGATCGCCGCCGGGGAGCGATTGGTCACCAAGCACGAGTTCGCCCGCCTTCTCCGAATCGGGGCAGCCGCGATCCTCCAGCCCAACCTGGGTCGGTGTGGTGGCCTCCTGGAGGCGAAGAAGGTGGCGGCGATCGCCGAGGTGCACGGCGCGCTCATCGCCCCGCATCTGTACTGCGGCCCCATCGTCGAGGCCGCCAACGTCCAGTTCGCAGCCGGAATCCCCAACTTCTCGATCCTGGAGACCATCCGCGTGGAAGGGGGATTTCACGACCGACTCGTCCGGGGCCGGCCCGCCCTCGACGAGGGCTCCGTCATTCCCCCCTCACGGCCCGGGCTGGGGGTGGAGCTCGACGAGGAGGTGGCCCGCGCTCATCCATATGACGGCCCGGGTCTCCACCTGGAGGTCGTGGATCTCCCCGACCCGGATCGGACGCACGGGAGGCCGCCGGAGCCGGTTTGATCGATAACTCATATATTTGAAATATGATACGGTGCCCCCCTCTCAATCGGTCCCGCCGCTAGGTTGGCCGGGAGATCGACCTCAAAAGGTCGACCGGCATTGGGAGAGAGACAATGAATTGGAAACTTCTCGATCGGGCGCGTCGCTCAGTGAGCAACCCCGTTCAGCTCGACGTCCTGGAATCGTATGTCGCCGGCAGCATCAGCCGTCGCAACTTCCTCAAGCGTGGCTCCATCGTGGGACTGTCGCTGCCTTTCATGGGCGCGGTGATCGCGGCATGTGGAGACGGTGGGTCCGAAGGAACGACCGGTACCGGCGGCGCCGGTGAGGGGACGCAAGCACCTGCCGGCACGGAGGCTCCCGCCGGCACCACCGCCGGCCAAGAGGGCGGAATCCTCCGGATCTCGACGGTGACCCCGGCGAGCCCGCTGGATCCGGTGCTCATGCAGGACTTGGCCAGCTACGGCGTGGTCTTCCAGTCCTTCGAGCACCTGGTGAGTTTCGACGCCGACGGCAATCTCGCCCCGGGTCTCGCCGAGTCCTGGGAGTCCAACGACGACGGCACCGTGTGGACCTTCAACCTCGCCCAGGGCGTCAAGTGGCAGGATGGATCGGACTTCTCGTCGGCCGACGTGGCCGCCACCTTCGATCGCATGGTCGAGGTGGGCAACTCGGCCCTGCAGGGCGTCATCGCCGCCGGGTCCGTCGATTCGAGCGACCCCAACGTGGCGGTGGTCACGCTCGAGGGTCCCAACGGGAATCTCCCGGCGCTGGTGTCCAACTACAACGCCCAATCGCCGATCACGCCCGTCGCCTACGAACCGGGTACGACGCTGGATGCATCGCCCAACGGAACCGGACCGTGGAAGCTCGTCAGCTACGACCCGGCCACCAAGGCCGTCTTCGAGCGCAACCCCGATTGGCGGGGTGGCTCCACTCCGTTGGATGGCGTCGAGTTCCAGTTCTTCGATGACATCGGCACCCAGATCACGGCGGTGCAGGGTGGCTCGGTCGATGCGATCGTGCAGTTCCAGGTCATCGGTGCGGATGCGCTCTTCAACAACGACAACTTCGTCGTCAAGGACATCGAGGCGGCCACCCACCGACAGGTGTGGATGCGGGTCGACCAGGGTCAGTTCGCCGACAAGCGAGTCCGTCAAGCCCTGGCGCTCACGTTCAACCGCCAGCAACTGATCGACACCTTGTGGCGGGGTCGTGCCGTCATCGGGAACGACCATGTGATCGCACCGTTCCTCCCATTCTTCGACGAGTCGCTGGAACAGCGGGAGCGCAACCCCGAGCAGGCCAAGCAGCTGCTGGCCGACGCCGGGTTCCCCGACGGGCTGACCGCCACCCTGAACTGTGGAGAGCTACAGGAGATCCCGCAGCTCGCCCAGCTCATCCAGGCCGGCGCCGCCGAGGGCGGGTTCAACCTCGAGATCAACGTCGAGGGGCTCGACACCTTCTACGGCAACCAGTGGTGCCCGAGTGCCGATGGCGGTGGACCGACCGACCCGCCGTGCGTGAATGCCGCCGAGCTCGGCATCGTGGACTACGGCCACCGGCCAGTGCCGGACGTATACCTGAATGCCGCACTGTCCACCGGAGGCGTGTGGAACTCCTCGCAGTTCGCCAACTCCGAGTTCGACGGTGCATTCGGCGAGTATCAGGCCGCCGTCGGTGTCGATGAGCAGAAGGCTGCGGCCGGAAAGCTCCAACGCATCCTGAACGACGAGGTGCCGGTCGGGTTGCCGTACTTCTACAACTACCTGTACGGCCACTCCAACGAGTTCCAGAACGTGTTCGTGTCGGCGCTGGGTCATCCCAACCTCGCCCAGGCATCACGAGTCTGAGGAGAGAGAGCGCGATCGGGTCGTGGCGCCGGGAGACCGGCGTCACGACCGGACGCCGACGATCGTCGGGAGCCGGTCGGAGGTGGAGACGAGTCGGAGGAAGACAGATCGACGACGAGGGTTCCGGGACGACGACTGGAGAGCGCAAACGTGGGTGACGAGACATGATCCGGTTCGCAATCAGACGGCTGGCCACGTCGCTGATCACCCTGTGGCTGCTGGTTACCATCGTGTTCACGATCGTCAACGTGCTCCCGGACGACCCCGGTCGTCGGATCGCTGGTCCGTTCGCCCCCCAGGAGACGGTCGACCTCATCAACGAGCGTATCGGTGCCAACGACCCGCTGGGCACCCAGTACGTCCGGCTGCTCCGGAACACTGCGACCTTCGATTTCGGTAACTCGTTCGCACTCGATCGACCCGTCAGCGACATCTTGTGGCCGGCCGTGGGCCGCTCATCGAAGCTGGTGGCGCTCGGGTTGCTGCTCACCATCCCGTTGAGCATCGCCGCCGGAGTGTTCGCCGCTCGACGGCGGAACACGGCCGTCGACAGCGCCATCGTGACGTTGGGTCTGGCCAGTTCTTCGATCCCCGAGTTCGTGTCCGGCGCCATCCTCCAGTTCCTCATCGGGGTCAACCTCGGTCTGTTGCCGGCACTGGCCACCATCCCCTCCGATGCCGGCTTCTTCACACAGATCCGGTTTCTCCTGCTTCCGGCCATTGCGCTGGTGGTCGTGTACTTCGGCTACATCGCCCGGATGACCCGAGCCGGGACCATTCAGGCGCTGGCCTCCGATTACACCCGGACGGCAACCATGAAGGGGCTGAGTCGCCGTACGGTCACGTGGAAGCACGTGCTGCGGAATGCGCTCCAGCCGACGGTGGCCGTCGTGGGTGTCCAGGTCGGGTACCTGTTCGGAGGGCTGATCGGGCTCGAGGTCATCTTCAACTATCCGGGTCTCGGCCGGATGATCTTCACCGCCGCCAACGACAAGGACTTCCCGCTCCTCACGGCCGGTGTGATTCTCGTCGGCATCGTGTACATGGTCTTCACACTGCTGGCCGATCTGATGATCGCCTGGATGAATCCCAGAGCCCGATTGGAGGCGAGGTCCTGATGAGCGACCAACCCGATGTGACCACCGGAGACGTCGTTCTCACGCCCGAAGAACCGCCCCTGGACGATGGAGCAGGCGACCGGGAGCCCCTCCCGCCGTCAGAGCGGGCCCAGGCCCGCCGGGAGCGGCTCCGGCTGCTGCTGAAGCGACCGGGGTTTCTGGTGGGCTCGATCATCCTCGTGTTCTGGATCGCCTGTGCGGCGTTCGGCAAGGCGATCGCCCCGTTCGACCCGATCAACGACTTCAACATTCCTTTGGCGCGGCCGGGTGCATCGCACTTGTTCGGCACGGATCAGCTGGGTCGAGACGTCCTGTCCCGGGTGATCGTGGGCGCACGAGACGTCCTCATCGCCGCCCCGGTGGCGGCCGTGCTGAGCGTCGTCTTCGGGACGCTGTTGGGACTCATCATGGGGTACTACCGCGGGTGGATCGACGAGGTGTTGAGTCGGATCATCGAGGCGTTCCTCTCCATCCCGGTCATCTTGGTGGCGCTGGTCGTGATCGCTGCGCTGGGAAGCTCGACGCCGGTCGTCATCGGAACGGTGGCGACGCTCTTCACCCCGGTGGTGACCAGAACGGTGCGAGCCGCGGTCCTCTCGGAGGCCCAGTTGGACTACGTGACTTCGGCACGGCTGCGCGGTGAGTCGGATTGGTTCATCATGCTGAGAGAGATCTTCCCGAACATCACCGGCTCGGTCATCGTGGAGCTGACGGTCCGAATCGGATATGCCGTCTTCTCGATCGCAACCCTGACCTTCCTCGGTGCCGGAATCCAGCCCCCCTCTCCGGACTGGGGCCTGCAGATCTCGGACACGTACTCGCTGATCCAGGCCGGCCAGTGGTGGCCGACGATCTTCCCGGCGCTGGCGATCGCCAGCCTGGTGATCGGAGCGAATCTGGTCGCCGATTCCATCGAGGCGGTGAACGCATCATGACGACCACCCAACCGGTCCCCGACACCCAGACGGCGGCATTGGCGGTCGAGGATCTCGAACTGGCGTATGTCGTGCGGGGCATCCCCCGCGAGGTGCTGCGTGGAGTGAACTTCCAGATCCGTCCCGGCGAGGCCTATGGACTGGTCGGTGAGTCCGGATGTGGGAAGAGCACCACCGCCTATGCGGCGGTTCGGTATCTGCCACCCAATGGGCGGATCACCGGAGGACGAGTGCTCGCCGACGGACAGGACGTCACGCTCATGTCCCAGAAGGAGCTGCGAGCTTTCCGGGCCACGAAGGTGTCCATGGTCTACCAGGACCCGGGTGCCGCCCTCAATCCGGCATTGCGAATCGGCCCCCAGGTGGCCGAAGCTTTCACGGTCCAGGGAATCGCCAAGGACGAGGCCGAGGATCGGGCATTGGACGCGCTGAATCGGGTCCGGATCGCCGATCCGACGCGGGTCTTGCAGCGATTCCCCCACCAACTCTCGGGAGGCATGCAGCAGCGGGTGGTCATCGCGATGGCACTGGCCAGCGATCCGCGTCTCCTGATTCTGGATGAGCCGACCACCGGCCTCGACGCCACCGTCGAGGCCGAGGTGCTCGATCTGGTGCGCGGCCTCCGGGAGGACCTCGATGCTTCGATCCTCCTGATCGCCCACAACCTCGGGGTGATCCGGTCGATGTGTGACCGGGTGGGTGTGATGTACGCCGGCAAGGTCGTGGAGGAGGGGAACGCCGTCGAGGTGTTCGACAACCCCCAGCACCCTTACACGGTTGGCCTGCTCCAGTGTCTGCCCCGTCACGGAGTCCGCAAGACCGAACGGGCCCTCTTCACCATCCCAGGAACCCTCCCGTCGATCGGGACGCCGCTCCCGACGTGCGTGTTCGTGGACCGATGCGTGCTGGCAACCGATCTCTGCCGAACCGAGGCCCCACCGCGAGTACAGCTGGCGCCCGGCCATTTCACGCTCTGCCATCACGTCGACCGGCTCAACGAGATACCGGAGCCACCACCGGATGATTCGGATTGGACGCTCGATCACGAGGTGGTCATCGAGCTGAACGACGTCTCCAAGACGTTCCACCAGCATGGGGTGAGTGTTCCGGCCCTGGTCGGGATCGACCTGAAGATGGAGAACGGGGAGACCTTGGGTCTCGTCGGTGAATCCGGGTCGGGAAAGAGCACCCTGGCGAAGGCGATCCTCGGTATTCACGCTCCCGACGACGGGAGCACCATCCGGCTCGACGGTCAGTCGCTGGCCGCCAGGGCGGCGGAGCGGACCCCCGACGAGATGGGCGCCATGCAGATGGTGTTTCAGAACCCCGACTCGGCGCTCAATCGAATGTGGAGCGTCCGGCGCATTCTCACCCGCACGATCGTCAAGCTGACCGGAGCAACCAAGGACGAAGCGAACACCCGGGCGGAGGCGCTCGCCTCGGCACTTCGCCTCACGCCCCGCCATCTCGACATGCGCCCCCGGCAGCTGTCCGGTGGTTTGAAGCAGCGGGTCGCCATCGCCCGTGCCTTCGCCGGGGACCCTCGAGTCGTCGTCTGCGATGAGCCGACCAGCGCGCTCGACGTGTCGGTTCAGGCCGCCATCCTGAACCTGCTGGCCGAGCTTCAGACCGACCAGTCGACCAGCTACCTCTTCATCACCCACGACCTCGGGGTGGTCCGCTACCTGGCCGACCGGATCGCGGTGATGTATGTGGGCCGGATGATGGAGGTCGGCACCACCGACCACATCTTCAAGGGCCCGCATCATCCGTACACCGAAGCGCTGCTGTCGGCCGTGCCGACCGTGGACGGCTCACCGCGCACCCGCATCCGTCTCGGTGGCGAGATACCGAGCCCGGCCGATCCGCCGCCCGGTTGTGTGTTCCACACCCGTTGCCATCGCTTCATCGAGGGGACATGCGACGTCGAAGAGCCCCCGATGGTCGAGGTCGAGCCCGGACACCGGATGAAGTGTCATATCCCGATCGAGGAGCTGCGCCGGATGCAGGCCGAAGACGGAACGCTCGACTTCCAGGTGACCGACGAACCGGTGGCCGAGGTCGTCGGCGGCGACCAGCCGGCCTGAGTCCGACCGCGGGCAGCGGCCCGATCAGGGGCCGTCAGACGTGAGCCTCCAGGGCGGTTCCGGCGACGGGTCGGCCGTTGCGAACCACCATCCAGATGTGCTCCGGTCGGAGCAGGATCGCCGGGTCGGCGAGTGGGTCACCGTCCACGATCACGAGGTCGGCGGCGCGTCCGGGTGCGATCGATCCGGTGATCTCGTCGATCCCCAGCGCCGCCGCACCGCCACTGGTGGCGGCCGCCAGCGCTTCTCCGGCCGGGAGCCCGTGCTCCACCATGCGGACGAGTTCCTCGGCCGATCGGTCCACGTCCGGGGAGTCGAAGCCCATCGCCAGCCGGACGCCGCGCGCTCTCGCCTCCGAAAGCGTCAAATGGGCCTGCTCCACGTTGTAGCGGCCCTGGTCGACCAGGACTTCTGCCCACCGACCGTCCTCGGCCACGTCGTGGAGGAATGACAACGTCGGCACCAGCACCGTCCCTCGATCGGCCATCCGGTCCAACAGATCGGGGCGCTGGTTGAGGTAGAAGCCGTGCTCGATGGTGTCGACGCCGTGATTCACCGCAAGCTCGGTTCCGCCCAGACCCTCACAGTGGGCGGCGGTCCGGTACCCCTGTCGGCGCGCTTCGTCGACGAACGCCGCCATCTCGTCATCGGTGCACTGCGCCGGATGGGGATTCTCCAGTTCCACCGACCGGGCTCCGGTGCTCATGATCTTGAGGAAGTCGGCTCCTCTCCGGATTTGCTCGCGCACGGCTCGCCGAATGTCGTCGACGCCGTCGGCCTCCCGGTACATCCCCTCGAAGAAACGTCCGCCGGGTGAGGTGGGTGACACGATCCGTCCCGAGACGAGGAGGCGGGGTCCCACGAAGGCGCCATACCGCATCGCCTGCCGGACTTCGAAGATCACATCGCCCACCGCACCGACGTCGCGGACGGTCGTGACGCCCATTCGCAGGGCTTTCCGGAGCGTGGCGGCGATCAGATGGCCGTCGACGGCGGGTCGGAGGGGCTCCGCTCCCTTGGGTGGGCGAGGTTGGTTCAGGCTGTGCTCGCGCATCGCCAGGTGGGCGTGTGCATCGATCAATCCGGGCATCGTGAACCGGCCGGCGGCGTCGATGACCGTGGTGTCGGCCCCGGGAACTGCCTCGCCGATGTTGACCTCGGCGATTTGGGAACCCGAGATCTCGATGGTGGAGGTGGCGGTCGGCGCACCCCCCGATCCGTCGAACAGCGTGGCATCGGTGATCGTGATCCGGCCGTCGCCGGACGCGATGTCGGCTAGGAGACCAGGCAGTCGCGATGTCATCGGACGATGCTACCGGCGGACCCGATCGGGTGTAACGACAGTGGACCGGCGGAGACTGAACCGGTGGGCAGGGCTGTCACCGAACCGCGGATGCGGAATCGCCGCTGCCACTGCTCAAGAAGGTCAGGCCAGATTCCGATATTGATCTGGGGCCGGTCATGCCAGGGAGTCCCGTCTGCGGGCGGGGGCCACGGGATGCGGCTCCAACCACGGTCATCGGGGAGCCGACGGTTCCCCGATGATCGTGAACGGCCACAGATCACGAGCAGTAATGAAACCCCAGAAACGTCTCATCCCAGTCGTCCTCCTCTCGATCGTGACGATGATCGCAACCGCCATCCCCGCCGGCGCCCGTTCGAGCCGTGGCATCGACCTCGTGTTTCCCCAGGACGCCACCGTCACGATCTTCACCTCGAGTTGGGGGGTGGACCGCGATGGCGGAGAGCGCAAGCACAAGGGGAACGATCTCATGGCCCCGAAGATGACACCGGTGTACGCAGCTCAGGACGGCGTGGTCACCCGGATGTCCTCGAGTGAACGGTCCGGCTACTACATCGTGATCCGGCATCCCGGGCAGTGGGAGACGTTCTACATTCATCTCAACAACGACACCCCGGGAACCGACGACAACCGGGCGTCACGGGAGTACATCTTCGCCGACGGGCTGAAGGTGGGCGACGAGGTCCTCGCCGGCGACTTGATCGGGTACGTCGGAGACTCTGGCAACGCCGAGGTCACCGCCCCACACATCCATTTCGAGTTGCACAAGAACGGTGAGCCGATCGACCCGTATCCGTACCTGTACCCGGCTTTCAAACGGGCACTGGCCGCGACGGCGACCGAGGTGTTGCCGCTCATGGCCGACCTGTTCACGGGTCTGGGAGCGACTCCGCTGAGTCGAGCGAAACCACAGCATTGACGAGGGCTTCGACCGGCTGATCGGTCGAGACCCGTGCCTGTTCGGGGACGGAGGCTTCCGGTGGTGACTCGTCCCCCACCCAGATCGCCCGGCGGACTCCCGCGGCCGAGATGGCCCGAGCCCATCCCCTGAAGACCGCCGTCGTCGACCCGGCGAACGAGCATTCCCGACCGTCTCCGGCTGCGCCGGCGATCAGCACGGCGGTGTGTGCGTTGAGACAGGCCGCTTCGACGTGCGAGTCGTCGGAGACGTCACCGAGGGCCGTCTTCACCTTTGCGGCTCGGAGCAGGTCGGCAACTTCCGGATCGGAGACGAATGCCCGAACCTCCCGGATGGGGTCGACGAGCGCCGCGACGATCGCCCGACCCACCACCGTGTCCGCCCCGATCACCATGACCGGCATCCGCGCAGGGTACCCGGGTGCGGTCTCCTCGTCGGCCGAAATGAGTCGATGGAGGCCGCAAACCTACACTCGGGTGTTCCCCGACCGGAGGTTCGGCCGTGGTGGACACTTCAGCAGCGTATCCGCTCTACGACCGTCGCTTTGACCGCGACGCCTGTGGGGTGGGTTTCATCGCCAGCCGCGACGGTGGCGCCAGCTATCGGCTGCTCCGCCTCGGCGTCGAGTGTCTCGCCCGGCTGGATCACCGTGGGGCGAAGGCTGCCGACGGCACGGGTGACGGGGCCGGCATGCTGACGCAGGTGCCGGAGCGGTTGTTGTTTCGGGAGCTGGCCGCCAAGGGGGTGACGCCGCCGCTGCCTGGGCAGCTGGGCGTGGTGATGGCGTTCCTCCCCGAAGAGCCGGAACCGTTTCGGAGCCTGGTCGCGGAGTCCGCCATGGACGAAGGGCTGGAGTTTCTCGGCTGGCGTCGAGTTCCCGTCGACCCCACGGTCCTGTCTCGCCGAGCGGCTTCATCGATGCCCTCGATCGAACAGGCCCTGTTCCGCATCCCCGACGACATGGACCCCGACGGGGCCGAACGCGCCATGTTCCTCGCTCGCAAGCGGATGGAGAATCGGGCAGGTCGGGTCGAAGGCTTTTCCATCGCCTCGGCGTCGGCGCGGACCGTCGTCTACAAAGGCCTGTTCGCCGCCAAGGACATCGCGGCGTTCTACTGGGACCTGTCGGATCCCGACTTCGAGACCGCCTTCGCAATCTTCCATCAGCGGTACTCGACCAACACGCTCCCTTCGTGGCCGATCGCACAACCGTTTCGATCGCTGGCGCACAACGGTGAGATCAACACGATTCGGTCGAATCGGGTATGGATGGAGGCACGTGAACGTCAAGGGACGTCCAATGTGTGGGGCGATCGGCTCGCCGACCTGTCTCCTTGGATCCAGCCGTCGCAGTCGGACTCCGGGGACCTCGACAACGTGTTCGAGTTGTTGCTGCGATCTGGCCGGGAACTCGGCCATGTGAAGGAGATGCTGATTCCGGCGGCGTGGGAGAACGTGGCGGATCTCGACCCCGAGCTACGGGCCTTCTACGAGTACCACGCCTTCTACGGGGAACCGTGGGACGGACCGGCCGCCATCGCCGCGACAGATGGTGTCTCGCTGCTGGCGGGATTGGATCGGAACGGCCTTCGCCCCGCCCGGTACACCATCACGCCTTCGGTGGTGCTGGTGGCATCCGAGGCCGGGGTCTGTCCCGAGGAGGAGGCCCAGGCCGAACGAACCGGTCAATTGGGGCCGGGGGAAGCGCTGGTGTTCGATCGGAGGAAGCTGGAGATCGAGTTCCCCGAAACCGTCGTCCGGCGCCTGGCCGATCAGGCGCCGTACTCGGAGTGGATCTCGAATGCGACCTTCTATGTCCAGAACCCGTTCGACGCGCTCGCCGATGACCGATTCGAGGCCGACAAGATGTGCCGGGCGTTCGGATACACCGCCGAGGAGCGCCGTCTGATCCTGGCCGAGATGGGGCAGGGTCGGACTCCGGTCGGATCGATGGGGAGCGACACCGCGTTGGCGGCACTGGCGGCCGAGCCTCGCCGCTTGTCCCAGTTCTTCCAACAGGCATTTGCGCAGGTGACGAACCCTCCGATGGATCCCATCCGCGAGCAGATGGTGATGTCGCTCCGTACGTACATGGGAAGACGGAGCTCGATGCTGGAAGAGTCCGCCGGGGTTGCTCGAGTGATCGAGATGTCGACGCCGATCCTCTCCGATGCCGAGCTGGAGAACATCGTCCGGACATCGGACCCGGCCTTCTTCTCACATTGGATACCGGCCGTGTGGAAGGTGTCCGACGGGCCGGCCGGGTTGAAGGAACGCCTCGAATCGATCTGCGAGGAGGCGGCCGACGCCGTGTCACAAGGGGCAACGATCATCGTTCTCTCCGACCGGGAGGTGGACGGCGACCATGCTCCCATCCCGATGATGGCGGTGGTCGGGGCGGTCCACCATCATCTGATCGAGCGCCGGATCAGGATGCGTGCGTCACTGATCGCAGTGTCCGGCGATCCCCGGGACTCTCACGATCTTGCGTGTCTCATCGGAGTGGGAGCGTCCGCCGTCAATCCATACCTGGCGATCGATCAGGTGCGGATGCTCGCCGAGAGTGGCGTCATCAACGTCGACCCGGTGCTCGCCCAGGAGCATTACCGATCGGCATTGCAATCGGGTCTTCTGAAGATCATGTCCAAGATGGGGATCTCGACGGTCTCCGCGTACCGAGGCAGTGAGTTGTTCGAAGCGATCGGACTCGACGACGAGGTCATCCAGACCGCCTTCCGCAACGTGCCATCCCGCGTGGGGGGACTGGGATTCTCGGACCTCGCCGAGCGGGTGCTGCGGCTTCACTCCGGCTACGAAGCAGGTGATGAGTTCGCCGGTGGCTTCTACAAGCAGCGCCGGAACGGGGCGTTGCACGTCACCAGCCCGGGGGTCGTGCTGGCGGTCCAGAAGGCCGTTCGGTCGGGGCTCGGGACGGACTGGGACACGTACCGCAAGACGATCGAAGCGCGTCCGCCTGCGCAGATTCGCGACCTTCTGGAGTTCGTCGAACGTCGTGCCATCCCGGTCGACGAGGTCGAGCCGGTCGAGCGGATCATGCGCCGGTTCGTGACCGCAGCCATGTCGCACGGCGCAGTGTCGAGGGAGGTTCACGAGGCGCTGGCCGAAGCGATGAACCAGATGGGCGCGCTGTCGAACTCGGGGGAGGGTGGTGAGGCCACCGAACGATTCGGGTCGTCGAGGAACTCGGCCATCAAACAGGTCGCCTCCGGCCGGTTCGGGGTGACGCCCGCCTACCTGGCCTCAGCCGAAGAACTCCAGATCAAGATGGCGCAGGGTTCGAAGCCAGGAGAGGGTGGGCAGATCCCCGGGTTCAAGGTGACCGACGAGATCGCCCGCCTCCGCCATACCGAGCCCGGGGTGAGTCTGATCTCTCCACCGCCCCACCACGACATCTACTCGATCGAGGACCTCGCCCAACTCATCTATGACCTCAAGGCGTTCAAACCGACGGCCCGGGTGTCGGTCAAGCTGGTGTCGGAGCCGGGTGTCGGCACGGTGGCGGTGGGAGTGGCGAAGGCTCGGGCCGATGCGATCCTCATCTCCGGTCTGGACGGCGGAACAGGGGCGTCTCCACTGGAATCGATCAAACATGCCGGTTCGCCGTGGGAACTGGGCCTGGCCGAGACCCATCAGACCCTGGTGGCGAACGGGCTGCGGTCGATGGTGGCGCTCGAGGCGGACGGCGGCATGCGAACCGGCCGAGACGTCGTCGTCGCCGCGCTGCTGGGCGCCGAACGGTTCGGGTTCGGAACTCTTCCGCTCATCGCACTCGGGTGCAAGATGGTTCGGCAGTGTCATCTGAACACCTGCCCGGTGGGGATCGCCACGCAACGAGAGGACCTCCGCGCAAAGTTCACCGGTGCGGCGGAGCAGGTGGTTGCCCTGTTCACCATGCTGGCCGAGGAGGTGCGCACCCATCTGGCGACGCTCGGTGCTCGGACGCTCGGTGAGGTCATCGGTCGTGCCGACCTGCTCCGGGTATCCGACAGTCCGCTCTCTCCCGATCTCCGACGGTTGCTCGTGAGGGCAGAGGGTAGATCGAGGCACCCGGGGTTTCGGAAGATGGAGACCTCGATGCTGTCCGATCGGCTGCTGGTCGAGACCATCGATGCAATCGACGCCGGAACGGCCGTCTCGCTGTCGTACCCGATCTCGAACGTCGATCGCTCTATCGGTGCGCGACTGTCCGGGGAGGTCGCAGCCAGATACGGTGACGCCGGCCTCCCACACGGCACCGTCGAGATCCTGCTTTCCGGGATCGCCGGGCAGAGTTTCGGTGCATGGCTCGCTCCGGGCATATCGCTCCGGCTGAACGGGGCCGCCAACGACTACGTCGGCAAGGGCATGGGAGGCGGCCTCCTGACGGTGGTGCCCCGGCGACCCGCCGACGAAACGCCACACGCCGGTGGGAATGCGTGCTTGTACGGCGCAACCGGTGGGCGTGCGTACCTGGCAGGCGCCGTGGGCCAGCGTTTCGCCGTTCGCAATTCGGGGGCGGTGGCGGTCGTCGAAGGGGTGTCGGATCATGCCTGCGAGTACATGACCGGTGGCACCGTCGCCATCCTCGGTCCGGTCGGGCGCAACTTCGGAGCCGGGATGACGGGCGGCACCGCCTATGTGTGGGACCCGGTCGGCCGGCTCAACCGGCATCTGGCCGACACGTCACCCTCCGCTCGGCGACCCGATGACTCGTCACGGGCCGAAATCGCTTCTCTGCTGGAGGACCACGTCGCCGCCACCGGCAGCGTTCTGGCAACCGAGATCTTGGAAGACTGGGAGCGGCAGTCGGGACGCTTCTGGGTGCTGCGTGCCGGACGGCAGACCCCCACTCCCGTCGGTCGGTTGACGGGGGCCGGTCGGAGCTGAGCCGGCCCGGCGCGGCCACACCGCCGGGAGATGGGGCCGGCGGGCGTCACCCGGCTACTCCGGTCGCCCATCGGGATTGGGGGTGGTGGCGATTCGGTCGACGATGCCGTATGCGACCGCTTCGTCGGACGACATCCACCGATCGCGTTCGGTGTGCGCCCGGATGGTGTCCGGGTCCTGTCCGGTACTCCGGGAGAGCAACTCGATGAGCGCCGCCTTCTGTCGACCGATCTCGCGCGCCTGAATCTCGATGTCCGAGGCCTGACCCTCTACGCCACCCATCACGTGCGGTTGGTGAATCATCACCCGGCCGTGGGGGAGGATTGCCCGGGCGCCGGGAACTCCGCCGGCCAGGATCACCGCCGCCGAGGAGGCGGCCATGCCGACACACCAGGTCGCCACGGGTGCCGACACGTGTTGCATCGTGTCGTAGATGGCCAGCGAGGAGGACACTTCACCGCCGGGGCAGTTGATGTAGAGATGGATCGGCCGCTCCGGATCGTCCCCATCGAGATGGACGAGTTGGGCGATGACGACGTTGGCGACGTCGGCATCGATGGGCCTGCCCAGGAAGACCACCCGGTGACCGAGGAGGCGAGAGAAGATGTCGTATGCCCGTTCGCCACGGGCGGTCTGCTCGACGACGGTGGGAACGAGCATGGTGGTACCTCCGAATGGCCGACCTGCAACCGTTTGATTGCGATTGATCGTAGGCCTCTCCGCCTTTGCTGTGCAACTGGTAAGTTGCGCATATGGAGGAGCAACCGCTTCCTGCCGTCGAGCGGACCGTTTGGCTTCCAGCCGCCATCGACGCGGTCTGGCGGCATCTCACCGACGGTTCGCTGGCCGGCACCTGGTTCGGAGGTGCGTTCGACATCGACGCTCGCCCCGGCGGTCGCGTGAGCTTCGACGTCGGCTCCGGCCCACTCCGCTGGGGAACGGTCGAGGTGATCGAGGCCGGCGCCTGTCTGCAGTGGAGCTGGCGTACCGACGACGGCGAGCCGTCACTGGTGGTGTTCCGGCTGCAGCCGCACGAGGATGGAACGCTCCTGACGATCCGTGAAGTGCTGCTTCACTACCGGATGGACACCTACCCGGCGATCGAGGAGCGGTGGTGACCGACGACTTGGCACGGCTCTTTGCGGCGCTCGCCGACCCGACGCGGCTCGCGGTCTTCGAACAGATCGCGGCCGGTGCGCCGATGACGGCCACGGAGCTTTCCAAGCAGCTGCCGGTTTCGCGCCAAGCCATCAGCAAGCATCTGTCGATTCTGGACGATGCCGGCCTGGTCGAGCGGACCCGATCTGGACGCGAGGTGCGGTTTACAGCTCGAGGAGAGCACCTGGAGGAGGTCGTGACGTGGGCGGCCGGGATCGGCGCGGAGTGGGATGCGCGCCTCGCCCGGTTGCGTCGCACGCTTGGGTGAGGCCCCCGGCCCTGATCGAGTATGGATGTGGCCGGAGGGCGATTTACACTACGCCCATGGTGGAAATGCCCCGACGAACAGGTGATGCGCATGGCGACGGTTGATCTGGATCTCGGCGCCTACAAGCTTGGATGGCACGACTCCGAGGACGACTACGTCTTCAAACCCAAGAAGGGCCTGAACGAGGACATCATCCGAGAGATGTCGGCCATGAAGAAGGAGCCCGAGTGGATGCTCGAGTTCCGGCTGAAGGCCTACCAGCGCTTTCTCGCTCGCCCGATTCCCACCTGGGGTGGTGGAGGGAAGCTCGAGGAGATCGACTTCGACGACATCTACTATTACATCAAGCCGACCGAGGGCCAGGCCAAGGACTGGGACATGGTCCCTGAGTCGATCAAGGAGACCTACGAAAAGCTGGGCATCCCCGAAGCCGAGCGGAAGTACCTCGCCGGCGTGACCGCCCAGTACGAGAGCGAGGTCGTCTACCACCGGAACCGGGAGGATCTCGAGGAACTCGGCGTCTTGTTCTGTGACATGGATACCGCCGTCCGCGAGTATCCGGAGATCGTCCAGGAGTACTTCGGGACGGTCATTCCCCCGAACGACAACAAGTTCGCCGCTCTCAACTCGGCGGTGTGGTCGGGCGGATCGTTCATCTACGTACCGCCGGGTGTGCACGTCGAACAACCATTGCAGGCGTACTTCCGCATCAATTCCGAGAACATGGGCCAGTTCGAGCGGACCTTGATCGTCATCGACGAGGGCGCGTACTGCCACTACGTCGAGGGATGCTCGGCACCCGTCTACTCGACCGACTCCCTCCACTCCGCGGTCGTCGAGATCGTTGTGAAAGACGGTGGGCGGTGCCGGTACACCACGATCCAGAACTGGTCGAACAACGTCTACAACCTCGTCACGAAGCGGGCTGCCGCCTACCGGAACGCGACGATGGAATGGGTCGACGGCAATCTCGGATCGAAGCTGACCATGAAGTACCCGGCGGTCTGGCTGATGGAGCCCGGCGCCCATGGCGAGGTTCTGTCGATCGCCTTTGCGGGCGACGGCCAGCACCAGGACGCCGGAGCCAAGATCGTTCACGCAGCCCCGGACACCACCTCGACAATCGTGTCGAAGTCCATCTCCAAGGATGGGGGGAGGGCTGGCTATCGAGGTTTGGTCAGGGTCGAGCCGGGTGCGGAGAGTGCCAAGAGCTTCGTCCGCTGCGACGCGCTCATCCTCGACGAAGACTCCCGCTCGGACACCTATCCGTACATGGAGATCGAGGAGAACGATGCCGAGATCGGTCACGAGGCCACCGTGTCCAAGGTCGGAGAAGAGCAGCTCTTCTACCTGATGAGCCGCGGGCTCACCGAGGAACAGGCGACATCGATGATCGTGGCCGGGTTCATCGAACCCATCGTGCGCGAGCTCCCGATGGAATATGCAGTCGAGATGAACCGGCTCATCGAGCTCAACATGGCCGAGGCGGGTGCCGTCGGCTGAGACCGATCGATCGGATCCGGTGACGCATTGCTGTCGCTCGTGATCGTCGGCGTCCCGAGTGGCTGTTCAGAAATCTCGTTGTTGTCCGACCGACCAGTTGATACCGTGTCTGCAGACAACCTGGGGGCTCAAACGTGGTACGCGGACGCAACGCTGCCTCCGCGGCCGACGCCGTCGGCCTGTACCTGGACGAGGTTTCGCACCACGTTCTGTTGACGGCGGAGGACGAGGCAGAACTCGCTCGAGCGATCGAGGCCGGACGGCGCGCACGGATCCGGCTCGAATCGGAGACCGACATACACGCCGAGGTCATCGCTCGGTTGGAATCGGAGATCCAAGGCGGCGAGGAGGCGCGGATGATGTTCATTCGCGCCAACCTCCGGCTCGTGGTCTCGATCGCCAAGCGGTACACCGGACGCGGCCTCGATCTGCTGGATCTCATCCAGGAAGGGAACCTGGGGTTGATGCGAGCGGTCGAGAAGTTCGACTGGCGCAAGGGCTTCAAGTTCTCCACCTACGCCACTTGGTGGATCCGGCAGGCCATCACACGCGGTGTGGGCAACTCGGCTCGAACGATCCGACTCCCGGTGCACATGATCGACGTCGTCCGCTCGGTTCAGGACACAGAAGAGAGCTTGCGAGAGGAGCTGCGGCGTCAACCCACGGTCGCCGAGATCTCGGAGCGGTCAGGGCTCGATGAAGCCCGGGTGCGGGTGGCCCTCGAAGCCCCGTCGAACGTGGTCTCACTCGACAAGCCGGTCGGCGACGAGGGGGACACCGAGCTCCATGAGCTGGTGATCGACCTCACGAGTCGCGACCCGTTCGTCGATGCCTTCGATGCCATGCAGCGGCAGCGAATCCTGGAGGCGATCGCCCAGCTCGACGAACCGGAGGTCACCGTGATTCGGCTCCGGTTCGGTATCGACGGATCCGATCCATGGACGCTGTCGGCAGTCGGCGAACACCTGGGGATCACGCGAGAGCGGGTGCGGACCATCGAACGGCGAGCGCTGGCGAGACTGCGCCATCCATCCCTGGGGCTCGAACTCGAACACCTGTGGTGATCCCTTCCCGCCGGAGTCTTCCCCGGTAGATTGTCGAAAATGCTCGAGTCGGTGATCGTCGAAACCCTGCTCAAGGTCGGTGCGGCCGGCGCGCTCGCCGGCGTGGTGGGCTCGTTTCTCGGGAGCGTGCGTGCGAACCTCTTCGGGGCGGCGCTGGTCGGCGTCATCGGAGGTCTTTCGGCTGCGGCGGTGCTGCGAGTCCTGTCGGTCGATCCGATCATCAGCGCCGGGGAGGGCTTCTCATACCTCTGGGCGGCGCTCGGTGGTGCGTTCCTGGGGTTTGTGATCTCGCGCTCGTCGCGCTGATCGAGACGCCGGTTGGGGTGTCTCCGTCCCGGCAATAACATCCGCCCATGGCTCGTAGCCGGCAGCTTCGGGTGCTCGTCGTCCTCACCACGATCTGGTTGGTCTGGGCTGCGTGGTACCTCATCACGTCACTCGGCGTCGTCGAGGTGCGGGTGGTGGACGACCAGGGAGTGGCGGTGGCCGGTGCCGTCGTCTCGGGGGACGGCACCGAATTGGGTCGGACGGATGCGCAGGGTGTCGTTGCAGTCGATTGGTCGCGCGCTGACCCTGTTCTCGACGTGTCGGCTCCGGGGTTCCGCGCCGGATGGGTCGATGTCTCGCGACGCGAAGATGGGGTGGCGGTGGCCCGGTTGACGCCCCACGTCGCCCGAGGGGTGGTGACCGATGGAGAGGGTCGCCCGATCGAGGGTGCGATCGTGACCTCGGGTTATGGGTCGGCTGTGACGGATCGGTCGGGCCTGTACAACGTCCGGCTGGCCGAGCCCGGAGACGTCACGGTCTGGCGGCCGGCTTGGACCCGCGGCGACTATGCGTGGGACGGAAGCTCCGGAGTGACCGAGGTCTCGATCGAACCGGTCGACGTTCGGGCCGTTCATGTCTCGGGGGAGAAGGCCGGCGATCCTGAGGGATGGGCGGAGATGCTGGACCTCGCCGCCACCACCGAGCTCAACGGCATCATGCTCGACCTCAAGGACGAGGATGGTCTGGTGCACTACGACACGAAGGTGGCGGCCGCCATCCAGGCCGACGCGCTGGCGGGGTCCTTCGATCTGGCTGCCCATGCGCAAACGGCTGCGGAGCGAGACCTCTACCTGATCGGTCGCATCGTGTCGTTCCAGGACCCGAGGGCCGCCCGGGCCATGCCGGAGATCGCAGTGTTCGATTCGGCCACTGGTCAGCCCTACAACAAGAACGGCCAGTACTTCTTGGATCCGACCGATCCGGAGGCGCGCGCCTATGCATTGGCGATTGCCGAGGAGGCCTGTGCCTTCGGCGTCGACGAGATCCAGTTCGACTACGTCCGATACCCGGATGGGTTTGGGCCGACGGCCGTGTTCGACGGAGGCTCCGACTACGAGACCCGGGTATCGACCATCCGTTCGTTCATCGAGGAGGCGCGAGATGTCCTCCATCCGATGGGGTGTGTCGTGGCCGGCGACATCTTCGGATTCATCACCGCCGCGCAAGACGACGGTGGAATCGGTCAGCAGTGGGAAGTGGTGACGAGCGTGCTCGACGTGGTTTCGCCGATGCTGTATCCGAGCCACTACGACGATGGTTGGTACGGCTTCGACGAACCGTCGGAGCATCCCGGACCGATGGTGGAACGTGCGCTCAGGGAAGGATTGGCACGTCTCCAGACCGGAACGGTGGTCCGACCATGGCTTCAAGACTTCTCGTACTCCGATGAGCAGGTTCGGGCACAGATCGAGGCAGCAGAACAATATGGTCTCGGGTGGATGCTCTGGAATGCGGTGTCGGAAGTGAGCGACGGAGCGCTCCGGTCGGCGCAGTGACCGATCTCGGGCTTCTGTCGGCATCCCTCGCCGATTGCCGCCGCTGCCCCCGCCTGGTCGCGTGGCGTAAGCACACCGCGACGGTCAAGCGGGCGGCGTTCGCGGCGGAGGAGTATTGGGGCAGACCGGTGTCGGGGTTCGGTGATCCCGATGCCTCGGTGGTGTTGGTCGGCCTGGCGCCGGCGGCACACGGTGCGAATCGGACCGGCCGGATGTTCACCGGCGACCGGTCCGGCGACTTCCTGGTTGCAGCGCTGCACCGAACCGGCTTCGCCTCGCAGCCGGCGTCGACTCACGCCGGCGATGGGCTGGAGCTGTTCGGCTGCTACATCACGTCGGCGGTCAAGTGTGCACCGCCGGCCAATCGTCCGACCGGCGATGAGCAGGCAAATTGCCGGACCTGGCTGGAGGCGGAACTCGACCTGTTGGATCCGCAGGTCGTGGTGGCGCTGGGCGGGATGGGATATCGGTCGGTTCGTGAGGTTGCTCGCCGTCGGGAGTGGGGCAGACTCCCGGCGTCGGGGTTTGGCCATGGGGTCGAGATCGACCTTCCGGCCGGTCCGCTGGTCCTGGCCTCCTATCACCCCAGCCAGCAGAACACGTTCACGGGCAGATTGACGCCGGAGATGCTCGACGCCGTCCTGCGGCGTGCTCGCCGGCGAGTGGAGGGATCTACGCCGACCGGATGATCGGCTGGTCCGAGCGGAGTACCTCCTCGAGTACCGCCCGGAAGCGATCCCCGTCCGTCTCCTTCTCGAGATAGGCACGAGCCCCGTGGGCAACGGCTCGATGCCCCACCAGCTCGGCGTCGTGTGCCGAGATCACCACGACTTCGATGTCCGGGTGACTGATGACGATCTCGTCGATGATGGCGAACGTATCCGTCCGCGGCATCGTCAGATCGATCAGCACGAGCTCGGGTTCGAGCGACCGGATGAGGTCGAGGCATTGGGCGCCGTCGGCTGCCTCACCGACCACCTCGAATGGTGTCGGCCGGTACTGCTCCATCCACACCCGGAGCAACAGCCGATACGAGTCGTCGTCGTCGACGACCAACGTCCTGATCGTGATGGGTTGCGGGCGCATATGCGGCATGACTCTCCGTGGCCGTCTTCGGTTGATTCGGTCACCGAACGCGGTCCTTGAGCGAGATTTGTCGCGAGAGTGCCGTCGGGTGGTGGGAGGTTCAGACAAACTGCTTGAGGATTCACTCAAGACCCGACCAGGGCTTCCGATACTTCGGCCAGGCACGGCAGGAGATCACACCCGTATGGATGACGGACCGACCCGAACCATGACTGCCCAACCGGCTCAGGAGTGGCTCGGGAGAGAGACGTTCGCGGTGCGACTGCTCACGGAGCTGACTGACACGCTCGAAGGAGTGGTGGGCCTCGATGAGGCGTCTGGCTTCGGTACGTTGGTGGGTCGACGGTTGGGTCAGGCGCTCTGCTCGGACAACCCGACCGGTGGAGAGACGAGCGATTCCACCCAGGTCGCCGCCATGCTCTCCGATCTCATGTGCCGGCTCGGCGGTGCTTCACGGGTGGCGTCCAGCGATGACCGGATGATCACCTTGCACACCGACCACTGCCCGTTCGGCGCGCTGGCGGTGGGTCGGGAGTTGCTGTGTGTCATGACCTCGAGTGCGATCGGCGCCATCGCCGCCGACCATCTCGGCTACGCGAATGTGGAGATCGCACAATCTCAGGCGCGGGGTGATCAGCGGTGCGTGATCCGCCTGCATCTCGATCCATCCAACAATGCCGACGGTCACGAGTTCTTCGGTATCGGGGCGGAATGACCGACGCCGTCACCCACCTGTTTCGCCAGACCGTCGTCGTCGTCGATCTCGAGGGTGTGGTGGCGGACGTCACCGGCGCGCCAATTCCATTGGTGGCCGGTCAGGACATCACCGAGGTCACGCCGGATGGTGAGGGCTTGCGACGGCTGCTCGGAGAGGTGGTTCGGATGTCGGTGCCGATCCCCATCCGCATCGAGATTGCCGCAGTGGTCGCGACCGGCGTCGCCCACCGGCTGGGACCGGACCGGGTTGCGCTCCTCGTCGACACCGCCGGTGCCGAGCGGTTCGGGGAGCTCGACCGCCAGATCGGCAGGCTCAATACCGCGCTTCGCGAACGGGATGGTGCATTGCGGAGCCTCAGGGAGACCAACCGGGTGCTCAGTGACCTCACCACTCGATATCAGAGCCTGGTCGACCCCAGCCCGAATCCGATCGTGCTGCTGGACGACGAGCTCCGCATCGTGGCATTCAACCCGGCTGCCGATGCGGTGTGTGGATTGAGCGAGTTCGAGCACGGCACGGCCTGCGAGGCGGTCCTCGGTGGCGATCTCGCCGAGGTGATTGCGGAAGCAGCCACAACCGGACGTCACCTCACGCTGCGCGGCGTGGTGCTCGACCACGGCGATGGAGGACGATGGTTCGACATCACCATCAGCCCGATTCCTTCCGGCGGGGTGCACCTCGTGGCTGCGGACGTCAGCGACCGGGTGGCGTACGAGAAGCGGCTCGCCACGCTGGCGACGACCGATGCGCTGACCGGGCTCGGCAATCGGTCCATGTTGGCAGACCGCGTTCGGCACGGTCTCCGGCGCATGGCGCGCAGCGGCGGCGGCATCGCAGTCGTGGCGATCGACATCGACCACTTCCAGTTGATCAATGACATCCACGGACATTCGGCCGGAGACCTCATGCTGGTCCGCCTGGCTCGCCGGCTGGAATCGTTTCTTCGCGGGGTCGACACGGTGTGTCGGGTGGGGGGCGACGAGTTCGTGGTGGTGATCACCGACGTTCCGGACCACGCCCGCGCCGAGGTGGTCGTCCAGCGCATCCACGAGCGGTTGATCGATGGCACCAAGCCAGGTTCGGGTATCGCCCCCTCGATGAGCATCGGGTATGCATGGATCGACGACTCCGACGTCACGGTCCACCAGGCGGTGAGCCGGGCCGAGGCCGCCCTCGCTCAATCGAAGCGAATCGGGCGGAACCGGGTGACGCGCCACGATCCGGCGCTGCACGCCTGGCCTTTCCGCTCGGAGGGCGAACTGCTCGGCGCACTGCAGCATGCCCTCGGCCGAAACGAGTTCGAGCTGCACTACCAGCCCATCACCGATGCCGACGGTCTTCCTCGTGCGATCGAGGCGCTGCTTCGGTGGCGTCATCCCGAGCTGGGTTTGCTCATGCCCTCCAGCTTCGTCGATCGCCTCGTCGACTCGGGAATGATCGCTCCGGTCGGCAGATGGGTCATCGAGGAGGCCTGCCGGCAGCTCTCCGCCTGGCATCGCTCCGGGGCCGTGGCGTCCGACATTCCGGTCCATGTCAACGTCGCACCGAGCCAACTCCTCGATCCGGCGCTTCCCCGGTACGTCGAGCAGGCGCTGCTCGCAGCCGGCTTGGAACCCGACTTGCTGTGTGTGGAGGTCACCGAGCAAGCCTTGTCGGTCGCACCGACCACCGGACACACGCTGGGTCGGATCGGTGAGATGGGTGTCAGCGTGGCGCTCGACGACTTCGGAACCGGTACCAGCTCGTTGACGCATCTCCGCCACCCAGCCGTTCTCCAGGTGAAGATCGATCGATCCTTCGTGTCGGCGATCGATATCGATGCCCGAACCGAGCAGATCACTTCGGGGCTCATCGCGCTCTCCGGCGAGCTCGACATCGCCGTCATCGCCGAGGGTGTCGAGACCCAGCGCCAGCTGGGTTGGCTCATCGCCCACGGACGCCCCCACATCCAGGGATTCCTGCTCTCGGAGCCTGTGGCCTCCGCCGACCTCCCGCACCGGCTGGAGGCGCTCACGACGGGTTAGGGGGCCCGCGCCGGGAACGAGAACCGGGCGAGCCGATTTTCCACTACGCGGATGGTGCGAATACGATCCGGCCTCCCGTTCTGGAGAACCTGTGCGTTCGCTGACTCGCGACACCTTGGAAGCGCTGATCGCGTCCGACTCCGTCGGTGAGCCCGACCGTCGCCGGCAGGCATTCGAGACCTTCGAGGACCTTCCGATGCCGAGTGCCAAAGACGAGTCCTGGCGATATGCCGAAACGGATGTGGAACTCGAACAGTTGGCTGTGCCCCAGGCACCTGGCGACCCCGTTCCGCCCGGCGATTTCGCATCGGCGGTGTCCGATGCGGCCGGCCGGATCTCGATCATCGACGGTTTCCTGCTGGATGCGGACGTGTCGGGCCCGGCGGTGGTCGAGCGCTCCGCCGGCGATGGCGTGCCGGCGGAACTCGACAAGTTTGCAGCGGCTCGGCGGGCGTTCGGCCGGAGTGGCTGCCGAATCTCGATCCCGTCGGGTGCGACGCTCGATGCGCCGATCGTCGTGGACGTCCAATCAGCAACCGATGGATCGATCGGGTTTCCGTCCATCGAAGTGCACGGAGGCGCCGACTCGGAGTCATCGGTCGTGGTCCTGCATCGCAGCCCTCCGGATCTGAAGGCCGTCAGCGTGCCGGAGATCGTGGTGGCAGCGGACGAGGCCGCGCGAGTCCGACTCACGTCGATCCAGGTCCACGGGGCCTCGACGACGTCCATCACCCATCACCGGGTTCGAGTCGGTCGCGATGCGACCTATCGGGGTGGAGAGGTGGGCCTCGGCGGACAGTTCGCGCGGGTCGATTACGGCGTCGATCTCGTCGGCCGCGGTTCGAGCGCCGAGGTCGTCGGTGTCTACTTCGGCGAGCACGATCAGACCCTCGACTATCGGCTCGTCATGAATCACATCGGGGAGTCGACGTCATCCGACGTCTTCATGAAGGGTGCGGTCGAGGATGCGTCGAGATCGGTGTTCACCGGACTCCTGCGGATCGAGCCCGATGCCCGACGCACGAGTGCCTTCGAGACCAATCGCAATCTGGTCTTGTCACCCGGGGCGACCGCCCACTCGGTGCCGAACTTGGAGATCCTCTGCGACGATGTGGTGTGCGGGCACGGTTCGTCGGTTGGACCTCTCGAGGACGAGCATCTCTATTACCTGATGAGTCGGGGATTGAGCCGAGCGCGTGCCGAGCGCCTGCTCGTCCGGGGCTTCTTCGCAGAGGCGATCGATCGACTCCCGGCCCCCCGGTTGGCCGATCCGATCAGCCGTGCCGTCAACCGCCGATTCGTCGAGGCTCAGGAAGCTGGGAGGCTGGCATGAGTCGGGTGTGGTTGGGTCCGTCCGACGAGTTGGCATCCCGGGGTCAGACCCGCATCGAGCGGGACGACCTCCGGCTGGCGGTCTTCTGGTCCGGTGAGCGGTTCGATGTGATCGACGACCGCTGTAGTCATGCCGAGGCGTCGCTGGCGGAGGGTGTGGTCACGGATGGGGAAGTGGAGTGTCCCCGCCACGGTGCCCTCTTCGACCTGAAGACGGGCGATGCGCTCTGCCTTCCCGCCACGCGACCGGTTCGGGTGTACCCCGTTGCCGTCGTCGAGGGTGATGTGTTCATCGATCTGGAGGAATCCTCATGAGCGGTCTCGCGATCCGCGACCTTCGCGCTGAAATCGCCCAGAAGGAGATTCTGCGAGGAGTCGATCTGGACGTTCCGTTCGGCGAGATCCATGCCGTCATGGGCCCGAACGGATCCGGCAAATCGACGCTCTGTCACGTGTTGACCGGCCGGGCCGGCTATGAGGTCACGGGCGCCGCCACACTGGCGGGGGAGGCGTTGTTCCCCATGTCGGTCGACGATCGGGCCAGGGCCGGGCTCATGCAGGGGTTTCAGTATCCGGTCGAGGTGCCGGGTGTGAGTCTTCGGGAGTTCATGGAGGAGGCGCTGACCGAGCGCGGGAGGACCGGCGAGCAGATCGAGGCGGACGCAGAACGATTCGGGATGACCAGGTTTCTCGACCGGTCGGTGAACGACGACCTGTCCGGTGGCGAGAAGAAGCGGTCGGAGATCTTCCAGATGACGCTGCTCGAGCCCAAGGTGGCGCTCCTGGACGAGATCGACTCCGGTCTCGACATCGATGCCGTGCGTGAAGTGGCGGCAGCCGTCGAACAGATGCGCCATCCCGACGTGGCGGTGTTGATGATCACGCACTACTCACGGATTCTTCAGTACGTGACCCCCGACGTCGTGCACGTGATGCTCGATGGACGGATTGTCCTCTCGGGCGGGCCGGAGCTGGCGGATGAACTCGAGGATGGCGGCTACGAGGCGATCCGGCGGCGGCTCGGCCTCGAGGCGGTCACCACGGCACCGGAGGCGCGGCCGGCGGACTTCTTCACCGACACGCCCTTCGACGTTTGATTCGCTGTCGCGAATGTCCAGGCTTCCTCCACGACATCGGTGGCTCCTCGAGCTGACGTCGCTCCCGACGGCACCTGCCGAGGAACGCCGGGTCGTCGAGTGGGTGCAACGCTGGGCCGCACGACGCGACGATGTTCGGCTGGAATCGGATCCCGTCGGGAACCTCGTGCTCCGAATTCGGGGGCGGAGGCGCGGGACACCGATCCTGGTGGCGGCGCACATGGATCACCCTGGGTTCGTCGTCGAACAGGTGGAAGGCCGTACCGTTGCGGCCCGTTTCCGGGGGGGAACGATGCCGCAGTACTTCGATGGTGCTCGGGTGGAGTTCTTCGACGATTCGAACCGACGCTCCACTGCCACCGTCTCCACCTACCGAGCCGACGAGAAGCTGGCCGAGCTGTCGATCGGTCGATCCGGCGCCATGCCCGAGATCGGGGCGATCGGGCGGTGGCGGTTCTCCCCACGGAGTGTGGGGATCTCGAATGGAGTGCTGCGGGCGCCGGCATGTGACGATTTGGCCGGGGTGGCGGCGTCGCTGGCCGCCCTCGACCGGGTCCGTCGAGCGTCGGCATCGCCCGACTTTCGTGTGTTGTTGACGAGAGCCGAGGAGCTCGGATTCGTGGGTGCGATCGGAGCCTGCCGGCACGGGACGATTCCCGAGAGTGCGCAGGTGCTCTCGATCGAGACGTCCCGCAGCTTCGCCGACTCGCCGATCGGGGGTGGGCCGATCGTCCGGGTGGGTGATGCCACCAGCATCTTCGATCATCAGCTCACCGACGCGGTGGTGAGGCTGGCCAGCGCCTCGAACATCCCCCACCAACGGCGACTGATGGCGGGCGGATCCTGTGAGGCGACCGCATTCTGCGCTTTCGGCTACCGGGCAACCGGGCTGTGTCTCGCCCTCGGGAACTACCACAACATGGTCGACATCGAGGGCGTGGCAGCGGGCCGAGCCGACGCCCGGGTCGCACCGGAGACGATCTCACTCGCCGACTTCGACGGCCTCGTACGGCTCATTGCCGCGGTCGCGACCGGACTGGGGACCGATGCGGTCGAATCCGCCGCGCGCGATCTTCGGTCACGGCTCACGACGAGGTTCGAGAAGTCCAGCCCCTTGCTCTGACGAGTCGGGGCGCGCTCAGCCGTCGGTGCGAACGCGAACGCTGGTGAAGATCTCGCAGTCGGCGTTGGCCCGGGCGATGAACTCCACCACGAAGTCGTCTTCGCCCCCGGACTCGATCGACCAGAATTCGACCAGGACTCGCCCGGGACCGTTGAGGCGGACCGCGAACTGCCAGCCGGGTTCGGCCGTGACGTTTCCGGTGTTGACGTCGCCCGCTACGCACAGCACCTGGACCGTGCCGACTTGACCGACGGCGAACGTCTGGTCGTTGGTCGGCGGCTGGGTGGTGGTGGTCGTGGGCTGGGTGGTGGTGGTCGTGGGCTGGGTGGTGGTGGTCGTGGTCGGCCGGGTCGTCGTGGTGGTCGGTCGGGTGGTGGTGGTCGTGAGCTGGGTGGTGGTGGTCGGCCGGGTCGTGGTGGTGGTTGGTCGGGTGGTGGTGGTGGTGGTCGGCCGGGTCGTCGTGGTGGTTGGTCGGGTGGTGGTGGTCGTGGTGGGGCGGGTCGTCGTGGTCGAGGCGATCGTCGTCGGTGGGGTGCTCGACGTCGTCGGGGCTCGGGTCGTGGTCGACTGCCCCGTCGGGTCGGACGTGGGGGAGTCGGCGGTCGCCACCAGCGAGGATGAGGTGGGCGTCGTGGTCGTCGTCGAATCCGGCGTCTCCGGCTCGTCCAGTTCGGTGACGGTCTGGTCGATCAGCGAGCCGGACAGGCGCTCTTGGATCTGCACGAGCACCTTTCCCTCGGACAGCTCGGCTCGCATGTCGAGGCGGCGCTGGTCCCGCTGGAACTGCACGGTCACGACCGGGCCGATGCCGGTGACCACGTCCACCTGCCAGCCCTCGGTGGGGTTGGTCGAGGCGACCTCGAGGTTGGGTGCGAGCTGTCGGAGGATGACCGTCCCGGCATCTTGAACCGGTACGACATAGGGAGCGTCCGCCGCCGTTGGATCCTGGGGCAACGACATGACGGCCGCCACTGCCAGAAGCAAGGTGGCGGCGACTGCAAGCACGCGAATGCCCCGCTCGCCGAGCCCGAATCCCACGGAGGAGAGGTTAGCAATCGCTCGACTCTTCGAGAACCCCCGAGGATTGGAATCGGGTCGGTCAGCCCGTGACGTTCACGTTCCAATCGCAGCTGGGGCTGGCCGAGACGACGATGCGGACGTGGCGGTCGTCACGATAGAAAGAGACGGCCACTTGCGATGGCCCTCGATTCTCGACGTCGGCCGACCAGTCGCTGTAGCGCCAGCCACGCAGGAACTCCACCGATCCGTTCTCGCAGCGCACCTCGATGGCGCCGGCGTTGGCCGCATCGAACCACGACTGCGCGGTGTACGTCGTCGTCGTCGTCGTCGGCTGGGTGGTGGTGGTGGTTGGTTGGGTGGTGGTGGTCGTGGCCCTGGTGGTGGTGGTGGGTCGGGTGGTGGTGGTCGTGGCCCTGGTGGTGGTGGTGGGTCGGGTGGTGGTGGTCGTGGCGGGTGGCCGGGTCGTCGTGGTGGTGGGTGGTTGGGTGGTCGTGGTGGTGGCCCTGGTGGTGGTGGTGGCCCTGCTGGTGGTGGTGGCCCTGGTGGTGGTGGTCGTGGCGGGTGGCCGGGTCGTCGCGGGGACCGCCGTCGTGGTGGTGGCCCTGGTGGTCGTGGTGGTTGGTTGGGTGGTGGTCGTCGGTTGGGTCGTTGTCGTGGCAGGTGTGCTCGAGGTCGGGGAGGCATGGGTCGCGGGGGCGGCCGTCGATGTCGATTCCTCGGTGCCGGCGGGCGCGTCGGCCGCCGCCAGGTCGGGCGTGGTGCTCTCGGTGGTCGTTGCGCGATCGGACTCGACCAATGCCAGCGTCTCGTCGTCGATCCGATCCGTCTCGTCCAAGGTGACGAACTCCTGGTCGGTGATCGTCCCGTCGACCATGGTACGGAGGCGGACCAGGACGCGGCCGTCGACGATCTGGGCGTCGACGGTGACGGCCCGCGACCCCCGATCGAGCGTCACGTAGACGGCCGATGCCGAGTCTCGACCGCTCGAAGCGTTCCAGCCTGCGTTGGGGCTGATCGTGTCCACGCCCAGCCGATCGCGGTCGGCGGCGAGGACCACGACGCCGGCGTCGAACGCGCGCACGAGGTAGCGATCGGACGGTGGACTCGGCGGAAGCGAGACCACCACTCCCCACACCACCGCGAGCACCGCGAAGACGGACAGCGCCGCCAGGCGTCGGTCATCGAGTGACATCTCCAACCCTTAGGTTATCCGACGGATACGACTCCGTCGCCTTCTGCAAGGGCTTCGTCGAGGGTGGCCCACGGCAGCGTGGCACATTTCACTCGAACCGGGTACTTTCTCACGCCCTGGAGCGCTGCCAGATCGCCGAGGTCGGATGGATCGATCTCGCCGTCGGCGGCGAACATGTCACGGAACCGGCGGGCCAACGCTTCGATCTCCGATGGTGATCGACCCTTGATGGCAGCCGCCATCATCGAACCGCTCGATTGGCTGATCGAGCAGCCCTGGCCGCGAACCGACACCTCGTCGACGACCCCGTCGACCAATGCCAACTCAACCACGACCTCGTCCCCACACAGGGGGTTCACACCTTCGGCTCGTTGATCGACGTGATCGAGGGCACCCCGGTTCCGGGGATTGCGGTAATGGTCGAGAATGACCTCGCGGTACAGATCTTCGAGCGCCATCAGATACCGAAGAGTTCGCGGGCGATGTGAAGGCCACCGACCAGCGCCTCGATGTCCGATTCGTCGTTGTAGACCGAGAAGCTGGCTCGGGCGGTTGCCGGAAGCCCGAGCGATCGGATCAAGGGCTTGGCGCAGTGATGGCCGGCCCGGACGGCGACGCCGTGCTCGTCCAAGATCGTCGCGAGGTCGTGGGGATGGGCATCTCCCAGGGTGAAGCTGATCACACCACCCCGGTCGACCGTCGCCTCCGCCGGCCCGTAGATGGTCAGTCCCTCCACCTCGGCGAGCGATGCCAAGGCGAATCGGGTCAGCCGGCGGTCGTGGCCGGCAACCGATTCCATCCCGAGCTTGTCGAGATAGTCGAACGCGGCGGTGAGCCCCACCGCTTCGATGATCGGTGGCGTGCCCGCCTCGAACCGGTGGGGGATGGCCGCCCAGGTGGAGCCATTCAACCGAACGTCTGCGATCATCTCGCCGCCTCCCTCGAACGGCTCCATCTCCTCGAGTCGCTCCGGTCTGCCCCACAGCACTCCGATGCCGGTCGGGCCGAGCATCTTGTGGGCCGAGAACGCCAGGAAGTCGGCTCCGAGCGTGGTGACGTCGACGGGGCGATGTGGCACGAGCTGCGCACCGTCGACGACGACGACGGCGCCGACGGCTCTGGCCTTCTCAGCCAGCCTGCCGATCGGAGGAATCGTCCCCAGGACGTTGGACATGCCGGTGATCGCCACGACCTTCACTCCGTCGTCGAGCTTTGCTTCGAAGTCGGATTCGTCGACCTCGAATGTCGGGGTCATACCGGTGTACTCGATGGTCGCCCCCGTCCTCTTTGCCACCATCTGCCAGGGGACGACGTTCGCATGATGCTCCATGACGGTCAGCAGAATGCGATCACCCCGGCGGAGGTGGGTACCCCCCCAACCGAACGCGACCTGATTCAGCCCGGTGGTGGCACCGCGATTCAGGATGACCTCATCGGCCGACACCGCCCCGATGAATGACGCGGCTCGATCGCGGGCCAGCTCATATCGCTCGGTGGACTCGAGCGAGAGCCGGTACGCACCGCGATGGACGTTCGCGTAGAGCGTCGAGGCGAACTCGGCCATCGCGTCGATGACAACGGCCGGTTTTTGGCTCGACGCTCCCGAATCGAGGAAGTGGCGGGCACTTCCGTCTGGTGCCCGCTGGAATATCGGGAAGTCGGAACGGACCTGGCGAGGGTCGATCATCGAGTTCATCTCACGCCGGCTGGCGGAACGAGTCGTAGCCGTCTTTCTCGAGCTGCGCGGCCAGTGCCGGGCCACCGCTGGCAATCACTTTGCCGTCCATGAAGATGTGGACCGAGTCCGGCGTGACGTAATCCAGGAGTCGCTGGTAGTGCGTGATGATCAGGAACCCTCGATCATCGGAGCGCAGCTCGTTGACGCCATCGGCGACCGTCTTGAGTGCATCGATGTCGAGGCCGGAATCCGTCTCGTCCATGATGGCCAGGGTCGGCTCGAGGACGGCCATCTGCAGGACCTCGTTCCGCTTCCGTTCTCCGCCCGAGAAGCCCTCGTTGAGGTATCGGTCGGCGAAGCTGGTCTCCATGCCCAGGCGACGCATCGACTCCATGACCTTGAGGCGGAGTTCGAGCACCGAGTAGTCGATGCCCATGCGGTTCGAGAGTGCCTGGCGGAGGAATTGGATGACCGACACACCGGGGATCTCCTCGGGGTACTGGAACGCCAGGAACATCCCGAGCTGACCACGATCGGTCGGCGCCATCTCCGAAACGTCCTCACCGTCGACCAGGATGCGTCCGGCCGTGATCTCGTACGACGGGTGGCCCATCAGCACGTTGGCGAGGGTGGACTTGCCGGATCCGTTCGGACCCATCAATGCATGGATCTGGCCGCGATCGACGACGAGGTCGACGCCTTTGAGGATCTCCGTATCGGCCGCTCGGGCGTGCAGGTCTTCGATGACGAGAAGAGGGGAGGTGCTCACCAGCGGAAGGGTAGTGCGGCTCCCGCCAACCGCGAATACGTCGAGATGCCCGCACCGACCCGGGCCACCGCCCGGATAGTGTCTGCTCATGGCATCAGCAGTAGAACGGGTCGTGGCGGCCGGAGCGGCGCTCGGAGTGGTGGTGGAGCCGCTCGAGTTCACACACCCCGTCCGGACCGCCGACGAGGCCGCCGCGGCCATCGGATGCGACGTCTCCGCCATCGTGAAGTCGCTCGTGTTCGAGGTCGACGGTGAGCCGGTCGTGGCCATGGTCCCCGGCGACATGCGATTGGACACGCATGCCCTCGCTGCCCTCGCCGGTGGAGAAGAGGTTCGCCGTGCACCGCTCGAGGTCGTTCGCCGCGCTACCGGCTACGTAGCCGGCGGCACGCCACCATTCGGTCATGTGGCACCGCTGCGTGTCTTCGCAGACCACCGACTTCGTCGGCATGGCTCGGTGTGGGCCGGTGCCGGCGACCCACACACGGTCTTTCGGATCTCGATCCTCGACGTGGAGCGGGCCATCGATCCACATTGGGGCGACATCGCCGAGGGATCCGCCGAGTGAGTTCGTGTCTCGCAATCGGTTGGTCGGTACGCGACACTTGAGCGTCGTGGTTCGCCGTCTTGTCCTTCTCTCGATCATTGCGCTCGCCCCGATGGCCGCGCTCGCGCCGGCCGGAGCACGGACCGCCGACCTACCACCGGGAGGGACCTTCTTCGACGACGATCGCGACATCCACGAGCCGAACATCGAAGCCATCGCAGCTGCCGGCATCACCCGCGGCTGTCACGACGAGATTGCGCTGTTCTGTCCGGACCGGCCGGTCACCAGGGGTGAGATGGCGGCGTTTCTCGTTCGGGCGTTGGGATTGGTCGGCGATGGAGAAGATCGATTCGTCGACGACGAGGAATCGATCTTCGAACGGGACATCGACATCGTGGCGGCCAACGGTGTGACGCTCGGCTGCGATCCGCCGACCAACGAGCGGTACTGCCCGGACCGTGCGGTGCGACGTGGCGAGATGGCGGCGTTCCTTTCCCGGGCTCTGGATCTCGCCGGCCAGTACCCGGATCCCGGCACCAGGTTCGAAGACCTCGACGGGGTGATCTTCGAACTCGACATTCGGCGGCTGGCGGCGTCCGGAATCACCGTGGGCTGCAACCCGCCGGACAACACGCAGTTTTGCCCGTATCACGTGGTCACCCGAGCCCAGATGGCATCCTTTCTCGCCAGGGCGATCGGACTGGAGCCGATTCCTCCGCCGCCGCGCCCTGCCCCCGAGCGTTTTGTCCGCTTCACCACCTATCACGACTGTTGCGAAGCACGGGTCACCAACATTCACGTCATGGCACGGGCCATGGATCGGGCGGTGGTCTACCCCGGCCAGCGATTCTCGATCAACGACTATCTGGGCCCTCGGACCAGGTCGAAGGGATACGTGCCGGCACCGATCCTGCTCAACGGTGAGGGGTACTGCTGCGACCACCCGCTCAACATCGGTGGTGGCACGAGTCAGTTCGGGACCACCTTCTACAACGCAGTGTTCCGCGGCGGACTGGACGTCGTCGCACACAAACCACACAGCCGCTACATCGCCCGATACCCGCTGGGGATCGAGGCCACCCTCGGATACCCATCGCCCGACGTGGTGTTCGTCAACGACACCGAGCAACCGGTGACCATCCGGACGTCCTACACCTCCACCTCGATCACCGTTGCCCTCTACGGTGACACCGGTGGCCGTCGGGTGAGTTGGGACGTCGACAATCTCAGCGGTCACCGCATCACCTACAACAACGGCGGAACCGTCCGCATCCGCCGCTTCATCACCAACCCCGGCACCGACACCACCACCGAGACCTGGTACTGGACCTATTCCGACTGATCGGCGTTTTTATCACCTGGAAGGGCATCAAATAGGCCGTTCCAGGTCGCGAGAACGGGGTGTGGGGGTACCAGCGGTCCTCCCAAGGTGACGACCGGGCAAGTGGTCACGACGCCTACCAGCCTCGAGCCCTCCACTCCGGGGCAGACGGCCGTTCTGCGCCGATGGTGGTCGAGGCACCGTGGCCGGGGTGCACCACGGTGGGGTCACCGAGCGGAAACAGGCGTCGCTCGATCGAATCCATGATGTCGCCGAAGCTCGAGTACGACCAACGGGTGGCGCCGGGGCCGCCGGGAAACAGGGTGTCCCCGGAGAAGACCACCGGCTCGATGGCGAAGGAGACCGAGCCGGGCGTGTGTCCCGGCGTATGGATGGCGTGGATGGCGAACTCGCCGACGGTGACGATGTCACCGTCCCGGATCGCCTCATCGGGGGCCCGTCCCGCGATGTCGACGTCGGCGAGATGCATGCGCCACGGAATGGAGAGTGCCGCGCGAACCTCGTCGAGCGCTCCGATGTGATCGTGGTGACCATGGGTCGTGAGGATGAGCTGTACCGACAGGTCCTCGCACGCCTCCAGGATGCGGCCGGCCTCGGCAGCGGCGTCGATGATCACGGCCTGGCCGGTGGCGGTACAGGCCACGACGTAGGCGTTGTTGTCCATTGGTCCGACCGAGAGCTTGGCGATCCAAACACCGTCTCCGTCGTGAACCCAGGTCACGATGTGTCGGCGGCCGATTGGATGACCGGCGCGAACGAGAGCAGGTGACGGGCATGCGACGGGAAGTCGAAGCCGGGATCGAGTAATGCCTGGATCGCATATCCGTTGAGTGCGGCGACCAGCGCCTCGGCCGCCTCGCCGACCACTTCGGGGTCGAGGTCGGAGTCCGACAGCGCATCGGCGAAGCGAACGACGCGGTCGTGATGATGTCGGGCGATCCGGTCGCGAATCCGAGGATCGGTGAGGCTCCCGGTCACCGCGATGGCCATGTACACCCGGGCGAGCGTCTCGTCGCTGATGACGAACCGAACGAAGGCGTCGACGAGATCCGCGGCCGTTTCGTCGCCGGTGCGGTCGGGATCGGGGTCGACGGCTCGGATGGCCTCACCCAGGACTGCGAACACGACCTGCTCTTTCGAGTCGAAGAGGTTGTAGAAGCTGCCCGGCCGTACGTCGGCCCGATCGCAGATCGCCTTGACCGTGGCCCCGTCCAGCCCGCGCTCGGAGAGCAGTTCGCGGGTGGCGGTGAGAATCTTGCGCGACGTCTGGATACCGGCTCGGTTCCGCATCCGTCGACCGTAGCGGCAATGCCCGGCGTCGGCCGAGAGACTCCGCGATCGTGGGGTTTTCTTGAGCAACAATTCAAATTAGAATGAGGACTCAAAGAGCGACGAGGAGCCATCCGTGAGCCATTACCGGTCCAACCTCCGAGATCTCGAGTTCAACCTGTTCGAGGTCCACAACACCGACGATCTGCTCGGTGGCCCGCACTGGCCGGATCTGGACCGCGATACCGCCCGTCACATTTTGCGCGAGTTGGATCGCCTGGCCCGAGAGGAGTGGGCGGCATCGTTCGTGGACGCCGACCGCATCCCGCTCGAGCTCGTCGATGGCGAGATCGCGCTGCCCGCTTCGCTGAAGGACAGCCTGCGTGCCCTTCGGTCCGGTGGTTGGGATCGGCTCGGACTGCCTGCGGACATGGGAGGAATCGAAGTACCGCCCAGTCTGTATTGGGCCGGCCAGGAGATGCTGCTGGGCGGCAACGCAACCGCGGTCTTCTACGCGGGTGGTCCGCTGTTTGCGAGGGTCCTCTTCGAAGAGGGGACTCCTGACCAGCAGCAGCTGGCCACCCTGGCCATCGAGAAGGGTTGGGCTGGCACGATGGTGTTGACCGAGCCCGATGCCGGCTCCGACGTCGGAGCCGGGACGACCAAGGCAACGCAGGTCGACGGTGACACGTATCACCTCACCGGCGTCAAACGATTCATCACGAGCGGCGAGCACGACGCGGCGGACAACATCCTCCACCTCGTGCTGGCTCGTCCGGATGGGGCGGGACCGGGAACCAAGGGCCTGTCGATGTTCGTGGTTCCCAAGTTCCTGGTGAACGATGACGGCAGCCTGGGGTCGAGGAATGGGGTGTTCGCCACGAACGTCGAGAAGAAGATGGGACTCAAGGGTTCGACGACCTGCGAGCTGAGCTTCGGGCTGGACCAGCCGGCGGTCGGGTACCTGGTCGGTGGAGTCCATGATGGGATCCGACAGATGTTCCGCGTCATCGAGCATGCCCGCATGACGATCGGCACCAAGTCGGCGGCCACGCTGTCAACCGGCTATTTGAACGCCCTCGAGTACGCCCGCGAGCGGGTGCAGGGCCCCGACCTGACGCGTGCCCGTGACAAGGACGCGCCTCGGGTTCGCATCATCGAGCATCCCAACGTTCGGCGCATGCTGATGCGCCAGAAGGCCTACGCCGAGGGCCTCCGAGCACTCTGGATGTACGCGGCTGCCTGCCAGGACCGTGCCATCGCCGAGCCGGATGCCGGGTGGGCCGAGCGGTCCGACTTCCTGCTGCCGCTGGTCAAGGGATACTCGAGCGAACGGGCTTACGAGCTGCTGGCGACCTCCTTGCAGGTGTTGGGAGGGTCGGGCTTCACCCAGGACTACCCGATCGAGCAGTACATCCGAGACGCCAAGATCGACACGGTCTACGAGGGGACGACCGGCATCCAGGCGTTGGACCTGTTCTTTCGAAAGATCGCGAGAGACCAGGGACAGACCATTGCGGCCCTGGCGGCCGAGATCGGAGAGTTCGTCAAGGCCACCGGCGACAACGACCCACTCGCCTCCGAGCGAGGGCTCCTCGGGACCATGGTCGACGAGTTCCAGGCTCATCTCGGAGTCATGGTTGGTCACCTCATGGACTCGATGTCCGACGCACCGGCCATCTACAAGGCGGCGTTGCACGCCAACGCGCTCCTGGAATCGGCGGCGGAGGTCGTGATCTCGTGGCAGCTGCTGCGGCACGGTGAGATCGCCTCCGAGCGGGCCGCCGAGGATCCGTTCTACGTGGGAAAGGTTGCTTCGGCGCGCTGGTTCGTGGCAGAGGTCGCACCTCTGGTCAAGTCCCGCCGAGATGCCGCAGATCGCGAGGACGGTGGCTTGATGTCGCTGGACGAGGACGCCTTCTGACGATCGGTTGTGGCGACCGTCCTCGTCATCCGGTGAGGGGATCGCTTCGATCGTTCCCTGGGTGAGCCAGTCGTTTCCGGCTCGCCCCCGGAACCTTCCGGATAGCATCGGACGTGAACCGGATGGAGCCGGGGGATCAAGAGTCGGGGTGAAAACCATGCATCGGGCCGTCATGCACCGCGCCGTCATGTCCCGAGCGCTCGCGTTGCTCATCGCTTCCGTCCTTGCGGCGACGTTGCTCCCCGTGGGCGCCGCAGTTGCGGCCGGGATCAGCCCGTTCGATGACGTGTCGCCGAGCGACCCCTTTCTGGACCCGATCACCTGGCTCGATGAGCAGGGGATCACCAAGGGCTGCAACCCGCCGGCGAACGATCGTTTCTGTCCTGATCGGGGCGTCACCAGGGGCCAGATGGCGGCGTTCTTGGCACGGGCGCTCGGTGTCCGCGGTCGGGACGGGACCTCGTTCTCCGACATCGGCGAGTCCGAGTTCAAGGCGGATATCGAGCGACTGGCGACCAAGGGGATCGTGCGCGGCTGCAATCCGCCCCGCAACACCCGGTTCTGCCCGGACGACCCCGTGACCAGGGGCCAGATGGCGGCCTTCCTCACTCGAGCGTTCGATCTGGCCGAAGCTCGCTCGCACGGCTTCACCGACATCGACGAGAGTGTCTTCGAGGCGGACATCGCCGCGCTCGCGAAGTCGGGCATCACCAAAGGGTGCAACCCGCCAAAGAACGACCGGTTCTGTCCGCATGATGTCGTCACCCGTGAACAGATGGCCGCGTTCCTGTACCGAGCGTTTGGTTCACCGCCGGTGTCGACGTCGTTCGGCGACGCCGGGCCGAGGGACTTCCCCCGGACGAAGCCGTCGTCATCCGACATCGTGGTGCGACCCGGTGATGACGTCGCCAAGGTGGTTCGCCAGGCGTCCGAAGGTGCGACGATTCGGTTCAAGGCGGGCGTCTACCCCATGGCTTCGATCGTGCCCCGGAACCGTCAGAAGCTGATCGCCGAACCGGGAGTGGTGCTCGAGGGCTCGCGCCAACTCACCAACTGGAGTCGAGATGGTGACGATTGGGTGGTCGGAGGTCAGACGCAGGGCTCTTCTGCGCCCTCACAAGGCGACAGTTGGGGACGGTGTGAGTCGGACTCGCCGGGTTGTGTCTACCCCGAAGGGCTGTTCATCGATGGCCGCCGCATCCGACGGGTGACGTCCCGGAGTGCCGTTCGATCCGGCACGTGGTACTTCGACTACGGCGGTGATCGCATCTTCATCGGCGACGATCCGGCCGGACGAAGCGTGGAGACGTCCGTGGTCAGCTGGGCGATTCACGGTCGCGCCGACGATGTGTACGTGGAGGGTTTCGAGATCGTTCGGTACGCCAACCCGGCCCGACAAGGTGTCATCAACCCACGAGAGGGCCGGGCGGGCTCGCCCGGACACGACTGGAAGGTCGTCGGGAACACCGTCCGGGACGGGCACGGTTGGGGGATCAAGGTGGAACATGGAATGGTCGCCACCGACAACGTCCTCGAGGGAAATGGCCAGGGCGGCTTCGGAGGCGTGGCCGACAACCTGCGGATCGAACACAACGAGATCAGCGGGAGCTGCGTGGTCGGGATCAAGTGTGTCGGTTGGGAGGGGGGCGGGATGAAGTTGAAGACGCACCACACCACCATTGCGGCCAACGTGGTCCACCGAAACCTCGGTCACGGCATTCACACCGACATCGGTTCCGCCGACGTGCTGATCGCCGGGAATGTGGTTCACGCCAACGACGGGTTCGGCATCGATCAGGAGATCGGTGGCACTGCGGTGATCCGTGACAACGTCGTCACGGACAACGGCTGGGAGGTCGAAGAACCCGGCATTCGCATTCTGAACTCCTCGAACGTCCTCGTCTCCGGGAACCGGGTGGTCGACAACTGGAAAGGGATCCTCATCCGTCAGGACTCACGCACCGATCGGGGGCGCGTCGACGACGTCACCGTGCGTGGCAACACGGTGATCCTGGCCCCTGGCACCCAGACGGGGATCGGCTCACTGGAGGCCTCGATCGGATCGGTGCGATTCGAAGGCAATCGCTACGTGGTGCCGGGTTCGATCTCACGGCCTTTCACCTACGACGGCCAAGCGCTCAGCTGGGACTCATGGCGGCGACGCGGGTACGACCAGGACGGGAGTTTCGAGCGACGCTGATCGCATCTCCGGCGCGTCGTCGTGCGTGTGGCGAACCCGGCGTTAGCCTTGTCCGTCGTGGTTCCGCTCATCGCGCTGCTCGTCGCCGTTCTGCTCGGAGTCATCGCCGCCCTGGTGTGGCAGGAAGCTCGGTCTCGTCGGCAGACGCCCGACCCCGCGTATGTCGTGGAAGACGCGATCGGGCACATTGCGGAAAGGCTCGAGCCCGAGTTCGGCCTCGACAGGAGTGACATCCGACGAATCATCGAGTGGGAGGTCTTTCAGCTCCAAGGACTGGCCGAGCGCACGCCCGACCCGATCGACGTCGTGGCCGGTGGCACCCCGCAGACCGTGGCGTACATCGTCGATCGGATCGCCGACGAACACGGCGTCACCTACGCTCCGGAGCAGGTGCAAGGTGTCCTCGAACTGGAGGCGGACTACCTTCACGCCATCGGTGTGATCGGCGATCCGGTGGAGACATCCGCGCCGCGGCTGGAGCCGGCGGATCGGCAAGAGCAGAACCGAGACGAAGGTACCGGTCACAGAGAAGGAGACCGTCGATGATCGTCAGATGCGGCGTGTGCCGCACGCAGTTCGAGGTGCCGGGTCCCGGCCGGTATGCCTGCCCGGCGTGTGGTTCGGCCAATCAGGTCGGTGCGGCCGCCGGCCGGCCTGGTGAGTATGGACAGAACCCCTACCCGGGGGCCGGCGGGCCGGGCCAAGCACCGCCACCCTCCGCACCGCCGCCGCCACCACCGCCGGACCCTCCGTCCCCGCGGATCCGGTGTCCCGAGTGTGAATTCTCGTTCATCGTCGGAGCGATCGACGTCGCCACCTGCCCCAACTGTGGGGCGGAGGTGAACACGGGTCGCCCCAGCCAGGCGGTGGGAGATGGATCGGGGGACCCCGAGTCGGTGCACCCCGACGAGGACGACGCCTGATGGCTCGGATCCGCCACTACGAGGACCATCGCTACGTGGGAGCGCGGGACACCATGCGCGTGTACGACACCGACGACACCGATCAGGCCGAAGTCCTCGCTCGGCGGATCGAGGCCGACGGACTGTGGCAGCACAACCTGATCAGCACGTTCGCACCCGACACCCTGCCCGAAGCCCGCAATCGAGGGTTCCGACCCGTCTGAGCGGCGGTGCCTGGAGACGACGCGCTCGGGGCACTCAGGTGGCGGCGACCAGCAACCAGACGGCTCCGGCGGCCACGATCGTCAGGGCCGTCAGCACGGAGGCGATGAGGAGATAGCGGGTCTGCACGACGGCATGGTACGCCGGCCGGGCGCACACCCGTCACTCGGCGGGCCGGAGGGTGAGCCGGAGAGTGAGCCGGAGAAGGAAGCGGTCCGATCCTCCGGCCGCACCCACCGCGGGAGGCAACTAGCCTCGGCGCCCGGACTCCGTGAAAGGACATTTGGCTCGTGTATGACATCGTCGTCGTCGGCGGCGGACCCGGGGGATACGCCGCGGCCCTCTACGCGCACAACTTCGGCCTCTCGGTGGCCCTCGTGTCGGATGAGCGGCCCGGAGGGACATGTCTGATTCGCGGGTGCATCCCCGCCAAGCAGTGGCTCCACGTCGCCGAGGTCTTCTCGACCGTTCGCCATGCGTCCGAGTTCGGCGTGATGTCGTCCGATCCGGAGCTGGACTGGTCCACCGCGTTGGAGCGGAAGAACCGAACCGTCGAGGGTCTTGTGAAGGGACTCGGCGGGCTGCTCAAGCAACGCAAGGTCGACGTCACCGAGGGCCGGGGCCGACTCGATGGCGCCGGCCGAGTGGTGGTGGAGGCCGGCGACGGATCGGAGCAGACGATCGAGGGATCTCACGTCATCCTCGCCACCGGCTCGTATGCGCGAACCCTTCCGGACTATCCGATCGATGGTGAGCGGATCGTCACCTCGGATCACGCACTGGACTGGACTCGGCGTCCCGATCGAGTCGGCATCGTCGGTGGAGGCGTCATCGGTTGCGAGTTTGCGAGTCTCCTGACCGACCTGGGAGCAGAGGTCCACGTCTTCGAGGTCATGGACCAGCTCATTCCCGGGGGGGACCCGGATGCGGCCAAACAGCTCCGGCGGATGCTGTCGCGCCGAGGTGTCAACTTCAATATCGGGACCAAGGTCGATGCACCTCGGGTCGGAGACACGGTCGTCATCCCGTACGGGGACGAGACGGCCGAGGTGGATGTGGTGTTGATGTCGGTCGGCCGAGGTCCGAACACCGAAGGGGTGGGTCTCGAATCCACCGCCGCCACCGGCGATCGGGGTTTCGTGAACGTCGACAGATCCACGATGCAGACCGATCAAGCGGGGCTATATGCGGTGGGGGACATCGTGGCCGGGACACCCCAACTCGCCCACGTCGCGTTCGCCGAGGCGATCGCAGCCGTCACCCACATCGCAACGGGCTCCGCGGCCCCGGTCGACTACCGAGCGATCCCGAGGGTCACATACACCCACCCCGAGGTGGCCGAGGTGGGAATGACCGAAGCGGAGGCTCGCGAAGCGGGACTCGACGTCGAGGTGACCAAGCACGCATTCAATGGGGTCGGACGGGCCATCATCATCGGTGAGAACCAAGGCTTCGCCAAGGTCATCGCCGAGAAGGACGGCCCGATCGTCGGAGCCGCCGTCATCGGCCCTCAGGCCGGGGAGATGATCCACGAGCTCATGTACTCGGTGGGCTGGGAGGCATATCCGTCAGAAGCCGCCGCCTTCATCCATGCCCATCCCACGCTTTCCGAGGCGGTGGGTGAGACACTGTTGGCGTCCGCCGGCAAGAGCCTGCACTGAGGATCGAGAGGAGACAGCATGGCGATGACGGTGACGATGCCGCAGCTGGGGGAGACGGTGACCGAGGGGACGATTCTCCGGTGGGCGAAGCAGGTCGGGGATTCGATCGCGGCCGATGAGGTGCTGGTCGAGATCTCGACGGACAAGGTGGACACCGAGGTGCCGTCGCCCGCGGCGGGGGTGATCTCGGAGATTCTCGTGAACGAGGGGGAGACGGTGGAGGTGGGGACGGCCATCGCGATCATCGGCGATGCCGGTGCCGAGCCCGCCACCGATGACGGCGCACAGCCGGCCGAAGCCGCCGCCTCGGAACCGACGCCGGAGCCGGCTACCGCGACCGTCGCAGCATCCGAACCTGCCGAAGCGGTCGGAGCCGGGGCGGCCGAGGCCGGATCCGATCCGTCCCACGATGCCGGATCCGACACCGGCGTCGCCACCGAGGAGACAGCCGCTCACGGTGCGGGCGAAGGTGAAGCAACCACGGTGACGATGCCCCAGTTGGGGGAGACGGTGACCGAGGGGACGATTCTCCGGTGGGCGAAGCAGGTCGGAGATTCGATCGCGGCCGATGAGGTGCTGGTCGAGATCTCGACGGACAAGGTGGACACCGAGGTGCCGTCGCCCGCGGCGGGGGTGATCTCGGAGATTCTCGTGAACGAGGGGGAGACGGTGGAGGTGGGGACGGCCATCGCCGTGATCGGCGGTGCCGGCCGCCCGGCCGCGGAGGCCGCCCCGGAACAGCCGATGGAGCAACCGGTCGAGCCCCGACAATCGCCCGAGCCATCGACTGCTCAGCCGACCGGCCCGGCTCCCGAGGCGGCGCCGGCGGCGCCGGACGCGCCGGCCGCCTCGACGGAGCCGTCACGAACCGACACATCCGGCCTGCTGCTGTCGCCGGTGGTGCGCAAACTGGTGCGCGAAAACGAGGTCGACCTCTCTCTCGTCTCCGGAACGGGTGAAGGTGGACGGATCACCCGGAAGGACGTGGAGCAGCACATCGCCGAGCGCGGCTCCCAACCGCCGGAGCAGCCGGGCCCGGAGCCCCCGGCGGGCCCCCTGGCGGCCCCCCCGGCGGCCCCCCTGGCGGCCCCCCCGGCGGCCGAGCCGGAGCCGGAGCCGCAGGCGGCGCCCCCGGCGGCCGAGCCGGCCTCCGAGCCGGAGGCAGCGCCCTCCCCGGCTCAGGTCGCATCGCCGAAGCCACCAACTCCGGCGCCGGCAGCCTCGGGCGACGAGACCGTGGAGCTGGACCGGCTTCGGGTTCGGATCGGCCAGAACATGATCAAGGCCAAGCAGACCGCCGCCCATGTGTGGACGTCGGTCGAGGTCGACTTCGAGCGCGTGGAGCGGATCCGGAGTGCCCACAAGGCTGCCTTCAAGGCCGAGGAAGGATTCTCGCTGACATACCTTCCGTTCATCGCCCGAGCCACCATCGACGCGCTCGGTGAGTATCCGGTCGTCAACTCGTCGTTCTACCTCGAGGAGAAGACCGCGGTGTTCCACCGTTCGGTGAATCTCGGGATCGCCATCGACCTCGATCAGAAGGGTTTGGTGGTGGCATCCATCCGGAACGCAGACGGCCTGCGCCTGGTGGGCATCGCCCGCCAGATCCGGGGACTCGCCGAGAAGGCTCGCAACAACCGGCTCGAGCCCGACGACGTGACCGGTTCGAGCTTCACCATCACCAACCCCGGTCCATTCGGATCGTTCATGTCGGCCCCGATCATCAACGTTCCCAATACGGGCATCCTGTCCACCGACACGGTGACCAAGCGTCCGGCCGTGGTGCAGGGCGTCGATGGTGAGGACGTGATCGCCATCCGTCACATCGGGTATCTGGGTCTGTCCTGGGATCACCGGGCGTTCGACGGCTCGACCGCGGTGCTGTTCCTGCAGCGAATCAAGCAGAACATCGAGCACTGGGATTGGGAGCAGGAGCTCGCCTGACGGATCGGCTCCGCTGATGGCCATCAGTCGATACCTGGCGGAACTGAGGGCCCTTGTGGGGAACCGACCGCTGCACGTTCCGTCGGTCAGCGTGGCGGTCCGCGACGGGAGTCGATACCTGCTCGGAGTCCACGAGGACCACCGCCGGTGGGTGTTTCCGGGCGGTGCGGTAGACCCGGGTGAGCAGCCATCGGATGCAGCTGTCCGCGAGACCTGGGAGGAGACCGGCCTCACCGTTGGCCTCACGCGACTGGTCGGATGCTTCGGTGGACCCCACCATCGGATCCGTTACCCGAACGGAGACGTCGTCGACTACGTGTCCACCGTGTTCGAGGCGGAGCCGGTGGCGGGGACGCTGGGCGCCGGGCACGACGAGCTCACCGAGTTCGGTTGGTATTCGCTCGACGAGATTCGAGCCCTTCCGACGGCTGCGTGGGTGCCCGAGATCGTCGACGCCTTGACCGATCCGGCCCGAACCCATGCCGTCCCGACCTGGCTTCCACCGAGCGGAGAGGCTCCCTGATCGCTTTGGGTCCTTTGCCGATCCGGAGATGACCATCGCCGGACCGCGGTACTTGCTCCATCAATACGGTCGAAAGCAATGGGCCGGGCCGCTCCTCCGTGCGGGTCCGGAGCGAATCGGGAGGTGTTCCATGCCGACACGGAGACAGTTTCTTCGCGCCGGCGCCGTGAGCGGCGCCGCCGTCTATTTCAACCTGCTCGGTGGCTGGGGCTCGGCTCTGGCGGCGCCGGCGGCGGCCGGATTGTCGGATCCGGCCTTCCAGCCCAAGTTCACCTACCGCGTTCCCAACGCACTCACCCCCGGTCGTCGGGGATTCGTCTACAAGAACAAGGGCCCCAAGTCGAAGTACACGATCGATATTCGGCCCGGGGCGATGATGACCGGACTGCTCGGTCCTGGTGGGTCGCCGGTGTCGACGTCGTTCTTCGGATACGCGGACAAGGGCACACCCACCTGGCCCGGCATGACGTTCGAAGTCGTGGCCGATTCGGGACCGGTCGAAGTGACGTGGCGCAACAAACTCGTCGACGACGTGACCGGAGCTCCGGTTCCTCATCTGCTGCCCGTGGACACCTCGCTGCACTGGGCCTACAGCCTGCACGGGTACGAGCAGTACACGATCGAGAACGATGGAGTACCGATCGTCACCCATCTGCACGGCGGGCACACCGACGACATCTACGACGGCAATCCTGAGTTCTTCTTCGGTCCCGACTACCGGGTCCGCGGCCCGCGATGGGTCGAGAAGCGGTATGTCTACCGCAACGACCAGCCGGCCGGAACGCTGTGGTACCACGACCATGCACTGGGGATCACCCGGCTCAACGTCTATGCCGGTCTGGCCGGGTTCTACATCGTTCGCGATGACGAGGACACCGGTGCCGTCGACAATCCGCTGGGCCTACCGGCGTATCCGTACGAGATGGCACTCGCCGTTCAGGACCGGATGTTTCATGAAAACGGCGAGCTGTTCTATCCGGCGTTCCCGGGCGACCCGTTCTACGACGACTTCATCACCGGCGAGGGAGCGGTGCTCCCACCGAACGTCTTCCCGGGGGGTGGACCCACGGCGCTCGCGGAGTTCTTCGGTGACCACATGGTGGTGAACGGGGTCATCTGGCCCCGCGAGCCGGTCGAGCCACGCCACTACCGACTGCGATTCCTCAACGGCACGGACAGTCGGTTCATGGGGCTCCGCTTCCGTGTCGTCGCGGCGGGAGCCACCGAGTTGGTCGGTGCGTCCGCTCCGGTTCCGTTCTGGGTGATCGGCAGCGACCAGGGTCTGGCCGCGGCGGCCGCCCAAGTCGATACGTTGCTCTTCGAGCCGGGAGCCAGATACGACGTCGTGTTCGATTTCTCCGCGGTCCCGGTCGGGAGTCGGGTGATCGTCGAGAACATCCTGGGCGATGCTCCGTACGGTGGGGATCTGCCCGAGCCAGGGGACCTCTTCCCCGACCGCCAGACCGACCGGGTGATGGCGTTCGACGTGGAGCTGCCGCTGGATCAATCCGTTCCCGACCATTTCGATCCGGCGGCGATCGGATCCTACGGAGGCAATCCACACCCGAGCGCGCGGACCCGCAAGGTGGCGCTGTTCGAAGGGATGGACGAGTTCGGTCGGCTGCAGCCGCTGCTCGGCGTGGCCGAACCGACCGTGGACTCGGCAGGAAGCTGGGCGGACGGAGCGATCGGCTGGCACGCTCCGACGACCGAGAATCCGGGATTGGGGGACACCGAGATCTGGGAGATCTACAACGCCACGGGCGACGCCCATCCGATCCATCTCCATCTGGTCAACTTCGAGGTGATGAACCGGGAGGGGTACTCCGCGGATGTGATCGAGCAGCCGGTGCTGCAGCACAACGGTGCCGTCGGGACGGGTTTCCGAATCGAGAACATCGTTCTGGACGGGAACGTCCGGGCACCGGAGCCGGCCGAGCGGGCGCCGAAGGACATGGTCACCGCCCTTCCCGAAGAGGTGACCAGGGTGAAGGCGACCTTCGACCTCCCGGGACGGTACGTCTGGCATTGTCACATCCTCTCGCACGAGGACCACGAGATGATGCGTGTGCTCCAGGTCGGTGGAACGGCTTGAACTCCCGGTGAGCGAGGAGGGAACGTCTCGGCGTTCCCTCCTCGCCGCATGGGCGGCGAAGCATCGACGACGCTCGGGGATCGCTCTACGCGGGTGATCGTGGTACCAATGACTTCGTGACCGACGATCGACTGCTCCGGACCCGATGGCTTGGTCGTCTCCCCTACTTGGAGGCGTGGGATTTGCAGCGCGCCATCCATGAAGGGAAGCGCCTCGGGCGGACCCGGGACGACTATCTCCTGTTGGTGGAGCACCCTCCGGTGTACACGGTGGGACGCAATGGCGATGGATCCAACCTGCTGGTGGACCCGGCGGCGTTGCAGGCCGCCGGAGCCGAGATCCACCACGTCGACCGCGGGGGCGACGTCACCTTTCATGGTCCGGGCCAGCTCGTCGGCTATCCAATCCTGCGCATCGACGATGCCAAGCAGGTGGTCCCCTACGTTCGGAAGCTGGAGCAGGTCCTGATCGACGTTCTCTCCGACTTCGGGGTGAAGGGCTGGCGCGAAGATGGTTTGACCGGCGTGTGGACCGAGCGGGGAAAGGTGGCCGCGATCGGTGTGCGGGTTTCGCGCGGTATCACGATGCACGGCTTCGCGCTCAACCTGGACCCCGACATGGGCTGGTTCGAGAAGATGCACCCGTGTGGCATCAGTGATCGGCCGGTGACCTCGCTCACGGAACTGATTGGTGGTCGCATATCGCTCGAAGAGGCGGTCGCGGCCGTCATACCCCGGTTCTCGACGGTGTTCGGCTATCGCGAGGTCGAGGCTCAGCAGGGGGCCTTCACCCGGGGACAAGGAAGGGATCCGAGTTTCGAGGTGGATCGCTTGTTGGCGGAAGGGACGTTCTCGGCCAGTCGGCGGACCTCAGATCCCGTGCTGGTCGACGGACGCCTCCCCGGGGAGCCGCCCCGGCCGGAATGGATGAAGGTGACTGCCAAGTTCGACGGCGACTACCTGGAGCTGAAGAAGCTCATGCGTGGCTTGGAGCTGAACACCGTGTGCGAAGAGGCGGGGTGTCCCAACATCTTCGAGTGCTGGGGCATGGGTACCGCCACGCTGATGATCCTGGGTGACAAGTGCACGCGGGCCTGCAGTTTCTGCAACGTCACAACCGGCAGGCCCACCGAGCTGGACATCTTCGAGCCGTTCCGGGCGGCCGACGCGATTGCGGCGATGAACCTCCAGCATGCCGTGATCACCTCGGTCAACCGGGACGATCTGGATGACGGTGGCGCCGAGATCTTCGCGGCGACGATTCGAGAGAGCCGCCGGCGGTCGCCCGACACCGACATCGAGGTCCTGATCCCAGACCTCAAGGGAGAGCAGGAGCCGCTGCAACGGCTGATGGCCGAGCGCCCCGATGTACTCAACCACAACACCGAGACGGTGCTTCGGCTTCAGCGCGATATCCGAACGTCGGCCAACTACGGGCGGTCGCTGGCGCTGCTGGCGCGGGCCCGGTGGTTGTACCCCGACGGGTTGACCAAGTCAGGACTCATCGTGGGCATGGGCGAGACGCGCCACGAGGTGCTGGGTGCGCTGGCCGACCTGCGGGCGGTGGGGGTGGACATCGTCACCATCGGCCAGTATCTCCGGCCGACGGCACGCCACCGACCGATTCACCGCTACGTGCACCCCGACGAATTCGAGGAGTATCGGCAGTTCGGCGATCGCATCGGGATCCCGCACGTCGAAGCCGGCCCGCTCGTCAGATCGAGTTATCACGCCAAGGATGCGGTCGAGCGCACCCAACCCACCCCGGTCTCGATCGGCGTCAAACCAACCGGCTGACCACTCCTCGCGGCCTCCAAGGCGTTCGTTCACCGGCCGGGGCTCAGCCGTCGGAGGTCGGTCAGGGCGAAGTAGAGGAAGATCAGCGGAGCGAATACGAAACCGCGTTGGTACAACCAAACCGCCGCCAGGACCGCCACGATCAGTCCGATCACGGCACCGTGGAACCGACCTCGGCCGGGGATGATCCGCTCGAGGAACTCTCCGAGTATGTGGGACCCGTCGAGCCCACCGATCGGGAGCAGGTTGATGGCCCCCCACACGACGCTGGTCCAGATGAGCGCCGCGACGAAGAACACACCCCATTGCTCGAGTTCCACCCAGAGCCCGAGGGCCACGTCCCATGGCCTCGTGATCACCTCTTGGGGAATCGGCCCGAGCCAGCCGGATCGAACGGCGGCGTAGGCACCGGCGCCCAAGACGAATCCGGCGCCCGAACCGGCCAGGGACACCACCATCCGACGCCACCAATCCACCCGTTTGGCCGGGTCCGACCACACCGTGACCCCGCCCATGCCATACAGCATCACCTGCTGGACCCGGCCACCGGCCCACCGAGCGAGGAACGCATGGCCAAGTTCGTGGACGAGAATCGATACGACCACCGCCGCCATCCACAATCCCACCCCGATCGCACCGAAGCCCGCATCGAGTACGAAGAGGCCGAGGATCAGGAAAGTGGGATGGATCTCGACGGGAAAGCCGAAGAGCCGGAATCGAAGCACGAAGACAGTATCGACGATTCGCGACCCGAAGCGGTCGATAGCATGCCTCCATGCTGGAATTCGATTACTCAGCCCGAATCGAGCGAGCTCGACAACGGATGGATCAGCTCGGCGTCGATTGTCTCCTGCTCTCGGTCGGCTCCGACCTGCCGTATCTCACCGGCTACGAGGCGATGCCGCTCGAGCGCCTGACGATGCTGGTCGTCCCTGTGGATGAGCAGCCGACGCTGATCGTTCCCCACCTCGAAGCACCACGGGTTCGGACTGGACCGTTCGGCGTTCGCGCGTGGCACGAGACCGAGGACCCGGTGGCGCTCGTCGCCGGCATCGCCGGACGACCGACGGTCGCTGCGTTGGGCGACCAGACCTGGTCGCTCTTTCTGATGGAGTTGCTGAGCTACTTGACCTCGACGACGTTCGTGTCGGCGTCTTCGGTGGTCGGCCCCCTCCGGGCCGTGAAGGAGGAGTCGGAGGTGGCGGCGCTGCGCCGAGCGGCGCGCGCGGTCGATCGCGTGGCACGCCGGATCCCGGACGAGATCCGCTTCGAGGGGACGACCGAGCACGATGTCGCTCGGAAGGTGACCGACATGACCATCGAAGAGGGACACGACGTGGCCCTCTTCTGGATCGTCGCCTCCGGCCCGAACGCGGCTTCGCCACATCACGAGCCGGGCCATCGCACGATTCAGCGCGGCGATTCGGTCGTGATCGACTTCGGTGGGAGGTGGGACGGGTACTGCTCGGATACCACCCGGACCTTCGTCGTGGGTGGACCGAGCGCGCAGCTCAGTGAGGTCCATGCCGTCGTCCATGCCGCCCAGGCGAAAGGGCGTGAGACCGCTCGCAGTGGCGTGACTGCTGCCTCGGTCGACGCCGCAGCTCGGCAGGTCATCGAAGAGGCCGGCTACGGGGAGTTCTTCTTCCACCGGCTGGGACATGGCATCGGTTTGGATGGACACGAGCACCCATACTTGGTCGAAGGCAACTCCGCCGAACTCCGCCCGGGGCACGCCTTCTCCATCGAGCCGGGGATCTACATCGACGGCACCCTCGGCGTCCGCATCGAGGACATCGCGGTCATCGCCGAGGACGGATCCCTGGAAGTGCTCAACCAGTCGCCGCGTGACCTGATCGAAGTGTCCTGATCGCCCTCACGTCTGATGCATCCAGGGGGTGTAGGTGATGCCGATCAGGAGCCCATCGGGACTCAGGAGCCGGGCAGTCGTCTGACCCCACGGTTCGTCGGCGGCTGCTCTCAGGATGCGATGGCCCGCCTCGGTCAGCTCGTCGACGGCGGCGCCCACCTCTTCGGTGCTGCCCACATCCAGCTCCAGCCATGCTTGGGGAGAGGGGACGCTCCCAGGCCACTCCGGTTCACCGAAGACCGACATGGCAGCCTGCTTCAGAGGCCAGAGCGCAAAGGCCTTGACACCGGGGAGCTCGTCCGTCCCGTGATAATCATTGGCGATCGCTTCCAGCGGCAGACCGAGTGCTCCTTCCCAGAATCGAAGCGATTCTTCGACGTCGGTGACGATGGGTCCGAATCCCGCGACGAATTGGATATTCACGCGCTGTCTCCTCGGTTGTCGGTTGTCAGTTTGCGACGATCGTCAACACGGTCCGTCGCTCCATCACGCCGTCCCACAGCCACCGCCCGTCGATCGTGATCGAGCCTGCCGCCGGGACGGTCAACTCCGTCGTCCATCGCCGCCCGTCGTTCCCGGTCGCAGTGACGAGATCGACGGTCTTGGAAGAACCGTTCACGAGGAGCCGGAATGCCGCGCTCTCGAGCTCGGTGCGTTCCTCGCTCGTCAGTGGAGTCGCGTGATCCCAACCCTCTTCGAGCCGGAGGCGTCTGCCGCCGGGAGACGTGATCGTCGCACGACAGACGAGCCCATCCTTGGTGCAGTCGTACCCGTTGATCAGGTCGAGAGTCGGGAGACGTGGGGACAAATCGAGCGCCCGCGTCAGGAACGTGGCCATCTCGGCGCGGACGATCGCCCGATCCGGGCAGAAACGGTCGTTGGCGGGTGGGTTGCAGCCTCTGGTGATTCCGGCCGCAGCCAGCAGCTCGATGTCGCGCTCGAAGACCGAGCCGTCGTCGTCGACGAAGGCCGTACTCGTCACGCCACCCAGACCGAGCGCCCGCACCAGGAAAGCCGCCATCTCGCCGCGAGTGACGGGTGAATCCGGGCAGAAGCGATCGTTCGTGGGCGGGTTGCAGCCCTTGGTGATCCCGGCAGCGGCGAGCCACTCGATGTCGGTGATGAAGATCGAATCGCCGAGATCGGTGAATGCGATGCCGGTGCCGGTCGCCGCCCGGCCGGCAAAGCTCCGGTGGAGGAAGGCGGCCATCTGGCCGCGGGTGACGGGCGAGTCCGGGCAGAAGCGATCGTTGGCGGGCGGGTTGCAGCCTTTGGTGATTCCCGTGTCGGCAATCGCTTCGATCGCCGATTCGTGGATCGAACGATCGTCGTCGCTGAACCGTCCCGATGCACCGTTGGCCAGCGCCGGTACACCCGACCATGCCAGGGTCAGTGACATCGTGGTGACGAGAAGCCAGAGTTGGCGCTTCATGCGGTGATCTCCAACCCGCCGATGATCTGGTTGATCTCGGGCAGCAGGTCTCGTCGATCGATGTGAGAGCCCATCACGACGTACAGACAGAAGGCCCGCCCGGACTCGTGGAAGAAGCGTTGAACGCCCGACATTCCCGGCCGGCCCCATTGGAGTGCGCTCGGGTCGAAGTCGGTTGCCTCGAGCCGGGATGGCCTCCCTTCGACCGAGAACAAGGCAGTCGTTGTGCTCTCACGCTGAAACTCGAGCAGCACGATGAGCGCGTCTCCGGCTTCCATGACGTCGACGGCTCCACTTCCGTAGTCGCCCCGCCTGGGGGGTAGTGGGAAGTTGGCGATATGAAGGACGTTCGGACGGATGGATCCATCGGCGACCGTCTGCAGCCCACCCTCCGACGCCTGGCCCTCCCACCCCGACGGCAGGTCGGCGCCGATGCCTGCGCTCGTTATGCGGGCCATGCGACCACCCCGGCCGTGAAGGTGAGAAGGACTGCGGTGGCGACTCGGGCGGGAGCGGCCAGCCTGGCCATCCTCCGACCGTGGCGCATGAGGTCTGCGGGCTGCCGCACCGCCGCCGTCGTCCAGATCGGCACAGCCCTCCCGATGCCGAAGCCGGCACCGATGAGGCCACCCAGCACTGGGCTGGAGGTCAGCACCATGGCTCCGGCGATCGCCCAGGTACCCCAGGTCACGACGAAGGTCGAGAAACCCACCCCCAGCTGGAAACCGAACCCGAGACCGTAGACCCAATCCCGGTACCGGCCGATCCACGTCTCGTTCACTTGTCGGGCCGGGCCGGGGACCGGGATCCGGCCGAGGTCGGCGAGTCCCGCCAGCGCCAGGACGATGGCGATGGCGCCCCATTGCGGACCGGATCGGATCAGCACGAGCCCGAGACTCCCCAGGAGTACCCCGAGCAGCGTGCCACCGGCTATCGATCCGGTGCTGAAGGCCACCGCCGACCGGCTCCATCGGCTCCCGCGCATCCGCTCACCGAGCGGATTGATGCTGGTCAGCATCGACTCTCCTCATGGCGACCAGGACGAGCGCAGTCCGATGACACCGGCGACGGCCACGAGCATTGAGATCAAGGGGATCATGGTCCATCCGTCGGTCGGCGATAGAGCGCCGGATCGCCCGGCTCGATGCCTGCCTGGCGCAGCTCCGTTTCGGAGTCTTCGAGGCGTTCGACGGTCGAGCGTCGGGTACCGGGTGGGGGTTGGTCACCGAGGGAGCGCGAGACGAGGGAGGTGACCTGATCCCAGGTTCCCGCGGTGCCATCGCCGATGACCCGCCCGGTCCGTCCATCGACCAAGGCGAAGTATGGGGTGTACGGCACGGCGAAGGCCTTCCAGGCATCTGATGACATCACGGTTGTGGCGTTCGGGGGCGCCAGATCTGCCACCGCCGAGACCGACTCGTCATCGGGAGACTTGGCGACCACCACCACTCGATCGATCGGAAGGTCATCGGCCGGTGAGCCCTCCGCGAGGCGTTGCCAGATGCCATGACAACTCCTGCATCCCGACGAGAGGAATGCCAACAGCGTGTGTCCGCGGCTACCGCGCAGCGCAATGCTCGTCTGAGCGCCCGCCGGAGTGACACCGGCGATGTGGTCGGGTGCATCGCCGATCGGTGTCGATGAGGCCGGCGGTCCGTGTCGGCTGGTGCCCAATTCGATGGGCGTTTGCGTCTCGCCCGCACCCAGCTGATGCAACCGGCGGAGAATCTCGGCGTGGCTGCGCAGGAGGCCGCCCACGAGGACGACCAAGCCGACGATCACGACGGCCTCGATGACGACCACCGCGGTCATGGAAGCCGGCCCCAGACGAGCGGCCGGTGTCCCTCGGTTCCGAACGAGAATGTCGACGTCGGTGGGCCCGATGTCAGCGCGGTCCGGAGCTGCCAGACTCCGCTGTCGAACCAACCCGGTCGGGAAAGGCCGTTCCCTGCCCAATCGCCGGTGACGGGCACACCGGTGCCGGCAAACTGGAAGTCGACGTCGACCGTCCCCCCACCAGGAGCATTGCGGAGCAGCCATCGGTCGCCGCGGACCACACCCACCGTGGTGACGCCGTCTCCGTTCCAGTCGCCGACGACCGGGAGATCTCCCGGTTGGCCGAATACGAAGTCGAGGTCGGCCGGACCTGGCGAGTTGGCATTCCGGAGCAACCACCGGTTGCCCCGCACGACCCCGACCGTGGTGACGCCGTCTCCGTTCCAGTCGCCGACGACGGGAATGTCACCGAGTTGGCCGAAGTCGAGTACCAGGTCTGGAAGACCGGCTCCTGCGACCTGGCGGAGATACCACGTGAGCCGACGGTCACCCGACGGGCTGTGCCGGACGCCCCGAACCACGCCCGCCGTCAGCAGGCCTGCACCGGTCCAATCCCCCATGACCGGAAAGTCGTCCGGCAGGCCAAAGTCGAACGAGCTCGTCGACGGCCCCGACGAGAGGTCGTCGCGGAGACTCCAGCGCGCCTCGCGCACCACCGCCGGCCGGGCCGGAATCGGCGGGTTGCCGCCCGTGTCGAACGGATGCAGGCATGCGGCATCGTGTGTTCGCGTGTTCTGGTCGATGGCGTCGGTTCTGGTGCAAGAGCTGTCCCACTCCCAGGGCGGTACGCAGGTGACGACCCGGCATTCGATCGGGCCCATGCAGGCAATGTCCTGGTTGCACTGGCCGTAGCGGAAGCGAGTACACCCCACCTTCCAGTTGGCACAGTCGTCATTTGCGCACCGGCAGGTCGTCCCGGCGCACTCCGGGGAGCATGTTCCGGAGCCTCCACACCCGCAGTCGCCGCAGCTCGTCGAGTTGCAATCCATGTAATACCGAGATCCACCGCCGCAGTATCCGGTGTCCTCGGCTCGCCACCAGCCGGCGATCGCGCTCCCGGGCGGGCAGGTGTTGACGCCGGTGATCGTGCAGCAGAACTGGGTGTAGCCACCGGACCGGCACCGGGTGCCGGATGGACAGTCCGATGGTGTCTTGACGATGGCCGAGTAGGCGGTGTTCGGTCGGAGGACATAGGCGGCGGGCGCCGCCACCATCGCCGAACCCACGATGGCCGCTCTCCGCAGGAAACCTCGGCGGCTGGTGTGCGCCTCCAGCAGCCGGCTCGCCCGATCGACGACGCGGCTCATCGGGTCGACCCCCGGGCCTCGGCCAGCGTGACCGGCATCACGGCGAGCAAGAGATAGGCCACCCACACGCCGACGAATGCGAGCCCTGCGAAGGCGAGGCCCAAGAACCCATCCGATTCCACGATCGAGAGCGGCGGGTCGGCGCCGACGGCGATCGCCAGAACACCGCCGAGTGCGAAGATGAGATTGACGACGAGGTGGGTCATCGATGGAGGCGTGTCCGCCCGCCCGAAGCAACCGCAGCTCTGGATCGGGAGGCTCCGCGCCAACGCCAGGACCACGAAACCGGCGAAGGCCGCATACAGGGTTGTCAGCGGGATCAGGAGCCCGCCGGTTCCGCCCAACGCCACCGCTCCGAAAACCACCTCGGCGACCGCCAGCACGGCGACCGGCAGCCACCGGAAGGGGACTCCCATGGCATCCAATGCGCCACGGGTCGGCTCCGGGTCGATGATCTTGGCTCCCCCGCTGACGATCAGCAGTAGTGCGCCGATGGCCGTCAGGCTCGTCCACAGCACCGGCTGACCTTACCTACGGCGACCACTCCAACTCCAACCCCGCCGGTGGCCCGGTCCGCCGGGTGGGTGCGAGCGCCGGGCTGATGGGTGACCACCCGTCGACCATCAGACCCCGGCGGGTCACTGGCTCGTGAGCGTGAGAACCTCATCCATGAGGCGGCCGTTGGTGGCGATGAAGCCAGGGAGCTTGGGATTGGGTTGGTTGAATCGGGGCGTCGACCCATCCGGGAACCGGATCTCCCCACCGGCGGCCAGCAGCAGCGCAGCGCCACCGGCGACGTCCCATTCGTGTTTCGGTACCAGCGTCCACGTCACGTCGGCGAGTCCGGCCGCCACGAGGCCGATCTTGTATGCCACCGAACCCATGTTGCGCACCGATACGGGTGTCGAGAAGAAGCGTTCCCATTCGCCACGTCGAACCTCGCTCCGGCTGGCGAGCACCAGGGCCCCGGCCAGGGATTCGGTTCCGGTGACGCCGGCGGCATGGCCGTTGAGTGTGATGCCGAGGCCTTGGGCGCCGACGATTCGATGGCCGGGTCCTGGGGCCATGATGCCTCCGGCCATGGGGGTGCCGTCGACGACCCACGCCACGGACACGCACCACTCCGGGATGCCGTCGACGAACTCCCTGGTGCCGTCGAGTGGATCGATGACCCAGGCTTCCGAGCAGTCGAGTCGGGAGGCTTCGTCGACCGTTTCCTCCGACAACCAACCCTCACCGGGCCGGAGCAACGCCTCGCGAAGCACTTGGTCGATCGCCACATCCGCGTCGGTGACGGGATCGCCTCCCGACTTGAGGGAGGCCTCCACCGCACCCGAGGTGAAGCCCTCCAACACGGCTTCCGCGGCATCCAGGGCAGCGTCGATGCGCGCGACGATCGAGATGGGGTCGGTCATGGAGCCCAGAACACTGGCACGAGGACGACGATGGTCACAATCATGAGCAGGGTGAGGGGCAAACCCAATCGGGCATAGTCGGAGAAGCGGTAGCCGCCCGGCCCGTAGACCATCGTGTTGGTTTGGTAGCCGATCGGGGTGAGGAAGGACGCGGATGCGGCGACCGCGACGGCGATGGCGAACCCGCGCGGATCGAGTCCGGCGTGCTCGGCGGCGGCGACCGCGATCGGGAGCATGAGGAGGGCAGCGGCGTTGTTGGTCACCAGTTCGGTCAGGACGATGGTGGCGAGCACCACGGCCAGCAGGATGCCGCTGGTACCGAGCGGGTTGAACAAGTCGACCATCCCGTCGGCGATGGACGAAGCCAGACCGGACCTCTGAACCCCTGCGGCCAGCCCGAAAGCTCCGGCGATGACCACGATCACCTCCAGGTCGATCGCTCGTCGGGCCTCGTCGGGGCCGAGCACTCCCGATACGACGATGATCAATGCGGTGATGAGCGATCCCTGGAGGATGGGGACGACGTCGGTGGCCGCCAACACCACCAGACCGAGCAGAAGCACCGCCACCAGCCGGGCGTTTCGAGAGGTGATCGGCGGCGTCGGCTCCATCTCGGCGACAAGGATGAAATCGGGACGGTCTCGCCACCGGTCTCGGAATCCGGGGTCGGCGATCACGATGAGCGTGTCGCCGACCCGGAGCGACACCGTACCGAGTTTGGCCTCCACCAGCTGGCCGGCGCGGTGGATGGCGAGAACGGCGGCCTGGTAGCGATCACGAAACCCGAGGTCGCGGAGGGTTCGCCCGGCGAGGGGGGAATCGGCGCCGATGACGGCCTCGAAGTAGCGGACGGACGGGTCGAGAGTGAGCACGTGTTCTTCTTCTGCGGACCGCAGACCGCGCATGGTGCGAAGGTCGACGATGTCGTCGGACCGGCCCGAGAAACGAAGCCGGTTGTCGCCGCGCAGAACGGTCTGGGGGCGAACCGGGGCGATGATGGTGTCGCCCCGGTCGATCGAGGTGAGGAAGACACCGGCCAGGTTCCGCAATCCCGCCGCTTCCACGGTCTTGCCGTCCAACGGACCGTCGGGCTCGACCACCATCTCGACCGAGAAGCGCTTTGCCTGCTCGATCAGCTCTTCGCGGACGGACCGTCGAGCCGGGATGAGTTTGGGCGCCAGCGCCACGATCAGCAGACTCCCGACGGCCGCGATGGGCAATCCGATCTTGGTGATCTCGAAAAAGCCGATCGCCCCGAGGCCCACCGCCTCCATCTGTCCCGACACGACGAGATTGGTCGAGGTGCCGATGACCGTGACGACTCCGCCCAGGATGGCGCCGAACGACAGCGGCATGAGGAACTTCGAAGGGGAGATGTGGCGCCGCTCGGCCCATGCCGTGACCTGCGGGGTGAGCATTGCGACGATGGGGGTGTTGTTGAGAAACGCGGACGCCGCCACCGTCGGTCCGAGAAGCCGCAGGAGTGGTCGCCGGATCACCCCTCGCTCTCCGAGCGTCTTGCGCATCAGCGGACCCAGCGCCCCGGTCTTGTCGACGGCGGCCGCCAACACGTAGAGGGCTGCGACCGTGATGGGTCCGGGGTTGGAGAATCCGGAGAACGCCTGCCCGGCGTCGATGACCCCGGCGGCCAGCAGCGCAACGGAGCCGCCGAAGACCACGGTGGCAGGTGAGGCGACGTCCCGAATCAGGGAAACGAGGACGACGCCGATGACGGCGATGGTTATCCAGGCGTCGGCAGTCATTGGATCAGGACAGGTCTAGCACCATCGCCGAGCCGTTCTATCCTTGTCCTTTCATGTCGTATCAGATCGATCACTTGCGCGCCCTCGAGGCAGAGTCGATCCACATCATTCGCGAAGCGGTGGCCGAGGCGGAGAAGCCGGTTCTGTTGTTCTCGGGTGGGAAGGATTCGGCGGTCGTGCTGCGGCTGGCGGTGAAAGCCTTCTATCCCGCTCGGCTGCCGTTCCCCGTGATGCACGTCGACACCGGCCACAACTTCCCCGAGGTGATCGAGTTCCGCGATCAGACCGTCGACGAGCTCGGCGCATCACTGATCGTGGCGTCGGTGCAAGAGGCGATCGACCAAGGCCGGGTGGTTGAGGAGACCGGACCGCGAGCGAGCCGCAACCGCCTCCAAACCGAATCGCTGCTGCGAGCCATCGACGATCACCGATTCGATGTCGTCTTCGGCGGGGCTCGACGCGACGAGGAAAAGGCACGCGCCAAGGAACGGGTTTTCAGCTTCCGCGACGATTTCGGCCAGTGGGACCCGAAGAACCAGCGGCCGGAGGTATGGAGCCTCTACAACGCCCGTCACCGCGTCGGTGAGCACCTTCGAGTCTTTCCCATCTCCAACTGGACCGAGATGGACATCTACCAGTACATCAAGGAAGAGCTGATCGATCTGCCGTCGGTCTACTTCTCACATCGACGCAAGGTGTTCGAGCGGGACGGCATGCTGATGGCCGACAACCCGAACATCGTCCGGATGGAAGGCGAAGAAGTCTTCGAGGCCGTCGTGCGGTTCCGAACCGTGGGTGACATGACGTGTACGGGGGCGTTCGAATCGGCGGCGTCGACGATCGAGGAGATCATCGACGAGGTCTCAGCCACCAGGATCACCGAGCGGGGTGCCAGTCGGGCCGACGACCGAACCGCCGAGGCCGCCATGGAGGACCGGAAGCGCGAGGGGTACTTCTGATGGAACTCGTGCGACTCGCCACCACCGGTTCGGTCGACGACGGGAAGTCGACGCTCATCGGTCGGTTGCTCTACGACACCAAGCAGATCTTCCAGGACCAGATGGAAGCCATCGAGGAGGCCAGCAAGCGACGCGGGACCGACTACGTCGACCTGGCGCTCTTGACGGACGGCTTGCGCGCCGAGCGCGAGCAGGGCATCACCATCGACGTGGCGTACCGGTACTTTGCCACCCCGAAGCGCAAGTTCGTGCTGGCCGACACCCCGGGCCACATCCAGTACACCCGGAACATGGTCACCGGTGCCTCGACGGCCGACATCGCGCTGGTGCTCGTGGACGCCAGGAAGGGCATCCTCGAGCAGACGCGCCGGCATGCATTCATCGCGTCGCTCCTGCAGGTTCCGCATCTCGTGGTGTGCATCAACAAGATGGATCTCGTCGATTACGACCAAGCCCGGTACGAGGAGCTGGTGACTGAGTTCCGGGAGTTTGCCGCCAGACTCGACATCGCCGATCTCCGATTCGCCCCGGTCTCCGCGCTGAAGGGCGACAACATCGTCGACGAGTCGGACCGGATGCCGTGGTACCGCGGACCATCGGTACTGCACCTCCTGGAAGAGATCCACATCGGATCCGATCGCAACATGATCGACTGCCGTTTCCCGGTTCAGTATGTGATCCGGCCCCACACCATGGAGCATCAGGACTACCGCGGCTATGCGGGCCGGGTGCTCGGCGGTGTGTTCAAGGTCGGAGACGAGGTGACCGTTCTCCCGGCCGGCTTCAGCTCGCGCGTCCAGTCGATCGATACCTATGACGGCCCCATCGATGAGGTGTCGCCGCCGATGTCGGTGGTGATTCGGCTCGAGGACGAGATCGACATCTCGCGCGGTGACATGATCTGTCGTCCTCACAACCAGCCACACGTAGGCCAGGATCTGGATGCCATGGTGTGCTGGATGTCGGAGGGTCCTGCCCTCAAACCGGGCGCCAAGTACCACATCAAACACACCAGCCGGTGGGCGAAGACGATGGTCAAGGACCTGCAATACCGGCTGGACATCAACACACTGCACCGCGACGACTCTGCAACCGATCTCGGCTTGAACGAGATCGGTCGAATCCGCCTGCGGACCACGGTGCCGCTGTTCTTCGACGAGTACCGGCGTAATCGCGACACGGGCTCGTTCATCCTGGTCGACGAGGCCACCAACAACACCCTGGCCGCGGGCATGATCATCGGTCCGGCGGCCTGACGGTCCCTCCGGTGGCCTCCGAGAACGTCGTCTGGCAGCCTGGCTCGGTGTCTGCGGAGACCCGTGCCTCCGTCACCGGTGGCCGGGGAAGGACGCTCTGGCTGACCGGGCTGTCCGGTTCGGGCAAGTCGACGATCGCCCACCGCCTCGAGGTGCACTTGGTGTCCTCTGGTCGGGCTGCGTACGTCCTCGACGGCGACAACGTCCGGCACGGGCTGAACGGCGACCTCGGTTTCAGCGCCGAGGATCGCTCGGAGAACGTGCGTCGGGTCGGCGAGGTCGCTCGGCTCATGGCCGACGCCGGTCTCGTGGTGGTCGTCCCGGTGATCAGTCCGTACCGCGCCGATCGAGCCCGGGTCCGCACGATGCACGAGTCGGCCGGGATTCCGTTCTTCGAGGTCTTCGTCGATACGCCGCTCGAGATCTGTGAGCGCCGGGATCCCAAGGGCCTCTATGCCAGAGCGCGCTCGGGGGAGCTGTCGGGGTTCACGGGCATCGACGACCCGTACGAGGAGCCGGTCGCCCCCGACATCGTCATCCAGACCGTGGCCACCTCTGTGGACGATGCTGTCGCCAGGCTCGTCGCGTTGGTCCAAACCGGAGGGCCCGCGAGCGTATAGCTCGCCGGAGGCATCGATACTGGTCCGCGGTGATCCGCCGCCCACTCCCATGACCCGGTGAGAACCGATCCCCGCCGGGTGGCCGCTCGGCGGCTCAGGCTCCGGTCCCACCGCCGGGTAATCTCGGCGAGTGACCGATCTTCAGCTTCTCTCCAACACCGTCAAGGGTTTGGCGATGGACGCCGTGCAGAAGGCCAACTCGGGTCATCCCGGGATGCCGATGGGTATGGCGGACATCGCTGCCGTTCTGTGGTCCGAGTTCCTCACCGTGGATCCGGACCATCCGGAGTGGCCCGATCGCGATCGCTTCGTGCTGTCCAACGGACATGGGTCGATGCTGTTGTACGCGATGCTGCATCTGGCGGGATTCCCGCTCCCGATGGACCAGTTGAAGGCATTCCGTCAACTCGGGAGCCACACCGCCGGCCACCCCGAGATCGATCACGAAATCGGGATCGAGATGACGACCGGGCCGCTCGGCCAGGGGTTCGGAACCGGTGTGGGGATGGCCATGGCCGAGGCGCATCTGAATGCCGTGCTCGGCGGGGACCTGATGGACCATCGCACCTGGGGCTTCGTGAGCGATGGCGACCTGATGGAGGGGATCTCGGCGGAAACCGCCTCGCTGGCCGGACACCTCGGGCTCGGCAAGCTCACCTACTTCTACGACGACAACGACATCTCCATCGACGGAGATACCGGCATCACCTTCTCCGAGGACGTCACGGGTCGATTCGAATCGGTCGGATGGCATGTGCTCGAGATCGACGGCCACGATCATGGGGCGATCCGGGAGGCTGCGAGTGCATCGATCGCCGTGGTTGACCGTCCGACGCTGGTGGTCTGTCGGACGCACATCGCCCATGGCGCCCCCAACGCCCAGGACACCGCCAAGAGCCACGGCAGCCCCCTGGGTGATGACGAGATTCGGCTGACGAAAGCCGAGATGGGATTCGATCCCGACGTCAGTTTCCACGTCCCCGCGGCAGTCACCGAGCAACTGTCGGAAGCCATGGATCGCGGCCGTCATGCGCGGCGGGAGTGGGCAGAGCGGCTAGCGGCTACGGACGCCGACCGTCGCTCGCAGTGGGAGGCGTATTGGAGTCCGAGCGCATCGGTCGAGTTGACCCGACCCGCATACGAGACGGGCGAGAAAGTGGCGACCCGTGCAGTGATGGGCAAGATCTTCGACTCGATCGCCGAAGCGGTTCCCGGCTTCATCGGCGGCGCCGCCGATCTCGTCGAGTCGACGAAGACCGAGATCCACGATTCGGGCTCGTTCACCCGGGCCGACCGATCCGGTCGCAACATCCACTTCGGGATTCGCGAACACGCGATGGGTGCGATCGTCAACGGCATGGCCGTGCACGGCGGCTTGCGTCCGTATGGCGCCACCTTCTTTGTGTTCAGCGACTACATGCGTCCTGCGATTCGGCTCTCGGCGTTGATGCGAGCACCGTCGCTGTGGGTCTATACCCACGATTCGGTGTTTTTGGGTGAGGACGGGCCGACGCATCAGCCGGTCGAGCACCTCGCATCGCTCCGAGCGATGCCGGACCTGTGGGTGATGCGGCCGGCCGATGCCGGCGAGACCGTCGAGGCCTGGGAGGTGGCGCTGTCGAGGACGGATGGGCCGGTGGCGATGCTGTTCACCCGCCAGGGAATTCCGGCCCTCGACCGACCGGAGGGTGGCGTAGGACGCGGTGGGTATGTGCTCCGGCCCGGTGAGGACGTGGTGTTGGTGGCGACCGGCTCCGAAGTGCACGTCGCCTTGGAGGCGGCCGAACTGTTGTCGGGTCGTGGTCTCGATGCCCGGGTGGTGAGCCTTCCGTGCTGGGAGCTGTTTTTCGACCAGGACGAGAACTACCGCTCCGAAGTGATGGGTATCGACATCCCCCGAGTCTCGATCGAAGCCGGCGCGACGTTCGGTTGGGAACGGCTTGTCGGAAGCGGGGGTCTGATGATCGGCATCGACCGCTTCGGCTTGTCGGCCCCGGCCGGCGACATCGCCACCGAGCTGGGATTCACGCCGCAGGCGGTCGCCGACCGAGTCCGAGAATGGCTCGACAACGATAGTTGACGTGCCTTGACGTGCATCAGGCAGGGGGATAGGGTGGCCGGTATGCGTGGGGATAGAGGGGTCCGGATTCTCGTCTTGGCCATTGCGGCCGTGGTCTTGGGTTTGGTGGTGTCCGCGTGTACACCGGATGGGGAGGCGGCCGGCTCCTCGGTGTCGTCTTCTGAGGTGGTGCCGTCGGTGACGGTGCCGGTGGCGACGACGACCACGGCGGCGGCGACGACCACGGTGGTAGAGCCGTCGACCTCGATCGACTCGACCACCACCACGACGGTGTCGGAGATTCCGTTTCCGGACACCACCGGCGAGGATTGGAAGCGGATCGTCACCGAGATCGTTGCCTTCATCGGGTGGCTCTACGAGAACCCGATGCCCGAGCTGTTGGAACGTGTTGCGGTCCCCGGGAGCCCCTACTTTGAGAGGAACATCGAGACATACCGTGAGTACGAGGCCAAAGGTTGGCGAGACTTGCCCGGTGGTCGGGCGAGCGTTGTGGTGGTGGCCTTGGCTGCCGGTGACCCTGCCTCGGGTTCGGTGATTCTCCGCGTCGCTTCGGAGTACGACGGCGCCACGACAGTGGACGGCGACGATCAGGTGGTCCGGGAGGATCCGGGGCGGGAACCTCTTGTACGGACTTGGGTGTTGGAGGGTTCACGGGAGGAGGGTTGGCGAATCGTCGACCTATCGACCGTCGGGCCGTATGAGGGAGGCGCGGAATGAGGGTTGTGGTGATCGTTGGGCTGCTTCTGACGCTGGCTTCCCCGGCCTCTGCCGGCGACGTCGACGTGCCGTCAGCGTCTGTGTCGACGTCGTCGGTGGGTGGGCGGATTCTGGGTGATGTGTTTGTGACGAATGGGCATGTTGGTCGGATCGTGGGGGTGTCGTTGGTGGAGCATTGCTTTCGGGTGTACGCGGCGGAGGCCAACTGGCAGGCTCGGCGGGCGTGGGAGTTGGCGAATCCGGAGGAGGCGGCGGCGGGGGAGGAGCCTCCGAGTGTGATCTATGACCATCCGGAGGTGGAGCCGGAGGAGGATCCGGACAAGCGGGGGTGTGCGGGGACGTCGGTGCGGTTGGTGGCGAACCCGCCGGGGGAGCCGTGTCCGTATGGGTATGCGAAGGGGTTGACGGGCTATTACGCGTACAACATTCGGATTCGTGGTTTCGAGTGGACGGGTTCGGACGAGTGGACGGATGCCCGGCACGCGGGTGGCGATTCGGGGGTGTGGTCGACCGAGTATGTGTGTTTGGAGTTGTTCGCCGGGTTTGAGGATCATGCGAGCTTCAGTGAGATCCTGTTCGAGCCGGGGTTTGCGAAGTCGCCGCACGTGACCGGTCTGACGGGGTTGGAGACCTGGGTGTGGCATGACTTCTCCGCTCTCGTGGACGATCTCTCGTCCGTTCGTGACGGGGTTGGAGATCGATGCGCGTGGACGATCTCTCGTCCGTTCGTGGTCGATGCGCAGGGTCTCCCGCTGGGGGTGGTCGCCACGGTGTGGGTGGATGCGGTGCGCTGGGATCTGGATGGTGACGGCGAGTGGGATGTGGTGGCGGATGCGCCGGACACGGAGTTGGAGGCTGCGAGCCATGCCGAGTATCTCGAGGTCGGCGGTGGGGATGATCCCGATGCCAACGCGGGGACGTTCACGTATCTGCGCAAGGACGTGTATCCGGTGGCGGTCGAGGTCGAGTGGCGGGGGATCTACGAGTTCGTGAACTATCCGGGGAATCAGGGGTTCTACGATCCGATCGTGGTGTCGTCGACCGAGGACTATCGAGTGTGTGAGCTGGTCGGAGTTCTGGGTGCGGGTTCGGACGGCCCCGACAACTCGACCTGCGTCGCCCCATAGGAGGGCACATGTCCATTGATCCCAAAGCTCGCACTCTCTCGTTCGTCCTGTTGTTGACCGTGGCTTCCTGCACCGGCGGCGGTGGCGCGGCCGCCCCGGCCTCCACCGCCGGGGAGCCGTCACCGAGCGGGGGCAACACCTCGACCACGCTGGCGGCGACCACCACCTTGGCGACGACCACCAACACTACCGGTGCAACGACGACGACACTGACCGAGCCGACCACATCGGCGGTCGAGATCCCCTACCCCGATACCACCGGCGAGGATTGGGTACGGATCCTTCGGGAACTCAGATCGTTCGTGGTCTACATGCTCCAGAACCCCGATCCGGAACTCGCCGATGCGTATGCCGTGCCGGGGCTTCCCCCCCACCAGTTCTACGTTGAAGTGCTCAGCAGTTACGTCGCCGAGGGAACGAGGGGTCTCCCCGGGGCCGAAGGGGAGGTACTCGAGGCAACCCTGGTGGATGGATCTGTCGACGCCGGTGAGGTGACGATTCGCTTGGTGTGGCGGGACAACGGCTACACCGCCGTAGACGAGGCGGGTGAGGTGGTCGAGAGAGAGGAGCCGACCGGCGACGGCGTGTACAGCGTCGTCCTCCACGGCTCGCCCGAGTCCGGGTGGCGGCTGGCGCTCTGGACCTACGTCGGACCTCATGAAGGTGGCGCCTGAGCGGACCCGACCCGGCGGCCGGGCTCCTAGGCTCGACTCGGTGCCAGATCTGTCCATCGTCGTCCTCGCCTGGGATCAGCTCGATTTCACCGAGCGTTGCGTGGCCTCGATCCGAGCCGGTACATCTGGGGTCGACTACGAGCTGATCATCGTCGACAACGGCTCCGCTCCCGAGGCCGTCGCACGGGCCGAGCAGCTCGCCGATCGGGCGGTGCTCAACGGGGAGAATCTCGGTTTCGCGAGAGGGATGAACGCCGGGTTGGCCACGGCGGAGGGGAAGTACATCGCATTCGCCAACAACGACACCGTGCTGCCGCCCGGGTGGGCGGTGTCGCTGCTGGCGGTGTTCGACAGCCATCCCAGAGCCGGGATCGTTGCTCCGGCCGTCACCGCGGCCGGGAATCCGATCACGGTGCGGAAGCAGCCCGGGACACGGGTGATCGCGCTCCCTCCATTCACGGAGCTCCCGAGTGGGGTGGTGTACGTCATGCGAACCGAGGTGATACGCCAACTGGGCGGTTGGTACACGGGCTATCCCATCGCCATGGCCGAGGATCTCGACCTGTGCTTCTCGGTTTGGACGAACGACCTCGACTTCGTACTCGATGAACGGGTGCTGGTCGACCACGTCTCCCAGGGCACGATGGCCGAGAAGCTCGATCGACCCTGGGAACTCATGCGCTCCAATCTCGAGCGGTTCCTCGATCGATGGGACAGTGGTGGGGCCGACCCGACCCGTCTCGAGAGCTGCCCTCCGGACGTCTTTGCCCGCAACCGACAGAGTGCGGCCGCGGCCGCCACATGGATGCGCCGCTACTTCGAGGCTCGTGACCGGGTGGGCCGGTTGGAGCGACAGCGGAGGAGCACTCCGGAGCCGGTCTCGAGGTCGTCGAGACTGGTTTCTCGGGTTCGGCGAAGGATCAGCCGGGTGGTTCGGCGATGAGCTCGGCCACCACCATCGGGATGGACTCACGCCACGGCGGAAGTGGTTGAACCCCCAACGTCGCCAACCGGTCGGTGGCCAAGACAGAGTTCGCCGGTCGGCGCGCCACGGTCGGAAACTCGCCGGATGAACAGGGCACCACGTCCGGACTCCACGGCGACAGATCGACAACGGTCCGGGCCAGCTCGAACCAGGTGGTGGCGCCGGTGTTCGTCATGTGAACCACACCGGTCGCATCAGCCTGCAGCAGCGAGCGCGTGCCCCGGGCCAGGTCGACGGCGACGGTCGGGCACCCGCGCTGATCGTCGACCACCCGGATCTCGTTTCTCGTCTCGGCCAGGCGAAGCATCGTCGACACGAAGTTGCGATGGGTCCCCGAGACCACCCAGGACGTGCGAACAACCAGGGTGCGTGGGTTGGCTGCGAGGGCGAGCTGCTCGCCGGCTGCCTTGCTCTCCCCGTAGACATTGATCGGATCGACCGGGTCGTCCTCGACGTAGGGCCGATCGGCGTCGCCGCCGAAGACGTAGTCCGTGGAGAAGGTCACGAACGGGATGTCGGCCTCGGCCGTTACCTCGGCCAAGCGCCCGACGGCGACCGCGTTCACCGCGAACGCGGTTGCGCGATCGGTCTCGGCCGCGTCCACCGCCGTGAACGCGGCACAGTTGATGACGACGTCGGGAGCATGCTGGCGGATGAACCGCGCCAGCTCCGCGGCCGTGGCGTGTTGCAGGTCGAGGTCGCGACGACCGACCGGTCGGGCCGACTCGATCGTGCGGCAGACTGCGGATCCGAGCTGACCCGTCGCACCCAGGACGAGTGGTCGGCCGGTGCTCACACCTCGTCCCGCGCCAGGACCATCTCCAGGTACTCCCGATAGCCGGACTTCGGAAGGTCGGCGATCAAGGCAGAGAACTGGTCGCGGTCGATGTACCCGGACCGCAGGGCGAGCTCTTCCAAGCAGGCGATCTTGATGGATTGGCGGCGTTCGATCGTGGCAATGAAGTTCGCTGACTCGAGCAGACTGTCGTGGGTACCGCTGTCCAGCCAGGCGACGCCCCGGTCGATCACGTGCACGGTCAGGTCCCCCCGCTCGAGGTAGGCCCGGTTCACATCCGTGATCTCGAGTTCACCCCTGGCGGAAGGCTCGATCGAGGACGCGATGCTCGCGACGTCGGAGTCATAGACGTACAACCCGGGGATGGCGTATCTCGACCTCGGCTTCTCGGGTTTCTCCGCCAGAGAGATCGCTCTCCCGTCGGAGTCGAACTCGACGACGCCATACCGTTCCGGGTCGCTGACCGGGTAACCGAAGATCACGGCACCGCGATCGAGCTCGGCCACCGCTTCCTCCAGGCCGAGGCGGCCGTAGAAGATGTTGTCGCCGAGGATCAACGTCACCGGGCTGCCGTCGATGAAATCGGCTCCGACCAGGAACGCCTGGGCGATACCCTTCGGTTCTGGCTGGACCGCGTAGCGAATCGAGATGCCCCAACTGGAGCCATCTCCCAATAGGTCTTCGAACCGCGATACGTCATGGGGCGTCGAGATGAGGAGCAGATCGGTGATGCCCGCCTGCATCAGCGTGGCCAACGGGTAGTAGATCATCGGTTTGTCGTAGACGGGCTGCAGTTGCTTGGACGCGACCCTGGTGATCGGGTCGAGTCTGCTCCCGGCTCCACCGGCGAGGAGGATCCCTTTCATCGGCGTACCCGTAGAGGACGCCACCACTGCTCGTTGCTCCGATACCAGTCGATCGTCTCATTCAACCGTTCGTCGAATGGGTGGGCAGGGCGCCAACCCAGCGCGCGGATCTTCGACGAATCGACCGCGTACCGCAGATCGTGCCCGGGCCGGTCCTTGACGCGTTCGATCCGGGACTCATCCAGTCCCATCGCCGCGAGGATGCGGTGCGTCAACTCGATGTTGGGCAGCTGGGCGTTGGCGCCGATGTTGTAGATCTGACCGGGTGTGCCTTCGTCGATCAGCATGTGGATCGCGGAGCAGTGATCGTCGACGTACAACCAATCCCGCTCGTTCCGACCGTCGCCGTACAGGGGCACCGGGTGCCCGTCCAACAAGTTGGTGACGAAGAGGGGGATGACCTTCTCCGGGAACTGATACGGGCCGTAGTTGTTGGTGCAGCGAGTGATGATCGCCGGGTAGTCGAACGTGACCCCATACGACCGGACCAGGAGGTCGGAACCGGCCTTCGAGGCGGAGTAGGGAGACGAGGGCTCCAGTGGCCAATCCTCCGCTGCATACCCGTCCGATATCGATCCGTAGACCTCGTCGGTGGACACGTGGACGAATCGACCGACCTGATGCCGCCGGGCGGCATCGATCAGCACGCCGGTGCCCACGACGTTGGTGTCGAGAAACGGGGTCGGCCCGTCGATGGACCGATCGACGTGACTCTCGGCGGCGAAGTGGACGATGACGTCGTGGTCGGCGGCGAGCCGATCGACCAGTGATGCGTCTCGTATGTCTCCCTTGACGAAAGTGTGCCGCTCATCGGCGTCGAGTTCGTCGACGGTGGTCTGGACTCCGGCGTAGGTGAGGAGGTCGAGGTTCGTGACCGTGGCGCTGGGCTCGTGCCGATACAGGAACCGGATGAAGTTCGACCCGATGAATCCGGCGCCGCCGGTGACTAGATATCGTCGACCCATGGTTCCTCCTCGGTGCTCTCGAACACTTCGGCGTCGGCGAACGCCGGAGCCCGGGAGTCCTTGGTGGACAGCACCGGGGTGACGGGGTTGGGCCATTGGATCGCCAGGTCGGGATCATCCCACCGGATGGTGCGTTCGGACTCCGGCGCGTAGTAATCGGTCGTCTTGTAGACAACCTCGGCACCGTCTTCGGTGGCCAGGAATGCATGGCCGTAACCGGGTGGGATCCAGAGCTGCCGTCGGTTGGCGGAGCTCAGCTCGATACCCTTCCACGTCCCGAACCCGGGCGAGGACCGTCGGAGATCGACCGCCACGTCGAATACGGCACCGCGTACCACCCGGACGAGCTTGCCCTGAGCGTGGGGTGGAAGCTGGTAGTGGATGCCTCGCAGCACCCATGGCTCTGATTGGGAGTGATTGTCCTGAACGAAGGTGTGCTCGACTCCGAGGGCTTCGGCGAAGACCCTGTGGGAGAACGACTCGAGGAACCATCCCCGATCGTCCGAGAAGACCCGGGGAGTGATGGCGACGACGTCCGGACCCAGCCGCGTGAATTCCATGGGCCCGACGCTGAGGGAGGTGCTCATACGAGGTGACGGTAGCCGGGCGGCGTTTGGTCCTGATCGTCATGGGCCGACCACTAGCGTGTCCGGATGCCCGAGCGAGCCATCCCATTCAACCGTCCGGCGATCGTGGGCCGAGAGTTCGAGTTCATGCGCGAGGCGATCGTCGGTGGTCACAGCTCGGCCAAGGGTCCGTTCAGCGCTCGGTGTGCCGAGATTCTCCGGGACGAGTTGGACGCCGCCGACGTCTTGATGACGACGTCGTGTACTGCCGCGCTCGAACTTGCCGGCCTGATGCTCGACATCGAGCCGGGCGACACGGTGATCGTCCCCTCGTTCACGTTCGTCACCACCGCTCTCGCGTTTGCGAGAGCCGGGGCGCGGTTGGTGTTCGCCGACATCGAGGAGGAGACGCTTGGCATCGATCCCCGACACATCTCGGATCTGATCGACGATCGGACGCGAGCGGTGGTCCCCGTCCACTACGCCGGTGTCGCCTCGGACGTCGACGGACTGCGCGCCGTCATCGGGGATCGGCCGATCGACATCATCGAGGACAACGCTCACGGGCTGTTCGCCTCGATCGGTGATCGTCCACTTGGAAGCCTCGGCCGGTTCTCGACCCTCTCGTTTCACGAGACCAAGAACTTCGTGTGTGGAGAAGGCGGCGCTCTCGTCGTGAACGACCGGGCAGACGTCGATCGAGCCCACACCGTCTACGACAAGGGAACCAATCGCCGGGAGTTCATGCTCGGCCAAGTCGACAAGTACAGCTGGGTCGATGTCGGGTCGTCGTTCGGGCTCTCCGACATCCTCGCCGCGTATCTGCTGGCTCAGCTCGAAGAGCGGGGCCGGGTGTTGGCGCTGCGGAGAGCGGTGTTCGAGCGATACAACGAGCTCCTCGAGCCGATGGCCGCCGAGTTCGGTTTCCGCGTCCCGTCCGTGCCCGCCGACCGGGAGCAGGGGTATCACATGTTCTACCTGCTGATGCCGGACCGGAACACTCGCGATCACACGCTGCGATATCTCAACGATCGTGACATTCGAGCGACGTTCCACTACGTACCACTCCACGATGCGCCCGGCGCACAGATCCACGTCGATCGCCCGACCGAATGCCCGGTCACCACCGACGTGTCCGGCCGCCTGATTCGGCTTCCGTTTTTCAACGAACTCGACCTCGGCACGGTTGAAAGGATCGCCATGCTCGTGGGCGACGCCCTCCGCAGTCGCCGACCGTGAGTCGGGGTCCGGCTCGACGTTTTGCCGTCGACGCCACCGCCCTCGGGACGGGGACGGTCCTGGCAGCGGCCGGGTCCTATGTGTTCGTCTCGATCGGAACCAGGTCGTTGGGAGCTGCCGGTTTCGCCCCGATCTCCATGTTGTGGAGCTTCTGGGCGATCTGCGTCGCCGCGGTGACGTTTCCGGTGACGCATTGGGCGATTCGAACCGTGGAGGCCCACGGTGAAGGACACCTGAAGCGTTCGATCTCCTCCGTGTGGGTGATGGCCACGATCGTGGCAGTGGCACTCGGGCTCGTCTCATGGTGGGGGAGAGAGACCTTGTTCCACGATCGGAGCGTCGTGTACCCGGTGGTGGCCGCCATCCTCCCGGTCGGTGCGGCATTCATGGGTCTGGCGAGGGGTGTGCTCTCGGCGAGGCGTCGATTCGCAGCCGTCGCCTCCAGCCTGGCAGGTGAGAATGCCGTGCGGGTCCTCGCCGGAGCGGCGTTGATCGGTTTCGGAGCTCCGGGACTTGCGGTAGCGCTTCTGATGGGCTTTCTGGTCGTTCTGTTCTTCCGCGATGCATTCCGGCTGGACGATGTCGTCGTCGGCACGGCCGGGCCGCGACCGGCCCTGCTGTTTCTCGGCGCGGCGGCCAGTGGGTCGATGATGGGGCAGGCGATCCTGACCGGCGGAACGGTGGCGCTGGCCGTGATCGGCGGCAGCGCCCCGGAGATCACCGGACTGTTCGCCGCCCTGACCCTGTTCCGGTCCCCGTACATGGTGGCGATGGGGGTGTCCGCTCGGTTGAGTGCCGGTCTGACTCGGGCCTACCTCGAGACCGGCACCGGCCGCGTGTACCGGCTGGCGGTGGGCGTGTTGCTCGTGACGGTCGGCGGCGCAGCTGCGGCCTGGTGGATTGGAGGATCCCTCGGAGACGACCTGCTTCGCCTGATCTTCGGAAGCGATGTGCGTTTGGGTGCGACCGGACTGAGTGCGATTGCATCCGGAAGCGTTCTTGCGTTGTCGGCGTTGTTCTCCACCCTGGCACTCATCGCCAGCGATCGCTCGACCGCCGTGACCCGCGGCTGGGCGATCGCCGGGCTCACCTACCTGGCGGTGCTGGCCCTGGGTCCCGGAGAGCCGGTCGTTCGAGCCGCGCTGGCGTTCCTGGTCGCGGAGGCGGTGGCGGCCGTCGTGCTCACCGTGTTCATATCGGAGCGGTGGTCCGGCGGTCGCTCAACCTGAACCGGTGTCGCCGCTCGGTGGTGCGAGATGGATGCCGCACTCGAGTTTGTCGGATCCGGCCCAACGTCCTGCTCGCTCTTCTTCGTCTCTGCGCGTGGGACGGGTACAGGGAATACACCCGATCGAGCGATAGCCGGCGTCGTGCAGCGGGTTGTACGGGATGTCGTGTTCCACGATGTACTTCCAGACCTGACGTTCCGACCAGTCGGCCAGCGGGTGGACCTTCCAGACCTGATAGTCCTCGGACCAGGTGGCCTTCTGCGTATTCGCCCGCGAGGGTGATTGGTCCCTTCGGATTCCCGAGATCCAGGCGTTGAACGGCCCGAGAGCCCGCTGTAGCGGTTCCACCTTTCGGAGGTGGCAGCAGCGGTCAGGGTCGGACTCCCAGAGGTTGACCCCCTCCTCGGCGTGCTGGGAGGCGATGGGCAGCACCGTGGGTTGGATCAGCTTCAGGTTGTATCGCTCGACCAGACGTTCGCGCGTTTCGTAGGACTCGCGGAAGAAGAGGTGCGTGTCGAGTTCGATGACCGCCATCTCGATGCCGAGTCGACTCATCATGTGGACCAGCACCGAAGACTGCTTCTGCCACGAGCAACTCATGCAGAGCGTTTCCCCGAAGGTGTCACATGCCCAACGGATGACGTCCTCGGCGGACGCCGCCTCCAGGGCTCCGGTGTCGATCTTGGTCATGGGCATCGGCGAGACTCCTGTGGGTTCAGGAATGGGTGACGCGCACTGCGCAGATGTCGTTGTCCAGGAGCGGGGTGGTGATCGCCTCCACATCGTCGATGAGTTCGGTCGGCTCGGTTCGGCCGAACCAATCGGTATCGACGCATACGTGCTCGAATTCGTGCCTCCGCAGGGAATTCATGATCTGCTCGGCTCCTTCGGAGCCGAGCGTTGTCACGATCGGGTAGTCGAAGGGGGTCGGATTGACCGCTCCGGAGACCAGATAAACGGTACTGGCGCGGGGAGAAATGACGAAAAGGGGGCGTCCTTCGTACGCCTCTCCCAGAAGTGCCGACGGTCCGACCCACGCATCCCGTTGCGAATCGGTGAGCCGGATGCTCGACAGGGGAGGGCTCGACGACCACTCCGTCGCTGTCCATCGCTCCCCCAGCCTCACGATGCCCAACGTCACCGCCACGGCGACGACGGCGGTTCCGGCCATCGTGGCGAGCACTCGGTACGGCGGCTTCAGCACGATGACGCCAATGGCTGCAGCGCCGATCAGGAGCGGTGCAAGATAGGTGAAGTGGGCCCGATCGGCCCTTGGGAAGACCATCGCCAGACCCGCCAGGAGGAAGGCGGAAACGACGAGGAGATCGCGTCGGTATGCCGCCTGCGCCAGGACCATCCCGGCTACGAAGAGCGGACCGGCCACCAGCGGAAGCCAGACCACTGCCTGTCCGGCCAGTGCCGTCAGGGGGTCGGCGGAGAACTGTCGAGCGGCGATGCCGAGCGTGTCGGAGAGAGGGATGCCGCCGCGGTCGAGATAGGCGCCCTTGTCAAAGAGCTGGAACACGAAATCTCGCCATGCACCCGATGCGGCGATCCACACCAGCATGGGTGCGAGAACTGCGCTCCATCCGGCAGTAGCGAGGCCGGCCAACTTGGGAATGATTCGTATCCGCTTGCGAGCAGCGGCGGTGACGACGGCGACCACGGCCACCACGGCCGTCGCCGCCAGCCCGATGTTCAACTTGATTCCGACGCACGCCCCCGCACAGACCCCGGTGAGGACTGCCCGACCGGTCACCGGATCCCCCTCCCATATGGCGTCGACCAGTGCCAACGTTGCCACCATGGTGATCGCCAGCGCACCGATCGCCATCGGGTTGTATGGCGCGGCCAGAGCCGGCATGCCGATGAATGCGATCGCCGCGGCAGTGAGGCCGGTTGCCACCCGTCCACCACCGAATCGTTGGACGACGCGAGCAACGCCGAACGTCGACGCGCCAACCGACAGGGCCACCAGCACCTTCGACACCAGCGCATGGACGCCCGTCACGAAGCCCACCCAAACCATCGGGAGGAACGCCAGAGGGAGCATCCCGATGCGCACGTCACGGTAGGGAATGTCACCCGCGAGGAGGCGCTGAGCGACCCGGAGACCCCACGCCTCGTCCGCCGGGTTGAACCCCCCGATCACGGATTGGACGAGCACGACCACGGCGACGGCAGCGCCCGCCAGACCGGCAGAGAGTCGCATCATGGACTGCGCTGTCAGTCCACTTGTCTTCGAATCCGGTAACGGGGCTCGCCAGTCACCTCGGCGACGACCCGAGCGAGGTACTCCCCGACGATGCCGATCGACGCCAATGTCATGCCACCGAACAGGATGAGCAACAGGACGAGGGTCGTGAAACCTTGTGCGCGAACCACGCCGAGGAGATATGCCAGCAGATATCCGAGGCCGAGAAGGGACGCAACGCCGGCGATCATCAACCCAAACCCACTGATGGCGCGGAGCGGGAGCACCGAGCCCGCCACGATGGTGTCGAGCGTGGCAGCGGCGAGGCGACGGATCCGCCAACCGCTCCGGCCGTCGGCTCGGTCGTGGTGCTCGACGGGGACGTTCTCTATCCGCGAAGTCGTCTGCAGGAGCAACGCACCCGGGATGGGTCTGACGGTCCCGTGCGCCGTCATCGCCGTCGCCACCGGCCGGCGCATCGCTCGAAAGCTGGTCAGGCGGAGCTCGGACTGCTTGCCGTATGCCCGTCGGTAGATGGCGTCGACCAACCGGGTGCCGGCGTTTCGGAAGCGGGAGTGTCGCTTGGAGCCGTAGGTGCCGATCACGACGTCGAGGTCGTGATCGGCCGCCAGCGCATCGAGCAACTTCGGTATCTCTTCGGGAGGATGTTGGAGGTCGTCGTCGAGTGTGATGATGATCTCGCCACGGGCGGATTCGAGCCCGCAGATGAGCGCCCGGAACTGGCCGACGTTCGCCATCAGATCGATGGCCCGGACCGTTGATCGTTCGAGTGCGGACTTCTCGATGGCGGGCCAGGTCTCGGGGTCCGGTGAAGCGTCGTTGACGAGCACGACTTCATACTGCCCTCCCCGGGCGGAGAGGACCGCCTCGATCCGATCGAGCAGTTCGACGATCCGAGGCCCGGTGTTGTAGCAGCAGATCACCGCTGAGAAATCCACCGTGCGAGGATACGCACCGAGCGGGCGGGCGACCAAGCGTTCGCCCCGTAGACTCGGCTCGCATGTCCGTTGATCAGGTCGTCGTGGTGGGAAGTGGTGCCGCCGGCCTGTCGGCGGCGGTCGCCGCTGCGAGCATGGTGCGTGTGGTGTTGATCACCGATGGTGCTCTTGGCCGAAGCAATTCGATGCTCGCCCAGGGGGGCCTCCAGGTTCCACTCGGCGATGACCCGTCGAAGGCCCGCATGCTGGACGACATGCAGCGGTCTGCCCGGGTTCCGATCGACGTGCCCAGGGTTCGATCGTTCATCGACCACATCGATGGAGTCATCATGGGGCTCGAACGCAGCGGGCTCGAACTCGATCGAGACCGGGATGGTCGGTTGGTCCGCCGCCTGGCAGGAGGCCTCTCCGAGCCGCGGATCGTGTCGGCCGGCGACCAGATCGGCCCTGCAGTGATGCGCGTCCTGCGTCGGCAGGTCGAGACAGGGAACATCACGGTCCTGGCCCATCATCGAGCGGTCGGCTTGGAGCCAGACCGCGAGTTCTGGCACGTGGCCTATGAGGTGGGTGGCACCCGGCATGTGATGCCTGCGGGTGCGGTGGTCGTGGCCACCGGGGGCTTGACGTACCGCCATGCGTCGCTGACCGGTGAGCGCACCACGAACCTGCCGAACCAGAATCACACGATGTACGACCTGCTTTCCGGCCTGGGACTCGAGCAGGTCCACGAGGATTTCTATCAGTATCAGCCGTTTGGGATCGTCGAGGCGGACGGAAGGGGCACGTGCGTTCCCGAGAGCATCGTCAATCTGCCGGTCGGCCTGTTCGATCGGGCGGGTCGTGAGTTGGGATCGGTGGCTCAGGATCGTCTGGCGTTGAGCCAGCTGATGTTCGCAGCCGAGTGGGATGAGCGAGTCGTCAGGACCGACGGCGGACCCGGCGTCTGGCTCTCGTTCGAGGATGTCGACCTGGAGGACGTCGAAGCTCTGTCGCCTCGGGTCGCTCGCCGTCTGCGTCGACGAGACGATGGCCGTGCCCGGATCCTCGTCTGGCCGTTCCTCCACTATCACCTCGGAGGGTTCGTCGTCGACTCCGAATGCGCCACCGCGGCTCCGAGCCTCTACCTGGCCGGGGAGATGACCGGCGGCCTTCACGGACGAAATCGACTGATGGGAAACGGGTTCACCGATTCGTTGGTTCACGGGTCGATCGCCGGCCGGTCGGCGGCTCGCCGACTGATGTCGATGTGATCAACGTCCGCGGACGTGATGTTCCGGCCAGAACAGAAGCTCCCGACCGTCGCGGTCTCGAACCGACAGCGCCCGGTAGGCGTCTTCGGCGAGTCGCATGAGGTTGGAGCGATCCGGCGCTTCGACGAGGAAGTAGCCCACTCGCCCAAGTGAGTTGATCATGCCGGGCGCCTCCGAACCGGGTGTGATGTAGAAGTCTCCCTCGACGATCGAGGAGTCGTCGATCAGCGCTTCGAAGCCACGGCACTCGGCCACGGTTCCGGCATCTGCGAGCAGAAAGTTGACCAGCCCATGGTTTCCGGCGCCGGAGCCGTCGAAACCGACATCGGTGGTGCGAGCTGTCCCCGTCAGTGCCAGGTCGATGAGGTCGTCAGTCACGTCGATCTTGCTGGTGTGCGACAGCAAGCTGGTCTCGTGACCGCCCCCGACGCGAGCGGCCGCCTCCACCACCCAGACGTCGTGCCCGGACACGAGCAACTGAACGTAGAGAGGGCCGTGCTTCATTCCGTACGCGCGAACGACCGCTCCGAGCTGGCGTTGGATCTCCGGCATGGCATGCCGCCCGTGTACGGACGGGTACACGTGCTGGAAAGCGATCCCGATCGCCGGGGGACGATTGTATGTGATCCGATCGGTGACCATCCAGATGTCGAGTCGGCCATCGCTGACCCACGCCGAAGCCGTCACCTCGTAGCCGTCGACGAACTCCTCGACGATCGCCGCCCGCGCTCGTGACTCTTCGATGGCGGCGGCGATCGCCGACACTGCCTTGGATGGCTCATCGACCCGGGTGGTGGCGCGCTGGCCCTGGGAGTCCACGGGCTTGACGACGATTGGAAAGCGCATGTCCTCCTGAATGCCGATGTCGGCATCTCGAACCTCGGTCGAGTGGGGCCGGCGGGCTCCGGCCGCCGTCAACGCCTGCGTCATGAGTGTCTTGTTGGTCGCCAGCTCGGCTGCCTCCGGCTGGAGATAGCAGGGCAGGTCGAGGGCGTCCGCGACCCTCGCCATCGTCACGACCGGCATGTCCGTGCCCGACGTGATCACGCCGTCGATCGAGTAGCGGCGGCCGAGGCGAACCGCCTGTTCGACATCGAGCGAACTCGCATCGCTCGTGTGGCTGGCGTAGCGCTTCCCGGGTGCGTCGGGGTAGTAGTCCATGGCAATGGTCTCGACCCCACGCTGCTCGGCGCGGCGAATCAGGCCCACCTGATGGCGACCGGCACCGAGGACGAGGAGGCGTCGTGGGTCGTTCACTCCGCCGCGTGGAATCGGAGGAGGGTGTCTGAGCGAAGTCCCTGACGCAGCGTTTCGAGTGCGATGACGTCGTCCAGCTGGACGTTGCCGAGATTCAGGTCGGGGCCCAATGCATCGAGCAGCCAGACCTGCTGCGGCTTGTTGGGCGCTTCGAAGATGAGACTGTCGGTGGCGACACCGGCGTCGGTGATCTCCTCGACGAGTCCCATACGAATCTCACCGGTCGGGCGGTAGAGGCCCGCCGTTCCGGATTCACGACCCTCGAGGATCACCTTGGCGGCACCGGCTTCGAGTTCGGTCTTGATCTGCTGCACCCAGCGGGCGGGGGCAACGACCGCGTTGGAGTCCTTCGAGCCCACTTCGGAGTAGACGGTGAAGTCGGGGGCGAACTTCTCGATTTGGCGCAACTTGTCCGCCGGCTCCATCTCGAGGGTGCCGTCCGAGATCTCCATTGCGGTGACGCCCAAGCCGGTCATCCAGTCTCGGTACTCGTCGACCTTGCCCTTGAGGTACGCCAGCTCGAACAGGGTTCCTCCCATGCACACGTCGATGTCGAAGTCGCGGTAGGCATCGAGCTTGGCGTCGATGCGCGGGGTGATCACGCTGGTCCCCCACCCCAGCTTTGCGAGATCGACGAACTGGCTCGAGACCGCCAACTGGTCACGAATTCGGGCGACGCCGATCCCAGTGTCGATGACGTGGGTTCGACGCAGTCGCCGGGGTTTGGGGGGTGGACTGTTGAGATCAAGGAACATGTTCGGCCTCGTCGGGGAGCGTGGAGAGGATATCCGTCACGAACCTCGATTCGAACTCGCCGACCGGATGCCGCTCCCACCGAAGACGAGCATCCCCCAATCGAGTGTGGAGGTCGGCGAGCATGTTGTCGATCGGGACCGACCCGGCCCCGCCGACCGTATCGCGCAGCGCGACCGCACCTTCGGGATCGGTGATTCCGGCCAGGGCGTGGTCGGCGGCCTCTCCCAACTCGTAGCCGTCGACGGCCGCCGCTCGGCGAAGATCGTCGGCATCGATGTCCGTTGCTCCGCCTTCAATGGCGTCCCGGATGGCCCGCCCGACGAATCCGTGGATCGCCGCGTCGCCGAGACCGGTCGCCAGCACGAGCCGATCCGAGACGTCGGTGGCGTACGGGAAACCACGACGGGCTGTGGCCCGCATGCGCTCCGGGTTGAAGACCGCCCGGTTGAGGACATCGGCGAGAAGCCGAATCGCACCGGTCACCCGCTCGATCGACTCGGGCACGTCGTGATAGGCAATGGTTCGATTGTCGGGCTGACCGCTGGGAGTGAGTCCACTCATGACGACGCTGTTCCATCGCCCCACGAGTCGCCTCGCCTCGCCTCGGAGGAAAGTCAGAGCATATGGGTTCTTCTTCTGCGGCATGATCACGCTGACCCTGGAGTGGGAGTCGTCGAGTTGGAGGTATCCGAACTCGGCGGTCGTCCAGATCTGGAGTTCCTCGGACAGCCGATCGACCGTCGTCATGATGGAGACGAGTGTGGACATGACCTCGATTGCCATGTCGGGTGCCCACATCGCGTCCCGGGTGTGCTCGATGAGCTCGGGAAAGCCGAGGAGGTCGGCCACCATCTGTCGATCCAGCGGGAGGACGGAACCATTGACGCTTCCGGAACCTGCCGGACTCCGATTGACGGCGTCCAGAGCCCGCTGCACCCGCTCCACGTCGCGAGCGAGTGGAAACGAGTAGCCGAGCAGGTAGTGGCACAACGTGGTGGGATGCGCGTGGTGGAGGTACGTGAAGTCGGGCATGTACGTGGCACGATGCGTCTCGGCAACTCGGACGACGGTATGGGCGGCGTCGATCAGCCGACCCCACAGTCCCCAGAGCAGCTCGCGCACGGCGAGTTGCCACGCCAGGGTCGTCGCTTCGCGTCGAGCCCTGCCCGAGTGGATCAGGCCCGCCTCGGGTCCGAGGCGGGCCTGAAGCAGCTTCGCCCGGTTCGTGTAGAGGTCGCCATGGCGGGCATCGAGGGAGGTCGCCGTGTCGTCATGGAGTTCGAGCAGCGTTCTGATCAACTCGTGCCCGCGCTCGGGCGAGATCACCCCGGTTCGGATCAGCATGGCGACGTGCGCCAGGTCTGCATGGCTGAGGAATCGGCGGAGATAGGCGGCAGGCTCGATCTCGGCTCGGAATGCCGATTCGATCATCGTCTGGGCCGGATCCCCGGCCAGCCGTCCACCGACTCCGAGCACGTCAGGATCAGACATCGGGCCACCCTACCGATCGAGCATGCCGTCCCGACCGATGACAGGAACCAGGGCCGTAGAATCGGCCGATGCCGACCGCCGAACCCGGAGACCGTCGCGCGTCCGTCGAGCCGATCATCCGTGTCGAGGTCTGGATCGCCACGCTGCTGGCAGCCCTCTCCATCGGCATCATCGCCCGGATGTCGGATCGGATGTGGTTTCACTCGGATGCATGGGATTACCTGGTCGGACGTGACCTGTCGTCGGTGACGTCATGGATCGAGCCGCATGCCGGCCACTGGCAGAGCCCGGCCGTCGTCGTCCACCTGGTACTCCACCGGCTGGTCGGCATGGACTACTGGCCCTGGTACTACCTTCCCCGACTGGTCGGCTTCGCGACATTCGGCTTGGTCGCGTGGTACGTGTTTCGGAAGCGAGGCGCGAACCGTTGGTTCGCGCTCGGCGTTCTCTTTGCGATCTTGGTGTTGCCGTCCTCCGGATGGCACAACGCCGCCACCATCGGCAACCTCATCGCCATGTCGGTGGCGATGTTGCTCACCCTGTGGCTTCCCATCGCCCATCCGACGGTTTCGGATCGCTGGGTCGTCTTCGCGCTTCTCTTGTTGGCAGTGGTCTCCACCAGCCTCGGAGTGGCCGTTCTCGCCGGCACCTGGCTCGCCATCGTGGTGTCACGGAGGAGACTGGCGCTGTGGTGGGCACCCCTGGCCGGCGCGTCCGCCATCTATGCAACGTGGTTGATCACGTACGGAAGCCGTTCCAGCGGAATCGTGTCCAACTTGGCGGGTCTTTCGCCCGAACAGGTTGGGTCGTTCGTTTGGACGGTCCTCCAGACCGGAATCGGTGACGTGATCGGTACCGACCAACCTTGGATGGTCGGCTTGGTGGTGGTGCTGTCGGTCATCGTGGTGTTCCGACGGGCTGACCTCGATGCCGGAGACCTGTTTCTCTTCGCCACCGCCGGGACGTACATGGCCTTGGTGCTCGCCGCCAGGATCGCCACCGGCGCGGGTGAAGCGACCGCGGTCCGCTACGGGTACAACGTCGTTCTGTTGCTGGCTCCCCTCGTGATCCCGCGGGTCCCCGTACCTCGGGGACGGGTGTGGGGCCTGGCGGCGGCGGCGCTGCCGGTCGCGGTCGGCTTGGCCGGCCTCGACCATCTCGGCCGGGTCATCGACTTCTGGGAGGACTACAGCGGCGCGAGCCGGCAACGGGTCGAGACTGCCGCGGCGCTCATCGCCGAAGGCGAGACATTCGAGCCGTTGGCCCCGATCGACTTCCCTCGCGCCGGCACGCTCCGAGCGGGCGGAGTGTCCGAACTGGTTGAGCGGGGATGGACGGTGTCGGGGTCGACCGACGCGGAGATCGTGGCGAATGTGCTGGGCCAGCTGAAGATCGCCGTCGCACCCCGGGGTCGAGTTCAGGGTGACCCACCCGACGTTGCCGGACCGGTCGATGAGTCCGGATGTGTCGCCGTCGGCGCGCAGGAGTCGGTGTCGCTCGACCTCCAGGGTCCGAGCACGATCCGAATCGTCGCTTCGGATTCCGCTCAGATCGTGATCACGGCGATGTCGGAGGAGGAACGATCTGTGATCCGGCGCATCGAGATGCGTCCATCATTCGGTGGCGACGTCTACCCGCGGCTCCCTGCAGAGTCGGCTACCTACGACGTCTCGGCGGACACCGCCGTTCAAGTCTGCGGTGTGGAACCCGCCGCACCGGAGTGAACCCAGTCGCGGTCCTGCTCCAGGCCGAGTTGGAGGAGGAGATCGCCGGCGATCTCGTCGAAGCTCTCGCGTTCTGCGAGCGTCCAACCCGACCATCGAGGGTGACCGGGTTCCTGATCCCCGCTCGAGAACGACGAGTTGATGGGTGACTTCGATCGTATGAAGTCGACCGACTCATCGGAGAAGGGCTCGCCGATGAAGTCGAAGACCCGCTGCAGCTCGGCTTCGGTGTCTTGGACGGCGTTCGCATAGGAAACCAGCATGAGGCTCTCGTCCGCATACCTCGTCTGGTAAGTCATGCCCGCCGAGATGAAGTCCCGCCAGATTTCCGATGCGCGCACGTGCTCGACCGGATTCACGAAGTGCCGGAGGCTGTGGACGACGTCGCGGCCGTCGCGCACCATGAACAGGAACTTCGCGTCGGGAAAGAGGCGCCGGACGTTGTCGAGATGGAGGGCGTACTGGGGCGTTTGCTCGACCCAGCGCAGGCCGCGAGACCGACTGGTGTAGAGCGAGTTGACGCCACGCCCCACATGCTCCAGGAACTCGTCCCAGCTCACGTCCTGCCCAGAGATCCAGTGGAGCTTCTCCCGCGATCGTCCGAACTCCCACACCTCACGCAATCCGGTCACGAGCGGGATCAGAAAATCGCTCTCCTGGCCACCCCAGAGGTTAGGGTGAGCGCGCAGGGCCCACTGCATCATCGATGTCCCCGAGCGGGGTGGACCGAGCACGAATATGGGGCTGCGGCAGATCTCTACGTGCATCGCGGTGCAAGGCTACATACGTGTCCGGCGCACCACCCACTCGGCGAACTCCCGGGCCAGTGCATCTTGGTGGTCCCACATCGTCTGGCCTGCGGTGATCGCTGCGGCGCGAGCCTCTCGCCAAAGCGCATCGTCGGTGAGGAGGGCGGCGACGTGTTCGGCGACATCCGGCGGATCATCCGCCACCCGAATTGCCCGCAACACGGCGTCATCGTTTCCTTCGGCTCCGATCGAGGTGGTCACGACCGGAACCCCGTGGGCGATCGAGTTCAGGATCTTGCCCTTGGTGCCCGCCCCGTATCGGAGGGGAGCGAGAAATACTTTCGCCCGGTGAAACTCAGGTGTCAGATCCTCGACCCAACCGGCGACATCGACCGAAGCCTCGCCCCCCGTCATCTGCTGAAAGCGCTCAGAACCGGCGCCGACCACACGGAGCTTGATTGGCCGGCCCACGCGCGTCTCGACCGCTCGGGCGAGCTCGCTCACCCACCACATCACTGCGTCGACATTCGGATGATGATCGAAGTTGCCGAGGAAGAGAAGTGACTGCGCCTCTTCATCCGCGCCGATGCTGGGTGGGTCGGCGGCCACGGCAAACGGCCATGTGGGTAGACCCGGCAGTTCCTTCTCGAGGACCGCGCTCTCCTCCGTCGAAGCGGTGATGACCCCATCGGCCTCTGCGTATGTCGCGAGCTCCGTCTGCTTGTCGATCACGATGGTCGTTTCGATGCCGGCAGCCAATGCCCGGTCGGTTCGGAGAAAGTGCAAGTCGACGTCGTCGACCAAAACCGCGGCCTGAGGGCTGGCGGTCCGGACCGTGGGGATCATGCGAGACGCCAGCTCTGGGAACGAGATCACCACGGCATCCCAGGGGACCATTCGAAGCGCTTCCTCGGCCGAGGCATAGGCTGTGGGTCGCTCGACCAGGCCGGGCCGGTACGGCCGGGCAGAGCCGAGCCACGCGACACCGATGTCCTCGAGGACGGCACCGTACCGATCTGCGTGGAAGCACTGCTCGGCCCAATAGACAACGCCATGGCCGGCATCACGAAGGGCTTCCACCATCTTCAGAATCCGGGCGTGGCCCGCCTCCCGATCGAATCGCGGCAGGTGCGGTGCCATCCAGAGAATCCGTTTTCCGTTCGGGTCGTCCGGAGCCACCGCGTGTCCGATCGCGGTGGAGGTGGTGATCGGCGGATGGTGACCGATTCGATCGGACCACCGTCCCAAGAACCGCTCCCGGTTGCGGACCTGGAACGCCTTCGGCCCCGTCGAAACGTCTCGCCCGGATGTCGCACCCTCGTAGTGATAGACGATCGCCCTCGGTTGGACGACGGTCCGCAGCCCTTGGCCGGCGAGCTTGAGGCAGAGGTCGGTGTCTTCGTAATAGGCGGGTGCGTATCGATCGTCGAATCCCCCTTGATCCAGGAAGAGCCGGCGCGGGAGCATGAGGCATGCACCCGATCCATACATGGCCCGATACGACATGCGGCGGAAGCTGGTCGGTGGCCGCATGCCCCGGAAGAGCTGCCATCCCTCGCCGGTCGGGCCAAGGTATCCACCCATCTCGAGGATGGAACCGTCGAAATCTCGATACTGCGGGGTGACCGCACCCACGCCTTCCTCCTGGAGCGTGCGCGCCAGGTGCGTCAACGCTCCGGGCAGGACGACGGTGTCGTTGTTGAGGATGAGGATGAGTTCATGGTCGGCCTCGCTGGCCAGGTGGTTGTGCGCCGGGCCAAATCCGATGTTCCCGGCTCCCTGGATCAACGTCATCCGACCGTCCGACTCCACGGACCCGGGTCCGCCCGGTGAGTCGTTGTCGTAGACGAGGATCTCCATGTCGCCGTCGTACCCCGATCGGGCAAGGGAGTCGACACATCGAGCCGTGAGCTCGGTCTTTCCCCATTGGACGAGTTGGACGGTGAGGGATGGGAGCGTCACGACCAGCGACCCTTCATCGCTTGGCGCAGCAGACCGAACTTCCACGGCAGTGCCAGGCGTGCACGATCAGACCACGTCGATTCCCGAGCCCACGTCCGAAGGTCCTTGACCGGCGGTGAGGTGGGTCGCACGGGAGCTCCGGGGAGGATGACTTCTGCATCGACCCGAAGCGGACCCCTTCCCGGGAGACGAAGCCGGCTGGTCGGTCCAACCAAGTCCCTGGTCCCCTCCCCGAACCCGACCGGGAGAACTCGGATGTGAAGGTGGTTGGAGTGAATGGGATTCAGCAGCGTGCAAATGAGGTCCCAGAGGTCGGTCGCCTCGCGAATCGCGAGTCGGATGACCGGCACCGAGGAGCGGCCGACCGCCAGCGAGAACGGTGAGACGGAGGTGGGCTCGGCGGCGCCGTGAATCGGCGCGGGGCGTCCGAGAAAGGTCAGGCCATCACCGAGCCGGGGATAGGCGTACAACCGGGCCGCCTGAGAGGCCCCTCTGGGGTCGCTGAGGATGATGACGTCGGAATCCACCTCGTCCAGACCTCGATCCAGTGCGTCGAGATCTCCCGAGATCACAGTTCGGGACCGGCGACGGGTGTCGAGGGACACATCGGTGGGGAATCGACCGGCTGGACGGGCGATCTCGCCTTCGAAATGCGCTGCCAGCGGCGTGTCGATGGAGGTCAGAAGCGGATGGGCGATTTCGGCCCTTTCGGAGACCACCACCAGGTCGGCGGCGGCAACGAGTGCTGCCGCTGCGCCGTCGGAGCCGACCGGAACGACGATGACCCGCTCGCGGTCTTCTCGGTCGAGCCGCAGCGTCACGAGCTGGCCGACGGTCGGTCCGTTCAGATGAACGTCCGACACGATCACGGCCGTCGTCGTCCTCGGATCGTTGCCGACCTGTTGCCAGGTCGCCGGTACGACGTCCATGAGGCGCGTCCGGTCGGCGGACGTTGCCAGGACCGCCAGGAGCGAGACGTTTGCAGGAACCGGTGCGGTGCCCGGTGGCGGCTCCGCCGGGGTGAGAACCGGAGGGGGCTCGACCTCGAAGCCGTAGGCATCCGGTGGAGCCGAGCCGACCAGGAAGTCGGCCGCCGTCAGCGCACCCGCAGCCGCCCAGATCCCTGGCAGCGACGCCCGCCGCAGGTCGGGGTCCTCCAGGGCCAGGCGGGCCGTCCGATGGAGCTCTTCGCCCACCGTGATGCCAAGCGGTACCTCCGCCAACCGCGGATCGAACCATCCGGGGTCGTACCCGAGCTCTCCGGACACGACGACGGCATCGAATGGTGAGCGTTCGTGGAGGTCCCCGATGTGGTGGGCGACGACCTCGTCTGCGCTCTTCCAGCCGTCGATGTCGACCGGGCGCTTCGGTGAGACGTCGACGTGCACACCGGCCTGGCGCGCCTCGTCGGCGCCGGGTCCGAGTTCGTCTACGAACACCACCACGTCGTGGCCGTCACGGCGGAGGTCGGCCGTCGTCGTTGCGTCGACCACGCCCAGCATGTCGTCCCGGCGGGCAAGGCTCCTGAGCGCAAACGCAAGCCTCATTCGGGGATCCCCTCGTTGCTCTTCAGCTCGTCCAGCTCCCCTTGGGTGCGGGTGAGCAGCGTGCGGAGGCCCACGAGGCTTCGTTCGGTTCTTTCGATGACCTGGCCCTGGGCGTCGAGACGCCGACGCGCCATGTCGAGCGAGGCCTCGACCTGCCGGTGACTGTTCTCGAGGCGGACGATGTCTGCAGAGAGGCTCTCCCGCTGCTGCTCGAGCGCGTCGAGCCTCCCGACCAGCGTCGACTTCGCAAATGCGCCGGGGTGGAGGTCGGCGCTCCCAAACCACAGGAGATCGGCGACCACCTTGGGGAACGGGGTCGTCGTGGCCTCGAAGAGCCAACGTGCAGCCTGCGATTCCGGCTCGGAGGATCCGTCGGTGCTTGCGTGATGTCGGAGAGACACATCGAAGAACTCATCGATACGGGTTCGGGTTTCGGGTGTGGGCGGGGGGAGACGCAGCGCGTCTGCCAGCCGGATGACCGTCCCATCCAGGTCGCGGAAGAAGTCGTCATACCGGACGGCGGTGCCGTTCGGCGAGTGGCGCATTGCGGCAGCCGTGTAGCTGATCCACAGTGCGGACGCCCGATCGCGCGGCATATCGTCGCGTTCCGAGAGCGACCGGGCCACCGCAGTGGGCTCCCGGACGACGATGACGCCCTCGTTCACATCGACGACGGTGGTCCAGAACGGAAGAAGAATCGACAACCGGGGGTCCTTCCAGGCTGCGCGGCCCACCCCTTCGAAGTCTCGCTCGACGATCGTCCGGGCTTGGCGGCGCCACGGGTCGAGGCGAGGGCTCTCCTCCCAGCCATCCGGCGGGATGGGTGGTTCATCCCAACGGCCTCCCAGTTCGGCGAGGAGGTCGTCGTTGAACGCTGTCACCGAGAGGTTCTCCCAGAACCCGCTCGGGTTGTCCGGTTTGGCCGGCATGAGGTTCTCCTCGGCGCCGAGCGAGAGCCCGAGGAGGTTGACGACGCGGGCGACCAGGGAGGTGCCGCTTCGATGCATACCCAGGATCGGCACCACCTCGAGCGTCATGACGAGCCCGTTTCCGACACATAGCCGAATCGCCGGAGGTTGGGGAGGAGCCTCGTCATGCTGTCCCTCTGCTGGTCATCGTCGAACACCGAGCTCCAATCCGACGTGTTCACGTTCGTGAGGTCGCTGGCGGGCTGGCTGAAGGGGGTTCGTTCCCGTTGCTGTTCGATGCAGAAGTCGGTCACGGCACGGTGGAGCGGGATCTCGAGGAACTCGAACAGTCTTGTCGCCGTGGCGAGATCGTCGGCGACCAAGTCCTCGTATCGCAGTTCCAGATAGGTGTCGTCGGCCACCGTCTCCCCGAAGTGGTCGGCGACCATCACGTGGCTGTTCCAGGTTTCGTGTGCTCCGGCAAAGTCGATCCAGGGTCGCCCATCGGGGAACTGCTTCCGGACGAGTGATGCCACGACGTCTCGTCCATCGCGCAGAACGTGAACGAACTTCGCTCCCGGAAACCAATCGTTGATGGCTGGGAGCAGTCCCCAGTGCCGGGGCGATGCGTAGTGCGGGTTCTTGTCCCCCCAGTACACCGCGCCGGGCGACAGCGCCTCGTAGAAGCTTCGGATCAGCGCCGGCAGCTCCTCGCCCAAGTGGTCGCGGAACTCGGGCTTGTAGCTGAGGAACTTGCGGGGATGGTCGAGTGCCTCCGTTGCTGTGAGGTGGGCCCACACGAAGATCCGAGTCTCGTGGCTCACCGCCGCCAAGGGATGCTGGTTGATGATGGTGTTCACGTAGGTGGTCCCCGAGCGGGGCGCACCCATCACGATGATCGGATCAGGACGCACCGTCGACCTCCGAAGCGGGTTGCTTGAATTGGTCCCGTCCGGCTCGGATGAACTGCGATCGCCAGGTTTCGAGCCGTTCGGTGTCGGTCCCGTACTCGTCGGCCACGTACCGTGGGTCGGCGCCGGCGATGATCCGGAGAACCGCCTCCACCTTCTCGTTGGCAGTCCAGGGTCCGCCCTTGGTCGCCGACGTGGTTCGGTACATCGATTGCTCCACCTCGTCCCGGTACCGGCCGACGACCTCCAATGCCGGACCGACGGCCCGCACCTTGCCATGGTCGAGCCATGCGGCCCGGTCGCAGAACTCGGCGACGCGATCGAGTGCATGCGAGACGAAGACGATGGTCCCGGATCGATCGAGGAGCGCCTGCATGGACAGGAGGCTCTTCTTCCGAAAAGCCTCGTCGCCAACGGCCAGGACCTCGTCGAGCAGGAGTATCTCCGGATCCATGAACATCCCGACCGAGAAGGCAAGGCGGGAGAACATCCCTGAGGAGTAGGTCTTGAGCGGCCGATCGATCGCATGCTCCAACTCCGCGTACGAGACGACATCGTCGAAGCGCTCGTCGATCTGCCGGGTGGTGAGCCCATTGGCCAGGCCGCCGAGGTAGACGTTCCGCCGGCCGGTGAGCTCGGGCACGAAGCCCACGCCCAGCGACAGCAGCGTCGAGAGCTTGCCCCGCCGGACGACCGTGCCTCCATCCGGTGGAAGCGTTCCGGCCATGACCCGAAGAAGTGTGCTCTTGCCGGCACCGTTGTGTCCGATGACGCCGAACGCCTCACCACGTGTCACTCGGAAGCTGACGTCGTCGAGCGCAACCACCGGCTGACTCCGGCGTTGCCGCCCACCGGCCAGAAACTTCCGAAGTGTTGGCGTCGACTCGACGTACGGCCGGAACCGAACGGTGACGTGCTGGATATCGAGTGCGTAGTCGGTCACAGGTAGCGAACCATCTTCGATTCGTTTCTCACGAAGGTCGCCACCCCGAGCACCCCGATCGCCGCCGTCCAACCGATCGACGTGGCGAGCGAGCCGGGATGGAGTGGTGCCCCGGTCAACGCCCAGCGGTACAGCGACAGCAGCGAGAACATGGGATTGGTCCGAAGCAGGGTGGCCATCAGCGGTGAGAGGCGATCGATCTGGTCGAGCCGCCAGATGATCGGCGACAGGTAGAGCCAAATCCTCAGCAGGTAGGGCAGAACGTTGTTGAGGTCTCTGAAAGGGACGGCCAGGCGGGCGGCGAGCGAACCGAGCCCGAGGTTGAAAGCGGTGTGGAGGGCGACGATCAGCGGGAGGGTGAGGGTGGTGCTGCTCAGTCCGCCGATTGCGGGCGAGATGGTGACGAAGAAGACCAGGAGCGAGGCGCCGAACCCGACCAGGCCTTGTACCAGCGCCGACACCGGCAGGATCAGCCGGGGGAACTTCAGGTTGGCCAGCAGCCTGGTGTTCTGGATGACGCTGTTGGCGCCCCCCTGAACGGCTGCTCGGGTGTAGTAGAACGGAAACATGCCCGACAGGAGGTATCCGATGAACTCCATCCCACCGCGATCGGAGGTCCTGAGCACGATTCCGAACACCAGGAAATAGATCAGCCCCAGGAACAGCGGGTCCAGCACCCACCACACCAATCCGAGCGCGGTGGAGGCATTGCGAGCCCGCATGCTGCCGATCGCCAGGTACCACGCGAACTCGCGGCGTTCCCAGAGGTCGGCGAGGTAGCGCGAGACACGGGCAGCCATGGAGGCTCTGCCGGTGGTGGTGTACATCGGACAGGAGTCTACGTTGCCCGATCGATCGCACGCCCCGGCTCGGTGGACCGGACAGAAGGAGGTAGCCTCGCCGGCCATGTCTCGTGTGTTGCTCATCGTTCTCACGACCGTTTCGATGCTCGCCGCCTGCAACTCGGCAGATCCGACGGACACGACGGCGGCAGGTTCGGCCGGAACCGCCACGGCCGGACCGGATGCATCCGTTGCAGAGCCCATCCAGGTCGACCCCCAACCATCGGAACCGGTGGTCGGAGGGCGCACCCTCGTGGCGGTCAAGGTGGACAACGCGCCAACCGCCCGCCCGGCGGTGGGGATCGATCGGGCGACCCTTCTCACCGAGGTCGAGGTCGAAGGCGGCATGACCCGATTCGCAGCCTTCTTCGCCCCGGACGCATTCCCGGACGTGGTCGGCCCGGTCCGCTCGGTTCGGCCGGTCGATGCGAGCCTCGTGAGCGCCTTCGCCTCCGCCGTGGTCAGCACCGGTGGCCGGCCGTGGGTGATCGGCGCCGTCGAGGCCGCCGGTGTCCGCTCCATCGACGAGCTCGAAGCCAGTGGCTTCCAGTTCGCCGTCGATCGCGATCCGCCGCACAACATCTTCGCCTCGCTGGGCCAGTTGCTGGATGCTTCCGATCTGATACCTCGGCCGTGGCTGGGTGAGGGTGATTGGCCCTCGGGCTCGGAGGCGGCGTCGGTGACGATCCCCTTCGCCGAACCCGCGACGTGGGAGTTCGCCGACGGCGTATACACGCGGCAGGGCTACGAGGTCGCAGCCGGTCCCGATGGTGCCGGCAGCGGGACGCTCCAGGTCGAGACGGTGGTTGTCCTATCCGCCGCCAAACGGTCGGCGGGTTACACCGACTCGCTGGGTTCGGACGTCCCGACCTTTGACCTGGTCGGCTCCGGCGCCCTGCAGGTGTTCAACGGTGGCACGGTGGTGGCCGGGTCGTGGTCTCGGTCGGCTCAAGCCGATCCTTTCGTCTTCGTCGACGAGTCGGGTGCGGAGTTGGGCGTGCCGGGCGAGCGGGTGTACCTTGCGGTGCTCGATCGGGAACTGACTCCCGAGTTCTGATCAAGATCTGGTAGCCCACTCCAGATTTCTCCCCCAACTGTCGAGATTCTCCTCATGCCCCGAACAAGAGCCCTGTTTCCGTTCGTCCTGGTTCTCCTCACCACGCTGATGATCGCTGTGCCGGCGTCGGCGGACGACCCGCCGGGATTCACCCCCGACGCGATCCTCTTCCCCGTCGATGGGGAGACCCACTACACCGACACGTTCGGTGCCCCGCGTGGCGGTGACCGCACCCATGCCGGAGTCGACCTGATGGCCGACAAGGGGACGCCGGTGGTCGCCGTCGCCGACGGCGTCGTCGGTTGGATCGGCCGGACGTGCTGCTATTTCTCGATCGATCACGGCGGCGGCTGGGAGACCTGGTACATCCATCTGAACAACGACACTCCCGGCACCGACGACGGAGCCGGCTGCCCGACGCCCGATGCCCCGAGTTGCGGTATCGCCGCGTGGATCGATCGCGGCGTCCCGGTGGAGGCCGGACAGGTGATCGGCTGGGTCGGCGACTCGGGCAACGCCGAGTACACGGGCTCGCATCTGCATTTCGAGATCCGCAAGGACGGCGAGGCAATCAACCCCTATCCCTACGTGCTGGCCGCAGAGGGGCGAGATGCACCTCCTCCGGAACCATGGTGGGATGGCCATTTTCAGGACGACGAGGAGTCTGTCCATCAGGCCGACATCGACCGGATCCACGCGGAGGGGCTGACCAGGGGCTGCAACCCACCCGAGAACACCCAGTACTGCCCCGATCGGCAGATCACCCGGGGAGAGATGGCCGCGTTCATTCGGCGGCTGCAGGATCTCCCGGCGGCGGCGGACAGCTACTTCATCGACGACGACGACAACATCTTCTCCGACGACATCGACGCCATCACCGAAGCCGGTATCGGGTTCGGATGCACCGAGACCGAGTTCTGCCCGGATCAGCCCTTGCTTCGCCACGAGATGGCGGAACTCCTCGTTCGTACGTTTGAGTACGAAGTCCCCGACGCCGAGGACCGATTCATCGACGACGACGGGCTGGCCTTCGAGCACTCGATCGACGTGCTGGCCGCGGTCGGGGTCACCTACGGCTGCAACCCGCCCGACAACACCCGATTCTGCCCGGAACGTCCGTTGACGCGGGCTGAGATGGCGTCGTTCTTCGTGCGAGCACTCGACCTCGTCGAAGCTCCGTAGCTCTCACCCCAGCCAGTAGGCGCCTCGCATCGCCGGAGGTGCGTCGTCCATTCGGCGCGCCACCTCGTCGAGGTCGATGCGAAGCGAGGATGCGCCATCGGTGACGCCCTCGGAATCTGCCGGGCGGTCGCCGGTGCGAGCACGGTTCGGGGGAGCGGTTTGCGCGGATGGGGGGAGGTCGCGTGGTCGTGAGTCTCTCGCTCGGTCCATGTCGGACACCTTTCCGCCCACCCCTCCGATCAACGTACTCCGCGCCAGCCGAGAAGTGAAGGGCCCTCGTAGGCTGCGACCGATGGAACGAGCGGTCGTCATCTCGGCCTCGTGGGTCATGGTGTTGACGCTCCTGGCGCTCGTGTTGCTGTGGGTTCCCGTCGGCACGAACCTGCTGGTGGCCACCACCGTCCATCTGTCGGCGGTGGTGATTCCGGGATTGGTACTCGCCATGCGGATCATTCCCTCGACGATGCCGGAACCGTGGTTTGAAGCCCGTACGCCCACAGGTCGATGGCTGCGGACGGGTGTCGGTGTGGTGGCGCTCGTCACGGGCCAGGCGGCGCTGGTGACTCTCGCCTCGTCGGCGGCGCTGCGACTCCAGCCCTCGTTGCAGTTCCTGCAGTTGTTGTCCGCCATGGACATTGCCTGGGTGACGACCGGCACGATGGTGGGTCTCTGGTGGTACTGGGGGAGAAGGGCGTCGATGGCGGGCGGCGTCCTGATGGCGATGGTGTGCGTGTGGTCGAGTTGGCGATACCTGGCCGTGGTCGGGTTCGCCGACGACGGGGGATGGCTGGTCGACGGGGCGGCTATGTTGAGGATGGTGATCCCGATCGATGCGATGGCTGCCGGATTGGCGATCGGTGCATTGGCGATCGGTGTCCGGAAGCGCGCTGCCGGGGACGTCGGAGCACCGTCGGCGGGACGTGCCCGTCCGAGCGTGGACCGCCGAGGGGCAGGCGACGATGGAGCCACCTGAGCGTCGGTGGTCCGGCGATGCGGACGACGTCCCGCCGTGGTCGGAGGAGGTCCTGTCGTGGTCGGACGGGCTCCTCGAATCAGAACCCGGGGTCTTCACGACCGCCACACCACCCGAAGCCGTCTCCTATCCGGGAGCCGGCCACATCGTGAATGAGTCGATCGAGCGCACGTCCTTCTGGTTCCAGCATCGCAACGCCGCGGTCTTGGCCACGATCGCACGATTCCCGCCGGCCGGGGTGTTGTTGGATCTGGGCGGCGGCACCGGACTGGTCAGTGCGGCGCTCTCGGGAGCCGGTCAACCGGTGGTGTTGTTGGAACCGACCGAGGTCGGTGTCCGGGCGGCGCAACGGAAGGGGGGCTTCCCGATCATTCATGCCCGTTTCCAGGACATGGGGTTGAGGGCGGGCTCCTTGGCGGCGGTCGGGATGTTCGATGTCATCGAACACATCGAGGATGACGTCGAGTTCCTGTCATCCCTCACCGAGGGTTTGGTTCGAGGTGGACGGATCTATCTGACGGTTCCCGCCCACCGCTGGTTGTGGTCGGCGGCAGATGAACGCGCCGGGCACTATCGACGGTACACACGTGACACCCTGGTTTCGACGGTGCGCCGAGCCGGCTATCGAGTGCTGTTCGACAGCTACTTCTTCTCCTTCTTGCCGCCTGCCATTCTCGTGGGTCGCACGCTGGCAGACCGGTTGGCATCCTCCTCCCGGAGCCACGCAACCCGGACCTCCGGGCAACACACGCTGCCGGCCGGTCCGGCGGGTCGTGCCCTCCGATGGATCATGTCGAGGGAGCTGGCACGGCTTCGATCCGGACGAATCCCGGTGGGCGCCAGCCTGATGCTGGTCGCCGAGCGGGAATGACCTCGATCGCCTAGCTGTGGAACGCGGGGAGGTTGTCCCGGATGATGTGGATGGGGGTGGCCCATCCGAGCGCTCCGTGGGGTCGGTGGTGATTGTAGAAGTGGATGAACCCGTCGTAGGCGTCCGTCCGGTCTTGGTCTGACGTCCAGTCACAGATGTAGGCCCATTCCTCCAACAGGATGCGATGGAACCGTTCGATCTTGCCGTTGGTCTGAGGCCGATACGGGCGAGTCTTCTTCACAGTCGTGCCGGTTGCAGCACACGTCTCGTGCCAGAGGCGGGATCGGTAACAAGACCCGTTGTCGGTGATCACCCGCTCACACGTGATACCCAGGCTCGAGTAGAAGGCGGCGGCTCTGGTCCAGAACCCAGCAGCGGTGGTGGCTTGTTCGTCTGGGTGGATCTCGGAGTAGACGATGCGGGTCCGGTCGTCGATGGCCGAATGCAGGTAGGCGTAGCCGGCACCCGAATGACCTCGGTAGGCGTCGTTGCCCCTGCCGTGCATCCGCCAGCCGCCCCCAGCTGGGATCCGAGCCAGCTTCTTGATGTCAACGTGGATCAACTCGCCCGGCCGTTCCCGCTGATACCGGCGGACCGGTTCGGTTGCGGTGGCCCGATCACCCCGATCCAGTCTTCCCAGTCCCGCCTGGTTGAGGATGTTCTGGACCGTCGAGGCTGCCAGCCCGACCTGGAATGCGATCCAGGCCGCGCCCTTGCGACGCTTCTTCCGCAACCGGATCACCTGCCGACGGATCGACCTGGGGGTGCGGTTGGGAGACGAATGCGGACGAGACGACCGATCCCGAAGCCCTGCTGGCCCTTCGGCCAGGAACCGGTCTCGCCACTTCCGCACCGTCTTGGCGTCGACCTGGAACCGTTCCGCCGTTGCCTCGATCGTCCAATGCCTGACCAGGACACAATCGACCATACGGCGCCGACCCTCCGGCGTGAACGGCGCATTCGGATGCTGGCTTCTAGCGTGTGACACGAGCCCTCCTTGCTGAGATGTGAGTCGTTTCAACCCACAGTCTCGCTCGGAGGGCTCACCTCATCCGTTCACACCATCCCGCCAAGAACAACCTCCCCGGTCGTCACACCTAGAAACCCCTCGAATCGGCCGCGAGCGCGTCGTAGAGGTTCAGCAGCTTCTGGCCTTCACGCTCCCAGTGATACTCGCCCGACGCGGCCGATGCCGCCCGCTTGTAGGTGTCGAGATCGTCGAGGAGGGTACGGATGCCGTCGGCGATCGCACGAGGGTCCTCGGCGTCGACCACCACTCCGGCGCCTGTCTCTCGTACGACCCGGGCGATCTCGGGCCCGGTCGAACCGACCACCGCCACGCCCGCCATCAGGTACTCGAAGAGCTTGTTGGGGAGCGTCGTGTCGTAGCTGATCGAAGCACTGACGATGTTGCAGAGACCGATGTCGGCCCCTGCGGTGTGGTCGATCAGCTCTCGGTTTGGGATCGGACCCGTGAACCACACCCGGTCCGACCACCCGTTGTCGGCGACCATCTTCTCGAGGGCCGGCCGGTGGTAGCCGTACCCGATGATCACCATCACCCCGTCTTCGAGATGATCGAGAGCCGCCAGCGCCGGCTCGATCCCGCGGTTCTCCTGAATAGAGCCCTGGTAGAGGATGATCGGTTGGTCTTCTGGGAGTCCGAGCTTGGCCCGGAGGTCGACCGGATCGACCGGTTGTCTTTCCGGCACGTTGATGATCGCGACCGACGGCTCGGGAACCCTCCCATGCAGCCGCCGGTTGAAATCGATCCAGGGTTCGCTGGCCACGATCATGGCGTCCGCCGCCGGCAGCCACCGACGTTCGGTTCGGGTGGCGGTGAACTTCCACCAGCGGCCCATCCGCGAGCGCTCGGTCGCCAGCTCGTGGCTGTCGTAGACGAGTTTGGCGCCGGTCTTCTGCTTGCACCGGTACCCGACCCAGAGCGTGTTGAGGTCGTGGCTGTGGAACACATCGGCTCCGCTGCGGAGGCCAACGTCGATCATGCGCTGGTTGATCGCGTAGGTCTTCAGCGCGCGACCCTGGATGCCCATGAAGCGCCGCACGACCCGGTACCCGAATCGGAGCACGTCGATGACGGCTCGGGTGGCGCTCCGTTCGAGGCGCGCCCGGAGGCTCCCGACCGGTGGTGCGACATCGGCCTTCCCGGCAGAGGAATCCGCTTCGAGGAGTTCATCGCCGGGAGTGGCGGTGGAGGGTCCGGTGACGTCGCCGGGTATGAAGGACGAATCCGAGCTGCCACCGAGCTGAGCGTCGCGAGCCGCGTGGCGAGCGGCCATTCGCCGAGCGAATGCATTGAGCTTGTCAACGCCGAACTGCATCCGGGTGACCCGGATGACGGCGATCCCATCGGCGGTCGTCTCCGTCAGCGGGGTCACGCCCGGTACGAACAGCGCCACCACCGTGACATCGTGGCCGGCGGCGATCAGCGTCTTGGCCTCTTTCGTGACGCGAGCGTCGTACTCGAACGAGTTCTTCACGAACATGCAGATCTTCACGATCCGAACCCCTCACCGATGGATGCCGCCGCCTTCCCGAGTCTCGATCGGTACTCCTCCACGTGAGCGCCCACCGCAACCAGCTGTTCGTGAGCGGTCTCCACCGCCGCCTCCAGGCCTTCCAGGCCGAGGTGATCGCTGCGGATCAGCCACCGGGCCGCCTCCACCGACCGAGCGAAGTCAGCCAGCTTCGGGCGGTACTCGATAGCGACGAATGGGCGACCGCATGCAGCTGCGAGCACTGCCGCGTGCAGGCGCTCGGCCACGACCACGTCGGCCGAGGCCAGCAGTTGCAGCGCCCGATCGATGTCGAGGTAGCCGAAGTGGTGGGGGAGATCCGGGTACCCGGCCCGCCGCATGATCTCCACGCACGGCCGGTCGTCGTCCGGGTGGCACGACAGCAAGGTGACGGAGCGCCCCCGTTCCACCCACTGTGACACGGCCTCGGCCAGCGTGGCATACACCTGCTCGTCGGCTCCTCCCCACAGCTCGCCTCGGGTCCAGGCAGGAGCCACGACCACGTGACCATCCACGGGGTCGACCTTGGGGGCCTCCAGTGCCAGCGCCGGGTCTCCAACCTGTTCGACCACGCCCCGGTACCCCCACTCCCGGAGCGTCTCGACCGATGCGGGACCTCTGACGCCCACGTACAGGCAGCTCGAGAGGTAGTCGAGCCACTCGTCGGTGTCCTCGGTGATTCCCCAGAACTCCGGGCTGGCGACGCCCGTGCCGAACACGAAGCGCTCCACCCGGGGAGAGTCCCTTTCTCTCAGCCATCGCAGGTACGTCGACCGATTGATCAGGGTGCCGCCTCCCAACACCAGACCATCGATGGCGTCACCCGACGTGGAGATCTCCGCCCACGGCATCAACCGACGGCAGGCGCGCAGCATCGCTTCGTCGCCCAGGTTGTCGCGACCCGTCCAGCCGACATAGCGCAACTCAACCGGTCCGGGGCGAGTCGCGGGACTTCGAATGGGCCGGGGTCGTGGAGGGGGTCGGCGCCTGACGAGGGCGAGGCTCTGCTTGGCGGCGGCCACCGGACGGCGTTTTCGGAGCAACGCTCGCACGCTGTCGCGATCCTGGTTGCCGACCCGGAAGCGATGAGGCCGTTCCGTCGGGGTGGGCGCCGGTATCCACGCCAGTGGCTGCGGGAGGTGATCGGCGATGTCCCAACCGCGCATCGTTGCCCAGCCGGCGGCACTGTCGGTGACTGCGAGCACACGATTCCAATCGCGTCGACGTCCGACCGAGACCAGTGGCGACGCGAGCCGCCAGGCGTCATCGATCAGGCGCGGGTCGTCGGATCGGAGATGGTCCTGCCATTCCTCCTCCCGGCCCTCCCCGCCGAAGACCCGATACCCGACCGTCAGTGTCGAGATACGGGGACGGTCGTCCATGCGCTTGGCGACCCGTGCCGCCATCCGACGATCTGGGGCGACACCGCCGTGGAGACTGATGATCAGCTCGCCGCGGGCGCTGCGAATCCCATCTGCCAACGGGTCTCCTCCCGCGGTGGGGGCGAAGCGCACCCGGGGGTCGCCGGAGACCGACCCGGTGAATGGCTCAAATCGGTCCGGATCGCCGACCAGGACCAGCTCCACGTCTCGCAGGGTCGAGGAGAGCACTTCGTCGGCCAGCGTCTGCAGGTCATCCGGAACCGGCCACGCCACGAACGACACCTTCGGCACCTGGTGGATGACGACCCCGCCCCGGCGGCGATAGAAGCGATGGGGGATCTTGGAGACGATGAGACCGTCGTTCTCGGTGCGGTCGGCCCGCCTCCATCCCTCCGGGCCGTCCAGGTCGACCTGGTGGAAGACGATCGCATCGTCGGCGGGTACGAAGAAGCCGCCGGCCTCCGAGAGTCTCCAACCCAGCTCGGTGTCCTCGCCACCCCACCGGGTGAAGTCCTCGCTGAAGCCACCCGCCTGCAGGAACAACCCGCGGCGTACCGAGACATTGGAGGACACGAAGGCGCGATACGCCTCGGTGCCCGACGTCAGCCGGGTGGTGCGGCGGCCGAGCACGGTCCGGAAGTCGCGGCTCCCGTCGTCGACGACGTGGTCTTCGAGGTTGGCGGATCGGCCGGCGATGTCCTCCGGGTCGATGTCGGCGGCGGTGACGTGCCTTCGGCTGCCGATCACGGCGACGTTCTCGAATCGATGATGTCGCAGGTGTCGTGCTGCCAGATCGGGGGCCGGGACGCAGTCCGCATCGACGAAGATCACGACATCGGTGTCGGCGGCGGCAGTGCCGAGGTTGCGGGCCCGACCCGCTCCATAGCCATCGTGGTGCTGGCGAAGCAAGCGTAGATCGAGGCGACCACCGAAAGCGCGGAGGGCAGCGGCGACGTCTTCGTCGCTGCCGTCGTCGACGACCACCGCGGTCACCGGCACGGTCTGGGCGACCAGCCCGGCGATCGTACGGCGGAGCAGGCCCACCCGGTTGAAGACCGGTATCACCACCGTCGCCGTGTCCGGTGGAGGATCTCCGCCCTCGGCGCGATAGTCGTTCTGGGGAGCGACGAGCCAGGTCACGTCAGCGGTCGATGATCTCGTGAGGCAAGACTCGGTAGGACTCGGCGAGCAGGTCCACCTTCACGACCTCGCCAAACCGTTCCACCACCGCCTGCGGATGTTCCCGTTCGAGGAACCGCTCGAGGCCCTCGGCCCGACCGTCGACGTAGATGTAACGCCGGGCGGCCCTCAGGATGTGCTGGACGTCGGAGACGTCGTCACGCCGGACCGCCACCGATTCCATCTTTCCGGGCGCAAGCCGGTCGCGGTGAAGCTGCGATGCGTCCCACACTTCGCGACTGGGGAGATCGTCGGCGAGATCGGGTGCGTCGATGTGGGCGATGCGCTGAACCTCCGGATCCGCATGGACCACGCTCGCCAAGGCCGAGCGCTCCCGCTCCGGTCCCCAGTCGTGCTTGGGCGAGGTCTCGAGCACCGTCATCAGGTCGTCGACCCGATGGTCGTACGTGTGCAGTCCCAGCGCATGGTCGGTGGCCGCATCGGCCATCCGCTGCAGGGCCGCCAGATCGGACAGCAGCCGTTTGCAGTCGCCGGCGACATCGGAGCCCAGGCGCGCATAGTGAACATCGGGCGTCAGGATCAGGTCGGTGCCGGGGAGGTCGTCGGTGACCAGCACGGCCCCGGCGCCCACCGTCTCCAACACGCGCATGGTGATCGGATAGTGGCGAATGCCACCTTCGTTCACGACCAACCGAGCATCCGCATAGAGCTCGGCCATCTCCGCCGCCGAGACCCTTTCCCGGAAGCCGAGGCGGTCCTCGGGAAAGACGTCCTCGATGGCCGCAACGATCTCCTGGCGGCGCTGATAGGGCCCGCCCCCCCACAGCTTGGCTCCGACCATGGCCACATCGATGCCGCGGTCGGCCAGACGCTTTCCGGGAGACAGCAATTCGGTGGCTACGCCGAAGGGAAAGCGATGCACCGGCACCGGGAACCAATGTGCGAGGTGCCACGAATGGGCGAGCATGACCGCGTCGGCCTGATACCGGCGGGCCAGCCGAATGTTGGCGAAGAGGTGGTGCTCGCCGTGGTGCGCCCAGAATGCGACCGGGACCCGGGATTCTCCGGTGACTCGCATGGCCGGATACGGACCTTCGACGAAGACCACCCCGGTCGTGCCGGGCGGGAGGTGGTCGAAATCGATGCCGTCGGTCTGGAGGTCCACCTCGATTCCGGCCCTCGTGAGCGCGGCTTCCAGGTACTTGCCAGGGTTCGAGTCGGTCTTGCGGTAGACGAGGCTCAGTCGTTTCCCGGCATGCCTTTCCGGTTGGGGATACCACGGCGGACGAGTGTCGGCCGGGGTGATGAAGTCGCTCCCCCCGGCCGGAGACCGGCTCAACTCGGGATGCTGTGGTGCGAGGTCGATGAGGTCGCGTGCGCCGGCGTGGTCGTGGGCCGGCCAGCGGCTGACCGTTCCATCGGTGGCATCGGCCGCTGCCCGAGCAGCGCTCAGCGCAGCCCCGGAGACGATCTGGAAGTTCTCCGCTCCGGTGTCGATGGCCGCCGATGTCAGTCCCTGCTGAAGAACCGCGCGTCGCACGCCGGCTGGTTGTGCTCGGCGCAGCAGCGACCCGAGCTTGCCGCGGCCCGGTGGACGTCTCGACGGGACGAAGACGACGCGGGCGCCTTCGACGGGTTGGGGGTTGCCGGCTGCGACCACACTGACGTCGTGCCCGGCCGCGACGAGGGTGTTGTGGATGGATCGCGCTCGGGCATCCGACACGTAGTCATTGGTGCAGAGAAGGCAGATGCGCACGCCGCGATGGTAGATACTCCGGCATGAAGGCCGAGCCGTCGAGCCGCGACCGGCGCTTCCTCAACTCTCGGCGAGTGCCCGGTGAAGAAAGGCTGCCATCTCGGCCCGTGTCACCGGATCGTCCGGGCAGAACCGATCGTTGTCGGGGGGATTGCAACCCTTGGTCACGCCGGCGGCCGCCAGCCGCTCGATGTCGGCCTCGAACACCGATTCGTCGTCGTCGACGAACGTGCCCGACCGGTCCGAGTACCCGAACGCCCGGACCAGGAATGCCGCCATCTGCCCGCGGGTCACCGGATCGTCCGGGCAGAATCGGTCATTGGCCGGAGGGTTACAGCCGCGGGTGATGCCGGCGGCCGCCAGCCGCCGGATGTCATCTGCGAATTCGGTCTTCTGTAGATCGGTGAACCCGGGGTCGTCGCCCGGGTCGAGCGTCAACGCTCGTGAGAGGAATGCTGCCATCTGTCCTCGGGTGACGGGATCGTCGGGGCAGAAGCGGAACTCGCCACATCCCTTGGTGATCCCGGTCTCCGCCAGCCATTCGATGTCGGCTTCGAATACCGAACCGTCATCATCGGCAAACGTCCCATCGAACACGGGGATGTCGGAGCAACCGATTCGCTCCGGTCCGAATGCCAGCGAGTCGAAGTGGACCTCGTTGGCGACCGGCGTGGCGTCTCCCCCGTAGTAGACGTCGAACCAGAAGCTCTTGATGTGCATCCAGCTCTCGGTCGATCGCCGGAATCGGAGGTCGTCGCGAGAGAAGGCCGGTTGACCGTCCACCCAACCTTCGAGCACTCCATCGCTCTGCCCGGGATCGTTCATACGAATCCGACCCTCTACGCAGTGCCACGGGCCGTGCGGCAGGAGCGCCACCTCCGGATCCCAGGTCAGGATGTCACCCCGGTCGGCGGGCCCGTCGAGGTGGTAGGCGTAGAAGCCGATGAGCGTGGCGTCACTCGGTCCATTGGGATCGGGGTCGGCGAGGCCGGCATAGTTGCGCGAGAACAGCATGCGGGCGGAGAAGCATGGCTCCGATGACGTGGAAGCCCGCCCACCGAGGCAGCGGTAGTTGTAGAGGCCACCCACGCCGGGGAGCTTTCCCCGGTCTCGTGGTGTGATGTAGAAGCCGGTCGGGAATCGAAGCCAATACCTCCAGTAGAGCTCATCGGGCTCGGCGACCCCGTGGTCGGCGAAGTTCCAGTGGCCGGAGGCACCCCAGTGTCCTTCGGCAGGAATGACCGCTTTGAGACCGGCGCCGACATGCCCGTCGGCGAGCGGTTGTGGGTGGACGATGATGTCGGAGAAGACATCGACGCCGTCCTCGAAATCCGTCTCGAAGATCGTCTCCACCGCGAATGCGGGTGTGGGGATGGCGACCGCCATGGCGGCGATCGCGGCCACCAGCATGTGTCGGAGCGTGGGTGTGCGAGTGATGGAGGGACCCCCTTTTCGTCGAGCTCCCATGAAACCTCAACCTGGCGTTCGGTCAAGATGCGGCGGTGCGAGTCGGCACCGAGGGGATGTGTCGATAGCCTGCCCTTCTGCCAGGGTCACCACCCCAGCTTGTACCGCGCCACGAGAGGAGTCCGACGTGCCCGACCGGAAACCAGAGCCGCGGCAGCGCAAGACGCCAGAGCTGCGGCTGCGAAAGAGGATGGGCGCGGCGTTGATGCTGTCGCTCGTGTGGGCGCTCGTGTGGGCGCTCATACCGACGCAGGCGAGCGCTCAGGAAGAGCAAATCCCCGGCGGGAGCTTCCAGGACGACAACACGTCGGTGCACGAAGCCGACATCGAGGCGCTGGCAGCCGCGGGCATCACCAAGGGATGCAACCCACCTGCCAACGATTGGTTTTGCCCGCAACGCTCGATTTCGCGAGGAGAGATGGCCGCATTCCTGGCGCGGACGCTGGAACTCGCCCCCGCCGATCACGATGTCTTTCGGGACGACGATGGCTCGCTGTTCGAGGACGATATCGAGCGGCTGGCGGCCGCCGGCGTGACCAAGGGTTGCAACCCCCCCGACAACGATCGGTTCTGCCCGGACGATCCGGTGACACGCGGTCAGATGGCTGCGTTCCTGGTCCGGGCGTACGACTATCCGGCTGCGCCGCCTGGCCGGTTCGTGGACACGGCCGGGTCGGTCTTCCAATCAGATATCGAGCGGTTGGCGTCGGCCGGCGTGACCAAGGGCTGCAATCCCCCCGACAACGATCGGTTCTGCCCCGACCAACCGGTGACACGCGCCCAGATGGCGTCGTTCCTCGTTCGCGCCGAGGGACTCACGCCGATCACCGTCCCCGATGGCGTCTCCATCGGGTTCGAGCCGTTCGTATCCGGCCTCGGGGCGCCCATCCACCTCACCGCCCCGGAAGGCGACGACCGGGTGTTCGTCGTCGAGAGACCTGGTCGAATCCGGGTGGTGACCGGTGGGGTCTTGGCTCCGACGCCGTTCCTCGACATCCAGGGCCGGGTGGACGATTCCGGCGGCGAGATGGGGTTGCTGTCGTTGGCCTTTCATCCCGATTTCGCAACCAACGGCCGCTTCTTCGTGGCCTACAGCGGCCCGTTGCAGGCGGGCGGCGCGGGTCACCACACCGAATACGTGAGTGAGTTCCAGGTCTCATCCGATCCTGACGTGGCTTCGACGAGTGAGCGCATCGTGTTGGCCGTCGACCAGCCCGCCGCCAATCACAACGGCGGACACCTGCTGTTCGGTCCGGATGGCCTTCTCTACGTCGCACTGGGAGATGGGGGTGGGGGCGGAGACCGTTTCGGAAACGGACAGGACGCAGCCACCTTGCTCGGGTCGATCCTCCGCTTGGACGTCGATGGTGCGGAGCCGTATGCGATCCCGCCGGACAACCCGTTCGTGGGTCTGCCGGGAGCGGACGAGGTGTGGGCCATCGGTCTCCGCAACCCGTGGCGCATCTGGTTCGATCGGGGGCTGCTGTATGTCGCAGACGTCGGTCAGGACCGCCGGGAAGAGGTGTCGGTGGTTCCCGCCGAGCAAGGCGGGTCGAACTTCGGGTGGAACGTGCAGGAAGGCAGCGCCTGTTTTGCGCCGTCGTCGGGGTGCGATCCATCCGGGAAGGTGCAGCCGCTCATCGAGCTGTCGCACGATTCGGGTGCGTGTTCGATCACCGGCGGTGTGGTACCGCAGAGCACATCGATCCCGCAGATGCGTGGCAGGTATCTATTCGCCGACCTGTGTCTCGGTCAGATCGAGATGATCTTGACCGACGGGGCTGAAGTCGTGGAGCGATCAACGGTGCCGGTGGGGACCCACCGGGGGATCTGGTCGTTCGGAACGGACGCTGCCGGGAATGCCTACGCCGTGCTCGGCGGGTCGGGAAGCGTGTGGAAGTTCGTTCCCATTTGAGACGGCGGCACCGGTTGGCGGCGGCCGGAGTGGCGAGCTTCGCGCTCCTGGTGACGCTCGTGCCGGCCGGTGCGGCCGTTGGCTCCTCGGATACCAGTGTTCGTTGGACGTCGTTCTCCGAGTCGTCCAGTTGTGGCGCTCCGTACACCGGCACCCCGATCATGTCTCGCTCCGGGGCGCTGTCCGCCTCCGAGCCGCTGCTCGGACCGTTCGGAACCTACTTCGGACGGACCCTCGCCGAGGTCCGGTCCGAGCTCGTCTGGTGGACCGTCCCCGGCAGCGGGGGCATGCGTGTCCAAGTCAACCGGGTGGCGCTGCCCGCCTTCCAAACGGTGTCGAAGAACCTCGCGAAGCACGCCGTGGCCGGACGGCACTACCGGATCGAATCGGCGTCCGCTCATACCGGCCGCACGATCAACGGAAGCCGCCAACTCAGTCGCCACGCCCTCGGCCTGTCGATCGACCTCAACCCGGCATCCAACCCCTACCGTGAGGACCCCGAGCAGTTGATCACCGACATGCCCGGTTGGTTCGTCGACGCATGGCGGTCCGCGGGCTTTTGCTGGGGCGGCGATTGGCGCTACTCGAAGGACCCGATGCACTTCTCGTGGATCGGACCCGCACCCGGTTCCGGCACCGGCCTGGAGATTCGTCCGCCCGCCGGTCGGCAACGCCCATTTGCCGTTGCCACGTCATTCCCGACCGAGTTCGGCGACGAGGCCGCGCAAGGCACCATGCTGCTCGCCGACGCCGCGGGGTTCGGAGCGGTGGACGTCGTCCGGGTCCGGCCGATCTCCGACGGCATGGTCTTCGACGTCTCCGGCGCTCGTGCGGGCTTTGGCCGTTGTTCGATGTTCCGGTGGTTCGTTCCTGCCGATTTGAAATCGGACGATCTGGTCACGCTCGGAGACATCGACGGCGATTCACGGTCCGACGTCGTCGTGGTGCGGGGGACGACCGACGGCCTCGAGGTCATCACCGCACTCCGCTCCGCCGACTTCGAAGAACCTCGGACGATCTCCCTTTCGGCGTCGGCCACCCACGTGGCCGTGGCCGACTCCGATGGCGATCGTCGCGGCGACCTGTGGCTGTTCGATGATCGCTCGGTTTCGGTCTTCGCCGGTCCCGACTTCGATCGCCGGCTGGCGACAACCACACTTCCGCAGTCCGCTGACTACTGGACGGTGGCCGATCGGGACGGCGACGCAACCGTCGAGATCTTTGCCATGCAGGTCGCAGGAGAAACCGTGAAGGTCGATGTTCTGGCATCAGACGCGGGTTCCCAGCTGGAAGCGGCGACCCTCCCGCTCGCCGACGTCGTCGCCTTTGGCGCGGCCGACGAGGATGGGGACGGCCGAGCCGACGTCGTCGCACTCGATGCGCTCGGCGCGCTGACGGTGGCCACCGGGAACACGGGCACCGGACGACCGATCGACGGATGGTGGCGCGACCCGGGATTCGAGTGCGAAGACGCGCCGGTCCCGTTGCGGTGGATCGGGACCTTCTACGACGACGATGGTTCGGTGTTCGAATCCGACATCGAGTGGATCGCGGAGGCGGGCATCACCAGAGGGTGCAACCCACCGTTCGAGGATGCGTTCTGCCCGCTCGAACGGGTCACCCGCGGTCAGATGGCCGCCTTTCTGGTCCGGTCCTTCGATCTGGAAGCCGAGAGTCGAGACATCTTCGAGGACGACGACGACTCGATCTTCGAAGCGGACATCCAGGCCCTGGCCGCCGCCGGTGTGACCAAGGGTTGCGGTACCGGCTCCTTCTGTCCGGACCGACCGGTGACCCGGGGTGAGATGGCGGCGTTTCTCGCCCGAGCCCTCGGTCTGACGACCGGGTCGACCACTGCCGCCGCCGACCGCTTCGTCGACGACGATGGTTCGGTGTTCGAGCGCGAGATCACCGCGCTGGCCGAGTCCGGGGTCACCAAGGGGTGCAACCCTCCCGTCAACGATCGGTTCTGCCCGAACGATCCGGTCAGCAGAGAACAAATGGCGGCGTTCCTCCATCGAGCCCTGCGATGAGCGCTCGAACGGCCTTTCGCCGACGCACCCGTCGAGGTGGCGAATCGAGCGGCGGGATTCAAGATTTCGACGCCGATGCGCCGATGGGAAGGGAGATGACCCCAACCCGTGCCCTCCTTCTCTCGCTCATACTCGCCGCGTCCATCCTCGCCCCGGCCGGTCCCGCCGCCGCCGAGTCATCGGAGTGGACCATCGATGGCGGAGGCTGGGGACACGGCGTCGGCATGTCCCAGTACGGTGCCCATGCGATGGCACTCGCCGGTGCGGATGCCGAGGACATCCTCGACCACTATTACTCGGGTGCGGCGCTCGACGAACTCGCCAACCGCAACTTGCCGGATTGGTGGTCGGCGCCCTACCCGGTGGTCATCGGTCTGTCCCAGGCGCGGGAGACGGTCACGCTGACACCGTTCGTCGGGACCGCCGACGTCTGCCAAGCCGGGCCGAACGGCGAGCCGTGCTCCTCGGCGCTCACCATTCCGGTCTCGCGAGCCTGGAAGGTGGTGACCGGGTCGGGAGACACGTGCGCGATCGTCAACCATGAAGCGCAGGTCGTCGCCGAAGGCTCGTGTCACATCACCGTCAGCTGGAACGACAATGCCGCATCGTCGCCATACGCGGTCAATCGCCTCAAGGTGGACGATGGCGAGTATGCCCACGGCACGGTCAGAATCGTCCCGGCCGATGCAGGCACGGTCAACGCCGTGCTCGACATCGAGATGGAGCAGTACCTGCGTGGGCTGGCGGAGATGCCGACGGACTGGCATGCGGAAGCGCTGGCCGCCCAGGTGATCGCAGCCCGCAACTACACCATTCGGCGGGTCCTGGACACGGCGGATTCAGAGGGCGCTCCCACCCGCAGTTGCGATTGTCACCTGTATGACGACACCCGGGACCAGGCGTATCGGGCGTGGGCGAAAGAAGGCATCAGCCCGAATGGCTGGGTCGATGCGGTCGAGGCGACGACCGATGTGGTGGCGACCCATCCTCCGTCGGGCCGAGGCGTCTTCACGGCCTATTACTCCTCTTCGACCGGCGGAGCGACGCACACGAACGAGCACGTATGGGGGAGTTCGCCACTCCCGTTCCTGCGATCGGTCGATGATCCGTGGTCCATCGCCGAATCCGTTTCCAACCCGTACGCCTCCTGGAGTCGTACCTTCGGCGCAGCGGACCTCGCCGAGCGCCTCGGTTGGGACAGCGTCACGGGTGTCGATCTCATCGACGTGGCTCCCAACGCGGTCGTGCGATTCGTCGGCGTCGATGGCGGTGACGAGGTGGCGACGGAACTCTGGGGGGATGGTCTCCGCACAAAGTTGTCGCTTCGATCGAGTTATGTGACCTCGGTCTCCGGCCCGGGTGGTGGGCCCCCGCCGGCGGGTGGCCTGGGTGACATCGCCGGCTCCGTCCACGCCGCAGACATTCTCTACATCGCCGAACTCGGCATCACCAAGGGATGCAATCCGCCGGCCAACACCAGGTTCTGCCCTTCCGACGGGGTCACCCGCGGGCAGATGGCAGCCTTCCTCGTCCGTGCGCTCGGCCTGGGTGGCGGCGTCGACAACCACTTCGTCGACGACGATGGCTCGATCTTCGAGCGTGATATCGCCCTCTTGGCGGAAGCCGGTGTGACCAAGGGATGCAACCCTCCCGACAACGATCGCTTCTGTCCCGAGCGCCTCGTCTCCCGGGGCGAGATGGCCGCCTTCCTCAGTCGTGCGTTCGGATACTCGGCGACGGTCGTTCCACCGGCCGCGGCGGAGAACGACGGAGCCGAGAACCAGTCATTCGATCCAGGCTTCGTCGATGATGATCGATCGGTGTTCCGATCCGAGATCGCCGCCCTCGCCCACGCCGGCATCACCCAGGGGTGCAATCCGCCCGCCAACGATCGGTACTGCCCCGACGACCTCGTCACCCGGGAGCAGATGGCATCCTTCCTGGCGCGGGCACTCAAGTCGTCCGGGCAGTAGCCGCCCCGACGGCGGTCGAGTCGATGGATCAGTCGATCGTCCAGCCGACCGGCTGATCTGCCAGAGCCTCGAACGGGCGGTCGCCGTCTACCATGCCGAGTCGCTTCGGTCGGAGCGATTCGGCGGTATGGCGGAGGACCCGTGGACGATCCCATTCGCTTTTTCTCAGAGGAACGGTGGACGCTGGGTGTCATCGGGCTGGGATACGTCGGGCTGCCCCTCGCAGTCACCGCCGCCGACCGCGGCCTGGCGGTCCTCGGATTCGACGTGGTCGAGTCGAGGGTGCGTGACCTCGCACGCGGTGTGTCACACGTCGAGGACGTCTCCGATGCCGACCTCCAGCGCGCGCTCGGAAGGGGAGCCCGCTTCACTGCCGACCCGGGGGATCTCCGGGAGGCCGACGCGCTCATCATCTGCGTGCCCAGCCCGTTGGGAAGGAACCGCCAGCCGGACCTGTCCTACATCGAGGCGGCAGCCGTGACCGTCACCAAGGCGCTCCGGCCCGGCCAGCTGGTGTCCTTGGAGTCGACCACCTACCCGGGGACGACCGAGGAGATGATCGTTCCGGCCGTCCATGCCGCCGGGCTGGAGCTCGACGCCGACGTCTGGGTCGTCTTCTCGCCGGAGCGGGTGTCGCCCGGGGATGCGATGAAGACCGGCGAGATCCCCAAGATCGTCGGCGGCGTGAGCGGTTTGTCCACTCGGGTGGGAGGCGCGGCGTACCGGCGGCTGGTTCCCCAGGTTCACGAGGTGTCCACGTCCCGAGCTGCGGAGATGGCGAAGCTGCTCGAGAACACCTACCGCGCCGTGAACATCGGGTTGATCAACGAGATGACCCAGCTCGCCCACGAGCTGGACATCGACATCTGGGAAGTCATCGAGGCCGCCGACACCAAGCCGTTCGGTTTCCAGGCGTTCTATCCGGGACCGGGCGTCGGCGGCCACTGCATTCCGCTCGACCCGCAGTACCTGGCCTGGAGGGCGAAGGCCGCGAACTTCGCGACCCGCTTCATCGATACGGCCGAACAGGTCAACACCAAGATGCCGGTGTACAACGCCGCCCGGATCGCCGACCTCCTGAACGCCCAGGGCCTGCCGGTGTTCGGAACCAAGGTGCTGGGCGTGGGGATCGCCTACAAGCCGGACATCGCCGACGATCGCGAGTCGGCGTCGCTCGACGTGCTGGCGGAGCTGCGCCGGCGAGGTGCTGCGGTGTCTGTGCTCGACCCGGTCGTCGGGTCGGAGCGGATCGCCTCTCATGGCTACCAACCCGTCGAGGCCGGCGACGACCTGTCGGAGTATGCGATCGCCGCGGTGCTGTGCGATCACGAGGTGATCGACTACGCAGCCCTGGCCGAGGCGGTTCCGACGGTCTTCGACGCCCGCGGTGCGTTCCGCAGGCGGGGAATACCGGCGGCGAATGTGGTAGCGCTGTGACGTGAAGCCGCGGGCCCTGGTCGTCAGCTCGATCCACCATGCCGACGACAACCGCATTCGCGAAAAGACGATTCGGGCACTGGCTCCGATCTTCGATGTGACGTATGCCGCCCGCACGCCGGGACCGACCGACCCGACCGGCCTGGCCTTCGCTGCGCTGGAGGGTGGGCGGATGCGGCGGGATCTCGACGCCGGTTGGAAGATCCTGTCAGGCCGCTACGACCTCGTCTCGATCCACGATCCCGAGTTGCTTCCATTCGGCATCGTTGCCGGGCTTCTGCGGCGATGTGCCGTCGTATTCGACATGCACGAGGACGTCCCCGCCCAGATCCTCACCAAGGACTGGGTTCCCCCGGTGTGCCGCCGGCCGCTGGCGGCGCTCATGAGACTGGTGCTTCGGATCGCCGAGCGGTACGTCACCGTCACGGTCGCCGAGTCCGACTACCTTCGCCGTTTCCGTCATGCTCACCCACTCGTCCCCAATGCGCCGCGCTTCGACGGATTTCCGGAAACGGTCAAGACCCGGGAGCGAAGAGTCATCTACGTGGGCGATGTCACTCCGGTTCGAGGAGTCTTCGACCTGGTACGGGCTTGCGGGCTGATCGGTGTTCCGTTGATGCTGGTGGGGCCGGCACATGCCCACGGGTCCGACCTGAGAGCGGCGGCGTCCGCGGCGGGGACTCGGCTGACCATGACCGGCCGGCTCCCGCATCCCCAGGCCCTCGAAGAGATCCGCCGATCGATGGCCGGTGTCTCACCGCTGCACGACATCCCCAATTACCGGGAGTCGGTCCCCACCAAGATCCTCGAGTATCTGGCGCTCGGCGTACCGGTGGCTGCATCGGATCTGCCGGCGACCCGGCGCCTGGTGGATGGTCTCGAAGCGGTCGAGCTGTATCCACCGGGTGACGTCGATCGGCTCGCCGCTGCGATCTCGACGGTCCTGGACGACGGGATTCGGGCGGCGGCGGTGGGCCAGGCGAGTGCGGTGCGGTCACGCCATGCATGGGACGACCATCTGGTGCAGGGGATCTACACCACGGCGATGACGGGACGCCCGACCCGCATCCGATCAACCCCGGAGGAAACCGAGGCCCCATGAGAGGTGCATGGTCGGGAGCACCGCCACGGTGGCGAGTCCGGCGAGATCTCGGCGGGCGAGCGCCAGCAGCGGGCCGGCCCCGACGATGGTGCCGAGGTAGATGCCCGGGGCCAGCCAAGCCCAGCGTCGGAGGGGAGTGAGCGCCAGGGCGGCGCTCGCCATCAGCGCGAGCACCAACGCTGGTGCAGCGAGCTGACGCGGCCGGAGACTGTCGGGATGCGAGCGGAGCATGAGTCGTTTCCCGGACCCGTAGTCGAAGTACTGTCGCGCCAGCGCCGGCAATGTCGGGCGCACCTGATACTCCACTTCGAGCTCGGGGTCGAACCACACCAGCTCGCCGGCTTGCCGGATGCGATGGTTGAGTTCGTAGTCCTGGTTTCGGCGGAACCGCTCATCGAACGCCCCGAGACGCTCGAGCACGTCTCGGCGGTAGGAACCGAGATAGACGGTCTCGACCGGCCCGGGCTCGCCGCCGAGCCGGTACCTGGCGTCGCCCACTCCGAGCGGTGTCGTCTGGGCGATGGCGATCGCCCGCTCCAGCCAGGACGTGCCGCTCGCCCGCTGAATCCCACCCACATTGGCGGCGCCGGTCTCGGTCAGGGTTGCCACGGCTCGCGCCACATAGCCGGGGGGCAGGACGGCATGGGCATCGCAGCGGACGATGATGTCGCCCCGTGCCTCGGCGAGGGCCAGGTTGAGGCCGGCGGGAGTCGTCCCGAGGGGATTGTCGACCACCCGGACCCGCTCACCGAAGGCCTCGATCACCCGCCGCGTGGCATGGTCGTCGTCCGGAACTGCGACCACGATGTCGGTGATCGGTGGCTGCTGGCTCACGACCGAGTCGAGGGTCGCCCCGATCGTGGTGGCGGCGTCTCTGGCGGGAATGATGACCGAGACCGATGGCACGGGTCCATCATGGCCGGACGCGCCGGCTGAAGAAGGATCGATCGCGGCGGTACGATTCGCGTCTGTGCGCAACCGCTTCGTCATCTCGGTGGCCTTCGTCGACCTGCTCTTGTTGGGCGTCTCCGTCATTCTCGCCTCACTCCTCGTCTTCGATGCGCCGCTGCCGTGGACGGTCGACTTCCCCGGTCGCGAGGTAGGGAGAGACATCATCCCACTGCTGTTGCTGCTCGGCGGCGGCGCCGTGCTGATGGCGGTCCTGACGGGCGGACTGAGCGGGCCGGGAGTGCCTCGCCCGACCTACGGGCGGGGAGTGGCCATCGTGCTCGGGACCTTCGCCTTCGTTGCGATCACCGTGTTGGGCTTTCGGTTCTTCTACCCCCGCGTGTTCCTGGCCGTGACCATCCTGGTATGGGGTGCGCTGGCCAATCTGCAGCGGGTGATTCGCCGGGCGCGTCCGTGGACCGAGACGCTCGCAGTCGTCAGCTCGGAGAAGCAGCTGATCGCGGACCTCGTGGAGTCCGATCATGTCACGCTCTACACCGTCATCGACCCGTCATCGGAGACCAAGCCGGAACCACTGCCGGTCGGGACGACGCTGGCGCTCGACCTCAGAGCCGTGCTCACCGACCGAGTGGCTCGGTTCGTCTCCTCGTGTGACATCGCCGGATATCCCATTCGGCCCCTTGCATCGGTCTACGAGGAGCACACCGGTCGGATTCCGCTCGTCCATCTGGCCGAGGGTTGGGAGATCTCCACGCCGCTGGTCCGGACCAGTGCCTTCCTGCCAGGGAAGCGATTGTTCGACATCGGTGCCGTCCTGGTGGCCACCCCGTTGTGGCTCCCGCTGCTGGGTTTCGTGGCGCTGTTCGTCCGTCTGTCGTCACGTGGTCCGGTGATCTTCCGGCAACGTCGGATCGGGCTCCACGGCAGGCCGTTCACATTGGTCAAGTTCCGCACGATGCGTGCCGACTCCGAGAGTGGAGGTCCGCGCATGGCACGAGCCAATGACGATCGAATCGTGAAAGGTGGGGCGATGCTGCGCCGCAGCCGTCTGGATGAGCTACCGCAGGTCTGGAACGTGTTGAAGGGCGACATGAGCCTCGTCGGCCCCCGAGCCGAACAGATTCCATTCGTTCGACAGTTCCGCAAGCGCATCCCGTTCTACGACCAGCGCCACCTCGTGCGGCCGGGTATCACGGGTTGGGCACAGGTCAATTTCGGCTACGCAGAAGGCGCGGCGGACACGGTCGACAAACTGTCCTACGACCTGTACTACGTCAAGCACGTCTCGCCCGTTCTCGACGTCCAGATCCTGTGGAAGACGGTCTGGACCGTGTTGACCGCCGCCGGTCGATGACCGCGCCGGACACGGCCTCGGCCGACCTCTCTCACGGCATGCGCGCGCCTGGCACGGCTGCCATGATCGTCGGCGGGGTGGTGGGAGCCATCGCGGCCTATCTGTTTCAAGTCCTCGGCGGGCAAGCACTCGGTGAACGGGCCTTCGCTCCCATCGGGGCGCTGTGGACGGCCGTCTTCATCATCGCCACGATCGTGTTGATCCCGCTCGAGCAGTACGCCACCCGCGAAGTGAGCAAGGGGAGGAATCCCGTCCGACAGGACGGCACGGTGATCGCCGGTGTGGTGATGGCGGCGGTGGTCGTCGGGACCGGGTTCGTGTTGGCCACTCGCGACCTCTACTTCGAGGGCAAGTCGGTGTACGCCGTTCAGATGGCCGTGATGATGCTCGGGTTCGGGTTGTTGTTCGTCGGTCGCGGGATGCTGGCCGGGGCCCGACGGTTTCGGGTCGTCGGCTGGCTGCTGGCCGCCGAGTCGTCGATTCGCCTGGTCCTTGCCGCCGTCGTGGCGCTGATCGGGGGTGGAGCGGTCTGGTTCGGCTGGGCGATGGTCTCCGCCCCGTTCGTGGTCATGGGGGTGCGTTTCTGGCGAGACCCGGGAGACAGCACGCCTCCCGATCGGGCGGTCCGGTTCCTGGCGGCATATGCGTCGGGAAGCGCCGCTTCGCAACTCCTGCTGGCGGCCTCACCTCTGGCGGTCGGCTTCCTGGGCGGCGGCGCCGCGCTGTTCAGCATCGTCTTCATGACCTTTACCCTGTTCCGTGCACCGCTCACCCTCATCTACTCCCTTCAGGGCCGTCTGCTCTCGCTGCTGGTTCGGCTCGTCGAGGAGGGGGACCGCCATCGTCTCCGCATCATCAGCGCGGCTACCGCCGGGTCGGCGTTCGTGCTGACTGCTGCGGCCTGGTTCGTCGGTGGAGCCATCGGTCCGGCGGTCGTTCGGCTGTTGGCCGGTCCGGGCTTCGACCCCGACCCGTCGGTGGCCGGGTACGTGGCCGCCGGAGTTGTCGCTGCCTCCGGAGCTCAGATCACCGGACAGGTGTTGGTGGCCCAAGGGCGAACCGGCCGATTGGCGGTGAGTTGGGCGGCCGGGCTGATGCTGGCCCTGGCCATCATGGTGTTCCCGGCGGCGTCACCCGACGTCCGGGTGGCGCAGGCATTCGCGGCAGGCGAACTGACTGCGCTGTGCTTCGTGGGCGTGACCGTGCTCCGGTTTCATCGCCGGGATGTGTGGGCGGCACCCGCTCGCAGCCGGCGGGCTACCGGCTGAGCCGCCCGGCATCTGCACCCGACCGGGCTCACCTCTCCTCGAGGACCGCCTCGGAGATCCGGCCGAGTTCGACGACCTGGCTCGGGGTCAAACGATCGAACAACGACTGCAACACCGCTTCGACGTGGCCGGGTGCGGCCTCGACCAGGACCTGGTAGCCGTCGTCGGTGAGCTGGGCGTAGATCCCCCGACGGTCCCCGTCGCATCGGCGTCGTTCTACCCACCCCTCCTGTTCCAGACGGTTCATGGCGTGGGAGAGCCGGCTGGGGGAAGCGTCCACCAGCCGGGCCAGCTCGCTCATCCTCCGAGACCGCTCCGGGGCTTCCGAGAGCATGGCCAGGATCTGGTAGTACGCATGGGGCATGCCCGCGTCGGATTGAAGCTGGCGCTCCAGCTCGGCATGCAGATGACGCGTCGCCCCCAAGAACAGCCTCCACACCCGCTGCTGCTCGTCGGTGAGCCATCGGGGCATCGGGTCAGGGTACTTGAAGCGTGAGGATGGTCCCGGCGGCCGGCGTTGCGGCCAGCTCCAGCCGGAGCGCCCCCGGGATCCGGCGCCGGGCTCGGACCCCCAGTCGCGGAATCGGATCGGACACGAGGACGGAACGCCCCGCCGAGATCGCCAGACCCTCCGACAGCAGGACCGGTAGGTGAATGGGCCGGCGTACCTCGCGCCGGTGCTTGGCGGCTGCGACCAGCCGGAGCAGGTCCGCAACGGCCGAGGCGCCGATGGCCGCCACCCAGTACCGGCGGACGTACTCGTCGTCGGGTGCCACCCCATCGACGGGTCCCGGAACCAAGAACGGCCGGACCGTCGGCCGGACGAGTGTGGTGCGACAGCCGGTAGCACTGGATCTCCGCCCGGTGTGCGACGGTGTGGGAGGGTGGTTCTGCGAAGTCCCAGTTGCTACCGCTGTCATATCCATGACACTATCGAGTAGCGTAAAACAATGTCAACTAGGACACTTTGGCTTTCTTTCGCGAAGCATGGTCGATCGAGTCCGAGCCGGTGTGGTCGCCCGGGGTTTCGAGGGTGATCGGGTCGATCGGCGCCGGTTCGGTCGTCGCCGGCCGCGGTCGGCCAGTCGCCGGCGGTGAGTCGCGGGCGACTAGTCGCTGTCGGAGGCCGGCACGCCGACGACGATCACCACCACCGCCTTGTAGCCGACGGACGTGCCGGCAGGCGGGTCGAGGCGGAGCACGGTGCCCACCCGGGAGGGATCCTCGACCTCCTGGTTGGCGCGGACGAACTCCAGTTCGAGCCGGTTCTCGGCGCTGAAGGACTGCAGCACGGCAAGGGCGGCATCGAAGCCCTGCCCGGCCACATTGGGGATGACGCCGACGGGCGGATCTCCGGTCGAGACCTCCAGCGTGACTCCCGACCCCTGTGGCACCGTTGCTCCTCCGCCCGGTGCCTGGGCGATGACCGTGCCCTCCGGCTCCGTCGACGGCACCTCCACGATGCTCGGGAAGAGCTTCGCTTTGGTCACCGCCGAGGCCGCCGAGCCTCGGTCCATTCCCACGACGGACGGGACGGTCGTGGACGGACGCCGGAAGTAGGGGTCCAGGCTTCCCTCGACGCCGGGGAAGTCGGCCGGCTCGACGTCTTGGAGGTACCAACCCATGAAGTCCGCCCACATCGGCGCCGGGGCGGTACCGCCAAAGATGCGGCGCTCCCGACGACCGTTGATCGTCACGTTCGTGAGCGGGATCTGGTCCGCCTCGAAACCGATCCAGACGGCGGTGGCGTACTGCGGCACGAACCCGACGAACCACGCATCCTTGTAATCCTGGTGGGTTCCGGTCTTGCCCCCTTGCGGCCGGCCGATGTTCGCCCGCGGGGCGGTGCCGGCACTGGTCGGGACCTTGGAGAGTGGTCGGCGAGCAGCCGCGAACATCTCCGGTTTGGCGACCTGGATGTGCTCGCTCTGGTGCTCGAAGATCACCTGGCCGGACGCATCGAGAATCCGACCGACGAGATACGGCTCGGTCCAGCGTCCGTTGGTCGCAAAGTTCGTGTAGGCCGACGCCATCTCCAGCGGGGTCACCTCACTGGTGCCGAGGGTGATGGAAGGGACCGCTCGCAGCTCGCTCTTGACACCCATGCGGTGGGCCATGTCGACGATCGCCTCCGGTCCCACCTCGAGGGCCACCTGGGCGTAGACGACATTGACCGATGAGCTGGTGGCCTGCTCCAGCGACATCACGGCCCGAGATCCACCCGCATTGCTGACCTTCCACTTGTTCCCCAGTTCCGAGCACTGATACGGGCATTCGAGAATCAAGGGTGACGATCCGCGGTAGTGGCTTCCGAGCGTGATGTCTTCGGGGCTCTCGAGTGCGGCCATCAGAGTGAACGGCTTGAAGGACGAGCCCGGGTTGCGCCGGCCCTGGGTGGCGAGGTCGAACTGGTCGACCTCGAACGGAAGGCCTGACGCCATCACCCGGACGGCGCCGGTCTCCGATTCGACCGTGCTGATCGCCCCCGTCGGAGCGCACGAGTTGGCAGCTGCGTAGTTGTTGATCTTCTCTTCGGTGTCCAGCTTCAGGGGTCCGGCGAGCTGTTCACACAGTGCCAGATTGGTCTCGGCGTCCGGGAAGGGGACGTACTGATTCAAGATCTCGATCGCCTTGTTCTGTGCCTCCAGGTCGATCGTCGACTCGATGCGAAGCCCGCCGCCCCCGGCGCAGGTGGTGTCGTCGGCCGGACATCCGAAGATCGCCTTCTTGCGAGCCTCCTTGGTGGTGCCCAGGAAGTCGAACTCGTGCCGGTCGAGATCCAGGAGTTGCCGCTTGATCTCGGCGACTACATGGTCCGCGGCGCCGCGCTCGATCACATGCTCTTTGATTCCGAGCGGCTGCGCCTTGAACGTCTCGGCGTCGGACTCGGTGAGCCAGCCGGACTCCACCATCTCGTCGAGAACGTCGTTGCGGCGATCCTCGACGAGTTCCGAACTGCGCCGTGCGTCGTAGTAGGTCGGGTTGCGGACCAGCACCGCCAGGGTGGCCGCTTCCGGCACGGTGAGCTGGTCGAGTGACTTGTGGTAGTACTCATCGGCCGCAGACTTCACGCCGTAGGCGCCGTAGCCGAAGTAGACGGAGTTCATGTAGAACTCGAGGATCTGTTCCTTCTCGTACCTGCGTTCCAACTCGTTGGCGACGAAGGCTTCGGTGATCTTTCTCTTGAGGCTCACCTCTTCGCCCACGAAGTTCTTCTTCACCACCTGTTGGGTGATCGTCGAGCCTCCGATGAGGGTGTCGTTGACCAGGTTGCTGACGGCCGCCGACATGATCGCCTGAAAATCGATTCCGCGATGGATGAAGAACTCACTGTCTTCGGCTGCCAGGATCGCCCGCCGCACGACTCGCGGCACTTCCTCGTACGGGACGGGCTCACTCACCCGACCGTCGTGTAGCTCTGCGAGTTGCTCTCCATCTGAGGCGAACACCCGGGATACGCGGGACAGATCGGGAAACGCCAGCGGCATCGCTTCGACGTCGGGAATGAATGCGTCCTCCACATCGGTGACCGTTCCGTGGGCGGCATTGGCGCCCATGAACGAGAACAGTCCGACCCACGTCGATGCGAGTACGGCGATCGCGATGAGGCCGGCCAACGACGGGAACCACCGTCCCCGGCGTTCGCGCGCCTCGATCTCATGGATGAATGAACGACGGGCCATCTTCAACGTTCCAACGTCGGCGGCGTCTCACGAGTTTCGACTCCGGCCGGCGTCGGAGCGCGGACCGGTCACGTCACGAAGCGGTAGGTTATCCGCATCGTGAGCGAAAACGAACACACTTCGTCCGAGATCCCCGTCGAGGTGGTGTACGACGGTCCGCCGGATCCCCTGCGAATCGGCGAACCCGGCGTCTATCCGTTCGTACGTGGGCCGTATCCGACGATGTATCGGGGCCGGCTGTGGACGATGCGCCAGTATGCCGGTTTCGGGACCGCCGCCGAGACGAACGAACGCTTCAAGGCGTTGTTGGACGCCGGCCAGACCGGGCTGTCGGTCGCATTCGATCTCCCGACTCAGATGGGCCTCGATTCGGACCATCCGCTCGCCGTCGGCGAGGTCGGCAAGGTCGGAGTGGCGATCGACTCGATCGACGACATGCGCATCCTTCTCGACGGGCTGCCGCTCGGTGACGTGTCGACCTCGATGACGATCAACGCCACCGCGCCCGTTCTGCTGCTCCTGTACGAGATCGTCGCCGAGGAACAAGGGGTCGACCCCGCTCGGATCCGCGGAACCGTGCAGAACGACATCCTCAAGGAGTACGTGGCGCGGGGTACCTACATCTACCCACCCCGTCCGTCGATGCGCCTCATCACCGATACGTTCGCGTACGCGGCAGCGAGACTCCCTGCGTGGAACACGATCTCGATCTCCGGCTACCACATCCGTGAAGCGGGAGCGACGGCGGCCCAGGAGTTGGCGTTCACCATCGCCAACGGTGTGGCGTATGTTCGCGCCGCCATCGATGCCGGTCTCGACGTCGACGACTTTGCTCCTCGACTCTCCTTCTTCTGGAACGGACACAATCAGCTGTTCGAGGAGGTCGCCAAGTATCGGGCCGCCCGTCGAATGTGGGCTGATCTGATGCGCAACCTGATCGGCGCCCAGAATCCCAAGAGCTGGGCGATGCGTTTCCACACCCAGACCGCCGGTTCCACACTCACGGCGCAACAGCCCCTCAACAACGTGGTCCGAACGACGGTTCAGGCACTGGGAGCGGTGCTGGGCGGCACCCAATCGCTCCACACCAACGCGTTTGACGAGGCACTGGGCCTCCCGACCGCCGAATCGGCCCGGCTGGCGCTCCGAACCCAGCAGATCCTCGCCTATGAATCGGGTGTGGCATCGACGGTCGACCCGTTGGCAGGGAGCTACTTCGTCGAACACCTCACGGACCAGGTGGAGGCGAAGGGGCGCGAGCTGTTCGACCAGATCGAGGCGATGGGGGGTTCGGTGAACGCCGTCGAGTCGGGCTGGATGCGGGGACAGATCGAAGACTCCGCCTACCGCCAGGCGCAGCGCCAGGACGAGGGTGCCTCGGTCATCGTGGGTGTGAATCGATTCGTCGAGGACGAAGCCGACCCCGTTCCGGTGATGCGAGTCGATCCCGAGTTGGAACGCGCCCAGGTGGACCGGCTCCAACGACGACGAAGAACGCGGCCCACCACCGAGGTCGAGGCATCGCTCGAACGAGTCGAGGCGGTCGCCGCCACCGATGCGAATGTGCTGCCGGCGATGCGGGATGCGCTGGCAGTCGGGGCCACCGTCGGCGAGGTCTCGGATGCCCTCCGCAACGTCTTGGGAATCTACCGCCCGGCCTGACCAAGCCCAGCTCGCCAACTCAGCTCGCCAACCCAGCTCGCCAACTCGGCCGGATCGCCAACTCGGCCTACCCGGACCTTGTACGCTCGCTGACCGTGAGTATCACCAGGCACGCCTCTCCCCATCACCTCGTCATCGGCGGTGGTCCCGCCGGCACCAGCTTCGCCACCACCGCCGCGGCCCGCGGCGCGGCGGTGACGGTCGTCGAGCGTGACGTCGTGGGCGGTGCCGCGCATCTGTGGGACTGCATCCCGTCGAAGACGATGACCGCCTCGGCGGTTCGGATCGATTCGGTGCGCAACGCCGCCAAGCTCGGACTCGTGAGCCTCACCGCCGAAGACGCCGCCCACCAGCTCATCGACACCGGCCAACTCGCATCCCGGATCAGGGCGATCACCGGTGACATCAACGAGTCGCTCGTCGACATGCTGGAGTCGCAGGGAGTGGAGCTGGTTCGGGGGAGCGGCCGGTTGGTCGGACCCCGCACGGCGGTGGTCGATACCGAGGACGGTGAGCGCTCGATCGAGTTCGGCCGTCTCCTCGTTTCCACCGGGTCCGCACCGCGGGTTCCCGACTGGGCACGGATCGACGGCGAGCGCATCATCACCACCCGCCACGCATACGACCTGCAGGTGATTCCGGATCACATGATCGTGATCGGGTCCGGTGTCACCGGTGTCGAGTTCGTGCACATCTTCCAGTCCCTGGGAGCGCGCGTGACGCTGGTGGTGTCACGCCAGCAGATCCTCCCGCATCGCGACCCGGAGGTTGCCGCGGTCCTCGAGGAGGACTTTTTGGAGCGGGGTGTCAAGCTCGTGATCGGAGCGCGCGCCGAGGGCATCGATCGGGAAGGTGACGAGGTGATCGTCCGCTGCGACGACGGACGCGTCGTGCGGGGCTCACACGCCCTGCTGGCGATCGGTTCGGTTCCGCTGACCGCGGACCTCGGCCTGGAGGAGTTGGGGGTCGAGATGGACCGTGGTCACATCAAGGTCGACGAGTATCAGCGAACCACCGTGCCCCACATCTACGCGGCCGGCGACTGCACCGGGCAGATGCCGCTCTCGTCGGTGGCATCGATGCAGGGACGCAAGATCGCGCTGCATGCGCTGGGGTTCCCCGTCACCCCGCTGGACTACTCGAAGGTCGCTCAGGCGGTCTTCACGGAGCCGGAGATCGCCTCGGTCGGACTCGAAGAGGTGGGGGCCGCCGCCGAGGGCAGAAAGGTGCGCACCACCAAAGTTCCCTTTGCGGCCAACGCACGGGCGGTTCTGAACGGGTTCACTCGCGGTTTCGTAAAGGTGATCTCCGATCCCGCCACCGGGGTGGTTCTGGGCGGGACCATCGTCGGTCACCGCGCGTCCGAGCTGATCGGAACGGTGGCGCTGGCGGTCAATGCCCGGGTGACGGTCTCCCAGCTGGTCGAGACGCTCATGATCCACCCCAGCATGACCGAGGCCATCACCGACGCCGCCGAGTAGCGCTCCCTCGCACCGCTTCGACGTCGACGACCGGTCGAATCACTTGACGATGGCGATGACCTCACCGGCGGTGACGGTGTCGCCCGCCTGGATTCGGAGGTCCACCAGCTCTCCGGCCGCCTCCGCCTTCACCTCGTTCTCCATCTTCATCGCCTCCAAGATGCAGATCGTTTCCCCGGTATCGACGTGCTGTCCCGCCTTCACCGGAACCTTGACGATCGTTCCCTGCATCGGAGCGGTGATGATTCCGTCGGCCCCCCCGCCGCCTCCGGTGGCCTCCAGTTTGGGACGTTTGCGCCGGGTTGTCGCCCGCCCTCCGACCTGGGGTGGCTTCGCCCAGTAGACCACCTGGAAGCGGCGACCGCCGACCTCCACCGTCATGTCGCGACGGGTGAGCGCCTCGTCCTCGGGAAGCTGCTCAGCCGGATACGGTTCATGTCCGGACAGATCGACCTCGGTCTCGATCCACTTGGTGTGATGGTCCCCCGCGACGAAGTCCGCATGGGCGAGCACCACCTGGTGGGCGGGGATCGTCGTGGCGATACCGTGCACCTCGTACTCGTCCAGCGCACGCCGCGCACGGGAGATCGCCTGTGACCGGTCCGCCCCCCACACCACCAGCTTGGCGATGAGGTTGTCGTAGTACTGGCTGACGGTGGTTCCCTCCTGGACCCACCCGTCGACTCGAATCCCCGGTCCGGAGGGCTCCCGATACGCGGTGACCCGGCCCGGGTTGGGAGCGAAGTCGCGAGACGGATCTTCGGCGTTGATTCGCAGCTCGATGGCATGACCGCGAGGGGACACCGATGTCACGCTGATGGGATCGCCGGCTGCGATGCGGAGTTGTTCGGCCACGAGGTCGAGCCCGGTCACCATCTCGGTCACGGTGTGCTCGACCTGGAGGCGGGTGTTCATCTCGAGGAAGTAGAAGGATCCTTCCTGGTCGAGGAGAAACTCGACGGTGCCGGCGCTCCGATATCCGCACCGGCGCGCCACCGCGAGTGCCGCTTCACCGAGGCCCGCCCGCTGTGCGTCGTCCATGGCCGGCGACGGTGTCTCCTCCACGAGCTTCTGGTGGCGTCGCTGAACCGAGCAGTCCCGCTCGCCCAAGAAGAGCTCATTGCCGTGGTCGTCCACCAGTATCTGCGCCTCGACATGCTTTGGCTTCTCGATGTACTTCTCGACGTAGACGTCGGCGTTACCGAAGTAGGCCTGTGCCTCGCGGCGTGCACCGTCGTAGGCGTCGGCGACCTCGCTCTCCGACCACACCACCCGCAGGCCCTTCCCGCCACCACCATGGGCGGCTTTGATGGCGACCGGGTAGCCGTACTCGGATGCCACCGCCTTGATGGCGTCCACGGACTCGAGGGCCTCGACGGTGCCGGGGACCATGGGCGCCTCGGCGTCGAGGGCGGCCTGTCGAGAGGAGATCTTGTCGCCCATGACCTCGATGGCCGCCGGAGGGGGACCCACCCAGGCGATACCGGCGTCGGCGACCGCACGGGCGAAGGTGGCGTTCTCCGACAGGAAGCCATAACCGGGATGGATGGCGCCGGCCCGCGACTCGCCGGCCACGTCGAGGATGCGCTGCTGGTTCAAGTAGCTCTCGGAGGCCGGAGCACCGCCGACGTTCCACGCCTCGTCGGCCAAGGCGACATGGAGCGCATCGCGGTCCAACTCCGAGTAGATGGCGATGGTCCGCAGCCCCATATCGCGGGCCGTCCGGATGACCCTGACGGCGATCTCTCCGCGATTGGCGATCAAGACGGATTCGAACATGGTGCGCAGAGCCTAAATCGTGTGGTGTGGACCTGCCCGCCGGAGTCAGAGCGGGATGTTGCCGTGCTTGCGGGGGGCAAGCACTTCCCGCTTCGAACGAAGCATGTCGAGCGCGCGGACCAGCTTTGCACGCGTCTCCCGCGGCTCGATCACCTCGTCGACCAGCCCCAGTTCCGCTGCCCGGTACGGGTTGTTGAATCGACGCTCGTAGTCCTCGATCAGCTCCGTGCGACGGCTCTCGGTATCGGCTGCGTCTGCGATGTCCTTCCGGAAGATGACATTCACCGCACCCTGCGCACCCATCACGGCGATCTCGGCGGACGGCCATGCGTACACCAGGTCCGCACGGATACCGCGGGCGTTCATGACCAGGTAGGCGCCACCGTAAGCCTTGCGGGTGATGACGCTCACCCTCGGCACCGTCGCCTCGCAGTACGCGTACAGCAGCTTGGCGCCGTGGCGGATGATCCCGCCGTGCTCCTGTTCGACGCCTGGGAGGAATCCCGGCACGTCGACGAACGTGACGATCGGGATGTTGAACGCGTCACAGAACCGCACGAAACGGGCAGCCTTCTCCGAGGCCGAGATGTCGAGTGTGCCGGCCAGGATCGCCGGCTGGTTGGCCACGATGCCGACGGCATGGCCGTCGAGGCGTGAGAAGCCGACGACGATGTTCTTGGCGAAGTGCTCGTGCGCTTCGAAGAACTCTCCGTCGTCCATCACCATCTCGATCAGCGACACCATGTCGTATGGCTGGTTGGCGGAGTCGGGGATGATGCTGTCGAGGTCGTCGTCCGTACGATCGGCCGGATCGCCGGGCACGAAGTACGGCGGCTGCTCCATGTTGTTCTGCGGAACGAACGAGAGCAGGTATCGCACGGCCTCCAGCGCGGCCTCACCATTGGGCATGACGAAGTGCGTGACACCGGACGTGGCGGCATGAGCGAAGGCTCCGCCGAGATCCTCCATCGTGACGTCCTCTCCGGTGACCGTCTTGATGACGTCCGGCCCGGTGATGAACATGTGCGAGGTGCCATCGACCTGAAACACGAAGTCGGTCATGGCCGGCGAGTACACGGCCCCGCCTGCGCACGGCCCCATGATCACCGAGATCTGCGGGATGACGCCCGAGGCGCGGACGTTGCGCTCGAAGATCCGTCCGTATCCGTCGAGGGCGGCCACTCCCTCCTGAATGCGCGCCCCACCGGAGTCCTTCAACCCGATGATCGGTGCTCCCATCTCCATCGCCATGTCGAGCACCTTGCAGATCTTGTCGGCGACCGCCCGACCCAGGCTGCCGCCGAACACCGTGAAGTCCTCGGCGAAGACGAACACGGTGCGACCGTCGATCGTCCCGAACCCGGTGACGACGGCATCGCCGGCCGGGCGACGTTCCTCGATTCCGAAGCCGCGGGCCTGGTGGCGAACCATCATGTCGACTTCTTGGAACGAACCCTTGTCGAGCAGGTGGTCGATCCGCTCCCGCGCCGTGAGCTTGCCGGCCTCGTGCTGCCGGTCCACCGATCGACGGCTGCCGGCATGGAGTGCCTCGCTCCGCAGTTTGCGGAGTTCCTCGATACGAGCTTCCGTACCCACGATTCCTCCTGTCGGTAGCCTCACGTCGATGGAGACGGATGCCACCATATAGGGAGATCATCCGGGCCGTCGTGACTTCGACGCAGGACGTGGCGCGCGAGTCCTTCGACGGTGCTCCGATCCTGGTCGTCGCATCGGGACAGACTGCCGGCCGTGGTCGATCCGGTTCGGAGTGGGAGACCGCCCCGGCGGCGGTCGCCGCAACGGTCGCCACCGCATCGTCGTGGCCCGCCGCACGGCGGTCGGTGATTCCGCTCATCGCCGGCGTGGCGGCGGCGGAGGCATTCGGGGTCGGCCTGAAATGGCCGAACGACCTGCTGTCGGGGAGCGGCAAGGTCGGCGGGATCCTCGTCGAGGCGTCGGACGATCTGGTTCTGATCGGGATGGGCCTGAACCTGTGGTGGCCGGATCCTCCGAAGGACGTCGGCGCGTTGTTCGAAGAACGACCGGCGGAGCCGGTCGGTCACGAGTTGGTCCGGCGCTGGGCAGACCGGCTCTTCGAGATCCTCGACCTCGGACCGGAGGAGTGGCCGGTCGATCGCTATCGCATCCGTTGTGTCACCCTCGGTCGCTCGATCACCTGGGAACCGGCGGGCACGTGGGAACCGGCGGGGTCGGGCACGGCGATCGATGTCGCCCCGGATGGCTCGCTGGTCGTCGAGACGGCAGACGGTCTTCGCAACCTGAGGTCTGGAGCGGTCGCCCACGTTCGGTGAGCCGGCCGGGTCTCGTCGTCAGCCGACGACCTCTTCGGCGGCCGTGGGGAGGGTGGCGATGAGGAATTCGGTCAGGCGATGGATGGCGTCTTCGGCTGCGTCCGTGTCGAACCCCTCGGCGTTCGGATCCGCGAAACCATGGCCGACGCCCTCGTAGAGCAACCACGACCCGCCCGGGTTCCGGCGTTGGGCCTCATCGACTGATGATGCTGCGACGAGATGGTCATCGGCGCCGTACAGGGCCAACACCGGCGGACCGATGTGCTCCAGCAGATCGGCGACCTGGAAGCGCCGGGACTCGTCACCGGTCAGCGGGGAGCCGACGACGACGGCGGACCGGACCCAGCTCCGGTGAGCGGCGAGGAGGAGTGCTATGCGTCCGCCCACCTCGAGGCCCAGCACGCCGACCGAATCCGGGAATGCCCAGTCGATGTCTTCGCTCGCCAGGTACTCACGGGCTTCGTCGAGCACCCGGATCGCCTCGTTGTCGTCGATGGCGCCGTACGCCACCAGCGGGTCGCCGGCCCGGTCGGAGGGAGCCAGCAACTCGACGGCGAGGCAAGCGAGGCCTCTTCGGGCAAGCCGGCGGGCGAGGTCCTTCTCGGTCGCCGTCAACCCGTTGAGGTCGGGAACGATGAGGACGGTTGGGAATCTCCCGGCGCGATCCGGCCTGGCCAGGTACCCGTTTCGATAACCGCTCCCGATCGCCACCGGCAGCGAGCGATACAGGATCGGATAGTCACCTTCGTGTGGAAGCGTTGCCACGGCCCGGCAGCGTAGTGGCTCCGCCGGTCCGTTTCGCCGACCTTCGGTGCCGACGTGTTGAGCAATCCGGCCGTCGAGTTCCGGAGCCGCGGGCCCGGATCGTCACCACCGGCGGCTGGTACCCTTCCGAGGGGTCACCACGCATGTCCGATGCACCTACTCGCTCGCAAACTCGCTCGCGCGTCCCCCGTTGGTTGAAGCGCACCATCATCGGCCTCTTGGTCGCGGCGAATCTGGGCGTCTTCCTCGTCTACTTTCAACTGCGGGCAATCGAGGATGCGGTCGACGAGTCGGTCCGGACCGTGCCCGATGTCGGGGAGCGTCTCAGCCCGCGAGACGTGGCCTCGGCCGATCCGGTCACCTTTCTCCTGGTTGGCTCGGATTCCCGTGAGAGTCTCGACAGCACCGAGGGCTTCGGCGACTTCGAAGGGCAGCGATCCGACGTGGTCATGCTCACCAAGATCTATCCCGATGAGAGCCGAGCCCAGATCCTCTCGCTACCCCGGGATCTGTGGGTCGACATTCCCGGAAACGGGACCGCCAAGATCAACGCCGCGTACGCGATCGGGGGAGCGCCGTTGCTCGTCGACACCGTGAAGCAGTTCACCGGTATCGACATTCACCATTACGTCGAGGTCGACCTGGCAGGGTTCCAGTCGATCGTCGACGAATTGGACGGCGTGTATCTCGAGTTCGACCACCCGGCCCGGGACCTGAAGTCGCACTTGGACGTGAATGAGACCGGTCTGGTACGCCTCGATGGGTTCCAGGCGCTCGCCTACGCACGGTCGCGCACCTACCAAGAGTTGATCGATGGACGGTGGGTCACGATCGACGCCGACGATTTCGGCCGCACCGCCCGCCAGCAGCGGCTGATCGTGGCGATCGTCGACCGGATCACCCGGCCCGAGACACTCACCGAGGCGGGTGCCGTGATCCGTTCGTTCTCCGGTCACGTCTCAATGGACTCGGCTCTGGCCGACGCCTCGTTCGTCGAGCTGGCCTTTCGAATGCGAGGACTGGCCGGCGGCGATATCGAACGAGCGACGCTTCCCGGTGTGAACGACTCGGTGGGAGGGCAGTTCGTCGTGCGCCCCCAGGAGCCCGAGGCCGGCCTGATGCTGGCGGCCTTCGATGAGGGACAGCCGTTCGGTGACGAATCCGAGATGGCATCGATGTCGGTGGTGGTTCTCAACGGAAACGGGATCAGCGGAAACGCGACGCACTGGTCCGACGAGCTGGACGAATTGGGTTTCTCGATCGAATTGATTGCAGACGCCGAATCGAGCGACTACACCGATACGGTGGTGCGAGTCCGAGCGGGTGACGAGCAACGCGCCGAGCAACTCGTCGAGGCCCTCGGGTTCGGCACGGTCGAAGTGGGGACCGTGCCGGAGAGCGCCGACGCGGTCGTCGTGTTGGGCTCCGACGCTGCATGACGGATCGCACCGCCTCTGCGAGGCATTGTGTGGGGCGTGAAACGTGGGGGCGTTCGATAACGGGAGGGTGACATGCAGGTTGGGGTGATCGGAGCGGGCTACGTGGGGCTCGTCCAGGCGGCAGGAATGGCCCGGCTCGGACACCATGTCCGGCTGGCGGAGGCCGATGCCTCTCGCGTCGAGGAGCTGCGACAGGGGCACATACCCATCTACGAGCGGAGCCTCGATGCTTTGATCGCCGAAGCGGTGGATGCGGGCCGCCTGACGTTCCACGAGGACAACGCCGAAGCGGCCACCGGTGCCGAGATCATCTTCCTGTGCCTGCCGACTCCACCGGGGGTCGACGGGGCTGCCGACGTGACCATCGTCGAGAAGGTCGTTCGTCAGCTGGCGGACCTGGATGGCGAACCGGTGCTCGTGATCAAGTCGACCGTCCCGGTCGGGACCGCCGCCCGGCTCGAGAAGCGACTCGCCGGGAGAGCCCGGGTCGTCTCGAATCCGGAGTTCCTCCGCGAGGGATCGGCGGTCGAGGACTTCCTGCACCCGGACCGCATCGTCATCGGATCTCGCGATGCGCTGGCCGGAGATCTCGTGGAAGAGGCCTACGCCCCGCTGAACGCAACCGTGGTGCGGACCGACCTGACCTCGGCGGAGCTCATCAAGTACGGATCGAACTCGTATCTGGCCGCGCGCCTGACGTTCGTCAACGCGATGGCGAACATCGCAGAGTCGGTCGGAGCCGACATCCTCGATGTCGTGGAGGGAATGGGCCACGATCGGCGGATCGGCCCGCACTTCCTCAGGCCGGGTCCCGGCTACGGCGGCTCATGCTTTCCGAAGGACACGATCGCGTTGCTCGCCACCTCCCGCCAGGCCGGCTACGAGTTCACCCTCCTGCAGACGGTGGTCGACGCCGACCGCTCGCAGCGGCATTGGATCGTCGGGAATCTGCGTCGCATGGTCGGCGGTGACCTGTCCGGCGCTCGCATCGCCATGTGGGGCGTCGCCTTCAAGGCGGGGACCGATGACGTCCGCGAGAGTCCGGCGATCAAGATCGCCCACATGTTGGCATCCGAAGGTGCGGAGGTGACCGCATACGATCCCGAGGCGAGTGCCCCCCACCCGATCCGGGAAGCTCCCGATCCGATCGCGGCGGCCTCCGGGGCCGATGTCCTCCTCGTCGTGACCGAATGGCCGGAGTTCACCACCGTCAACCTGGATCGGGTCGCCGAGGTGATGTCCGGCGGCACCGTCTACGACGTTCGGAACCTGCTCGATCCCGGTGTGGTCCAGTCGGCCGGTCTCCGGTACTACGGACTCGGGCGACTCGGCTTCGGCCGTTAGACCACGCAACCGATCTCAGCGAAACAGGTCCTCGGAGGCGGGTCGCAACGTCTCGGCGACTGAGCTGGCGCCCCGGACCCACTCGACTCCCCGAACTACGGCGACCGGGATACCGGTCGCCTTGCCCATGGCGAGATCGGCGGCCGAGGCGATCTCGTCGGCGGTGGCGATCTGAGTCGCCGCGAGGACGTTTCCATAGGCGTCGGTCTGTCCGCGATGATCGGAGATCGGGTCCATCCCCGCCACGCCGATCGCCACATCCGTGAGCCCCCGGCGCCATGGCCTGCCGAAGGTGTCGGTGACGACGACGGCGAGGCGGACCGGGTATCGCCGAACCAGGCGGGTCAGGATCCGACGCGCCGAGCGGTCGGGATCGAGCGGAAGGAGTACGACGGCGCCCGGTTCGACGTTGGATCGATCGACGCCGGCGTTGGCACAGATGAACCCATGCCGGGTGCGGGCGATGATGAGGTCGCCGCGCCGCCGGACGATCGCCGCTGCCTCGGCCTCGACGACGCGACGGTGCGCTCCGGAGTCCTCGGGATCGACCCGGACCACCCGGCCCTCCGCCTTGGAGACGATCTTGTGGGTCACCACCACGACATCGCCGTCACGGAGTTCGACCTGCCCGTCGAGCGAGTCGAGGATCGCGTCTGCAACGTCGTCGCCCGGCCGGATCTCCGGCATGCCTTCGATCCCGATGGCGGTCACCGTGCCCATTGGATCACCCGCTCGGCGAGTCGTCGGGCCGGCGCCCGGTCGGTGATGAGAATGTCGTAGGTGATCAACTCGACCTGGGAGCCGACGTCCACCGCGTCCGCCCGGTCGACGACGAGCGCATCGAGGAGCCCTTCGTATGCGGAGATGACTCCTGGGACCGTCGGTGGGAGCCCGTATGCCTCCATCGATTCGACGGCGGGGCCCTTCACTGCCCGTCCGCCGATGAGAGGACTCACCCCGATCGTCGGTTTCTCGGCGACGGCGCCTCGAATGCCTCCGATATCGAGTACCGGCCACACCGAGAGCACCGGGTTGGAGGGCGCGATGACGATGGCGTCGGCGTCGGCGATCGCCTCGAGGACCCCGGGCGCGGGAGCGGCCTGCTCCAACCCCACGAAGCGGACCGACCGAACTCGATCGCGGTGACTCCTCCGGACGAAGTACGTTTGGAAGTCGAACCATCCCGCATCGGTCAGGACCTCCGTCCGGACCCGGTCGTCGGTGGCGGGCAGCACGGCCGAACCGAGACCGAACGCGGTGGCGACTCGCTGGGTGATGTCGCTGAGCGGGACGCCGTCACGCAGCAGGCCGGTTCGGAAGAGGTTGACCGCCAGGTCGAGGTCGCCGAGGCGGAAGCTGGTGTCGGCACCTGGGAAACGAGCCAGTTCGTCGATGACCCGCCACGACTCCTCGCGGCGACCCCAGCCATGGGGACCCTCGACCCCGGCCAGGGTATAGACGACCGTATCGATGTCGGGAGACACGTGGAGGCCGTGGACGACGTCGTCGTCGGCAACGTTGACGACTACCGTGGCCTCGATGTCGGGAGTGGCGTCGAACCCGCGAGCCATCCTGGCCCCTCCGACTCCACCGGACACGATCGCGATCTTCACGCCGTCTTCTCCCATCCTGTACCCAATCCGGTCGGCGGTCGCGGAGTGCGCCCGATTCCCTTCGCATCCGACCAGAATGCACCGAGTTCCATGACCGCACCCACCCTTCCAGCCTCCGACCCCGCGCCCGGTGCGGCCTCGGGAGAGCCGCGGCCGCAGGTCGTCACCGCGGTGATGTTCGTCGACCAGGAGTCGTTGCGGGTGGCGGTCGAGGCGGTCAAGGGGCAAGTCTATGAGGTCGGATCGGTGACGATCATCGGCGGCGGTGAGGAGGTCGCCGACGCCGGAGTTCAGCTCGGGGTCTCCCATCAAGCGGACTTCATGGCCTGGCTCGCCGGCCTCGGAAGCGAAGCCGAGTTCGTGTGGCTCGTGCACGGTGATGCCCGACCCCGTCCCGACGCGCTCGGTGCGCTGGTGGACGAAGCCATTCGCAACGACGCCTCGATGATCGGTTCCAAGGTTCTCGACGGGACCGATCCACGCATGTTGGAGTCCATCGGGAGCTCGTCCGACGTGTTCGGAGAGTTGTACAGCGGGCTCGATCCGCGCGAGGTCGACCTCGAGCAGTACGACGTGGTCCGCGATGTCGCCTCCGTTTCGGCGGTCTCCGTACTCATCCGTCGAGATCTGTTGCGGGGGCTGGGCGGAGTGGACCCCCAGCTCGGGCCGCCGGTGGCCGGCCAGGACCTGGCCCAGCGGGCGCGTCTGGCCGGGGGGAGAGTGATGGTGGCTCCATCCTCCGAGGTCATCCACCGGGGCCGCTGTGTGGGTGGGCGACCTTCCTGGCGAGAACAGGCCGGTCGTATGCGGGCGATGCTCAAGGCGTACCGCCTCCCGACACTGGCGTGGGTGGTCCCGATCGGGTTCCTGCTCGGATTGGTCGATGGGATCGGACGCCTGCTGCTGGGTCGCATCCGCCCCTTGGTCGACCTGTTCATGGCCACGGGCTGGAACATCCTCAATCTGCCGAGCACCATCACCGCCCGTCGGCGGCTGGCCCCGGTCCGCCAGGCGGGAGACGAAGAACTGTTCCGCTACCAGGTCGGCGGGTCCGTACGCGTCCGCAGACTGGCAGCCGATTTCGGCGAGCGGTTTGGATGGATCGTCGACGACGAGCCTGGGGTCGTTTCCGAGGATCAGATGCAGCATGAGGGTTCGCTGGCGGGGCCCGTGGTGGCCGGTCTCGCCATCCTCGTCATCGGACTGGCCACCCGAGTGGTCTGGCTGTCGGCATCCAACGCCGTGGGCTACTGGCTCCCTCCGCATCCCGAGGCCGGGTCGGTGCTCGCCGGATATGCGGGGGGATGGAACCCGGCAGGGCTGGGGAGTCCGGAGTCGCTTCACCCCTCGGCGGCCGTGGTCGCACTGGTCCAGTGGGTGTTGGGGGGCTGGCAGGGTGCCCTGCCGGTCGTGAGCTTCGTCTCCATCTTCGGTGGAGGTCTGGGCGTATCGAGGCTGCTGAATCGGATCGGCGTCACCACCTCGGCCCGGCATCTGGCTGCGATCGTGTACATCCTGGGGCCCTTCGCGGGCCGTTTCACGGCCGAGGCATACTGGCCTGGTCTGATGGCGCTCGGCGCCCTGCCATGGCTCGTCGATGCACTCGTCGTTCGGTGGCCGCTGGGGGGGCGAAGGCGGATCGGGCGCCTTGCCCAGATGGTGCTGTCGGCCGGTCTGGTGTCGGTCTTCCTTCCGGTGGGGACACTGGCGGGCGTCGTGGCGGCACTGCTGGGCGTCGTGATCCTCAAGCCGGTGACCTGGATCCGCGCCGTCGGCTGGTCGATGGTGGCAGCCGTGGTGGGTGCCGATCTCATCGCTCCCTATCTGCTGGGCGTTGCGCCCAACTCGATCACGGATTCGTCGATCGGCGTGACCATCTGGCCACATCCGGTGGCGCTGGCCATGGGGGCGGTGGCGGCCGTCGCCACCGTGCTGTTCGGATCGGCACGCGCATCGGCCGTTGCCGGCTGGGGAGCCGCGATGGTGGTCGTGCCGCTGGCCGTCTCGCGCTGGGCCGGTACCGGGGAGTTGCTGATGACCTCGGTGGCGCTGGCATCGCTCGGACTGGCGATCGTCGTGGGCGCGGCCTTCGACATCGACCTCGAGCGCACCAGGATCTCGCTGGTGGCGCAAGCGCTCGGTGCGACCGCCGGGGCTGTCTTGGTGCTGGCGGCGATGGTGCCGGTGCCGGATGGTCGGGCAGGGATGCCGGACGATCGTTGGGGTGAGGCGTTGACGTTTGCCGACGAATTGGTGGCCGGGACCACCGGCGAGCGGGTACTGATCATGGGCTCCCCGGATTCGATGCCGGGTGCGTACCGGGTCGGCAACGGGTATGCCTACCGGTTGGTCGGGGGCGCGACGCCGACCCTGGATCAAGCGTGGCTCGCCTCGCCCCGGATCGGAGACCGGGCTCTGGCCGAGACGCTCAACCTCGTCGATGCATCGTCGGACGTACGCCCCGGTTCGACCCTGGCGGGCTTCGGTGTGCGGTGGGTGGTTGTCACCGACGGTGCGCCGCCGATCGAGTCGCTCCGCTCCCAGGTCGACCTGGCCGCACGGAACTTCGATCCGGGCATCGCGGTCTACGAGAATCTGGCCTTCCGCGGCCGAGTGACGACCGAGGGGCCGGCCTGGGAGGCCGAACGCGTCGGCGCGACCGGTCCGCCGGGACCCGGGCGGGTGCGACTCGCCGACAACGCCGACCCGGGGTGGAGCCCCGATTGGAACCAGCAGGAGTGGGCGAACGAACTCTCTGCGGCCGAGGGCGTGGTTTCCTTCCGGGCCGATGGGCTCCGGCGGGGCTTGGCCGTTGCATCGCTGGTCCTCATGCTGGCGGCGGCGGCCGCGGCATGGTGGGGGAGGGAGCAGCGCGCATGATCCGCCGACTGGTCATCGTGGCGGTGCTCGCCGGCCTGGCTGCAACGGCGGTCGCGGTGCGTCAGCCGGCTCTCCCGCCGGCGCTGGGAGACACGGTCGATCCGGCGCCACCTCGCCATCGGGCCTGTATCGCCACCTTCGAACGTGGCGCGTCCGCCTCGATCCAGGTCGGCTCCGTGGTGCGAGGGCCGGTGGAGGCCGGTCTGGTGGCCGGTCTCGGGTCGACGGAACCGGTGGTGGGCGAGATCGACGATGCCGGTGGATCGCGCTTCGGCCTGGACGAGTTGGGCGCGGCGGGAGCGGTCGGCGTGCTCGTCGAGTTGCCATCGATCGATGCTGCAGCCGGCGCCTCGGGTATCGGTGCCGGCGGGTTGTGGGCGACGACGTGCACCCCGCCGGCGACTCGCAGCATTGCAATCGCCGGAGGTTCCACCGGTACTGGTGAGACGCTCGACCTGGTCATCTCGAACCCATACGCGCAAGACGCGGTTGTCGAGGTGGTCGGAAGCAGCGAGGTCGGGGTGGACTCGGCGTCGTCGCTCGAGGAGATCATCGTGCCGGCCCGGACCACCGTGAGTCGAAGTCTCGATGCCGAGCTCGATCTCCGCCGTTCGCTGACCACCAGACTGGTGGTGACCAGGGGAGCGATCCATGCAGCCTATGTGCAACGGGCGGACGGAGATGTCGCGATCATCGAAGGAGTGGAGCCTTCGGCGGACTGGTGGCTGCCGATCATCCCGATCGAAGAGACGACCACGCATCGGATCACCGTGGTCAGCGACTCGGCCCAACCGGTGAGCGTCCAGATCGATCGGTATACGGCCGAGGGCGTCGAGGAGGCGGTCCGCTCGTTCTCGATCGAACCGATGATGCAGATCGACATTCCAGCCGAGGAGTTCGGTGAACCACCCCTGGGCCTGCGTATCTCGGCCGATGGTCCGATCGCGGTGACGATGGTGGCTGCCGGCGAGGGGGTTCGATCGGGATCGCCCGCCCTCCCGGCCATCGGGACGGACTGGCTCGTGCCCGGCGCCGGCGACATCGGGGGAGCGGTGTGGGTGACCAATCCGGGAGACGTGGCCGCCGAGTTGGTCCTGCAACCGCTGGCTCCGGACACGCCGGCGAGAGCGGCCACCGTCGAGCCCGGCGAGACGGCCCGCATCAGCATCGATCGGCTGGGGAGCGGGCACCTCGTCCGGTCGACCTCGCCGGTGGTGATGTTGTGGTCCAGCGGAGGTCCCGACGGTCGCACGTTGGCGGCACCTGCGCTGATCGACGCCGGCGACCGATGACCGAGCGGATCGTCGTGGTGGCGGTCGTCGCCATCCTCGCCATTCTGGGCTCCTTGGTGTTCCGGACAGGAACCTTGGTGGCTCGGCGCGAGTACCGGGGGCCCGGGCAGCCCGGCTCCATGGTGCTGTATGCGTCGAGCCGATGTGCCGGTTGCGGCATGTTCGAGGCTCGGTTGCGCGACATCGGTGCTTCCTACCGGCGGATGGATTGGGAGGCACATCCGGAGGCATTCGCAGACGCCGGGATCGAACGGGTGCCCACCCTGGTCGTGTTCCCGGAGGACGACGGCGAGCCGTGGATGGTGAGTGGTCTTCCGTCGACCTCCCGGCTGCGCCGCTGGTTGGGCGAGCCACCTTCGGCGGGTGGCCGCGGCTGAACCGAACCATGCCGATCGTGGCTCGGCGCTCGGTGTCGCCGGGTGGGGTCCTTGTATGGAGGTGGCGTAATTTCTACCGTGTCGGCATGATCACGTGCGTTCGATGCTCATCCCCGGCTGCGGCCGTCATGACGTTCCGGTACTCGGACCGGGCGGTCTGGCTCCTGGAGTTGGACAAGCGCCCCGATGACGGCGACGGGTACTCGCTGTGCACGTCCCACGCCGACCGCCTCACCCCGCCCCTGGGCTGGACATTGACCGATCGCCGGAATGTGACCGGACTGTTCTCACCTGCTTCGAGTACCGAAGTGGCATGAGCCTCGACCGGGACCTCATCGAGGCCGTGCGCGACCTCGACGAGCCCGGGCTCCGGAGGCTGTACATCTTGGCGCGAGCCAAGCTCGAGCGAGTCGGTGTGCTCGACCGGGAGGAACACCCGGTGCGGCTTCGGGAGCGACTCGTCAAGTGTGGGAAAGCCGGCTGTACTCGGTGCCCACACGGTCCCTATTGGTACGCCTACTGGACCGAGGATGGGAGACGCCGCTCCCGCTACATCGGCAGACTCTTGGACGAGGACGGCTGAGTACGCGCTATCCGTGATCGGACGAGTAGCATGCGCCCTCGAGTACGCGATCGCTCCCAGCGGTGACAGCATGGACTGCCCCAAGTGTGGCGCAGAAGACGTCATTGAGATCAAGAACAAGGTCGACGACATCGAGATCGACTTCTTTTCGTGCTACCGATGTGAGCAGAAGTGGTGGGACCGAGAAGGCAATCCCGTCACACTGCGTGAGGTCCTCGACCTCGCCCGGCGCCTGGAGACCTGACCTCCCGACATGGCACCCCCGACCGTGAGGTCGTCGGTTCCCACCCGGCGATACGCCTACCTGCCAACCATTCTCGTCTTCGGGGCCAGCCTGATCGTGCTGGCGGTCTTGAACCCGCAGCTGCTGCTCACCGCCAACACCCCGACCGGCGGGGACATGGGCGCCCATGTGCTCGGCCCGGCGTACCTCCGGGATGTGCTGCTGCCGCAGGGTCGTGTCCTCGGCTGGTCCGATTCCTGGTTCGCGGGATTTCCGGTGTTCTACTTCTACTTCCCGCTGCCCTCGTTGGTGATCGTCGCGCTCGACGTGTTCCTGCCATACGGCGTCGCCTTCAAGATCGTCACGGCGCTCGGTTTGGTGGCGTTGCCGCCGGCGACGGCGTTCATGGTGCGGAGCTTCGGGGCATCCCGTCAACTGGCGGCCGTGGCGGCGGCCGGTGCGGCAGCGTTCGCGCTGATGGAGAGCTTCACGATCTATGGCGGGAACGTCGCTTCCACCATGGCCGGCGAGTTTTCCTATTCCTGGTCGTTCTCGTTGGGAATGGTGTATTTCGGGTTGCTTGCCCGCGCCATCGAAGACCGCCGTTGGGTGAAGCATGCCGGCGTCGTGCTCGCCCTCACGGCCCTGTCACACATCCTCACCACCATCGTCATCGTCCTCGCCTCGATCCCGGTTCTCTTTCGGCGGCGAGCCGCCCTGCCCACGGTTGGCACCTGGACCTTGGGTTTCGCCATCGCCGGCTTCTGGGCGGTCCCGCTCCTGGCACGCATCGGGTTGACGGCCGACATGGGTTGGAATCCGTTGAGCCGCCTCGAAGAGATCCTTCCGATCGAGTTGTGGCTCCCGCTGCCGCTCGCCGTCGCCGGCATGGTCGTCTTCGTTCGACGGTATCGCGGAGCGCTGCCCGTGATGGTGGCGACGCTGCTCCCGTTGGTGTACTTCCCGCTTCCCCGGCTGATGCCACTGGTGATCCCGTCGCTGGGTGAGGGGCATTGGAAACTCTGGAACGGGCGCCTCCTGCCGTACTGGTACTTCGGCATCAACCTCTTCGCCGCGCTGGCCGTGGGTATGGCGGCTGGGTGGCTGGCTCGCCGGTTACCGGAGCGGCTCTCGCCGTGGTGGTCTCGAGGACTGGTGGCGATGCTGGGGGTGGCGCTGGGTTGGTTGATCGTGTTCCGGGATGCACCCACTTACGCGGGCTGGCTGATCGGCGGACTCGGTGTCGTCGCCGCCGCCGGTCTGTGGCTCGCCGATCAGCGTCCGATCGCTACCCGCAACCTGCTGGCAACCGTGGCCGTGGTCGTGATCGGTGTCGGAGCGCTGTCGGGCACCAACTTCGTGTACAAGTGGGCGCGTTGGAACTACTCGGGTTACGAGGGCAAGCAGACGTTCGCCGAGTACGAGGGGCTCATGCAGGAGGTCGCGGTACTCCCGGCAGGACGGATTCAATGGGAGCAGGACAGCACCGAGGGCACCGGTCTGAACAAGTACGGGACCCCGATGGCGCCGATGCTGTATCCGTACTGGACCGACTGGAGCCACCCGTCGATGGAGGGTCTGTTCTTCGAGTCGTCCCTCACGACGCCGTTCATGTTCCTGGCATCGAACGAGATGAGTCTCAATGGGTCGACCCCGGTATCGGGGCTCGACTACCACGGCTTCGACTTCGATCGTGGAGTCGAGCACATGAAGCTGTACGGGGTTCGCTACTACGTGTCGTATTCCTCGGAGGCTGCCGCCAAGGCGCGGAGCCGCGCCGACCTTCGTCTCGTGGCCGCCACCCCCGACCCGCCGCCGGTCGCCGACCAGCCACGGATCGAGCCGGTCGAGTTCCAACCGGTCGTCCTCCAGACGAACGACGCCAATGGCGCCGATGGGCTTCCACTGGCGGTCGATGGCCCGGAGGAGTGGGCGCGCGTTCAGGCTGCGACCGAGGCGGAGCGGATCCCGACCGGATTCGGCCCGGATGCCGCCGGAGCCGTGCAGGTCGAGCGAGGGGAGGAATCGACCACGGTCACCTTCGAGACCGTCGCCGTGGGCATTCCGCACCTCGTGGAGGTTCCGCACAGCCCCAACTGGGGTCTGGCCGGCGCCGAGGGGCCGTACGAAGCGTTCGGCTCGGGCATGTACATCGTGCCCACCCAGGAGGCCGTCACCATCGAGTTCATTCCGACGTTCTCGGTGTTCGAACTCGATGAGCACCATCTGGTCGAGCCCGCCCGCCGGATGCCGTCTGTGTTCGAAGCCGGCCCGCCGGACGAAGGTGAGGAGGTGGCGAAATCGTTCGACGATTTCGCGTTCGATTGGTATGGGTCGATTGAGACCCTGGATCGGCCCGTGGTCGCCGACGGACCGGCCGGCTGGCCGAGGGCGTCGAGTGTTGCCGAGCTGCCGGATGTCGCCACCGGGGCATCCCCGGAGGACGTCTCCGAGGTTGAGTTCTCGAGCGACCGGATCTCGTTCACGACCGAAGCGGTCGGGGTGCCCCACGTCGTGAAGATGTCGTACTTCCCGAACTGGAAGGCGTCCGGAGCAGAAGGCCCCTACCGGGTCACCCCCACGCTGATGATGGTGGTCCCGTCCGAGCCGGAAGTCGTACTCGAGTTCCGAGCCACCTGGGCGGAGGTGGTGGGGAATCTGCTCACCGTCGGTGGCGTGGTGACGGCTGCCGCGTTGTTCTGGTCAGCCCGCCGACGACAGGACCTGGCGGATCCTCAAGAGGCCGCGGAGGGTGCGGGGAACGCGCTTCACGAGTGACGAGCGCGCTGGGCGCAGCTCCTCCACCACCACCGGGACCTCGACGATGCGGGCCCCGGATCGTTCGGCTCGGATCACCAACTCCGTGTCGAAGAGATCCTGGCGGCTGATGACTTCGGGGACATGTCGATCAACGATCTCACGGCTGAAGGCCTTGATGCCGTGGGTATCCGACACGCCGCTGCGGAGGAGGCTGCGCAGCAGGAGACTGAACACCAGGGTCGCCAGGCGCCGGATCGGCGGTCTGCGATCCTCCGATCCTGGATTGCGTTTGGAGGCGATGATCACATCGGCGGTGCCGTCGAGATCTTCCAGAAAGCGCTGCGAGAAGTAGTCCACGTCGAACATCACCACCCAGTGGCCCCGGGCCGCCAGCATGCCGTGGCGGACCGCAGCGCCATAGTCGGCCTCGGCGAGACTCAGCACGACCGCCCGATCCCCCGCCACGGCGGCACAGACCTGGCCGGTTCCGTCGGTGGAGCCGTTCTCCACGATGATCACTTCGGCGGACTCGACAGCATCTTCCACCGCGTCGAGGAGCACCGGCAGGCCCTCCGGGATGAAGTCGGCTTCGTCGTGGACCGGGACGACGATCGAGACGTCGGGGACCCGCTCCGCCGAAGCGCGGTCACCGGGCGCTGCTCCGCCTTGGGTCGCGGCAGACACCGCCGCATCCGTGCGACGGGGAGGCGCGTGTGGTCGATCCTCCGGCGACATTCCGGCGAGTCTACGGGGATGGCAGGACGTCGACGCCCACCGCCCCCTGGTTTCCGGCCCGACCGGCCGTAGACTCTCGGCGGATGCAGCCGACGTCCGACCAGCTCTCGAATTCTCATCTCGATCGCGTCTTCAAGGCATACGACATCCGGGGGCGCACCGACACCGGCGACCTCTCCGTCGAGATCGTTCGCGCTGTCGGCGAAGCGTTCGCGGTGCTGGTCGATGCTCCGGTGGTGGCGGTCGGCCGGGACTGCCGTGCGTCGTCACCGGAACTGGCCGAGGCGCTCATCGAAGGGGTCCGGAGCAGAGGCGTGGATGTGCTCGACCTGGGGGAGGTGGCGACCGACATGGTGTATTACGTCTCGGGAGCCGAGCACCTGCCAGGAGCAATGGTGACGGCGTCCCACAACCCCGCCGAGTACAACGGGATCAAGCTCTGCCGAGCCGGAGCCGCGCCGATCGGATCCGACACCGGGTTGCGTCGGATTCGAAGGATGGTGGAGGAGGGTCTGGCACCGAGCGAAGCGGACGCGGGCTCGGTCCGGTCGCACCGGCCGGCCGCCGGCTACATCGATCACCTGATGGGGGTCATCGATCCCTCACGGGTCGCCCCCCTGACCGTGGCGGTCGATGGCGGCAACGGTATGGCCGGGGTCGTCATCGAGGATGTCTTCGACCGCCTCCCGGCGGAACTGGTGGGGCTCTACCTCGAGCCGGACGGCTCGTTCCCGAACCATCCTGCCGACCCGCTCCAGCCCGACAATCTCCGTGACCTCGTCGAACTGATACGCCGCATCCGGCCGGACCTCGGGGTGGCCTTCGACGGCGACGCCGACCGGGCGTTCTTCATCGATGATCTCGGTGTTCCGCTGTCGGGCAGCACCACCACTGCCCTGATCGCGCGATGGTTCCTCGAGCGCGAGCCGGGCGCCGGTGTGGTTCACAACCTCATCACGTCGCGGGCGGTTCCCGAGACGATCCGAGAGGCCGGGGGCCATCCGATCCGCACCCGGGTCGGTCACTCCTTCATCAAGCAGGTGATGGCCGAGACCGGTGCGGTGTTCGGTGGGGAACACTCCGGTCACTACTACTTCGCCGCCAACTACCGGGCCGACTCCGGGATGCTGGCGATGCTGGTCCTGCTGCAGGTGCTGTCCGAGGATGGCCGGCCGCTGTCGGTGCTTCGCACCGAGGTGGAGCCGTACACAGCCTCGGGAGAGATCAACCTCGAGGTGGCCGACATCCCGCGAGCGATCGACGCAGTCCGGCGCGCGTTTCCCGATGCCACCGCCGACGAGCTCGACGGCCTCACCCTGGAGTGGCCCGATCACTGGTTCAATCTCCGGCCCTCGAACACCGAACCACTGCTCCGGTTGAACGTCGAGGCTCTTGACCCCGAGACCGTCGAGGCGCTGGTCGTGCGGGTACGCGATATCGTTGGTGACGCATGAGCCCACTCATCGACCCCGAGCTGTTGGTACGGCTTCGGTGCCCCCGTTGCCACCGTGACTTGACCGAGGACGGCGGAGCCGGCGAACTCGTGTGTGCCGACGGCCATCGCTACCCCGTGATCGACGGCATCCCGGACATGGTGGTCGGCGACTGACGCCGGCCGTTTCCCGGTCATCGATCGGATCTCAGCTCCCTCATGTCGACAGGGGGCCACTCGCTCGTCGCATTCGCTGCATCCAATTCGCCGGCCGCACCGAATCTCTCCCGTCATGTCCGAACCACTTCGCATCGCCGTCATCGGGTCCGGCATCGCCGGGCTGGGCGTCGCCCATCACCTGTCACCGACGCATCACGTCGTGCTGTTCGAGGCCGACTCACGGCTCGGAGGGCACTCGAACACGGTGATCGTCGACGATCCGAATGCCGGCGAGCTGGCGGTCGACACCGGATTCATCGTGCACAACGACCGGAACTACCCGAACCTGGTCTCGCTGTTCGATGAGCTGGGGGTACAGACGCAACCCTCGGAGATGAGCTTCTCGGTCACCGATCGCCGGCATTCCGGAGCTCGCCCGTTCACATACCGGGCGACCAATGCGGCAACGCTTGCCGCCGACCCGAGAAACGTTGTCGACCCACGCATGTGGAGCATGGTCGGTGACATCGTTCGGTTCTATCGAGACGCTCGCGAGTTCCTGGCGGATCCGGACTCTTCGACCACGATCGCCGAGTTCCTCGACCGCCACCAGTACGGGTCGCCGTTCGTCGATCTCCACCTCCTCCCGATGGGTTCGGCCGTTTGGTCGTGTGCGCCGGACGAGTTCCGTTCGCATCCCGCGGTCAGCCTGCTGCGCTTTCTGGACCACCACGGACTGCTGGGTCTGGGGAACCGGCCCCAATGGCGGACGGTGGTGGGCGGCAGCCGGCGATATGTCCGGGCGATCGCCGAACGCTTCGCAGGCGAAATCCGAATGGGTTGCCCGGTTGAGCGACTGGAGCGGACCGAAGCCGGGGTGCTGGTCACCACGCCGGGTGGGAGCGAGCGCTTCGATCGGGTGGTGTTGGCGGTTCACTCCGACCAGGCGCTGGAGATGTTGTCCGACGCCTCCCCGACCGAGAAGGAGGTGCTCGGAGCCGTCCGGTACCGATCGAACCGGGCGGTCCTCCACACCGACAGCTCGGTGCTGCCACCGCGGCGCCGTGCGTGGGCGGCATGGAACTACGAGCGGTCGACCGACGGCGACATGCGGGTCACCTACGACCTGACCACGTTGCAGCGCCTTCCCGGCGCTCACCGCTACCTCGTGACGCTGAACGACGTGGAGCGGATCGACGAACGGGCCGTGATCGCGGAGTTCGACTATGCCCATCCTCTGTTCGATCATGCCGCCATCGAGGCTCAGACCCGGTTCGAGGAGATCGACGGTGTCGATCGCGTTCACTACTGCGGTGCCTGGTGGGGGTACGGTTTCCACGAGGACGGCCTGGCGTCTGCGCTTCGGGTCGTCGGCCGGATCCGGAGGAGCTGATGTTGGCGCCTAGGTCTGCGGCAGTCGCGGAAGGCACGGTCTGGCACAGCCGTCGCGTTCCCCGCCACCATTCGTTCACGCGACGGGTCTCCTATGTTTGGGTCGACCCCGACGATGTCGGTGGCCTGGTCGACCATCACCCCTTGTGGCGGATGGGGCGCGGAGTCGTCTCGTTCCGACGAGCGGACTTCGGCGGCAACCCGGCCATGTCTCTGGCGACCTCCGTCCGCAGCGATCTCTCCGGGCCGCTGGGCCGGCGTCCATCCGGACCCGTACGCATGCTGACCCAGCTTCGCCGTCTGGGCTGGCTGTTCAACCCCATCACCGTCTTCTTCGTCTGGGACGGACCGGGGCCGCCCGTGGCCGCCGTGCTGGAGGTCACGAATACGCCATGGAAGGAACGGCTTCGGTATCCGTTGATCCTGGTCGGCTCTGAAGGTTGGGTCGAAGGCTCGACCGACAAGGCACTCCACGTTTCGCCCTTCCTCGGCATGGAATATCGATACCGGTTCCGGGCGACCGACCGGAACGGTCGAATCACCGTGCGTGTCGACGTGCTCGATGCCAACGGGTCGGCGACGGTGTCCACCCGACTCGATGTTCAACTGGAGCCGGCGTCGCGTCGGGTCCTGAGCCGCTCGTTGTGGCGGCATCTCGGTTCGACGCTGGCCGTGAGCGTCGGGATCCATCTCCATGCGCTTCGCCTTTGGAGCAAGGGTGTGCCCTTCATCGCACACCCCCGGAAACGAATCCGAGGCGAGGGAGTGCCGGCGTGACGGCACAGGAGACCCGCTCCCGGCTCCAGCCGGAGGGACTCCTTCGCCGGAGCCGCCGCCGAATCCCTGCGTTGGAAGCGGTGGCCGGTCTCGCCCGTTCGGTTCTCACGGCCGCACTGACCAGGATGAGCTCGGACTCGCTGGTCGTCGAGGAGCTCGGGCGTCCTCGCGCCCGATACGGCCCGGGCGGCGGGCTGGAGGCAACGGTGACCATCTCGGATCGACGGGCGTGGTCGGCGGTGCTGACCGAAGGCTCCATCGGCTTGGGACGTGGCTACATCGAGGGCTGGTGGACGAGCGATGACCCCGTCACCGTCGTTCGGGTGATCGTCCGCAACCTGGCTTGGCTGGACGAAGCCCGGAACGCCGTCGACCGCCGGACGCGGTGGTTCACCGATCCGGTCCGGCGTATGGCCCCGCGGGCGGGTCGGCGCCGGAATCGGGAGGACATCGCAACCCATTACGACCTCGGGAACGAGTTCTTCTCGGTGTTTCTCGACGAGACGATGTCGTACTCCTCGGCGATCTTTCCCACGCCCGATGCCGGACTCGGGGCTGCCAGCCTCCACAAGTACGACCGTATCATCGACGAGCTTGCCGTGCGGCGCGATCATCACGTGCTCGAGATCGGGACCGGGTGGGGCGGATTCGTCTTGCGCGCCATCGAGACGACGGGTTGTCGGGTGACGACCACCACCATCTCTCGAAACCAGCTGGAAGAGGCTCGCCGCCGGGTCGAGCTGGCCGGTGTGGCGGATCGTGCTCGCCTGCTCGATGTCGACTGGAGGGACCTGACGGGTCGATACGATCGAGTCGTGTCGATCGAGATGATCGAGGCGGTGGACTGGCGAGACTACGGACGCTTCTTCGCCAAGATCGAAGCGTCATTGGAGCCCGACGGCATGGCCGCCATCCAGGCGATCTGCATACCCGACCGACGATTCCACCGAGCCAAGCACACCGAGGATTTCATTCGTCGGTTCGTGTTCCCCGGCGGCTATCTGCCATCGCTGGGAGCGATCTCCGACGCCGTGGCCGGTGCCACCAAACTGCAGGTCGTGGCGGTCGACGACTACGGCGAGCACTACGCCGAGACGCTTCGGCGGTGGCGACGCCGTTTCGACGCCCGATCGGACGAGGTTCGGGCGCTGGGACTCGATGACCGATTCTGCCGACTGTGGCGTTTCTACCTGGCGTACTGTGAAGCCGCATTTCGCGAACGGCACACCACCGTCTGTCAGATCGTGATCGCGGGCAGGGAGTGGCGGCGCCCGATCCGCTGAGAACCGTCACCCGCCGAACGTAGATTCGTCGATGTGCAGTGTCTGGCGTGTCACGGCTTCTCCCACTCGAGTGTCTGTTCGGCGTGCCGCCTCAGATTTCGACCGGCGGCCGACCGCTGGCTGCCGTGCGGTCTGTGGGTCCAGGCCGGGGCGGATCATGCCGGGCCGGCTCGGATGCTGGTGCACCGCTTGAAGTATCAGGGAGTCGTGGCGGCCGCCGACCGGCTGGTGGATCCCCTGCTTCCCCTGCTCGATGGTGCTGTCGCGCTGGTTCCGGTCCCGCGCGTACTGGCTCGGCGCTGGCGGCTCGGGATCGACCCGGCTCGGGTGATCGCCGACACCCTCTCGCAGCGAGCCGGGCTCCCGGTGGTCACCGCGCTGGCCGCCGACTGGTGGTCTCCCCGTCGAGCGGGGCGTGCCCGCGCCGATCGTGCGACGCCCCGCTTCTCGGCGGTGGGACGGCCACCGCCCGGCAGTGTGCTCGTCGACGATGTCGTGACAACCGGGTCCACGCTCACCGCGGCGTGCGCGGCCCTGAACGGTGTCATCGGGCGAGCCGTGTGTGCCACATCCTCCAACAGGCCGCTCAAGTCGATGCCCGGGCAGACCGATCAGAAGCAATGACTAGTCTCCGCGCGGCGCCGCGACATGGTCCCGATGAGGAGGGCTGAAACAGGTGGACGTTCGCTTGCACACCCGAAACACATCCGTTGACGATCCATTCCGTTCCCGCGTGGTGGAAAAGGTCGGTCACACCGGACGAATCTTCGACCACGCCACCCAGGTCGATGTCGAGCTGTCCGAGTCTCACAACCCTCGGCGAGCGGCGGAGCGTTTCCGAATCGAGCTCACCTCGCTCGTCGGAGGACGGGTACTCCGTATCGCCTCGGACGGGCCCACCGCCGAGGATGCTCTCGACGACGCGGTCGACCGGTTCTCGCGGCAGCTGCGGCGGCACAAGGAGCGGGTCATCGACGCCCGTCGGCGTCCGGCACCCGAGCCGACCCCACCCCGCCGGACATCCGATGCCGGTGAGGTGGTGCGGACGAAGCAGTTCGTGATGAAGCCGATGAGCGTCGATGAGGCCGCGCTGCAGATGGATCTGCTCGGACACTCGTTCTTCGTCTTCCACAATGCGTCCAACGACAAGCAGTGTGTTCTGTACCGCCGTCGTGACGGCAGACTTGGACTGATCGAGCCGGCATGAGGAACCCGACCCTGGTCATCGTCGACGACGCCCCGCTCTTCCAGGCGGGTCTCTCCGCGGCGTTCAAGGAGGAAGGCTTCGACGTGGCCGGTCAGGCAGATCGGGCGCTCGATGCCGTCGCAATGGCCCGCGACACCCAACCCGATCTGGTGCTTCTCGATGTACTCATGCCCGGCATCTCCGGTTTGGAGGTCGTCACCAAGATCATCGAAGCCTCGCCCAAGACGAAGGTGGTCCTGCTGACCTCGTCCGAGTCGGAGGAGGACCTTCTCAAGGCGATCAAGAGCGGCGCTCGTGGCTACATCGTCAAGACCTCGCCCATGTCGGTGCTGATCGCATCGGTTCGACAGGTGTTGGAGGGTGGGGCAGTCGTGTCACCCTTCATGGGTGGGAAGCTGTTCGACACCGTCGCCCACCTGCTCCGTCATCGGGACACCAACGCCTCACGCAAGCCGACGCTGACCGGGCGGGAGGTCGAGGTGCTCCAGCACATCTCCGAGGGCATGACATCTCGGGAGATCGGGGAGAAGCTCTTCATCTCCGAGAACACGGTCAAGAACCACGTGCGGAACATTCTCGACAAACTGGGGCTCCGCTCCCGCAACGAAGCCGTCGTCTACGCAATTCGCGAGGGCCTCATCTCGTCGGGCTGAACCGGGCCACCGATCACCAGTCCACCGATCACCAGTCCATCTGGAACTCGATGCTGTGCCCGCGCAGCTCAAAACCGAGGAGTTCGTTGACGCGAATCATCGGCCCGTTGGCGGTGGCGTTGTAGGTCCAGATCTCTTCCACGCTCTGGCCGGAGGCGTCGATCTGGCGATGGTTGGCCAGCTTCACGGCCAGGCCCAGCCGGTGGCCACGGTGCTCGGGGGCGACCACGGTGTCCCACTGGTACGCAGGTCGGTCGGGGGCGCGTTCGGTGACGATCTGCGTCATGGCCACGAGACGATCGTCGATGGCGGCGCCGGCGCACCAGGACCGCCGCTCCATCAACTCGATCGTCGCCTCGGTCTCGCGAAGCCGGTCGGCGTCGTGGACCTCGGGTTCGTAGTCCAGATCGCCCATGGGCGCGTCGAGCACCAGGCGTCCGGCCAGTTCGCACCAGCTCTCGACCGCCCATTCGGGCGCGGCGCCCTCCCAGGAGACGATCTGGTAGCCGGCCGTCTTCTCTTCGAGCTCTGCCATCCAGGGGCCGGTGCGGACGAGCGGCGGGCGCAGGGAGCGGACATCGGTTGCCAGCGCCGGCGACGCTCCGAGCGATTCCAGGAAGTGCCGACCCGCCTCGCTGCTGGAGGGCATGTCGGGTAGCTCGGTGATCAGACGCCGTCGCCCGGCCCTGGTGGCGTCGAAGCGGACCGCGTCGACGAGAGCGGCACCGATCCCGCGACGGCGATGATCGGGGTGGACTGCCACCGCCGCGAGCACGGTGGTGCGGTTGTCTCGCAACGGCCGTGCATCCTCGACGGCTCCCATCCAGGTGTCGCCGTCGGCGGCCACCCAGCAGGCGGTGTCCGTGCTCTTCTCCATCCCGCGGACGTATCCGCGGAACGCTGCCAGTGTCGCCCGAGGATGTTCGGGGTGATCTGCCGCGTACGCCTGGTCGAACACCGAGAACCACCGCTCGAATTGCTCGTCGTCGTGGTGATCGATCCGGAAGATGTCCATCGCGGAGACCTTACGGATCGGACGGAGGGAACCCGGCCGATTATCTGCGCCCGGCGGGTCTCATTCGTAGGCGATGGCCTCGAGGATGTCCATGCGGGCGGCCTTGCGTGCCGGGAAGATCGAGGCCAGCACTCCGGCCAGGAACGAGGCGACGAGGGCGCCCACCACCCACGCCCACGGGATCGAGAAGCTCACGCCTTCGCCCACGATGGTGACGGCCAGTACCCAACCGAGAAAGAGCCCCAGGGTCAGCCCCAGGATGGTGCCGAAGGTGGCGATGAGCACCGATTCTCGTCGGATCATGCGTCGGACCTGCCGGCGGGTCATGCCGACGGCTCGGAGCAGGCCGGTCTCGCGAGTCCGCTCGATGACCGCCAGATAGAGCGTCAGGACGATCCCGACGACGGCCACCAGCAGCGACATCATCAGGAGACCGGCGACCATCCCCACCAACGCCGTCAACAGGCCCCGCACCAAACCGAGCACATCGTCGACGTCGAGCACGTCGGCCGTGGGATACTCGACCAGCGCTTCCTCGATCCGTTCCTTGACGGTCGCCACGTCGGTCGAGTCTTCTACGCCGACGTTCACGTTGAGGTCCACCGGGTTGTCCTGGAGCTCGGCGACGCGATCGTATGGCATGTAGTAGGACTGGCTGTCGGATACATCGCCGCCCAGGTCGAAGATCGCCACCACCCGGGGGTCGATGGATTCGGTCCCGAGGCGCATGCGGACCACGTCCCCGAGGGCCAGGCCCAACCGGTCGGCTTCGATCCGTTGCACGGCGACCGTGTTGCCGGAGAGGTCCTCGAATGAGCCCTCCACGCTCTCGAAGACGATGGCCAGTCCCACGGAGTCGGGAACCACCCCGAACACCAGCAGATCGGAGTCGTCGGCGAGCCGCACCGTCACGCCGTTGATCGGGCTCACCTCTGCGACCCCGTCCACCTGCGACACCACGTCCCCCACCTCCGGCGGGATGCCACCGAACCCCCCGAACTGCGACGACTGGACGAAGAGGTCTGCGGCGACCGCGTCTTCGATGCTGGCGATGACCGTCGATTCGACCGACTCGGCCATCACCGCCACGGACGCGACGAGGCCCAGTCCGATCATCAGTGCGGTTGCCGTGGTCGCCGTGCGCCGGGGTGCCCTCCGAGCGTTCTCTCGCGCCAGCGCCGACTCGGTCGAGTTGCCGGGTCGTCCGAGCAGGCCGACGAGAGGTTTGACGAGTGCCCGCGACAACAGGATGACGGCCACGAAGCATCCGAACGCTCCGGCACCCGCCATCACCAGGGGACCCGTCTCTCCGGTCAAGGCACCACCGTCGGTGGCGTCCGTGACCGCCTTGATACAGAGGGACACCGATCCCAGGAGCAGCACGGCGCCGACGCCGGTCCACCAGCGCCTTCGGGGCCGGGTGTTCGGCTGGTCTCGCAATGCCTCCATCGGTGTGATCGACGCGGTCCGCAGGGAAGGAATCAGCGCAGACACCAGCGTCGTGACGACGCCGACCGCCACCCCGATCCCGAACGTGCGGGGCGAGAGGATGAGCCCGTCGTCGGGCAGCGAGCTGCCGAGTTGCTCCAGCAGGCGCCGGATCGCGACCGCCAATCCGATCCCGGCGATCACACCGCCCAGCGAGGCCAGGATGCCGACCACGGCCGCTTCGGTCAGCACCGACGCGACCAGCTGGCGCCGGGTGGTGCCCAGGACACGCAGCAGGGCCAGTTCTTTGGAGCGCTGGCTGACCACCACGCGGAAGGCGTTGTAGACGACGAAGGCCCCGACGATCAGTGAGATGGTGGCAAAGACCAGGAGGAAGGTGTTGAAGAACCCGAGGCCCTCCTCGAGCTCCGCGGCCTCCTGCTCGGCCTGGGCCTGCGCATCCACCACGGTCGCCCGCTCGCCGAGGGTGTCCGCCACGCGTTCCACGACGTCGGTCACCGCCGCGTCTCGCTCGATCGAGATGTCGAACCCACTCACCTCGGCCTCGAATCCGAGCAGGTCGGCCGCCGTGCCGAACTCGAACGCGATGAACTGGGGACCGATCGCCTGGTCGGAGCCACCCACGGTGAAGAACCCGGTGATCTCGAAGCGCTCTCTCGGACCCTGGCCGACGAGCTCGATGGAGTCTCCGATGGAGATCCCGGCCTCGGCGGCGCTGCCGACATCCATCACCGCCTCTCCAGGGCCACTCGGCGCGTCGCCGGAGCTGAGCTCGAAGAACCCACTGCCCTCCGGCCAGGAGATGCCGATGGTGGGTGGACCGAACCCGGTGTTCTCGACCGTTCCATCCTCGGAGACGAGCGTGAGGAAGCCCTCCAGATTCGGCCGTGTGGATGCGACGCCGGGAATGGCGCCGATCTCCTCGGCGAGCTCCGCCGCGAGTCGAGGCTGACTGAACGGATCGTCACTGCTGTCGCCGGGTGGCGCGACCACGATGTCGACGCCCACCGCCGCGTTCGAAAAGATCGAGTTGAAGCCGGCCGAGAGGGTGTCGGTGAAGACGAAGGAGGCAACGACGAACGAAACACCGGCAACCACCGCCGCACCCAGCAGCAGTGTCCGGAGCTTGTGGTCCCAGAGGTTGCGGAGAGCGAGGAGGATCACGTCAGTGCTCGAGCGACTTCAGGGCATCCAAGATGGAGTCGACGTTCGGCTGTCCGATCTCGCCGACGACCGAGCCGTCCCGGAGGAAGACCGCCCGGTCGCTGAAGGCCGCCGCCGACGGATCGTGGGTCACCATGACGATGGTCTGCTCGAAGCCGTCGACCGCCTTCCGCAAGAAACCCAGTAGCTCGGCCGCGGACGTGGTGTCGAGATTGCCCGACGGCTCGTCGGCGAAGACGATGTCCGGCTTGGCGACGAGGGCGCGCGCCGCTGCCACTCGTTGCTGCTGACCGCCGGACAACTCGGCGGGTCGGTGGCCCAGTCGATCCTCGAGCCCGAGGGTCTCGATCACCTGGTCTCGCCAGTCGGCGTCCACGTCGCGGCGGGCGATCCGGGATGGCAGCTCGATGTTCTCGGCGGCGGTGAGGGTCGGGAGGAGATTGAATGCCTGGAAGATGAACCCAACGCGATCTCGGCGAAGCCGGGTCAACTCGTCGTCACCCAGGGTCGAGAGCTCGGTTTCGCCGATGCTGACAGTGCCCGACGTCAGCCGGTCGAGCCCCGCCATGCAGTGCATGAGCGTCGACTTCCCCGAACCCGATGGCCCCATGATCGAGACGAATGTGCCCCGGGTGACGCTGAGGTCGACCTCGCGCAGGGCGGTGACGGCGGTGTCACCCTCGCCGTAGATCTTGGTGGCACCGATGGCCTCGGCGACGTTGCTCAATGGCTCCTCCGGATGGTGAGCCATCGACGGTAGTGCTCGTCGCCGGAGACCAGAATCCCGCATCCTGAACCCGTTTCATGGGGCGCACGTCGGAGGCCGGGCCTCCTGGTCCGGTGTCGGTCCCGGGACGCTCCCCGACGGGCCTTCGCCCCGGGTGGGCGGTCGACCCCGGCCGCGCCCCTATCCCACGCCTCCGGTACCATTCCCTCCACATGTCCCTCTTCACCAAGATTCTGCGCGCCGGTGAGGGCAAGGCGCTCAAAGAGCTGCAGCAGATGGCGGTCGCCGTCAATGCGCTCGAGCCCGAGATTCAAGCCCTCTCCGACGACGACCTTCAAGCCAAGACTCCAGCCTTTCGCGAGCAGATCGAGCGAGGCGCCACCCTCGACGACCTGGCGATCGAGGCGTTTGCCGTAGTGCGCGAGGCCGCCGTGCGTGTCCTCGGGCAGCGTCACTACGACGTCCAGATCGTCGGTGGTGGAGCGCTCCACCGGGGCATGGTTGCCGAGATGAGGACCGGTGAGGGGAAGACGCTCGTCTCCACGCTTCCCGTCTACCTGAACGCCTTGGGCGGCGACGGGGTTCACGTCGTGACCGTCAACGACTACCTGGCATCTCGTGACGCCGAGTGGATGGGCGGCGTCCACCGATACCTGGGGCTCACGGTGGGCCTCATCCAGTCGGGCATGGCCCCGGCCGACCGCCGGCCGGCGTACGCGGCCGATGTCACGTATGGGACGAACAACGAGTTCGGATTCGACTACCTGCGGGACAACATGGCGATGCGAGTCGCAGACATGGTGCAGCGCGGACACTCCTACGCCATCGTCGACGAGGTCGATTCGATCCTCATCGACGAGGCACGGACACCGCTCATCATCTCCGGTCGGGTGGCGGACTCGGCGCGCCGCTACGACGAGTTCGCACGGGTCGTCACGATGCTCGACCGCGACAAGCACTACGAGGTCGATGAGGCGAAGCGTCAGGTCCTCGTGAACGAGGACGGTGTGGCCGCGGTCGAGGACATGCTGGGAGTCGACAACCTCTACGACCAGGTGCAGGTCGACCTGGTGCATCACCTCGAGACCGCGTTGAAAGCCAAGGAGCTGTACCACGACGACATCGATTACCTCGTCGAAGACGGGGAGGTGAAGATCGTCGACGACTTCACCGGTCGGAAGCTGGAAGGCAGGCGCTACTCGGAGGGTCTCCACCAGGCCATCGAGGCCAAAGAGGGCGTGGCGATCAAGGACGAGACACAGACGCTGGCGACGATCACGCTGCAGAATTACTTCCGCCTCTACGAGAAGCTGGCCGGCATGACGGGGACCGCCGAGACCGAGGCGGCGGAGCTGGCCCAGATCTATGACCTCCAGGTGGTGGTCGTACCCACCAACCGTCCGATCGCGCGGATGGACCAACCGGACCTCGTCTACAAGACGGAGATGGCCAAGTACACGGCGGTGGTCGACGAGGTGGCCGAGCGGAATGCTGCCGGCCAACCGGTTCTGCTCGGCACGGTATCCATCGAGAAGTCCGAGCTGGTGTCGAACCTCCTCAAGAAGCGCGGAATCGCCCACGAGGTTCTGAACGCCAAGCAGCATCAGCGTGAGGCGACGATCATCGCTCAGGCCGGTCAGCCCGGGTCGGTGACGGTCGCCACCAACATGGCGGGTCGTGGTGTCGACATCATGCTGGGCGGGAACACCGAGGCGCTCGCCAAGCTCCGGCTGGTGCGCGACGGAGTCGAGCCCGACGCCGACGACTACGACGACCGCCTCGCTGGTCTGATGGCCGAGTACGGAGGCCAGATCGCCGCCGACCGGGAGAAGGTGAAGTCCGCGGGCGGACTCTACGTGCTCGGAACCGAGCGCCACGAGAGCCGCCGCATCGACAATCAGCTCCGCGGCAGGTCGGGTCGCCAGGGCGACCCGGGAGAGTCGCGGTTCTACCTCTCGCTCGAAGACGACCTCATGCGTCGATTCCAGGGGGAACGGGTCGCCACGCTGATGGAGCGGCTGCGAATGCCCGAGGATCAACCGATCGAGCACAAGTGGATCACGAATGCAGTGGAGCGTGCGCAGGCTCAGGTCGAGTCGCAGAACTTCGAGATCCGGAAGAACGTGTTGAAGTACGACGAGGTGATGAACGCCCAACGCGAAGTCGTCTACGAGTGGCGGGAAGGAATCCTCCGGAACGAGGCGACCTCGGAGCTGGCGAGGAGCTGGCTCGAGGAAGTGATCGCCAACACGGTGGATGACTCGGTCGGGGAAGGTCCCCCCGCTTCCTGGGACTGGGATCTCCTGAACACCGAGCTGAACCAGTTCTTCCCCGTCGACGTGTCGATGGAGCGCTTCGGCTCCGGCATCACGGTGGACGATGTCATCGATCGGGTGCTCGACGACGCCCACGAGGCCTATGCCGCCCGAGAGAAGGAACTCGGTTCCGACGTGTTCTCGCAGGTCGAGCGGAGCGTGATGCTCACGGTGATCGACAACAAGTGGCGTGAGAACCTGGCGGACATGGACTATCTCCGGGCCGGAATCGGGCTCCGAGCCATGGGGCAACGAGATCCGCTGTCGGAGTATCAACGCGAGGGCTATGACAACTTCACCGAGATGGTCGAATCTGTGAAGCGCGATGCGGTCCGATACCTCTTCCGGGTCCAGGTCGCCAAGCCCGAGACCGCCCCGCCGCCAAGGGTCGAGGCTCTCCCACAGGGGCAAAGGCAACGAGTGGTCAGCGAGAAGGTGGGTCGGAATCAGCCATGCCCGTGTGGAAGTGGGAAGAAGTACAAGATGTGTCACGGGCGGTCGTCCTGAACGGATCGTCGCCCGGGGCCCGGCCGGCATCGGAGGGCGAGCGACCTTCCACTACCCTCAAACGCTCCCATGAGTGACTTCACCGACCCACGCGCCTACCTCTCCGAGCTTCGTATCCGACTCGACGAAGCCAGGAGGTTCCTTTGACGTCGAAACGAAGGCGACCGAGCTCGACGAGCTGAGAGCGCAGGCGGCCTCGCCCGGTCTGTGGGACGACCCGGATGCTGCCCGAGTGGTCACCCAACGGCTCAACCGTCACGAGTCGGTCCTCGGCCTGGTCGACGACCTCACGACGAAACTCGATGACGCCGAGGTGCTCATCGAGTTCGGCGACGAGGAGTCGATGACCGAGGCGCGATCCTCACTGACCGAGGCGGGTTCGGAACTCGACCGGTTGGAGTTCGAGTCGTTGTACTTCGGCGAGTACGACGAACTCCCCGCCATCGTGACGGTCTACCCGGGGGCGGGTGGCGTCGATGCTCAGGACTGGGCCGAGATGATGGTTCGCATGTACGAGCGATACCTGACCGGGAAGGGCTTCACGGTGACGTTCGACGAGTGGACCGAGGGAGAAGAGGCGGGAATCAAGTCCGTGACGATGTCGGTGGACGGAGATCGTGCCTACGGGATCCTCGAAGGTGAGCGCGGCGTACACCGGTTGGTCCGAATCAGTCCGTTCGACTCCAACGCCCGACGCCAGACGTCGTTCGCCGGAGTCGACGTGGTCCCCGACGTCGGCGATGCCGCCGACGTGGAGATCAACGAGGAAGAGCTGCGGATCGACACCTACCGGAGCCAGGGTGCCGGTGGCCAGCACGTCAACACCACCGATTCGGCAGTGCGGATCACCCATCTCCCCACCGGGGTGGTCGTCTCCTGCCAGAACGAGCGTTCCCAGCTCCAGAACCGGATGAAGGCGATGGCGCACCTCAAGTCGAAGCTCGCCGAGTTGGCCCGCCAAGAGCGGGAGGCGCAGCTGCAGGAGATCCGCGGGGAACAGAGCGAGGCGGCGTGGGGCCGCCAGATTCGCTCCTACGTCCTCCAGCCGTATCAGATGGTCAAGGACCTGCGCACCAACCACGAGAGTGGCAACGTCCCGGCGATCCTCGACGGGGACATCGACGATTTCGTCGAGGCGTATCTCCGATGGCGCCGGGCACGTCACGAGGCGGCCGGCGCGGTCTCGGATTGATCCGAATTACCGAGGGGCACTGGTACGCTTGCCTGACCGCCAGAGCGACGCAGAATGTGGCGCGCCCGAAGGTGGATTCAAGGCTTGATTTCAAGGGTTCGAGTGGCATCGAGGGGGCACTTGGATCCGGGACGCGGAAGCGTGAGACATGATCCGGTTGGAGAACGTGACAAAGGTCTACGAGGGCGGCACGGTTGCCGCCCGCGACGTCGACCTCGACATCAAACGGGGTGAGTTCGTGTTCCTCGTCGGCGCCTCGGGCTCCGGCAAGTCCACGCTCATCCGTTTGATGCTCCGCCAAGAGCCACTGACCCGGGGCACGATCTGGGTGGCCGGCAAGGACATCACGGCGCTCCCCAATTGGAAGGTGCCGTATCTGCGACGCTCGATCGGGACGGTGTTTCAGGACTTCAAGCTCCTCCCCAACAAGACCGTCTTCGAGAACGTCGCATTCGCGCTCGAGGTGATCGGACGGCCTCGGGGCGTCATCGGTCCGCAGGTCGGACAGGTGCTGGAGTTGGTCGGTCTTTCGGAGATGCGCGACCGGCTGCCACGCCAGCTCTCGGGCGGTGAGCAGCAGAGGGTCTCGGTGGCGCGAGCCTTCGTGAACCGTCCGCCGATCCTGCTGGCCGACGAGCCGACCGGGAACCTCGACCCCAACACCTCGGTTGGCATCATGCGCTTGCTGGACAGGATCAACAAAGCCGGGACCACGGTGGTGATGGCGACCCACGACCACGCCATCGTCGATGCGATGAAGCGCAGGGTGGTGGCGATCGAACAGGGTGCGATCGTTCGCGACCAGGCGTCGGGGCGATATGAGCAGCACGTGGCGGCGGTCCAGGCCAGCGCCGACGGAGAGAACGGACCCGAGGTCCTTCCCCCTCCGCCGGCCGTGGCACCGCCGGCCGCAACACCACCCGGCGTGGCACCGCCCCTCGACGCGCCCATCGACGCGTTGTCGATGACCGGCCAGCCGGTGAGTTCTGCCACCCCAGCAACCGTTCCCGACGGGCCGGTGGCCGACGACGGTGACGACGGGGAGTCGGAATGACTCGCATTGCCTTCCTGGTGCGGGAAGCGCTGGTGAACCTCCGGCGCAACGCCCTGGTGGTCTCGGGAGCGGTGCTCGCCGTCTTCATCTCCCTGGCCCTGGCGTTCGGTGCGATCGTGCTCAACGAACTCGTGCGGGTGAACACCCTGGCCTGGCAGCAGGGGACCCACGTCATCGCCTGGATGAAAGACGAGGCCGCCGGTGGGCTTCCGTCCGATCAGCAACTCGCCTTTGCTCAGGAGATCGAGACGTGGGACGAGGTGAAGCCCCCCGTCGTCTATGCCGACAAGTTCCAGGCGTTCGAGGAGTTCAAGGAGCTGTTCGGCACGTCGCGCCCGGAGCTCATCGACCAGATCGATCCCACCGCCCTTCCGACCTCCGTCCGCATCGAGTTGAACGACATCGCCGAGTATCGGTCTGTCATCTTTCGTCTCCAGGCCGACCCGGCGGTTCGGGAAGTCACCTCGTTGGGTGAGCAGATCGAACGGCTGGAGCAGTTGTCACAGGTGCTGAACGTCTTGGGTCTCGGCCTGGCCCTCATCCTCGGGGTGTCGGCGGTGATCCTCATCGCCAATACGATTCGTATGGCGATCTACGCCCGCCGCGACGAGGTCTCGATCATGAAGCTGGTCGGGGCCTCCAACTGGTTCATCCGTGTGCCGTTCGTGCTCGAGGGGTTGATCGAGGGATTGCTGGGTTCGCTGCTGGCGGTGCTCGCCATCTGGATCTCGGCGCAGAGCCTCGGCGGGGTGAACGAGACGGTGCAGATCGTCCAGCTCCAGTTGCCCGGCTCGTTCTATCTGCGGTGGGGCATCTTGTTGGTGATGTTCGGCGCAGCCGCCGGCGTGGTCGGCTCACTGGTTGGCCTCAGCCGATACCTCAAAGAGGCGGACGTCGGCGGATTGCAGCCAACCGGCATGCGGTGATGGGGCGCCTGCTCACACTCGGGCTGTGTGTGGCGCTCTTGTTGTTCGGGTTCACCCCGGTGCCCGATGCGTCCGCCGCCGACGCCGAGGAGCGCCTCGATGACATCCAGCAGCAGATCGACGACCTGACCGGGCAGATCTCGGCCGCCCGCGCCGAGCGCGGTTCGGTGGCCGCCGAGCTGGAAGCCGCCCGGGCGAACGTCACTCAGGTTCTCGGGGAGTTGGCGGCCGCCGAGTCGGCGGTGGCCGAAGTGGAGTTGTCCATCACCAAGGAGGAGGCCCGCCTGGCAGATCTCCAGCACCAGATCGCCGTGCTCACCGACGAGATCGCCGCGACCCGCCAGTCGCTCGTGCAGAGCCGCGAGCACCTCGAAGCCCAGGCGGTGGCGTTGTACATGAGTGCCGCCTCGGGGATGGGTGCAACGTTCATGGGCTTCGAATCGACCGCCGACGCTGCCATCGGAATGACCTACTCGGGAGACGTGATCGACGCCACCGAAGCGGCGATTGGGCGATTCACTGCCCTCAGGAACGAGGAGGAGCGCCAGCAGGCCGACATCGACGCTCGGGCGGACGAGGTCGAGGTGGTTCTGGTCGAGTTGGCGGCGGAGAAAGAACGGCGGGACGCCGAGCTGGCCAAGGTCGAGGAGCTGCGAGCGCAGGCCGAGGCAGATGTGGCCGCGGCCCAGCGGCTGCTGGCTCGTATCACCGCGGACATCGCAGCCTTCGAAGACCACATGGCCGGGCTCGAAGCCGAGTCGGCGCGAATCGAGGCGGAGATCCGGGCCGCTCAGGACTCGGGAGGCACCAACCCCGGCGCGCTCGGTTGGCCGGTGGCGGGCCGCGTCACCTCACCGTTCGGCTACCGCACGCACCCCATCCTCGGGACGCGACGCTTGCACGCCGGGATCGACATCGGGGCGGCATCGGGCTCGCCGATCTCGGCGGCCGAGAGCGGACGTGTGATCCTGGCGGGACCCAATGGTGGGTACGGCAACGCGGTCGTCATCGACCACGGGGGCGGCCTCTCCACCTTGTATGCCCACCAGTCTTCGATCGCGGTCTCCGCCGGTCAGCAGGTGCAGCGCGGTGATCTGGTCGGATATGTGGGTTGTACCGGACTGTGCACCGGCGCCCACCTCCACTTCGAGACCCGCGAGAATGCGGTTCCGGTCGATCCGATGAAGTACCTGGGCTGACGGAATCGGTCACCGGAGTCGAGAAGCCAGGAGGGAGGTCGAGTCGAGATGAAGGTCGTCACCACCAACCGGCGCGCCACGTACAACTACGAGATACTCGACCGGTTCGAGGCCGGACTCCAGTTGCTCGGCTCCGAGGTGAAGTCGCTGCGAGCCGGGCAGGTGAACCTCAAGGACTCCTTCGCACACGTCCGGCGCGGGGAAGTGTTTCTCGAGGGTGCGTACATCGCTCCACACACCTTCAGCCATCGAGGCGGACACGACCCGGAGCGCTCCCGCAAGCTGCTTCTCCACCGGCGTGAGATCGACCAGATCGCCGCCAAGCTGGCAGAGAAGGGTCTGACCCTGATTCCGCTGAAGATCTACTTCAAAGGCGACCACGCCAAGGTGGAGCTGGGTCTGGGTCGAGGGAAACGGGCGTACGACAAGCGTCGCTCGATTCGGGAACGAGAGGAGAAGCGAGAGATGCAGCGGGCCCTGCGCAGGGCCCGCTGATCTCGCCCTCCTGCGGCTTACTTCTTGCCCTTGCCGGCGTGGTCGGGACGGCCTTGGCCGGCGTGCTCGGGACGGTTGCCCCGATCTTCCTTGTCCCGGTCGGCCTTGTTCTGGCGGCCCTTGGCTTCACCGGACTTGCCGGGCGCTTCGTCACGGTCGGCCTTCCCGTGAACGCAGTCGACCTCGTCGATCTCCAGCATGACGGAGGAGACGGTTGCCTCTTCGGTCGAGGTCTCGGGATCGGTCGATTCTTCGACGTCGCCGGTCTTGACCTGCTGGTCGCCCTTCCCCCAATCGGTCTGGGCGATGTGACGAACCAGGCATCCCTTGCCCTTGAACGGGAGTTCCATGCCTTTGAGGGCCTTGACGAAGGCGCTGACGATCGTGCCGTGATTGACCTGGCCGTTGGGGCCGGTGGCGTCGACGACATCGAGTTCGCAAAGGTCCGCGACCTCGACCTCGTCGTCCGGCGAGTTGATGGTGGCGGTCTCACCGTCGTCGGAGTGGGTGACCTCGGTCGACTCCTCGGATTCCTCGAGGTCGGCGCAGGCCCGCTCGGCGTCTTCGAGTGCCTCGATGCCGATGACCAGGACCCGGATCTCGTCGTCGTAGCCCCGGATGAAGGACGTGTCGGTGGGTGCGGCGAGCGCCGGGAGCGCCGTGGTCGCAACGAGCAAACCGACGGCGAGTGTCAACAGTCGTGAAGGCTTTCGCATCTTCCTCTTCCCCCGAGGTAGCTGTCGATGGTCGGCTCCTAGTCGCATTCGAGCGGCTGCCGTTACGGGAGAAACGCTCTACACTCGTCTCATGCACCTGGGGGTGTACTGGTTTCGACGTTGAGTGTCGAAGCGCCGGAAGCGAGCCGAGGTCTCCGGAGTCCTCGTTAAAGAGCCGGAACCAACCAACAAGTGCCGAAGACAACTTCGCACTGGCTGCCTGAGCTAACACCTCGGTAGTAGCCCGTCCGACCGGAGGGAACCTGCCTCGCCGGACCCGGGCGTCGTAAAGCAGGATGCTCTCGGTGGGATCGGGACGCCGAGCTAAGACGATTCCGATGTAGGTGACGAGGGGTTCGTGCCATCAGCGTCCTCGCACCGAAACGCTCGCTGATGGCTGCGCTCGGAGAAGCGGCGTGGAAGGCTCGGCGGACCGGGGTTCGATTCCCCGCACCTCCACCATTGCCGATCTCGTCGCGCCCGGCCGACGGTTTTTCTCACGACAGCGTGCTGCACCATTCGGCGACGGCGTCCAGGTATGCCGCCACCTGCGCGTCGGTGATCTCGATCGACAGGGCGAGGAACCCGCGCGGCGCGACAAAGAAGCCCGCGGCCAGGGACGCGAAGAACCACATCTGGCGTACTCGTCGGTCCGCGGTCGCGAGATCGTCGATGCTCGCGACCGGCCCGGCGACCGGATGGACACCGATGATGGAACCCAGCCCGGTGGCACACATCGGGATCCCGTGATGGTCGAATGTCTCGTTCAGCTCCATGCGAAGGCGGTCACCCCGCCGGTTGAGGTCGGCCAGCGTGTCGTCGTCGAGGGCTCCCAGCGCGGCGACGCCGGCAGCCATGGTGATGACGTTGTTGTTGAAGGTCCCGGCGTGGGCCAGGTCGCCGCCGGCCGAAGGGTCAAAGGCGGCCATGATGGAGGCCCCGCCTCCGAAGGCGCCGAAGCTCATGCCGCCTGCGAGGTACTTCCCGAGCGTCGTCAGATCGGGAATCACTTCCACGGCGGATTGCAGCCCACCCGGTGCCAGCCGCGACGTCATGACCTCGTCGAAGATGAGTACCGCCCCATGCGCATTGGCGAGGTGCCGGAGCCCTGCCAGGAACTCCGGCCGGCCGGCGATGCCACCGGCCGAGCCCTGCATCGGTTCCACGAGGATGCACGCCACGTCCCCATCCCGGGCGAAGACCCGTTCCACCGAGGCCAAATCGTTGTAGGTGGCGGGCAGCCACCGGTGGGGAACGTTCACCGCACGGCCCGACCGGCCGAAGGTGAGCACCCCGCCGTGGTATGCGCCATCGAAGATCACCACTCCGGTCCGGCCGGTGTGATGGAGGGCGGCCGCCAGCGCCATGAGGTTGGCCTCGGTGCCCGAGTTCGTGAAGCGGACCCGTTCGACGGAGGGGAAGCGGTCGACGACCAGCTCGGCGAGTCGAACCTCGTCCCCGTGGGGTGCACCCAGGGCAATCCCGCGACCGAGGCTCCGTGCACGGCGTCGACGATGGCGGCCGGGGAGTGGCCGAACAGTCCGGCCGTGTAGTTGCCCGCCAGATCGACGTACTGGTGACCATCCACGTCGTGAATGATCGCCGTCTCTGCTCGAGTGACCCGGATGGGGAACGGATCGAAGTGCAGCACGCTCCGGGTATTGCCGCCTGGCATCACCCGGAGCGCCCGCTCGAACCATTGTCGACTCAACGGATGTCGGTCGGCGTAGGCCTTTTGGGCGGCCTCGACCCGGGCATCGAGATCGTTGATCACCAGTACTCCTCGTAGTGGACGTTGCCGGTGTGGCCTCGCCGGTCGATATCGAAGCCCCGCTCGGACAGCTGTTCGGTCACCCCCGGTTCGTCGGGAAAGTGGGGCACGCCGTCGCGCCAGTCCGGCAAGCCGATCATTCGAGGGTTCCCACAGAGAAACACGTGCGTACGGTTCGGGTCCATCTGCGACCCGAGGTGTTGGGCCAGTCCGTCGGAAGCGATGACGTCCTGGATGTAGCGCTTTTCCGTTCCCGGTTCGCGCGTGGGCAGGACGACGTATCGGTAGTTCGGGAAGCGATCCTCCAACTGACGGTGGGCGGTGCGGTAGCCCAGGTCGCGCAGATGGCGGACGGTGACGACCGAAACGATCGAGCCATGGTGTCCCTTGCGCAACAACTCCGGGATCATGGCGTTGTGTGGAGCCTCACCGGTCCCGGTGGCCAGGAAGACGACGTCGCTGGACGGGTCGGTCACTGGTCGCAAGGTGTAGCGACCGGCGATCTTGGGGCCGAGGTACACCCGATCGCCGACGTTCTTGAGCGCCAGGCGGGGGGTCAACGCCGGGACGCGGGTTGGGTCGGGGCGGACGTGGACGATGTAGAACTCGATCTCGTCGTGGTCTCTCGGGTCCCACAGGTAGCCGGCCTCGTCGAAGATTCGTCCGCTGATCGAGTACGAACGGCGGATGAGCTTCATCCGCTTCCGCTCCGCGGCCCGGTCCTCCGCGTCATCCGCTCGCGGTTCCCAATAGCCGAGGCCGAGGGTGGTGTACTGCCCGGGGAGATGTCTCGTGTCGGGCTGGTCGGCTCGGACTCGAATGACCCAGAGGTCTTCGTGCGATCGGTCGAAGTGGGTGATGGTGGCGTTGTAGTGACGGGCGCCCAACGACGGCACGTCGGGAGCCGGGCTCGGGTGCGTCGGTCTCGGCCGGGGGACTGCCGGGAGTCTGGGGTGGTCGATCAGCAGGGAGTCCACGATCCGTGCCGGTCCGTGGGGGTCGGTGGCCGGGGCGGAGGGGTTGACTCGATAAAGCCGGCCGGAGACCGGTGCTCCATCGGCCACGCGGTGGTCCGGTCGGACGACGACGTCGTCGAAGGAGAGGTCCGGCGTCCTTCGGTCATCGAAGTGCACCATGGGGTAACCGTCCGCCTCCGTCACGGCATCGGGGGAGGACGACCACAGCACGGTCAGGGCACGGGAATGCTCGAGCTCGCCGAGGGTGGCCGCGGCCAGGGGCGACAGCGCATGGCGGTCGCCGGTGAACGAGAGAACGACCCGTGCTCCGGCGGCGACGAGGTGAAGGACATCCTCCACCACCGTGTCGCCCCCGCCGACCACCAGCACATCACGGTCGGCCGCATCGATCTCGTCCGTCGAGCCGTGGACTCGGGCTTCGACCCGATCTGCGACCGGGAAGTCGGCGGCACCGTGCGGACCGGGTTCGACCATCACCGCACAGCGCGTCCGGTGGCTGTGCTCGGTGCTCTCGATCACCACGCTGTCATCGAGCTGGGCGATCCGGTCCACGAGAAACCCGTACGAGACCGACAGCGCGAACCGTCCGGGACCATGAGATGGGAGTGTTTCGTGGCTCGGGACGAGCAACAAGACATCGGCGACGCCCGCCCGGCGCGCTTCGACGGCCACCGACAGCGCGGTCGGGCCGCGTCCCACGACGATGAGATCTCGAGCGACCACTGACCGCCGACAATATCGCTCGTTGTGGCCATGTGAGTTCGGCAATCTCTCCGCACGGTGGTCCGAGGTTCGCGATGCTTGAGCGATGACGGTGATGGTCGGACGAGCCCGCGAGTTCGAGGCGATCACCGCCGCCCTCGGCTCGGCCGGCGAGGAGCCGCTGGTCATCTCGTTGCTCGGCCAGGCCGGAATCGGCAAGACCACGTTGGCGGGCGCCGCGGCCGAGTGGGCGGCCGACCACGATCATCGGATCGCGTGGGGTGCGGCCGTCCAGCTGGCGGAGTCTGTTCCGTACGCACCGCTGGTGATGGCGTTGCGGCGGCTGATCGAGCCCGAACTGATGGCGGGCCTCACCGGCGCCGAAGCGATGCCGAAGGCGGCGCTCTTCCACCATCTGGCGGAGGGGTTGTCTGCCCTGGCTGCCGAGCAGCCCCTGCTGATCGTCGTGGAGGACATCCATTGGGCCGACACGGCCAGTCTGGATCTGCTCACGGTGCTGGCGACCCAACGCCTCGCGTCACTGGCCTTGTTGGTGACGGCCCGCGAGGACGAGTTGATCCCTGGAGATCGGGCGAGTGGCTTCGTCGCCGACGTCGCCCGACTTCCGACGGCGCACACCGTCCGGCTCGGTCCGCTGGACGAGGAGGCGGTGGCCGAACTTCTTCGAGCCCGCGGCGTCGGCGATCGGCTCGACGCAGAACAGGTGCTCGACCGATCGGCCGGCATCCCGCTCTTGGTGGAGGAGGTGATCGGTCAGAGCCAGGCGGGTGGGGCCGCCCCGGGGCCGCCGGCGGCCGAGCTCCTGCACCGCCGGATCGATGGTCTCCAGCCGTCGGCGCTGCGCCTGGCCTTCGCCGTCGCGGTACGTGGCCGTCCGACACGGTTGACCGTGGCGGCGTCGGTGGCCGGCATCGACGGCCAGGAATCCGCTCGGGCGGTCGCCCGCGCCGCGATCGAGGCGGGGGTTCTCGTCGACACCGGGGAGGGGCTCGACTGCCGCCACGCCCTGTTCCGCCAGGCGTTGATCGAGCGGCTCCTGACCGATGAGCAGGTCGAGTGGCATCTGCGGGTGGCGGAGACGCTGGCGTCCCGGCCCGACTTCGATCCGGCCGAGCTGGCCGCGCACTGGGAGGCGGCGGAACGACCCGCCGAAGCGCTGGCGGCCGCTCTCGATGCCATCGCCCGGACGGCCTCGGCGGCGGCTCCGTCCGAGCTGTTGGCGATGTACGAGCGGGCGTTGCGATGCCGTCGGTCCATCGACGAAGCCGGTGTGGCCACCGACGAACTGGCGCTGGCCACCGCCCGGGCGGCGCTTCGAGTCGGCCGGAACGACCGGGGCGCGGAGCTGGCCCGTTCGGTAGCCGAAGACGACACCGTCGATCGGCGGCAGCGTATTCGGGCCTACACGCTGGTGGGTATCTGCGAGTTCCACCGAGCCAACGATCGGGCGGTACGGGCAGCCAACGCCGCCGCCCTGACGCTGCTCCGGCCCGGTGACGCGGCGGACCTCCACGCGCTCGCCCACGCCTGGCACTCGTTGAACCTCTCGTGGCGACACGAGATGGAGAAAGCCTTGCACCACGCCGAGCGGGCGGTGGAGCACGCCGCCGCCGACGGCTCTCCGGCGGTCCTGGCGCCGGCGTACCTGGCCGTCGGCCAGGTGTCGTGGCTCTCGCCGCCCGGTGTCGAGGCTCCCACGCTGGCCGTCGATGCCGTCGAGGTCTTCACGCAGGTTCGAGCCCTGGCGATGGAGTCCCAGGATTGGACGGTGTGGGCCTACGCGGTGATCGCCGATCTCCAGTGTCGGGTAGCACTGGCGAATGTGGCCGGTGATCGGACATATGAGGACGCCGCCATGCTCGCCGTCGAAGCCTTCGATCGCGCCCACTCCGCGGGGGAGTTTCTGGCCTGCTTTCTCATCGCGGGAATCGGCTCCGGATGGGTTGCCGAGACGGGTGATCTCCCGGGTGCCAAGCGGATGCTCGGCTTGCTCCCGAGCATGCCGGTCGAGGGTCGGCTGGAAGGGCTCACGCAGGAGACCGCCGGCTACCTCGCGCTCCTCGAGGGCCGGTTCGACGACGCCGAGCAACACCTGCGCGACGCCGACCTCGCAACGCCGCGCATCCCGGAGTTGGAAGGGAATCGAATGAGCCTCGTCGATGTCCGCGGTCGGTTGCTGCTGGCTCGGGGCAGGCCGCTGGAAGCGCTGGAGGAGTTGTGGCGAGAGATGCCGGCCCGGGCAAGATTCGATCCCGTCGAGGTGTCGCCACGCACGGTGGTCGACGGGCTCCTCCATGCCCGGATGGTGGATGCCGGCGGCCCGGCGATCGCCTGGGCCGAGGAGTTTGTGACCCACGTCTCGGCGCTGCCCCGCAGCTCGGCCACGGTGATCCAGGCCCAGGCGGAGCTGACTCGACTCGGCACCGAGCCCGCCCCGAAGGCCTGGCAGATGGCGTTGGTGGCGCGGGCACGGATCCGGGCGCGGATGGAAGCCTGCTACTGCCGGTACCGACTGGCCGAGGCGTTGCTGGAGGCCGGAGCCCGCCACGCTGCGGTCGACGAGTTGCGACAGTCTCTCGACGACGCCCGACGGATGGGACTGACACTCCAGGTCGAGGAGCTGGAACGACTGGCCACCCGGGCAGGCATCGCGGCGGCGCCGGATGTCGATCCGGTTGCCGGGCTGGGCCTCACCGAGCGGGAGGTGGAGGTCCTGCGGCTGGTGGCGGCGGGGATGACCAACCGACAGATCGGCGGGGAGCTGTTCATCAGCCCCAAGACCGCCGGTGCCCACGTGTCCAACATCCTCACCAAGCTGGGTGTGGCCCGTCGAGGAGAGGCGGCCGCCATCGCCCACCGCCTCGAGCTCTGGTGACCGGCCCTCACCGTTCGCCGCGGGCGATGGCCACGGCCGCGGTGGGAGAACCCGACCATGGGGGCCCATGACCGGGAAGCAGCAGGCTTGCGTCGAGGCCGACGATGCGATCGAGTGACCGCATCGCCTGGCGGGTGTCGAGATTGAACCGATCGTCGATCAGCTGGGGGCCCTGTCCCGGGCCGATCAGGTTCATCGTGATCAGCCCGTCGCCGGTGAAGAGCACCCCGACGTCGGGAAGATGAAACATGGTGTGGCCCTCGGTGTGGCCGGGCGTGTGGACGGCGATCGGCCCCCCCGGAAGATCGAGCCGTTGACCGTCGGAGAACGTCCCGACCTGTTCGAGGTGGTCGAGTCGCATGACACCGGCCCAAACCATCGGAAGGAAGGTGCGGAGTGCCTTGAGGTTGAAGATCGGAAGCTCGTTGGCCGAGACCGCGAAACGGCCGGTGTAGGTGCCTTCCGCCCGGGACTTCTCGTCCTCGTGGACCTGCACGTCGAGTCCCTCTTGGTGCGCCCGCTTGGCGAAGCCGAAGTGGTCGGCGTGGGCGTGGGTGGCGATGATTCCCCGGATCGCCTCGACCGGCATGCCGAGTTCGTCGAGTCCCGCCAGCAGCTTCGGCCACTCCTTGGAGCAGCCGGCATCGACGATCGTGGCCTCGTCGCCGTCGGTGAGCACGTAGAAGTTGTGGCCGCGGGTCCCCAGCGCGTGGACGTTGTCGGCTACGGGTCTCATTCGGTGGCGGCATCATATCCCGATTCCCGTCGCACGACCCTGGGAGCCCGACCTTTGGCCCTGTCGGTCGGGCGAGCGCACGCCTACGTTCGGTTCTCATGGTGATCGAAAGCCTGATACGCGCGCGCCGGTGGCCGGTGGTGGTCGGCGCGGTTCTCATTCAACTCTGTCTCGGTGCGATCTACGCATGGTCGGTGTTCACGCCTGCGCTCCGGGATGCCGGATGGTCCAAGACCCAGACCCAGATCGTCTTCGCCGTCGGATTGGCCGCGTTCGCACTCGTCATGGTGCCGGCCGGCCGCCGGTTGAAGTCGTGGGGTCCTCGCAGGCTGGCCGCCACGGGTGCCGTCACCCTGGGGGTCGGCTATGTGCTGGCCGGTCTCATCGGTGGCGGAACCTCGTTCTGGGTGGTCCTGGTTGGGGTCGGCCTGATCGGGGGTGCCGGCATCGGCTTGGCCTATGTCGTTCCCATCGCCGTGGGGATGCGCTGGTTTCCCGACCACAAGGGCTTCATCACCGGCGCGGCGGTCGCCGGATTCGGATTCGGCGCCCTGGGGTGGGTCAAGTTGGCCGGCGAGTGGGGAGGGTTGCTCGTCGAGCGGGGTATCGGAACGACCTTCGTCATCTACGGACTCCTCTTCGCATTCCTGGCGCTGATCGGGTCATCGGTGATGCAGATGCCACCGAGCGGCTGGAAACCGGCCGGCTACCGGCCACCACCGGTCGCGGCCGGATCGGGCGGTGAGGAATTCAGCCCGCAGCAGATGCTCAACACGCCACAGTTCCACCTGATCTCGCTGACGTTCGCGGTCAGCGCCGGGGCCGGTCTGATGTCGATCGGTTTGATGAAGCTGTACCCCATCGAGGCACTGACGGCCAACGGGGTCGGTGAGGTCGAGGCGAGCGCCATCGCCGGTACGGCCATGGCGGTGTTCTTCAGCATCGCCAACGGTGCCGGAAGGCTCGTGTGGGGGATCCTGAGCGATCGATTGGGTCGCAAGCGGTCGGTGGTGCTCATGGCAGGCACCCAGGGACTGTTCCTGATGGCGTTCACGTCGATGGCGGGCAGCGAGCCGCTCCTGTACCTGGGTGCGGCGCTGATCGGCTTCAACTTCGGCGGCAACTTCGCCCTGTTCCCCGCCCTCACCGCCGACGAGTTCGGGGATCAGGCCGTGGGACGGAACTATCCCTGGGTCTTCCTTTCGTACGGAGCCGGTGGGATCATCTTTCCGATCCTCGGAGGGCGCCTGGGAGACATCGGGAACTTCCCACTGGCATTCGTGATCTGCGGCGTCGCCTGCTTGATCGGCGCGGTGGCGTCGATGTTGGTGTTCCCTCCGCACGTCAAGGAGGCGAGCCGACCGTTCAGCGTCCATGGCTTTCTTCACAACGCCCACCTCTTCGATCACGACGATCTGACCGAGGCGGCGGCCCGCTGAAAGACGGCTCTTTATTCAGCCGGGCGTCGGCGAAGCGATCACCGTTCGAGCCATGCGTTCGATTCTCACCAGCATGGCTGCCGAGGGAGTCACCTTGCCGCCGAGGTAGGTGCTGAGCCGGGATGGGCTGGTTCCGACGAGGCGGGCGAACTCGGCATTGGACAGCCCGGACTCGGCGACCGCCTTCCGCACCCGCGTCGCGACCTCGGCTCGATCCGCCTGCTCGGCTTCGTTGCGGGCGTGGTGGAGTGCGAGGCCGAAGAGGGCACTGACCCCGTCGGCATCTCGGTAGGAGAGGTATCGCTCGATGCGGCGCGCAACCTTCCCCCAGGGCGAGCGGCGCAGCTCTTCGAAGATCGGCTGCCAGTCGGCGACGAGCCCCCGATCGATGGCCGTGACGAGCGCTTCATACGGCCAGGTGCGGACGTCGTCCGTGGGCGAGGCGTCGACGTTTCGGAATACGACCGGCATCAGACCGCACCCCCCAACCGAAGAGCCAGCGATTGGCAGATCTCTACGACATCGCCCCACCGGTGGTATCGCTCGTCGAGGCCCTTGTAGCGGGGGAGCTCGTCGATCACATCCGGGTCACGGGGGCTGGGGTCGGCGAGGGCGATCACCAGCGAAGTCAAGACCGACCCATCTTCGCCAGACCGGTCGAGGTAATAGGAGTCGATCTCGGAGAGGACCTCCACCGCTCTCCCAACACCGAGATGCTCGGCGAGGCCGACGACGTCGAGATAGTCTCGTACGGCGTTCCGTTGGACGACCAGAAAAGCCTTGACCCGGAGTGCCTCGGCCGCGGTCGGTGCCACGACGACTGCGTCCCTGCCGATCCTGACTTCGCATGTCTCGAGTGGTCGGCTCCGGCGCATCTGGCGGAGACCGGCCTCCACCCCCCACAGGCTGCCCATGATCGTGAACGGCGGCTTCGAGGCCCGAACCGAGGTTGCCCACCCCTCCGTCGCCTCGACCGCCTCCAGCACCGTCTCATACCGCTCGGCGAGATCCGCCAGCACATGGTCGTGGTCAAATGAGTCCCGGTGGCCGGCGTGCAGCGCGGCCGCCGATCCACCGACCAACACCGCGTCGGGCACCACCTGCTGCAGCAGTGATGCGGACTTCAGAACTCGCTCGAGTGTGGGACTTGCCTGCACGTGGACTTATCATATCTGATAAGCCGACGTTCATCCATCTCTCGGGACGTCGGATGGGCGGGCGAGACCCTCCCCTGGTGCTCGATCGTCGACCAGGATCTCGTTCGGCAGGGATAGGCATCCGAATCCGGCGCATTCCCGATGACGTGACCCGGGCCGCTCCGTACGTTGGCGGTGTCGGGGGAAACGCCCCCGACAGGGGCAAGCAAAGGGGGCCCACGATGAGGAAACGAGTGATGGTTGCCGTGGTCGCGATGGCAATGATGGCCGTTCAGGTCTCCGCCGCTCATGCGGTGGTGGATCGAGGCGGCGGCGGCGGTGCAGCCGTGGCCGAAGCAGCCGGGTGTGCCGCCGGGTCGTGAGATTCGACCCGAACACACTCATACGAAGACTCGGGCTCGGCCGGCTCGGAACGGTGTCGGCCGGGCTCGAGGACGCCTTGGGTGCGATCGCCGTCGACATGCTCGGCTGTGATCAGTCGGTTTGGCCTGAATCCGGGTCCACCATCAGTCCGGACACATCGACGGCCTCGAAGGCCGATCCGGGGACGGTCCGCAGCTCCGCCAGGGTCTCGTTGTTCCAGCGCGGGTCCGGCTCGCCCGACACGAACCACGACGAGCCGTTGTCGGCCAGGACGATGCCGTAGCGTTGCATCGCCGCCAGGATGACCTGCACGTCGGGGTGGAAGGTCGAGATGTCGAAGTCGGCCTCGAGGCGGAATCGCTGGCCCATCGGCGGGCGATCCGGATCGTTGGACTGCGAGGCGTGGTGACGGGCCGGCCATACGTGGGCGGCACGGGTGGCGGGTGCGGTGAACCGGAGGGCATGGGCGATCTCGCCGGAGGCCACTTCGTCGTACCGGACGAGTCCGGGGTAGATCGGCAGTCCGGCGGCATCGGCACTGGTCCATCCGTCGGGTCGCAGCCCAGAAGACTTCAGGTCGAAGACGGCACCCGAGGCGGCCACCCAGCCTCCGGCCTCGTCGGGTGATGCGTCGAAGAGCTCGTACAACGTGCAGGAACTGCGCTCGACCACGATCACGTGCCGGTCGCCGTCTCCGTCTGTGCCGCCCTCGATGGCCGCATCGCTGGGAATGGGATATGGGCCCGGATCGGATTCGTCGCCGTACGCGGTGAAGGCGACCGGAGCCAAGGGAGTGGCACCGTCGGCGACGGTGATCGGGATGCCGATCGGCGAAGACGAGCCCGGAGGCCAGAACCCTGCGCCGAAATCCGGGTGAAGGGTTGCATCGGCGCCGATGGTGGCCACGTAGGCGTCGGATCGTTCGTCGGCGGGGAGTTGGTCGATGGGAGTGTTCCAGATGTCGTCGGCTGGGAACGCCGCACATGTTGCCGGCCGGACGCGGGGAATGAGGTACCGCGCCCTCGCCAGGAACGTTGCCATCTCTGCACGCGAGACCGGAGCATCGGGACAGAACCGATCGTTTCGCGGTGGATTGCATCCCGCCGTGATCCCGGCTGCGGCCAATGCATCGACATCTGCCTCGAAGACGGAGCCCTCGTCGTCGACGAACCGGTCCGGTCCGTCCGTCAGGCCGAGCGCCCGACGGAGGAAGGCGGCCATCTGTCCACGGGTCACGACCTGTGAAGGGCAGAACATGGTGTTGGTGGGCGGGTTGCAGCCGCGTGTGATCCCGGCGGATGCGAGGGCCCCGATGTCTCGAACGAAGACCGAGTGATGGGTGTCGGTGAACTCGACCGGCCCGGCGGCGAGGTCGAAGGCTCGAACCAGGAACGCCGCCATCTGGCCGCGTGTGACCGCTTCCAGTGGGCAGAACCGGGTGTTCTCGGGTGGATCGCACCCTCGGGTCACGCCCACGTCGGCGATGGCTTCGATGGCTGGAGCGTGGGGAGAGTCATCGATGTCGACGAATCGGGGGGAGTCGGAGCGTCCGACTCCGCTGCGGGCCCCCTGCGGAATCAGGGCGAGCACCAGCATCAGGAGGATCAGTGTCTGTCGGCGCAGCGGCACGCCACCAGTTTGCCGGTGAGCGGCGGACGGTTCCATGGAGCCGAGACGGGGGCGGCTACGTTGCAGCGGTGATGGTGGAAGCGACCCCATACTTGGTGGAGCAGCCGGGAGCGTTGCGCCGGCGCTGGGAGCAGTGCCCGCCCGCCGGTCTTCGTCGAGCGGCAACCCCGCGCTGGCATCTCGAGCGGTGGAAACGGGTCCGCGAGCTGATCGCCGGCTGGTATTCGGTGGCTGGGACCGGCGGCCCCGGTATCGACGGGCTGATCGACGACTTGTGCGGCGACCTCGATCCCGTCCAGCGCGACATCGTCTCCCGGCTCTTCCGCAACTGGACGGCGATGTACCCCGCCGACGACGGCGACGTCGACCTGGATCCTCCTCCGGTGTCGGTGTTCGATCACGCTCGCCAGATCGAGCTGACGGTCCGGCCAACGGTCTCGATTCGGCGAAGCCGCGAGATCGAGCACGTCCGGCTGCGAACGGGACGAGCGGCCACCAATCCTGACGAGGCAGCCGTCCTGACCGATGGTGCGGGGCCGCACGAGGTGTTCGTCGATGCCCTGGTGTCGATCGGAGCGGCCGAGGAGATCGTGCGACCCGCCGATGCCGACCGAAGAATCGAAGCGCTGTTCGATCTCGCGGCGGCCGACCGACGGACGGCGTTGCGTCCCGGACGCTGGTGTTTCGGGTGCGACTCCAGTGCCCGGTGCGGGAGATACCCCGTCTTGGCTCCGGAACGGGTCTACGTCTCGACGCGAGCGATCACCCTGTCGAAGACACAGCTCGGTGGCATCGGCGAATGTGAGCGCCGGGTGGCTTGGTCGTCCGTGCATCAGATCCCGGGCGGTGACCAGCCGGGGACCTCCGAGGCGGCGGCGGCCGGGATCAGGTTCCACGAGCTGGTCGCCGCCGCGTCGTTCGCCGAGGATCCACTCGAAGTGCTCGAGGCGCACTGCGCACGGGTCGAGCCGGCGGCGGCCTCCGAGCTTCGGCGCCTGTGGGCGAATCACCGGACGCTGATCGGCGATGAGCGGGTGGAGGTGCGGAAAACCGAGCTCGCCGCCGGCCTCACGCTCGTCACCGACGGTCTCCACGTCGATTGGAGGGGGACGGAACGACGGCAGCCGGTGGCCGTGACCTTGATCGGGATTCTCGACATGACAGGGCGCGAGGCCGATGGCACCCCGGCGGTGATCGAGCACCGAACCGGCCGGTCGGGTGGAGCGGGCGCGCTCGAGCCGGAGCTGTACGCGGCTGCCTCGGTGGCGCTGGCTTCGCAGTTCGCCCCGCCACCATCCGGCGTGGCCGTCCACTTTCACCACGTCGGCCCCACCGAGCCTGCGTGTCAGCGGATGGTGTTCGACCGGGAAGACCTGGACACGGCGGAGGTGCAGCTCCGATCGGCCGCAGCCAAAGCCGCCAACTGGCATCCCGTGAATGCGTTGGGCCCGTCGTGGACGGTGGGAGATTGGTGCCGCTCGTGTCCGTTCGAGGAGCCGTGCTCAGCCAACCGTTGATCGCTGTGCGAACTCGGTGACCTTCTCGACGAGTCGTTGCGGCGGATACGGCTTGGTCAGGTAGGCGTCCGCACCTGCCTCCAAACCGCGGGCGATCTCGTCGTGGTGACCCAGGGCGCTGATCAACACCACCGCGGCACGCGGATCGACCGCACGGACGAGTCGGGTGAGTTCCAGCCCGTCGATCGACGGCAGCATCACATCGAAGACATAGACGTCATGGCCGTCGTCGAGTTGGTCGAGCGCCCGGCGGCCGTCCCGAAGGCTGGTCACTCGGTATCCGGCCCGTACGAGGGTTATCTCACCCATCTTGCGTAGGTCGTCGTTGTCCTCCACGAGCAGCACTCGCGGGCTGAAGCCAGCTCCCAGTTCGCCCATTGATCGATTCATCGGATGGTCGATGGCCGATCCTGAGCGATAATCGCGCAGCGACGAACAGCAGCGGGCCGAGTCGATCGGCCGTTCAAGATTCCCACCGCTGAGGTCGACAATGGTCTTATGTCGACACGCGCTTGGCGCGGTCCATCGAGCCGCGGAACGGCCACGGTGGTCGCCGTTGCCGGACTGGCCCTCACTTTCCTCGCCGCGTACACGGTCCACACCTCCGCCGAAGTCCGCCGACAATCGGAGTTGATCGATCGGAGCGAGGCGGCCGAGGACGTCGTTGCCGGGGAACTGCACGACATCGTCACGTCTGCGAGGGCGGTCGCGGCAGTGGTGTCCGCCGATCCCGCCATCGGTCCGGAGGCCTATGCGAACGCCGTCGACTCCATCGTGGACCGCCGGAGCCTGGGTGTCGTCACCGGGCTCAACCTCGTCGAGTATGTGCCGGAGGGCACTTTTGCGGAGTTCGAGGCCGACGTTCGCTCGACCGATCCGGCGTTCTCGGTTCATCCCCAGGAACCGGAAGGCAGCGCCGGGATCATCACGTACGTGCATCCGCAAGCGGTGAATGCGGCCGCCAGCGGTTTTGACACGTTCACCAATCCTGCCGCCCGGGCAGCGCTCGAAGCCGCCCGGGTCACCGGGCTGGCGACGATGACCGACGGTCTTCGGCTCGTCCAGGAGACGGGTGAGCAGACGGGGGTCGTGATCTATGTCCCGATCGAGCGACTGGACGATGGAGAGTTCCACGGATGGGTGTCGACCGTGATTCGAGGACAGCAATTCCTCTCCGGCCTCGACTTCGAAGGGCTCGATCTGGCGATCCGCGTCGTCGATGAGTCGGGCGAAGGCCCACGCATGATCGGAGCGGTGCCCGCCGCCACTCCGTTCGAAGACGCAGCCATGCAGCGCACGCTGAACCTGTACGGCCAGACGTGGACTTTGGACGTGGTCGAGACGGGTGGGCTCCTCAACCGGGCTTTCTGGACGCTCGAGACGGTCACGCTGCTGGCTGGTCTGGCAATCACTGCACTCACGACCCTGCTCGTCATCCAGATCGGGCGGCGCGAGGAGCACGCGCAGCAGATGGTGGAGAAGGCGACCGTGGAGCTGCGGGCCGCCAACGAAGAGCTCACTGCCGCGGATCGGGTCAAGGACGATTTCCTCGCCGTTGTCTCACACGAGTTCCGGACGCCGCTCACGGTCATCAGAGGATCGGCCGAGATGCTGACCGACGAGGGGGTTCCTCCCGAGATGCAGGCCGAACTCCTCGGTCGTATCACCTCCAACGCCAACCGACTGACCGCCATGGTCGGAGACCTGCTGGTCGCCGCCCGGTTGGACGGCGGGAAGCTCCGGGCCTTTCCTCAAGTCGTTCCGCTGGCCGCCACCGTCGACATGGTCATCGAAGAACTCGGGGAACTCGCCGCCGGCGTCGAGAACCACGTCGACACCGAAGCCGTCCTCGTCGCCGATCGCTTCCACTTCGAACGGATCGTCTCCAACCTCCTCTCCAACGCGCACAAATACGGAGAGGCACCGGTCGTCGTTTCTGGTCGTGCGGACGGCGCGGTCTTCGAGGTCTCCGTCCGTGACCACGGGGCCGGTGTGTCTCCGGACATGGAACAGCGGCTCTTCGGAGCCTTCGAGGAGGGCAGCTCGGTGTCCGGCCGTCGCCCGGTTGGCGTGGGGCTCGGCCTCAACATCGTGAAGCGCCTCGCACAGCTCAATGGCGGCGACGTCGTTTATCGCCGAGCTGCACCCGGGGCGGAGTTCGTGATCCGGCTTCCCTCCCAGCCTCCCGCAGTTCTTGCCGTCGATCAGGAGCCGGTAGCGTCTCGGGCATGAAGCTGATCTATGAGTCAGACGATCTTGCAGCCATCCGTGCCCAGGCGCGACGGTTCGTGGAGGAGCAGATCGTCCCCCGCGCCGAGGAATGGGAGCGTGCTGGGTCCGTCCCGCGCGAGGTACTCCGCCAAATGGGTGATCTCGGGTTCTTCGCGCTGCGCGTTCCCGAATCCCACGGTGGTCTCGGTCTGGGGGAGCTGGCGTCACTGGTTCTGGCCGAAGAGCTCGGACGATCGACGTTCGGGGGATTCTCGGCGACCGCCCTCGTCCACACCGATCTGGCCATGCCATATCTCCTCAACTACGGCTCCGATGTACAACTCGACCGTTGGGTTCCGGACCTCCTCTCCGGCTCGATCCTGACCGCGATTGCGGTGACCGAACCGGATGCCGGGTCCGACGTCGGTTCGATTCGCACTTCGGCCCGTCGGGATGGTGAAGGGTGGATTCTCAACGGCACGAAGATGTTCATCACCAACGGTGTCTCGGCAGACCTGGTGTTCGTGGCCGCAAAGACCGATCCGGACGCCCGCTCGTCGCGGAGTATCTCGATCTTGGCGGTCGAGAAGGAGATGGACGGTTTCACCGTGAGCCGATCACTCGACAAGATGGGATGGCGCTCCTCCGACACCGCTGAGCTGGTGTTCGCCGACTGCTGGGTTCCGGACACCCATGTGATCGGCGAGGTCAATCACGGCTTCTACGCGATCATGAACAACTTCCAGAACGAGCGATTGGTCTTGGCCGGGATGGCTTTGGGTGAGATGGCCCGGGCGCTCGAGCTGACGGTGTCGCACGTCAGAGAGCGGCGGGCGTTCGGAGCTCCGTTGTGGGAGAAGCAGGCGGTTCGCCAGCGGTTGGCGACTCGAGCCGCCGAACTCGATGCCGCTCGGACGCTCACCTATCACGCCGCATGGCTCCGCGAGAGCGGACACGACGCCGTCGCAGCCGTATCCAAGGTCAAGGCGTTCGTCGGAGAACTGACGAACCGGCTGATGTATGACTGCGTCCAGTTCCACGGTGGGATGGGATATATCTCGGAGACCGCCATCGAGCGGATGTACCGCGACGCCCGGATCCATTCGATCGGTGGAGGAGCCACCGAGGTGATGCTGGACGAGGTCGCCAAGCGAATGTGAGGGATCAGTGGCCGGCTCGTTCCCGGGCCGCTTCCCGTTCGGCCGGTTCCAGCGGGTGATACGACAGCTCGACTGCCGACCAGATCGACTTCGACCAGGGATAGAACAGAACCGGCGTGGTGAGCGCCACGATCGACGTCACCACCAGGATTCCGGTCCAGGGAGGGGTCGGCCAGAACAGGACCCAGCCACCGACGAACACGGCCAGCATCGCCGCGAAGGTGACGGTGGTCCCGATGATCATGGCGCCCACCCAGTAACCGGACTCGCGCTCGAACGCGAACCCACACGATTCGCAGGCGTCGGCCACCATCGCCCATCGGCGGAAGAACCGACCGGCGCCGCAGCGCGGACACCGCCGGGCGAGAGCCCGGGCCACCATCGTGGGCAGTTTCGCGGATGGATCTCGCACGGGACGCAGGCTATCTCGGCTCCGACGTGATCGAACCGGTGAACCCGGATCGCGGAGTAGCGTCACTCGAGTGGACAGATATCGCCGCGACTACGAGGCCGAACCGTTCGGCATCCGCGACACCGATCCGAACCCGGTGACCCAGTTTCGAGCCTGGTTCGACCAAGCCGCGGCCGTCGTCGGAAGCGAGCCGAACGCGATGGTTCTCGCGACCGCAGGAGCCGACGGGCGACCGGCGGCCCGCGTCGTGTTGCTGAAGGACTTCGACGAGTCGGGCTTCGTGTTCTTCACCAACCGGATGAGCGCCAAGGGTCGAGAGCTCGCCACCAACCCGCAGGCGGCATTGTGCTTCTACTGGCCGGAGACGCACCGACAGGTGCGGATCGAGGGCTCGGTCACGGAGGTCGAGGAAGCGGTCTCTGACGTCTACTTTGCGACACGGCCGCTCGAGGCTCGTATCGCGGCGGTCGCCTCTCCCCAGAGTTCCGTCATCCCGGATCGGGTGTGGCTGGAGCAGCGCATCGCCGAGGTCGCCGCCACCGGGGCGCCCGAACGCCCCCGTCACTGGGGCGGATACCGGGTCACGCCCGACCGCTTCGAGTTCTGGCAGGGGAGAGAGAGCCGGCGTCACGATCGGGTGGCCTATCGATGGGCCGGCGACGAATGGATTCGCGAGCGATTGGCGCCATGAGCCGTGGGGTTCGATGAACCCCATAGACTCCGTCGCCATGCGATTACGTGTCCTCGGAGCGAACGGGACCTACCCGTCACCCGGCCGGCCGGGCTCCGGCTTCGTGGTCGAGCACGGACCGGTTCGTGTCTGGCTGGACGCCGGACCGTGCACCTTCGCCGCCTTGTGGTCGGAGTTGGATCCCGACGACCTGGACGCGGTGATCGTCTCGCATCGTCATCCCGACCACTCGATCGATCTGTTGTCGGCCTACCACGCCTTTGCGTTCGGGCGGCTCACCCGTCGGCGCATCCCGGTCTTCACCACCGCAGACGCCATCGCGGCGCTCCGGAACTTCGCCGGCTCCGACGGGGACACCGACCATCCCCTGGAGCAGGTGTTCGACTTCCGTCCAACGGTCGGCGGTGCCGTCGAGACGATTGGAGACGTGACGGTCCGCTTCGCCGAGACCACGCACAGCGTGCCGAACCTGGCATGCCGATTCGAGGCGGGCGGCAAGGTCCTCGTGTATACGGGCGACACCGGGCCGGCCGGTGATTGGACGGCGTTGGCCGACGGCGCACACGTCCTGGTTTCGGAGGCGTCCCTCCAGGATGGCTCTCAGCCGTTCGAGTACCACCTGACGGCCCGGGAGGCCGGCCAGATCGCCCGGAGCCGCCGGGTGCAGCGGCTGGTCCTCAGTCACGTTCCACCCCACCTCGACCCGGCGGTTTCGATCGCCGAATGTGAGTCGACCTTCGATCGGCCCGTGACGCTGGCCGTCCCTGGAGCGGTCATCGACGTGTGAGTCGAGGACCGACCTGTCAGGATGGGTCGATGCCGCGAGAACGAGCCAACGACGAGCTGAGACCGGTCCGCATGCACCTCGGGTACACCGATGCCACGCCGGGTTCGGTGCTCATCGAGATGGGAAGAACCAGGGTGCTGTGCACTGCGTCCGTCGACGACGACGTACCCCGCTGGATGCGCGACTCCGGGCGGGGCTGGGTGACGGCCGAGTACGGGATGTTGCCGGGTTCCTCGGAGGACCGCATCCGGCGGGATTCGTATACCCGCGGGCGGCAGCAGGAGATCTCCCGATTGATCGGTCGTGCGCTCCGGGCGGCAGTCGATCTGGAGGCGATGGGCGAAGCGATGGTCCGAGTCGATTGCGACGTCATCCAGGCCGATGGTGGGACCCGCACGGCCGCCATCACCGGTGCGTGGGTGGCGCTCTGGGACGCGGTGGTGTGGGCCGAGCGCCGGAGCCTCGTCCGTCGCAACCCGATTCGGGACCACGTGGCGGCCACGTCGGTGGGTCTGGTCGGCGGTCAGCTGCTTTTGGATCTGGAGTACGAGAGCGACGCAGCCGCCGACGTCGATCTCAACGTCGTGATGTCGGGGAGCGGCGACCTCATCGAGGTACAGGGGACGGCGGAAGGTGAGCCCTTCAGCCGGACGACGCTCAATGCCATGCTCGATCTCGCCGAGCGAGGAATTGCCGAGTTGGTCGACGCCCAACGGCGGGCGACGGCCTCGTGACCGGCGGCCCCGTCCGGCTCGTCATCGCTTCGAAGAACCCCGACAAGATCTCCGAGATCGAGTCGGTGCTGATCCGGGCCGGGGTCGTCGACGAGATCGTTCGAGGGCTGTCGTGGGATGACGTCGAGGAAACGGGCTCCACCCTCGAAGCGAACGCGCTGCTCAAGGCGCGATCGGTCGCCGATGCGACCGGGCTTCTCGCCGTGGCGGATGACACCGGTCTCGAGGTCGCCGCGCTCGACGGCGCTCCCGGGGTCCGCACCGCTCGCTTCGCCGGTCCGGATGCGTCCTACTCGGACAATGTAGGTGCCTTGCTCCGCGTCATGGAAGGAATGGTCGATCGCCGAGCCCGCTTCCGGACCGTGATGGCTGCCGTCGACCCCGACGGAACGACCGTCATCGCCGAGGGAAAGCTCGAAGGGGTCATAACGGCCGAGCCGAGAGGGTCTGGCGGCTTCGGCTACGACCCGGTGTTCGAGGTCGACGGTCGCACGCTGGCAGAGATCCCGACCTCGGAGAAGAACCGGATCTCGCATCGCGGCCTGGCCATTCGGGCGCTGGCCGCGCGGCTCGGGTGAGGAGTCGGGCTGGCCGGATTTGAACCGGCGACCCCCTGCTCCCAAAGCAGGTGCGCTACCAAACTGCGCCACAGCCCGTGACGAGGGATTGTGTCACACCGGAATCCACCTGGCGATATTCGGGCTTGCCGGCCGACTCGGCGCCGGGAGTAGAATCCTCGCCGGGTCGCTAGCTCAACCTGGCAGAGCAACGGACTCTTAATCCGCAGGTTCAGGGTTCGAATCCCTGGCGACCCACCAACCTCCGGTCGTCGCTCGATCGGCGAGGACCATCGCCGTCGATCTGACTCCGGCGGGTGTGGCGGAACTGGAAGACGCGCTGGGTTTAGGTCCCAGTGGGCACTGCCCGTGGAGGTTCGAGTCCTCTCGCCCGCACCGATGGCTGCTGCCGGTGAGCCGGCATCGATGTGGTGGCGGTCCACTAGCCTTTCGGCGACGCGGGTGTAGCTCAATGGTAGAGCCCCAGCCTTCCAAGCTGGTCGTGAGGGTTCGATTCCCTTCACCCGCTCCAGGCGGTGGATCGTCGGCCTCGGGCCGGGAGAATGCCCACCGCGCCGGCCCTCGTAGCTCAGTGGACAGAGCAGGAGCCTTCTAAGCTCTTGGTCGGGGGTTCGAATCCTCCCGAGGGCGCGAGCCGATCAGCGAATCCTCCACGGAGCGGTTCGATAGCAACAATTCATCGCCGCAAGGCACGAACGATCATGGTGGCCGTAGCTCAGTCCGGTTAGAGCGCCAGGTTGTGGCCCTGGAGGTCGGGGGTTCAAGTCCCCTCGGTCACCCCACCCCGAATCGATCTCACGATCGACTCGACAATCGAACCGACAGCACCGAGGTCGCCCGCTCTGCAGGAGTCACCGGTGCCGTCGGTCGAAGGTGCTCGCACCCGACCTGTTGAATCAAACCAGTCCAATCGATCCGGTTCAATCAAGCCGGAACCCCCGACCCTCAACACCCCGTCGCTGGAGGAACCGTGACCGTCACCGTGGAAGACGCTGGACCATACGAGAAGCTGATCGCCTTCTCGGTCAGCGAACAGGAGATCGACAGTGCCAAGACCTCCACGGCACGGCGAATCTCGAAAGACCTCAAGATCGCCGGCTTTCGGCCCGGCAAGGCTCCAAAGCCGATCGTGGAACGGACGGTTGGTGCGGCTCGACTGCGAGCCGAGACGATCGATGACCTCCTCCCTGCTCGGGTTGCATCTGCGCTCGGCGAGGCGGAGTTGGAGCCGGCGGTCGCTCCGGCGCTCGAATCGTTGGACGACGGCGAGGACGGTGTGGACGTCAAGGTGCGGGTGACGCTCTGGCCGACCCTCGACTCGGTTCCCGATCATCGCGAGCGCACGGTCGAGGTGATGTCTCCGGAGGTGACCGACGAAGAGTTGACCGACCAGATCGATCGGATGCGACGGCAGTTCGGTGTGTTGGACGACCACGACGGCGTGGCCTCGATCGGTGACTACGTGACGATCGACATCGCGGCGAGCGATCGGGGAGAGGACGTCCCCGAAGCCCGAGCCAGCCAGCTCGTGTACGAGGTCGGATCGGGCGGATTTCTGGAGGGGATCGACGAGGTTCTCGTCGGAGCGGCGGCTGGTGAGTCGCAGTCTTTCGATGGTGTCCTTCCGGAGGGTTTTGGCGACGCCGCCGGTCGTTCCGTGTCGTTCACGGTCGACGTCACCCAGGTCAGGCGGATGGCGCTCCCCGAGTTGACCGACGAATGGGTGGAGGAGGTCTCCGAGTTCGCGTCGGTGTCGGAGCTGGAGGTGAATCTGGAGGAGCGGATGCGGGCCCTCAAGCGCGAGGCTGCCGCGCGCGATTTTCGGGTCAAGGCGCTGGACGAGCTGGTCGACCAGGTCGAGCTCGATCTTCCGGAGGCTCTGGTCCGGTCTGAGATGGAAGACATCGTCCATCGCTTCGTGCACCGCCTGGAGCGGGAGGACATCGAGCTGGCCGACTACCTGGCGGCCTCCGGGATCGACCAGGACCAGTTCGTCGACGATGTACGGGCACAGGCCGATCGAGGCATCCGAACCCGGTTGCTTCTCGAGGCCGTCGCCGAATCCGAGGGTATCGCCGTCGAGGAAGACGAGCTCGCGGCGGTCGTCTCGGCGCTCTTTCCGAACGAAGAATCCACCGACATACGCAACCGCTTGACGGCGTCGGGAGGATTGGAGTCGATCACCGGTGATATCCTCAGGAACAAGGCACTGGAGAAGGTGCTGGCCGAGGCGACCGCCGTCGACGCGGACGGCGAGATCCTTGACCTCGAGATCGAAGAGGAGACAGGTCTGCCGGATTCCTCCACATCCGTCCCGCCGGCCGACATCGCGGTCGCCGACGTCGTGGCCGAGGAAACCTCCGGCCCGGTGGCGCAAGGAATCCCCCTCGCGGGGACCGATGACACCCTGGACGAAGCTGCGGCGATCGTCGAGTATGAGGATGGGATCGATACCCCCGCTGAACCAGAAGCCTGAATCCACGACAGGAGAACGACTCCCATGAGCCCACAGAACTACATGGTTCCGTATGTCACCGAACAGACCAGTCGGGGCGAGCGAACATACGACATCTACTCCCGGCTTCTGAAGGACCGCATCATCTTTCTCGGGACGCCCATCGACGACACGGTCGCCAATCTCATCATGGCGCAGTTGTTGCATCTCGAGTCCGAGGAACCGGACAAAGACGTCTGGCTGTACATCAACTCCCCCGGAGGGTCGATCACCTCGCTGTTCGCGATCTACGACACGATGCAGTACATCCGTCCCGAGGTGAATACGGTCTGCATGGGAATGGCGGCTTCGGCCGCGGCCGTCATCCTCGCCGGCGGAGCACCCGGGAAGCGGTTCGCCCTGCCCCACGCCCGAGTCATGCTCCATCAGCCTCACGGCGGCGCACAGGGTCAGGCGACCGACATCGAGATCCAGGCGAAGCTGATCATCGAGATGCGGGAACAGCTGAACCACATCCTCGCCGAGCACACCGGACAGGACTACGAGAAGGTGGCCGCCGACACAGAGCGTGACTATTGGATGCTGGCCGACGCCGCCAAGGAATATGGTGTGGTCGATGCAATTCTCACGCGACGTGAGTTGTCCGCGGTAGCCTCCACCTGAGCCCACCCACCGACTGGGAGGTCGAATGGCGAAATTCAGCGAGAGCGGTGATCTGCTGAAGTGCAGCTTCTGCGGGAAGTCACAGCGGCAGGTCAAGAAGCTCATCGCCGGACCGGGCGTGTACATCTGCGACGAGTGCATCGAGCTCTGCAATGAGATCATCGAAGAGGAGCTGGCATCGCCCGATGAGGTCGGTTTCGCCGAGTTGCCCAAGCCGATCGAGATCCGCGAGTACCTGGACGCCTACGTGGTGGGGCAGGACGCCGCCAAGAAGGCATTGGCGGTGGCCGTCTACAACCACTACAAGCGGATCCGATCGACCGACCAGCGGACCGACGATGTAGAGCTTCAGAAGTCGAACATCCTGCTGGTCGGCCCGACCGGCTCGGGAAAGACGCTGCTGGCCCAGACCCTCGCCCGCCAGCTGAACGTCCCATTTGCCATCGCCGATGCCACGGCCCTCACCGAGGCCGGATACGTCGGGGAGGACGTCGAGAACATTCTCCTCAAGCTCATTCAGGCCGCCGATTACGACGTCAAGCGAGCCGAGCAGGGGATCGTCTACATCGACGAGATCGACAAGATCGCTCGCAAGGCGGAGAACCCCTCGATCACACGGGACGTCTCCGGCGAGGGCGTCCAGCAAGCCCTGCTGAAGATTCTCGAAGGGACGGTGGCGAGCGTACCTCCGCAAGGGGGCCGGAAACACCCGCATCAGGAGTTCATCCAGATCGACACGTCGAATGTGCTCTTCGTCTGCGGAGGGGCCTTCGCCGGTCTCGACGAGATCATCGGCCAGCGAGTTGGCCGCAAGCAGGTGGGCTTCGGGGCCGAGATCCGCTCGAGGAAGGACGTCCGACAGGCGGAGCTGCTGTCGCAGGTGCTCCCCGAGGATCTGATGAAGTTCGGACTCATCCCGGAGTTCATCGGCCGGCTCCCCGTCGTCGCCACCGTCGAAGACCTCGACCGGGCGGCGCTGATCAAGATCCTGACCGAGCCGCGCAACGCGCTGACTCGACAGTACGCCCGGATGCTCGACATGGACGGGGTGTCGCTGGAGTTCACCGAGGCCGCGCTCGAGGCGATCGCCGACCAGGCCATTCTCCGCAGCACCGGAGCTCGGGGACTTCGGGCGATTCTCGAGGAGGTGCTGCTCAACACGATGTTCGACGTGCCTTCGCGCGACGATGTGGCCAGCGTCATCATCGATGAGGATGTGGTGGCAGAGCGCGTCAATCCGACGCTCGTACCGGCGGACGACACAACCCCTCAGGAACGCTCTGCGTGAGCGGCGGCCGGCCCCGGCCGGAGGAACTCCCTCGGCGTCCCCACAACTCGCTAACGTGGCGACGGAGGGTTGGAAGGATGGGTCACCATTCTTCCCATTCGTTGGTACGTTAGGAGCGGCGCGGAGACCGGGGAGTGGTCGGTGTCCAGTGGTTCGGTGGCCCGCCGGATCGCAGGCGAATCCGCACAGCAGCGACCCCCACGAGTGGCCGCAGTGCCATTCGAGGCGGGCGACAAGCCGGTAGGACTGACACAGGAAGGGCATCGAGAGCATGGGACAGGGCGCGACGAGGCGAACGGCCGGTGTGGTCGTTGGCCTTCTGATCACTTGGGCGATCGCGTTGGTGCTTGGAGCACCCGCGGCATTCGCCCATCATCCGGAGATCGAGGGCCGTTCCGTGTGTGTGGAGGACGTGCCGGTGCTCGAGTATCGCTCGGTGTCATGGCGAACCGATGGCGCCCCGGGGAGTGCCAATCCCCTCATCGGAATCTATGTCAACGGCACGCGGGTCGGCGAGGGTGCCTACAACGCAGAGAACGGGTACGGGTTCTCCGGCTCCGTCGATGCGCGGGACTGGGCGGACTCGACGGTCACGCTGACCGCCATCGCCGAAGGAAACTGGGACAACGGAGCACCACCCGGTGATCAGCGATCGGTGCAGGTGGCGATCCTCCCGCTGGGATGTGACAAAGCCCCCGAGACCACGGTGGGCGAGACGACCACGACCGATGACAAGGGGCCCTCGACGACGGTCGGCGAGACCACGACGACGGTCTGCGACCAGACGACAGTGACCTTCGGCCCGTGCGAGACGACGACCACCGCCGGAGACACGACCACTACCGACAAGCAGCCGACGACGACCGTCGACGAGACGACGACGACTCTGGGAGACACGACGACGACTGTCGGAGATACCACGACGACCGACGGCCGGCCGACGACGACCGTCGACGAGACGACCACGACGGCAGTCCAGCCGACGACGACCGTCGAGGAGACGACCACCACGACGGAGGGCCCGACGACGACGGTTGGCGAGGGGACCTCCTCGACCATCGAGGAGACCACCACCACCGCCAACGAAACGTCGACCACCGGCGCCGAGACGACGACCTCCGTCGAGGTGACGACCACCGTGTCCACCCCCACCACCGTGGGAGAAGGCACCACCACCACCGTCGGGGTGACGACCAGCGACTCGACCCCCGAAACCACCGGAGGCGATACGACGACCACCGCCGGCCAGACGTCCACGGTCCCGATCGAAACGTCGTCATCGGCCGCCCCGACGACCACGATCAGCACCGTCCCCGCTCAGACCTTGCCGTTCACCGGATTCGAGATGCAGACGACCGCCTTCATCGGCTTGATGACGCTTGGTGCGGGCGCGGTCATTCTCACCTCGACCCGCCGGCCTCGCGGTGGGGTCGACGGCTCCGATCCGTTGGGAGACTGGTCCCGCGACTGATCGAGGTCCCGTCGGCGGGTCCTCCTGAGGCGTGCGCCGAGTCGGGCATGCTGCCCGATCGATCGCTCCCGTCCCATGCACCGCCGCCCGCAATGGTCGCCGCCCACAATGGCCGCTGCCCACGATGAGTCGGGTGACTCATGGTCGTCGATGGGCCGGGCACTTGAATGACGGATGTGTAATTCACGCATTTGTGATTGCCAACCGACACTCCGGGTATACACTCAGAGTGACGAACTCGCCACACATGGTGAGTTCGTGGGGAAGACAAAGGGAGCGCAGCGACCCGCCGGCCGACAAATCGGTCACCTAGGGCGGCGGCGAGCGTAGTGGTGAGACCGGCCCTCCCCAGTGGACACGTTGGGCACATCCACGGGAAGGCGAACAACAATGACGACGTCGATCGCGTCGAGGCGCTTGGCGGGCGCCGTGATCTGCTTCATGCTCATCTGGGCGGTGGCGATGGTCACGGGAGCTGCGCCGGGCCAGGCCATGGGAAATCCACCATCGGTTGAGTGCAACTCGCCGGAGTGGAACGGGGAGTACTGGAAGCTCGAGGTCGAGGATGGAATTCCGGCCGGCGTCGAGAGCAACGTCGGTTCCGGAGCCGTCTCCCACACCGATCCCGGCGACAGCATCACGCTCACGAACAACCACTCGAACACTGTGTTTCGCGTGGTGTTCAAGACCGGTGGAGGGGTGAACGATGCCACGTACGAGGGATCGTGGGCGACCGGGCAATCGGCGACGTTCTCCTTCCCGGACAAACTCTCGCACATCACCGTGTGCTTCACCTCGCCGCAGAAGGAAACCACAACCACCGAGAAGCACGAGCCCACGACGACGATCATCGACGACAGCTCCACCACGTTTCAGGAGACCAGCACGACCGTTGCGCAGGAGCCGACGACGACGGTGAGCAAGGAGCCGTCGACCACGGTGGAGGAGACCACGACGACGGTTGCCCAGGAGCCGACGACGACGGTGAGCAAGGAGCCGTCGACCACGGTGGAGGAGACCACGACGACGGTTGCCCAGGAGCCGACGACGACGGTTGCGCAGGAGCCGACGACGACGGTGAGCAAGGAGCCGTCGACCACGGTGGAGGAGACGACCACCACCATGGTGGCGCCGAGCACCTCGGTGGCGCCGGTCACCACAGTGGCGGACACGACGACGACGTCGGCCGATCCGATCACGACCACCACGGAGGGACCTGCCACCACCATCGCCGCGGTGACGACGACGACCGTCCCCATCGTGACGGCCAGCACGTTGCCGTTCACCGGCGTCAACACCGAGTTGGCGGCCCTCGTCGGACTGCTGATCCTGGTGTCGGGCGGCCTGGTGATCCTGGCGGCTCGCCAGACCGCCTCGGTTGACCGCACCACGAGTGTGGGAGAGTGGTCCCGCGACTGACGGTCGACCGAACCTCGTCGAAGTGCCCGAAGGGTCCCGGTAAGCTCCGGGACCCTTCTTCTTCGAGCGAGTGGATGAACCCGACGTACGAACCCAGTGAGATCGAAGCTCGGTGGTATCCGATTTGGGAGCAATCGGGCGTGTTCCGCCCCGAGCACCGACCGGACGGCGAACCATTCTGTATGGTCATTCCGCCGCCGAACGTCACCGGATCGCTGCATCTCGGCCATGCGCTGAACCACTCCATCCACGACGCCATCGCCCGAAGAAGACGCATGCGAGGCGACTCGGTGCTCTGGCTGCCCGGGACCGACCACGCCGGCATCGCCACCCAGAACGTGGTCGAACGAGACCTCGCCGAGGAGGGCCTCACGAGATTCGACCTCGGACGCGAGCGATTCGTCGAGCAGATCTGGGAATGGCGGCGTCGCTATGGGAACCGCATCAACGACCAGATCCGCCGGCTCGGTGGCTCGGTGGACTGGTCTCGGGAGCGCTTCACCATGGACGACGGGCTCTCGACCGCAGTGCGGGAAGTGTTCGTCCGGCTCTACGAGGACGATCTGATCTATCGGGGCAACCGCATCATCAACTGGTGTCCGCGGTGCGAGACGGCGCTCGCCGACATCGAGGTCGAACACGAGCAGGAACAGGGAACACTGACTCACATCCGTTATCCGGCCGCCGACGGAGGCGAGGGGGTGGTGGTCGCCACCACTCGACCCGAGACCATGCTCGGGGACACCGGCGTCGCCGTGCACCCTTCCGACGGTCGCTATGTGGATCTCATCGGCTCCGAAGTCGTGCTTCCACTCGTCGATCGTCGCATTCCGGTGGTGGCCGATGATGTCGTCGATCAGTCATTCGGCTCCGGCGCCGTGAAAGTGACGCCCGCCCACGACGCCACCGACTTCGAGATCGGAGCCCGCCACGGCCTCGACACGGTGGTCGTCCTCGACGCCCTCGCCAGGGTGACGCCGGAAGGAGGTTCCCGCTTCGAGGGCATGGATCGATTCGAAGCGCGGGAAGCGGTGGTCGCCGCCCTCGAGGAAGCCGGTCTGCTGGTCTCGGTCGAAGAACACGAGCACTCGGTAGGACACTGCTACCGGTGCGGGACGGTGGTCGAACCCCGCTTGTCGGATCAGTGGTTCGTCCGGGCCGAACCGCTGGCGGTGCCGGCCATCGAAGCGGTGCGGAGCGGTGACAACGAGTTCATCCCGGAGCATTGGGAGAAGACCTACTTCCATTGGATGGAGAACATCCGCGACTGGACGATCAGCCGACAGATCTGGTGGGGCCATCGGATTCCCGCCTGGTATTGCCCGGACGGACACGTCACCGTGGCCCGTCAGGGTCCGACGGAGTGCGCAACCTGCGGAGCCGGCGAGCTCCAACAAGATCCCGATGTGCTCGACACCTGGTTCTCGTCCGCGCTCTGGCCGTTCTCGACGCTGGGATGGCCGGACGAGACCGACGATCTCAATCGCTTCTATCCCAACGCCATCCTGATCACCGGTTTCGACATCATCTTCTTCTGGGTGGCTCGGATGATGAAGATGGGGATGCACTTCATGGACGAGGTGCCGTTCCGTCAAACGATCATCCATGGTCTGGTTCGTGATGCCCGGGGCGAGAAGATGTCGAAGTCTCGCGGTAACACCATCGACCCCGTCGACATCGCCGACGAGTACGGAGCGGACCCTCTTCGCCTGGCGTTGCTGCAGGCCGCCAATCCAGGCCAGGACGTGCCGTTCGACCCGGATTGGGTGGCGGGCGCCCGCCGGTTCGGGAACAAGCTCTGGAACGCCGTCCGGTTCGTGCTCCGATCCGTCGAGGCCGGATCGATCCCTCCGGTGGGTGGCTATCCGGAGGAACCCACCCCACCCGGATCGTGGATTCTGGGCCGGCTGGGCGAGGTCACCGAGCGCTTCGACGACCTGTGCGATCAGTACCGGTTCTCCGATGCGTTCTCGATGCTCTACGCCTTCGCCTGGTCCGAGGTGTTCGACTGGTACTTGGAGATCGCCAAGACCGAGCTTGCCGACGAGCATCGACGAGATGTGACCAACGCGACGCTCGGGGTGGTGGTCCGGGACCTGTTGAAGCTCTTCCACCCGGCCATTCCATTCCTCACCGAGGAACTGTGGGGCGAGTTGATCGGAGACGGGCTCCTCGCCGCGGCGGACTGGCCCGAACCTCCCGCCTATGCCGGCCCGGACGCGATGGCCGACGTGCAGGAGATGATCGCGGGGGTTCGTCGGTTCCGTGCCGAACAGGGGATCTCGCCTCGCGTGACCTTGCCACTCCTGCTGGTCGACGGGGAAGAACGGTTGCCGGATTGGGCGGTCGAGATGGCCCGCGACCTGGCGTCGGTGGACGTCGAGTCCGTCGCAGCGAATCCGGGAGCTGGGCACACCCGCATCGTCGCCGGATCGCTGGAAGCCTTCATCCCACTCGCCGGGCTCGTGGATGTCGAAGCAGAACGATCGCGACTCGAGAAGGCCCTCGAAGCCGCTCGGCAGGACCGGGCCCAGGCAGAGCGGAAGCTCGGCAACCCGGCGTTCGTCGAGCGGGCTCCGGCCGAGGTGGTCGCCAAGGAGGAGCGCAAGCGGTCCGAGGCCGACCGGCTGGTCGCCAAGCTGCAGGACCAACTCGACGCCCTCGCCGGCTCCTGATGCTCCTGACTCGGCAGGAGGCGATCGAGTACCTCGACGCACACATCGGCGACGGACCCCGACCTGGCCTGGAGCGCATCACCGGGCTTCTCGACCTGATGGGGAACCCCGAGGGTGCTTACCCGATCATCCACGTGGCCGGGACCAACGGGAAGACGTCGGTGGCGCGAATGGCCACGATGCTGTTGATCGCTCACGGCATCACGACGGGGACGTTCACCTCGCCACACCTCGAACGCATCGAAGAGCGTTTCTCGCTCAACGGAGTTCCCGCCACACCGGACCAGTTCGTCCAGGCCACGGTCGATCTCAAGGCGTTCGCGGACATCTACGAGGAACGATCGGGCCACCATCTGACCTACTTCGAACTGACGGCGGCGCTGGCCTTCTCCTGGTTCGCCGATCAAGCGGTTGGTGCGGCGGTGGTCGAGGTCGGCTTGGGTGGGCGGCTCGACGCGACCAACGCTCTTCACGGCGACGTCGCAGTTCTGACCGAGGTCGGTCTGGAGCACACCCGCTATCTCGGTGACACCCTCGAGGAGATCGCCGGTGAGAAACTGGCGATCGTCGAGCCCAACGGTGTGCTGGTGACGGGCCCGCTCCAGCCCGAGGTCGACTCGGTCGCCGTCGCGACGGCGACCAACCGCAAGGCAACCCTCCATCGATATGGACACGACTTCCGCGTGACCGATGCTCGCAGGAGCGTCGGCGGTTGGCGGGTCGACATCGAAGGTGTGGAAGGGGAGTACGAGGACCTGTTTCTCCCGATACATGGCCGGCATCAGACGCTCAACCTCGCCGTGGCGATCGCCGCGACCGAGGCGCTGGTCGGGCGTCCGCTCGATGACGCAGCTGTGGGCGAAGCAGCCCAGATCATGTCATCGCCCGGACGGATGGAACCGGTGGGTGCCGATCCGCTGATCCTCCTCGACGGTGCGCACAACCCGGACGGGTTCGCCGCGCTGGGTGCTGCCCTGCGGGAAGAGTTCCCCTCGATCCGCTGGGTCCTGGTCACCGGTGCGATGAACGACAAGAAGCTTCAAGACATGTACCCGCGCCTCCGAGGTTTGGTGTCCGATGCGATCGCCACCGAATCCGATGCGGTGGCGGCGATTCCTGCAACCGGGCTGGCCGAGCGGTTGGCCGAACTGCTCGATATCCCGGTGACGCCGGCCACCTCCGTCGCCGCGGCGGTCGACGAGGCCAGGGACCGGGCGGGTCCAGATGGTGCCGTCCTGGTGACCGGATCGCTCTACCTGGTCGGAGCGGTGCGCGCGTTGCTGGCGGGCACCCCGCGGGATCGGAACGAGCGTTGACTCGACGTTCTAAGGTCTCAGCATGAGCACGCAGACCACTTTTGTGATGATCAAGCCGGATGGGGTGGAGCGAGGTCTGGTTGGCGCCATCCTCCAACGGTTCGAATCGAAGGGTCTCGAGATCGTGGACATCAAGATGGTCCGCGTCGACGAGGATCTGGCCCGTCGGCACTATGCCGAGCATGTCGAGAAGCCGTTCTTCCCCGACCTGCTGGCGTTCATCACCCGGGGGCCCGTGGTGGCGATCCGTTTGCAGGGCCTCAGTGCCGTCTCGGTCGCCCGAACGCTGATGGGCCCCACCAACCCCGTCGAGGCGCCGCCGGGCACGATTCGTGGCGACTACGGATTGGTCGTCACCGAGAACCTGGTGCATGGGTCGGATTCGCCGGAGAGTGCCGAGCGGGAGCTGTCCATTTGGTTCTGAGTGGGGCAGGTCGACCGATCGTCGACCCCCCGGCAGACCGGCTCGGCCAGACGGATCCGTTGGGTCAGGGTAGGAACCGGCGAGCCCGCGACGGGTTGCGAGCCGCCACCGCCCGGCGACGCGCATCGGCGTAGGCGGGGACGAGGTACGGGTACGGGTCGATCGCCTCCCCGGCGTGGTGCAGTTCGAAATGGGTGTGGGAGCCAGTCCACTCCGCGTTGCCGGAATCGCCCACCCAGGAGATGAGCTGCCCTGCATGCACTTCGACGCCCTCCTCTATCCCGGAGGGAAGTGTGTCGGACCACGCTCCCGCGCCGTCGTCGGTCCCGGGTGTGTCGTTGTTCAGATGCAGGTACCAGGTCTCGAATCCGCCGGCGTGTTCGATGATCAGCCGGCGTCCGGCCGAGCCTCCCTCGCCGACCGACGTGACGACTCCGTCGGCGGCCGCAAGGACCGGAGTCATCTTGGGGGCCATGAGGTCGTTGCCCTGGTGCCGCCGTCCGCCCGACCGGGCGAATCCGAAACTGTCGACGAACTCGGTGACCAACGCGTCCTGCGGGAATGTCAGCTGCAATGCCGGTGGGAACGGCGGCCCGGCGAATGCCGCAACCGGGCGGAGCGTCGGTGCGAGCGCGGCCGCCAACCCGAGTTTGAGGATGGCGCGGCGAGAGTAGGTGGATGCGGGGGTCACGGAAGACCTCCTGTGACGTTGGGGAGCCGGCGACGCGTGACAGCGGTCGCCGAATGGGGAAGACGTGGACGGTACACGAACCTCGAGCTCGTGCAATTCGTCGCAAAGCGCCCGGCCGAACCGTCTCCCTCGCTCCGGGTCTGCGGTGGAGCCGGCTGCGAGTCGCCCCGACGGCGGATGCGAGGCTTTGATGCGTCCTCCGCTCCGAGCATCACTCTCCGCGTCGATGAATGGCACAACCGTGGGCGGTCACGTAGAATCCAGGCTCCGCTGCCGTCCGGGAGTTCCCCGTGGCCGAGAGTCTCTTCTCAATCGCAGGCCAGGACATGGCCATCGACTTGGGCACCGCCAACACCTTGGTGTTCGTGCGCGGTCAAGGGATCGTGCTCAACGAGCCGTCGGTGGTGGCCATCAACGCCCACAACAACCGGGCCCTGGCCGTCGGGATGGAGGCGAAGCGGATGATCGGCCGGACCCCGGCCAGCATCCAGGCGATTCGGCCGCTTCGAGACGGCGTGATCGCCGACTTCGACATCACCGAGAAGATGCTCCGGTACTTCATCCAAAAGGTGCATCGTCGGCGATGGGCGCGGCCCCGGATCGTCGTCTGCGTACCCTCGGGCATCACCCCGGTGGAGCGTCGGGCGGTCGAGGAGGCGGCATATCACGCCGGTGCGCGTCGTGCCTACACGATCGAAGAACCCATGGCGGCCGCCATCGGCTGCGGGCTGCCGATCGCCGAACCCTCCGGGTCGATGGTCGTCGACATCGGAGGTGGAACCACCGAGGTGGCGGTCATCTCGCTCGGGGGCATCGTCGTTTCCCGTTCCATCCGGGTCGGTGGGGACGAACTCGACGAAGCCGTCATCGAGTGGGTCAAGAAGGAGTACAACGTGTTGCTCGGAGAGCGGACGGCCGAGCAGCTCAAGATGGCGATCGGCTCGGCATGGCCACGAGCAGACGAACCCGCCGCCGAGGTGCGCGGTCGCGATCTCGTCACCGGGCTCCCGAAGACCATCCTCTTGTCCAGCCCCGAGATCCGCGAGGCCGTCGATGAGCCCTCGCAGGCCATCGTCGACGCAGTCAAGTTCACATTGGACAAGACGCCGCCGGAACTGGCGGCCGACATCATGGAACGAGGTATTTGGCTCACGGGCGGCGGTGCGTTGCTCGCCGGATTGGATCAACGCCTGGCCAACGAGACCGGCATGCCGATCGTGACGGCATCGAAACCGCTCGTCTCGGTGGCGGTCGGATCCGGCAAATGCCTGGAGGAGTTCGACACACTCCACCACGTCCTGGTGTCCTCGTCTCGTCCCTGATCCTGTTCTCCCGTGCGCGAATTCCCCTCTGATCGAAGTTTGCCTCTGTTCGTCACGCTGCTGGTGCTGGCTTTTCTGATCATGACGTTCGACGTGCGGACCGATGGAGGTGGTGTGCTCGGTTCCTTTCGCTCATGGGCGAACACGGGGATCGAGCCCGTGGAGCGGCTGGCCTCGTCGGTCGTCACCCCGGTTGCGGATTTCGTCGACGGTCTGGGAGACATCGCCGGTCTGCGCCGAGAGAACGAAGCGTTGCGGGCGCTGATCGCCGAACGCGAGTCAGAGCTGGCCGCACTCGATGATCAGCTCGAGCGCCTCGATGCGTTGGAGCGCCTGCTCGATCTGGAACTCGAAGACTCGGACCTCGCCTCGACACCGGCCAACGTCACGGGGCTCAACGACAGCTTCGATCAGTCCTTCCGGATCGACCGGGGAACCGACGACGGAGTGCTTGCGGGGCAACCGGTCGTCGACGAGAACGGGAATCTGGTCGGTCGGATCCTCGATTCATTTCCCAACAGCGCCATCGTCGTGCCCATCACCGGTGACATCGAAGGAGTCACGGTGACGGTCGGCGACCAGGACGGGATCCTCCAAGCCGTGATCGGGTCCGACGAGTTGGAACTGGCCGAGATGAGCCTCGACGTCTTCGAGCAGGCGGAGCGCGTTGCCGCCGGCGACCGGGTCGTCACGTCGGTGTTCTCGGGTGCGTTCCCGCCGGGGATACCGGTCGGGGAGATCGTCACCGATGCGTCACCGCAGAGTCAGACGCTGTCTGCCCGAGTCCGTCCCTTTTTCGACCTCGGCTCGCTTCGAGCGGTGGTCGTGGTCGTCTGGCCGCGAGATGCCGCAGCACCGACCCAGGACGACGGTCCTCCGATCGGTGAGACCGGCGACTCGACCACCGACTCCAGCGACGCCTCGGGCGTCGAGGAGCCGGCCGATTCGGCGAACACCGGCAGCGAGGGGAGCTCGGGGGACGGCGGGTGACCGATCGCTTCGGTGTCGTCACGACGGCTGCCGTGCTCTTTGCCGCAATGGTCGTCCAGACGACGGTTCTCGGCCGGGTGAACATCGGAGGCATCGCTCCCGACGTCACCATGCTCGTTCTCATCCTGCTGGCCTTACGGGTTCGGCCGGAAGGACTGCTCGTGGCCGCGTTCTCGACCGGCTTGGTGCTCGATGCGGTCGGCTCCAATCCGCTCGGGCTCCGAGCCTTGGTGCTGACGGTGGTTGCCTTCGCAGCCACCAGGACGACGGACCGGGCCGATTACTCACCGCTGGCGGTAGCGGTTTGGGCCGGTGTGTTGTCGCTGGCGGGAGTGGTGTTGTTGGTGTTGGTCGGTAGCCTGGTGTCGCAGCTGTCCCTCGAGATCGGTGAGGCGATCAGACGGATCATGCTCGTGCCATTGTTCAACTTCGGGTTGGCGCTCGCGGCATGGCCCATCGTGTCTCGGCTGCTCGAACCCGTGCGGAGGCTCGTGTGAAGTTCACGACCAGGCTGGCGGTGCTCTTCGTCATGTTCCTCGGGCTCTTCTCGATGCTCGGAGTTCGGCTGTGGTTTCTCCAGATCGCCGAAGGTGCCGAGGCTGCCGAGGCCTCCCTGGCTCAGTCGTGGGTCACGGTCGACACGCCGGCCCCCCGGGGTGAGATCTATGACCGTAACGGTGTGTTGCTGGCCTCGAGCAAGTTCGTTCCGGCCGTCGTCGTGGACCGGCACCTCGTCAAACCGGAGCAGCGGGCCGACCTGGTGCAGCGGCTGTCGGCCGTGCTGGCCGCTCCGCCCGATCTGGTCGATGCCATGTACGAGGAGGCCGGGGTCAACGGGCGATTCATCGTGGCCGAAGTCAAGACGACCCTCGCCTACCAACTCGCCGAGCAGGTTCGCGATCTTCCCGGAGTGCGGATCGCCAAGATTCCACAGCGGGTCTACCTGTCCGCCGAGTCGATGGCCCACGTGATCGGCCACTTGGGACTGCCCGATGCGGTGGACCTCGAAGAGGATCCGGACCTGGACCCCGACACCCGCATCGGCAAGCTGGGTGTCGAGCGGGTCTACGACGAGTTCCTCGCAGGGACGCCCGGGCAGGTGTCGTATCGGGTCGAGCGGTCCGAGATCGTCGACCAGCGACCGGAGATCGATCCCGTGCCCGGCGACACGGTGTTCTTGACCACCGACAACGAGCTGCAGCTGGTCCTCGAGAACGCCCTCGCCGACGGCATTCGTCTGGCCAACGACGTCAAGCGCGATTTGCGGCAGAAGGGACTCGGCGACGAGGCAAAGAACGAAGCGGTCCGGGGCGCCGGTGTGGTGCTGGACGCGCAGACCGGTCAGGTTCTGGCCATGGCATCGGTCCCCAGCTTCAGCCCTTCGCTCTTCGTCGGGCGGCTCGATCCCGTGACCTATCAGGAGCTGGCCGACCGCCAGGCGTTTCTGAACTTGGCGGTTTCGGGTCTCTACCCCCCCGCATCGACTTTCAAAGCGATCACGTACATGGCCGAGCAGAAGTACAACATCCCCTTTCCTCAGGACATCGAAGGTGTCGACCCCGCGAGTCGTCTCGTTCACTGCGATGGGCAGCTGCGCCTCCCGGGCCTGGACGACGGCAGCCCCCAGATCTTCAACGACTGGTACGGCGACCAGGACTTCGGATTCCTCGACGAGCACGACGCCTTCCGGCTGTCGTGCAACATCTACTTCTACACCCTCGCCTTGGGAGCATGGCAGGCGTGGCGGGAGACGCCCCGGGAGAACGTCATTCAGGACCTGGCCCGAGCGCTCGGCTTCGGAACCGAGACGGGAATCGACCTGACCGGCGAGGCAGCGGGGGTGATCCCGGACCGGCAGCTGTATGAGCGTCGCAAGGAGATCCAGCTTGAAGACGAAGATGCTCCCCAGCTCCTCGATCAAGCTCGTCTGGAGGCGGCTTCGCCGTGGTTCGGCGGTGACCTGATGCTGACTGCGATCGGGCAGGGAGACGTCACGTCGACCCCGTTGCAGGTGGCCGCGTCGTACGCCGCCATCGCCAACGGCGGGCGACTGTATCGCCCGTACGTGGTCGGCCAGATTCGCAACGCGGCCGGAGAGATCGTGTACTCGGCGGAGTCCGAGGTGATCTCCGACGCCGAGCTCGACCCCGGCGACGTCCGAGCGTTGCTGGAGGACATGAACCGCGTCGTCACGCGGGGGACCGCGTCGGCAGCCTTCGAAGGCTTCGGACCGTCGCTGGACCAGGTTGGCGGCAAGACCGGAACCGGTCAGACCGTCAAGTCGAAGGACAACCACGCGTGGTTCGCGGGGGTCGCGCCCATCGACGATCCCCGCTACGCCGTGGCGATCCTCATCGACGAAGGCGGAAGCGGTGGGGCGGTGGCAGCGCCGGTTGCCCGTCGGGTGCTTCAGTATCTGTTGGGCGAGGAGCTCGATCCGATCCAGGCCGGGGAGTTGGCGGACTGATGGCCACCATCACCGCCAAACCGTTGTCGAGTTCGGTCGCCGAGCGGCGCCGCAATCGTCCCGACATGGTGTTGCTCAGCGCGGTTCTCGCCCTCTCCGGTTTTGGCTTGCTGATGATCTATTCGGCGACGCGGGTTGCCCGAGAGCTCAACCAGGAGTTGCCGTCGGTGGACATGGAGCGGCAGATGATCTTCTTCACCGCCGGGATGATCGCCATGCTGTTGTTCAGCGTGCTCGACTATCGCGAGCTGCGGAACTTCCTCCCGGTCATCTACGCCCTCACCATCGCCGGTCTGGTGGTGGTGTTCCTGTTCGATCCGGTCAAAGGCGCTCGGCGCTGGATTCCTCTCGGACCCTTCGGGCTTCAACCCGCCGAGTTCGCCAAAGTGGTGACCATCGTCGCCGTGGCCGTCCTCCTGGCTCGGACCGGTGGTGAGAAGGGGCTTCCCTGGCGGGTCGTGGCCATCGCCACCGCCATCCTCGGGTTGCCGGCGTATCTGATCCTCCGGGAGCCGGACCTCGGGACGACCATGACGTTTCCGTTCATTCTCCTGGTGATGCTGTTTGCCGCCGGTCTGAGCGGAAAGCAGTTTCTGTGGATCCTGACCGGTGGCGTGACGCTGGTCACCGCAGTGATCAGACTCGACCTCCTGGCCGAGCACCAGAAGAATCGGTTGGCCGTGTTCCTCAACCCCGAACTCGATCCGCAGGGCATCGGGTTTCAGCTCCGGCAGTCCAAGCAGGCGATCGGCTCCGGTCAGATCGTCGGCAAAGGTCTGTTCGAGGGGAGCCAGACTCCCGTTCCCGAACGGGAGACCGACTTCATCTTCAGCGCCGTCGGCGAACAGTTCGGCTTCATCGGTGGTCTCCTGGTGCTGGCCGTGTTCGTCATCATCATCTGGCGACTACTCGTGATCGCGGCCAGTGCCCGCGACCGGTTCGGATCGATGGTCGCCGTTGGAATTGCCGCGATGATTGCCTTCCATGTGTTCATCAACATCGGGATGACGATCGGGATCGCTCCGGTGACCGGAGTACCGCTCCCGTTCGTGAGTCAGGGCGGGTCCTTCTACCTGGCCATGTCGATGGCCGTTGGCATCGCCAACTCGATCTGGCTTCGAAGATCGCCCGTTCCCGGCGAGACGTACATCGTCTGATCGGGTTCCGGATGCCGGCCCGGTCGGTCGGATTCGCACGAGCCGATAAGCTCGCTCGATGCGCCGTCCGGACACAGGGTGGATCGAAGTGGTCTGTGGCCCGATGTTCTCGGGGAAGAGCGAGGAACTCATCCGTCGAGTGACTCGGTCGAAGATCGCTCGCCTGGGTGTTCAGGTGTTCAAACCGGAGATCGACGACCGCTACGCCCGCCGTGAGGTGGTTTCCCACAGTGCGATGACGGTGGAAGCGGAGCCCGTCGAGGACGCGGGAGACCTGGTTCGCCGAGTCGTTGACACCACAACGGTGGTGGGGGTCGATGAGGCGCAGTTCTTCGATGACGGTTTGGTCGACGTCTGCGATGCCCTCGCGGGGGCGGGCAAGCAGGTCATCGTGGCGGGTCTGGATCTGGATTACCTTCGCCGTCCATTCGAGCCGATCCCCACGCTGTGCGGTCGGGCCGAGTACGTGACGAAGATGCTGGCGGTCTGCCATCGCTGCGGCGGTCCGGCGCTCTACACCCAGCGGACGGTTCGGTCCGACGATCTGGTCGTCCTGGGGGCGGTGGGGGCGTACGAGGCGCGCTGCCGTGTCTGCTACGACCCATCGGAACCCGAACAGCCGGGCTTGGGGATCTGACCACGGCCCCCCGGATGGCGCGAACGGGTCTTCCGAGCCCGCGAAGTCCGCTGCTACACTCTCGGAGCACCCGCCCCTCTGGGCGGGTCTGGGATGATTGGACCCTTCCTCGAGATCGCCCGGTCACGGCCGCACAATCATGGTTGTCGGTCATGGTTGGAGCGGCCTCACAGTCGAAACACGCAGTCGAAACGGTTGGAGTGGCCCGACGGTCGAAGTGGTCGGTGGTCCCAACGATCGGCGTCGAGGTGTCGAGCGATCCGACGAGGCGAGGATGGGACGGTGGCTCTGCCGCCCGACCGGTCCACTCGGCGGACGTCGAACGAAACGGACGCCCTGCACCACATCCCACGCACCACATTCCACGCACCCCATCACCGGATGGACTTCCATGATCTCGACACGACCGACTTCGACACGACATCGTCACCCGGCGATGGTCTCGTCGGTCGAAATCGCCGCCGATCTCTCCATCCGGTCTCACCGGGCACTCGCCGGAATCGGCCACCCGTTCAAATCATCAGGAGCATCTTCACATGAGCATCTTTCGCAAGCGGACACCGCAGGTGATCCGCAAGGGCGAGGCCAGCACCATCACCGAGGAGCGGAAGGTCCGACGCTTCGGTCGCCAGCGCGTCGAGGTTCGCCGCGTCAGGGAGCTTCCCCCGGCTGAGACCGACACACGGCAGAAGGACAAGCCCGCCAGGTCGGAACCCAAGCCACGGTCGAAGCAGAATCGTTCGCGAGATCGCGCACGGGCACCGCAGCCGCGGCGCTCCCATGGCCGTCCCGAAGAAGAGATCATCATTCCGGTCGAGTCGACGCGGAAGCAGATGCTGGTTCGCGTCAAACCACACCAAACCCAGATCGTCGTCCTCGACGGTCCGGTACTGGTGGAGCACTACGTGACCAAGTCCGACCAGTCCTCGATGGTCGGCAACATCTATCTCGGGAAGGTTCGGAACGTCCTGCCGGGGATGGAGGCGGCATTCGTAGATTTCGGAGCCGCCAAGAACGGCGTGGTCTACGTGTCGGACGTGCGACTCCCACCCAATACCAAGAAGACCGCCCGCATCGAAGAGCTTCTGTCTGAAGGCGACGAGGTGCTGGTCCAGGTGGTCAAGGACCCGATGGGAGCCAAGGGCGCCCGATTGACCGGACAACCCTCACTGCCGGGCCGCTATCTGGTGCTGGTTCCCGACAGCGACGCGCAGGGGATCTCCCGCCGGCTTCCCGACGCAGAGCGGCAGCGTCTCCGCGAGATCATCTCCGAGGTCAAGCCGAAGGGGTTCGGCGTCATCGTGCGAACGGCGGCCCTCAATGCGAGCGCCGAAGACATTGCGGCCGACATCCAGCGACTGGTGAAGGCGTGGGAGAAGATCCAGAGCGATTCGTCCGGAGGGGGCGCCCCCCGGCTGGTCTACAAGGAGCCGGACCTCCTGATTCGGGTGATCCGCGAGCACTTCACCGGCGACTTCCGCAAGATGCTCATCGACGACCCGCGGGCGTACAACGAGGTCGTGGACTATCTCCGCGCCACGGCGCCGGATCTGGTCGCCAAGGTGTCGACATACGAGGATCAGCTCCCGCTGTTCGAGCGGTACCACGTCGAAGACCAGCTACGGAAGGCACTCGATCGCCGGGTGTACCTCCCATCGGGCGGTCATCTCGTCATCGATCGGACCGAGGCGCTCACGGTCATCGACGTGAACACGGGGAGGTTCGTGGGTTCCTCGAGTCTCGAAGAGACCGTGCTTCAGAACAATCTCGAGGCGGCCGAGGAGATCGGCCGGCAACTGCGGCTTCGTGACATCGGCGGAATCATCGTCATCGACTTCATCGACATGGAGGTCGAAGACCATCAACGCCAGGTGCTGCGGCGGCTTCGCGAGACCCTCGCCAAGGACAAGACGCGGACCCAGGTGTTCGAGGTGTCGAGTCTCGGATTGGTGGAGATGACGCGCAAGAACGTGGCGAAGGGGCTTCTCGAGAACTTCTCCGAGACGTGCGACAAGTGCAGTGGAAGGGGCCTCTTGCTGCATGAAGACGCGGCGACGCAAGCGGTCCCGATCGGCATCGTCGAGGACATCGACTGAGGGTCTCGGACCACTGAGCGGTCGGTCGGCTCGATTCCCGGATCGCAGTCCGGCCGCGTATACTGTCGAAGTTCCCCCTGTTCCCAGAGGTTCGTCCATGTACGCGATCATCAACGCCGGCGGCAAGCAGGCCAAGGTCAGCCCCGGTGACATCATCGATGTCGAGCTGCTCCACACCGAAGACGAGACCGTGGAGCTCCAGCCGATTCTGGTCGTCGACGACGGATCGATCATCGCCGACGCCGACGCCCTCGCCAAGCTGCCGGTCAGCGTGCGGGTCCTCGGAGAGACCAAAGGCCCGAAGATCGACATCTTCAAGTACAAGAACAAGACCGGCTACCGGCGTCGGATGGGTCATCGCCAGCGGTACACCCGGCTTGAGGTGCTCTCGATCGGCGACGGTTCCTCCAAGAAGTCCAAGTCGAAGCCGGCCAAGCGCGCCGAGCCGTCCGCCACCGAGGTGGCGGGCCAGTCCGAAGAGGAGTGAGCGATGTCCAAGACCAAAGCCGGTGGTTCTTCGAAGAACGGGCGTGACTCACACGCCAAACGCCTTGGTCCGAAGGTCTTCGATGGCCAGACGGTCAACGCAGGAGCCGTCATCGTGCGGCAGCGCGGCACGCGGATCCATCCGGGGATCAATGTCGGACGGGGAAGCGACGACACGCTCTTTGCGCTGAGCGCCGGAACCGTGCGATATGGTCGGCGCCGGAACCGCCGACTCGTCGACATCATCTCCGACTGAGCTCGCGGCCTCGCGCCGTCTTCTATGTTCGTCGACCAGGTACGAGTCCGTTTGCGCGCGGGCGACGGCGGGGCCGGCGTCGCCAGCTTCGCTCGCAGCAAGGGCAAGCCCAGAGGCAAGCCGGTGGGCGGCTCCGGCGGGCATGGCGGCGACGTGGTCGTCGAAGCGGATGATCGGGTGGCCACCCTGCTCTCGCTCAGCCGAAACCCCCATCATCGCGCCGGAAGCGGCACGCACGGTGAGGGGGACCTCCGACACGGACGGAACGGCGACGATCTCGTCGTCAGCGTTCCCCCGGGTACTTCCGTGTACGACGACGATGGGGTGCTCGTCGCCGACCTGGTCCGGAGCGGACAGCGCGTCGTGGTCCTGCGCGGCGGGCGCGGTGGCCGTGGCAACGCAGCGTTCCTCTCGCCGAGAATGAGGAACCCTTCCATCTGTGAGCAAGGGGAGTACGGGCGGGAGGCGTGGTTCACGCTCGAGCTGAAGCTGTTGGCGGATGCGGCGTTGATCGGCTTCCCCAACGCCGGGAAGAGCACGCTGATCTCGCGAGTATCGGCTGCCAAGCCAAAGATCGCGGACTACCCGTTCACGACGCTGGAACCGAACCTCGGAGTCGTCGAAGTGGACGGCCGTCAGTTCGTCCTCGCCGATATTCCGGGGCTGATCGAGGGTGCAGCAGATGGACGAGGCCTTGGCCATGAGTTCCTGCGGCACGTCCTGCGGGCGCGGGTTCTGGTCGTGTTGTTGGACCCCTCGCCTTGGGTGGAGCATCCTCCCGAGGCCCAGCTCGAGATTCTGATCGGGGAGCTGGGGGCCTTCGAGCCCGAGCTGTTGGAACGACCCCGCGTGCTCGTCGTCGGGAAGTCCGACCTCGGCGATGCGCGTACGGGAACGGTCGCGGACGCCTTCGAGATCTCAGCGATCACCGGTGAGGGCCTTCGGCCGCTGCTTCATCACCTGGCGGACGTGGTCGAACGGGCCGAACGGCGAGCGCCCGACCGTCAAGGCTTCGTCCTCCATCGGCCCGTGGTCGAGTCGTTCGAGGTGCACCGGACCGACGATGGCTGGCTCGTCGAAGGGGTGGACGCAGTGCGAGCCGTTCGATTCGCCGATCTCACGAACCCGCAGGCCGGCGACCTCGCCGCCCGGCGACTGGCACGGCTTGGCGTGGACGATGCCCTCGCCGCGGCCGGAGCCCAGCCCGGCGATACGGTCACCATCGGGGAGCTGGAGTTCGAGTGGGTGCCCGACGACCGGCTCGCCGGAGGGTTCGCCGGCGAGGAAGAGGAGTGATGCGCCGTCCACCGCCCACCGATCTGCCGATCGTGGTGAAGATCGGCTCCTCCAGCCTCGTCGATGACGGTGGGCCGAGTCAGGATGGCTTGGAGACCGCCGTCGACCATGTGGTCGGGGTGTGGGAGGCCGGGAGACGGGTGGTCCTCGTCACGTCCGGTGCCGTGTCGTTCGGGCTCGAGGTCCTGGGCCTCGATCGGCGCCCCACCGATGTCGCCGCCCTGCAGGTGGCGGCGGCAGTCGGCCAGGGCCGGCTGATGGAGCGCTACACCGCGGCGTTCGCCCGCAGGGGCGTCGTGGCCGGCCAGGTCCTCCTCACCAAAGCCGTGCTGTCGGATCGCGAGCAGTATCTGCATGCTCGGCAGGCGCTGCAGGCCATGATCGGGCGGCGGATCGTGCCGATCGTCAACGAGAACGACACCGTGGCGGTGGAGGAGTTGCGTATCGGGGACAACGACCGGCTGGCCGCGCTGGTGTCCCACCTCGTTGGAGCCGGGCTCTTGGTCATTCTGACCGACACACCGGGTCTTCTCTCCGGCGATCCGCGCCTGGACGCCGACGTCAAGCTGTTGGGAGCGGTGACGCATACCGACGAGGTGCTCGATCGGTTGGGTCAGGGATCGGTGGGTCCCCATGGGTCGGGAGGAGTCACCACCAAGATCGCCGCCGCCCGGATGGCGGCGTGGTCGGGGGTTCCGACGGTCATCGCACCGGCGAGCGACGCCTCGGTGATTTCGCAAGTTCTCTCCGGCGGCGAGGTCGGCACCTGGGTCGAACCACAGGCACGACCACTACCGGCCCGGAAACTCTGGATTGCGTTCGGCCAGCCCTCGGCCGGTCGGATCCACATCGACGGCGGGGCCGTCCGAGCGATCGTCCACGACGGGCGATCGCTGCTTCCGGTCGGGGTCACTCGCGTCGAAGGCTCGTTCCAACCCGGATCAGCCGTCGAGGTACTCGACGATGCCGCCGGCGTCATCGCCAAGGGTGTCAGCCGGATGTCGTCGGTCGAGCTCTCGACCCGAGCCGGACGGAGGAACGAAGACGCCGGCGGCGAGGTCATCCATCGGGATGACCTGGTGGTGCTCGTCGCGACCTGAATCCCCTGCGAGCGGCAGCCGATGCCCCGGCCGGGAGGAGCCGGCTCCGCCGCGCCAGCCAGAAGACGACAACGCCGGCCGCGGTGAGAAGGAGGCCTGCGGTGAGCGCCACACGGTCGATCGGTCGAGCACGCATGGGGCGGCTCGGCTCGATCAGCCGCACCGTGTGGGCGTCGATGAAAGTGTCGCCACCGGCCTGCGGATCGTTGTAGCGGAACTCGCCGACCACCGCCACGATCGGTCCTCGGTGTTCATCGCCGCCCGGCGGGCCCCACTCGGTGACCGGGAGGTCGGGAGGGAGTCGCACCCCGAGACCCACGTTGCCGCCGTGGAACGATCCCTCCTCGGGGAGCGGCTCGGCGACGTAGGGGTCGTCGTTCAGCTGCACCCAGATCTCCCCGGTCCGAAGGCCGTAGTCGCCCACGATCTCACCCTCCACTTCCACCCGGGCTCCGTGCCAACGGGTTGGTTCCTGGTCGAGGTCCGAGAGTGAGACGGGTTGCGCGGCGGTCTGCAGCAGCACCGAGACCACTGCCACGGCCGTGATCGCAGCACCCATCACTTGCCTCGCATCAAGGCGGTCAGGAACCCGATCAGCGCGAAGACGGCCACGAACTCGAGCCGGCCTACCCACATCTGTCCGATCATCATCACTTTCATCAGTACCGGCATGGTTGGAGAGGTGATCCCGACCGACAGCCCAACCGCCGCACTGGCACTGACCGACTCGAAGAGGGCGGGCTGCAGATCGTAACCGTAGGCGACCCCGACGGCCGCTCCGGCCAGGTACAGCGCGACATAGAGAAGCGAGACGGCCATCACCGACTGCGCGAGTCGGGCGTCCAGCCGCTGCGGTCCGTACTGGTGGTACAGGTTGGTCACCACCGCGTGTTCGGGGAGCAGGGCTCGCCGCACGGTGTCAGAAAGTGCCTTGATGGTGAGGCCGATCCGGAGGCTCTTGACCCCACCGGCCGTCGACGAGCTCATGCCGCCCAGCGCCATCGCCGTCGCCATTCCCGCAAAGGCGAGACCGGACCAGCGTCCCAGTTCTGTGCTGCTCACCGTGGCGAACCCCGTGCCGGAGTGAGCCGAGATCAGTTGGAACAGCCCTCGGCGCACCAGGGCAGCGGGTCGGTCGAACACTCCGGTCACCGCCAAGCCCACGAATGTGACGACCAACGTGACGCTCGTCGTCGTCAAGATGGTACGGATCTCGAGGTTGGCGAGTAGGCGCTTGCGTCGCCGCCAGATGGCGTGGTGCAAACCAAAGCTCATGGCGCCGGCGAGCATGAGGACCCCCACCGTGACCTCGTAGGCGACCGAGTGGTAATAGGTGATGCTGGTCGACTGGGGACTGAACCCGCCGGTGTCGAATGCCGCCATGAAGATGGTCATGGCGTGGAAGAACGCTCGGCCCAGACGGAATCCCTGCTGGGTCACTCCGTCGATGGTGAGCGCCAGCACACCGAAGAACAGGTGGAATGCGCTGACCACCCAAATGAAGCGAGCGGTGGACGCCACCGACGGAAAGATCCGTTCCTCCCGACCTTCCGCCTGATAGAGGCTGAGCGCGCCCGATGCCGAAAAGAACGTGAGGGCGGCGAGGACGATCCCTTGCCCGCCGAGGAACTGAAGGGTGTGCCGCCATACGTTGATCGACTCCGGTAGGTGGTCCAGATCCTGAATCAACGCCAGCCCGGTGGTCGTGATCCCGCTCATGGCGTCGAAGAAGGCATCGAGCCAGCTTCCGTAGTGTCCGGATAGGAACAACGGGATCGTCGAGATGGCCGGTACCAGCAGCCAGGTCAACGCCACCACGACCAGTCCATGGGACCAGTCGACGGGCTGGCGAACCGCCGGATTGATCAATTCGGCGGCTCCGGCCAGCAGCGTTGCCACACCGATGAGAAGGACGAGGCTTCCGGCGGCGTGCCACTCTCGCTCGGCGATCGCCCAACCCAGCGGCAAGAGCGCCGCCACCGCCACGACCAGCTGGATTCGGAGCAGGTCGAAAGCGATCAGGCGGAGGTCGGCGCTCGTCGGGCGAAGCAGCATCAGACGGCCCAGAGGACGACCAGCGACAACGCCGTGCCGATGGCGATGGCGGCGAGGGTGGCCGCCAGTTCGACCGCCAGGCCGCGAATGCCGTCACGGATGAGCCGGCGAGGAGACGGTGAGGTCATGGGAGGTCAGCCTCGGTCCGGAAGGCACAGGGCATCACGGACCTCGTCCTCCAGCTCGACCCGGCTCACCACGAGGACGCGATCCCCGGCCGACACCACGGTGGAACCGGCGGGTACGTGGACGGTGTCGTCGCGATGGATGGACACCAGCACTGTGTCGGCGGGGAGGGCGATTTCGGCGACGCTCCGGTCGGCGACGTCGTCGGGCAACTCGACCTCGAACAGCGAGATCTCGCCACGTCCGATGATCGCCACCCGCACCAGCTCCGAGAGGTCCAGTTCGTGGCTGATGACCTGGACCAACAGGTCGGTGACGCTGACGACCGGAATGTCGAGGGCTTCGAACGTGGCCCGGTTGCGGGGATCGTTGAGTCGTGCGAGCAGCCTCCGGACCCCGAAGGCCGCTCTGGCGAGCTGGCACGCGACCAGGTTGTCCTCGTCTGCACTCGTCAACGCCACCACGTAGTCCGAAGACCTGATCTCCAGCTCGCCCAGGAGTTGCAGGTCGGTGCCGTCACCTTCGACGACCAGTGCGCCGCTGGTCTCGGCAGCTTCCCGTGCTCGATCGGGTTTTGGTTCGACCATGAGGACCGCGTGACCCGCCTCGCTCAGCTCACGTGCCAAGAACCCGCCGACGCGGCCCGCTCCGATGATCACGACACGCATCGGGAATCCGGGTTCATCGCTCGGCCGACGGTTGTTCGAGGTAGCGCTGGATACGGTCCTTGATCCCCGACCTGGCGGACGCCACGACCAGATCACCGGTGGCGAGCTGGAAGCGGCGGGGTGGGATGAACGTGTGCTGACCTCGGCGGACAGCCGCGACTCGGAGTTTGTTTCGTACCTCGATCTGATCGATCGGTACTCCGTCGGCTGCCTCGTTCACGATGAACTCGACGATCTCCACGTCCCCGCCTGCGAAGGTCACGTGGAATGAGAACTCTCGCTCGACCACCTGCTCGTACAGGACGTTGGCGATCAGTTTGGTCCCGGTGACGTGGTGGATGCCGAGCGCCCGATAGCTGTCCTCTCGGGAGGGGTCGTACAGGCGGGCGATCGCCTGCTCCACGCCGAAGACGCGTTTGGCCACCTCCACCGCCATCAGGTTCGCGTTGTCGGAATCGGTGACTGCGAGGAAGACGTCCTCCTGGCGAAGGCCCGCCTGTCTGAGGATGCCGACGTCGTACGCCAGGCCAACGTGGGTGGCGCCGTTGAAGGCCTTCCCGAGCGCGTCGAGTGCCTTGCGGCGGCGATCGATCATCGAGACGTCGTGGCCGTCTTCGGCCAACCGGGCAGCCAGCGTGCTCCCCACCCGGCCGGCTCCGGCTATGACGACATGCACGGGGTCACTTGGGTGGTGTGCTTCCCATGGGTCGGGAAGTTAGTCGGCTCCGGCCGTCCGGCCGGCTCACCGCGTCCAGAGGCGGCGAGTGAAGAGCAGGAGCACTGGGAAGAGCTCGAGCCGGCCGAGAATCATCATGAACGACAACAGCCACAGGCCGACGTCGGGGATGGCCAGGTAGTGGAGCGCCGGGCCGACGTCCCCCAGCCCAGGTCCGATGTTGCCGAGACATGCAGCGACGGCACTGGCGGCGGTGATGAGTCCCAGATCCTCTCCCATGTTTGCGTCGATGAAGGCCAGAAGGAACGTTCCGGTCATGAACGCAAACATGTAGAAGGAGAAGAAGGATTGGACGCCGTCGACGACGTGCTGGGGCACGATCTGGTCGCCGAAGCGGGTCACGAAGACCCCTTTCGGATGGACCACACGCCGGAGATCGTTGCCGGCTGCTTTGCCCAGCAGACCGACCCGGAAGACTTTCACGCCACCGGCAGTCGACCCGGCCATGCCCCCGATGAACATCAGGCCGACCATGAAGATCTGCAACGCCGGTCGCCACATCGCGAAGTCGGACGTGGCGAAGCCGGTGGTGGTGATGATGGCAATCGTGTTGAAGGCGGACTCGCGCACCGTCTCTTCGATGCCCATTCCCTGCGGAAAGCGACCACCGGCGACGATGACGATTGCCGCCAGGGTGATGAGGCCGTAGAGACCGAACTCCCGGGATCTGCCGTACACCTTTGGGTCACGCAGCGCGCGGTAGTGAAGCGTGAACGATGCGCCGGCGATGAACATGAAGACGATGACGATCCATTGTGTGTATGCGCTGAAGCTCGAGAGCGAGTCGGCCTCGGTTCCGAATCCACCGGTGGACATGGTCGTGAAGGAGTGGATGACGGCTTCGAAGAGCGTCATTTCGCCCAACCACAACAGCAGTACCTCGATCGCGGTGATGGTCAGGTACACGAGCCACAGTCGGCGTGCGGTTTCCTGGAACCGGGGAGTGAGCCGGTCGGGCGTTGGTCCGGGCGATTCGGCCCTGGCCAGCTCGACCCCACCGACTCCGAGCAGCGGCAGAATCGCAATCGAGAGGACGATCACGCCCATGCCACCGAGCCACTGGGTCTCGGCTCGCCAGAACAGCAATCCGGGACCGAGCAGTCCCGGGTCGGTGAGGATCGTCGAACCGGTCGTTGAGAAGCCGGATGCCGTCTCGAAGAAGGCGTGGGTGATCGAGGGGATACCACCGCTCAACAGGTAGGGCAGCGCGCCGAACACCGAAAGCACGAACCATGCCAAGCCGACCGTGGCGAAACCCTCCTTGGTGCTCAAGACGCCGCGACGGCCGATGTATCGCCATGATCCCCAACCGATGGACGTGGTCAACAGCGAGGCGATGGCGATTCCCATGGCCTCGTCGGCGTCGCCGGCCACCAGCGCCACGACGAACGCAGGGAGCATCGCAACGCCGATGGCTCCGACGACCGCTCCGATGACGTAGACGAGACGGCGAAACATCGCACTCGCGCGACGGGGCCGGGCGATGACGCGACCGACCGTCATGACCGCGGTGTCATCGACCGAACAGCTCTTCTACCGCAGCGATGGTCTCGGGCATGCAGAACACGATGACTCGATCGCCGGGCTCGATGGTGCTGGCGCCGGTGGGCACGATCGCCGTGCCGTCGCGAACGATCCCGCCGATGACCGCCTTCCGTGGCATCTCCAGGTCGATGAGTTTCTGTCCGGCCGCCACCGCCCGGCCGCCCACCTCGATGTCGATCACCTCGGCATCGGTGTCGTTGAACGTGACGACCGAGTGGATGCGCCCCCGGCGGACGAAGCGGAGGATTTCCCCGGCCGCCGCCAGGCGGGCGGACACGGCCGCGTCGATACCCACGCCCGAGAGCAGCCCGACGTAATCGATGCGGTTGAAGCGGGCCACCGCCGTGCCAACACCCAACGCCTTGGCCACGAGACACGAGAGCACGTTCACTTCGTCCCATCCCGTGAGGCCGAGAATGGCATCGTCTTCGTCGGGGTCGAAGGACTCGAAGACGCGAGGGTTGGTGGGATCGTCACAGATCACCAGCGCGTCGGGGTGATGCTCTGCGAGATGCCGGCATCGGGCCGGGTCTCGGTCGATCGCCACCACATCCATCCCGGCGTTGGCGACCATCGTCATCGTCAGTGCGGCGAGGCGAGTTCCGCCGACGACGAAGACGCGCCGGCTGGCGTGCGGGCTGACACCGAGCAGCGCCGCGGCCTGTTCGGTGTGGCTGGACGCCACCATCACCAGAACGTGGTCGGCGGCCTGAATGGTCGTCTCGCCACGGGCGACGATCGTCTCGCCCTGTCGAACGACGGCGGCGACCACCCATGGGAACTGACCGCTGAGCCGCCGGAGATCGGCCAGAGGTCGCCCGATGACCGGCGCCGACGGTGTCACCGTCGCCCCGACGAGGGTGAGCGTGCCGTCCCCGAACTCCACGAGCTCCGAAACTCCTCCCGCCCCGACCAGGGTCAATAGCTCGCGCGCTGCCACGTCGCCGGGATCGATCACGAAGTCGACCTCGAGTCCGATCAGTGCGTCGCGCATGTCCGAGTCCTCGATGCGGGCGATCGTCCGCTTCACGCCCAGTTCGGCCCCGACGTGGCAGGCGAGCACGTTCACGCCGTCGGAGTTCGAGACCGCGATCAGGAGGTCGGCTTCCTCCACCCTCGCGTTGGAGAGGGTGGCCGGGGACGCTCCGTTCCCGCACACCACGAGCGCATCGAGCCGCTGCTGTAGTTCGGCCGCCCGATCCTCGTTGTCCTCGATGAGGATGACGTCCTGGCCTTCCAGGGAGAGTCTTTCGGCAAGGTACGAGCCGACCGCTCCGGCACCAACGATGACGATACGCATTGCAGCCCGACACCCTACCCGTGGAGGCGACCCTGGTCAGGTCCTGCCCATCGAGACCGACCCGCGCCGGGGGATACACTGTGCCGGTCCCGTCCACCCGTACTGGAGCGACAGTGTCCGATCCTTTCGCATCTCCGGCCGCCGTGACCGAGGCGTTGCGGACCGTCGACTATCTGGCGGACACGCGCATCGCTCAGGTCACCTTCCTCGCGCACCGGCTCGGCAAACCGGTTCTGGTGGAAGGCCCGGCCGGAGTGGGAAAGACCGAGCTGGCCAAGTCGGTGGCGGCGATCGCCAACCGGCCACTCATCCGTCTGCAGTGCTACGAGGGTCTCGACGAGTCTCGAGCCCTCTACGAGTGGAACTACAAGAAGCAGCTCCTTCGCATCCAGGCGGACCGGGACCAGCAGTGGGACGAGCTCGAGTCCGACATCTTCTCCGAGGATTTTCTGCTGGAACGGCCACTGCTGGAAGCGATTCGTTCGGCAGAGCCGGTGGTGCTCCTCATCGACGAGATCGACCGGGTGGAGATGGAGACCGAAGCGTTGCTGCTCGAGGTGCTGTCGGACTTTCAGGTCTCGATTCCGGAACTGGGCACGGTGCAAGCCGAGACGACCCCCTTGGTCTTCTTGACCTCGAACAACACCCGCGAGCTCTCGGAGGCGCTCAAGCGCCGCTGTCTCTTCCTGCACATCTCATATCCGGATGTTGATCGAGAACGCGACATTCTGGTGACCCGCGTCCCCGACCTTCCCGAACGGCTGGCCACCGAGATCGCCCGCGTGGCGGCCTCCATTCGGCGCTTGGACCTCAAGAAGTCTCCATCGGTGTCGGAGACCATCGATTGGGCGCGAACGTTGCTGGCGCTCGGCATCAGCCACGTCGACACCGAGGTGGTGGGGGACACCGTGCACGTGCTGCTCAAGTACCAGGCGGACATCGAGCGAGCGCTCAAAGAGCTGGCACAGTGACCTCTCCACGTTGCTGAGTCCGCGTCGATGATGCCGATTTCGAATCCATGTTGACGCTGCTGACCGATTTCGTCGCGGAGCTGCGGGCGGTCGGCATTCCGGTGTCGATGGTGGAGGCGATCGACGCCATGGAGGCGGTATCCCACATCGACCTCGGCGACCGCGAGGCGCTCAAGGCCGCCCTCGGTGCGACCATGGTGAAGAACTCACGACATCAAGATGCGTTCGACTCGGTGTTCGAGGTGTTCTTCGCGCTCCGGAGACCGCCGATCGAGGAGCCGGTGGGTGGCGCCCACGACCACTCGCCACCAGCGGATCCTCCGCCGGACACCGAACGGACGCTCGACCTCGATCGGCTGCTCGATAAGCTGGTGGAGGCCCTGGCATCACAGGACGACGACGCTTTGCGTCGCCTCACTCGTGCTTCGGTCGACCAGCTGGCCGGGATCGAGCCCGGACGGCCGGTCGGTGGTACCTACTACCTCTACCGGACGCTCCGACAGCTCGACATCGACGACCTGGGACGGCGGCTGTTGCGCGCCCTGCTGGACGAGGACGGAGAACCGCTCGATGATTTGGAGCGGCGGCTTCGAGACGAAGACGTTCAGGCGATGCTCGACCAGCTCCGAGAAGAGATCCAGGCGGAGATCCGACGGCGCCTGGTGGAGGATCGAGGGCACGAAGCCGTGGCCAAGACACTGCGCCGCCCGCTGGTGGAAGAGATCGACCTCATGCACGCCTCCAAGACCGACATCCGCCAGATGGAGCGGATGATCGCTCCCCTGACGCGCAAGCTGGCGGCGCGGCTCGCCCAGCGACGGCGTCGCGCCCGTGCCGGCCGGCTCGACTTCCGCAAGACGATGCGTGCGTCGCTGGGTTCGGGTGGCGTTCCGATCGATCCGAAGTTCCGGACCAACCGGCCACACCGGCCCGAGATCTTCCTTCTGTGCGACATCTCCGGATCGATGGCGACCTTTGCTCGCTTCACCTTGCAGTTCACCTACGCCATGTCGACCCAGTTCTCACGGCTGCGGAGTTTTGTCTTCGTCGATGCCGTCGACGAGGTGACCGCCCACCTCAGACCCGGGATCGACTTCGCCGATGCGCTGGTGAAGATCGGGTCGGAGGCCGATGTCGTCTGGCTGGACGGCCACTCCGACTACGGGCACGCGTTCGAGCAGTTCATGGCCAGGTACGGCCGCGAGGTCACCCCCCGGACCACGGTGATCATCGCCGGAGACGCCCGGAACAACTATCGGGAGCCCCGAGCGCAGCGACTCGCCGAGTTGTCGGGATCGGCGCGCGCCGTCTACTGGCTCAACCCCGAGCCGCGGGCATACTGGGACTCCGGTGACTCGGTGATGTCGCGGTATCGCCCCCACTGCGACGAGGTCTTCGAGGTTCGGACGCTGCGCCAGCTGGAGGAGTTCGTCGAAAAGGTGGCCGAGCGACCTATTGGGCGAGGATCTGTGAGATTCCACTCAATCCAATCCGGGGCGCTGCCGATGAACGGGAGGTAGGCCACGAGAACGCTTCAGACCTTTGAAGACGACGAGAGGTTCGCAGTGGGGCAGAGAATCCTGGTAATTGAAGACTCCGCGGTCATCCGCCGCCTCATCGAAGTCTGTCTGCGTGCAGCCGACCTCGAGATCATGATGCGCGAGGATGGTCCGAGCGGGCTCGCGGCGGTCCGTTCCGAGTCTCCTGATCTCTTGGTTCTCGACATCGGGCTTCCGGGGATGGACGGCTGGCAGGTGCTGGATCACATTCGCAGCGATACCGCCACCCGCTCGCTTCCGGTCGTGGTGCTCACCGCCCACGCCGAGGAGGAGTCCCGGCGCCGGGCCGACGAGGGTGGCGCCGACGCCTTCGTCACGAAGCCGTTCCAGCCGAACGATTTCCGGCAGACGGTCCTCGACCTCATCGCCTGACCACCCGGGCGGCATACGGCCGGAATCCCGGGCGGATCGCGGGTGATCGGATACTCTGTTGCCGTGAGCAACGACCGCGAAGTCCTGGAAAACGCCGTCTCGAGACTGCAGCGCGCCATCGAGCGTGGGACCGGCACCAGCCTCGACGCAGACGAAGTTCGAGTCTTCGGCATCTTGCTCCACGCAACCGCTTCGGCTGCGTTGGGGTCGGCCACCGGCCGGGAGGCCTGCGCCGTCTGCGGTCGACCGGAGCATCGTCCGGCGGCGGTCGGAGGGTACGCCAAGCACGTCTACGAGCGTGCGCTGCTGGTGCCGCTGACCGGCTGACCTCGCCACATCCATCGCCGCACCGACCCGTCCCGGGCTCCGGCGGCCTCGTCCCTGATCGCCCCCCGGTGGTGGCGCGGCGCGCTCGGTCGATGACGCCTCGGATCTAGGCCGGCAGGAGTTCGGCCATCCGGTCGATCAGGTCGACCACTCGGTTGGAGTAGCCCCACTCGTTGTCGTACCAGCTGAGCACCTTCACCAGGTTGCCGCCGAGCACCTGCGTGGACCCGGCGTCGAAGATCGACGAGTGGGGGTTTCCGATGATGTCGGTGGAGACGAGCGGGTCTTCCGAGTACTGGAGGATCCCGGCCAGCGGTCCATCGGCCGCAGCCTTCACGGCCGCGTTGACCTCGTCGGCGGTGACTTCCCGACCCAGCTCGACCACCAGGTCGACGGTCGATCCGTCCGGCACCGGGACACGCATCGCCATCCCGTCGAGCTTCCCTTCGAGCTCGGGGAGAACCTTGCCGACCGCCTTGGCGGCGCCCGTCGTGGTGGGAATGATGTTCTCCGTGGCAGCCCGTGACCTGCGGAGGTCCTTGTGGGGGACGTCCGCCAGGCGCTGATCATTGGTGTAGGCGTGGACGGTGGTCATCACGCCCCGCTCCAAGCCGAAGCTGTCATTGAGGACCTTGGCCAGCGGTGCCAGGCAGTTGGTGGTGCAGGAGGCGTTCGAGACCACCACGTCGGAGGGGTCGAGGCGGTCGTCGTTGACTCCGAGAACCACCATCTCGTCGACCTGGCCCTTGGGTGGCACGGTGAGGATGACCCGCTTGGCCCCTGCGTCGAGATGCGGTTGCAGCGAGTCGCGAGTGCGGAACACCCCGGTCGATTCGATGACGATGTCGACGTCCAGTTCGCCCCACGGCAGGGAGCCTGGGTCCCGCTCCATCAGCATCCGAACCTCATGCCGCCCGACTCGCATCAGCCCTTCGCTCACCTCGGGTTGCATCTCCAGGGGACCCATGACCGAGTCGTACTCGAGGAGGTACGCCAAGATGTCGTCGTCGGCCAGATCGTTGATCGCCACGACGTCGACGTCCTGGTTGTCCCGTTCGAGGATGATGCGGAAGACGGCGCGGCCGATGCGGCCGAACCCGTTGATCGCAACGCGGACGGTCATGCCGGTGCTCCTTCCTTGGTTGCGGTGCGTCGTGCCAGCTGCTCGGCGACCTCGATCAATCGAGCCGAGTATCCCCAGCCGTTGTTGAACCAGGTGATCGACTTCACGAGCGTGTCGCCCATCACCATCGTGGCCAGACTGTCGAAGACGCCGGACTGCATGGTGTCGCGGACGTCGCTGGACACGATGGGATCTGCGGAGAACTCGATGATGTCCCGATACGTTGCTTCCGTTGCCGATCGAATGGCTGCGTTGACGGCCTCGGCGGTGGTCGGCTGGCGCACTTCGGCGACCAGATCGACGGTCGAACCGTCGGCGACCGGGACATTCAGAGCCACTCCCGAGAGCTTCCCGGACAGCTCGGGAAGAACGTGGGCCAGGATCTCGGCCGAGTTGGAGTCGGAGGGGATGATGTTCTCGGCCGCCGCCCGAGATTGGCGGAAGTCGCTCGACGGAACGTCGGCCAGCCGCTGCGAGTTGGTCATCGCGTGAACGGCCGTGAAGAACGCCCGTTCGAGCCCGAAAGCGGCGTCGAGGACCTTCAGAATCGGTGCGACGGCGTTCGACGTGTTCGACCCCAACGCGACGATCCGCTCATCCTCGGCGATGTCCGCATCGTTGATTCCGCGGAGCAGGATCGGGATGTCGCCGAGCCGCTCCGGGGTCGAGGCGAGAATCACCGCCCCCGCCCCGGCGTCGAGATGCTTCTGGCACCACTCCCGGGTCTGGTACGAGCCGGTCGCCTGTACGACCAGATCCACCTCGTGGGCGTTCCAGTCGGCATCTCCGGGCTGCTTCGCGTCGATGAACGGGATGCGACGTCCGTCGAGGAAGATGTCGCTTCCCTCCAGGGTGATCGGATCTGGGAACCGTCCGTAGAGCGAGTCGTACTTGAGAAGATAGGTGAGCCCTTCCGGGTCGGCCACGTCTGCGATGACGGCGATTTCCATGTCAGGTCGATGATGGACAAGCCGGAACACGTTGCGGCCGATCCGGCCGAATCCCATCAGACCGATGCGGGTCTTGGTCATGCGATTCCTCTTGGCAGGCAATGGCGAACGGTAGTCAGAAAGGGTGGTTCTCCGGCAATCCGGTGCCGGCGCCCGGACATCCGGTGGGAGAGGGACGGAACGGCCGCCGAGCTGCCAGGCTGGCGCGCTCGGCGGCAGAACCGGAGGTGGACTGGGTGCGCACGGAGGACGTGGCGATCGTCGGCGGCGGAATCGTCGGATTGGCCACGGCGCGCGCCCTGGCGCGGTCGGGGCACTCGGTGGTCGTCGTGGAGAAGGAGCCGGACGTCGGCCTGCATCAGACCGGGCACAACAGCGGAGTCATCCACTCGGGTCTCTACTACCGGCCGGGTTCGCTCAAGGCCGACTTCTGCGTCCGCGGGCGCCGCATGCTGCTGGACTTCTGCGACGCCGAGGGGGTCGACGTCCGGCGATCCGGCAAGGTCGTCGTTGCCTCCGATGTCGGTCAGTTCGACGCCCTGGAGGATCTGCGCCGCCGGGGGATCGCCAACGGATTGCGCGGATTGCGTCGGCTCACGCCGGGTGCGCTGCAGGAGGTCGAGCCTCATGTCGTCGGCGTCGGAGCCCTGCACGTGCCGGAAGCTGCGGTGGTCGACTACGGAAGCGTCGCCCGCCGGATCGCCGACCGGCTGCGCGACTCGGATGGACGGATCGTCACGGACGCACCGGTCGACCGCGTGATCTCCGATGGGCCGGCAGTGGTGGTGACCGGGCGAGGGGTCGGGTTGCGAGCACGTCTGGTGATCAACTGCGCCGGGCTTCATGCCGATCGTCTGGCGGTGAGGGCGGGCCTGCACCCACCTGTGCGAATCGTGCCGTTCCGGGGGAGCTACGACACGTTGACGCCGGCTGCCACATCGCTCGTCCGCGGCCTGGTGTACCCGGTGCCCGATCCCCGCTTCCCGTTTCTCGGCGTCCATCTCACCCGCCGCATCGACGGCTCGGTCGAGGTCGGGCCGAACGCCCTTCCGGCCCTGGGGCGTGAGCACTATCGCGGTACCCGCCCTCGCTGGCCCGACGTCGCCGAGATGCTGCGGTTCCCAGGCTTTCGACGGCTGGCGGCGCGACATTGGCGAACGGGTTTGACGGAGTTCGCCCGCACGTTGTCGCGACGCCGATACGTCCGAGCGGTGCAGCGGATGGTTCCCGAGCTCCGTCCGGATGATCTCGTCACCGGCGGAGCGGGTGTGCGAGCACAGGCGGTGACCTGGGCAGGTGAGCTGGTGGACGACTTCTCGATCGTCGATGACGATCGGATGATCCACGTCCTCAACGCGCCATCTCCCGGGGCTACGGCGTCGCTGGCCATCGGTGAGTACCTGGCCGGACTGGCCGCCGATCGTCTCCATCGATGATCGGTGAGGTGGGGTGGCACCTCTCGGTGCACCCTCAGCGGTACTTCAAGCCCGTCCCGGTGTTGAAGACCACCGTCCGGTCGCCCTCGGAGATCCACCCCGAAGCACGCAGCGCTTCGTAGGCCGACCACGCCGCACCTCCCTCCGGGCACATGTCGACACCGGTGGTCGAGGCCAGCCGGGCGGCGGTGCCGTGGAGGTGTTCCTCGTCGATGGCGAGGGCGGTGCCCGCGGTCTCACGGATGGCCCGGAGGCAGAGGAATCCTCCGATCGGCGCCGGTACTCGCAGCCCCCACGCCGACGTAATGGGATCCGGCCAGGGGGAGGTCCGCTCCGCACCCGAGCGAAAGGCCGACACCACCGGGGCGCATCCGGATGCCTGGACCGACACCAGGCGGGGGCGTTCGGAGCCGATCCACCCCATGTGCTCCATCTCGTCCCACGCCTTCCACATGCCCACCAGGCCGGTTCCGCCCCCGGTGGGACAGATCACCACATCCGGCAGGCGACGGTCGAGTTGCTCGAACAGCTCGTACCCCATCGTCTTCTTTCCTTCGACCCGGTACGGCTCCTTGAGGGTGGAGACGTCGAAATCGGCCGGTCGGCGATGATCGGCGAGGTGGGCGCCGGCGTCGGCGATGGTTCCGTCGACGAGGATGACCTCGGCTCCGAAGTGGTGGCACTCTTCGATGAACTGTCGTGGTGTGTCGGCCGGCATGGCAACCGTGACCGCCATACCGGCCCGGGCGCCGTAGGCGGAGAGGGCGGCGGCCGCATTGCCGGCCGAAGGCGCCACGAGGCGCTCCGCCCGGAGCATCCGAGCGGCGGAGACCGCCATCGTCATGCCGCGCGCTTTGAAGGATCCGGTGGGGTTGACCGCCTCGTCCTTGATCCACACCCCGTCACCGGCCGCGATCAACGGTGTCCAACCCTCACCGAGAGTGACCGCGCCGTCGACGGGAACCGGCAACACGGCGTGATACCGCCATAGCGTCGCCCGATCCGGGTCGATGACCTGATCGGGCTGGCCGGCGGGCAGATCGAGGTCCACCCGGAGCGGCATCCCGCACTGCTCGCACACCGTGCGGAGGTCGAGCGGGTCGGCCGGGAGGCCACAGTCGAAGCACGTCAAGGTCCGGACCTGCAAGGTTGACTTCATGGCCGCCGAACCTACGTCACCCTCGACTTCCTTCCAATCCGAACGGGCGCCGGGAGCTGCGCCGCTCCCCGGTTCCATCGACCTCGGGACGAGAGCTCATCGGGGCCGTCGTCGACCGGTGGCGAAGGCTACGGTTCGAATCGGGGTGGAGACCCGACGACCGAGGAGCATCGATGCAGAAGGTTCGAGGTGTCTTTGTCATCATCCGTGCGCTGGGGCCACTCCTTGCCTTCCTCGTGTTGGTGATCGCCACCGTGGCGATGGTCAGCTCGGTCATCGAGTCGGCAAGGGTGTTCGGTTCCCGAGTCGACGAGCAGCTGGCCGGCACCAAACAGATGTTCACCGATGTGACCGGGGCGTTCGACGATGTGGGAGTGTTCGTCGGCGACGTGGCCGCCGCAGTGGACCAGGTCGGTCCGGCGATCGCCTCGATGCCCACGGCGGTGGTCGTCGCGACTCCCGAGGTTCGGCTGCCGCAGTTCGTCCCAGTGCCATTCGGTGCCAGCCGAACGCTGGTCGGCTCGCAGCGAATCTCCGCCGAAGTGCCGGGCACGCGCGAGATCAAGACCTTCTTCGGCGACATTTCCGACACCGCCTCGACGGTGACGGGTGACATCGGTGCCGGCCTCGAATCGTTCTTCGCCGCACCGACCCAGATCACCGAGATCAGCGCAGCCACCACCACCTTCGCCGATGACCTCCGAGGCTCGGTGTTGGGCTGGCTGTCGGTGCTCGGAGTGATCGCGGTGGTGGCAGTGATCGTCTGGATCGCCGGCTCCATCTCGCACACGGTTGCCGAGGTGAGGCGCGGTATCGCGCTGATCCGCGGTGAGCCGATCCCCGCGGTATCGATCGTCGAGATGACCGAGCGTCTGCGGAGCTTGGAAGCGGATCTGGCGGCGCTCACGGCCGCTTCCTGACGCGAGCGGTCCGCCGCCCGGTCACCAGTCGACGGCGATGTACTTCGTCTCCAGGTACTCGAGCATCCCGTCGTGCCCGCCTTCTCTGCCCTGGCCGGACTGTTTGACGCCACCGAACGGAGCGGCCGGGTCGGAGATGAGGCCCCGGTTGATGCCCACCATTCCTGCCTCGATGGCTTCGGCGGCTCGCATCGCCCTGGCCAGGTCGCGGGTGTAGACGTAGCTGGCCAGGCCGTAGATGCTGTCGTTGGCCATGGTGATCGCCTCGTCGTCGTCCGCGAACGTCACGATCGGAGCGACGGGGCCGAAGATCTCGTCCGAGAGGATCGGGTCGTCGGCATCGACGTCGGTGAGGACGGTCGGTTCGACGAAGAACCCGGGCCGGTCGGGCCGGCTGCCTCCCGTTGCGATTCGGGAACCGCGGCCCTCCGCCGCCTCGATCTTGCCGGCGATCTCCTCGGCGGCGTCCTCATTGATGACCGGCCCGAGCTCCACCCCTTCCTCCATCCCGGGCCCGACCCGGGTGTTGCGCATCGCCGAGGCGAACCGGTCGGCCAGATCGGCGGCCACCGATTCGTGGACGTAGATGCGGTTGGCGGCGATACACGACTGTCCCCCGTTGCGCATCTTGGCCACCATCAGCCCTTCGACGGCGGCGTCGAGGTCGGCGTCGCCGAAGATGACGAAGGGGGCATTCCCCCCGAGTTCCATCGAGCAGCGAACGACCCGGTCTGCCGCCTGGATGAGGAGGTTTCGACCGACCTCGGTCGATCCGGTGAAGGAGAGGTTGCGGACGCGGTCGTCGCCGAGCATCGCCGGCACCACCTCCGACGAGCGACGCGACGGCAGGACGTTCAATACACCGTCGGGTAGCCCGGCATCGGTGAGGATGCGAGCCACTGCCAGGGCCGTGAGCGGCGTGTCGCTGGCCGGCTTGAGGATCATCGTGCAACCGGCCGCAATGGCGGGCCCGATCTTCCTGGTCGCCATGGCGGCGGGGAAGTTCCACGGGGTGATGAGCAGCGAGACGCCGATCGGCTGGTGGATGGCGATGATGCGTTTGTCGCCGGCCGGAGCGGTCGAGAGCGTCCCGAGGTTCCTCACCGCCTCGCCTGCGTACCACCGGAAGAACTCGGCCGCATAGGTGACCTCGCCGCGGGCTTCGGCGAATGCCTTGCCCATCTCGGCGACGATCAGCTCGGCGAGGGGATCGGCCTGGTCGATCATCGCCTCATACGCACGGCGGAGGATCTCGCTCCGCTCCCGCGGGCTGGACGCCCCGAATGCCTCGGCTGCTTCGGCGGCCGCATCGACCGCAGCCTTGGCGTCGCCGGCCGAGCCGGAGGCGACGGAGGCGATTTCGGTCCCGGTCGCCGGGTCCAACACCGAGATCTCGGCGCCGTCGGATGATTCCCGCCACTCGCCGCCGATGTGAAGGCGGGTTGCCCCTTCGCGCTCGAGTGTTTCGATCAGCGTCATGCTCCGAGTCCATCCTCGACGTCCCGACCTCTCGGTGTTCGATCGTACCCGGCGCTCGGAGTCGTTCTCCTCGAGAGACGGCGTCGCCCGCTGGGGAGAGGCGACGTCAGGAGCGTCCGATTACCCACGCCCACCAACCACCGGCCACCCATAGACCGACGGCTGCCACCAGAGCCAGCCACATGCCGACGTTCACCAGACCGAACATCGCCAGTGAGAGCCCGGCGATCATGGCCGTCAGTGCAGCCGTGTGGGCGTGGATCGGGGTGTGGTCGCAGTCCGGTCGGAGCATGAGGATCAGGGGAGTCGTGACGAAGCCCACCAGTAACGCGTGGAGGTGGATGATCACCCCCTGCCGGCCGGAGACGATCAGCGCACCCGAGCCTCCCAAAGCTGCGGCCGTGGTGGTCAACGTGGTCACCGCAAACCAAGTCCCGGCGGTACGCCACACCGCCCGAGCGGGACTCGCCTGCGAGGCTCGCCAGAGCTCGCGCAACCAGATACCGGCCGGGTACAACAGGAGCAGACCCGCCGCCCGAGCCGCCGGCCCGAGGAGCGGGACTTCGGGCCCCCCGACGACGCCGAGCGGAAACGTGAGCCACGCCAGCGCCACCCACCAGCGCTTGGCGAGTAGGACTCGGTGTTCGTCGAAGACGAGGCCGAACTTCGAGGCCATGGTGACCAATCCGCCGACGACGCACAGCACCAGGAACCAGGCGAAGCCGAGCAGGAACGCGTGGACGGCCAGGGTCTCGCTGAGGGGGGTTCCGGCTCCTGACGCCTGGAGCGCAGCCAGCGCCCACACGCCGAGGCTGGCGATGATGAGATAGATCAGTCCGGCTTTGAACAGCGCCGGCCCGGCGCCGGTGGCCGTCTTGGCAGCGCTCACCCAGCGCCAGATGGCGACGTACCAGGCGAGCATGGTCACCGTCGAGATGGCGATGGTGACCGGGTGGTATCCGGTGGCGAGAAACCCGAGAAATATGGCCGGAGTCAGGGCGGCCAAGACGACGGCGACGGTGTGAAGGGTTTCGGGGCTCGCCAGCATGGACAGCCCCACGATGAGCAGACCGAGGGCAGCCCAGCCGAAGTAGAGGGTGTGGGAGTGGCTGTGCAGGAGATGGTCGAACGGGACGGGCGAGCTGAGCCCCACCAGTACCGCCCGCATCCCCACTCCGATGAGGGTCGCCAGGACGTACGCCCAAAGCGTGGCCCGAACGAGCCCGGACCGAAGGGGGGAGTGGATGTCTCGAACCTCGGTCGTGTGCACCCTCCTTGGATATCACCTCGCCGGTCGAGATCGAAAACGGACCCATTCCGTTCCGGAGCCGAGCCCGATACCGTGACCGGGGGTGTGCGGGAAAGGCAAACGTGCTCTCCGTTCTCGTCCCCGTGCTGCTGGCGGCTTTGCCGCCATGTCCGCCGGTTTCACCGCCGGTGTCCGGGCCGGTCGTCGCCGAGTTCGCTCCGATCGGCAGCTACGCCGGCCACTGGGGGAGGGACTACCGGGCCGACCCTGGCTCGGTCGTCGACGCGGTCGCCGCCGGCCGGGTGACCTTCGCCGGGGAGGTGGCCGGACGGAACTCGGTCACCATCGACCACGGGCGGGGTTGGAAGACGACCGTTTCGTACCTCGAGGCCGTCACCGTCGGCCGGGGTGAGCGGGTCGGGCGCGGAGAGCCGGTGGGGCGCAGCGGACTCGCCCACGGGACCGCCGCCGTCCATCTGTCCGTCCGCCTCGACGGTGCCTACGTCGACCCCCGGGTGCTCTTCGGATGCCGGGTGGGGGACGTGAGCGAGGCGCTGTGGCTGAGAGAGCCGGGGGCGACGGCGCCGGCTGGGTCCGGGTTGGGACTGTCGGTCCCGGGGTTGGTGTTTCCCTATGCTGCCACCGGTGCGACGAGTGCTTCTCGGCGGGACCTTCGATCCTCCCCACATCGCCCACCTGGTGGCGGGGGAGGTGGCGTACCGGCAGCTCGGAGCCGACCTGGTCACGTTCCTCCCGGCCGGCGCACCGTGGCAGAAGGCCGACGACGGCGTCAGTCACCCCGACCACCGCTGGAACATGACCCGGTTGGCGGTGCAGGGAGTCGACTACTTCGAGGCCGACGATCGCGAGGTCCGGCGGGAAGGCTGGACCTACACCATCGACACCATCGACTCGTTCTCCGCCGACGAAACGCTGATATTGGTGCTCGGTGCCGATGCCGCTGCCAACGTCGGCACCTGGCATCGGGGGAAGGACGTGTTGGAACGGGCGCGGCTGGCGGTCGCCCCCCGGCCGGGGACCGACCGGTCGGCGGTCGAGGGGGCGGTGGGTCGACGGATCGTCTGGCTGGACATGCCGCTCCTCGAGTTGTCGGGGACCGAGATTCGGGAACGGGTCGCCGCGCGTCGTTCGGTGCGGTTCCTGGTCCGTGAGCCGGTGTGGGAGTACATCGAGGGGCATCGGCTCTATGCACCCAATCGCCCGCCGTCGGTATGATGCGACGGTCCGTTCAGTGTCGGGAGTGACCGTCGAGCACCACGAATCCGCCGTCGAAACCGTCGAGATGACCTCGCACGAAGCCGCCCGATTGGCGGCGGACGCCCTCTCCGAGAAGAAGGGTCTCGACATCCTCCTGCTCGATGTCGCCGATCTCCTCGCCATCACCGACGTCTTCGTGATCGTGACGGGCACGTCCCGACCGCACGTCCAGACGCTGGCCGAGTTCGTGGAGGAGAAGCTCAAGGGGGTCGGCCGGCGACCACTCCGGGAGGAGGGTCGGGCCGAGGCGGAGTGGGTACTCCTCGACTTCGGCGACTTCGTTCTCCACGTCTTCCAGCCCGAACAACGCGACTACTACGGACTGGAACGGCTGTGGTCCGACGCCCCCACCGTCGACTGGCAGCCGGTGGCCGACCCGGCTCCGGGTCCCCGCTGACCCTCGCCACCGGCCCCGACTCACCGTGGTCGAGATTGGCGGTGGTCGCAGGGTTGGTACACTCACCCCTCCCGTCTGGGGCTGTAGCTCAGCCTGGCAGAGCACTTGCATGGCATGCAAGGGGTCAGGGGTTCAAATCCCCTCAGCTCCACGTCTCGGAATCCCCGGTGTCCGCCGGGGATTCCGCCGTTTCAGAGACCGAGTGAGGGCGGTTCTGCCCAGCCCAGGCTGTCGGCGTTTGCGTCGGGTCGTCGTCAGTCGACGTTGCCCATTCTCTCGAGGCCCCTGGCACGAGCGGGGCTGGAGCTGCGGCAGCATGCATGCAATATTGCATGCTGATCGATCAGCATGCAGAGCACGAGCGTTCGAATCGACAAGGCGACTGACCAGGAACTGAAACGACTCGCTGATCAGCTGGGCACCACGGTCGGGGAGACCGTCGCCCTGGCGGTCCGGCGCCTGAGACAGGAACGGATCGGCGAAGAACTCACGGCCACGTCGAGTCATGACGAAGTCGTTTCCGGCATTCGGCCGGGTGGCGTCCGATCCTCCACGGCACCAGGGAGTCAGCCCAATGCTCGGAGAAGCAACTGCGGGTAGCGGGGGTGAGCGAGGTCGAGTTGAGCGATGTCTTTTGAGCCGACCCAGCGCATGTCGTCGTGTTCATCGGTGGCGACGTTCCGTGGATCCCCCTCCCAGCTCTCGATGATGAATACGTTGAGCTCGACCCCTTCGGCTTGCACGGTTGCCCACGGAGGCTGTTCTGGGGGCTCGATCCCGATCCCGAGTTCTTCATCGAGTTCCCGGACGAGCGCCGCGGCCATAGTCTCGTCACTCTCGATGTGACCACCCGGAAGGTCCCAGACGCCTGGATGGCTGGCACGAGCAGCGTGTCGGTGACACAGAAGCAGCTTTCCGTGCCGTCGGAGCAGTCCCGCGACTACCCGTACGGGGGTGCCACCGTCGAAAGAAGGACGACGTCGATCCACATGATGAGTATGGTCGCCGGCGGGTCGTCACCACCGAAGACGGTCGCCGATGAACGGTATGCCCTGGTCGCGCAGGGTCCGGTGGCGTTCCGGACTGCGAGTCCGGCGCCATGACGCCCGCCCGGCTACCCGGGCGGACCCGGACGGCCTGGTTGGGCGTCACTCATCGGGATCGGAGGTCATCTCCCGCAGGATGTGTTTCGTCACCTTCCCGAGGGCGGTTCGCGGCAGTGTGTCCATGACCACCACCTCGCGAGGATGCTTGTAGCGGGCCAGCTTGTCGGCGCACCACTCCGACAGTTCATCCGCCGACGGCGGGCGGGCCTCACCGGCGGCGACGACGACCGCCACCGGCACTTCTCCCCATCGCTCATCGGGTCGGCCGATCACCGCCACTTCGCCGATCGCCGGGTGATCGATCAACACGTTCTCCACCTCGGCCGGGTAGATGTTCTCGCCGCCGGAGATGAGCATGTCCTTGATCCGGTCTTCGATGAACAGGAACCCCTGCTCGTCGATGCGTCCGACATCGCCGGTCCGGTACCAGTCGCCCTCGAAAGCTCTTTGGGTGGCGTCATCCCGATTCCAGTATCCGGTGAAGAGGTTGGGCCCGCGTACCCACAGCTCACCCGGTTCTCCGGTGCCGGCATCGGTGCCGTCGGGCCTGGCGATTCGCATCTCGCTGTGGATGGCCGGTTTGCCGCACGATCCGATGTGGGGTGCGCCGTCCGCATATCGCAGCACGATGACGGTGGGGCCGGTCTCGGTGGAGCCATAGATCTGCCCGACATCGACACCCCGGTCGAGGAACCGCTCGATCAAGGGTGGTGGAACGACCGACGAGCCGGTGTTTATGCCGTCCAGGCTCGACAGGTCGGTGGAGGCGAAGTCGGGATGTTCGGTCACCGCCTGCATGACGGCCGGGACCATCAGCGTCTGGGTCGGCCGGCGATCGGCGATCGTTGCGAGCACCGCCGCCGGGTCGAAGCGTCGGTGGAGGATCACCGTCCCTCCCACGTACAGCGTCGGAAGCGTCTGAATGTTGAGACCACCGACGTGGAAGAGGGGGAGAAAGGTGAGGATCCGGTCGCGGGCCGACAGGTCTTGGTGGGCGACACCATTCAGCACGGTGAAGAGCAGCGACCGGTTCGTGTGAATCGCCCCCTTGGGGGTCCCGGTGGTTCCCGACGTGTAGACCATCAGCACCGGCCGAGACGGATCGCTCGGCACCGCCGGCGGCAGCGCGGAGGTCGCCGCGCGGTCGATGCCGTCGACGTCGATCAGCGGGCGATTCGGAGCGACCTCGGCCAGCCTGGCGCCGAATCCGTCACCCACCACCAGCACCGCCGGATCGCAATCGTCGATCTGGAACCGGTGCTCGGTGGCGGTGAGCCGGTTGTTGAGAGGAACGAGAATGGCACCGAGCCGGGCGCAGGCGGCGAGCAGGGCGATGAGGTCGGGCCGGTTGAATGCGCACATCACCACCCGGTCGCCAACCGACACGGCGTGCTCGGCGAGGATCGTCGCATACCGGTCGCACAGCGCACGAAGGTCGCCGTACGTGAGCTCGGATCCCTCGAACTCGATGGCCACGGCGTCGGTGGTCTGGCGGGCCCAGTGGCCGATCCATCGATCCACGTTCGACACAGGTTCGATCTCCCTCTCCCAGTCGGGTCAGGCGGGCGTCTGGTTGCGATCCACTCCGGGGCTCACCGTGCTGACGGCCGCGGACGGATCGCGAGCAGTGCGTCGAAGTATCGCGGTCGGCTCCCGGACGCGGCGGCACGGACCAGACGTCACGAGGGTCCCGCGACGAAGGCGTCGCCCGCCACCGCGGCCACATGGCGGTGGGCGGCGGGTTCCAGCCGCCGGCGGAGGCGATCGAACGAAGCCTCGATGGGGCTCGATTCGCCGGACAGGTAGGGGAGAGGGAGCCCCGGGTCGTGGAAGGCGAGGGGCCGCCATGCATCCACCAGCGACGTGTAGTCGACATATGCCGCTGGATCGTCGACTCGGCTCGCCGGCCACGCCGACAGCATCGTCTCCACGGTCGCCTCCAGCCGTTGTGACCCTCTGGCCAGCCGGGGGAGATCCCAGGAGCGAGCGACCATCGACCGCTCGTCACCGACCGGCGAGCCCACCAGCAGATCGACCGCATGGTCGAACCCCTCGTCGGCGAGACCGGAGATCACATCGTCGAGGTGATGCTCCGGCAGCATCCACACGCCACGGGACGGCGTTCCGAACCCCTCGGCCGTGAGAAAGCGGCGAAGTCGGTCGCGGAGACGCCGTTCGGCCTCCGGGACGCTGTACGAGGCGACAATCCAGGGTTCGCCGACTTCCGCCCGGTGATACGAGAGGATTCGGCGGTCGGCTCGTTCCATGCGCGGAAGGACGGCATCGGTCAGGCCATAGCCGGACACGCCATTGCGGACGTGTCGGGCGAGGATGCCGTCTCTGACCATGCGGGACACCGCGGTGCGGGTGGCGGCGGGCTCGACCCCGAGGTCGGCGAGCAGCCGCAGGAGATCGGCGACGGCGATCCAACCGCCCACGGGTCGAACGTACAGACCGACGACGTCGGTCACCAGGCTGCGGGCGGTGCGGTCGGCTCTCATGTCCGCCCGCTGCTCGGTTGGGGTCTCGAGCGTTGTGACATTCTGAGCACGATCGTACACGAACTGATATGGTGACGCAGCAAGGCTCCCATTGGAGGTGTGAATGACGGCACCGGCGAAGCATCGCATCGTCGGACGGCGGCTGCCCAAACTCGATGCACCTGAGAAGGTCACCGGGCGAATCCAATATGCCGACGACCTGCGGATGCCCGGCCTGCTGACCGGCGCCATCCTCCGCAGCCCGTACGCCCACGCCCGCATCGTCTCGATCGACGTGTCCAAGGCGGAGGCGCTTCCTGGAGTGAAGGCCGTGATTCATGCCGGCAACGTCCAGCAGCGTCCCTTCGGATACGGGAAGGACAATCTCCCGCTCAAGGATCGCAAGGTCCGCTGCGTCGGTGATGAGGTGGCGGCGGTGGCGGCGGTGGACGATCAAACCGCCAGAAAGGCCCTGACACTCATCGACGTCGAGTACGAGATCCTTCCGGCGGTCACCGATCCGTGGGAGTCGCTCGAATCGGAAGCTCCGGTGATTCATGACGAGCGCCATGACATCGAAGGCAATGTCTCGATGCGCTGGGATTTCGAAACGGGGGACGTCGACGCGGCGGCCGATGCGGCGGCCGTCATCGTGGAAGGCCGGTACTCGAGCCCGCTGGCCGCACCCGGGCCGATCGAAACGCACGTGATCATCGCCAGCTTCGACGCATCCGGACACCTGACCGTGTGGAGCCCGGTGCACATGGTCTTCATGTACCGCAAGGAGCTGGCCGACACGCTCGGGTTGGACTGGGGGAACATCACCATTCGCCAGCCACCCGTGGGAGGGAGCTTCGGCGGGAAGATCGACATCGACACCCACGATTTCATCTGCGTGTTGCTGGCGAAGGCGGCTCACCGGCCGGTCAAGCTGGCGATGAGCCGCGAGGAAGAGTTCATCGGGACGCGGACCCGCCAACCGATCCACTTCAAACTCCGCACCGGTGCCGATGCCGACGGGAACGTTCTCTTCCGGGACGCCGAGGTCGTGTCGGACAACGGTGCCTACAACGCCTGGGGTTCCCACGCCATGTTGGTGGCGATGAACACCGTCACCTCGCTGTACCGGGTCCCCAACTCTCGGATGCGATGCGCGGTGGTCTACACCAACAAGTCGTATGGCGGGTCGGTGCGTGGATTCGGAAACCCGCAGGCCACATTCGCGGTCGAGCAACAACTCGAAGAGATCGCCGACGCGCTCGGCCGTGATCCGATCGAGCTCCGAATCCAGAACGCCAACCAGGCGGGCGATGTCACGCCGCAGGGTCTCGAAATCACGACATGCGGCCTGACCGAGTGCCTGGAGTCGGTCAGAGACGCCTCCGGTTGGAACGAGCGACGCGGGAAGATGCGCGACCGTTTCCGCGGTCTCGGTGCCGCCGCCTTCATCCACGTCGGGGGTGGGGCCCGCATCTATGGGTCGGATGGCTGTGGAGCGATGATCAAGATGGACGACTCCGGCCAGATCTCACTCATTTCGGGTTCCTCCGAGCTCGGCCAAGGCTCGGAAACGGCACTGGCGATGATCGTTGCCGAAGAGATCGGAGTTCCGCTGTCGCGGGTCCGGATCGTCCACTCGGACACCGACATCAAGCCGTGGGATGTCGGCGTGCACGCCAGCCGGACCACATTCGTGGCCGGCAACGCAGCCCGGCTGGCCGCCGGGCAGGCACGGGACAAGCTGCTCGCCGCCGCCGCCGAGGTGTTGGAAGTCGACGACCTGACGCTGGAAGACGGAATGGTCCGCAGCGCCAGCCGGCCCGATCGAGAGCTGCCGTACGCCAAGGCGATCCGGCGCCTGCTGCTGCGGGAGGACGGCAACGTCATCATGACGTCGGCCTTCTACGACCCGCCCACCGAGGGGCAGGACTCCGGCTACCTCGGGAACATCTCGGCGACCTACGGCTTCGGGGCCCACGTAGCCGAGGTCGAGGTCGACCCGGGAACCGGACAGGTCCGGTTGCTGAACCTGTGGACGGCACACGATGTCGGCAAGGCGATCAACCCGGCCGCGGTGGAAGGCCAGATCGAAGGTGGGGCGGTGATGGGAATCGGTTTGGCCCTCACCGAAGAGCTACCGGTGAGGCTCGATGCGGGAGATCTCATGGCACCCAATCTCCACGACTACGGCTTGCCGACGATGGCCGACGCACCCCGGATTCACGTCGACTTGATCGAGACGGACGACCCGCTCGGTCCATACGGCGCCAAGGGCATCGGCGAAGGCGGACTGATCCCGGTGCCGGCCGCCGTTGCCAACGCCGTGGCCGACGCCGTCGGCATCCGGCCGCGAGCCTTTCCGCTGCGACCATGGAAGGTGCTGGAGTGGATGGTCGAGGGAGAACGGTCGCAGGTCGTGAAGGGACCGGATCGTGGTTGAGGTCCTCCGCCCCACCACCTTTGCAGAAGCGGCCGGACTGCTGACGGGCACGGATGGTGCGATGCCGCTGGCCGGTGGCACGGACATCATGCTCGACATGCGCAACGGGCGGGTCGCACCGACCGCCCTGGTCGACCTGTCGGGAATTACCGACGACCGCGACATCGTCTTCGAGGACGGGTGGATTCGCTGCTCGGCGCTCACGACCATCCGTACGCTGGAACGAGACCCTCGGCTCGCCGAGCGTGCACCGGCGGTGGTCGAAGCCGCTCGCGTGCTGGGATCCGTTCAGATTCGGGAGATGGCCACCGTCGGCGGCAACCTCTGCCATGCCACCCCGTCGGCCGAGATGCCTCCGGCGCTGGCCGTCCACCACGCCGAGGTGGACGTCGTCGGTCCCGGCGGCGATCGAACCGAGCCGCTCGCCGACCTCTTCGCCGGTCCGGGATCGACGACACTGCATCGCGGGGACCTGCTCGCTTCGCTCCGGTTCCGAGACGCCGATGATCTTGGCTCCTGCTACCTCCGCCAGACGGTTCGGTGGTCGATGGATCTGGCCGGCGTGGGCGTCGCCGCCTCCGTCGAGGTGGATGGGCCCACCATCGTGGCTGCCACGATCGCCCTCGGGGCGGTGGCGCCGACGCCGGTCATTGTTGAAGGCGGCGGTACGCCCCTCGTCGGCTCCGCCTGGAGCGACGATGCTGCCGGTGAGGCGGGTCGGATCGCTTCGGCTGCCAGCGCTCCGATCACCGATGCCCGCGGCTCGGCCGACTATCGACGGTCGGTGGTGGCGGCGCTGGTTCCCCGGGCGCTTCGCATCGCCTACCTCCGCGCCTCCGGATCGTGGCCCGAAGGTCGATTGAGTCCCACCAATGGGCTGATCACGGAGGAGTGGGCATGAAGATCACCTTCACGGTCAACGGCGATCCGGTCACCACGATGGTCGAAGGATCCGAATCGCTACTCGAGTTGCTGCGCGGCGACCTGAACCTGGTCGGAACCAAATGGGGCTGCATGACCGGCGACTGTGGTGCCTGCACCGTGCTGATCGATGACCGGTCGGTGGTGTCGTGCCTGCAGGCCTGTGGCCAGCTCGACGGTCGGGACGTCACGACCATCGAGGGGCTGATTTCCCGAGAGGGTCTGTCCGACCTTCAGCAAGCCTTCGTCGATCACTTCGCCACCCAGTGTGGGTTCTGCACACCGGGCATGATCTTGGCCGCCGAAGCACTGATCGAGTCGGGCGTGGACGCCGACGAGGCGGCGATTCGGGAGGGCCTGTCGGGAAACCTCTGCCGGTGCACCGGCTACAACAAGATCGTCGACGCCGTCAAGGCCACCATCGAGGCTCGAAGATGACCGTGCCTCGATGCGGTGTCTTGTTGGGTGCCGGCGATGGCGACGACCCGGTGGCGATCGCCCGGCGGGCGGAGCACCTGGGCTTCGAGGCGTTCTTCGTGCCGGATCACTTCAACGCAATCCCTGCCCCGATCCCGACCCTTGGCGCGGTTGCGGCCGCCACCGGACTCACGGTGGGGTCCTACATGCTCGCCAACGACCTCCGCCATCCGGCGGTCGTGGCACGTGATATCGCCACGCTCGACCGGCTGAGCGGCGGGCGGGCGGTGCTCGGTCTCGGTGCCGGCTGGATGGACATCGACTACGCCGCCATCGGAGCCGCGGTGCCGCCCTTCGGCGAGCGGCTCGAGCGTCTGGCGGAAGCGGTGGAGGTCATCCGCGCCGTGTGGAAGGGTGCGCCTCATCACGGGGTGCACTACTCCGCCGATCCCGGTACGACCATCCGGCCCGTGTCGCCCACCGGACCGGCCGTCATAGTGGGCGGGGGCGGGCCGAGGATGTTGGAGGCCGCCGCCCGGATGGCGGACGTCGTCTCGGTGGGCGTGCCGCTCAACACCACGGGTCGACAGGGTCTGTTGACCAGGGTGGCGAACGCCACGTTCCAGGACCTGGAGCAGCGGGTCGAGCTGGTTCGACGTCACGGAGGTGATCGTCTCGACATGTTGGTGTTCCGGGTGTCCACCGATCCGGCGGAAGTCGCCCATGCCTTCGAGGCGACACCGGAGCAGGTGACGGCGAGCCCCTACCTGTTGGGCGGCACCCTCGAGGAGATACGAGCAGGTATCGATCGGCTCGCCGGGTTGGGTTTCGAGTCCCTGGTGGTGCGGGTCGCAGACATGGAGACGGTGGCCGCGGCGCTCGGGCGGGTGGAGGTGCGCCGATGAGCGCGCCGGATCGACCCTTGTGTGCCGGACGGGCGATCCGGATAATCGGAACAGAGGTCGCGGCGAGGAAGGAGCGGACGACATGGTGATGGAGGAACGGCGGACGGTCCGAATCCAGCCGCCCGAGATTGCCGAGAAGGCGGAGAACCTGGGGCGTCCCGATTGGACCAAGTGGCCGGTGTACGACGAGGCGGCGGCCGGACTTCGGAACTACTGGTACCCGGTGATGTGGTCCAACCAGCTGAAGGACACGAAGCCGCAGGCGATCAAGCTGTGTGGCGAGAACATCATGGTCATGCGGGACAAGGGTGCCGTGCACGCCCTGCACGACCGCTGCCCGCATCGCGGGGTGCCGCTCTCGCTCGGGATTCAGGAGTTCGAAGGCACGATCACCTGCCCCTATCACGCCTGGACCTTCGATCTCGACGATGGTGACCTGGTGGCGGTCATCACCGACGGCCCCGACTCGCCCATCTGTGGCAAGGCGGCGGTGAAGACCTACCCGACTGCCGAGATGCTCGGCATGGTGTGGGTGTACGTGGGGGAAGAGGAGCCACCGCCACCCGAGACCGCGCTGCCCGAAGAACTCCGTGACAACGTGACGTTCGTGATGGGTGGCCGGATCGCCGACCGCGAGGGCAACTGGAGGCTGGCCGCCGAGAACGGGTTCGACGAGGGTCATGCCAAGTACCTGCATCGCACGTCGACGTGGCGCACGTTCAAGGCGATGCCCACCTGGAACATCACCAAGATCATTCCCGAGGGTCGGTGGATCTTCCGTCAGCAGCAGGAGGTGCATTGGAAGGCACATTTCCCTGGCCTCGGCGACTGGTCGAACATCAAATGGTGGAAGCTCCGTCCGAGGAAGTACGACCCCGACGCTCCTCAGCTCGGCAACACGGGCGGCGCCGAGAAGGCCGACGCCCACATCGTCGCCCAGGCATTTCCGGGCTTTGCCTCGATCACGGTGCCGGGCGTCTTGCGAATCGCCTACCCCAAGTTCATCCACTACGAGTTCTACGTCCCGAAGGACGAGGACTGGCACCGCTATGTCGGCGTCATGGTCCGGTTCGTGTCCGGATGGCGGTCGTGGTTGTTCCGCCTGAAGTACTGGGCGCTGATCCGGCCCCACTTCCACGGCAACTTCTCCAATCTCGATGCCTGGATGGTCGAAGCGACCGATGCGCCTCCCGAGCGCCTCTACCGGCCCGACTCGTCACTGCTCGCGTGGCGCCGTCTGGTCGAGAAGACCAAGAAGGGCAAGGAGGTCACCGAGGCGGTCCGTGAGGCATCCGCCGAGGTGGCCGGGGTGGGAGACGAATAGTGCTGACCAGGCCGGACAAGCCCGAATCCAAGTTCCTGGAGGCGCTGGGGCACAAGCTTCACTATCTGGCGATGGGTGATGGCGAGGGCATCCCGATCGTCTTCCTGCATGGTGGGGGCCCGGGGTGCACCGGCTGGTCGGATTTCGGGGTCTGTGCCCCGCACATGGATCGCCGCAAGCTGTACCTGTTCGACCTCCTGCAGTACGGACTGTCGGACAAACCAGACATCGATGGTCCGGTGTGGTCGACCCACGCCGCCATCTATGCGGACGCCATCCGCACGCTTGGGCTGGAGCGAGCACACCTCGTCTGTAACTCGTGGGGAGGGGCGGGAGCGCTGGCGATGGGCATCGAACACCCCGACGTGGTGGCGAGTCTCGTGATCACCGGCTCGATGCCGGTGCAACGAGGCCCCTTTGGGCCACTCATCGACCACTCGTGGCGAGGACGCTTCGCCCGGCTCGACTATTACGGCGGCGACGGACCCACGTGGGAGAAGATGCGGGCGCTGATCGCCCGTTTCGAATGGTACGACCAGTCGAAGATCCCCGACGAGACGGTGACGATGCGCTACGAGCAGAGTCTCGATCCGGGGGAGATGCGACTCGGGCTCGCCATCGATGAACGAGGAACGATGCAGGACATCGGGAGCCGGCTCGGTGAGATCGAAGCCCCCACCCTGTTCGTGTGGGGGATGGAGGACGACTTCCTCGGTCCCGAGTATCCGCTGTCGCTGGCGGCGGCGATGCAACGGGGGAACCTGGTCGTGATGGACCGGTCGTCTCATCATCTCCAGGAGGAACGTCCGCTCGAGTATGCGCTCGCCGTCAATGCCTTTCTGGATCGAGTCGAGGAGGTCGGAGCATGATCACGTTCACCGTTGTCGTGGCGTTGGTGCTCATCGCGCTGTTCATCGTGGACGTCACCGTCGGGTTGATCGGCGTGGCGGTCGTCGCCGTCGCACTGCTGATCCCGGCCGTGCGTCGGTTTCTGACGTCTCGGACGCAGTCCGCCACCTACCTCATCCGTCGCTGACCAGACCGTGTCCAGTCCCCGCCAGGAGCGAGCGATCGATGCCGCGGTCGGTGCACTGCGGCGTGACCGGCTCGAGCAGCTGGCGGTTGCGTTCGTGGACTGTCCGAGCCCACCTGGACACGAACGGGCGATGGCCGAGCTGGCCACTCGCCAGATGGGCGCGGCCGGACTCGACGCCCACCTCCAGGTGATCGACGGAACCCAAGCCAACGCGGTTGGACGGACCGGCCGGTCCGGACCGTCGCTCCTGCTGTACGCACCGATGGACACCCTGACCACGGGCACCGAAGCAGACCTGCCCTGGGCCGGTCCCGAGCTCCGTCCCGATATGCGGCCCTCCGCCCGAGTCGAGGGTGACCTGATCGTCGGGCTCGGCGCCGGCAATCCCAAAGGGCACGCGGCGGTGGTGGTTGCTGCCGCCGAGGCGATCGTCGCCTCCGGTCTCGCTCTCGACGGCGAACTGATCGTCGGCCTCGGCGCCGGCGGAATGCCGACGAATGCTCCTCCCGGTGCCACTCGTCGCAACATCGCCCAGGGAGCCGGTTGCTCGTTCATGCTCGAACAGGGGGTGTGGCCCGATCAGGCGGTCATCGCCAAGCCTGGATGGTCTGCCTCCTGGGAGGAGGTCGGTCTGTGCTGGTTCCGGTTCCGGATACATGGAACGCACACCTACGTCGGAAGCCGGCATCTGCTGCCGTACCGCAACCCGATCGCCGACGCGGCCAAGTTGATCGATGCCATCGAGGCGTGGGCCCCGCTGTACTCGGAGCGGCACACCGACGGTCTGGTGGCACCCCAGATCAACATCGGATCGATCCGAGCCGGATGGCCGGAGATGCCCAGTGTGAGCTCGGCGGTGTGCTCGCTGATGGTTGACGTACGGGTCAGCCCGCGGGCGACACCGGCCGAGGTTCGCGCCGAGGTCGCCGAGTTCGTGGCCGGTTTCCAAACGGATCATCCCGAGATCGATCTCGACTGGGAGATGACGCTGGCGATCCCCGGATCGCACACGCCGCCCGAACACCCGGTGGTGCGCCGGGCCATCGAGGCATGGGAGGCGGTGTCCGGCGAGCCGCATCGCCCTGCCGAGAGGATGAGTGGTGGCACCGACGCAAACATCCTCAGAAACCGCGGCGTCCCCACCGTACGGATCGGGATGCCCAAGGCCACCGTCCGGGCCGGTGACCTCGACTTCCAGCGCGGGATGAACACCGCTTCTGTCATCGACATGGAAGCGCTGGCCGAGGTCCTGATCCGCATCGCCGTGACCACGTTGATATCGATCGAGGAGAACCGATGAGCAACGTCGTGCTCGGGGTGGGTGCGTCGCACTCCACCCTCATGAACACCCACTGGGACGTCGTCGAGGACGTCGAAGCCGCCACCGCCTTCCGGAACGGGCTCTTCGAGGCTCGCGACCTGGTGACGGCGGCTCGACCCGATGCGGCGATCATCATCGGCTCCAACCACTTTCGCGGGTTCTGGCTCGACCTCCTCCCGGCCTTCACGGTCGGCGTGGGCGACTGCATTGCATCGGGCGAGTCGGGTACCCCCAAGGGCCCGCAACCCGTCGATCGCGATCTGGCTCGACACATCTGCGCAAGCGTCGTCGACGCAGGCTTCGATCCGGCATTCAGCGTCAAGCTGCAGATCGACCACGGGATCTCCCACGCCATCCAGTACCTGCTCGCAGAGGTCGAGATTCCCATCGTGCCGGTGGTGGTGAACATGTTCGCCCCGCCCCTCCCCACCACCGCTCGGGCCGAAGCCCTCGGTTCCGCCATCGGCGCGGCGGTGGCCGCCGACGGAGCGGACAAGCGAGTAGTGGTCATCGGCTCCGGCGGCCTCAGCCATCGGCTTCCCTGGCCGCGCTGGTTCGATCCGCATGGTGCCGACGACGAGTTCATGGTCGAGGCGTGGACGGAAGGCCGGAACGAATGGGAGAAGTACGACCCTCGCCGGCGCGAGATCATCCGCGCGGCCACCGCCGGGATCAGCCCGGAGTGGGACCGGGAGTTTCTCGGGCGATTGGAGCAGGGGGACCTCGGGTTCTACGCCTCGCAATCCACCGAGGACATCGAGAACGCTGCCGGGAATGGTGCGCAAGAGATCCGCTCCTGGCTGATGATGGCCGCGGCCGCCGGTCACGCCCCCGGCCGCACCATCACCTATCAACCGATCGAAGAGTGGCTCACCGGCATGGGCGTGGCGGTCGTCGAGCCAGAGAATGGAGTCTGAATGTCGATCTGGACCGACCTGACCGGGGTGGAGTTTTGTGTCAAATGGGTCGACGCCGATGGGCTACGCACGCGATCCTTGCAGGCCGGCTCGGGGGAGCCGGTGATCTTCATGCACGGCACGTCCGGGCACCTCGAAGCGTTCACGCGCAACATCGTCGCGCACGTCGAAGCCGGGTTCGAGTGCCATGCGATCGACGTCATGGGACACGGGTACACCGACAAACCTCCGTTTCCGTACGAGATCCCCAGATACGTGGAGCATCTCGTTGCGTACATGGATGCATGTGGCATGGAGCGGGCGCATCTCGTGGGCGAGAGCCTGGGCGGCTGGATCGCCGGATGGCTCGCTTCCGAACAACCGGACCGGGTGGGGAAGCTCGAGATGGTGGCGGCGGGAGGCACCAAGGCGAACCCCGAGGTGATGGAGCGCTTGAAGGCTTCGACCCGGAAGGCGGTCTTCACCGACGACCCCGAGCTTACCCGGGCTCGCCTCCACCTGCTCTTCCACGACCCGGACAAGGACGTCTCCGATGAGCTGGTCGAGGTGCGGCACGCCATCTATCACACGCCCGAGTTCGTCCAAGGCATCGACAACCTGCTGGCACTTCAGGAGATGGAGATCCGTCAGCGCAACCTGATGCGGCCCGACCGGCTGGCCCGAATCCGGGCCGAGACCCTGGTCGTCTGGGGCACCAACAATCCGTTTGGGGCCGTTCCCGAGGCCGAGGCCATGGCCGAGGCCATTCCCGACTCTCATCTGGAGATCTTCCCCGACTGCGGCCACTGGCCCCAGCACGAGCATCCGGAGCGGTTCAATGATCTCTCCGTTCGTTTCCTCCAGGGCGAGCTGTGATCCGAGCCGGCTACGCGGCCGTCTCGTTCGGGCAGATGCACTACGTCGAGGCCGGGTCGGGTCCGCCAGTGGTCCTTCTGCACCAGACGCCGAGGTCGTGGGACGAGTACCGCGAGCTCATCCCGCAGCTCTCCGATCACCATCGCGTCATCGCCTTCGACACGGCGGGGTACGGCGCTTCCGATGTCCCCGACGCGATCTCGATCGAGGCGTTCGCCGATGCGGTGGCCGAGGCGTTGGCGGCGATGGACATCTCCTCTACGGCCGTCGTCGGCCATCACACCGGCGGAGTCATCGCCGTCGATCTGGCCGCCCGTCATCCCCACCTGGTGGAACGACTGATCTTGTCGTCGACCCCGTTCGTCGACGCCGAAGCACGGGAACGCCGCAAGACCCGTCCTCCCATCGACGAGGTCGAGCGCACCGCCGACGGTTCGTTTCTCGTGGAGTTGTGGAACTGCCGGTCGAGTTTCTATCCGACGGGGGAGCCCCAGATCACCGAGCGGTTCGTGGTGGATGCCCTTCGCGCCCTCGACCGGGCCGAGGAAGGACATCGTGCGGTCGGTGCCTACCGGATGGAGGATGTGATCGGTTCGATCCGGCAGCCGGTCCTGTTGATCGGGGCTGCCCGCGACCCGTATGCCTTCCCGGAACTCACACACTTTCGCGAGCAGTTCCCCGAGGCCCCGGTGGCGGTGATCTCCGAAGGCATGGTTCCGTTGATGGAACTCCATGCCGCCGAGGTGGGGCGCCACATCCTCGAGTTCCTGGGACGACCGTCGTGAGTCTCGACCCCCTGTTTCGGCCGACGTCGGTTGCCGTGTACGGAGCGTCCGCCACCGACTCGTCCAAACTCGGCAACACGCTGCTTCGGAACGCCGCCGCCGAGACCGACCGGGTCGTGGCGGTCCATCCGTCCGCCGCCGTCGTCGATGGGGTGTCGGCCACCCCCTCCCTTCACGAACCCGTGGATCTGGCGCTGGTCTCGGTGCCGGCGGCTCGCGCCGAGGCAGCGGTGGTCGACGCCGCCCGAGGCGGTGCCCGGGTGGCGATCGTGCTGTCCTCCGGTTTCGGCGAGGCCGGAGCCGATGGGGCGGACCGCCAGCATCGGCTCGAGAACGCGGCAGCCGCCGGTGGGATGCGGCTCGTCGGACCGAACTGTATGGGTGTCGTCAGCCACCTCGGTGGGGGACGCTGGCTCAACGGCTCCTACTTCTGGTCGGTTCCATCCGAACCGGGCGGGCTCTCCTTCATCAGCCAGTCGGGTGCCTTCGGTGGCATGTTCTTCGCCCATCTCCGCCGCGGTCTGGGCCTCTCCCGGTTCCTCTCGGTCGGAAACGCCGCCGACGTGACGTCGACCGATGCGCTCGAGTGGCTCGGGAGTGATCCGCAGACGTCGGCCATCGGCATGTTCGTCGAGGGGTTGACCGGCGGACGGCGGTTCGTGGAGGTGGCCAGGAGGATCACTCCGCACAAGCCGATCGTCGTATTGAAGGCCGGAAAGGAGGCGGCGGGAGCCAAGGCCGCCGCCAGTCACACCGGGAGCATGGCCGGGAGCCACACCGCAGTGCGGGCGGCATTTCGGAGAGCAGGCGTCCTCGAGGCGGCCGACACCGATGAGTTCTTCGACCTGGTCGACGTCGCCGCCGCCGGCCTCGAACCCGTGGAGAAGGTGGCCATCGTGACCATCTCGGGCGGACCATCGGTTCTCGCCGCCGACGCCGCAGAGCGAGCCGGCTTGATGTTGCCCACGCTCGGGGAGTCCACTCTGGCTCTGCTTCGAACCCTCGTGCCCGACTTCGCGGCGTTGGGGAACCCGGTCGACTTGACGCCACAATGCCCACCGGACAGCTTCATTCCTGCGATCGAGGCGGTCTACGCCGACCCTTCGATCGACGGGGTGGTGGCGATCAACTGCGGACTCGACTTCGCGCAGTTCGGCCGGGGCGTCGCGAGCGGTGTCCGTGCGACCGGGAAGCCGACGACGGCCTTCGTCCTCGATGCGCCCGCGGTGGCTTCCGAGATGCGCGAGGCGGGTGTCCTCCTCGCCGGCTCCCCCGAACGGGCGGTGAGGGCGGTCGCCGGGGGGGCGAGAACATGAGGGCGCTGTCGGAGTGGGAGAGCAAGCAGCGACTGGGGGACACGTTGCCGCGACCCAGGGAGACGCTGGCGGACGATGCCGGCGAGGCGGTGGCCTTCTGTGAGACGGTCGGCGGGCCGCTGGTGGCGAAGGCCTCGGGTGTTGCCCACAAGACGGAGGGTGGCTTGGTGCGGCTCGGGGTGACCTGTGAGGCCGTGCCGGAAGTGTTCGCCGAGCTGGCGACCGCCGGGGACGGTCGAGTGCTGCTCGCAGAACAGCTGAACGCCGATCTCGAGCTGATCGTTGGAGGCTATCGCGACGACCAGCTCGGCCCGGTGGTGACGGTCGGAATCGGTGGAATCGCCGCCGAGCTCTTCGGCGACCTGGTTGCCGTGCTCGCACCACCCGAACCAGGAGAGTTGGCTGCAGCCGTAGAGGAGCTACGCGGTTCGGCACTCCTGGCGGGGATCCGCGGTGGTCATCCGGTCGATCTGGATGCGCTCGAGCAGATCGTTGCTGCGGTGTCCCGGCTCCTGGTCGACGATCCAACGGTCGCCGAGGTCGACTGCAATCCGGTCATGGTCGTCGACGGACGACCGCTGGTGGCTGATGCCCTGGTGGTCATGACGGCATGACACCGATGACTCAGCCGCCTCCCGGCCCGACGCTGGACACGATCCGTGCTCGGATCAGCAGCCTCGAGTACCCGTCGGTGGACGGGGTGGTGGCCGTCGAGCGGGGTGGGACTGCGCCGGCGGAACTGGTGGCGGCTCATCTCGACGTGCCGCTGGGACGGGTTCGGGTGCGTTTCCGTCACGACGACCATTCACCGATGAGCCGGGAGCCGGTCATCGAGGGCGTTCCCGAGATCCCCCACGGGTCGGAGTTCCTGCTGGTGGACGACGTGTCGGTGACCGGGGCCACGTTGCGGGTCGCCGCCGCGGCACTCGGTGACGTCGGCATCACGACGATGGTCATGCGAGGAACGGCCGACCTGGTGGTGTTCACCGACATCGACGGCTGCGTGACCTGGCCCTGGTCCGAGTGACACTCGAGGACCTTCGAGGGCGGGTGGCGGTGGTCACCGGAGGGGCCGGCGGCATCGGACGGGCGATGGCGCTTCGCTTCGCCGAGGAGGGAATGCGGGTGGCTGTCTCCGACGTCGACCAGGCCGGTGCGGAGGCCGTTGCCAGCGAGATCCTGCGGCACGGCGGCACTGCGGTGGCGGTGGGTGCCGACGTGCGCCACCATGACCAGGTCGCCGGGCTGGCGGACATCACGGAGCGGAGGCTTGGTCCGACTGAACTGGTGTGCAACAACGCCGGCGTCATCGACATGAGCGATCGTCCGATCTGGGAGTCGCCGCTGGAGATCCTGCGCTGGCAGCTGGATGTGAACCTGTGGGGTGTGGTCCACGGGATGCATGTCTTCATCCCGCGGATGCTGGATCGCGGAGGGCCGGGGCACGTCGTCAACACCGCTTCGGTTGCCGGATTGGTGATCAGTGGTCACGACGGCATGTACAACACGACCAAACACGCGGTCGTCGCCGCGTCGGAGACCACCGCGGTCGCGCTGCGCGCCCGGGCGGCACCGATCGGCGTGTCCGTGCTCTGCCCGGGCTTCACTCGAACCGGCTTGATCCACGCCGATCGCAACCAGCCCGAGGAGATCGTCGACGACGAAGCAGTCGTGTCGGCCAGGACCGCTCGAGTCGAGGAGATGTCGGCGGTCCTGGCCACGGCGATGGCTCCTGCAGTGGTCGCCGACCACGTCGTTGCGTCCATCAGAGAAGGGCGTTTCTACGTCCTGCCCGACCCGTCCTTCGACGATCAGATCGAGCGGCGTCTCCGCAACGTTCTCGCCCGACGTGAGCCGGAGGCGTGAAACTCCTGGTCGCCCCGACACCGACTCAGAAGCGCTGCCGGTGGGCCCACAGACCCAGTGCCGGGCTGGACACGAAGAAGACCCGCTCGCCGCGGACGTCGTTCCAGCCGTCCCGAAGGTGCCTCGGGTCGTACCGAGCCGACATCCGCTCGAGATCCGCCCAGCGATAGCCAACGCCTTCCACTTCTTCTCGCGTCAGGCCCCCCGGGCAGTAGGTGATTCCGAATCGGCCCTCGGAGGAACCGTGAATCAGGTGGGCGGCGGCGCCCAGATTGGCCGCCAGGCCGGCATCGGTATCGACCGCCTCCAACACTTCGGCGCTGGTCCGGTAGCCGTGACGGCGGATCAGGCGATCGATCTCCGGATCCTCGCCGAACCGCCGGACTCCGGGAGCGAGCACCACCAGCTCCCCATCGTCGGCGATGGCCATGCGGGTTCGATAGATGGCCTTGTTGCCGAGCCAGGTCGAATGGAACTCGTCGGGATCCAGCCAGCAGACCACCGTGGTCGGTGGTTCGTCGAGGATGTCGATGTTCACCTCCGCGCTGAGATCGGCGGCGGCTTCGAAGCAGTCGTGGTCGTCGCCGATGAAGAGTCCCCGCACCAGGGTCTCTCCCGAGGCGGGATCCAACTCGACGACGGTGAGGACGAACACCACCGGAAGGTGTCGCCCGAACCGATCCAAGGCGGCGTTGAGGATGCGGCGCACCGGCGTGTGGGCTCTCCCCATGATCCGCTCCATGCCGTACACCGCGCTGATGAAGTGGCTCTCGTGGATGCCTTCGGATCCGCCCGTGCCGACGAACAGGTTCTTGGTGTAGTTGGCCATTCCCGCCACCTCGTGGGGTACGACCTGACCGATCGAGAGGATGAGGTCGTGGCCGCCCTCCCACACCATCCGATTGAGCTGGCACGGCCAGGCACGATCATGGATGCCGTCGGTCGCCGAGGCGACGAAGTCGGCCGAGAGATGGCCGATGGTGACCACGTCGTTCCGCCAGTCGTGGACCCGAAACCGATCTCGAGGCACGCCCGGAAACATTCGGTCGAGTTGTGCGTCGGTCATCGGTTGGTGAGTGCCCAGGGCGGGGAGAACGTCGGCCAAGCCGTCCCCGTAGTACTCCCAGACGAGGCGCGTCAGCATCCCGGCACGCGACTCCGCCCGGGTGTGATCGGGTGGAACGACGAGAACGCGACGGCGGGTACCGATGAGGTCCAACGCCTCCCGTAGCCCATCGCGGAGGTCGTCCTCGGAGAGCGACGCCTCCTTGTCACCGCGGCGCACCAAGACGGTCACGTGGCACCGTCGAGTTCTTCGAATCGCGCTCGGGCATCCCGGTACCGCGCCGACGCGATCGGGTCGGGCTCGAGTAAGTGACCGAGGTCGATCGGACCGAGATCGACACCGATTGCCTCCGCGCACCACTCAGCGGCACCGCGAAGTGAGGCCTCTGGATCGACCGAGACACGAACCGGGCGTCCAAGCACGTTGCACAACCGCTGCACGAGATGACCTTCGCGTGACAGACCTCCCGATACGACCAGCTCGGTGTCCGGGTCGGGGACGACCATCTCGGCGATGCGGGCGATGGTGTAGAGAGCCCCTTCGATCGTCGCTTGGGCGATATCGACCGCGGTGGTCGACTGGCGGATCCCCACGATGGTGCCAGTTCGGTGTTCCCGCCAGTGGGGAGCGCGCTCGCCGAGCCAGTGCGGGAGCACCATCAGACCGTGGGTCGGATACGGACGAGCGGCGAGCGCCGCCCGCGTGTCGTCCGCGGAGAGTGCCAGCTCCCGCATTGCCCACGCCCACAGGTTGGCGGCGTTCGACACCGCACCGCCGATGAGGGCCCGGCTCGCCTCGATCCGGTAGCGGAACAGGCCGATCTCGGGACGACGGTCGCCGACGATGCGGACGGCGGCCGAGGTGCCGAGGTTCACTGCCGCCCTCGTCCCATCGGCGGCTCCACAGCCGAGGTTGGATGCGGCGCCGTCGCCGATCGTCGGACGCCAGCCCGCCTCGGCCGTGTCGCCGATCGTGGAAAGCTGGGTGGCGTCCATCCGCAGGTGGTCGAGCAGCTCCTCATCCCAACGGTTGCGGTCGATGTCCAGCAGTCCGGTACCGGATGCCATCGACACCGAGGTGGCACGGTGGCCGGCCAGCTGAGACACCACCCACTCGCCGGCTCCGATCCACTGCGAGACCGCCCCGAACATCGCCGGTTCGGTGCGCCGAAGGTGACGGAGCCGGGCCGGCCAGTATCCGCTTCGGAGCATGCAACCAGTCCGTCCGTGAATCACGGCTTCGTCGAGCTCCGCCCGAAGCTGAACCGCGTCCGGATCTGATCGCCGGTCAGCCCACAGAAGGATCGGCGTGAGTGGCCGGCCACCGGCATCCACGCCGAGGATCGAGTGCCAGAAGCAGGATGCGCCGGTGATGTCGGCGTCTCCACCGGCTTCGATGACCGATGAGACGGCCTCCAGAAGTTCAGCCGGTTCCAGCGTGGCCAATCCGGATGCATCGGTGTGCATTCGATGGCGACGCGAGACCGACGAGCCTGGAACCAGTCCACGTTCGGCTTCATAGATTCCGGCTCGAACACTCGATGAGCCGATGTCGACGGCCAGAACTCGCCCGTTCATTCCCCGATCTTCATCGTGACCGACTTGAGTTGGGTGTACAGCTCGATGGAGTGTCGGCCCAGTTCTCTTCCGAACCCGGACTGCTTGTAACCACCGAACGACACCGCCCAGTCCAGCACGCCGTAGGTGTTCACCCACACCAGGCCGGCCTCGATGGCGTTGGCCATCCGGTGGGCCCGCCCGGCGTCCCGGGTCCAGATCGAAGCTCCGAGGCCGTACTCGGTGTCGTTTGCCATCCTCACGGCCTGCTGCTCGTCGTCGAATGGAATCGCCACCACCACCGGTCCAAAGATCTCCTCCTCGAGGATCCGCATGCCGGGCCGAACCCCGGTGAAGAGGGTCGGCTCGACGAAGAACCCGCCGTTGCCGATCCGGTTGCCACCGAATGCGATGCTGGCGCCCTCATCCTGGCCGACGTCGAGATAGCCCATGACCCGCTCCAGCTGCTCGGAGGAGACCAGTGGACCCATTTGCGTCTCGGCGGCCAGGGCGGGACCGACGGTGACACCACGTGACCGTTGCTCGATGGCCTCGAGGAACCCGTCATACGCCGAACGTTCGACGATGACTCGGGTGCCGGCAAGACAGACTTGGCCCGAGTTGTACCAAACACCGAAGGGGGAGAAGGCCGCATCGGCGGCGGCCTCCAGATCGGCATCGGCGAACACGACATTGGGGCTTTTTCCGCCCAGTTCCAGGGAGACCTTCGTCAGCCGATCCGAGGCGGCGCGCATGATGGATCGACCGACTTCGGTCGATCCGGTGAAGGCGATCTTGTCGATGTTCGAGTCGGAAACGAGCGCCGCCCCGGTAGTGGCACCACCGGTGGCGACGTTCACGACGCCCGGCGGGACACCCGCCTCCACACACAACGCACCGAGACGCAACGAGGTGAGGCTTGCCTGCTCTGCCGGTTTGAGGACGATGGTGTTCCCGCATGCCAGCGCCGGGGCCACCTTGGAGCAGGCCATGCCCAGCGGGCCATTCCAGGGAATGATCCCGGCCACCACTCCGACCGGCTCGCGAACGCTGTAGGAGAACATCGACGATTCGACGGCATTGACGTCACCCAAGATCTTCGTGGGCCATCCGGCGTAGTAGCGGAAAGCGTCGGCCGCTGCGCGAATCTCGAAGATCGAGGACGAGATCGGCTTTCCCACATCGATGCTCTCCAGTTCGGCGAGTTCGCCGGCGTGGGTGTCGATGAGTTCGGCGATGTCGATCAGTACCTTCGTCTTGTCGTGTGGACTCAGGTTCCGCCACGTGCCGTCGTCGAAGGCTCTTCGGGCGGCTGCGCATGCCCTGGCGATGTCGACGGGCTGAGCATCGGCGATCGAGCCGACCGTTTCGCCGGTCGAAGGGTCGACGACCGGAAGCCGCTCGTCACCCGAAGCGCCGGCCCACTGCCCGCCGATGAGCAGCCCGTGCTCCGCGGAGACGAATCGACCGGTCGCGTCGGAGATGGCAGTGGAGTAGTAGGGATCGGTCAGGGGCATGGATTCCTCCGGATCATGGTCTCACACCGTCCACGGGAGCCAATTCGGACAGAGACCCACCGGGCGACGCACCGACACGCGCCATGCGTCCGGCGCTCATCACCGCGACGACCGACCGAAGCGCGGCAGCATCGGCCAGTGGGTCGCCGTCGACAAAGACGAGGTCGGCTCGCTTCCCGGGTTCGATCGAACCGATCTCAGAACCGAGACCCAGGCCGTCGGCGGCGTGTTCGGTGGCTGCGAGAAGCGCCGCTCGGGGAGTCATGCCCAGCTCCGACACCATGAGTTCGGGTCCGGTGGCGTAGTCGTCGAAGTGGACATCGGGAACTCCTGCGTCACTGCCCATCACGATTCGGACTCCGGCTTCGACGAGGCGTCGCCAGTTCTCGATCAGTACCTGTCGGGGGGCGCCGGCCCCGCCGGCCTCGATCCGTCGATGGTCGATGGGGTTGGTGGGACAGACGATGATCCCGTCGGCGGCGATGCGAGCGACGAGCGTCTCGTCTAGCTCACTTCCGTGCGATCCGAGGAATGAGCAGTGCTCGATCCGGTCGACTCGTGCTTCGACGGCATTGCCGATGCCGGCGGCCCCGTGCGCATGGGCCGCGACGCGGAGGTCATGGCGGTGGGCGCGCTCGACGATGGCGCGCAGGGTTCCAACGCCGAACGTGGGAAGGGAAGGATCCTGGCCGCCACCCTGGGTGGCGATGACCTTGATGACGTCTGCTCCGTCGGCGGCGAGCCGGTCGACCGCCCGCCCGACGTCTTGGTCGTCGACGACCGGTTCGATGAATGGCGAGCCATGACCGTCGGGAGGAGCGATGAACCGTCCGGCGGAGATGAGGCGGGGCCCCGGAACGAGCCCGGTGGCAATGGCGTCCCGAATGGCGAACACGGTCCGATGGGATCCGCCCAGGTCACAAGCGGTCGTGACGCCGGCGCGCAGGAGGTCGCCGGTGTTGGCGGTCGCCAGCATCAGTCGGACATCGGAGTCGGGTTCCTCTCGTGCCACCCGGCCTCGGGCGTCCAGACTGACATGGACGTGCATGTCGACCAGTCCGGGGATGATGGTGGCGCCCTCGAAGGCCAGCGTTGGTGATCGGTCGGGTGCCTCGGCCCAGGGACGCACCTCGGTGATCGAGCCTCCGGTGACACCGATTGCCATATCGGATCGAAGCGTCATCCCTGGTCCGAGCACCCGCGTTGCCCGGATGAGGTGTGATGTCATCGGCGCCTCATCGAGTGCGGAGATCGAGTTCTTCGAGGGCCAACTCGAACAGAGCGACGATCTGTCGAGTCTCATCGACGGTGCCGGTGGTCACTCGGATCGAACCCGGCAAGCCGAACTCGGTCGTTGGTCTGACGATGGCACCATGGCGACGCTCGAGTGCCATGGCGACCGCGTCGGGGTCGTCGAGATCGGTGACGAGCAGAAAGTTGGCGTGCGACGGCACCGTGCGCAGGCCGAGGCGGGTGAAGCCCTCTTCGAGGATCTCGAGCGAAGCACGGTTCGCCTCCCGGACTCTCGCCTGGTGTTCGGTGTCGCCCAGGGCTGCGATCGCTGCGTCAATCGCCAGCCGCCCGGTGTAGAAGCGGGGAATGCCATCGTTCATGCGGTTGATCAATGACGGTGAGCCGACCGCATACCCGAGGCGAAGGGCGGCGAGTCCGTGGGCCTTCGAGAAGGTTCGAGTCACCAGCAGGTTTTGGTGGTGCTCGAGGAAGCGGATCGAATCGGCGGCGTCGGTGTCTCGGGCGTACTCGCGATACGCCTCGTCGACCACCACCGTGACGCCGGCCGGGACGGCGTCGAGGAGATGTGTCAGCTCGTCGTGGGAAACCACACTGCCCGTCGGGTTGTGGGGGTTGCTCAGCACGATGACTCGTGTACGGCCGGTGACCGCCGCCAGCATGGTGTCGATGTCCTGCCGGAATCCGCTCGTCGGAACCCGGGTCACCGTGCCGCAGGCCTCCTCGATGGCCGAGCCGTGGAGCACGAAGGTCGGCTCGGCGACGACGCCGTGGTCGCCGTCGCCGATGAGGGTCGACATGGCCCGGATCAACGCATCGGAGGAGCCGTTGGTGATCGCCACCTGCGAGCGTGGCACCGCCACGTGGTCGGCGATTCGATCTCGGAGTCGTTCGATGTCTCGCGGGTATCGATGGAGCAGCGGCGCCGCGTCGATGACGGCCTGCACGGCCGCGGGTGACGGACCAAGCGCACACTCGTTGGATCCGAGCTGGAGGCGCGGGATCCCCGGAACCTGGTGCGTGACGATGGAGTTGGTCATGGCGCCGCCGCCCGATCGATGTCACCTCGGGGAGGCTCTGCAAGTGGACCGCCATAGAGGTGACAGGCCACGTGGTGGGCAGGTCGTGGTTCCGACGCAGTGAGTGGTGTCGTCGCACATCCGTCGAGCACTTCCGGACACCGGGGAGCGTACGGACAGCCGCGTCGCGGGTCGACTCCGAACGACATCTCGTCGGACGGTTCGACCCTGCCCTCCCAGCGCGTGTCGACTCGGGGGATCGCCTCGATGAGGTTGCGAACATATGGATGGAGAGGCCGGTCGATCACTTGTCGGGTGGGCCCCTTCTCGGTGGTGGTCCCCTGGTACATCATGTAGATCCGGTCGGTGGTGGCATATGCGGTCGACAGGTCGTGGGTGATGTAGAGGAAGGAGATCCCGTTCTCGTCACGGAGCTTCTGCATGATGCCCAGCAGCATCGCCCGCAGCGACGCGTCGACCATGGACACCGGCTCGTCGGCGATCACCAGGGAGGGCTTGAGCATCGCGGCCCGCGCCATCATCATTCGCTGGCGCTGTCCACCGGATAGCTGGTGGGGATACTTGTGGAGGACCTCCGACCCGGCCATACCCACCGTGGCGAGTGCCTCTTCGATCATCCGGCGGGCGTCGCGTTTGGATGAGGCGAGACCGAAGTTCTTGATGACCACGTCGAACACGTGGCGGACGGGATAGAAGGGGTTGTACGACGCGTACGGATCCTGAAAGACGGCTTGCACCTCGCGCAAGTAGGTCTTCCGTTCCGATCTTCGGAGTCGATGAACATCGTGGCCCTTGTAATGGACCGTTCCCGATGTGGGGGTGTGGATGCCCAGAACCAGCCGGGCCACGGTCGACTTGCCGGATCCGGACTCGCCGGCGATGGTGACGATCTGCGGCCGCTCGGCGTCGAGTGTCAGGTTGAAGTCGTTGACAGCGACCAGCTCGTCCTTTCCGCGGGCAAAGACCTTGGTGAGATTCTGGATGTCGAGCAGCGGGGTCATAGCTCGACCGACTTCCACATGTCGGTGACGTCGATCTCGCCGAGCCGCACACAGGCCACCCCGTGGCGGGCGCCGGAGGCGATCGCCGCGAACGGCTGTCGGCAGCGTTCGACGACCATCGGGCACCGGTCCTGGAACGCGCATCCGGTTGGCGGATTGCGGAGGTCGTGGGTGATCCCTTCGACGTTCAAGACCTTGATGTCGTGGCCGATCTCGGGAACCGAGTCCATCAACAGCTTGGTGTATGGATGCTGCGGCCGGCGGAGGACTTCGTCCACCGGGCCGATCTCCATGATGCTTCCGGCGTACATGACCGCCACCCGATCAGCCAGTTGCGCCATCAATCCCATGTCGTGGCCGATCACGATCATCGACGTGCCCATCTCCTGCTTGATGTCGGTCAGGGTCTGCGCGACCAGCCGCTGGACGTTCACGTCGAGAGCACTGGTCGGTTCGTCGGCGACGATGAGTGCGGGATGGTTGACGAGCGCCAGCGCGATGCATACCCGCTGCTTCATGCCTCCGCTCAACTCGTGTGGGTAGAGATCGAGCGTTCGCCTGGGCAAGCCAACCAGTCCGAACAGATCCTTGGAACGCTGCCGGATCTCTTCGTCCCCGATCGACCGGTCGTGCGCGGTGATCCCGTCCACCAACTGGTTTCGCACCTTCATGACCGGATTGAGGGAGTTCATGGCGCCCTGAGGTACCAGCGCCAGCTCTTTCCATCGGTACTTCCGGAGCTCGGCCTCGGAGAGCGATACGAGATCCACCTGTCCGTTCAACACGATCGAGCCGGCGGTGATGCGAGCGGTGGGTGGAAGCAGTCGTAGCACCGTCATGGCTGCGCTGGTCTTTCCGCACCCCGACTCCCCGATGAGGCCCAACACCTCGCCCCGCTCGACGTCGAAGGAGACGTCGTTCACCGCTTTCACATGGCCCTGCGGAGTCCGGTAGTGGATGCTGAGGTCCCGAACGTCGAGCACCTTCTCCATCATTTGATCTTTCGCAAACGGGGATTGGCGACCTCATCCAGGCCGAGGTTGACGAGGAAGAACGCCACGAAGATGTAGACCAGCATGGCCATCGGAGGGGCCCACCACCACCACATCTCGCGGAAGAGTGCCGAGTTCTCCAACGCGTCGTTGACCATCGTCCCTAGTGTGGGGAGGCGTTTGGAGGCGATCCCGAGTGTCTCCACACCGGTGGCCGCCAGGATCACCCCGGCCAGCGTCGACGTGAACCCGCCCGCCAGGTACGGCAGCAGGTTCGGCATGATCTCTTTGAACATGATGCCGGCCGTCGATGTGCCCGACAGTCGGGCGAGGGGCACGTAACCACGGGTTCGCATCGACAGGACCTGTGCACGGATCAGTCGAGTGGGAATCGGCCAGGCGAACAGTGCCATCACGAGGCCCATGCCGGTCACGTCGAGCTCGTCCACCGCAGAAGCCACGACGACGAGCACTGCGATGCCGGGAATGGTGAGCATCGAGTCGGTCACCGTAGAGATGACGGAGTCCACCCATCCGCCGACGAACCCGGCGGCAAAGCCCAGTGCGATGCCGACCACCATGCCGATGCCGGCGCCGATCAACCCCACCCAGAGTGTCCGCGGCGTCGCCATGAGAATGGAGCTCAGGATGTCTCGCCCGAGGGAGTCGGTCCCCAGCGGATGTTCGGGCAGGTTGTCCTTGAACCCAAGATTTGGGTCGGCTTCGGCTCCGAACGCAGGAACCACGTTGATCGGCGCCTGGCCCACATACGCGTAGGCGGTGTCGTGGATTGCGTCACGGAAGAGATACACGCCGAGCACTGCCACGACCATGGCCACTCCGATGAGCAGCTTTCTGTTCAGCCAGGGATTGACCTCCTTGGCGAGGGTCGCCTCGGTGCCGGGGACCGGCGGTTCGACGGTCACGACTGGGTTCCCCGGCTGATCCGCGGATCGAGCAGCGGATAGATCAGGTCGAGGACGAACGCCGCCACGGCCACCCCGACGATCAGATACACGACGACGCCCTGAATGAGCGGGAAGTCGCTGTTCTTCACGGCCTCGTACAGCAGGGTCCCGATGCCCGGATAGGTGAAGACCCGCTCGACGATGATGAACCCACCGGCGATGGAACCCAGCGCCACGCCGAGTTCGGTGATCTGGGGAAGGATGGTGTTCCTGACTCCGTACTGAAAGAAGGTCCGCCGTCGGGACAGGCCTTTGGCGGCGGCGAGCTGCATGTAGTCGGAGCCTGCGGTCGTGATCATCATCCCGCGCATCCCCAATGCGAAGCCTCCCGTTCGGGCCAGGATCACGGCACCGGCCGGAAGCGCGGCGTACTCGACGAGGCTGCGGATGAAGGGAAGATTCCAGCCGGGGCTCAGCCCCGGTTGATAGGCGCCCTGGGACGGGAGCCACCCGAGCTGGAACGAGAAGATCGACATGAGGATCAAGCCCACCATGAACGAGGGAAGGGCGGTGGCCAGCACCGGGACCGTCAATACCATTCGAGTGGCGTTCCGGGTCTTCGGCCAGCCCATGACGGCGCCGATGACATTTCCGAGGACGAATGCGATCAGGATCGACGTGCCGAGGAGCCCCAGAGTCCATGGCAGGGCAGAGCGGACCAGTTCGTCGACCGTCACCGGGAATCGAGAGATCGAGATCCCGTTGTCGAACGTCACGGCACCCTTCAGGAACTTGAAGTACTGGCTCCAGACGGACTGGTCGTATCCGAGGCGCTCGAGATACGCCTCGATGATCGCCTCGGAGTTCTGGGCCTGGATGCCCCGAGCGAACAGCTGCCCGGCCACTGCATCGGCCGGATCGACACCGCCGAGGCGAGGGATGATGAAGATGGCCGTGGCGCCGATCCAGATGGTCAGCAGCATCCGGGCCAGCCGCCGGACGTAGTAATTCGAGAGCATGGGTGACTCCGAGAGCGGGGTGGAGGACGGGCCATCCTCCACCCCGCCGATCATGGGTCAGCCGGCCGGTTCCAGGTTGTGGAGGACCTTGGAGAAGGTCCCGGCCGGGATGAGTGGCTGGACATATGGGTCATCGGTGGTGGGCCAGCCGGTCCAGTACTGCGACGACGTCGGATGAATGATCGGGTGCTGAGCGATCGGCACGAGCGGAAGCTCGTCCTTGACGTACTCCATGGCATCTCCGAAGAGGGTCATCATCGCATCGTCGTCGGGGTTGGTCGTGAGCATCTTGGCGACGATGTCGCTGTAGGCCTGATTGTTCCAACGCATCGTGTTCTGGAAGTGGTGGTTCACCGTGCCGTCGTCGTTGATGTGGCGGTTGCTGAGTGCATCCATGGACTTCCAGACGTCCACACTCGATCCGCAGGCGCCGAAGAACGCCTGAGCTTCGAACGTGCCGGCCTTCAACCCCTCCACGAACGGGCCGGGACCGTCGACGGCATTCTCGGATGCGTCGATGCCGGCCGCGATCAGATCTTCTACGAACACCTTGACCATCCCACCGATGATCGGGTCGCCGAAGTGCGTGATCGAGAAGCTCAACGGCTCCCCGTCTTTGGTCCACTGACCACCGTCGTTGGTGTACCCCGCCGCCTCGAACCGCTCGGCGGCCAGGTTCGAGTCGAACGCCGGGACCCAGTCACCGGCTGCTTCGATGTACGGCTGCAGTCCGTCGTATGCGGGCAGGAACATGTTGGTGGTCGGAACCCCGAACCCGTCATACCCGACGTCCAGTGCCTTCTCGCGATCGAGCAGGTGGGCGATGCCGTGTCGGACGTTGGCATCCTGGAACGGCTCGTACAGCTGGTTGAACTCGAAGGAGCGCGGACACAGGTCGACGTACCCGAAGGGTGCATCGGTCGAGTAGGCGCCGATCAGATCGTTGCCGGCCGATGCGGCCGCATACGTACCGGTCGAGATGTCGGCCGCCCAGTCCAGGTCACCCTGAGTCAGCGCAGCCACCTTCTGTTCTTCACCATCGAAGGCGACGAAATCGACCTGTGTCGGGGCCGGCATGCCGAACGTGTCCGCCCCCCAATAGTCGGCCCGGCGGGTGTAGCTGATCCGGTTGGGCTCGACGGCGGAGACCTCGTAGGGGCCGGTGAACACCGGGTCTTCGTTCGTATAGGTCTCCAGGTCGTCGACGGCGCCCCACACGTGCTCGGGAACCACGAACACGGTGCCGGATCCCAGGTGGTTGGCAAACGTGTTGATGGCGAACCGAGGGTTGGTCTCGGCGAGATCGAACGTCACGGTCAGGTCGTCGGTGGCCGTGGCGGTCACATCGGCGAGCAGCTCGGCGTTGGCATACACCTCGACCGACTTGAGCATGTCCACGGTGAATACCACGTCGTCGGCGGTCATCGCCTCACCGTCGCTCCAAGTGATCCCTTCCTTCAGCGTCAGTGTCCACTGGGTGAAGTCGTCGTTGGGCTCGACCGATTCGGCGAGCCACGGCTCCAGCCCTCCCGCCTCGGTGTTCATGTTGAACAACGGTTCGCTGAGCACCTGGGAGATGCCGATGTCGGCTGCACTCAGGTAGGGGTTGAAGTTGGCGCCTTCGGTGAAGGTGGTCCCCGACGGGATGTCGACCACCAATGTGCCGGCTCGGCCCTCGAGGGCGGCCGGTTCGTCGGCGGGCGCTTCACTCGTGCCTTCGGTGGTCGCCGGATCGTCGGTGGTTGCTTCGGTGGCTGCCGGCTCATCGGCTCCGGCATCGGTCGGATCCACCGCGGTGTCACCGGAGCACGCTGCCATGACCATCGCCAGTACGGCGATCATCGATATCCACCTGCCCGTGGTTCTCGCTCTCATCGTCTCCTCCTAGCTCGTCGGTTCGTGTGTGCGCCTGCGCCGGAGCAGCAATGGCACCCGCAGCAGGTAGGTGATGATCTGTGGCTTGAGGCCCGCCTTGAGGAACGCCGCGACATCTTCGGGCTCCACATAGGCCTTGACCGGCATCGGATCCTGCGGCGAGTTGGTCATCAGCAACCGCTCTCCGTCGACACCGATGGAATGGACCGTGAACTCGGTCTTGACGAGCTTGGTGACGACCCGCATCAGTCGTCGTCTTTGCGGAGGGTGCCGCGGGCTTGGGCGGCGCGAACCCGCTGCTCGAGGAAATCGGGCATCGCGTCCACTTCGAGGCCGTCGGGGGGCACGAACTGGCCGCGGCGGTAGAGGTGGCCATACGCCTCCTTGGCCACCCGGACCTTGTCGGCGAGTGTGCGAGGGGGTTCACCTGGAGGGAATCGATTGGGCGGGTAGATACTCGTTTCGTAGATCTCCCGGAAGGCCTCGGTGCGCATGTCGATCCACATGTTGTGGTTGGCCACGGTGCGATGCTCTCGAAGCCCCTCGATGTCGATGGTGGCCGTGATGATCTGTTCTTTCGGATAGGGAGCGTGCCGCAGCACCATGCCCGTGTAGTCGATGATGAACGAGTTGCCGGGGCAGAAGGACTTGGGATAGAAGGCGTAGTTCACCGAGCCCCAATTGGAGCCGAGGAGGTAGCACATGTTGTCGTGCGCCCGGGTCCGGCGGGTGAACATCCAGAAGTCCCATGGTTCCGAAACCCCTTCGACCTCTTGAATGGCTCCGGGGTGACAGATCACCTCGACACCGTTGAAGCCCAGGGCCCGCGACACCTCCGGTGTCGCCCCGTCGTGACACGTCATCGTTCCGAGCTTGCCGATCTCGGTGTCGATGACCGGGAACAGATCTCTGATCGAGTTCCCAAAGACCTTGCCGTACTCCTCCAGCATGTCGTGCGGGCTGGTTCCCAGCCCGATCGACGCCGGAATGTGCCACTTGTGGTACTTCAGCGCCACGTTTCCGTCGGGTCCGACGATGAACGCGGTGTTGAACCAGCGATCGGGGAACTCCTCGACCAGCTCGATGACCCCACCACCGGCGATGTACATCCCGTACTCCTTGGCCTTGGCGCCGAGCACGTCGATCTCCGGGCCGGGAATCGTGATCGCCTTGTCCATGAAGGCGGCCAGACCGTCCTCCCCCTTGCCGGGCGTGGTCACACCCTGAAGGAAGTATTCGGGGAGGACGGCCAGCCGAACTGGAATCTCCCAGAAATAGCCGACTCCGAAGTCGATCAGTTGACAGATTCGTTCGAGGTTCACCTCGATGTCCGCTTGCGTGCGGGCCATCGTCACTTCCGGTTGGATGACCATGGCGGTGTAGCGGTCGATGCGACTCATGGGCTTACCACTCCGGGGTTCGGATCCCGAGGTCTTCGAGGATCTTGTTGGCGGTGATCGTTCCGGCGGCGGAGATGGCGCCGCCCGGATGGTTGTAGGGTCCGGTGAAGTAGAACTGTTCGAGGGGGCCGCGGAAGCTCGAGTACCCGGGGAACGGACGGAAGTAGCCGGACTGGTATTGCCGGAGGGCCCCACCGGTCGTGGAGCCGCGGACGAAGCAGGGGTTGTCTCGCTCGATGCTCGGCCCGGTCTGGACGAACTTCGCCAGGATGTTGCCGTCGTCCATGTTCGTGGTGTACTCACGAAGCTTCTCGAGGAGGACGTTGTCGACGTAGTCATCGATGATGTCGTCCCACTGCTCGCCGGATGCCAGGTCCATGGGGACGAAGGTATCGACGATCAGGGTGTGCTTGCCATCGGGCGCACGGGTGGGATCCTTGGAGGTCCAGCACGCCACCCACAGGAAGGGGTTCGTCGGTGGCTTGCCCATGGCAATCTCTGCCCATTGGTTTCGCACCGCGTCCACCGATTCGTAGATGCGCTGGAACGGCGTGGCCGTGATCTCCGGATTGTGATACTCGGGCTTGTGGTTCAGGGCATAGTGGACCCGAGCGATCGTGAACTCGCCCGGATTGAAGTTGTTGGCCTTGCGGACGAAGTCGTCCGGCAGCGTCCCATCGTCGAACATCCGGGGGAGGAGTTTGGGGCTGAGGCCGTTGACGACCGCCTTCCCGGCCGTGTACTCGGTTCCGTCGGCGGTCCGCGCTCCCACGACGACCCCACCGTCGACGACGTAGCCAGTCACCTCCGTCGCCGTCATCACCTTCCCGCCGTACGACTCGATCATGCGCGCCATCGCATTGGGGAGCTCGACGCTGCCGCCCTTGGGGATCGACTCGCCGTACACATGGATGGCCGGAATCATGATGTAGAAGAGCTCCCCGCGACCTTCCTGGTCGGGCCGGATCCCGGGAGCCGTCGCCCACCCCATGATGAAGTTCTGGACGACCGGGTGCTCGAAGTGCTCCATCGTGAAGTCATAGGGACTCATCGAGTAGTTGCGCAGGAGCTCGACCCCCTCGTCGGTCGTCTCGAGGGCCATCGGCAAGAGGCTCGGTGGGTTCGGCTCGGAGAACATGTTGGTGACGAAGCCGTCGGCGATGGAGCGGAAGTTGTCGTAGATCGCGCGGTAGCTCGCGGCATCGCGTTCGGAGTACTGCGCGATCGACGCGCAGGTCTTGTCGATGTCTCGATAGACGACGATTCCGGGTCCGTCGAGGGAAGGGTGCCCGGTGATGTGGTCGTCGGCCCAGATGTAGTCGAGGCCGTGGCGTTCGAGTTCGGGTCGCAGGGTGGCGAACTCGGGGTTGGCGTGAATCCACACGTGAGAGGATCCGTACAGATCGTGTCTGAAGCCCGGCAGTGTGACCTCGTCGGTGGTGCATCCTCCGCCGAGGCGGTGACTCCGCTCCAGGACCAGGACGCTCAAGCCCTCGCGGGCGAGAACCGCACCGCACGCCAGTCCATTGTGGCCACCTCCGACGATGACGACGTCGTGATCGGCCATCACCCGCTCCTTCGACGTCCGGGCGCTATTTCGACATCAGCAAAACACATTTTGATGTGAGCAAACCTATCGGATGGGAAGCGGGTGTGTCGTCGATCCTGGGAGATTTCTCATTCGGCCCAACAAACAACATGTCACAGCTGGACCCACCCGGTCTTCCGGGATGTGGTCGCCCATGAGGCCGGCGTCGCATCTTCCCCCTTGTTTATGATCACATCGAAATCTGTCCAGTGAAAGCCACCCGCCGATGAGAACCACCAACGGAGCCGACGCCATCGTGGCGATGCTCGCATCGGCCGGGATCGACACCGTGTTCGGGATCCCGGGGAAGTACAACATGCCGCTCTACGAGGCAGTGCGCGGCCATCCCGACATACGAGCGATCACGGTTCGACATGAACAGGGAGCGGCGTTCATGGCGGACGGCTATGCCCGGGCGTCGGGTCGGCCGGCCGCGTTGCTGCTGCTGCCCGGCTGTGGCGTCACCAACGCATTGACCGGGCTGGGTGAGGCGTACTGGGACTCTTCGCCGGTGCTGCTGATCGCCACGCAGGTGGACACCGGCTCGATCGATCGAGGTCGTGGACTTCTCCATGAGCTTCCCGGACAGCTCGACGTGATGGGGAGCGTGTGCAAATTCTCGGTGCGGATCGACCGGCCCGATGTCATCCCCGACCTGATGGCAGAAGCGCTGGCCCAGCTCACTTCCGGACGCCCGCGGCCCGTACAGATCGAGGTGCCCATCGACGTCCAGCGGGGTGAGCTCCAGTTCGACGACCCCGGGTTCCGGGCGCCGCCGGCCCCGGCACCGCCCCAGGCACTCATCGGACACGTCGCCGACCTGCTGCGGGACGCCACCCGGCCGGTGTTTTATGCCGGTGGCGGAGTGATCTCGGCCGGTGCCTCGAAGGAGCTGGTGCGGCTGGCCGAGCGACTGCAGGCGCCGGTGATCACCACCGGGATGGGAGCCGGCTCGATCGCAGCGGATCACCCGTTGTGGTGTGGTGTCGCCTGGGGGCCGACCACCGACATCCGGCCACTGGTGGCCGCAGCCGACGCCTTCGTGGCCGTGGGCACCAGGTTCAACGAGGCCATGACGAATGCGTGGGACCTCCCGCTACCGGATGTGACCGTTCGGATCGACATCGACCCGGACCCGGCGGTGCAGTCGTTGATGCCGATGTCCACCTTTGTCGAAGGCGACGCTCGGGCCGTTCTCGCCGCTCTCGACGCCCGACTGGGCGACGAGCCCCATCGTGATCGGCCCGAGGCCGCGATCCAGGCCGAACTGGAAGCCGTCCGCTCCCGCCATCGAGATGTGGTCGGCAGCACGGCGCCGTGGATGGACGCCCTGCGGGCCGCCTTGCCGTCGGACGGGATCATCGCCGCCGACATGACCCTCTTCTACGCCGACATGCTGGGAGCCTTCCCGTATCTCGTGCCGCGCAGCTCGCTCTTCCCTTGGGGGTACGGGACGCTTGGCTTTGGAGTGCCCGCGGCCATCGGCGCCAAGCTCGGGTGCCCCGAGCGAGCGGTGGTCGGCGTGGTCGGGGACGGGGCGATGCTCTTCACGGGGGCGGAACTGGCGACGGCCGTCCAGTACCAACTGCCCATCGCCTTCGTGGTCGCCAACAACGACTCCTACGGGATGATCGCGATGCAGCAGCACGACACCTACGGTGCCGAGGTCGCAGTCGACCTGCACAACCCCGACTTCGTCACCCTCGCCGAGGCCTTCGGGGCGTCCGGTGTCCGGGTGGAAGATCCCGACGCACTCGAACGGGGCTTGCTCGATGCGTGGAGTCGCACCGGCCCTTCCGTGATCGAGTTGCCATGGGGGAAGACGTTCGACGGAGCGCCACGGTGAGCCCGCCGGCCGTCGGGCGGTACGATTCCAAACCATGACCAGCGAGCGATTTGCAGCATCCCGGGCCGGCGGTCCCGAAGGCCTTGGACCCAAGATCCGGCTGGAGCGGACCCGGCAGGGCCTGACCCTCAAGGATGTTGCCGGTCGAGCGGGAGTATCGGTGTCGTTCCTCAGCCAGATCGAGCGGGACGAAGCCAAGCCGTCGGTGGGAACCCTTCATGACGTCGCCGAGGCACTCGGGTTGACGCTGGCCGAGTTCTTCGATCCGGGCACCCGACGAGCGCCACCGGTGACCACCGCCACGTCGGCCATCGTCACCCGTGCCGACGAGCGAAAGACCTTGATCTACCCCGGCTCCGGCATCATGAACGAGTTGGTCACGCCCGATCTGAAGCGAAATCTGCAGATGATGTGGGTCGTCATGCCTCCCGGATCCGACACCGGTGACCAGCCGCTCGCCCACGAGGGCGAGGAGTGCGGCATCGTGGTCCAGGGAAAGGTGGAGATCTGGGTCGGCGACGAGGAGCACTACGTGCTGGGACCCGGCGATGCCATCTGGCAGCTCTCCACCGTCCCGCATCGGAGCCGCAACGCCGGCGACACGGACGCCATCATCGTCGTCGCCATCACCCCACCTTCGCTGTAGCACCCTGACCGTGGTGGGAAGCCGGCACTTCTCCTCTTGTTGGGGATCGCCGGCTCCGGATCAGGGATGGTGAGGGAGGAGCGCTTGGCCGGGCACCGGATCTCGGGGACGTCGTCAGTGCTGCGGCCGGAGATGGCCCTCGAGGAGGATGCGGGGCGGTCGGTGAGGTCGTTTTCTCACCTCTCGCCAGCGGGCGTTGTGCGCGCTTGCGGGGGGACCGCCTGGATGGGCACCTCCGGGTGTTGAGTCGTGTCCTCGGGGCGGAGGAGAAGTTGGCGTATGGCCCGTTCCAGCCAGGTCCGGTATTGGGTGGTTGTCCAACGGCACCTGTCGGCAAGGTCGAGGTAGACGGCCACCGACGAGATCGCCCAGGCCTGGTCGGTGGCGGCCACAACATCCACTTCTGGGCTGAGTCTTCCGGCGTCCACGAGGCTGGAGAGCATGTGCTCGATAGCTCGGCGCCGATGACGGTCTCCCTCGTCGGCTAGCTCTGCCACTTCCGTCTCGCCCAGCGCTTGCATCATGACTCGCAACAACGATCTCCCCCCCTCGTAGATCCGGACATGGGCATCCAACCAGGTCGCCAATGCCCGTTCGGGGTCGTCAGGCGACACTTCGTCCTGCTGCAACCTCGCATCTTGCTCGAGGTGCTCGAGGAGCCCGATGACCAGTGCGGCTTTTGAGCCGAACGTCGAGTACACGGTCGGCTCGGAGACCGAAGCCTCTTGGGCGATGTCTTTGATGGTGGTTGCGGCAAAGCCCTGCTTCTCGAACAGCCGTCGGGCCGAGCGGAGGACCGTGTTGCGAGTCTGGCGGGCCCTCGCTTCCCGGAGCGGGGAATGATATGGCCGGTCCGAATCAGTCATTTCCTTGACTTTATCGCCACAGCCCTCTATATACAGTATAGTTAGCTATAGCGAATGAGGAATGCCATGGCTCTGATCGATCTGCGCCGCAGCTACGTAGAAGCCCACCTCCCCGATGCCAGATGGACTGAGGTGGCGGCTGCGGGGGTGCGATGCGATGCATTCGTGGTCGGTGATGGTCCCCCGCTGGTTCTCATGCACGGGGGCCTCGACTCGTCCATGCAGTGGGTCCCGATCCTCCCCGCCCTGGCCGCCCACTTTCAGTGCTACGTTCCCGAACGGCCGAGCAATGGCGCCTCCGAGGCGTTCGACTACCGGGGCCTCACCGGCGGTTTCCGGGATCACGCCTCCGGGGTGGTCGCCGACATGTTCGACAGCTTGGAGCTCGACCGAGCGGCCCTGGTGGGGAACTCGATGGGAGGGTTGTTCTCGTTGGCGTTCGCCACGGCTCAGCCTGACCGAGTGGAACGAGTGGTCTTGGTTGGTGTGCCAGCCGGCCACGAAGACCGTGCACTCCCCGCACCCGTGAGGCTGATGGGTCACGGCCTCTCCCGGAATGTGATCGCCTGGCTGTCGGCCAGAGCCGGACCCAAGGATGCCAAGCGGATCGTCCGTCAGCTCGTGATGGTCGACGCCGACCGCTATCCGGCCGAGCTGCTCGAGATTGCCACCGCAACCACCCGGCACAACGCCCGAGCGTGGAGGGACTTCGCTGCCCGCGTCGTCGACGGCAAAACGGTGAGCAAGGATCTTCGTTCTGCCGACTGGATCAAAGACCTGAGTGTCCCTGCCAGCTACATCATCGGCAGCCGCGATGTCTTCGGCAGCCCAGAACACATCAAACACGTCGCAGCCGACATCAACGCACGCATGACGGTGATACCCGACGCCGGACACCTGCCCTGGCTCGACGCACCCGAGATGACCATCAAGACGATCCTCGATCATCTCGGTGTCCGTAGCCAACCACTCGACCAGACCTGAAATGGAACCTGCCCGTCGACCAAGTCTGACCGGAGCCACGCGTGGCAATGAATAGGGCAGCAACATCCGTTTCGTGAAGCGCACCGGACGGAGATCTCGCGCTCGGCCCTCCTGCACGATTGCCGACTCCCTTACCGACCGACGTCAGCACGGTGACCCCCGGGCGAACCAGCACCTGGATGCCAAGCGGATAGGAAGAACGGTGCTCGAGTCAGCGACGAACGAGGCCGGTATACAGACTTGGGCGCCACCGTCCATGTGGGTAGGCACGCTGATCGGGGTGGTCGTGGTGTTCGGTTTCACCATCCTCCACGATCTCTTCATCGTCGATATCTGGTGGAACATCGGTCCCATGTTGGGTGCCGGCGCCGTGTGCGGATTCAGCGTTGTGTGGAGCTACCGGCGGACTGTGGCCAAACATTCGACTGCCGCGTGGATTCGTTATACCGGCCTCTACGCCGCCGAGATGATCGTGCTCGGCTTCGTCTCGCTTTCGGTGCTGCAACCCAGATTCACGATGGCCGAAGCGATGGTCATGGATGACGCCATGGCGGAACTGACACCACCGGCGCTCCCGTTGATGACCGGAGTCGTGTTCGTAGGGACCAGCCTGTTCTGGCTCTACTACGGCCGGCGCCGCCGAGCGCTGGTGCCGCTGCTGATCACCCAGGTGCTGTTGGTCTTTCTGTTGGGCCACCAGCTCGCGTTCCTTGGAGTCGTCGAGTCGTCCTCTCCGATGATCGCCTTCTTCGGCGAGTTCGCCTTGATTGCAGTCGGCATCGCCGGAGCCTTCAGCTCCGGCGTACTGGGCTCGACGATCCTGCTGAAGCCCATTCGACTGAGTAGGTAATCACAGGGCCCCGTTGGTCGGTCCACCCGGACACCCACAATAGGTGGACCGAAATCAGGGGCTCACGTCACCGTGGTATCGCCGGACCTCTGTTCTGGTGGGTTGCTCGGCGTTTCCTGGGCAGCGGTCTGCTATTGGTCGCAGGGAAGCGCTGGTCCTCCTCGCCACTCGATGGCACCTTCCTGGACGCGTCCGGCTATCCCGTACCAGTGGCAGAAGTCGGTTGCTTGAACCTGGACGCGGAGATCGACGATCGCATCATCGGCATAGATGCCGACAATTCGCGTGACACGTGCATCCTCGAGATCGGGCACCTGCGCGAGCGCGGCGGCAATGGCAGCGTCTGCAGGGCTGGGGTATGGAGCGCTGGTTGCCTCTGGCACGGCTGCTGGCGCGGTCTCCGTCCGGATCTCGAACTGGTCTCCGGCCGGTGTCGACCGTCCCGGTGCGGTGATCCACCCAACCCAGAAGGAGCCGGTGATGAGGAACGCGGCGACTGCGACCATCCAACCGGGCGGACGGCGCCCGACGGACGTGAAGGCATCGAGTGTCGCCACCGGCGGCCACTCGGCTTCGGTTGTTGGCGCTCGAGCCACGAGGTGTTCATAGCTGCGGCGGAACGCTCTCGAGACTCTGTCTGGTTCATGTGGCATCCAAGACTCCTTCGAGGGCGCGTCGAGCAAGATGGAGATACCGCTTCGCCGTTCCAGGACGGACGCCGATCAGTGCTGCGGTCTCGGCGATCGACATGCCTTGCCAGTACACGAGATAGGTGGCAGCACGTTGCTGTGCCGGTAGTGCCATAACGGCAGCCAGGACCTCGGGTTGCGGATCCACCACCCGCGCATCAGCGACGTCGTCCAGGCTCAGTGGGATCCGGCGACGACTGAGCCGCGTTCTCGACTCGTTGAGGACGGCGCGAAAGAGGTAAGCCCGGGCATCATCCAGGTCGATCAGTCGGCGACGAGCCAGAGTCCGCAAGACCACGGTGGAGACCACGTCTTCGGCCGAGGTCGAACCGACCAACACGGTGGCATAGCGGACGAGATCGTCGCGATTCGTGCGATAGATCGACTCGTCGTCCACACCCCAACCACTCGGTAGACGGCCACACGGTTGCATCGGGAATACCCGGCGCCAGAACCCTCGTCGATTCGGAAGGCGCGGCGATCGCCAATCCAGGACGACGAGAGACCGTACCACCGACTCTTGACACATGGTTGCCGGTGGCGAGTCCTGCTCAGCGTGTGAAACGCTGGACGGTGTGGTTTCGTTGGTCCGTGACGTAGATGGCCCCGTCGGGTCCGATGGCCAGGTCGACGGGAGCCGTCAGCTGGGCGTCTCCGACTCCCTTCTCGCCGCCGGCGATGGCCCAGGGCTCGGTGTCGCCCGGGGTGCTCGGGACGATCTGAATCTCGCCCTCCTGGTAGCTCGTGGCCAGCACCTGGCCGTCATGGGACACGACGATACCTTCCGGCACCTGGAACAAGCCGGCGAGCCGAGCAGGGTTCCGCCACTCACCGTTCACCGTTCCGGTCGGGTCGAAGCGCTGGATGCGCTGCTGTTCGTAGTCGGCCACCCAGACGTTGCCGGATTGGTCGACGTGGATGCCGGTGGCGTGGGCGAACTGCCCGGGTGCAGCGCCGGCACCTCCGAATTTGCGGAGGAACGTGCCGTCGGTGTCGAACACCTGGACAAAGGGTCGGGCGTCGTCCGTGACGAAGACCTCGCCGTGGGCGGTGGCTATCCCGATGGGCCGCATGAACTGACCGTCGCCCTCACCCTTCGTCCCCCACGCAGTGAGAAAGGTGCCTTCGTTGCTTAACTTCTGGATTCGGTGGTTGCCGTTGTCGACGACGTAGACATTGCCGTCGTCGTCGATGGCAAGACCCCCGAACCCGAGCGATTCGAACTGACCGTCGCCGCTGCCTTGTCCTCCCCACTCGGCGATTTGCGTCCCATCGCCGTTGAAGACGACCACCCGGTGGTGTCCGGCGTCGAACACGAAGATGTTGCCTGCTGGGTCGGTGTCGATTCCGTACGGCATGAGGAATGGCTCGTTCGGAACGAGCCGGCGGTCGAAGGTGAGCGAACCCGCGGTGAGCGGGGGCACCGTGGTCGTTTGGGTGTCGGTGGTCTGCGTGGAGACGGTTGCGAGCGTCGTACTGGGCGGGCGAGACGCGGCGTCATGGGCTTGGCCGCCGCAGGCCATGGTGAGGAGGAGGAGACAGCACAGCCACGCCACAGGCCCTCGGTTCATCGGGTGAGGCTACCAATGTCGATCGCGGCCCTGGGTGAGGCGTCTCTTCGATGGCCTCCAGATCGTCCGTGCTGAGCACAACTCGAGACCGGCCGTCCTTTCCGGATGTCGGTGACCACTCCGACCGGATGAGCCCGACCCCGGCATCGGGCCCCGCTGCGTGCGTCAGCCGTCGAAGTGGCGTTCCAGTGAGTGCCAGACGCTGGGATAGTCGTCCTGGAGTGCCGGGATCTCACCGGCGTAGGCGGTGGGGATCAATGGGTAGCGGGTCTCGAACATGAACGACATGGTGTCCGCCAGCTTCTCCGGCTCGAGGGTCGACGTCGTTGCCTTGATCCACGCGTCGTGGTCGGGACCGTGGGGGAAGTACATGTTGTGGAGGCTCATCCCACCGGGATTGAAGCCTTCCTCCTTGGCGTCGTAGACGCCGTAGAGGATGCCCATGAACTCCGACATGATGTTCTTGTGGTAGTACGGCGGGCGGAAGGTGTGCTCGCCCACCAACCAGCGGTCGGCGAAGATCACGAAGTCGATGTTGGCCACTCCCACGTCCGGGGAAGGCGATGTCAGGACCGTGAAGATCGACGGGTCCGGATGGTCGAAGCTGATCGAGCCCATCACGTTGTACTTGGCCAGGTCGTACTTGTACGGGACGTGGTTGCCGTGCCAACCGACCACGTCCAGCGGTGAGAAGTCGGTTTCGACGACGAACAGGCGACCGTCGAACTTCACGAACAGCTCACCGGTGGCCTCGACATCCTCGAACGCGGCGGTCGGGTGGAGGAAGTCCCGCGGATTGGCCATGCCGTTCGCACCGATCGGACCCCGTTCGGGGATCTCGAGATACGTCCCGTAGTTCTCGCAGACGTAACCGCGGGCTCGATCGTCGAGCAGCTCGACTCGGAAGACCATGCCTCGCGGCATCAGGGCGATCTCTCCGGGAGATACGACGAGGACACCGCACTCGGTGACGAAGCGGAGCCGGCCCGCTTGGGGGACCACCAGCAGCTCTCCGTCGGCGTCGTAGAAGTAGGTGTCGGTCATCGACTCGGTCGCCATGTACACGTGCGCCGCCATCCCGGTCTGGGTGTGGGCGTCGCCGTTCGTCGCAATCGTCCGGAGCCCGGTGAGAAACGTCGTCGGTTCCTCCGGAAACGGCGGGGGATTCCACCGGAGCTGGCCGATGGGCGGGTCCGACTCACGGCATGGGGCGGTGCGGATGAGGTGGTTGGAGGTTTCGGTGAATTGCCAGGCGTGCCGGACCGACGGCCGGATGCGGTACATCCACGTCCGACGGTTGCGGGCGTTGGGAACCGTGAAGGCAGTCCCGCTCAACTGCTCGGTGTACAGCCCGAGCGGCGGCTTCTGCGGGTTGTTCTGTCCCTCCGGCAGTGCACCCGCCATCGCCTCGGAGGCGAATTCGTTGCCGAAGCCGGTGAGGTACTCGGGGTGTTCGATGGCGGTCACGGTCTCTCCTTGGTGGTGGCGGGAAGCACGATTCCGGAAACCGGTCCGAGCTCCAACGGACCGTCGGGCCCGGGAGCGGTTGCCCGCAGTGTGACCTCGTCGCCGTCCTCGAGAAACGTCCGGGTGACGTCGCCGATGGGTATCTCGTCCCGTCCCGACCAGCTCAACTCCAGCATGCTGCCTCGCTCGCTCGCTTCGCTTCCCGATACCGTGCCGGATCCGAACAGGTCTCCCGGACGGATGGTCGCGCCGTTGGACGTCATGTGCGCGAGCATCTGGGCGGGCGTCCAGTAGAGCGCGCCGGCCGAGTTGACCGCCGCTACCCGGCTCGCATCCGCAGCTCCGGCGGGCCGGTACCAGACCTCGAGGTCGAGCGAGAGCGACCAGTTCTCCCTCCCTTGCAGGTAAGGGAATGGGTCGGGATTCGACTGAGGCGGAGCGGGAGCCCTCGCTTCGGCCAGGGTGTCCATCGGTACGACCCAGCCCGATACCGACGTGGCGAACGACTTGCCGAGAAACGGTCCGAGTGGCACGTACTCCCACGCTTGGATGTCGCGAGCGCTCCAATCATTGAGCAGTACCACACCGAAGAGGTGTCTCCCGGCGTCGGCGATATCGACGGGTTCGCCCAGGGCGGTCGAACCGCCGACGACGAACCCGATCTCGAGCTCGATGTCAAGACGCCGGCTGGGACCGAAGGTCACCTCGCCGTCCGCCCCCTTCCGCTGCCCAGATGGGCGTCGAATCGGTGTTCCGTCGACGACCACGGTGCCGCTTCGTCCGTGATATCCCACCGGGAGAGAGCGCCAGTTCGGAAGTAGCGGCTCGGAGTCGGGCCGGAACATCCTGCCGACGTTGGAGGCATGATGCTCGGACGCGTAGAAGTCGACATAGTCGGCGACATCCCACGCGAGGACCAGTTGGACACCGCGCCGGCTCTGGATGAAGCGATCGAAACGTCCGGCCGCGAGCCCGTCACTCAGCTCCGACCGTAGCGACGACCAATCGTTCCGGCCGGCGGCGAGGTGCTCGTTGAGAGATCCCGTCGTCAGCGTGACGGGATCGACTGAGGAGATTCCCCCTTGCTCGGCTGCGCGATGCAGATCGATCAGGTCCTGGCCGACGGCCACCGCCAGGTGTCGAGATCCATCAGCGGCCACGAACGCGCCGTAAGGCAATGTCGTTGGCGAGAAATCGGTTGTCATGTGGTGAGCTGCAGGTGGGGGTTGGCCAGCACGCCGAGATCGACGAGGTAGCCGACCGGTTCATTCACCGAGCACGATCCGATCGAGCGGAGCACCCGGCGAACCGCGCCGTCGGTCACCTCCGAGCCAACGTTTCGCCACGTCGCTTCGGTGGGTGAGAACTCCGATGGATCCGTCGATGCCAGCACGTCGGTGACGGCGGCGGACCCAGCAAGGGCGGCACGCACCGCCGCAACCAGATTGAGAAAGCCGTGCTCGGTGGCGTCCTTCACCGCCGATGGGCAGCGAAATGGGTGGTGCAGTCCGGCGGTTGCCTTGAACGGTACGGCTCGCCGGACACAGTGATCCACGAACGATGCCACCGCCTCGACCGAGGGAAACGCTGCCGCCGAGACGCCGCCGGTGCGGATCTTGGCCCGGACGTCGTGGCCTGCCCGGCGCATCTCGGCTATCCAGTCGAGAAGGACTGGGTCTTCCGGGTGCGCCGACTCGACGTAAACCACGTCGGTCCGGGCAAGTGCATCGGCTGTGTCCGCCGCGAGGGTGGCGGACACGGCACGGACCTCGACCTGGCAGACGTCGATTCCTGCGTCCACCTCTGCGATCGGAGTATCGGCCACGAGTGCGATCGGCCCGACGCCGGTGAGCGGGGTGGTGGGCGACGCGGCGAGCGTCACCGCCTGACTGGCGCGTACGATCATCGGACCAACGATCCAGCCGTGCGGTCCACGGCGGACTCGGCGGTACTCGGCGATGGCGGTACCCAGGTCGAGTTCCGCAGGAGGGAAGACCCCGGCGTAGTCGATCAGTCCATGGAGCCAAGCCGGGGTGTGGACTCGGGTCTGTGCCGCAATCGGGGCTGCCGATCCGTCGCTCAAAGGTTGCCTCGTTCCGCCTGTTCCCGCTCGATGGCCTCGAAGAGCGCCTGGAAGTTGCCGACGCCGAAGCCGGCGGAGCCGTGCCGCTCGATGATCTCGTAGAAGACGGTTGGACGATCCTGCACGTTCTTGGTGAAGATCTGGAGCAGGTACCCCTCATCGTCCTGGTCGACCAGGATGCCCAACTCGGCGAGGTCGTCCAGGTCGGAGTCGATTCGCGACCAGTCGAGCCGGGTTCGCAGGTCGTCGTAGTAGCTATCCGGAACGCCGAGGAACCGGACACCGTTCTGGCGCATGTGCCGCACGGTCGAGATGATGTCGTCGGTGGCCAGCGCCAGGTGCTGGACCCCACCCGCCCGGTAGTAGTCGAGAAACTCCTCGATCTGGGACTTGCGTTTCCCATCCGCCGGTTCGTTGATCGGCAGCTTGATCCGTCCGTTCCCATCCCATAGCACCTTGGACATCAGTGCCGTGTACTCGGTGGAGATCTGTTCGTCGTTGAAGTGATGGAGCTGGGTGAATCCCATGATGTCGGCATAGAACTTCGCCCAATGGTCCATCTTGCCGAGCTCGACGTTGCACACGACGTGGTCGATCAATCGCAGCCCTGCCCGGTCGGCCGGTGCCCAGTGCTTGGTCGGCTTGTAGCCGGGGAGGTAGACACCCGAGTAGTTGGAGCGGTCGACGAATGAATGGATGGTGTCTCCATACGCCTTGATCGCCGAGACGACGACCTTCCCGCTCTCATCCTCGTACGACGCCGGTTCGGCATGGGGCTCCGCCCCGCGACGCAGCGCCTCCTCGAATGCCGCTTCGGCATCGGGAACCCGGAACGCAACGTCACGAACCCCATCACCGTGGAGGGCCTGGTGCTGCACGATGGGCGACTCCGGTCCAAGGCCGGCCGTGAGCACAAATCGAATGTCGCCCTGCTCGAGCACGAAGGAGCAGCGATCGCGCACCCCCGTCTCGGGACCGGCGTAGGCGATGACGTCGAAGCCGAAAGCCGTGCGGTAGTAATGGGCGGACTGACGGGCGTTCCCCACGTAGAACTCGATCGCGTCGTAGCCCTGCAGGGGCATCAGGTCCGTCATGTCTGCTCCATTCGCCAGGTTGTGCCCTCTATCCAAGCAAGGAGTTCGATCCGCGCAATCGCAGACGGATGCGATAGGCAAAGTGCTCAGATTGGGTGTCCCAGAGACCCGGTCGATGCCCGCAGGTTGTCCAGCCGGTGTGCCACCCTGGTCTCGTGATCGATCTATTCTTGCCGGCAACCGACGGCGGGGCTTTCGCCCAGTTCGGAGCCGTGGTGTTGGCCGGCGCGGTCGCCGTTTGGTTTCTGCGCCGCCGATCCGAATGGAGGGTGGTGGCCGCCGGTGTCACATTGATCCTTCTGGGATTGATGGGGCTCCGAGCGCTGCACTGACCTCGTGGATCGGCGGCGTGGGTCGGGTGGCCGCGAGGACCGTTCCGACCGCCCGACGATCAACGGAACTCGTGAACTCCCCACCACCCGGACTCGTCGTGGTACATGCCGATTCCGACGTTGGTCCAGTCGTCGCCGGTCATGTTGCGGTAGTGGCCCGAGCTGTTGATCCACTGCCGGTGGTGTTGGGCGGCCGCCTCTTCGGGGGTCAACTGCTCGTCGCTCCACCAAACGATGTTCTCCCTCCAAGGCCCGGAGCTGTGTCCGAAGCCGTTCTCGCGCATGTGGCGTGCCCAATCCCGGGCGAACCCGTCCATGGCCGGGTCACGCTCGAGCGGCTGAAGCCCCAACGAGGTACGGAGGTGGTTCAGAAGTCGCAATGACTCCGCCTCCGCCCGGTCGAGCCGCTGCTCGGCCGTGGTCGGCGGCGGATCGATCGGGTCGAGCCCGAGCGCGCGGGTGAGGAACGTGGCCATCTGTGCCCGTGTCACCGACTGCTCGGGCAGAACCGGGTGTTGTCGGGTGGGTTGCATCCCAGGGTGACTCCGGCGGTTCGAAGCCGGTCGATGTCGGCCCGGAACACCGATTCGCCGTGATCGGTGAACAGATTCCCACCGCCGTCGTCGGAGTATCCGAATCCCCGCACCAAGAACGCCGCCATCTGTCCACGGGTGAGGTGGACGTCGGGGCAGAACCGATCGTTCTCCGGTGGGTTGCAGCCGATCGAGATGCCGGCGGACGCCACCCGATCGATGTCCGCGGCGAAGATGCTCTCGTCGTCGTCTTCGAACACGTCATCCGAGCCCGGCGACAATGCCAGGGCTCGGACCAGGAATGCCGCCATCTGTCCGCGGGTGACGGGATCATCTGGGCAGTAGCGGTCATTGGCCGGTGGATTGCAGCCGGCGGTGACGCCGGCCGCGGCGATCGCTTCGATGTCGCGCTCATGGGGCGATCCGTCGTCATCCACGAAGGTGCCACGGTCCGGAAACTCCCGCGCCAACGTCGCCGGGGCCACTCCTATCAGCATCAGCAGGGTGCTGAGCAGAACAAGCTTCCTCATCTGTATTCCCTTCGCGGCATCGCCCGTCCCCCGGGGGCAAGGTATTCACGCGCACGCCGCTATGGCGGTGCGAGGCGGCCCCTTCTGGCAGCGGGCTGACACCGGCGACCGAGCGCATGATCCGCGGTGTCGCCGGTCAGTCGATGGGTGGGGGGATCACCGGCCGAGGGCAGATCTTGGGTGGTTCCCCGGCGGCGCCGTGATACGAGTATCCGGTGGAGCCGGCCTGGAGCAGGATTCGATAGCCGTCGACCAGTGCTTGCGTGTACGCGACTCCCGGCTCCGGACAGCCGAGGCTCCCATCCGGCCATGTGACCCGTTCGGCCGCGATCACCTCGATCTCTGAACTCCCCAGCCCGAGCGAGGCGGCGAGTTCCAGGACCGCCGCGTCAACGGCATCTTGCATCGTGATGTCGACGGCGATCGTGGAAGCGGTGTCCGCTGTCAGGGTCGTTTCCCCGGCTCGGGAGGTGGTGGCGGGGCCGAGTCGGGAGTCGCCGACCGGCGGGGTGGTCTCGCCCGCCCCGCATGCTGTCACAGTGATCGCCAGCACGATCCCGATGATCCGGAGTTGGAATAAGTCGGTGGGCATCGATCTTCTGTCGAGAGTAGAGCGGACGGTGAGATGAGATGCGACGACCCTTGCAGAGGCCGGTGGGCGTACGCTTGAGCAAGGTGATGTTGGCGAGGCTGGATCCGTTCGACATCTCACGTCGCATCTACGAGACGCTGAGAGGCATCGGGTCCGGGACCCCTCCCCGTCTCCGGTTGTGGAACGGCGAGGAACTCGGACCTCGGTCGTCTTCGTCCACCATCGTGCTCCGCCACCCGGGTTCGCTCCGGGCGCTCCTCGTGCCCGCCACCGATCTGGCGGCCGGTGAGGCCTACGTCTACGACGACGTCGACATCGAGGGCAACATCATCGACCTGTTGCGCTTCGCCCGGCGTCTCGACGGCGACGCCTCCCCGTTGGCGATGGCGAGGATGGCTGCACTGGCCAGGGCGCTGCCGTCCGACGTGCGGAAGTCAGCCCGGAAGCGACCGCCCATACCGGGGCGACGCCACTCCCGACGGCGCGATCGGCGGGCGGTCGGCCACCATTACGACACCGGGAACGGCTTCTTCGAGAGCTTCCTCGGCGAGACGATGGTGTACTCGTGCGCGCACTTCCTCGATCCGGGCGAGGGCCTCGACATCGCCCAGCGCCGCAAGCTCGACATCGTGTGCCGCAAGCTCCGGCTGCGGCCAGGACAGCATCTTCTCGATGTGGGATGTGGATGGGGATCCCTGGCGATTCACGCCGCCATCCACTATGGAGTGGAGGTGACGGGCATCACACTGAGCGGTCCACAGGCGGCGTATGCGCGAGATCGGGCCAAGCAAGCCGGGGTCGCCGATCGGGTAGACATTCTCGAGCGCGACTACCGCGAAGTCGTCGGTCGATTCGATGCGATCGCGTCGGTGGGGATGGTCGAACACGTCGGACGGGACAAGCTGGCCACGTACTTCCGGGTGCTGCGAGATCGGCTCACCCCCGGCGGAGCAGTCCTCAACCACGGAATCGTGGATCGCCATGGAACAACGCCAAGGCAGCGCAGCCGCTCGTTCGTCGGCACGTATGTCTTCCCGGACGGGGACCTCCTTCCGCTGGGCTCCATGATCTCGGTGGCGGAGGCGGTGGGCTTCGAGGTCCGAGACGTCCATGCGTTGCGGCTCAGCTATGCCCGAACGCTGGAGCGTTGGGTGGCGAATTTGGAAGCGAATCGTCGCAGCGCCGTGGCGGCCGCGTCGGAGGAGACGTATCGCATCTGGCGTCTCTACATGGCCGGCTCGGTCGTCGCCTTCGAGCGGGGAGCGATCGGCGTCGATCAGGTGCTGCTCACCGATCCGGAACGGCCCTGGACATACGGCCGCGCCGCGCTCCTCGCCGAAGACGATCGAAGGCCGGAACTGGTTCACTCGTCCGACTGATGGGGGACGTTGGCGTCGTAGGCATGCTGCCGGATCCAGGTATGCATTGCGATCCCAGAGGCAACCGCAGCGTTGATCGATCGGGTGGAGCCGAACTGGGAGATCGAGAGGACATCGGTCACCGCTCGCCGTGCATCAGCCGACAGCCCCGACCCCTCTTGGCCGAAGACCAACACGCACGCCCGAGGGAGGGTTGCCGACTCGATCGGACGCGAGTTCGGAAGGTTGTCGACGCCGACCAGCGGAAGACCGAGATCCGTCGCCCATCCGACCAGCTCGTCGATGGTCGGATGGTGAAACACGTGTTGATAGCGGTCGGTGACCATCGCCCCGCGGCGGTTCCATCGGCGCCGCCCCACGATGTGCACCGATCCCGCACCGAAGGCGTTGGCGTTCCGTACGACACTTCCGATGTTGAGATCGTGGTGCCAGTTCTCGATGGCGACGTGAAAGTCGTGTCGGTTTCGATCCAGGTCCGCGACGATCGCGTCGCGTCGCCAGTAGCGGTAACGGTCGGTGACGTTGCGGCGATCGCCGATTTCGAGCAGCAGTGGGTCGAGTCGCACATCATCCGGCCATGGACGGGGGTGCGGTCCCACGCCGATGCCGTCGATCTCCGCTGCGTCCCAGTCGGCGATCAGCCCCGGGAGCTCGAGAAGCGAGCCGACCTCGGCATCCGGTGTGACGCCGTCCGTCCCGATGCCGCGGCGGTCGATGAAGACACCTCGCGCTCCCGCGGCTCGGGCCCCGGCCACGTCACTGTGCGGTTCGTCGCCGACGTGGAGGAGTTGGCGAGGGCGACAATCCGCCGCGGCGGCCGCCAGACGGAAGATTCTCGGGTCGGGCTTTCGGATCCCCACCTGGTCGGCTGCCAGCCAGAAGTCGAAGTGGTGTCCGATGTCCATCGCCGACCAGGTGGTGTTGCCGTTGGTGATGATTCCGATTGCACCGTCCGGACCGAGCTGCTGCCGGATCGCCACGAGCGCAGCCTCGACGTCTTCGAAGGTCTGCACGCGCTCGTCTCGAATCCTGAAGAACAGGTCGCCCAGTGCTTCGGCCAGTCGAGGGTCCGGTCCGGTTGCCTTCTTCACCAGCGCACCGATCGCGTCCCGGCGCATCTGGGCATAGGAGGTCCCGGGACGGGCACGAGACTTCACTGCTTCGTGGATCCTCGCGAACCTCTCGAGGTCGATGCGGCCGGCGGCATCGGGACGGCAGGCGACGAGCCGGTCGATGACCTCGGCCATGGCGATGTTGGCGACCGTCTGGAAGTCCCAGATCGTGTCATCGGCGTCGAATGTCACCGCACGGACCGGCATGGGCGAGAGGGTAGATGTCCATGGTCATGAGGTTGGTGACAGGTCGCCGCCGGGCTGCGCTCCCAGGATGTCAGCGTTCGAGCGTCGTGGGCTCCATCGAAGGCGGCGTCAGGTGGTCGACATCGTTGACGGCCAGGCCGGAAGCCGGTCGTTGGGGCAGTCGAGTTCCTCGACCTGAGCGACGCCAGCACCGGCCGCTGATCCGAGGAGGACCCACTGCCAGTAGGCGCTGACACGCCGCGCCTGGTCGGGTCATCCGCCCAGAGTTCGAACATGAACGCCGCGGCGGTTTCGGCGGGCATCGTGTCGACCATATCGGGGTACGGCGAGCCGACGTCGGTCGACACGAAGGCGATGTTGGCGTCGACGTCGAAGGCCTCGAAGATCTCCCAAATGGGCGACATGCCGACCGATGCGGGGGCGACAGCCCAGCCAGTGTCGGTGCAGAGCGGCCGGTCGACGAAGTAGCCGGCTCCGAGGTCGTCGAGGGCGTCGACTGCTGCCGAGAAGCCTGCCTTGCAGTCGACGATGCTGTCTTGGAGGGTAGTGACCGCTACGACCACTTCGGCGTTGTCTCCGAACGCTCCTTGACGTGGTCCGTCGGTGGGAGCCAACGTCACCCGGACGGGAAGGCCTGGCTCGCCACCACCGGGCGCAGCCCAGTTCACCGCCGAGTTCAGTTCGGGGAGCGTCCCGGCGGTTCCGTTGACCGTCACGATGGGGAGGGCGGTCGTTTCGGCGTAGCAACTTCCCGAGTCGATGCGGGCGGGGTCGGTGGCGTCGCAGCGGGCGAACAGGACCGGGTCTTCGCCGACGAGGTCGACGTGCCATAGCCGCCAGTTTGAAGTCCGGTTGTGGGGTGCGGTCGGGAGGTCGAGTGCCCGAGCCAAGAATGCGGCCATCTCCCCTCGGGTGACAGCGTCGTCAGGACAGAACATGGTTGTGGTGCACCCGAATGTGACGCGTTGGTGGGCGAGGCGTTCGATGTCGGCTTCGAAGACGCTGTCGTCGTCGTCGGTGAATCGGTCCGATCCGGCTCCGTCTGTGTAGCCGAGCGCACGAACCAAGAACGCAGCCATCTGTCCGCGGGTGACGGGGTCGTCCGGGCAGAAGGCGGTGTTGGCGGGTGGATTGCAGCCCCGGGTGACGCCGGTCGACGCCAGCCAGACGATGTCGGCTTGGAAGATGTGTCCGCTGGTGTCGGTGAAGCTGACGGCCGGCGCGGTGGGCAGGTCAGGGAGTGCGCGATGCAAGAACGCGGCCATCTGTCCGCGGGTGACGGGGTCGTCGGGGCAGAAGGCGTCGTTGGCCGGCGGGCTGCAACCTCGAGTGATGCCGGCGTAAGCGAGGTCGGAGATGTCGTCGTGGAACACCAGCGTGTCGGGTACGTCGGTGAACATGAGCGTCCCCTGCTCGATATCCCGCCTCGATATCCCGCCTCGATATCCCGCAAGCCGAACATCGACGATCCCCACAAGATCGACACTTGTGGGGGCGGATGGATCCGAGATTCTCGTTGGAACCCTGCGGAGCAACACACGTCACGAGCTTCGTCGTTCGGATCATCGCCACTTGCGGCGTTCTCGGCCTCGTCATTCCACACCGAGGCTGGCGAAACCTCGCCTCGGCTAGTGATACGCTCGAGGGCCGATCTTCGCAACGGCATCACTCAACGGCCTCCGAGGGCGAGCTGATCAGTGCTGGTCGTCGATCTCTCGCGGATGGTCGGGCGTGTCGACGTGGTCGGGGTCGTAGAGGTCGGGCTCGAGGTAGATACGGCGAGCAGCCGGGACCACGGAGCGGATCGCCGACTCGACGCCGTCGATCGCATCGGCGATCTGGGCCGTGGCCATTCCGCGCTCGAACTCGATCTTTCCCGCCACCAGCAACTCCTCCGGACCGATGTGTTGGGTCTTGAGATCGATGATTCGGGTGACGCGCGGGGCCGTGCGGGCTGCATTCGTGATCGCGGTGATGTTGGCGGCGGTCGCCGCCTCACCGAGGAGCAGGGACCGCATCTCGACCGTGAGGATCGATGCGATGACCAGCAGCAGGATGCCGATGCCCAACGTCCCGATGCCGTCCCAGATCGGGTCGCCGGTGCTGGCTGCCAGCGAGACGCCGATCAGCGCGATCACCAGACCGAGCATCGCTCCCGCGTCCTCGAGCAGGACCACCGGCAGCTCCGGTGATCTCGACGTGCGGATGTACTCCCACCAGCCTCGATCACCCTTCACCTTCTTGGCCTCGACGATCGCCGTGCGGAAGCTGAACCCTTCGAGCACGATTCCGAGCAACAGCACGCCGATGGCCCAACCCAGCGACGACACCTCATGTGGGTGGCGGATCTTCTCGATGCCTTCGTACACGGAGTACAAACCGCCGAGCGTGAAGAGCACCAGCGCCACGATGAACGACCAGAAGTAGCGTTCGCGGCCGTACCCGAACTGGTGCTCGTCGTCGGCGATCTTCTGTGCCTGCTTCCCGCCGAGGAGCAGGAGCCCCTGGTTGGAGGTATCGGCCACCGAGTGGATCGATTCGGCCAGCATCGACGCCGACCCGGTCACCAGATAGGCGACGAACTTGGCGATGGCGATGCCACCGTTGGCGATCATGGCGGCGATGATCGCCCTGGTTCCTCCTCCTGCGGCCATTGCTCCTCAGTTCATGGGTAGACGGCGTATCAGGATACGGCCTTCACGGAGGCCCGGAGCCCGGAGTCCGGGAGGGCAACAGGCGACAGGCGACAGGCGACAGGCGAGATGCCCGAGTGGGCGCGGACGCGACGGGTGTCCGGCGAGGGGCAGCAGGCGGGTGGCCCGGAGCCCGAAGCCCGGACGCCCGGCGCCCGAGCGCGCCCGCCTGGAGTCCCAAGCTCGAGTGGCGCAGCTTGCAGCTTGTTGCTTGTTGCCGACCGGGCCTGATCGTCAGCGTTGGTATCCGTAGAACCCTCGTCCCGACTTCCGGCCCAGATGACCCGCCTCGACCATTCGGGTCAGGAGTGGGGGTGAGGCGTAGAGCGGTTCCTTGTACTCGTCGAACAACACGTCGGCGACGAGCTTCATCGTGTCGAGGCCGATGAAGTCACACAGCTCCAATGGCCCCATCGGGTGATTGGCGCCGAGTCGCATTCCGGCGTCGATGTCCTCCCGGCTGGCATGACCCCCCTCGAGCATTCGAACCGCCCCGAGAAGGTATGGAACCAGCAGCATGTTGACGACGAAACCACCCCGATCCTTCGCTCGGATCACCTGCTTGCCGAGGACGTCGGTGGCGTACCGCTCGGCAGCCGACTCGACGGCGGGATCGGACGAAACCGTCGTCACCAACTCCATGAGCGCCATGACGGGGACGGGGTTGAAGAAGTGCATCCCGACCACTCGATCCGGACGGCCGGTGGCGGCCGCCAACCTGGTGATGGGAATCGACGACGTGTTCGACGCGAGGATGGCGTCGTCGTCTGCGATCCGGTCCAGCGCCTCGAAGATGTCACGCTTCAACGTTTCGTCCTCGGTCACCGCCTCGACGATCAGCTGATGGCCGCCCAGTTCCTCCATGTCGGTGGTCCACGACATCCGCGCCAGGGCGGCATCGCGGTCGGCCGACTCCAACTTGCCGCGTTCGACGGCCCGGTCGAGAGATCGCTCGACTCGTTGGCGGCTCGTCTCGGCGAACTCCGGCGTCGCCTCCCGGATCGTCACTCCCGAACCGGCTCTCGCGGCCACCTCGGCGATCCCCGCTCCCATCTGCCCGCCGCCGATGACGGCGATTCGTCGAATGTCCATCAGTACCTCTCGTTGCTCGTGACGCCGATGATGCCATCGGTGACGTCTCCGGTCTGCACGGCCCACAATCCGGCATAGACGCCCCCGGCTGCAACGAGCTGGTCGTGGGTGCCTGCTTCGACCACCCGGCCCGCTTCGAGGACGTGGATTCGATCGGCCTGTCGGATCGTCGACAGCCGGTGGGCGATCACGATCGTCGTGCGCTGGTGTGAGATCCTGCGGAGCGATCGTTGGATCGCTGCTTCGGTCTCGTTGTCCACGGCCGACGTTGCCTCATCGAGAACGAGGATGGCCGGATCGACGAGGATTGCCCGGGCGAGGGAAATGCGCTGACGCTGTCCGCCGGACAGCTTCTGGCCACGCTCTCCCACCACCGTGTCGTACCCGTCGGCCAGCCCGAGAATGAACTCGTGCGCTTCGGCCGCCAGTGCGGCCGCCTCGATCTCGGGACGTGTTGCATCCGGTCGGCCGTAGGCGATGTTCTGGGCGACGCTCCCCGAGAACAGAAACACGTCCTGGGAGACCAGACCGATCGCCGACCGGAGATCTGCCAGGCGGAGATCCCGTACATCATGGCCATCGACGGTCACCCTCCCCGCCTGCACGTCGGCGAACCGCAGCAGCAGTTTGACCAGCGTCGTCTTGCCGGAGCCGGTCGAGCCGACCAGCGCACACGTGGTACCGGCCGGCACGTCGATGTCGACGGCGGTGAGCACCTGCGGTCCCGTGCCATAGGCGAAGTCGACACCATCGAACCGAACATCGCCATCGAACTCGGACACCGTGACGGTCCCGTCCTCGATCGACGGTGGAGTATCGAGCAGGTCGAGGATTCGCTCGGTGGAGGCCATGGATCGCTGGTACAGGTCGAGGGTCTCTCCCAGGCTCGTCAGCGGCCACAACAGTCGTTGCGTCAGGAACACCAGCACCGAGTAGGCGGCGACCTCGAGTGTGCCGTCCAAGACTCGGAATCCGCCGTAGAGCAGCGTGACGAGGAATCCGGCCAAGATTGCGATCCGAACGACCGGGATGAACGCCGACGACAGACGGATCGCCTCGCGATTGACGAGCCGGTACCGGTCCGAGGCGGCGGCAATCCGGTCGATTTCCCGTCGTTCGGCCACGAACGCCTTGATGGTCGCCAACCCTCCGAGGTTGTTCGCGAGTTGTCCACTGACGTCACCGGCCTGGTTGCGGACGGCGAGATATCGAGGCGCCAACCGGCGGGTGAAGGCCAGTGAGCCGGCGATGACCAGCGGGATCGGGAGGAGCGAGAGGGCCGCCACCACCGGCGAGAGGGCGAGGAACACGACCGATACTCCGAGCACCCCCGTCAGCGTCTGGATGAGGTCATTGGCTCCCACATCGAGAAAGCGTTCGAGCTGGTTCACGTCGTCATTGAGGATCGCCATCAGGCCGCCGGTCGATCGGTCCTCGAAGTAGGCCAGGTCGAGGTTCTGGGTGTGGGCATATGCGTCGATCCGGAGCTCGTGTTGCACCGTCTGGGCGAGGTTTCGCCAGCGCACCGAGAACAGGTATTCGAACAGCGACTCGAGGCCCCATACGACCAGGGTGAGTCCGCCCAGAACCCACATCTGGCTCGCCAACCCGGTGACACCCAACCCCGCCAGCCACGAACGCTCCCGCCGCACGACGACGTCTACCGCGCCGCCGATGAGGATCTCCGGAGCGAGGTCCATGACCTTGTTGAGGATCGAATAGATCGAGGCGATCCAGATGTCACGACGATGGGGTGTGGCGTACGAGAGCAGCCGCCGAATTGGTGGGGTGTCGCTCACCACCCGAGCGTACCGATGCCTCGGCGGTGCTCCGAAGCGCAGGTACCGGTGGCTCGGAAGGGGTACGGGTCGTGGTCGTCGATGGGTGTCAGTGCGAGCCCTGGGTCGCCGCCGACGGAGCGCGAACGTGACAGGAGGCGAGGTGACTGCTTTCCGCCCCGGGAACGGTGGCCAGCTCGGGCACCTTGGCTTCGCACAGCCCGGGCTCGGCGATGGGGCACCGAGGGTGGAAACGGCATCCGGAGGGAGGATTGATGGGGGAGGGGATCTCGCCTTCGAGGCGTATCGAGCTGCGCGGCCGATCGGGGTCGGCGATGGGAATCGCCGAGAGCAGCGCCTCTGTATAGGGATGCGCCGGCGAGGCGTACAGTCGGTTCCGGTCGGTGATCTCGACGATCTTTCCGAGATACATGACCGCCACCCGGTCCGAGATGTGTTCGACCACTGCCAGATTGTGGGCGATGAACAACAATGTCAGACCCAGCTCTGACTGGAGTTCCCGCAGGAGGTTGAGCACTTGGGCCTGCACCGAGACATCGAGGGCCGAGACCGGTTCGTCGGCGATGACCAGCTTGGGCCGGAGGATGAGCGCTCGAGCGATCCCGATCCGCTGACGCTGACCGCCCGAGAACTCGTGGGGATACCGGTCGGCGAGCTCGGCGCGCAACCCGACCAACTCCAGCATCTCGCGGACCCGGCGGCGGCGGTCGTCTCGGTCGCCGATCCCGTGGATGCGCAAGCCTTCCGAGATCGAGTTGCCGACCGGCGTTCTAGGGTCGAGGGATGAGTAGGGGTCTTGGAATACGATCTGAACCTGCTGTCGGAACGCGCGCAGCTCGGATCCGTCGAGATGTGTGACGTCGGTTCCGTCGAACTCGATGGTCCCCGAGGTCGGTTCCAGCAGGCGGACGAGCATTCGACCGAGGGTGGTCTTCCCGCAGCCGGACTCGCCGACGAGTCCCACGGTTTCTCCGGCGGCGATGTCGATGTCGACGCCGGCCACGGCATCGACGTGGGCGACGGTGCGGCGAAGCGGTCCTCCCTTCACCGGAAAGCGCTTGGTGAGCTGGCGTACGCTGACGAGTGGCATCAGTCGGTGTCCTCGTAGAGGAAACAGCGAACCTTGTGGTCGGCTTCGACCTCCCGAAGATCGGGTGCCCGAGTCGTGCAGGAGGTCAGGCCGGCCTCGATGCGCGCATCGCAGCGGTCGGCGAACCGGCAGGCGTCGGGCGGGTCGATGAGCCCGGGAACGGTGCCGCGAATGACCGCCAGCTCCTCCTTCACGCTGCCGAGTACCGGGATCGAGCCGATCAAGCCCTTGGTGTAGGGGTGCTTCGGGTTGCGGAAGAGGGTGCGGACGTCGGTCTCCTCGACGACCTGTCCGGCGTACATGACGGCCACCCGGTCGGCCATCTCGGCGACGACACCGAGGTCATGAGTGATGAGGATCACCGCGGTGTTCGACTCGCGCTGCAGGTCGCGGATCAGGTCGAGGATCTGAGCCTGGATCGTCACGTCCAGGGCGGTCGTCGGTTCGTCGGCGATCAGCAACTCCGGCTCACATGACAAGGCCATGGCGATCATCACCCGCTGCGCCATCCCGCCCGACAGCTCGTGGGGATACGCTCGCGCTCGTCGGGACGGATCGGGGATGCCGACTCGCTCCAGCATCGCCACCGCTCGCTCGTCGCGGACGGCCTCTTTCCAGTCTCGGTGGAGCTCGAAGACCTCGGCGATCTGGGCACCGGATCGGAAGACGGGATTGAGCGCCGATCCCGGCTGTTGGAAGATCATCGAGATGTGTTCGCCTCGAAGCTCGGTGAGTTCGCGTTTGGACATCTCGGTGATCTCGCGCCCGTCGAAGGCGATGGAACCCGAGACGATCCGGCCCGGGTGCGGGACGAGTCCCATGATCGAGAGAGACGTCACGGATTTGCCGCACCCGGACTCACCCACGATCCCCAGGACCTCACCTCGGTCGACGGAGAAGTCCACCCCATCGACGGCCTGAACGACGCCGTCCCGCGTGAAGAAGTGGGTGCGGAGGTTCTCGACCTCCAGCAGGGCGCCCTTGGGGGTATCCGTGGCCGCCACGGGAGTGGAGTCCTGGGCGGTCATTCGTTCAGCGACGGGTCGAGGGCGTCACGGAGCCCGTCGCCCATGAGGTTGAATCCGAGGACGGTGATGATGATGGCGAGGCCGGGGAAGATCATGAGGTGGGGGGCGGTGAAGACCCGACCCCGCTCGGCGGCCAGCATCGCACCCCATTCGGGCGTGGGCGGTTGGGCGCCCAACCCGAGGAAGCCGAGTGCAGCCGCTTCCAGGATCGCCCCGGCGATGCCGAGCGTTCCGAGCACCACGAGCGGTGTGAGGGCATTGGGGATGACCCGGGTGAGGAGGATGCGTGCGGGCGATCCACCGAGCGCCTGTGACGCGGCGACGTAATCGATCTCTTTGATGGACAGCACCGAGGCGCGCATCACCCGGGCGTACTGGGGGAGCGTCACGATGGCGATGGCGAGCAGCGTGTTGCGGAGTCCGGGACCCAGGACGAAGACGATCGCGATGGCGAGGATGAGTGACGGGAAACCGAGGACGACGTCCATGATCCGCATGAGCAGGTTGTCGACCCAGCCACCGACATAGCCGGCGATCGCACCGATCGCCGCGCCGATGAGGATGGCGACGAGCACGGTGGTGAAACCCAGCGGGAGGCTGACGCGCGCTCCGTACAACACCCGACTGAAGACGTCTCGGACGTTGCTGTCCAGCCCCATCAGATGTTGTGGTGTCTCGCATCCGAGCAGCTCCACACACGGTGGCGCCCAACGCTCGGCGCCTTCCTGGCCGATGAAGTCCTCCTCGAATCCGTAGGGGGCGATGAGCGGAGCGAAGACGGCGATCAGGATCATGAAACCGACCATCGCCATTCCGGCAACGCCGATCTTGCGACGGAAGAAGCGCCGGGCGGCGATCCGCCACACCGATCCGCTGTGCTGGAGGAGCTGCTCGCTCTCGGGGTCCATGTCGATCGGCTCGGGACGGGCACTCATCGCAGCCTGACCCGAGGATCGAGGTAGCCGTAGGAGATGTCCACGAGCAGGTTGACGATCACGTAGACCGCGGCAATGACGACGGTGAATGCCTGAATGATCGGGAAGTCGCGGCTGGAGATGGCGTCGAACAACGACGTTCCGATGCCGGCGAGGCCGAACACGGTTTCGGTCAGCACCGCCCCGCCGAGCAGGCCACCGAGCTGGAGGCCGATCACGGTCACCACCGGGAGCAGGGCATTCCGCAAGGCATGGTGGCGGACCACCCGACGTTCTCCGGCGCCCTTGGCTCGGGCGGTTCGCACGTAGTCGCGCTGGAGCACGTCGAGCAGCGAGGATCTGGTCATTCGGGCGATGATCGACATGGGGATGGTGGCCAGGGTGACCGCCGGAAGGATCATGTGTTTGACCCCGTCCCACCAGACCTCCCATTGGCCGCTGATGAACGCGTTGAAGATCACCATGTTCGAGATCAACTCGGTGATCGCGGAAAGGAATCCTTCCTCGCCGATCTCCAGTCCCCACACCTCCCAGAAGGGGAGAGGACGCATCCCGGCGGACAGGCGCTGGCCGGGGGGAAGCGCGAACGGCGTGTCGCGCAGCAACGAGGCAAAGATGAATGCGAGCAGGAGGCCGAGCCAGAAGATGGGCATCGACACTCCGACGTTGGCCACGGTCATGGCACCGACGTCGATGAGGGTGTTGTGCTTCCGGGCGGCGAGGATGCCCAGCGGCACCCCCACGAGGATCGCCAGCGTCAGTGCAGCCACCGCCAGCTCGAACGTGAGCGGCAGCCGCTCGATGAGGATCTGGCTCACGGGTCGTGAGAATCGGATCGATTCGCCGAAATCTCCGGTCAGCATGTTCTTGGCGTACACACCGAGTTGCACGGCGATGGGCTGATCGAGCCCGTTGACTCGATTGAATCGCTCACACGCCTCGGGGGTGGCGCGTTCACCGAGTAGCGCGGTGCAAGGGTCGCCGGGGGTGAGTCGGATGAGCGTGAAGACCACGACCAATACACCGATCAAGACCGGGATGGTGATCAAGGCTCGGCGCAGTACGTATCCGATCATGGATGGCTCGGTGGAGTGAGGGGGTGGGCACCGAGTCGGTGCCCACCCCCTCGATCACGAGGGCTCAGCCCTCGTCGTTGATCAGTCCGCCCCACAGGTAGCTGTAGTAGTCGAACGAGCCGGTGTTCCCCGTGTGCAACGGGTTGGCTGCGTCGAGTCCAGCCGCCCAGGTGGCGATGACGTCGGTCGAGTCGAACTCGGAGCCGTCGTGGAACGTGACGCCTTGGCGGAGCGTACAGGTCCACACGGTGCCGTCGTCGTTCGGATCGCAGGACTCGGCCAGCTTCGGTACGGGCTGACCGTCGAGGTCGTACCCGTACAGACCCTCCATCACCTGCTCACAGGCCGACAGCGACTCGCCGTCGGTCTCGTCGGAGCAGTAGAGGGAGATCGGCTCGGCGTTCTGCATGAATACCAAGGTGTCCTTGCCCGGGTCCATCGACGCGAACTGGGGCGCACCGAACGGCGGCACCACCGCGCCGGCGAGCGAGTTGGTCGCGGCGTCGGCTGCGGCGCCGTGGGCGATCGGGACCATCGGCACGTGCTGCTTGAGGAGGTTGTTGGCCTCTTCGTACAGCGGGGCCGCCTCGGCGGGATCCACGGTGGCGGCTGCGTCCTTCAGCACCTTGGAGATGTCCTCATAGGTGTCGCCGAACTGAGCGTTGCCGTCGAAGTGGAAGTCGAGGAAGTTGGTCACGTGGGGGTAGTCCGCACCCCAACCCAGCAGGTGAATGCCGTCGAGCTGACCGGAGGTCGAAGCGTCGATGAACGCTCCCGACTCCTGCACCTCGATCTCGGCGTTGATGCCGAGGTTGTCACGAAGCTGGGTCTGGATCTCCTGGGCGACCACCTGGGGCTCCGGGAGGTACACACGGAAGACGTCGCGGAGGTAGATGGTGGTGTCGAACCCGTCCGGGAATCCGGCCTCGGCGAGCAACGCCTTGGCGCCTTCCACGTCGAAGTCGTACCACGCCTCGCCCTCGCAACCGTTCTCGATCACGCAGGGTGTGAAGTGGCTCGCCACCTCCGAACCCTCCGGGTAGAAGGTGTCGACGATCCGCTGGCGGTCGATGCCCATGGCGATCGCCTGCCGTACGCGCTCATCGTCGAATGGAGCGAAGGTGTTGGTGAATCCGACATAGAAGATGTTCGGGTTCAGATCGGGAAGTACCTGGAGATCCGGGTTGGCTTCGATGGTCGCGTAGTCGCTGGCCGCCAGGTTGGTGATGAAATCGGCGTTGCCGGATTCCAGCTCCAGGATGCGGGACGTCGACTCGTCGGCCCAGCGGAAGACCAGCGTGTCGAACGCCGGCTGGTCGCCCCAGTAGTTCTCGTTCCGGCTGAACACGACGTCGGTACCTCGGTTCCAGGCGTCGAGCTGGAACGGACCGGTTCCGATGGCGTTCTCGAGCGGTGAACCACCGGTTGCCTCGAGGTGTTCCGAGGGCTGGATGCCGAACGGAACGAAGGCCATCTTCGCCAGGAACGCCGGGTCCGGCGAACACAGGTTGAAAACGACCTCGGACGGGCCGGTGGCTTCGATCGACGAGATCTTCCCGCCGTAATCGCAGTTCTCGGCGGCCACCATCGAATGGTCGGCCATCTCTTCGCCGGTGTCGTCCGGCTCGGCGTCGGTGGTCTCCGGCTCTGCCTCGGTGGGCTCCGGTGCCGGCGCCTCCGTGGCGTCGGTCGCGGGAGCCTCGGTGTCGTCCGTCGCATCCGTGGTGCCGCCACATGCGGCCACGATGAGAGCGAACAGCACCAGCAGCGCCAGACTGCGGATGTGCTTCATGTGATTCCTCCCTGATTGCAGTGCCCGGGAAAATCGGGCCCGGCAACGGTACCTGGTTTGGTCCGCATCCGCAGGATCAACCGTGAGTGATTCAGCGAACCTTCAGCTCGGCGAGGACCGCGCACCCATAGGCGTCGGCGGCCGTGGGAGCATCGAACTCGGCCAGGGCGCCCTGGAGGTCGATGGCACAGCAGTACCCATTCGGGTTGCGCGTGAGGGACAGAAAGGAGGAGCCGAGTCGCCGGCGCAGTTGCGATTCGGTGGGGAGCCACACCACGTCCTGGGTCAGGATGTAATCGAGTGACCACTCGACCGCTCCGTTGAACGTGATGGCGCCGATGCCGTCGGCGAGCATCAGGACCTCGGTGGAGAGATCGGCGATCGAGAAGACCTCGTCCTCGAGCAACCGGTCGGGGATGTGGAAGCGGTCGAATTGTTTCGGTCGCCACACCAGACCGGAATCACGGAGCTGTTTGGCCAGTTCGACCGAGACGGTCCCCTCCCACCCCGTCTCCGGCTCGGTCGAACTGCTCATCGCGCGGGGTAGCGGACCCCTCCCGGGTGGGGCCTCATCGGTAGCGCCACACGATGCGACCCATGGTCGGGTCGTAGGTCGACACCTCGATGTCGACCTCGTCGCCCGGCAGGATTCGGATCATGCGGCCCTTGCGCATCTTGCCTGAGGGGCGAGCGGTGACTTCCAGCCCGCCGTCGACTTCGACGAGAAACGTCGCGCTTCGAAGCACCTGTTTGACGGTGCCTCGCATGCGGATGTATTCGTCGTCGTCAGCCATCAGTACCTCCGGGGTCGGTCATCACGCTCGCGTCGCGGCCGGGCTTCGTTGACGGTGAGACGGCGGCCGCTGCTGTCGTCGCCGTCGAGTGCTTCGATCGCCCGCCGTGCTTCGTCGGGATCGGGCATCTCGACGAAGCCGAAACCCCTCGACCGACCGGTCGCCCGATCGTTGATGACCGAGGCAGAGTCGACGGCCCCATGGGGACGAAACATCGCGGCCAGGTCTTCGTCGGCCACGTTGAAGGGGAGGTTCCCCACGTAGATGTTCATGTGTGCTCCTGAGTCCGACCGTCCTTCGAACGGTCTCCGATGTGCCTGGATCGCACATCAACCTCTGTCGCGTGACGTGTCCCTTCTCGGGTCCTCCACCTGACTATCTGAGCACGAACCGGCAGCGTCGCTCGTCGACGCCGACTGGATCGTACCAAACCTCGGCGCCCACTCGCGACGAGTGACCGGAACGGTCTCAGTGGCGCTGGATGACCTGAGACTGGAGGGTTGAGCCGATTCGCCCGGTTCGGTCGAACACGACGGTTTCGGCCAGGCCGACTCCGGTCGCCTCCTGACGGGCAACGGACCGCATCCCGACCCACTCGTCGACGGGGAGGCGGTGGAGCGACAGGGTGATGTCGGCATTGACATAGAGCCACTCGAAGGGATCGAGACGCTGCGAGTTTCCGTTGCCGACATCGGCCACCGCCAGCGCATCGAGGAACGGAGACGTTTGCTCGCCGCCGATGATCGGGACTCGCAAACGCATCCACGACCTCCCCTCCCCGAAACGGACGAAGCTGTCGTCGAACGTCCGGATCTCGATTGCGTCGAAGTGGAAACGTTCGAGTGGCCCCTCCTCCCCGAACCTTCCCTGCCAGTCGACCGGGTCGGCATCCTCCGGTGGGCCGAGTTCCTCGCTGCGCTGGTCGACATTCGGGAGATCCAATGGGAGGTCGGTCGTGCGGATCTTCAGGCACGATGCGATGGCGACCTCCACGTCTTCGGCGAACAGGGTGGCGTGGGCGCGCTGGATCCGGAGTCCATCCCGGTCGACACCTGTGACGACCCGCAGCGGTCGCAGCGGCACCGGCCGGATCAGGTCGATGGTGAATCGGACGATTTGCATCGGGCGCTCGGTGGGGAGGGCTTCGAGCGCCCGTCCCAGCAGGAGTGAGGGAGGTCCTCCATGTTGATGCTGATCGTCCCAACCGCCGCGGCAGAGCCCCGTCGGGAGGAACCGATCGCCCTCGACGTCGAACAGCGTGTCGGACATGACGGCAAACTAATCGTTCGCCGCCGATCTGATCAGACGCGTCTCCGAGTCGACCACCGGAATCCGACTCGGGCTCGGAGTGGCCCTTCCCCGATCGAACCGGCGTTCGCTCAGCGGTACGCTCTTCGGCAATGAGTCGGTTTCCCAACGAATTCGTCTGGGGTGTGGCCACGTCGGCCCACCAGATCGAAGGTGGTTGGACCGATGGACGGGTCGAGAGCATCTGGGATCGGTTTCCCGGTCTCGCAGGAGGCGACGGGAGGATCGCCTGCGGCCATTACCACCGGGTCGACGAAGACATCGCCCTGATGGCGGAGCTGGGGGTAGATGCGTACCGATTCTCGGTGGCGTGGCCCCGGATCGTTCCGGCGGTCGGGGAGGTGAATCAACCGGGACTCGATTTCTACAAGAGGCTGTGTGACGCGTTGCTCGAACACGGCATCACTCCGTACGTGACGCTATATCACTGGGACCTGCCCGTCTGGATTCAGGAACGGGGCGGCTGGCTGGACCGTTCGACGGTGGATCTCTTCGTGGAGTACGCCGCGACGGTGGTCGACGCCCTGGCCGGACGGGTCCGACACTGGATCACACACAACGAACCGTGGGTGGCGTCGATGCTCGGGCACGAAACCGGCGAGTTCGCTCCGGGTATCATCGGGCACGGTCTCGCCGCCGCCCACCACATCCTCCTGTCCCATGGCACGGCGGTCCGCGAGATCCGCAGGCGGGACACCGAATCCGAGGTCGGGATCGCCATCGACTGTCGCCCGGCCAGTCCGGCCGACGCCACCGATGCGGCGGTCGAAGCGTGTCGTCACTTCGACGGGTTTCGAAATCGATGGTTCTTCGATCCCGTGTTCGGCAAGGGATACCCCGACGACATGGTCACCGACTACCGCCGAGCGGGTCGGTGGCCGGATGGACTCGTGCATCCCGGCGACCTGGAGATCATCGGCACTTCGGTCGACTTCCTCGGTGTCAACTACTACACGAGCCTGCGAATCGCTCCCGGCTCGGAGGAGTCGGAGGCGACCGACGTGGCCCCCTCGAATGATCCTCCCGAGGGCTACACCGAGATGGGCTGGCCGATCACGCCGGGAGCCCTGACCGCATTCCTCGGTCGGCTGCACGCCGAGTACCGCCCGAAGGCCATCATGATCACCGAGAACGGCGCCAGCTACTCGGCCTCTCCTCGGGACACGGCCCGGGTGCGGTACCTCCAGTCGCACACGGCGGCCGTCGCCGACGCGATCGCGGCCGGCATCCCGGTGACGGGCTACTTCCTGTGGAGCTTCCTGGACAACCTCGAGTGGACGCAGGGGTTCGGCCAGCGGTTCGGAATCGTCGGCGTCGATTTCGAGACCTTGGACAGAACCCCGAAGGCAAGCTTCGACTGGTACCGGGCGCACATCGCCACCAGCAGGACAAAGGGCGGTTGAGGCACGCGTCCCGGCTCAGACAGTAGGAAACGCAGAACAGGGCGTTGGCTCAGAACAAGGCGTTCGCCAGCCGCCGGCGGTGTTCGGCGACCAGCGGATCGTCACCGAGGAGTTCGAAGATGGCGAGCATGGCGGTCCGGGAAGCGTCGACCTGGCCCTCGTCGGCGTTGGAGACCACCTGCTGGAGGTGTTCCAGGGCCTCGGCGTAGCGGCCCTCGGCCGCAAGTGTCCGACCGAGATCGAGGCGAACCGCGGCATCGTCCGGTCGTTCGGCGAGTCGGCGTTCCAGGTCGGCGGGGTCGCCGGCTCCGTCGCGGAGGTCGAGCTGCGCTCGGAGTCGTTTGACCTCGTCCGTGTCCGGGAGCCGGTCGAGGACCGATTTGGCTTCGGCGTCCGCTTCTCGGTCCATGAGAATCTCGGCGAGCGCGGTTCCGGCGTCCGAGTGGTGGGGGTCCAACTCCAGTGCCTGGCGGAGGGCGGCCTCACCCGTCTCGTCGTCGCCTCGTTCGATCGCCGACCGCGCCTCGACCGTCAGCTCGTCGGACCGGCTCGGGACCACGTCGGCGAGCCAGGCGCGTATCTGCTGCTCGGGGATCGCACCCGTGAAGCGGGCCACGGGCTGACCGTCTCGGAAGCCGATGACCGTCGGAATGCCCTGGACCCCGAACTGCTGGGCCAACGCTTGGTTCTGGTCGACGTCCACCTTCACCAGATCCCATCCACCAGCCGCCTCGGCGGCAAGGCGTTCGAGCGTGGGGCCCAGGACACGGCACGGCCCGCACCAGGCTGCCCAGAAGTCGACGACCACCGGCACGGTATGCGAGCGATCGACGACGTCGGCGACGAACGTTTCGGTGGTGGCGTCACGCACGGTCGTCATGGTCGGGATGGTATTCATGCCGGACTCGTATCCGACGATGGTGTGGTTCAGCGCCAGTCGAGGAGCACCTTGCCGCACCGGCCCGATCGCACGATCTCGAATGCCTCCTGGAACTGTTCGGCGGGGAGCCGATGGGTGATCACCGGGTCGATGTGCAGGCCGCTCTGGAGCATCGTCGACATCTGGTACCACGTCTCGAAGATCCTCCGCCCGTAGATGCCTTTCACCGTGAGCCCCTTGAAGATGATCTCGTCGAGTTCGACCGTGACCGGGCCGGGCGGGATTCCCAGGACGGACACTCCACCGCCGTGGTTCATCGCGTTCAGGAGCTGGCCGAAGGCTCGTTCGTTTCCGGACATCTCCATCCCGATGTCGAACCCTTCGACCATGCCGAGCTCGTCCATGACCTCCGGGAGGTCGGTGCTGGTCACGTCGACGGCCCGGGTCGCGCCCATCGCCGAGGCCAACTCGAGTCGGAAGGGATTCACATCGGTGACGACGACGAACCGGGCGCCGATGTGGCGGGCGATGGCGGCCGCCATCACCCCGATCGGACCGGCGCCGGTGATCAGGACATCCTCCCCGACGATCGGGAAGGCGAGCGCGGTGTGCGTGGCGTTGCCCAGCGGATCGAGGATGCCGGCGACGTCGTCGCCGATGTGGTCGGGTACCGGAAAGACGTTGGATGCCGGGATCGAGACGAGATCGGCGAATGCACCGGCTCGGGTCACGCCGACCCCCACGTGGTTGTGGCAGAAGTTGCGCCGCCCTGCTCGGCAATTGCGGCAGTGCCCACACGTGATGTGACCCTCCCCGGAGACGCGCTGGCCGATTTCCAGGCCCTGCACGGCATCGCCCATCGCTGAGACCGTGCCGGCGAACTCGTGGCCGACGACCATCGGTGCCGGGATCGTCTGAGCGGCCCACGGGTCCCATGCTTCGATGTGGAGATCCGTGCCACAGATGGAGGTGGTTCGAACTCGGATCAGGACGTCGTTGGGTCCGACCGCCGGCTCGGGGACCTCCTGCATCTCGAGTCCCGGCCGAGGGCCGGGCTTGACGATGGCCCGCATCAGATGACGCCCATCTCCCGACCCACCTTTGTGAAGGCTGCCACCGCCTCGTCGATGTGATCGAACGTGTGACCGGCCGACATCTGCGTCCGGATTCGTGCTGCACCCCGTGGAACCACCGGGAACGAGAAGCCGACGACGTACACCCCTTCGCTCAGCATCCGATCCGCCATCTCGGCAGCAACCGATGCCTCGCCGATCATCACCGGAATGATGGGATGTCCGTCTCCCACGAGCGTGAACCCGGCCGCAACCATCCGTTCGCGGAACCGGGCGGCGTTGGCTCGAAGCCGGGCGCGAGCTGCGTCGGATGATTCGATCATCTCGAGGACGGCCAGCGAGCCGGCGGCGATGACCGGGGCCAAGCTGTTCGAGAAGAGGTAGGGCCGTGATCGCTGCCGGAGCCACGCGATGATCTCGGCCCGGCCGGACGTATATCCGCCGGATGCCCCTCCCAGCGCCTTCCCCAGGGTCCCGGTGACGATGTCGACCCGGTCGGCCGTCCCGGTCACTTCGGGGGTTCCGGCGCCCCGCTCGCCGACGAAGCCGACCGCGTGCGAGTCGTCGACCATGACCAGGGCGTCATGACGGTCTGCGAGCTCACAGATGGATGCGAGATCGGCGATGACCCCGTCCATCGAGAAGACGCCGTCGGTGGCGATGAGGCGGTGTCGGGCGTCGCTCGCCTCGATGAGCGCCGCCTCGAGCTCGGCCATGTCGTTGTTGGCGTAGCGAAACCGCCTGGCCTTGCACAGCCGGACGCCGTCGATGATCGAGGCGTGGTTGAGCGCATCGGAGATGATGGCGTCCTCCTCGCCCAGGATCGTCTCGAACAGGCCGGTGTTGGCATCGAAGCACGACGAGTAGAGGATCGTGTCTTCGGTCCTCAGGAACTCGGAGATGCGCTTCTCCAGTTGCTTGTGGACCGACTGCGTTCCGCAGATGAACCGGACCGACGCCATGCCATACCCGTACTCGTCGAGGGCGTGCTGGGCGACGTCGACCAGCGCAGCATCGTCGGCGAGGCCGAGGTAGTTGTTGGCGCACAGGTTCAGCACCTCGCTGCCATCCTCCAATCGGATGCGAGCGTGTTGCGGGGAGGCGATCACTCGCTCGTCCTTGTAGAGGCCCTCGGACCGCAGGTCCTCGAGTCGGTTGGCCAGGTCTTCGGTCATTCGGCGGCTCATGGGCCGACGATACGCCATCGCCGGTGCGGCCCGGATTCCGATCGTCGACGGATCTCCGGGCGCGTCGCCGCTCACAACTGTCCGTCTCAGAGTTGCCCGTCGAAGATGTCCTCGGCGAGGGCCGCGGGATCATCGAAACGGGACGGCGAGAAATGAGGAGCCAGGTCGCCGGAGGAGAGCCCGGCCACAGACCTCGCCGCCAGTTCCCCCACCGCCGCCGCCGCCATCACCCCAAAACCGCCGATCCCGCCGGCCATCACGAATCCGTCGGGACCAACCGGCCCGACGACAGGCCGGTTGTCGGATGCCCGCGTGTAGTACCCACCGTCGAGCACCGGTTCGGGGAGACGTTCGAGGTAGCGGCCGAGGGAGGGCACCATCGCGGTCATCCCTCTGAGGACGACTTCCGCGTACAACTCATCGGTCGGGACCGGCCACACCGGCTCGATGACCTGGTGGTCGTACTCCCAAAGCGCCAAGACCCACGGTGACTCCCCGGCGCCTTCCGGCCGGCCGTGGCAGAAACCGGGAAGCTCGCCCACCAATCCTGGGCGGCCGTACTCGATGAGGCCTTGGCGTTCCTCATCCGACCAGGGGAGTACCTGCGGATCGCTCCAGATGAGCATCGGTGCATCCCTGGGTATGGCGGAGAGGACGTCGCGGAAGGCCACCTTGACGTGCACCTCCGAGTACAACGGCAGGTCCACCCCCGCCATCGCCGCCACCGTTCGCTGCATTGGACCCGCCGCGTTGACCACCGCCCGGCATTCCAGCCGCGACCCGTCGTCGAGCACCACTCCGGTGACTCGATCTCCGGTGCAGTCGATGTCGGTGACCTCGGCCTTGACGAGGCGTGCTCCCCGGTCGGTTGCCTGCTGGAGCATCCACGCTCCGAGCTGTTGGGCGGAGAGCCAACCGGCTCGGCGGACATGCAGCGCGCCGACCGCGGCTCGATCGAGATACGGGAAGGCACCGTGGAGTGCTCCATCGACGAGGACGTCCGCCCCTTCCGGCCCCTCGAGGCCGTGGGCACGATGCGTTTGATAGTTGGTGAGGTCGGTGTGCTGCCGCAGGGCACCTCCGCCCCACGAAGCGGTCTGTCGTCCCGCCGTCGTCATCGCATCGAGCCGGTCGGCGTCCGCGGTCACGAAGAGATACCCTCGCCGATTCATGCCGAAGGAGCCCCCGGACTGTCGTTCGAAGTCTTCGAGCAGATCGATCGAGCGGTTCATGAGCTGCACCATCGGCTCGTTCGGCCACCAGTTCCGATAGCACTCGGTCGACTTGTCGCTGGTGAGCGTCAGCGGCGGTCGCGGGTCGACGATCACCACGTCGTCGATGGAGAGCAGGTTGGTCAGATGATGAGCGGTGGCGACACCGGCAATGCCGGCGCCGCAGATGACGATCGGCTGGAGTGGCACGACCCCACACTATTGGCAGCCGACGGCACCCAGGACGGTCTCCGGATGTCGCCGACGGTTTCGGGTGCTGTCGACTTCGGGTACTGCCGGTGGAGCCGAGGTGGCCCTTTGTGCAACGTGGCCGATACCCTCGGTCTGGTGTTCTCGATCGAGCGTGAGCCTCCGTTCCGAAGCCCGGCACTCGTCCTCGCCCTCGACGGCTGGGTCAACGCCGGGATGGCCGGGACGTTGGCGGCGGCGGCGATGGCCGATCGTGGACCGGTGGTGGCCCGATTCGACCCTGATGCGCTCTTCGACTTCCGGATGGTGCGGCCGGTGGTGGAGTTCGAGAACGGTGTGATCCGCGAAGTCGAATGGCCCCGGCTGGATGTCGTGCTGGCGGCGTGTGACGAGCGGGATGTCCTCGTGATGTCCGGCACCGAACCCAACTGGGGATGGGCTCGATTCTCGAAGTCGGTCGTGGCGCTCGCCGAGCAACTGGGAGTCCGAGATTATGTCGGTGTCGGGGGAGTGCCGTGGGCGACGCCGCACACCCGGGCGACCACCGTGATGGCCACCGCCGGAAACCCTGGGCTGCTCCCGCCCGGCGCCGGCGTGCCGGAGGGACGGCTTCGTGTTCCGGCCGCCGCCGTCAGCGTCGTCGAATGGGCGATGACGTCGGCCGGCGTTCCCGCCACCGGCTTCTGGGCGCGGGTGCCCAACTATGTCGGGGGCGATTACCCGGCGGCGGCCGTTGCGCTGATCGAGCATGTCGCCGCGCATCTGAACGTGACGCTGCCGCATGGTGAGCTCGCCGGGGCGGCCGTCACCCGGCGCGAAGAACTCGACGAGGTCGCCGGCCAGCGTCCCGACGTTCAGAGCCTCATCACCCAGTTGGAGCAGTTGCACGATTCCTCCCAGGTGGTCAGTGGTGAGGAACTGGCCGCCGAGATCGAGCGGTTCCTGCGGGACCAGTGAGCGAATCAGGATTCGACCAACCGGATTCCGCCGAGTAGCTCGCGGAGGTGCTCGATACCCAGGTGTGTCCAGACCTGGTACTCGAAACCTCCGATCGTGAGGTCGGCCCGGAGGCCGTCCGGAGCCAGACCCCCGCCCGCCGACGACATCGTGGCGACGTCGATGGGGAGCCGGCTGTCGAGGATTCGATACGTGATCGACGCTCGGCTTCCGTCCGCCCAGGTGATGATCTCGAGCGGTATGTCGGCGGCGGACGGGGGTCCGGTGCTCGGGCCGAGGGCGCCCAGGCCTGCGACGCCGCGACCGCAGTCGGTGCAGGGTTGGTTGAGGCCGTCGTGGCCAGGGCCGGCCGGTGCATCCCAGGCGATGCCCCAGTCGCCAACTGCGGCCCGGCGGATCGACCACGACGGATCGGCGTCGGTGATCGTCAGCAGTGGCACCGTCCGGTCGGCTTCGACGATGGACTCCAACTCCGAGTCACTCACCGGTTCACCCGCCCACGGTGCGGTCCCGCCATCGGTGCGGACGACGTCGTCGGCGGTCCGGAGGGTCACCACCGTGGCGGCGCCCTCGACAAATCGCAGGGATTCGATTGTGTCCCGGACGCCGGTCTCGTCGGGGGCCGTCACCTGATAGAGGCACGCCTGACCGGGGATCTGAACATCGGCGAGCCAGCGGGTCGCCGACGGATCGAGCCCTTCTGGATAAGCGATCCAGCGGGAGCCGTCCTCGAGGACGACCTCCTCGTACCCGGGTCGCTCGAGAAGGCCGTCGGCGATGAGACCCACACCCCGAACGCTGTGGGTCGTTCCGTCGGCGGTCTGCCAGGCGATGGCGTAGTCGGTCCCGTCGAGTGCGCGAACGTCGGCAACGCCCACCGGGGCCAGCGCCGAACACCAGTGCCGGGAGGACGAACGATTCCATGTTTCGAGGACCACCTCCGGTGTGTCGGCGGCCGCCAGCGAAGCGTTGGACCAGGGTGCGCCTGCGGATGGCGCCGATGTGCGTGTGGTGGCGGTGAGACCGTTGGTGGCGGTCGAAGGCGGCGTGGTGTCGGTCGTCACCGGTGCGGGCTCATCGAGCCTGACCGGATCGTCCGACGAGACGATCGGGACGACCAAGAGCGTTGCCATCACGGCCGCGGCCGAGATGATTGCGGTCATCCATGGAGGCCTTCTCCGAACCGGGAGCGCTGAGAGGGGCTCGACGTCCTGATCCCGCTGCAGTCCATCGCCCACTTCGTTCCAGAATCCGGGCCGGTGGTCGGGCACGGGGAGCCGGTCGAGCAGCGTTCCGATGCGTTCGTCGCGATGGTTCATAGGGAGTCCTTCAGGGAGGCGCGCAGGGACGCTCGAGCTCGGCTGAGTCGTGACCGCACCGTTCCGACGGGGACTCCGACGATCGCGGCGACCTCGCCGTAGTCGAATCCGTCGACGTCGACGAGCATGACGACTGCCCGATGGGTCTCGGGGAGAGCGGCCAGTGCCCGGCCGACGTCGGTTCGCAAGCTCACCTCCTGCTCGAGGTGTTCGGTGGTGGGCGGTTCGAAGTCGAGGAGGCTCGTGGGGCGCTGCCTCCGAAGCTGATCGATACAAGCGTTGTGCACGATGCGGTACAGCCAGGTGTTGAACGAGGCGTCGGCGCGGAAGCGGTCGATCGATCGAAAGGCTTTGAGGTACGCCTCCTGCAGGACGTCGTCCATTGCATGGCGGTCTCCCAGCAGTCGGTAGGCGAGCGAGCGGAGGGCACGGTCGTAGCGGCGCACCAGGATGACGAACGCTCCGCCGTCGCCCGAGCGGGCCCGTTCCAGCAGCGCCGCCTCGCTCGCCGGGTCGTCCGGCTCGTCGTCTCCGATCATGGATGGTTTCACGGTGAGCACCTACGGTTCGACGGCGTACCGCTCCCAATCGTTCCACGGTGGCGACCGGCTCCCGGGCGAGTCCCGGTTCGAGAATGGACTAGTCCCTTCGGGCGGACCCAGGACGGTGCTCAGGATTCGCCCGTCCAGCCGTCGATGTCATGAGTGCACAGCGAGCAGACGAGGAGCAGACCGTGAAGCGCAACCGAGGCCTGAGTTGGGACAACGCCAAGAAGTACATCGCCGCCGGCGTGATCGCAGCCATGATGGCGATGCCCAGCGTGGCGATGGCCAAGCCGTCCAAGAGCACCAAGGCGGACGGGAAGGTCGTCAACGGTCCGATCATGGAGGCACGGAGCGTCAGCTGGAGCTGACGCCTTCCCCGGCGTTCAGGCCCCGGGTGACGAATCGAAACACTTCCTCCACGATCTCGGCGCGACCCATGGGGCCGTCCACTCGGTACCAGCGGTCGATCGCATTGACGATCGAGAGGATGAAGATCGCCGACAGCTTCGTGTCGATGGTGGGTGGCACGGCCCCATCGGCCATGGCGTCGGCGATCGCCTTTCTGAAAGCTGCTTCGTAGCGGTCTCGAGCCTCGACGACAACCACGCGATGCTGCTCGTCGAGCGATCGTGCTTCGTTGAGAAACGTCCGTGCCTCGTCCACGTGGTCGAGCACGACGTCGACGTGTCCGGCGATCAGCGCCCGCAGTCGTTCGAGCGGAGTCCCTTCCAGCGACTCGGCCTGCCGGGCCGACGCCTCGAACAGCGCGGCGCCTCTCAACACGACCGCCACCAGCAGATCCTCCTTGGAACGGATGTGCGAGTACAACGAACTCCCCTGGAGTCCGAGTTCGCGACCCAGGTCCCGCATCGAGGTGCCGTGGTAGCCGCGGTCGGCAAACATCCGGCCGGCGACGCGCACGACGTCGGCGCGTGAGTTGCGGGTGGTCACGGTCGTGGCCCCTCAGCGCTGGTCGAAGTCGACGACGACCCGGTCTCCGTCTGGTCGGGCTTGGCAGGTGAGGGTGAACCCTTGTTCGAGGTCAGACCCGACGAGGGCATAGTTCTTGTCCATCGTCACATCGCCTTCCAGGACTCGTGCCTTGCAGGAGGCGCACATGCCACCGCGGCACGAGTACGGAAGCTCGGAGCGGACCTGCAGCGCCGCGTCGAGGATGGACGTGGTCCGGTCCATCTGGATGGTCGACGACCTCCCATCGAGTGTGAACTGCAGCGTGACGTCACCGCTGGTCTCCTCCTCCCGAATCGGTGCCGATCCGGTCCCCTCCGAGAAGAACAGTTCGTCGTGAATCGAGTCGGCTGGGACGCCGCGCGTCTCGATGAAGCTGCGGGCCACCTCCACCATTCCCTGCGGGCCGCAGAGAAACCACTCGTCGACGCTCGAGAAGTCGATCAACGTGCGGAACAAGGCCTCGAGTCGCTCGGCATCGATCCGGCCGCTCAGGAGTGGAACGGTGTCTTCGCGGCTGAGGACGTGGATGAGGTGCAATCGGGTCGGGTACCGGTCCTTCAGTCCCTCCAACTCGTCGAGAAACATGACCGTATTGGCACGCCGGTTGCCGTACACCACCGTCCAGGTCGAGCCCGGTTCCGACTCCAAGGAGGTGGAGACGAGCGAGAGGACGGGGGTGATGCCGCTGCCCGCCACCACGGCACAGCGATGCTTGGCCGCTTCACCGTCGGGGATGATGGTGAAGTCACCGATCGGTGGCATGACCTCGACGTGGTCTCCGGCTGCCAGCCGGCTGGTCGCCCAGGTCGAGAAGCGACCGCCGGGGAGGCGCCGGATGCCCACCCGGAGCTTCCCCGAGTTGGCGTTGGCGCAGATCGAGTAGCTGCGTTGGGTGTCCTCACCGTCGATGGGCGCCTTGACGATGACGTGCTGGCCCGGCAGGTACCGAAACGTGTCGTGGAGTTCGACGGGAACGTCGAAGGTCACCGCCACCGAGTCATCGGTGAGCTCGGTGACCTCCGTGACGCGGAGGGCATGAAACTCGAGCTGGGCCACGTTCAGATCTCCTTGAACCGGTCGAACGGCTCGCCGCACGAGCCGCAAACCATCAGTGCCTTACAGGCGGTCGTTCCGAATGGAGTGATTTCGGTCACGTCGCCCGAGCGACATCGGGGGCATTGCGTCGAGGGGGACGGGGGAGCGATCGCCGACGCTTCCAGCATGCGGCGGCCGCGCTCGCTCATCCAATCGGTCGTCCACGCCGGGGCGAGGACGGTGCGTACCTCGATCGACTCGAACCCGGCCGCAACCAGCTCCCTCTCGATGTCCTCGCGGATCGTCCGCATCGCCGGGCATCCCGAGTAGGTGGGTGTGATCGTGACGATGACCGTGCCGCCGGCTTCGTACTCGACATCCCGCAGAATCCCCATGTCTTCGATCGTGAGCGCCGGGATCTCGGGGTCGACGACCGATGCGGCCGTCGAGCGGGCCAGCTCCAGGTCGGGCACGGTCGTCACCATCGGAGGCCCGGCATGGAACGCTGGAGCCACTGCATCTCGGCGAGGAGGTGGCCGAGGTGTTCGGTGTGGAACCCGGTGCGGCCGCCCATGCGCTGCATGGAGGTGTCGGGCACGGAGAGTCCGGCCTGCTCGAAGACGGCGAGGATCCGTTGCTCCCACTCGGGCCGCAGGTCCGCCGGGTCGACGGCGACCCCCACTTCGACCATGGCCCGGTCGATGTCGTCGGCGACGAACGGCTCTGCGGTGAACCGCCACAGTCGATCGATCGCGGCTTGTGCCCGGGCATGGGACTCGTCGGTGCCGTCGCCGAGCCGGATCGTCCATGTCGTCCAGTGGCGGACGTGGTAGGTGGTCTCCTTGATGGCTTTGCCGGCGATGGCGGCCAGTGTGCGGTCGACCGAGGACCCGAGTCGATCCCACAGCCCCAGCTGATACGTATCGAAGAGGAGCGATCGAATCGTGGTGTCGGCGAAGTCGCCATTGGGTTGTTCGACGAGCAGGAGGTTGGAGAACTCCCGCTCGGTGCGGAACATCGACAGATCGTCCTCGGACCGACCGGATCCTTCGAGCCGGCCGGCATGGTCGTAGAGCATCCGTGCCCGGCCGAGGTGGTCGAGCCCGAGATTTCCCATGGCGATGTCCTCCTCCAACTCCGGACCGTGAGAGATCCAGGCTCCCAGCCGTTGGGCCAGGACCATCTCGTCGTCGGCGTGGCGGAGGACATACGCCATGTGCGGGGGAGCGTTCATGCCCGGCATACCCTGCGGTGCTCCTGCCAGGATCGACTCGGTTCCCGTCGAATCGTCGGTGCGCGGTGACGATTCGTCGCTCACATGTGCCCCACTTCCTCGGGAATCTCGTAGTAGGTCGCCTGCCGGAACGGCTTGGCATTGGCCTCGAAGATCGCTTCCGCCTCTTCCGGATCGAACGCCGAGACCGCGCTGGACGGCACCACCCACACGCTCACGCCCTCGGTTCGGCGCGTGTACACATCCCGGGCGTGCTGGAGTGCGGTCTCCGAGTCGGCCGCGTGGAGGCTCCCGGCGTGGACATGAGCCATCCCCCGACGCGAGCGGACGAAGACCTCCCACATCGGCCACGCATCGCCGGCTGCGCCATCCAGCGTGGCGTCGACTGGTCCTTCCTCGCCGGGTGCCGTGTGAATCTCGTATGGCATCACGCCACCTCCGATGCTCGAGTTGCCCGTCGGGCGGCGACCTTGGCTGCATGGGCGGTGGCAGCCTCCCGGACCCAGGTTCCTTCGTCCCATGCGGTCCGTTTGCGTTCGATGCGTTCCCGACTCATGGGACCGTTGCCCTTGACGACCCTCCAGAACTCGTCCCAATCGATCTCGCCATGGTCGTAATGGCCACGCGCCTCGTTCCATCGGAGATCCGGATCGGGAATCTGCAGTCCCAGGTATTCGGCCTGCGGCACCGTCATGTCGATGAACTGCTGGCGAAGGTCGTCGTTCGAGACCCGCTTGATCTTCCATGCCATCGACTGCGCCGAGTGCACGGAGTCGGCATCGCTCGGCCCGAACATCATCAGCGATGGCCACCACCAGCGATCCAAGGCGTCCTGAGCCATCTGGCGTTGCTCCGGCGTTCCGTGGCTGAGAGCGATCATGATCTCGTAGCCCTGCCGTTGATGGAAGGACTCTTCCTTGCAAATCCGCACCATCGCTCGCGAGTACGGACCATACGAGCAGCGAGTCAGCATGACTTGGTTGGTGATGGCCGCTCCATCGACCAACCAGCCGATGGTTCCCATGTCGGCCCAGCTCAGCGTGGGGTAGTTGAAGATCGACGAGTACTTGTGCCGGCCGTCATGGAGCATCGAGACCATCTCGCCTCGGCTGACCCCGAGTGTCTCGGCTGCCGAGTAGAGGTAGAGGCCGTGGCCGGCCTCGTCCTGGACCTTGGCCATCAGGATCGCCTTGCGTTCGAGGGTCGGCGCCCGGGTGATCCAGTTGCCCTCGGGCTGCATGCCGATGACCTCCGAGTGGGCATGTTGGGCGATTTGGCGGATGAGGGTCTGCCGGTAGCCGTCGGGCATCCAGTCGGCGGGTTCGACCTTGTCGTCCGCATCGATGATCGCCTCGAAACGGTCTTCCGGGGTGGTGGCGGCACGCATGGCACCAGACTAACGAACGATCGTTCGGGTAACAACCGGCCCCGCGAGCGCCTGGCGGGGGCAGCTGGTCGAGCGGGCTCGTGGTTGCCACCGGGCCGTGCTTGGCTGAGAGCAGCACTCATCAAGGGAGGAATCCATGTCCAAATCGACGCTGGAACGGGTGGCGTACGGTGCCATCGGCGCACCGGTGACCACCGTGCGTCAGATGCTGAAGAAGCTCGAGGAGGCGCGCCAGATCGTCGAGCGCGCCGGAGACCGGCTGAGCGACGCATCGCAACGAGAACTGGAAGCCTGGGCCAAGGAGGGCGAGGCGATCGTCGATCGAATCGCCGGTCGCGTGCGCAGCGGCGTCCCCGAGGAAGTGACAACCGCTACCACCGTCGTGGGCGACACCATGCGGACGGCCACGACGATGCTCTCCGAGCCCACCATCGCCCTGGCCAGCATCAAAGGAATCGGCCCGGCGTCGGCCGAGAAGCTCCAAAAGGCCGGGGTGCTCACTACCAACGCGCTGGTAGAACGGGTGGGCGACACCCAGACGGCGCAACGGCTCGCCGAGACCACCGGCCTGTCGCTCGATCGCCTCCAATCGTGGGCGGAGCGCGCCGACCTCACCCGGGTCAAAGGAGTCGGGCACGAGTATCGCAAACTCCTCCAGTGGACCGGCGTGGGTACGATCTCGGAGCTGGCGAGGGCCCGGCCGGCCGAGCTGGCGAAGCAGCTCTCCGACAAGGCATCGGAGCTCGATGTCGACATGCCCGTCCCGTCGTCGGACACCGTTCGCAGTTGGATTCAGTCTGCCAGGGGCCTGCTCGGCTGACTTGGTGCGATCGTTCGGTCACAATCCGCCGGATGCTCCGGCGTCCCGGCAATGGGGTGGCGCGCATCCCTGACGGCCGAGGATCATCAGCGGGATCGATTCATCCGGGCGCCTCGTTCCTAGAGTTGGGGCGATGACGGAGTTCCAGTCGCTCGACCCTCGCGTGTTGCGGGTGTGGCGTCTCGGAGCTGCGATCCCCTTGCTCGTGGTCCTGGCGGGAGTCGTCGTCGCCGGGATGGTGGTGAACGGCTGGCTGGTCTGGGTCATCGGTCTAGCGGTGTTCGCCGTCGTGGCGATCAGTGCGATCGTGTTTCCCGGGATGGAGTATCGACGCTGGTCGTACGCGCTCCGCCCCCATGATCTGGTGCTCAGGCACGGGGTGGTCATCCACGTCGAGCGCATGGTGCCCCGCACCCGGATCCAGCACGTCGACCTCGTCGAGGGCGCACTGGATCGATGGCTCGGGCTGGCCAGGCTCAGAATCTTCACCGCCGGGTCCTCGACCGCCGACGTGGCGGTGCCCGGGCTGGCACGACCGGTGGCGGAGCGGCTCCGAGACGAGCTGTTGTCCTGGGTGGAGGACCGCTCGCCGGTAGTGCAGCCAGACCGCGATACCCGGGCTGGCGGACCGGGGCCGGCGGCGTTCGATCCGGACACCGCCGATTTGCCATCGGTGAGGACGACGAACGATGGAGTCGGACACGGAGCCGACCTGGGCGGCGGTGCCGAAATGGGATCCGAAGACGGCCCAGGCTCGATGGCTGACGGTCCATCGTCATGAGTGGCGGGCTGAACCCGCTCACCATCATCCTCGGACCGCTGGCCACACTCCGGCAGTGGATGTTCCCGGCGCTGGTGGCGTTGGTGTTCGGTGGCCGCTCGTCCGGTGGTCCGTCGCTGTGGGTGATCGTTCCGATCCTCATCGTGGTGACGGTTGCCGCTCGGGTCGTGACCGTTCTCCGAACGAAATGGACGGTCGACCACGCCGGTCTCACGCTCCGTACCGGGCTCCTCAACCTGGAAACGCGTTCCATTCCTCATGACCGGATCCAGAATGTCGATCTGGTGCAGCCCCTGATCCCCAGGCTGCTGGGGCTGGCCGAAGTCAAGGTGGAGACCGCCGGAGCGGCAGGTGCGGACGTCTCGCTGGCGTATCTCTCGCTCGAGACCGCTCACGCAATCCGCTCCCGATTGGTCGGGCGATCGGAAGGTGAACGGTGGGAGGACGGGCCACCGGACACCGCCGCCCGGCCCGACGGGCTCCCGCCGCTTCCCCCGCTGGTCGCCACCGGTGTCCGTGAGCTGGTCATCGCCGGCGCCACCTCGAACCGAGCCGGAGCGCTGGCGGTGGCCGCCGGTGTCGTCCTCCAGTACGCGGACGATCTCGGGCTGGACATCGGCTCCTACCTCGAAGAGGCGGTGGGGACGGCCGCCGGCCAGACGACGATGCGGCTCGTCGTCGGGTCGCTGGTGCTGATCATCGCCGCGCTGGTCGTCGGATGGATCGTGTCGATCTTCGAGTCGGTGGTGCGCTTTCACGGATTCCGGTTGGCCCGGCGGGGCGGTGATCTCCATCGTGACTTCGGACTCTTCGCCCGGACATCGGCGAGTTTCCCGTTGGCCCGCGTGCAGAGTGTTCGGATCGAACGAACCTGGCTGCGGCGTTTGCTCGGATTCGCGTCGGTGTGGGCGGACACGGCCGGGTCGGTCCTCGAAGAGGCCTCGGGTGGGGTCGTGGCGCCCCTCGTGCAGGACGGCGACGTGCCTCAGCTGATCGATGAGATCCTCCCGAGCGGATGGCGGGGCGATGAAGCGCTGGAGTCCGTGTCGAGGGTCGCCATTCGGCGGGGCATGGTGCGGGCCGCGGTGCCGGTGGTGATCGTGGCCGCTGCCCTCGTGCCGCTCCGACCGGGGGCGGCGGCAGCGGTGCTCGCGGTGGGCCTGCTCGGTGCCTGGTGGTACGCGGTTCGGCGCTACGCCGGCCTCGGGTACCTGGTGGGAGATCGATATCTTCACGCACGCTCGGGTGTGATGACGGAACGTCGCTGGGTGGTGCCGCGACACAAGGTCCAGGCGGTGTCGGTGACGGCGTCGTACTTCCAACGTCGGCTGGGGGTGGCCACCGTCCACGCCCACACTGCCGGAACGGCGAGCAGCCGGATACCGATCGTCGACCTCGATCGCGACCTGGCCGGCCGCCTGGCCGATCGTTTGTCCGAGCGGTCGGCGGCGACCGCCTTCGCCTCCGACGGGGTGTGATCAGTCCGGGTACCCGTGCATGCCTCGCAGCGGGACGAACCGGACCAGCGCCAGTTGGATCACCTCGAGCCCGTCTCCGGACGCCCTGACCGCCACCAGCTCTTCCGCGCCAGCCCGCGGTGAGACGTCGGTGGTGGTCATGGCGCGGGGGAGCACCATCCAGCCTCGTGGTCTCAGCTGGGCGAGCAGGGCTTCGGGGATCCTCGGCGCGGTCGCCGTGATCGAGATGGCGTCGTAGGGAGCCCCCTCGGGATGACCGAGCGAGCCGTCGCCGGTGATCACCTCGGGCATCGGTGTGACCCCGACCCGGCGCAGGTTCTCTCGAGCCAGCTCGGCCACCTGCGGGTCCAGCTCGACCGAGACCACTGTCTCCGCCAGCTCGGCCAGGACGGCGGTGGAGTATCCCGAGCCGGTGCCGATCTCGAGGACGCGCTCGGATCCCTCGAGTCGGAGTGCTTGGGCCATCAGCGCGACGATGTAGGGCTGAGAGATCGTGGCTCGATTGATCAGCGGAAGCGCGCAGTCCGCATAGGCCCGGCGCCGATCGGCGGGCGGGACGAACTCGTGGCGGGGCACTGTGGCCATTGCGTGCAAGACCCGCTCGTCGGAGATGTCGCGCTTGCGCAGTTGGCGCTCGACCATCCGAGCCCGGGCGCTCTCGAACCCTTCGTGCATGTCGCCTCCAGGGTACGGCGAACGCGATGGAGGGACGCCACCGGGGTGGCATCCCTCCATCATCTATCTGGTCGACTGGGGCCCCATTGTCAGAGCCCCAAGTCTCAGGGTCCTCGTGTCAGCGGTTGTCCACGTCGACGAGCGTGAGGCCGAGCAGACCTGCACCGTCGGAGTGCGACACCGCTCCGAGGTGCCACTGCCCGTCGGTCGCGCCGGTCCACGACACGTCGATCGTGGCGGTCTGGCCGTTCTGGGCGGACGTCGGTGCCGAATCGATGGTCAGCGAGCCACCGGGGGTGGCCGACACGACCCAGGTGAACAGGTCATAGTCGGAGTCCCCACCGGGGGCGGACCATCCGTGCACGAAGATCGTCCATGTGCCGTCCTGCGGCAGCACCAGATCCACCTGCTCATCGGTACCCCCGGCCGTGCTCGTGGCAACCTGGTTGCCGTTCGGATCGAACACGAAGATGTCGAGGTCGGCGCTGGGCTCGGTCGCCTCTGGCGGCATCTTGATCCGCAGCAACGCCGCGCCCGCCGTCGTCACCTGATGGGCGTTCGAGAACCCGTCGTTCGGGTCGAACGTCTGGTCGGGGTCCTGGACGACGTTGTCCGTGAACACCGTCGCCGCTTCCAAGCCATGGGCGGCGGCCGTGTACTCACCCGTGTATCCGAACCGGACGTCGAAGCTCAGCGAGCCGTCGACACCCGAGCCGGACACCTCGGCCGGAGCCGCGAACGACGTGCCCCGTACCGAGATCGGGCTGTAGACGTCGTAGTTGTCGCTGCTCCAGGTGAGCGAGCCGTGTCGCCACTCACCGATCGGCGCCGAGACGTTGGTGATCGTCACCTGGTAGGTGGCCGACTGGCCCCGCTTGAGGCGGATGGTGGACGGTTGCGCCGTCACCTCGTAGCCGTCCGGGGCGTCCACCGACACCTCGTAGGTCCTCCAACCGTTCTCGTTGGCGACGCTCGTCACGGTTCGGGTGACGGTCTGCGACCCGGGCAACTCACCGACGGCGATCGACGGGTAGTTCAGGTCGGAGGCATCGGTTGGCACACCGGCTGCTTCCAGGCCACCACAGGTGTTCGCCGGGTTGGAGAACACCTCCGGGAAGGCGTCACACAAGAACCCGAGATAGTCGAGGAACCCGGCCTCGTACACCAGGCCGGGCTGGAAGGAGGATCCCTTCCGCACCGGTGAACCCGGGTCGACGTGACCCGATCCCATGTCGAACGGATCGGCCGGGCTGACCCGGTCGTTGTCGACCACGTCCTGGTAGGCGGTGGTCATCAACGCCGACTTGGCCGCCGCCGCACTCCAGTCCGGATGCTCCTGATCGAGCAAGGCGAAGAGACCGGCGACATGCGGGCTCGACATCGACGTTCCGGCAATCGACTGGAACAGCTCGCCGGGCACCGAACCGGGATCCGGGAACGGCGAGTTGCCGGCCAGGATCTGGAATCCGGGTGCGGTGACGTCGGGCTTGATGATGTCGGAGGCAACCGGGTTCGGTCCGCGAGACGAGAAGATCGTCATCGACGGTGCCGAATCCCACGTCGACAGACCTCCGGTGCCCTCGATCGATGCGGTCGGGCTGGCCGTGGAGGCGATGTACGCCTTGATCGCCAGACCGGGCGTGTTGTCCACGTGGACCGACGGGACCCAGTGGCTGTCGGTGAACAGGTTGTTGTCGTCGGTGTTCTCATACATGATCATGCCCACGCCCCCGGCCTGAAGCACGGCCAGGCTCTTGCCGACGCGGGCGATGGCGCCCCTCCGGCAGAGCACGATGGCGCCCTCGACCAAGGTGGAGTCGAGCGTTCCCGGGATGCACAGGTCGCCGCCGGCGTCGGCCGCATCGACCAGTGGGGACTCTCCCACCTCGAGTGTGATCGACGCACCTCGATACGAGTCGCCGTTGCCGAGCACGGCATGGCCCTCGAAGAAGCGCGGCTGCGTGCTGGCACCCACCGTGGTCATCCAGGGCATCGTGCCCGGATTGCCCAGTGTGGCGGGCCCAGAGCCGCTGTTGCCGGCTGATGTGGCGACGTGGACTCCGGCGTCCGCGGCAAAGAGGAACGAGATCTCGTCGGCTCCTGGTCCGGCGGCTCCGCCGCCGATGGAGTAGTTGATCACGTCGACCCCGTCCGCAACCGCCTGGTCGATGGCTGCCGCCAGGTCGGACGTGAAGCCGCCGAGGTTCCCGAGGCCCTTGTAGGCGATGACGTGGGCACGGGGCGCCACGCCCGAGACCGGACCGGCACCCACCTCACGACCGTACATCTCGGCCTGGACGCCGGAATTGCCGGCCGCGGTGGACGCGGTGTGCGTTCCATGGCCATCGTCGTCGCGTGCCGAGTCGAACTCGTCGGGTGCTGCCCCGATGATGGCGCGATAGGTCGCCAGCATCTGCCGCGCGCCGATCAGCTTGTTGTTGCATTCGAACGGTGCGTCGTTGGGATTGTGGGCGGTGTTGCCGAAGTCGCAGCTGTCGAACTGGGATTCGTCGAGCACGACTCCCGGATCGGAGAACGAGCCGTCGTCGGCGAAGCTCGGGTGTTCGGGCCAGATGCCGGAGTCGATGACGCCCACGATGACGCCTTCGCCGTCGACGCCACGCGAGTAGGCGCCGCCGCCGCCGGTGAGCCCCAGGAAGTCTCCACTCGAGTCGGTCTGCTTGTACCGCATGACATCCGGCAGCACCATCATGACGCCGTCGGTGGTCCGCATCTTCTCGAGCTGGGTGTCGTTCAGCGCGACTGCGAATCCGTTCAGCGAAACGGTGTACTGGTGGGTGGTGTCGGAAACCGTCAGCCCGACCGCCTTGAGGGCCTTTTCATGGCCCTTGGCGAGGGCTCGGCCCCGATTCTTGGCGGCCCTCGTCTCCAATCGGTCTTGCCCGAATTGGGCGACGAGTGGCTCGTCCTCCATGACCACCACATAGCGGTCTGATGCGGTCGATGGCGGTGTCGGTCCGTCATCGACGCTTGCTCCAGCAGGCGCCACCAGCGACAAGAGTGTCGCCATGGCGGCAACCAGGGTGAATACGCGTCTGCGCATCGCACTCCCTTCGATCGGCCCGGGAGGACCCGGGCGGGTTCGTCCTCAGCTTCCGCCGGTCCTCCAGAGCCGGAGCACGTCGTGCTCGCGGCTCACCCACACCGGCAAGCCCCCAGTGCGACCTTACTCCGTCGTGGGCGAGTTCGGTGAGGCAACCCGACCGGCTGCGTCGAGGATCTCGATCCGGTTTCCGAAAGGGTCGGAGGTGTGCGCTCGCCGCATACCCGAGAACGCATGATCCGGCTGGGCATCGTGTCCGGCCGCCGCGAGGCGCGCCAGCGTCGCCTCGAAGTCGTCGACCGCCAAGGCGGGATGAGCCTTGCGGGCCGGTCGAAACGGGTCCTCCACACCGAGGTGGATCTCGACGGCGTCGCGCCGGACCCACAGTCCTCCTCGGCCTGCCATCGGTTCGGGCTTGGGGACCTCCTCGAACCCGAGCACGTCGACCCAGAACCGCCGGGCGACCGACTCCGACGCCGCGGGAATGGCGAGTTGGACGTGCTGGAGGTACATGGGCATCACTTCCTTCCAAAGCGGTCGAAGTCGTCCTCGACGACGATGCCATCCTCCTGCAGACGCGCGTCGAGGTTGGCGCACAACCTGGTTGCCGGGATCCGTACCAGCTCGGCATGAGGGTCGCCGGTCGGATGATCGCCGGCCGTGTATCGATCGGGATCGGTCTCGGCGAGTTGGTCCCACCGTATGGGAATGGCGGCCGGCGCGTGTGGCCGGGGTCGGAGCGACCATGGTGCGACCGAGGTCTGGGCGGGCCGATTGCGGAGCCAGTCGACGAACACTCGGTTTCCTCGGCGCTTCTTCAAGAACGCGGTGGTGAATCGGTCCGGTGCCCGGGCGGTCACCAGGGCGGCCACGCCACGTGCCGCCCGTCCGACCGCATCGAATCCCGCATCCGGTTCGAGGAGAACCACTACGTGATAGCCCTTCGACCCGGTGGTCATCAGCCCGGGTGGTGCCCCCGCCTCGGTGAGCACGTCCCGGGTGGCGAGCGCCGCAGCCCGGGCCGCGTCCACGTCTCCCTCGGGAGGGTCGACGTCGATGACGAACCGATCGGGATGCCAGAGCTGCGGATGCCGGGAGGACCAGATGTGGAAGGTGACCGTCCCCTGATTGGCCAGATAGGCGATGCCCTCGACGTCGCCCACCATCGGATGGGTCACGGTGCCGCCGGACTTCGGCACCTCGACCCGTCCGATGAAGTCGGGGAAGTGCGACGACGCGTTCTTCTGCATGAATCCGCCGCCGGCGACGCCGTCGGGAAAGCGCTGGAGGGTCAGCGGCCGATCGGCTACGTGGGGCAGCATCAGGTCTCCGACCGATTGGTAGTAGGAGACGAGATCGCGCTTGGTCAGGTCGACTTCGGGGAAGATGATCTTGGACGGGTTGGTGACCTTCACCTCCCCATTGTGCGTTCACCCTCGCGGCAGCGGCAATCCTCCCGGACACGTGTGCGGTCCCGAGTAGCCTCATGCGTTCCATGACCTACGACCATCGTGAGATCGAGCCGGCCTGGCAGCGCCGCTGGGAAGCGGAAGGTACGTACCGGTCGATCGTCGACTGGGACCGGCCCAAACACTATGCGCTGACGATGCTGCCCTACCCGTCGGGCGACCTGCACATGGGTCACTGGTACGCCATGACGCCTTCCGACGCCCGAGCCCGGTACATGCGGATGCGCGGTTTCAACGTGCTGTTTCCGATGGGCTTCGACGCATTCGGGTTGCCGGCCGAGAACGCCGCCGTCCAGCGCAACATCCATCCGGCCGAGTGGACGTGGGCGAACATCGAACGGATGCGTGGGCAGCTGCGCACGATGGGCGCCATGTTCGACTGGGAGCGAGAAGCGGTCAGCTGCGAAGCCTCCTACTACCGGTGGACCGAGTGGCTCTTCTCGCGGCTGCTCGAACACGGCATCGCCTATCGGGGAGAGGCGATGGTCAACTGGTCTCCGACGTTGGAGACCGTCTTGGCCAACGAACAGGTGATCGACGGCAAGGACGAGCGAACCGGCCAGCCGGTCGTCCAGAAGCTGATGGAGCAGTGGTTCTTCGCCATCACCAAGTACGCCGACGAGCTGTTGGAGTTCGACGGGATCGACTGGCCGGAGTCCATCCGTTCGATGCAGACCAACTGGATCGGGCGCTCCGAGGGAGCCTCCGTCCGATTCGCCACACCGGCCGGCGACATCGAGGTGTTCACCACCCGGCCGGACACGTTGTGGGGCGCGACGTTCATGGTGTTGGCGCCCGAGCATGCGATGGTCGAAGACCTGACCTCCGATGCGCAACGCCCGGCCGTGGAGGAGTACCGGCGGGAGGCATCCGCTCGGACCGAACTGGAGCGAATGGACGAGGATCGAGACAAGACCGGCGTCTTCACCGGAGGTTTCGCCACCAACCCGGTCAACGGCGAACAGATCCCGGTGTGGATCGCCGACTACGTGCTCGTCTCATACGGAACCGGCGCCATCATGGCCGTACCGGCCCACGATCAGCGAGACTTCGAATTCGCTCGTCGATTCGACTTGCCGGTGGTTCCCGTCATCCATCCGCAAGCGACGGAACGCCTCGACGGTGCCACGATGCAATTGGCGTACGTGGGCCCCGGCTCCATGGTGAACAGCGGTCCGATCGACGGGGTCGACACGAACGACGCCAAAGGGCGCGCGAACCCGTCGGTGGCGGCTGCAATCGACTGGCTCGAGGCCAACGATGCCGGCACCGAGGCGATCAACTACCGCTTGCGCGACTGGCTGATCTCACGTCAGCGGTACTGGGGATGTCCGATTCCCGTCATCCATCGCTCCGACGGCGGCATCGAATCGGTGCCGGACGAGGAGCTGCCGGTCGTGCTTCCAGAAGACGTGGAGTTCTTCGGGCGCAGTCCGCTGGTCACGACCGAGCGCTTCTGGTCGACCACCGACGAGGCAGGCAATCCCGCCCGGCGGGAAACCGACACGATGGACACGTTCATGTGCTCCTCCTGGTACTGGTTCCGGTATCTGTCGCCCGCCGAGGAGGCTGCGCCGTTCGATCCCGAGGAGGCGGCGTACTGGTTGCCGGTCGACACGTACACGGGCGGCGCCGAACACGCTGTCATGCATCTGCTCTATGCCCGATTCTTCGTCAAGGCCATGCGTGACATGGGCGTGTTCGACGACACCATCGAAGCCATGCGGACCCATGGCCGAGACCCCGGCGGCTTGTTCGATGAGCCGTTCTCGATGCTGCGCAATCAGGGGCAGATCCTGGGTGAGGAACGGACCGGCGACCGCCTGGTCGTCGACGGGGTCCGGGATGGTGCACGCGTCGTGGCAAGCACCGTCGACGTCGTCGCGGATGTCGAACCGGGCGACGGAGTCGTCGTCGGTGAGCTGATGCGCCGCACCGAGAACATCCTCCAGGTCCAGACCGATGAGGGCCTGGTGACCGTCGAGGTGCCGACGGGAGCGTCGGTGACGATCCCCGACATCGATGGTCACAACGACGTGAATCAGCTCCGCCACCATCTCGACGTCCAACGGATGTCGAAGTCCAAGGGAAATGTGGTCAATCCCGACGAACTGGTCGCCGAGTACGGGGCCGACACCGTGCGGACCCATCTCATGTTCGCATTCGAATGGCAGAAGGGCGGTCCGTGGGACAGTCAGGGGATCGTCGGCTCGAGGCGGTTCATCGAGGACGTGTGGAAGCTGTCTACCGCCGAGTACGAGTCGATGGCGAACGACGCCGACATCGGACTGAGGCGCGCCGTCCACCAGTCGATTCGCCAGGTCGGAAGCGACCTGGAGGCATTCAAGTGGAATACGGCGGTGGCGGCCCTGATGTCGCTCCGCAACGAGTTGTCCGCCCGGCGTCGTCGGCAGGATGTCTCTGCTGAGGTGTGGTTCGAGGCGATCGAGACGCTGCTGCTGCTGCTCGCTCCCTTCGCCCCGCACGTGACCGAGGAGTTGTGGCGGCGACGCGGGTACACCGAGTCGATCCACATGGCGTCCTGGCCGGCCGTCGACGAGGCGGCGGCCGCCGAGGACCGGGTGACGATGGTCGTGCAGGTCAACGGCAAGGTGCGGGATCGGATCGAGGTCCCGGCATCGATCGACGCGACGGCAGCCGAGCAGCTCGCTCTCTCATCCGAACGGGTGATGGCCTACACGTCGGAGTCGCCGGTCAAGAAGGTGATCGTTCGTGAGCCTCACCTGGTCAACGTGGTCGTCGGGGGCTGATCATCTATCGCCCTTCCCGCATCCTGGCGGCGGCCGGACGTGACGTCACCTCCTTCTGTGACGGTTGTGGACTTCCGGATGCGGATGCAGTGCCCGTCAAGCCCGCCCCCCGGTGGATGCGCCGCCTGTGGCGGAACGGAATCACCGCGATGACCCTCCCCGGAGCGATATATGTCTCCCCGGTGGCTCTCACGGCGGATCGTGAGCGGCTGGCCGACCTGATCAGCCACGAACTGGTCCATGTCCGGCAGTGGCGCGAACTCGGGACGGTCGGCTTCATTCGCCGGTACCTCGTCGAGTATGTCCGCGGCCGCCGGCGGGGGCTCAGTCACGGGGAGGCATACCTGGCCATCTCGCTCGAACGAGAAGCTCGCCAAATCGCCGGTTACTGACGGGCGGAGTGCCGGAGCGTATGAAGCTCCGGCACTCAGACGATGCGAATCCCGCTGAGGTCGTCGGGGTTGTCCGGAAACTGCATGTCGAGATCCTCCATGGTCTCCACCAGCGTGGACGTGATCACCAGGTCCCGGAACCACTTGCGGTCCGCCGGAACCACGTACCACGGGGCCCACGGGGTCGAGGTCTGCTCGAGCATGTCCTGAAAGGCCGCCTGGTAGTCGTCCCACCGCTTGCGCTCCTCCAGATCTCCCACCGCGAACTTCCAATGCTTGGTGGGATCGTCCAGCCGGGCTTGGAGCCGCTCGGCCTGCTCGTCCTTGGAGATGTGCAAATAGAACTTGCGGATCGTCGTTCCTTCGTCGGCGAGCAGCTTCTCGAATGCATTGATGTGTTTGTAGCGCTGCTGCCACCGGGCCTCGGGCACCAGGCCGTGGACCCGGACGACCAGCACGTCCTCGTAGTGGGAGCGGTTGAAGATCACGATCTCACCGTCGGCGGGAACATGGCGATGGACCCGCCAGAGGAAGTCGCGAGCCAGCTCCGCTTCGGTCGGCTTCTTGAACGAAGCCACCTTGACGCCCTGAGGGTTGACGCCGTCGAAGACTCGGCGAATCGTGCCGTCCTTGCCCCCGGTGTCGGTCGCCTGCAGCACCACCAGCAACCGGCGTCTTCCCTCGGCGTACAGCAACTCCTGGAGCCCCTCCAGCCGCTCGTTCAACTCGGCGTGAAGGAGTCGTCCCTCCTTCTTCCCCCCGTCGTAATTGCCCGTATCGCGGGTGTCGATGTTGGCCAGGTCCACTCCCGAGCCGGGTTCGACCCGGTATCGGTCGGTGTCGATTGGTCGCATTCGGACCAAGCTAATCGGGTCCGGGTGGAGACGGACCGGTTCCCTCGGCGGTTCCCGTCCGGTAGATATCACCTGAGCGACGTGCGGCGCAGTGTGGGGCGGTCGAGGCGTGTGTGGACGACGAGCGGGCGTGGCGTGCGGTGGTATCGGTGGTGTTGGCGACGGCGGCCATCATCGGAGTATGGATCGGTGGGGTAGGTCGCGGGCCACCGCCGAGCCCGTTGGCCTCGGGTGAGCAGCTCCCCACCGGCTGGTCGCTTGCTGAACCAGTCGTGTCGACGGTGACAGGAGGGCCGGCTTCCCGGCCGGACCAGATCACCGTCCACGTCGCGGGATGGGTGGTGTCGCCCGGTCTCGTCCGCCTCGATCACGATGCCAGAGTCGCCGACGCGGTGGCTGCGGCCGGTGGTGCAATGGCCGGAGCGGGAATGAGCCAGGTGAATCTGGCTGCCCCGGTAGCCGATGGACAACAGGTCGTGATCCCCGCTCCGTCCACGGCCGGAGCGGCCGAGGAGGTACATCCGGCCGTCACGGGTGACGGGCGGATCCGAATCAATGCGGCCACGGCGAAGGATCTCGAGTCGCTGCCCGGTGTCGGCCCCGTGCTGGCTGCACGGATCGTCGATCACCGACAGCAGATCGGGCGCTTCGAGTCCGTCGAGGATCTGCTCGACGTGAGCGGGATCGGCGAGTCGAAGCTGATGGCCATGCGTGACCGCATCGCCATCCCGTGAACCGCCTTCGGCTGCCCGGGCCCGTCGGTCGGCGCACGCTTCAGGTGGCGGCGTGTACGTGGGTGGGATCGGTGGCACCCCGGTTCCGGGCGGACACTCCGAACCTGGCGGTCGCCGTCTTCTCGATGGCGGTGGTGGGTGCGGTCTTGGCGATCTTCACTCTTGTGCGGGTCGACCGTCGGAGCCGGCGGGTGATGCTATTTGCTGTGGTCCTGGGCGTTGGGACGGGCTGGGCGAATCAGCTCGTCGAGGCTCGGGTGGGTGGCCAGGATCATCGCGGAGCATCGATCGATGCGACGGCGACGGTGACGTCGGACGCTCGCCAGACCAGGTATGGCTGGCAGGTCACCGTCGAGTTGCGAGATGGCATGCTCGCCGGGTTGCCGTTTCTCGTGCGTTTCGATCACCGCCCGCCGGTCGATGCCGGCGACGTGGTCTCGATCGAGGATCGGGTGAGCGGTGCACCGCGCCGCATTCGCGGTGCGATGGTGGCCGGCGTCGTCGATGAGCCGCCGGTCTTCGAGGTGGTCGGGTCGGTCAGCGTCTTCCATGAGCTGGCGAACGGCTTTCGGCACCATCTGCTCTCCGGTGTCGATCCGTCCGCCGGTCGCGGTCGGGCGCTCCTCGCAGGCTTTCTCGTCGGGGAGACCGCCGCGGTCGACGACGTCGATCTCGAGGCGCTGCGCCGAGCCGGGCTGTCCCATTTCGTCGCGGTGTCGGGGAGCAACGTTGCCATGTTCTTGGGGTTGTGGTGGTTGCTGCTCGCGCCGGTGGCGGTGCACCCGAGGATGCGAGCCGTCAGCGGTGTCGTCGGGGTGATCTTCTTCGTGGTCGTCACCCGCGGCGACGCCTCGGTGGTCAGGGCGGGCGCGATGGCGTTGGCGGTGCTCGTCGGGAGGTTGGCCGGCCGGTCGATCGACGCCTGGACTGCTCTGGGGCTGGCTGTCACGGGGTCGGTGCTCTCGGCCGGCTCCCTCGCAACCGATGTCGGCTTCATGCTCTCGGTGGCCGCCACCGTTGGGGTTCTGGCGGGCGGCAGCATGTTCCGCTTTCGGCCGAGACAGGTTGCGCTGGTCTTGGGGGCTTCGGTCGCCGCGCAAGTGGCGGTCGCCCCCGTGCTGCTGACGGCGGTGGGTTCGGTTCCCTTGCTCGCCCCGCTCGCCAACCTCGTCGCGGCGCCGCTGGTGGCGGCTTCGACCGCCATCGGGGGTGTCGGGGCGCTTACGGACCTTTCGCCGCTGGTCTCGCTCGGGGCGAGGATCGGGGAAGCCGTCTTGGAATTGGCCGCAATGGCCGCGCCCTGGCCGCAGCTCGACATACCGCGAGCGCTCGGGCTGGTGGTGGCGGCGTTGGCGACGTGGCGGCTCCCGAGTCTCCGGCCGGCGGCGGTGGTTGTCGCCGTCGCGCTGGTGGTGGCCGGACTGTGGCATGGTGCGATCGAGCGTCCCGCAGTCGTCTTCCTCGACGTTGGACAGGGTGATGCCATCCTGGTGCTCGGACCGGACGTCACCACCCTGGTCGATGCCGGACCCGACCCGGTGGCGCTGGCGACGGCGCTCGATCGGTACGGCGTCGACCGACTCGACCTTCTGGTGTTCACCCACGCCCATGCCGATCATGTCGAGGGTGCTCGCTCGGTGATCGGCCGGATTCCCACCGAGCGGATCTGGGCCGACTTCCGAGGTGAGTCCACCGCGTCGTCCCGATGGCTGGTGGGGGCGGCGGCCGAAGCCCAGATCCCCGTCGATCGTCCGGCGCCGGGGTGGTCCGTGGCGGGGACGGGGGTGGCGATGACCGTTCAGGCACCCCTGCGCCGCTACGACGACCCGAACGACCAGTCCATCGTGCTTCTCGTCGACGCGGCGGGCCGGTCGATCCTTCTGACCGGGGATGTCGAAGCTCACGCCCAGGCCGACATCACCCCCACCGACGTCGACGTCTTGAAAGTACCCCATCACGGGTCCGACACATCGGACGTCGCATGGCTCGCCGCCACCTCGCCCGAGCTGGCCGTGATCCAGGTCGGGGCGAACGACTTCGGCCATCCGTCACCGGAGGTCATCGCTGCGCTGCACGCGGTGGGAGCCACGGTGCTCCGCACCGACACCCACGGCGACGTCATCCTCGAACCGGCCGGCTACCGCCACGACTGAGTCGCCCTTATCCCGCTTTTTATGACCGGAACGGTACGGAAACCGTACCGTTCCGGTCATGAGAAGTGCGTCCGCCTCCCAACAGAGGGTCGGCCGGCGCCGGGGGTGGCGCCCCGCCCGCCCCGTTCTCGCGACCGAAACCGGGCGCAAAGTGGGCCGTTTGGGTCATAAAAAGCCCGGCCGCGAGGGCTCAGGTGGCCCGGGTGGTGGTGCGGAGAAGCTGTGCTTCCTTCCAGGCGAACCAGGCGACCGCGCCGGTGATACCGATGGTCGTGAGTACTCCGACGGGGGTGAAGATGCCCCTGGTGATGGTGAGCAGGGTCACAATGCCCACGATCCAGGCGAGGTCGGCGACGAGCACGGCCGGCAGCGTGGACCGAGGTCTTCGCCGAGCGCCGGACCCGGTTGCCAGACCGAACACCAGCACCCCGGCGCCGACCGTCGACAGGAGCCATGCGGGGGGTCCGAGGAAGCCGGCGAGCCACGGGCCGCCCACCGCCAGAGCAGCACCGGTGAGGAGCGAGAACCGGCTGTTCGCCCGGAGGAGACGTTGCGTGGCGTCGATCGAGGTCGCTGATGCCGTACTCATGACGCCCATCCTCGGACCGAGACGTCGTGTTGTCGATTACGTGGCAGGTAGTCGATTCGATCCAGGTCTTCGGTAGGTTGCAGACCGTGTCCACCTCCACCGCCCCTCCGTCGACGACGCCGGTGGGAGATCTGCTCCGGAGCTGGCGCCGGGCGAGACGGCTGAGCCAACTCGACCTGGCCGCGTCAGCAGCGGTCTCCCAGCGCCATCTCTCCTTTGTCGAGACCGGGCGTTCCCGGCCGAGCCGGGAGATGATCCTTCACCTCGCCACCGTGCTGGAGGTGCCGCTGCGCGGCCGGAACGAACTGCTGGTCGCCGCCGGTCTGGCGCCCGCCTTTCCGGATGCCGCGACGGACGGCGACTCCCACGGCGTCATTCGAACGATGCTCGGCCGCGTCATCGACGCGCACCGCCCCTACCCGGCCCTCGTGGTGGACCGGCTGTGGAATGTCGTCGAGGCCAATCCGGCGGCGTCCGTGATGCTGGCGAGCGCCGGCGACCAGCCCAACCTGATCCGGGCGGTGTTCCGGCCCGACGGGCTCTGGAGGCAAGTCGAGAACTGGGACCAAGCGGGACCGGCATGGTGGAGTCGGCTCCGGGCCGAGCTCAGGGCGGCTCCGTTCGACCATGCGTTGCGAGACCTGATCGACGAAGTGTCGCAGTGGCACACGTTCGAGCCCTTCGACCTCATCGCGGATGCAACGGCTCCGGCCATGGAGGTGCGGCTTCGGCTGGGTGTGGAGGTCGTGAGCTTCATTACGACGGTCGTACAGGTCGCCTTGCCGACGGTCGTCGTCGCGCAGGAGTGGCGCGCAGAGCTGTTCTACCCCTCGAACCCGGGGTCGGACGAGACGTGGCGGCAGGTGTGGGAATCCTCGGCCGCGAGCGCCGGTTGATGCCCGCATGAATCGACCACCGCCGCTGAGGATCGGAGCGCGCCGGCTGGGCTTCGGATCCGTGACGCATGTCATGAGCGTCATCAACGTCTCGCCGGAGTCGAAGAACACGCACACGGTGGCGACGACCCCCGAGGCGGCTCTCGAGATGGCTCGCCGTCACCGTGACCTGGGCGTGTCGATCGTGGATGTCGGCGGCCAGTCCTCCCATCCCGACAACCAGACCCTCCAACCGGCGGAAGAGATCGCACGACTCGTGCCGGTCGTGTCGCGATTGGCCGCCGACGGATTCCTCGTGTCGGTCGACACGTGGAAACCGGAGGTCGCCGCCGCCTGTGTCGATGTGGGGGCGGCGATGGTGAACGACACCGGAGGACTAGGGGATCCGGCGATGCGGCGGGTTGTCGCCGATACCGGCGTCCCGGCGGTATTGATGTACGTCGAGGGTGACCACCCGCACGCAGTCGGCGATGTCCTCATCTCCGGGGACAAGGCGGTGATGACCGCCCAATGGATGCGAGAGCGGCTGGAGATCCTGGCGCACGATGGCGTCTCTTCGCTGGTGGTCGATCCGGGTATCGCCATCAACTACGGAGGTGACTACCAGGCGTACACCCGGATGCAGCTGGAGGTGATCCGATCGATCGACGCGGTTCGAGCCCTCGGATTGCCGGTTCTGGTTCCGATTCCCAGGAAGGTCGAGGATCACCGGGTCGCCGCCTACATCGCCATGGCGCTGGAACATGGTGCCGATCTCATTCGGGTCCATGACGTCGAGATGGCCTGCGACCTAGCCCGCCTCTTCGACCGGATGCCGGGGGAGCCCGCCCGGTGATGCGGTGAGCAGGCCGGCGCGCCGCAGGTACGCGGCCGGCCGCCTACGCTGCCGATCGTGGTCGCCGTTCTGCACGTCTCCTGCGCTCGGAATGCGGGTCCGGGCGAACGCCAGACGATGCTGGAGCGGTCGCGAGCGTATCTCGCCGACCACGGGGTGGAACCGTCGGACATCGTCCGGATCGATGTTCCCGGTCGCGGCGCCGCAAGCGAACAGGAGGGCACGGACCGAACGGTTCGCTCGGAGGTCGAGCCGGCGATCCCACTGCTGCAATCCGGCTCTCTGTTCGGGGGGCGGCAGGGCTTGGAGGTGGTCGACGCCCAGCACCTCCACGTCGGAGAGGCCGAGGTCATTGCCGACCTGCTGCGTGCGATGGGCCCCGACGCCGCGGTCGTCGTGCTGGTGTCGGAGGGAAAGCTGGCCGCTCCGCTGAAGAAGGTGGTGGCCGAGGTGGGCGAGACCACCGAGGTTCGGAAGATCTGGGAGTCGAACGCCCAGCGCTGGCTCCAGTCCGAAGTATCGGCTCGCGGACTCGACCTGGGAGGGGAGGCAGTGGCGGCGCTGATCCAGCGATTCGGTGCCGACACGGCCTCGTTGGGTCAGGCGCTGGATCAGCTGGCCGACACGCGGGGCCGCATCACGGCCGAAACCATTCTCGATCGGTTCAAGAACCGACCGAACGAGCCCATCTTCCACTACACCGATGCCGTCACCAAGGGTGATACCGCCGAAGCCCTGCGGCGGCTCACCGACCAGTTGGTCCACCAGCACCCGCTCGTCCTGCTGGCCGCATTGGAATCGGAGGTGCGCCGCCGAGCGATCGCCCTCTCCGCCCCGGACAAGGAGACGTTTGCCGAGATGATGGGCGCCCGAGCTCGCGACAAGTGGGTCGATCGAGTGTGGCGGCAGCGGAGCCGGCTCCGCGATTCTTCGCTCCGGAAGGCGATGGACGCACTCGTCCGGGCCGACCGGGTCCTGAAATCGGCCCCCGAGGAACTCCACCGCGTCACCATGGAACGGCTCACGCTGGCGATGTCGCGCTGGATGGTCGGCCGCTGAAGAAAGGGTGGCTCGGAGCAGGTGGTGCCGTCGGGCGGATTCATCCGCCGAACGAGATCAGCCGAGGTCGGCGATCTGCCTGGCCAGCCGGGCCTTCTTGCGGGCGGCGGTGTTCTTGTGCAGCACACCCTTGGCGACGGCCGTGTCGATGCTCGCCTGAGCACGGCGGAACTGCTCGTCGATGTCTTCGGCGCCTTCACCGGCGGCGGTGACCGCCTGCTTGATTCGGGTCTTCATCTCGGAACGGATCGACTTGTTCCGTTCGTTCCGAACCGCGTTCTGGCGGTTCCGCTTCATCTGTGACTTGATGTTTGCCATGAGCGAGTTCGAATCCTCGGTAGCCGTCTGAGGCGGACCCGAACCGCGGATCCTGCCGGAGGGATGCGGCCGACCCGTCCTGGACAGGTGCGGCGCGATTCGGAAATCTAGCACTGCCGGCTTCCCCGGTACAATCGTTCAGCCTGCTCTCCCTCCCATTCGGAGCCTCGTGTCAGACCTGTCGCGCATCCGCAATTTCAGCATCATCGCCCATATCGACCACGGGAAGTCGACCCTGGCCGACCGTCTCCTCGAGCGGACGGGTGCGATCACGGAACGAGAGATGCGAGACCAGGTCCTGGACACGATGGACCTCGAGCGGGAGCGGGGCATCACCATCAAGGCCAACAACGTCGCCATCCGCTACACGGCCCGGGACGGTCGCGAGTATCGACTGAATCTCATCGACACACCGGGGCACGTCGACTTCTCGTATGAGGTGTCGCGTTCGCTGGCCGCCTGCGAGGGCGCGTTGTTGCTGGCCGATGCCGCCCAAGGTGTGCAAGCCCAGACGCTGGCGAACGCCTATCTGGCCATCGAAGCGGGTCTCGAGGTCATTCCGGCACTGAACAAGATCGACCTGCCCGCCGCCGATCCGGCACGCGTCGCCGAAGAGCTCGTCGGGATCCTCGGCGGTGACCCTGGAGACGTGTTGCAGATCTCTGCCAAGACGGGTGCGGGTGTCGACGACCTGTTGGAGCGGTTGGTGCGGGATGTGCCGCCGCCACTGGGGAACCCCGGCGGCCCGCTGCGGGCGCTGGTCTTCGACTCGTACTTCGATGCATATCGCGGGGTGGTTTGCTACGTCAGGGTCGTCGACGGTGAACTGGTGTCCGGTGACGCCGTGCAGTTCATGGCGACCGGCGAACGGCACCAGGCGGCCGAGGTCGGTGTCCTCACTCCCAAGGCGCAGCCCCGTTCCTCGCTGCGCGCCGGCGAGGTGGGCTACCTGATCACCGGGGTGAAGGAGATCGATCGGATCAAGGTCGGTGACACGATCACGTCGAGTGCCGACCGCGCCGAGCAGGCCCTCGCCGGTTACCAGGAGCCCAAGCCGATGGTCTTCGCCGGGATCTTCCCCACCAACGGAGAGGATTTCGAGGACCTGCGCGAAGCCCTCGACAAGCTCCGCCTGAACGACGCTTCGCTCGCATATGAGCCCGAGACGTCCAAGGCGCTCGGATTCGGATTCCGGCTCGGCTTTCTCGGTCTGCTGCACATGGAGATCGTGCGTGAGCGCCTCGAGCGTGAGTACGACCTCGATCTGGTTGCGACCGCACCATCCGTCGCGTACGAGGTGACCCACCTGGACGGAACCGAGGCGGAGGTCCGCTCTCCCCAAGACCTCCCAGATCCAACCGAACGGCTGGATGTCCGGGAGCCCTACGTCAAGGCGATGATCATCGCCCCGGCCGAGTTCATCGGGACGATCATGGAGCTGGTCACCTCCAAGCGAGGCGAGATGGGAAACATGCACTACCTCACGCCCGAGCGGGTCGAGCTCACCTACGAGATCCCGCTCGGCGAGGTGGTGTTCGACTTCTTCGACAGTCTCAAGTCACGCACTCGCGGGTATGCATCCCTGGACTACGAGCCGGCCGGCTACCGCTCCTCCGACCTGGTGAAGGTGGACATTCTGCTGAACGGCCAGCAGGTCGACGCGTTCAGCTCGATCGTCCATCGCACCAAGGCGTACGACTACGGCAAGAAGATGGTGGAGCGGCTCAAGGAGCTGATTCCCCGGCAGTTGTTCGATGTCCCGATCCAGGCGGCCATCGGAAGCCGCATCATCAGCCGGGAGACGGTTCGCGCCAAACGCAAGGATGTCCTCGCCAAGTGCTACGGCGGTGACGTGAGCCGGAAACGGAAACTGCTCGAGCGGCAGAAGGAAGGCAAGAAGCGGATGAAGATGGTGGGATCGGTCGAGGTTCCCCAGGAGGCGTTCGTGGCGGCACTCCAGGTCGACGACTGAGCCATGGCCGGCCCCGCCGATCGCTCGGCGTACGTGCACATTCCTTTCTGCGAACGCGTCTGCCCCTACTGCGACTTCGCGGTCGTGGCCGGCCGTGACGATGTCGCCTCCCGATTTCTGGCGGCCGTGCTTCGCGAGGTCGAGGAGGCCCCCATCTGGGGCCCGCTCGACGCGATCTATGTGGGCGGGGGAACGCCTTCCCGCTTCGTCGGGATCGTCGAGATCGTCGGGGCGCTGAGCGACCGCCTCGGTCTCGCACCGGGAGCCGAGGTCACTTTGGAGGCAAACCCGGAGGATTGGTCGCCGGAGCTGGCTCGCCGGCTGCGGGACGGCGGCTTCAACCGGGTGTCCTTCGGTGTCCAGTCGTTCGATAGTGACGTGTTGACCGCCCTCGGGAGACGCCACCGTCCCGGCCAGGCGTTGCGGGCGATCGCGGATGCGCGTGACGCCGGGATCCGGTCGATCTCGGTGGATCTGATCTACGGAACCCCCGGCGAGACGGTCGCCTCGTGGCGGACTTCCCTGGAGCAGGCGGTCGAGTCGGGTGCAGATCACATCTCCACCTATGCGCTGACCGTCGAACCACCGACGGAGCTGGGACGTGCCGTCCGAGCGGGCGCAGCGGCGCCCGATCCCGATGACCAGGCCGACAAGTGGGAGCTGGCCGCCGATCTGCTCGGCGCGGCCGGATATCTTCGCTACGAGGTGTCCAACCATGCCCGCCCCGGGCACGCCTGCCGCTACAACCTGGGGGTCTGGCATCGCGGCGAGTACTTGGCCTTCGGCATGGGGGCACACGGGTATCGCGACGGCGTCCGCACCCGCCACGTGCGGCGGCTGGACACCTACCTGGATCGGGTGGAACGCGGCATCGGGCCGGTGCAGGCCGCCGATCGCATCGAAGGGTGGGCGGCCGAACAAGAGCGGCTGATGCTGGGCCTGCGATTGGCCGAGGGCGTCACGGCCGGACCCGGGGGAGTGGCGTTGCTCGGTTCGGCGGAGGGCCGCCGGTTGCGCGAGGCCGGCGTACTGGCGGTTGCCGAAGTAGACGGACGAGCGATGCTGCGGGTCGATCGTCCGCTGCTCACCGACGCCGCCATCCGGATCGTCCTGGGGCTGGAGCCGCCGCCCCCACTCGGCGAGCCGGCGGCTACCCCGGTGCCGTGAGCGTCGCCGGTGGCGACTTCCGGTCGCTCACCCGTGCCGTGCGGCTTCGACGCGATCCCATTGAGTGTCGTCGAGGCACTTGCGCACCTCCCGCATGGTCACACCCGATGCTCGGTGGGCGCGCGGGAGAATCCACTGGTAGACGAGGTCGGGCCGTTTCCGCCCGGTGTCCCGGAGAATCCAGCCGATCGCCTTGCGAATGAAGAACTCGCGCTCTTCCAGCATGGCGTCGGCGTACCGTCCGAAGCGTTCGAAGTCACCGTGGCCGGCTCGCAGGTCGGCCAGCAGGGAGAGCATCGCCGAACGCCGCATCCAGAAGTCCGGGTCGGTCGCCCAGCGATCGCGGATCGCCCCACCGTCGGGGTGACGGTCGAGCAGCGGTCCGGCGACGTGGACGGCCAGCGCATCGACATACGCCCACGACCGGGCCTCACGAAGCCAGCGCTCGACATCGACGATCGCATCGGTGTCCAGATCGTCCCGAATTCGGATCGCAATCTCGACGGCAGCCATGCGCGCCTCGTGCTCGGGACGTTCCCACAGTGCTCGGGCGTCCGAGAACGTCACCCCATCGCGGTCGGCGATCCATCGGCGGAGCTCGGCCCGGAGGTCCCCCATGGTGAGCCCGAGGTGGGTCAGGTCGCTCTTCAGGTATCGCTTCGCCCCGGCCGCTCGATCGGCGTCCCCGGCGGCGGCCAGTCGGTTCATGAGCGTCTCGTGGTCGGGCGTCATGCGGGCATTGTGGCGCTCGCCCGTCCCACTGCACGCCCTCGGGCGGTTCTTATCACTCCCAAGGCTCGACTGCTAGCGTGTGAGGGCTATGGACGACAGCCAGGATCGCATCGTGGCCGATCCGCGGAGTGGGGATCGGGAGTCCGGCGATCATCTCGATGAGCGTGAGGCTCGACGGCTCGAAGTGCTGCGCGCACTGGTCGAAGAGCACATCCGAACCGGCGATCCGGTCAGCTCGAGGGGCATCCTCGAAGCGAGTGACCTGCACGTGTCGGGGGCGACGATTCGCAACGAGCTCGCCTCGCTCGAGCGAGAAGGCTATGCCGTGCAACCGCACACCTCGGCCGGTCGGGTTCCGACTGCCGCCGCCTACCGGTACTACGTCGACCACCTCTCTCCCAAGGCGCTGGCGCGTCGATCTCAACTCCGGATCAACGACTTCTACTCTTCGGTCCAGGTCGAGCTCGGGCGCCTGCTGAAGGCGACCACGGAGTTCCTCTCCGACATGACCCACTACCCGGCGGTGGCCGTCGGACCCGGGAATGCCGGCGAGCTGGTCAAGGCACTGCACCTCGTCCAGGTGGGTGCGGTGACCGCACTGGTGGTGATCGTGACCGAGTCGGGCCGGGTGGCCCAGGAGCTGTGCCGGCTGGATCGTCCGGTCACCCCGCTCGAACTCGAGCAGGCAGAGACGTTCGTTGCGAGCTGGGCCATCGGACGGGAAGTCGGTCCGCTCGAGATCCCCCAAGACGTGGAAGCCGCTCCGACGTCGAAGAGAATTGCCAGATCGGTCGGCGAAGCCCTCGTGCGGGCGGCCAACCAGAGTGCGGAGATCTACGTCGGTGGGACTCGCCAAATGGCCACCGTGTGGGACAATCTCGCCAGCGTGCACCGTGTCCTCCAGGTCCTCGAGCGGGAGGCGGAACTGCTCCAGCTCCTGGCGACCGCCCAGGGCACCACCATCAGGATCGGAGACGAGCTCGGAATGCCGGAAGAGACGGATGTCGCCATGGTCTCGTCGTCCTTCGACGCCGCCACCACCGGTGGTCGGATCGGTGTGATCGGACCGATGCGGATGGATTACCGGTCGGTGATCTCCACGGTCGAGAGTGTCAGCCGCGAGCTCGGCGACCGGATGGACTCCTGAACGATCGTGAGGGACCACTACCAAACCCTGGGCGTGGGGCGTGACGCTTCCACGGAAGAGATCAAGCGTGCGTTCCGCAAGCTCGCCCGAGAGACGCATCCGGATGCCAACCCGGGCGATGCCACGGCAGAGCAACGTTTCCGTGAGGTGGCCGAGGCGTACGAGGTGCTCTCGGATCCACAGCGACGGGCCCGGTACGACCGGGGTGAGACCGTCGACCTGGGCGACCTGTTTCAGGATTTTGGCTTCGACGACATCCTGCGGTCGGTCTTTGGTGACAGTGGCCTCTTCGGCACGGGGGCCGCACGGAGGGGTCCGGCTCGTGGTCGGGACATCCTCGCCCGTGTCGAGATCGATTTGCGAGAAGCGGCCTTCGGGACCGAGGCGGAGGTGGCCTTCCGGGCCAACGGACGGTGTTCGGACTGCAGCGGGAGAGGTGCCCGGGTGGGAACGTCGCCAACGACCTGCGATGTCTGCGGCGGAGCCGGTGCGGTTCGGGTTTCCCGGCGGGGCCTGCTGGGGAATGTGACGACCGTTGCCCCCTGCGAGCAGTGCTCCGGGACGGGCGAACGCATCACCGATCCTTGCCCGGCGTGCTCCGGACAGGGGGTGCTGTCCCGCGATCGTTCGGTGCGGGTCGAGGTGCCTGCCGGCGTCGAGACGGGGACCCGCCTCCGGCTCAGCCGCGAGGGGGAGTCCGGTCCGCGGGGCGGTGACGCCGGCGACCTCTATGTCGAGGTTCTCGTCAAGGAAGACCCAGACTTCCGACGACACGGTGACGATCTCATCCATCAGGTCCGCATCGGCGTCGCCGAGGCGTCCCTCGGGGTCGACCTGTCGGTGCCGACCGTCGACGGTGATCCGGTGGCGCTCACCGTCGAGCCTGGCACACAGCCGGGCACGGTCCATACCGTTCAGGGCAAGGGGATGGGCCGCCTCGGTCGCCGGGGCCGCGGGGACATGCTCGTCGATGTCGTCGTCGAGATCCCGACCTCGCTCAGTGCCGAACAGGCAGACCTGCTACGCCGGTTCGGGGAACTCGACGGCCAGCGGCCGATCTCGACCCGGCGGCGCCGAAAGGGCCGCTGAGCGGTGGGCCACCGACCCCACCTGCTCCTCCCCGGTCCCTGGAACGACCCGAGCATCCTTCTCACCGATGCAATCCGCCATCACCTGACAACGGTGCTTCGACGCGACCCGGGATCCGCGGTGACCTACACCGACGGCGAGGGTGCCCTCGGTGCGGGAACAACCACCCTCGACTCGGTGGAGCGGGGCGAGGAGACCCGGCAGGCGAGGTCGCGAGCCGTCCACCTGTTCGTGGCGCCACCCAGATCCAAAGATCGTCAACGTTTTCTGGTCGAGAAGGTGTCCGAACTGGGTGCGGCGTCGCTCACCTGGCTCACCGGGATTCGGTTCGGCCAAGGCTCCCCGCCCCGTGTCGATCGGTGTCAGGCCTGGGCCGATGCGGCGCTCTGCCAGTCGCGCGGCGTCCACCGAACCATCGTGAACCACGATGTCGTCCACATCCAGGATCTGCCGGATCATGCATGGGTGGCCGATCCCGGGGGAGCGCCCATCGCCTCCGTATGTGAGCCGGAGGTGTCGGTGGCGATCGGGCCCGAGGGCGGCTGGGCACCGGAAGAGGTCGCGACGGTCGGTCGGCGCCTCGATCTGGGAACGCGTACGCTGCGGGTCGAAACGGCAGCCGTCGTTGTGACCGCTCGAGCCCTCCTGGGCTGACCGAGCACTCGATCGCCACTCTCCGTGGTCATTGGTGCTAGCCTGCCGCTCCAGAGAACCCGAAGGGGACCAAATGGAACAGCTCGACCCGATAAACGTCGCCGTTGGCGAACGACTGCGGCAAGCGCGTCGGCAGCGATCGTGGTCGCTCCTGGATGTAGAGCACGCGTCGGCGAGTGAGTTCAAGGCGTCGGTACTCGGAGCGTACGAGCGTGGCGAGAGAGCACTCTCCGTGGCGCGGCTGGTGCGTCTGGCCGAGATTCTCGAAGTGACTCCGGCCTCACTGCTGCCCGGGAGCACCGGAGACGGTGAGACCGTGATCGACCTCACCCTGGACCGCGATCTCGAGATCGGAGGATCGGCGATCGACGAGTTCCTCAACGCGATCCGATCGATGCGGCGCGGCGGTGACGGACCGGTTCTCACGATCCGGCAATCCGACATCAAGGTCCTGTCGGCGCTGATCGAGGCCCACACCGGTCTCGGTGTGCAGCAGGCGAACGTCGAGGACGCCTGACCACCCGATTCGCGCCGGGCCGGCCCTATACTCCTGGATCGCTCGCGACGACGGCGACCGTCGTCGCATCGACGCTCCCTCGATCCCCGCGATTCTCTCTCCGTGATTCTCCTCCCGTGATCTCCTCGCTGTGACCTCCGAGTTCACCGAACGCCGCTTGCTGGTCCCGTCCAACCATCTGATGATGGATCTGGTCGGAACCGGCGACACCCATCTCCGCACGCTCGAGGGCCTGTTTCCGAGTGTGCGGCTGCTGGCGCGGGGAAACGAGTTCACCATCTCGGGTCCGGCGGAAGAGGCCGAGTTGGTCGAGACGGCGCTCGGCGAGATGCTCATCTTGGTCCAGGAGGGCCAGGCGCTCGACGACGGACGGACGGAGCGCGTCGTGTCGATGGTCCGCGACCGGGTTCCCAGCCCGTCCGGAGTGCTGGCCGAGGGGATTCCCGTCGGACGGGGCCGGGTGGTTCGCGCCAAGACCCGCGGCCAGCAGCGGTACATCAAGGCGATCCGCGACAGCACTCTCACCTTCGGGATCGGCCCGGCCGGCACGGGGAAGACCTATCTGGCGATGGCGGCGGCCGTCGAGGCGCTCCTCGCCGGGTCGGTGCAGCGCATCATCTTGACGCGTCCGGCGGTCGAGGCGGGCGAGCGACTGGGCTACCTGCCCGGGGACCTGGCCCAGAAGATCGACCCGTATCTCCGTCCGCTGTACGACGCTCTGTGGGACATGCTGGGTCCGGACGAAACGGGCCGGCTGATCGAGCGGGGAACCATCGAGATCGCTCCGCTCGCTTATATGCGTGGAAGGACCCTCAACGATGCGTGTGTGATTCTCGATGAAGCCCAGAACTCGTCGCAGGAGCAAATGAAGATGTTCCTGACGCGGCTGGGCTTCAATTCGAAGATGATCATCACCGGGGACATCACGCAGACGGACCTCCCCAGCCAGCGGCAGTCGGGGCTCGCCATCGTCCGCCGTATCCTCGAGGGCATCCCGGGTGTTTCGTTCATCGAGCTCACGTCCAAGGACGTGGTCCGTCACCGCATCGTGGCGGCCATCGTCGAGGCGTATCAGGCGTTCGAGGACGGGGGACGCCCATGACCAGGGCCACGTTCGCACGCATGCTGGTGCTGGTGGGGACGGTGGGAATGGCATGGGGTGTCCTGAGCTTGGGTACGACCGCCGGAGACCCAACCCTCGAGCCAGCTGCGCCCGCGCCGCGGAACTTCGAGGCGCGCCGCCCGGCGACGGTCGTCGATCAGGAACGGACCGACGCCGAGATCCAGCGCGTCGTGAGTGCCGTCGCTCCCGTGCTTCGCGAGGACTCCGAGCGAGAGAGTGCGATCTTCCGGCAGGTGTCCGACCTCCTCGAGCGGGTCGAAGAGATCGCAGCGCCCGAACCGGCGGCCGCTCCCGTCATCCCGGAGGCGGTGACGACCACGACGGCGCAGGCGGCGCCTGACGCGTCGGAGCCACCCGTCGAGGAGGTGGAGCCGGTCACGCTGACGGGCTTCGTGTTCGCCGACGTGGACGGCGACGCGGCGTTCGACACGCTCGCCAGTGAAGGGTTCCGGGCCGACCTGCCGCTGATGGATGTTCGGCTGGTGGCGGTGGCGGCGAGCGGCCAGCACTTCGTGGGCCGGACCGGCGGCGACGGCCGGGTGGCCATCGAAGCGCCACCGGGCGAGTACACCGTGTACCTCGACATCTCGTCGAGCGGATATCCCACGGGCTTCCGCGCCGCAGAGGAGGGTGCGGAGCAGGACGTCGTGTGTCGCTCGGGGGAGTGCCCGCTGCCGACGAGTGTGGCCCTGGTTCCCCAGGTCGCTCCGCGAGCCGAACGGATCGCCGAGCTGGCCGCCGAGGCTCCATTCCTCGATGCGCCCACCTTGGAGACGCTCACCGACTTCGCCGAACAGGACCTGTTCCGGGGCTTGGCCTCGACACCGACGGCCATCGCCGCCATCGAGGCGGCTGTGGTCGATCGACTGTCGTTGTACTTCACGACCGGGGTCGACGAGGACGAGGTCGACGCGATCGCCGGCCAGGCGCTCCAGGAACAGCGATTCGTCAGCATCGACGGGCTCGCCAGCGAGGCCGCCCGACTGGCGGTCAACGAGTTGACGGCCGAGTTGGTCGACAACAACCTCGTCGTCGACCAGGAACGGACCGCCGAAGCGCAGCGGCTGGCCGCCGAATCGGTCCAAGATGTGGTGGAGACCTACCGGCAGGGTGAGGTGATCGTCAGCGAGGGTCAGGTGATGTCGGAGCTGGACATCGCGGCGATCAACGAGACGGGTTCGTTCGTCGAGAAGACACAGCGTCGTTTCGGCATGCTGGGCATGCTGGCGGTCTTGGTGGCGGTGATCGCCTACTACCTCGCCCGGTTCCGCCAGCGGTTCTGGGAGCGGCCCCGCATGGTGGCGCTCCTCGGCATGTTGATCATCGGGGCGTCGATCGCCGTGCGAGCCACCGTGGCCGCGGCGGAGACGACCGGGACGCTCTACGTCGTCCCGGCGGTCGCCTTCGGATACCTGGCATCGGTGCTCTTCGACAACCGAATGGGAACGCTGATGGCGTTGGCGATGGGCGTGCTGACCGCAGTCGGGACGTTCGACCCCGGTGCGACGGTCTACGCCGGCCTCGCCACGCTGGCGCCGATCGGTTTCGTGTCGGCCATCTCCAGCCGAAAGGCCTTCCGGAACTCGGTGGCCATCTCGGCGATCGCCTCAGCCGTGATCGCCGCGGCGGCCGCCTGGTTCTTCGAGGTGAATCCCGGGGCGAACGCCTTCGACGAGGTGTGGCCGCACGCGGCGTGGGCCGGGGGCATCTCGCTGGCTGCCGCGCTCGTGTCCCTGGCGGTGATGCCCTTCTTCGAGTCGATGTTCGACATCACCACCACCCTGCGACTCCTCGAACTCACCGACCGGAACCACGAGGCACTCCAACTGCTCCAGGACAAGGCGTTCGGCACCTTCAACCACTCATTGATGGTGGGGACCCTCGCCGACTCCGCCGCTCGAGCGATTGGCGCCAACACGTTGCTCGCCAGGGCGGCCGCCTACTTCCACGACATCGGGAAGACGGAGAACCCCACCTACTTCATCGAGAACCAGTTCGGTATTCCAAACCCGCATGAAGGGCTGGCGCCGGAGAAGTCTGCCGAGGTCATCCGCCAGCATGTGATCGACGGGATCGAGTTGGCGCGGCGCTACCGCATTCCATCCGACGTCGCCGAAGGGATCGTGGCCCATCATGGCGACGGCATCATGCGGTACTTCTACGAGGAGGCTCGTCAGAAGTATGGGCCCGAGAACGTCGACCCGGACCTGTATCGGCATGCGGGACACAAACCGAAGACGCGGGAGATGGCGATCGTGATGATGGCCGACTCGGTCGAAGGCGCCTGCCGGGCGGTGTTCGGCGAGGAGGAGCCGAGCCGTGAGTCCATTCAGAAGGTGGTCAATCGGGTGATCGACGAGAAGGTGGGAGACGGGCAGCTGTCGGCATGCAATCTGACGTTCGGACAGCTCACCAAGGTACGAGAGGCGTTCACCGACTCGTTGTTGGGTCACTATCATCAGCGGATCCCGTATCCGAACTTCCCAGGCGAATGACGGACGCCGATCCTCCGAGTCTCACTCGATGGTCGTCGCGATCGGCCGGGCGTTGAGCGTCCACCTCAGCGACGAGCAACCGCTCGATGTCGACCAGGCTCGATTGTGCGACCTCACCCGGCGGGTGCTGCGGACCCAGGGATACCCGGAGGACGCCGAGGTCGCGGTCCTGCTGGTGACCGATGACGACATGGCGTCGTACAACCGCCGCTTTCTGCAGCGCGAAGGCCCGACCGATGTGCTGGCCTTCCCACTGGAGGAGCACCAGCCCGGTGTGCCGCCTCGGGTGGCCCCGTCCGGACCGCCGATTCATCTCGGAGACGTCGTGATCGCCCCCGCCTATGTCGGTCGGCAGGCGGCCGAGCACGGTACGACCACCGACGAAGAGATGGCCCTGATGCTGGTGCACGGGCTGCTCCACCTCATGGGTTACGACCATGGCGAGGACGATGAAGCCGAGGCGATGGAGTCGCGAGAGCGGGAAATCCTCGCTCAGGTGGGGCTGCGGCGTCGATGACGATCGCCGTGGTGGTCCTCGTACTCTTCGTCGGCGTCGCCGGGCTGCTCCGGGCGGCGTCGGTTTCCATGATGCGAATCCCTCGAGCCGATGCGTTGCGGGCAGCGGCCGAGGGGACTCGGGGTGCTGCTCGCGCCGCCGAGCTGCTCGAGGAACGGGACGCCATCGTTCCGGCCGTGAATGTCGCGCATCTGACCTTGGTGGTGGTGGCCGCCGTGACGGCGACCTGGCTGATCGTGCGCTCGTCGACCGGGCTTCCGGTGGCTGTGGCGCTGGCCGCGGTGGCCGCGGTGGTCCTGCTCGTCGCCGACCTCATTCCGAGGGCGGTCGGCCGCCGGAGGAGTCTCCAGCTGGCGTATCGCCTCGTCGGGATCGTGGCCGCGGCCGTCGCCGTCGGTGCCTTTGCGACCGAGTTCGTGGTGGACGAGGAAGACGACGAGCCCGAGGATGATCCGCTCGAGGACCTGCGCGAGCGTGCCCTCATCGGCGCGGTGATCGAGTTCCGGGAGACGGTCGTCCGCGAGGTGATGGTCCCGCGCCCCGACATGGTCAGCGCGGCCGAGACGTCGAGCGTGGGCGAAGCGCTCACCGTGTTCGAGCGGCATGGCTTCAGCCGGCTGCCGGTGACCGGCTCCGGTCTGGAAGATGTCGTCGGGTTGCTGATCCTGAAAGACCTGCTTCCGGCGCTGGCGGGAGGCCGCCACGGTGACCCCATCGGCCGCTACCTCCGCCCGGTGCAGTTCGTGCCCGAGACGCAGGCGGCGGCCGACCTGCTCAGGACGATGCAGACTTCGAAATCGCACCTGGCCGTCGCGGTCGACGAGTTCGGCGCGGTTGCAGGTCTCGTCACGATCGAAGATCTGCTGGAGGAACTGGTAGGGGAGATCGCCGACGAGTACGACGAGGACGAACGGATGGTCGTCGAGCGACCGGATGGATCCCTGCTCGTCGACGGGCGACTGTCGGTCGCTGAACTGTCGGGGATCGTCGGAGCCGACCTCCCCGACGACGAGTGGGACACCGTGGCGGGGTTGGTTCTCGATCTGGCCGGTCGAGTCCCCGAGGAGCGAGAGCGGTTCGAGGCAGGTCCGGTTTCGCTGACGGTCGCCCGGGTGCAGGGTCGCCGGGTGGGAGCGGTGGTGGTGGAGCGACGGCCTCCCATCGCCGACCAGCCATGACGGCCATCCGATCTGGCATCCGATCTGGCATCCGATCAGGCTTCGTGCCGGTCGTCGGCCGGCCCAATGTGGGCAAGTCGACACTCGTCAATGCCATGGTCGGTTCGAAGGTCGCGATCACCTCGACTCGGCCGCAGACGACTCGTAACACGATTCGAGGGATCGTCACCGGGGTCGAGCACGGTGATCCGGTGTACCAGATGGTCTTGATCGATACCCCGGGCCTGCACCGACCGCGGACGGAGCTGGGAAGCCGACTCAACACCCTGGTCTACCGAACGTTGCCCGAGGCCGACGTCACCCTGTTCGTGATCGATGCCACCCAGCCGGTGGGACCGGGCGATCGCCTGGTGGCTCAGCGTCTGGCCGAAGCCGGTGGCCCGGCCATCGTTGCGGTCAACAAGACCGACGTCGCCTCCCACGCCCAGGTCGCAGCCCAACTCGAGAAGGCTTCGACCTGGGACTTCGATGCATACGTGCCGGTGTCGGCGGTGTCGACCGACAATGTGTCGGTGCTCCGCTCGGAGTTGGTCGGGAAGCTGCCCGAGGGACCGCTCTACTTCGACCCGGAGACGATCAGCGATCAGCCGGAGCATCGGCTGGCCGCCGAAATCATCCGGGAGAAGTTCCTCGACCGTCTGCGCGACGAGTTGCCGCACTCGCTGTTCGTGATCGTGGAGGACATCGATGCCGAAGGCGATGTCACGATCATCTCGGGCCGACTCATCGTCGAACGCAACAGCCAGAAGGGCATCGTCATCGGCAAGGGGGGATCGATGCTGTCGGCCGCCGGTTCCGAGGCTCGTGTGGAGTTGGAGGCGGTGCTCGGAACCAAGGTGCACCTCGACCTCCGTGTCGGAGTCGAGGAGAACTGGCAAGAGCGGCCGCAGCTGCTGGATCGGTTCGGCTTCGAGGGCTGACAGATCGAGTTCGCTGGTTACGCTGCTGGCAGGTGGACTCGATGTCGATGGTCGCCCGTGCCGAACGGGTCGCCGAGCTGGCCGGACACGATCGGCTTGCCGAGGCCTTCTGTGAGATCGCCGCGTTCGCCTACCCGGACGCCGACCCGGATCGAGTCACCGCATGGCTGGACGCGGCCGCCGCCCGGGTCGTCGGCGACACCCACCTTGCCGTGCGGCGAGTCATCTCGATCTCGAAGGGACTGGGCGGAAACGTCGAGGACTACCGCAACCCCGACAACTCGTTTCTCCACCGGGTGATCGAGACTCGGCGAGGGATACCAGTTTCGCTGTCGGTGATCTGGATCGAAGTGGGCCGGCGCGCCGGAATCGAGATGGAGGGGGTCGGGCTCCCTGGGCACTTCGTCGTGTACGCGGGCGGACAGATGGTCGATCCGTTCCACTACGGCGAAGCCATCGGGTTCGACGAGGCGGCATCGCTGGTGGCGGCATCCCTCGGCGGCGCCCCCCGACTGGATCGGAGCTGGCTGGCGCCCGTCAGCGGAGTGGACGTCGTCCGGCGAGCCCTTCGAAACCTCGAGTCTCTGTACGTCGAGCGGACCGACATCGCTTCGGTCGAGTGGGCACGGACCTGCCTCGAAGCCCTCTGATCGCCACGATTCGCCGACGCCGCGCCAAAAGGTCGGACTTCGTGACCCCGCCCCGGATACGGTGTTGCGATGTACGACCCGCTCGATCTCGACCAACGACTGGCCGAGCTGCATCGTGGCCGTCGATTCGTTCTGGCTGTCGATGTGGCGGCAGGCGTCACGCCGTTCGTCCCGGTCCTGCGCCGGTGGGGCGTCGATGACATCCTGTTGATCGCCCGGTGGGCCGGTGCCGGGGACCTTCCCGACATCGACTTCGTTCCCATCGAGGTGGAACCGGGCGGCACGCTGAGCGAGGGCCTGCAGCGGCTTGGCGAAGCATTCGCCTCGCCTCCGCCGCAGGTGGCCGAGCTGGTCGATGCGTTCGACCCGATCGGCGAGGCGGGGGTCATCACCCCACCCTTCCTCCGCCGGCCCGGGTTGTTCGGCAGGCGAACGATGGGTGCCCGTCCGGACAACTGGCGGCGTCTCGAGGACAAGACGCTGGTCGACGACATCTGGGAGCGGTCGGGGGTCCCGGCGGCCCCGGTGGCGCTGGTGGAACCAGCCGAGGCTTCGGAAGCAGCCGTAACACTGGCGACCGACCTGGGCACGGTTTGGTCCGCGGACAACACCCGGGGCTGGCACGGTGCCAACGACGGCACACGCTGGGTTCCGGACGGGGAGGCCGCGCGACGGGTGGCCGGCGAACTCGGGTGGGCGAAAACCGTCCGAGTGATGCCCTTCCTGGACGGTATCCCCTGTTCGATCCATGGAATCGTGACGGCCGGCGGCGTGGCCGTCACCCGCCCCGCCGAGATCCTGATTCTGCGCGATCACACCAGTCAGACCTTCTCGTACGCCGGTGTCGCCAGCACCTGGGACCCGCCGGATGTGCGGCGCTCCGAGATGCGTTCAGTGGCTCGTCGAGTGGGCCGGCAGCTGGCGACCGAAGTCGGGTATCGAGGAGCCTTCGGGATCGATGGGGTGCTGACCGAAGGCGGCTTTCGGCCAACCGAGCTCAACCCGCGGTTCACCGCCGGTCTGATGAGGATCGCCCATGGCTTGCAGGCGGTCGACCTCGGCAGCCTCGACCGGGCGATCGTCGACCGCGACATCGAACTCGACGCCGAAGCCCTCGAGCAGATGATCGTGACGGCTGCAGATGCGCGACGACATCCGGTGGCCGGCATGGTTGTCCCCGACGTGCTCGAGCGGGAGTCCGTCGGCATTCACCTCGCCGGTGACGATGTCAGCTTGGAGGAAGGCGGAATCGACGGCACGGTCTCGACCGGTCCGATCGCCGGCGGCACCTACCTGCGGCTGGCATTCGACCCGGACTCGGTACCCATCGGTCCATCGTTGGCGCCGCTGGTGCTGCGGACCTTGCGGGCCGCCGCCAATCGCTGGGGTTTCGAGCTCCCGGATCTAGTGCCTGCCCCCGACCTTCGCTGACGATCGGTCACGAAGATGGGGCGGTGGCGTCGCCGGAAAGGCCATCGAAGACGGCCATCGGCGCCGACCAGAGCAACCAGGCGAGGCCGAGGCCGGAGAGCCCGAGGACGACCAGCGCAACGCGTCCCACCGGGACCAGCCTTCGCACGGTCGTCGCCACTTCGACCAGGGTGCCGACCCCGTCCAGCGTCTCGTCATAACCCGCCAAGGCCGTCTCGGCCCGCTCGAGATGGCCGTCCATCGTTCTGATGCGGTCTCCCAGACCGGAGATCTGGCCGGCCGATTCGTCGATCACCGGAACGGTTGCCCGAATGGCCGCGCCCTGTTCGGCGATCTGCTCCGCCAGACCATCCATCGACGTCTGGACGTCGAGGAGTGCCTCGTCGAATGGCACATCGGGGTCGTATCGAACGCCGACTATCGAGAGCGTGCTCATGGCGCCATCGATCACGGCGGCGGTGTCGATGAGGGCGGGCAGGCTCGATTCCACCGCGGCGAGTGTGGCGGGCAGGTCCTCGGCCGCCAGTTCGGAGACGGCACCCAGTACTTCGGTCAGGTCCTCGCTTGCCTGGCCGGCGTTGTCGGTGACCGAAGCCACCTCACCCATCGCCGTGCGCAACTCACCGAGCGCGCTGGCGGCGGCGTCGAGCACCTCGGCCGTGGGCTCCGATGCGGTGGCCAGATCGGGGGCGGCAACCGTCCCGGCCTCGACCACGCTCAAACCCACCCAACCCACCGTGGTGGCCGCCACCGTGAACAGGCTCAGCAGGATTGCGCCCACGCGAAAGACGGTTGCCCGCGTCGTGTTGCGCAGGATCGAATTGGGGAGGGAGGGAGACACGCCGTGGATGTTCCCGTTCGAGGCATATCTCAAACCAGCCCGGCGGTCGGTCTCTACCGGGAGCCTGCTGGCCGAGTGTTTGGAGATCCCCGCTTGGGGTACCGTCCCATCGGCCCAATTCCATGCACCAGGAGACCGTCACCGTTGGAAACCATGATCGCCGCCGACGCCGTCTCGATGACCTATGACGGCCGGACCGGAGTCCACGATCTCGACTTCGAAGTTCCGGCCGGCTCCCTGATCGCTTTGGTTGGACCGAGCGGTGCCGGCAAGTCGACCATCGTCCGTCTGCTGACCGGGTTGCTCGATCGCGAGTCGGGAATGCTCGAGGTGCTCGGGCGTGATCCGGGGGAATTCGACGCGGAGACCCGAGCGCAGCTCGGCTACCTGCCACAGAGCTCGGTGCTGTACCCGACACTGAGCATTCGTGAGAACCTCGACTTCGTGGCCTCCACCTACGGGCTTCGGGGTAGTGCTCGGGCCAAGGCGGCCGATCGGATTCTCGAATTCGTCGAACTGGCCGACGTCGCCGATCGCCGGCTCGCCGACACTTCGGGCGGGATGCAGCGCCGGGTGGGATTGGCGGCGGCGTTGATCCACGAACCGAAGATGCTGTTCCTCGACGAGCCGACCGCCGGTTTGGATCCCATCCTGCGGCGCTCGGTCTGGGACCATTTCGTTGAGCTCCGTGAGGCCGGACGGACCTTGTTGGTCACCACCCAGTACGTCGGGGAAGCGTCTTACTGCGATCGCATCGCCTTGCTGGAAGAGGGGAGGATTCTCGAGTTCGGAGCGCCCGAAGATCTTCGCCGATCGGCATTTGGTGGGGAACTGGTGGATGTCGTGTTCACCGAGCCGCCGTCGTACGGGGACGTCGAGCTGTTCGGCAGTCGGGTCGGTGCCACCGAGATCGCAACCCTCGGTCCGGCGACGGTTCGTCTCACGGTTCCCGACGCCGGCCAGGCCATCCCGCTCGTGGCGTCCACCGCCGACGACGTCGGGTTGTCGGTGGCGGAGACCGAGCGGTACCTGCCGGATTTCGACGACGTGTTCGTTCGGATCGTCAAGCGCCATCGCGAGGGGAGCCGATCGTGATGCGGGCACTGTCGACCGTCATCGCCTTTGCCGGCAAGGAGATTCGGGAGGTGCTGCGCCAACCGCGCCTCATGGCCGTGCTGGTCGTCGGGCCGTTCGTGATCCTCGGGCTCTTCGCGGCGGGGTACCGGCCGCAGCCGCCGCCGTTGCGGACGATCCTGGTGATGAACGAAGAAGCCGGCATCGCCCAGCGGATCGACCAGATCCGAGAGAGCTTGTCCTCGGCGGTCGATCTCGTCGACGTCTCCCAAGATGCCGAGGCGGCCCGAACGGCCCTCGAGGCCGGAGATGTGGACCTGGTCATCGTCGCTCCCGAGGAGGCCGTCGAGACGATCACCAGAGGCGAGAAGGCCGAGGTCTTGATCCTCCACGACAAGCTGGACCCATTCGATCGGGCGTACATCGACATCTTTGCCCGAGCCTCGACCGACGAACTCAATCGCCGCGTGTTGGAGGAGGTGGCCGCCGCCGCCCAGGATCGGACCGCCGAGTACGAGTCGGCCCTCCCCCTCGCTCGCGATGCAGCCGCCGACCTGACGGCGGCCATCGAGCGGAATGACCGGGCGGGCGCCGACCGCGCCCGACTGGAAGTCGGGCGGCATCTGACATCGCTCCGTGACGGGGTGGGTGGCTCCGGGGAGTTTCTCGACGGACTGAACCGAAGTCTCGGCTTCGACGGGCGAACGCTCCTCAACGACGTCGACGAGAGCCGAAGCGCCGTGGTCGACATCGACGTGACATCCCCCACCGCCCGCCAGGATGCAGAAACGCTCGAACAACGACTTGCTGAAATCGAGGAAGGATTGTCGACGTTTCAGCGGATATCTGCCGACGTGCTGGTCCAGCCGTTTCTCTCGAACACCGAGACCATCATCGGTGAGATCCCCCTCACCACCTACTACTCACCCGCCGTGCTGATCGTGCTCCTCCAGCACGTGGTGTTGACGTTCGCCGCCCTCTCGATCGTTCGCGAGCGCCAATTGGGCACCACAGAGCTGTTCCGGGTCGGCCCAATCGCCGTTCGTCACGTCTTGGTCGGGAAGTTCTTGGGCTATGCGCTCCTGGGAGCGGTCGTGGCGGCGTTGCTGACCGTCGGCATCGTGTTCGGCTTCGGAACTCCGATGAACGGCTCCTGGCTGTGGTTGGGAGGAGTCCTGATGGTCACGATGACCGCCTCCCTTGCCCTGGGATTCGTGATTGCAGCGATCGCCAAGACCGACGCCCAAGCCGTTCAGTTCGCGATGCTGGCCTTGCTGTTCACCATCTTCTTCAGCGGCCTGGTCGTATCGCTGACCCGGCTCGCGCCCGGAGTGAAGCAGCTGGCGTTTGCGGTGCCGGCGACCGCCGGCACGGCCGCGTTGCAGGATGTGATGTTCCGAGGAGACGCACCGGGACTGCCATGGTTGGTGATCCTGGGCGCCTACTCCATCGTGGGACTCGGGCTGGCGCTGTGGCGGCTGCGGCGCTCGAAGGTGGCCTGATCGGTCAGCGCAACGACTCGATCTGACCGGCCAGGTCTGCGTCCTGCCCAGTGAGCCCACCTGCGGAGTGCGTCGAGAGCGTCAGCGTGACCCGGTTCCAACGGATGTCGATGTCGGGGTGGTGGTTGGCTCGTTCGGCGAGGAGAGCGACCGACGTCACAAAGCCCATCGCTTCGACGAATGACCGGAACTCGAAGGTCCTCGACATCTCGGTATCGGCCACCGTCCAGTTCGGTCGCTCCGCGGCGAGGCTGGCACGTTCGTCCGGTCCCATGATCGTCATGGGAGGATCATGCCACGGGTTGAGATCTTGCACCGATAGGCTCGTCGGCGATGTCCCTCCGCAACGACACCGGGATCGTCCTGCGCTCGTACCCGTTCGGCGAGGCCGACCGGGTCGTGGTGTTGCTGAGTCCCCATCACGGAAAGCTGCGGACCGTCGCCAAGGGCGTGCGCAAGACCAAGAGCCGGTTTGGGGGACGGTTGGAGCCGTTCACCAACGTCGAGCTGGTCCTCTACGAAGGGCGCAATCTGGACACGGTGACCCAAGTCGAGGCGATCGAGATCTTTCCCAGACTTCGAGCCGACCTGAACCGGGTGACCGCCGCCTCGACGATGGTGGAGGCGGTCGATGCGGTTGCTCAAGAGGGGGAACCTTCCATCGCCGTCCACGGGCTCCTAGTCGACGGTCTGCGGACGCTCGACACGCAGCCGTGGCGGGCCGACATCGTGACGGCCTTTCTCCTGCAACTGGCGGGTGTCGTGGGCTTGGCGCCGGCTCTGCTGCGTTGCGCCTCGTGCGGCCGCGACGACCACCTCACCCGATTCAGCCTCGCCGCCGGCGGCGTCATCTGTGATTCGTGTCGAACCGACGGAGGCGTGCGGCTGCGGCACGGGCTCACCGACTACCTGGCCGGTCTCGCCGGGGTGGGGCTGTCGGAGTTGCCGGCGGAGCGTCCCGAGCTGGTGGGCGAGGCGATGGGCGTGACCCGCCGGTTCCTCGAATATCACCTCGAACGCCGCCTCTCGAGCCTCGCCGTATTGGAGGAGTGATGGACCTTTCCCGGGTCGACCTGGGGCGAGTTCCCCGGCATGTCGGGCTGATCCTCGACGGCAACGGCCGGTGGGCCAATGCCCGCGGCCTGCCTCGCACCGCCGGTCATCAGGCGGGGGAGCAGGCGCTGTTCGACGTGGTTCACGGTGCGCTCGAACTCGGTATCGACTGGCTCACCGCCTTCACGTTCTCCACCGAGAACTGGTCACGGGACGCCGACGAGGTGGCCTTCCTCATGTTCTTCAACCAGGACCTGCTGCTGCGCCGCCGCGATGAGTTGAACGACCTGGGGGTTCGTATCCGTTTCGCCGGCGATCTCGCCGACGCCCGGATCCCCGATCAGAACCGGGCCTACATGGCGGAGAGCGAGCAACTCACGGCTGGAAACGATCGGATGTCGATGGTGTTCGCCTTCAACTACGGCAGCCGGTGGGAGATCACCGAAGCTGCTCGCCGTCTGGTGCAGGCGGCGGCATCGGGAACGCTCCACCCCGATGACATCGATGAGGCTCGATTGGCGAGTCATCTGGCGGTTCCCGACATGCCCGATGTCGACCTGATCATCCGATCGTCGGGAGAGCATCGCCTCTCCAACTTCCTGCTGTGGCAGGCCGCCTACGCCGAGTTCTCGTTTCCCGGCATCCTGTGGCCGGAGTTCGACCGTCACGCCCTCCTCGACGCCATCGTCGAATACCAGTCCCGCGACCGCCGGTTCGGAGGGGCGATCGACCGGGTGGGGTGAACCGGAAACCGTCACCAGAACCGTTTTTATCACCTGGATGGGGTCAATGTGGGCCGTTCCAGGTCGCGAGAAAGCCCGGTCTGGCACAGATCGGGGATCCCTACACTTGCCGCAACCCATTTCCGGAGTTCCAGATGTCCGTTTCCCTCGACACGATCTCGACGCTGGCCCAGCACCGCGGCTTCGTCTTCCAGTCATCGCAGATCTACGGCGGAACCCGATCGGCATACGACTACGGCCCGTTGGGTGTCGAGCTGCTCCGCAACGTCAAAGAGGCCTGGTGGCGCTCGCTGGTCCAGGAGCGGGGCGATGTCGTCGGGTTGGACTCGGCGATCATCCAGGCACGAAAGGTGTGGCAGGCGTCCGGTCACGAGTCGGTCTTCACCGATCCGCTGGTCGAGTGCACCAATTGCAACCAACGGTTTCGTCTGGACAAGCTCTCCAACCCCGACCAGTGCCCCCACTGCGGAAAGCGGGAGACGTTCACCGAGCCCAAGCATTTCAACCTGATGTTCAAGACCCACACCGGTCCGATCGAATCGGACGACAACATGGTCTACCTCCGGCCCGAGACCGCCCAGGGCATCTTCATCAACTTCGAGAACGTCCGTCGCACCAACCGGCTCAAGCTTCCGTTCGGGATCGCACAGATCGGGAAGTCGTTCCGCAACGAGATCACACCCGGTCAGTTTGTGTTCCGGACTCGCGAGTTCGAGCAGATGGAGATGGAGTACTTCTGTCACCCGTCGGAGGCGGCCGGATGGTTTCAGCACTGGGTGGACGCTCGTCACCGCTGGTATACCGACTTGGGCATGAATCCCGATCGGCTCCGCATCCGCCCCCATGACGATGACGAGCTGAGCCACTACTCGGCGGGAACGGTCGACGTCGAGTACGAGTTCCCGTGGGGATGGGACGAACTGGAAGGCATCGCCAACCGCAGCGACTTCGACCTGAAACAGCACATGGAGTGGTCGGGGCAGGATCTCAGCTACTTCGACCCCGACACCAACGAGCGTCTCGTCCCCCATGTGATCGAGCCGGCTGCCGGTGCCACCCGCGCCACCTTCGCGTTCCTGATCGATGCGTACACGTCAGAGACGCTGGACTCGGGTGACACCCGAACGGTGTTGCGCCTCCATCACCGATTGGCTCCCTACAAGCTGGCGGTGCTCCCGCTGTCGAAGAAACCGGAGCTGATCGAGCCCACGTCGAAACTCGCCGACTCGCTCCGGAAGCGTTGGATGCTGGAGATGGATGTCTCCCAGAGCATCGGGAAGCGCTATCGCCGTCAAGACGAGATCGGGACGCCGTTCTGTGTGACCTTCGACTTCGACTCGCTCGACGATGACGCCGTGACGGTGAGGGACCGGGACACGATGGTGCAGGACCGGGTGTCGACCAGCCGGCTCGAGGAATATCTCGAGGCTAGGTTGGCCTGACGCCGACCTCCGCCGTCGGGGGCTTCGATTCCGAATCCACCGGAACCTCCGTCCGCCGGCAAAAGAATGCGGCTCCTCCGTGTGCCGCCGCCGCCACCATCGCTCCCAGCCATAGTCCCGCCGGGAGCCAGCGGTCGTCCGGAAGCTCGCTTCCGAGTCCGGCGACCGCGCCGAAGCCCAGCCCGGCTGCGGCTGCTACGCCGATCCAGCGGCGTTGGGGGCGGGCACGACCGATCCAGGCCGCACCGGCGAGGGCACCGGGCAGCATGACGAGTCCGGGTCCTGCGAACACGGGCAGCGATGCAAAGACCGAGAGACGCCACCAGCCCCGTCCTCCCGCCTGGCGCCGCCAGCGGGCGATACCGATACCCAGCCCGGCAACGCCACCGACGGCAAGGATCGCCGCCGTGCCTCCCCAACTGAACTCCGGGTTGCTGCTGACGAACCGCATCCAGACCCGCAGCACGGCTGCCCAGACCACGGCGGCTCCGATCGACGAGCCGATGGTTCGGGTGACGTCCGTCATCAGAGCCCCGGCCGCATGGTCCGTGGGGTCGAATCGGTCGACCTGACACCGACCGGGTCCCGATGTCCGATCGAGAACTCCCCCGACGAGGCCGGCACGGGCCGGTCCGGGACGACCACTATGACTCCCGTGATGGGCGCGGCGCTTCTGCGATGCATGTCGCACTCCTTCTTCCTCGTGTCGACACCGAACAGACGAGATGGGCGACCCGATCGGGTGACATCGAACGAGAGATCGGGGGTGTGTCACCCGATCGCCCCTGCCGGTGCGTCTGTCGGGTGGATGACCGCTGCCGTTTTTGCCGAGTGGATCGCCGCCGAGGCGGCGGAAGCCGGCTGGTCGCGCACCGACGTGGAGGCGATCGTCGCGACGTTGTTCGCCGAGGAGAGCGCCAATCTCGTCCGGCTGGCTCGCTTCTTCGTGGATGAGCGCGACGCAGCCGAGGATCTGGTGCAAGAGGCCTTCATCCGGCTGGCCCGGTCCGCCCACCGCATCAGCGATCCGAACAAGGCGGCGTCCTATCTCCGCTCCATCGTGCTGAACCTCGCCCGAGATCACAACCGGCGCGGGCTGGTGTCCCTGCGGCATCGGATGCGAACGGACCGGTTGGAACCGACGATGGGGCCGGACGAGGAGTGGGAGCTTCGTGAGGATCAGCGACGGGTGATCGAGGCCCTCCGCGACCTGGCACCCCAGCAGCGCAACTGTCTGGTTCTGCGCTACTACCTGGATCTGTCGAACCCGGAGATCGCTGCCACTCTGGGCATCTCGGTCAACACCGTGAAGACCCATCTCCTCCGAGGCATGTCGGCGCTCGAATCGGCGCTGGAGGAGGTGCCATGACCTCCCTCGAACGCCGCCTCACCGAAGCCCTGCGAGCGGGTGCGGAGGCGACCACGCCGGCACCCGACCTCTTCGCCCGGGTGCGCGGCTCGATCGCCGACGACGCCCGTCGGAGGCACCGCCTTCACCGGGCGGCCGCAGCTGCATCGGCAACGGCCGGATCACTGGCCGCTTTGGCGTACGCAATGACGGGAACACGAGACGGGAGGTTGGTCATGCCCTGGTGGGCTTTGGAAGTCATCACGACGATCGTGCTGGTGGGAATGGCGCTGTGGCTGGGCCCATTCATCAAGCGCTTTGGCCGGGCCTACGCCGCCGATGTGTTCCGGGCCAATCCGCGCACGGGCAAGTCGTACATCGTTCTCACCGACATCGTCTACTACCTGATCTTCGGTGCGTACATCCTGTTCGCGGTGCGGTTCGCCCCGGAGTCGAGTTGGGCGGACGTGGTCACGGCCCGACAGCTCCAGGACTCCCTGTTTCGCATCGGGGGAATCCTGCTCATCATCGGGGCGCTCCATGGCTTGAACATCGTGCTCATGCCCGTTCTCGGCCGGCTGTTCTCACTGAACCGGCGGCTCGATGCACTGAACCGGACCGTCGTGGACGATGGGGACGAAGGTGAAAGCTGACGGGCGACTGGGCTGGGAGGGCTGGTTCGTGATGGCGCTGGTGGCCGCCGGTGGATGGTTCGTGTTCATGGTCGGCAACGTGGTGGTGGCGATCGGTCGGACCGACGAGCCGGTATCAACCTCCGGCATCGCCGCCGGAATCGCCTTCGATCCGGTCCGGTCGGGGGTGGCGGTGGCGGTGGCGGTCTTGCTGGCCACGATCGCCGTATCCATCGTGCGGAGCACCGACTGGCGGCTCTCCGACGAGTCGCACTGAACCGATTGTCCGGTCGGATTCGTACACTTGCCGACCGAACAAGGAGTCCGTTCCGACATGAAACGTTCACTGACCTGGGCCCTGGGTGCGATCGGCGCCGTGGTAGCCGGTGTGCTCATCTGGTTCTTTGCGACCACCGGCATCGACGAGTCGACCGCCGACGTCACAGCTCCCACGCTGGCGGCCGTCGCAGAGACGACGGTTGAGGAGACAACCGACGACGCGCCCAGCACCGACGCTTCGGTGTCCGAACCGACGTCGGACACCACGGCGGGTGACGACCTCTATGGTCCGGGTGCCGAGGAGCCGGTCCCGGGAACGGAAGCCCAGGGCGGCGGGTCCGAAGACGAGGTCAGCGAGTCGACCGAAGCGGTGGCGCCCGCCGGAGGGACGATTTTCGCGCTGGCCGACGACTCCAGCGTCACTTTCGAGCTGGGTGAGGTGCTTCGAGGACAGGATGTGCAGGTGGTGGCCACCAACTCCGAGGTCGAAGGACAGATTCGGGTCGATGCATCCGACCTCGGGAACGTCGAACTGGGGACGATCGTCATCGGCGCCCAGACGTTCGAGACCGACTCTTCCAACCGGGACCGGGCGATCCGCGGCCCCATTCTCGACGCTTCGACCTTCCCGGAGATCACGTTCGTACCCACGTCCGTCGACGGATTGTCGGGGCCGGCACAGCTCGGTGAACCCGTCAGCTTCACGATCACGGGCGACCTGACCATCCGAGACATCACGCAGCCGGTGACGTTCGATGCCACGGCAACCCTCGAGTCCGACGACCTGGTCGAAGGTCGCGCATCGGCGGTGGTCAGCCGCGAGTCCTTCGGGCTAACGATCCCGTCGGTGGCCGCCGTGGCCGATGTTTCAGACGAGGTCACCATCAGCATCGACCTGGTGGCGACTCCGGCCTGAACGGCACCGATCGCCCGGTCGTAGACTCGGTGAGCAATGGCATTCTCCGACGACGACCGGGACCGCGTGCGGGCGGCGACCAACATCGTCGACCTGGTCGGCGAGGTCACGACCGTCCGCCGCTCCGGGCGGAACCACATGGCCATCTGTGTGTTTCATCAGGAGAAGTCGCCGTCGATGTCACTCGACACGGGCCGTGGTCTGTTCTACTGCCACGGATGTCACACCTCGGGGGACATCTTCGATTTCGTCATGGAGACCCGCGGCCTGAGCTTCCCGGACGCACTCGAATTCCTCGCCGGCCGGGCCGGGATCACGTTGACGGCCGACCCGGCCGCGAAACGGCGAGCAGGGCGCAAGCGGGCGCTCACCGACGCGGTGGCGGCGGCCGTCGACTTCTACAACCGCCGGCTGATGAAGGGCCCCGATGCCGGGCACGCCCGGTCCTATCTGCGGAGCCGTGGCTACAGCGGTGACGTGGTCGCCGCCTTCAAGCTGGGCTATGCCCCGTCCGGGGATCATCTGGTTCGGGAGTTGAGGAGTCGGGGGATCGACGAGCGGGTGATGGTCGAGGCCGGCCTGGCGCGGCGTGGGCGGGGGGGAGGGCTGTACGACTACTTCCGTGACCGGCTGATGTTCCCCACCAGTGACGTCCGTGGCGATCCGGTGGGGTTCGGGGGACGGATCCTCGGAGAGGGCCAACCCAAGTACCTGAACACTCCCGAGACGCCGGTCTACAAGAAGTCGCGACTGCTGTATGGGCTCGATCGTGCCCGTTCGGCGATTCAGAAGGCCAACGAGGCGGTGGTGGTCGAGGGCTACACGGATGTGATCGGATGTCATCTCGCCGGGCTCGACACAGCCGTGGCCACCAACGGCACCGCGTTGGGTGACGACCACTTCGACCTGCTTCGGCGGTTCTGCGACCGGATCGTGCTGGCGTTCGACGCCGACGCGGCCGGGGCCGGGGCAGCCCTCCGCGGGGAGAGCCTCGCCCTTCCCGTCCAGCTCGATCTCGATGTTCGGGTGGCGGCCATGCCCCCAGGAGAGGATCCGGCCGATCTCGTCCAGCACGGCAAGGCGGACGTCCTCACGACGGCCGTGTCGGAGTCGCGGCCGCTGGTGCAGTTTTGGATCGAACGCCGCTTGGACGGGTTCCCCCTCGACGAGCCCGAGGGCCGGGCGCGGGCGCTCCATGCGGTCGGCCCGCGTCTGGCGGCCATCGACGATGACATCGTCCGCACCGAGTACGCCCGCTTCGTCGCCAGCCGGTTGGGTGTCGAACTGGCCACGGTGGAACAAGCCGTGGGGCGCCGTTCCCGCCGCAAACCGGCCGGCGGCCCGATCCGGCATCGCCGGCCCGACCCGCGCCGGGTGGATGTCGAGAAGGAGCTGTTGCGGGCACTGCTCGCCGGACGCCGGGACGGGATCGAAGCGGAGAGCCTGGGGCCGGAGCTGTTCACCGACGACATCGTCCGGCAGGCATATGTGGCGACCGCCGACGGCATCGTGGCCGCAGAGGAGGGGACTGCGGTTCGGTTCGACCGAACCGACGACGCGGCGGGCACATTGCTGGTGCAACTCGTCATGGATGGTCGTCCCACCAGCCCCCCGAGCGACCTGCTGCGGCGGATCCGGCGTTTCGAGATCGATGCGGCGATCGCCGAGGCACGAACGGCGCTGGCAGCCGTGCCCGTCGCCGACCAACCTGCTTCCCCGGCGGCTCGGGAGTTGGTACGTTTGGAGCAGGAACGCCGGAGCCTGGAAGGAACGCATGAGCGTTGACACGGTCCTCGCCCAACTCTCGAAGCGGGGCCACCAGCGCGGATTTCTGACCGTCCACGAGGTTCAGCACGACCTCGTCGAGATCGAAGCGCCACCCGAGGAGTTCGAGCGCGTCGTCGAGGTCCTCCGGGCCAAGGGCATCAGGATCGAAGAGGAGACCGACGAGTTCGACGATGATCTTCTCGAGGACGAGACCCTGTCGGTTTCGGATCCGGTGAAGATGTGGCTGACCGAGATCGGTCGGTATCGACTCCTCTCCACCCAGCAGGAGGTCGAGCTCGCCATGGCGCTCGAGGCCGGCAAACGCGCCTCGTCTCGGCTGGAGAAGGACGAGCACCTGACCTCCGAAGACCGCACGATCCTCGACGCCCAGGTCCGGCAGGGTGAGATCGCCCACAAGCGCCTGGTGGAGGCCAACCTCCGGCTGGTGGTCTCGATCGCTCGCCGCTACGTGGGCCGGGGCATGCCGATGCTCGATCTGATCCAAGAGGGGAACCTGGGTCTGATGCGCGCCGTCGATCGTTTCGACTACCGGCGCGGGTTCAAGTTCTCGACCTACGCCTCCTGGTGGATCCGGCAGGCGATCAGCCGGGCCATCGCCGACCAGGCCCGCACCATTCGGGTGCCCATCCACGTGGTGGACATGATCAACAAACTGACCCGGGTGCGCCGCGAGCTGACGCAAGAGCTGAACCGGGCACCGACGATTGCCGAGATCGCCTCAGAGTTGGATGTCGAACCGGATCGGGTGGAGGAGCTGTCGAAGATCGCTCAGAATCCGCTCAGCCTGGAGACGCCGGTCGGTGAGGAGGACGACTCGACGGTGGGTGATTTCGTCGAAGACGAATCCGCCGAGGTGCCGGTGGAGGCGGCGACGTTCAAGCTCCTCCAGGATTATCTGGCACACGCTCTCGAGAACCTGAACGACCGGGAGCGGCGGGTGCTCATCATGCGCTTCGGTTTGGAGGACGGGCGGGTCCGGACGCTGGAGGAGGTGGGCGACCACTTCAACGTGACCCGGGAGCGGGTGCGCCAGCTGGAGACCAAGGCACTGGCGAAACTCCGTCATCCCAACAACTCCCGCCGGCTGGAAGGCTTCCTCGAGTAGGCGAGGCCGTGGCCCGATCGCGCACGCGATCGCTCGTCTCCTATCCGGGCGTCTCGGTAGGATCCGCCGATGTCCGAATCCTCCGCCGAGTTCCTGGCTCGGGTGCTGGCCGCACAAGGAGACGCCCGATTCGACCCTCCGCCGGTGGCGGAGTGGGACACGTTCCCCTTCGAGGGCGACCTGAGGGTGCGTCGCCTCTCCGATCGGTTGGTGGAGACGCCACGCCGGGGAGAGAACCCCGACGAATGTGATCGGTGTTCGGACCTGGAGCGGGACGCCGTGTGGTCCGATGACGACTGGGTCCTCACGAGCCTGGGACGGCCGAGCGGGCTGCCGGCGATCGTGATCCTGTTTCCCCGGGTTCACTGCGACCTGGCGGACCTGTCGCCCAGGTTGACGTCCGCGCTTGGACCGATGATCCAGCGGATCGAGATGGCCATCCACCAAGTCGGCGATGTCGGCCGTGTCCATGTCTGCCGGTGGGGGGACGGCTCGGCCCACCTCCACTGGTGGTTCATGGCCCGGCCGGCCGGCGTCGCCCAGCTCAGAGGCAGCTTTGCTCCGATCTGGGATGACATCCTGCCCGCCCTGCCGCCCGAAGTCTGGCGGCAACATCTCGAGATGGTCGGTGAGGCCATGGCTCGGGGTGGCGGTCGCACCCACCGCCCCTGAGATCCCCGGGAGAGACCGGCACCTGGTTTCCCCACCTGGTTCGTCGCCCCCGTCGGCTGGAGCGGGCGGAAACGGGACGGGGGCGGGTCACCGAGACCCGCCCCCGTTTGCGTCGAGATGACGCGTTCAGTCGATCACTCGTCGGCGTCGTGCTCGTGGTCGAGACCTCCACCCGATCCGACGGTCCCCTCGGGACCGGCCGGCTCGGTGGGAAGGTTCAGTGACGGGCTCCCGGGCACCATCTTGCCGGGCACACCGTTCACGGCCTCGGTGGAGTAGGCGAGGGTGAGAACCGCGAAGGCCACGGCGTCCGAGTTGTTCCCCAGCGCCGTCAGGTTGACGTTGCCGCGCATGTCGAACTCGCTGTTGAGCACGTCATACACGGCCGGGTCACGCTGCGGATCGTCGTCGTAGGCACTGTCGCAGGCCAGGTGGTAGCAGGGGTCGTACTGGGCCCCGGCCACACCGCCCCAGATCGCCACCTGCGCATCGGTCTTGGGGACCTCGGCGCCGGTGAAGAGACCGCTGGCGGGAATGCCGTTGTTGATGAACGCCTGATAGTCGCTCCGACCCGAGAACTGGGTGTCCTCGTAGGGGATGCCCTGCCAGGTGAAGTAGATCTCGAAGAGGTCTTCGAGCGCCTCGGAACCGTCGGGCACCGGAACCGGCGCCGCGAAGCTCGACTCATCGGCGTCATACACGCCGTAGATGAAGTTCGGCGACGCAATCATGTCGAAGTTCAAGTAGGCGGCGATCCGGTCGAGCTCGTCGGCCGGGAGGTTGTTGACGTATGACGCCGAACCAACCAGGCCCTGCTCTTCGGCTGCCCACCATCCAAACCGGAGCGTGTTGACCGGTTCGGCCTTCGACATCAGCAGTGCGAGTTCCAGCAGAGCGGCCGAACCGCTGCCGTTGTCCTGGATGCCGGGGCCTTGGACGACCGAGTCGAGGTGGGCGCCCGCCATGACGACGTTGTCGGTGTTCTCACCGGGAAGCTCGGCGATGACGTTGTAGTCGATGCGAGTCTCGCTCGGCCGAACCTCGATGTAGGCGGTCGAACCGTCCTGGGAGAGGGCCACTCCGTCGGCGAAGCTGGCACCGACCACCGGGATACCGATGTTGGACGGTGAGCCGTCGGGCAGGTTGGCGGCGTTGGCGACGATCAGGCCCATGCGGGTGTCGCTGTTGCCCTGGTTGAAGATGACGACGGCGTCGTAACCGGCGGCCTCGGCGTTCACGGCTTTCACCGAGAAGAAGCAGGCACCACGCTGGACGAGCGCGATGCTCGGCTCCGACGGTGCGGTCGGGAAGTCGCCGGGCTCACAGCCGCTGGTGGACGATGCCGGGTCGTCGAGCGCCAGATCGATCGGGACGACGACACCTTCGACCTCGCCGGCGCCGCTGCCCGTGAAGGCACCGGTCTCGTACTCGGCGGCGATCGGTGTGAGTTGGTTGAGCACGGCCGGGAACGTGAAGGTCGCCTCGACCGGATCGAGCGTCACGTTCCAGCCGGCGGCCTCGAGATGGCTGGCGACGTAGTCCACGCTGTCGGCGTATGCGTCGGTACCGGCGGCACGGGTGCCCGGATAGAACGGGTTGTCGGCGTTGTCGGCGATGTCCTGGAGGGCTTGCTGGTGTTCGAAGACCCCTTCGGCGGTCAAACACTCGAGCAGCTTCGTGTACGTGTTGTTCGTCCGTGTGTCGCATGCGTTCGGGCCGGCGATTGCCGCCGCTCCCGGAATCATCATTGCCACGACGAACGCGACGATCGTGAGTCGTCTCATCATGTCTTTCCCATCTCCCTCGTGTTTCGGCCACTGACGTGGCGTGACAGTGCTCCCAGCCTGATGGCCGACCCTACCCACGCTCGTGTTCGGTTGCACGGACAACCGCCCACATTTCTGTCGTCAGATGCCGAGGGGCGATCGCGGATCAGGTCTGCTGATCGATGGGGGAGGAGGTGTCGATCTCGATGGTGGTGTCGGCGGTGGCCAGGTCCTTGAGCTTCTGCGACGAGGCCTCCATCCCGGTGGCTGCCAGGCTGCGGGTGAGGTCGCCCACGCTGTTGGCCTGGGCGGCCAGCTGGTCATAGGCCTTGCTCTCCTTGAAGCGGGCGTAGCCGCGCTGGATCTGCTCGTAGCGCTCCCGTCCGGCCCGTGCTCCGAGCACGTACCCGACGGCTCCGCCGATCAACATCCCGAGTCTGAATCGCATCCGTTCATTCTTGCATCGTCCGGTCGACAACTACACTGCCGCCGCGGCATCGCCCGCGACCGGGCGTTCACCCATTCCGGGGTAGCTCAATCGGCAGAGCAGCGGACTGTTAATCCGTTGGTTGTGAGTTCGAGTCTCACCCCCGGAGCTCACCAGAAACGCTTGCTGACCAGCGGTTTCGCGGTCCTCCCCTGACGCTCCCGCTGCGGCGATGTTGGTGTCAGGCGCGGAGAGGGCGCGATTTCAGACGCCGAGAGGCGTCTTCTCCGCGACCGATGGCGCTGCAATCGGTCGGCGATCTCGTCCTCGGTATCTTCGTAGAGGTGCCCGTAGACGTTCGTGGTCACGCGGATCGATGAGTGGCCGAGGTGCTCTCGAACACATCCGGGGTGGGCGCTGGCGGCCATGAGCATCGACGCGCAGGCGTGACGAAGATCGTGGATTCGCAACCCCTCCCGCTGGAGCTGTGCAACCGCCGGTACTCACACCCACAGTCGGATCTCCACCGTCTACAAGACGTCCTGGCGGATCGGGAAGTGGGTGGAGGACGATCACGAAATCACCGACGTCAATGAGCAGCAGAAGTGCGTCCCCCAGCAGTGGGCGGCGGCGTGACGGCCGAATTGCGTCGTAGGCTGTGTGTAGCTTGTCGAGTAGCGGTTTCGACTGTCGAGAGGGACTGACGATGGGCACCAAGCAGAGAGCTGACGTCGATCAGCGACTACTGGGCAGGGGAATCTACGACCTTGTGGAAGCTGCACGCCTCATCGGGAGGGATCCAGAGACCGTCGCCAGATGGACTCGAGGAAAGCAGCCGATCTATCCAATCGCCAGGACTCGATTCCTGTCGTTTCTCGATGTAGTCAGCCTGCTCGTTGTCTCCGAGTTGGTGAGTCGAGCCGTACCCAGGCGCGAGATCCGAGCGGGAGCTGAGTATCTGGCCAAGACTCTGAACACGGACTACCCATTCGCGCACGAGCAACTCGCAACGGCAGGAGCGGCCTTCTTCGGGAAGGTGAGCGATTGGGTCGATGTCGGGAAGGGCGGGCAAGGAGCCTTCGAACCCGTCGTACGCGATCTGCTCAGACCGATCGAATATGGAGCTGATCGACTCGCTGCGATCTGGCGCCCGAGAGCGGGCGTCTGGGTGAACCCTGCCGTGCAGGCGGGGGCACCGTGCGTCGACGGCACGAGGGTGCCGACGCGGGTCATTGCCGCCCTTGCCGAAGCGGATGAGGATCCCGAAGACATCGCTGAGGACCTCCACCTAACGCTGTCTGCAGTCGGGGCGGCACTGGAATACGAACGGGCAGCGTAAGGAGATACAGACGGCTCGCAGAAGACCCCCTCGGATCCGGCTGCTCTTCGACGAGTTGCTCCCATCAGTCGTGCCGGAGGCGCTTCGAGTCCTCGGTTACAACACCAGCTGGGTTGGCAACGATGCCGATGAGGCCCCTGTTCGGGGCTCCTCCGACGAGGACGTACTGAACCACGCCACGAGGACGGGCCAGGTCGTGGTGACCTCGAATCACGACATGATCCTGCTGTGCGCGGAACAACAGGAGTCGGTCGTCTGGCTCGACCCCAGAGGGCGTCAGTTCAAGAGAGACGAGATGGTGGTGCTGGTGTTCAGGACCGCCGCCGAATGGGAGTCTCTCCTTGCGGAGTCGACCGGAGCCGTCTGCCTCCGTGCGCTTCGAACCAAGACCGAGGTCCTGACCCTCGAACGCGCCTCACACCTGGTGCAGCAACGCATGCGTGTGATCGCGGCTCGGAAACGTCGTATGGCCAAAGCGAAGCCGCTCGGCCCCTTGCTCGACCAGACACCGACGTGATCGACGCTCCTCGTGATCGTGTCATTGGGCATGGGCATGTGAGTCAGGATCTTGGAGCGGCGTTCCGGTGCGGTTGGGGGCCGTAGCTAGGTGTAGGGATCACTGAGGTTGTTGACGGGGCGGGTCCTTTGAAGGAGTGAGCCTCCGGGCAGTGTGGGAGTTGGGAAACACTCACACGAACCTCGGAGGCTCAATGTCGCACCGTAATGCTCGTCTCACGCCGACTTGTCGGCGGATCATGATCGAACGGATTGCTGCCGGTACGCCCCAAGCCCATGTTGCTGAGCAGATGCTGGTGTAGCGGTACCGAGCGGCGGCCTCGAGCGCCGGACCGATGTCACGTTCGTATGCCATGGCGTAGGCGATGCAGTCGGGCACGCCACGGTCAAAGACGGAAACCACCGCAGGGGAGGCGGAGTTGTAGTTGTCGATCGATCGTGAGATCAGGAGCTCGATGAAGCGTTCGGGTTGGTGGTCGAGCGGGACCTCACTACCAACGCGTCGGTGTTCGGCGATCAGTTCTCGTGCCGGCTCGGCGACGACGTGGTATCGAGGCTCCAGGAGTGAGAGCACGCTGGTCTTTCCGACACCCAACCCTCCGGTGATCACAAACCGAGGCACTGCCGCACGATCCTACGGGCGACGCGTCGTGGCACGTGCTGCGCACAAGTCTCTAGCCACAGAGCCGTTCGGCATCCGCAAGTTGTTCGAGGACCGCGTCGAGGTTGGCAGGCGGTGGGTCGGCCTCCTGCACCCGCCGGTAGAAGTCGCAGAGACCACCCCCGAGGTAGAGCGACTCGCCGTTCAGGAGGCCGCCGATCAGGAACATCCATGCGTCAGAGTCGACGGTACAGGTTGGATCGTCCAGAAACTGGATGAAGACTTCCTCGACCGAACCTGCCCCGTCGCTCCGGTCGTAGCTCACCAAGCCCTGGTCGAGAACAAGCCGATGATCGTCCACCCCGCTTGGGAAGTTGCCCTCCAGCTCGGCGCAGGTCACCGTGCCGGCCGGCCAAACGAGGTCGACATGCTCGGAGGGCTGCGACGTGCGGGGCGACGCTGCGGCGGTCGATGTCCCTCCCAGCCCGGCTTCGGTCCCCTCGGGAGTACATGCGGTGAGGGCCAGCGACAGGATCGCGAGGCCGGTGACCAACTTCATGTCGCATCAAACGCCGGGGCACTCGCGGCAGTTCCCGGAGAATGGCCACCACCAGCCCGTCCGCCTTCACCAGGCTCAGCGTTCGGCTCTCTGTCGATCATCGCCCCCACTCGACGACCGTGATCGTCATAGGGTTGGCGGTGGCCGCCCGCCCGCGACAGGTCCGCGATCAGGCACGCGATCAGGCCACGACAGGAGAGTGCACGATGACCCACAGACTGGTGACGGACGTGAGCGCCGGAGTGGAGATTCCGGCAGACGGAACACTGAGCCGGGTGGTCGCCAAGGAGGGGTCGCTGCGGGTGGTCTTGTTCGCCTTCGATGCCGGCCAGGAGCTCACCGAGCACACCGCCGCGGTACCCGTCGTCGTCCAGGTTCTCACCGGAGCGCTGAGCGTCGAGGTCGGAGGGGAGCGTCACCGGCTCGAGCCACAGTCGTGGCTGTACATCGGTGCCCGGGAGCCGCACTCGGTCTTCGCCGACGAACCGAGCCGGATGCTGCTCACACTCGTCAGCGCCAGCCGGCCCGGCTGACCTGCAACCAGGTGAGCGTCACCCCGGCCGGGCGGACCGGGCCTCGGCGCTAGGTATGCAATTCGACGATGTCACCGTCCTCGACGGGATGGTCCCGTCCCACCTGCTGACCGTCGAAGCCACTGGCGCCCCACACCCGGGCGTAGCCGAACGAGCTGACGAAGTCCTTGTGAACCAGCTCCGCCACATCGAGGATCGTGGCGCCGCGACGCACGGTGAACGGCCGGGTCAAGTCGGGGTTTCCGCCCGGTTCCTTGGTGTAGACCCGGACGATCTCGAGTTGGGAGAACAGCCAGGCACCGAGTGACTCGAGGCCGTCCCCGGAGACCGCCGAGACGCCCAGCGCCGGATACTCGTGGCCTCCGAGTTCCAGGAACACCGCCAGCTCGTCGTCGATGTCTGGGATCACATCGGACTTCGATGCCACGACCACCCCCGGCAGGACCACCGCGAACGGGTCGTCGGGTCGATGAAGGGCGGAGTGGTCCTTCCAGCGTGGTGTGAGATGTACGCGGCGATCCGCCAGGATGCGGTGCAGTTCCGTCACCGCTTCCACACAGCCCGGAGTCGAAAGGTCGACGACCAGCATGGCCGCGTCGGCGGTCTGGAGCGCGTTCCCGATCCAGGGGATCGGGTGTGAGTCGGCGATCGACGGAAGGTCGACGAGCTGGATCATCACGTCTTCGACTCGCAGCATTCCCGGCTCCGGGAACTGGGTGGCGAAGGGGTATGGCTCGGACACGGTGTGCGAACCGGTCAGACGGGCGTGCAGCGCCGATTTGCCCGAGTTGGGAGGTCCGACGAGGGCGACCTGGGCGGCTCCGTCGGGTCGGATGACGGTGGGCGGGCCGGTGCGAGCGCCCCCCTTCCGCGGCCCCGACAGCTCCTCGGTGAGTTCCTTGATGCGGGACTTGATGCCGGCCTGCAGGTGATCGGTCCCCTTGTGCTTGGGGATGAGCCTGAGCATCTCGCGGAGCGCCTCGAGCCGTTGACCGGGGTCCTTGGCGGATCGATAACCGTCCTCGGCCGCCCGGTAGTCGGGTGTCAGATTGGCGGGCATGACACTCCCATCATGCCGGAACCGGTGACCCTCGCTCGGTGCGGAGGAAGCGGAAGAAGCACCAGGTGGCGACCGCCGACAGCAGGTGCCAGACGGCGTGGGCTTGAACCACGGCGTCGGGGTCACATGCCGGATGCTCGGATGTGCCCGTCAGCCAGATGGCGTAGGCGACCACGAACGACGCCACCCCCGCCCAGTACCAGGGGACATACCGCCGTCGCCCCGGCGGCCGGCCACGGGCGAACACCGCCGGCACCCAGAACAGGACCACCCACCAGTGGTCGGCGGGCGAGGCGGCCATGACGGACGGGGTCACGCCGAACACTGCACCGACCACGAAGCCCACCAGGCCGGACCACACCCGAGTTGCCGGAGACCACCATCGGTACAGCACTTCCGAGATCGCCCAGATGGCAATGGACACACCGAAGAAATCCAAACCGATGCCCAGATCCGGTCCGAGGAACCAGTATCCGGCGCCGTAGGTGCCGAGCAGCACCCCGTACGCCGCAAACATGGTCCGGGTGGTCCAGCGACCGAGACGGGCCAGGTTGTACAACCATGGGACCAGGATGAACGCCACCATGCTGACGTTGTCCATCCATGCCCCGAATCGGGTGTGGGTGCCATGCATCAGCATCGACCCGGGCCCCAGGAAGGTGGCCGCCGCCGCATACAGCGACGCCACCGGGGTCGGGCCGATGAACGGATTCCGCCGTTGCCGATCAGTTCTGGTGTCGCGATCGAGGGTCAGCAGCATCGCCAGTCCTGCCACGACGAAACCCAGGTTCCCGAGCGTGTTGACGGGTTCTCGCAGGAGGCCACCATCCACCCGCTCACACCATCGGGACGGCTCCCCGATCGGGGACTCGTTGGCGGCCGGCGGACCCCACCCATCCGATCCGGCGACGACGAATCCCACGGAGAACAACGCGAGTAGGACGAGGGTGATGGGGACCGCTACGCGACTCCGGGCTTGGCTCCTCAGGTCGGTCACGCCGACGTCTGCCCGGAGCCATGCATGGTGAAGGCCTCACGGAAGCGCGTGAGGGCGGTATCGGCGTCCTCGGATGCCCACGCCTCCAGTCCGACGACCCCGGTGTAGCCGAGGCGTTCCAGGGCGCGGGCGATGGCGGGATAATGGATCTCACCCGTGCCGGGTTCGGTTCGTCCGGGAACGTCCGCCACCTGGATCTCGCCGACGTACGGGAGTGCCCGTTCCACCAACCGGATCAGGTTTCCTTCTCCGATCTGAGCGTGATAGAGGTCGAGGTTCATCCGAAGGTGCGGGGAGTCGACCGCCGCCACCAGGTCGCACGTGTCTGCGGCCCGTGCGAACGGTGTGCCCGGATGGTCGACGGTGGTGTTGAGGTTCTCCAGCGTGAACACGCGACCGGCGCGCTCGCCGAGGGCGGCCAGCCGGTCGAGGGTGCGCACCGCCGCCAACCACATCGACGGTGTCGTGGTCTCGACCGGATCCACGGCAAGTCCGTCCGGCCCCAGACCCGTCCCATGGAGGTTCAGCCGAGGACAATCGAGTCTCTCGGCGACGTCCAGGGAACGGGCGGCGGTTTCCAGCAGCGCATCGGCTCGAGCGTCGTCGACGAGGCCCCCGTGCAGATACCCCGTCATCGAGGAGAACCGGGCACCGGTCGCCACCAGACCGTCGATGTCCTTGGTCGACCAATCCCACATCTCGACCAGGAACCCGGCCGCGTCGATCCGGCGGACTCGCTCGACGAAAGGCAGGTCGGTGAACAGCATCTCCGCGCACGCAGCCAGGGTGAAGCTCACTTTTGATCTCCCTCCTGATCCCGAACGCCGTCGGGGTCGACGGGGGTCGGCGAGGCTGCCGGCACCATCCCCGGATTGTGGTCGACCCGTGGTCACGCGTGTCGGCCGGCTCCGACCGGTCGTGCATCGGTTCGAGTGATGTATCTCGGCAGTCGGCGGTGGATCGATCCTGTCAACACTGCTCGAAGGGGAACCGTGGAGGAAGAGGATTTGCTGACGGTCACGCGGGCCGGCGCCCAGTTGGAAGGGTTGGGCATGCTGGCCGAGTGGTCGATCGAGCGGCGGCGGGCCAAACGAGTACGCGCCGACGCAGGCCGCACCCTGGGGGCGGTGGTGGCGACGCTCACCCGCGGCTGGAGGCGGTCGCCAGAGCCATCGGGCGGTGAAGCGCTCGGGGAGACCTGAGGCTCAGCGCACCGACCGCGTTCTCGATATCGACTTGATGGCGTCGCCGATCAGCCCGATTGCCGTTCCCACGATCGCCACCAGGAGGAAGATGCGGACGACGGATTCCCATGGGAACCCGGTGTCGGCGAAGTCGAACGGGAAGACGCGCAACAGAACAACCGTGGCGGCCAGGTTCACCGCACCGACCAGGACCGCCCACACCGTTCCGGACCTGGGTCGATCGTTGATGAGCAACCAGGCGTCGACTGCGATCGTGACGATGATCGAGAGCATCACGACCGGAGCGACGTCTGCGAATGCGTCGGTGAGGAACGGCAGGATGTCCCACTCGAGGACGTTGGCCACGATCCACAACAGCACCAGGTTGACCCCGATGGACAGGGCGAAGCCGGCGCGTCGGCCAGCAGAAGCCAGCCGCTGCCGTTGTTCGAGTCTGGGCCCGGACGTCATCGAGACCTCCTCACACCTGTCGAGGCACCGACCCGGTCCAGGTCAGCACCGCTCTCATGCATTTGTGGGGGAAGTCGGCGGTCGGCTCGAACATGAGTGGGCAACCCCCGTCGATGACTCCGATGCCGTGCTCACGGCCCAGTGCCGCCGCCGCTTCCGAGACGCTTCCCGGACCCGGCCCTCGATGCATCCACACGTCGGCGATGCCGAGGTCGATGCACTGGCGCATCGTGGCCTCGGCGTGCCGAGGGCTGGTGGCCACGACGACCGCGTCTACTCCGCCGGGGATTGCGGCAAGGTCCGGATAGGCCGGGTCGCCTTCGACGACCTCGGCGTTGGGATTCACCGCGAAGACCTCGTAGCCCCGCTCGCGAAGGCGCCGGTACACGGTGTTGGCGCCGTGGTCCGCCGGGCTCCGAGACACTCCCGTCACAGCGATCCTTCGGTGCTCGAGAAAGCCCCTGGCGGCGTCCTTGATGGCGGTCAAACCACACCTCCTCGTCACCTCCCAGTGTGTTCGGTCGGTCGACGCCGAACCAGGGTCCGATGGCACCTGCTCGGTGGCCGGCGACGGTGGCCGGCGACGGTGGCCAGCGACGGTGGCCGGGGGGCGACACCCAAACGCGAGAAGAAGTCACGGTCTTCTCGCCGGGCGGAAGGTGACCGGAGGCCCACCAGGTTCTGCCCCGGTCCTCTGGCGGGATGGCCTGCGCTCGGCACACGATGACGACGAGAGGCCGGGATTCGGACCGGTCCCGACAGGGCGGTGTCCTGGTCGCGGAAGGAGGAACGGCATGACGACGAGAGTCGGAAGAGCCGAATTGAGCTCCAGCGGTGTCACCGTGTTGGAGCGGGCGGATCGAGGGGCGTTCTGGTGGGCGGTGACCCGGGTTCTGCTCGGCTTCATCTTCCTGTGGGCGTTCGTCGACAAGACGTTTGCACTCGGGTTCGGCCACGGCCGGTTGGAAGACGGCACCATCGACAAGGCAGCCGCATGGATCGAAGGCGGATCGCCCACCGAGGGCTTCCTGACGTTCGGGACGAAGGGTCCGTTCGCCGAGGCGTTCGGTTCGATCGCCGGTGCCGCATGGGCGGACTGGTTGTTCATGATCGGACTGCTCGGAATCGGACTCGCGCTGATCTTCGGTGTCGGAGTCAGGATCGCCGCGATCACCGGCGCCCTGATGCTGATGCTGATGTACTTCGCGGCGGTTCCCTGGGTGACCCCGTCCCACAACCCGCTGGTCGATGACCATCTGGTCTATGCGGTGGTGTTGGGCGGCTTGGCCGCCGTCGACGCCGGCGACCACCTCGGGCTGGGGAGGTGGTGGAGAAAGCGAGACGTCGTCGATCGGCATCCGATCTTGCGTTGATCGGATCGACCCACCGATCTCGCCGATCGACCGAGAAGGTCCCCGCCCTCGGGGCGGGGACCTTCGATCGCGTGGGTCGGGGCGAATACTCTGCCGCCGATGAGCGAACGCCCACCCATCCGGATCGCCAACTGCTCGGGTTTCTATGGCGATCGTCCCGCCGCGGCGGCCGAGATGGTCGACGGTGGGAGCATCGAGGTTCTCACCGGGGACTGGCTCGCCGAGTTGACGATGCTCATCCTCGCCCGCTCGCGGATGAAGCGGCCGAATGGAGGCTTCGCGACGACCTTCGTCGATCAGATGGAAGCGGTCATGGGGACCTGCCTCGATCGAGGCATTCGAGTGGTCTCGAACGCCGGCGGCCTGGCCCCGGCGGCCTGTGCGGAAGCGATCACGGCGGCAGCCGACCGGCTGGGGCTTTCACCGTCGGTCGCCTATGTCGACGGCGACGATCTGATGTCCCGGCTCGCCGAACTGGTCGGATCGGGTGCCCTGTCGGCATCGGACGACGAACCACTCGAGACGCGTTCGATCATCACCGCCAACGCATATCTCGGCTGTTGGGGGATCGTCGACGCGCTGACACAGGGCGCCGATGTCGTCGTCACCGGGCGGGTCACCGACGCCGCCTTGGTGTGCGGTCCGGCAGCCTGGCATCACGGTTGGGCTCGCGGAGATTGGGACGCGCTCGCCGGAGCGGTGGTCGCCGGGCACATCATCGAATGTGGAACTCAGGCAACCGGCGGCAACTACTCGTTCTTCGAGGAGATCCCCGGTCTTCCCGGTGAGCGGCCGCGGCTGGGCTTCCTTGGGCCGAGGTCTCGGCCGATGGTTCATGCGTGATCGGAAAGCACGATGGAACCGGGGGAGCGGTCACCCTCGGAACGGTCACGTCACAGCTCCTGTACGAGATCGGCGGTGCGGCCTATCCGGGGCCCGACGTCACCGCCCGGTTCGACACGATCCGGTTGGACCAGGTCGGCGTCGACCGGGTCCGCGTCTCCGAGGTGAAGGGTGAGCCACCACCACGGACACTGAAGGTCGGTATCAACCGGCTGGCCGGCTATCGGAACGGTTTCGAGGTTGCGCTGACCGGCCTCGACATCGAGGCGAAGGCGGAGTTCGCGGAGGCCGCCTTCTGGGATGCCGCCCCGCTCCCACCCGAGGCCTACGACGAAGTGGCCAGCACCGTCGTCCGGACCGATCATCCCGACCCGGACAGCAATGAGCGGGCCACCGCCGTCTGGCGGGTGGTGGTCAAGGATCGAGACGAAGAGAAGGTCGGGAGATCCTTCTCCGATGCGTTGGTGGCGACGGCGTTGGCATCCATCCCCGGGATGTACTCGCCGTCGGGTCCACCCCGTCGGGCGGAGCCATTCGGTGTCTTCCGAAGTGCGGTGATCGATGGAGCCTTGGTTCCCCAACTCGTTCATCGGCCGGATGGCACGGTCGTCGAGGTCGACTCGGCTGCTCCTGTCACGAGTGAGCCGTCACACGGGCCGGCTCCGGGCCGGCCAGGGGTCACGCCGGACGTGGCGAGGGGTCCCACGGCCCGTGCCCCGCTCGGTCGGTTGGTGGGGGCTCGTTCAGGGGACAAGGGTGGAGACGCCAACCTCGGGTTGTTCGTCCGCGACCGCGCCGCGTATGACTGGATGGTGGCGGAGCTGACCGTTGACCGGCTGCAAACCCTGCTTCCGGAGACCGCGCAGTTGGACGTGGAGCGTCACCTCTTCCCCAACCTGGCTTCGATCAACTTCGTGGTGCGCGGTCTCCTCGGGGAAGGGGTGGCGGCATCGACACGGCCCGATCCTCAGGCGAAGAGCCTCGGGGAGTGGCTGCGAGCTCGGATCGTTGACATCCCGGTGGCCTTGCTCACCGATCGGTGACGCACGGGACCGCCGACCCGGACCGGCTCCCGCCGGGTCCGGGTCCGATCGGCCGGCGACGGCCGATGGTCACTCCACGTCGATGTCCAGGATCGGACCGAGGAGTGCCCCGCCGTCGATGATGAACTCCGAACCGGTGCTGTACGTGGCGTCGGCGGCGAGGAAGAGCACGAGCTTCGTGACCTCCTCCGGCTCTCCGTATCGCGGGATGGGTTGGCCGGCGGTCATCTCGTCGCCCATGCCGTCGGTCATCGGCGTGCGAATCGGGCCGGGGTGGATGGAACACACGCGGATACCGCTGTGTCCCAGCTCCATGGCTGCCACCTTGGTCAGCCCGCGCACACCCCACTTCGACGCCACGTAAGCGCCGATCTGGGCGTAGCCCATCATCCCGGCCGTGGAAGAGATGTTGATGATCGCTCCACCGCCGGCTCGCCGCAGCGACGGGATCGTCGCATGCATCCCCAACCACGTACCGACGAGGTTGATCTCGATCACCCGTCGGAAGTGATCGGGTTGGGACTCCTCGATCGTCCCGAACTCGACGATGCCGGCATTGTTGACCAGGAGATTCACCGGCCCGAATTCGGACTCGGCGAGCGCCACCGCCCGCTCCCAATCCGAGGCTTCGGTCACGTCGAGGTGAAGGTACCGGGCCGCCTCGCCGAGGTCGGCGGCGGTGGCCTGGCCTTCCTCGTCGAGGACGTCGCCGATGACGACACGACCTCCTTCGCCGACCAAGCCCCGTGCGTGGGAGGCTCCCATTCCGCGAGCGCCACCGCTGATCAGCGCCACCGTTCCGTCGAATCGTGCCATGGATGGCTCCTCTCTCTCGCACATCCCTGTGGACCTGTGGCCGGCTTCATCGTCGCGGAGACGCGTCTGGCGGGGTGGAGGACTTGGTCATCCGGCCAGCTCGGCCCTCACCTCGGGCAGCCGCCGAATGGTTTCGAGATCCCACGGTGAGCGGAAGATCCAGACCAGATGGTCGAATCCGATCTCGACGTAGGGTCGCAGGATGGCAGCCACGTCCCGTGGGGTCCCGCCCACCAGTGCTCGCCCATCACCGGGTCGGACGGCGTGCTGGGTCGACCACCCGGCCCAGTCGGCCCTTGCCCGTTCGGTCGATTCCCGGATGACCACGTTGTGATTGACCGTGCGTTCGATGGTCGCCGGGTCGCGTCCCAACTCGCGGCAGCGCTCGTCAAGAATCGAGTCCTTCGCAGACAGGGTCTCCGGCGACCCGAACGCGTTCCACATGTCGGCATACCGTGCCACCAGCGGGATGGTCTTCCGTGGTCCGGACCCTCCGATGAGAACCGGAAGACGAGTCTGACGGGGCAATGGCCGGCAGACGGCGTCGGAGAGGGTGTAGGCCGGTCCGCGATGGTCTACGTGGTCGCCGGCCAGCAGCCGCTCGATCACGCTCAACGACTCTCCCAACCGGTCCAGCCGTTCCCCGGCCGAGGCGCCGAAGTCGAGGTCGAACGCCACGTGCTCCCGCTCGAACCAGGCCGCACCGATTCCCAGCACCGCTCGACCATCGCTCACATGGTCGAGCGTGACGGCGTGTTTGGCGGTGACTCCCGGGTTCCGGAACGTGTTGGCGGCCACCAGGAGACCGATCGTGGGTCGGATGGTGAGGGTGGCCAGTGCAGCAGCCACCGTCCATCCTTCGAGCTTGTCGTCCGTCCAGGCGCCTTCGTCGCACAGGAGATGGTCGTCGATCCACAGCGAGTCGAACCCCGCCGCCTCGGCCTCCGTCGCCGCTTCGCGCAAGCTCGCCCAGTCGGTCCGTTGTACCCAGAACGCCGCCCCGAACTTCATCGGTCAGGCTGCAGCTCGTGGAGGTACGTCCGGGCGCCCGTGGCGATCAGGCCCTCCACTCCGGTGGTGATGTATCGGGCGCCACGATCGACCCATCGTCGCGCCATTGCCGGTCCGGCGGCGAACACTCCCAGCACCTTGGCGGAACCGGCCACCGCCTCGGCGACTTGCTCCATCGCCGCCTGGACTTCGGGATGATCCAGCCGGCCCGGATGGCCGAGAGAGTGGGAGAGGTCCGTCGGACCGAGGAAGATGACATCGACACCGTCGATCTCCAAGAACTCGGAGACACCGGTGACGGCTCGACTGGTCTCGACGTGGACGACGACCAGTGTCTCCCGGTTGGACCGTTCGGTGTATGCGCCGATCGGTTCGTGAACGCCCCAATCCGATGCCCGTCCGCCCGCCAACCCGCGGACCCCTCGCGGGTGGTACTTGACGGCCTGGACCACCCGCTCCGCCTCCTCCGCCGAGTTGACCCACGGCACGTGGACGCCGTGCACGCCGCGATCGAGGAACCGCAGGATGGTGGCCGCTTCGTTGCGGGGAACCCGGGCCATCGGTGTGACGCCGCGCACCTCGGCCGCCCGCGTCAGGTGCTCGACATCGGGGGGCTCGATCGAGCCGTGCTCGCCGTCGAATACGAGGAAGTCGAAGCCCTGCAATGCCACGAACTCGGCGAGGGCTGCATCGACGTACTTGGTGAAGCATCCAATGACGACCTTGCCTTCGTCGAGCCGGCGTTTCGTGCGGTTCTCCAGCATGCGATGCACTCTGGCAGATGGAAGTCGTCCGGGCGGCGGGTGATGCAAGCCGATCTGGAACCGGATCGGCATCCACGCGATGATGTGTTCGTGACGTCTTTCTCATGGCCGGGCCCCGCCCGTTCCGGCGCCGCTGCCCGACCGTCGATATGGAGGAATCCATGACCACCGACATCGTTCATCCGGACGCCGCGTCCCCGGCACTGCGGGCGTGGATCGAGAAGGTCGCGGCGTTGACCATGCCCGACCGCGTGCGGTGGATCGATGGATCGGACGCAGAGCACGAGTGGCTCATCGAGGAGTTGCTCGCGGCCGGAACGGTGATCCGTCTGGACGCGAAGCCCGATTCGTTCCTGGCGAGGTCGGATCCGGGTGATGTCGCTCGGGTCGAAGACCGCACGTTCATCTGTTCGCCGGATCCGGCGGATGCCGGTCCGACCAACAACTGGATGGACCCGGCGGAGATGAAGGCCAAGATGACCGATCTGTTCCGGGGGGCGATGCGCGGCCGGACGATGTTTGTGATCCCCTTCGTCATGGGCCGCCTCCACGCCGACCACCCGATGTTTGGTGTGCAGATCACGGACTCGCCGTACGTGGTGGCATCGATGCGGATCATGGCTCGCATCGGCATCGATGTGCTGGAGGCGATCGGCGACCAGTTCTACGTTCCGTGCTTGCACTCGGTGGGCGCACCGCTGTCACCGGGGCAGGAGGACGTCCCCTGGCCGTCGAACCCCATCAAGTACATCTCGCACTTCCCGGCAACACGCGAGATCTGGTCGTTCGGGTCCGGGTACGGCGGGAATGCCCTGCTCGGAAAGAAGTGCTATTCGCTCCGCATCGCATCGGCGATCGGTCGGGACGAAGGCTGGATGGCCGAGCACATGCTGATCTTGAAGCTGACCGATCCCGATGGAGCCGTCCACTATGTCGCGGGCGCGTTTCCGTCGGCGTGTGGCAAGACGAATCTGGCGATGCTGGAGCCCACGATCGACAGATGGTCGGTGGAGACGATCGGCGACGACATCGCGTGGATGCGATTCGGAGAGGATGGACGGCTGTACGCCTCCAACCCGGAAGCGGGGCTTTTCGGGGTCGCACCCGGGACCGGGTGGGACACCAACCCCAACGCCATGCGGGCGATCGAAGCCGGGGGCTCGGTATTCACCAATGTGGCCCTCACCGACGAGGGTGACGTGTGGTGGGAGGGGATGAGCGACCCGCCGCCCCATCTGGTCGACTGGCGGTCGGAGGATTGGTCGCCGGACGACGGACGGCTGTCGTCACACCCCAATTCGCGTTTCTGTACACCGATCCGGAACTGTCCGATCCTGGCCCCGGAGTACGACGCTCCGGAGGGAGTTCCCATCTCGGCGATCCTCTTCGGTGGCCGCCGGTCGTCCACGATCCCCTTGGTCGTGGAGGCCCGCGATTGGAATCACGGAGTCTTCCTCGGTGCCACCCTGAGTTCGGAGACCACCGCCGCCGCCACCGGCGCGGTCGGTGTAGTCAGGCGGGACCCGATGGCGATGTTGCCGTTCATCGGCTACCACGTCGGCGACTACTTTCAGCATTGGATCGACATGGGCAAGGAGGCGGACGCTTCCCGTCTTCCGCGGATGTTCTACGTGAACTGGTTCCGGCGCGACGACGACGGCGGCTTTCTCTGGCCGGGTTTCGGAGACAACAGCCGGGTATTGAAGTGGATCGTGGAACGGCTGCGGGGAGAGGCGGCAGCCGTCGAGACACCCATCGGTCACATCCCTACCGCCGACTCACTGGACCTGGAGGGGCTCGATATCGGCGCTGAGCAACTCGAGCGAGCGCTCGGTGTCGACGTCGACGAATGGTGTGCCGAGGTTCCGCTCATCGAGGAGTGGTTCGAGGCCATCGGTGAGAAGACTCCCACCCTGTTGCTGGCCGAACTCGACGGACTCAAGACACGGCTTGGGTTCTGATCGAAGCCGGCCGGCCTGCGGGGCATGACCCGGAATCGGCGGAGCCGCGCTTCGTCGCGGCGGGTGCTCGGAATCGCATCCGGGCATCGCTGGTGGGACCCACCATCTCGACCGGCGTCCTCGCCGTAGCGGCCGCCGCACGGCTGCGGTCTCGTGCCCCGGTTCACCGGGTGGAGCGCAGTGTCGGATTGATGCTGGAGATGATCGGTCGGATCGAGATCGACGTCGCCGGACTCGAGTTGGTCGATCCAGCCGAGCAGTACGTCGTCGCTCCGCTCCACGAGGGCTTTGCCGACGCGCTCGCGCTTCTCCACCTCCCGCTCGGTCTCCGGTTCGTCGCTCGGGACGAGCTCTTCGACTGGTCGACACTCGGCCGGTATCTCGTGGCGACCGGCCATCCGCGGATGGAGACCAGCACGTCGCTGGCCGGGCTGCGACGCTTCCAGCGCGATGTCGTCGATGTCTTCGAGTCCGGTGACAGCCTGGTGGTCTTTCCGCAGGGCTCCATTCTCGGGATCGAGGTTGCGTTCGAACCCGGGGCGATGCGCATCTCCCGGCGCCACGAACGACCGCTCCTGCCCGTGGTCCTCACCGGTTCCCACCGGATCTGGGAGCACCCCTACAGCCCGACGGTTCGTTTCGGTGAACGCATCAGCATGCGAGTGCTGGAGCCGGTTCCGGCCGATCGGGTCGACTCGGCCGCCTTCCGTCGGATCGAGCGGACGATGAAGCGGATGGCGTTGGACCCGTCGATGGCTGCACCCCGGCGGTTCGTGCCCGAGCGCGACGGGTGGTGGGACGACTATCGCTATGCGATCGACCCAGACTTTCGGGACGTTCGGGAGTTGGTCGAGGCGCATCGGGATCCGACTGGATGATCACCCGCCGGCACCGCTCCTTCGGCCGGGCCGGCGGTCGTCCGGCGGGAGCGCCGGCCCGGCGCATGCCGCCGTCGATCTGAGCCGGTCACCGTCGGGACCTTTGGCCCTATCGGCGAATCTATGACTCGATGACTATTCGATTCCTGAGGAGGTTCAGGAATTGGCTAGACCCGAGCTGATCGACTTTCGGCAGGAACGGATCCGGACGCTCCACTACACGTGGATTGCGTTCTTCATCTCGTTCTATCTCTGGTTCAACATGGCGCCACTGGCGACCACCATGCTGCGAGATGTTGGATGGCTGACGGAGGAGCACATCAAAGTGCTCGCCATCATCAACGTGGCGTTGACGATCCCCGCACGCATCATCGTCGGCGCGTTGATCGACAAGTACGGACCGAGAGTCGTCTTCTCGGGTCTGCTCGTCACGATGGCCGTCCCAACCTTCTTCTTTGCGTTCGGTGACTCCCTCACTCAGCTGATGATCTCTCGACTGATCCTGTCGACGGTCGGAGCCAGCTTCGTGATCGGCATCCGCATGGTGGCGCAGTGGTTCCCGCCCAAGATGATCGGACGTGCCGAAGGCTTCTACGCCGGTTGGGGCAACTTCGGCTCGGCCTGGGCGGCGATGACCCTCCCCTGGATCGCGCTCACGGTCATGGAGGACTGGTTCGGGTTGACCAGCGGATGGCGCTGGGCCCTGGTCATCAACGGGCTCGTGGCCCTGATCTACGGCGTGATGTACTACTTCCTGGTCCGCGACACTCCCGAGGGCGTCCCGTTCGTGGGCGTGAAGAAGACCCAACCGATGCTGGTGAGCAGCCGCTCCGATCTCGTCCAATACCTCCTCTGGTCGTTCCCGATCTTCGGAGCGCTCGGGCTGCTCGCCTGGCGTATCAGCAAGATCGAATTGGCCGACGGCCCGTTGCTCTCCGGTGGGGCGCTGTGGCTGACCTATGGGGTGTTGACCGTCTTCTACGTGGCGCACATCCTCAAGTCGCTCCAGGTGAACCTGCCTCGCTTGCGGGAGGGAGTTCCCGAGTCCCAGCGCTACCCCTTCGCCAGCGTGGCCGCGCTCAACACCACCTATGTCGCCAACTTCGGGGCCGAGCTGGCGGTGGTTTCGATGCTCCCCGCCTTCTTCGAGTCGACTTTCACGCTCGGTCCGGAGGCGGCCGGACTCATCGCCTCTTCTTTCGCGGTGGTCAACCTGTTCGCCCGCCCGCTCGGTGGGCTGATCTCCGACAAGCTGACGAACCGCAAGCGAGTGATGCTCGGCTACATGCTCGGTATCACCCTCGGATTCGTCGGTATGGCCCTCATCGATGCTGCCTGGCCGATCTGGCTGGCGGTGGCGATCACCGTGATGTGCTCGATCTTCGTCCAGGGCGCCGAGGGCGCGACCTTTGCGATCATCCCGCTGATCAACAAGCCGATGACCGGCCAGATCGCCGGCATGGCCGGGGCGTTCGGAAACGTCGGCGCCGTGGTGTACCTGGTGATCTTCTCGCTGGTCGACTCCACGACCTTCTTCTACATCCTGGCCGGTGGAGCATTCATCTCGTTCCTCTATGTGATGACGTTCCTCAAAGAACCAGAGGGTGCCTTCGCCGAGGAGATGTTCACGGCTGAAGAGCTCTCCGAGGCGGAGGCATCTTCATGACCGCCGCCGAGACTCGGGACGGAGGCGAGTGGCTCGACCGGTGGGAGCCTGAGGACGAGACGTTCTGGGAAACGACCGGCAAACGGGTCGCCTGGCGGACGCTGTGGATCACCACGGCCAACTTGGTCATGGCCTTCGTCACCTGGTTCGTCGTCAGCGCGCTGGTCGTTCGGCTGCCGAACGTCGGCTTCGACCTCACCACCTCCCAGCTCTTCTGGCTGGCGGCGATGCCCGGCCTGGCGGGTGGCACGCTGCGAATCATCCACACCTTCTTGATCCCCATCTACGGGACTCGAAAGGTGATCAGCATCTCCAGCCTGTTGCTGTTGGTGCCGCTCGTCGGCCTGTTCGTGGCCGTCCGCGACCCGTCGACGCCGTACTGGATCCTGATGCTGCTGGCGTTCCTCGCCGGCTTGGGTGGCGGCAACTTTTCGTCGTTCATGCCCAGCACCAGCCTGTTCTTCCCGAAGCGCCTCCAAGGCACTGCGCTCGGCATCCAGGCCGGAATCGGGAACTTCGGGGTGAGCCTCGTGCAGTTCGTGACCCCGTGGATCATCGGGTTCGCGGCGTTCGGAACGCTGGCGGGCAATTCCCAGACCTTCACCAAAGACGACGTCTCTCGGGACATCTGGCTGCAGAATGCAACCGGCGTCTGGATCCCGATCGTGGCAGTGCTCTCGGTCGCCGCGTGGTTCATGCTGAAGAGCGTCCCGGTGCGGGCCAATGTCAAAGAGCAGATGGACATCTTCCGGGACAAGCACACCTGGTGGATGACGTCGTTGTATGTGATGACGTTCGGCTCGTTCGCCGGCTTCTCGGCGGCGTTCCCGCTCCTCATCCGCGAGGTCTACGGTTCGTTCGACAATGCCCCCGACCCGCTGAGCTTCGCCTTCCTGGGCCCACTGGTCGGATCGGCCGCACGAGTGGCCGCCGGCCCGGTGTCGGACCGGTTCGGCGGAGCGAGGGTCACGCAGATCGCCGGGCTGGGAATGCTGGTGTCGACGCTGGCAGTGATCCCCTACCTGGATCCCTCGTCTCGCGATCAGTTCGGGGTCTTCGTCGCCCTCATGCTCGCCATCTTCCTGTTCTCGGGTGTCGGGAACGCCTCGACCTACAAGCAGATGCCGATGATCTTCCCGCCCCGGCAGGCCTCCGGCGTCCTCGGTTGGACGGCGGCGATCGCCGCCTACGGACCGTTCTTCTTCTCCGCACTCATCGGTGCGGTGCTCGGAGCGACCGGCCGGGCGACGGCGTTCTTCATCGGGATAGCCGTCTTCTACGCCTTCAACATTGCCGTCAATTGGTGGTTCTATGCACGGAAGGGAGCTGAGAAGCCGTGCTAGGTCCCAGACTGGACAACGATCACAATGCGACTGGAGATCACCAAGAAGAGCGATCTGGCCGTCCGGGCACTCATCGCACTCGATCGAGAGGGGCGGATGAAGGGTCGGCGTCTGGCCGAGTCGGTGGGGACGACCGCGGCATTCATCGCCCAGGTCATGAACCCGCTGGTGCGGGCAGGATGGGTGCAATCGGATCCGGGGCCCCGAGGGGGGTACGCGCTGGCGGTGTCGCTGGCTCAGATCTCGATGCTCGATCTCATCGAAGAGATCGAGGGGCCGACCGACGACGGGGAGTGTGTGCTCCGAGGCGGACCGTGTCCCGGCGAACAATGGTGCGCGCTGCACGAGGCATGGCAGCCCGCCCGTCAGGCGCTGTTGGACCGGCTGGGAACGACTCCGATCTCCAAGGCCGTGGGGGTCAAGCTGGAAGGCTGAGGCTCCTGATCGTGGCCACCCTGGCCGTCGGAGCCGTGCTGATCTGGGCAGCACCGGCGAGCGCACAGGAAGACGATGGCGCGGCCGTCTATCAGCAATCGTGCGCATCGTGTCATCAGGCCGACGGCTCAGGCGTCCCCGGGGCGTTCCCTCCCCTGTCCGGAAACCCCAATGCCACGGACCTGGCGTACGTGGTGGATGTGGTCCGTAACGGCGTCAGCGGCCCGATCGATGTCAACGGCGAGACCTTCGACGCGGTGATGCCGGCGGTGGCAGGACTCAGCGAGGCTCAGATCCAAGCCGTGTCCGAGTACGTCGTCGGGCTGGCCGGCGCCGCCGCCACCCCGGTTCAACCGGTTGAACCCGCCGGCGTGATCGGAGATGCCGGGCGCGGGGAGGCCCTGTTCCTGGGTGGCTCCCGGCTGGCCAACGGCGGTCCGGCCTGTCTGGCGTGTCACGCCGCCGGCACCCACACCCAAGGAGGAGCCGGTTTGGGACCCGACCTGACTGCCGCATCGGCCCGCCTCGGTGGAGAGGCCGGTCTTCTGGCGTGGCTCGCCAGCCCACCCACCGAGACGATGTCCCCGCTGTTCGCAGACCACCCGATGTCGGAACCGGAGCGTGCCGACATCGCCGCCTACCTGGCGTCGCTCGAAGGCGACAACGCCACCGGGACCGACTGGTTCCCGATCGCCGGTCTGGCGGGAACAGTGCTCCTCGTGGGTTTGGTCGCAGCGTTCACCACCAGATCACGTCGCCCGTACAACGACCGGTTGAGGAGTGCCCGATGAACGAGAACTGGATCTCCGAACAGGTCGATCCGTCGGCCCGCAAGTGGGAAGAGATGTATCGGAACCGGTTCCAGCACGACAAGCGGGTACGGACGACCCACGGTGTGAACTGCACGGGCAGTTGCTCGTGGGAGGTCTTCGTCAAGGATGGCATCGTCACCTGGGAGCTCCAGGCCACCGACTATCCGCAGCTGGAGGAGGGTCTCCCTCCCTACGAGCCACGCGGTTGCCAGCGGGGGATCAGCTACTCCTGGTACCTCTACAGCCCGATCCGGGTCAAGTACCCGTACGCACGGGGCGTGCTGGTCGACATGTGGCGTCAGGCCAAGTTCGAAGCGCTGGGCGACCCGCTGGCCGCTTGGAAGATCATCCAGTCCGACCCCGAGCGGCGGGCCCGCTATCAGGAGGCACGGGGCAAGGGCGGATTCCGCAGAATCACCTGGGAGGAGGCGCTCGAGATCGCATCGGCCTCGGTGCTGCACACCGTCAAGAGCTACGGCCCCGACCGTGTGGCCGGCTTCTCTCCGATTCCGGCGATGTCCCAGATCAGCTACGCCGCCGGGTCACGGTTCATGTCGCTCATCGGTGGCGTCATCATGAGCTTCTACGACTGGTACTGCGACCTCCCCCCGGCGTCTCCCGAGATCTGGGGTGAGCAGACCGACGTCCACGAGTCCGCCGACTGGTACAACTCCCGATTCGTGGCGGTCATGGGATCGAACCTGAACATGACCCGGACTCCGGACACCCATTTCATCTCCGAGGTCCGCCATGCCGGGGCCAAGTTGGCCGTCTTCAGCCCCGACTTCTCGCAGGTGGCCAAGTACGCCGACTGGTGGATTCCGTCCAACCCCGGACAGGACACCGCCTTCTGGCTGGCCGTGGACCACGTGCTCCTGACCGAGTTCTACCGCGATCGACAGGTCGACTACTTCGAGGACTACGTCCGCCGGTACACCGACCTTCCCTTCCTCGTCGAAGTCGGCGAGAACGGCCCGGATCGGCTGCTCAGGGCGAACCGGCTCTCGACCTACTCCACGGTCGAGCACGGCGACTGGAAGCTGTTGATGTGGGACGACACCGCCGACGAGCCCCGCATGCCCAACGGCACCATCGGCTACCGCTGGGCTGACGAGGCCAAGGGCCTGTGGAACCTCGAGCTGTCCGACGCGGTCGTGGGTGACAAGATCTCCCCCCGCCTCAGCTTCGTCGATCAACACGACGCCATCCGTCATGTCGAACTGGATGACTTCGGTGGCTCGACACCGGTTCGCCGGGCGGTCCCGGTCCGTCGGATCACCACCGAGGACGGGGTGGTCGAGGTGACGACCGTGTTCGACCTGGTGATGGCGCGCTTTGGAGTCGGCCGCGGGCTGGGCGGCTTCGACGCCACCGACTACGACGATGCCGACGTCCCCTACACGCCGGCGTGGCAGGAGCAGTACACGGGCATTCACCGTGACACCGTCATCCGATTCGCTCGCGAGTGGGGACGGAACGGTGAGCTGACCAAGGGCAAGAACCTGGTCATCATCGGAGCCGGTGCCAACCACTGGTATCACAACAACCTGCTCTACCGGTCGGCGATCGTCGGCCTCATGCTCACCGGTTCGGTGGGTGTCAACGGAGGTGGGCTTGCCCACTACGTCGGGCAGGAGAAGGTCGTCAACCAGGCATCGTGGGCGGCGATCGCCTTCGCCCTCGACTGGGGGATGGCTCCCCGACATCAGAACACTCCGAGCTTCCACTACGTCCACTCCGACCAATGGCGCTACGAGCGGGGATATCGCGAGTACGACTCGCTGCCCGCCTCGACCAGCGAGGCGCGGTTCGACCACACGATCGACCACCAGGCTCGGGCCGTCCGGATGGGGTGGCTGCCGTTCTTCCCCCAGTTCACCCAGAACCCCTTGGATCTGCCGCGTGACCTGCGCCGGCGGGGCGCCTCGTCGGATTCCGAGGTGGTGGCCAAGGTCGTCGACGGGCTGCAGGACGGCGACGTGCAGTTCGCGATCGACGACCCCGACGCACCGGAGAACTGGCCCCGCACCTGGTTCATCTGGCGTGGCAACGCCATCGGTACCTCGGCCAAGGGTCATGAGTTCTTCATGAAGCACTACCTGGGCACCCACTCCACCGCGGTGGCGGCGGAGCCGGAGGATCATGGGGTGGCCGAGGTCACCGTCCGCCCGGATGCACCCATCGGCAAGATGGATCTGGTGGTCGACCTGAACTTCCGAATGGACACGACCGCCCTGTACTCCGACATCGTGCTGCCGGCCGCCACGTGGTACGAGAAGGACGACCTCAACACCACCGACATGCACTCGTTCATCAACCCGATGCAGGCGGCGGTGCCCCCGGCCTGGGAGTCTCGATCGGACTGGCAGATCTTCCGCAGCCTCGCCGACGAGGTCTCGCGGCTCGCCTCCGCTCATCTCCCCGACCCGGTCGAGGATGTGGTCATGCTGCCGCTGCAGCATGACACGCCCGACGAGCTCGCCCAGCCCACGGCAGCCGACTGGCGGGCCGGAGAGGTGGAGGCCATTCCCGGCCAGACCATGCCGAAGTTCAGAGTGGTCAGCCGTGACTACACCAAGGTGGGTGAGCGGATGGCGGAACTCGGCCCGGCGGTTCGCGCCAACGGAGTGGCCGCCCACGGGTTGAAGATCCCGGTGGAAGACATGTACGACGAGCTGGTACGACGTCAGGGCCGGCAGGCGGAAGGGACGCCGTCGCTGGCGATAGACCGCCAGGTGTGCGAGGCCATCCTCGCACTCGATCCGGCGTCGAACGGTGAGTTGGCGTATCGGGCATTCGAGGCCGAGGAGAAGAAGACCGGTCGAGCGCTCCGGCATCTGGGCGACGGGCAGCGTGACGCGCGTTTCGACTTCGCTGCGATCGTCGCGCAACCTCGCCGGGTCCTCACCACCCCCACGTGGTCGGCGATCGTCTCCAAAGGCCGGGCCTATGCCCCGTTCACGCTGAACGTCGAGCACTTGGTTCCATGGCGAACGCTGACCGGGCGACAGCACTTCTATCTGGACCACGATCGGTACTTGGCGTGGGGCGAGCATCTGCCCGTCTACAAACCCCGGCCCGACCACACGATGCTGTCCGAAACCGAGCAGAGCCTGGCCGAAGGCCAGGGTGGACGCCTGTTCAACTACATCACTCCGCACGGCAAGTGGTCGATCCACTCGACCTACTCCGAGAACAACCGGATGATGACCCTGTCGCGGGGCGGGTATCCGATCTGGCTCAATGACAAGGACGCCGCCGACCTCGGCGTGTCCGACAACGACTGGGTGGAGCTGTACAACGACAACGGTGTCTTCGTGCAGCGAGCGATCACCTCGTCCCGCATCCCCCGCGGCACCGTGTTCGTCTATCACGCCACCGAGCGGACCGTCGGAATCCCGATCTCTCCCCGGAGGAAGAAGCGGGCGGGGATGAACAACTCCCTGACCCGGGCGCGACTCAAGCCGGTGTTGATGAGCGGTGGATACGCCCAGTTCACCTACTTCTTCAACTACTGGGGGCCCACGGGGGTCAACCGTGACACCTTCGTATACGTTCGCCGGGTCGACCGGCCAGAGTTCTGAGGAGGACTGTCATGCGTGTCAGAGCTCAGATGAGCATGCTGTTCCACCTCGACAAGTGCATCGGGTGTCACACCTGCTCGGTGGCCTGCAAGAACTTGTGGACCGACCGCAAGGGCGCGGAGTACATGTGGTGGAACAACGTCGAGACCCGGCCCGGGACCGGATACCCCACCGGGTGGGAGGACCAGGAGCATTACCAGGGTGGCTGGCATCGGGACGAGAAGGGGCGCCTCAAGCTGGTGCTCCAGTCGAAGCCTCGGGCGTTGACGAGGCTCTTCTTCAATCCGGCGCTCCCCGAGTTGGACGACTACTACGAGCCGTTCACCTTCCGGTATCAGGATCTCTTCGATGCCCCGCAGGGCGATCAACAGCCCACCGCCATGCCGATCTCGATGATCACCGGAGACGAGATCGAGATCGAGACCGGACCCAACTGGGACGACGACCTCGGTGGCTCCGACATCTACGCCCGCAACGATGTGTCGCTGGAGGGAGTCGACGACGAGGTGCGCGCCCAGATGGAGGAGATCGAGCGCGTCGTCTTCAACTACCTCCCGCGGATCTGCAACCACTGCCTGAATCCCGCCTGTGTGGCCGCCTGCCCGTCCGGTGCCATCTACAAGCGGGCCGAGGACGGCGTCGTGCTGGTCAACGAGGACACCTGCCGAGCATGGCGGATGTGTGTGGCCGCCTGCCCCTACAAGAAGGTGTATTACAACTGGGCGAGCGGCAAGTCCGAGAAGTGCATCCTCTGCTTTCCCCGGATGGAGACCGGGCAGGCGCCGGCGTGTGCCCACTCGTGCGTCGGGCGGATTCGTTACATGGGGGTGCTCCTGTACGACCAGGATGCGATCTCGACGGCGGCCGCGGCGCCCGACGAGGACCTGCTCCGAGCACAACTCGACGCCATCCTCGACCCCTGGGACGAGTCGGTCGTCACGGCCGCGGCGGCGTCCGGTATCGACAAGGACTGGATCGAAGCCGCCCGTCGGTCTCCGGCCTGGAGGTTCGTGAAAGAGTGGGGGTTGGCGTTGCCGCTTCACCCCGAGTACCGGACGATGGCGATGATGTTCTACATCCCGCCGCTGTCGCCGGTCGTCTCCACCATCGAACGCAGTCTGACGCGACTGGATCTTCCTCCCGAGCGCGTCGACTTCGAGCTGTTCGACGAGCTGGACAAGGCTCGCCTGCCGGTCAAGTACCTCGCCAACCTCTTCTCGGTCGGTGACGAGGAGGTCATCCGGGCGGTGCTGCGGAAGATGCTGGCCGTGCGCATCTACAAGCGTCGTCAGAGCGTGGATGGGGTCATCGACGATGCCACCTTGGCACTGCTCGAATCGGCCGGGACGAACGAGGCGGAGGTCGAGGCGATCTACCGGCTCACCACCCAGCCCACGATCGAGGAGCGCTTCGTGTTCCCGCCGTATCACCGGGAGATGTCGATCGAGGACATTCGCGACCCGCTCGCCCACAAGGGCGAGGCCGGTCTCGGCTACCTCCAGCCTCCGCTTCGGGGGGCGTGATGGACGTCCTCGAACTGGTTGCCGAGTGTTTTGCCTATCCGGGACCGGAAACGGTCAACGGGTTGCGCTCGCAGGTGGAAGTGCTCGATCGGGGCTCTGCTCGCAGCGAGCTGGCAGCGTTCCTCGAGGCGGTTGCACGGCTCGACTTGGGCGCCTGGGAGGAGCTGCACACCCGGACCCTCGATCTGTCACCCCTGTTCGTCCCCTATGTCGGCCACGTCATCTGGGGGGAGAACTACCGGCGAGGCGAGTTCATGGCCGACCTCAAAGGCGAGCAGCGCCGGGCCGGCGTCGAGACGGGCGGTGAGTTGCCCGATCACCTGGCGCCGGTGCTTCGCTACCTCGCCGCCACCGACCGACCCCTCGAGGATCTCGTGGAGGTGTTGCCGGACGCCATCGACAAGATGGAGCGGACCCTCCGCAAGGCCGAGCCGTCGAACCCATACCGGCATCTCCTGGCGGCGGCCGGTGCCGCCGTCTCGGAGACGCTCCGCACCGCGCAAGGAGCCAAGGCATGACCGAGCTGTTGTTCGTCGTCTTTCCCTATGTGGCCGTCGTGACGGCCATCGTCGGTTCGGTGGTTCGCTGGCGGAAGTTTCCCTTCACCGTGTCTTCGTTGTCATCCCAGTTGTTGGAGAGCCGCCGGCTTCGGTGGGGTTCGGTCCCATTCCACTGGGGGATCTCGCTGATCTTGGTCGGCCATCTGCTGGCGTTGATCGTGCCGAGAGGCTTCGAACTGTGGAACGGAGCTCCGCTCCGGTTGTACCTGTTGGAGGCGACCGGTCTCGCGCTGGGCCTGTGGACCCTCTTCGGGCTGATCATGCTCATCTGGCGGCGATTGACTGCGCCGCGTATTCGTGCGGTCACGACCCCGATGGACTTGGTCGTCCTCGGGGTGATCCTCGTTCAGGTGATCACCGGCGTGTGGATCGCGATGGGGTACCGGTGGGGATCGTTCTGGGGCACGGCGGTGTTCGTCCCCTACCTGCGGTCGTTGTTCGCTCTGCAGCCCGATGTCTCCGTGGTGGGGACGCTTCCCTTCGCCCTGCAGGCGCACGTGGTGTCGTTCTGGGTGTTCCTGGTCATCTTCCCATTCACCCGCCTGGTCCACATCGTGACCCTTCCCCTGGGCTATCTGACCCGGCCGTTCCAGAAGGTCGTCCGCAGCCGTCCCACCCCCGGCGTCTACCACCCGGACCGAGGCGTCCTCGAACGCACCCCCTGACGTCGTCGATCACCGTTTTTATCACCTAGACGGGCCCCACAAGGGCCCGTCTAGGTCGCGAGAACGGGGGCGAGTGCCGGACGACGGTGGCGGATCGGTGGTGCGCCGGACCGATGCAACCCGTTCTCGCGACCTGTACATGGTCGATTCCGGCCGTCTGAGGTGATAAAAAGCCGGCAACGGTCGTTCCGAACGAACGATCGTTGCCAAACGGCCTGAGAATCTGGTCGATCGTCCCGAAGCGCATCGCCTTCGGCTGGGATAGGTTCGGGGCACGCAGACCGGAGGAACAGGATCGTCATGCGCAGGGTTGTGTTCGACGACGGCATCGTGCCGGGTGTCCCATCGAGGCGATGGTCACCCGCCACGGTCACCTGAGCGGGTCTGCATGCACATGGACCCAGACACCGGCACTCGGACCGATCCGGAGATGATGGTCGACCTCCGGACCGGCCCTTCCCCCCACCTGACCCCCACCCCCGGGTCTCCGGATGAGCTCTCCGCCTTCGCCGAGATCCAGGCTGGATTCCCTGCGATGTTTCGAGATGTCTTCAGCGATCCGAAGGCTCCGCGCACGGTGGTGGTCGTTCCATCGCTCAGTCTGGATCCGGTGGAGTTGGCGAAGATCGACGGGGTCGCCCACTACGAGGAGCGGATGCTGTGTCTGCTGATGCTGCTCCGGCTGCCTCGCACGCAGTTGATCTACATCACGAGCTCTACCGTCGACCCGGCGATCGTCGACTACTACCTCCATCTCCTGCCCGGCATTCCCGCTCGACATGCGCGGCAGCGTCTGACGATGCTCAGTGTCGACGACCCCACTCTGTTGCCCCTGACGGACAAGGTGCTGCGACGCCCGATGTTGATCGATCGGATCCGCCGGGCGATCCGCCACCCGGCCGCTGCCCATCTCACCTGTTTCAGCTCGACGGCTGCCGAGCGCACACTGGCGGTTCAGCTCGGGATTCCGATGTACGCACCAGATCCCGCGCACTCCAACCTGGGTTCGAAGTCGGCCGGCAGGCAGCTCTTGCGGGACTGCGGCCTCCGGGTTCCCGACGGTTTCGAGTTCCTTCGAGATCGCGCCGACGTCATCGAGGCACTCCGAGCGCTGCATGCCCGGAAACCAAACCTGAAGCGGGCCGTCCTCAAGCTCAACGAGGGGTTCTCGGGAGAAGGCAATGCAGTGATCTCGCTCAAGGGACTCGCCGACGATCCATCGCCGCAAGAGTTTGACCGGCGCGTCGAGAACATGCGATGTGTCGCCGCCGGCGAGACCCCCGAGCGCTTCCTGGAGAAGCTGACCACGATGGGCGGGATCGTGGAAGCGATGATCGCCGGCGAACGTAAGCGGTCGCCGTCGGTTCAGGTCAGAATCGATCCGGTGGGGACGATCCAACTCGTGTCGACCCACGACCAGGTACTCGGAGGTGCGGGCGACCAGGTGTTCCTCGGTTGCACGTTCCCGGCCCGGGCGGCCTACCGGGCCAGCCTCCACGACGCCGGAAGGCGAGTCGGGGCCGTGCTCCGAGATCGGGGCGTGATCGGGCGGTTCGCAATCGACTTCGTGTCGACCCGCAAGGGTCGACGATGGCGACATCATGCGATCGAGATCAACCTTCGCAAGGGCGGCACCACGTTGCCGTACCTGATGCTGGAGTTCCTGACCAACGGCACGTACGACCAGGAGACCGGGGTGTTTCGCACGCCGACCGGGGACATCCGGACGTACTACGCCACCGACAACCTGGTCCGCGACGCCTATCAGGGGATGATGCCGGCCGAGTTGATCGACCTGGCGGTCTACAAGGATCTGCACTACGACGCCACGTCGCAGCGAGGTCTCGTCTTCCACCTGATGGGGGCCGTCACCGACCACGGCAAAGTCGGCATCGTTGCGATCGACGAGAAGCGGGGCGCGGCTCGCCGTCGCTACAAGCAGGCGGTCGCCACCCTCGACGAGTCGCTGGACGGAACCGCGGCGGACGAGCCCGAGCGAACCTGAACCTCGGCCCCAGCCGGGAGCATGTCGAAATCGTGTCATCCTGGGGCAATGTCGAGCCGGCGTCTGATCGAACCCCGCCCGGGATTGACCTATGAGGCCATCCGAGCCGCGTTTCGGTGGACCGTCCCGTCGCGTTTCAACATCGGTGTCGTCTGCTGCGACGATCAGCCACCGCGCTCGCCGGCTCTGATCTCGGTCGGCGTGGACGGGTCGCGGCGCGTCCACACGTTCGGCGACATCCGCGCCATGTCGAACCGGCTCGCCAATGCGCTCCGAGAAATGGGGGTGACACGTGGCGACCGGGTGGGAATCGTGGTCCCGCAATCGCTCGAGACGGCGGTCATCCACATGGCGGTCTACAAGCTCGGGGCGGTGGCACTGCCGCTCGCTGCCCTCTTCGGCCCGGATGCCCTGCGATATCGAATCGGCGATGCCGAGGCTCGCGTGGTGTTCACCACTGCTCAAGAGCTGGAGAAGGTGGTGGAGGCCGTGGAGGATCGGAGCACTCCCATCGTCGTCGTCGGTGGCGCCACCGGCCATCCCGGTTTCGAGGAGCTGGTCCGCCAGGGATCGGACGTGCTCGGGCCGGTCGACACCGATGCCGAGGACCCGGCATTCCTCATCTACACGTCGGGCACGACCGGACCGCCCAAAGGTGCGCTCCACGCCCACCGAGCACTGATCGGCCACCTTCCCGCCTTCGAGCTGTACTACGAGTTCTCGCCGCAGCCTGGTGACATCCACTGGACACCGGCCGACTGGGCCTGGATCGGGGGGTTGATGGACTCGTTGATTCCGGCCTGGTACTACGGGTTGTGCGTCGTCACCACCGACGCCGACTTCGACCCCGAGCGGACGATCCGGCTGATCGACGACCAGGCCATCACCTGCGCCTTTCTCCCGCCGACCGCCCTCAAGATGATGCGTTCTGCGGGCGTCGTGGGGCACCGGACCACGCTCCGGGCCGTGTTCACCGGGGGCGAGTCCCTCGGCGAGGAGATGCTCGAGTGGGGAACAACCGCATTGGGAGCGGCCATCAACGAAGGGTACGGCCAGACCGAAGCGAACCTCACCGTCGGCAACTGCAGTTCGGTCTGGGGGGTTCGTCCCGGTTCCATGGGGCGGGCGATCCCCGGGCACGATGTGCGAGTGCTCGACGACCGGGGAGAGCCGACTATCGGGGTGGTGGGCGAGATCGCCGTACGGAGACCGGATCCGGTGTTCATGCTGGAGTATTGGCGCAATCCCGACGCCTCGGCTGCCAAGTACGACCGGGACTGGCTCCTGACCGGCGACCTCGGCCGGGAAGACGACGACGGGTACCTGTGGTTCGTCGCCCGCGCCGACGACGTGATCAACTCTCGGGGATACCGGATCGGCCCGGGAGAGATCGAGGACTCGCTGCTCGGACACCCATCGGTCGCCACGGCGGCGGTGGTCGGTGCACCCGATGCGACCCGGGGGCAGGTGCCGGTGGCGTTCGTGGTTCTCGCCGACGGTGTGGAGCCGAGCGACGAGCTGGCCGAATCGCTTCGCTCGCTCGTTCGCACCCGACTCGGTGCTCACGAAGTGCCTCGAGAGGTGCGATTCATCGACGAGATGCCCAGAACGACGACCGGCAAGATGCTCCGGCGCCACCTGCGCGATGAGTGGCTCGCCGAGGAGTGACCACCGCCGGGTGACGGTCATCGAGCGGTCAGCGGCCCACCCCGAGCCAGGTGAGCATCGCACCGACCGCCACGATGCCCAGCAGGGCGAGACCGACGAGGGCGAACCGGTGATCCTGCTCCTGGCGCCATCGGGCGACCAACCAGCCGACTCGCGCCAGCGGCGACACCGCGATGAGAGCGACTGCGGCGGTGCTCAACCATGAACCCAACGGATCGGGGGTCGCCAGCCCGGCGGTGGCGCCGATCATGGCCAGCCAGATGACCGTCCTGAGTGCGGCTCGCTGGCGCCGCCCCACGACTCCGGACACCGGCAGCGACTCAGGTGGAGGACCGATCGAATGGTCGCCGGAAGGACTCATGCGAAGACCACCAGAACAAAGGCGACGATCACCAGGAGCCCACTCATCGTCCAACGGCTCACCTTCGGAGACAGCCGAGCCTGAACGCCCGAGCCCATCCACCCACCGGCGAGACTTCCGATGATGATGGCCGCCGAGCCGGTGGGCTCGACTCGGCCTTGCACAGCGAACACGCTCAGCGCCGCCGCGGCGGTGATTCCGATGGTGAAGGTGGTGGTCGCCGCCGCGATCTTCGTCGGGACGTGCATCACCTCCGAGGTCACCGGCGATTTGATGAAACCGCCGGATGCACCGGCGGTGCCGGCGATGAATCCTGCACCCGCCATGAGGCCCAGTCCCAACCGAAGGCGCCGGAGTCGATAGGGAGCAACGCCACCCCCCAAGGGGTACGCACCTCGGAACGCTCCGATCCTCTCGCCGACATCCCCGGCACCCCATTCGGGGTGCGGTGGGTAGCGCACGTCTTGTCGACGACTCCCCGCCAACGCGGCCGCCAGGGCGACCGCTGCCAAGAACCACACCAACACCCGATTCGGAATCCGATTCGATGCGATCGCGCCCACAACCGCCCCGGTGGTCGCGGCGAGCTCGGTGGTGACCCCGATCCGATGGTTGACGAGTCTCTCCTCCAGTTGTCGCGGTCCCGCCGCCACGGAGAGGGCGGCCACCGACACGAGACCGAGCGGGGCAGCTTGTGCGACAGAGGTTCCCGACACCACCAAGATCGGAACCAGGAGGATCGCTCCTCCCATGCCCGCCATCGCTCCCAGCGCCGAGGTGACGAGCGAGGCGGCGATCAAGAAGAGCTGGTCGGCCACCGCCTCGACGTTACCGGTCGGGAGTCGGTCGCCAGCCGGGGGCAGCCACCGTGGTCCGTGTCGTCCCCGCCAGAGGCGGGTAGATTCCCGTGCGTGTCAGACACTCCTCCGACCGAAGCGCCACCCGTCGGCCACGACCGAGCCACCTCGTTGGTCTTGGTCAATACCGGAGACGGCAAGGGGAAATCGACGGCCGCCTTCGGGACCCTCCTCCGGGCGGTGGCCAGAGGCTGGGAGGTGGCCGTGGTCCAGTTCATCAAGTCCGGAGATTGGAAGGTGGGCGAGGAGAAGATCGCGGCCCGGCTGGGGGTCGACTGGTGGTCGGTGGGGGATGGGTTCAGTTGGGACTCCGAAGACATGGAGCAGTCCAAGGAACTGGCTCGCCAGGGTTGGCGTTGGGCGGGCGAGCAGATCCGTTCGGGCCGGTATCACCTCGTAGTGCTCGACGAGGTGACCTATCCCATCAACTGGGGATGGATCGACCTGGTCGACGTCCTCGAAACGATCGACACCCGCCCTCCGCACGTGAACCTGATCTTCACGGGACGTGATGCTCCCGAACAGCTCGTGGATCGGGCGGACACCGTGACCGAGATGCGCAACATCAAGCACGCGTTCGATGCCGGTATCGCCGCCAAGCGCGGCATCGATTACTGACCCCTTGCCCGTTTCGTGATGGAGTTTGGCATCACCACCTTTGCCGAGACCCTCCCGGGCCCGGAGTCGGGGGCGCCGATCAGCGCCGTTGATCGCCTCGCCCACGTGCTCGAGGAGGTGGAGGTCGCCGAGCGGGTGGGACTGTCGGTGTATGGGGTGGGTGAGCATCACCGTCCCGACTTCGCATCGTCGGCCCCCGCCGTGGTGTTGGCCGCCGCCGCAGCCCGCACCGAATCGATCGTGCTCACACCCGCGGTGACGGTGCTCTCGACCGACGATCCGGTGCGTGTCTACCAACGCTTCGCCACGCTCGACCTGTTGTCGAAGGGTCGAGCCGAGCTGCTGGTGGGGCGTGGCTCCTTCATCGAGTCCTTTCCACTCTTCGGGTACTCGCTGGACGACTACGACGAGCTGTTCACCGAGAAGCTGGACCTGCTGCTCGCCATCCGAGACCACGAGCACATCACCTGGTCGGGACGCTTCCGTCCTCCGATCGAAGGCATGGGGGTCTATCCGAGAGCGCTCCAACGGCCGCTTCCGGTCTGGGTGGGGGTGGGTGGGAGCCCTCAGTCGGTGGTTCGCGCCGGCCGGAGGGGACTGCCGATGGCGCTGGCGATCATCGGTGGAGATCCAGCTCGATTCGCCGTGCTGGCCGACCTGCACCGTCGAACGCTGGCCGAGGCCGGGTACGACCCTTCGGCTGTCCCCGTGGCCGTGCACGCCCACGGATACGTTGCCGACTCCGACGAGATGGCCGCTCGCGAGTACTTCCCTTCCTATGCGCGGTCGATGACCCTGCTCGGTCGAGAACGCGGCTGGGGGCCGATGACTCCCGATCAGTTCGAGGTGATGAGTTCCCCATCCGGGTCACTGGTGATCGGTAGCCCCGATCGGGTCGCCGCCAAGATCGTCCGCTGGGTTCGCGTCCTGGGGATCGAACGCTTCATGCTGCACATCAGCGTGGGGACGCTGCCGCACGATCAAGTCCTTCGATGCATCGAGCTGTTGGGAACCGAGGTCGCGCCACGCGTCCGTGCGGCGCTGTCGGTGGGACGGCTCTGAATCAGGCGCCCGCCGGCTCCGGCCCGGTCTGTTCGGCATCCCGAGGTCGTCGTTCGCCAACGAGATCGGGAACGTCGTCGTCGACGCGCAGCTGCCACCGATAATCCACGACGATCTGTGGGAGCCGCTCGGCAAGGGCGGCCAGCGTCTCGGCCTCCGACTCGCCGTCGACGCGCACCACGATCGCCGGCGGATGGTGTCGCGAGATCTCGGCCCGGACGAGGGCGGCGGGTTGTTGGCAGTCCCGAGGGATCGTCAGGAGGTGGACGACGCCGAAGACCGAGTGGCCGGCGGTACCAACCTCTCCCGCTTGCCGGTTCATCCGTGTCCCTTCATTCGATCGGGCGGTGCAAGAACCTGCCTTTTGGGTTCTTTACCCGAACCGGCCCTCCGGTTCACGGCCCGTCGGTCGGGGGGTAGCCGATCGCGCTCAGCCCGGTGCCGATCTCTTCGAGGATCGCCGGATCGTCGATGGTCGCCGGCATCGACCACGATTCGCCGTCGGCGATCGCTCGGATGGTTCGTCTCAGGATCTTCCCCGAACGGGTCTTGGGAAGACGGTCGACGACGGTGGCAGTCTTGAAGGCGGCGACCGGTCCGATCTCGGCGCGCACCATCGCCACCACCTCCGAGACGATGTCCTCGTGCGGGCGGGTGACACCTGCCTTGAGCACCAGGAGGCCAACCGGCAACTGGCCCTTCAGTTGATCGTTGACACCGATGACGGCGCATTCGGCAACGTCGGGGTGCGCCGCAACGACGCCTTCCATCGCACCGGTCGACAGTCGGTGGCCCGCCACGTTGATGATGTCGTCGGTGCGACTCATGATCGATACGTAGCCGTCCTCGTCGACGAAGCCGGCGTCCGCCGTGTGGTAGTAGCCCGGGAAGCGTTCGAGGTACGAACGGCGGTACCCGTCGTCGTTGTTCCACAGGGTGGGGAGCGTCCCCGGCGGCAGGGGGAGCCGCACGACGATCGAGCCGATGTTTCCGTCCGGAACCTGCCGGCCATCGTCGTCCACCACTTGGACGTCGTATCCGGGGACCGGCTTGCCGGCGGAGCCGGCCTTGACGGTGTGCGGCTCGATCCCCATCGGGTTGCAGACGATCGGCCAGCCCGACTCCGTCTGCCACCAATGGTCGATCACCGGGACGCCCAGCTTGTCCTCCGCCCAGTGGAGCGTGTCGGGGTCACAACGTTCTCCGGCCAGGAACAGGGTTCGGAAGGTCGAGAGGTCATATCGATCGATGTGCGACCCGTCCGGGTCGTCGCGTTTGATCGCCCGAAACGCGGTGGGTGCGGTGAACAACGCCGACACATGGTGTTGGGAGATGACTCGCCAGAAGGCTCCAGGATCCGGAGTCCCGACCGGCTTTCCCTCGTACAGGATCGTCGTGTTCCCGGCCAGGAGCGGGGCGTACACGATGTAGGAGTGGCCCACGACCCATCCGACGTCCGACGCCGCCCAGTAGGTCTCACCCGGTTCCACCCCGTACAGGTTCCGCATCGACCAATGCAGCGCCACGGCGTGGCCCCCGTTGTCCCGGACGACACCCTTGGGCACTCCCGTCGTCCCGGAGGTGTAGAGGATGTAGAGCGGGTGATTGGCCGAGACCGGGATGCAGTCTGCGGGATCCGCAGATTCGACATCGTGCCAGTCGATGTCGCGGTCCGGTTGGAGCTCGGCCGGGTGTTGGGGGCGGGAGAGCATGACGACCCGATCCGGCTTGTGAGACGCCAGCTCGATGGCGGCGTCGAGAAGCGGCTGGTAGGCGACGATCCGGGTCACCTCGATTCCGCACGACGCCGTGACGATCACCTTCGGGGTTGCATCGTCGATGCGGACCGCCAGTTCCTTGGCGGCGAAGCCGCCGAAGACCACCGAGTGGATGGCCCCGATGCGGGCACAGGCCAGCATCGCGATCGCCGCCTCCGGGACCATCGGCATGTACACGATCACCCGGTCGCCGGGCCCGACGCCGAGTCGCCGGAGCCCCCCGGCGAAGCGGGCGACGCGATCGCGCAACGCCCGGAAGGTGAACGTTGCAACGACATCGGTCACCGGGCTGTCGTAGATCAACGCCGGTTGATCGGCTCGTCCCCGTTCGACGTGCCGGTCCAAGGCGTTGTAGGCCGTATTCAGCTCGGCGCCGGGGAACCATCGGTACATGGGTGCGGCCGAGTCGTCCAGAACCCGGTCCCAAGTCCGCATCCAGTCGATCCCGGCTCCGGCGTCCGCCCAGAACTGTTCGGGAGACTCGAGGGAGCGGCGATAGACGTCTGCATAGGTCATCGACACATCATCGCGAATCGGGTCCCACCGGCGTCGCCAGAATCGGTGGTCTCGTCGCCGCCGCAGCCACGAACCGGAGGCGGTCTTTGGATCGGCTCCAATCCGGCAAGCGCCGTAGCCCGGTCGGGTCCTTCAGATTCTCGGCCGAGATGTCGACGACATGCCCATGACTTCTCACCGGCCTCTGAAAGCGATCGCAGTCGTCCTCACATTGGTCCTGGCGGCCTGCGGAAGCGGTGGCGGTCCACTTCCCGATGGCGGTGACGTGATTCCCGCCGAGCCCGAGAGTCGGGAGTCGGTCACTTCCGAGGCATCACCCCCACCGTCGATCACGGCGAGCCCACCACCGGTCACCGAGACCTCGGCACCCTCCACTACGAACGCCACCACCACGTCGATCGTCGTGCCGGTGGTCCCGCTTCCCGAATCTGCATCGCCGACGACGTCGAACCCACCCGATTCGGTACCCGAGGACGGGTCGGCGGCGCTGCTGGAGAGTGCATTCGAGCGGATGCGATCGGCGCCGCCTGCGCGGACCTCGATGTCGATGACGCTGTCCGGTGTGGCCGAGGCGACGTCGGGCGAACTCGAGATGGCATTCGAGATGGTTCAGGATGCAACCTCCGGAGACTTCTCCGTCTCGGTCGACTTCACGTCGTTCCTCGCCGAGCTCGAAACGGAACCGATCCCGGCAGAGTTGGGGAAGATGGAGATGATGCAGGTGGGAGACGTCGGCTACCTCCAGATCGGTCTGTTCAACCTGTTCCTTGGAATCGAGACACCCTGGGTTTCCGTTCCCGCCGACGAGATGGGTGACGCCGGAGCCGACGCGCCGATCGATGCCGACGACGCAGATGCGTTGGTCGAGGCGATCGAACAGAACGCCGCCGATGTCGAAGATCTCGGTGTCGAGCGCGTCGATGGCGTCGATCTGCGGCACTTGCGGGTGGTCGTCCCCGCCGAGGCGGTCGGATCCGATCTGGATGCCTTCGAAGAAGTGACACCCCAAGATCTGGCATCGGATCTGTGGATCGACCCGGCCGGCAACCTGGTGCGCCTGTCGATCTCTATGGACGAGGGTGGCGCCACCGACGACATCGAGTTCGAGTCGATGGTGCTGACGATGCGATTCGCCGACCACGGGCTTCCGGTCGAGATCACCCCGCCGCCGGCGGCCGAGGTCACCGACCTCGAGGACTTCGAGGGGTTCGACTTCGACATGTGACGTCGCCGGGAATCCGGCAACGCCGACAACCGTTGACGGGTGCGTCATGAACGCACTGCAAGCGACACGAGCGCTGACGTCGATCCTGAGGTCGCTGGCCACGGTTGCGCCACCCGGCTTCGACAGCGAATCGAAACACCCGCTCGATCACACCCTGCTCGGCGACGTGCTCGCCCACATGCGTGACCACCCGGCCAACTCGCTGCAGGCGGTTCGGGGGGAGTTGGTCGCATACGTCGAGACATTGGCGGAGGTCGAACCCGATTCCCTCACCCGCTCCGAGAGCCTCGCCTACTGGCTCAACCTCTACAACGCAGGAGCGCTGCGATTGGCGGCCACGGCCGAGGACCAGGGCGTCGACACCGTTCTCAGGGTGCCGGGTGGGTTCAGCCGCCCCATCGTGTCGGTGAGCGGTGAGTCCCTTTCCCTCGATGCCATCGAGCACGCCAAGATCCGGCGATACCGCGATCCTCGGATCCACGGCGCCCTCGTGTGTGGTTCGGTGTCCTGTCCCACCTTGCGGTCGACGCCCTTCACGGGAGCCGATCTCGACCGGGAACTCTCCGAACAGATGCAAGGATTCCTGGCGGGGGGAGGTCTGCGGATCGATGTCGAGCGGGAGCGGGTCGACCTGTCCCGTGTCTTCCAGTGGTTTGGAGCGGACTTCGTGCGACCACACCGCATGCCGACATTCCTGCCGGTATCGGGACACGCCACGCTCACCGCCCTCGCTTCCTGGCTGGATCCGCACGAGGTCGCGTGGATCGAAGCCCGCCGGCCATCTGTCGAGTTCGACTCGTACGACTGGTCGTTGCGCTGCACGCTGTGATGATCGGAGGCCTGACCCGCCGGCAGGTCAGGCCTCCGATCGATCCCGGTCATTCGGTGCGGAGGGCGACGGCCGGGGCGATGCGAGCAGCGCGTGCTGCCGGTCCGAGTGCGGCCGCCAGCGCCGCCAGCGTGGGAATGACGAGGATGATTCCCAAGGCAGTCCACGGCCACACGAACGCGAAGTCGGACTCACCGAAGGTGTCGGATTTGAAGATCACCTGATAGGCGGTGAGGAGCCCGAGCCCGATGCCGATGCCGACGCCCTGGCCGGCCAGGAACAACGCCTCGACCAGAAACGAACGCCGGATGGTCTTCTCGGGGAATCCGAGCGCTCGCAGCACCCCGATGCTCCGGCGGCGTTCGCGCACCGCCCGCACCAGAACGACGGACAGGCCGGCGATGCCGATCACCAGACCGAGGGAGAGGAAACCCTGGAACAGTCGAAAGATGGCCACCGTCTCACTCACCTCTGCCTCCACGTCGGCGCTGAACGTCGCGGCGTCCACTCCGTGTCCGATGAGGGCGGCGTTGAGCCGTCCGGCCAACTCCTCGGGGTCGACACCGTCGGCGGCGGCGACGTAGAAGCGTCCCGGGCGTGCCTCCTGTTCGAGGAAGCTCGACACGAAGTCGCTGCCCATGTATGCCCCGGCGAAGGGGAAGTCGCTGGCGAGGACGCCGACCACCGTTGCTTCGTGTCGTTCGTCCGATACCGAGTTCAGCACGGTCACCGTCTCGCCCACGCCCACTCGCTCGCCCCCGGGGCCACCGTCGTCTTGAAGGAAGAAGTCGTTGACGATGACGAGGTCGGGGTCGGCGAGAACGGCCCGGAAGGCGTCGGCGTCGGTCTCGTACTCGGACGATCGCTGGCCGAGGGTCGGTGAGGAGAACGCGAGGAGGGACTCGTCGAAGCCGGTCAGCGCCCATCGTTGTGGGTCGTCGTCGGTTTCGAACTCCGGGAATGCCTGAACGAATCCCGAAGCGGAGGCGACGCCTTCGATGGCCAGCAGATCCCCGGCCTCGACCGGGTTGACGACGCTCGACGCCAGGGTGATGTCGTAACCGGCACGAGCTTCGTCGGCGAAGCCGGTGGTTTGCTGGCCGAAGATCGCCGAGAACACCGACAGGAACGTGATGGTGAAGATCACCAGCGAGAACATGGCCAGCAACAACCCCGTCCGGCCCCGGCGGGCGGTGGGGTACACCAGCCCGAGGCGGGTCGAGAGGCCGGCGCCGAGCCGGCTGCTGGCGTCGACCACCAACGACCAGGCGCGTCGGGCAGAGTTCGAGATCAGGACGGCGGCCGCGACCAGCACCACTCCTTGCACCACGAACACCTCGATTCCGGCCTCATTCATGATGTCGGGCACCATCGCAAAGACCAGGACCCCCCAGCCCAGCGCGACCGCCGACAGCATCGTCGTTGCCACGCGTTCCGGAACGAGCAGCCGTCCGAGGGGGATTGCGCCGAACGCGGCGATCGGAGGTCCGGCCACCAGAGCCGCCTGTATCTCCTGTTGGAAGCCCAGTGCAGTCACGGCGACACCGACCAGGACTCCGACCGCCCCGACGAGCATCGAGCGAAGGGTGCTTCGTTTGTGTGGCGGAGCGGTCTGATCTCGGATGGCTGCGATCACGTTGAAACGGGCGATACGCGTGGCGGTCAGCCAGATGGTCGCCATCGAGATGAGAAAGCCGATGGAGCCACCCAACAGCAGCGATGCCGGGTCCGCATCGAACCCGATGTCCAGGAACGAGGATTCCTCGAAGAAGATGCCGCGAATGACCTGGACGATCACCCATCCGACGCCGACTCCGGTGGCCGTTCCCACCAGTGCGGCGGTGGTTGCATAGACGGCGCCTTCGATCCCGAGCGCTCTGACGACTTGGTGCCGCCGGAATCCAATCGCGCGAAGCGTTCCAAGCTGAGACTTGCGTTCCTCGGCCAGCATCACGAAGAGATTGACGATGAGGAGCACGCCGGCGATCACTGCGAATGCACCGATGCCGGAGAAGAGCGTGGTGAACTCGGCTCCGTCCGATTCGGCTGCTTCCAGTGTGCTGGCCTTGACAGGGTCCACGACCACGTCGCTCAGATGGGCGGTCGCCGTCTCCAATGCCGCCACCACGGCGTCGGAGTGAGCGGCCCCCTCGAAGAGATCTCCGCGGTTGGAGACGACGACCTCGGCTCGCGGCGGTTGCGCCAGTCCGGCGGTGGCCGGATCGTACAGACCGGTGATCGTGCCCGGCGCCACGTAGGCATGGTTCCATCCGGCCAGCGACGACCGATCGATGATGTCGCGAACGACGACCCGCTCGGCGGTTCCGTACGCATGGATGACCAGCTCGTCACCGACCGTCGCCCCGAGCGGATCGGCAACGAACTCGGTCAGTACGACCTCTCCTTCGGACGGGGTGGCTCCGGCGTCGGCAAACCCGGCTTGGGCCGGATCCCCACCGAAGGCTCGTGCTTCGTCGAAGTCGATCTCGGCGACCCAGACCTGCGGCCGCCCGATCGCGTCGGTTCCGGTGGTCGTCACCGCGGTCGGCATGGAGAGAATCGAGGCGACGCCGTCGACACCGTCGATGTCGGCCGAGCGAATCGCCGACTCGAGGGCCCCGAGCTGTGCCGGATCTTCCACCGTCACCGCCTCGTCCAACGGTCCCTGGCTGGTGTACACCAGGCTCTGCACAGCGTCTTCGATGGTGTCGCCCACCACCAGGGAGGCCACGATGATGGCGGTTCCCAGCAACGTGCCGAGCGTCACCAAGCCCGCTTCCAGTCTCCGTCGTGTCAGATTCCGCCACGCAAAGCGGCGCAGATTCGGCTTGGTGATTCCGTCGACCACCGCCGGAAGCAGCAGGAGGGTGGAGACCGTCAGCAACGCCCAGGTCATGATGCCACCGCCGAGTCGGTGATGGCACCGACGGGGGTCGCCAGGTCGGCAGGATCACCGTCGAAGGAGACCAGTCCATTGCGGATCATCACCAATCGCTCACCCATTCGCCCGATGCTCGGGTCGTGGGTGACCATGACGATGGTTTGACCGCGTCGGTGTACCTCCCGGAGAAGTGACAGGATGTCGGCTGCAGTCTCGGCGTCCAGGTTGCCGGTGGGCTCGTCGGCCCACACGATTGCCGGTTCTGCGACCAGCGCTCGGGCGATCGTCACGCGCTGCTGCTCGCCGCCCGAGAGTTCGTTGGGGCGGTGGCTGCATCGATCCCCGAGTCCGACTCTGGCCAGCATCTCATCGGCGCGATTCCGAGCATCTCGGGGCCTCACGCCGGTCACCAACAGCGGGAGCTCTACGTTCTCGGCCGCGGTGAGCACCGGGATCAGGTTGTACGCCTGAAAGACGAAGCCCATCGATGCGGCCCGGTGGGCGGTGCGTCGCCGGTCGCTCATGGCATGGATGTCGTTCCCGTCGACCACGACCCGACCGCCGTCGATGTCGTCGAGCCCGGACAGGCAGTTGAGGAGCGTGGTCTTGCCGTTGCCGGAGGGACCCATCACCGTGACGAACGCCCCGGCTTCGATGGTGAGATCGATTCCTCGGAGGGCCTCGACCTCGACCGTCCCCGTCCGGTACGTCTTGGTTACTCCTTCGGCTCTCAAGAGCGGCGAATGGGGCGGTGTGTGTGCTCGTGTCATGCCGTCAACGTACGAAGCGAAGCTCGGCGCCACCATGGGGGATCGCCCGACCGTGTCCCTGAGTGTCTCAGGGACGGCTGGGGGAGTGTCAGCCGGCGAGGCGCAGGCGAGTGAGGGTGGCGGGTGTGTCGATGACTGCTGGATCGAGGTGGCGGGCGAAGAAGCTCTCGACACGGTCCCATGCGTGATTGGCGGGGAGTGGCCGGTATCGGAGTCCGAGCATCGCACCGGCATTCGAGAGGCTTCGACTTCCGATGGGGGTCATGAAGGAATGGCCGACCCCTCCATAGACGAGGAAGTCGTGTTGTGTCCCGCTGCGATGAAGGCGGCGTCGCAGGGCTGCACCGGCCCGGGGGAGAAGCCGGTCGGCGCCGCCGAAGCTCGCCACGACCGGAACGACGCGTTCGGAGAACGCCTTCCGGGGGACCATTGCATAGTTGACCGACATCACCGAGACGCGCGGGTGCCGATCGCAATGCATCGCCAACGAACCGCCAATCGAGAACCCGGCGACGCCGAGGCCATCGCCGTCGACGAGTGGTGAGGCCTCCAGCGCGTCCAGGGACCGGAGAGCCGCCTCGATCAGTGGTCCGCGACCGGCGGCGAGTTGTGTCATCGCGCCACCGACACCGCGCATGAACGGCTCGAGATCGGGAGCCACCGCCACGTATCCGAGTCCGGCGAGGCGGTCGGCCGCCCAGCGGATGTCATGGGTGAGGCCCCAGGTCTCGTGCAACACGAGAACTCCCGGCCCGTGCCCGGATTCGGGAACGGCCGTATAGGTGTCGATGGCGGTCATGTGCTGGCAACCTCCATTGGCGCCGCGGCGGTATGGCGTCCCCTCCCCCCGGCGGTACGGCGGTCGGGTTCCTCATGGGTGCCTGTCGGCGCTCTTGTGCCAAGATTCAGGACTCTGAACGAAACAGCGCGAGGTATGGATGCGTCTCGATCTCAACATCGGCTATTGGGGCCCGGCGCTGGCTGCCGACCCGTCACTGCTCCGCGAGGCCGAGCAGCTCGGGTATCGGTGCGTGTGGGCGGCCGAGGCGTACGGGGCCGACGCGGTGACCGTGCTTGCAGCCATCGCCGCCCACACCTCGGATCTCGAGATCGGCAGCGCCATCTTCCAGATGCCGGCTCGCACGCCGGCGATGACCGCGATGACCGCCGCCACCCTCGACGATCTCAGCGGGGGCAGGTTCCGGCTGGGCCTGGGGCTCTCCGGTCCACAGGTGGTGGAAGGTTGGCACGGAGTGCCATATGGAAAGCCGCTCACCCGGACACGCGAGTACGTCGAGATCGTGCGGAAGGTCCTCGCCCGGACCGAGCCGCTCACCTTCCAGGGCGTCGAGTACCGCATCCCGTATGACGGTCAGGATGCAACCGGTTTGGGAAAGCCGCTGAAACTGATCGGAGCTCCGCATCCTCACATCCCCGTATACCTGGCGGCGATCGGGCCGAAGAACGTACGGCTGACGGCGGAGATCGCCGATGGGTGGCTCCCCGTGTTCTACTCGCCCGAACGGGCCCCGGAACTCTTCGGTGACGCCCTCGACGCCGGATTCGAGGCCTCGGGAGAGGTCGAAAAGGCGGCCCGGTTCGAGGTCGTCCCGACGGTGATGGCGGCACTGAACGACGACGTGGACACCGCCCGCGACCAACTCCGGCCCCAGCTCGCTCTCTACGTGGGTGGGATGGGAGCAAAGGGCAAGAACTTCTACCACGATCTCGCAGTCCGATACGGATTCGAGTCGGCGGCGGACGAGATCCAGGATCGGTACCTGGCCGGAGACAAGGCCGGCGCAATCGCCGCCGTCCCCGACGAGCTGGTCGACGAGATCTCCCTCGTAGGCCCCGCCGGGAGGATCGCCGACCGGTTGGCCGCATGGGACGACTCCGGGGTCGCAGCGATCGCGATCGGCTCGCTGGACGTTGGCACCCTGCGAGCCGTGGCCGAGGCCGCCCGGTGAACGACCGCCGGCTCACCCTCACGCAGTGGGGTGCCTACCGGATCGAGACCAGAGCCGGCAGGGTGGTGGGAGTACACCCCTTCGAGGACGATCCCGCTCCGTCGCCCATCGGCGATTCACTCGTCGACAACGACCGTTGTCGGGTGCTGCGGCCGGCGGTTCGACGCAGCTGGCTGGAGTCCGGAGCCGGCTCACAGACGCATCGCCGCGGCACCGAACCCTTCGTCGAGGTCGGTTGGGACACGGCACTCGAGCTGGTGGCGACCGAGTTGGAGCGCATTCGGTCGACGTACGGCAATCGGGCGATCTTCGGCGGCTCCTACGGGTGGTCGTCCGCGGGTCGATTCCATCACGCCCAGTCGCAGATCCACCGGTTCCTCACCTCGATCGGTGGTTACGTCCGTTCCGTGAACACCTACAGCCTGGCGGCGGCCGAGGTCATCATCCCGCACGTGCTGGGCTGTTCTTTCGACGATGTTCAGGCGGCCCACACCTCGCTCGACGTGATTGCCGACCACACCGATCTCTTCGTCGGCTTCGGCGGAGTGCCTGCCAAGAATTCACAGGTCCAGTACGGCGGTCAGGGGCGGCACGTGACCCCGGGGTTGCTGCGTGATGCGGCCGGTCGCGGGACTCGTTTCGTGAACATCTCACCGCTCGCCGACGACACGTCGGCCGAGTTGGCGGCGGAATGGATTCCGATCCGACCGAACACCGACACCGCGTTGATGCTGGCGATGATGTGGGAGCTGGAGGCGACCGGTGCCGCCGACCGGGCGTTCTTGGATCGATACTGCGTCGGCTGGGACCGGCTCAGGGCGTACCTCGCCGGCGAGTCCGATGGTGTCGTTCGAGATGCGGCGTGGGCGGCCTCGATCACCGGCATCCCGGCCAATCGGATCCGCGGGTTGGTCGAGGAGATGGCCGGTCAGGTCACGATGATCAACGCCGCGTGGGCGTTGCAGCGGGCGCATCACGGGGAGATGGCGTTCTGGTCGGTCGTCGCCCTGGCGGCGGTGCTCGGCCAGATCGGATCGCCCGGGGGCGGATTCGGCCTCGGCTATGGGGCGGTGGGCACCGTTGGGAGCGGAGCCGTTCGCCGGCGACTTCCATCGCTCCCTCGGGGAGACAACCCGATCGCCGAGTTCATCCCGGTGGCCCGAATCGCCGACATGCTGCTGCGCCCGGGAGCGAGCTTCACCTACGACGGCGAGACATTCACCTTCCCCGACATCCGGCTGGTGTATTGGAGCGGCGGCAACCCCTTCCATCATCACCAACAGCTCAACCGGCTCGTCCGGGCATGGGAGCGGCCCGACACCGTCATCGTCCACGAGCCCTACTGGACGGCGACCGCTCGACGAGCAGACATCGTCTTGCCGGTGACCACGTCGCTCGAACGAATCGACGTGGGCGGGGCATCGTCCGACGACCACGTGTTCGTGATGGAGCCGGTGGCCGAGCCTCCCGGTGAGGCGCGTGACGACTACGACGTGTTCAGCGATCTCGCCGGTCGCCTCGGAGCCGGTGATGGCTTCACCGAGGGTCGGAAGGCCGAGGATTGGGTGCGCAAGCTGTGGGAGGACTATCGACGGACCGATCCGGACGCGCCAGATTTCGACACGCTTCGGATCGACGGATTCCACAGGCGGCCCGATGGAATCGGACGCCAGGTGTTGTTGAGCGCATTCCGTGCCGACCCCGACGCGTCCCCGCTGGACACGCCATCCGGCCGCATCGAGCTGTGGTCGGAGACCATCGCCGGCTATGGACTGGCGGATTGCCCTCCACACCCGGCTTGGATGGAGCCCTACGAGTGGCTCGGCGCAGCCGAAACCGGCCGGCTCCATCTGGTGTCCCACCAGCCATCCACCCGCCTCCACTCGCAACTCGACTTCGGCGCCGCCAGTCGAGCGGCCAAGGTGGCCGGCCGCGAACCGGCTCGGCTGGCTCCGGCGGATGCCGCCGCTCGCGGGATCACAGACGGCGACGTGATCCGGATATTCAACGATCGAGGGGCGTGCATGGCCGGAGCGGTCGTCGACGAGTCCGTCATGGATGGGGTGGTGGTGTTGGCGACCGGCGCATGGTTCGACCCCGACCCTGAGGGTGTGTGCCGCCACGGCAACCCCAACGTCCTGACGGCCGACCGACCGACATCGGGGTTGTCGCAGGGCTCGACCGCTCACACCTGCCTGGTCCGAGTGGAGTTGGTCGCCGAACCGCCCGATCCGCCGACGCCGCACGTGGAGCCGGAGCTGATGGACGCTCCCTGAGACCCGGGCGAGTCGCCCGAGCGGCCCCGGTGTTCAGACGGCGGGGACCGCTCGTCGAGAGACCCTACTGATGGCGGGAACCGGCGGCAGCGTTCCGAACAGCGATCCGTAATCCCCGTCGAGCCGGGACCGACAGTAGAGGTCGGCGACGTCCTCGTCTCCGTGTCTCACCAGGAGCGCTCCTCCCCACACGATCGCGAGCATCTCGGTGAGCCGGCGGGCATCGGCCGCGGTGCGATCCTCCAAGGCCGGCATCAATGTATCGAGCGCTCCGTCCAGGCGCCGATCGACGCCGCGGGCCATCTCCAGCGATGCCAGGAAGACGTCGATTGCGTTCGGTTCGCGCTCGACCACCCGCAGGACATCGAGAGCGATGACGTTGCCCGACCCCTCCCAGATGGCGTTCAGCGGTGACTCACGGAACAGTCTCGGCAGGATCGATTCCTCGACATAGCCATTGCCGCCGAGACACTCCATCGCCTCGCGTACGACCTCAGTGCAGCGTTTCGTGACCCAGTACTTGGCGATGGGGGTGGCGATGCGCTTGAAGCTCTTCTCGCCGCGATCCACCCCTGCTCGGTCGAAGGCTCCGGAGAGCCGGGTCATCATCAACGTCGCCGCCTCCACCTCGACCTCGAGATCGGCGAGGACGTTCTGCATGAGGGGCTTGTCGATGAGGTGCGAACCGAAGGCGGTCCGATGCTCGGCGTGCCACGCCGCCTGGGCGACGGCCTGGCGCATGATCCCGACCGAGCCGACGACGCAGTCGATTCGGGTGCCGTTGATCATCTCGATGATCGTCGGGACCCCCGCACCCTCCTCTCCGACGAGCCAAGCCGAAACCCCTTCGAGCTCGATCTCGGCGGAGGCGTTCGACCGGTTCCCGAGCTTGTCCTTCAGCCGCTGGATGCGGACGCGATTGCGCTCACCGTCGGGCGTGAACCGCGGGACGAAGAAACACGACAACCCACCCGAGGCCTGGGCGAGCATCAGGAAGGCATCGGACATCGGTGCGGACGTGAACCATTTGTGGCCGGTGATGCGGTACTCGGTGTCGCCGCGGCGCTCGGCGCGTGAGGTGTTGGCTCGGACATCGGAGCCGCCCTGCTTCTCGGTGAGACCCATTCCCATCAGCACACCTGACTTCTGCGGGGCGGGGATGAACCGGTTGTCGTAGTGCCGGGACAGGATTCGGGGTTCCCACTGGTCGGCGATGCTCGGATTGGTCCGCAGTGAAGGGACGACCGACGTGGTCATCGAAATGGGGCAGCCGTGCCCCGCCTCCACCTGGCTGACGACCGAGAACAGGGCATCGCGGACCACGCGCCCGCCGTCGCCGGGCCCGTGCTCGTACGGGAGCGAATGCAGGCCGTGATTGACCGACAGTGCCAAGAAGTCATGCCATGTGGGATGGAAGTCGACTTCGTCGATTCGGTTTCCGAACCGATCGTGGCTGCGAAGGACCGGGGTATAGCGGTTGGCTTCGGCCGCCATCGCATAACACTCGGCGGACCCGACCAAGCTTCCGAACTCGGTGAGTTGTTCGTGCCCCCACGAGCCGCCTTCCCGTTTGACGGCGTCACTCAGGATCGGGTCGCTGGTGAAAACGTTGTAGTCCTCCAAGGGAGGAGCCTGATTGCGGACGTCGTGGGTGGCCATCTCATTCGAGGGTATCGGCGTCTCGGGCCCGGATGTGAAGGACTGATGCGCCGAGCGGTAGCGTGACGCGGGTGGCGCCCGTCGAGCTCCCCGCCTCCGAGTACGAGTTCCCGGACCCGCTGGGAGCGGGGCCGGACGATGTGGTCGCGGTCGGTGGCGACCTGGCCCCGGGCACGCTCCTCGCCGCCTACCGGGTGGGGCTGTTTCCCATGTACCTGCCCCACGGTCCGCTGGCATGGTGGTCGCCGCACCGTCGGGGCGTGATACCGCTGGACGGCCTGAAGGTGTCGAGGTCGCTTCGGCGATCGGTCCGCCGATTTCAGGTGACGGCCGATCAGCGGTTCGAGGAGGTGATCGGGGCCTGTGCCGACGAGTCGCGACCCGGGGGGTGGATCACCGACGACATTCGTCGGGCATACATCGAGCTGCACCGGTTGGGGTGGGCGCACTCGGTGGAGGTTTGGCTGGGCGGCGAGCTCGTCGGTGGCCTCTACGGCGTCGGCGTGGCAGGCCTGTTCGCCGGCGAGTCGATGTTCCATCGAGTGAGCGATGCGTCGAAGGTCGGCCTTCTGCGACTGGTCCAGCGGATGCGGGCATCGGGCGGTCGGCTGTTGGATGTCCAGTGGGCGACCGATCATCTCCAGACGCTGGGAGCGGTGGAAGTGGACCGAGTGGAGTATCGCCGACTCCTGGACGCAGCCCTGCAGCATGAGCCTTCGGGTCTCTGGCCCAACCATCGGTAGAGTGCCGGAGCGACGCAGGAAGGAGACGGCGTGGCCGACGTGCTGGCGGCCATCGAACTGACACCGATGGGCCGCCGGGTGGCCGACCGAAGCCGCATTCTCGCCGAACGGTGGGAGACCGGCATCCACCTGATCCACGTTGTCGAACCGATGGCAGAGGCCTTCATCGGAGAGTCGCTGTCGGGACGTCTCCGCGATCACCGCGAAGGACTCGCCCAGGGGGTCGCCGACTGGCTGGAGGGTCGGACCGACCGACCGGTCTCGGTGCAGACGGTGAAGGGGTCACCGGCGTGGGAGATCGCCCGGGCCGGCAAGACCGCCGCATTGACCGTCATGGGCGCGTCGTCCGTGGACCAGATGAGCATCGGTCACACCACCCGACTGGTGGCCGCGGCGGGACGGTGCGACGTCTTGGTCGTGAAACGGCAGCCCCGAGCGGACTATCGACGGGTGGTGGCGGCCGTCGACATGTCGGAGGCCTCCGCCAGGGCGGTGGGGCTGAGCCGCCGGATGGCGCCGGACGCCGAGCTGACGCTGGTGTACTCCCTTCCCACCCGGTTCGACGATCACATGCTCGACACCGGCATGTTCCCCGAGGAGGTCGAGTCGTCGCGAACCGTCCGGATGAAGGCGGCGGCGGAAGCGTTGGAGAAGTTCGCAGCCCGCTGGCCGAAGGCCCGTCCGATGGTCATCGACGGCCCGCCGATCGCCACCGTCGACGAGGTCGTTCGGCGGACGGCCGCCGACCTGGTGGTGGCCGGCAGTCGGGGGGCGGGAGCCACCAAGATGGTGCTGCTGGGAGCGGTGGCGGCCGGGCTGATCAACGCCTGTCCGGTGGATGTGGCGGTGGCGCGAGTCCCAGGCGACTTCCGGCGTCCCTGACCGCCACGATCCTACGATTCCCCCACAGGGCCGGTAGCTCAATCAGGTCAGAGCAGCGGACTCATAATCCGTTGGTTGCAGGTTCAAGTCCTGCCCGGCCCACTGGCAACCGATGTCGCGTCAGCGACGCGCGCGATTGCTCGGCATTGGCAGGATCTCGTCGACCAGGGATCAGCGAGCCAGAGGTCTCGTCGATCCGCGCCCCAAGTGTCTCGGACTGCGTCTTCCTCGGCGTGCTCTGCCCAAGACGCCGGCGAATTCGTCATGACGATCACTCCTAGCCGCAGCCATCTCCTCTTTGTCGCTGACCTCTCGAGCCTCGTATCCGGCTTGACGGCGAATGGATCTGACTCGTTTGTCATACAGACTGGGCGTGTTACCCCCTTTATTGGGTGTATACGAGGATGAAGGTGAAGCAGTCGAACCGAACCGACGCCGAGCAGGAGGCCTTCGCGCTCTTCTTTGCAGATGCCGAGCCTCAGCTTCGCCGAGCGTTGAGCGCAGGTTTCGGCATGGAACTCGGTCGGGACGCAACGTGGGATGCGTTGGTGTACGGATGGCAACACTGGAACCGTGTTCAGAGCATGGACAACCCCGTCGGCTATCTGTTTCGAGTCGGTCAGAACATCGCCCGTGGATCGCGTCGCAGTTCGAGCCGGTGGACGGTCGAGGAGTCGGTCGGCATTCCGTGGATCGAACCTGGTCTGGAGCCGGCGTTGCGAGCGCTGTCCGACCGACAGCGGACGGTGGTGGCGATGATCCATGGCTTCGGGATGCGTTTCGGGGACGTGGCGGAATTGCTGGGGTTGACGAGAAGTTCTGTGCAGTCCCATGAGCGTCGCGCGATGAACAAGCTGAAAAAGGCATTGGGGGTCGAACGATGAGCGACCGACTGGAGGACTTGCTGAGTCGACAGTTCCGGGCGTTGGACGCAGCCCAGAGGCCCATAGCCGTGCTGGGCGTACTCGAGCCGGACCGACCGGTCATCGGGGCCAGCCCCGTCTCCTCGGGCCGAGATCGGCTCCTCAGTCGCCCGGTCTCGGTGCTTGTAGCTTTGGCAACGATTGCTGCCGTCGTCGTGCTCATGCTGGTCAGTGCGCCCGGCGAAACGGCGGATCCTGCGGGTCCGGTTGCGGTCGAGCCTCCTTCTACTGCCGCGATTCCGGAGGTGACGCCCTCCGCTGTCGTGCCCGATGTCGGCCCAACCGTCTCACCCGCCGATCCGTCCTCGCTGGATCATCCCGAACCGATCCTGGCGGGTGAAGCCCTCGATCTCGGCTGGGCTGTGGTTGAGCGCCAGTTCGACCTCACAGCTTTCGGGGAGCCGGGGCCACATCTCGTTTCGGATTCGGCGGGCCTGTATTGGGGACTGGACACCGATTTGCCTTGGCCAGAGGGACTGTACGTCTCAGAGAACGGCATCGACTGGGACCCGGTGAGCGGGGGGCTGCCACTGGAGCCGGGCCTGAGCACCAACTGGACAACCCTCCTTCGGATCGGCGACACGATCGTGGCGACGTTCCACTGGCCAGAAGCGGACGAGCTGTGGGTTTCGAACGACCGAGGGCGAAGCTTCGAGCGCGTCGACAACCAAGCATTCGAGACCGCCGTGTTCGCATGGTCCTGGGTCGCCGACGACACCTTCTGGCAGATCGTGGAAGATCCGGAGCGCAGCAACGACCCTGTGCCGCCGATCGGGGAGCGAGTCAACGACGAGACGCGATTGCGACAGTTGTGGTCCTCCTCGGATGGAGCATCGTGGAGGTTCGAGGGCGATGTGGATGGCTTGCCTGCGTGGGATGGCGGCGAAGGCACCACCGGCGTTTCGCAGAACAACTTCGGGCCGCACGCAGTGGAATCTGAAGGAGGCCTGCTCCTGCTGGTGAACCGGCGGGCATTGAGTGAAGGGAGAGGAGCTCCAACGGTCACCGAAGACCCGATGATCTACCGATCAGAAGACGCGGGACTCACCTGGCGACCTTTCTCGAATATCCCCCTGAATCCGGGAGGCCCGACAGGGACGATCGGCGGTTGGATCCTTTCGGACAGCTCGTCAAGACCCGCAAACCGGTACGTCTCCAAAGACGGGATCACCTGGTACACATTGACCGCCCCACCACGCGTCGACTTTGGTAGCACGGTCCTCCCGACGCTGGTTACTCGGCATGTGGCGATCCCCCCTCCGAATTGAGAAGATCGGCGCTCTGCCCCGCGTGGGTCTGACGGCCGGCCTGCGGGACGCGCCGGTCCGCTGCGGCAACCCGTTCGAGCATGTCGCGTTGGTAGCCCTCAGCCGCTCTTGCAGATAGCTGAGAGAGGCTCGCTGATGGGTCGAGCCACCGCGAGGACGGGCGGACACGCCGGTGGGATATTCGCGGCCCGGTCGATTCGGCGATGGCCTCGACCGTCACAGATCCCGGCTTGACGCTGATACCCAGTTCCTGTCGATCTCGACTGTCGGGTCTCGATGCGTGGTAGAGACGGGGTGGGGCATATGCCCCACCCCGTCGTGGCCCTATTTCGTGTGGACGGTGTCCGTCAGCGATGAATCACGGGTCGATCGTGATCTCACACGTGAGCGTCACCGTCGGGTCGGTCGGCAACAGGTCCGAGACCATCACCTGCCCGTCGCCGTCGGCTCCGGTGCTTGCGCTGGACTGGTTGCCCTGGGAGTCGGTGCAGACGATGGTCGAGGCGGTCCCGCCGTCGACCTGCGAGTCGACCGAAACGGTGACGTTGGTCAGCGGAGTGTTCCCGAACGACACGGTCGCCTCGTTGCCGTCACCGCAGCTCGACTCGGCCGTCACGGTGACCGTCTTCGTCGTGACGCCGTCCGCTGCGTAGCCGAGCGGCACGTCTTCCTCGACGGAGTAGTCGCCGGCGAACTGGCTGAGCAGCAGCCCGTCGAGACAGGCCACGCCATTGGCGTCGGTGACCACGTCGACGGGCGCAGCGAGGCTTCCGCCGCTGATCGTGAACGTCACACCCTCGTGCGGGTGGTCGCCCGAACCGAGGGCCGCATGCTTGCGGGTCTTCGTGATCTCGATCGCGCCTTCCTGCGGGCTGTTGACGAACGTGCACGTCACGTCGTCTCCCACCCCGAGCGTGATCGCAGACGGGTCGTCGCCGTTGTCGCAGCTGGCGCTGTCCAGGTTCCATCCCATTGGTACCGTCTCGGCGACTCCGTAGTCGCCGGGAGCGATCCCCGGGTAGGGCTGGCTGTCTTGGCCGGCTGCACCGACATCGGTGGTGGTCAACGTGAACGTGGACGGATCGAGCCCGCCCGACGTCGTGTAGTCGAACGAGCCGGTCGTGACCCCAGTTTGCTTGACCACTGTCAACGAGGCCGTCGCAGTGTTGACGAAGGTGCACGTCACGCTCTCGCCGGCGCTGAGGCCGATCGATGAGGGATCGCTGCCATCGTCACACGTCGCAGACGTGAGCTCCCATCCGGTCGGCGGCGTCGACTCCGCAACGTCGTACGTCCCGGGTGCCAGGTCGTCGAAGTTGGTGCTGTCCTGGCCCGCCTCGCCGACATCGGTCGTCGTCAGCTCGAACGGTGACGGCGACAGGGTGTTCGAAGTGAACTCGAAGGTTCCTGTGGCGTTGACCGTCCGCTTGACCACGGTGATGTCGCCGCGTGCCCGGTTCCTGAACGTGCAGTCGAGCACATCGGAGTCGCTGTCGATGTCGAAGGTGACGACCGCGCCGTTGATTTGCGGCGTTACGCCCGTGCTGTCGTCGCAGTTGACGTCGACGAAGTCCCATCCAGCCGGCAGGTTCGCCAGGTTCTCCGACACCGTGTACCCGGAGCCGAACAAGACCGTGTCGTTGTAGTTCTGAACGCCGTCGTCGGACAGCGAGAACGTGTCGCTCGATGCCGGGTCGGTGGCAAAGTCCTTGTCGAAGTCGAACAGCACCGTCGCACCGTCAGGATCGGTCTGCTTGCGGATGATCACGTTGCCGCAGTTCTGCAGGTCGATCGGGATGGGCGAGATGAAGTCCTTCAGCTGCGACGTAAACGAGGTCGAGGACCTGCTCTTGAGCATCGCACTTCCGAAGGAGGTGCAGCTCTCGTCGTCGAAGATCAGCCGAAGGTCGATCTGCGCCTCACCGAAGGTCCGGGGTTGCTTCTCGCCGAGGCCGTCGGATTCGCCGGCGGGAATCACCGTCTGGTTGATGGTCCCGGCTGCGCAGGGTCCTCCTCCGCACATGGTGCCGGAGTCGAGGTCGATCGGGTCGCCCCATGCCGTTCCGGTCCAGAACCGACCGGAGATGTCGGCCCGCGCGCCGCCCTGGTCGATGGCGTACTCGATGAGCAGGTCACCGGTCGTCCGCTCGACGTTCGGGCCGGTCGTGCACGCAGTTGTGGACTGGTTGAACTCGAAGTCCATCAGCGTCGTGCCGGACGGGTCCGACACCCGGCTCCACGCCAGGTTCAAGAAGCCCGGATGCCCGCCACTGCCCGGCTCCTCGTAGACGTGGAACGTGAGCAGGTCGCTCTTGTTGTTGGGGATACTGCCGGTGGTCTCGGCCGGACACTCGGTGTCCTCCTTGACACCTCCCTTGTAGGAGTCGTCGGTTTGACCGGTATCGGCGTCCGTTTGTCGTAGTTCGGGTCCGTTGGGGTGGGCCAGCGAGCCCCAGTCCACGCTGGGGTCGGCGTCGTCCAGCCTGAGATTGGCGTCTTCGTCGATCTCAAAGTCCGAGCCCGCCAGACTGGCTTCGGGGTGCGTGGCCGAGGCCACGCTGGGAAACGACAGTGTGGTGAGCATCATGAGGAGTGCGACCACCGACGCTGGTCCCCGCCTCCCTCTCCGTGCTCGTTCGATGATGCTCATGCCTATGACTCCTCTCGTGTGCTCCAAGGGGTGTCGTCGATCGAGGGTCGGGCCTTACGAGATCATCAGATCGTGCGAGTGAGATTCACGCGCCGCCGGCTCACCGATTCCGCACGGCAGCGCAAGTTGATTCATGTGCCGTCGCGGTCGGACGAGTCGATGCCCCCATCGACGTCGTCGAATTGCCTCCAGCCCCGGTGGACCGCGGTTACGCACCTCGGTCTCGAGGCGTCCACGACGGAATTCCTGCCTCGGTGTCTCCATCGCCGTCCTGCCCCAGTCCCACCACCGAACGTACTCGTCTGGTCCCGGTCCGTAGGGTGGTTCTTCGAGCCGTCGGGGTGACTAGTCAGTCCGGGCGGGCCTAGACCTCTCCCATCACCCGATCGCCGGGGGTGTCACCTGCGAGCACCGTGTCGGTGGTCTGGGCCAGGAGCAGCGCGTCCGATTCGCCCTGAATGCGCCCCTGAATGACCTCCTCGGCGTCGATGAAGACCGTGTCCGGTACGCCGCGAACGCCCAGGGCGATGGCAGCCCCGGAGTCGTCGTCGAGCACGTAGGTCGTCTCGAGGCTCCGACCCGGCTCGACCAGGAATTCGGCGGCGTCCGATGGACGGTCCTGGAAGGCGACTCCCACGAATGCCAGTAGCGAGACGACGTCGCCGAGATCCGATCCCTCGGCCGCACCCTCGCCTGGTGGCGCGACAAGTTTGGTGAGGCGGCCGACGCGCAGCGGTGGGCGGAGCGGCTCGGCGTCGACCGCTCCGAGCTCTTGCGTGAGGCGCTCCACCGTCACCTCGTCCGGCTCCACGCCGAGAACGATGTCGAGGCGTGGACCGACCAGCCGCTGACCGGAGATGAAGCAGTGTTCACCGAGATCGCCGACTGGGGTCCCGCCGAGGACTGGTCGGACTGGGCCGATGCAACGGGGTGAGATCTGGTTCGCGGCGACTCCCGGTGGCGACCGTCCGGTACTCATCCTCACCCGGGATCCCGTCGCCGATCGGATCGGTGTGGTGGTCGTCGCAGCCCTGACCCGTGTGACTCGCGGGGTCGTATCCGAGCTCCAACTGACTCCCGACGTCGATGGTGTTCCGACCGCATGTGTCGCCAACTTCGACAATCTGCACACCCTGCCGAGGGACTCGTTGCGGCGGCGGGTCACCAAACTCGGACCCGCCCGCATGGCGGAAGCCTGCCGGACGTTACGGGACGCAACCACGTGTTGATGCGTGGGAGACCAGGGGCGACGCCATCAACGGTGCGGGGGCGTCTGCGCCTCGGAACGACGGCGATACTCCTCGAACGCGGTGATGACTTCGGCCGATGATCGCCGGGCGCCGGTCTGGAGATACTCCATGGCGCGTAACGCCGCCTCGTGGGCTTCGAGACTCGAACCTGCCACACAGTCCTCGACGACCCGGCAGAAGTAGTCGTGTTGGTGCCCGTCGACGAACGTGTAATGAACACACACGTCGGTATGGCCGCCGATCAGGATCAACGTGTCTGCCTCCAGGCCCTTGAGCAAGATCTCGAACTCCGTGCCGAAGAAGCACGAATAGCGCCGTTTCGTGATCCGGTAGTCGTCGGGCCGGACGCCGAGTGCCGCGGCGATCTCCGTACCGGGGTCACCTTCGAGAAGATGGACGTCCTCGGCCCCGTCCAACTCGCGGCCGAAATCGACCAGGTCGCGGCGATGCGCCTCTTGGAAGAAGACGATCGGCACACCGCACTCGCGGGCTTTCTCGATCAGTGTCGGTGCACGATCCATGTTCTGTTGGTAGCCGGGCATGAACGGGAGTGGGGCCGGCTCGCCACCGGAGGGCGCACCACCCTGGATGTCGATCACGACCAGAACCGGCCGACCCTCGATGAGTCGTCGTTCCATGCTTCGAGAAGTCAGGAACGCTTCTTGGTGGGCTTTGGTTCGAGGGTCCCGATCCACTCGAAGGCGCGCTGGAACCATCCAGCCAGCGTCTCGGTATCGCTCAACAGTTCGTCGGGGACGGAGACGTAGCCGCGCATGACGCTCCCGTACTGCATGACGGGACCGCTCTCGTAGCGGGCGAGGAACTCGTCGGACAGATCTTCCGACAGTCGCAGCGCCATGGCGCCGTCACGGTCGAGGAAGCTGAACATGTGTCCATTGCGGGACGTGTAGGGATTCTTGGCGCCCTTCACCGACTCGCCGGCTGCTTCGACCACCGACGCGTAACGTTCGAGGGAATCGGGCGGTCCCTGGTACTCGGATCCACCGGGAATGTCGTGCTCCTTTGGCATCTGAACCTAGCAATCCACCCCGGTGGTGGGGGGCCGTGGTTTGATCGGTGCTGCGGCTGGGTAGAGCCGCTGCGGGTTCCTCCACGAATCGGGTGATCGATGCTCGCCGAGAAACCGACCGATGCCGGCGCCGCCGGAGCCGGCGAAGAGGCGACACATTCGTATCGGCTCGTCTCCGGCGTCGACGCACCGGGCCAAGCCCGGACGCTGCTGAGAGAGTGCATCGGCGAGCGTCCTTGGTTGTCCGATGCACTCTTGGCGACCAGCGAGTTGGTCACCAACGCGGTGCGATACGGACCGGTCGGAGAGGTGATCTCGCTCCATGCAACGGTTTCCGGTGAGGGCCTCCGCCTCGAGGTACGGAATCGGCTCCTTCCGAGTTCGAGGCCCGGTGAGGACGAGTCCGGAGGATGGGGGCTGCATCTGGTCGACGCCGTGGCCGACGCCTGGGGTATGCGCCACGTCGAGCACGCATTGCATGCCTGGTTCGAGATCGGGGACCGACCTGAGGGGTAGGGGCTCGCTCGGCTGGACACCACCGCCGGTGTACGATCTCTCTCTCCCCGGGAGTCGGATCGTGAGCCTCTTCATCACCCGAACGCAGGGCCGCGACGCAGATGTGCTGCTGTTGCGCGGCGAACTGGACCTAGCGACGGTCGGCTCGCTGGACGACGCGTTCGCAGATTGGCTCGAACAGGGCGGCGAAGTTCTGGTCATCGATCTGTCGGCGCTGTCCTTCATGGATTCCACCGGGCTCCGTTCGATCATGGCCGCTCACGAGCGGATCTCCGAGACCGGCCGGCGGCTCGTAGCGGCAGCGGGTTCCGGCCCGGTAGCCCGACTGATCGACCTCTCAGGCGTCGGCTCCACGCTCGACGTGCGGCCCTCCAATCCCTTCGCCGAGTGATGACCGGTCGGTCCGTCCGGTGACGCGTGTCCAGCAGGCGTTCGACATCCACCAGGGCGTCGGTTCGGTGGTGCGCCGGTTCGTGACCGAACACGCCGGACTCGACCCGGTTCGATCCGCGGAGGCGGCGATCCTCACGTCGGAACTGGTGACCGCTGCGGTGGTGGCACGCCACGACTCTCTCGATGTATCGGTCGAACGGACGGACACGAGTGTCTCCATACGGGTCGAGTCGGACGGCGATATCGCCGAGGTTTTGGACGACCGTCTGGTGGCGAAACTGTTCTCCGAGATCGCCGTGTTCCATTTGGTCGAAGAGGATGGGCAGGCGGTTCGCTTCGACATCCGTCCGCCTGGCGCGAACGCCGCGTTGCGGTCGTTGGATGACGACGCACTGATCGATCTGGCACGAGTGGATCCGGTTGCCCGGACCGAGGTCATGGAACGCTTCGATGATCTGGCCGTGTCGATCGCCAAGCGCTACCGCCGAAAGGGGGTCGCCGGGGACGACCTCGATCAGGTGGCGCGGCTGGGACTGCTGAAGGCGCTCAGCCGCTTCGAGCCGGCCAAAGGAGCATTTCCCGCCTACGCCTCGGCGACGATCTCCGGCGAGCTGAAGCGACAGCTGCGTGATCGTGGCTGGTCGCTGCGGGTGCCGAGATCGCTCCAGGAGATGAGCATGGAGGTCTCCCGTGCCGCCGCGACGATGGCGCAGCGGCTGGGTCGACGCCCCACGGTATCCGAGATCGCCGACGAGTTGGACATGTCGATTCCCGATGTCGTGGAGGCGAGGGCCGCCCACGCCGCGTATTGGAGCCGGTCGCTCGACGCTCCCGCGACACCCGAGTCTCCGACCCGGCTGGCAGCGTTGCTGATCGATCCGGAACCGGATGTGCTGGAGACGGGGCAGTGGGCGGACGTGTCGGCGGCCGTGCGGGCATTGCCCGAGCGGGAGCGAACCATCGTCTACCTGCGCTTCTTCGAGGACCAGACCCAAACCGAGATCGCCGAGGCGGTCGGCATCTCGCAGATGCACGTTTCGAGACTGCTCAATCGCTCACTCGACGCCATTCGCGAGTCGCTTGGATGATGCGGCCCAACCTCTCAGTGTGAGTTCTCTCGCTGTGAGTTGGGGTTCAGGCGCCGCGCACTCGCGGAAAGCGTGTCTCGGTATGCACGTGACACGTGGTGTTCTTGTTGTACCGAGACAGGATCGTCTGACAGCTGGAGTCGTCGCACACTCGACGCTTGTCGACGGTCTTGGGGCGCCTCCCGGAGCGCAGGATGCGAGAGCTTCGAATCGGTTGGCGGTCCATCGGACCTCCCCTTGGGTCGGCAGCTGACAGGTACCCCGAGATCAAGAGCTTCAAACCCAATTCCAACGGAGTCGGTGAGGCCGATCGTCGCCGGCCGAGAACGAACGGGCACGGAACGCCACCAGTTTGACAACCAGGTGGTCCGGGTAGGGTCCGGTTGAGGAAGACAAAGCAAGTGAGACGGAGGAAACACATGCCCATCGGGTTCACCACTCCCGGGTTGTCCGAGGCCGACTCGGAGGCAACGATCGAGATCCTCGAGCAGCGGCTCGCCGGTCTGATCGATATGGCCTTGACCCTGAAGCATGTCCACTGGAACGTCACCGGTCCCCACTTCATCGGTGTTCACGAGATGCTGGATCCCCAGGTCGACGCCGTCCGAGAGATGGTCGACGTGTTGGCAGAGCGGATCGCCACGCTCGGTGGCACCCCGATCGGGACACCGGGCCATATCGTGAAGGTCCGTTCATGGGATGATTACGACATCGGCAAGGGGTCGGTCGCCCAGCATCTCGGAGCGTTGGACTCGGTATTCAGGGGCCTGATCACCGACCATCGCGATGCTCAGAAGGAACTCGCCGATCTCGATCCGGTGAGCGAGGACGTCATCGTCGGCCAGACTCGAGAGTTGGAGCTGTTTCACTGGTTCGTGCGGGCTCACCTCGAGAACGCCGATGGCACGTTGGTGGTGGATGCGGACGCCAACGAGCAGGAAGGGGCCGATCAGGCGTCGGCCGCGCTCGACGACTGAGGGACGAGATTCCGGCTCGGCGAGGGCCGCCCTCATTACACTCGCTCGCAATGGAGCTCCGGTCACACGTCCGGGGTGGAGGAAACGGAGAGGAACAGCAGTATGACGCTTGGAACAGTTCTCGTTTGGCTTCTGATCGGTTTGGTGGCGGGCTTTCTGGCACGCTTTCTCGTACCCGGTCGCGACCCCATGGGTGTCGGCGGCACGTTGGTGCTTGGACTCGTCGGCTCCCTGATCGGTGGCTTCCTTGGGGACCTGGTCTCCTCCGGCGACGACACCTTCAGCCCGGCGGGCATCATCGGGTCGATCATCGGCGCCATCATCGCCTTGCTCATCTGGAGATTCGTCAAATCCCGCAACATGGTCTGAGTCGGACGCGAAACCCGCTGGACCCCGGTACCTGGGTACCGGGGTCCGTTCGCGTCGCGAGCCACAATCGTTCGATTGGGGCATGGGTACCGTGACCGGCACATGAGCGATTGGTTTTACTGCCTCGAGCACGGGTCCGTCGAAGAGGGGCTCGGATGTCGGGCGGCCGTCCGGCTCGGCCCATATGCGACCAGTACGAAAGCGGCGGCGGCGCTGGAGATGGTCGAGGACCGCAACGACCGCTGGGAGTCGGACCCCCGTTGGAACGAAGATGACGAGCGGTGAGGCGTCGTACGCCGGTCGGTCGACGGGAGGCGGTCACTCTCTGACCAGGCTCGTGGCCGTCGGCGCGATCGGCGGCCTGCTCGCCGGGTTCTTCGGCGTCGGTGGTGGCATCGTCATGGTGCCGCTGATCATCCTCCTGTTGCGCGTCGATCGGCACACGGCGCACGCAACATCGTTGGCAGCCATCTTCGTGATCGCAGTCTCGGGAGTGGTGGCGTACGCGTCGGCGGGAGCATGGAGCATTCCGACGGGTTTGGCGCTCGGCATCGGTGGCGTCGCCGGGGGAGTGGTCGGGGCAACGCTCATGCATCGGATGTCGCCGAAAGGGTTGCAGGTTGTCTTCGCGGCGGTCCTCGTCATCGCCGGCCTGCGAATGTTGGTCGCGTGAGTTCGCTGGTGATCGGTGCGCTGATCGGCTTGGGCGCCGGAGTGGCGTCCGGACTGGCCGGCGTCGGCGGCGGAGTGATCATGATTCCGGCGATGACGGAGCTTCTGGGGCTCTCCCAACAGACGGCCCAAGGGACGTCGCTGTTCGCCATCATCTTCACGTCGGTTGCCGGTACATCGATCAATCTCCGGAACCGTTGGGTCGATCTGCGGGCTGCCGCCGTGATCGGTCTGGTCGGCGTCATCGCCGTCCAGGTCGGCTCCAAACTGGCGCTGCAACTCGATCAACAGTTGCTTCGCCGGCTCTTCGGTGGTCTCGTGCTGTTCAGTGGTATCCGAATGTTCTACCGGCTGGCCCGTGCGGAACGGAACCAGCCGGCGAACTGAGCGCGTTGGTGAGGGTCAGAGGTCGGTGTCGGGCTCCGGTCCGGCGTCGAACGGTGGGAGACCTCCAACCGGGGGGATCTCCTCGGTCAGGGCCTCGTGCGCGGATAGCAGCTCGTCATGCTCCGACTCCGACCGCAGATCGCGGTCGATCGACCCGAGGTCGCTGGACGTGCTGTCGTCGATTTCGCCGGTCGTCACGTCCTGAGGTTTGGTCCGGATCAGCGAACGCACGATCCAGAGGCCCGCACCGATCACGATCAACGGCAGGACCCAGCTCCACCGAAGGTCGAGCATGGCAAGCCAGGGATTGGGGGCCAGGATGAACACTGCACCGAGGCCGGCGAACAGCAGCCCGAACACGAAGGAGATTGCGTCGAATGGATGGGTTTTCATCTTGACTCCTCAACGACGAGGTCGCCTGCGTCGATCGCCACCTCGAGGGTGAGGATCGGGTCGGCGCCGGATTGATAGGTGTCTTCGAGGTCGGTTCCGAAGCTGCGGTTGTCGGGCATCCGGATACTTCCGACATCGACCGTGCCAACCACCTCGGTCGTCACGGATTCGGGGAGGACCAGGGACACGCGGCCTGCGTCGGCCGTGATCTCGACGGTCCGCGAACGCTCCAGCGTCAGCTCGCTCAGGTCGAGGCTGATCGTCCCGACGTCGATGTCGTACGAGTCATCCAGGTCTGCGGCGCTGTCGATCACGAAGTCGGCTCGGGTACGGGTGCGCGAATCCTCGGACGAGACCTCCACCTGGCCGATGCCGACGCTGGCATCGATCTGGATGCTCCCGCCTTCGCCCGCTCGGGTCTCGGTCACCGCGACCTGGCCGACGCCGGCCGACGTCCGGCCGAAGGAGATCGCCTCGCCCAGGCGGGCCTCGGCTCGGGCGGTCACCTCGATGCCGTCGGGAACCAAGACGACCAGCTGACCAACACCCAACTCGGCGGTCAGCTCGACGTTCTCCCCGTCGAGTTCCAGGTTGCGGAGGTCGATGACCGCTTCACCGAACTCGAATTCGTACGACGAGTTCAGTTCCTCGAGCGAGGTGGGGGTCACTCGAGTGGTCGAATTGGAGAAGTCGATGTCCTCGAATGGCGTCGCCAACAGCACGGGCATCGCCAGGATGCCGAGGAACACCAGTCCACGAGCCCGTCCCGCCCACGCTCCGACCAGTAGTCCCAGTCCAATGATGGTGACGAAGGTGCCGACGTAGTGGCGCGCAGACGGATCGAAGGAGCCGACCAGGGAGTCGAAGAGGCCGATGGATCCAACCGCCAGGAGCGCGGCCGCCACCGTCCACCGGCCGAGCGTCGATGGTTCACGACGCCGCTCGGGCCGGGGCGGTGGCGGAGGAGTCGCCCCGGCCAGAGCGGGAGGCTCGGATCCGGGTGGTCCGGACGCCTGCTCGGTTTCGAGCCGTGACGCGATGGTTGGCGTCGCCGGCTCGTCGGCGTCGGTCACGTCCCCGTCGGTGTCCGAGACACTTCCGGAGTCGGTGGGCTCGGTCGGCGCTGCATCCTCGGTGAGCTTGCCGCGGTACATCAGCACACCGATCGCGGTCAGGATGGCGGCGAACATCAGCTCGGGAGAGACGACGTTGGTCGAGCCGGCCACGATCATGGCTGCGATCGCAATGAGTGCCACCGCGCCCCAGTTCCGATTGCGTTCGAAGTCGCCGATCCAGCGTTCCCCGATCGAGGTGGATGAGCCTTCTCGGGGCATGAACAGCCAGCCCAATCCGTACAGGACGAGTCCCAGGCCTCCGAACACGGCGAGGAAGACGAATGCCAGGCGGACGAACCAGAGCGGGACGTCCAGCCAGCGCGAGATGCCGACTGCGACGCCGGCGAGGAGGTTTGCATCATGGGGTCGGTACAACCGCCCACGCGGGCGGGCCGGTCGCTGCCCCGAGTTGGGGGTTTGGGTTTCCATCATGGCCTCATCATGCGGCTCGACGACGGCGGTACGCCATAGGGTATGACCCCCGCCCATCCCCGAGGTCTCAGGGCGTCTCAGGGGGAAACCCTGATTGCCGAGTCCCGTTCGGGGTGGGACCATTGGTTTGATGACCGACACCGCCGAACCCGTCGTCGACCTCGAGGAGTCGCCGCCCGATCCACTCGCAACACTGGGGATCGGTGTGAGCGACGATGACCGACTGATGACCGGGTTCGCCGCCGGCCTCGCCCACCGTCTCGGCGTTCCACCGGTCTATCTCCGCGCCGCCTTCGTCACGCTGGCAACCGTTTGGGGGTTGGGGGTCGTGCTGTACGTGGCAGGAGTCGCCGCCACGGCAGGGCAACCTCCCATCCGGAGGTCGGCGGCGGAAGCCCGGGCCCCGCAGCGCCGTGGATTGGCCCTCGCCGGCTTTGGCGTGCTGCTGGCATTGCGAGCCATGAACCTCTGGCCGGGTGATGCGGTCGTGTGGCCGGTCGCGGCCCTGGCGTTCGGGGCAGCCTTCCTCGTCGATCAGCGAGACCTCGACTCGCGCGAGGCGATTCAGTCCTTGCTCGACCCGGCCGATCGCCGGCTGCGGGTTCGCACCCTGCTCGGTGTGGGACTGTCGCTGTTCGGGCTCGTCATGCTCGGTTCTGCTGCCGTGCCGCAGATCGGCGTGACGATGCTGGCGGTCTTGATCACCGGAGCCGGCTTCGTGCTGGCCTTCGGACCGTGGATGTGGCGGTTGTTCACCGCCCTCGGAGACGAGCGGAACGAGCGGGTCCGTCAGGAGGAACGGGCCGAGATGGCCGCCCACCTGCACGACTCGGTTCTGCAGACGCTGGCGCTGATCCAGCGAACCGACGATCCCAAACGGATGGTGACACTCGCTCGGAGCCAGGAGCGGGAGCTGCGGCGATGGCTGTACGACCGGACCCCCGATACCGACGACGACCGCTTGTCCGACGCCTTGGTCGCTGCCGCCGGCCGGGTGGAAGAGGACTTCGACGTGCTGGTCGAGGTCGTCACCGTCGGCGACGTCCCACTGACGGATTCGATGCGAGCGCTGGCGGGTGCCACCGGGGAAGCCCTCACCAACGCCGCCAAACATGCCAAGACCCAGCGCATCTCACTCTTCTCGGAGGCCACCGACGAGGGGGTCGACGTATTCGTGACCGATCAAGGCGTCGGCTTCGAACTCGACACCGTCGATTCCGCTCGCCGCGGCATCAGCGACTCGATCGTCGGGCGGATGGACCGGCACGGCGGCTCGGCAGCCATCGTGAGCCGGCCCGGGGAAGGTACCGAGGTGCACCTGACGATGCCGAAGGAGTCAACGTGACGCGAGTGTTCCTGGTGGACGACCACCGCCTCTTTCTTTCCGGTGTCAGAGCCGAGCTCGACGGACGAGTCGACATCGTCGGTTCGGCGTCCGATGTCGACGACGCCATCGACGGCATCCGCGAGACACGACCCGAAGTCGTGTTGGTGGATGTGCACATGCCGGGCGGTGGGGGTCTGTCGGTGATCGAGCAGGTGTCGGAGACCAATCCCGATGTCCGGTTTCTGGCGCTGTCGGTGAGTGACGCCGCCGAGGACGTGATCGCAATGATCCGGGCCGGCGCACGCGGCTACGTCACCAAGTCGATCTCCCCGGACGAGCTCGAGGGTGCGATCACTCGGGTCCGGGCCGGCGATGCCGTCTTCTCGCCTCGGCTGGCCGGGTTCGTCCTCGATGCGTTCGCCGACACCATCGGCGTTCCCGTCGACCCCGAACTCGATCAACTGACGCCGCGGGAGAAAGAGGTGCTGCGCCAGATCGCCCGCGGCTTCACCTACAAACAGGTGGCCCGCCGGCTCGACATCAGCGTCAAGACCGTCGAGAGCCACGTGTCGGCGGTTCTCCGCAAACTCCAGCTGTCGAGCCGGCACGAGCTGGCCCGATGGGCCAGCAACCGTCGGATCGTCTGACCGGAACCTCAGCGCCGGGTGGCGGCCCGCTCTGCGGCCGAGGTCGCCCGGAGCACCGGGCGTGCGGTGACCGTCGTGGTGCCCAGCACGACGATTGCGGTGATGGTCAAACGCCCCGAGGGTTCGTCGAGGACTTCGGGCAAGGACTGGTCGACGATCCCGGCCACGGTTCGAGTTCTCACCCGGACATGCCAGGTGTCTGGCACGATGATCTCGGCCTTCCCGAGCACGGTGAGGGATCGCAGCCGGACTCCCCTCGGATGCGCACCCGCCCGTCGCAGGTCCAGCGACGCGGAGCCACCGACCGTCGAGATGGCGGCGCGGTGCACGATGTCGGTGCCGGGTCGGAGGCTTTGATCGGTCTGGAACCACGATCGCACGACCACCGGTTCCGCCGGATCGGCCGACTCCTTCCGCGCGGACAGTCGCCGAACGACCATCGCGGCCCCGACCGCGCCCAGGACACCCAGCATCCCCGTCGCCGTCGCCCGGTCCACATCCATCGACGGCACCCTACCTGGGGGAGTCAGCCCTGTGGGCTCGGGTGAGCGTCGAAGCCGTGCAACCTCGAGGACCTGGGATACTCGGTGCCGATGTCCCCAGATCCTCATCCCGACGTTCGCGCCGCGGCGGAGACCGTGCACCTGGAGCCGACCCTCATCGTGCTCTTCGGAGGCACCGGGGATCTGGCCCGCCGGAAGCTGCTCCCGGCGATCTATCAGCTCATGGCGCGACGCAACTTCGATGACGAGACGCTGGTGCTGGGCGTGGCCACCTCGGACCGCAGTGACGACCAGTACCGCTCAGAGATCGTCGATGCGTTGGCGGAGGCGGGGATCGACCGGGCCGATGCCACTGCGTGGGCCCGGCGAACGCTGTATTACGAAACGATCGACGACGGTATCGAGCCGGTGGAGAAGCGGGTGGCCGAGCTGGAGGCGATGGCCGGGCTGGGCGGGAATCGTCTCTTCTATCTGGCGATTCCGCCGTCGGTGTTCGACGACACCGTCGAGGCACTCGGTGACTCGGTCTTGTGCCGGGGTGCGGGTTGGACTCGGGTGGTGGTGGAGAAGCCGTTCGGCATCGACCAGCCCTCGGCGGAGCATCTGAATGAGCTGCTGCACCGCTACTACGACGAAAGCCAGATCTATCGCATCGACCACTACCTGGCGAAGGAGATGGTTCAGAACCTGCTCGTCTTCCGATTTGCCAATCCGTTGTTCGAGCAGTCGTGGAACCGCGACCGCATCGAATCCATCCAGATCACCGTCGCCGAGACGCTCGGGCTCGAGGGCCGGGCCGGATACTTCGATCGCTCCGGGATCATTCGCGACATCGTGCAGAATCATCTCTTGCAGCTACTCACGCTGGTGGCGATGGAGCCGCCGGTTCGCATGAATTCCACCGCCATTCGCGACGAGAAGGTGAAGGTGCTTCAGTCGATGTATCCGGTCGACGAGGCCGCCGTGGTTCGCGGGCGCTACGTGGAAGGCCAGGTGGGCGACGAGAAGGTGATCGGGTACCTGGACGAAGATGGCGTGGCCGAGGATTCGTCCACCGAGACGTTCGCAGCCCTGAAGCTCGAGATCGACAACTGGCGCTGGCGTGGTGTGCCGTTCTACGTCCAGGCCGGCAAGCGGCTGGCCGACCGGCTGACCGAGGTGGTGGTGACCTTCAAGGAGCCGCCGGTTTGTTTGTTCGGCGACGAGGACGGTTCTTGCGAGACCCACGCCAACGTCCTCTTCATGACGCTGCAACCCAACGAAGGGTTCGACCTGAAGTTCGACGTCAAGACGCCCGGCGAGGAGATGGTGCTGGCTTCACAGCGGCTCAGCTTTCGCTACGGCGAAGTCTTCGGCGAGCTTCCGAGGGCCTACGAGACGCTGCTGGCCGACGTCATGGCCGGTGATCAAACGCTGTTCGTCCGAGCCGACGAGGCCGAACACGCATGGCGGATCCTCTCGCCGGCGCTCGATCTCTCCGACCAACCCCAGCCGTATGCGGCCGGATCCTGGGGGCCCCACGGTGCCCGACGATTGCTGGAGCGGAACGGGCACCGGTGGGAGCGTCGCACCCAAGGTTCTCGATAAATAGCTTGACAGGCCTGTCCGGTGCCGCGTACGTTCGGAGGCACCTCGCGGAAGGAGGCAGCGATGATGATGAACAAGCGCCACAACGCTGAGTTTCTCGGTCTCACCGGCCGGCTTCGGCGCGCCGTCATCGCAGGCCCGCTGACGGCAGGGCCGTCGACCGATCGAACGGTCGGCGCCGCCCTCTTTGTCTCGGGACCGGCCACGATCGACCCCTTCCGGCGAGTTCACCTCATGTGACGACTCACTGAGTCACACGACCCGCAGAGCCGCCGGACCACTACTCAGCCGGCGGCTTTTTGCTGTCGCCGGTGACCACGAACTCAGGAGTACACATGAATCACAACGAATTCTTCGCAGACGGCCGATGTCTGGACTCCGGGAAGGACGACCTGTTCTTCTCGGAGCGAGCCGGCGACCTGGCCATCGCCCAGTCCTTGTGCGCCGAATGTGGAATCCGGATCCGGTGCCTGGAGTACGCACTGGAGGAGTCCATCGAATGGGGCGTCTGGGGAGGCGTCGTGTTCTGGGATGGGCGCGCCTACCACCGGAAACGCGGGCGTGGCCGGCCTCGCAAGTCGGAGGCGGCGCTCCCCATCGAAGCGAGCCGCGGTGAGCTCGAAGAGATGGTTCGATCCGCATGATCCGCCATCGGACCCAGCACGCACGAAGGCCCCGGACGTATCCGGGGCCTTCGTCTTGCGTCGTCGGGCGAGAGGAGGAGAGAGAGGAACCCGACGGCGATCTGATGTTCTTATGAGGCGTTGCTCCGAAGCGGCCGGCGACTCATCAGCGGGGCCCGCATCTTGGCGATTGCCTTCGACTCGATCTGACGAATCCGTTCGCGGGTGACGTTGAAGTGCCTCCCGACCTCGTCGAGTGTCTTGGGTTCGATGTTTCCGAGCCCGTATCGCATTGCCACGACGAGCCGCTCACGCTCGTTGAGCCGTCCCATCACCTCGGAGAGGTCGACGAGCCGCAAGCTGACGAGCGCCTTCTCGAAGGGGTCGTCGGCGTCGAGGTCTTCGATGAAGTCGCCGAGCATGGCGCTGTCTTCGCCGACGGGCTCGAAGATGGACACCGGTTCCGGTGCGATCCGCTTCGCCTCGGCCACCTTGTCGGCGGTGAGACCGGCCTCGGTGGCGATCTCTTCGTCCGAAGGCTTGCGACCGAGCCGCTTGATCAGCTCGTTCTCGGCCGACTGCACCTGCGAGATGGTGTCCATCATGTGAACGGGGACCCGAATGGTGCGGCTCTTGTCGGCGATGGCGCGGCTGATCGCCTGGCGAATCCACCACGTGGCATAGGTGGAGAACTTGAATCCCTTGCTGTAGTCGAACTTCTCGACGGCCCGGATCAGCCCGAGGTTGCCCTCCTGCACGAGGTCCAGAAAGGGCAGCCCGGCGTGCTGATACCGCTTGGCGATGGAGACGACCAGCCGGAGGTTGGCCTGGATGAAGCGCTGCTTGGCGACCAGACCTTCCTGAATCTCCGCCTCGAGCCGGGCGATGTCGGTGTCGCTGTGATCACCGTCTTCGAGCTTGGCCTCGGCGCGACGCCCCGCTTCGATCTCCTGGGCCAACTGGATCTCACCGTCGGCGGTGAGAAGCGAGAAGGTCCCGATTCCGTCCAGGTACTGCCGGACGGCCTCGTCTCCGGCATCCATGGCGTTCATGCGGCGGTTCATGATCTCTCGTCGTCCCCTGTCGTCACCGAGCCGGCCGGAGCCTGCTCCAAACCTCTGCTCGTTCCTCTCACGCTGCTTACGCGGCGCACTACCCGCTGTATCGGAGGTGTCAATGGTCGGGTTGAGAGCTTTTCCGGAAAAAAAGATCTCGATTGGACTCCCGGCTGGTACAACCCCTGAAGTGAAGACACTCGCCGACCTCTCCGAGTTCCGCGTTTCTCCCCTCACCGCAGGGGATATCGCCGCAGCCGTTCGGGTCTTCGGCTCGGTGGAGAAAGCCGTCGACGGCGAGGTCCTGGTCGACGAGGGGGATTTGGCGGCCACCTGGTCGATGCCGACGTTCGACCTGGCGACCATGTCCATCAGAGTGTTCGAGGGTGACCGGATGATTGCCTGCGGCGAGGTCTTGGAGGGACGAGCCGAGGTTGCAGTCGTTCCCGACCGTTGGGGGCGAGGGATCGGTGAAGCGTTGGCTCGATGGACGTGGGAGGTGGCCGCCGCCGCGGGTATGGCAACGGTCGGCCAGACGGTCAGCGATCGCAACGAGCGCGCTCACCGTCTGTTCGGGGAGCTCGGCTACTTCGTCGGGTGGCAGTCATGGATCCTGCGGCGTTCCATCACTGCCGGCATGGAACCGCCCGACTTGGGCCCCGGCATCACGTTGCGTCCGATCCGTCGCCCCGAGGACGACCGGGTGGTATTCGATGTCATCGACGCCGCCTTCAACGAGTGGCGTGATCGCCCCGGCTGGTCGTTCGAGGATTGGCGAGCCGGAAAGCTGGAGCATCCGTCCTCGCGCCCGGACCTGTCGGTGATCGCCGAGGTCGACGGCTCGCCCGTGGGAGCCGGCATCGCCTTCATCTATGAGGACGACGCCCAAAACGAAGGGTGGGTGGAGCAGATCGCGGTCGCCAAGTCCCACCGCGGGCGGGGGTTGGGGAGGGCGATGCTGACGCAGATGTTCCGCAACTTCGCCGCCGCCGGCAGGCCGCAGGCCGGTCTTGCCACCGACTCTCGGACGGGGGCCCTCAGCTTGTACGAGCACGTCGGGATGAGCGTGGCGGAGAGCTACACCCGGTTCACCAAGGACCTGGGGATGGAGTCGGGGGACTGATACCATCCGGTACTCGCCGTCACCGCCCTTCGATGGTGAGAGATCGGGCGTTTAGCTCAGTCGGGAGAGCGCTTCCCTTACAAGGAAGAGGTCGGCGGTTCGAGCCCGTCAACGCCCACCGCCGAAACCCCTTATGTAGCAAGGGTCTCCGGCTCTCTGGTGGGGAGCTCAACGACCGCTGGTCCACGTTTGGTCCGCGCCTGGTCCGCGCGTGAAGCGTTTCTGGCCTGTTCGAGACGGTCGGTGGCGGCTTCGTCGACCCCGTCATAGAGGTGGCCGTAGACGTCGAATACGGTCCGCGTGCTCTCGTGGCCGAGGCGATCCGCGATGTATTTCGGGGACTCTCCTTGGGCGATCAGCAACGCGACGTGGGTGTGGCGGAGGTCGTGGGGTGTGCACGGCGAACCCACCGAAGCGTCCACCGCCGGGTTCCAATAGCGGGAGCGGAACCGGTTGTAGTCGAGGGGGCCTCCCCGGGGCATCGAGAAGATCAGGTCGGACGACGAGGGATACGTGGAGAGCTGGGCGACGAGTTCGTCGACGACGAACTGTGGGATCCCGATCGTGCGTCGTGCCTTGCGGGTCTTGAGCGGGCTGGTGACCATTCGGCCGGTTCCCTGGCGCGAAAGCTGCTCATCAACGCGCAAGGTTCGCCGAAGCGGATCGAAGTCGTCGATGCGGAGTGCCGCCAACTCTCCGAAGCGGAGGCCGGTGTAGGCGCCGGTGAGCACCAGAGCGCGGTAGCGGGTCTCAATGGTGTCGGCGAGTTCCTCGACCTCGCCGGGCGACAGGAAACGCCGTTCCGGGGTCTCGATCCTTGGGAGCTTGACTTCCCGGCACGGGGAACGGGTGATGATCCCGTCGGTGACGGCGACACGAAAGGCGCGGGATACGATCTGATAGGCCTTGCTGATCGTCGCCGGCGCGTAGCCGCGTTGTTCGAGGTCGGCGACCCAACGGCGGATGTCCATCGGATCGACCCCGGCGAGCGTTCGTTCGCCGAATGCGGGGAGGATGAGACTGTTCAGCAGGCTTTGATCGCGTGCACGTGATGAGGGCCGGCGATTGAGACGGGTCGCCTCGACCTTGCCGGCCCACTGGCTTAACACGGTCTGCCCGAGCGCAGGGTCCACCCAGTCTCCGCGGGCCTTGTCTCGTTCCTTCTCGATGAGCCAGCGTTCGGCGTCGAGTTTGCGGGTGAACGCTCGCGTCCGTTCCCGCCCATCGGGAGCGCGATAGCGCGCAAGATACGGCTTGGACCGGTCTGGCCGCTTTCGGATCGATCCCACGATCAGTCTCCTCCCGTCGTCTCTCCGGGAATTGGTTCCGCTCCCCGGCGGATCGTGTTCAACGGTACACAGCGGCTGTGACGACCCTGTGACAGGTGGTTGTCACTCCCCGGGCAGGGCTGGGGAGGGTGGAATTGGCGAGTGATCCAGTTTTCGACGTCACACCATCGGAACCGAAGGTGCCGACCGACCCGGAACCCGGGCGGGCCCTCACGGCGGTAACGCCACACGTAGATGGTCGCGACGGGCACCTCCAGGTAGTCGGCGACCTCTTTGACGGTGAGGAGCGGCTCGAGAGACTCCATGTCCTGATCTTCTGATCCAACCCTTTCGCTCGAGTGCCCATCTGGGTCCAAGGACCCTGTCATTCCGTTGCCATTTCGGCTGTTCTGCCTGGTCAGAGCGCATCCGCCGACTCGGTCAGCCACCGGCTGATGCTCGCCCTGGAACGGCGCATCGAGGGGACCAAGACCTGGTGGTGGAGGCGAGTTGGAGGGTTGCTAACACTTTGCTGAAAGGGTGGCCGTGTCTGATCGCGGTCATGGCCTGCGCCTCGGACTCCAGCAACGTTCGATTGTCGGCCGGCGGGTCCGGTTCGGCAGGCACCTGGATGCTGGATTGGTCGCGGCTTCGCCAGAACCCGACGGATCCAGGTGTTATCGAGATCCGAATCCGACGACACGCGTCCTACCGCTCCGAAGGGTCCAACCAAGCACGCGATGACGCTTGCTCCACCCACGCCAATAGACCGCGTCCCTCCAGGAACGAGAGCCATCCTCGTAGTCCCGTCTCGCCCAACCAGCACGAAGGACACACGCATCTGCAACGAGTTGCTCTCGGTGTGCCGGTCTACCGCCCGGCGGGTGGACCGTGTTGAGTCTGGCGAGGGCGGCGAAGGACTACTACCTGCGCAAGCTGGGTGAGATCTCCCCTGGGGAGGATTACTACCTGCGGGGCGGCACGGCCACCGGGTGGTGGCGAGGGAGCGGCGCCACCGAGCTCGGCCTTGCGGGGTCGGTGACCACGGAGGGGCTGGTGCGGCTGTTCGACGGTCAACATCCGGGCACGGGTGAGCAGCTCGGCCGGAGCCTGCGCAGGGATGGGGTGGCGGCGTGGGACGTTACCTTCTCGGCAGACAAGTCGGTGTCATTGCTGTGGGCCCTTGGCGACGACGAGACCCGCAGTGAGGTAGTGGCGGCGTTCGATGAGGCCACGTCGCAGGCGTTGGGGTATCTGGAGTCGGTGGCGTCAGCGACCAGGGGCGCCTCGAAGACGCCGGTGCTCGACGGCGACGGTGACCCAGTCGTCACCGAGGACGGGACACCCAGGTTCCGGGTGGAGACGTGGCCCATCGCCACCACGGGATATGTGGCCGCATCGTTCACCGAGTACACGTCCCGTGCTGACGATCCGCAGCTCCATACCCATGTGGTGGTCGCCAACAAGGTCAAGGGCGTCGACGGGAAATGGCGCACCGTCGACGGGCGGCTGTTGTTCCGGTACCAGTTGGCGGCCGGGTACCTCCACGAGGCCGTCCTGAGACATGAGTTGACGCAACGGCTGGGGGTGCGGTGGCAGCCGGTCCGCAACGGGATGGCCGACATTGCCGGGTTCACCCGCGCTCAGATTGAAGCGTTTTCAACCAGGCGCCATCAGCTCGAGCAGTGGCGCCAGGACCATGGTCTCGCCGATTCGGCAGCGGCACGCCAGGTGGCGGTGCTCGCCACCCGTACGCCGAAGACCGATCATCCGCTCGAGGCACTCGAGGACGAGTGGCGGCGTCGCGCCGCCGAGTTGGGCCTGACTCCCGAGTGGCTCACGCGACTGATAGGTGCCGACCGCCATGTGACGTCCGTCGATTCGGCGAGCCTGTTCGAACATCTGGCGTCACCAGATGGACTCACCGAACGCGTCTCCACGTTCGAACTGCCCGACGTGATCAAGGAGATCGCCGCCGCGCTCCCTCGAGGCGGCACCAGACACGACATCGAGTCCCTCGCCGAGGCCTTCCTCGACGACGGCCAGGTCGTGTCGCTTGTCGGCATTCCCACCACCGGAGTGGGGGATGACTCCGACGTTCTTGCCGACGCTGCCCGCAAACGAGTGAGGGACCGAGGCACCGAGGAGGATACTGGGATGATGCGACGTCGGGACGGGAGTCTCTTCCCCGGGGCCCGTCGCGAACGTCGCTACAGCACGACCGAGCTGTTGGAGACCGAACAGCGGATCATCGAACACGCCATTGCCGGCATCGGCGGCGGACGTTGGACCGCACCCAGCCGTCTCGTCGAAGCCAGGATGCGGCGGCAGCAGCATCTCACCGATGAACAGTCCGACATGGTGCGACACTTCGCCGCCTCGGGCAACGCCATCGATATTGGGATCGGCCCGGCAGGGACCGGCAAGACCAATGTCATGGCGAGGATCCGCGAGCTCGCCGCGCTCACAGGTAGCCCGATCTTCGGTGGGGCGCTCGCCGGTAGGACCGCCGCCGGTCTCCAAACCGCCACCGGCATTCCGTCGACGACCCTGGCCCGACTGATCGCCGACAGCCGAAACGGAGACGGCCTTCCCCACGGTGCGATCATGGTGGTCGACGAGGCGGGGATGATCGGCACCCGCCAACTCGCTGCCGTCGCTGACCTCGTCGAGGCGGCGTCTGGGAAGCTGATCCTGATCGGTGACGATCGTCAGCTGCCCGAGATTGGTGCCGGCGGCCTGTTCCGAGCGCTCGCCAACCGACTCCCCGTCGCGGAACTCACTGCGAACGTGCGTCAACGCCAGCAATGGGAACGTGACGCTCTGGTTGACCTGCGAGACGGATCCGTCGACCAGGCGATCGAGGCGTACCTGCAGCGGGGCCGACTGATCATCGGAGGAGCCAGAAACGACACCATGGATAGGGCAGTGGCGGACTGGTACCGGCACGTCGTATTCAACGGTGATGTCACGTCGGGGCTTCTCATCGCGTCCGACAACGACACCGTCGCCGAACTCAACCATCGGGCCCGTATCCACGTAGCTGGCTCAGGACAGCTCACCGGGCCGACCGTCGACGTGGGGGAGCGGACCTACGGAACCGGGGACCGGATCCTCTGCCGCAGGAACCAGAACCGGCTCGGGGTGCTCAACGGCGACCTCGGCACGGTCGTTGCTGTCGACCAGGCCCAAGCCGGCCTGATGGTTCGCCTCGATCGCGGCCCTGAAATCAGGAATCTCCCCGCCTGGTATCTCGAGCAGGGTCACGTCGACTACGGCTACGCCATGACCGGCCACAAAGCCCAAGGTGTCACCACCGGTCGGACCTTCGTGGTCGTCGACGGGACCACTGACCGGGAATGGACGTACGTCGCGTTGAGTCGGGGCCGCCAAGCCAACACCTTGTATGTCGCAGACTTTGTGCCGGGTGAGGAATCGTGCATCCACATCACCCACGCCGACGGCGACGATGCTCTCGATCGCCTCACGGCCGCGCTCAATCGGCGCTTGAGTCACACCGCTGCCATCGACCATGCCCGGTCGACGCGCACGGACGCCCGTGATCGGCTCGGCCTACCCCCACCGAGCAGCGACATCGCCGCTCGCGTTGCTTGGATCGCCGAGCGCCGAACCGAACGGGATGCAGTCCGAAGGCAGTCCCCGGGCCTCGATAGGGCGGTTGGCGGCTGAGCTGAGCGAAGACCACTGAACGTAGCGACCCAATATCTGAGACCACGTGGATCATGGGGGGCCCACCGCACCCCACAAGCCGCTTGACATCTGCCCCGCGGGATGTCTGTCAGCCCCCCAACCTCACAGCACCCCACACTTCATCGGCGGAGAGTCCATAAATGGTGCTTACCTCATGATCCAACGACCACTAGGAGAGTCGTAGCCATCGGGACTGTCAGCAGTTTCATGAGAGTCTTCATGTCTTTGTGTGAGTCGAGCAAGTGAGCGGCGAAATCTTGAAACCGTCCAGCCGCCACATGGACGCCTATGACGGAGCTAGCACCCAATCGAGTAGCGCCGTATAGCCCCCATATGACGGCGCCAGCGCCCGGCGAGCCATGGAGCCACGCCGTCAGTGGAATGAGATACCAGATCCAGAATCCGATCCGGCTCGACCCTCCGATGGCGAGCAGAGCCCCGTTCTCGGCAGCCCATCGCAACGGCCCGTGCCTAAGTAGCAGATGCGACGTCTCCACATTCCGTTGCCATAGCGGCGCACCGAACGCAATACCTGTCATCACGATAAGCAGGGCCACAACGCCGACCGCTGCCCGCGTAGATTTCGGAAACATACTGGCTACGAATCCCAGGGCGGTCCCAGAAAGCACGCCCGCCAAGACGCCAGCAATGACCGAACTGAGCGCCTTTCGGCCAGCTGTCGAGACCCTCCGAGTCCGGTTCACGCCGGACTTCGCGATCCATTCGATCGCGTTGACGCCTCAAGGCAGGGTCTGCTGTGCAAGACCCGCCAGCAGCGCAGCCAATAGTCCTATGATGGGTACAACGGCCATCTGATGCCGCTCCTAGCAGTAGTTGGAGATAAAGTATGAGCAAGTGCAATATTGGCTCGAGTGGCTCCCGTACTTGATGTCGCAGCATCGATAGAGCTTGTACCCACTGCACACATACCAGCAGCAGGAGCCAATGCCGGGACCCGGACACGAAGCGAGGCCGTGGTGCAGGCACCCCCAATATGTATGGCATGGCGACGCTGGATGAGCTTCTGCCCTGTGGGTCCAGAACAGCTGACTCGTCAAGGCGAGCATCACAGCACTTCCCAAACGGACCAACACGCTACCGCGACCGGCGTCGAGGAGTCTCAAGGGCCCGTCGGGCGGCTTGGTCTCAGGGATGGACAATTCAGGAGTGCTAGCAATCGAGTGCGTTGCTGCCGGAGTGTCAGCGCTCATTGAATATCTCCTCAGGAGGGTCATCACCGGATACAGCAAACATAGGGGTCGCGTCCTCGGCCGCAAGAACTTCGATGTCGGAGCCAATCCTGAGAAACACCTTGTCAGTCACGCGTCCGCGCCGAAAGGACAGGGCGAATGGAACCGAGTGGATATCGAGCGCGGCAGCGGCCTCCGTTGCATCCTCGCCCGTGACGTATGGCAGCCCATGATCGTCAAGCAGCTCGACAAGCTGTTGCACGGCTGGAGTGTCCGGTCGGCCCACGACGAGGCAGAACATGGATTCTCGGGGGCGCTCCAAGACCTCAATCATTCGCTCGTAGCAATTGCCGCAGCTCCCAGACAGCATGACCACTATTGCTTGGTCTCGCTCTCTCAGGTGGTGGTCCATCAGCGACCGCACCATGTCGGGAATCTCCGATCCGATCGCTAAACCATCGTCATCAACGCTGAAGCTCGACCGAGTGGAACGATGCGGTTCGAGAGACTTGACCGCCATCGTCCGGGTAACTGCGACAAACGCAACAGTCAGGACAACGAGCCAGAGGGTGAGAAGCGTGATTCCCACGTATACGATCGTCATGAGCGTCGCGCCAAATCTGCGTCCCGCAACCGTACCCAATCGAGACGCTCGGATATCCGGCACTTCGCGATCTAGCGGGGTGTGATGGTGGCGAGTAGGTCCCAGTTGGGTCTTCCGGCGTAGAGCAGTGCTCGGATCCGGTAGTTCCGGAAGTTGGTGATTCCGAACGCCACCCGCTTGACACGTTTCACGAGGTTGTTGATGGCTTCGGTGGGGCCGTTCGACACGCGGACTCGATGCCAGGCGACGATCTGGTGTCGCCACCTGCGGATGGTGCGTCCGAGGGATCGGACCTCGATGGGCATCGACGGGTCGGTGAGGTCGTCGATGAGTTCCCCAACGAACTCATGTGCCAGTCCGGGATCGTCGATGGCGTAGATCGATCGGATGGTCTCCTTGGCATGCCAAGTCATCCGTACCTCACCCTTCGGGTCTCCAGCCTCGAGCAGCCCGGTCAGTTTCTTGTCTCCGGCCTCGTCGAGACGCTCGTGGACCTTGGTGAGCAGCCGCCGGGCCCGATACAACGGGTCGTCCTTGCGGCCGCGGTGTCCGAGCGTCTCGTTCTGGGTTCGCCGGCGGCACTCGTCGAGTTTCGAATTGGCCAGCCTGACCAAGTGGAACGGGTCGGCCACCTGGACGGCGTCAGACAGCATGGTGTTGAACACTTTCCGGTAGGGGCCGGAGAGATCCAACGTCGCCCACCGGACCTGCTTGCGCCACTCGACGGGCCGATCTTCCAGCCACTTGATGGGGCCAGTGGCGGTGCGACCGCTCACGACATCGAGCAGCTGACCGGCTTCGACGTCGACGATCTGGGTGGTCCAGTGTTGGCGACGCCACGCACCCAGCCGGCACCGCAGCGTCTCATCCAGACCCAACGCGGTGACGTCTCCGAACCGGCCGGGGTCGTCGACCAGGCTTGGCCGTAGGCCGCAACGGCATCCATCACCGGATGCCAGCCACAGCCCAGATCCTTGGCGACCTCACTCACCGACCGGCCATACCGTCCCACCTGCACCGTCGCCCACCGTCCCGCCCGATCCGTCAACTTCAACCGGGCGGAAGCGATCGCCGGTGCCTGCTCGGTGAACGACCCACACCCGAGCTGACATGCCCACCGGATCTTGCGCCACGCCAACACCGCCGGCCGTCCGAAACACGGCAGATCCACGAGCTCGACCGTATCCCGATCCTTCACCGCCACCGACGATCCACAGTCAGGACAGGAAGGCCGTGGCCCTCTAGTTTCGACCGTCACCCGCAGATGAGTATCGGCTTCAGTGACGTCGAGGACGTTGACGTCGGGCAACCCAACCAGCAGCTCGCACATGGCAATAGCATCAGACGACACAGGGACTCCCGGATCTCGAAGGCTTTCAACACCTCCAGATTCGTCGAGTCCCTGTTACTCGTCGTGGATTCCCAACCGGTCACACCCCGCTCAAACGCGAAGTCCCGGATATCCTCGCCCACTCAGTCGACGCAGTGTTCATCACCCGCAGTGCCACCGCAAGACCAGAGATAATCACAGCGATTAGCAACGCCTGTGCCCGGGCACCCGGCTCGAGGGTCGGATTGCGAGTCCACAAACCGACCGCCAGCAGCGAAAGCACTACCAGCGCCAGGTTTCGGACAAGCGTCCATCCATCAAGTGGCGATCCGTGAGATGAGAAACACGCGCAAGACTCGACTGTGCCTTTCCAGACTGCGATCGCCACTGTCGCGAGGTACGCGATGCATGCTGCGACGGCACAATAGCTGGCGAGGACCGCCGGCTCGTCGCCGAGTGCTCCACTCACACCAGCACCGATCGAGCATTCTCCGATACCAAGCGCGAAGCCGAGCCGTCGATCGGTCTTCGAAGTGAACCCGAAGACAACGAGAGTGTGGGCAGCCGCTACCGGGCTCCGGAGTTTGCTCTGACCAGCCATCAGGAACACAACCGTGATGATGTAGGCACCCACTTGTTGCACCGATTCGGAGGCGAGGAAATCCGCAATAGCGTCGAATCCACCCATGGCTCCCTACTCTCGTACAAGCATGAGATAGCGGACCCCCGTTGCCGGGTGGGTCCACGTTGTCGCCTCGATAACCTGCCCAGGCATCAAACGCGAAACATCGACCCGTAAGACCTGATCGTCTGGAAGGAGGCCCGCCTCCAGGGTCTCCATCGCGCCACGAGCGTTCCGCCCACGGCTCGGTTGCACGTCAACGATTTCGATCGTTGCGACGTCAAAGATGCTTCCTACATCGGTGGTCGTGAGCGTCGATTCATCTAGCCACGCCCCCATAGCGAACACCCGATCGCCCACGATGAGATCTTCCGCTGAGCTCACCACCCCGTACGAACCGGCGTACATTCGGACGCTGGACTGGATCATCAGACGCACCTGCGCGTCATCGTCCGTTCTGAGCATGACCTCAGGTCCTGAGACCGCTTCGACGTGACCTACCACGCCAACATCGCTCCGGGTATTGGGCATACCGCTGGCCTCATCCGAGAGCGTCGTGGCAAAAACCACGCCCCCACCGCCAAGCGCGACTAGACGCAACACCTCTCGCCGAGTGAGTCGGCCAGTCCGTGTCATTTGGGACCCCCTCATACGCCTACGAAAGACTCGCTGATTCTGTAGAGTACACCTACCCGGCAGCGCAGGGGGGATTCGAACTGTCCAGCTGCACCAAAGAGACGAGAGAAGCGTCCAGCAGGCATGAACCGTTCGTGCGTTGCGTGAGTGGCATGTCGGGGTTGATTCTCTGCGTTCTGGTGTTGGCGTGCAGCGGCCAGTCCAGAGGCTGCCAGCCAGATGTCTTCGTTTCCGGCCATCCCAATCCGGATGCGCAGGCTCAGACCAACGATGACATCGAGGTCTGGGGCCTATTCTATCCGGTGGAACCCGGCGACGTCGAAGGGACGCCAATCATCATCGATGCCTATCTGCCGACCCCGGATGGGTCGCAACTCGAGGCCAAGATCGTATGGCGAGCGACCGGCGATGGAGACTTCAGCGTGCGCGGGTTCAGCCCGAACGGGGACGTCACAGAGCCGATCTGGCAACAGCGCCATTCCGGATCCGGCTGGATTCGGCCCGGGGATGAGTGGGGAACGGGGTGGGAGCTGAACGAGCCCGGCTGCTGGATATTCCAAGTGGAACGTGACGGAGCCACCGCCGAGATCCGCGTTGAGGTTCGGACAGGCTGACGAGGCGAAGGTCCGACCCAGTCGATGCGGTTCCCCGCCGGGGCGGCCCGGATGTCCCGCAGCGCCGCTCGGTGATCGGGCCGCCCTCGGCCGCCGAGAGCGCTTCAGTCGTGGCCAGCTGTGCCCGTACCCTGGAGACGCCTACCTCCCGAAGGACCTTGTAGACCGACCCATGCGAGATCCGGATCCCCGGAGGCGGTGGAGCCGGACCCGAGCGGCGATGGTACGAGCCTTCGCCTGGATGCTCGATCGCATAGGCAATCACCGGAACCCGCACCACCGGCGACAGGGTGCAACGCCTCCCCGACTACTTCACGGTTCCAGGTGAGGAGGAGGCGCTGCGCGCGTTGCGCGACGCGCTGGAGTGAACGCTCGATCGTGCAGCTCTCGACCACGCCAGACGGCGTGACCTCTTGACGTTCGTCCGCATCGAGGTGAGCGACGGCGACGACCGTTGCGAGATCGACCTGGCTATCGAGTACATCGAGTACCGAGCCTTGCCGGCCGAACCCAGTGACTACGGACCGACGCTTGCCGTGCGGGAACTCGCCGCCAACAAGGTCCTCGCACTGTTCGACCGGGCCGAAGCTCGCGACTTCCTCGACCTGGTAGAGCTGACCCGGAGCTTCGAGCTCCATCGCACCCGGAGTCATTGGACAGCCGATAGGGAGGAGCGAGCATGACGCTCATGTCGGTATCCAACGACGAGGCCGGCGGTTTCCGGTCGAAGCCGAGATGGTCAGCGAACCGCAAGATCGATGTGGTGTTGCGGTTGTTGCGGGGCGAGTCCCTCGAGGACGTGTCCCGGGAAGTGGAGGTGGAGGCGCATCGTCTCCAGGCGTGGCGGGACGACTTCTTGGAGTCGGGGAAGCAGGGCTTGAAGTCGAAGCGTCCCCGCACCGAGGGAGATCGTCGTCTGTCGGATGCGGAACGCAAGATCGGCGAGTTGACGATGGAGAACGAGATCCTGCGGCGGGCGGCCGAAAAAAGGGGGCTCCAGATCCCGCCGCCGAGGCGGCCGAGATAGCTACCGAAGCGAACCTGGCGTTTTCTCGGGTGTGTGCGGTGCTGGGCGCTTCTCGCTCGACGATCTATCACCGCCGCGGCCGGGGCGACGCTGTGGGGCGCCGGCCCGGGCCCCGCACCGACATCACCGACGAGGAGCTGGTGGGAGCCCTACGTCAGGTGATCAAGGGGTCTCCGTTTGCGGGTGAGGGCTACCGCAAGGTCAGGGCCCGTCTCCGCCGTGAACACAGCATCAGGGCCGGTGGTAAGCGGGTGCTGCGGCTGATGCGGATACACGGGTTGTTGGCGCCCCAGCGGGCCAGAGGACGCCGCAAACCCCGACCCCATTACGGGACGATCGTCCCCGACGGACCGAATCTGCGGTGGGGCACCGACGCCACCATGGCCTGGACCCGAGAGGACGGCTGGGTGTGGGTGTTCGCCAACGTCGACCACTGGTCGGCCGAAGCGTGGACCCATGTCGCCAAGCGAGGCGACCGCATCGCGGCGTTGCAGCCGGTCTACGACGCCGTGGTGGACCGCTTCGGAGGGCTCGGCCCCGACCTGGCCCGAGGCATCACTCTGCGTCACGACTGGGGACCCCAATACCGGTCGCGCCACTTCCTCGGGTCGATCGCCTGGCTCGGTATCGCAGACGACGCCGCCTACACCGGAGAACCCGAAACCAACGGCTGCGCCGAACGGTTCATCAGAACCCTCAAAGAGCAATGCCTCTGGGCCGAGATCCACGACACCGTCGACGACCTGCACCAAGCCGTCGCCGCCTGGACCGACCTCTACAACAACGAATGGCTCATCCAACGCCACGGCCACAGAACACCACGAGAAGCATTCGCCTCAGCCACCCCCAAGGTGGCAGCATGAAACAGACCACCACGCTGTCCAACGAACCGGGTGCTGTTCAGAGCTTCAAGAGTTGCTGGAGCTGGCGTCCGAGAAGGACGCGGGCTTCGATACGACGGGCTTCCTCGAGGCTCTGTCGTCTCTCCAGCGGTTCACCGCCGCCGACTTCGGTATCACGCAGGCCGCATACGAACGTCTCCGCGCCACTGCGGCGAGCTGGCGGAGCGTCCTTGGCCGCAGCCTGGGACGGGAGCTGCCCGACCGCGACCTCGAGTTCGATCGGTAGTCACCGAAAGAGCCCTCGACACAGAGTTGCCGGACCTATCGGCGAGCCGACACCAGTCTTGGTCCGCGTCTGGTCCGCGGGTGGTCCGCGAAACGATGAAAACTGTCGCACGACGACGAAGGGTAACGCGCGCCGATAACCCCCGTACTACAAGGGAAACTGGCTAATTGGCCAGCCAACGCGGAGTTGGCCGAAACCCCCCGATCTTCCCTTACAAGGAAGAGGTCGGCGGTTCGAGCCCGTCAACGCCCACCCCTGAAATCTCTTGTCCCCCAACGGATTTCACAGCTTCGGACTTCTCCCGACATGGCCGAAGTCGGCGCTTGGGCCACACCAGGATCAGCCATCGAGGGGCCACGGGAAGCTCAGCGGCGCCGCTGGGGATTCCTCCTGGGGCCGGTACGGCGCTCGGTTGACCGTCTCGTCTTGCTGCCATCGGAGCTGTGTATCGGCGAACCAGGAGACACGGTCGGCGTGGCCTGAGCATTCGAGGGCGGCGACAAACTCGCTCATGTTGAGGACAAGCGAGCGGAGCCATCCGTGGGGGACCGGGAGCACCATCTCCGGCTGGCTCGTGGTGATGTGAGCGAGGCGCTTGTGGACCATCTCCTTGGCTGCGTCACCGAGGCCAGGCAGCTCTGGCAGCTCATCGGGGTAGACGAAGTCGGCCGCTTTGATGTCGTCCGGGTACTTCTTCGGTCCACGGAGGAACTCATCCATCGCACGAGCTGAGATGTAACCAGCGACGTAGATGGCCCGCTGCCCAAGTTGGTCAGCCTCGTCGGTGAGGGGCACATGGGGGCGGTGCTGCGATAGCTGGCGGAGCAGCTTGCATGAGATGTCGTATCGAGCGACCACAAGCTCGGCCCGACGCTCCAGTTCCATGTCAGGCGGAGGCCAGGATCGCCCAGAGTGAGCCCGCAGCGGTGACGATGCCGACGCCTCCGATAAGGGCCAGTGCGTACCTTCGACGTTCGAGGTCGCTGTCGCGTTGGTGGACGTTGTGTTGCATGTAGTCGATCTGGCGCATCAGGTTGTTTCTCGTTGCCCATATTCTGGAGTCGAGACGCTCGCCGAGGCCTTGTTCCGATGCCATCAAGGAAGCTTCTCGCTGCAGCCTCTTGGCTTCGATGGCAGACTCCAATGCGGCGATCCGATCCTCATGGCTTGGCTGCCGAGATGCTCGAAAGGCACTTACGCCTGATGCCGACACATTGGCTTGTCCCATGATATTGCTGTCGCCCGAGCGATGCTTGGCTGCATCTTCGAGCTGTTCTGCGTGACCCATCTCCTTTCTCAGTCTCCGCCGGTTGAGGATGAAGCCCGGGAAGGTCACGAGGGCGCCGAGCGACGCCAGCAGGATCGGCCAGAGCATCAGCCGAGCCGACTCACCGGACCCCGTGGGGCTTGACCGATCGAGAAGCTCCTCCAGGCGATCGGCTGCTCTTGGTCGCGTCGGTCTAGGACGTTTGAGTAGATCGAGAGTGTGACGCCGGGCGAGGCGTGACCGAGACGAGCTGAGACAACGGGGCTCGGCTCTCCGGCCTCCAGGAGCACCCTGGCCGGTTCGACCAGGGTGATCGCGGTGATGAGCGGCTCGGCGGGGAGCGGGTCGGTGTCCTGGATCCGGCCGAGCAGGATGAGGGTGCTGGTGTCGAGGATCCCGCGAGCCATTGATCAAGAGGGCAGGGTCGAGGATTCTGTCGACGTCGTGGCGCAACTGGTCGGGGTCGACGGCCGGCAGTCGGCGGCGGCGGCCAAGGATCACGTCGAGCAGCATCGGCTCCCTGCTCAGCGGACGCAGCTCGGCGACGGGCTTCCCGGAGCGGGTGATCGTGAGCCGCTCACCTCTGGCGGCTCGGTCGACCACGTCGCCGCCGTGGTGGCGGAGTTCCCGGATGGAGGCCGCGGACATGGGCCCGGCATATCACGCGTGATACAAGAAGAGGGGCAGGTGGGCCAACCCGCCGTGTCGTTGGGGGAGGTTGGTGTCCGCGGCGAGGAACTCCGCCGATCCGGCCGCCCATGGCCTTCCTGGCGTAGGCTCGGGCCCAGTTGGGGAACCCGCCGACGGAGGAGTTCTATGACGTCGTCACCTGATCCGTTGCCGTATGCGTCGTCCGATGCTGCGGAGATCGAAGCCGTCGTTCGCGACTACATCGATGGTTGGTACGCGGGCGATGCGGAACTGATGGATCGCGCACTCCACGCCGACTTGGTCAAGCGCATTCCGCAGAGCGAGGACCCCGATTCTCTCCGGGAAGTCACCAAGGCTCGGATGGTCGAGATGACCGCTGACGGCGGTGGTGACGCGGCTGACCCGGACATGGAGATCGAGATCGACGATATCTCGGCCGATATCGCCGCTGCGCGAGTGCTGTCACCGGAGTATCTGGATTACCTCCACCTCGTCAGGACCTCGGGCGGATGGAAGATCACCAACATCCTTTTCCGCAACCGAGGCTGAGTGCACCAGATCACCTGGCAACGAGTTGCGGCTACAGCTCCCTGAGGCGGAGACTCCGCACGGGCTCGAAGTCGGATCGGTTCCGGGTGGCCAGACCCAGCCGGTGTTCGATCGCGGTTGCCGCAATGAGGGCGTCGGGGAGGCGGATGTCGCTCGCTCGACAGATTCGGCCGGCACGTTCGGCCACCGTTCGATCGACGGGGATCTCCCGGAACGGTGCAAGGAGTGTGCTGACCAGATTGGATGCGGTGTTCCCGGCGAAGAGTTCGGCTCGGGTGATGGTCGAGTAGTGCAGTCGGTGACGGCCGGGGGCGAGCTGGCGAGCACCTCGGAGGTGGTCGATGAAGACGTCCGTGTCGACGAGGATGTCAGCCACGATCCCATTCGTCTCGGCTCGGCGCCGTGGCGTCCGGAGCGGCACCGAACGTGGCCGCCAGCGCCGCCTCGGCATCGGGTGCCTCGTCCTCGAGGTAGGAGTCGAGGGCGCGCCGGATGACCTCCGCCATCGTCACACGCTCGGCTTCGGCGATGGCGTCGATACGGCGCCGCTGTTCCTCAGTGAGGTACACCTGCGTGCGGGTCGCCGACATACAGCATAATGTACAGCACTCTCTCGCCCAGATCAACGGTTCCGGAGTGGGAACCCCCGCGACGGCCAACCGACCAGAGCGGCACTTCGCGCTCGGGTCTCTGGGCGCTGATTCACCACTCCCGGTCAGGGCGGTGGCAGCTCGGATTCTTGGACGAGGAGGTCCCAGTGGTGGTCCTTGCCGAGCACCACGGTACGGAAGTCCCGGTAGTCCCACGTGAGGATCCAGGCATGGCGGATGGAAGCCATCGCCATGACCGTCAGGTCGGGTAGGTCGACACCGGAGTCGACGTATCGGTCGGCGAGGTCCATGGCGAGTCTCAGTTCGGTGTCCGTTGGAGCGTCGAGCCGGTGGACACCGTCGAGGAGCGCGCGGCCGAACGTGATTGCCGCCGGGGTGTGTCCTCGAGCCCGGAGCAGCAGATCGACCTCGGCGAACACGGGCCACGGGACCACGACGTCACGGGCGGATCGGGCCAGCATTTCGGCAGCGAACCGGTGGCGTCTGCCCTCGCCTCGATTCAAGGCCGACACCAGCGGACCGGTGTCGCAGATGATCAGCCGGCGAGCCGAGCCAGCACCTCCTCGATGTGCTGCGACAGGTCCTCATCGTCCTCAACCACGCCGGCGTACGGCAGTGGGTCGGGATGCTGCTGGGAGACCAAGTCGGCGATCAAGGAGGAGAAAGACGTCTCTCGCCGCTCGGCTTCACGGTCGAGACGGGCCGCGACGGCGGGAGGTAGGGAGATGGTGCGTCGTACCGTTGCCATGCTCGATAGTATGAACTACGAGGTATGAAGATACAAGTATCCCGTCCCGGCTTGCGGATCAGAATCGACAGCACCCAGCGGTCAACGCCTGATGTGTCCTCGGGATCGAGGCGACCGGAACCGTGGTGGCTTGTCCCGGCGGAGAGCTGGCGGTGGGCCGGCAGGTTGCGACCATGATGGGAGGAACGGGCCGCACATTCGACGGTGGCTACGCCGAGTACACATGCGTCCCTGTCCGTCAGACCGTTCCGTTCGATCTCACGAGCCCTACGCGGACATGGAAGCCGGAAGGGCAACCGGCAAGCTCGTGGTCCTTCCCTGAAGGGCTCGACACCCTCCATGGCGAACGGGAGACCACGCCATGACCAGCATCGACCTCAAGAAGACCTACCGAGACCACTACACCGCCACCCGGGCGCCGACCATCATCGACGTTCCGACCCGCCCGTTTCTGATGATCGACGGGTCGGGCGACCCCAACACGGCAACGGAGTACCGGGACGCGATCGAGGCGCTCTACCCGATCGCCTACGGGATTCGGGCGGCGATCAAGGAAACCACCGGTGACGCCTATACCGTCATGCCCTTGGAGGCACTCTGGTGGGTTCCCGACATGTCCGAGTTCGATCCGACCGACAAGTCCAGCTGGTTCTGGACCGCGATGATCTGTCTTCCGGATGCGGTCACCGAAGAGATGGCCGCCGACGTGATCTCCTCGGCGACCGCCAAGAAGCAGCTCGCGGCCGGATCCAAAGCTCGGGTCGAGCACTTCACCGAAGGCCTCGCCGCCCAGATCCTCCACATCGGGCCCTATGACGAGGAGGGCCCGATCATCGAGGAACTGCACCAATTCGTCGACGAGCGCGGGTATCGGCTGACCGGCAAACACCACGAGATATACCTGTCCGACAGCCGGAGGACCGAGCCGGCCAAGCTGCGCACCATCCTCCGCCAGCCATGCACCGGTGAATGACCCACGCGGAATCGCCTCGAGCGAGCGCGATCGGATCTTCAAGGGGAGGTGAGGTCTCGCGCGAGTGCCTCGTAGACGAGATCCGTCTCCATCGCCCGATAGTGGTGGACTGCCCGAACCAGCCACGCCATCCGATGCCGCAGCTCGGCGGCGTCGTGCCCATCGTTGTGGTCGAGCTGGCCCAGCAATGCCTCGACCTGGCGGATGATGTCAGACCGCTGGTCACGCAGCCGCCGAATCCGGCCACCGAAGCGTCTCGGGTCCTCGGCGGCGATCAGCGACAGCAAGGAGTCGGGTCGGAGCGACCGCGCGTCCTCCTCGGCCAAGGCATCCTCGAGCACGGCCAGGTAGCGTTCGACGCCAACCAGCCACCCGTCACTTGGCGCCGCCTGGGCGGCCGCGCCTTCGAGACCGTGGATCGCCATCAGTGTTCGATCGCGATCGGCCCGACTGGTCGCGAAGGCGGCGCCGTGACGAGGCTTGGATTCCTCGTTCATTGCAGATCGAGGGGTTCAGTCCCCGCTTCCGATCGATGAGGTGCCGCCCGAGCTGACCGACACCTTGTGTGGTTTTGCCTCGGCCCGCATCGGGACGGTGATGGTGAGCACGCCGTGGTCGTACGACGCCTCGACGGCCCCGGTGTCGAGTTCCGGTCCGAGTCGGATCTGGCGGCTGTAGGTCCCGGCGGGACGCTCACGCATCAACCAGTTCACTCCCTCCGTCTTCTCCTCCGGTCGGGCGGCCTTGACGGTGAGCTGCCCACCCTCGACGGTGACATCGACGCCGTCGGGGTCCGCCCCGGGCAGGTCGAAGCGAAGGGTGTACAGACCGTCCTTCTCGAATGCGTCCATCGGCATCATGCCGGTGCGGCCGGTCGCTCCATACGTGTTGAACATCCGATTCAACTCATCGAACGGGTCCATCAGTCGGGCCATGTTGCCCTCTCCTTTCTCGTCTACTGTCGAGGACGACAAGCAAGAAACCTACTTCATCTGCGAACATAAGATCTGATACGATGATTGTCAATATCGACTTGACCGAATCGATCACATGGACGATCGTCTCACCCTGTATGCCGTGCTGGGCGTCGCTCCGGATGCGACGTTCGAGGACATCCGCCGGGCCTTTCGCCGGCTTGCCCGCTCCTCGCATCCAGATGCGTCCGCCGACACGACGGCCGATTCGGCCGGCTTTCGGGATATCCTCCGCGCCTACGAGATCCTGAGTGACCCGGCCGCCCGGCGCGGGTACGACCGATCGTTGGACCCTGCATCCACGGCCGGTTCCGAGCGGGTCGACGTTCGATCCCGGGCCAACCGCCGACCTGCCGATCCAGACGGGGACACTCCGGGCCGGACGACGGCCTGCCCCATGTGCGCCGGTCGCCAGGAGGTGACGGCGGTCGCCGACTGTCCAGCGTGTGCGGCCAGCGGTTTGGCGGTCGAGATCGGCATGCGTGGAGCCCGGCGACACTCGTGTCCGGCCTGTCGCGGCTCCGGCAGCATCCGACGGGTCACTGCGTGCCCGCGGTGTCGACAGGACCGCCGGTCCGGCTGAAGTCTCCGGCATCGTCGGGGGAGCATTCCGAGTGGATCGATTCCGCCACTCTGTGTGGTCAATGGCTTTCGGTGCGTGGAGAAGCGGCTAGATTGAACGGTCGTGGCCGATCCGGGGCGGATCTGGCCACGGGGGCACCGGAGGCTATCAACAAAGGGGCACGGAGGGACTCATGTCACATCTTGGGACTCCGGTCGACGACGTCGACCGGGACCGGCGCCGCCGCGCGCTCGTCTGGCTGGCAATTGCCTGGCTCGTGCTGGCGTTGGCCGGCATCGCCATGGTGTTCGGAAACCGAGCGGACGAGCCGGAGGCGGGCGTCGTCGAAACCACCGAGGCGTCCGCCCAGCAGCCGGCGCCGTCCGATCCCGAGCCCAGCGAGGCGACGCCGGATACCACCGAGGTGACGCCCGACACCACGGAGGCGGTTCCGGATACCACCGAAGTGACGCCGGATACCACGGAGGCGGTTCCGGATACCACCGAAGTGACGCCGGACACGACCGAGGGGGCATCCGGTGACGTCACGGATTCAACGGACGGCGCGGAGTCCGAAGCGGCGGTGCTCCCCGAGGACGATGGGCCGGTACTGGTGGCAACCCTGGCCGACCGAGACTTCACGCTCCGGGGCGTGGTTCCCTCCGAAGAGTACGCAGCGGCGCTTACGGCGGCGGCGGATCTGAGCTACGCGCCGTATGTCGATGCCAGCGGCCTGGAGGTCGACCCGGCGGTCGGCTCTGCCGATTGGTTGGAACGCGCACCCTCGGTGATCGGATTGCTCCCGATGATCACCGACGGATCGATCACCTTCTCGGGAGGAGCCTTCACGCTGGAGGGGCGTTCGCCGAATCCCGAGTATTTGGATGCGTTTCGGTCGACCGTCTCGGGAATCATGGGAGCAGACCCGGCCTCGGTCGACGTGACGGTCACCGATCTCGTCCCGCCGGTGTTTCGAGCTCAGGCGGTCGACGGCGATCTGGCAATGGAGGGGACGGTCCAGACCGAGGAGATCCGCGAGGTGTTGATCGAGGCCGGTCGATCCGCCTACGGCGCGGACAATGTCCGGGCCGACCTCGAGGTCGATCCCGACGTCTACACCTCTTTCTGGATGTATACGATGCCGCAGGTGTTCGGGATGTTCTCCGTGCTGCCCGAGTATGAGTTCTCCGTCATCGATGGGATCACGGCCGGCAGCGTCACGAAGGGCATCAACTTCGGTTTCGACAGTGTGGTCCTCGATGAGGGTGCGCTCCAGGCCATCCAGGTCGCCGGGGCGCTGTTGCAGCGCGACCGGTCGCTGGGTCTGGTCATCGAGGGTCACACCGACAGCATCGGACCATCCGAATACAACGACGTGTTGTCGATGTCTCGGGCAGAGGCGGTGAAAGCGGTCCTGACCGAGTCTGGGATCAGCGACCAGCGGATCGTGGCCGTCGGACGAGGAGAGTCCGACCCGGTTGCATCGAACGACACCGAGGAAGGTCGAGCTGCCAATCGCCGGGTCGCATTCCGGTTTGATGTCCTGTCCGAGATCGGAGGTGAGGGATGACGCTGATCGACTCTCCGGGGATGTTTCTGCTCTTCTTCATCTTGGCCAGTGTGGTGGGGGCGGCGATCGGTTACCTGATCGCCCGCATCCGACCGGCCGAGAGGACGGAGCCGATCCCCGAACCGGACCCGCTGACGCTGGCCGAACGCAATGAGCTGGAACGGTTGCGGAGGGAGGCCTCGGCTCGCGAGGCCGAAGCACTCACCGATGACGAGCGCCAGGACCTCGAACGGCTCCGACGAGCGCTCGACGAGGAGCGCTCCGACGTCGCCGGCGAACAGCTACCGGCGTTGCAGGCCGAGATCGCCGAGCTGCAGGCGTCAATCGTCGAGAGAGATGCGACCATCGACGGATTGCGAGCGCGAGTCGAAGCAGCCGACGACGAGCGCGAGGAGCTGACCCGCCTGCGGGCACACTGCGAGGTGGTAGATCGCGAGGTCGAGGAGCGTTCCGAAGAGATCGCACGGTTGCGCGAGGTGGCGGCGCGGGCCGATCTGACCGAAGCCGAAAGGGCCGAACTCGCCAAGCTCCGTGTCGACATCTCCGCCCTCGAGATGTCGGAAGAAGACCAAGCCGAACTGGTCGAGCTCCGAGCCATGCGGGAACGGGGCGAACTCACGTCGGATGAGCGTGCCGAGCTGGTGCGCTTGCGAGACCTCTCCAACCGGGGTGCGCTGGCATCCTCGGAACGGGAGGAGCTCATGTCGCTGCGGATCCGCATGGTCGAGCGAAATGCCCGCATCGATGCGCTGGAGCGGGCGCTGGAGGAACGGGCCGAGACCAGCTGATCGGCCGGCGGCCGCCATACTCCGGTCGATGGACCACCGTCGACCCCGATCCGGCGCGCACCGTGCCTGAACCGGTGCGGGTCATCGATGCAGAAGAGCGCAGGGCTCGCCTGGGCATGCGACATCATCTCGCTCGACCGACCACCGACGTGGCTCGGGTGGCGGGCGAACTGGTCGGGCTGCATTCGAGCGACCCGTCCTCGGTCTATCTCTCGGCGCGGGCGCGGGTGCGTGGATTCCAAGCCGAGGCGCTGGAACGCGCGCTCTACGAAGACCGCAGCCTGGTTCGCATCCTGGGGATGCGGAGGACCCTCTTCGTGGTTCCGCGGGACCTGGCGAGCACCATCGACGCCGGTTGTACCAGAGACCTGGCACTACCCGAACGTCGAAAGCTGGTGAGGATGATCGAGGAGCAGCGGCTGGCGCCGGATGGTGATGCCTTCCTCGACGACGTGAGTGGTCGAGTGCTGGCGAGTCTCCAACGCCGCGGCGCGGCCACCGCCGCCGAGCTGAAGCAGGATGTCGAGGAGCTGTCGCTCAAGCTGATGTTCGGCGAGGGCAAGAAGTGGGGTGGTGAAGTGGGCATCTCCACCCGGATCCTCTTCCTCCTCGCCACCGAGGGCGAGATCGTTCGCGCGCGCCCTCGGGGGTCGTGGAGGTCGGGGCAGTATCGGTGGGCGCCGATCGACCAATGGGTCGGAACCGGTCTCGACGCCATGGACCCTCGAGAGGCACGGGCCGCACTGGTCGGGCGGTGGCTCGCCTCCTTCGGTCCTGGCACCTTCACCGATATCAAGTGGTGGACCGGCTGGACGGTCGCAAAGACTCGAACCGCCCTCACCGACTCGAGCGCGGCGGTGGTGCAGGTCGACGGCGGCGATGAGGGCTATGTCCTCGCCGACGACATCGATCCGCCCGGCCGGGCCGAGGTTCACGCCGGTTGGGTGGCGTTTCTGCCATCACTCGATCCGACGATCATGGGCTGGAAGGAACGGGCGTGGTATCTGGGGGACCATGCCGATCGGCTCTTCGATCGGAACGGCAATGCCGGACCAACCATCTGGCTCGACGGCAAGGTCGTGGGTGGATGGGCCCAGCGGGCGGGTGGCGAGGTCGTCTACCGGCTGCTCGACGATGTCGGTTCCGAGGCGTTCAGCCTGATCGCCGCCGAGGCGGCAGCACTCCAGAGCTGGCTCGGTCGACACCGTGTGATCCCCAGGTTCCGGACGCCGCTGGACCGCGAGCTGGCTGACTGATGCGAGGTCACGCGCCGTGGACTCGGTTGGGGTCGACGTGCACATGCCGGACCGCAGCCGGATCGTGGGCGGCGTCGTCGACATGAGGGCGCCCGCCCACCTCTCCCAGGTGGAAGCGGTAGGCCTTGGCGAGGTGCTCGGGCGTCAAGACCTCCGTCGGTCGGCCTTCACAGACGACGCGGTTGGAGAGGAGGAGGACGTGATCGGCGCGTCGCGCCTCGTCGAGGTCATGGGTGGTGATCACCACCGGTCGGCCGGCTGCTCGTTCATCGTCGACCGCCGTGCGGATCACTTCGAGGGACACGAGATCCAGGGCGTTGCCGGGTTCGTCGAGCAGCAGGAGCTCTCGTCCCTGAACCAGGCCTTGGGCGACGAAGACCCGCTGGCGCTGGCCGCCGGAAAGCTCCCGGATGTGATGATGCTCGAAGGCCCTGAGATCGAGGCGTTCCAGCGCTTCGTCGACCGCCTCCTTTTCCTCGGCGCCGAATCGACCGAACAGGCCGAGCGATGCGTAGCGACCCATGGCCACCACCTCCCTCACCGTCACCGGAAGGGTGTCATTCACTTTGGTCGATTGGGGGACGAACGAGATCCGCGATCGAGCTTGGGCCGGTGTCGTGCCCAGCACGGTGATGGAGCCCGAGGCGGGCTCGTGCAGACCGGCGATTGCATCGAGGACGGTGGATTTGCCGGACCCATTGGGGCCGATGATGGCCGTCACCCCGCGAGCGGGCAGCCCGAACGAGGAAGCCGCCAGAGCCTCGGTGGCGCCGTGGCGTAGCACCAGGTCCTTGGCGACGACCGCCGGCTGCGCGGTCATGTCCGGCATGAGCGGCACACGCCTTCGATCTCGAGGTTGTGGCCGGTCACCGCATACCCGGCCGCTTCGGCAATCCGCTGCGCCAGCGCGTCCAGCCCCGACTCGGCTTCCTCGCTGACGTCGACGTCCTCCACGGTTCCGCACTCGATACAGACCAGATGGTGATGGTGGCCCTGGAGCCATTCGGCGAGTTCGAAGCGCGCCAGGCCGTCGGCGTCGTGTTGTTTGACCAGCACGCCCGCCTCATCGAGCACCGTCAGCGTTCGGTAGACCGAGGAGAGGGGTGCTCCCAATCGCTGCTGAAGCTCGGCGGCCGACTCCGGACCGATCGACCGCAACATGGCGGTGATCACGGCTCGTCGCCCGGCGGTGTAGCGAATGGCTCGGACGGCGAGGTGGGACTGAACGGAGGCATGCGTGTCGGTGGGCGGATGGTGATTGGTCTGCATCGGTCTCGAGGAATGATAACCTTTCTCACCATGCGTAGAACGATTCTCATTTTCAAGAAGGTGGATGTTCGGCTGGCGACGTGGGCGATGGCGGTCGGGCTGCTGGCGGTGGCGTGCGGCGCGCCATCCGGCAGCAACCCGCCTGAGGGAGAATCGGCGCCGACGGTGGTGGCCACCACCCCCATCCTCGGTGACATCGTCGCATCCGTCTCCGGGGGTGCCGTTCGGGTCGAGGTGTTGATGGGATCGGGTGTCGACCCGCACGACTTCCAGCCGTCGGCCCGGCAGGCCGCCCGGCTCCGTGAGGCGGACCTGGTGGTGGTCAACGGGCTCGGCCTCGAGGAGGGAATGCTCGACGTCCTCGAGTCGGCAGAGGCCGACGGCGTCGAGATCGTCGAGGCCGCGTCGCTGGCCGACCCGATTCCGCTCGGCCGCCAGCACGACCATCACACCGACGGCGGCGGCGAGGGCGACGCGCACGAGGCAGACGATCACACCGAGGGCGGCGAAGAGGAAGCGCACGACGCAGCGGGGCTCGACCCCCATTTCTGGCTCGACCCACGGCGGGTCAGCGCAGCGGCTGGGCTCGTCGCCGATCGAGTGGCGGCGATCGAGGGGGTCGATCGAGCCGCCGTGGAGTCGGCTGCCGACCGCTACCGGGCGTCCCTGGAGGAGTTGGACGCCGAGCTGTCCGCCGCTTTCTCTCAGCTCCCGACCGACCGCCGCCGGCTGGTCACGAACCATGAATCGCTGGGCTACCTGGCCGATCGCTACGGCTTCGAGATCGTGGGAGTCGTCATCCCTGGTGGAAGCACGCTGGGGGAGCCGAGCAGCGCCGAGTTGGCCGCCTTGGTCGACACGATCCGTCGGGAAGGAGTCGCAGCCGTGTTCGTCGAACAGTCGTCATCCTCGGCCCTCGCCGAGGCGGTCGCCGGTGAACTCGGCGAAGATGTCGACGTGGTGACCCTGTACACAGAAGCGTTCGGATCCCCCGACTCGGGCGTCGTCGACTATCACTCGCTCATGAGAGCCAACGCCGAGCTGATCGTGGAAGCGCTCCGATGATCGACTGGCTGACGGTGCCCTTCGAGCCGGCCTTCATGCAGCGTGCGTTGCTGGCCGGCATTCTGGCTGCGGTCGCCACGGCACTCGTCGGCACGTGGGTGGTGCTTCGAGGGCTGGCCTTCATGGGAGACGCGCTGGCGCACGGCGTGCTCCCCGGCATCGCGCTCGGGGTCGTGTTGGGTTTCGACCTGACCGTCGGCGCGGCGTTGTCGGCGGGCGTGATGGTCGCGGGAATCAATCTGATTCACCGCCGGTCTCACCTCACCGAGGACACCGGTATCGGTCTGCTCTTCGTCGGCATGTTGGCTCTCGGTGTCGTGATCATCTCGCGAACCTCCAGCTACACCGGGAGTCTGACGGGAATCCTGTTCGGCGACGCACTCGGTGTCACCGCCGCCGACCTGCTGCTCTTGGGGGTCACGACCGTCGTGGTGATCGGTGTCACCGTCGTCTTCTACCGGGCATTCCTCGTCCTCTCCTTCAACGATCAGAAGGCCGAGATGCTGGGGCTTCGTCCTCGATTCAGCCACGTGTTGATGCTGACGATGATCACCGCGGCCGTGGTGTCGTCGTTTCGGACCGTGGGGACCCTGTTGGTCTTCGGGTTGCTGGTGGCGCCACCTGCCACGGCCGCACTCCTGACCAGGCGGGTTCCCGCCATGATGGGTGCCGCAGCTGCAATCGGATGTGGCTCGGTGCTGGCGGGTTTGATCGTCTCATATCACGCCAGCACCGCAGCCAGCGCAACCATTGCCGCCGTGGCCGTCGGCGTGTTCTTCGCCGTCCTCATCCTCCGCCCGGCGCCGGGCACTGGCTGAGCGCCCTGCTGTGGCACCGAGATGCCGCAGCACGTGAGGCGGGTCTCCCGGAGTACGCTCGTCCCGGGTTGGCTGATGCCATCGGCTGATGCCAACGGCTGATGCCAACGGCTGATGCATGGGCGGAGGAGACGGACGAGAGACCGGAGGAGCGTGACCCTCGGCAGGTACATCCGACGACGCCTGGTGCAGGCAGTCGTCACGTTGGTCGTGCTCACGCTGGTCGTGCACGCCGGTATCACAGTGCTCCCAGGAGATCCGGTCCGGGCTTTGTTCGGCTTCCGGCCACCGTCGGCGGATGTGCTGGCGGAGCTGCGCGACCGTTTCCGGCTGGATGATCCATATCCGGTCCAGTACGCGGCGTACTTGGGGCAGTTGCTGCAAGGTGACCTGGGAACCACGATCGAATTCCGACCGCGGCCGGTCAGCACGTTGGTCGGCAGGGCGCTCGGCGTGTCCTCGTGGCTGATCCTGTTCGGAATCGGCTTCCAACTCTTGTTCGGGTATGTCGCGGCAGTACTTGCCGCCTACCGGGACGGCAGCATCTTGTCGCGGTTCGCCCGGTGGAGCGCCATCGCGGCGGCGGCGATCCCGGTCATCCTCAGTGCTTATGTGCTCCGATCCGTGTTCACGGTCGGATATCGGGGATTGGGCCTCTTCCCGTTCCGCTTCGAGGGCGGTGTTCGATCCTATCTGCTGCCGGTCGCGGCGCTGGTAGCGATGCTGTTCGGCCCGGTCATGCTGCTCTTCACCAGTGAGCTCCGCCAGGCGTTGAGCGCACCGTTCTCCAAGTACGCCAGGTCGGTCGGGTTGACTCGCACCCGGGTCGTCGGAGTCCATGCCGCCCGAGCGGCGGCCGGACCGGTCATCACCTACGTCGCTTCGAATCTCGGCTATCTGATGACGGGTGTCGCGGTGATCGAGGCTGCCTTCGGAATCCCTGGCGTCGGCGGACTCATCATCTCCTCGATTGGATCCCGCGACCGGCAGACGGTGGTCGGTGGTGTCCTGGTGGTGGCCGTGCTGGTGGTGGCAGCCAACACCGTCGCCGATGTGATCGCGGCGGTGATCGACCCTCGGTTGCGATATGACCGCGACGTGTCGATGTGATGCTGCGACGCCGACCGCTCCGAGAGCGTGGCACCGCCGTTGCCATCGGTGTGGTGGTCGTAGCGGTCATCGTGGCCCTGTTTCCCGACCTGTCTTCGCCGTGGTCCCCCCGAGATTGTCTGATCGGACGTGCACTGGCACCTCCCGACCTGCCCGGCCACCCGTTCGGCTTCGACATCCAGGGTTGTGATCTGTTGGGGCTCACCCTTCTCGGGGCGCGGGATTCGATGCTGGTCGGCGTCGGGGCGACGGTGCTCTCGGTGCTGGTTGCCGTCCCCGTCGGCACCCTTGCCGCCGCGTCCGGCGGATGGCTGGATGCGGCCGTGGGCCGCTTCGTCGATCTCGTCACCGGTCTGCCTATCGTGCTCGTCGGTCTCGTCTTGTTGTCCGGGATCGAGGAGCGCGGTCCCCTCAACGTCATCGCCGTGCTCGCCGTCGCCGCCTGGCCGATCCACACCCGCGTAGTTCGGTCGGTTGCAACCCGGCTCGACGGCGAGCCCTATGTCGACGCGGCGCGGGCGATGGGTGCTTCTCGGTCTCGAGTGGTTCGCAAGCATCTGGTACCCGGTTCTCTCAGCGCGCTGGTGCCGGTCTTGCCGACAACGGTGGCCTTCTCGATCGGGGTGGAAGCGATTCTCAGCTTTCTCGGTGCCGGCCTCCAGTTGCCGGCCATCTCTTGGGGGGTGTTGCTGGGTGAGGTGCGTTTCAACGTCAGTCGGGCCCCGCACCTGATGCTCCCCGGAGTGGCACTGCTGGCCGTATCCGGGGCCCTCGTCGTGCTCGGCGAGGCGTGGCGGTCGCGGCCGTTGGGCGAAGGCCGCCACGAGGCTGCGGTGATCGCACCGGGATCGGCACCCGGTCCACCGGATGGCGCCGGGGAGGCCGGGGCGGTCACCGTCCTCGATCCGAGCGGGTACCCGGACCACGGCCGGTGAGGTCGGCTTGGGCCGCTCGGGAGTATCGGTTCCTAGACTCGCCCAGCGTGACCTCCTGGATTCCATTCCGCTCATTCGGCCGGCGCCGGCTCCTCCGGATCTTGGGGAGGTCGCTCATGGTCGTGGTCGTGGCCGCCGCGCCGGCCTGCGGTGGCGAGGCCGGCGACGCTCCGACCGAGATCGAGATGCTCGACAACACCTTCTCGCCCGAGATCTTCGAGGTGGCCGCCGGCGAGCCGGTTCGCTTCGTGAACGGCGGCGCCGTACCACACAATGCCATTGCCTTGGACGGGTCATGGTCTACCGAAGACGCGTACGGCGACCTGCTGATGCCGAGCGGCGAAGCAGCCGAGTTGGTGATCGAACAACCCGGCGAGTACCCGTTCTTCTGCTCCCTCCACGCCACCCAGGACGCCGACGGGAATTGGCAGGGAATGACCGGCACCCTGGTGGTCGGCGAACCCGACGAGACGCGGACCGCTACGGCCGCCTCGGTCGATGCTCCCAGCGATTGGTCGGGTCAGACCAGGGCGGTGCCGGCCGACTACCCGACGATCCAGTCGGCGGTCGACGCCGCCGAACCCGGCGACCTGGTGCTGGTGCAACCCGGCACCTATCGGGAGGCGGTCCTCGTCACCACTCCCGGCCTGGTGATCCGAGGCGTCGACCGCAACCAGGTCATCCTCGATGGCGAGCTGACCCGGACGAACGGCATCCACGTCACCGCCGACGGCGTCGCCATCGAGAACATGACGGCGCGCAACTTCACGGTCAACGGGTTCTTCTGGGATGGGGTCACCGGATACCGGGGTTCGTATCTCACGGCCATCGACGACTGGGTGTACGGGATCTACGCGTTCGACTCCGTCGATGGCGTGCTCGAACACTCCTATGCCTCCGGGAGCTGGGACGCCGGGTTCTACATCGGCCAGTGCGACCCCTGTGATGCGGTGGTCACCGATGTGCTCGCCGAGTTCAACGGCCTCGGATACTCCGGCACCAACTCGTCGGGCAACATCTTCATCGTCAACTCGGAGTGGAGGCACAACATCGCCGGGATCGCCCCGAATACCCTCGACAGCGAGCTGCTCCCACCGGTCCACGACGTGGTCGTCGCCGGCAACTACATCCACGACAACGGTGAACTCGAGCGTGCCCCGAGCGGGAGCTTCGAATGGGCGGGCTGGGGGAACGGCGTGATGCTGGCCGGTGCGAGAGACTCGGTCGTCCGCGACAACCTCATCGTGAACAACCCGTCCGCCGGCGTCCTCGTGTTCTCGATGATCGACGCCAATCTGTGGCGTTCGGGAGGAAACGAGGTCCGGGACAACGTCATTCGCGGCTCGGGGCGGGCCGACCTGGCCCTGGGCGGTCCGCTCGAACAAGGAAGCTGCATCGCCGGGAACGAGGCGTCGTCGACGATCCCGATGCTGGCTCGTGCCCTCCATTCCTGCGACGGGATCAACGTGCCGTTGTGGTGGGGATGGGCGGCGCCCTCGGAGCCGCTGGGCCGGCTGATCGAGGCAAACTTCGATCAGAACCCGCAGTTGGAGCACGGTGAGGCACCCGACCCTGAGCTGACGTTCGAGCAGCTGCCCGGCGGTGCGGATGCCCCGGTCGTGCCGGCGGTGAACGTCTTCGCATCGCTCGACTTCGACCCGACCGGCGTCACCCTGCCCGACGTCGAGATCGGCGAGTCGGATGAGCGACGACTCGTGCTTGCCGGTGTTGCACTGGGCTCCGGAGTGTGGCCGGTCGTCGTCGGCGGGTTGGTGTGGTGGGTGCCGCTGGTCGTGTGGCTCCTCGGTGGCCTCTGGGCCGTCACCGTTGTCTGGAGATCGGAGCGTTCGCTGATCGCCAAACTGGTCTGGAGCGCGGTGCTGGCGTTCCTGCCGGTACTCGGACTGGCGCTGTACGTGCTGATCGGTCACCGCCGGTGGCGCGTCCGGCGCCGGACCGCCGTCGTGGCCGCTTCAGCCGTCCTGTGGCTGGGGTCGATCGTCGCCATCTTCATGGTCGGTGGCCTGATATGAGCGATTCCGAGGTTCCGGCGGACGGTCCGGTCGAGCCGCTCACCCGGCGTGAGGCGATCCGCCGGATCGGTGGTGGTGGAGCCACCTTGTTCGGGGCCGGCATCGTGGCAGGAGCCGTCGGTGGTCATACCGCCGCCCACGCAGCCACCTCGACCGACCAACCACTCGAGCCCTCCACCTACCAGCCCGAACCTGGCCGGGTGTCCGCGGAACTCCCGGTGGGCGACGCGGCCGGACGATACGGCGGGCCGTACCACCCCCCGGAGGGCACGCCGGGAGACCGGCTTGATTCGGTCACCTTCCCCACGCCCGCATCGGACCTGTCGGGTCGATCGGTTCACGAGATCGAACTGGACGTCGTCGAGCAAGAGGTTGCCGTGTCCCGTGGCTTCACCATCCCGGCATGGACCTACGGAGGCACGGTGCCGGGCCCCACCATTCGGGCCACCGAGGGAGACACGATCCGAGTTCGCCTCCGAAACCGCACCGATCACGATCACAACCTGCACTTCCACGGGCGCCACTCGCCGTTGCACGACGGGTGGGAGCCGATCCCCCCCGGTGGGGAGACGATCTACGAGATCGTCGCCGGCCCGACCGGCGTCCATCCGTACCACTGCCACACGATGCCGATCGACCACCACATCGCCCGTGGCCTGTACGGAACGCTCATCGTCGATCCGATGGGTGGCCGGTCACCGGCAATCGAGGTGATGCTGCAGCTCGGCGGGTTCGATCCGGAGCTGTCCGGCCGAAACCAGGTATACGCCTGGAACGGCATTGCCGGCTTCTACGAGCTCTTCCCGATCAAAGTGGAGGCCGGTGCTCCCATCCGCACCTATGTCGTCAACATGACCGAGTATGAGCCGGTCGGCTCCTTCCACCTTCACGCGCAGACCTTCGACGTGTTCCCCACCGGTATCGGTTCACAGGCGGCCTGGCACGGTGACGTCGTGACGTTGGGTCAGATGGAGCGTGCGATGCTCGAGTTCACGCTGCCGGAGCGAGGCCGATACATGTTCCATCCCCACCAGCACCACATGGCCGGTCGCGGTGCGATGGGTTGGTTTGCGGCGATCTGAGTTCGCGGATCGGATCAACCGCGCCGAAGTCCTCGGTACGTTCGAATGAGCGTGTTGGTCGAGGCGTCGTGGCCGAGCTCGGGCTCACCGGACGCCGTGAGCTCGGGAAGAATGGTCTTCGCCAGCTCCTTCCCCAGCTCGACTCCCCACTGGTCGAAGCTGTCGATCTGCCAGATCACCCCCTGGACGAACACCCTGTGCTCGTACAGCGCGATCAGCTGTCCGAGGACCGATGGGTCGAGCGCCGGTGCCAAGATCGTCGTCGAGGGTCGATTGCCTGCGAACGACCGGTGTGGCTCTCCCTCGACCGTGCGGCCGAAGGCCAGTGCTTCGCTCTGTGCGATCAGGTTGGCCATCAGCATGTCGTGATGGCCCTCGACCTCGTGGGCGGGGTGTGCGAAGCCGATGAAATCTGCCGGGACGATCCGAGTGCCCTGGTGGAGCAATTGATAGAAGGCGTGCTGCCCGTTGGTTCCGGGCTGGCCCCACACGATGGGCCCCGTGTCCCAGCCCACCGGTTCTCCCGCTTCGGTGACGGACTTCCCGTTCGATTCCATGTCGAGCTGTTGGAGGTAGGCGGTGAATCCACCGAGATGCTGGTCGTACGGCAGCACGACGTGGCTGTCGTATCCGAAGAAGTTGGAGTACCAGACACCGAGCAATCCGAGAACCGACGGGACGTTCTGGGCTGTCGGGGTCGACCGGAAGTGATCATCGACGATCCGAAATCCGTCGAGAAATGCGCGGAAGCCCTCGACGCCGATCCCGAGCATGAGGGCGAGTCCGATCGCCGAATCCACGGAGTACCGACCTCCGACCCAGTCCCAGAAGCCGAACATGTTGTTGGTGTCGATGCCGAACTCCGAGACCTGCTCGGCGTTGGTCGAGACGGCTACGAAGTGTGAGGCGACCGCGTCGCTGCCGAGTCGCTCGACGACCCATCGTCGCGCGGTTCTGGCATTCGTGAGGGTCTCGGCGGTTGTGAACGTCTTCGAGGCGACGATGAACAACGTCGTCGCCGGGTCCAGTCCATCGAGGGTGTCGGCGATGTCGTTCCCGTCGACGTTGGAGGTAAACCGGACCGACAGGGCGCCGCCGCCGTAGGAATGGAGGGCTTGGTACGCCATCTCCGGGCCCAGGTGGGAGCCACCGATTCCGATGTTCACGACGGTGCGGATTCGTTCGCCGGTGGCGCCGCGCCATTCGCCACTCCGGACCCGATCGGTGAACGTGGACATGGCGTCCAACACCTCATGGACATCGGCGACGACATCCTGATCATCGACGCGCAGTGACGCAGTCGCCGGTGCTCGAAGAGCGGTGTGGAGGACCGCACGGTCCTCCGTCACGTTGATCCGCTCCCCACGAAACATCGCGTCGATCCGCTCTGGAAGGCGGGCAATCTCTGCCAGGGCCGCCAGCCGCGTGATCGTCTCGTCGGTGATGAGGTGCTTGGAGTAGTCGACGTACAGGTCTCCGAGTCGAACCGTGTAGCGATCCGCTCGACCCGGGTCGGTTCGGAACAGGTCCTCGAGGTGCGTGCCGGCCATCGTCTTCTGATGGGCGACCAGTGCACCCCACGCCTCGGTTCGATCGATTCGGTCGGTCATCAACGACGCTCCTTGTCGTTTCGTGCAGCTTTCCTGGCACGCTTGACGGCGCGCAGCTCGGCGATGTCCTCCCAAGCCTCCACGTCGGCGATCGAAGGCCAGTCGGCGGCGATCGTCTCCCAACCGTCGGGCGCAACTCCCAGGCGCTTGCCGAGAATCCCGACGAAGATCCGCGCCTTGGGCGTGCCGAATCCGGGGAGCGCCTCCAATCTCTCCAACAGCTGTGCCGGATCGGTGGTGGTCGTCCACAGTCGTTCGGCGTGACCGTCGTAGTCGTCGATCACCTGGCGGCACAGGTCTTGGGTACGGCGAGCCATTGCGTTCGGGAAGCGGTGGATCGCCGGCGGACCGCGGAATATGGCCTCGAGTCGGTCGAGTGGCGTGTCCGCCAGAACCTCAGGTGCGAGGCCAACACCGAGGCGTTGGGAGATGAGGTACGGACCGTAGAACGCGCGCTCCATGGGGAACTGCTGGTCCAGCAGCATCCCGATCAGGAGGGCCAGCGGGTTGGCCGCCAGCAGCCGGTCGGCCTGCGGGTCGTTGGTCCACGGCAGAGACTCGGGGTGGGTCACGACGAGGACGGTAACCGGCCCACGGAGAGACTCCTCTACGATCCGGACGTGGCCGCTCTCGAGAAAAACGTCGGTGACGTCGTGACGGCGTTGGGTCGGCGAATCGAGCTGGCGCGGGCCGCCGCCTGGGATGTCACCGGCCTGCAGCTCGGGGATCCCTCGGCACCGGTGGAATCGGTCGGTGTGTGTCACGAGGTGACCGAGGTGGTCGTGGCCGCGCTCGAGTCGGAGCCGGTCGACCTCCTGGTGGCGTACCATCCACTGCTCTTCCGTCCGGTGACGTACATCGTCGATGGATCCTCGCCGGCGGGGCGCGCGTTTCGTTTGATCCGCTCCGGGGTGGCATTGGTGGTCGTCCACACCGCATTCGACGTGACCGACGGAGGTGCCGCCGATCAGCTGGCGGCCTGTCTGAGCCTTTCCGATGTCGTCCCGTTCGGGCGTGTCGATGCCGAGACGGACGGCGAGCCCGTCGATGAACCGATCGGGCGGGTCGGCTCGCTTCGGGGCCCGACGGCGTTCGAGACGTTCCGAAATCAGGTCGCGTCCGTGCTGGGTGAGGTGGGCTTGCGGAGTGTCGGCGATCCCGGACGGCCGATCCGGCGAGTCGCGGTCGTGCCGGGTTCTGGATCGTCGTTCATCGACGAAGCAGCTCGAAGCGGAGCCGATGTGCTCGTCACCGGCGATGTGAGTCACCACGAGCTGGTCCGAGCCGCCGATTCCGGACTGGCCGTCATCGATGCCGGCCACGCTGCCACGGAGCGACCCGGGATGGATCGGCTTGCCGCAACCGTGGCGGACGTCGCGGCGGATCTGGGAATTGCGGTGACCCGTTCCCTGCTCCCGCCACCGCTTTGACCGGGACCACGGCACCACCGCGCCTCGGCCAGCTCAGGGCTGGGGCCTGTGGGGTTGGGGTCTGAGGCTGCGCCTCACCGGCGGTCCGCGAACTCCTTGCGAGCATGCTTGGCGATGCTGCGCATGAGGGCGAGATCGATGCCGGCACCGACCACGCCACCGACGAGGGGGATGGCACGCCCGAACCGGGCGGCGCCCTTGCCAACGGTCCGAGCGAAGAGCTTGAATCCGATGCCCTTGTTGACGAAGGTCAGCGTCGAGGCGGGCAGGCGGCGGAGGGCGGCAGTGGTCGCCCTCGATCCCGGCACCACGGCACCCGCTTTGGCCAACAGCTCGCTGGCCTCATCCCCGGTGAGGGTCAGCATCACGGCGGTCTGTGTTTCGGGAGCGGAGAGGTCGTGGCCTCGCAGATGGGCGATCGCCGCCACCATGCGCGTCGCGATCGCGTAGAAGCCAACGACGTTGGCCGGGAGTGCGACGATCATCGTGATGAACCCGCCCAGGCCCGTGACGAAGCCGCTGATTCCCGCCATGCGGAGATGGTCGGAGACGATCTCGTCGATGGCATCTTCCACGTCGGCCGTCTCGGAACGGGCCCGGGTCGCGACATAGGAGGCGGGGTCGAATGGACCGAACCCCTGAATACCGGTCACGACCAGTCGGTCGACCAGCGTCTCGGCCATACGATCGGTGAATCCTTCTTCAGCTTCCGTTGCCACCCAGCCTCCTCTCGAGTCCGCGGCTCATACGGTACGCGATCCCCGGAGATGCATTGCATCGACGACCCCGAAATCCATCGAGTCTGATCCGGGTAGGCTCGCCTGCGCATGGAGATTCCCGCACTCGCCGATCTGCTCGATCTTCAAGAGGTGGACCTGCAGATCGATCGGCTGATCGATCGCCGTCAGCATCTGCCCGAACTCGATGAGTACCGGCAGGCGAACGGTGCCCGCACCGAGGCAGAGTCCGACCTCGGTGCGCTGCGGGAGGAGCTTCGGTCGCTGGAGCTCGATCTCGACAAGGCCGAAGGCGAGTTGGAGATCCTCGAGAATCGATTGGATGAGGCCGAGACCCGCCTCTACGCCGGCGGCATGAATGCCAAGGAGACCGAGCACAAGCGGATGGAGGTGCGGTCGCTGGGTGGTCAGAAGGAGGCGATGGAGGAGCGGGTTCTGAAGCTGCTCGACGATCGCGACACCCTCGCCGAGCGCGTCGAGACGGCCGCCTCCAACGCGGAGCAACTCCTGGGGAATGAGAAGTCCCTCGAGGCTTCGATCGCAGCGCAGTGGAAGGAGATCGATCTCGAGCTGGGCCGTCGAGAAGCTCGCAAGTCCGAGATGGTGGGTGGGATACCCGAGCCGCTGCTCGAGTTGTACGAGAAACTGCGCCGGACCAAAGAGGGGGTAGCCGTGGGGAGGCTGGACGATGGCCAGTGTGGTGGCTGTCATCTCACGCTGTCGGCCGCGGAACGGGCGGAGGCCGCCGAGACCGATCCCCCCCGGTGTGTGCACTGCCGGCGCATACTCGTGCTGTGAGCGAATGCTGGCCTGGCATGTCGCGGGAGCGTTGTTCCTGTTTCGGTGGATCTTTCGCGAACCGGATGTCGATGTCCGCTTCCTGACGCTGGGGGCACTGCTGCCCGACCTGGTCGATCTACCGGTGGGGGCCGGGTTCGCCTCGGAGCGATACGCGTCCGGAGAACTGTGGGGACACTCGTTGCTGTTTGCCGCGTTCGTGATGACCGTGATCATGATCGTGTTCCGGCGGGGATCGAGGCGGAAGGCGGGGATGGCGCTGGCCGTCGGCGTGCTCTTCCATCTGCTGCTCGACGGCATGTGGACCGACACCCAGCGGTTTCTCTGGCCGTTCGCCGGATTCGATCACCCGCCCGGACCGACACCGTTCTGGCCGGAGGCATGGAGCCGGGCGACTTCCGACCCGATCCGGTGGGTGTTGGAGGCGGTGGGGGTGGGCTACCTGGTGTCCGTGTGGAAGCAAGCGGGTCTTTCCGACCCGGAGCGCCGTCGCCGGTTTCTCGCAACCGGTGTCTTGACCACGGCCGGCTGAGAATCTGCGCGGTGCGCTATGTTCCGCTGATGGAGCGATCGGTGAGCCTCACCAGCGGCGGTCGAAGCGTGCCGGAGCTGGCATCGCTCGCCGGGTGGGCCGAGACGATCGGCTACCGGAGCATATGGCTGGCCGAGGTCGCCGGACCCGAGGCATTCGTCCTGGCCACCGCAGTCGCCATGCGGACGGCCGCTGCCTCGGTTGGCGTGGCGGTCGTCCCCGCATTCACCAGAACACCTGCCGTCCTCGCCATGGCCGCCGGATCCGTCAGTCAAGTCCTCGACGGACGGGCGTTCCGGCTGGGGATCGGCTCGTCGTCGGAGACGATCGTTGCGGACTGGAATGGGATCGGATTTCATCGACCGTTGGCCCGGGTTCGCGAGACCGTCGAAGCGGTACGTTCCGGTCTGGGCGAACGCGGCGAGTTCCAAGGCGAGACCGTGGCGATGCATCGATTCCGCAACGGTTCACCGCCGGTCGGTCCGGTGCCGCTGTACGTCGCCGCACTCGGCCCGAAGATGCTCGAGCTGGCCGGCTCGGTGGCCGACGGTGTCTGCTTGAACCTCATGCCGCCCCAGGTCGCCGCCCGCCAACTCGAGCTGGTCCGGCGGGGACGGCACGGCTCGGAGCGGGACTCGACGACGCCGTTCGGCGTGATGGCCCGTCTTCAGGTTGCGGTCACCGACACGCCCGATGCGGTTCGTGATCATGCCCGCGAAGTGATGCTCGGCCCATACCTGGCCCAGCCCGTGTACAACCGATTCCTGGCATGGATGGGATATGAGGAGGAGGCGGCGGCCATTGCTTCCGGCTGGGAGGCGCGAGATCGAGCAGCGGTGCATCGCGCCGTTCACGATCGCCTGGTCGACGATCTGATCATCGTCGGCACTGCCGACCGCGTCCGTGATCGCCTGGATGAGTACCAGGCTGCGGGCATTCGTGAAGCCGCCATCAGCGTGATCGCCCCCGACCGCGTCACCGTAGAACACACCCTTCAGGTGCTCGCGCCATGACCATTCAGGCGTTCACGCCATGACGATTCAGGCGTTTACGCCATGACGATTCAGGCGTTTACGCCATGACGATTCAGGCGTTTACGCCATGACGATTCAGGCGTTTACGCCATGACGATTCAGGCGTTTACGCCATGACGATTCAGGCGTTTACGCCATGACCAGACTGGTCGGGCCGCTGGTCGCGTTGGTGTTGCTCGGGTCGCTCGGTGCGTGCACCGGCGAGACGGGCGCGGGCGGTGAGGTGGCCACCGCCGACCAACGACCCGGAGCCGAGGCCCCGGAGGCGGCGGTGACCGGCTTGCTCTCGGCGCTTCAGCAGGCCGACTACGACGCCGCCGCCGGATTCGGCGCAGCCGATCAGCTCCCGATTCTCGCCATGATCGAGGGCGCCACGATCGAACAGATCTCCGGCCTCTCCGGATCTGATGATCTGTCGGTCGGAGTGAACTTCTGGCGTTCGTTCGCCGAGGGCCTGGAAGACTTCGTGGGCGTCGCTCCGGATCAGATCCGAATTGCCGACGTGACTCCGTTCGAGATCGGCGATCGTCGATTTGCCAGGGTCGCGGTCGAGTTCCCCAACGATGCCAACGTGCGATCGTTCGTCGCTCAGGAACGGAATGGTTGGTGGGTCGACCTCCTGGCAAGCTTCGGACCGGCACTGGCAAGCCGGTTGGAAGCGGCGGTCACGGCGCTGCGCGCCGAGCCCGGATCCGACGACGTTCTCCAACTGGCGGCGGATCAGCGCCCGAGCCTCGAAGCCGTGCTGGCCGATCCGGCGATCACCCCCGAAGTCGACCAGGACGTGCGAGCGGCGCTGGTCGCCATCTCTCGCTGACTTCGCCCTCCGAGCTCCCGGAGCGGTCCCGGAGCCCGTCAGTCGGTGAGCAGGGCTCGAAGCGCCGGTAGGACATCGCTGCCGAGCCGAGCGATCAGTCCTTCCTGGTCGGCGGAGGCCATCTGGAACGTCACGACGTCGGCGCCGAGGACGGCGACGAGGGGCCGGTACGCCTCGACGATGTCGTCGCTGGAATGGACGAGCGTGTATCTCCCGAGCACTTCCGAGCGATCGAGTTCGTCGGCGCGAGCTCGCAGCGTGGCCGGATCGACTGCCTCCAGCCTTCCCGGCGCCCGGAGCCCGCGCCAGGCTCGCATCACGTCCCAGGCCTCGTCCAGGTCGGCGGCGTGAATCGACCACCGGGTGGCGACGATCAATGGGTCGTCACGGCCGGCCGCACCGGCCGCCTCGCGGGCCGGCTCCACGACCCGCTCCAACGTTTCCTCCGGGACCTTGACCGATGTGATGATCCCCTGCGCCTTGCGGGCGGCCAGGGCTGATGACTTCGGACCACCGGCCGCCATCCAGATCGGAACGCGACCGATCGGTGGTGAGTAGAGCTTGGCCCGGTCGGTCCGGTAGTACTCGCCCGGATAGGTCAGCTTCTCGCCGTCGAGCAGCGCCCGCATGATGTCCAGCGCCTCTCCCATCCGGGCGGCCCGTTCGGCATACTTCGGGAAGCGGTAGCCGAGTGGTCCCTCGTTGATGTTCTCCCCAGTACCGACGCCCAGGTTGAAACGGCCGCCTGACAAGCGGTCGATGGTGGCGGCGGCTTGGGCGACCACCCCCGGATGGAATCGCCACAGCGGCGTCGTGACACCCGTGGCGAACTCGATCCGGCTGGTCGCCGAAGCCATCGCTCCCAGCGTGGAGAAGGCAAATCCGGAAGCGCCGTGATCGTCCACCCAGGGATGGAAGTGCTCTGAGACGACGACCATGTCAAATCCGGCTTCCTCCGCCAGAACCGCGTGGCGTACGAGCTCCTCGGGCTGCCACTGTTCGTGGCCACAGAAGTATGCAAATCTCGTCATGGGGGTCGAGCCTAGATATCCCAGGGGTTGATCTGGACCGGCTGGTGGGGCGTCTGGAGCGGGGTTGGATGTGGTCCCACGATGAGTTGGGCCACCCCGGCCCTATGGTGCGGGGATGGTGGATCGGCCCCAGACACTTGGCGGATTGCGCGAATCGGGGTGGCAGGACCGGAGCGTCAAAGACGAGATCCGTCGCAATCTGATCGAGAGGATCGCCGCCGGTGACTCCGTCTTTCCGAACATCATCGGCTACGAGAAGTCGGTGATTCCCGCACTCGAGCGGGCGATCTTGGCCGGTCACGACATGATTCTGCTGGGGGAGCGGGGGCAGGCCAAGACGCGATTGATCCGAAGTCTGGTCGGATTGCTGGATCCGTTCACTCCGGCGGTCGACGGATGTGAGATCCACGACTCTCCGCTGCGGCCCGTCTGTGCCCCTTGTCGCGCCAGGCTGGCCGATGAGGGCGACGAGCTGGCGGTGCGCTGGGTGGCGGCGGCCGAGCGTTTCGGTGAGAAGCTCGCCACCCCGGACACGGCCGTCGCCGATCTCATCGGAGATGTCGACCCGATCAGAGTGGCCGAAGGGCGCTACCTCTCGGATGAGACCGTGATCCACTACGGCCTCGTCCCCCGAACCCACCGCGGCGTGTTCTCGATCAACGAACTCCCCGATCTCCCGCCACGGATTCAGGTCTCGTTGTTGAACATCCTCGAGGAACGGGACGTGCAGATCCGCGGCTTTCGAGTTCGGTTGCCACTCGACGTGATGCTCGTCGCCACCGCCAATCCGGAGGACTACACCAACCGCGGTCGGATCATCACCCCGTTGAAGGACCGATTCGGCTCGGAGATCCGCACCCACTACCCACACACGCGTGCCGACGAGATCGCAGTGATGCGGCAGGAGGCGTCGCCGCCTCCCGGCGACATCGAGGTGTCGGTTCCGGCATGGGTCGAGGACGTCATCGCCGAGTTCAGTCAACGGGCTCGCCAGTCCGGTCAGATCAACCAGCGTTCCGGGGTGTCCGTCCGTCTGTCCATCGCCAACCTCGAGACCGTGCGGGCATCGGCCATGCGGCGGGCATTGCGGGGCGGAGAGGGCGAAGCCGTTCCGCGAGTCACGGATCTGGGCGCGGTATTCCAGTCAACGACCGGCCGGATCGAGTTCGAAGGCTTCGACGAGGGACGCGAGGAAGAGATCCTCCAGCGCCTGCTGGCACAGTCGGTACTCGAGGTCTTCCGCGAGTATCTCATCGGGTACGACTTTCAGCCGCTCCTCGACCACTTCGAACAGGGCGGGACGATCGACGTGGGAGAATTGGTCCCCTCCCGATCCCTCGTCTCGCAGATCGATGGCCTCGACCTCGCCCAGCTTCTCCTGCGACTCGGCATGCGCGGGGAGTCCCCGGGAGATGCGGCATCTGCACTGGAGTTGGCGCTCGAAGGTCTCCATCTGACCCGCCGGCTGAACCGAACCGGTTCCGTCTACGGCATCGAAGACCGCCGGTGAGTACGGCCCGGTACTCGTCGTGGGACGGGTCCCAGGATCCGTTGTCGGACCGCCTACCGGTTGACGAACTGGCCGATCGGTTGTCGGAGGACGTTCTCGATGGTTGGGGGATCGATGCCAGCCTGCGCCGACTTCTCGAGGAAGGGATCGATGGGCGTTTCGACGGCCTCCGCTCCCTGCGGCGAAGGCTGGAGGCACATCGCAACCGACACCGTCTCGAGGGTCCGGACCTCTTGCAGGATCTGGCCGAGCGGCTGGCGGAGATCGAGGCCACCGAACGGGCCCACCTGGCCGGCGACCACGGCGAGGATGCCCGATTCGCCGAACTGGACCTCGACACACTCCCCGACAGCACCGGACGCAGGATCCAGGCACTTCGTGAGCACCGGTGGCGGTCGAGGGAGGCGGCCTCGGCCTTCGAAGCGTTGCTGGAGGAAGTTCGCAGCCGGCTTCTCGCCGCGTCGTTCAGACGGCTGGGAGATGGCCTGCAGCGAATGAGCGACCACGACCTCGACCGCGTCAAGGACATGCTGGCCGATCTCAATCGGCTGTTGGAGCAGCGATCCGAAGGCCTCGGGCCCTCGACCGAGGACTTCGAAGCGTTCATGCAGGACCACGGCGCCTTCTTTCCCGAGAATCCCTCGACGTTCGATGAACTGCTGGAAGCGTTGGCCAGGCGCTCGATGGCGATGTCGAGATATCTCGCTTCCCTGAGCGAGGAGCAGCGGAGCGAGTTGGCGGACCTCATGGAAGACCTGCTCGGCGACGTCGATCTCGCCTTCGAGATGGACCGGATGGGCCGCAATCTCAGAACGCTCGCTCCCGACCTCCCGTGGGATCGAATGATGGATCTGGAAGCCGGTCCCGCCGGATTGGATGCCGGCCTGGATGCGATCGACCGCGCCTCCCGGCTCGAGGAACTCGACCGGACGTTGGGGCAGCGCTACCCCGGCGCCACCCTCGACGACGTGGACGTCGAGGCCGTGCGAGAAGCGCTCGGGGAGGACGCGGCCCGCGACGTGGCCCGGCTCCGTCGGATCGAGCGGATGCTGGAGGAAGCGGGGGTCGTGACCAGGTCGGGTGGGAGGCTCGAGCTGACTGCTCGCGGTGTTCGGAAGCTGGGAGAGCGAGCCCTGGCGCAGGTGTTCGATCGATTGGAGCTGTCGCGCTCGGGCGGTCATCACCTTCCGGCGGCGGGTGGGAACGAGGAGCCGACGGGAACGTCCCGACCGTGGAAGTTTGGCGATCCGATGCGTCTGGACCTTCGCCGGACCTTGCACAACGCAGTCGTTCGGCACGCCGGAGCACGGATCCCGTCCGGTCGGCGGGTCGAGCTGCATCCCGACGATTTCGAGATCGAAGAGGCCGAGACCCGAACGGCCACCTCGACCGTCCTGCTCCTCGACATGAGCCGGTCGATGCCGCTGCGGGGTCATTGGGTCCCCGCCAAACGAATGGCGCTGGCGCTGCACACGCTCATCTCCACCTCCTTTCCCGAAGATGACCTGCACATCGTGGGCTTCAGCGATTACGCACGAGTCCTGTCGCCGGCCGACCTGGCCGAAGTGGATTGGGAACCGGTCTACGGGACGAACATGGAGCACGCCTTCCGACTGGCAGGGAGACTCCTGGCCAAGCGGCGCAACCCCTCCCGGCAAGTCCTGCTGGTCACCGACGGTGAGCCCACCGCACACCTGGAAGGCGAGCAGGTCTTCTTCAACTGGCCTCCGGTCCGTAGAACGCTCGAGCGGACGTACGCCGAGGCGATGCGTTTGGCCCGGTCGGGGGCGACCGTGAACATCTTCATGCTGGAGGACGAGCCGGGGTTGACTGCGTTCGTCGATCGGCTGGCGCGAATCGTCGAAGGGCGGGTCTTCGTCGGCAGCGGCCGGGAGGTCGGCGACCTGATCGTGACCGACTACGTGCGGCGAGCCCGGTCCCGCTGATGCCGACCGCTCATCGAGGGGTCGTCACCACATGGGCCATGGCACGGCCGGCCGGTCTTCCGGCGGCTGCGGGTGGACCGGATCGGCTCGGAGGCCCTCGGCACGGCGGACGAGCGCATCCGCCTCCGCTCCGCTGAGGAGCGCTGCCACTCGCGAACGCAGTCCGGCGCTGAGGTGGTCGCACAGCAGGTCCACCCCGACGAGTAGACCCTCGGGGATCCGCCGACCGGCGAATCCCCAAAGCACGGTGCGGAGCTTTTCCTCTTGGTGGAAGGTGAGTCCGTTGTCGATCGCCCACAGCGAATCCGAATCCTGGTCATGGAGGAGGTGCCCGACCTTGCGGTCGGCGTTGTTGGTGACGATGTCGAGAACCGCGAACGGCCAGAGTCGGTCATCGATGTGTGGCGCGAAGAGTGGCCGCGGATCGAAATCGAAGTCCTCGTTCAAGAAGACCTGCGCCGATCCGAATCCGAGCGGTCCTCGGGCGGCGACGGTTCTCGGCACGATGCCCAGACCCAGCGCCTCGCTGACCTCGTAGGCCAGGATCTCGCGGGAAGCGAGGGTCCCGTGCGGAAAATCCCACAGCGGCTGCTCGCCCCTCGTCGGCTTGTAGACCCAGTACCCCCCCTCGCCGTCTCGGGCGAGCACGGTTGCGTTCGAGGCATGAGGAAGCAACCCGACCACCTCGACCAAGTCGAGCATCCCGGAGGGGTCAGTGGCTTCCGTGACCGTTCCTCGCAGGGCACCGATGGTCGCTCGGCTCGTCCATCGCCAGGCGGCACCACTGACAGATGGGTCGGCCCGCAGAGACGACCTCCAGCGCAACCAGGGCCATTGCCCGGAACTGCTCCGGTGCGATGACGAACGTCAGCACGTCATCGGCGTCGGCGGACTCGATTTCGACGGTCAGCAGCTCGGATCGACCGAGGGCGATGGCCACCGTTCCGACCCGGAATCGTTCATTCCCTTCCCCCGGGTCGTCGAGGCTGAGCTCGGACGCGATCCGAGCGACGTCTCCATCGTCCGACGAGATGCCGCGTTCGTCGAGGGTCTCCAGGCCCTGGGTCGCCAGCGCCCGAATCTGCTCCTTCTCGGCGAGGACGTGATGGGACACCCCGCCTGCCACGACCTGCAGGTAGAAGCGCCGGTCGCCGGGTTCTCCGATCGCTCCCGCAACGAACCGTTCCGCCGGCCCGAGATCACTCACGACGGTCTCAGCATCCCACTCACCGCCACGTCTCGGGGGTCCCGTCCGTGTTCACCGCCCGGACGTGTGGGGGAGCGTCGTCGGACAGGTCGATGACGGTCACCGATGCGGGTGCGATGAGGATGCGCTGGAAGAGGTCGAGCGGCGTACCGAGGGCGTAAGCGGTGACGAGCTTGATCACGTCGGCATGGGTCACCGCGGCCACCGTCCGCTTCCGATGTCGCTGGGAGAGGCGGCGACATGCGTCGACCGCCCGGGACTGCGCCTCGGCAAACGACTCACCCTCGGGGAAGCGCACCATGGAAGGGGTGTGCTGCACGGTCCGCCACGCCTTGAGGCGAGCGAGCGATTTGAGTGTCCTCCCGGCCCATGTTCCGAAATCGATCTCGAGCAGCCCGTCTTCGATGTCCGGTGTGAGTCCCCGACCGTCGGCAATCACCTCGGCGGTCTCGAACGTCCGCTCGATCGGTGATGTGTAGATGGCGGCCAACTCGACTTCCCGGAGGCGGTCGGCCACCGCCCGGGCGGCGTCGAGTCCGGCGGCTCCGAGCGACACCCCGGGCAGACGCCCCGTGAGCCGGACGCCGGTCTCCGGGGTGGGTGCGTGGCGGACGAGGAGCATTCGAGACATGGGCGGCGAGGCTACCAGTGGGTACCGGCAACCCTCCGAGATCACCTAGAACAGGGTTTCGGGTTCCGTTCGGTCCCGCAGACTCCGGTCGTTGTTCCGGACGGAGTTGACTCGGCTCGACACCGGGTGTTCCACGACGATGTCCGGATCGATGGGTTGGAGGAGTCGCTCCACCTGGTGGGGATCGGTCAGCTCCCGATCGAGCCACGGGTCCCAAACATCGGGGGTGAGGGCGATCGGCATCCGGTCGTGGATTCGGCGGATCGCACCCTGTGCTTGGGCGGTGACGATCGCGCACGTGCGGATCCACTGGTCGCGGGCGGGATCATGCACCGATGAGTAGATGCCGGCGAAGGCCATCGGCTCGCCGTCTTCCCGATACACCCAATGCGGCGTCCGCCCCTCCTCTTTGGGCTCCCACTCGTAGAAGCCGTCGGCGGGGATGATGCAGCGCTTCTTGGCGAGCGATGCCCGGAACATGGGCTTGGTGGCGACCGTTTCGGCCCGAGCGTTGATCTGAATCGACTTCATGTCCTTCGCCCAGTGCGGCACGAAGCCCCATCGCATGACTCCGAGGAGACGCTCGCCGTTCCACTCCGCGACGGCGTACACCGGGTCGGTGGGCGCCACGTTGTACGACTCCGTGAGCGGCGGGCCAACGACTCGCTCTGCCCCGAAGTAGGCCGCGTAGTCGTCGGCGTCACCGGTGAGTGCGTAGCGACCACACATGGAAGGGAAGGTACTCGCTCCCGCTCCGAGAGAGGAGGTACGGATGGCGTCGAAGAAAAACCCGGGTTCGGTTGGCGGTGGGTCGATCGACCCAGCTAGCCTCGCCTACGCCTCTGGGGAGTAGGAGAGACGTGCGACGTCTACCTTGGCCCGCGGCCCCGTCATCAGCCCCGGTGGTGGTGGTTGCGGTCTCACTCATGATGGCCGTCGGTCTTCTGGCTGCGGTTCCCGCTTTGGCGGTGGAGCCGGTTGCCGAACCGGCGGAGGCTTGTCTCATGGAAGAGACGAACGCGCTCAGGTCGCAACATGGCCTGTCGCCGCTGCAATGGAACGGCGTCGGCTCGGAGCGAGCCAGAGATCACGCCGCTCGGATGCGAGCCGCCGGCCAGTTGTTCCACTCCACGGGTTTCGAGGTCGAACCGACCCTCCCGACTGGATGGTCCTGGTGGGGTGAGGTGGTGGGGATGGCCGACCTCAACGAGGCCACGGTCGGTGAACTGTGCAAGGCCGTGTTCGACGGCTTCGTCGGCTCCGATCCCCATCGCGAGATTCTGACGAGCGCAACCGCCGGGTACATCACGGTGGGCGCGGATGTCGACTCCGGATCAGCGTGGTACTCGGTCACCGTGTTCGACGGTCCGGTCGAAACCGAGCAGACCGAACCGGAGTCCGACAACGAGAGCCCGGCCGAGCCGCCGGAGTTCACCGACGACGACGACTCGATCTTCGAAGCCGATATCGAGTGGTTGGCCGCCCGGGGCATCACCAAGGGTTGTTCGCCGACGTCGTTCTGCCCCGACGATCCCCTGACGCGGGGACAGATGGCTGCCTTCCTCGTGCGCGGATTCGGCTGGTCCGGTGTCGAGTCTTCGGGGTTTGCGGACATGGACGGCCACATGTTCGAGGACGTGGTTGCCACGCTGGCGTCGGTGGGTGTGACGAAGGGGTGCGCCCCGGACCGCTTCTGCCCCGACGAGTCGGTCACCCGGGGCCAACTGGCCGCCTTCCTCGCCCGTGCGCTGGGACTGCCCGCCGGATCCGGTGACCATTTCGCCGACGACGACCGGTCGGTGTTCGAAGGTGAGATCGAGGCACTCGTCGAGCATGGCATCACCACCGGCTGTGCCCCCGACCGCTACTGCCCGGACGCTCCGATTCTCAGAGGGCAGATGGCGGCGATGCTCCGTCGGGCACTCGACCGCTGATCGTTCGACTTCTGGGTCCCCGGTGCGGGAGCGAAGTCCGAAGGTGCGTCAGGGGCCCCGAAGGACCCCTGACGGATGACGAGTTCACCTGTAAGCCGGGTTCTGTCGTGGGTGACCATCCATCTGTGCGACCTACCCGGGACTTGATCGACGGGCCGCCGGCGTCCCTGTCTGGCCTTGCTCCGGATGGGGTTTGCAGAGCCGTTCCGGTCGCCCGGAACGCTGGTGAGCTCTTACCTCACCGTTTCACCCTTGCCTGTGCCGCGGACGGCCATCGGCGGTCTGCTCTCTGCTGCACTTTCCGTCGGGTCACCCCGCCTGGCGTCGAACCAGCATCCTGCCCTGTGGAGCCCGGACTTTCCTCGACCCGTCGGGGCCGCGGCCACCCGGTGAACTCGCTCCACCCATGATATCGGTCGCGAGCGGAGTGCTCCTCGAATGGCGTTGCCACATGGCGCGGCCGTCGGAGCCAGCCGTTCAGCGGCGGGCCTCCGACATGATTCCCCCGATGCCGCCGAACAGCATCGCCACGACCGCCAGGATCAGCACCTCGATCACCCCGGCATCCGACCCGCCCCGGCGAGCCGTCACCACGGTGACGGCGGCGATGAGGATCCCGGTCGCCGCACCGTGCAGACGTGCCGAGTGAAACGACATCCTGCCCGCCACGAACCCGCCGACCAGAAATCCCAAGACCAGGGAGGGGAGCAGGACCACCGAAGAACCTTCCTCGATGCCCAACATCACCAGCCCGGCACCCACCAGCAATGCGACGACGATCTGCACCAGCGAGCCCGCTCCGGCGCCGATCAAGAGCGCGAGGAAGCGGAGGCTCAGGAGCATGGTGCTGACCGGGACGTCATCGGTTCATTCTCTCAGCTCGGCCGGGGATGTCCGAGGACCGTCCTCCTACACTTCCGTCGATGGACTTGGCGCCGATGGAATGGGCACCGCTACTGAATGACCTGGTATCGGGTGTGGACGTCTCCCGCGAACAGGCGCGTTCGGCGATGGACGAGATCATGGCGGGCCGTGCCACCCCCGCCCAGATCGCGGCATTCATCGTCGCGCTCCGGATCAAGGGGGAGACCGTCGAAGAGATGACGGGCCTGGTCGAATCGATGCGCGCCGCCGCCATCACCGTCGACATCGGGAAGCCGGTGGTCGACGTGGTCGGGACCGGAGGGGATCGGTCCGGTACGTTCAACATCTCCACGACGGCGAGCTTCGTGGTGGCCGGAGCCGGTGCTGCCGTGGCCAAGCATGGGAACCGTTCCGCATCGTCGCAGTGCGGCTCCGCCGACGTACTCGAACAACTGGGTGTCGTCATCGATCTCGAACCGGACGCGATGGCGTCGATGGTGCGTGAGGTCGGCTTCGGCTTCTTCTTCGCGCCGAGATACCACCCGGCGGTCCGACACGCCGTGCCGGTCCGCCGTGAGCTCGGAGTACCCACCGTCTTCAACCTCCTCGGCCCGCTCGCCAACCCGGCCGGCGCCGACCGGCTCTGTGTCGGGGTGTCCGACGGGCGAATGGCGGCGCGAATGATCGGGGTTCTTCAGCGACTCGGGTCCGAGTACGCGTTCGTGGTGCATGGGCACGACGGACTCGACGAGGTGACCGTCACCGGCCCGACGTCGATCCACCGACTCCACGACGGCGAGATCACCCATGCCGATTTCACCCCGGAGGACTTCGGTGTCGATCGGGCCGGGGGCGAGGCGCTGCTGGGCGGAGATGCAGAGACCAATGCCGCCATCCTGCGATCGGTGCTCGACGGCGAACCCGGTCCGCGACGCGACGCCGTCCTCGTCAACGCCGCACCGGCTTTGGTGGCGGCCGGTGTCGCCTCCGGTCTCACGCGGGCCGTCGAGACGGCTCGCTCGTCCATCGACTCGGGAGCCGCCCGGCGGGTGCTCGATGCGGTCGTCGACCGCAGCCGGCAACTCGCGGTCCGATGAGCTCATCCTCCGACGAGCTGGTTGCGGCGCTGCGGAGCGCCGGCTTGCGGATCACGCGACAGCGGGAAGCGATCTGTGCGGTGATCGGCGAGGGTGGCGGTCACATGACCGTCGCCGACATCCACCGACGTGCACAACGCGACGGCGGCGTCTCGTTCGACATCTCGACGGTCTATCGAACCGTCGATGCGCTCGAGTCGGCGGGCATGCTCCACCACGTTCACCTCGGTCACGGACCATCCGTTGTCCACCTGACCGAGGACGGCCAGCACCAGCACCTCGTCTGCGACCAGTGCGGCCGGACCGAGGACATCTCCCTCGACGATTTGGCAGGTCTGACCGATCGCGTTGCCGAGGAGTTCGGATTCATCGTCGATGGTGTCCACTTCGCGCTCGTCGGCCGATGTGCGCACCATGTGGTCGATTCGGAGCGCAATCGGCGGGATCCCGATTTGTGAAATCGGGATGAACTCGGATGCGCAGGTTGTTGGTCGAGTCCGAGATGCCGGTAGATTCCGTACGCATGAATGGGTTCTCTCACAAACGCCTCGCGTATGCCTTTGTGCTCCTGGCGCTGTTGGTCTCGGCCTGCGGAGGCGGGGCGGAACCGGCGGCGAGTGCCGATCCGGAGTCCGTGGACTCGCCGGCGGCGGTCGAATCGACCACCGGCGACCCGGCCGTCGAGCCGTCGGAGCCCGTGACGCCCGCGGAGACACCCGCGGAGACGCCCGCGTCGGAGCAGACGGAGGAGGAAGACGCAGCCGACGAACTGCCGATGGCACCCGACTTCGACCTCGTCCTCGGCGACGGCTCCACATTCACCCTCTCGGCGGTCGACAAGCCCGTCTATCTGGTGTTCTGGGCCGAGTGGTGAGGCACCTGTCGACGGGAGTTGCCCGTCGTCGACGCAATTGCAGCCGAGTACGCCGGAGACGTCGAGTTCGTTGCGGTGGCGTGGAAGGGAAGTCCGGAGGCGACCGCCCAGCGGGCGGACGAGCTCTTGACCTCCGGCCATGTCCGCTGGGGACTGGACGAGACCGAGGAGATCTTTGCGGCCTATGGGGTTCCGTACCAACCGGTCACCGTTCTGATCGACGGAGACCGACGTCTCATCGGCGGCTGGCCGGGCGCGGCCGAAGCCGACGCGATTCGAGACGCCATCGACGAGTATCTGCTGGGAGCCTGAACCGCCTATAGTTCTTGCAAGTAGCTTGCAAGAAGGCGGACACATGCACATCCCGGAAGGCTTCATCAACGGTGCCACTTCCGCCGGGGCCGCGGTGGCAGCCGCCGGCGGGGTTGCTGCGTCACTGCGCTCCTCCGCCGCCCGGCTGGCCGATCGCCAGGTGCCGATGGCCGGGCTCGCGGCAGCCTTCATCTTCGTGTTGCAGATGCTCAACTTCCCGGTGGCGGCGGGGACCACCGGACACCTTCTCGGTGGGGCGCTGGCCACCATTCTGTTGGGTCCCGGCCTGGGCATCACCGTCGTCGCAGTGGTAGTAGTGGTGCAGGCGTTGATCTTCGCCGACGGTGGGCTCTCGGCCCTGGGCTTGAACGTGGTCAACATGGCGATCGTTACCTCGCTGGTCGCCTGGGCGGTACACCGGCTCGGCATGACGGTTCGACGAAGCCAGACGGCGGTCCTCGTCACCTCGATGGTGGCGGCCTGGGCGTCGGTGGTGGCGTCGTCGGCGGCCTTCTCGATGGAGTACCTGATCGGTGGCCGCGGGGGAGTCGAGCCGGCCACCGTGCTGGGAGCGATGCTCGGCACGCACGCACTGATCGGCATCGGGGAGGGGATCATCACGTCGACGATCGTCGGCGCGGTGCTCGCCGTCCGGCCCGATCTGGTCTGGGGTGCTCGCGGTCTCGACGATCCCCGCTCGGCCGGCCCGCTCAGCCGCCGGGTCGTGGGAGGATTTGTCGCCGCCGGGCTGGTGGCGGCGACGTTGCTGGTGGTGTTCGTCGCTCCCAACGCGGCATCGGATCCCGATGGACTCGAGCGGGTGGCGCTGGATACCGGCTTCGCGGAGTCGGCGGTGGACTCGATCGTGGGCGGTCCGTTTGCCGGCTATGGGTTCCAGGGAATCGACGAACCGCTCGGCACTATCGTCGCCGGAATGGTGGGGATGGTGGTGACGTTCGCCGCCGGTTTGATCGTTGCGGGGGTCGTGCGGCGGCTCCGCCGCCGGGCGGCTCATCCGTGAGCGGGACCCACGCTCATGCGTTGACGGTGCACGGCCATGGGCCGATCCACCGGCTTCCCGCCCACGTCAAGCTCGTCTCGATGGTCGCATTCCTGCTGGCGGTCGTGGCGACACCACCTCGCCAGGTGTGGGCGTTCGGCGTGTACGCCGGGTTGGTGATCGGCGTGTTGACGTTCTCCGAGGTGCCCTTTGGTCACTTCCTTCGACGAATGACCATCGAGACACCCTTCGTCTTGTTCGCGGTGGCGCTTCCCTTCCTCGGCTCGGGCCCTCGCACGGAGTTCCTCGGGCTCACGGTGTCGAGCGAAGGCCTCGTGGCGGCGTGGAACATCGTCGCCAAGGCAACCCTGGGCGTCGCCGCCTCGGTCCTCTTGGTCTCCACCACCGAGATCCCACACATCCTCGACGGGCTGCGCCGCCTTCGGGCACCACGAGTGATGGTGGCGGTCGCCGGCTTCATGGTCCGCTACATCGAGGTCATCGCCGACGAGCTGAAACGGATGCGTCGCGCCATGTCGGCGCGCGGCTACGAACCGACATGGCTCGGTCAGACCAGGGCCCTCGCCACCGCCGGCGGAGCCCTGTTCATCCGCTCCTATGAGCGAGGGGAGCGAGTCCACCAGGCAATGGTTGCCCGAGGGTTCTCCGGTGCGATGCCCGAGACGTCACAGCAGCGGCCGGATCCGATGGTATGGCCCATCGGCCTCTCCGTTCCCGCAGCAGCGTGGATGATCACGCTGTCGGCGTGGCTGGCATGACGGCCGACCGTCCCCCTGCGCTGGCGATTCGCGACCTGCGGTACTCGTACCCGGATGGGACTGATGTCCTGCACGGTGTCGACCTCACGGTCGAGTCCGGAGAACGCGTCGCGCTCCTCGGTCCGAACGGCGCCGGGAAGACCACTCTGCTGCTCCAGTTGATCGGCATCCTCACGCCGTCCGGCGGAAGTGTGTCGGTGGCCGGCCGTGATCTCGACGACACGACCGTCGCCGAGATTCGACGACGGGTCGGGATGGTGTTCCAGGATCCGGACGACCAGCTGTTCATGCCGACGGTGGCCGAGGACGTCGCCTTCGGTCCGGCCAACCGCGGGTTGACCGGTGACGATCTCGCCGCCCGGGTGGCGGAGTCCCTGGCACTCGTGGACATGGAGGGCTCCGAAGGTCGGGCACCACACCATCTGTCGGGCGGTGAGCGTCGAAGAGTGGCGCTCGCCGGCGTCCTGGCGATGCATCCCGACGTTCTCGTGCTCGACGAGCCAACGTCCAACCTCGATCCGGCCGGCCGACGCGAGCTTGCCGAGGTGCTGAGCCGGCTCCCGGCCACCGTGCTGATCGTTACCCACGATCTCCCGTACGCACTTCGTCTCTGTGAACGGTCGGCGGTCATGAACGACGGGAGGGTGGTCGCCGATGGGCCGACCGGTGCAATCCTCGGGGACGCCGAGGTCATGGCTGCCAACCGGCTGGAGCTCCCGTTCGGCTTCGATCCCGCCAACGTGACGTCCCCGCGCCAGACTCTCTGAACCGTGCGGACATTGGAGACGATTCAGCTTGCGGTCGTTGCGCTGGCCGTGTTGATCCCGGCCGTCGTCGGCTTCCGCCTGGCTAGAGGTCGGGTGGCGCTGGCGCTGATCGGCTCGATGATCGCCCAGCTGCTCTTTGAAGGGTTCCGATGGCAGCTGGTGCCGCTCGAGATGGCGACGGTGGGGCTGGCCGCCGGCGACCTCCTCTGGGAGGATCGGAGGGTCCGCGGATTCCATCGAATCCGTCGGAGCGTGCTCGGGGTGATGGGTCTCGCCTTGATCGCCGCCGGTCCGATCGTGCTGCCCGTTCCCGAGCTTCCTCGGCCAACCGGTGCATTCGAGATCGGGACGCGGACGTTCGTGCTGGTGGACGCCGAGCGATCGGAGCAGTACGGGTTGCCGGAACCCGTTCCCGACGAGGAACCGGAGCCCGACATGGGCGACGAGGAAGAGGAACCCGGCGAGCCCAGGCGGTTGGTCGTCCAGGCTTGGTTCCCGGCGCGTGTCTTCACCGAAGACGCCGAGCGTGCGTCGTGGAACCCGGACATCGACGTGGTCGGGCCGGCGGTCGCCGAGCGAATCGGCGTCCCTTCGTTCTTCCTCTCCCACGTGCGTTCGGTCGAGTCGCACGCATACGAGAATGTGCCACCCATGTCGGGACGGATGCCGGTGGTGATCTACTCCCACGGCTGGACCGGTTTCCGCGGAATTGCCCTCGATCAGATCGAAGCCCTCGCCTCGAGTGGATTCCTGGTTCTCGCTGCCGACCACACCTACGGGTCGATTGCCACTCGCTTTCCCGACGACGGGACGGTCATCCGTTTCGACCCCCGGGCCCTCCCCGACGAGGAAACCGTCGATGAAGCGCAGTACGACGACGCGGCCGAGCAACTCGTCGAGACCTTCGCCGACGACCTGACCGCGATCGTCGCCGCATTGGACGAGGGTGCCGAAGGACCGTTTGGACCGCTGGCGGACAGCGCCGACACCTCGACCCTCGGCTTCTTCGGGCACTCGACCGGTGGCGGCGCGGCGCTGGCGGCATGCCTGGAAGAGGAACGCTGCAGCGGAGTGGCCGGGCTCGATCCGTGGGTGGAGCCCGTTCCGGATCGGTTGATCGCAGAAGACCTCGTCGTGCCCTCGATGTTTCTCCGGTCCGGGGGCTGGATCGACACTCCCAACGACCTACGGCTTCGCGGCGTGGCGGAGCGAAGTCCGGCCGCCGCCTATCTCGGTGGCATTCCCTCGGCCGGTCACGGCGATTTCGTGATGACGCCTCTCCTCTCGCCGGTGGGGAGCTTTCTCGGTCTGCGAGGCGAGATCGATGGGGATCTGGTGCTGTCGATCGTCAGCGAACGACTCGTCGGCTTCTTCGAACGGCACCTCCTGGGACTGGGCGGCGGGATCCTGGACGAGCCACCACCGGCGGAGTTGGAGTGGGAGCTGCTTTCGTGACCGATCGGCGTCAGCGACTGGCGACACCAACGGGGAGCATCGGTCGGTGTATCCACTGCGATGCCGGCCCGGTCCGAGGTGTCGGTGCTGGTGGCTGGATCTACTCCGGGTTGGACTGAACGTCGCCGACGATCTGGGTACCGGGCGTATCCCCAGCGAGCATGGCGTCGATCGTCCGGGCGAGGAGGAGCGCGTTGGTCTCGCCTTGGATGCGTCCCTGGACGAGTCCGTCGGCATCGATGAAGTAGGTCTCCGGCACGCCACGAATCCCGAGCGCGATGGCGGCGTCGCTGGCCGGATCGTAGAGGTAGAGGGTCGAGGGGCTCCTCCCCACCTCGGCGAGGAAGTCGACCGCGTCGACGGCCCGGTCCTGGAAGGTGATGCCCACGAACTGGACGTCGAGTCCGGCGTACGCCTCGGCGGTGGCCACCAGGGCGGCGTGTTCGCTCCTGCACTGCAAACACCATGAGGCGAAGAAGTTGACGACCGTGACGTCGGCTTGGATGGACGCGAGATCGACCGTGTCGGTGCCGTCGAGCTCCAGCAGCTCGATGGATGGGACCGGTTGGCCGATCAGCGGCGAGTCGCTGAGCGCCGGATCGCTCCCGAATCGGCTGGCGAAGACCACCGCGGATGCCGCACAGCCGATGACGACAACCCACGCCGCCCACCGTGCAACGGTCCCGGCGGAACGTTCGGCCGAGCCGATCCTCGCCTTCATCGTTCGCACCCGCCGCCGGAGCGGAGCGCGACCAGATCCTGTTCCATCTGGGTGCGCGCGTCGCCGTCGATGGAGTCCCGGGTCACGAGGTCGGCCAGGATTTGCTCCGCTTGTGCCCGATCGCGATCGGAGCACCAGAGGATCTGAGCTTCGACGTACTGCGTTTCCGGTGCCGACGGGATCAGCTCCGTCGACCGGTCGACGAGCTGGAGTGCGAGGTCGGTCTCGCCGTTGAGCCAGACGATCCACGCCATGCGCGTCAGCGTGGGTGCGGCCACCTCCGCGCTCGGGGGTGGCTCCGCTTGGAGGATCGCCTGCAGCTGGTCGAACGCCGCGTCGTACTCCTGTTTGGCGAGCTTGCGCTCGGCGAGGGCGAGCCGCATCCGGGGGAGCTGCTCGGCGACGGCCGGGTCGCCGGCGAACGAGTTGATGGCCGCCAGCATCGCCTCGTCGGAGATGTTCTCGAGGTCGATGTCGTCGGCCTGGTCGGCGACACCCTGCAACGTGTCGACGTCTCGGCGTTGCACGAACTGCCCGGCAACACCCACCGACACCGCCAGGGCTGCCACCAGCAGCGCGCCGCCGACGAGGATGCGGACCCGGGAGCGCGGGGTCGGAGGAGATGCGGGCATTGCGGTGAGTTCACGCATCAGACCGGCTCGCTCGTCGTCATAGGTCCGGCGGAGCCGTGCACCCGTCTCGGCATCGATCTCGCCGGAAGCCACCTGACGAGCCAGATCTTCGATGTCGCGGTCGACCTGGCGGAGACGGTCTTCGATGGCGAGTCGTTGGCTCATCGGCTCGCCGCCTCTTGCTCCGTCGCCTCTGCGTCCCGACGGCGACCGAGGCCGACCACCACGCCGACCACCACCACCGCGGCCGGCAGCACCCACAACACGGCCGTCCGGGCACCGAAGCGTGGATCGAGGCGCTGGGCGTCGGATCCGTATCCGGCGAGCACCGCCTCGATCACCTGCTCGTCACTCAGTCCGTCGTCGATCCGCTCTCGGACCAGCGTCATCATGGACTCGGCGAGCGTCGCCGGTGAGTCGGCGATCGACTCGCCCGAGCACACGGGACAACGGATTTGGCGTCCGATGCGCAGCGCTCGGTCGACGTCGGGTTCCGGTGCGGTGGCGACCGCAGCCACGATGAAGATGCCGAGCGCCACCGTCACCAGCGTGCGCAGCCGGCTTCCCATGCTCATGTCCGTTCCAAGGTGGGGGCGATCCGACTCCGGTCACCGATCGTGCCGTCCCGTCGGGGGCCGGAGCGGCGCCGCATGGCGGCGAGACCGCCGACGGCGGTGACGATTCCGCCCAACCAGAGCAGACCCACGAGTGGCGACGTGTCGAGTTCCACCACCACGGTCGCGTCCGAGACGGAGCTCCGCAGCGTCGCATACAGGTCTCCGAATGGACGGGAGTACACCGCCGGGGTGAGGATTCCTTGGCTGGAAGTGGCGTAGTGGTTGACGGTTGGTCTCAGCGTGGTGACGGCCTCGCCATCGTGCTCCACCGCCAACCGAACCCCCTCCACCCACCGGTTCGGCTCGTTGCGGATGAACGGTTCTTCGTATGTCACCGTGTACCCCGCAAACTCGAACGAGTCGCCGGGAGCGATGGTCACGGTCGTATGCGTTCCGAGGTTCGAGAGAAAGGCGAGGCCCACCGCCACCAGCGCCACACCGGCGTGACTCAGCTGCCCTCCCCAGTATCTGCGATCGCCGTCGACCACCCGGCGAAGCGACGTCAGGTCGACTGGCCCGTGCCGCGACGCCTGGTCCCAGAGCTGGCGGATCGGCACGGCGGCGACGAGGACCCCGAGCACCACGGCGAGCACCACCCAACCGATGCGGGTGACGAAGATCACCGTCAGCGCCCCCGCAACCAGTGCCGCCTGCAGCGGGCCGTGAATCCGCTCCCACACGATGCCGGGCCGGGCCGCCCGCCACGGCATCGCGGAGCCGAGCCCCATCGTGAGGAGTAGGGCAAAGGAAAGGGGGAGGGCCAGCCGATCGAAGAATGGCCGGCCAACCTGCACCATCTCACCGCTGGTCGCCTCGATGAAGATCGGATAGACCGTGCCGACGAACACCATCACTCCGAAGGCGGTGAGGAGCAGGTTGTTGGCCAGGAACGAACCTTCACGACTCGCCAATGACTCCATCCGCGAGGGCTGGGCCACCGCCGCGGCGCGAACCGCAAAGAGGGCGAAGCCCCCTGCCGTGACGAACACCAAGAACCCGAGGAGGGCCGGTCCGATCGCCGACTGGGTGAATGAGTGGACGGACAGAAAGGTCCCGGACCGGGTCAGATATGTTCCAAAGATGGTGAGCGCAAACGCAGAGATCACCAGCACGAAGTTCCAGGACTGGAGCATCCCTCGACGCTGCTGCACCAGTGCCGAGTGGAGAAACGCCGTGGCCACCAGCCAAGGCATCAAAGAGGCGTTCTCGACCGGATCCCAGGCCCAATAGCCGCCCCAGCTGAGCACCTCGTACGCCCACCAGCTGCCCAGCACGATGCCCAGCGTCAGGAACGACCAGGCGGTCTGCGCCCAGCGCCGAGAGCGAGACAACCACTCGCCGCCCGGGAGCCCCAGGGCGAGAGCCGACATCGCAAAGGCGAACGGGGCGGTCATGCCCACGTATCCCAGGTAGAGGACCGGTGGGTGCACTGCCATCAACAGATGATTCTGAAGCAGCGCGTTGGGTCCCGGCCCATCCGCCGGAGCCTCGGCGCCGATGAGCGGCACCGGACTGGAGCGGAGGCAACCGATCTCGGCGGCTTCCACACACGTCTCGAAAGGGTTGGCGATGGTGGCCATGACACCGAAGAAGAACAGAGCCACCACCCCCATCACCGCCAAAGCACCTGCCGAGAGCCGTCCGGGTCGCCGCCGGTGATCTCGGGCGACGAGCCACGTGTACCCGGCGAGAACGAGGCCCCAAAGGACGATCGACCCTTCGAGCGCGGCCCAACCGGTGGCGATATTGAACGGGAAGGGGGTGGATCGGGCATGGTGATCGGCCACGTATCGGATGCTGAAGTCGTTGGTCACCACCGCCGCCTCCAACGACAAGAACGCGGCGATACCCGACCACAGCAGCCATCGGGCAGGGCCGACCGGATCGTCGCGATGCCCCATCGCGGCTCGCACTCCTCGGAACACCAACAGACCGGCCAGGCCGGTACCGGCGACGACCGAGGCAGTGCCCAACAGCCCCAGCATCAGCGTGCGTAGTTCCCGGTCGACGGAGCCGAGTAGTTCTCGTCGTGTCGAATCAACGCCTCGTCGGCGACATAGGTTCGGCCATCCCAACCCCCGGTGAGCAGCACCGGCTGGTTGTCGTCGAACAAAGGCGGAGGCGTGTTGATCAGCCGAACCGGAACCGTGGCACCGCCGTCGGTGACCTCGAACTCGGTCGTGCCCGCTCCGACCGTCACCACCGTTCCCGCCACGACCGTTCCCGACAGGCGGAATCGCTCTCCATCGCCGAAATCGGCGCGCGACTCGTCGGCTTCGCTCACCGTGAGGAAGTACACCAGATCGTCATCGAGTGACCGGACGAGGAAGAACCCGGCCACCGCCACTCCAACGATCGCCAGCGCGGCGATGCCCCGCTGCGTACTCATCGGCTCTTTCGGTGCTTCCGAAGGCGGCGGAGGAGCGTCATCGCATATCCGGCCACCAAGCCGTAGGTGACGCCGTAGGCGAGCCACACGAAGGTGGTGTCGAGTTCCGCCATCAGGAAGTCTCTATTCGGGGAGGTTGAACCGCGGCGCCGGCGACGGAGGCCGAGGCCGGCTCCAGTTCGGCTTCCAGGCGGCCGAGGCGCATGCGCGCGGCCAGGAGGGCAACGTACAGGACGGTGAATGCGGCGAGGTTCACCAGCAGTGCCGCCACCATCGACCCATCCATCTGCGCTCCGTCGGGTCGGATCGTCTGGCCCTGATGGAGGGTTCGGAAGAACAGGACAGAGAAGTAGACGATCGGAACCTGGACCACCGCGACCAGTCCGAGAATCGCCGAGCGTCGTGCTCGCAGCGCCGGGTCGGGGATGGACCGCCGCAATGCCAGATAACCGAGGTAGACGAAGAACATCAGGGCGGTCGAGGCCATGCGGGCGTCGGACCACTCCCAATAGGTTCCCCAGATCGGGCGGCCCCACAGTGCCCCGGTGAACAGGGTGACGGCCGTGAACAGCACCCCGATCTCGGCCGACGACTCCGCCATGCGATCAAGCCATTCACGCTTGGTGACCAGCCACCCGAGGGCGCCGAGCGCCGTGACACCGAAGGCGGCGAACGCCAGCCAGGCCGACGGCACGTGCACGTAGAGAATCCTCACGAACTCGCCCTGTGACGCGTCGGGGCTCGACGTGACCGCGAACCACAGACCGACCAGAACGAAGAGGCACGCAACTGCCGCCAATCCGGTCGGCCACGCAGAGCCGTTCGAATCGGAACGGCCCCGGCCGGCCGTGGGCTTCGTGGACTGTGGTGGATTCATGTCGTGGCCTCTTCGAGGGGCCGTGCCGAGATCGCCATTGCGGCGAGGCCGGCGCAGGCGGCCACCGTCAACATCAGCGTCGGCGTCAGGGTACTTTCTCCACGGACAACCGCTTCCCACGCACTGTTCCCGCCGACCAGGAGCGGGATGCCCAGGGGGATGACGATCAACGGCGCCAGCATCGTCCGGCCCGCCAACCCGGCCGTCACCTCGCCGGCCAATGTGGCCACCACGCTGAGTCCGATGACGAAGAGCGTGAGGGCCGGGACCAGCATCCACCAACGAGGAAGCGTTACTCCGTAGAACAGCACCGTGAGCGGAAGGGTGACGATCACGGTTCCGCCCATCAGCAGGCTCGATGAGGCCGTTCGCGCCAACAGCCGGGCGAGCGGATCCAATCCGGCGAGGGCGAGGTGGCGACGCTGAGAGCGGGATTCGCTGGCAGCCTGCCGCAACGCCACCTGCATGCCGAACAGATAGGTGACGAGCCAGAAGACCGGCCGTCCGACCGTCGCCAGGTCGACGGTCAGACGGTCGACCGCGAACGGAACCACGAACACGGCTCCGGCGGCCAACGGTCCGATCACCGATGCGACCTCTCGGGCACGCCCCTCGATGACGAGATCGCGGTGGACGATGGTTGTGACCTGACGCAAGAGGGCGGTCATGCGAGCCGCCCCGCCACGAGTGTGGAGCATCGATCGACCCGTTCCGCCAGGGACGACCGGTCGTGGGAGACCATCACGGCGCCGCCACCCGATCGGGTCGTTCGCGACACGAGGGCGTCGACGATCGTCCGCGCCGAATCGTCCAGCCCGGCATCGGCTTCATCGAGCAGCAACAGGCGCGGCGGTCGGAGCAGGCAGCGGGCGAGGTCGACCCGGCGCTGCATGCCGTTCGACGAGTCGGCCGCCCGCCGGTCGGCTGCCTGTGCCAGGCCGACCATCTCCAGGGCTTCTGAGGCACGATCGGCGCCCAATCCGGCGATGGACGCCTCCAGCCGCAGGTTCTCGAACAAGGTCAGCTCCGGGTACAGGCCGGGGTCGTGACCCACCCAACCGATCTGGTTCCGGATTCCTGCGACGTCCCGCGATCCGAGGGGCACACCGAGCACCGAGCCGGTGCCGCCGGTCGGGGCGAGAAAGGTGGCCATGACCGCCAGGAGGGTGGACTTGCCCGAGCCGTTCGGCCCGGCGACGCCGAGTGACGTCCCCGGGGCGACGGTCACCGAGACATCGACGAGGATCGATGTGCGGCCGGAGGAGACGCTCACGCGATCGAGGGTGACGAGAGGCGGGGTCATCGGGCGACGAGTGTACGGTCACCTCCCCGATTCGGAGCCGACACCGATCGCGCGAGGGTGGATGGTCGGTGGCACGACCCGCGAACAAATCCGAAACCCGGTGGCGTGGACATGGTGCAACCGGTGACTCCTCCGTACCATCGGGGACTCGATGACCCGCCCGAACCGCATCCTGATCGTTGATGACGAACCTCGCGTGAGGGAGGTCGTGGCGGCCTATCTCGAGCGGGAAGGATGCCGCGTCCTCGAGGCGGGGGATGCGGACGCGGCCCGTCGCCACCTGGCCGGTCCGGCGCCGGACCTCGTCATTCTCGACATCATGTTTCCCGGTGCCTCCGGGCTCGACCTGCTCACCGAGCTTCGGCGGCAATCCGATGTTCCGGTCATCCTGCTGACCGCCCGAGCCGCCGAAGCCGATCGCGTCCTCGGACTCGAGCTCGGAGCCGACGACTATGTCATCAAGCCGTTCTCACCACGAGAACTCGTCGCCCGGGTACGGTCGGTCCTGCGGAGAACCGCGGCGACCCCGGTCGACTCCACACTCTCCTTCGACGGTTTGGTCATCGATACGAGTTCGCGGATCGTGACCGTCGACGGTCGGCGGGTCGAGCTGACGGCCCGCGAGTTCGATCTGCTGGCGTTCATGGCGAGCCACACCGGACAGGTGTTCAGCCGCGCCCAGCTGTTGGAGCAGGTCTGGGACTCGTCGGCCGAGTGGCAAGACCCGGCGACGGTCACGGTGCATGTTCGGCGAATCCGCCAGAAGATCGAGCGTGATCCGGCCGAGCCGGTTTGGCTGCAGACCGCTTGGGGCGTCGGCTACCGGTTCCAACCATGAGGCGGCTGCTGATGGTGCTGGCGCCGGTGCTGGCGATCGGTGTCATCGTCACGGAGATGGCCATGGACCTCGATGCGGACGCCCGTGCGGCCACCTATCGGGTGTATATCGCCGCCACGCTGCTGGCGCTGGGGCTCTACGCCGGTGTTCGGTGGCTGGCCGGGCGGCTGCCCTCCATCTCGCTGGCGGTTGCGGCGGTGGGGGTCGCCACGGTCGGGGTGGCTGGGCTGGCGGTGGTCCTGGCGGCGAACTCGATGTTCTTCTCGGCGCACGACCGCGATGTGCTGCTGGTGGTCTTGGGCGTCGGAGCCGCGCTCGCCGTGGCGCTGGCCGCCGCCATCGGGAGTTCGGTGGCCGGTGACCTTCGCCGTGTCCAGATGACCGCCCGGCGGGTGGGCGCCGGCGAGTTGTCGATGCGAACCGGCGTCGCTCGATCGGACGAGATCGGCGAGATGGCGGCGGCGATGGACGCAATGATCGAGCGACTCGAAGCGACCGAGGAGGAGCGCCGCATACTGCTGGCGTCGGTCGGGCACGACCTGCGGACCCCGCTGGCCTCGTTGCGGGCGGCGATCGAGGCGGTCGAGGACGGCGTCGTCGACGATCCGACGCGGTATCTGGACGGCATGGCCAAGGACGTCGCGTATCTCGGCCGCCTGGTGGATGACCTCTTCGAGTACGCCCGAATCGAGTCGGGGCGATACGCACCTGCGCCGGAGACCGTGGATCTTCGCGAGCTGGTCGATGAGTCCGTCGAGGTGGCGACCCCGATCGCCGAGCGGAATGGAGTCGAGCTCGTCGTGCTCGGCAATGGTCCTGCCCCGGCCGAGGCCGACCCGGCGGCCATGCGGCGAGTGCTCCGGAATCTCATCGACAACGCCATCCGCCACACCGGTCCGGATGGCACGGTCACCATCGAGGTGGGGACAGGTGGCTTTCGAGTGATCGACGATGGACCTGGATTCCCGGCCGAGTTCCGGGATCGTGCCTTCGACCGCTTCACGCGTGCCGACGAGAGCCGACCCGGGGGCACTGGTGCGGGCCTCGGGCTGGCCATCGCCCGAGGGCTGGTCGAGGCGCACGAGGGCACGATCCGAATCCTGGATGGCCCGGGCGGCCGAGTGGCCGTCAGCCTGAGCGACGCTCGGTGACGAACCCGGCGATCCCGGTCCCGATGCCCGCAACGACGCCGGCGGCGAGCAGCCAACCCGGGGTCGATCCCAGAGTCAGACGCAGCGGCTCGGTGATCAGCCGTGCACCCGCCACGGCAGCCAGTCCTGCGCCGGCCGCCGTCCACGGCCGGCCACGGCGAGCCAGCCGAAGCACGAGCCAGGTGCTCAGGAGCAGCAGCGCCGCGGTGTACAGCTCCACCGGGTGACGGACCACCTCCGAGCCGGGACGGGCCCACCCCCATGGGACGTCTGCGCGCGCTCCGAGGCATGCGCCCCTCCAGACACAGCCTCCGTGCCACCCCGCCATTCCGGCGACGATGGCCGGTGCGAGGGCATCCAGCGATCGGGGGATGTCATGTCGGTGTGTCCACGCCAAGAAGCCGATGGCGGTGATGGCGGCGACGGCGCTGTGGACGCCTCCCCGGATGGCCAGGATGTCGCCTGGGCGGGTGAGCGGGCTGATTCCGCTCTCGATCATGGCCGCCACCCGGCCCGAGAACACGCCGATCAACCCCGCACCCAACAGTGAGTCGAAGCCCGAGGACACCGATGCCCCTGGCTCCAGTCGGAGTGAGAGCCAGGCGGTCGCGAGCCCGGTGAGGGCGGCGGCGAGGAGTGTGAACTCCATGCGGTTCAGGAACGAGCGAGCAACTCGTCGACGCCGACCGCCAGCTGCGCACCATCGATGATCCCCAGATGAGTCTCGATCACCTCGCCGCCGGGAGCGACGAAGTAGGTGATCGGTGCGCCCAACCCACCGAGCTCGGCGCGGATGTCCGCATCGCGATCGAACTGGTTCTCATAGGAGATGCCGAACTCGTCGATGAAAGACCGGGCGCCCGCCTGCGTGTCGTTGATGGCGACGCCGATGAAGTCGACCTGATCGCCGTAGGCCTCGAATGCCTCGACGAGGACCGGGGCCTCGGACCGGCATGGCAGACACCAAGAGCCCCACGCATTCACCACCGTCGGGCGATCGGAGGACTCGAGGCGGGTTCGGAACTCGCCCCGGTCGAACACCGGAAGCTGGTCCGCACCGTCGACCGAGGTCGCCGGGTCGGCGCATGCCGCGACCGCGAGCATCAACCCGAGGAGGAACGCGACGGTGCGCGCCCGTCCGTGGACTCGAGCGGACCGGGTCTGACGACGCTGGCTTGTCGGTATCGTCGGTGGCATGGAGATCAGCCGTTTTCCCATCGGACGCCTCGAAGACCTCCCGGAGGACCTTCGCTCTCGTATTGAACCAATTGCCGAGCGATCCGGTTTCATTCCCAATGTGTTCCTCGGACTCGTCCACCGTCCGGCCGAACTCGGGGCATTTCTCGACTACCACGACGCCTTGATGGAGCGAGAGTCCGGGCTCACGAAGGCGGAGCGGGAGATGATCGTCGTTGCCACGAGCGCCGCCAACGACTGCCTGTACTGCGTGGTGGCCCACGGGGCCATCCTTCGGATCCGGGCCAAGGCACCGGAGTTGGCGGATCGGATCGCGGCCAATTGGCGATCGGCTCCGGTCACTCCTCGTCAGCGGGCGATGCTCTCGTTTGCGGTCCTCATGGCGCGGCAACCGGAGATGGTGGGCGAAGAACATCTCGAGGAGCTTCGTGCCCACGGGTTCAGCAATGACGACATCTGGGACGTGGGCTCCATCACCGCCCTGTTCGCCTTGTCGAATCGCCTGGCACACCTGATGGATCTCCAACCCAACCCGGAGTTCTTCACGATGGGTCGGGCGGAGAGACCGGCGACCTGAGGTTCGGCCGCCTTCGGACACGTCGGGGCGGTGCTCCGCTCAGTCCGCGTCGGAGCGAGCGCGATGCCAAGGTCCGGCTTTCGAGCGGTCAGGTCCCGGTGGTCCGGTTCTCCTCGACGATGTGTTGGCCGTCGGCGGAGACGTGACGCTCGGTTCGCGTGGTGACGAAGCGGCCCTGGATCATGCCGAACACGAATCCGATCGCTCCCAGCGCCATGAGGATGACGCCGATCGCATCCAGGTCGACACCAGAGACCTCGGCGTTGATTCCCCAATAGAGAATCGCACCGAGCGCTGCCAAGAAGAGTCCCAGACCGGCCATTGCTTTCCTTCCTTCGATCGACGGTCAATCTACCCGTTGACCCGGAGTCGCAAACCCGCCGATGTTGCTGGAGAGCCGGCTGGTCAGGCGCGGGAGGACAGGATGTCGAATACCTGGCGCGGCGTGACGTTGCGATCCTGCAGCAGGACCAGAAGGTGATAGATCAGGTCGGCCGCCTCTTCGGCGACCCGAGCGGAGGTTCCGACGCCGGCGGCGTCGTCCTTGGCTGCCATCAGCACCTCGGTCGCCTCCTCGACCAGCTTTCTGCCAGGTAGGTCGGGGCCGGCTTCCAGCAATCGAGTGGTGTAGCTCCCCTCGGGCCGGTGCTCGGCCCGAGCCTCGATGACCCGCCAGAGTCGTTCGAGCCGTCCGAATCCAACGTCGACGTCGTCGGTCCAGCAGGTGGACGAGCCGGTATGACAGGTCGGGCCGACCGGACGAGCGCTGACCAGGAGGGCGTCACCGTCGCAGTCCTCGGTCATGTCGACGAACTGCAACACGTTGCCGCTGGTCTCACCTTTCCGCCAAAGCCGATTACGCGACCGCGACCAGAAGTGGACGTGACCCGTTTCTCGCGTCAGGCGCTCCGCCTCGGGGTTCATCCACCCGAGCATCAGCACCGTGCGAGTGTCGGGGTCCTGGACGACTGCGGCGCGAAGATCGGCAGTCATGCTGCCCGCCGCACGGGAATGCCGGCCGCCGCCATTTGCTGTTTCACATCGGCGATGGCGACCTCTCTGCGATGGAAGATCGATGCGGCCAGCACCGCCGACGCTCCGGCGACGGTGACGGCTTCCACCAGGTGTTCGGCTGTGCCGGCACCGCCCGAAGCGATCACGGGTACCGCCACCTCGCCGGTGATCAGCCCGGTCAAGGTGAGATCGAAGCCCGACTTGGTCCCGTCGCGGTCCATCGAGGTCAGGAGGATCTCGCCGGCGCCCCGCTCCACGCCTTGGCGGGCCCACTCGATCGCGTCGATACCGGTCGAGTTCCGGCCTCCGGTCACCACGACTTCGTAGCCGCCTTCGTTTCGTTGGCGGGCATCGATGGCCAGCACGACGCACTGCCGTCCGAACTGGCGCGCGCACGCCGAGATGAGTTCGGGATCTCGAACCGCGGCGGTGTTCACGCTGACTTTGTCCGCGCCCGCCCGGAGAGCCGCTCGCATGTCCTCGGGACGCCGGATGCCACCTCCCACCGTCAATGGGATGAAGACGTTGCCGGCGGTCCTCCGGACCACGTCGAGGGTCGTCGCTCGGCCCTGTGGTGCCGCCGAGATGTCGAGGAAGCAAATCTCGTCGGCGCCCTCGGCCGCATAGCGGTCCGCCAGCTCGACTGGATCTCCCTCGTCGGTGAGGTCCACGAAGTTGACGCCCTTCACCACTCGTCCGTCCATCACGTCGAGGCACGGGATCACCCGGGTCTTGACGGTCACGACAGCACTCCGGCGGGTTCGAGCGAATCGACGAAGTTGCGAAGGATTTGAAGTCCGACCGGTCCGGATCGCTCCGGGTGGAACTGGGTACCGCTGACTCGCCCGGATCGCACCGCGGCCACGAACCGATCCCCATGACGAGCGGTGGCCGTGACGACCGAGTCGTCCTCGGGCACCGGAGCGTAGGAATGGACGAAATACACCTCCAGCCCTGGCAGACCCTGGAACAACGCGTCCGTTCCGGCCATCTCCAGGTTGTTCCAACCGATGTGCGGCAGGCGGGGAGCGTTGGTGAGTCGGCGGGTCTGGCCGGCGATGAGGCCCAGACAGGCAGCACCGTCCTCGGCGCTCGACTCGAACAAGACCTGCATCCCGACACAGATGCCCAAGACAGGAAGGTTGGACTCGACGATCGGACGGACGAGGCCATTGGACCGGAGCCCGGCCATCACGGTGGCGGTGGCCCCGACGCCCGGCAGCACGATCGCATCGACTTGTTCGAGCTTGCCGGGCTTCTCGGCGAGGATCACATCCCCTCCGACGTGGCGCAGGGCTTGGACGGCGGAGACCAGGTTTCCCGCCCCGTGGTCGATCACCGCGATGCGTCGGCTCACTCCAGCGTCCCCTTGGTCGAGGGGACTCCGACCCGGCGCTCGTCCCAGTCGACCGCCATCCGCAGGCTGCGGGCCAGCGCCTTGAATGTGGCCTCTGCCAGATGGTGGTCGTTGTCTCCCTCGGCCAGTACGTGGATCGTCGCCGCGGCCGATCGGGCGAAGGCCTCGATGGCGTGAGGGATGTTCTGTGTGGAGAGGTTCCCCAGATAGGGCTGGCGGAATGGAAGTCGAACGGACCAGTACGGCCGGCCACCGAGATCGACGACTGCCGTGGCTCTCGATTCGTCCATCGGGACAGTGGCGTCACCGAACCGGCAGATACCGCTCCGATCTCCCAGCGCTTCTGCGAGCGCGGCCCCGAGACACAGCGCAGTGTCTTCCACGGTGTGGTGGTCGTCGACGTGGGTGTCACCTTCGGCCGTGATCGAGAGGTCGAAGAGCGCGTGATGGCCCAGTGACTCGAGCAAGTGATCGAAGAACGCCACACCGGTCGAGATGACCGTCTTGCCCTCACCGTCGACGGAGAGGTCGACGGTGACAGCGGTTTCCTTGGTGATTCTCTCGATGCGAGCGGTTCGACTCATGATGCTCCCTCCTGGGTCATTCGAAGCTCGGCCGCCAGCCGGTGTGCCGCCAACCCTTCGGCGTCGGCCAGCGTCCCGATGACATCGACGATCGCCGCGAGGCCGGTGCGAGAGATGTGTTGCACCTGTCGCCACGATCCGAAGTCCTCGACCGACAGCGGACCATACGCGGCCGCCAGGCCGCCGGTCGGGAGCACGTGGTTGGCGCCGGTGGCGTAGTCGCCGGCCGATTCGGGAGCGTGCCGTCCCACGTATATCGAACCGGCGGCGGTGACATGCGCGGCATCGGCCGCGGAGTCGGCGGTCATGACCGTGACATGTTCGGCGGCGTACTCGTTCGCGAAGTCCAGAGCCGCATCGGTGTTGGGGGCGATCACCGCGTATCCGTGGTTGGCGAGCGCCTCTTCGAGGATGGCGGCGCGTGCCAGGTCGGGCAGGATCCGATCGAGCTCTGCCTCGACACGATCGGGTAGGTCCGGGTCGGTCGTGACGAGGATCGCGGGTGAATCCGGCCCGTGTTCGGCCTGGCACAGCAGATCCGCCGCCACCAGCGTGGCGTCGGCGGTGGCGTCGGCGACGACCAACACCTCGGACGGGCCGGCGGGGAGGTCGATGCCACACACGCCCAACACCGCCAGCTTGGCGGCGGTGACCCAGGCGCCGCCCGGTCCCACGATCTTGCGCACCGGGCGAAGTGTCCCGGCACCGTGGGCAAGCGCCCCGATCGCCTGGGCGCCACCCAGACACCACACCTCGGTGGCGCCCGCCACGGCACAGGCGGCCAGCGTCACATCGGGGACCCGACCGTCGAACCCGGCCGGCGTCGCCACGGCGATCTCCGACACCCCGGCCACGACGGCCGGGATGACGGTCATCAGCACCGTCGACGGATAGACCGCCTTACCGCCCGGGACATAGGCGCCGACGCGGTCGAGCGGAACCCATCGGCGCTGGATTCGAACACCAGAGACGGTCTCGACCTCGAGATCCGCCGGCACGAGCCGTTCGTGGTACGACCGGATCGTTTCGGCGGCCACGCTCAGCGCCGCCTGCACCTCGGCCGGTTGTCGATCGAACGCCGCCCGGACCTCCACGTTGTCGACACCTTCGAACCCGCCACCGAACCGCTCGGCGTACTCGGCCACGGCCGGGTGACCTCGCTCGGCGATGTCGAGGACGACCGATGTGGCGTTCGCCCGCACCACCGGGTCGGGCACGGCCGAGCGTCGGGTCAGTGCTCGACGCTCGGAGGCCGTGGCTGCGGCCAGGTCCAGGCGGCGGAGACGCGTCACAGGAGTTGCTCGATCGGCAGGACGAGGATGCCGACGCCACCGGCCTCCTCGAGTCGAGGGAGCAGCTCCCAGAGGTGCTCCGCGTCGACCACGGAGTGGATGGCCACCCAATCGGGCTCGGCCAGCGGGACGACGGTGGGGGCTTCGAGACCCGGGATCAACGCTGCTATCTGCTCTTGAGCAGTACGTGGTGCGTTCAGGAGGAGATAGCGCTTCCGTCGGCCGGCCAGCACCGCACGGATTGCGGTGGTGAGCTTGCGAACCAGCTCCAAGCCGGTCGACCAGTGAGCGGCGACGAGCACCGCCTGGGATTCGATGAGGGTGCCCACGGACCGGAGACCGTTGACCCGCAGCGTCGATCCCGTGGAAACGAGATCGACGATGGCGTCGGCGACACCGATCTTGGTCGCCACCTCCACCGATCCCCGGAGCGGGATGATGTCGACGTCGATCGACCGGTCGGCGAAGTAGGTGGCGGTGGCGTTCGGATGCGCGGTGGCGATTCGCAGACCGGCGAAATCGTCGGTCTTCTCGTACGGCGCGCTCGTCGGTACGGCGGCGACGAGGCGACAGTGACCGAAACCCAGTTCTGCCAGTGTCTGCAATCCGTTCCCGTGTTCGGCGACGAGGTCGACCCCGGTGATCCCGACGTGGGCCACGCCGTCTGCGATCAGCTCCGGGATGTCCTCGGTCCGGACCATCAACAACTCCACGTCGACGTTTCGAACCGGCACCGACAGTGCCCGGTCGGTCAACTCGAAGGAGAGGCCGGCCTCACGGAGCAGACGGACCGCCGGCTCGCGGAGTCTTCCCTTGTTGGGTACCGCAAGCTGCAGTGTTTCGGTTCTGGCGGTCACTTCGAGGCGACCTTGTCGAGTGCCCGCCGGTAACCCCCGGTGCCGTGGAGGAGCCACTGGTTGATCCGGCTGATGGTGGCTGTCGACGCCCCGGTCTCCTCGGCGATCTGGCGGTACGGCAGGCCGGTGTCGAGCAATCGGGCGACCGTCCACCGATGGCTGATGTCGGCCAGCTCCTTCCGAGTGCAGAGATCGCGAAAGAAGTCGGCTGCTTCGTCGACGCTGTCGAGCCGAAGGATCGCCTCGAACAGATCGCGGGTCTCGTCGTTGCGCCAGTTGTCGTTCGTCGTCGGCATCGCGTTCTTCCCGTCCGGTCGGCGTGAGCGCCCTGTTGTGATAGCGTTTTAACACGCTAACACAGCAAGCTCGACCGAGAGAGGTCCGTCATGCAGGTGATTCCGGCCGTCGATGTGTTGGACGGCCGCGTGGTGCGACTGGAACGAGGGGAGTACGACCGGGTGACGGTCTACGACGAGGACCCGGTGCGATGCGCCCTCGGCTGGCAGGAACAGGGGGCCGCGCTCGTCCACGTGGTGGATCTGGAGGGCGCCCGCTCGGGGCACCCCGATGCCGGGTTGTGGGAACGGATGGCGGCGGCCGGGGTGCGGTTTCAGGTGGGTGGCGGGATTCGAACCGCCGAAACCGCCCGAGCCGCGCTGGCGGAGGGCGCCGACCGAGTGGTCATGGGCACCGCCGCCGTCTGGCGGCCGGACGTGCTGGAGGCGGTCGGTAGCCCGGCGCGGGTCGTGGCGGCGGTCGACGTGCGTTCGGGTCGCGCCGTCGGTGAGGGTTGGCTCGACCAGGGGAGGGATCTGTCATCCGTGCTCGACGGTCTGGCTGCGGCAGGGATCGGCCGGGTGCTCTCGACCGGGATCAGCTCCGACGGGACGATGGCCGGTCCGGAGTGGGACCTGATGGGTGGGCTGGCAGGCGACGAGCGGTTCGACGTGATCGCATCGGGCGGCGTGGGCTCTCTGGAGGATCTCCACGGTCTGTCCGACCTGGGTTGTGAGGCGGTGATCGTGGGGCGAGCCCTCTACGAATCCAGGTTCACGCTGTCGGAGGCGGGAGAGGCGGCGGGTTGAACCGCCCGGTGGAGTTCAGCTCTGCGCAGTGCCACGCGTCGCGTGCCAGCGTTCCACCGCCGCCTCGATGTGAGCGGTGGTGACCGTCGTGGCCTTCCGGTCGGCTCGGAGTGCGTCGAGGGCGGCCTCGCGGAGAACGCCGTCCAAATCGGCGAATGACATGCCTTCGGTGATTGCGACGATGTGGTCGCGGTCGACACCGGGGGCGAACGGCACGTTGGTGATCTCCAGCAGTGCCCGGCGAGCGTCCGGCTCCGGCAAGCCGATCTCGATCTGGATCTCGAAGCGGCCGGCCCGCAACAATGCCGGGTCGATCAAGTCTCTGCGGTTGGTGGCGGCGATGACCGAGACGTCACCCCGACCGCCCACCCCGTCGACCTCGGTGAGGAGGGCGGCCACCACCGAGTCGGTGACCGACGTCGTCGACCGGCCGCGCACCGGTGCGAGTGCGTCGAACTCGTCGAAGAAGATGATCGCCGGGGCGGCGGCGCGCGCTCTGGAGAAGACATCGCGAACGCCGCGTTCGGACTCGCCCACGTACTTGTCCAGCAACTCCGCTCCCTTGACCGAGAAGAAGGCAGCTCCGGCCTCGTGGGCCAAGGCGCGCACGACGTACGTCTTGCCGGTCCCGGGAGGTCCGTACAGCAGGACTCCCCGGGGTGGTTCGATTCCCATCTGTTGGAACCGGGCGGGGTCTGAGACCGGCCAGATCACCGCTTCGGTGAGCCGCTGCTTGGCCTCGGTCAGGTTGGCGACCTTGTCGAAGCCATACGACGGCATCTCACCGAGGGACATGGAGCCCAGTGATGGCTGGGTGTCTTCGACCGCGGCGAGGAGATCGTCGGTGGTGACGTCCCGTTGGGAGAGCGCCACGCGGCTGGATGCGTGGATGACGGCTGCCATCACATCGGAGCCCGAGAATCCGGCAGAGCGATCGGCGAGCAGGTCGAAGTCGACGGAGTCGGCCGGCACTTTCGAGAGCGCAGCCTGGAACAGCAGCTTTCGGCGGGTTCGGTCGGGCGGCGGGATCGCCAGCGTTCGCGGGAGCAGCGGCGACTCCGTCACGGAGGGGTCGAGGTTGGAGCGAGAGGCCACCCCGAGGACGGTCGCCAGGCCGGGCTTCTCGGCCACCGCATCGAGGAACCAGCGGAGAATGGCACCGATCTGCGTCCGAAATCCCGACATGCCCTGTTCTCCGGCAACCACTTCGAGGCGGTCGACGAAGATGACACAGGGCGTGGTCTGATCCTTCACGGCGCGTTCGAGCAGATCGAGCAGTCGCTCTGGTTTGAACACCAAGTCGAGCGTCACCTCGTGGACGCGGGCTCCCGCGTTGGTGGCGGCGGCCGCAACGAGTTCAGACTTTCCGCACCCGTGGGGTCCCTCCAGCAGGATGCCGGCAACGCGCGGCAGGCCCCAGGCGGCGGGGAGATCGGTCGGAGAGGTGAGAAGCGAGAGCCAGCCCGTGGCGAGGTCGAGCTCGGCGTCCAGGCCGGCCAGGAGGGCGTCGCTGGTCGACGGCCCGGAGTCGGCATGCTCGTCGGCTTGCCGATGGACCGGCCCGCTCGTGTCCGCCGCCAGCCGGTCGGTTCGCGTGACGAATCGAGTCGATGCGCCGACCAATCCGGCCGGTTCCGGCTCCACCCGGAGGATCCGCAACTCGACCGGCTCGCTTTCCCCGGCGTCGTCGAGGTAGCGACCGTCCATCATCACCCGGTCGCCACCGGTCACGGGTCTGCCTTGCAGCGCCCGCAGCAGTGTCTTCGGAGGTCCTGGTAGCGCGTCGGCATCGACCACGACCAAGCGGGCATTGGGGAGCACCGCTCGTGTGACGTCCACGGTGCTCCCGGCCGAGACGCCGGCGTTCTGCATGGTCTGGGAGCCGAGCATCAGCGCCGACGGCTCGTCGACCCGACCCGCCTTGACCAGCGTATGCGTGGAGCCGACCCGAACCGCACCTCCGGCGGGCAGCCCCAGAGCCTTCAGCAGCACCCCGTCGGCGCGGGCCAGCGGCTCGGTGCCGGATCTCACGATGAATCGCACCGACGGGATGCTAGAACCGGCGGTCGGCCCCCGCGCCCGCCCCCGCGCTCGGCCCGCAGATCTACGCGGTCGCCGCCAACCCGCCCACGGTCAGGTGCCGGATCGGTGCTCGGGGCATCGCCAGATCGCCGTCGACGGCCAGAACGGTGGTCGGCTGCTCTTCCAGCCAGCGCCAGGTCATGTCGAGCTCGGCGGCGGCGGCCAGCGTTGGGGGAACCGGAGTTTCGGCGCGTTCGTCGTCACCACCGAGCTCGGTGACGGCGGCTGTCATCGTCATGGGCTGGGCGATGAGCGGCGGGGTTTCGCCGCTTCGCCAGGTGGCCACGAATCGCCCACGGTCGAGACACACGACCTCGCCGTCAGCGCGTTCGAGTACCACTCGCCCGGCGACGACCAGCGACTGCCAGCGCCGACGTCGTTCGATGGCGCGGGCCAGCGCCCGATGTCGGTCGCGAACCCAGCCGGCTTCCTCGAAGCGATCGCGCCGGGCGTGCTCGAGCATCCGGGCCCGCAGTGCGGCGAGCAGTGGTTCGGGATCGCGGTCGATCGCCGCCACCAGCGCCCGCACCTCGTCGGCATAGCGATCGGCGGTGAGCGTGCCGTCACAGGGGCACAATGCCTGGCCGAGTTGGGCTGGAGCGCACGGTCCGCTGCGAGAGCCCGGTCGTCCGGTACAGCGCCGGATCAGGGTTGCGTCCCAGATGGCGGTGGCAACCAGCTCCGCCGATCGCCGAGAGCGAAAGGGACCGAGCACCAGCGGTGCATCGTCGTGAAGCGTCCGGGTCAACGAGAGCCGCGGGAAGGGGCCTCGGGTGAGGGTGACCCAATGGGTTGCCTTGGACGGGCGGGAGGCTCGGTTGAAGCGCGGTCGATGGGCATGGATGAGCCGAAGCTCGGTGACGGCCGCCTCGAGCTCGCCGGTACACGTTCGGTGTTCGATGTCTCGCAGCTGGCGAAGCATGTCTCCGATCGAGCGACGTTGGTCGCCGTGAAAGTACGACATGACGCGGGTGCGGAGATTCTTTGCCTTCCCCACATAGATCACCTCGCCGTGACGGTCACGGAACAGATAGACACCGGGTGCCCGCGGCAAGGCTTTGGCCAGGTGGATCTTTCGATAGTCCGGTGTGCCCCGGGCGGTGGGCAGGACGAGGAGGTCCTCCAGCGCAGTGACGCCGATGGAGCCCGCTCGTTCCAGCAGGCCGTGCAAGACGTGCACGGTTGCCCGTGCGTCGTCGAGTGCTCGGTGGGTCGGGGCCACCGGTGACCGCAGATGCGCAGCCAGGCTCGAGAGCTTCAGGCTCCGGACCTCGGAACGGATCAATCGCCGGGCCAGCGCAGCCGTATCGAGGGTCCGGTTGGGCAGCGGTGGGTATCCGAGCCGCCGGCAGGCCGCCGCCAGGAACGACAGGTCGAAACGAACGTTGTGCCCGACGACGACGCTGTCCGTGCCGCAGAACTCGAGGAACGCGGGGAGGGCGGCGTCGATCGGTGGAGCCTCGACGACCATGGCGTGCGTGATACCGGTCAGCACGGTGATGAAGGGTGGGATCGGACCACCGGGATCGACCAGCGTCTGGAAGGTGCCCAACACCTCGCCGCCGCGCACGCGCACCGCCCCGATCTCGGTGATATCACTGTCGCGAGCAGATCCGCCCGTGGTCTCGAGATCGACGACGCAGAATGTGACGTCGATGAGCGGTGTTCCGAGGTCGTCGAAGCTTCGCTGCACGCCGAGGCTGAGATCAGGGGCCATGCTCTCACCATAATCGAACACATGTTCGATCCTGGTGGCATGTCATCGTGTGTGGTGGGGTGGCGGCGCCTCAGCTTCTTCGTTGGCGAACCGCCTCATAGAGGGCGACGGCCGCCGCCACGGCTGCGTTGAGCGAGTCGGCGTGACCCGCCATGGGGATACGAGCCCAATGGTTCGCCGCCTCCAGCCACCGATCGCTCAGGCCGTACTGCTCCGAGCCGACGACGATCGCCACCGCTCCGGTCAGGTCTCGATCGAAGATCGTCCCGTCCGTGTCCGGGGTGGTTGCGATCGTCTTCACACCAATGCTTCGCAGGTGAAGGATCACCTCGTCGGTGGATGCAACGGCGAGCGGGACGGTGAACAGGGTGCCGACCGAGGCCCGGACCACGTTGGGATTGAACGGATCGGTGGTTGGGTCGCACACGATGATCGACGCACCCGCCGCGTCGGCGGTGCGGAGCATCGTTCCCAGGTTCCCGGGCTTCTCGATGGCTTCGGCGACCAGCAGCAACTGGTCGGCAGCCGGAGAGAGACCGTCGAGATCGGTGGCGAACTGGCGAGCGACCGCCAACAGCCCATCGGGCCGGTCCCGATAGGAGGCCTTCCGAAACGGGTCTTCGGACACGGGCAGTACGGCAGCTCCGGTGGCGGTGACTCGTTCGACCAGGGCCGGCTCATTGGTTCCCAGGTAGAGATCGGGAGCGACGAAGAGGGTGTCGAAATCGAGGCCGGCCTCGGTGGCGCGGGTGATTTCGCGGAAGCCTTCGATCAGAAATCGACCGCTGCGATCGCGATGACGGCGGGAACGGAGCTTGACGAGGTCCTTGATCCGCGGGTTGGTCGTCGACGTGATCGGGTCGGTCACCGCACGTCACCCGGCCGGTGCTTCCCGTACTCCGCTTCCAGCTTTCGACGAGCTCGGAGGGCGGCGACCCGGGCGGCCCCGGCGGCGATGCCCATCCGGCCGGCGATCTCGGCGTACTCGAGTTGTTCGACCTCACGCAACCACAGGATCTGGCGATCTCGAGGGGACAGCTTGGCCAAGGCGAGGCGAATGTCCGCATGCTCGTCGGCGGCGATGGCCAGATCGGCCGGATCGTCGATCGGGGCGTGGTCCAGCTCGTATACGACCCGGCCCCGCTTGCGGATGACACTTCGGACTCGGTTGCGGGCGATCGTCCAGAACCATCCTTCGAACGCGGCCGGCTCTCGAAGCCGCGGCAGGCTCACGATCATCCCCTCCACGGCTTCGGAGGCGATGTCTTCGGCTTCGGTCCGGGTCATACCCATCCCGCGATAGAAGGACACCAGCTTGGGATAGCCGGTCGCCAGGATGCTGCCCATCGCCTCGCGGTCTCCGCGGCGGGCCGCCTCGATGTTGGCGAGGGACGGGGGCCAGACGGAGCGCCAGCCGATGACGCGACCGGAATCGGCGCCATCGCTCATGGCGAGAGAGTGTACGGGCGTTCGTCCCACCTTCCAGCGGTCGATCTCCTCCGATGGATCTCCCCGAGATCTTCACATCGGCTTCACATCGCTGCCTGAGGATGGTGTCACAAGTCGAAAGGAGTGCACATGTTCCGTTTCCTGATTCCCGCCGTCGCCCTGGTCGTGTTGGGTGGCCTGCTCTTCGGTGATTCCGGCACAGCGGCCTTCGCCGGACTGGCATTCGGAAAGGTCCTGGTTGCAGTGTTGATCGTGTCCGTGCTGTCGAAGCTCTTCTGGTTCGGGAGACACGCTCGGTTCGGCCCGAGATCGTGGGGGTGGGAAGCGGATCAGAGGAGCGAGCCACGGTGGCGGAACCCACATCGGCGAGGTCACGGGGGGCGGTGGCAGCCGTCCGGCGAGTCCGCTTCGACCGACGGCCGGCGGGACCGCGATGCCGAGCTCTTCGAAGCCTGGCACCGAATGGCCCACGCCAAGGAGGAGGTTGCGGGTTGGACGGAGGAAATGGAGTGATTCGTTCGCCAGAATGGCCGGCATGAAGACCGTGCTGCTGGTCGAGGACGAGCTCCGCATCACCCGCTTGCTTCGGGACTACCTGGAGCAGGCGGGTTTCGCGGTACTCGAGGCGGCCGACGGTCGATCGGCACTGATGGTCGCCCGCTCCGCCCGGCCCGACATGATCGTTCTCGACTTGGGAATCCCCGGTCTCGATGGCCTGGAGGTGACGCGCGAGCTTCGGAGAACTTCGGCCGTGCCCATCATCATGGTGACCGCTCGTACCGAGGAGGCGGACCGAATCGTTGGCCTCGAACTGGGTGCCGACGATTACGTGACGAAGCCGTTCAGTCCGCGAGAGGTCGTGGCCCGCATCCGGGCCGTGCTCAGACGGGCGGATGCCACGATCGGAGGGGGAGAGACGGTTCGGGCGGGACCGGTCGAGATCGACATCCCCAAACGCCACGTCGTCGTCGACGGTCGACCCGTGGGGCTGACCGCCACCGAGTTCGATCTCCTCGTGATCCTCGCACGCAGCCCCGGCCGGATCTACACCCGTGCGCAGCTGCTGGAGGCCATCCAGGGCATGTCGCTCGAGTCCTACGAACGCTCCGTCGATGCCCACGTCAAGAACCTCCGAAGGAAGATCGAGCGCGACCCATCGCGCCCGGTCCTGGTCACCACCGTGCACGGTGTGGGATATCGATTCGTCGATGCGTGACCGTCACGTCTGGTCCGGCCAACACGACCCACGCTCCGGACCGCACGGTCCGGAGGCGTGGGGTCCGGAGGCGTGGGGAGACGGTTGGCGCGGCCGAGCGTGGCATGAGTTTGGTCGCCGGATGATCCGTCGGGCGTTGACGGCCGTGGTGGTGGCCGTGACCGTCCTCATTCTCATCGGCGCCGGGTTGACGGCCGTCGTCACGAGTGCCGGCGCCGCCGATGTGGTTGTTGCGTTGGTGGTCGGCATCGGAAGCCTGGCCGCCCTCGCCGCCGTGGTGGCGATCCTGGTCGCTCGATCATGGCGCCCGATTCGTCACGTTCTGGATGTGCTGGCGGCCCTGGCCGAAGGTCGATACTCGGCGCGGGTGCCGCGGCCGCGTGCCGCACCGCTGCGTCCGGTGGCGGCGTCGGTCAACGAGCTCGCCCGGCGTCTCGAATCCGCCGAAGCGGCGCGCCGGCAACTCCTGGCCGACCTCGGTCATGAGCTCCGGACGCCGCTGACCGTGGTGCGGGGCGGCATCGAAGCACTGCTCGACGGAGTCCACCGGCCCGACCAAGAGCATCTGGAGACGCTCCTGGCCGAGGTTGCAGTGACCGAGCGGCTCATCGAGGACCTCCGCACCCTGAGCATGTCGGACGCCGGCGTCCTGTCCCTTCACGTCGAGCCGGTCGAGGTTGGAGACCTGGTGGCCGACACCGTGGATTCTCACCGGTCCCGGGCACAGTCGGAGGGCGTGGTGTTGTCGACGAAGCAGGTGGGAGTGGGCGAGGCGGCCCTCGATCCGATTCGGATGCGCGAAGTGGTCTCCAACCTGATCGTGAACGCCCTGAACGCCACCGTCGATGGCGATCGCGTCGACATCTCGGTCACCGGCCATCCCGACGCGGTCGAGATCGAGGTCGCGGACACGGGCCGAGGGATCCGCCCAGCAGATGTGGACCACGTCTTCGATCGGTTCGTGAAAGGGCCCGGCTCCGACGGTACGGGCCTGGGGCTCACCATCAGTCGTGACCTCGTTCGTGCCCACGGTGGTTCCATCTCGTTGACCAGCGAACTCGGCGTCGGGACGGTCGTCACCGTTCGGCTTCCCCGCTGAACCCGACCGATGGTGGTCCCATCGAGACGAGCGAATCCGGTGGGTGGGATCGGACGTGATGTGGAGCGGACTCAGAGGTCGGCGGAGACCTGCCGGGCGATGTCGACCAGGTCGGCCACCTGATCCGCCGAGACTCCGCCTTCCGCCGAGATCTCGGCGATCATGCGACGGGCTTGCTCGGCGTCGTCGCCGGCGGCGATGTCGCGGAGCGACTCCTCGACGAGATCGAGAGCCACGCTCGGCTGCCCGCGATCGAGCATTTCGACCGCTTCGTCGAGGCGTTCGGTTTCGTATTGGCCGGACCACAGCACCGCTCCGATCCGTTCGTATGCGCGGTCGATGCCGTACAGCGGATCGCCGGGCACCGAGGGATTGGCAACGGCCGCCAACGCCACGTTGGAGACACCGAGGACCATGGTCGCGGCCAGCACCGGCGTCAGCCGGCGGGCGATCCGCGGAGTGGTCACACGCCGGCGTCGGCCATCGACCCTCGACATGGCTCGTTCGACCGCGACGCGCGCTTCGCCGTCCGACACCTCTTCGGACAGGTGCCGGGCCCACGATCGGAGTTCGTCGTACGGTGATGCCACGATGGAGAAGTCTGCCGCTCGCCGCCGATGTTACGTCGTGGGCGGTGGTCGGCGATAGACGCGAACGAGACCGACCACGACCGCCGTGATCCCCAATGCCGCCGCCAGGTAGGAGATGAGGGAACCGATGAAGACGAGCGCGGTGACGAGCAGCGCCATCGCGACGGTCGCAAGTCCGAAGATCATCGGTGAGGCATGACCGGAGCCCGGATCGCGCAGGATGCGCACGTCGGTGGTACTGATCCAGATCAGCGTTCCGACGACGGCGGCCAGCGTGAAGACCTCGACGGCCGCGACGGTCCCGAACACGAACAGCCACAGGATGATTGCGGCGCTCCCCAAGCCGATCGCGAGATCGCGGACGGCCTGGAATCGACGAGACGGTTCGGTCACTGCTCCTTGACCGCAGCCCCGACCTCGGTCAGGCCCTGCTTGGCGTCCGCGAACAGCATCACGGTGTTCGGCTCGTAGAAGAGTGGGTTGTCGATTCCGGCAAAGCCGGGCGAGAGGCTCCGCTTCACCACCACCACATTCCTGGCCTTGTCGACGTCGAGGATGGGCATCCCGCTGATCGGGCTGTCCGACTCCCGAGCGACCGGGTTGACCACGTCGTTCGCCCCCACCACCAACGCCACGTCGGTGTGCGGGAAGTCGTCGTTGATGTCCTCGAGATCGAACAGCTTGTCGTACGGGACGTCGGCTTCGGCCAGGAGCACGTTCATGTGGCCGGGCATGCGTCCTGCCACCGGGTGGATGGCATACCGAACATCGACGCCGCGATCGCCGAGCAGGTCGGCGAGGTCTCGAAGTGCATGTTGGGCCTGCGCGACCGCCAACCCGTATCCCGGGACGACGATCACCCGTTCCGCGAACGCCAGCGTCACCGCGACATCGTCGGGGGTCCCGCTGATCGCGTGCCGCTGCTCGCCATCGCCGGTCGCGGCCGACGCGCCGTCCGCGCCGAACGCCGAGAAGAGCACTCCACCGAGTGTTCGATTCATGCCCCGGACCATGATCGCCGTCAGGATGAGCCCGGCGGCCCCGACGAGCGCTCCCGACACGATGAGCGCATTCGACTGAATCACGAAGCCGGCCGCGGAGGCCGCCAATCCGGACAGCGAGTTCAGAAACGAGATGACGACCGGCATGTCCGCTCCGCCGATCGGCAGCGTTCGGGTGACTCCGATCACCAGGCTGGAGGCGACCAGCAGCCACACAACCGGTCCGGTTGCGCCCAATGCCAAGGCTGCTGCGGCGGTGAGGGCGACACCCGCCAGCACGACGTCGGCGATCATCTGGCCGGGAAACACGATTCGTCGCCCGGCGATGATGCCCTGCAGCTTGCCGAAAGCGATCATGCTGCCGGAGAATGTGACCGTCCCGATCAGCACCGACAGTGCGATGGTCGTCAGGGTCACGCCGCCGAGGCCGTCCCCACCCACCAGTTCGGAGAGCGCCACGAGCGCCGATGCGCCACCACCGAAACCGTTGAATGCGGCGACGAGCTGGGGCATCGCCGTCATCTCGACCCGAGTTGCCAGCGCGGCCCCGATCGCGCTCCCGACGACCAGGCCGGCAAGAATCACGCCGAAGGAGACCACCTGACGGTCGGCCAACGTCACGACGACCGCCACCAGCATGCCGCCGGCGGCGAGCCGGTTCCCATTGGCGGCGGTCGCCGGCGAGGAGAGTCGTTTCAGTCCCACGATGAACAGGACGGCGGCGACCAGGTAGGCGTATCCGGCCAGCGTTTCGTTCATCGACGGTCCTTCCGGAACATCCGCAGCATGCGATCGGTGACCATGAATCCCCCCACGACGTTGATCGTGGCAAGGGTCACCGCCAAGAAGCCGAGCACTGCGGATCCGGGTCCGCCGTGGCCGGCGGCGAGGATTGCGCCGATGATGGTGATACCCGAGATGGCGTTCGATCCCGACATGAGCGGCGTGTGGAGTGTGGGTGGCACCTTCGAGATCACTTCGAGACCAACGAAGGAGGCGAGGACGAACACGGTGATCGGGATCAGCAGGTCGGTCACGAAGACTCCTCGGTGGGGGATGCGACATCGGCGAGACGGGGATGGGTGAGCCGACCATCCCTGGCGACGCATGTCGCCGTCACGATGTCGTCCGTCCAGTCGGGTTGATACGAGCCATCCTCTCCGGTCACGAGGGCCAGGAAGGCGGCGGCGTTTCTCCCGTACATCTGGCTGGCGTGGGTCGCCACCCCGCTGGCCAGGTCGAGATCGCCGACGACGGTCACGCCGGCGTGCGTCACCGTCTCCCCAGGGATCGTCACTTCGCAGTTCCCGCCCGTCGACGCCGCCGCGTCGACGATGACCGAGCCAGGCCGCATGGCCTCCACGCCGGACCGATCGATCAGTCGGGGAGCGGGCCGTCCCGGGATGGCGGCGGTGGAAACCACCACGTCCGCCTTCGCAACGTGGGGAGCCAGGGCAGCCACGACCCGTGCCTGCTGTGCCTCTTGGAGCTCTTGGGCGTATCCGCCGGTGGCGGTGGCGTCCTGGGCCTCCATGTCGAACTCGATGAATCGGGCGCCGAGGCTCTCCACCTGCTCGGCGGCGGCGGCCCGGACGTCGAAGGCCGAGACCGCGGCTCCCAGTCGTCGGGCGGTGGCGATGGCTTGGAGGCCTGCAACACCCGCTCCCAGCACGAGGACGGCGGCCGGCCGGATGGTCCCCGCTGCGGTGGTCAGCATCGGGAAGAACCGTCCGATCCGCACCGCACCCTGCAGGACGGCGTGGTACCCGCTGGCCGTCGCCTGTGATGAGAGGACGTCCATTGATTGGGCCCGGGTCGTCCGTGGGACCGCTTCGAAGGCAAAGAGATCGGCGTTGGTGGTCGCGAGGTCGGCGATGCCCGATACGTCGTCGAAGGGCCGAAGTAGCCCGAGCACCGCCCGGGCCCGAACCTCTTCCGACGGGGGAGGGTCGACGACGACCAGCAGATCGCACTGCATCGTCTCCGCTCGGGGAGCGACGGTTGCCCCCGCCGCTTCGTACTCGGCGTCGGCATGTCCGGCTCCCGTACCCGCTCCCGTTTCGACCACTACCTCATGCCCGGCCTTGATCAGTCGCCCCGCAACGTCGGGGGTGACGGCCACCCGGCGTTCTCCGGACCGTTGCTGGCCGATGGTTGTGGGGACTCCGATACGCACGGTGCGCAACAGTACCCAAACGACTCCCCGCACAGAACTCCGGGGAGCGACTACGTTGGAAGGAGATGCTGACGTTCGATCGCACTTCCCTCGGCGTCGACCGACCTGTGCTCTGGACTCGAGGTCGCGGATGCCGGGAACTCGCCGAAGTGCTGTCCGACGTCGAGCCGGTACGGGTGACGGATCAGCTCGCTCAGGTGTGCATCGATCATCGGGCGGAGTTGCTCGTGAGCCGCCGGCTCTCGACCGCCCAGGATCTCGTCAATCGGGCTTCTCCGGTCGACTTCGACACGGGGAAGATCGATCGAGTGGTTGCGGCGGTCGGTGGAGGTCCGCACTCGGTCCTCGCCGCCGAGGTGGCGGCGCGTGTCGGTGAGGTGCTCGGGCTGCACGCCACGATGATCTCGGCCTATCGGGAGCCGTCCGGTCAAGGCGGCGCCCTGCAAGCCATCGAGGCGATTGCCGACCGGGTTCCGACACTCGAGTATCGGTTGGTCGAGGCAGCCAAGATCGCCGACTTGTCCGAGCATCTGGATGAAGGAACTCTGGTCGTCCTCGGTGCCTCGGGTGGCTCCTGGTTCCAGCGCCTGTTCTTCGGTCCGGGAGCCAAACTCCGAAGTGAGGCCGAGGCGGGTGCAGTCGTGGTTCGAAGCGCCCCCCGGCGGGTGTTTCAGGTCATGGAGCCGCCGGTCTTCGTCGGCCCGCTGCTCCAGGTCGATGACGTCCGCAGGACGATGGCCGAACCGGTGGTGGCGATCGTCGACAGGGGCGTCCTGCAGGGGATCGTGGTACTCGATGATCTCGACCGTGCTCGCGGGGATGAATCGGTGGGATCGTTCGCCGTGCCGTTCGACGGGATCGACGTGATGGCCCCGGTGGCGGATCTCCCGGCAAGCACGTACCCCGGCGCTGCGCTTCCCGTCGTCTCCGAGGACGGTCGCCTGGTCGGCGCCTTTCGCCGGTAACCTCCTCCGCCCGAGGGAGGTCCGTGGCACAGCTCGGCTACTACCGACATCCGACCATCCACGACGACACGATCGCGTTCGTCGCCGAAGACGACCTCTGGGCCGTTTCCACCTCCGGCGGTACCGCTGCCCGGATCACAGCCAATCCCGGTCGACAGTCGCATCCGCGACTGTCGCCGGACGGAAGCCGCATCGCCTATGTCAGTCTCGACGAGGGAAGGTCGGAGGTGCACGTCGTCGGCGTCGACGGAGGATCGGGACGCCGACTCACCCATCTCGGCGCATCGGTCATCGCGGTCGTCGGTTGGGATCCGGACGGTTCTTCGGTGTTGTTCGCATCCGACCACGCCCAAGCATTCCCCGGATGGGTACATCTGTATCGAGTCGGGCTGGACGGTTCCGCCCCCCAACCGCTGAAGGTGGGTCCGGCGTGGTCCATCGACCACGGACCGTCAGGGGGGACGGTCCTGGCCCGTCACGGTTTCGATCCGGCCAGGTGGAAGCGTTACCGGGGAGGCAGGGCGGGGCGTCTGTGGATCGATCGGGAAGGAACCGGGTTCGAGACGTTCGGCGATCTCGACGGCAATCTGGCGTCACCGATGTGGGTCGGGCGGCGGATCTATTTCTTGTCCGACCACGAGGGCGTGGGCAACATCTACTCGTTGACGGTCGGGGGCCGCTCACTGCGCCGGCACACGGATCACGCCGGTTTCTATGCGCGCTTCGCCGCTTCGGATGGCCGTCGCATCGTGTATCACGCCGGAGCCGACCTCTGGCTCCTCGACCCCGGCAACGACGAACACCACCGCGTCGACGTGCGTCTTCGCACGGCGATACCTCAGCGGAACCGGAAGTTCGTCACGGCCGCCCACCGATTCGACACGGTGCGTCTCCATCCAGAAGGGCACTCGCTGGCCATGACCGTCCGCGGTGCTGCGTTCGCAGCTCCGCTCTGGGAAGGGGCACCCTCCCGATTCGGGGGCTCGTCGGCGGTTCGGCGGAGATTGGCGACGTGGCTGCCCGACGGCGAGCGGATCGTCTCGGTGACCGATGAGACCGGCGAGGAGCGTCTCGTGGTCGAACGGGTCGACCGTGCCGCCGAGCCGGTGCTCATCGATCGACCGATCGGACGGGTTCGGAGCCTGGATCCGGCCCCCGCCGGTGGAACTCGAGTCGCCATCACCAACCACCGGCACGAGGTGGTGCTCGTCGACGTTCCTCGGAAATCGGCGCGCATCATCCATCGATCGCCGTATTCCTGGATCGGAGGAGTCGCCTGGTCGCCGGACGGCCGATGGCTGGCTTTCGGAGCCTCCACCAGCCGGACGACGATGAACATCCACCTCTACGACACCACCGATCGGCGCCTGCACGTTCTCGGCGAGCGTGAGTTCGTGGACTCCGGTCCCACCTTCGACCCCTCCGGCCGGTATCTGGGGTTTCTGTCGTCTCGTGTCCTCGAGCCGGTGGCGGATACTGCGTTCCACGACTACGGGTTCCCCCGCACCACCGTTCCGATCATCGTCTCGCTCCGCTCCGGAACACCGGCGCCGACGTCGGTCGCCCAGCGCCTGCCTCACGCTCCCGGCCAGCCACGTCCGGCGGGAGACGACGACAAGGCGGTCGTCGTCGACTTCGAGGGTATCGAGGGCCGGATGGCCCCGCTCCCGGTGCCGGTCGGTCGCTACTCGAGCTTCCGGCTGCTGGGCGATCGTGCGCTGCTGGTGTCGTGGCCGGTCCGCGCCGCCGGCCAGTCCATCCGCCGAGGCGAGAGCGTCACCGGAACCCTTCAGTCGTGGGACTTTGGTTCCGACAAGCTCGAAACCGTGGTCGACGGGGCGTCCGCCTACACGGTCTCGGCCGACGGCAAGACGATGGCAATCCGCCTCAAGAAGAAGCTCCGGGTGGTGCCCACGTCGTGGAAAGACGACAAGAACAGCCGGGACGCAGCCGTGCGAGAGACCGGATGGATCGATCTGGATCGCTTCCGAGTCGAGGTTCTTCCGGTGGCGGAGTGGCGTCAGATGTTCGACGAGGCGTGGCGGCTCCAGCGTGACCACTTCTGGAGCGAGGACATGACGGGCGTCGACTGGCTCGAGATCCACGACCGGTACGCGGCCCTCGTCGACCGCCTGGGCTCTCGGTCGGAGTTCGGGGACCTCGTCTGGGAGATGCAGGGGGAGCTCGGCACCTCCCACGCCTACGAGATGGGCGGCGACTACCGGCCGGCCCCGACTTGGACGCTCGGACGCCTGGGAGCGGACGTGACCTGGAGGCGCGGTGCCTGGCGGATCGACAAGCTCCTGCAGGGCGACGCCTGGGATCCCGAGGCCACCTCGCCGCTGGCTGCGGCGGGCGTCGAGGTGAGGCCGGGGGACCGGATCCTCGCCGTCGATGGAACCGCCCTCGACGAGCACACGACCCCCGAGTCGCTCCTGGTTCACCGGGCCGGCCGGCCCGTGACCCTCGACGTGGCCACCGGTCGCCGGAGGCCGAGGACCGTCATCGTCACACCGCTGTCATCCGAGACGAAGCTTCGGTATCGGGATTGGGTGATCTCCAACCGGCGCATCGTCACCGAGCGAAGCGACGGCCGACTGGGCTATATCCACATCCCCGACATGGGTCCGTCGGGCTTCGCAGAGTTCCACCGATCCTTCCGAGCCGAGGTGGATCATGCCGGGTTGGTCGTGGATGTTCGGTTCAATCGCGGCGGCAACGTGTCCCAGCTGCTGCTCGAGAAGCTCATTCGGGCTCGGGTCGGGTATCGGGTGATGCGGTGGCGCGATCCAGTCGCCATGCCGACCGATGCTCCGGCCGGACCGATGGTGTGTCTCACCAACGAGATGGCGGGCTCGGACGGCGATATCTTCTCGCACGTCTTCAAACTCCGTCGGCTCGGACCGCTCATCGGGACCCGCACGTGGGGAGGTGTCGTTGGCATCTGGCCACAGCACGCCCTCGTCGACGGCACCGTGACCACCCAGCCCGAGTTCTCGACCTGGTTCTTCGATGTGGGGTACGGGATCGAGAACAGCGGAACCGTCCCCGATGTCGAGCTGGAGAACACGCCGTCGGATCATGCCGCCGGACACGACGCGCAGCTCGAGCGAGCCATCGAGGAGGCCGTCCGGTTGGTGGAGGCGGCCGATGCCGGCCTTCCCGATTTCACCGATCGCCCGTCGCTGGCCCCGCCGACGCTCGGTCCGAGGCCCTGACACGGCGACCACCGACGGGGCTCCGCCACCGCCGACCAGGACCGGAGTGATCCCTCGCCCGATCGGCGAATCGGGCGGTGGGGACGGACGGATGGAATTCGCGACCTGTCAGACAGGAGTTGAATCGATCGTCCAAGTGGGCTAACTTGCCGCCCGCATGACTATAACCCCGGCCCCCAACGGGACTAGTCACCCCTCCTTCTCGATGCCTGGGCGGATGCTGGTCGCAGTGCTGGCCACCGTCCTGTGGTTGTCGACGTTCGTGGGTGTGTTCCTGATCTCCCAGCCCGCCCGCGCCTCCGAGGCCGACCAGATGGTCGGTTTGATCAACGAGGAGCGGCGCAAGGTCGGTGCCCAACCGCTGACGGTCCATTCCGACCTGGTTCGCGGGGCTCAGCGCCAGGCACAGGCGATCGCCGACGCCGGCTATCTGTTCCACAACCAGGACCTCGGCTCGCTCACCGACGGTTGGCGACGGCTCGGCGAGAACGTCGCCTACGCGGGCAGCGTGACCGAAGCCCACCGGGCGCTCATGAACTCCGAAGGCCATCGCGAGAACATCCTGCTCCCGTCGTACACCCACGTGGGTGTGGGCGTGGTGCAGGACGGCAACACCGTTTGGGTGGCCGAGGTCTTCATGGAGGCAGCCGGCGGATCGACGTCCTTCACGCCCCCTTTCTCAGACGACGACGACTCGGTGCACGAGGACTCCATCCGTCGCCTGGCCGCGGCCGGGATCACCTCCGGTTGCGGCGAGACTCGCTTCTGTCCCGACCAGTCGGTGACTCGTGGGCAGATGGCGGCGTTTCTGGTGCGGGCGTTGAAGCTTCCTGCGGCGTCGGGTGATCCGTTCCGGGATGACGACCGTTCGATGTTCGAGGACGCCATCGAGTCGCTGGCCGCCGCCGGCATCACCTCGGGCTGCGGTCCCAGGAAGTTCTGTCCGGAGCAGCCGGTGACTCGTGGGCAGATGGCGGCGTTTCTGGTGCGGGCGTTGAAGCTTCCTGCGGCGTCGGGTGATCCGTTCCGGGATGACGACCGTTCGATGTTCGAGGACGCCATCGAGTCGCTGGCCGCCCACGGGATCACCAAGGGCTGCGGTGAGCGTCGCTACTGCCCCGATGCGCCGGTGACGCGGGCCGAGATGGCCACCTTCCTCGTGCGAGCCTTCCGATACTGAAGCGCCGTTCGGAGCTGGTCGGCGCCGGCGCCGACGCAGCTCACCGATCGTCCGCCGGCCGACCGTCCGTCACTCGTCCGGCGACGCGGTCGCCGATCTCCTTTGTCGACATCCCCATGTGAGGTCCGCCCATCGCGTCCAGCTCGGGGAGTACGGAGACCGCCGCCACCTCGACCGCCCGGGCCGCCTCGGGTTGACCGAGATGGTCCAATGCAAGCGCCACCGACAAGACGGCGGCGACCGGGTTCGCCCATCCGCGACCGGCGATGTCGGGCGCCGAACCGTGCACGGGCTCGAACATCGACGGATGGGAGCGGTCGGGGTTCAGGTTGGCGGAGGCTGCCAGGCCGAGACCTCCCTGCACTGCCGCGCCGAGATCGGTGATGATGTCTCCGAAGAGGTTGTCGGTGACCACCACGTCGAACCGCTCTGGAGACTCGACGAGGTAGAGACATGCCGCGTCGACATGGACGTAGTCGACGTCGACCTCCGGAAACTCGGTGGCCACCTCGTCGACGACCCGCTGCCACAGGTCGCCTGCATAGCCCAGCACGTTGGTCTTGTGACAGAGCGTCAGATGATGATCCCGCTCGGTGGCCCGCCGATAGCCCTCTCGCACCAACCGCTCCACCCCGTACCGGGTGTTGATCGACTCCTGAAGTGCCACCTCGCCGGCGGTACCCCGGCGAAGGAAGCCGCCGCCACCCACATACAGACCCTCCGTGTTCTCCCGGAGCACCACCAGATCGCACCGGTCGGGGGTGAGGCCGGCGATCGGGGTCGGGACTCCGGGGTACAGCTTGACGGGTCGAAGGTTGACGTACTGGTCGAAGTCGAAACGCAGTTCGAGCAGCAGTCCCCGTTCCAACACTCCCGGGGGGACATCCGGCGTGCCCACCGCCCCGAGGAGGATGGCGTCGAAGGTGGCGAGCTCGGCCTTCACCGTGGGCGGCAACACCTCGCCGGTCTCGAGATAGCGTGTGCCGCCGAGGTCGTAACGCTCGATGGAGCACCGAAAACCGAACCGAGTCGCGGCCGCCTCGAGGACCTTCACCGCCTCGGCCGTGACCTCGATGCCGACGCCGTCACCCGGGATCGTCGCCACCCGGAACTCATCCATCGCTTGTCCTCTTGCGCTTGACGATGAGATCGACGTCGGAGACCCGACGCCCGTCCATCCGCCGGACCCGCATCGTCCAGCGGCCGTCGTCGATTCGGTCCCCGGTCTCGGGGATCCGTCCGATCTGATCCATGATCAGGCCGCCGATCGTCTCGAAGTCACCCTCAGGGAAGGGGAGCCCGGTGGCTCGGGTGACCTCATCTGGTCGAAGGGAGCCGTCGACGAGGAATCGATTGGCCGACACCCGCCGGACCCCGTCCACCTCACTGTCGTGCTCGTCACGAATCTCGCCGACGATCTCTTCGACGATGTCTTCGAACGTCACGATGCCGGCGGTTCCGCCGTACTCGTCGATGACGAGTGCGATGTGGCTCCGCGAGCGGCGCAGGTCTTCGAGCAGTTGCTCGACCGCTCCCGTTTCCGGGACGACCATCAGCGGCCGGATCAGCTCTGTGGGCACGGGACGATCGAAGGCGGAGCGGTCCAGAGCGAGGAGATCCTTGGCGTGGACGAACCCGTGGACGTCGTCGAGGTCATCGCCGTAGATGGGAATCCTGGTGTACCCGGCTTCGACGACGAGGCGCTCGATCTCGGCGGGCGTCGTCGTGGCGGGGAGGGCCATGACGTCCGGCCGGGGGACCATGACGTGATACGCGTCGAGGTCGCCGAGATCGATGGCCCCGGTGAGCATCCGATGGGCGAACTCTTCGAGGACGCCCTCCTTCCGGCCGGCGGTGATCATCGAGGCCAGATCGTCTGCGGTGTGGGCGTCGTGGGTGTCGGCGGGGTCGATACCGAACATGCGGAGGCCGAGATTGGCGAGCCCGTTGAGAAGGTAGATCACTGGGCGGAAGATGGTGGCGTACGCGCGGAACGGAACCGCCATGACGATGGCCGAGCGCTCCGGGGCCGTGATGGCGACGTTTTTGGGCGCCATCTCTCCGAGGACCATGTGCAGATAGACCACGATGCCGAGCGATATCGCAAACGAGATCGAGTGGAGGAGGGCATCGGGCACGTCGAAGAAGACCTCGATCGCCGCCTCGAGCAGTGTCGCCACCGCCGGCTCGGCCACGAACCCGAGCAGCAACGACGAGATGGTGATGCCGAGTTGGGCTCCGGCCAGCGTGAAGGAGAGTTCGTCGATGGCGGCGACCGCGGCCCGGGCCGACCGTGAGTCGCGGTCGGCCAGCGCGTGCCGGCTGGCGGCCGTGAAGGCGAACTCGGCGGCAACGAAGAATCCATTGGCGGCGAGCAACGCGAAGGCCGAGAGGAGGGCGACGCCGTTCATGGCGAGTCGACCTCCGGATCCTGGCCGGATTCGAAGACCTCCAAGGTCTCGGCCACCCGCTCGGACACGGCCGTCACGCGAACGGTGAAGCCATCGTCGTGGATCTCGTCGCCGACCTCCGGGAACCTCCCGAGTCGGGCGGTCACGAAGCCGTTGAGCGTCTCGTACGCTCCTTCCGGCCACTCGAATCCGGTCGCTTCCAGCACCTCGTGCCGGTGCAGACCTCCGGAGATGCCGCTCGCCAGGTCGGCCGGTGGCGCCGAAACGTCGTGTTCGTCCTCGATCTCTCCCAGGATCTCCTCGATGATGTCCTCGACGGCCACGATTCCGGCCGTTCCTCCGTACTCGTCGATGACGATGGCCATGCCCCGGCCCTCCGACTGCAGAACGATGAGAAGCGAGTCGAGACGCATCGACTCGGGGACGAACTCGGCCGGCTGTGCCACTTCCCGGGCCGTGACCACGTCGAAGGCGTCCTCGGGGACGGCAAAGGTGTCCTTGACGTGCACGACACCCACCACGCTGTCGAGATCGCTCTCATACACCGGAAAGCGGGAATGGCCGGTCCCATTCGCCAGATCGCGCACGTCCCGCACCGTGGTGTCGGCTGTCACACCCACGACCGAGACCCTCGGGATCATCGCGTCGGCCGCATCCTTCTCGACGAATGCGATGGCGCGGGTGAGGATGGTCGTCTCCGTCTCGTCGAGCTGACCCTCTTCGGAGGAGGCGCGCACGATCATCTCCAACTCCTGGAGTGAGCGAAGTCCTGCGAGTTCGTCACGAGGCTCGATACCGAAACGCCGCACCGTCCAATTCGCCGAATGGTTGAACAGCAAGATGAGCGGACGAAGGAGGGCGTTGACCGCGGCCATCGGCAATCCGACCCTGATGGAGCTCGGGTAGGGGCGGGCGATGGCGACGTTCTTCGGAAACAGCTCTCCGACCACCATCTGGGTGAGGGTGGCGACGACGAGGGCGATTCCCACGATCACGCCTTCCCGGGTGATGCCCAGCCGCCCGAGCGGTGCTTCGAGCACTCGTGCCACGGTTGGCTCGGCCACGGCTCCCAGCAGCAGCGAGGTGATCGTGATCCCGAGCTGTGCACCGGAGAGCTCGAACGAGAGGTCGCGAAGCCGGGCTCGCAGCCGCATGGCTCGACGATCGCCCGACTCGGCCAGACGATCGACCCGAGACCGATTGACCGCCACCAGGGCGAACTCACCGGCCACGAAGAACCCGTTGATGGCGATGAGGGCGAGGACGAGCGCGAGGCCGGATCCGGTTCCGATCGGAGTCTCCGTTGGGTCGGCGGGGAGGCGGAGCCTACTCGCGACCGGCGCGCACGCCGACCGCGCTCTGGACCTTGTTGAGCGCCTCCACGAACGCCTCGGCGGAGCCTTCCACCACGTCGGTGTTCACCGACCGTCCGGCATAGGTTCGTTCATCGACCCGGACCACCACGTTGATCTCGGCCATGGCATCGGCGCCCGATGTGACCGGGACCACCCGATAGTCGACGAGTCGGGCATCGATGCCGAATCCCTGCCGGATGGCGGCGAACGCGGCGTGCACCATGCCGTCGCCGTCCCCGGTGAAAGACTGTTCGCGACCGTCGATCGCGAGTCTGACAGTGGCTCGAGGAGTGACATCGTTCCCACCGGTCACATGCAGGCTGACCATCCGGACGTCGGTCGGGGTGGGGTCGACCTCATCCGCCACGATGGCCCGTAGTTCCTCTTCGCCAATCTGGATCTTGCGGTCGGCGAGCTGTTTGAACCGGTCGAACGCCCGGGCGAAGGTGTCGTCTTCGAGCGTGATCCCGAGCTTCTCCAGCGCGTCCGAGAACCCGGCACGACCCGAATGCTTCCCGAGAACGATCTGTGCGGCCTCCTGTCCCACCGAGGCGGCATCCATGATCTCGTAGGTCTCGCGCGCCCGCAGGACACCGTGCTGGTGGATGCCGGACTCATGGGCGAACGCATTACGACCAACCACCGCCTTGTTGAACTGCACCGGATAACCGGTCAGTCGGGAGACGAGCCGAGAGGTCTCGAAGATCTGGGTGGTGTCCGCTGCGAGGTCGACTCCGAATGCGTCTCCCCGAGTCTTGACCGCCATGATGATCTCTTCGATCGAAGTGTTTCCGGCGCGTTCGCCGATGCCGTTGATCGCTCCTTCGATCTGGCGAGCACCTGCTCGGATGGAAGCCAGCGAGTTGGCAACGGCCAGCCCCAGGTCGTTGTGACAGTGCACCGACATGATCACGTCGGTTCGATCTCCCCGGACCTCCCGGAAGACCCGCTTCATGAGTTCGACGAAATCGGCGGGGGTGGCGTATCCCACGGTGTCGGGGATGTTGATGGTGGTGGCGCCGGCCTCGACCGCCGCCTTACAGACGTCGATGAGGAAGTCGTGGTCGGTTCGGGTGGCGTCCTGCGGTGAGAACTCGACGTCGTCGGTATACCGGCGCGCCCGGCGAACCCCTTCCACCGAAGCGTCGAAGACCTCCTCCCGGGTCATGCGCAACATCTTCTCCATGTGAATGTCCGACGTGGACATGAACACGTGGATCCGAGATCGATCGGCACCGGACAGTGAGTCGGCTGCCCGGTCGATGTCGTCGGGATGGGCTCGAGCGAGCGAGGCGATGACCGGGCTGTCCGGGGATCCGCCGACCTCCGCAGCGATACGCGCGACCGCTTCGAAGTCGCCTGGCGAGGATGCGGCGAAACCGGCCTCCAACACGTCGACCTTGAGGCGGGAGAGCTGGTGAGCGATCACCACCTTCTCATCCGGGGTCAGAGCGATGCCCGGCGCCTGCTCGCCGTCCCGGAGGGTGGTGTCGAAGATGATCAGTCGGTCTGTGTCGCTCATGGTGTGTCTCCAGTCTCTGGTGGTGTGATCTCATCCGTCGTTGCTGCGGATGCCGGGTCGAGCGCTGGCCCGCCCGGCTATCGAAGCTCGAGCAGGCCCGGTGTCGGCCGTGACGTGGACTGGAAGCTGGCGATGGCGGGCCGGCTCATACCGGCGGCGCCTTGGGTTTCAGGAACGGCATCATGTCGCGGAGGTCTGCACCGACCCGTTCGATCTGATGTCCGCGGTTGGCTGACCGCTGCTCGTGGAGGAATGGTGCACCTTCCCGTGCCTGGGCGAGCCACTCGCTGGCGAACGCGCCCGACTGGATCTCGTCGAGGATCTTGCGCATCTCGGCGCGGGTCTCGTCGGTGACGATGCGTGGTCCACGGGTGTAGTCGCCGTACTCGGCGGTGTCCGAGATCGAGTGCCGCATCCACGACAATCCGCCTTCGTACAGCAGGTCGACGATCAGCTTCAACTCGTGAAGGGTCTCGAAGTAGGCGGACTCGGGCTGGTATCCGGCCTCCACCAGCATCTCGAACGACGCCTTGATGAGTTCGGCCACGCCGCCGCAGAGGATCACCTGCTCACCGAACAGATCGGTCTCGGTCTCCTCCTGGAAGGTGGTCTCGAGCACACCGGCCCGGGCGCCGCCGATACCCCATGCGTAGGACAGCCCCACATCGTGAGCGCGTCCGCTGGGGTCCTGATGGACGGCGATGAGACACGGGACGCCCGAACCTTCGGTGTAGGTGCGCCGCACCAGATGCCCGGGACCCTTGGGCGCCACCATCACGACGTCGACGCCTTCCGGCGGGTCGATGGCCCCGAAGTGCACGTTGAAGCCGTGGGCGAAGAACAGGGTGTCGCCCGGTTCGAGGTGGGGAGCGACCTCTTCGTCGTAGAGCGCCGCCATGTGCTGGTCCGGGACGAGCAGCATCACGCAGTCTGCCCATGCCGCCACCTCGGCGGGCGTACCCACCGTCAGTCCGTTCGCGGCGGCTTCGGCGCGGCTCGGTGAGCCGTCACGAAGACCGACCCGGACGTCGACTCCGGACTCGGCGAGATTGTTGGCGTGGGCATGACCCTGGCTGCCGTAGCCGATGACGCCAACCTTTCGCTGCTTGATGAGCGTCGGATCGCAGTCCTTTTCGTAGTAGATGGTTGCCATGGGGATGGGCTCCTCAGTTCACCGCTCGAAGGCGGGTCGGCTTGCCTTTCTGGTCGCGCACCAGGGCGATTCGCCCCGATTTCACGAGGTCGACCACTCCGTATGGTCGAACGAGGTCGAGAAAGTCGTTGATCTTGCTCGGCTCACCGGAGACCTGGAAGCAGATCGTCGAGCTGCCGACGTCCACGGCGACGGCCTTGAAGATCGAGGCCACCTCCAGCACCTCCGACCGGCGGCCGGCGGCAGCCGCCACCCGAACCAACATGACCTCGCGTTCGATCGACTGGGCCGCATCGAGTTCGGTGATCTTGACGACGTTCACCAGCTTGTGGAGCTGCTTCTTCACCTGTTCGAGCTCCGGGGCATCGACCACGATCGTCATCTTCGAGAGGTTCTCCTCGTGCGAAGGTCCGACGGCCAGCGAGTGGATGTTGAATCCGCGCCGGGCGAGGAGCGACGACACGCGAGCCAGCACTCCGGGCTTGTCTTCGACCAGCACCGACAAAGTGTGATTCACGGGGAGCTCCCTTCCGACTTCCGACGCAACGATGATGCACGTGACGGGTTGGGCGCGGTCTGCTGCGGGAGCGAGTTCCGTCGGCTCATGGCAGGTCACTGGCCGGTTCGACGCGGGCGGGAGCGGTGTCGGGACCGAGGATCACGTCGTCGTTCGATCCACCGGCCGGGACCATCGGGAAGACCATCTCCTCGGGATCGACCGCGAAGTCGACGACCACCGGACGGTCGTCGACGGCCAGCGACTTCTCGATGGTGGGCGCAACCTCGTCGGGACTGGTCGCTCGGAGTCCGACGCATCCCATCGCCTCGGCCAGCTTGACGTAGTCGACGCCGTTGCCGAGCTGCGAGGCCGAGAACCGGTTGTTGTAGAACATTCGCTGCCACTGGGTGACCATCCCGTGAACGCCGTTGTTCATCACGGCGACCTTCACCGGAATGCGGTCTTCGGCGGCGGTGATCAGCTCTTGAAACGTCATCTGAAAGCAACCATCGCCATCGATCGCATACACCAGCTCGTCGGGCCTCCCGGCTTTGGCGCCGATCGCCGCAGGAACAGCAAATCCCATGGTCCCCAGACCCCCGGAGTTGATCCAGCGTCGTGGATCTTCGAAGCTCCAGAACTGCGACGCCCACATCTGGTGTTGGCCGACGCCCGAGACCACGATGGCGTCGCCGCCGGTCAATCGGTGGAGTTCCTCGATGACGTACTGAGGCTTGATCGGCCCGTCGGCGCCCTGAACGTATTGCAGGGGATGGGCTCGCTGCCAGCCGGCCACGGTGTCGAGCCATCTCGACCGTTCCGGAGTCGCCCGTTCTCCCCAGGCTTCGATGAGTTGGCGGAGCACCGCCCCGGCGTCGCCGACGATGGGGACGTCGGCGTGCCGCACCTTGCCGATCTCCGCCGGATCGACATCCACGTGAATCACCTTGGCGTCTGGTGCGAAGAAGGCCGGGTTGCCGGTCACCCGGTCGTCGAATCGGACCCCGATCGAGATCAGGAGATCCGCGCGCTGGATGGCGGTGATCGCCGCATAGGTGCCGTGCATGCCGGGCATTCCCAACGACAGGTGGTGGCTGTCGGGAAATGCACCGCGGCCCATCAGGGTGGTCGTGACAGGGACGGCCGAGAGTTCTGCCAGGCGTCGAAGCTCTGGCGCGGCATTCGCCTTGATCACGCCGCCGCCCACGTAGAGCACCGGCCGCTCGGCGGTGGCGATCATCTCCACGGCCTCCCTGACCCGAAGGACGTGGCCTTCGACCGTCGGTTTGTAGCCGGGCAGCCGCAGCTCCGACGGTTCGTGCCATCGAACCGGGGAGTTCAACACGTCCTTCGGCAGGTCGACGAGCACGGGACCGGGTCGTCCGGTACCGGCGATGTGGAAGGCTTCACGGATCACGTCGGGGATGTCGTCGGGCTCGGTCACGAAGTAGTTGTGTTTGGTGGCCGGCATGGTGATCCCGGTCGTGTATGCCTCTTGGAACGCGTCGTTCCCGACGGCCCCGGTGGGGACCTGGCCGGTGATGGCCACCATCGGCACGGAGTCCATCAACGCGTCGGCGAGCGGTGTCACCAGGTTGGTGGCGCCCGGACCGGACGTGGCGATGCAGACGCCGACCCGTCCCGTGGCCCACGCATACCCCTCCGCCATGTGTCCGGCGCCTTGCTCGTGCCGGGCGAGGATGTGCCGGATGGGGCTGTCGAGGATCGGGTCGTAGACCGGGAGGATGGCGCCGCCCGGGACGCCGAAAGCCACCTCCACCCCCTCGGTTTCGAGGGCCTTGATGAGTGCTTGGGCTCCGGTCATCGTCGTCATGTCGGTTCCTTGTGTGATGGAAGGATGCAGCCGCCAACGAAAAACCCTCCCTGGGGAGGGAGGGCACGGTAACGCACACGCCGATCGGGGGCGTGTGCGTTATGGAAGTACGAGAATCGACGGCATGCTGTCGGCGACTATAGCCGTTCGTGTCTCCAGGTGGGCAAGGACAATTCGGGAGAATCAGCGCCATGGATTGGGGTTCAGCCATCTTCGACGGAGCGGTCGAAGCGGCCCGTGCCGCCCTCGCCCGGCTCGACCACGATGGACTGTCGCCGGCGCTGCGCCGGGTCGACGCGTCATCCGCCCGCTCGTTGCCGCCACCACTTCGGGCCACGCTGGGCAAGGCACTGGAGCAGGAGCCATGGTTGCGTCTCGCCGCGCTCGAAGCGCTGCGGCCCGGCGACGAGGCGGGAAGGCTCGCCCTCGAACGGCCCGACGGCTGGGAAGCGCACGTCCGACGGATCGAGTCCGAGTGGGTGGAGCGGGCCGACGTGCGGGCGACGGATCGAGACGTGCAGGCGTTGCGAGCCCGGGTGGCGTCGCTGGAGACGGCGATCGTGCGGCTCCGGGAGGGCGTCGGCGAGGAGGGCCGCGAGATCCCACCCGCGGACACCGAGCTCCTCGATCGGCTGCGCCGTTCCAACCAGCGGCTCCGATCGGAGAAGGAGGCGCTCGAAGGGCGGGTCGAGCTGTTGGGAACGTTGGTCGAGCGGTGGGAACAGGACCTGACCGAGGCTGATCGTCGCATCGACCGCCTGCGGCGCTCCCCGGTGAAGATCGATCGGGCGAGAATCGATCGGGCGGACTCCGAGGGCCGGATGACCGGGCCGATGGTCGTCGGCTCGGGCGATCCGATCGGTCTCGCCCGGAGTCTCGACCACCTCTTCGCAGCCCAGACACGGCATCGGAGCGAGACCGCCACGTCCGAGCCGGACCCGATTCCGGATCTCTCCGAGCTGATCAGCGCGATTGCTCCGGACCGACCTGAGGCGCTGCGGGCGCTGGCGGCCGCACCACAGGGCTTCACGCTGGCGATCGACGGTTGGAATGTCGCGTTTCGCCTGATGCCCGACCCGGGCCCGCTCGCTCGGGCGCGGGTCGAGGCGGCAGCCGCCCACTACCGGAGGATCGCGGTCGGTCCGGTTCACCCGATCGTGGTTTGGGACACGGCTTCGGACCCTGGTGCCGAGCGGCGCCGAGCCGGGGTCGACGTCCGATTCGCGTCATCTGCAGATGACGCCCTCGTCGTCCTGTCGGAACGTCTGGGTCCACGCTGTGTGGTGGTGACGTCCGACGCAGCGGTCCGGACGGCCGTCAACGCCCACGGCGGCCTCGCCATCTGGTCCGAGGCGTTCGTCGCATGGGACGCCGATCCGCACCGGCAAACCGTCATCGACCCCCGCACGAGTCGGGATCGACGGGATTCTCCGTGATGCGTCCAAGCCGCCGGCGAGGTCTCAACCGGTGTCGGTCATGGGGCGCCGGCCCGGACCGGGCCGGCCTGGTGGTGCCGGCACCAGCCGCAGCTTCGGCACCAGTCCGGCGTCCGCCAGATGACCGATGGCGTCCACCGCCTCGTCCGACAGCTCGGCGGGGCCCGTCGACAGCAGGCACGAGACCACGCAGTCGCCACAGGCGTCGGAGCCTCGCATGAGGCACGTGTTGCAGTCGATGATCATGGAATCGAACGTACCGGCCGGCGGTGACAGAATTCGATTCATGCGAGCGCCCTACCAAGCAGCCTGCCGGGAAGCCTGCGGTGAAGTCTGCCGGGAAGCCTGCCGGGCCCGGTGGTGAAGGTGCCCGAGCCGTCGCCGGCGACCGCCTCGGTCGATCGGTTGCGCGCCACCGGTCTCTCGGCCGGATTGGTGCGGGTCGAGATCGCCGACGTCGCGCCATTCCCCGACGTGGAGCACACACTTCGCGAGCGGAAACGGACCGGTCTGGCCGCCGACCTCACCTTCACCTACAACCACCCGGAGCGATCGACGGACATCCGTCGATCCCTCCCCTGGGCCGAGTCGCTGGTGGTCGGAGCCGCCACCTACCTACCGGCGGCGGGTACGCCGGAGGCATCGCCGGACCATGGCCGCATCGCCCGATTCATGGTGGATGGTGGCTACGAGAAGCTCCGGGCGGGCCTGGAGGCGGTCGCCCGAGTTCTGCTGGAGGCCGGTCACCGCGCCGAGGTGGTCAGTGACGACAACCGACTGGTCGATCGGGCGGCGGCGGTCCGGGCGGGTGTCGGCTGGTGGGGAAAGAACGCGATGGTCCTCGTGGCCGGCTTCGGACCCTGGACGCTGCTCGGGTCGGTCGTCACCGATGCTTCGCTCCCGCGCAGCCCGCCCGACCGACGGGGCTGTGGGAGCTGCCAGGCGTGTCTCCCCGCCTGTCCCACCGGAGCGCTGGTCGAACCGGGCGTGCTCGATGCCCGGAGATGTCTCGCCGCCCTCCTGCAGGCGCCCGGACCCATCCCCGAGTGGATTCGCCCCCTGGTCGGCGATCGGATCTACGGATGCGACGATTGCCTGGACGCCTGCCCTCCGGGTGGTCGGCTGCTGGCGTCCGCCACCCGCGCCCGGGGAACGGTGGAGCTGGCATGGCTCTTGCGTGCCGGCGATGCGGAACTGATGGAGCACCTCGATCGGCTGTACCTTCCCCGGCGCCGCCCTGCCGTACTCCGTCGGAATGCGCTGGTGGCGGTCGGCAATGTCCGTCCTCCGAACGCCCTCGATCTGATTCGCCCGTACCTGGGCCATCGTGACCCGGTGCTCGCCTCCCACGCTCGCTGGGCGGCAGATCGGCTGTCTTCGAACGGCGAGACCGGTCAGACGGTGGCCAGCGGGAAGTAGGCCCGCTCGGCGTACTCGGCGACCATGCGATGGCTCGAGAAGTCGAGGATCGTCGACCGGATGGAGTGGCGCATGATTCGGACCCAATCCTCCGGCACGCCCGCTTCGTTCCGACCGTAATACAGCGGTGCAACGTGATTCTGGAGCACGTCGTAGAACGATTGGGCGTCGCGATGGTCGGCGGCGCCCCAGTCGCCGTCGGGCTCGGCGCTACCGAACAGCCATCCGTTGCCTTCGTCGTGGCCCTCCAGCCACCATCCGTCCGCCACCGAGAGGTTGGGCACTCCGTTGATGGCCGCCTTCATGCCGGAGGTGCCGCTCGCCTCCATCGGCGGTCGAGGGTTGTTCACCCAGACGTCCACCCCTTGAACCATGAACCGGGCGATACGAGCGTCGTAGTCCTCCAGGAAGTGGATGTGTCCCCGGAGGTCCGACGACTTCGACATCTCGACGATGTGTCGAATGAACGCCTGTCCCTGCTCGTCGGCGGGGTGGGCCTTCCCGGCGAAGACCACCTGGATCGGGCGATCGGCGTCGGTGAGGATCGAGCGGAGCCGATCCCAATCCAGGAACATGAGGGTCGCTCGTTTGTAGGTGGCGAACCGCCGAGCGAATCCCAGTGTGAGGCGATCGGCGGGGAAGAGGTTCTCGACTCCGCGGAGTTCGTCGGGAGAAGCTCCGTGGCGGGCCATCTGGCGTCGGAGCCGGCCTTGGGCGAAACGGATGAAGATGTCCTTGCGCTGGGTGTGCGCCCGCCACAGCGTTCCGTCCGACACCTCGTCGCCGAGGTCGATCAGATGCGGGTTCTCGAGTAGGCGGGTCGGCCAGGCCGATCCCAGACCTCGGACGACGATGGCCGCCAGCTGACGCGAGATCCACGTGGGGGTGTGGACGCCGTTCGTGACCGAGGTCGCCTCCCCGTCGATCAGATGCTCCCAGTCGCGGCGAACGATCTCTCCGTGGCGTTCCGACACGCCGTTGACGATCGATGCGAACCGGATCGCCAGCGCCCCCAGGTCGAAGCGATTGGTCTCGCCCTCATGGCTGGCGGCGAGCGCCATCAGTCCGTCGAGGTCGGTGCCGAGCCGTTCGGCCCAGGGTGCCAGATACTTGGTCGCCAGGTTGCGGTCGAAGACCTCGTTTCCGGCGGGCACGGGGGTGTGGAGCGTGAAGAGGGTGGATCGGGACAGATGCTTGCGCACATCCTCCATCGCCAGCCCGGTATCGGTGAGCCGGGCGGCACGTTCCAGCAGCGACATCGCCGCATGGCCCTCGTTCACGTGCCACGCCGCCGGGGTGATCCCCAGCGCCTCCAGCGCCCGAACCGAGCCCACGCCCAGGATGAGCTCCTGGCAGAACCGCATCTCCCGACCGGCGACGTACAGCTGATGGGTGATGGGACGGTCGGCCGGATCGTTCTCCGGGATGTCGGTGTCGAGCAGCAGCAGCGGATTGGCCCCGACGTCGAGCTTCCACACGGCGGCATGGACGATGCGGTCGGGGAACTCGATCGGCACCTTCAGCTGGCCGCCGGTGACACCGGCGACGGGCCGGACCGGGAGGCGGCGCAGATCCAGCTCCGGATGGATGTGCTGTTGATCTCCGTCCATCCCCACCTCCTGGCGGAAGTAGCCACGACGGAACAGGAGCCCGACGGCCACCATGGGGATACCGAGATCCGCGGCCGACTTGACGTGATCACCGGCCAGGATCCCGAGCCCTCCCGAGTAGAAGGGGAGGGAGGCATGGACTCCGAACTCGGTGCAGAGGTAGGCGATCGGGCCGGGAAGGTCCACTCCCTGGCGTTGGAACCAGGGTTCGCGCTCGGACATGTACTTCTCGAAGGCTCGCAGGGCAGCCTGATACCGCTCCTGAACGTGTTCGAGCTGCTCGATCGCATGCCAGCGCGACTGGTCGATCGTGGACAGCATCTCGATGGGGTTGTGATATCGCTGCCAGCCCTCCGGATCGATCGCGGTCCACAGGTCGTGACCCTGGGCATGCCAGGACCACCACAGGTTGTGCGCCATGTCGACGAGGCCCGGCATCGACGTGGGCACGTGAAGTTCTGCATTCGGCAGGGTGGGAATCGTGATCACAGCGGTCCTTTCGGCGATGAGGCGCCCGGCGGGAGCGGCTCACTGGTCGACGCGGCGGTCGCAACCATCTGTTCGGAGACTGTTCGAGGCGTCGGGGTGGGTTGGTGTCGGTTCGGGATTCCGCATCGACGGCGAATGCTCTCGACGCCGGCTGCGGTCTCGATGAGATCGAAGACTCCGATGACACCGGGACTCCGACGACACCGGGACTCCGATGACACCGGGACTCCGATGACACCGGACGGCGATGCCGGGGAAGCGCAGGCGGAACCGACAGGATAGCCGGGCCGGCACGCCGGGGGCGTATCCTCGGTCGGATGGCGAACAAGATCCACTCCCAAGACGTCACCGAGGGACATGCAAAGGCGGGTGCACGGGCAATGCTTCGGGCGGTGGGGCTCACCGACGAGGATTTCGCCAAGGTGCAGGTGGGCATCGTCTCGGCCGGGAACGAGGTGACGCCGTGCAATGTGAGCGGTCCGGAGCTGGCTGCGGCGGCGAAGCAGGGGGTGATCACCGCCGGCGGAGTGGGCCTGACCTTTGCGACGATCGCCGTCTCGGACGGCATCTCGATGGGTCACGAAGGGATGCGAGCGTCGCTCGTCTCACGCGAGGTCATCGCCGACTCCGTCGAGCTGGTCATGCATGGCGAGCGGTTCGACGGGCTGGTGGCGGTGGCCGGGTGCGACAAATCGCTGCCGGGCATGCTGATGGCCATCGCCCGTACCAACCTCCCGTCGGTCTTCCTGTACGGCGGGTCGAGCCTTCCCGGGCGGCATCGCGGTCGTGACATCTCCATCGTGGACGTCTTCGAAGCCATCGGGGCGGTGAACGAGGGCCGCATCGATGAAGCCGAGCTTGGCGAGATCGAGCGGGCGGCGTGCCCGGGCGCCGGATCCTGTGCCGGCATGTTCACGGCCAACACGATGGCCGCGGTCGGGGAAGCGATCGGGATGTCGCTGCCGGGTTCGGCCACGGTGCCGGCCATCGATCCCAGATTGTCGGGTCACGCCGAGGCCTCCGGGACCGCCGTCATGGCGCTGCTCGAATCCAACACCCGTCCGCGTCAGATCATGACCCGGCCGGCCTTCGAGAATGCCATCACGACCGTGATGGCATTGGGGGGGTCGACCAACGCGGTGCTGCACCTGCTCGCCATCGCCAACGAGGCGAACGTCGATCTCGACCTGAACGATTTCGACCGGATCAGTCGACGGACTCCCCACCTGGGTGATCTCAAGCCGTTCGGCCGGTTCCACATGGTCGACCTCGATCGGATCGGGGGCGTGCCGGTCGTCCTGCGGGCACTGCTCGACGAGGACCTCCTGCACGGTGACGTCCCCACCGTCACGGGCCGCACGATGGCCGAGAATCTGGCAACGGTCTCGTTCCCCGCCGACCAGGAAGTGGTGCGCGCCACGCGTGATCCGATCGCTGCCGAGGGGGGAATCGCGGTGCTCACCGGATCGCTGGCTCCGGCCGGCGCCGTCGTCAAGGTGGCCGGCATCGAACTCGACGTCTTCGAAGGACCGGCGCGGGTCTTCGACGGCGAACAGGCTGCGCTCGAGGCGCTGTTCCACCATCGGATCGAATCCGGCGACGTCGTCGTGATCCGAACGGAGGGCCCCCAGGGCGGTCCCGGCATGCGTGAGATGCTGCAGATCACCGCTGCCATGAAGGGCGCGGGTCTCGGGAAGTCGGTGCTGTTGGTCACCGACGGCCGGTTCTCCGGGGGGACGACCGGGTTGTGCATCGGCCACGTTGCGCCGGAGTCCGAGGACGGTGGACCGATTGGCGTGGTCGAGGACGGTGATCGAGTCCGCGTCGACGTGGCCGCCCGCCGTCTCGATCTGCTGGTCGATCCGGAAGAAGTGTCGCGCCGGTCGAAAGACCGCAAGCCGTTCCCGCCTCGGTACGTCTCGGGGGCGCTCGCCAAGTATGCGATGTTGGTCGGTTCGGCCGAGTACGGGGCGGTCACCAACCGTCCCGACCCCGAGCGGATCACCGCCAAGGGTGCCGCCGACGGGACGCCGCTGGGATGAGAACCGTCTACGCGGTGGCGCTGGCGGCCGGAGCGGCGGCATTGCTGGGATGGATCCTGGTCCACGGCATGGCCGCGAACACGAATCGTCCCGGTCGCGACCCGGAGCGGCGATTCGGTCTGGCGGGGCGCAGGGTGGTCGCCGGCGTCTTTGGATTCGGCATGGCGGGCATGTCGGGGGAGTTTGCGGCGAGGGAGATCAGCCCTCCGGCGGTCTTCGGCCTGGCCGTCGCCGGCGCGCTCGCGGCCGCCTGGTGGTCCGGCCAGATCGCCGAACCCGTCGCCGAACCCGTCGATGGCTCGGTCGAGGACCTCGATGGGGCGCCCGAGTGACCTGCAACCGCCATCGTTCCGCCCGATGACGAGCCCGGTCGATGCTGCTCGTTTCTGACGTCCACGGTGCCTTCGACGCCCTCGGCGCAGTCGCCGCATCCGGCGAGACGTTGCTGGTCCTCGGTGACCTGCTCAACATCGCCGACTACCGCACGGGGGAGGGCATCACCGCCGATGTACTCGGGATCGATTTTGCTCGGGCGGCCGCCGTGGCACGAGCGGCCGGTGACTACGCCACGATGCGTCGGCTGTGGATGGAGCGGGTCGGCGACGACCTCGCCGCATTTCGGGACGCCTTCGACCGGCAGGTCGAAGCGCAGTACTCGGCTGCCGGAGCCGCTTTGGCCGAGGCGACCAACGCCTACGTCACGTATGGAAACGTGGACCGGCCGGACCGGCTCCGTGCTCACCTCCCCGAGAACGCCAGGTTCGTCGACGGTGAAGTGGTGGAGGTCGAGGGAGTCCGGATCGGCATCGTCGGGGGCGGAATCGCCACGCCGCTCGGAGCGGCCGGCGAAGTGTCAGACGAAGACATGTCGGCCAAGCTCGACGCGTTGGGGCCGGTGGACGTGCTGTGCTCCCATCTCCCGCCGGCGATCCCGTCACTGCGCCGGGACGTGGTGACCGGGAACCTCGAGCGAGCTTCGGATCCGATCCTCGCCTACGTGCGTCGCCACCAGCCGTCACACCACTTCTTCGGCGACGTCCATCAGCCGCAGGCACGGCGGTGGACGCTCGGTCGGACGACGTGTGTCAACGTCGGCTACTTCCGAGCCACACGCCGGGCGGTTCGGTTCGAGGGGGGCGGTTGAGAGCATTGAACTATTGCGAATTCCTGCTAGCATGTGCAAGCACCAAACATTCGCGACCTGTTGGAAACCTGTGAGTTGTCATGGCTGAGAGCACCGTTCAATCAATCGAGATCGATGCCGCACCGTCGGAAGTGTTCGACGTTGCGTCCGACATCGCCTCCTACCCCGACTGGGCGACGGGAATCAGGGCGATCGAGATCCTCGACACCGACGCCGACGGTCGGGTCATCCGGGCTCACTTCACCATCGACGGCATGGTCAAGGAGATCTCGTACACCTTGGTGTACGAGTACGACGAACCGGCCGGGATCAGCTGGACGGCCGAGCCCGGCGAGGACCTGGAGCTGATGGAAGGGTCCTATTCGTTCAACGAGCTGGAGGTCGGCAAGACCGAGGTCATCTACGCCCTCCGGGCCGAGCCGGCCTTCACGATCCCCGGCTTTCTCAAGCGTCAAGTCGAGAAGCAGATCGTCGGCACCGCCCTGCGGGGACTGCGTCGTCGAGTCGAGGAACGCGCCGAGGTCTGAGCCCGGTCGCCATCACCATTCGTCCGGAGGGGTGTCGAATGCCGTTCGCTTCGGGGACCTGCGAGAGTTCATGACATGAGGATCGTGCTGGTCACCGGGAAGGGCGGCGTGGGCAAGACCACGATCGCAGCAGCCACGGCTCTCGGAGCGGCCCGACGAGGGCACCGGACGCTGGTCTCGTCGACCGACCCGGCCCACTCACTGGCCGACGCCCTCGACGTCACGCTGGGGGATCTCCCCACCGGGGTGGCGAAGCGCTTGTGGGCGCAACAGATCGACACGCAGGCTCGCCTCGAGCGTCACTGGGGAGCGATCGGCGACCAGCTCATGAATGTCCTCGACTGGGGCGGTGCCGGTGGTCTCGAAGCCGAGGAGTTCTTGGTCTTTCCGGGCATGGACGAACTGTTTGCTCTCCTCGATGTCAACGAGCACGCCCGCTCGGGGGCCTATGACGTGCTCGTGGTGGACTGCGCGCCGACGGCCGAGACCCTGCGGCTCCTCAGTCTGCCCGAGGTGCTGTCCTGGTACTTCGACCGCATCCTTCCCGCCGAGCGACGCATCATGCGGGCGGCACGGCCGATCCTGAACCGTGTCACCGATCTCCCGATGCCCGACGACGCAGTCTTCGCGGCTGCCCAAGACGTGTTCACCGGGGTGGAGCAGGTCAAGGCGCTGCTGTCCGATCCCCGGGTGACATCGGCTCGGCTCGTCGTGAATCCCGAGAAGATGGTGATCGACGAGGCCCGCCGGACGTATACATACCTGGGGCTGTTCGGGTATGGCGTCGACGGGGTGGTGGTCAACCGGGTGCTTCCCGACGACATCGAGGACCCGTATTTCGCTCGGTGGCAGGACATCCAGCGGCGTCATCTCGCGGTGGTCGACGACGCCTTCCGAGAGGTCCCCCGGCTTCGACTGCGTCTCTTCGACGACGAGATGGTGGGGGTGGACCGGCTGACCGTGTTGGCCGACGAGCTGTATGCCGACCGCGATCCGGTCGAGGACTTCCAGGCGACCAACCCGTTCCGCGTCTCGGAGGAGGGAGAAGATGTCGTCATGGAGATGGACGTTCCCTTCGTCGAGAAGTCCGAGCTCGATGTGTTTCGCCACGGCGGCGAGCTGTATCTCGAGGTGGGCCCCTATCGCCGGTCCTTCGTTCTTCCGGACTCTCTCCGGCGCCGCGAAGTCACGCGGGCCAAACTCGAGAACGGCGTGCTGTCGGTGACGTTTGGTCCGGCGCAGGGTGTCCTCAGAACCGGGTCGAGCGATCGCCGAGCCACCCAGGGAGGAGGTCGATGACGGACTCCAACGAACCGGATCCGGTCGGAGCCATCGGTCGAGCGGCCACCCGAGCTGCGTACCACCTCCTGCGTGCGGGCGTTGAGACGCTCAAGGCCGTCCAGGCCGTCGTCGACGAACTGGGACGGATGAATGACCCCGCCCCGCCGCCCGAACGCCGCGGTCGGGTGCGGATCGACCTGGAATGACGGGGACCACCCTCGGTCTCGACGTCGGTGGGACCTTTGCCAAGTCGGTGTTGCTCGACTCCGCCAACGAGGTGGCGGAGCGGCGGATGGACCGAGTGCCTGACCGCGATGTCCTCGCGTTCGTGGGTGACCTCGTCGCCGAACGCGCCGCCGAGACGAGGTTCGAGGCGTTGGGGGTGGGCGTCGCCGGCCTGGTCCGCTGGCCGGAGGGCGAGTTCGTCTGGGGTCCGCACGTGGCAGGGCGATCGGTCCCGTACCGCCGGGTGTTGTCGGAGCGGTTCCGGGTGCCGGTCGTCGTCGACAACGACGCCAATCTGGCAGCGCTCGCCGAAGCGAGGCTCGGGGCGGGCCGCGGCTATCGCCATGTCGTGATGCTCACGTTCGGCACCGGCATCGGCGCCGGGCTGGTACTGAACGGCTCGCTGTATCGAGGGGCGTCGTTCGCCGGCGAGGTCGGACACCTGGAGGTCGAGTCGGACGGCGACGTCTGTGCGTGCGGACGGTCGGGCTGCTGGGAGACCAGAGTGTCGGGCACCCGGCTCGATGTGCTGGCCGGCGAACTGGCCGGCGCTGCGCCCGATGGGGCGCTCGCAGGGATGGCCGGCTCCGATCGGCCCTCCGGACGCCATCTGACCCAGGCCGCCGATTCGGGCGATCCGGCCGCTCGGCGCGTGCTGGCAGAGGCGGGTTCGTGGCTCGGTCGCGGGGTGGCCATGCTCGCCACCGTTCTCGACCCGGAGTGCGTCGTGGTGGGTGGGGCAGCTGCCGACGCCGGCGAGTGGCTGTTGACGCCGGCACGGGCCAGCCTGGCTGCATCGTTGGCGGGCAACGAGCATCGGGGTGAGCTTCCATTGATAGCCGCGGAACTGGGAAGATGGGCCGGAGCGATCGGCGCAGCATTGCTGGCCCGTGACGGATCGACCGGCGACAGGGCAGACGACGAAGTGCGGTACCGGACGGTGCCGGCCGGAGAGTGACATGAGTGAGGCACGAAGACCAGATGATGTGATCACCCCCGGGGGAGGTTCCCCGGTGCTGCGCAGAATGGGCCGGGAAGCGATCGTGGCCGTTCCCAACCTCCTTCGGCTGGTGCGGGCACTGCTCAAGGATCCCCGTGTCCCGCGACGCTCCAAACTGGCGCTCGGCGCAGCCATCGCGTATGTGGTCTCACCGGTCGACCTCATCCCCGAGTTCATCCCGGTGGCCGGCGTCGCCGATGATCTGCTGGTGTTGTGCTTCGCCGTCAACCATCTGGTGGCGGTGGCCGGCGAGGACGTTGTCATGGAGCACTGGCAGGGCACCCGCGACGTTCTCGACCTCGTTCGCTCGGTCCTGGACGTGGCCTCCGATCTGGTTCCTCCCAAGCTTCGGAAGCTGATTCGCGGGCTGTCGGGGGCGTGAGCCCCAAGGTCTCGCTCACCGCTCCACAGTTCTCCGACTCGTTCGGGCCGGTGATCGAGATGTGCCGGCTGGTCGGCGACTCCGTACTCGACGGGATCTTCTTCTTCGACCATCTCACACCGCTCGGCGATCCGAGCCGTCCGGTCCTGGAGCTGGCGGCCTGTCTGGGGGCGGCCGCAGCGACGACCGACCGTGCCACCATCGGCTCGCTGGTGATGCGTGCCACCCTGCGCGACCCCGCCATCTCCTTGGCTATCACCACCACCGCCGACCTCGTTGCCCCGGGGCGGCTCGTGGTTGGGCTCGGAGCAGGCGACAGGATGACACGCGAGGAGACGGAACGGATGGGCTTGGCGTTTGAGTCGCTGGATGCCCGGCTCCACACGCTGGACCACACGGCAGCCTCCATCCAGAGGCGCGGACAGTCGGTGTGGATCGGTGGTCTGCATCCCTCGGTGCGGGCGCTGGCCGGCCGGTATGGCGGGTGGAATGCCTGGGACATCGATGTCGACCGGTTCACCGATCTGGCCGAGTCGATCCGGCGGTCGGGCGCCACCATCACCTGGGGCGGTCCCATCCTTCTCGCCCACGACGAGGCCGATCTGGTGCGACTCGTGGAGTCCCGGGACCGCCGTCCGGCCATTGCCGGGACCGCCCCGGACGTGGCCTCGGCGCTGCGCCGCTACGTCGACGCGGGTGCCGATCACCTCGTCGTGTCGGTCATCCCGAATCGGCCGGACCGATGGGAGCTGTTCGCCACCGAGGTCGCCCCGGTGCTTGGGGCGACGGTGGGCGACTGAAGCTCGAGCCCGCTGGTCGGTCTGATGGGCTGTGGGTCGAACGATCAGGACCCCCCGGCGGTGCGGGTCACCGAGAAGAGCTCGACGGGCGCTTCGATGCCGCGTAACTCGATCCGACCAAGGCTCTCCGTGGCTACGCCCGGAGGCAGCTCGAGGGCCGAGATGACGTCGGCCGATGCGAGGAACTCCCGCTGATAGGTCTTGCAGGCTGCGGCGATCCGGGCGGCCGCGTTCAGCGTGTCGCCGAGAAAGGCGATCTCGTGTTTGACGGTCCCCACCTCGCCGGCCACCACGGATCCGAGGTGCAGACCGGCCCAGTAGTCGGGGACGACGCCGAACTCGGATTCATACTCCGGGTGGGCCGCTTGCAGGGTGTCCGCGAATGCGAACACCGTCCTGACACAGGCCGCATCGCGGAGACCTTCCGTGGCGGTCCAAGTCAGGATCACCTCGTCGCCGACGTATCGGTGCACTTCGCCGCCGTGGCGGATCGCGCCGACCGTGACGTCGCTGATGAAGCGTTTCACGAATCGGTGATATGTCAGGTTGCCGAGCCGCTCGGCGATCTGGGTGGAACCCCTCAGGTCGATGAGGAGGAAGACTCGGACTTCCTCTCGCGGCCGGTGGTATCGACCGAGGATCAGACGAAGAAGGACCCGCTGGCCCAGAAGCCGGTTCACCTGGCCCACGAAGTTGAAGAGCAACGCCGCCACGAAGCTGGCGCCCACCGTCTGGATGAAGGTTCGATCCGCCACGTCGGAGAACGGAAGCCGGGCGATTGTCAGCAGCGGTAGCCCGATCCCGAAGACGATGATCGCCAACCACACGAGGCTCCGTGTGACGATCACAACGAGGAAGGGAGCTTCTCGCCAACGGCGGGGAATGAGCCCCATCGCCCAGCCGGCGTCGAAGGACACGAAGCCGGCGGTTACGAGGAACCCGGTCACCGCCCCGGCGACCATCGACCGGCCCGAGGGTCCGGCGATGAACCAACTCAGTACGACACCGATCAGTGCTCCGAGGGGGGCCGTGACGGCGACAACACCCCGGAGGGTGCGCCATTGCTCTGACTGCGCCATCGAACACCGAACCTCGTGTCGGGGCCTCCAAGCGTAGAAGTAGGCGAACCGCCGGGTTGGCGGCGGCGTTCAGACACCGCCTCCCGGTGATTGGGATCCGGTGATCGGGATCCGGTGATCCGGGCTCCGTGAACGCCGCCGGCGATCAGGTTTTCTCGTGCTCGTTCGTTACCCTCGGACGATGCAGTTCCGCCGGATCGACAACCTGCCCCCGTACGTCTTCGCCGAGGTCAACGCTCGCAAGATGGACGCCCGCCGCAGTGGCCATGACGTGGTGGATCTCGGATTCGGCAATCCCGACATCCCGTCCGCACCGTTCGTGGTCGACAAGCTGGTCGAGGCCGCCCAAAACCCCCGCAACCACCGGTACTCGGTATCGAGAGGGCTGCCCAACCTTCGCCTGGCGGTGGCCAACCGCTATCGGCGGCGCTTTGGGGTCGAGGTGGACCCCGAGACCGAGGTGATCTCGACGATCGGTGCCAAGGAGGGCCTCTCACACCTCATGTGGGTGCTGGTTCAACCCGGCGACGCGGCCATCGTGCCGACCCCGAGCTACCCGATCCACATCTACGCGGCCTCGATGGCGGGTGCCGAGGCGCGGATGGCGCCCATCGATTCGGAATCCGACTACTTCGAAGTGTTGGAGCGGATGTTCCGCAACTCGTGGCCACAGCCGAAGGTGATCGTGGTCTCATTCCCGCACAACCCGACCACCCACTGCGTCGAGATCGATTTCTTCGAACGGCTCGTCGCCTTCGCACACGAGCATGGCGTCATCCTCGTCCATGACTTCGCATACGCCGACATCGCTTTCGATGGCTACCGACCACCGTCGATGCTCGAAGTGCCGGGTGCCAAGGAGGTGGGAGTGGAGCTGTACACGCTCACCAAGGGACACTCGATGGCCGGGTGGCGCATGGGTTTCTTGGTGGGGAACGAATCCATCGTCGCCGCCCTCGGCAAACTCAAGTCGTACTTGGACTACGGCACCTTCCAGCCGATCCAGATCGCCTCCATCATCGCGCTCAACGAGGGTGACGACTATGTCGCCGAGGTCAACGAGATCTATCGCTCCCGTCGGGAGGCGTTGATCGACGGACTGAGTCGCTCGGGGTGGAAGGTGGAGAAACCCCGTGGGACGATGTTCGTGTGGGCGCCGATCCCGGATCCCTATCTCGAGATGGGATCGCTCGACTTCGCCATCCACCTCATCGATGAGGCCAAGGTGGCGGTCAGCCCCGGCATGGGATTCGGCCCGACCGGTGAAGGCTTCGTCCGGTTCGCCCTCGTCGAGAACGAGCACCGCATCCGCCAGGCGACCGCCGGGATGCGCCGGGCGCTGGACCGGCTGTAGGGACCGAGTCAGGAGCCGTCGGGCAGGAGCGCCCGGGCTCGGAAGAGGAACGCCGCCATCTCCCCGCGGGTGACCGACCGCTCCGGGCAGTACCGGTTGTTGTCGGGTGGGTTGCATCCGCGGGTGATTCCGGTGGCGGCGAGCCGGTCGATGTCGGTTTGATGGGGGGAGTGGTCGTCGTCGTCGAAGGTGTCGGAGATGCCGGCGGGGAGGTGGAGGGCTCTGGCGAGGAATGAGGCCATCTGGGCGCGTGTGAGGGGTTGGTCGGGGCAGTACCGGTTGTTGTCGGGTGGGTTGCATCCGCGGGTGATTCCGGTGGCGGCGAGCCGGTCGATGTCGGTTTGATGGGGGGAGTGGTCGTCGTCGTCGAAGGTGTCGGAGATGCCGGCGGGGAGGTGGAGGGCTCTGGCGAGGAATGAGGCCATCTGGGCGCGTGTGAGGGGTTGGTCGGGGCAGTACCGGTTGTTGTCGGGTGGGTTGCATCCGCGAGTGATCCCCGATGTCGACAACCACTCGATCTCGGTCACGAACGGACTGTCGTCGAGGTCGACGAACTTCATGGGAATCGCAAAGGAGGCCTCCGGCCCGTCGGTCGACCGGTTCCCGGCGGCATCCGCCGCATTGACCACCGCTCGATACCGCCGCCCCTCGGCCAGTCCGTCGACGATCGTCTCGTGGACCTGGCCGGGGAGGTCTTGGGTGGAGACGGAGTCGGGGGAGTCTCCGGTGGAGACGCGGATCGTGTACGAGTCGACGCCGACGTCGTCATGAGCCTCCCTCCACGTCAGCCGAACCGACCCGCTGGCGTCGACGGCCGCCTCGAGCAGTCCGTCGGGCCAGGTGGGCGGCGTGACGTCCTCGAACGGAGGGGTGATCGGACCCTCCGGCTCGGGCTCGGGGAGCACCACCCGACCTGCACCAAAGGTGTTGTCGATCCCATCCCGGCCCATGTCGGCCGCATGGTTCATCAGGAAGGCACGGATCGCGGAGGCGTCGGTGACGGTACCGGAGCTCTCTACCACCGCCGCGAGCCCCGCCACCACGGGGGCGGCCGCACTGGTGCCGGCGAACCCCGCCGATCCCGGAGGCGAGCCGCCGAAGCACCCCCTGGAGAGACGGATGGAGACGGTGATGCACGCCGGGGCGGCGATGTCCGGTTTGGGGCGCCGATCGGTGGTCGGCCCCCGACTGCTGTAGTGAGCGATGCTGTCTCCGGTGATCGGTTCCATGGCGCCGACCGCCAGATGGGAAGCGTTGTCGGCGGCCACGTACTCGACGGAGGCGGCGTAGGCGTTCGACCAATCTCCCAGCTTGCCCTTGGTGGCCCGGATCTGGAGTCGGTCGGAGGCCGACTCGGCGCCGGGCAGGAACTGGTGGACCTGGAACCACAGCCAGCGAGGACTGGAGCAGTGATACAGGAGTCCTTCCCACGGGGGAGATCCTGATTGTTGGCGGTCGGCCGTCGCCCCGAGCTGCGCACCTCCGGCCGACTCCGCCAGCACCAGATCGAAGTCCGTCCGGTCCGGCGGGTCGTCACCCCAGTCATCCCACCGAATCGACAGCCCCAGCGTGCCCGAGCACCACACCGAATGCCACGCACTGCCCGCTTCGGTGACGAGGTATCCGTTGGCGCTCGACTCGGACCAGACGACTCGATGTGACCCGCCCCGGTAGCCCGCCTCCTCGGAGCCACCTTGGTTTCCGGCCGAGTTGACCCACAGGATGCCGCGCGATGCCGCGTACCCGATGTCGTCGGCCGCGATGCCGGTCCCGTTGCCGGCGCTGCCGAACAACCACGGCCCGAGGGACCGGTTGATGACCGTCACGCCTTGGTCGGCGAGGAAGTCGATCGCATCTCGCATTCGGGGACCGCGCGACGCGCCGCGCACCAGGTACAGCTCGGCGTCGGGTGCCAGGTGGTGAATGATCTCGGCGACCGCATTGCCGTGATCGTCGGCGCTCCAGACGGGCCCTTCCGCACAGGAGTGGACGGTACAGCGGTACATTCCGGCCGGTTCGGGGAGGTGTCCGGCGGCGACGGCCTCGTCCCAGGCTTGTTCGTTGAAGTAGTCGATGATGCCGATCTTGACTCCGGCGCCGGTGGCGCCCTGGGAATGCCAGGGCTTCACGTCGACCACCGAGGCCAGCACGTCGAGGTCGGCCGGCACGAATGTTCCGTCGGGAACTGCGGGCGGGGGCGGAATCTGCACGTGGTCGACGTTCGAATCTCGTTCCAATCCCACCAGTGAGGCGATGGGGACTTCTGCCAAGGTCATCCGCTCGACGGAGCCGAGCGGGTCGCCGTTCGCAACTCCAACCGTCCGCCGCACATCCACCTCGGCCTGGTGATGCAGCTCGACGATGACCCGATCGCCATCGACCGCCGCACCCACGTGGTCGGCGATCGCCCCGGCGGCGATGTCGGTGTTCGCACCGTCGGTGTGGAGCTCGACGAGGCGCCGAAGGGTTCCGTCGGCGAGCTCGACCTCAGGAGCGTTCGATGCGGCCGCTCCAGGCATCACCGTGATCAGCACGAGGACCGCCGAGAGCAGCACCACTCGACGACGTCGACCAAATCGGACCGATACGCTCCGGGCCCTGGTTCGGCGCCGGCCCGATCCGACGGCTCCGAATGGAACCACTCGCTGCCCCTTTCCTCCTCGGAACGCCGCCCCGATGCGAGTTCCGGTTCGGATCTTGGTCGAGGGTGGGCGTGGTGTCCACCGAGTTGCCGCGACTCGATTGCCGGGTGGTGGTTCGATGATCGGCGAGGAACGGACGGGCGGTCAGCCTCCGGCGAGGGCGTCCACTGCGGGCGCGAAGCCCTCGGCGTCCCGCACGACGTAGTGTGAGATTCCCAGCCTGGAGCGGAGTCGGCCCAGCTTGTCGGCGAGCTGTTCCACCGAGCCCGATAGAACAAACGGCGACTCCTCGATCGTGTCGATGTCGAGGTCGAACCGGTCGGCCAATGTGGCACTCGATGGGGCATCGCCACCGCACGCCGCGAACTGGACGAGGGCGGAACGCTCGATGGAAGGATGTCGCTCACCGGCGGACTCGGCCAGCCACTCGCTCCGCCTCAGCAGATCCTCCACGGCGAACCCGCCTGCTTGGGGGGTCCCGTCCCGAGCGTGGGTGAGCCCGGTGAACTGGAAGATGTCTGCGTGCCGCCCGGCGATGCCTACCACGCGTCGGCCATGGCCGCCGACCAGAAAGGGCAGTCGTTCTTGGATCGGTGCGATGCCGATGTCGGCGATGTGAATCGATTCGTGCGCCCCGTCGTGTTCGGCCGCCCCATCGGTGAGCAGCGACCGGAGGACGGCCAGTGACTCCTCGAACCTGGTCACCCGTTGCCTGGGAGGTCGGATCGGGGATCCGATCGCGTCGTGTTCGACGGCCGAGTATCCGGTGCCGAGGCCGAGGATCAGCCGTCCGCCGGTGAGGCGGTCGGCGGTGGCCGCCGCCCGGGCGAGCAGCGCCGGGTTGTAGAACTCGTTGTTGAGCACCAGTGGCCCGACCCGCAGCCGGGTCGTCGCCCCGGCCGCAACCATCAACGGGAGGAGTGGGTCGACGGTGTACACGGCACCGGTGCCGCCCTCCCCTTGCTGCACTCCGATGTGGTCAGACGTGTAGAACTCCTCGTAGCCGAGGGATTCGACGAGGCGGGCATGTCGGGTGAGCGCGTCGGCGTCGCCGAACGGTCCCCCCTGGATGGCGAATCGATACGGCCGTGGGCGGTTGGAGTCGGTCGGCATGGTGGCGCCGGGGCCGACCGTGGAGACGGGGGTCGACATGCAACCGAACGGTAGCACCTGGCTGAATCCCACCCCATGGACGTCGCTCCGGGTCGGGCAGGGAGGCCCATACCAGGAGTGACTTCTCGTATGCTCGCTCCGTCGTCGGAAGCGTTGCCTCGGAGAGTTGGAGATCGTATGCGGTACGCAGTGCTGTTCCCGGGACAGGGAAGCCAGTACGTCGGAATGGGGGCGGAGCTGTTCGATGTCCGGCCCGACCTGTTGGGCGCACGCGCCGACGACGTGCTCGGGTGGTCGTTGCGACAACTGTGTCTCGAGGGCCCTGAGGAGCAGTTGACCCGTACCGAGCATGCCCAGCCCGCCCTGTTCGCACTCGCATTCGCGCTCTGGGACGAGGTCGCCGGGCGGCTTCCGGCACCACCCGCGGCCGCAGCCGGGCATTCTCTCGGGGAGTACACCGCGCTGGTGGCGGCCGGCGTGCTCGGGTTCGACGAAGCGCTCCGCGTCGTCGATGCTCGCGGTCGGGCGATGTCGGCGGCCGCCGACACGGAGCCGTCGGGTATGGCTGCGCTGCTGGGAGTCGACGTCGAGGCGGCCGAGGCCGTGGCCACCGCCAATCGCACCGACGGTGGCCGGCTGACGGTCGCCAACATCAATGCTCCCGGCCAGGTGGTGGTTGCCGGGGCGTCGAGCGATCTGGACTGGTTGGACGAACATGGGCGGACGCTCGGCGTCCGCAGGTCGGTGCGGCTGAAGGTGGCGGGTGCGTTCCACAGCTCGTTCATGCAGTCCGCGGCCGACTCGGTCGCCGACGCCCTCGAGCGGGTCACACCGGCGACGCCCCGCTTCCCGGTCTATGCCAACGTGACCGCCCGACCCGTGGTGGCGGATCAGGTCGTCGACCTGCTGACCCGCCAGGTGGTGTCGCCGGTCCGCTTTGCCGAGACCCTCGAGCAGATGGGCCGCGACGGCGTCGATCTCTTCGTTCATGTCGGTCCGGGCGACGTCACCGCCGGCATGGCCAAACGGACGGTTCCCGATGCCGAAGTGGTGGTGATCGACGGCCTCGAGGCGATCGAGCCCGCGATTCGGTCGATTTCTGCGAAGATCGAAGGATGATCCCCCCACAACGGACCGGCTGGTGAGATACGCCGAGATCACCGGCTGGGGAAAGGCGATGCCGCCCGCCGTTCTGTCGAATGCCGATCTCGAGCGAATGGTGGATACCAGCGACGAGTGGATCACTACTCGCAGCGGTATCAAGGAGCGGCGGATCAGCCATATCGAGGTCTCCGAACTGGCCGCGGTGGCGTCTCACCACGCGTTGGAAGCCGCAGATCGCGATGCAGCCGACATGGACATGCTGATCCTGGCCACCTCCACTCCGGAGACGATGATGCCGCCGACGTCGGCGTGGATTCAGTCCAGACTCGGCAACACCCGAATGGGTGCGATGGACATCAATGTCAATTGCGCGGGCTTCGTGTACGCCCTGGTGGTTGCCTCGGATCTCATCAAGGCAGGCTCGGTGGATCGCGTGCTCCTCGTCGGTGCCGAGAAGATGTCGTACATCGTCGATTACACCGATCGTTCGACCTGCGTTCTCTTCGGAGACGGCGCCGGAGCCGTGGTCCTGGAAGCGACGACGGAGCCCCTCGGTGTTCTGGCATCGGAGCTGGGAATGGACGGCTCGCTCGCACCCAATCTGTGCGTGCCCGAGTTCGGCACCGTGGGAGCGCCGGCGATCCCCGACCCGAAGCGGTCGGGGATCCAGATGAACGGCTCGGAGGTCTTCCGGAGCGCAGTGACGATGATGGGTTCGTCGAGCATCGCCGCGGTGGAAGGGGCGGGATGGGAGCTGGGAGACGTTGATCTCCTCATTCCGCACCAGGCGAACCAACGCATCATCGATGCCACCGCTCGTCGATTGGGGCTCGACGACTCCAAAGTCTTCAGCAACATCCACGCATACGGGAACACGTCCGCCGCCACAATCCCGGTGGCACTGACCGAGGCGCTCGAATCGGATCGGGTGAGGCCGGGCTCACACCTCGTGTTCGCCGCCTTCGGCGGCGGGTTGAGCTGGGGTGCGGCGGCGGTGCGCTGGGGTTCGAGGGCGGAACCTGTGAGAGTCTCATCGATGGAGGTACCTTCCACCTCGCAATCGGTGTGGGAGATCCTCAGACCAAACATCGAGTTCTTCGGAGGGAAGACGTCATGAGCGAACGCATTGCGCTGGTAACCGGGGGTTCACGGGGCATCGGCCGGTCCATCGCCAAAGCGCTGGCCGGCAAGGGAATGGCCGTCGCCGTGAACTACTCGACGAATGCGGGTGCCGCCGGAGAGGTCGTCGCCGAGATCGAGGAGGCAGGCGGGAAAGCCGTCGCCGTCGGCGCGGACGTGTCCGACGTCGATCAGGTCGAAGCGATGTTCCAGCGGGTCACGAACCAACTCGGCCCGGTGACGGTGCTCGTGAACAACGCCGGGATCACGAAAGACAACCTTCTGCTGCGAATGAGCGTCGACGACTTCGACACCGTCATCGCCGTGAACCTCCGCTCGACCTTCCTCTGCACGAAGACCGCGATGCGGTCGATGCTGAAGGCGAAATGGGGCAGGGTCGTGTCCATCGCCTCCGTCGCCGGGGTCTCCGGCAATCCCGGTCAGGCCAACTATGCGGCGTCCAAGGCCGGCGTCATCGGATTCTCGAAATCGATCGCCAAGGAGGTCGGCGCCCGGGGGATCACCGTCAACGTGGTGGCCCCGGGCTTCATCTCCACCGACATGACCGACTCGCTCGACGACAGCGCTCGTTCAGGTGCGCTCGACGCCATCACGCTGGGACGGTTCGGTGCAACCGACGAGATCGCCGCCACCGTTGCCTTCCTGACGTCGGACGATGCCGCGTACATCACCGGCCAGGTGATCAGTGTGGACGGCGGGATCACGCTGTAGGCTTCCGCCAACCGACATCGGAGGATGGAGAGAAATGGATCGCAGCGAAGTCGCATCGCGGCTGCACGACGTGCTCGTCAGTGAGCTGGGACTCGATGCGGACAAGATCGAGGATGCAGCCGATTTCGAATCGGACCTCGAAGTGGATTCGCTCGGCGTGGTCGAGCTGCTGATGGCGCTCGAGGACGAGTTCGACGTGAAGATCCCGGACGAGGAAGCCGAGAACATCCACACGGTGGGCCAGGCGATCGACCTCGTCCACGGCAAGCTCCAGAGCTGACGGTGTCCCGCCAGAGGCGGGTGGTCGTCACCGGGATCGGTGCGGTCACGCCGCTCGGTCACGACGCGGCCTCGACCTGGAAGGGTTTGGTCGAGGGTCGGCCCGGCGCCGGACGGATCACCTTGTTCGATCCCTCCGATCATCGGAGTCAGATCGCCGCTGAGGTGAAGGGCTTCGATCCGCTCGATCACTTCGACCGGAAGGACGCTCGTCGATATGACCGGTTCAGCCAGTTCGCACTCGTCGCCGCGCGCGAGGCGATGCGGAACGCCGGTGTGCAGCTCGATCCGGATTCGCCCGAGGCGGCGAGGGCGGGGTGTGTCTTCGGGGTTGGTTTCGGAGGCATGCAGACCTTCATCGACGAGATCGACACCCTGCGGGCACGCGGGCCCGATCGGGTGAGCCCGTTCGGGATCCCGAAGATCATCGCCAACATCGCCTCGGGACTGGTCTCCATCGACCACAACCTCTTGGGCCCGGTCACGTGCACCGTGACCGCGTGTGCCGCTTCCGCCAATGCCATCGGTGACGCCGCCGAACTGATCGGTCGCGGCGCGGCCGACCTGGTCGTGGCGGGAGGGTCGGAGGCGGCGATCACCGACTATGCGGTGGCCGCGTTCGCGAGCTCCAAGGCGTTGACGACTCGAAACGATGATCCGGAACGTGCATCCCGACCCTTCGACGCCGACCGGGATGGCTTTCTGATGGGCGAGGGCGGGGCGGCGCTGGTACTGGAGGAACGTCAGCGGGCGCTCGACCGGGGTGCGGAGATCCTGGCGGAGTTCACCGGCTACGGCATGTCGGCCGACGCCTATCACGTCACCCTGCCACGTCCCGGCGGTGCCGGTGCGGCGCGAGCGATGGACGCCGCGCTGGCGGACGCCGAGCTCGAGCCCGACGACATCGGCTACATCAATGCCCATGGGACCTCGACCGGCGCCAACGACGCCACCGAGACTGCGGCCATCAGGCTGTCGTTCGGTGACGCTGCCGCCGAGATCCCGATCTCGTCGACGAAGTCGATGACCGGCCATCTCCTCGGGGCGGCCGGTGCGGTGGAGGCGATCGCCGCCATCCGTTCGATCACCGACGGTGTGCTGGCGCCGACCATCAACTACGAGACGCCGGACCCCGAGTGCGATCTCGACTACGTCCCCAACGAGGCCCGGGAAGTTGCGGTCTCTCACGCCATGTCGAACTCGTTCGGTTTCGGTGGGCACAACGTTGCACTGATCTTCAGCCGGCACCACTGACGGCGTCCGGCACTCGGTCGGGCCGGCCGGCTCACTCCGGTGTTTGTCGGGCTGCGTGCTCGGCCAGCGATCGGAAGACCAGCACCAACAGCACCATGATCCCCAATGTCGCCCCGATGCCCGCCACCAGCGCGATCGCCAGCCGCCAACCCGGACAGGTGACGACCACGCCGTCGACCATCTGCCGGCACGACACATCGGTCACGAACCAACCCATCACTCCGGCGAGCACCCCGGTGATGACCGAAGGGATCATGATCCACGGGTTCGGGGCTCGGCGGGGCTCCCTCGGCTCGGAGCTGGAGGTCATCGCCCGGCCCGTCTCCGGCCGCGTTCATCGAGCCCGGCGGCATCGAGCACCTCGCCGGGCACGAGTTCGGGCAGAATCGGCCGGCCCTGAACCCGCCTCACCAAGGGCCTCACGGCGAGGCCCACCTCCGTCCTCCACGCCAGGACGCCGACGGCGACCGCCGCACCCGCCAGGACCCACCGGCCGGTGCCCGGCGCACCGACGGCCAACGCCAGGAGTCCGATGGGGACGAGCAGGCGAACACACCAGATGGCCATGGGGAGGGCTTTGGCGTACCAGATCAATCCGACGGTCGCCCCGGCCGACGCCGTCCACTCCCAGCCATCGAGCCCATCGACGCCGGCGGCGGCGACCACTCCCGGAATCGCCAGGAGGACCAGCATCAGCATGATTGCGGAGCGGGGAGGTCCGGAGGCCGCCGGCAGGGCTCCGACCACCGCTCCGGTCATCGGTCCCACCATGACGACGATGGCCGCTCCGGCGGCGATCAGCCCGATCCACCACAACGGACTCATCGGCAAGGCGAGGGCCAGCAGCAGTCCGAGGCCGCCAACCGCCACCCCAAGTCGGCGCGCCCACCGCGCCGAACCCACCAGCATCCCGACCACCGCCACCGAGGTCACGGTCACCAGCCAGGCCGCCAGCAACCCACGGCTGTCCGCCGGCCACGGACCGTCCCCGGCCAGCAGGCGAACCGACCACAGAACCCCGGTCACGAAGACGACTCCGACGGCGATGAACGCGCTACGCACGCCCAGAGTCTCGATCGGCCGGCACGGTTCGACAAACCGGGACGGGCCCGCAGTGGTGGCGTAGCCTGAGTCGGTGCGACCGACGAGACCGATCGATTGGCCGGGCGAGTACCGATGGTGTCCGATGTGCCGGGCTGTCCTCGAGCCGCGGGTTCGCTCGGGAACCGAGCGCATGGTCTGCCCTCGCTGCGACTGGGTGCACTTCCGCGACCCGGGGGTCGGTGCCGCCGTCCTGGTTCGAGATCGCGCCGGGCGTGTGTTGTTGGTGCGTCGCGGGCCGTCGGCCTCGCAGTCCGGCCGGTGGTGCATACCTTGTGGGTACGTCGACTACGGGGAGGAGGTGCGCACCGCCGCAGCCCGAGAGGTGGCCGAAGAGACCGGGCTGGTGGTGGAGGTGGGTCCGCCGGTGTGGGTCGCCTCCAACTTCCACGATCCGGCCAAGCTCACCGTTGGCATCTGGTTCGAGGGTCGGGTGATCGGGGGGGTGCTCGCCCCGGGAGACGATGCCGTCGACGTGGGGTGGTTCGACCTCGACGCCCTCCCCGACCTCGCTTTCGATACCGACCGATCGCTGCTGGGGACGCTCGGCTGAGCAGACACGCCCTCGGCGGACGTGGTTGCTCAGGAAGTGACGTCGAGATCGGGTGTGAACACTCCCACCTCGGACCAGCCATCGGCGGCATCCAGCGAGATCACCGATGCGTGTCCCGGCTTGTCGTGGTTCTGGCCGGCGAGCGATCGGCCCGTCAGGGCGAGTCGGGCGGCCTGGACAGGGTCCTGGTGGCTGACGATGACCACGTCGCCGTCCCGATAGCGGCTCGAGATGTCGGTGATGGCGGCCCGCATGCGGACGGCGAGCGCCTGCAGCGACTCCGGCGAGAACGGGAGGTCGAGAGGATCGTGGAGGTAGGCATCCAGCTCGCCGGGGAACTCCTCGTCCAAGTCATCCCAGCCGACGCCCGCCCAGCGGTCCGCCAGCCGCCACTCGGTCAGCCGCGGATCGACCCCCACCGGAAGACCAAAACGCTTGGCGATGATCCCGGCCGTTTCCAGGGCCCGCTCCAGCGGTGACGACCACACGGCCACGACCGGCCGATTGCCGAGATGCCGGGCGGCGCGCGCCGCTTCGGCTCGGCCGGTGTCCGACAACCCGAACCCCGCCAGCGCTGCGTAGACGACGTGGTCGGGGTTGTCGACTTCCCCATGGCGGATCAGATGGACGAGTCGTGGCACGGCGGGGGAGAGTAGTGGACGAAGACGGCCGCGCCGGTTCGTCGACCCGACCGATCGGGCCGTACTCGAGCGCGCGATGGTCGCCCGGGCCGGTATGAGGCCGCCTACGCTCCGACCGTGGCGTTCACCGAGCCCATCGTCCACGCCGACATGGATGCGTTCTTCGTCGAGGTGGAGCGCCTCCGCGATCCCAGCTTGAGGGACCGCCCGGTGGTCGTCGGTGGTCGCGGGCCGCGGTCGGTCGTCGCGGCCGCCAGCTATGAGGCTCGCACCTTCGGCGTGGTGTCGGCCATGCCCTCGATCGAGGCGCGTCGACGCTGCCCCCAACTGATCATCGTGCCACCCGATCACGCCGAGTACGGGCGCGTCTCGGAGGAGGTCTTCCGCATCTTCCGCTCGTTCACGCCCATGGTCGAGGGCCTGTCGGTGGATGAAGCATTTCTGGACGTCGGGGGGTTGCGTCTCCACTATCCCTCGTCGACATCCGTCGCCGAAGCGATCCGGCAGCGGGTTCGCCAGGAGCTCGATCTGCCGTGCTCGGTGGGTGTCGCCGCCACCAAGTTCGTCGCCAAGCTGGCGTCGGTGCGCGCCAAGCCCGACGGCCTGTTTCGGGTTGCAGCGGAAGACACGACGTCGTTCCTCCACGGCCTCCCGGTGGCCGAGATGTGGGGGGTGGGGCGGGCGACCGAGGCCGCACTGGCCGGGCTCGGTATCGAAACCGTCGGTGATCTGGCCGCAACCCCGAACCGGACGCTCCAGCGTGTGGTGGGCCCCGGCATCGCCGGTCATCTCCTGCGCCTGGCGGCCGGCATCGACGAACGAGCGGTCGAGCCCGACGTTGCTGCGAAGTCGGTGTCCGTCGAAGAGACCGTCGATCGGGATCTCGTTTCGCTCGACGAGGTGCTCGTGAAACTCCGATGGCAGGCCGACGAGGTGACCCGCCGGTTGCGGCGAGGCGGCCACGTCGCCAAGACCGTCACGGTGAAGCTGCGGACGACCGACTTCGTGACGGTCACGCGGGCCGAGTCACTGGCGCAACCCACGGATGTCGACGTCGAGGTGTTCGCCGTCGCGGCTCGACTGGCCCGGTCTGCATTTCGGCCCACCGCCCCACTCCGCCTCATCGGCATCGGTCTGTCTCACCTCTCCGAACGCGATACACCGACCCAGCTCTCGGTGAAGCACGATCGGAGGTGGTCGGACGTGACCAAGGCGGCCGACGAGATCCGTGAACGGTTCGGCGAGCGATCGTTGGGACCGGCCGGCTCCGGTCGAGGTCGCGAAAAAACCTCTCGAGCGGACGACTCCCGTGATCCTTGAACCCGAACGGGACGTATACTGACCAGCAGCGAGACCGGCGACCCGTTCGGTGAGGTGGGTTCTTTCGATGCCACTCGACGAGCACGAACAGAAGATCTTCGGGGAGATCGAGCGCCAGTTCTACGAGGAAGATCCCGACCTCGTCGAGGCGGTTCGAAAGATCGAGCGTTCCGCGCGTTTCGGCATGCGGCTTCCCATCCTCGGACTCATTCTCGGATCTGCCGTCGTGTTGCTCACCTTCACGTTCAATCCGTTCATCGCTCTCGCCGGGTTCGGGGTGATGGTCGCCTCGGCCACCGCCCTCGTCACCTCGATCCGGGCTCGCTGAAGCCCTCCGCGATGTCCTCGAGTCGGTCGATCGCGCCCGCGGCGGGACCGTTCGGACCGGAAAAGGCTGGAAGTCCCCGGTCTCGCCGACTTGCCTCTCGGAGGCCTCGCTAGAGTGACGCCCCCACCCCCGGCGGAGGAGAGCGCCGAGGGTCACCGAGGCGGTGTGATCGCACGCATCGAACTGAGTGAGGCGACGCCGTCGTTCGCCCGTCGGCGCCTCGGTCGGGTGAAGTTGGACGAGAAGTCGACCGCTGGTCGGCCGGGGAAGGGCATGTGATCTTGGACGAGGGTTTCACCGCCGATCAGGCGTCGAAGTTGACTGGCTGCACACATCATCAGCTGCGCTACTGGGATCGGGTGGATCTGGTGAGACCCTCGATTCAGAGCACCGGTGGGAGGCCGGGAGTCCGCCGTCTGTACGACTTCCGGGACCTGGTCGCCCTCCGCGTCGTACGGAGTCTGCTCGACAACGGGATGTCGCTTCAGCGGGTTCGGCGGGCGTGGGACTATCTCCGCCGGAATGCCTCGATGGAGCAGCATCTGTCGGAGGTGAAACTGGTCACCGACGGCTCATCCATCTTTTCGATCGCCACCAATGAAGGTGAGTTGCTCGACGCGCTGCGACAGGGTCAGCTGGCCTTCTTCGTCGCCATCGACGAGATAACCCGGTCGGTCGAAGAGGATGTCAGCCGCTTCGAGCTCGATCGGAGCCGGTTCCTCGAGATGTTGCAGCGGGTCGAGGACGATGTCACCGAGGAGATGCAGGCCGCCGACGGCTGAAGGTCCGGCCACCGGCCGGGTCGTCAGCGCCGGAACAGCGACCGGGGCGAGAGCCAGCTTCGGAGCCATCGGAACCGCTCCGAGTCCTCTCTGAGGCGATCTTCCGCCCTTTCGAACTCGGGGGCGCACTCGACCGTCGTGTGGCCGCCGTACGCAGCCTCGCCGTAGCGGTCGGCCAGCGGCACGAGATCCGCTCCGGCGCGCGTCGCGATCTCCAACGGCGTGTGCGCAGGGGTGGGTGGGTCTCCGAGATCGGTGAGTCGGTCGACGATCTCACGCCAGGCCGCATCGACGTCACCGGCCAGGATCCGTTTGAGTCTGCGCCGCCGCCGCAAGGCCTTGATCGCGGGAACGAGTCCCGCGGCGATACCGAACGAGAAGACGCCTGCCACCCACCAGGGCACCCGGATGTTCTGGCCGGTGGGAAGGGTGAATCCGCCAAAGTCGGGAACCGGATCCGATGCACGGTCCTCGATCAAGCGATCGGGGATCAAAGGATCCGACGGGCTCGACGACGAGGCATCGGCCTCGTCGGGGGCCGGCAGATAGGTACGAGCGTCGAAGCCGAGTTCGTCTCCGCCCAACGACGGATTGACGCCATCGCTGCGGGGTGTTGGATCGAAACGCACCCATCCCTGGCCGTCCATCCACATCTCCACCCAGGCGTGTGAGTTCCGTTCCCGTACGACGATGAGATCGGTGCCGTCGTCTTGGTTCTGGACTTCGCCGGGGGTGAAGCCCACCACGATCCGGCTCGGAATCCCGAGAGCCCGGCCCAACACACCCATGGCGGTGGCGAACTGCTCGCAGTATCCGATTCGGTAGTTGGGGGAGTCTGGATCGATGATCCAATCGACCAGGTCGAGACTGCTGTGCCCGGTGCTCACCTCCGTCGAGTACTCGAACTGGTCGGGATCGCGGAAGAAGCTCTCCAGGAGAAGCGCCTCCTCGAAAGGTGTTGCGGCGTTTTCGGTGATGCGTTCGGCAATCCCGAGCACATCTTCACGGACATCGTCGGGGAGGTCCACGAATCGCTCGACCGTGTCCGGTCGCGGCTCCACACCGGTGGGCGAGACGGTGAGGTCCATGGCCCCATCGGCCACCGCCGCCTCGAAGATGGGGCTGAGGCGGGTGCCGTCCGTCGCCAGTTCACCGATGTCGGGGATCGGCACGTCCGCCTGGAATTGATAGATCCAGTCGTCGATGACCTGAAGGTCGATGGCCACCGAGCCATCCTCACGGACTCGGAAACCCTGCTGGATGAGCGGTTGCTCACTCGACAGGTCCACCGGGGAGTAGATGGTGGGCAGGAAGGATCCCTTCAGCGCGGCGATCTGGACCCGGGCGGAGATGCGTGATGTCGGGCCGCTGAACTTCCAATCGGGTCGTTCCCACCGGCTGGCCCCACCGGTCGAAAACGTCTGCTCCGACGCTCGCCAGAACTCCCCGTCGTATCGATCGAGGGTGATGAGCTTCCAGTACAACTCTCGGTTCGGCGGGGCGTTCTCGCTGAAGCGGGCGTAGAAGACCGGTTCGTCGGACAGATCCACCAACTGTTGTTGGAGCCCGACGAAGACGTTGACGGACCCGGTTCCGAACAACCCCGTCCCGATGCCGGAGTTGGTTCTCCATCCGAGCAGGCCGGCCTCGGCGATGCTGGCGGCCAGCCCCGTCCCGGTGAGGAGCCCACCCAGGATGCTGACCACCAACAGACTCGCCAGCAAACCGGACGATCGACGGGGAACCAGATCGCCGTCGGTGAACCGGGCACGGCCGAGCCGGGTGCGAGTCAGTGGAGCGCTGATCGCGAGGGCGGCAGCCGCAACGAGGAGAAAGGCCAAGACCCACCACGAACCGGGCGGCCGGCGATCGAAGGTGGCGAACTGGAGATACACCCCCAGCGGCGGGATGACCGACAGGGCTGGTCGAACCCGGACCGCTCCGAACGCGACCAGCGCGCCCAGTGCCCAGAACAGAATCGCCAGCAGGGCGACGACGCCTTGCACCGGCACGACCGGCGCAGCCCCGAAGCGAATGAGCTGGGTGGCGATCTCCATCTGTTCGGCGGCGGTGCGGAAGGTCGCCTGGGTGGGGAGGAGCCCGAACGTCATCGAGGCGGAGTCGATGACTCGAAGTGCCAGGACCACGGCACCGACACCGTTCAGCAGCCACAGGCTCCATCGTGGACCGCGTGCGCTCTCGGTGGCCAGCGTCACGAGCACCCCCAATCCGGTGGCGATGACCAATGTCTCGGCCCACGGTGGGCCGAGCGCCGTCCCATCCAAGAGCCGGGTGAGCCGGGCCATGGCCAGGACGATGGCCGCCAGGCCGATGATCCACGTCAGGCGCTTGACCATGTTCGATCCATCGCACGACTCCATGCCTCGCTCCACGACTGCGAAGGGGAAACGTTGACCGTCACGGCCCCGGCCCGGTGGAATGCAACCTCGTGAGCCGACGTCGCCTCGGTGGCGGCGAGCACGATGGTCGTGGTGTAGTCGTGCTCGAACGAACGATGGGCGTCGAGCAACGGCTGGTCGACCACTCCGGTCACGATGACCAGTGTGCCACCGCGGCCGACCCTCGACAGCCGCGCGGCAGCCCGACGGATGTCGAGGTGGGGCACCTTTTGCACCTCGGCCAACAGCTCCATCCCCGCCAGCAGGGTGGTGAGTTCGAGCGGAGCGGCTCCGCCCGTCCACAACTCGGAGTCGAACCCGGATCTGGCGAGGTGCCGGATGACCGAGGCGGCGCCCTTGACGGCCTTCTCGAAGCACTCGTCGTTCTCGTAGGTGCCGGCACGGACGTCGAGGAGGACGAGTGCGCGTGACTGCCACGGGGTTTCGAACTGCTTGATCACCAGTTCGTCCAGTTTGGCGGAAGACGGCCAGTGCACGTACCGCAGATCGTCGCCATGCCGATACTCGCGAAGCGTGAAGAAGTCTTCGCCGCCCCGGTGGCTGAACTCCGGTCGTGAGGCTGCGGTGGTGATGTCCCGGCCGCGTGATCCGGGGAAACCCTCCAGCGTCTCGACCTCCGGGTACACCACCAGTCGATCGACGCGATCGAGGCGGCGGCCGGTCCGAGCAAGACCGAGTGGGTCCGCCACCTCCGTGGAGCTCGGCCCCACCTGATAGACGCCGCGCGGCCGGCACACGATCTGATATGCCATTTGAGCCCGCGCATCGGCCGGCATCTTGCCGAGTGCGAACTCGGCCCGGCCGAGCCGTTCCACCTCGTCGACCAGAACGACGTTTCTGAGGGTGCGGCGACCTCGATTGGTGGCGATCGTCTCCACGGTCACCCGACCGCCCTCGTTCACCGACGTCGGAAACAGGTGGCGAACGACGTCGAGGGTGGGTCGGGCACTCACCACGAAGGCTGCCGAGCCGGCCACCAGCGCGAGGAGCAGCGACCCCGCCGCCAGCAACTCGATCTCACCGAGCAGGACCCAGGTGACCAGGAGCGCCACTCCGGCGCCGAGGACGGCCCAGCCTCGGTCGGTGAGCAACCTCAGGTGGCGATCCTCGTCCCGGACGGCACTTCGATGCGGTTGAGGACCTCATCGATGACGTCGCCGACGCGCATGCCCCGCATGTTCGCCTCCGGCCGCATCGCCATGCGGTGGGTGAGCACCGGTGCGGCGACCGCCTTCACATCGTCCGGAGTGACATACTCGCGCCGCTGGGTGGCGGCGCGAGCCCGCGCCAACCGCTGGAGGTAGAGGGCGGACCTCGGCGACGCGCCGAGCAGCATCTCGGGGTGGGACCGAGTGGCTTCGGCCAGATCGAGGATGTATGACTTGACTCCGTTGGCGACCTGGATCCGGCGGGCGACGTCGATCATGTGGATCACTTCCCGAGCGTCGACCACCGGCTGGAGGTCTTCGAACGTGCTCTGGATCGCATGGGTACCGAGCATCTCCATCTCTTTGGCGCGACTGGGGTATCCGATTCGCACCCGGACCATGAAGCGGTCGAGTTGGGCCTCCGGCAGCGGGTAGGTCCCCTCGTGTTCCAAGGGGTTCTGCGTCGCGACGACCATGAAGGGGGGAGCGAGCCGTCGGGTTTCGCCGTCGACGGTGACCTGCCGTTCCTCCATGGCCTCCAAGAGCGCCGACTGCGTCTTCGGGCTCGCTCGATTGATCTCATCACCGACGACGATGTTGGCGAAGATCGCTCCGGGCTTGAACGTGAAAGAACCGGCCTGCCTGTCCCAGACGGACACCCCGACGACGTCACTCGGGAGCAGGTCGGGGGTGAACTGAATCCGGTTGAAGGTGCAGTCGATCGAGCGAGCGACGGACTTGGCGAGGACCGTCTTCCCAACGCCGGGCACGTCCTCGATCAGGACGTGTCCCTCCGCCAGCAACGTGGTGAGCACCTGCTCGACGACGCCTCGCTTGCCTTGGATGACTCGCTCCACGTTGGCGGCGATGCGATCGAAGCGGCTGGCAAACCAATCGATCGGGTGGAGGTCGGTCTCAGTCACGGGTTCAGGGCTTTCGTCGACGGGCGTTTGAGTGTATCTCGCGCATCCCCCAATGCGCCCATTCCGGAGGGCGCAGCAGCCGCTTCCGTGTCCCTGAGATTCACCGAACAACCTCTCCCTGGGTGACGATCTGACCACTACTGTGTTGCGCGGAGAGTGGCGAAGGACACCGAAGGGGGCAGGTGGATCGTCGGATCGTCACGTTGAGCTATCGCGGAGGACGAGCGGAACGTGTCAGGCGATTTGATTCGAGTGGCGTGGCGCCATCGCCGGAGAGACTGGTGGAGACGACCGCCGTTCCTTCCCGTCCCTTCCAGAGCCCATCTGGCATGGCGTATCGAGACCGCGTACGGCGCTCGACGGCGCCCGACCCTGTCTGACGTTCGGTCGTATGTTTCCTGGTTTCGTTCATACCGGGTGACGTCGTGACGGCCGGCGATCATCGCCGGTGGGAGGTGACGTGATGCTCGGGCTCGAGGACCGGCTCCGTCAAGTCGACGGCGTCTCGGCCATTCGGGTCGAACTCGGAGATCACGGCGTCGATTCGATCAAGGTCGAGGTCCACGACGGGGTCAAGGAGTCGGAGGTCCTCGAAGAGATCCGGCGCGTCCTCGTCGCCTACGGGTGGCGGTCGAGACGTCCGGAGTGGCTGGAGAGCGAGACGGCATCGGACGAACAGCCGGCCAGTCTTCCGCGACTGGCACGGGTTGAAGAGCTGGTCGAGGCCACCGAGTCGCCCGAGCCAACCGTGTCCGTGCAGCACCGCGACGGGCTCATGGTCGTGGCGCTCGAGCACGACGAACGTCGGGTGGAGGCAGCCGGCAGCGTGTCTCCCATCGGCGCCGCCCAGGCCATGATGAAGGCCCTGGCCGAGTGGCATGGCGTGGCACGCCCCGATCGCGTGGCGGTCGTGATGCACGAGATGGACGAGGAGAAGGTCGTCACCTTGATGGCGCGGCGCGGTGAACGGACTGCGCTCGCCGCCGAGGTGGCCACGCCGCTGCTTCACGATGCTCTCTATCGAGCCACCGCTCGCGTGTTGACCGACCTGTCCGAGTGACGGTCGGCCCTCCCGACGTCATCGATACCCCACCTCGCGGTCGTCGTTGATTCGGCGTACCACCGGCGTTGCTTCACCGGCGGCGGGGGTAGGCTCCCGATGGTCTCGGAGGAAGCATGTCCAGCGTCTTGGTCTTGAACGCATCGTTTGAACCACTCTCGGTGGTTGCGGTGCGTCGAGCCCTGGTTCTCGTGTTTCGAGGGAAGGCGGAGACGGTCGAGGCTCGGAACGAGATGTGGCATTCCGAGCGGATGTCGATGACGGTCCCGTCGGTGGTTCGCCTGACCCGGTATGTCCACGTCCCCTACCAACGCAGTGTCCCGGTCACCCGGCGTGCTGTCTTCGGGCGTGACGACCACCGCTGTCAGTACTGCAGTGCTCCTGCGGACTCCATCGACCATGTCGTCCCACGGTCCCGCGGTGGCCAACACACCTGGGACAACGTGGTCGCCTGCTGCCGCCGGTGCAATGTCCGAAAGGGCAGCCGGCTTCCGTCCGAGATCGGCCTCGTACTACGGCGTCGCCCCGAGCCACCCAGCCGTCTCGGCTGGATTTATGCCACCTCCGGATACCGGTCCGATCCCTCGTGGGAGCGGTACCTGGAGGCGCAGACAGCCTGATGCGGACCGAGCCGTCGATCGGCGGAGGGCTGGAAGCCGCCGCGAACCGGGAGGAACTCCAGCGCCGCACCCTCCGGGTGCTGCGGATGGCGGTGGTTCCCGCACAGGCGGCCGTCGCCGGCGTCGTGGCCGTCGTCACGCTTCTTGCCGGGGAGCTGCTCGGGTCTGACACGTGGGCGGGCATGGGTGGCGCAGCCTTCACCGTCGGAGCGGGGTTCGCTTCGGTCCCGCTCGCCACCTGGATGCGTCGGACGGGGAGACGTGTTGGGATGGTGGGCGCGCTGTTGATGGCGGCGGTGGGAGCGGGCGCCGCCGGGTTGGGGGGACAGATATCTCAGTTCGCCATCTTCGTGGTCGGCATGTTTCTGATGGGGGCGGGGCAGGCGTCCACCTTGCAGGCACGGTACGTCGCGACCGATCTGGCCCGCCCTGAAGACCAAGGCAAGGCCATCGCGGCGATCGTCTGGATCGGCGCGTTGGGCGCAGTGTTCGGTCCCGTCCTCACCCCGATCGAACAGGACGTCGCCCGAGCGGTGGGGCTCCGCCCGCTCGTCGGGCCGTTCGGTTTCGCAGCCTTGCTGTTCGTGGTCGCCGCCGGCGTCTACTGGTTCCGGCTGCGCCCGGATCCACTGGTGGTCGCCGGCGGTGTGGATCCGGAGGCGCGCCACGATCGGCCGCTACGGCGGCTGCGCGCCTCATTCCGCGAGATCCGCCGTTCCCGGGCGGCCACGCTCGGCATCGCGGCGATGAGCATCTCCCAGGCCGCCATGGTTGGGGTGATGACCATGACACCACCGCACATGCGCGACCACGGCCACGCCGAGCTGTCGGCATTGGTGATCGCCGTCCACATCCTTGGCATGTACGGGCTGTCGCCGCTGGTGGGGCGGGTGGTGGATCGAATCGGAGCGATCCGGTCGGTAGCGATCGGTGCGTCGATCCTCGGGACGGGGACCGTGGCCGCAGTGCTGGGTGGCTATGTTCCCGCGCTGGTCTTCTTCGGTCTTTTCCTCCTCGGCCTCGGATGGAATCTCGGGCTCATCGCCGGCACCAGCCTCCTGACATCCTCGGTACCGGAACGGGCTCGAGTCGAGGCGCAGGGGGCAGCAGATCTGACGCTTGGCGTGCTGGCCGCCTCCGCCGCGTTGATCTCTGGCATCGTGAAGCAGGTGTGGGGCTTTCACGTGCTCGCCGACGCGGCGACGGTCTTCGCCATCCTGCTCGTCGTCGCAGCACGACTGACGAGTGCTTCGCTTCGGACCCAGTCGGTGTCGGCGGCCAATGGGTAGGTCGGTGCCTCGTCGACAGGCTCTCCCCGGTGGCGATCTGTGGGGACTTCGGTTGGTATGGCTGCTGGCCGCGTCGCTGTCGATGGCGGCGTGCATCGCCCCGAACGGCGGAGGGACGACGACGAGCGCCGATCCATTCGAGGAGCGGGTGGCCGCCGGTGAGGCGCTGTGCGGGGCGCTGTGGACGCACATCAAGGCCATCGGGAAGGCTTTCAACGAAGGTGCCGGTGACGTGGCGACGATCGAGCGCTCCCAGGACCGGCGAGCTCGGTGGTTGGCGGTCCTCGACGAGATGCGGTCTCTCAACGACTCGCTGGCGGACGAGGTCGGCAAGCTCGATCAGCCTCGGCTCGAGCCCATGGTCGTGGATATCGTGGCGGGCGTCGAACGTGCGAACAGTGAACTCGACGATCTGTCGGAGCTGATCGCGGACACGCCCGAGCTGGACGAAGAGCGCCATCAGCGCCGGACGTCACAACTCATCGTTCGAATCGAGAAGGTGGTCGACGTCGTCAAACCGGAGATGGCCGATTACGAGGACGCGGATCTCGTGGCGGCATGGCGCACGGTGCCGGCCTGTCAGCATGCGGTCAAGGACGTCGACGACGGGACTCCCCGGTCGAATGGGTGACGGCCACGCCGGCCCACCGTCCGGCTAGTTTCCAGGCGATGGTGGCTGAGACGACCCATCGATACGAAGTCGAAGTCGAGTGGACCGGGAACGACGGCCAGGGAACGTCCGCGTACCGCGCATATCGTCGCGACCACGAGATCCGCGCTGCGGGCGTGACGGCGATCGCCTGTTCGTCCGATCCGCTGTTTCGTGGGGATCCCACTCGCTGGAATCCGGAGTTGCTGCTGGTCGCCTCGCTGGCGCAGTGTCACATGCTCTGGTATCTCCACCTGGCGGCCGAGGCGGGGATCATCGTCGAGTCCTATTGCGACTCGCCGGAGGGAATCATGCAGATGAACCCGGACGGCTCCGGACAGTTCGTGTCCGTCACACTGCATCCCGAGGTTTCGGTCGCCGAGCCGGGAATGACCGATGCTGCAGCAACCCTCCACGAAACCGCCCACCGCATGTGCTTCATCGCGCGGTCGGTCGCCTTCCCCGTGGACCATCGCCCGGTCACGCGGGTCGGGGCCGTCTCATGACGCCGTCGAAGCTCTATGAGGAGGGCCTCACTCGGATCAGTTCGATCGCGGCCGTCGCTCCCGAAGCGATCGTGGCCGCCTGCCCCGCATGGACCGTTTCGAATTGTGTGGCGCATCTCTGTGGTCTGGCGGGAGATTGGCGGGTGGGCAACCTCGACGGATACGCAACCGACGAATGGACTGCGAAGCATGTGGCCGACCGCCGTCATCTCGACCTCGCCGAGATCCTGGCCGAGTGGAGGTCGCACCTCTCCGTCATCGGCCCATCACTCGACGACCCTGCCGCGGCGGGTGTCCCGGCGTTCATGCCGGCCATCGTCCTGACCGATCTCGCCGCTCACGAGCACGACCTTCGCCATGCCGTAGACCGGCCGGGGGAGCGTTCGTCCGGCCTCGTCGGCGTCGGACTCCAGTCGATGATCGGAGGATTGCGCCAGGGGTTCGCCGCCCAGGGATTGCCGACGCTGACCGTCGTCGCCGAGGGTTGGCGGAGCTGGGCCGTGGGTCGGGAGGAGCCGGTCGCGATGGTCTCCGGAACGGTGTTCGAGCTCTTCCGAACCCTCACCGGCCGAAGGACGATCGCCGAAGCCGAAGCGCTCGATTGGCAGGGAGCGCGCGACGAGATGCTCCCCCATCTCATCCAGCCGCCGTTCTCGTGGCGAGACCAGCCGCTGGGGGAGTGACTCACCTCGACGGGCAACCACTAGGGTCGAGTTCATGGCATCACGGGTGTCACACACGACCATCAACTGCACCGACGCTTTCGAACTCTCGGAATGGTGGAAGGAGTTCCTGGGCTACCGAGACATCGAGGGTGACCCGAACGAAGCGGGTGATGAGGAGTGCATGATCGTCGACCCCCACACCGGCCATCGACTGCTGTTCATCGAGGTCGACCGGCTCCAGGGTCCGGTGGGGCGGTTTCACCTCGATCTTGCCCCGACCGATCGACGGCGTGACGAGGAGATCCAGCGAGCCTTGGAGCTGGGAGCCACCACGGTCGCCGACCACCGCTACCCCGACGGCACCGGCTGGATGGTCATGGCCGACCCGGCCGGGAATCTCTTCTGCATCCTGCGGAGCGACGAGGAGCGCGCCGAGCGGTAGTCGACCCGCCCCCGCCATGTGCCCCTTCGTGTCACGGATCGTCCGCGGGGACGACCTCGACTCCGATGTGGTCCCACCCCTTCACCGTCGACCAGAGCCGTACGACGATCGAGGCAAACCGTTGTCTGGCATCGATCAGCCTGCGGTATGGATCGAACTCGTCCCGGTCGAGGAGCCGCGCCGTTCCATGTGACCAGTCGCTCAGCAGTTCGCCCCGACTGTCACATGCTGCGACGGCGACCCTGGGATTGCGGCGGATCCGGCCCACCTTGTGGGTGTGTGACGGTGTCCCGAACAGCAATCGGCCGTCGACGATGACCGGCCACACGGGGGTGTCGACCGGGTCGCCCGACCGTTTGTACGTTCGCACGCTCACGTATCGGGCGGCCTCGAACTCCCTCATCGGTCGACGGACGAATCGGCCTGGTCGATGGCATCGAGCCACTCCGACCAGTAGAACTTCCACTCCTGGACGTCGTCGAGCGCGGGGAGCCGCTCGTGGGCGATCGTCACCTTGCACCGCCCGTCCGACCGGGGCTCGACGCCGATCTGGGCCACGCCGGGCTCGATGGCGAGACGGATCACCTTGGAATCGGGTTTCGAGCGGAGCGTCGTCTGCTGGCCGGGAAAGAGATGGATCCGTTCGGCCTCGTCGAGCAGCATCGACCGCAGCGTCTCGCCATCGACGACCACGGTCCTCGACTTGTTGGCGGTGAACGTCCCATCGGGCTGCTGATGCGGGAGCCGCAGGCCGACGATTCGTTCGTAGCCGACCGTGATGGTCTGTGTCCACCACGGGTCGACATCGTGGCGGCCTCCGAGAAATCGTGCGATCGCTTGGTGGCCCGCTCGATGGCCTTCCCAGGCTTCGATCACCGCGCACCATTCATCCCACGTCCGGCCGGTTGCGTCCTCGAGGGCGGCGTCGCCGATCTCCGGCTCCGACACCCAGGTGCGGGCCCTGGTGGCAGCTCGTTCCAGAAGCACTCGTCGGGCGGCAAGGTACTTCTCGCCGGTGTTGCTCATCCGCTCACGGACGCGTCGCTTGAACGACTCTTGGCGGGTCATGTCAGTCTCCTCCTCGTCACACGCACGCAACGATCGACCCACGCTCGGATCGGCGCGTGCAGACGGGCCGGTGGTCTGACATCTGCCGAGCACTCGAGGTCCCCTTTGCCCTCCGTAGCCGGTTGCGTGGGAACCGGGTCGAGGGTCGGGCGTGGCAGGCGCCCAACCGTAGGATAGCGACCGATCGGTTCGGAGGGTCCCTGCCGGATCGACCTCAATACGCCTGCCCTGCGGGTAGATCGCGTCCGCGCCTCCGCCGGTGGTCTGGCTCCGTGTGCTCGGCGCTGCGTGTCGGTCCGACCGGGATCGAATCCGGGGCGGGTCGGACGTGGGCGTGGAGCCCGATCGGCACGGGCATCCCGCAGGCGTGGTCGGGGGAATCCCCGATAGGAATGCGAACCCGGAGGGGTGACAATCACGACAACGCCGATGATGATCGACACGCCGCCCCACACGCCACCCGCCCCATGGCGACGGACCGGCCGGATGGCCGGGTTCGTGGCGTTGTCGTCGCTGATTCTGGTGATGGGCTCGGAGCGGGCCTATTGGACGCTGGGCGGCCTCAGCCTCGACACACTCGTTGTGGTGCCGCTGTTCTACATGATCCCAGCCGGGGTGCTGCTGTGGCTGATGACCCATGCCCGGGTCGCCGACCCTGCGCAAATGGTGCTGGCAGGCGCGGTGTACGCGTTCGTCGTCGAGGGCGTCCTCACCCCGGTCGTGTACTCCGATGGCCCGTGGCCGACGTTGGCGCTGATGTTCGTTGGCTGGCACGGACTGATCGCCACCGTCGGATTCTGGTATCTGATCCGCCGCTGGCTCGTCGAAGGGGATTTGCGGCGACTCGGAATCGCCGCCGGCGGGTTCGGTGTCTTCTGGGGGATCTGGTCGGTGACATGGACCCTGCCGGACTCATTCGGTACCGACCCGGCCGAACTCGCCGAGTTCAGCCATTGGGTCGGGCCGCTCGATCCAAACGGATACGCCGCCTATGTCTTCGGAGTCGGGTTGATCCTGGCTGCTGCGCATTGGCTGATCGGGTTCGTGTGGCCAATCGGAATTCGACTCGGCCGCCGAACCACGGTGACGGTCCTGGCTGTGGCGGGGCTGTATCACGTCGTGACGGTGCTGCCTGCGGTGCCGTGGGCACCCTTGAAACTCGCCGCACTGACCCTGCCGATGTGGTGGCTGCTCCGCCGCCCCAGCAGCCGGTCTGCTCCGACGCTGATCACTCGCCTCGGGGGTCGGGTGCCGGGCCGTCATGCGGCGCTGATCCTGGTGATGCCGGCCACGGCCGCAGTCACCTACCGGCTGGTCTGGCCGCTCGCCGGCGCACCCGACACCGTCCAAGCGATCTTCAACCTCCAGGTGTCCGTCCAGGTCATCGCCGGCGCCGCCGCCCTCATCTGGGCGACGCGCCGAGAGATGCGCCTCCAAGTCGGCCCTGAGGACGGCGGAGGCGGGTGCACCGCCGGCCGGGGTGGACACCTGTGATGCCCAGGGCGGATCTCACCTGTTCGTACTGCTGTCGAGCCGCCGGGGCTGGATTCGGCAGTCGCCTCATCACGTTCGAGTCTCTGCTTCGTCCGTTCGGGGCGGGAGGACGGGGTAGTCGGGGATGGGGTAGAGGCCGACCGCGAACCCGTAGGCGGTGTCGCCCGAACGGTCGAGTTGGTCGAACTCGTGGATCAGCGCATCGACCTCCTCCCAGAACGCGGCGACTCGCTCCTCGGATAGGCGGGCGTGTCGGATGAATGCTCGAAGGTGTCCCGATTCGTAGGCTGCGACGGATTCGCGTGCGGCGACCTCGAAGTCGTTGAAGTCGGGCGGCAGCCGGCGGCCGCCCGGGCTTCGTCCCAGCCCGACGTAGAACAACCGGGCGGTCCGGCCGAAGAAGCGCTCGTCGATGGCCCTGACCCGTCGGGTGCGGACGACCCGCACGAGTCCTGCGTCGACGAGCACGTTCACGTGGTGGGCGACGGTGCTCTTCGGGCGGCCGAGCGCCGTGGCGAGTTCGGTCGCGGTGGCGGCCCGCTCGTGGAGCAGTCCCAGGATCATCGTCCGGAGCGGGTTGCTGATCGCCCGAACCTGCTCCGGCGAGGTGAGTTCGATCGTGTCGGCCAGGTCATAGTCGGGTGGACCCGCATCGCTCGTCATGGTTGGAACAGACTAACCTCATGGATTGTTCGAGATATTTGGTTCGTTTGAGGAACAGGAGAAGGATGGCGGAGATCGTTCTCTATCACCACGCTCACGGCCTCACGCAGGGGGTGAGGGCGTTCGCAGAGGCGTTGCGTTCGGGTGGTCACACCGTTCATTTGCCCGATCTCTATGACGGCCGGACGTTCGCCGGCCTGGATGACGGTCTCGCCTACGCCAAGGAGACCGGATTCGGCACGTTGCTGGAGCGGGGCGTCGCCGCCGGCGAGTCGCTCGGTGAGGGGTTGGTGTACGCCGGGTTCTCACTCGGGGTGACGCCGGCCCAGCAGCTCGCCCAGACCCGTCCCGGTGCCCGAGGAGCGTTGCTGTTTCACTCATGCCTGCCGGTGTCGGAGTTCAGCGAGTCATGGCCAGGCGATGTCCCGGTGCAGATACATGCCATGGATGGCGACCCGTTCTTCGTCGACGACGGTGACCTCGATGCCGCCCGCCGGCTGGTCGACTCGGCAGAGGATGCAGCGTTGTTTCTCTATCCCGGAACCGATCACCTGTTCGCCGATTCGAGCCTGCCCTCGTATGACCCGGCGGCGGCCGAACTGCTCATCCGGCGAGTGCTCGGCTTCCTCGAAGAGATCGACTGAGCATCGGGACCAGGACGTGACGCGGCAACCAACATCGCACAGCATGAGGAAACGATGCGTGGGCCGGTGACCGTCCATCGGCTCACGCGCCGCCAGGCGCGCCGCATTGCGGTGAGAGCGCAGTTGCTCGACAGGGAGCGTCCGACCGACCTCGTCGCAACCGTCGACCATCTCACCATGCTCCAGCTCGACCCGACTGCGGCGATTGCACCGAGCGCCGACCTCGTCGCCTGGAGCCGCCTCGGCTCGACGTATCGCACGTCCGACCTGAGGGCCGCCCTCGAGGTCGACCGGTCGTTGTTCGAGTTCAACGCCGTCGTCAGGCCGATGCGCGACCTCGGTCTCTACCTCGCCGGAGCGTCGGATTGGCCGCCGTACGAACGGCACCGCACCTGGCTGCACGGCAACGACAGTTTCCACCGTGACATCCTGGACCAGCTCGAGAAGTCCGGCCCGCTGTCTTCTCGGAACATCCCGGACACTTCGGTCGTGGCACGGTGACCTCGATGGCCGTCGAGCGGGTGGACGAGCAACCGGAACCAAATGCTGGAGTTCCTCATGATGCGCGGCGAAGTCGCCGTGGCGGGCAGAGTGGGACGGGAGCGGCTGTGGGATCTGGCCGAACGTGTCTACCCGGCCGACGTCGACGTGCCGGCAGTCGAGGAGGCCTTGCGGATCAAGAACCGGCGGCGACTCACAGCCTTGGGTATCGCCAGAGCCGGTATGAGAGCCGTGCCGGTGGAACCCATCGACGTCGGGGACGCCGGTGTGGCCGCGGTGGTCGATGGAGTGAAGGGTGAGTGGCGGGTCGACCCCGACCAGCTCGGCCGGTCGTTCTCGGGCCGAGTTGCGCTGCTGTCTCCATTCGACCGACTCATCCACGACCGCACGCGTGCGGAGGAGCTCTTCGACTTCGAATACACACTCGAGATGTACAAGCCGGCTGCCAAACGTCGCTGGGGCTACTACGCGCTTCCGATCCTCTATCTCGATCGACTCGTCGGGAAGCTCGACGCCACTGCCGACCGCAAGGCCGGCGTCCTGATTGTCAGACAGATCCATCAGGACGTGGCCTTCAGCAAGACGATGGACACGGCGATCAATCGCGAGATCGCCAACCTCGCCCGCTGGCTGGATCTCGACCTGTCGCTGGATCGCTGACGTCGGCCCTCTCGTCGGGTCAGGGGCTGGCGGATGAGTCGACGGCTTCGGTGAGATGGTCGAGCAGCGTGTCGGGATCGGTGAGCATGGGCCAGTGTCCGCCGTGCATGGCGCGCAGCTGCCAGCGGTCGGGCGTGCCGTTGTCGAACTCCGGTGGGAGATCATCGAGAGGGTCGGAGCCGGTGCCGGCGGTGGCGATGAAGGTGACGCACTGTTCGGTGATGGGTCGAGACATCGAGGCGGGGTCGAGGACGGTGCGCCCGGGGTGGGGCACGAACCGGGTCGACAGCCAGTTGCGCTGCTCGTCGGAGAGGTCGGGTTCTTGCTCGAGCCCGTCCCGGGGTGGTGGCTTCCACAGCATCCCGTCACCGTGGATCTGGTCGTATTCGGCTCGGCGGGTGTCGGCATCCGGGCCCCAGTCGTCGATGAGGGATCGGCCGTCACGAGGCAAGAAGGCGCCCACCTGGACCGACCGTCGAACGACGTCCGGGAGCCGGTCGGCGACCTGGCCCACCACCATGCCCGAGTAGGAGTGACCGACGAGGTCCACCCTGCGGGGAGCCATATCCGCCACGAGGTCACAGGTCTGTCTCACGTGGTCCTCGAGCCGGACAGCGGCGGTCTGCTCGGCCGGTCGTCCGGGTTCCAGGCCGACCAACGTCAACGAGACCGCGTCGTGGCCGCGTCGGTTCAATCGGTGGACCAAATCGTCCCAGATCCAGGCGCCCATCCATGCACCGGGAACAAGCACCAGGATCGGCTCATCGGCGGTTGTGGGCGCTGACACCGGACCTCTCCTGACTGATTGCGAATCGCAATCGGTTACCGTAGCGTAGGGTGGTTGCGTGACGCAATCGGCATCGCATCAGAGGCTCGTGGTGGGGGAACCTCGGTCGCGGTGCCCGATCAATCTCTGGTCCGAACTCGTCGGGGACCGGTGGAGTTTGGTCGTGTTGCGGGATCTGATGTTCACCGACCGCAGTGGCTTTCGGGAGCTGCTGGCCGGCTCCGATGAGGGGATCGCGTCGAACGTGTTGGCGTCACGTCTGGCGAAGCTGGTCGATGCCGGCCTCCTGTCCCGGCAAGCCGATCCGGAGCACCGCCAGAAGGTTCACTATCGCCTCACCGAGCCCGCCATCCAGCTCCTGCCTGCCTTGGTGGAGATTGGCGTGTGGAGTTCGAAGTGGTTGCCGGCCGACCCGGTCCTGTCGGCGCCCTCCGAGCAGCTGTCTGCCGGTGGCCGGGCGGTGATCGAGAGCCAGATGGAGCAGCTGCGGGTCAGCCACCTCGGCGCCCGGTCAATAGATCCGTGAGGCTACCCGGCGAGGAGGCCACGGCCTCGTCTGGTTCGTGAGCGGTGGCCGCCCACGGTGGGCGGACGCCCCATGCACGACATCGACGGGTGATGGTTCGGCCGCGGCGTCGCTCCGAGCCGGATGGTGGTCCGGTCACAAGGGCGACTGGCTCATCAGTACCTGGAGCGTTCGTGCCCAGGCCGCCACCAGGCGGTCCTTCGACACCCCCGCCGGGGGAGCGCCGAATGTCCACTCGGTTCGGCGGTGATTCGCGAGCGGTCCGACGATGAGAACGGCGAGCGCCTCGGCGTCGACGCCGGCTCCCCGGCGCCTGCGGATCAGTTCGGCGATCAGTTGGTGGCCGGCGTCGATCACGCGGTCTCGCATGGTCGCTCGAAGACGTTCCAGCCGCGGTCCGTCGTGTTCGAGCAAACGAAAGATGTCGCGTTCGGCGTCCATCTCTTCGAGGAACCACATGGCCCAGTCCTGCAGCCCGCCCGCGTCGAGCTGAGCAGGGAGGGAGGCCATTTCGACGAGTGCCTTGTCGATCCGGGCGACGTGCAAAGCGACCGCCTCGTCGAGCAGCGCCTCCTTCGAGGCGAAGTGTCGATAGAGCCCACCGCGTCGTGGTCGAAGACCCGCCGCTCGTTCGATCTCGCCAACCGTCGTCCCGGTGTATCCCTGGTCGGCGAACAGCCGGAGAGCGGCCGCTGCGAGCCGGTCGCGAGTCGACGCAGAGCCGGCTGGTGGTTCGGTAATCATGCGATTACAATGTAATCTCATGATTACAGCCCTGTGGGTCATTCTCGGATTGATGATCACGTACACCCTTGGCGTTGGGCTGTTCGAACGGCTCGCTCCCAGGACCTGGGTGCGCTCCTACCAACGGACCGTCAACCCGTTCTTTCGACACTGGACGGGACGAGCACACGGCTGGGCGGTGCTCGAGACGGTCGGACGTGTCACGGGCCGTGCGCACGAGACACCGGTGGGCGGCCGCCTCATCGACGGCCGGACGTACTGGTTCGTCGCGGGCGACGCTGCACATTCCGACTTCGTCAGGAACATCGAAGCAAACCCCCGGGTGCGCCTTCGTGTTCATGGGAGGTGGCACGAGGGCATCGCAACACCCATGCCCGAAGACCATGCGCGCCGCAGGCTCCTCCGGCTGAACCCTTTCAATAGCGCGTTCGTCGCTATCGCTGCTCGCGACCCGATGACCGTGCGTGTTGATCTCGGGCCCTCCCTCGACTGACCCGCGAACCCCACCGTCTTCACTCGACGCCTGGTCAGAGGATTCGTGACGCTGCCCCGGCCGGTACCGTGATCCGGGTGAAGGTCGTGGTGGTCGTGCTCTTGGTGATCGTCGGTGCCTGGATGGTCTTCGACGGGGCCCATGCGCTTGTGACCGGCGACTATGTAACTCCGAGTTCCGGCCCGCACGCCGGCCGGCTCGGCCCATGGAGTGCCTTGGTCGAGGCCGTGGGGATCGAGGCGAGGTCCACCCCGATGATGCTGGGATTTGTGGTCATCGGCTCGCTTCACCTACTGGCCGCCGTCTCCCTGGCGCTGGGTGTCGGCCCGACCGGGTGGATCGTCGGGGTGGCGGCGCTCTCCGGTCTGTGGTACTTGCCGTTCGGCACCGTTGCCGACGGCATCGTCCTCATCCTGATCGTGAGTTGGATTCGGCCCTGGTGAGCGCACACCCCGAGCTGGGGTGTTCGGGTGGACGGAGGCGATCGTCAAGAGCGCGAAGCCGGCGGTGAAGGCGATGGTGCGGGTGAGGTTGAGGCGGTTCCAATCGCGTTCGAATACGGCACGTGCTGCGGCCGCGGAGTCCGGCTCGACCGCCGAGAGCTCGGCCAGTCCGTTGTTCAGCGGGACGTTGCCGGCGACAGTGACGGCCATGCCGGTCAGGTAGAGGCAGAGCCCCGCGCCGATGAGGCGGCGGCGCAAGCTCCCGTGGTCCCAGTTGGCGACCAGTGCACCGACGGTGACCGGTACCGCGCCGAAGAAGACGAGCCCGAACGCCGGGTTGCGGATCGTCTCGTTCAGTGCCTGGAATGTGGTGACGTATGTGACGTCGTCGACCCGAGCCAGGCCCAGCGTCACCGATGCCTCGTAGGCGTAGAAGAACCCGGCGCACAAGCCGATGAGGGCGACAGCCGAGAGCAGCAGGGCCTTGGGGGCGGTCACCGCCGTCCCCTGAGTTCCTGGACGGCGGCGCGCACGAAGAGGATCTCGAAGCCGAATCCGGTCAACGCCAGGGGAGCGATGATCGATCCATCCTCCAAGAACAGCTTGTGGGGTCCCATCCCGATCAGGGACAGCGCGCAGAACCCGATCCCCAGCAGGAGACCGAGGCGATGACCGGCTCTGACCATCGGCACTGCGGCAACTCCTACGACCATCGTTGCGCCCAGCAGCGGCAGGACCGCCTGGGGAGGGCTCACGTCCAGCCGAGCCAGTCCGGCGGCGATCTGAATGCCGTTGGCGATCAGGAGGGCGTAGAGGGCGCCGATCATCACGGCCGTGGGTCGAGGTTCGGGTTTCGCCTCCTGGGCATCGGTGTGGGTGGCGGTGCTGGTCATTGTCCGACTCCTCTTCCTTATTCGTACGTGTCGGTTCGATTAGGATAATCGTACTTCCTGGTACGGTTGTCAAGAGGAGGTCGAGACGGTGCCACGAGCCCAGACGAATTCGAGACGCGGCCGGCCGCGCGCAGGGGAGCGAGCCGAACGGGAACGGCGGATCATCGCCGCCGCTCTCGACGAGGTGATCCAGTACGGATACGAGGGCGTCACGATGTCGGGCATCGCTGCCCGGGCGGGTTCATCGAAGGAGACGCTGTACAACTGGTTCACGAACAAGGAGGGACTGTTTGCCGCTCTCATCGAGGCAAATGCCGACCAGTCGGCGCAGCACATCGAGCAGGCACTCGACTCGGACAGCGATCCTCACGACGTTCTGGTCGGGTTCGCCAGCGGGCTTCTCGGCCTCCTCACCAGCTCCGGCTCGATCGCGGTCAACCGGGCCGCCATGTCGTCGTCGGATCTTGCCGAGGTGCTTCTGAACCACGGTCGATTCCGGGTCGGCCCGCTCGTCGAGACCTACCTCTCCCAGCTCGCCCGAAAGGGTGTGATCGCAATCGACGACCCGGCTGGTGCGTTCGAGCTCCTCTACGGCTTGATCGTTCGCGACACGCAGATCCGAGTGCTCCTCGGTGAAGCTCCGCCCACAGCCGAACACCGTCGCCAACGAGCCGTCGCCGCCGTCGACGAGTTCTTTCGCCTTGCTGCACCGGTTGGGTGACGGGCCGGCAGGTCCCCGGTCGCTCGTCAGCTCGTCGGTGGTGTGCGGTTGATCGCCTCACGCCGGCCGCCAGCTTCCGGTCGGTGGTCGGTAACCACGGAATGGAGATGGTCGGCCGCCGATTCCACCGCCGACGCCGCATCCGAATGGACCGCTTCGATGACGAACATGACCGCGGTCGTCTCCGGTCCGGTCGCGCTGTGGGCGCTCTGCTTCCAACACCACCGACGGGCGGCCACCCGGCCGGCTGCGTCGACGAAGACCACCTCACCCGGCTCGGGGTGCTCGATGTCGTTCCGGCCGATCCCGGTGAACGACTCCGTCCCGTCGGCGAACACCACTCGGACCGGGGTTGCGACCGATGACAGGTCGAGGACCGCGACCGGGAGGGCATGGGACATCGACACCAGGTTCCCGATGTCGACCGCCGGGTTGATCGAGGGAACCTCACCGTGGCGGTGGAGCCGCCGCAGCAACGCCTCGGCGGCGTTGCGATGCTGGGTCGGCTTGACCCCGAAGGCCGAGAACACAGAACGCCAGGCGCGGATGGAGGGCTCCTCGGCGGGACTCCGTTCGGCCAGGCGTCCGGCGACGACGTGTTGGACCTGGGCGTACGCCTGCCGGAGGTCGGAACTCGCGGTGCCATTGTCGAAGTCGTCCACCACGATCACCTCCGCCCGCACCGCGGGGAACCGTTCGATGACCGCCCGGTGGTACCCGAAGACCTCCGGGCTCATCGGTGGCCTCCGGTGATCTGGGTGGCAAGCCGGCGGCGGGCGGCTTGCTTGTGGGAAGGTCCGATGCGGGCCGACCCGGTGGTGGGCTGGGCCGTGCTGAGCACGATGACGAGTCCTGCGGCTTGGGTCGGGTGGAGTCGGGCGGATGGTACCGCTCGTCCGTGCCATCCATCGGGAGAACCGCCGCCGGAGCAAGACCAATGCCGCCGCCGTGATGCCGACGCTGGCTGCATCTGCCTCGGCCGGTTGTTGGCAGAGCCCGAGCACTCCGATGGAAGACGCCTGGGAATGGGAACGCTGCGGCTGCGTTCAGGCTTCTCCCAGGTGATTCCCAGCCACATGCGGGACCATCATCGCCATGTCAGACCCGTCGCACCTCTCGACCATGAATGACCCGACCCTTGTCGGGCACCGGTGCTCCAGCGGCCCACCACGACGCACGCACGGAGGGAACACGTGAGCATCAGAAGCACCCGCGACCGCTACGGAGCGATCGCCCAGGCCATCCACTGGATGTCTGCGTTCCTCATCCTCGCGCTGATTCCGCTCGGGCTCGTCATGACCCGGCTGGACGATGCAGAGACCCAGCTCACCCTCAACCGCATCCATGTCACCCTCGGCGTAATCGTCGCTTTCCTCACCATCGGCCGGGTCATCTGGCGCCTCATCGAACCGACCCCCGACCCGCCACCCATGCCCACCTGGCGCAAGCTGCTCTTCTCGGGTACCCACCTGGCGCTGTACGTCGGTATCGCCATCCTCGCCAGTTCGGGCATCGTCATGCTGGTCGAAACCGATTTCCGGCCCATCGCCGGCGGTGACAGAGGCGTCCCGGGCATCGAAACCATCGTTGCCGAACGGGGCGCGGACGACGAGGTCATCGAGGCCGGGAGCGGCTCGGGTAGCGACGACGCCCCAGGCGAACGCGAGGACAGCGAAGGCGGTGGCCCCGAGCAAGAAACCGTCGCACGCACCACCCACGGCGCGCTGGCCTTCATCTACGGAGGGCTCTTCATCGCCCATGTCGGTGGCGTTGCCACCTACCAACTCACCAAAGGAGATGTCCTCGGCAGAATGGGAGTACGCGTGCGAAGAGCACGGAGCGGACCCCCCACCGCGTAGGAGGGCCCTCCCGGCCACTGCATGCCAACTCGATCGAGGCCACGACGGCTGCCTGGAGTCACGCACAGGGTGTTCCGAGATTCGGCCGGTGACAATCAGGCCAGGAGTGCACGTCGGAGAAGGCGGGTCATGGACTCGACGTATCGGTCGTCACTCCAGCCGAGTTCGGCCACGAGCTCGCGCCACGTGTCGAAGTGTGCGACCGCGTAGAGCGTGGCGGAGGCGTCATCGACGCTCCATTCCTGGGCGAGTTCGCCTCTGGCGGCGAGTATCTCGATCATTCCTCCGAACACCGCCTGCCGAAAGCGCATGCGGTCACGCCACGCTGCACCGAGCGCCGGGTCGTCGTATTGGGATGCCTCGAGCACCTGAGCCACGGGGAGGACCTGTGCCCAGAACGTGGTGTTGAGCCGCATGGTGGCTTCGAGCAGGGACACGCCATCGGGGGCGGTTCGGACCTGGGCGAGCGATCGACCCAGGTCGAGAGATTCGTCCATGTGGTTGACGAGCGCCACCAGCAGGCCGGCACGATCGCCAAAGTGGAGGTAGAGCGCCTGGCGCGACACCGACGCGCGCTGGGCGACATCGGAGAGCTTGAGGCGGGATCCCTGTTCGGCGACCACCGCCCAGGCGGCCTCGAGGATGCGGGTGCGGGTATCGGGGTCACCATACCGCGGATCAGTTGACACAGTGTAAACCTCGGTGATATGTTTGGTTGACGCAGTGTAAACCCACTCGGGAAGTGGAACGACGTGAAAGGTGGCGGATGCGAGACGAAGGGTTCTCCGACGCTCAGGGGAAGGTGCTCGACAGGTATGGAGTGGTTGCCGACGAACGGTGGGTCACCGCACCGACTGTGAACGGTGAAGCGCACGTCCTCGTGACGGGGGAGGGGCCTCCGGTGGTACTGCTCAACGGGATCGGGGTGCCCGCCGCGATGCTCGCACCGGTGATGGCCCGGATCGACGGGTTCACCCAGTACGCCGTCGACCTGCCGGCCTATGGGCTGACCGACACGACCGATACCTTCACCGATGACATTCGGATCAATGCAGTCCGGTTCTTGTGTGAGGTGTTCGACGGCCTCGGCCTTGGCCAGCCGCTCGTGGTTGCCAACTCCCTGGGTTCCCTCTGGGCGAGCTGGCTTGCCATCGACGAGCCTGGCCGGGTGGCCGGGCTCGCACACGTCGGTTGTCCCGCGATCGTGCTGGACACCTCGGCGCCACTGCCCATGCGACTCCTGTCGGTGCGGCCCTTGGGCCGCTTGATGATGCGACTGCAACCTCCTTCGGAACAGCAGGTCGAGCGGCTGGCCAAGATGGTCCACGAGGACCCCCTTCCGTCTGAGATCGCGGCGCTCATCCTCGCCACCGAGCGTCTCGAACACTTCGAGGCGACGTTCCTCGCAACCCTCAACCGGCTGGTCCGGATACGCGGAAACCGTCCCGAGCGTGCCCTCACCGCCGAGGAGCTCGCAACGATCGACCTGTCCACGCTGCTGGTCTTCGCCAAGGACGATCCCATGGGTGGTCCTTCGGTCGGCGAGCGAGTGGCCGCGGTGACGCCCGACGCCGAACTCCACATCGTGGAGGGCGGCCACGCCCCCTGGATTCACCACGCCGCGCAAATCGCACCGCTCGTCGCGTCGTTCCTTCGTCGGGTCAACCGACCGGATCGGGGTTGAACGACGAGCCCGTCGTGCTGTCTGGGCCGCTCGCACACCGCCCGTGTCTGGTCGATGCGGCTTCGAGCCGGTGCGAAGCCTCGCCTGAGCGCGCTCTCCAGCCACCCGCCTACCCCCGGTGCGTCGTGGCTGGTCAGCCGCTGTCCCGGAAGTGGTCCGCGAGTTGTCGGAGCAGTGTCTGGAGTTCCGGAGGTTCGACATGGTGGACGTTCGCGTTGAGGGCGGCGAGAAACAAGACCGGCCAGCTGAGGTCGTCGACGTCCATTTCGATCCGAGTGGTGTGGGGTCCTTCGATGGTGGCGGCTCCCCACGATCCAAGTGTGTCTCTGACGGTTGGGAGCGGTGCCTCGACGACAACTTCCACGTGGTGGGTGGTGGGAATCGAGGCGATCGACTGCGCCACGTAGGTGGCCGGGCCATCTGCGGGGAGCGTCCTGGGCTCGAAGTGACGCCCGGTTGGCCGGGGTTCGGTGATGCGGTCGAGTCTGAAGGTGCGCCAATCGATGCGGTCGAGATCCCAGGCAACGAGATACCAGCGTCGACCGAGCGCGACGACGTGGTGCGGTTCAACGTGGCGATCTCCCGCGGCTCCAGAGTATGTGCGGTAAGCGAAGCGGAGCCGCTCGTTGTCGCGGCTCGACCTGGCGAGGATCGTGAGGGTGTCGAGTGCAACGTCGTCGAACTGGCCGGTAGGTCCGCTGACCGCGGAGGATATGGCTTTGGCTTCGCTGCGCAGTCTGGGTGGGAGGAGCTGTGTGATCTTGAGCAGGGCGCCGATGGCGTTGTCTGCGATGCCGCCGATGGGTTGGTCGGCAACATTGAGCAGCGCGATCGCCGTTGCGACCGCTTCGTCCTCGCTCAGTAGCAACGGTGGGAGTCGGCCGCCGGGTCCGAGTCGATAGCCGCCGTCCGGCCCCTTTGTCGCTTCGATGGGGTAGCCGAGGCCACGGAGCCGTTCGATATCCCGGCGGAGCGTCCGATCGCTGACCGCGAGGCGGTCGGCGAGATCATCACCTCTCCAGTGGTGTCGGGCCTGGAGGAGGGCGAGGAGTTCGAGCATTCGCGCACCGGTGTCGGCCATCTCGGCAGCGTACTTGCAATAGCGGACAGAAACTGACCGGAACTGCTCGTAGGGTCTGGTGGAACAGTCTCGTTTGAGGCTCCGACCACCGGAAAGGGAACCCACAGCATGCCCAACACGACCAGCGCTTCCACCCATCGGCCGAGTGCCGGCGACGTGCACCGAACCGACTTTCCCGAACCCACACTCGTCACCGTCAACGGTGTGAAGCTGGAAGTCTTCGAGGCCGGCAGCGAAAACGCAGGCAATCCGGTCGTGCTCTGTCACGGTTGGCCAGAACATGCGTTCTCTTGGCGCCATCAGATACCCGCGCTGGCAGCCGCGGGGTACCACGTCATCGTCCCGAACCAGCGCGGCTATGGCAACTCATCCCATCCCGGCGAGGTCGCAGACTATGACCTCGAACATCTGTCGGGGGATCTCGTCGCACTCTTGGATCACTACGGGTACCGAGATGCGACGTTCATCGGTCATGACTGGGGCGCAATGGTGGTATGGGGTCTGGCCCTCCTGCATCCGGAACGGGTGAACAAGCTGGTGGCGCTGAGCGTGCCCTACCAGGAGCGGGGACAGCGACCGTGGCTCGAGTGGATGGAAGCCGCGTTCGGGAGCGACTTCTACTTCGTCCACTTCAATCGGCAGCCGGGCGTTGCCGACGCCGTGCTCGACAGACACGCATTCCAGTTCCTTCGCAACATGTTCCGAAAGGACCTTCCCCCCGTCGAGCCTCAGCCGGGAATGGCGATGATCAATCTCGCGAAAGCCGAGACACCACTCGGTGAGCCGCTCATGAGCGACAGTGAACTGGACGTCTTCGTGTCGGCCTTCGAGGCGTCGGGGTTCACCTCCAGCATCAACTGGTATCGGAATCTCGACCGCAATTGGCGCCTCCTCGCCGACGTGGACCCGATCATCCGAAAGCCCGCACTCATGATCTACGGCGACCGAGATCTCGTGGCACGATCCGAGCGTCTGACCGAGTTCGTGCCGAACGTGGACGTGGTCAGCCTGGACTGCGGGCACTGGATCCAGCAAGAGAAGCCGGAAGAGACGAACCAGGTGATCCTGCAGTGGCTGGCCCGAGAGGATGTCATCTGAGGAGAAGACCGCCACGTCCGCGTTGCCGGCACCGATGGCCTCGTTCTCGCTCACGATCCGGCGCCGCCCGATCTGCACAGTGTGTAGATCGAGCCGAGTTAGACCACCTCCGGCACACTGTGCGAAACCGGCTCGGCTGCCCCGCCGTCTAGGTGTCGCTCTGCTCTGTGGGGGACACGTCTGAGGGCCGGGCGAGGCTGCGGCCGAACACCCTCCAGCGAAGTTCGTCATACTTGAGCCGTGCGCCTCGCCCTGCTCGGACCCGTTGAGCTGACCGACGACACCAGGGACATCGTCGCCGTCCCCTCACGCCGACAACGACAGCTCCTCGTCATTCTGGGAACCAACGTCGGCACAGTCATGTCCGCCGACTGGATCAGCGAGCTCACGTGGGGATCCAATCAGCCTTCCTCCCCGGCGGGCAACGTCCAGACCAACGTTTCGAGGCTGCGTCGCCTGCTGCAACCTCCTCTCGCCATCGAGACTTCAGCAAACGGCTACAAGCTCGTCTGCCCCGACGACTGTCTCGACGTCAAACAGTTCGAGCGTCTGGTTCACCAAGTCCGTCGAGCGCCCGCCAAGGAGGTGCCGGATCTGGCCACCGAGGCATTGTCTCTGTGGCGTGGTCTCCCGTTCGGCGATGTCGACCATCCTGATATCGACGCCGAGCGGCAGCGGCTCACCGAGCTCCGACTCGACGTGGCGGACTTCTACGGGGAAGCGTTGGCCAACCTGGGCCGCCATCACGAGGCGATCGAGGTCTCAGAACGGCTCGTGAGGGAGCACCCATATCGGGAGCGGCCGGTGGCGACTCTCATGCGTTCCCTGTATGCGACCGGCAGGCAAGCCGATGCGTTGGGAGCGTTTGGTGATCTCAGAACCCGGCTTCTGGAAGATCTGGGGGTCGACCCGTCGGCCGAATTGCGAGACCTCGAACTCGCCGTCCTGGAGCAGTCACTACCGGCCGAGCCGCCTCGAGCTGCCACGTTGCAGACGAAGTCCGTCATCGACCAGCAGATTCGAATCTGCACGACCGCAGACGGAACTCGCTTGGCATATGCGGTGTCGGGTAGCGGTCCGCCCCTGGTCAAGGCGGCCAGCTGGATGACGCATCTCGACTATGACTGGGAGAGCCCCATCTGGAGACACTGGAACACCGTGTTGTCGCGAAACCACACGTTGGTGCGGTACGACGAACGTGGATGTGGACTCTCGGATCGGGACGTCGATCGGTTCACATTCGAGGCGTGGGTCGACGACCTGGCTTCGGTGGTCGACGCAGTCGGCCTTGATCGGTTCCCGCTGTTGGGCATCTCACAAGGGGAGCGGTGGCGATCGCATATGCGGTGCGACATCCCGACAGGGTCAGCAGGCTGGTGCTCGTCGGTGCCTACCCACGCGGCCGTCTGGTCCGGGCCGTGACCGACGCCGACCGACGTGAGGCTGATTTGAATCTCGAACTGGCTCGCCTCGGGTGGGGTACGGACGACGCCACGTTTCGTCAGGTGTTCACCACTCAGTTCATGCCCGATGGCACCCGGGAACAGTGGGATGCCTTCAACGAGTTGCAGCGGAGGACCTGCTCGCCGGAGAACGCGGTGAGGTTCCTGGAAGTGTTCGCTCAGATCGACGTGACCGATCTCGCGTCCCAGGTTGAGTGCCCAACGCTGATCCTGCACTCGAGGGACGAAGTGCGGGTGGGGATGTCGAACGCTCGCGAGCTGGCCGCACTCATCCCGCAGAGCACCCTGGTGCTTCTTGAGAGCCGAAATCACATTCTCTTGGAAACCGAACCGGCATGGGACCGGTTCATCACGGAAGTAGAGGCGTTCCTTGGGGAGGAGTCTGCGGTCTAACGCCGAAAGGGATGCCAGTCCAGCGAGGACACGAGCGCCTGGATTCGTGGTGGGACGGGGGGATATCGCCGGGCGGCGTCGTGACGGGCGGCCAGCAGGCATTCGGAGGATGGCCGGGACCGATCGACCACCAGAACCGCCAGCTCCCCGACGATCGTGACTCGATAGCGGTCGTATGCGATCAGCTCGCTGATCTCGCTATTCGCCGAGGTCCGGAACCATCGAACATCTCCCATTTGGGACATTCTCTGCCGGACGGCTGGCATCCCACTGACAACCGAGAGAGAGCCGTGACAGCGTGGTGATGGAACCCTGCAACCGCTGTCGCCGACGATGCCGCTGATGACTGGAGCACCTTCCCAAGACCAGGCCGTTGTGGCCCGAACACCGAGATCAGTGTTGGCTTTTCTCCTGGCGGCTGCCGCCGGCGGTGCCGTCGCAACAGCGATCGGCGTCTACGCCAACGTGCACGTGCCGACTGGAGAGGCGATCTCGACGTTCGGGTTTCCGGCGGTACTTCCCATGAAGGTCTGGCTGGCGACCGGGGCGTTCGCTCTGGCGTTCGCACAGCTCGGATCGGCCCTGTGGATGTGGGAACGCCTACCGGCAGCGGGCCGGCCACCCGAGTGGATCGGCGCGGCTCACCGCTGGAGTGGCACTGCAGCCTTCCTGCTGTCGCTTCCGGTGGCCTACCACTGTCTGTGGTCCCTTGGTTTTCGCACGACCGACCTTCGGGTCGTCGTTCATGGGCTCCTGGGCTGTGCGTTCTACGGCGCAATCACCACCAAGTTGCTCGCTCTCCGTTCCGAGCGCATGCCCGGTTGGGCCCTGCCCTTGGCAGGAGGAGCGCTGGTGGTGCTGCTGACGGGTCTCTGGGTGACCTCTTCGCTGTGGTACTTCAGCGAAGTCGGATTCCCGGGCCTGTAGCAGCGACTTCCAGTCTTCACGACTACCTCAAGAAGGGACACACCATGAAAACGAAGATCACGGCGACGCTCGTCGTCATCATGGCGGGTGCGGTTGTTACCGGGATTGCCCTGGCTCGACCCGCTGCCAACCCAGCCGGGCCCGCAGCTGTTGCGGACTCGGTGCCAGAGGCTCAACCGCCGGCGACTGGCTTCCTGGCCGGGGGATCGGAGTCACCCGCACCGCAGGACGCGGCCATCACCATCGAAGGGTTCTCCTTCGGGTCGGCGTTGACGGTCTCCGCCGGGACGAACGTGACCGTCAGCAACGCAGACGGGGCATCTCACACGTTGACGGCAGACGACGGCGAGTTCGACACCGGCCAGATCGAGGGGAGCGGCAGCACCGCTTTCGTGGCACCTGCCACACCCGGGACGTACACGTTCTTCTGCGCCATCCACCCATCGATGACCGGTCAATTGGTCGTTGCGGGCTGAACGAGATCGAGAAAGGCAATTGGAAGATGAGAAAGAGAAATCTGGCAATCGGCATTGCCATGACACTCGCCATGGCCGCCTGCGGCTCTGGCGGTATCGAAGGGGCCCGAGAAGCCACCGTGCCCGCCCCACCGGATACGACCCAGCCGGCGCCGCCCACGACAGCTGCGCTGAACCTGCCGGACGTGAAGCTGGGTGAGACGGAGATCGGTCCCGTGTTGACTGGACCCGAGGGTCTGACGTTGTACGGATTCACCAACGACACCGACGCAACCAGTGCCTGCTACGGAACCTGTGCCGACGCTTGGCCACCCGTGATCGTCGACGTCGACTTCACTGCCGGACCCGGCGTCGATGTGGGAATCCTGGCGACAGCGCTCCGTGAGGACGGCTCGCTGCAGTTGGTGGCCGGAAAGTGGCCGCTCTACTACTTCGCCGGCGACGCAGCTCCCGGTGATGTCAACGGCCAGGGATCAGGTGCTGTCTGATTTGCTGCCTCAAGCGACGGCACGCTCATCACCGAAACCGGAAGCGACGAGGAGGTGACGGAGGCCGCATCGAACCTGGTTGACGTTGGCGAGACCACCGTGGGCGACGTGCTCGTGGACGAAGCCGGACTCACGTTGTACGGGTTCCTCAACGACACCGACGGTGAACCGACATGTGACGATGCCTGCGCGGACGCCTGGCCACCGTTGGTGGTGGATGGTCCGGACCTGCCGGACGGGATCGACCCCGAGACGTTCTCGGTGGTCGAGCGTTCGGACGGTTCGTTCCAGCTGAAGGCAGGGGAGTGGCCGCTCTACCGGTTCGCCGGCGACTCGGCTCCCGGCGACGTGAACGGCCAGGGCTCTGGAGACGTTTGGTTCGCCGCCGCCTCTGATGGCTCGTTGATCAAGGACGCCGTGGCCGGCGAAGACTCGGACACCGAAGACGCGGGCAGCGACTACTAGACAAGACAGACACCGACCAGGTCCACCGGCGATCCGACGGCGGGAGACAGTCTGCCTCGGCCAGAGCGCGGGGGCGACCAGAGGACCTGCTGAGACTGCGCCGATCGGCTGCACATCGTGCAGATCGGTGCGTGTCAGATCACAACCTGCACACTGTGCGACGTGGGAAGCGACCCCATCGCCGGAATGCACTGGTACAAGAACACGAAGGACGAGTTCGCCTCTCTCCCCGAGAGCTGATCAGGGCGACCGCTCCATGGTTGAAGAACGTGACCTGCGGAGCGGCGTTCTGTCGGTCCCGGTGCCTTGACACAAGTGGTGCGTCCGGACGGGTGTACTTCGCCCTGCCCGATCCTTTCGGCCCGGCGGAACGTCCGAACGTCGGCGTGCATCTGGTGAAGCCCGGCGAGGGCACCGAGCGGATCGCCGGAACCCACCGACCTCGAGGGGGCGTGCCCAGATCACACCACCCGCCACCTGGGGTGAACTCGGACAAGTCTTGTGTGAAGCGTCACTGAACTGACAGTGGAAACGTCATCGAGTGTCAGTGGATTTCGCGCACCGCGCTGGGTGGGCACGCGGTGCGCTGGCGCCAGCTATCGGCGCTGGATTGTTGCGGCTCGGAGTGCGGCGGTTGCCGACATCACGACTGTGTAGCCGAGGGGTATGGCGATGTCGCTGGGGCCGTCTCCGACGCGGAGGTGGGCGACGACAGCGCAGGCGAAGTAGAGGGCCAGGCCGGTCAGGGCGGCGACACCCAGTTTGGGGGCTTTGATGAGGCTCGCCAGGGCGCCGAGTCCGCCGGCGATCTGGAAGTAGGGGAGCATGTCCCGGAGCAGCCCGTGTACTTCGACGTGGTCGAGCAGGTCGACGACTGCTGGTTGGTTGGTCAGTTTGCCGGAGGCTGATACGAGTGCGACCACGCCACAGAACCCGGTGAGTACAGCACCGATCGTTCGTGCGCGGCGGTTCGATACGAGCCGGCCGAGCCAGCCACGTGGGTGGAGATCGTCTCGTCGGATGTTTCGTCTGGTTGGGTTGGCCACAGGTACAGCTCCAGGGGTTCGATCGGCGGATTGGGGATGGCTCTATCGGGGTGACGTGTGCCAGCCGGGAGATGTGACAGCAGGGGGTCGGTCACATTTGGCCAGTGGCATACGTCAGTACTGTGTGATGATGAATTTGGTGAGCGCGTTCGAGGCTGAACGCTCGCGGTTGACCACTATTGCGGCGAGGATTCTCGGGTCGACGCACGACGCCAACGATGTGATCCAGGAGGCGTGGCTCCGGGTTTCCCGCAGTGACGTCGACGAGATCGACTCGATGCCAGCGTGGCTGACCAGGGTGGTGACCCGTCTGTGTCTTGATCACCTCCGCAAGCGGGCAACCCGGACGGACGCCGAGTCCGAGGCCCCCGCCGGTACGGCACCGATCGATCCGGCCGACGATGCGCTGCTCGCTGACCAGGTCGGCGAAGCGATGCACGTTGTGATGGACACACTCACCCCGACCGAGCGAGTGGCCTTCGTCCTCCACGATGTGTTCGGCTACCCGTTCGACGACATCAGCGAGCTCCTCGGGCGGTCCGGCACGGCAACTCGTAAGCTGGCCAGCCGGGCCCGCCGCAAGCTGCAGGGTGTCCCCGAGCCGGCCGTCGTGAAGGCGGCTGGTGACGAACACGAGCGGGTGGTTGAGGCGTTCCTCACCGCAGCGCGTGGCGGTGAACTTGCCGACATGCTCTCGTTGCTCGCTCCGGAGGCGGTCATGCGGGCCGACGCGGCCGGTATCGAGATGGGCACTGATCCCGTCTACGACGGTGCGGCGGCAGTCGCCGAACGCTTCAAGGGCGCCAAGGGAGCCGTGCCCGTCACGATCGACGGCGACCTCGGCGCCGCCTGGATCATGGCTGGCGAGGTCAAGGTCGCCTTCGTCTTCCACGTCGAAGACGGCCATGTCCACGAGGTCGAGCTCCTCGCCGACCCCGAGATCCTGGCCTCCATCACGGTGAAACGACTCCGCCGGTCACCGCAAGCCGGCAACAGTGGGCGACGACAGCCTGCCGACCAACCCAAACGATAGGACCCGGCAACAATGAAACAGATGAGCTGCCAGCAACTGGGTGGACCGTGCGACTTCACCCACGAAGGTGACACCGCGGACGAGATCATCAAGTCCCAAGACGCCCACCTCAAGGAGATGGTCGCATCCGGCGACACCGCCCACGAACCAGCCCGCGAGGAGATGAAGGACCGATGGAAACGACCGATGTCCGGAATGCGCTGGTACAAGAACACCAAGAACGAGTTCGCCGCCCTCCCCGAGATCTGAACTCCAAATAGCGAGGACGCATCCAGCACCACGAACGGGGTCGCAATCCATGCCCAGAGCCACAACACTGAACACAGAAGCGCCACGACGTGTCACTCGAGATTGCGAAGGGAGCGCCGATGCAGGACTACGCAGACGTTGACGCCTACCTCGCCGACAGCCCGCAGTGGCCCGACGAGATCGCCGCGATCCGTCCGATCCTGCTGTCGTGTGGACTCATCGAGACGATCAAGTGGGGAAAGCCCTGCTACTGCATCGAGGACGACCACAACGTCGTCCTCCTCCAGGAGTTCTCCGACCACCTGGCGCTCATGTTCTTCCAAGGTGTCCTGCTCAACGACCCCGACAACATCCTGCATGCACAGGGACCGAACACCCACGGCCCGAAACGCATGAAGCTCACCTCCACTGACGAGGTCGAAGCGCTCGCCGACGTCATCAGGGACTATGTCGATGAGGCAATTCACCACGCTGTCGCCGGTACCGAGCTCCCGCCGCGACCAGACGAAGAACTCGCAACCGAGCTCCATGAACGCCTCGGGAACGACGACGAGCTCGCAGAGGCCTTCAACGAGCTCACGCCCGGCCGACAACGCGAGTACAACCTGCACATCTCCGCCGCCAAACAAGCCGAAACCAGGAACCGTCGTATCGACAAGGCCGTTCCCCGCATCCTCGCGGGCAAAGGACTACGCGACCGGTAGCAATCGCTGCGCCAAGCAGGGCTTGCCCACACCGACGGCCTCAGCGCCAGCTACGGATCAACTGTGCGGCGTCCACGACCTTGTCTCATCGACGCCAAGACTGTCGCAGTCGTCGGTGACCTCAATGGCCGCGAGGCGTAAGGGTGGGCTGGGTTGAGCGAGCCCCTCCGGGACCTCCGCAAGTTCGACCTCCAGGGATTGCTTGACGTCCTCCGGTGGAGCGAGGCCCGCTACAACCACACGCTCCAGCTCGTCGCCCACCGCCTCGAATCCACCGGACTCCGGCTCGCCAATGCGGGCTGGGACAGCTATGCGATCGTCAGTCGCCTCCACCCCTACGACGAACCCCTCGGTCGGACACGCTGGCTCGAACGCTCCATCACCACCCAAGCCGGCCTCGCCCCGGTAGAGGCCCAGCAGCTCTACTGGCTCACACCCACCGCCGACTCTTGGCGAAGAGACCTCACACAGGAGCAGCGCCAGGCTCGGCGAAGACTCGAACGGCAGGGCCTCCTCGTCGAGGAGCCTGCCGGGCTGATGATCTCCGCTGCCGTCAGCTACAGCCTCCGCCTACCCATCGAACTCGAAGGCGAATTCAACGCCATTCACCGATGAGGCGCGGAGGACCCGGAGGATGCTGTGTCACGGTCGCCACGTAGGATGGGTCCAGAGCTGCTGAGAATGCTGTTCAGAGCCGCGCATAAGGGAGCGAGATGACCAACAAGAAAGTGGTGTTCGTGGCTTTCGCCCCACATGTGGCATGCGGCCATGGAAAGCAAGAGCTGCGAACTCACAGTCCTGGGCCAGCACTACTGGTCCCTCGTCAACAAGGGTCTGATCTAGGGTGGCAAGGGGAGATGAAGCATCTGCAGCCGAGGAGATCCTGTACAGCGAAGAGGTGCTGGAGGAGCTCGCAGCAATCGAACACGACCGATGGGCTCACTGGCAGGACTACCTTCAGAACTTGTGCGAACCGCAAGCCGACGGTTCGCTGAGGATCCCCTCCCACCTGGTTGAGCGGTGGACCCGGCTAATCGAGACGCCCTACTCAGACCTGACCGATGAAGAACGAGAGAGTGATCGCGAGCAGGTCTTGCGATACCTACCGACGATCCTTCGGGCCCTCTCCTGACGACGATCGATTCCTGATCATCGAGCCCCCGAGAGCCGACGCCGCCTGAGGGTTCGACTCCGCGTCGCCTCAGACGGACCACCACCTTCTGGGCAGGCGCCCGCAATGGTCAGCGGTGCGGAGCAGATTCGCACTGCCCGGGCATGTGGCATGTGGTGTCGTACGCGCGCAACGAATCCCTACGCGGCGTTCATCAACCGTGACGCCTGGGAGCCAGAAGGCACGGCACGCGCGCTCCGTGAGCAAGGTCGCGAAACCCACTGACATCTGGTGACCCAATCCACTGACAAAACCGTGACCGAACCACTGACATCGGCGTGACGCTTCACACACATTGTGCAGATCGGTGCGTGTCAGATCACAACCTGCACACTGTGCGAGCACAAGGGGCCACTTGTGGGCCCCGAGTGGCTCGATGGGGGACCGAAGTGGGTTTGGGTGGGAGAAAGTGTTGACAAGTGGGGGGAAGTGGGTCATGATGTCTCCAGGACGAAGACAGCCCCGTCGCTCGCGTCGAGAACGAGCGACGGAACGAAGGACACCGCCATGGGCAGGAACACAGACACATGTTTCTCGGATCAGACACGCACAGCCTCGACCCAAAGGGTCGAGTCGTGCTGCCCCGTCGCTTCCGGGATCAGCTCACCGACGGTTGCGTCGTCACCAAAGGCCAGGAGCGTCAGCTCCTCGTCTTCCCGCCCGATGAGTACCAGCGGCAGGCGGCCGCGGTGAAGGGCAAGGAAGACACGCGAGCGTGGCGCCGCTACGAGCGGCAGTTCTTCAGCTCGGCCGACGCCCAGACCTTGGACAAGGCCGGCCGGCTGCTCCTCCGCTCCGAGCTGAGAGGTTGGGCAGATCTCACCGAAGGCGCCGAGGTGAAGGTGCTCGGCGTGATGGATCACATCGAACTGTGGAACCCCGCCGCCTGGGAGGCCGACCAGGCCAAGGGCGAGGCGTTCTACACCTGGGACGAAGAAGACGAGACCGAGGAGGAGGACGACTGATCACCGGTTGACGCCAGACCTGACGATGCCTGACTCATCGTCAGCCCCCCGGAACCCACTTGGAAGGCCCCTGACTCCGCCCGCTTCCACGTTGGTACCAGCGCCCGGGGGGCTGGCAATGAGCCAGGACCGGGATGGCGGTGCCGAGGTCGACCGTCCGGCGGACATGCTCGGTGAGGGAGACCGATCCGAGAACGTGTATCACCGGCCGGTCCTGGTGGATGTCGTCACCGAGGTGATGGGCGTCATCACATCGGGGACGGTGGTGGATGCCACCTTCGGAGGTGGCGGTCACGCCAGCGCATTGAGACGGGAGTTGGGACACGAGGTGGACATCGTCGGCATCGATCGAGATCCTGAGGCACACCGGCAAGGCAGCCGCGCCGGCTTTCGGGTCATCGCCGGAGACTTCGGCGATCTCGAGTCCCTGCTCGCCGGAGCCGGTGTCCACGACGTCACCGGCGTCCTCTTCGACTTCGGGGTGTCTTCGCATCAGATCGACGACCCCGATCGGGGCTTCGCCTATCGCCACGATGGTCCGCTGGACATGCGGATGGATCCAACGCAAGGCACCTCCGCGGCGGCACTGCTCCAGACCGTGAGCGAAGACGAGCTGACCGAGATCCTTCGACGGTATGGAGAGGAACCCGACGCCCGAAGGATCGCTCGCGCCATTCTTGCCGCCCGACCGCTCGAAACCACCGGCCAGCTGGCGGATGTGGTGGCCGCCGCTTCCCCACGACGACGACGTGGCCACCCGGCGAAACGGGTCTTTCAAGCGCTCCGGATCGTGGTCAACGACGAGCTGACGTCGGTCGGCCGAGGGATCGACCAGGCGCTCGACCTCCTGTCGCCCGGTGGTCGATGTGTCGCGATCTCCTATCACTCGCTCGAGGACCGGATCGTCAAACGTCGCTTCGCGGCGGGTGCCGCCGGCTGCGTCTGCCCGCCGGACCTTCCCGTGTGCGCGTGTGGAAAGATGCCGGAGCTCGAGTTGCTGTTCCGCAAGGCGGTGCAACCGTCGGCCCACGAGATCGCCGCGAATCCGCGAGCCAGGTCGGCGCGGCTCCGGGCGGTCGAGAAGGCGAGCGCCGCATGACGAGTGCCCGTCCACTCCGCGCGCCCCAGCGAACGCGATCGCTGCGAGTCGTGCGAGGAAGAGGCTCCCGCCGGGCGAGTTTCGCTCCGTTCGTCATGTTCGGGATGGTGGTGGTGGCGGCCATGATCGGGCTCGTCCTGGCGCGCACGTCGCTCGATGCCGGAGCGTTCGAGCTGACCGAGATGCGGCGCCAGATCGAGGCCGAAGAACACCGGCAGGAGATCCTGACGCTCGAAATCGCCTCCATGGAGAGCCCGGGCCGAGTCGCACCCCTTGCCGAAGAAATGGGAATGGTGCTGCCCGACGAGCGACTGGTCCTGTTCGTGGAGCCCGGGTCCGACGCGGGAGCCATCGACCGGCCGATCCCCGACGGCGAAACCGAGCCGGCTCGGATCGCCATGGCAACCGGAAGCGGGAACGGATGAGAGCCGTGGCGAGTCGCCGCACTCGGAACCGATGCAGCGCTGGCGTCGGCGTGATGGCGGATGACTCCGTCCGCATGCGTCGGCGCCGGGAGTGACCGATGGCGGCTCGCGCCGCGGCCCGCCGAATCGGACCCGACCAGTATCGGGTGGCCACCATTGGCGTCCTCATGGTTCTGGTCTGGATCGGTCTCGGATTCCGCCTGTTTCAGGTCCAGGTGGTCCATGCTTCGGAGTACTCGGAGCGGAGCCTCGACCAGCGGCTCGTGCGGTCCGAGATCGCCCCGCGACGCGGTTCGATCCTCGACCGGAATCGCCAACCGATGGCCATGACGGTGGACGCCATGTCCATCTACGCGGTCCCTTCGCAGCTCGACAACCCCGGCTGGGTTGCCCAGAGCGTGGCGGCATGGACGGGCGCGGACGTGACCGCACTGCGCGAGCGCATCGACCGGGCGATCGGGAGTGGGAGCGACTTCGTGTACCTGGCTCGCCAAGTGGACGAGCCGGTCGGGACCCAGATCCTCGACATGGAGATGGCCGGAGTCCATGCGATGACCGAGCCGAAGCGGATGTATCCCTCGGGTGACATCGCCGCACAGGTCGTGGGCATTTCGACGATCGACGGCGATGGCCTGGAAGGGCTGGAGACGGTCTACGACGAGGTCCTGCGCGGAACGCCCGGCCAGATGGAGTATGAGCGTGCCGCCGGTGGCAAGGCCGAGATCCCACAGCGGCCCACCGAGCTGACTCCGGCGGTGGCGGGCGCGGACATCATCTCGACGATCGACCTTCCGCTTCAGTACTCCACGCTGCAGGCCTGCAGTTCGGCGATCGAGCGAACCGGAGCCACGTCGTGTTGGGCGATGGCGCTGGAGCCCGAGACCGGCGAGATCCTGGCGATGGTTGGAGTGCCGGAGTTCGATCCGGTCCGCCGTTCCGCTGCCGACGGTGGCCGGTTTCACAACAGCCTGATCCGCGACGCGTTCGAGCTCGGTTCGATCCAGAAGCTCCTCACGGTGGCCACCGCTCTCGACACCGGCGTGGTCGAGCCATCCACGTGGATCGGAGCGGTGGCCGACCGCATCGAGACCACCGAGGGAGCCTGTCGCTCGATGCAAGACGACATCCACGGCTGCTTCCACGATTCGGAACGCCACGAGACGGTGGACATGCGAGTCATGGACATCTTCACGCAGTCTTCGAACGTGGGCACGATCAAGGTCGGTGGCATGATTCCCGAAGGCAAGTACGACGAGTACCTGACCCGGTTCGGGCTCGGATCGCGTACCGGGGTGGACTTCAACGGCGAGTCGAGCGGTCAGGTCGCCCAGACGCCCGGATGCTCGTCGTGCGCGGCGTCCCGGTACATCGGATACAACATCGCCGCCACACCCCTTCAGATGGCGGCAGCCTACGCGGCGATCGCCAACGACGGGGAGTGGGTCGAACCACATCTCGTCCGGTCGGTGGAGGCCGTCGACGGCGAGGTACCGACCGAGGTGGAGCGCCGCCCGGTCGTCAGTTCGGACACCGCCTGGGCGATGCGGCAGATGCTCCGCAAGGTCGTCGAGGAGGGAACCGGAACCGCAGCCCGGGTGGCCGGATACACGGTTGGCGGGAAGACCGGGACGGCCTCCAAGCTTCTCCCCGATGGGGGCTACTCAGAGGAGGAGAACATCGCCAGCTTCGTGGGCATGGCTCCGATCGACGACCCCAAGGTCGTCGTCGCAGTGGTGGTCGACAGCCCGATCTACGAACTCCGGTTCGGTGGGTTGGCGGCAGCACCCGTCTTCGCCGAGGTCACCGAGGCCGCACTGCAGCGGCTCGGTGTTGCGCCCGATGCCCAAGCGGGGTGAGACGTTGCTCGGACTCGCCGAGGCTCTCGGTGGCTCGCTCGAGAACGTGGATATCGAAGGAGCCAGACGAATCGAGATCGGCGACGTCACCCACGACAGCCGTCGCGCCGGTCCGGGTGTGTTGTTCGCCGCGATCCCCGGGTTCGTGACCGACGGGCACGTCTACATTCCCCAGGCCCAGCACGCAGGAGCGCCGGCGGTTCTCGCCGAGCGCCCCACCGCCTCCTCGATTCCCCACCTGCTCGTCGACGACACTCGGATGGCGCTCGGGCCGGCCGCCGCGCTGGTGCACGGTCATCCGTCCCGGGATCTGGCGGTGGTCGGAATCACCGGCACGAACGGGAAGACTTCCGTGACCCGATTGGTCGAATCGGTGGTCACGTTCGCCGGAGAACAGGTCGGCGTGATCGGCACGTTGGGTGTGCGCATCGGGGGAGAGGAGCGCCCCGGGGAGCGGACCACCCCCGAGGCCGATGACCTCCAGCGCCTCCTGACCGAGATGCGCAGCCGCAACGTCTCCGTTGTGGCCGCCGAGGTGTCCTCTCACGCGCTGCGACTCGGGCGGGTGGCAGGGGTTGGGTTCCGAGTGGTGGCGTTCACCAATCTCACCCAGGACCATCTGGACTTCCACGACGGCATGGAGGACTACTTCGACGCGAAGGCGTCGTTGTTCCAGTCCTCGATCGCCGACGAGGCGGTGATCTGGGTCGATGATGCATGGGGTCGGCGGCTGGCCGGTACGGCCGACCTCCCGGTGACGACCGTCGGTGGTCCCGAGGCCGACATCGCAGTCTCCGACGTCGACGCCGGGATGTGGGGCAACTCGTTCACGCTCGCCGGAGCCGGCCTCGACATGCGGGTCGACATCGCACTCCCCGGTCGATTCATGGTCGCCAACGCCGCGCTGACCGCAGTCATCGGGTTTCGACTCGGACTGGAGCCCGCGGCAATCGCCGGCGGACTGTCCGCCGCGTCGGCGGTTCCCGGCCGTTTCGAGCCGGTTCCCAACCACCTCGGCCTGGGGGTGGTCGTCGACTATTCGCATACCCCGGCGGGCATCGCAGCTGCGATCGCCGCCGCCCGAAGCATCTGTTCCGGAGCCGTCATCGCCGTCTTCGGAGCCGGCGGAGACCGCGATCGCGGGAAGCGGCCACTGATGGGTGAGGCCGCCACGGCGGCCGACCGGATCATCGTGACATCGGATAACCCCAGATCCGAGGCGCCCGCTGCGATCATGGCCGATGTCATGGAGGGAATCTCGACCGACGCCGAGCAGATCATCGACCGGAGGGCCGCCATCCGGCGGGCGCTGGACATCGCCGATGCCGGCGACCTCGTCTTGATCATGGGCAAGGGACACGAGCGATATCAAGAGATCGCCGGACAGCGGTTGCCCTTCGACGATCGGGTCGTCGTGCTCGAAGAGTTGGCCGGCAGATGATCGCGCTGTTGATCGCCGCGGCCGCCGCCCTGGTGTTGTCGATCGTCGGCACGCCGATCGCCATTCGGGCGTTTCGACGTCGCGAGATCGGCCAGTTCATCCAGGAGGAGATCGAGGGCCATCACCACAAGCAGGGCACGCCCACCATGGGAGGAGTCGTCATGGTCGCGTCGGTGGTGCTCGCCTACCTCGTCGCCCACGTCCGGGTCTGGAACCCGGCCACCGGGTTCGGTTTGGACACCGAACCGCTGCGCGGCGGAGGACTGCTGGCGATCCTGGCGCTGGTGGGGATGGCGACCATCGGGTTCTTCGACGATCTGGTCAAGTACACGCGGAAACGGTCACTGGGACTCAACAAGCGCAGCAAGTTCGCCGGTCAGTTGCTGGTGGCGGTGTCCTTCGCGGTCGGTGCCAACGCGGCGGGTGTGTCCACGGAGCTCTCCTTCGTGCGCCCCATGGGGCTCGACCTCGGCGTGTTCTTCTTCGTCTGGGTACTGCTCTTGCTCACCGGCTTCGCCAATGGAGCCAACTTCGCGGACGGTATGGACGGTCTGGCCGCCGGTGCCGGTGCCCTCATGTTCGGGGCGTACACGGTCATCGCCTTCTGGCAGTCGAGGAACTTCGATCCCATCTATCGCGAGGTCACCGATCCTCGTGAACTGGCGATCGTGGCGGCCGCCATGCTCGGGGCGCTGATGGGGTTTCTGTGGTGGAACGCACCACCCGCCAAGATCTTCATGGGCGATGTCGGGTCGAATGCGATCGGCGGACTGCTGGCGGCGCTGGCGCTGCTGACCAACACCCAACTCCTGTTGGTGGTGGTCGCCGGACTGTTCGTCGCCGAGGCGATCTCGGTGATCCTGCAAATCGGCTCGTATCAGCTCTTCGAGCGGCGCATATTCCGGATGGCACCGCTGCACTTCCACTACTCGCTCCTCGGGTGGCCCGAGACGACCATCGTGATCCGGTTCTGGATCGCCGCCGGGGTCTGTGTTGCTCTCGGCCTCGGGCTCTTCTATGCGGATTTCATCTCTGCAGATGGGTTGTTCCGTTGAGAGTCTTGATCCTCGGCGCCGGGGTGTCCGGCACCGCCGCGGCTCGGCTGGCCCGGCGGTTGGGCTGGTCGCCCGTCGTGTTCGACGAGCAACCCGAATCTCTGACTGCGCTGTTGAGCGAGGGAGTGGCCACGGTGGCCGGGACGTGGGACCGTCACCTCCTCGGCGACGTCGATCTCGTCGTGACCAGCCCCGGAATCCCCGAACGCTCCGTGCCGATCGTGGACACCCTCGAGTCGGGGGTCCCGCTCTGGAGCGAGATAGAGCTGGCGTGGCGCCAGCTCGACGTCCCCACCGTGGCGGTGACCGGAACCAACGGAAAGACGACGGTGACGTCACTGATCGCGGACATGCTCGTCGAATCGGGCAGCCGTGCGGCTCCGTTGGGCAACATCGGGACCCCGCTCTCGAACGCGGTCGGCCGGTCGCTGGACGTCGCCGTCGTGGAGGTCTCGAGCTTCCAGTTGCGGTTCACCGAGACGTTCCGACCCGACATTGCCGTCGTCACGAATGTCGCTCCCGATCACCTCGACTGGCACGGAAGCTTCGATCGATATCTCGACGCCAAACGTCAGATCGTCGTTCGGCAACGCCCCGAGGACGTCGTGGTGTACGACGTCGACGACGATGGCGCCCGGCGGGTGGCGGAGTCCGCACCCTCAGAGCGGCTCGCCGTGTCGGGGACCCGGCTCTGTGAGGCCGGATTCGGGGTGTCCGGTGGACGCCTCATGCTCGGAGATCAACAGATACCGATCTCCGATCTCCGGGTGCACGCGCCCGCATACCTGTTCGACCTGGCGGCGGCCGGCGCCTCGGCGGTTCTGGCCGGAGCCGATGCGGCGTCTGTCGCGACGGTCGCTCGCCGGTTTCGGCCGGGTCCGCACCGCCGAACGGTGGTCGGCACGATGGAAGGCGTCACGTTCGTCGACGATTCGAAAGCCACGAACCCACACGCGGCGCTGGCTTCGATCGCCGGCTACGACCGAGTGGTGCTCATCGCCGGCGGCCTCGCCAAAGGTCTCGATCTGACTCCGTTGGCTCAGCATCCCAAGGTCAGGACGCTGGTGGCGATTGGCGCCGCTGCTCCCGACCTGCTCCGGGTGGCGGGAGCGCGTGGGGTGGGGGCCACCACCATGGACGATGCCGTGCGCAAGGCATCGGAGGCAGCCGAGCCGGGTGATGTCGTCCTGCTCGCCCCGGGCTGCGCCAGTTTCGACATGTTCGAGGACTACGCCCGGCGGGGTGACGTCTTCTCCGAGGCGGTTCATCGATTGGTGGTCGAGAGCCGGAATCAACGCTCGAACAGCGGAGGCGGCTCGAGATGACGGGCAAGGTGACCTCCATCACCGAGATCCGCTCCGCGATCCAGCGACGCGAAGCGCGGGTGAAGACCACCAATCGGACCGTCTCCACCTTGTTGCTCGTCGTGGCGGCGCTCATCCTCATCGGGTTGGCGGCGACGATCTCGGCGAGTTCGGCCGTTGCCATTCAGAGTCAGGCCGACCAGTTCCACTTCCTGAAGCGTCAACTTCTCGGCCTCGGCCTGGGTACGGTGGCGCTGCTGACCGCTGCGTTCGTCCCCTACCAGTGGTACCGGAAGCTGGCCGTGCCGCTCACGGCGGTTTCGCTCATCCTGCTGGTCGTCGTGCTGATGGTGGGATCGGTCGTCAACGGTGCCAAGTCCTGGCTGCATCTCGGGCCGGTGAGCTTTCAACCCGCCGAGCTCGCCAAGTTCTCGGCGATCGTGTCGTTGGCGGCGGCCTATGAGCGCAAGCATCGGTCGCTGGGGGACCTCGGCCACTTCCTCGCCCCGATGGCCGTGTATGTCGGACTTCCCGCCGCGCTCATCATGTTCCAGACCGATGTCGGAGCAGTCCTCGTCATGGGAGCAGCGGCGATGGCCGTCGCCGCCGTGTCGGCGGCACCCTTCCGCTTCGTGACGGTCACGAGCGCCACCAGCTTCGTCACCGCCTTGACCCTCATCCTGGCGGGTGGCGGCGAGCGGAGTCGCCGTCTGACGGCGTTCCTCGACCCATGGGCCGACCCGTCCGGCGATTCCTGGCAGCTGGTCCAAGGCTATTACGCGTTGGGCACGGGTGGGTTGTTCGGTTCGGGCCTGGGAAACAGTCGAGCCAGGTGGTTCTATCTGCCAAACGCCCACACCGACTTCATCTTCGCCATCATCGGTGAGGAGACGGGAATCGTCGGTGCCGGCGTCGTGCTCGCGCTCTTCGCGGTGCTGGCTGCGACCGGCTGGATGATCGCCAACCGGGCTCGCGACGCTTTTGGACGAATGCTGGCGATCGGCCTGACCGCATGGTTCATCATCCAGGCGGTGGTCAACGTCGGCGGAGTGTTGGGTGTGCTCCCCATCACCGGCGTCACGCTCCCCTTCGTCTCCTACGGCGGAACCTCCTTGGCGATCTCGATGGCCGTGGCGGGAGTCCTCATCTCCATCGCCGCGGCACCCACCTCGCGAAGGCGATCTCGACGAACCGCCGCTCCCTCGGCTGCCAGCCCTCCACGATCTGGCCGATCCCGAGCCGGTCGTTCGCCCTCAGGGCAGACGTCCACCGGACGGCGGCCATCCCGACGCCGATGACATACGCGATCGCCGCGGCCGGAACGGGCGGTCACGTGTTTCCGGGCCTGGCGGTCGGGGAGGCACTGGTGTCGCTCGGTGTTCCCCGCGCCGAGGTCCATTTCGTCGGCGGCGATCGGCTCGAGGCCACCGTGTACCCCGAGGCCGGCTTCTCTTTCCATCGATTCGAAGTCCAGGGCCTGTCTCGCTCACTCTCGCCGCGGAATCTCGTACTGCCCATCGTCGTGATCCGGGCGGTCGATGGAATGACCCGGCTCCTCCGCCGTCTGCAGGTGCGATCGGTGCTCGGCCTCGGTGGATACGTGACCATTCCCGCAGCGTTGGCGGCCAGGCGGGTGGGGTGCCGCCTCCTGGTGGCGGAACAGAATGCCGCCGCAGGTTTGGCCAATCGCATCGCCGGTCGGCTGGCGGAGCGCCGGTTCGGTGCCTTCCCCGTCACGACCGGCCTGCCCGGCGCCGACTGGGTCGGGAACCCGGTCCGGCGAGAGATCGCCGAGTTCGACCGAGCCGCGCTGCGAGGCGACGCATTGGAGCGGTACGCGTTGTCCGATGACCATCCGGTCATCGGCGTGTTCGGTGGGAGCCTCGGCGCGAAGGCCGTCAACGACGCCGTCGATGCCATGGTCGAGTCGTGGGAAGGCCCACCCGTTCAGCTCTTGCACTTGGTCGGTTCGCGAAATCTCGAGCCTGGTTCGAAGCCGTCGAGCGAGCGGGTGATGGCATGGCGAAGGATCGGCTTCGAAACGGAGATGCGGTGGTTCTACGCCGCGTGTGATCTGGTCGTCTGTCGAGCCGGAGGTGGTATCGCCGAGTTGGGCGTGACCGCCACGCCGTCGGTCCTCGTGCCGGGCAGATTCGGCTCGGGCGGCCACCAGGCGGCCAACGCCGCACCGTTCGTCGATCGCGGTGCCGCCGTCGTCGTCGAGGAGGACGACTTGTCGGGACTCGGTGCAGTCGTTCGCAGCCTCTTGACCGATCGGTCTCGGCTGGAGTCGATGGCCGCGGCGGCACGAACGCTCGCCCGCCCGGATGCGGGGAAGGTGATCGCCCGGGCAATGATGGCGCCATGATGTCCGAGTTGAGGGCCTTCCGCAGGATTCACGTGATCGGCGTGGCGGGCGCCGGGATGAGCGCCCTCGCCAAGATCCTGGCCGGTCGTGGCCACCAGGTCACCGGCTCAGACCTCCGCGGCGGCATCGCCCTTTCCGACCTCTCCGACCTCGGCCTGGATGTCTGGTCCGGGCACCGCCCCGGCGCGGTCGCGGACGCAGACCTGGTGGTTGCTTCCTCGGCGGTACCGGACTCGGACCCCGAGCTGACCGCCGCCCAGCGTGCGGGGGTGGTCGTCTGGCGGCGACCCCGGCTGCTCGATGCGTTGACCTCGGATGTGCCGACCATTGGAGCGACCGGCACTCATGGGAAGACGAGCAGCACCGGGATGTTGATCGCGGCGACTCGCAGTGTGGGCCTCGACCCGTCGTTCGTCATCGGAGGCGAGCTGGTCGAGTACCGGACGAATGCCGTCGTCGGTCAGGACGATCTGCTCGTCCTCGAGATCGACGAGGCGTTCGGAACCTTCGAGCATGTCCACGCTCGGGGCCTCATGGTCACGAATGTCGAGGCCGACCACCTCGACCACTTCGGCTCCTACGACGAGGTGGAGGCGGCGTTCGAGCGGGTTGCCCGTTCGGTCGACGGGCCGGTGGTCGTCTGTCGGGACGATCCGGGAGGCGCTCGCCTGGCCGAGCGGATCGGCGCGACGACCTACGGAGTCGGCTCCGGGGACGACGGCCCCTTCGCCGATCGTCACTGGTCTGTGACGCCCGGTGCTGCAGGACGGTTCGTGTTGGCCCGGGGAGGTCGGGCCCTCGACGTGCAGGCGCCACGAGCGGGCACACACATGATGCTGAACGCCGCGGGAGTGGTGGCGTTGATGGCCGAACTCGGCCACGACCCGATCAGGGCGGCGTCCGGAGTGGCGACCTTTCGGGGCGTGGCCCGGCGGTTCGAACGGAAGGGAACCGTGGCCGGCGTCACCGTGATCGACGACTACGCCCATCATCCAACCGAGATCGCCGCGACGCTGGCAGAGGCTCGGCTGACCGCCGAGGGGCGAGTGATCGCCGTCTTCCAACCTCACCTCTACTCGAGAACAGAGGCGCTGGCCGGCGCGTTCGCCGAAGCGCTCACCGCCGCCGACCGGGTGTTCGTCACCGACATCTACGGGTCGCGGGAAACCCCACGGCCAGGAGTGACCGGAGCGCTGGTCGCCGACGCCGCTCGAACCGTCGACATCGACGTGTCCTACGTGCCGCACATGGCCGACCTTCCGCTCGCCGTCGCCGCCGAGACGAGACCCGGCGACCTGGTGGTCATCCTCGGCGCCGGCGACATCACGGTCATCGCAGTCGAGTTGCTGCTCGAGATCGAACGGCTGGGGGCGTCGTGACCGGGCAGCCTGCCGATGGCATCATCCGGCGTGACGTTCCTCTGGGCCGGCTGACCACCTACAAGCTGGGCGGATCCGCGCAGTACTTCTCCGAGCCCGCCAACCGCTCCGAGCTGATCGAGGTGGCTCGCTGGTGGGCTGCCCACACCTCGCTTCCGCTGCTGTTCATCGGGCGCGGAAGCAACCTGGTCGTCTCCGATCGCGGGTTCCCCGGTCTGGTCGTCCGGCTGTCCGGTTCGTTCGGGGCAATCCGGCTGGACATGCCGGTCGTGGTGGCCGGAGCGGCCGTGCCCCTCCCGATTCTCGCCAGGAAAGCGGTCGCCGCCGGAGGTCTGGGACTGGAGTGGTGTGTGGGGATCCCCGGCTCCGTCGGTGGAGCAGTCCACCAGAACGCCGGCTGTCACGGCTCGGAGACCGCCGAGTGGCTCGTCGACGCGGATGTGCTCTCCTTCCGAGAACCCGACCGGATCGATACGCGGACGCCAGTCGATCTGGATCTCGGGTACCGGCATTCGAACCTCGACCGGACCGATGTGGTGGTATCGGCCCGCTTCCGCACCGTCCCGGGAGCGGCCGGCGAGGGGGAGCGTGCCATGCGGGAGGTCACCCGGTGGAGAAAGCGACATCAACCGGGCGGGACGCTGAACGCCGGAAGCGTCTTCAAGAACCCACCGGGTGATGCGGCAGGTCGCCTGATCGACGCAGCCGGGCTGAAGGGACTCCGCATCGGTGGTGCGTCCGTCTCGGAGCGCCACGCCAACTTCTTCGTTGCCGGTGCCGACGCGACCGCCGCCGATCTGTGGTCGTTGATGAACCGTGTGCGGACGGCAGTACGCGAGCGGTTCGATGTGGACCTGGAGCCCGAGATCGCCTTCGTGGGACCGTTCGAGCGCTGATGGATCCGCGTATCGCTGCCAGGCGGAGGAGGGTGCAGGAGTCGCGGGCGCGACGAAACATTCGCAGGCTCCTCGTGCTCATCGTGGTGGCCGCCGCGGTTGGCGGGGTCTACTGGCTGCTCCGATCGCCGTTGCTCGACGTCGACGAGGTGGTGGTCGACGGTGCCGACCGCGCGCCGGTCGTCGAACTCCTCGCCGACGCCGGCGTGGTGGCAGGCACGCCGCTGATCGATGTCGATGTCGATGAGGTGACCGACCGGCTGCTGGCCGATCCATGGATCGAGACTGTCGCCGTCACGAGGTCCTGGTCGGGAACCGTCTCGGTATCGATCGTCGAACGAGTGCCCGTCGCGTGGGTGCGGGGTTCTTCCGGGGGAGCCGTGGCCGCCGCCGACGGCACCATTCTCGAAAGGCCGTCGGATCCGCCGAACGGGCTGCCGATGGTGGAAGCGCTCGGGCTCGACCTCGACCAGACGGCTACCGATGCGGTCGTGACAGACACGCTGCGGCTGCTGGATGCGCTGGCACCGCAAGTACTCACGGTCACGTCGTTGGCGGTGGTCGACGGTCAGGTCGAAGGCCGCATCGGGCACTACGTCGTCCGGATCGGACGCCCGGGTCCGCCTGCCGAGAAGGCCGCTGCCCTGATGGCGGTCATCGACAGCGCTCCGGCGCCGGGTTCGATCATCACGGTCTTGTCGGCAGATCGACCCTCGGTTCGACCGCCGACCGCCGACGGCCAGCCGGATCAACCAGGGGAGAGCACCACGACCTCCCCCTGATCGTCGAGCCAGGACGGTTGGCCATCACACCCTCAACTTCTAGTTGAGCTTGAATCGGCAAAGGTTTACATCGGTGAAGGTTTCAGGTAAACGTCACCTTGAACCTTGCTTTTCCCACTCTCAAACGAGGTCCTCGCCATGTCATCGCAACGCAACAGTTCCTACGGTTCCGGGTCCCTTGGATCCGGCGGCTACCTGGCCGTCATCAAGGTGGTCGGGGTCGGAGGGGGCGGCGTCAACGCCGTCAATCGGATGGTCGAGTCGGGAGTGCGGGGCGTCGAGTTCATCGCGCTCAACACCGACGCGCAGGCCCTGCTGATGTCCGACGCCGACGTCAAGCTGGACTTGGGTCGGGAAGTGACCCGGGGTCTGGGAGCCGGTGCCAACCCGGAGGTGGGACGGGCGGCGGCCGAAGCACATCGCGAGGAGCTCGAAGAGGTCTTGAAGGGCGCCGACATGGTGTTCATCACGGCCGGCGAGGGTGGTGGCACCGGTACCGGCGGCGCTCCCATCGTGGCTGAGGTGGCCAAGACCTTGGGCGCCCTCACCGTGGGAGTGGTCACCAGACCGTTCGGCTTCGAAGGTCGGCGTCGCGCCCTCCACGCCGAGCAGGGCATCCAGGAGCTCCGGGAAGCGGTCGACACCCTGATCGTCATCCCCAACGACCGACTGCTCGAGGTCGGCGATCCCAAGGCGCCGATGACCGAGACCTTCCGGCTCGCCGACGAGGTCCTCACCAACGGAGTCGCCGGGATCACCAACCTCATCACCACGCCTGGGTTGATCAACGTCGACTTCGCCGACGTCAAGACCGTCATGAACGACGCCGGCACCGCGGTGATGGGTATCGGGCGGGCCAGCGGCGACGACCGGGCGGCCCAGGCTGCCCAGCGGGCGATCTCCAGCCCGATGCTGGAAACCTCCATGGAAGGGGCCCGCGGCCTGCTGCTGTCGGTTGCAGGGCCGAACTCGATGAGTCTTCACGAGGCCACCACCGCCGCCCAGGTGGTCGCCGACCACGCCGATGACGACGCCGAGATCATCTTCGGGGCGATGATCGACGAGTCGCTGGGTGAGGAGATGCGCGTCACCGTGATCGCCGCCGGTTTCGATCGCAAGCGGGCGCGGGCCGGTGGCCTCCGGTATGACCCCGTCACCTCCGATGCCGTCAGAGACGCCGGCCGCATCGAGGATCGTCCCGCCAGAGCTTCATCTTCGTCTGCGGACGACGACGGACTCGACATCCCGTCGTTCGTCGAGGGGTGAACCGACCGATCGTCGCTTTCAGCACGGCAACCGACGGCGATCTGCGGCATGATCCGGCCGCCCGGAAGCGTTTCTCGACGGCGCTCGGGGTACCGGACCGTTGGTCGACGGTCCGCCAGGTCCACGGGGCCGGCGTCGTGCAAGTGGAGGATGCCGGCGACGCCGGTGAGGCCGATGCAATCTTCACCCAGACCGAGGAGCTTCCCATCGCGGTGTTCACCGCCGACTGCCTGGGGGTGGTCCTCGTCGGCCGGCAGGGCATCGGCGTCGCCCATGCCGGATGGCGAGGAGCGGCGGCCGGGGTCGTCCCGGCGCTGCTCCGTCGCATGGAGGAGGCCGGTGTGGACGTCACCGAGGCTCGGCTCGGGCCCGCCATCGGGTCGTGCTGCTTCGAGGTCGGTCCCGAAGTGGCCGGCGCGTTTCCGGACGAAGTGCGAACCACGACGTGGGGTACGACCTCGGTCGATCTGGCTGCAGTGGTGCGCCGTCAGCTCGGTGACCTTCCGATACGTGGCACCCAGACCTGTACGGCACATGACGACCGTTGGTTCTCCCATCGTCGCGACGGCGACACGCGTCGCCTGGCGACGATGGCCTACCTGAGTCCGAGCCGGCCATGAGTCTGGTGTCGGTTCGCAAGCGCATCGAGGCGGCCTGCTCCCGGGCCGGTCGTCCGACCGCCTCGGTGACCGTCGTGATCGTTTCCAAGGGACGGTCGGCCGAGGCGATCCAGGCGCTGTACGACCAGGGTCATCGACACTTCGGCGAGAACCGGGCCCGGGAACTGGCCGAGAAGGCGGCGGTGCTCCCGAGCGACATCCACTGGCACTTCGTCGGTCCGCTTCAGTCGAACAAGGTTCGCCTGGTCCGTCCGACCGTCCGCCTCCTGCACTCGCTCGATCGGTCATCGCTGGCCCGTGCATGGGTCAAGGGACCGGGAATGCCGCCACCGGCGCTCCTCCAGGTGAACATCGGCCGAGAGGAGCAAAAGGGGGGTGTCGACCCGGACGAGGCGGTGGAGTCCTGCGGGCGTTTCATCGAGCTGGGTATCGAGGTTCGAGGCGTGATGGCGATCCCGCCGCTGGGGATCGATCCGCGTCCCTCGTTCGTCGAGCTGCGCTCGATCCGCGACGAGCTGGCCGACCGCTGGCCCAGCGTGACGGACCTGTCGATGGGCATGACCGACGACTTCGAGATCGCCATCGAGGAAGGTGCCACCGTGATACGGCCTGGGCGGGCTATCTTTGACGACTGAAACGAGGTTTTGATCCGTGTCTTCACTCTTCTCGAAAGCATTGGTGTATCTGGGACTCGTCGATGAGGACGTGCCCGGGGGCATCGAGTATGAATACGACGGTCCTGCCCAGAGCTCCGGACAACTCGACGAAGGCCGCAACCTGCGGCCGGTCGCACCCGAACCCGAGGGCCGAAGGGTGGAACCGCCTGCCTCGTCGTCGCGTACCTCGGCTTCTGCCGAGCCGAGAATCGTGCAGCGGGTCGAGCCCGTGGCAGGGGAGCGAACGTCGCTGCGGACCTCGACCGGTTCCGGTGTCCGGTCGATCACCACCGATGCGCAGGCGTCGGTGCTCGTGATCGAGGAGTTCGGTGACGCCAAGATCCTGGCCGACTGGACCCGAGACGGCGTCCCGGTGGTCCTCGACCTTCGGTCGGCGGGTTCGGACCTGACCCGTCGGGTGGTCGACTTCTCGTCCGGTCTCATCTACGTACTCGACGGGAAGATGCGGAAAGTGGGCTCCGGGCTGGTTCTCGTCACCCCGGCCGGAGTGGAGCTGTCGGATCGGGAGAAGCGGCGTCTCGCCGATCTCGGGGCATACGAGGACCTGGGTTGAACCGGTTGCGCCCTCCCCATCCCAGCGTCGAGGAGTCGTCATGATCGGCGGCGGGATCATCTGTCTGGTTCTCACGTATTACTCGTACGCGCTGCTGGCATGGATCATCCTGGGCTGGATCCAGGTGCCGTCCGACCATGTGTTGGGACGGGTTCGCGGATTTCTCGACACCATCATCCTTCCGTTGGTGATGCCGCTCCGCCGGGTGATCCCGCCGCTGCGGATCGGGGGCGTCGCTCTCGATCTCTCCGTGCTCGTGCTGTTCTTCGCCATCGGCATCATCTGCTGACATCGGAGCACCCGGAAGGGGGTTGCGGTGAATGCTTGGACACCGGAGCGGTGCTTCGTAAGCTCGATCCCACGCGGTCAAACCGAATCGAGGTGCATCGATGATCCTCACGCCGCTCGACGTGCAACAGAAGACCTTTGGAACCGCTCTGCGTGGCTACGACCTCGATGAGGTCGATCAGTTCCTCGACAACGTCGTCAAGACGCTGAAACATCACGAGGATCAGCTGAAGGCTTCGACCGAGCGCCAGTCCCGGCTCGAGACGGAACTCTCGAAACACACCGAGACGGACGAGCAGATCTCGCGGGCGTTGCTGGCCGCTCAACGGTCGGCAGACCAGGTGGTCGCCGATGCGCGACGCGAAGCCGATCGGATCGTGGAAGAGGCGCGGCGTCGAGCCGACGAGGTCGCCGCCAAGCGGGAACTCGAACGGTCACGGCTTCAGTTGGAGGTGGACAACATCCGAGCGGGAATCTCCGAGCTCCGTACCCGGATCGGTGGCCTCGTGACATCCATGGAGGCCGACCTGGACTCGATGGAAAGGGCTGCCGACCAGACCGAGGCACAGTTCGCCACCGACGACTTTCCCCCGAGATCGGTCTCCGACGAAACAGGGCAGGACACCACCGAGCCGGTCGATTCACCTGGTCCCGACGCCGATGGTTCGGTGTCGTCGGGGCTCGATCCCGTCTCGTCCTCCCCCGAACTGGAGGGAGCGATCTACGACCAGGATCTCGACGATGCCGCCGTCGACCCGGTGCTCGACGTCGACGAAGGATGGGACTCACCTCCGTCGGAGCCGGTCGATCCGGTCGAGCCGCCGACCCTCGGTGACCTCGACGCCGGCGGCGACGACCTGTTCACTTCCTTCGAGCGGTCGGCGGCCGACCTGCCGAGCGCCGAGCCGGCCGACGAACCGAGCGGTGATCCCAGCCGGGACGAGCCCGGCCACGACGAGCCCGGCCACGACGATCCCGGCCAGGCAGACGCTGGACCGGGAGCTCTCGGCCCCGACTCCGATGCGGTGCCGGACCTTCCGGTTCGGAAGCCGACCCAATGGAAGGGCCAGGAGGAGGACCGAGCGTCGGAGTGGCGCCGGACCGACCTCGACGACATCGAGCCCTACGGCCACTCGGTCGACTAGTCGGGAGAGTAGACCCACATCTCCGGTTCTCCGGTCTGGGGCAACCTCCGGCAGTCTGCCGGAGGGCCCCAACCGTGGGTCGCGGCCACGCAATTCTTGGCGACAATCAGTCGTGGGCGATCGCGGCAAGGACGTTCATCCGGGCCGCCTTGCGAGCCGGGAGGATCGATGCGGCCACCCCGGCGATCGCCGACACCACCAGCCATGCGGCCAGCTGCCCACCCGGGATCGAGAGGCTGCCGAGGCCGTCGTCGGCCAGTGAGGACACGACACCAAAGCCGATGGCGGTTCCAATGCCGACCCCCATCACCGCTCCGAACAGCGCGGTGGTGACGGCCTCCCAACGGATCATGGTTCGAACCTGCCGGCGCGCCATCCCCACGGCCCTCAGCAACCCGATCTCGCGGGTGCGTTCCACGATCGACAGCGCCAGGGTGTTGGCGATACCGAAGAGTGCGATGAGGAGGGCCAGGCTGAGCAAGCCCGAGAACAGGGCCACCAGCTGGTCGACGCTCGCCTCGGCTTGGGCGATCTGGTCGGACTTCGTGTTGACGTCGATGTTCGGAAACGCAGACAGTGCGCCCGTGGCGGCGGTCACGCCCTCATCGAGTGCCACGCCGTCGGTGAGTGCTGCGAAGGCGATCTGGATCTGGTCGTCGCCGATGTGCCGCCGGAACGTTTCGGCCGAAACGATGAAGCCGGCGAAGGTCTGATCCGAGATGGTCCCGGCGATCTCGGTGGGGATCGACTCGCCGGAGTGGTACCGAACATCGACGACGTCGCCGACTTCCCAACCCTGTTCGTCGAGAACGTCGGCATGGACGAGCATGCCATCGCCGAGATCGTGCCAGGCGATCGAAGGACCGGCGTCGTAGACCGCACCGATCGTGTCCGGATCGACTCCCGCCACGTTGCGCTCGATCGCAGCGATCTCGAAGTGTCCGGCGCTCACGGCCGAGATCGTCTCGATTTCGGGTGTGCTGCGCAGCTCCTCCAGCGCCGCAGCCGACAGACCGACGGTGAGGTTCGAGGACGTCAGAGCCAGGTCCGCCGGGAAGGCCGAGTCGACCGTGTCTGCGACCGATGCTCGAATACTGGCAGCGAAGATCGAGACGAAGACGACCAACGCCACCCCGATCATCAGCGCCGAGGCCGTCGATGCGGTCCGACGAGGCTGACGGATCGTGTTCTCGCGAGCGAGCTTGGCGGAGATCCCTCGGAACGGGGCCGAGATGACCCGGGCGACCGGCCGTGCCACCAGGGGTGCGAGGGTCGAGAGCCCGAGGAAGACTCCGACCGCCCCAGCCGCCACCAGCGCCAGGCCGGCTCCATTCTCGGCCAGCAGGCCGATTCCCATGGTTGCGACACCGGCGGCGGTGAGCGCACCGCCCAGCCATGTTCGGGTTCGGAGGCTGTGAGGTGTCGATGGTGCAGAGCCCTCCGACAAGGCGGCGACCGGTGCGATCATCGATGCCCGCCGAGCCGGCAGCACTGCCGCGACCATCGTCACCACTATCCCCACCGCCATCGCCACGAGGATCGTCCGGGGCTCCAGCGTCAACGGACCGTCCGGAAGGTCGATTCCGAGTGCCCGCATTCCCCCGGCGATGAGTTCGGAGATGCCCAGACCCGCCGCCACGCCGACTGCCGAGGCGAGGACGGCCAGGGTGGCCGCCTCCGCGAGCACCATCGTGATGATTTGCGATCCCGTCGCGCCGATCGCCCGCAGCAGCGCCAGTTCGCGAACCCGCTGGGCGACGGTGATCCGGAACGTGTTCTGGATGACGAATGCGCCGACGAAGATGGCCACGCCGGCAAAGGCCAGCAAGGCATTTCCCAGGAAACCGAGCCCGGCGGTCACCTCATCGATCTCTTCGAGCGTTTGCTGCTCGCCCGTGACCACCTCCGCTCCGGAAGGGACCACCGCCCCGACGCGGGCGATCAGCTCCTCGGCGGCGATCTCAGGTTCGGCCAGAACGTCGATGCTGGTCAGTCGACCTTCCAGCCCAAACAGACGCTGTGCGTCGGTCAGCTCGAACGCGGTGAGCGTCGCCCCCGCCAGATTGTCCTCGGTCCCGAAGTTGGCCAGGCCCACCAGCGCGAACTGCTCCACCCCACCTCGGGTCTGGACGTCGATCTGGTCGCCGACGGAGAAGCCGTTGGCTTCCGCGGTGGCGACGTCGATCGCCACCTCACCCGGCGCGGTCGGCGGCCTGCCATTCTCCGGGTCGATCCGGAGGGCATTCAGGCTCGCCTCGTCGACCCACGAGAAGCCGAGCGTCGGTGGTCCCTGTCCACCGATCGGTTCACCGGTCGGGTCGATGACCTGAGCGAAGCCCGAGACGGCGCCGGCGGCGACCGAAACGCCGTCGACGCCGGCCACATCGGCCAGCACCGACTCATCGAAGGAGGCGGTCGAGCCGGTGGCATCCGACCGAACCGTGGCGTCGACACCGGCGTAGACGTCCGAGAACAACGTCTCGAAGCGGGCATTGATGGTGTCCGTGAAGACGAATGATCCGGCGACGAATGCGACGCCGAGAACGACGGAGAGCGCCGTCAGGATCATACGGGTGCGGTTGGCGGCGAAGCTCTTCCAAGCTGTACGCAACATGTTCAGCCTCCCAGGGTCTTCATGTGGTCGATGACGAGCTCGGGGGTGGGATCGTGCATCTGGTCCACGACCCGGCCATCGCTGAGGAACACCACCCGATCGGAGTAGCCGGCGGCCAACGGATCGTGCGTGACCATCACGATCGTCTGCTCCAGCTCGCGGACGGCCCGGCGCATGAAACCAAGGAGCTCGGCACCCGAGCGCGAATCGAGATTCCCCGACGGTTCATCGGCGAAGATCATCTCGGGACGGGACACGAGGGCCCGGGCGGCCGCAACTCGCTGCTGCTGGCCCCCGGAGAGCTCCGACGGCCGGTGGGCCAGCCGATCGCCGAGACCGAGAATTTGGACCACCGTGTCGAACCACTCGGGATCCGCCTTTCCTCCGGCGATGGTCAGCGGCAGGACGATGTTCTCTTCGGCAGTGAGGGTTGGGATCAGGTTGAACGATTGGAAGACGAATCCCAGCTTCTCGCGTCGGAGGACGGTGAGATCGCGGTCGGAGAGGCCCCCGAGTTCGGTGGAGCCCAGGTAGACCCTGCCCGAATCGAGCGTGTCGAGGCCGGCCAGCGTGTGCAGGAGGGTCGACTTGCCGGAGCCCGACGGGCCCATGATCGCCGTGAAGCGTCCCCGCTCGAACCCGATGTCGACACCGTCCAACGCGCGTACCTCGGCGAGACCGGCTCCATAGGTCTTGACCCCCTCCTCCATCCGAGCGGCGATTTCGGTCTCGATTCGATCTGGTGCAATCGTCATGTGCGTCTCCTTCTGATCGCTTCCTGCAATCGTCAGTGACCTCGAGTCGCGCGTCATCGGACAGGAGATCGGTTCACCCATGGGTCGAACGGATGACCGATGGCCGGAGGAATCCTCCTGCCGGAGGAGGGCCGACCTACGTGCCGGCGAGTCCGGCTTGGTAGGCGGCGATCACCGCCTGTACCCGATCGCGGACTCCGAGCTTGGTCAGCACACTGGAGACGTGGGTCTTGACCGTCGTCTCCGACACGAACAGCGCCTCGGCGATCTCGGAGTTGGACATTCCCTGCGACATCAGGAGGAGTACCTCACGTTCGCGGTCGGTGAGATCGTCGAGCCCGGAAACGCTGGGCGGCTCCGGCCGCCCGGCGAAATCGGCGATGAGTCGCTTGGTCACGGCCGGGGCGATCAACGCGTCGCCGCCGGCCACGACCCGAACGGCGTGGATGAGCTGGTCGCCGCCGGCGTCCTTGAGCAGGAACCCGCTGGCACCGGCCCGGAGGGCTCCGTAGACGTAGTCGTCGAGATCGAACGTCGTCAGGACCACCACCCGTGAGTCGGGGAGGACCTCGGTGAGGCGACGGGTCGCCTCGATGCCGTCCATGACCGGCATCCGAACATCCATCAGGATCACATCGGGCCGCTCCCGGCGGCTCAGTCGGATGGCCTCTTCGCCGTTGTCGGCCTCGGCCACGACCACGATGTCCGGCTCGGACTCCAGGATCAGTCTGATCCCCGACCGGATCATCGCCTGGTCGTCGGCCAGCAGGACGTTGATCAATTGCCCTCCGTCGTGGTCTCGACCGGCAGGCTCGCCTCGATCTCGAATCCACCACCGGGCCTTGGTCCTGCCGTGAACGTGCCCCCGAGGACGGCGACCCGTTCGCGCATCCCGACGAGTCCGTGGCCGTCGCCATTCTCGTCTCGGTTTGCCGCGCCGCGCCCGTCGTCTCGAACGGAGACATCGAGCCGGTCGTCGCCGTAGTGGATCGCGACCGTCGCCGACACACCGGGACCTCCGTGCCGGACGGCGTTGGTGAGCGATTCCTGGACGATGCGGAACACCGACAGCTCGATGCCCTCACCGAGCTTGTGGGGAGTGCCGCTGACCGAGAAGTCGACCGGCACCCCGGCCCGCTCGATCCCCGCGATGAGGGTGTCGAGGTCTGAGAGCTGCGGCAGGGGCGCCATGTCCGGCGTCGCGGCGTCCGGATCCCGAAGGAGCCCCACCATCCGACGCATCTCTCCGAGGGCTTCACGCCCGGCATCGCGGATGACGCCGAGCGCTTCCACGATGCGAGGATCAGAACTGCCGGCGACGCGATGGGCACCTTCCGCTTGAAGGGTCATCACCGTCATCTGATGGGCAACCACATCGTGCAGTTCGCGAGCGATCCGGGCTCGTTCGTCGGCGACCGCCTGTTTGGCTCGAGCTTCCCGCTCTCTTTCGGCGCGCTCGGCCCGCTCCTCGAGTTCGGTGAAACGGCGGCGCCGTTCGTGAACCTCACGCCCCAACAAGAGCGGAACGGCGGTGGCCAGCAATGTGAACACGGCACTGCCCCAGGTCACCGACTCGAGGGTGACAGCGCCCAGGACCGTGAAGGCGGAGACGGCCACGACCACTGGAACCCCGATGGCGGTGGACATCCGCCGGGGGAGTTCCGATCCGATCGAGTGGAAGACCAGCACGACCGCCGCACTGCTCGTCGTGGCCGGATAGTCGAGCACGCGGTCGGCGCCCCAGGTCAGCAACGTCAACACGAAGACCGGGATCGGATGAACTCGGCGCAGAACCAGCGGCAAGGTCATCAGCGCCGTCAGCAAGAGGTTCAGCCCGTCCGGCTCCCGCCGGAATGGGGCCAGCGTGTCGGCGTCGACCTCCAGGCGGCTGACGAAGGAAAAGGCGAAGAGTGCCACGGCGAGGAGTCCATCGAAGACCAACGGAGGCAGGCTGAGGGTGGCATTCGGTCGGGCCATGGCCGGAATGGTATGCAGGCGATGGCCGGATGTCCTCGGTCGATCCGATGAGCGGCGGCTCGTTCGGAGGGATGATTTCGTCAGGACGGCGACCGTCAGGGCCGAAGCGACGCCGACCTCCGTTCGAGATGCCGACGCTCTGCCTGGTTGACGGCGAGCTCGGAAGCTCGCCGGATGGCTCGTCTCGCGGCAGCCAGGTCGTTCTTCTGGATCAGCAGCTCGGCACGGACGGCATGCCAGCGATGATCCTCCGCACATCGGTCGGCGAGCGGTCCCAGCAGTTCGAGACCTCGCTCTGGATCGCCGGCGGCACCGGCGGCGTACGCCCACCCCAGCTGGGCCACGGGGGAGGGCCAGCGATCGACCAGGTCGGCGTAGAGCCGCTCGATCTGTGCCCAATCGGTGGCGGTCGCCGTCGATGCCTCGCAGTGGAGGGCCGAGATCGCCGCCTGCAGCTGGTATGGCCCCGATCGACCCATCCGCATGGCTCGGTCGAGGAGCATGACGCCCTCGTCGATGGCACGGCGATCCCATCGACTCCGGTCCTGGTCGGACAGCGGCACGAGCGCACCATCGCAATCGGTCCGGGCGGCGCGGCGGGCATTGTGGAGGATCATCAAGGCGCACAGGCCCAGAACCTCGGGTTCGTCGGGCATGAGCGCCGCGAGCAGTCGCCCCAGCCGGATCGCCTCGTCGCTCAGCTCGATTCGCGTCTGGGACTCGCCACTGGACGCCGCATAGCCTTCGTTGAAGATCAGGTAGACGACGGCCAAGACACCGTTCAATCGGTCGGGCAGCTCGTGGTCGTCGGGAATCCGGAACGGTATTCCCGCATCCCGGATCTTCCGTTTGGCGCGGACCAGGCGCTGGGCCATGGCCGGCGTCGAGACCAGGAGTGCAGCGGCGACCTCCCCGGTCGTCAACCCGCCCACCGTCCTGAGGGTGAGCGCCACCCGACTCTCCGATCCCAATGCCGGGTGACAGCACGTGAAGATCAGTTTCAGCCGGTCGTCGGTCAGCGATGAGTCTTCGATCACGATCTCGTCCGAGGAGGGGGTCAGCCGCCGCATGGTTCCCACCGCCCGGTCTTGGGCATCGCGGGATCGAAGGCGGTCGATGATCTTGCGGCGCGCCGTGATCGTGATCCACCCGCCCGGATTGGGCGGCAACCCGTCCGTCCACCGGGCGAGCGCGGCGATCAGAGCATCCTGGATGGCGTCTTCGACGATGGAGAAGTCGCCGAACGACCGAACGAGGCCGGCGAATACCCGGCCGTACTCCTCTCGAAAGATCCGTTCGACCTCGCGCGCCGCGGTCATTCGTCGAGGAGGGCCTCGTAGTCGAACACCGGCCGGACCTCGACCGTGCCATATCGGGCGCCAGGGATCCCGGCCGCGACTTCGATGGCGTGGTCGAGGTCACGACACTCGCACAGGTAGAAGCCGCCGACCTGCTCGGCCAGCTCGGCGAATGGTCCGTCGGAGATCACCACGGAGTCGTCACGCACCCGCACCGAGGTCGTGATGTCGGCCGGCTGGAGCGCCTCGCCGGACAGGAAGACGCCCTGGGCGGCCAAGCGCTCCTTGTATGCCCGGTACTCACGCTGATGACCGGCAGCCTCTTCTTCGCTCCACGATGTCATGTAGTCGTCGGGGAGATGGAGCAACATGACGTACTTCATGGTCGTTCCTCCTGGCTCGATTCGGGCCGACACCCAGCCATGATCTGGGTCGGTCGACGGTGGCCCGTCCCCTCCGTCATGATCCCACCTCGACGCTCACGCAGTTGGAGCGGTAGGCGGTCCCCCCGGGTGCTTCCAGGGTCCAGCGGACCCAGAACACCGGCGGAGCGTCCGCCAGCGCCGCCCCGGGGAATCGGATCGTGGCCTGGCCGGCGCCGGAGGTGTTGGTCGAGAGGGTGCCGACCGGCACCGAAACCACTCCGGCCAGATCGGTCGGATCACAGAACGTGGAGAAATGGATGTGGGCGCTGATCTGGTAATCGGTGTCGGGCCGTGCCCCGCTCAGATGGTGTTGTTCTCGAGCGCCGAGGCGGTGGCCGTACGTCACGTCGGAGACGAACCCGCAGTCGGGGCCGGATGGCCGGCCAGACCGGACGCCGTGTACCGGGCCCGCCGAACGGCGACCCCGTCGTCGGCTGCGGAGGCCGGCGCACCGCTCCCCAACGCCAGAACGATTGCGGTGGCGATGATGAGCTTCATTGGGTCCTCCCGGATTCGGCCTTCGGTATGACGGCGTTCACCATGGCTACGGAACCGGGGACCCGGATTCGACACCCACGATGCGCCGGCCGCCGTGGCGGCACAGGCGCTCAGACCGGGGCGATGCCGATCGACAGCTCGGCGCCCTCGATCGGATCCATCGCGACGAGGCTTTCGTCGGCCGACTGACGGATCGACACAGCCAGGACCTCCGCCGCGATGATGTCGGCATGCGCCTCGATGGCGGCGGCCAGGCCCGGGTCGGCCGTCTGCCAGCGGAGATCGATTCGATCGGTCACAGCGAGATCCAAATGCCGGCGATGTGCTTGCACTCGGCTGACCACCTCTCGCGCCAGACCCTCGGCGACCAGCCCCTCGTCGAGGGTGACATCGAGCGCGACGCCGAGCCCACCTTCGCTCTGGACGACCATCCCGTCGCGCGGCGTGCGGTCGATCACCAACTCGGAGGCTTCGATTCGCTCTCCGCCGACCTCCAGCCAGCCACGGTCGAGTGCTTCGGCGACCTCGGCGCCGTCCAGTGCGGCGACGGCTGCCGCCACCTCCCGCATCTTGGGGCCCAGCCGCGACCCCAGCGCTCGGAAGTCGCATTTGGCCGACAGCTCGACCAGGTGGGTCTCGTCGGCCTCGATCTCGACCGAACGAACGTTCAGCTCTTCGGCGATGAGCTCACCGTGCGAACGGACGGCATCGGCGATCGATTGGTCGTGGGAGAGAACCGACACGCTTCGCAAGGGTTGCCGCACCCGGAGCCCGTGCTGTTTCCGCAAGGCCCGCCCCAGGCCCACGATCGTTCGGATGGCGGCGATATGGGTTTCCAGCGGACCGTCGATGAGGAGCGCATCCGCCTTGGGGAAATCGCAGTGGTGGACGCTGGCCGGCGCAGACTCGTCGAGGTTGGCGACCAATCCCCAGTAGATCCGCTCGGTGATGAACGGGAGCACCGGAGCGAGGACCTTGACGAAGGTCGTCAGCACTTCGTACAGCGTCGCGAAGGCAGCCAGCTTGTCGTGATCGTTGCCTTCGCCGGAGCGTGCCGCCCAGAACCGGCGTCGGGACCGGCGGACGTACCAGTTGGTGAGATCGTCGATGAATGCCAGTGTCGGTGGCACCACCGCATACAGGTAGTAGCCCTCCATCTGACGGTTGACCTCGGCGACCAATGACTGCAGCACCGACAGGATCCACCGGTCGATCTCCGGCCGTTCCGACACCGGAGGCGCCGAACGGATGTCGGCCAAGTCGATTCCGTCGGCCTCGGCATATGTCGTGAAGAACGAATAGGTGTTCCACAGCGGAAGCAGCACCGTCCGGACCACGTTGCGAACCCCGTCCTCGGAGAACCGGAGCGGCTCGGCTCGCAACACCGGTGAGTTCACGAGGAACGCCCGAACGGCATCGGCGCCGTGGGTCCCGAAGACCTCCATCGGGTCCGGGTAGTTGCGGAGGCTCTTGGACATCTTCCGGCCGTCCTCGGCCAGGATCATTCCGTTGACGACACAATTGCGGAACGACGGCTGCTCGAAGAGTGCGGTCGCCAGCACGTGCAGGGTGTAGAACCATCCGCGGGTTTGGTCGAGCCCTTCGGCGATGAATTGAGCCGGATACGTCTCCTCGAACACATCACGGTTCTCGAAGGGGTAGTGGATCTGGGCGTAGGGCATCGACCCCGACTCGAACCAGCAATCGAGTACCTCGGGCACCCGGTGCATGGTTCCGTCACAGTCCGTGCACGGCCAGGTGATCGGGTCGACGACATGCTTGTGGATGTCGTCGGGGCGCACACCGGCACGTCGCTCGAGCTCGTCGAGCGAACCGACACAGACCGCTTCGTCACAGCTGTCGCACTCCCACACCGGGATACACGAGCCCCAGTAGCGGTTGCGCGAGATCGCCCAATCCCGAGCGCCCTCCAGCCAATTCCCGAAGCGACGATCTCCTACGTACTCGGGGACCCAATGGATGTCGTCGTTGAGCTCGACCATCCGGTCTCTCATGCCCTCGACCCGGACGAACCAGGTGGGGATGGCCTTGTAGATGAGCGGCGTGCCGGTTCGGTAGCAGAACGGATACGAGTGGCGGATCTGTCCGTGGTGGATGAGGACGCCGGCCTCCTTGAGGAGGCGGGTCAGCGTCTTGTCGGCGTCCTTGATGTTCTGGCCCGCAACCGGTGGAACCTGGTCGGTGAACCGTCCTTCGGCATCGACCGGATCCACCAGGACGTGCAGGCCGGCCGCCTGAAGCGCCAGAAAGTCCGCTTCGCCATAGGCGGGCGCCATGTGGACGAGGCCGGTTCCCTCATCGGTGGTCACGTCCGTCGACGTGATGACCCGGAACGCCCCCCGGTCCCGTTCCTCGCCGAAGAAATCGAACGGTGGCCGGTACGAGACCCCGAGCAGCGACGAACCGGCTGCGGTCGCCACCATGTCGCCGTCCACCGGGAGGTCGGACACGAGGTCTTCGGCGACCCACCAGTGTTCGCCACCGACCGAGACGCGGGCATACGGGACATCCTCGCCAACCGCCACCGCCAGGTTGCCGGGCAGCGTCCACGGCGTCGTCGTCCAAACGACGAGGAAGTCGCCGGCAGGGACCGTCTCGTTGCCTTCGACGACCGCCAGCTTCAACGTGATGGAGGGGTCGTCGACATCTCGATAGTCGAGGTTCGCCTCGAAGTTGGAGAGGGGGGTGGTCGCACCCCACGAGTAGGGGAGCACCTTGAAATCCTTGTAGATCAAGCCCTTGTCCCAGAGTTGGGCGAAGACCCACCACACCGACTCCATGAAGTCGACGTCCATGGTCTTGTAGTCGTTCTCCATGTCGACCCAGCGGCCCATTCGCCGCACCATCGACTCCCAACCCTCGGCCGTGTTCTCGACGAGGGCCCGGCACGCCTCGTTGAAGCGATCGACGCCGTACTCCGAGATCTGACGAGGGCCCGAGATCCCCAGCGCCTTCTCGACCTCCATCTCGACGGGCAACCCGTGCGTGTCCCACCCGAACCGCCGCTCGACCCGATACCCCCGCATCGTCCAGTACCGGGGAACGACGTCCTTGATGATCCCGGCCAGGATGTGTCCGTAGTGCGGGTTGCCATTGGCGAACGGTGGCCCGTCGTAGAACACGTAGCGGCGATCCTCCGGGCGCATCTCGACCGAGGTGACAAAGGCGCCGATTCGATCCCACCGGTCGAGTACCTCCTCCTCCATGGCGGGGAGGTCGACCTGAGGGTCGACCCGCTTGAACGGCGGCTCTGATGCGGAAGGGGTGCTCATCGAGGCTGTGATGGTAACGAGGACGCTCGAGGCTTCAGAAGCCCATTTCGGCCTCCCGGAGGCTCTGATATGGCCGCGATCAGAGTAAGGTTTCGGCCCGCCCGTGGAGGTGACAACGTGCCGAAGAGGATGGCGGCCAAAAAGCTCAAGCGCTTCAAGTCCAAGCTCGAAGACGAGCGGCAGCGTCTCGCCGATCTGATCGCCGAGCACGAGCGCGAGATGGAGGAGGCGCGAGCGACCGAGACGTCGTCGGATCGGAGCTCCGACCCCGGGAGTGCCGACGCCGGATCCCTCAAGTTCGAGTACGAGAAGGAACTCTCCCTGGAGCGCAACGCCGCCGATCTGCTCAACAAGGTAGAGCAGGCCCTCAGACGGGTCGAGGCAGGCACCTATGGCTTCTGCGAGTCCTGCGGCGAGCCCATCCCCGAAGCCCGTCTCGAGGTTCTGCCCTACGCCAGCACGTGCGTCACCTGCGCATCTCGACGCTGACGTGAGCGCTCGGCTGCGGGAACGCCCGCTGCTCGGCCTCGGCGTCGCCGCGGCGGTCGTCATCGCCGATCAGGTGACGAAATGGATCTCGGTGACGCGTTTCGCCGAGGATCCGGTGACGGTGGTGCCCGGCTGGCTGTGGTTCACCTTCACGGAGAACCCCGGGGCGGCCTTCTCGTTCTTCCAAGGAGCCGGCCCGGTGTTGGGTGTGGTGGCGGCGGTGGCGGCGGTGGTGATAATCCTCGCCCTCCGGTACCCGCGTCCCAGGTGGGAGGCGGTGGCCTTCGGACTCATCTTGGGCGGTGCCCTCGGCAATCTGACGGATCGAATCCTCCGGGGAGACGGACTGCTCGATGGGCATGTGGTCGATTGGATTCGAGTGCCGGACTTCCCCGTGTTCAACGTGGCCGACTCTGCCGTCACCGTGGCCGTCGTGCTCCTGCTGGTGCTCGCCTGGAAGCAGCCGGCAGGCGAGCCGACTCCGGCCGACGGCGTGACGAGCACCGGTCGGTGACCAGTGAGTGATCCGGTGAGTGACCCGGTGAGTGACCCGGCCGGCGTCGGGGAGAAGCCCGTGTCGATTCTCGTACCGGATGACCTGGCCGGCGAGCGGGCGGACCGCATCGTGGCCAAGCTCGGCAACCTCAGCCGAGCCGAGGCTCGTCGACTGTTCGAGCGGGAGCGGGTGGTCTGCGACGGGCAGGCGGTCGGCCGGCGGCAGCGGCTCCCGGCCGGCGCCCGCATCCAGTTCCAGCCCTTCGCAGCGGTCGACATCCTGGTGCCCACCGAGGTTGCGTTCGAAGTCGTCTTCGAGGATGACGCGCTGATCGTCGTCGACAAGCCACCGCGGTTGACCGTCCACCCCGGGGCGGCGACCCGGTCGCCCACGCTGGCTGCCGGACTGTTGCATCGCTACCCCGACCTTCGCGGTGTCGGTGAACAGGATCGCTGGGGAATCGTGCACCGACTCGACCGCGACACGAGCGGCCTCATGGTCGTGGCCCGGACGTCGGACGCCCACGAGGCGTTGACGTCGGCGATCCGGAAGCGGGCGGTCGATCGGCGGTACGTGGCGCTGGTCGATGGGCTGTTCGAGACGCCGCTGGGGACGATCGACGCCCCGATCGGAACGGACCCCGCTCGTCCCACGCGACGCATCGTGCGAGCCGGAGGTCGCCCCGCCCGAACCCATTACGAGCGATTGTCGGAGTGGTCCGAGGCGTCCGCCACGCTGCTGTCGGTTCGGCTGGAGACGGGCCGGACTCACCAGATCCGCGTACACATGGCTTCGATCGGGCATCCGGTGATCGGTGATCGGGTCTACGGCCGGCCCCACCGAATCCAACCCCCGCGGGTCTTCCTCCACGCCACGCGGCTGGCGTTCGACCATCCGCTGACCGGGGAGTGGCTCGAGTTCCAGTGCCCGCTGCCGGCCGATCTCGAAGCGGTGCTCCCCAATGGAGCCGGAGTTCCATGAGCACCGAGACCGCCTGCTACCGCCACCCGGATCGACCAGGACGACTGGCGTGCTCCCGCTGTGGACGGCCGATCTGCCCCGAGTGCACCCATGAGGCCGCCGTCGGACAGCGGTGCCCGGAGTGCCTCCGGACCGAAGGCACCCAGCGGGTCGTGCGGGTGGGGGAGCGGTCCCGGACCGATTGGCGGGCCGCTCCGGTGACCTATGGGCTCATCGCGGTCGCCGTCGGGATCCAGCTGGTGGGGTTCGTCTCGCCCGTCGCGTGGAGGTCGGTGTTCTTCGAGAACGCCGCCATGTTCGGACCCCTGGTGGAACTCGGCGAGTGGTGGCGTCTCCTCACGGTGGTGCTGGTCCACGCCGGGTTCGTCCATGTCGGGTTCAACATGCTGCTGACCTATCAGCTGGGGCTCCACCTCGAGAAGTCGATCGGGTCGTTCTCCTACGCCGCTCTGTTCCTGGCGTGTGCCGCGGTGGGAAGCCTCTTTGCGATGGCGTTCGGCCCCGAGGTCCCCAGCGTGGGTGCGTCCGGGGCGGTGTTCGGACTGGTCGGGACCTGGCTGGCGCCGGCCATCCGGGGACGATCGACCACCTGGGGACGCGGCGTCCTCAACCAGCTCGGTTTCTTGCTCCTCATCAACGCCGCGGTTCCGTTCTTCCTCCCTCAGGTCTCGTGGCAGGCCCACCTCGGGGGACTGTTGGCCGGCTTGACCATCGCCTGGCTGTGGGGCTCGGTTCCCGCGCAACGTAGGACCGAAACCATGCGGGTGGCCATCGCCGCCACCATCCTGGTGGCGGCGGTTCTGACCGCTCTCAATCTGCCGTCGGGCTGATCGCACCGGTCGTCTCCGGCTGACCGCCGGTCGAGGCCGGTCGAGGATCGCCCGCTGGTAGGGTCGACCCACACCGAATCACACGAATGTAACTTCGATTTCGCGATGTCCGACTCCTTCGCCCATCTTCACGTTCACACCGAGTTCTCCATGCTGGACGGCGCAGCACGGGTGACCGAGGCGGTGGCGGCGGTGGCTGCCGACGGGCAACCGGCATTGGCGATCACCGACCACGGGGTGCTGTACGGCGTCGTCGACTTCTCTCGGGCAGCCCAGCGAGCCGGCATCAGGCCGATCATCGGCATCGAGGCGTACACGACGCCCGGTTCGCGTTTCGAGCGGCCGGTGCGATCCGAGAACGTCCGGCATCACCTTCTGATGTACGCCGAGAACGAAGTCGGCTATCGCAACCTGATGAAGCTCTCGTCCCGGGCGTTTCTCGAGGGGTATTACTACAAGCCCAGGATGGACAAGGAACTGCTCGCCGAGCACGCGTCGGGCATCATCGCCACGTCCGGTTGCCTGGGCGGTGAGGTTGCTCAGCTGCTCGCCCCCGATGCGTCGACGGAGGAGGGGAATCAGTCCGCGATCCGTGACTTCGATGCGGCGCTGGCGGCGGCGGCGGCGTATCAGGACATCTTCGGGCGCGACAACTTCTTCATCGAGATCCAGGATCACGGAATCGAGGCGCAGCGGCGGATCATGCCCGACCTCCTGGACATCGCTCGCCGTATCGGCGCTCCGCTGCTGGCGACCAACGATGCCCACTACACCACCGCCGACGAGGCGGAGGCTCACGACGTCCTGTTGTGCATTCAAACCGGTGCCACCAAGGACGAGCCGGGTCGATTCGCGTTCCAGGGCACGGACTTCTACCTCAAGACCGCCCGGGAGATGCGGGCGCTGTTCCCGGAGGATCAGTACCCGGCCGCGTGCGACAACTCACTGCTCATCGCCGAGCGCTGTGACGTCCGGCTGGACTTCGATCAGACGTTGTTGCCCGAGTTCCCCGTTCCGCGGGGAGAGACCGAAGCGACGTACCTCGAGCGGCTGGTCTTCGAAGGTGCACGCCGGCGTTACGGCGACCCGCTGGCCGACGAGGTCCGGGAGCGGATCGAGCATGAGCTGAAGGTCATCGGCGAGATGGGGTTCCCGGCCTACTTCCTGATCGTCTGGGACCTCATCCGATACGCCCGGGACCGGGGGATTCGGGTCGGACCGGGGCGTGGCTCGGCCGCCGGGTCGATCGTTGCCTATTGCTTGGAGATCACCGATCTCGATCCCCTCCGGTACGGCATGATCTTCGAGCGCTTCCTGAATCCGGGCCGCAAACAGATGCCCGACATCGACATGGACTTCGACGAGCGGTACCGGGGCGACATGATTCGGTACGCCGCCGAGCGGTACGGGTCGGACCACGTGGCGCAGATCATCACGTTCTCGACGATCAAGGGGAAACAGGCGATCCGGGACGCCGCCCGCGTCTTCGGCTATCCGTACTCGCTGGGAGACGCGGTCGCCAAGCTGATGCCGCCGTCGATCCTCGGGAGGGACGCCGCACTCGCGCAGTGCCTCGAACCTCCCGGCGCAGATGCCGACGCCTCGGTCAAGGACTGGTACTCCAATGCCGCCGGGCTCCGGGACGCGTACGCCCACGGGGTTCGCGAAGCGAACGACGCCACCAAGGTGCGCTTTCCGGCCGAGCAGGTTCGGCGGGTCGTCGACGCCGCCAAGGGCCTGGAGGGTCTTCGCCGACAGGACTCCATCCACGCCGCCGCGGTGGTCATCGCCCCCAAGCCGCTCGAAGAGGTGATCCCGATTCAGCAGAAGGGGGAGGACTCCGAGGTCGTCACCCAATACGAGATGGGCGCAGTCGAAGCGCTTGGTCTGCTGAAGATGGACTTCCTGGGTCTGCGGAATCTCTCCACGATCGAGCGGTGTCTCGAACTCATCGAGAAGACCACCGGCGCACGGATCGACATCGACGGCGTCGACCTGGCGGACCCGGAGACGTTCCGGCTCCTCCAGCGGGCCGACACGATCGGGGTCTTTCAGCTCGAGGGTGGGCCGATGCGCGCCCTGATCCGCTCGCTCCAACCGGAGACGTTCGAGCACATCATCGCCGTGAATGCGTTGTACCGGCCCGGACCGATGGGCATGAACATGCACAACGCCTACGCCGACCGCAAGAATGGCCGGGCCGCCGTCGAGTACCCACATCCGGCCACCGAGCCGTTCCTGGAGAGCACGTACGGAATCATCACCTACCAGGAACAGGTGATGCAGGTGGCCCGCGACCTGGCCGGCTACTCCATGTCCGAAGCGGACAACTTCCGGAAGGCCATGGGCAAGAAGATCAGCTCGGTCATGGCTGCCGAGAAGGAGAAGTTCGTCGCCGGCTGCGTCACCCAGGGCCACCCCGAACAACTCGGACGCGATCTCTGGGACGCCATCGAGCCGTTCGCCGGATACGGCTTCAACCTCAGCCACTCGGCCTGCTACGCCTATGTCGCGTTCCAGACGGCCTATCTCAAGGCTCATCATCCGGCCGAGTACATGGCCGCGCTGCTCACGTCCACCAAGCGTGACAAGGACCGGACCGCGATCTATTTGAACGAGTGTCGGTCGATGGGGGTCGAGGTCCTCGTGCCGGACGTCAACGAATCCGAATCCGACTTCACGGTGGCCGACGGGAAGATCCGGTTCGGGATGTCGGCGGTGCGGAACGTGGGTGAGGGGGTGGTGGAGCGGATCATCCACGCCCGCGAGGAAGCCGGCCCATTTCGCGATTTTCCCGACTTCTGCGAGAAGGTCGACATGGATGTCCTCAACCGTCGCACCGTCGAATCGCTCATCAAGGCCGGCGCATTCGACTCGCTCGGTCATGCTCGCAAGGCGCTCGTGTTCATGTTCGAGGAGATCGTCGACGTCATCGTCACCCGTCGCCGCAACGAAGAGGCCGGCCAGTTCGCGCTGTTCGGAGTCGAGGAGACCAGTGACGGCGGTGACGGCTATGACATCGGCGACGACGAATGGGCGCAACGCACCAAGCTCGCCTTCGAGAAGGAGATGTTGGGTCTCTACGTCTCGGATCACCCGTTGCTGTCGGTGGCGACGGGTCTCCGAGCGTCCGGTGCACAGTCGACGTCCGCGCTGTGGGATCTCGGCGATGGCACCGCCGTCACGGTCGGCGGCCTGATCGGCGGCATCACCCGGCGGTACACCAAGAAGGGGGATCCGATGCTCTTCTTCCAACTCGAGGACCTGGAGGGGAGTGTCGAGGCCGTGTGTTTCCCTCGCACGGTCAACGACTTCGGGCAGATGGTCTCCGAGGATGCCATCGTGCTGGTGTCGGCGCGGCTCGACCATCGCGGAGACGATGTGAAGCTCATCGTTCGAGAGATCAAGCCGCTCGAGGTTCGGAACGAGCAGCGGCTCACCTTGGAGATCCCCAGTCACCGTCTCTCACAGGGGACGGTGGGACGGCTGAAGGAGGTCCTGGCCAGCCATCCAGGCACCAACCCGGTGTTCCTGCACATGGTCGACGGGAGCCGACATCAGGTGCTCAAGCTGTCGGATGAGTTCCGGGTGGAGCTCCGGTCCGCCCTGTTCGCCGAACTCCGAGAGCTCCTCGGTCACAACGCCGTCGCATCCTGAGCGGTGACGGCGGTGGCGACCTCGACCGAGGCCGTCTCAGACGAGTGCGTCGATCGCCGTGTCGACGTCGTCCTCGTCGTTGTAGAGCCAGAAGGACAGCCGGACCTTTCCCGCCCGGACCGATGCGCTGATACCGGCCGCCGCCAGACGCCGGCCGCCGTCGGTCGCGAAGGCCACGATCGGGCTGTTGGACGGCTGGAGACCGAGGCCGGCTCGCATCCGGTTGGCGAGGTCGACCGCGTGTGAACCCAGCCGACCGACCCCGATCGAGGTCAGCAGGTCGAGCGACTCGGACGCCGCCGTCAGGTCGAACCACGCCGGCGAGAGATTGAAGCGGCGGCCGTCCTCGGCCAGTCGCAGTGGTGGGCCGTAGATCGCCTCCCAGGGCCGGTCCGAGGAGTACCACCCGGGGAGGATCGGCCTGACCCAGTCGGCATGATCCGCCACCGTCATGAAGCCGGTGCCGCGGGGTGAGCACAGCCACTTGTACGCTCCACAGCCGGTGACGTCGAATCGATCTGCGCCGATCGACAACCATCCGGAGGCCTGCGTGACGTCGACGTAGGTTCGGGTGGATGTGGCCCGGGCCGCCTCGGAGAGATGGTCCAGGTCGAGGGTCCGGCCGTCGGCGGACTGTGTCGCGCTCACCGCCACCAGGTCCACACCCGGCTTGACGTGGTCGAGCAGCTGGTCGAGTGGGACGAGCGAGACCCGCAGCCGGCCGTCGGCCAGGAATGGAAACAGCACCGACGTGAAGTCCTCCTCGGCGCACAGCACTCGCGCCCCATCCGGAAGGCTGGCGGCCACGATGCCGCTGATCGCCGACACCGCACCCACGATCGACACCGACGATGGTTCAGCACCGACCAGCTCGGCATACCGCTCACGGGCTCGATCGACCGGACCATCGTATGCGGGAGGGTCACACCGGCCGGCTCCCCAGTCGTCCAACTCGCGACGGAGGGCGTCGAGTGCCCGGCGGGGTGGGACACCGACCGCCGCGGTGTTGAGATAGCCGGCGCCGACGGCGAACTGGCTCCGGATGGATGGCTGGATCATGGCCGTCACCGTGCCACACGATCGGACCCGGAGCGAACCGTGGTGCCACGGATCATTGCGGACCCTCGTGCCCGGCCGAGCCCGGCCCGCTCCGCCGAATGCCACGGTCTGTCGATCGAGCCGCCCTACCCTCTCGTACACATGTTCGTACTCGGAATCGACCCAGGACTGACCCGGACCGGGTACGGGCTGGTGCGCCGAGGGCACCCCGCACAGGCGGTTGCCGCCGGTGTGATCCGCACCAGTCCTTCGGTTCCGGTGGCCCAACGCCTCGCCGAACTGCATCGCGACCTGGTGGATCTCATCTCCGAGCATCGCCCCGAGGTCATGGCGATCGAGCGGGTGTTCACGAATCGCAACCTCCAGACCGCGATCACCGTCGGGCGTGCCTCGGGAGTGGCATTGGTGGCCGCCGCCCAAAGCGGACTCACCGTGCACGAGTACACGCCCACCGCCATCAAGCTCGCCGTCACCGGTGACGGTGCCGCCGAGAAGGCGATGGTGGCCGACATGGTCGGACGCCGCCTCCGTCTGACCGCGCCACCTCGGCCCGCCGATGCCGCCGACGCCCTGGCGGTGGCACTGTGCCACCTTCAGTCGATGCGACTCGGGGTCCCGTCATGATCGGATCGTTGCGGGGCACGGTGGCGGCCACGGACGCCACGCATGTGGTGGTCGATGTGGCCGGGGTCGGGTATGAGGTGGCGGTCACGTCGAAGGCCGCGGCTTCGATGCCGCTGGGAGAACCGGTGACGATCTCGACGCACCTGCACGTCCGGGAGGATGCGCTCCTCCTCTACGGTTTCGAGTCCCGCACGGAGCGGGATCTGTTTCGGGTCCTTCTCGGGGTGTCGGGGGTGGGACCGAAGGTCGGTCAGGCAATCCTCTCCGTCCTGAGTCCCGACGCGCTCCGAGTTGCGGTGGCGACCGACGACGTCGACGCCCTCACCCAGGTTCCCGGGGTCGGCAAACGGGGCGCGCAGAAGATCCTGCTCGATCTCAAGCCCAAGCTGGCCGATCTCGAGGCCGACGTGCTCGAGACCTCCGGGGAGACCGGAACCGTGCGCCAGGCCCTCGAATCGCTGGGTTACAGCCCATCCGAGATTCGGTCCGTCCTTCCGAGTGTGGACCGATCGTCGCCGCCCGCCGAACAGATCCGACAGGCACTACGCCGGCTGGGAAGGGGCGACGGATGAGAGAAGAAGGCAAGCTCGAACCGACGGCGGTCGTCGGCGACCTCGACCTCGACGTGAGCCTCCGGCCCCGAACCCTGGACGAATTCGTCGGTCAGGAGAAGGTGAAGGAACGGTTGCGCATATCGATCGAAGCTGCCCGCCAGCTGGGGCAACCGCTCGACCATGTGCTGCTCTCCGGTCCACCCGGCCTCGGGAAGACGTCGCTGGCGGGGATACTGGCCAACGAGGTGGATGCTGCCCTCAAGAAGACCTCGGGCCCCGCCCTCGAGCGCCCCGGCGATCTCGCCTCCATCCTCTCCAACCTCGACGCCGGAGACATCTTCTTCATCGACGAGATTCACCGGGTACCCCGAGCGGTCGAAGAGGTGCTGTACCCGGCGATGGAGGACTTCGAGCTCGACATCGTCCTCGGGAAGGGTCCGGCCGCCACATCCATCCGGCTGGAACTGGCTCACTTCACCCTGGTCGGCGCCACCACCCGCATCGGCACGGTGGCCGCGCCGCTGCGCGATCGTTTCGGAATCGTCGAACGGATCGACCACTACACCGCCGACGAGCTCGAACGGATCGTCACCCGCTCCGCCGGAATCCTGGGTGTCTCGGTGGACGAGCATGGGTCCCGGGTGATCGCCGAACGGAGCCGGGGGACCGCCCGGATCGCCAACCGACTGCTTGCCCGGGTTCGAGATTTCGCGATCGCCCGTCGCGGGGGCGTGGTCACCGGCGAGGTGGCCGGCGAGGCTCTGGCGGTGTTCGAGGTCGACGAGTTGGGCCTCGACAAGGTCGACCGGGCCATTCTGCGAGCGGTCGTCGACAAGTTCGGCGGCGGCCCGGTGGGTCTCGGGACGCTGGCGATCGCGGTGGGCGAGGAGCCGGAGACGGTCGAGGACGCCTACGAGCCGTATCTCCTCCAAGCCGGTCTGCTCGCCAGAACACCGAGAGGTCGGGTGGCGACCGCCGGCGCGTACCGCCATCTGGGTCTCACGCCACCACCCCCGCTCACGAGCGACGGTCAGGAACGCCTCGAAGTGTGACCGGATCAGGACGGGGAACCATCGGGATCCCATGACCGCGATTTCAGACCTGGGGGATTTCGGACCTGGGGGATTTCGGACCTGGGGGATTTCGGACCTGGGGGATTTCGGACCTGGGGGATTTCGGACCTGGGGGATTTCGGACCTGGGGGATTTCGGACCTGGATGGGTCCGGCGCCCCCCGATCCGACTACGGTCGCCTCAATGGGAGGTACCAGAGTTCCGGGTCCACCCCGCCCGGAGGAGAGAGGAGTGAGATGAGAAGACAATTGAGAGCCCTGCTCGCCGCCTTCGTCGTCATGTCGACGTTGACCTTGGGCGGCGTACACGCGGGGGCGGCGGACGTGTTCACCGACGTGCCCGACACCAACATCTTCCATGACAACATCAGCTGGTTGCACGACAGCGGGATCACCCGTGGCTGCAATCCGCCGGACAACGACGAGTTCTGTCCCGACGACTTCGTGACCCGGGGGCAGATGGCGGCGTTCTTCGTTCGGGGCCTCGGTTTGACCGAGACCGCCGGCGGAACGGACTTCACCGACACCGACGGGAACATCTTCGAGCAGGACATCTTGAAGTTGTCGGCTTCGGGGATCACCCGTGGCTGCAATCCGCCGGACAACGACGAGTTCTGTCCCGACGACTTCGTGACCCGTGGGCAGATGGCGGCGTTCTTCGTTCGGGGCCTCGGTTTGACCGAGACCGCCGGCGGAACGGACTTCACCGACACCGACGGGAACATCTTCGAGCAGGACATCTTGAAGTTGTCGGCTTCGGGGATCACCCGTGGCTGCAACCCGCCGGACAACGACGAGTTCTGCCCGAATGACTACGTCACCCGGGAGCAGATGGCGGCGTTCTTCAATCGGGCCGACGACGGTGTCGAGCTTCAGATCCTCGCCATCAACGACTTCCACGGCAACATCGCCACCACCGACGACTGGGGACCCGACGACCGCCTGGTCGGTCGTGCCGACTTCCTGGCCGGTCACATCGATGCCAAGCGAGCGTCCGCCGACAACACGATCATGGTTTCGGCAGGAGACCTGATCGGCGCCTCGCCGCTGATCTCGGCCCTCTTCCACGATGAGCCGACGATCGAAGCGATGAACCTGATCGGCCTCGAGTTGAATGCCGTGGGAAACCACGAGTTCGACGAGGGCCCCGACGAGTTGCTGCGGATGCAGAACGGTGGAACCCACCCGACCGATGGTGACTTCGGCGGCGATGTGTTCGAAGGAGCAGATTTCGAGTTCCTCGCGGCCAACGTCGACGTCGATGCCACCGGTGAGACCATCTTCCCGCCCTACTCGGTGAAGACCTACGGCGGTGTCGATGTGGCCTTCATCGGCATGACGCTCGAAGGCACTCCGATCATCGTCACCCCGGCCGGGACCGCCGGCCTGACCTTCAACGACGAGGTCGAGACCGTCAACGCGCTGGTTCCCACTCTCCAGGACATGGGGATCGAGGCGATCGTCGTGCTGTTGCACGAAGGTGGCTTCGAGCGCGGAACCGACGAAGACGACTGCGCCGGGCTCGCCGGACCGCTGGCCGAGATCGTCCCGGGTCTCGACGATGCGGTCGACTTGGTCATCGCCGGCCACACCAATCACGAAGGCATCTGCGAGGTGGACGGCAAGTGGGTGACCATGGCCGACAACCGCGGCCGGTTGTTCACCGACATCGACGTTGGTCTCAGCCGGCTCGACGGCGATCTCAACGTCGTGGCCATCGACAACGTCCCGACCTATCAGGACGAGGTGACGGCCGACGCCGACGTGACCGCCCTGATCGACGAGTACGAGGCGCTGGCCGCCCCGCTCGCCAACCAGGTCATCGGCACGATCACGACCGACATCACCGAGACCGAGACGCCGGCAGGTGAATCTCCGCTCGGCAACCTGATCGCCGATGCTCAGCTGGCGGCGACCGAGGGAGCGGGCGTCGGTGAGGCCGACGTGGCCTTCATGAACCCCGGTGGAATCCGGACCGATCTGATCGCCAACGAGATCTCGGGCGGTGAGAACGTCGGAGAGGTCACCTATGGCGAGGCATTCGCAGTGCAGCCGTTCAACAACGACCTGTGGACGATGACGTTGACCGGCCAGCAGATCCATGACCTGCTCGAGCAGCAGTTCTACGACGATCCGGCCGACAACACCATCCTCCAGGTCTCGGATGGCTTCTCCTACACCTGGGATGCGGCCGCCGCAGTCGGCGACAAGGTCGACCCGGCCGACATCATGATCGGAGGCGGGGCCATCGGTCTGGCCACCGAATATCGGGTGACGGTCAACAACTTCCTCGCCGGAGGCGGGGATGGCTTCTCCGTGCTGACGCAGGGCACCGACGTCCTCGTCGGAGTGGTGGACGTCGATGCGTTCGCCGACTACCTCGGAGCCAACTCGCCGGTGGCGCCGCCGGCGACCGGAAGGATCACGGTCGTCAACAACTGACCGTTCCGACCCCGAGAGACGCCCGGCTTCGGCCGGGCGTCTCTCGCGTTGTACCTTCCCGTCATCGATACTGCAGCCTTCGACTACGACCTCCCCCAGGCCTCGATCGCCCAGACCCCGGTCGAGCCGCGGCATGCCGCCCGCCTCCTCGACACCCGGAAGATGCAGGACCATCGGTTCCTCGACCTTCCGGGCCTGCTGCGCGCCGGTGACCTCGTGGTGGTGAACCGAACGCGAGTCCGTCACGCCCGCCTGCATGGCGAGAAGGCCACCGGCGGCCGTGTGGAGACCCTGCTGTTGCGCCGGGTTGGCGATGCGTGGCTGGCGCTGGTCAAACCGGCCCGCCGGCTTCGACCGGGGACCCAGATCCGGTTCGGCGAGATCGAAGCCGAGATCCTCGACGATCCGGTCGAGGGCATGACCCGCATGTCGCTGCGATGTGCCGGAGGCGACCTCGAGGCGGCGATCCAGCGTCAGGGGCTTCCGCCACTGCCTCCGTACATTCATGGCCCGCTTCGGGATCCGCAGCGGTATCAGACCCTCTTCGCCGACGTCGTCGGCTCGGCGGCGGCTCCCACCGCCGGTCTGCACTTCACAGCGGAGGTGGTCGAAGGGCTGGCTGCCGGAGGCATCGAGATCGCACCGGTCGAGCTGGATGTGGGTCTGGCCACGTTCCGCCCGATCACGGCCCCCGACATCGGGGACCACGTCATGCACGCCGAGCGGTGCCGCATTCCGGAATCGACGGCTGCCGCCGTCGAAGCATGTCGCGATCGAGGAGGTCGGGTGGTGGCGATCGGCACCACCGTGGTCCGCACCCTGGAGAGCTTCGCGCACGCCGACGGGATCGTCGGCTGGGGTGAGATGGAAACGGAGCTCTACCTCGCGCCGGGGAGCGCCGTCTCGGTGGTCGACCTCCTGGTGACCAACTTCCACCTACCCCGGTCGAGTCTGCTGGTGCTGGTCGAGGCGTTCATGGGTGCCGAATGGCGTGAGGCATACCGGCATGCGCTCCGATCCGGCTACCGCTTCCTGAGCTTCGGCGACGCCATGCTTTGTCGACGGATGGATGCCTCATGACCCACGCAGCCTCCTGGCGCCTCGGCGCATCGGATCGGGCGGCCCGAACCGGCGTGCTCGCCCTCTCCCACGGCGAGGTCCCCACCCCGGCGTTCATGCCGGTGGGGACGCGCGCTTCGGTGAAGGCGCTGGACGTGCCGGATCTCCGGGCGGTCGGGGCCTCGATGGTGCTCGCCAACACCTATCACCTGATGCTCCGACCGGGAGCCGATGTCGTCGCCGACCTGGGAGGTCTCCACGAGTTCTGGGGTTGGGACGGTCCGATCCTCACCGATTCCGGTGGCTATCAGATCTTCTCGCTCGAACCTCGGATCGACGAGGGGGGTGCTCGGTTCCGATCGACTTACGACGGCTCCCGCGTCGACCTCAGTCCGGAGTCGGCCGTCGCGACCCAGGAAGCACTTGGCGCCGATGTCGCGATGGTGCTCGACGTGTGCGTCGGCCTCCCCGCTCCCCGCGCCGTCGTCCGCGACGGGATGGAACGCACTTTGCGCTGGTCGGAACGCGCCCTCGAAGCGCACCGGCGCAAAGACCAAGCACTGTTCGGCATCGTGCAAGGAGGAATCGACCCGGAGTTTCGCGTCGAAAGCGCTCGGCGAACGGCCGAGCTCGGGTTCTCGGGCTTCGGCATCGGCGGCCTGTCGGTCGGCGAGTCGCCCGAAGAGCGGAACCGGGCGCTCGATGCCGCCGTTTCCGAGCTCCCCGCAGACCGGGTCCGATACGTCATGGGACTCGGCGATCCGGAAGGTGTGCTCGACGCCGTCGCTCGCGGGGCGGACCTGTTCGACTGTGTGTGGCCGACCCGGCTGGCGAGACACGGCCGGGTGCTCACCGACGATGGTGATTACAACCTCCGCCGGGCGGAGTTCGCCCGTGATCCGCGGCCACTCGCCGAGGCGTGTTCGTGCCTGGCGTGTGCCACCGTTCACCGTGCATATCTGCGCCACCTGCTGTCCACCAACGAGCTGACGGTCTTCCGACTGATATCGATCCACAACCTCACGTATACGTTGGACCTGATGCGGCGGGCGCGGGCCGCCATCGGCCAGGGACGGTTCGCCGACTTCGCGACCGGAGTGAAGGCCCGGCGAGTTCGGGTCTGAGGCCCGACGGTCGCTACACTCCCGGCGTCCCCGACCACTGGTTGAGTTGCCAATGTCCGCCCTCGTTGTCCTCGCTCAGGAGACCGCCGCGCCGAGCGGGCTCGCTGCACTCTTTCCCTTCATCCTGATCGTCGGCCTCTTCTTTCTCCTGATGATGCCTCAGCGGCGCATGCGCAAGCGCCAGCAGGAGCTCCAGGCGTCGCTCGAGGTGGGCCAGCGGGTTCGCACCGCCGGTGGCATCCACGGCACCATCACGGCGATCGAGGAAGGAACGATCACGCTCGAGGTGGAGTCCGGCACCTTGAAGGTGGAGCGGCGAGCGATCGCCGGGACGATCGAGACCTGAGTCGATGCGTCGCAACCTGATCGGGATCATCGTCGTGCTCGCGCTGGCCTGGGGCGGTCTCGGCTATCTGTTCGGGCGCGGCACCACGCCGAGGTTGGGCCTCGACCTTCAGGGCGGGATCTCGGTGGTGCTGACGGCTCCCGAGGGCACCGACACCGACAAACTGGAGGTGGCCTCCGACATCATTCGGCGGCGGATCGAGGAGATCGGCGGAGTCCAGGAGCCCGACATCGTGCCGTCGGGTGGGAATGCCCTGACCCCACCATCGGTCCTCGTCCAGCTCCCAGGGGTGCGGGACGAGCAACGAGCGCTCGATGCCGTGGGGACGACTGGCCTGTTGACGTTCCGCCCGGTCCTCGGCATCACGGCGGGGGAGGCGGGACCCTTGGCGGATGGAGGTGAGTCTCCGGCGACCGACGTCAACGCGTCGTTCTACGACGAGTGTCACGAGCTCGAGGGCGCGCCCGAACGGACCGAGGGTGTGTCGGAGGTCGACGAGACGACCGGGCTCACGACGGCGGACGACCCATCCAGAGAGACGTTCTTCCCCTTCGAGGGGAGTGTGTATCACCTCGGACCGGCCATCGTCAGTGGCACCGACGTCGAGCAGTCGCTGGCCCAGTTCGGTACCTCGTGGCTCGTCACCTTGGACTTCGACTCGTCGGGTGGTGACCGGTTTGCCTGTCTCACCGGCCAGGCCGCTCGCAACCAGGGCCCGGGCCGACAGATCGCCATCGTCCTCGACGGGGAGGTGGTGACTGCCCCACCAGTTGCGCTCGACGTCGGCCCGGAGGGAATCACCGGGGGAAGTGCCGTCATCACGGTGGGCTCCGACTCCGAGTCGGAGCAGGAGGCACGGGACCTGGCGGTGGTGCTTCGCTACGGATCGCTGCCGGTCGACTTCACGTTGTCCGATGTGAACCAGGTCTCGGGTACGTTGGGCAGCGACTCGCTCCGGATCGGATTGATCTCTGGAATCGCCGGGCTGATCCTCGTGGCGTTGTTCCTGCTGTTCTTCTACCGGGCGCTCGGCTTGGTGGCGATCGTCGGTCTGACCGTGTTCGGATCACTCCTCATCGCCATCTTCAGCCTCTTCGGAGCCACCGCCGGGCTGACGCTCACGCTCGCCGGTGTGACGGGGATCATCGTGTCGGTGGGGATCACCGCCGATTCCTACATCGTGTACTTCGAACGGGTCAAGGACGAGCTGCGCGCCGGCTCATCGGTGACCGGAGCAGCCAGCGACGGATTCAAGTCGGCGTTTCGAACCATCCTGACGGCCGATACCGTGTCGCTGCTGGGAGCGGCGCTCCTCTACGCGCTGGCGGTCGGGCCGGTGAAGGGGTTTGCGTTGTCGCTCGGGATCGCAACGCTGCTCGACATCTTCGTAGCGCGATCCTTCACCCGCCGCGCGGTCGGTTTGCTCGCCCGAACCGGCCTCGCCTCAGGAGGCTGGTTCAGTATCCAGGGCGCTGCGGGGGTCGACCGATGACGAACTCACCTTCGCAGTCGACATCCAAGGCCATCGCCTACGAATCGAGGACGAGTATCGACTTCGTCGGCAACCGGCGTCGCTGGTACATGATCTCGGGGGTGGCGATCGCCATCTCGGTGGCCGCGCTCCTCCTGCTGGGGCTCAACCTCGGCATCGAGTTCCGAGGTGGAGTGTCCATCCAGGCCGAGAACCCGGCCGGTGCAACCCTCGAGGACGTTCGAGGGGCCGTCGAGTCGCTCGACCTCGACCAGGCGGTCGTGCAGCTGGTGAACGGGGGTGAGGCCGTGCGGATCGAGTCGCCGGCGCTGGACGAGGCGGGCCAGGAGGCATTCCGGCAGGCGGTATCGGACGTGACCGGCGCACCCCGCGACGAACTGAGCCTGAAGGCGGTGGAGCCGAGGTTCGGAGCGCTGATCGCCCGCCAGGCCTTGATCGCTCTGGGTGTGTTCCTGGCGGCGGTCGCACTGTTCATCACCTGGCGCCTGGAGTTCAAGATGGCGTTTGCCGGGCTGGCGGCGTTGGCCCACGATCTGATCATCACAGCCGGCGTCTACTCGCTGACCCGGTTCGAGGTGACCACCGCCACGATCGTGGCCATCCTCACGATTCTCGGCTACTCGTTGTACGACACCGTCGTCGTCTTCGATCGCGTCACGGAGGTCGACCGCCACGCCGACCCCTCGCTCGACTACACCGAAGTCGTCAACCTGTCGATGAACCAGGTGCTCGTCCGATCGATCGCCACGTCGCTGACGTCGCTGCTTCCCATCGGCAGTCTGTTGTTCGTCGGGTCGATCATTCTCGGGGCGGCCACCCTTCGCGACTTTGCCTTGGCGCTGTTCGTCGGCATCGCATCCGGCACCTACTCGTCGCTCTTCGTGGCGGCACCACTGCTCGCCGCCTGGAAGTCGAAGGAGCCGAACGGGGGACGGGCGGTGGTCGAGCGGGCCCGCACGCGACCGCCCCGACGGTCGGCTCCGTCGGAGTCTGCGACCAGCCGTTCGTCCTCGCCGCGACCGCCCCGGCCGCCCCGGCCGCCCCGACCGCCCCGCCCGCCCAAAGGTCGGCGGTAGACTCGGCTGGTGGATGCGATCCGATCTCTGATTCGAGAGGTTCCCGATTATCCCAAGCCCGGGATCCTCTTCTACGACATCACTCCGGTCCTTGGTGATCCGCAGGCCTTCGACCTGCTCATCGACGCGCTCGCCGAGCCATTCCTCGACGCCGGCGTCACCAAGGTGGCCGGCATCGAGGCTCGCGGGTTCACGCTGGCTGCACCGGTCGCCGCCCGACTCGAGGCCGGCTTCATCCCCATCCGCAAGCCAGGCAAGCTCCCACACGACACCGCCGAGGCAACGTACGAGCTCGAGTACGGCACGGATGCCCTCGAGGTCCATCTCGATGCCGCCGACCACCGCGACCGGGTACTCGTCGTCGACGATGTGATCGCCACCGGTGGAACCGCCCGGGCCGCCTTGAGTCTTCTCGACGGCATCGGGACCAACGTCGCCGGCTTCGCCGTCTTCATCGAACTGGGTTTCCTCAATGGGATCGAGGCCCTCGACGGTCTTCCGCACCATGTCCTCCTCCGATACGACTGAGGACGCCCGGCGCCGTCTCCGACAGATCATTGGCGCGTTCGAACAGCAGTATCCGGACGGCGACGTCGAGTTGCTCGAGCGTGCCTACGCCGTGGCCGAGCATGCCCATCGCCACCAGCGCCGCAAGTCCGGGGAGGCCTACATCAACCACCCGGTGGCCGTCACCGAGATCCTCACCGACTACGGCATGGATGCCGCCACCCTCGCCGCCTCGTTGCTCCACGACACGGTGGAGGACACCGACCTCGACCTGCATCAGCTCACCGCCGAGTTCGGCGCCGAGATCGCCCAACTCATCGATGGCGTCACCAAGTTGGACCGGATCGAGTACGACACCAGGGAGCAGGCGGCTGCCGCCACCATCCGCAAGATGGTCGTCGCCATGTCGCGCGACCTCCGCATCCTGATCATCAAACTGGCCGACCGGCTGCACAACATTCGGACGGTGTCGGCGCTCAGAGACGAGAAGCAGCGTCGGGTGGCCGGCGAGACCCTCGATGTGTACGCACCGCTGGCGCACCGCCTGGGGATGCAGGAGATCAAGCACGAACTGGAGGATCGATGCTTTGCGATTCTCTTCCCCGGGCCCCACGAGGAGATCCGAAACAAGCTCGACGAGCTGGCGCCGGAGCGGGATCTGTACATCGACAAGGTCGTCAGCGAAGTGTCCGGGATGCTCGGAGACGCCGGCATCGAGGCGACGGTGACCGGCCGGCCCAAACACCCCTACTCGATCTATCGGAAGATGGTCGAGACCGGCAGTGAGTTCGACGAGATCCACGATCTCATCGGCATCCGAATCGTCACCGAGGACGTCGGCAGCTGCTATGCGGCGTTGGGACTGGTCCACGCACGGTGGCTGCCCATCTCCGGCCGGTTCAAAGACTACATCGCCATGCCGAAGATCAACCTCTATCAGTCGCTTCACACGACGGTGATCGGGCCGGGGGGCGGACCTCTGGAGGTGCAGATCAGAACGGAGGAGATGCACCTTCTCGCCGAGGCCGGTGTCGCCGCCCACTGGCGGTACAAGGAGGGTGCCTCGGCCGGGGAGCTGGAGTGGATCGGTGACCTGGATCACCTGCGAGAGGGCACCGACGATCCGATGGAGTTCCTCGACCGGCTCAAAATGGATCTCTACCAGGACGAAGTGTTCGTGCTGACCCCACGCGGGCAGGTCAAGGCACTTCCGCGGGGGGCGACGGCCGTCGATTTCGCCTACGCCGTCCACACCGAGGTCGGGCACCGATGCACCGGTGCCAAGGTCAATGGGCGTCTCGTTCCGCTGAGCACTCGTCTGGAATCGGGCGACATCGTCGAGATCATCACGTCCAAGTCACTGGAGGCGGGACCCTCGCGTGACTGGCTGGGGTTTGTGCGGACCTCGCGTGCCAAGTCGAAGATCAAGGCGTGGTTCCTCAAGGAACGGCGCGAGCAGGCCACGACCGAAGGGCGCGAACAGGTGATGGGTCTGCTCCGCAAGGAGGGCTTGGGTCTGGGGGCCTCGGAACGAGAACAGCTCCTCGCCGACCTGGCCGGCGAGTTCAATCGCCGGGACGTGGACGCGCTGCTGGCGGCGGTCGGTCAGGGGGACATCTCGGCGGCCTCGATCGTCAATCGAATCGTCCGTGCGGTCCGTCCGGAGGTCGACGAGGAAGACCTGCTGGCTCCGGTTCGTCCGCGCCGGTACTCGTCCGCCGGTCCGGGAATCATCGTCGAAGGCATGGGCGACATGCTGGTGCGGATCGCACGATGCTGCGCTCCGGTGCCGGGTGATCCGATCGTCGGGTTCGTGACGGTGGGTCGAGGTGTTTCGGTTCACCGCGCCGATTGCACGAACATCGCCTCGCTGGCCGGGGACGCCTCCGACCGGATGGTCGAGGTGGCGTGGACCCCCGACCGGGTGGGGACGTTCACCATCTGGGTCCAGGTGGAGGCCTTGGATCGCACGAAGCTGCTCCGCGATGTGACCGACGTCATCTCTGAGCTCGGCGGGAACATCGCCGCTTCGTCGTCGATCACCGGTCGCGACCGTCTCGCCATCCTGCGGTACGAGATCGAGCTGTCGGATCCCGGCCAGGTGCCGAAACTCATCGCCGATCTCCGGGCGGTGGATGGGGTGTTCGCGGCCTTCCGCCTGGTCTCCGAACCGGGTTAGCGGCCTCCGATGGGGGCGCAGTGGCGGCCCCACATCGCGTATGGCGGCTAAAGACTCGACCTTGCCGGGTCGATACAACGCGGAATCGCCTCTTTCTCGAAAGGTTGTTGATGTTCCGCAGGCTTCCGGTCGCCGGCAAACTCACGCTCGCGCTGCTGCCGCTGGTTCTGGCCGTGATCGGCCTCGGTGGCATCTTCTCGTACCAGACGTACCAGTCCGTCGAGGGAGATCGGGTGGCCGCTCGCGCGGCCAACGCGCTGCTCGCCTCCGACCAGGCGCTGGCCGCCATCGATGTCGAGCTCCAACTCGGTCTCGAGACCACCGCCGGCAAGGTGCTCGACCTGACCGCCGCTCGTGAACGGGTGGACGACAGGATGGCCGATCTGGAACGGTCACTGGTGGGCGTGCCGACCACCCATGGAGAGCCGCTGCAGGAGGCGGCGCACCACCTGGAGATGGCCCGTGCCGAGCTGGATGGTGGTAGCGACGACGGGGCGTCCGTATTCGGGCACTACGCGATGGTGATCGATCCTCTCTTGAACCTGGCCGACCGGTTGCCGTCGGTGGCTGGAGATCGGGAGCTCTTCTTCGACCTCTCCGCGCTGCGTCGGGTCATCGACGCTCGTCACCACATGGCACTCCAACAGCTGCTGGTCCTGGACGTCGTCTCCGGCCGGAACCAGATCCTGGAGAACCAACAGCGTCAGCTCCTCGAGATCGAGGCGCAGACTTCCGAGATCGAGCGCGCCGCCGAGGCTTTCCTCGGGGTGGAGGCCGGCCGTTGGGACGGACGTTTCGATGAGCTGGCCGAGTCCGGCCGCATGCAGGAGACGGCCGCCATCGTCGAGCGGCTCACCGCAGGCGGTCCCGAAGCCGTCTCCGACGTCGGGATCATCGAATGGATCTCTCGACTGGATGGCCGCCAGGACCGGATCATTCAGCTCGCCGGCGAGGTGGGGAATGACGCCATCGGTCAGGCGCAGGCCGGAGCCGCCGAAGCCCAGCAGCGCGTGCTGGTCATCGCCGGAGGAACTGCGGTGGTCGTCCTGTTGACGATCTTGCTCACGTCCCTGACGGCTCGGTCCGTGGCCCGGCGAATCCGGCAGGTGGCCGAACGCGCCCGTGACGTTTCTGAGGTGCAGATTCCCACGCTGATGGAGGCACTCGAGAACCCGAAGGAAGAGGTGGTGCTTCCCCAGCCCAGCCCGATTCGCGACTCCAGCAAGGATGAGCTCGGTGAATTGAGTCGCTCCTTCAACACCATGCAGGTGACGATCGACGACGTGGCACGCCGCCAGATCGTGGCGCTTCGCAAAGGTGTGTCGGAGATCTTCGTCTCGCTGGCCCGTCGAAATCGAGGTCTGATCGATCGGCAGCTGGCCGTGATCGACGAACTGGAGCGGGACGAGACGAACCCCGAGACCCTTTCGGATCTCTACCGGCTCGACCACCTGGCCACTCGGATGCGCCGGAACGCCGAGAACCTACTGGTGCTGGCGGGAACCGAGACCCCGCGTCGTTGGTCCCAACCGGTCGATCTGGACGACTGTGTCCGGGCCGCCATCGGAGAGGTCGAGGAGTACCGCCGGGTCGACGTGTTGAACCTCGAACCCATCGCCGTCAAGGGTGGGGCGGTCACCGACATCTCTCATCTGCTGGCCGAGCTCATCGACAATGCGACCACCTTCTCGCCTCCACAGACTCGAGTCCGGGTTGCCGGGTACTTCGACACCAGCGGCTATCTGATCACGGTGGCCGACTCAGGGGTCGGGCTCGGACCGGTGAAACTCGATGAACTCAACGAGCTGCTCGCCCAGCCGCCCGTCATCGGTCTCGCTTTGGAACCCACGCTGGGTCTGTATGTCGTTGCCCGGCTTGCTCGTCGGCACGGAATCGACGTGCGGCTGGTCAAGGGTGCCCCCGGGGTCACTGCCCAGGTGCGGATTCCAGCATCGCTCTACGAAGCCTCCGTTCGTGCAAACGGCATGGGACCGGGGGCCGTCGCAGACGGGCATGAGTCTGTCGAAGCGTCGCCGCAGCTGACGCTGGTGCCTGCTTCACCCGAGCCGAGCTACCCGATCGAGGTCGTCGAGGAGACCGAGTCGATCCGACCCGTCCCGCGCAACGGTGCGATCGCCGCCCGGCTGCGTCAGCGCCGGACGGCCCCCACTCCGGAGCCGGACGGTGGGGTGGATCCCATTGCACCGCCGACTCCATTCCGGGCCGCCCCGGCCCCGGTGGAACCGGTGCGGCCGGCCATCACCGAGGATGAGCCGGCGCGCCCCGAGCCCGTCCGGTCCGAACCTGCCCGTTCTGAGCCCGCCCGGCCCGAGCCTTCCCAACCCGAACCGCTGCGCATGACCGAGGACGGTCTCCCGATCAGGAACCGGACCTCCGCACCGGGACGGAACGACGCCGACGAAGGCGTGCATCGATCCGAGCGGTCTGCTCATGGCCTCAGGACCGCCTTCTCCCAATTCCAGCAGGGAGCACAGATCGCCCGCAGGGGCACGACGGAGGATGACGAATGAGCGACGCTGCCGACAATCTGAACTGGATGATGGTCCGTTTCGTGGACCAGATCCCTGCCGTCCGTCAGGCGGTGGTGGTCAGCTCCGACGGCCTCCCGCTCGCGCTGTCGGACGGTATGGACCCGGAGACCGCCGACCGCCTGGCCGCGGTCGCGTCCGGACTCATCGGGCTCGCTTATGGGTCCGCAGGACGCTTCGGCGCGGGTGCGGTCACCAACATCCTCATCGAGATGGAGCGAGGCTGGATGTTCGTGACCGGAATTCGCGACGGTTCCCTCATGTGTGTGGTCACGACCAGCGAGGTCGACATCGGCATGATCGCCTATCAGATGGCGGTGTTTGCCGACCAGGCCGGTGAGGTTCTCACGCCCGAGGTCCGCCACGAACTCCAAGCCCGATTGATGGCGGCCCATGGCTGAGGTGTTCGAACGCTCGGGACGGATGATCCGACCGTACGCAATCACCGGTGGACGGACGGAGGTGGGTGGACCGGCGCTGTCGCTCGAGTCACAGATCGTGGCGACGAGCCTCGGCCGGAACTCCGTCGCCACACTGCGGTGGGAGGCCGCCGAGATCGTTGAGATCTGTGTCGAGCCGATGGCGGTCGTCGAGGTCTCCGCCCGGCTGGGAGTTCCCGTCGGAGTGATCCGAGTGCTCGTTTCGGATCTCGCCATCGACCGTCTGGTCACCATCGCGGAGCCGCAGGAGGAATCGATGGAGAGCGACTCGTACACCCAGCTACTGGAGAAGGTGCTCGATGGCATCCGCAGCCTCTGATCGGCGCATCAGGCGCCCTGTCAAGATCGTCGTCGCCGGGGGATTCGGCGTCGGGAAGTCGACGTTCGTCGGCGCAATCTCCGACATCGAGCCGCTTCGCTCCGAGGCGGTGATGACCCAGGCCAGCGCGGGGATCGACGATCTCTCCCGAATCGACAAGAAGGAAACCACCACGGTGGCGATGGACTTCGGGCGGGTGGCACTCGGCGACGAGCTGATGCTGTATCTGTTCGGTACACCCGGGCAGGAGCGGTTCCACTTCATGTGGAACGAGCTGTCCCGCGGAGCGGTCGGGGCCGCCGTGCTGGTCGACACCCGACGGCTCCAGGAGAGCTTCGCGGCCGTCGACTACTTCGAGCAACGAGACCTTCCCTTCGTGGTCGTCGTCAACACCTTCCACGGGAAGAAATATCACGAACTCGAGGCGGTCCGCTCCGCGTTGCAGGTCTCTCCGGACGTGGCCATTCACTACGCGGACGCCCGCGACAAGGCCGACGTGCAGCTGGCTTTGGTGGCGGTTGTGCAGACTGCCCTCGACCGGGCTCGGGCACGGATATCGAGCGCTCCGCGCTCGACGACTCACCCGGTGGCCTCGGAACGCTCTCTTGACGACACCGCGGCCGTCGGCCGATCCGTCTGACGCTTCCACTCCCGGACGGGCCCATCGTCGTATCCGAATGGTCGACGATGGTGTCACCCGGCATCGAGATGACGCCTCACCTCATGCGAGGCGGTCCGGCCCGGCGGGAATGCCCCGGTCCGTGAGTAGGTGGCCGAGCGCTGATCAGCGGTCCTCGCCGTACATGGCGAGGAACTCGGCGAGTTGCTCCTGGTTCGGGTGACCCCACCCCAGGCAGAAGGGGTGACCGGCGGGATCGGCGTACACGCGGTGGCCTTCGTCGGATTCGGTATCCGTGGCGTCGTGGAGGAGTCGAGCACCGAGGTCGATGGCTCGACGATGTGCTGCTGCCGGATCGGTCACGTGGAAGTCGACGTGGACCTGCTGGGGTTCTCCGTCTGGCCAATCGGGCGGAACGTGATTGGGCGCACGTTGCACACCGACGAGCCATTGGCCCCGGCTGTCGATGACGCAATGGAATCGAGGGTCGTCGTCGACCACGCGTCCGCCCAACATGGCTGCCCAGAACGCACTCTCGGATGCCACGTCCGCAGCGTCGAAGACGACGACGTGACGTATCAGGTCCACGACGGCATCCTATGCGCTCCGGTCATCGGCCCGGGTGCTTGGGGCGGGCCTCGGCGCTGTACCAGGATCGACGATGCCGGCGAAGCTCGGCGGGTTGCGGGTGCGGAGGGGAGAGCGAGCCGAATCTGCTCGGGTCTCAAGCCCGGCGGCGGATACCGCGCAGCGCCCGCTCCGGATCGGAGACGGTTGCCGTGAATCGATCCAAGGTCTGACTGGCGGTCGACTCGCCCGGGGGGTGCTGCTGGGGGTCCCGCTGAGGGTCGCGCCGGGGGAGCGGCTGCGGCGTGACCTGCGACTCGTGCTCGCTGCCGGGCCGGGATTCGCTCCCCTGAGTGGTTTCCGGTCGATCGGCCGGTCGGTGCCCGGCCGAGGACGATTCGCCGAGCGGGTTCTTGGCCTGGGCGATACGCGCCTCGAGCTCTTCGGTCTCTTCACGCAACGCCAGAATCCGTGCCTTTGCCGCGAACTCCTCCCGTCGGATCTGCTGTTGCATGGTGCGGTAGGTGCTGCGCATCTGTTCGAGGCGACGGCGCCCTTCGGTTTCGGCGTTCTCGATCTTGCGGTGCGTCTCGTCCAGCAGCTCACGGGCGCGAGCTTCGGCTTCCGCCTGGGCGATGCGGAGCACCTCATTGGCGGTGACCGCCGGTGCGCCGGCTGCCTGCGCAGGCGCCTGCTCCAGGATCTCGGCAGCTCGGCGGCGATCGCGTTCGGCTTCCTCGCGCAGCGCGTCCGACTGCCGTTGCGCATCCGCCAGCGTGCGCTTCGCCTCGGCGGTGAGTTCCGCGGTCAGATCATCTGCCTTCGACCGGGCCTCCTCGATGAGTTCCTCTCCCTGGCGGCGGGCGAGCTCCAGCAGGCGCTCGGCGTCGGCCACCAAACCAGCGATCTGGGCCCGCGCGTCGGCGCGCTCCCGTTCGAGTCCGTCGTCTGGTTGGTTGTGGTCGTCGGTCAACGCACGGATCTCCGGCCGCTTCCCTCACTCAATCGTCACATTTCGAAGCCATCTTCAGCGGTTCTTGCCGTCCTCGGTGGCGTCCGATCGCCGGCTCCGTGGATCCGGACAGGCTCGGGGACTATCTTGGCGCGCCGTGCTCTTGGATCATCGCGTCCTGTGGTTCGCCGGGACCAACTGTTGGGTGGTTGCTCCTGCGGCGGGTGGCGGGGCGGTGATCATCGATGCGCCACCCGATCCGACCGGTGTGGCCGCGCTGCTCACCGCTCATGACCTGACTCCCACCGCCTTGCTGCTGACCCACGGCCACATCGATCACATGGGTGGAGCGGAGTCCGTTCGGCAAGCGGGGGCGATCACGTACGTGCACGCCGACGATGACTTCCTGACACTCGACCCGCTCCGCCAGCTCCGTTCCATGTTCGGCATGGTTCCGCCGGGCGACTACCCGGCACCGGTCGAGACTCGGCCACTCGCCCATGGGGACCGACTGGACCTCGTCGGCCTCACCTTCTCGGTGCTGCACACGCCCGGGCACACCCCCGGGCACTGCTGCTTCCTCCTCGAATCCGAAGGGTGGCTGTTCTCCGGCGATCAGCTGTTCGCCGGTTCGATCGGGCGGACCGACCTCCCCGGCGGTGATCATGCGCAACTGATGCGGTCGATGAGTGCAAAGGTGATGGCGCTCGACGACGAGATCCGGGTGTTGCCGGGTCACGGACCGGAGACCACGATCGGCCGGGAACGCCGCACCAATCCTTTCCGGTCCCAGTGGCAATGACACCGGCGGCGTCGAGGCCGTGGGGTTCATCGTCCAAGGTCCGAGACTGGGCCTGGGCACCGGGCGAGTAGCCTCCGGGCTTCCGTTCCGAAGTCTCGGAAGGCTGTCATGGTGAATCCGCGAACGAAACCGCGAACGATGCCGGGTGTGCTGGAGCTCCTCCCACCCGAGCAGATCACATTTCAACGGATGATCGACACGATCCGTCACGTCTTCGAGCGGTTTGGTTTCCTTCCGGTCGAGACGCCGGCGATCGAGCTCTCCGAGGTGTTGTTGACCAAGAGCGGGGGCGAGACCGAACGGCAGGTCTACTTCGTCCAGTCGACCGGGGCCCGAGCTCGAGGTGGCGAGCCCGACCTGGCGCTTCGATTCGATCTGACCGTGCCCCTGGCCCGGTACGTGGCGGAACATCAGGCCAACCTCGCATTTCCGTTCCGCCGCTACCAGATGCAGCGTGTCTATCGCGGCGAGTCCGCCCAGCGCGGCCGTTTTCGAGAGTTCTACCAGTGCGACATCGACGTCGTAGGACGGGACGGGCTTCCCCTGCGTCACGATGCGGAGATCCCCGCCGTCATCGATCGGGTCTTCGATGAGCTGGCTGTCGGAGCGTTCACGATTCGGGTCAACAATCGCCGGCTGATGCGGGGATTGCTCGACGCGGGTGGAATCGCCGACCTCGATCTGCAGAGTGCCGTCCTGCGCGAGATCGACAAGCTCGACAAGCGCGGGGCGGACGCGGTGGCCGAATCGCTCGCCGAACTCGGTCTGCAGCGCGCGTCCGTCTCCGATCTGATGAGTCTGCTCGGCCGAGGTCGGGTATCTGGTGACGACGCCCAGGAGACATTGGACGAATTGGAGCGGCATCCCGCATCCGGCGAGATGCTCGTCACCGGCGTGACCGAGATGCGCCAGGTGCTGTCGGGAATCGCCGCGCTGGGGGTTCCCGAGGAACGCTTCTGTCTCGATCTGACCGTTGCTCGGGGTCTCGACTACTACACCGGCACCGTGTACGAGACGACGCTCGATGACCATCCGGCGATCGGTTCGGTGTGCTCCGGAGGAAGGTACGACGATCTGGCCGGGCTGTACACCACGACGTCTCTCCCCGGCGTCGGCATCTCCATCGGTTTGACCAGGCTGTTCTGGCAACTGCGGGAGGCGGGGCTGGTCGGCGCGTCGCCGAGCCCCGTTCAGGCGTTGGTCACCCTGATGGACGACGACGGATGGGCGAGCGGTATGCAGATCGCCGCCGGGCTGCGAGCGGCCGGCATCAACGTCGAGGCGGTCATGCAGCCTTCCCGGTTGGGGAAGCAGCTGAAGTACGCCGACCGGGTCGGTATCCGGTTTGCGATCATCGCCGGGGAGGACGAGCGCGTTCGAGGTGCCGTGCAGTTGAAGGATCTCCGCAACCAGACCCAGCGTGAGGTCCCGATCGGCCAGGTGGCCGAACAGATTCTCCGAGAACAGGAGTGACGATGTACAGAACGGATCATGCGGCCTCCCTCGACCGGTCCCGCATCGGTGACACGGTGAAGGTCGCAGGATGGGTGGCGTCTCGGCGAGACCATGGTGGCGTGGTCTTCGTCGACCTGCGCGACGCCAGCGGGCTGGTGCAGGTGGTGCTCGATCCGGCCGGCTTGGACGGGGTCGGTGAGCTGCGCATGGAGTTCTGCGTAGCCGTCGAGGGCGTGGTTCGGGAGCGTCCCGAGGGAACCATCAACGCCGACATCCCGACCGGCGAAATCGAGATCGGGGCGAGTGCGCTGACCGTGCTCAGTCCGGCGGCGGTGCTGCCGTTCATGATCGAGGATCGGGTCGACGTGGACGAGCGGATTCGATTGCAGTATCGGTATCTCGATCTTCGCCGGCCCCGAATGGCAGCCAATCTGGTTGCCCGGTCGCGGGCGATCGCCGAGATGCGAAAGGTCATGGATGCCAACGGGTTTCTGGAGGTGGAGACGCCAACGCTGATCGCATCGACGCCGGAAGGGGCGAGGGACTTCCTGGTCCCGAGCCGCCATCAGCGCGGTTCGTTCTATGCGCTTCCCCAATCGCCACAGCTCTTCAAGCAGTTGCTGATGGTCGCCGGCGTCGAGCGCTACTACCAGGTCGCCAAGTGCTACCGCGACGAGGATTTCCGCTCGGATCGACAGGTCGAGTTCGCGCAGTTGGATTTCGAAGGTGCCTTCTGGGGTCAAGAGGAGGTGCTCGACATGCTCGAGACCATCGTCGCGGCGGTGGTGCGGGCGGTCCGGGGCGTCGACCTCCCGACACCCTTTCCGCGATTGACGTGGCAGCAGGCCATGGATCGGTACGGGAGCGACAAGCCCGATACCCGATTCGGGATGAAGCTCGCCGATCTGTCGGAGGTCTTCGGTGGCTCCGAATTCAAGGCATTTGCTTCGGTGCTGGGGGACGGTGGAACGGTGCGCGGCTTCAATGCCGGCGCCGATCACGAGGTCTCTCGTTCGAAGCTCGACGGTCTCACCGAACGGGCCAAGAGTCTCGGCGCGAAGGGGCTCGTCTGGATGGTGGTCGAGGACGACGGCTCGCTTCGTTCACCGATCGTCAAGTTCTTGTCCGATTCCGAGCAGGCGGCGGTGGCCGAGGCGCTGGGGGCCGGAGGCGGTGACCTCCTGCTGCTCGCCGCAGACACGAACTGGCGGACGGCGGTCGAGGTCTTGGGCCACCTCCGCCTCGACCTCGGACGGCCCGACACCCACGATGAGCTGGCCCCGCTGTTCGTGACCGAGTTCCCCACCTTCGAGCCCACATCCGACGGGGGCTTGGCGCCCGCCCATCACCCGTTCACCGCGCCCGTCGACGTCGAACAGATGGAGTCCGATCCTCGCGCATCGATCTCTGCGGCGTACGACTTGGTGCTCAACGGTTCGGAGCTGGGGTCGGGGAGCGTGCGGATCTTCGATCCGGATGTGCAGGCCAAGGTCTTCGAGGTGCTGGGCATTGCGCCGGGCGAAGCCGAGCAGAGATTCGGGTGGTTCCTGGAGGGTCTTCGGTACGGGACCCCACCCCATGCGGGGTTCGCCATCGGGATCGACCGGTTCGTGGCCATCCTCCAGCACGAGATGAATATTCGTCAGATCATTCCGTTCCCCAAGACCCAAACCGGTAGTGACCCCCTGACCGGCTCTCCCACCCCGGTCGACGAGGCGCAGCTCGCCGAGCTGGGAATCAGGCTCCGGCCGGGCGGCTGATCCGGTCTGTCGATCAACCCATCGACGGGCACTACCGTCCGAGCGTGGATCTGTTCACGGCGAAAGCGGACGAGGTGGCCGAGCGAAATGCTCCGCTCGCTGCGCGGATGCGTCCGCGCACCCTCGACGAGGTCGTCGGGCAACGGTCCCTGCTGGGCCCGGGCGCCGCATTTCGTCGAATCGTCGAGTCGGGACGGCTCCTGTCCATGTTGTTGTGGGGTCCACCCGGAACCGGCAAGACCACCCTCGCCCGTCTCATCGCCCAGCACGCCGAGGCCGCATTCGTCACGCTCTCCGCCACCGCCGCCGGGGTGAAAGACGTCCGTGAGGTCCTGGCCGCCGCTCGAAACCGTCTGGCCACCGACGAGCGGCGGACGGTGCTGTTCCTGGATGAGATCCATCGGTTCTCGAAGAGCCAGCAGGACGCCCTGCTCCCGGGGGTGGAGGACGGCACGATCGTGCTGGTCGGGGCGACGACCGAGAACCCGTTCTTCGAGGTCAACGGACCCTTGCTCAGCCGGATGACCCTCTTCCGCACGGAGTCGATCGGCCCCGACGACCTGGCGGTGATGGTCCGGAGGGCGGTGGAGGATGCCGAGTCCGGGCTTGGGCGGCATGGTCTCTCCATCTCCGAGGAGGTCGTAGAGCTGCTCGTGAACCGGACCGGGGGCGACGCCCGACACACCCTGACCGTGCTCGACGTGGCCGCCTCGCTGGCGATCGGACGGGAAGCTCGCACCATCGAGGACGTGGACGTCGAAGAGGCCTTGCAGCGCCGGATCGTCCGGTACGACAAGGCGGGTGACCAGCACTACGACGTGATCAGCGCCTTCATCAAGAGCGTTCGAGGATCGGACGTCGACGCGGCGCTGTACTGGCTGCACTTGATGCTGGAAGGAGGCGAGGACCCCGAATTCATCGCCCGCCGACTCGTGATACTCGCGTCGGAGGACGTCGGGCTCGCCGATCCCAATGCCCTGCTTCAGGCGGTGGCGGCTTCACAAGCACTGGCGTTGGTGGGCCTCCCGGAGGCGGCGTTCCATCTCACCCAGGCCACCGTGTATCTGGCGGCCGCACCGAAGTCGAACGCACTGACGCTGGCGATGGCGGAGGCGCGGGAGTTGATCCGGAACGGCGAGAGCCCGAACGTCCCCGCGCATCTCCGTGACTCCCACTATCGGGGAGCGTCGAAGATCGGGCATGGCGACGGGTACCGGTATGCCCACGATGCTCCGCACCATGTGGTGAAACAGCGGTACTTCCCCGACGGGGTGCAACCTCGGCCGCTGTATCGACCCACCGACATGGGTCGGGAGGAGGCCCTGGCCGAACGACTGGCGTGGTTGGACGAGATCTTCGAGCGCCCGGATCGCCGATGACGGCCGGCGCCGGGTTCGCCGGGCCTTGGCGATGATCCCCCGGAAGGGGCTACGCCGGCGGCTGGCCATTGCCGTGATCGGCACGCTCGCATTGTCGGCTTGTGCTCCAGGAGGCGGGCCGAGCGGCGGGGATGACACCATCGATGCGGCGCCGTCCACCGCGGCGGAAGCCTCGGGTGGCCTGGCGTCGACGGTCCCGACGGACGCGACCGTGTCCACCGTGGTGGCGACGTCGATGGCGACGACGACCACCACTCCGCCGGTCGAGACGGCACCAGCGACCACCACCACGCTGGCTCCCCTCCAATCCCTCACCGTCACCGAAGTCGGAAACGGGTACTCCCAACCGGTCCTCGCCGTCGCCCCGCCCGGAGACCCGAGACTGTTCGTGGTCGAACGACGAGGTGTGATTCACATCCTGGGTCATGACGAGCCGTTTCTGGACATCGACGACCGCGTGAACTCGGAGGATGGAATCGAACCGGGACTGCTGGGTCTGGCGTTCCATCCCGATTTCGCCCGGACGGGCCGGTTCTACGTCTACTACTACCGGTCAGACACTCCGCAGACCCAGCTGTCGAGCTTCCTCGTCTCGGACGACCCCGACGCCGCCGATCACGACTCTGAGACCCCGTTGATGACCTTCGACCAGCCCACCAATCGCCACAACGGCGGCATGCTCCAATTCGATGATGACGGGTACCTGTTCCTGTCGTTGGGTGAGGGCGGGGATGCATCCACCCACGCTCAGGATCCAGCGACGCCGTTGGGTTCCATTCTCCGTTTCGAGTTGACCCCGGACGGTGCGGTCCGACCGGCCTCGAACAATCCGTTCGCAGACGGCTCGGGAGCACCGGAGGTGTGGGCATTCGGGTTCCGCAACCCGTGGCGGTTCGACATCGACGGGTCCGACCTCTACGTCGGTGACGTCGGACACGAGCGGTGGGAGGAGATCGATGTCATTCGCATCGACGGTCGAGGCGGAGAGAACCTCGGCTGGCTCGAGATGGAGGGAACCCACTGTTTCCGCAGCGGGTGCGACCCGGTCCGTTATACCCCGCCGGTACTCGAGTACTCCCACGACGAGGGATGCTCGGTCACCGGCGGTGTGGTGTACCGGGGCAGGATGATTCCGGAGTTGGACGGGCACTATCTCTATGCAGACTGGTGCGGTGGATGGGTCCGGTCGTTCCGGCTGCACGACGGCGAGGTGCGGGACGAGGCCACTCGCTTCGAGGACGTCGGGCAGATCAACGGGTTCGGAACCGACGCCGATGGCGAGGTGTATCTCCTCACCTACGACGGCCGGGTCGTTCGCATCGACGCGGTGCGGTAGGCCGAACCGTCGGACGTGCCGTCCGGCCGATGGTCAGCCGGTGTGATCGGTGCTTCGGTCGGCGGTCTCGGTCACTCGGCGTGCGGGCACCCGCCGAGGAGGACGGATCAGTCGAGCAGTGAGCCGGAGCGCATCGGATCCGGTGTGTAGCGCCGCCGATCGGAGATCGAGGCCGCGCGGGCTCTGGTGGAGGGCGCGGATGGTGATCACGCACCCCGTGACCACGCCGGAACCGAACCAGAAGAGCCGATCGAACATCTCGCCAGAGCATAGGCGGGCTCGGGACCGTGGGTCAGGGGCCGGCTTCCTGCCAGATAGGACGGGCATTGGCAACTCGGGCGTCTGTCGGCTTCCTTGTCACTAACCTCGCGGGCCCGATGGACTCCAACTCGATCCGAAACACGTTTCTCGACTTCTTCGCCACCCGCGGGCACACCGTTCGGCCGGCGGCGTCGCTGATTCCCACCGATCCCACCTTGCTCCTCACCAATGCGGGAATGGTCCCGTTCAAGCCGTACTTCCTCGGTGACGAACCGGCCCCCTACCCCCGAGCCGTCTCCGTGCAGAAGGTGGTTCGCACGATCGACATCGACATCATCGGCACCACGGTTCGCCACATTTCGTTGTTCGAGATGCTCGGGAACTTCAGTTTCGGGGACTACTTCAAGGCCGAGGCGATGGAGTGGGCCGTCGAACTGCTGACCGGGCCGTTCGGGCTCGACCGAGATCGGCTCTGGTTCACGGCCTTCGAGGACGATGACGAGGCGGTCGAGCTCTGGATCGACCACGTCGGTGCTCCGCCCGAACGGGTGCAACGAGGTGGCAAGGACAACTTCTGGCAGATGGGGGTCCCGGGACCGTGTGGGCCGTGCGCCGAGATCTTCTACGACCGTGGCCCGGAGCACGGCGAAGATGGTGGACCCATCGGCGGCGGTGAGGAACGATTCGTCGAGATCTGGAACCTGGTGTTCATGCAGAACATCCAGGACGAGCCGTATCACGTGGTGGGGGAACTCCCGGCGAAGAGCGTCGACACCGGCATGGGACTGGAGCGTCTCGCCATGCTGCTCCAGGGTGGGTCCTCGGTGTTCGACACCGACACCATCCGTCCGGTCCGCGATGCGGCTTCGTCGTTCACCGGGGTCGCCTACGGAGCCGATCCCGAGACCGACGTGTCGCTCCGCATCTTGGCCGACCACGGGCGGGCGATGACCATGCTGGTCGGAGATCAGGTCATGCCGTCGAACGAGGGTCGAGGCTATGTCCTTCGCCGGCTGATCCGCCGGGCCGTTCGGCACGCCTGGCAGCTGGGCGGGTCCGGGTTGGTGACTCCACGGTTGGTGTCGGCGACCCGCGATGCCCTCTCCGATCACTATCCGGCACTCTCGGAACGCTTCGATCTGATCGAGGCGGTCGTGACCCGCGAGGAGGAGCGGTTCCGTCGCACGCTCGAGTCGGGTGTCCAGCTGCTCGACGTCGAGATCGACCGTCTGACAGACGGGGCGCCGTTGCCGGGCGACGTGGCGTTCAAGCTGCACGACACCTACGGGTTCCCGATCGAATTGACCCGCGAAATGGTGGGAGAGCGAGGAGTCGACGTCGACGAGGCCGGCTTCGACCAGGAGATGGCCGCCCAGCGGGCCCGCGCCAAAGAGAACTGGAAAGGGGGCGACACCGCCGCCCGGGAGGACTTCTACCGTCAGATCTTGGACGACGCCGGTCTCACCGAGTTCGTCGGGTACGAACGAGATCGGTCGGAGGGGTCGGTGCTGGCCATCGTTCGTGATGGCGAGCAGGTCGACGCCGCCGAGACGGGACAGCAGGTGGAGCTGTTCGTCGATGTGACGCCCTTCTATGCCGAGGCGGGAGGTCAAATCGGCGACGCCGGGATCATCGAGGGCCCGTCGGGAGTGGTGACCGTAGACGATGTTCAGCACGCCGTTCAGGGATTTCACGGTCATCGCGGGACGGTCGAACGCGGCGTCGTGCGAGTCGGCGACCGGGTCACGCTGTCCATCGACGTTCCCCGCCGGCAACGGACTCGCAAGGCGCATACGGGGACGCATGTCATCCACCAGACCTTGCGAGAGGTGCTCGGTGACCATGCCGCCCAGGCCGGGTCGCTGGTCCAGCCAGGTCGCCTGCGTTTCGACTTCAACCATTTCGAGGCCGTGGCAGCCGCGGAGCTCTCCGATGTCGAGCGGCTCACGAATCAGCGCCTGATCGGCAATGCCGAGGTCACCACGACCGTGACGACACAGGATGAAGCTCGGGCCATGGGCGCCCTGGCGTTCTTCGGGGACAAATACGGCGAAACGGTGCGCGTGGTTCAGGTCGGCGACTTCTCGACCGAGTTCTGCGGCGGGACGCACACCCGCTCGGCCGGGGAGGTGGGGCCGTTGATCGTGATCGGTGAGGGTTCCATCGGTTCGAACGTCCGCCGCATCGAGGCGTTGACGGGCGAGGCGGCCTACGAGCATCTCGTCGGTGTCCGGAATGCGCTCGATCGCACCGGTCGGGCACTCAGCGCTTCGCCCCTGGACGTGCCGGACCGGGTGACCGGCCTTCTGAAGAAGCTGGAGGAGATGGAAGACCAGATCGACCAGATCCGCCAGGCTCGTCGGGGTGAGCTGGCCGGTGAGCTCGCCGGCTCCGCCGAGGACCATGACGGCGTTCGAACGGTCGTGGCGGCCGTCGGCGAGCTTCCGAACGACCAGCTGCGTCAGTTGGCGGTCGGGGTTCGCGAACGCATCGGGGGCGGCATCGTCGTGCTCGGGTCCTCCAACGAAGGAAAGGGAGCACTGGTGGCGGCGGTCGGCACCGACCTGGTGCGACTCGGCGTCTCGGCGGGCTCGCTGCTCCAAGGTCCGGCCAGGGTCCTGGGTGGGGGTGGTTCGCGGGATCCGGAGCTCTCTCAGGCCGGCGGACCGGACGGCTCGAAGATCGACGAAGCCATCGAGGAGGGTCGACGAGCGGTGGCAGAAGCTCTGTCGGGGCTGTGAGCGGATCCGAGGAACCGAGCCGGTCGGTGATGCCCGGGAGGGTCTTGGGGCTGGACCACGGCACCGCCAGAGTCGGCGTGGCCATCTCCGATCCACTCCAGATCACCGCTGCCCCACTCACGGTGCTGGATCGAGCTTCGGCGATCGACGGGATCGTCGAGTTGGTGGCCGAGTATCGACCGGTGACCGTGGTGGTCGGCCTGCCCGTTACCCGGAAGGGCGCCGAGGGTGTCTCCGCCGAGGAGGCACGATCCTTCGGTGACGAAGTCGGCCGCGCAACCGGTTTGCCGATCGAGTACGTGGACGAGCGCTTCACGACCCACACGGCCGAACAGGTCATGCGTCAGGGCGGAGTGGGGTCGCGTGAAAGACGTGGAAAGGTGGATAAGGTGGCAGCCGCCGTCATCCTCCGCCAGTACCTGGACCGGACGACGCGGTCGATGTGACCGCTTGCCGGCGAGGACTGCCTCGGCCTCGTCCGCCGGGGATTGATGGTGGTCGGAGCGGAGCGCTTCACAACCGGACGTGCCGAAATCGGTCGCTTCCCGTCAGGATCGAGAACAGATGATCGAACCTCAACCGACTCCAGATCCACCACCGTTCGAACCGTCGCGGCTCATCCGGCCGCTGATGGCGATCGCGTTGGTGGCGGCCGCCGGATTCGGGATCGTGCTGGGTGCAACCTGGTTGGGGGAGCGAGTCGGCGCCGGTCTCGAGTCAGAACCGGAGGTCGTGGCCAATCCGGGAGTCGACGTCACCATCGAGATCCCGGAGGGTGCGACCGCCGAGTCGATCGCCGAGCTGCTGTTGGAGAACGGGGTGATTGCGTCGATCGGCGAGTTCGAAACCGCGGTGCGGGCTCTGGGAGCCGAGAACCAGCTGAAGGCCGGATCCTTCGAGGTGGTGACCGGCATGGCGATGGAGGATCTCATTCGCCTGCTGGCCAGTGGCCCACCCGTCGAAGTCTTTCGCGTGACCATCGTCGAGGGCCGGAGGGTGAGCGAGATCATCGACCAGCTGGCCGAGGAGACGGGGCTCCCCAGGACGGATTTCGAGCAGGCGTTGACCGGCGGGGCGGTGACGACCACCCTGCGCGAGATGCCGGCCGAGCCGGCGGTCCAGGATTGGGAGGGTCTGTTGTTTCCCGATACCTACGAGATCTCCGACCGGGCGTCGGCGGCGGATGTGCTGGGTCGCATGGCGGCGACGATGGAGCAGCGGGTCGCCACCGTCGACTGGTCGCGGTTGGAGTCCGAGGGTTACACCGTCTACGACGGGATCAACATCGCATCCCTGATCGAAGCCGAGGTCCGAGTCCGGGACGAGCAACCGATCGTCTCGAGCGTGATCTGGAACCGGCTGGCCGACGGGGAGGTGCTGGGGATCGACGCCACGATCCTCTACGCAATGTCCACCAGAGATCCGGGGGAGATCGATGTGGACTTCGATTCGCCCTACAACACGCGCGTCGTCGGTGGCCTCCCGCCGACTCCGATCGCCGCTCCGGGACTCGCCGCCCTCGAGGCGGCCGCCAATCCGGCGGACACCGACTTCAAGTATTACGTGCTCTCTTCTCCGGACGGGTCGCACACCTTCACGCGGACGATCGACGAGCACATCGCCGCCGTTGCCAAGGCACGGGAAGAGGGCGTCATCCCGTGACGGGCCCTGACCGGTACGAGCTCCTCCTGCTCGGCGATCCGGTTGCCCACAGCCGGTCGCCGGCGATGCACACCGCCGCGCTGGCCGCGGCCGGACTCAGCGGCTCGTACACGGCTCGCCGTGTCGATGAGGTCGGTGTCATGGAGGCCGCCGGCGAGATACGATCCGGGCAGGCTTCGGGGGCGAATATCACCATGCCGCACAAGGCGCTGGCCGCACGGTTGTGCGATGAGTTGTCGCCCGACGCCGAGCGGGCCGGCTCGGTCAACACCTGGGTGGGGCGAGCCGGCCGGCTGGTGGGTCACAGCACCGATGTCGCCGGCGTGGCAAGGATCTTCGAACGGTTTCCTCCCGGTCCGGCGGTGGTGCTCGGTGCAGGAGGTGCCGCGGCCGCGGCTCTGGTCGCCCTCGAAGGCCGGGAGATGTCGATTCGAGCCCGGTCGGTGGGGGCGGCCCACCGATTGGTGACGGCCATCGACGTGGACGCCGAGCCGTTCGATTGGAGCGTTCCCATCGAGACGCCATCCATCGTCGTGAACTGCACGCCGATCGGGATGCGGCACGGCGATCGGCTGCCCGACCGTTTCCTCCGGCATGCATCCGGCCTGCTCGACATGGCCTACGGGCGCCACGCCACACAGGCCGTGATCGAGGCGAGAGCCCGCCGGATCCCTCACGCCGACGGCCTCGACCTGCTCGTCGCTCAGGCGGGAGCCTCCTTCGAGCTGTGGACCGGTCGGCCCGCCCCCGTCGAGGTGATGGAGCGAGCTGCCCGTCGTCGGGACTGACCGACGAGCCGACGGCAAGCGTTACGCTCGGCACCGAGCCCGGCAGCGACGGCGGCCTTTCGGGATCAAAGGGACTCCGACACGGCTTGCCCGATCCGGGTAGCCTCGGACGTGCCGAGGAGTGGAAGGCGGTTCCGGAACGGACGCCGAATCGTCGAATCCGACACGTCTGCACCGCTCGCGAATCTCTCAAGTGGCCTCGTGGCAAGGCCGAATCATGACTCACCCGCATTCAGGAGCCCAGATGTCACTGGCAGGAAATCTCGAAGTGTTCCCTCTGGACGAGGTGTTGCTGATGCTCACCCGGTCGTCCAAGAGCGGCTGCCTCAGGATCGAGGCGCCGTCCACCCAAGGAAGAATCTACCTGCAGGATGGATCCATCACGCTCAGCACCGTCGGAACCGACGAAGACTTCCGGCGTCAACTCGTGCTGGCGACCCTCGTCGACGACGACGGCCTCCGCAACGTGGAGAACGGAACGTCGACGTTGCTGGCCGAGGGTCTCCCCAGCGCGCCGGAGGGCGAGCTCGAGGGGTTTCTTCGCGAGCACTCCATCGAGAGCCTGCATCGCATCCACCGCCACCGCACCGGAGACTTCGACTTCGTCGTCGACCTCACTCCCCGATATCAGACCGGGTTGAGCATCGATCCGCCGACACTGCTGTCGCTCGCCGAGCGGCGGGCCGAGGAGTGGGCGGAGATCGAGTCGGTGGTACCCGATCTGAACGCCCGATACCGCATGATCCGCAGGCTTCCCGATGATGAGGCCGTGACGGTGAATCCTTCCACGTGGTACATCCTCTCGGCGTTGGAGGGAGGAACCAGCGTCCACGGATTGGCGGCTGCCCTGGGTGTGAGCAGTTTCAAGGCCGCATTCGAACTCGCCCACCTCGCCCGAAACGAACTCGTCGAGGAGGTCGCCTCGAAGCGGAACCTGCGGAGCCAACTGGCCGAGGAGATCGAAGCCGACTCCCGGGGCAGTGGCGAGGTCGTCGGCGTCCCCGTCGGAGGAGATGGCGACCCTTTCGCTGAGGGGCCGGGAGATGAGTGGGACGGCGGCGAAGCCCAGGAGGCTTCCGCCGATCAACCGTCCACTCCCGCGCCCGCAGGCGTCGATCACGCAGAAGCCATGCCGGCGGAGACGGAGGCTTCGGCCACATCTGACGGCACAGACGACATCGGCGAGTCGGCACCAGGTGAGCGCTCAACGGAGGCTCTGGCCGACGTCCAGGCGATTCGTCCCGGTGAGGCCTCCGAGCCCGCTGGATCAGGTGGCTGGACGCGGGTCGATCCGGTCGCCTCGACACCGTCGTTCGCCGACCCCGAACCGGAGTCCCAGCCGAGCGGAGATATTCCGATTGCCCAGGCCGATCCCACGGGAGCAATCGACCTCCCGGTGCTGCCCGAGGTTGGCGAGCTTCCACCGGTGGCCGCCCCTCCGCCCGCTCCAGAATCCCGCTTTCCGGCCGACGACGACTCGTGGTGGAACTCCTGGTCGGCGGACCTCGACGACGACCTGACGCCGGCGGACAGTGACGGGGAGTCGGAGCCCGGATCGACCGAACGACACCAGGACGTGCTCGCAGACCACGAGTCCTCGAGCGCGCCGGCGCCGGAGGCCGGGGTGAACCAGCCGCCGGCCGAGCAAGCCGCCGAGGCGGGAGCCGGTCGCTGGTGGGCACAGACGATGGATGAGGCAGTCGAGGAGGGCCCGGCGGACAGCGAGGAGTTCCTCGAAGGCGTGTTCGACGCAGTGGGAGCCGACGAAGAGACCGAAGAGCCACAGGAGACCGGATTTGGTCGAGGCTTGCTCCGTCGTCGATTGATGGGTTCCGTTCCGCGAGACGGCGACGACGATCGCTGAACCGGCGGGCTCGTTCGTCCGGAGCCGTCGCGCCTCGCCCGGTTCCCGTGAGTTCGGATGCCGCCGTTGATCGTCCTCGTCGCCGCGCTGGCCGTCCTCGGCCTGGCGTTCGGTCCGGTGCTCCACCACCTCGGAGTTCGTGCCGCCGTGCGGGCGCCGTTCGACGGCTGGCGGCCCCGCTGTGAGCACTGTGCGGCCACGAGCGGGTGGTTCCGGCGCCGGTGCGCACGCTGCGGTGGTCACCGTCGCACCCGCGAACCCCTGATCTGGCTGGTCACGGCACTGGGAGCGGCCGGTGCCGGGATCGTGACCGGCTGGTCGTGGCTCCTCCCCGCCCACCTCCTCCTGGTCGGATTCACGGTCGTGCTGACGGTGACCGACCTGGACGCCTTCCTCCTCCCGAACCGAGTGTTGTTGCCCGGCACGCTGCTCTCGGTGGGTGCGCTGGCGGCGGGGGCATGGCTCGAAGGCTCGCTGGCGGCTCTCGGACGCGGACTGGTCGTGGGAGCGGGCTATCTGGTGGTCCTCGGCGCTGTGTCGTTGCTGTTGCCGCACGGGTTCGGCATGGGCGACGCCAAGATGGCATTCATGCTCGGGACGTTTGCCGGGTTCTGGGGCATCAATGCGGTGGCGACGATGCTCCTGGCGACTGCGGTGCTCGGCGGACTGCCGGCCATCGTCTTGTTGGTGACGGGACGAGCATCGAGAGACGACCATCTCCCGTACGGCCCAGCCATGATCTTCGGCACCTGGCTGGCGATCGCACTCGAGGGTCGTCTGAGCCTGTTCGGCTGAGGTCGGATGGCCGGCCGGTGCTTTTTATCACCTGAACCGGCCTCGAATCGGCGGTTTCCGGTCGCGAGAATCGAGGGTCGGGTGATCCTGTCCATCTGAGGGCGGATCTCCGGGGGTGAAGGGCCGGCATGGCCTCGGTACCATCCGCCGGCATGTTGCGCTTTCTCACGGCCGGCGAATCCCATGGTCCGGGATTGGTGACGATCGTCGAGGGCCTGCCCGCCGGACTCGCCTTCGACATCGATGGTTTGGCGGCCGAGCTCGGCCGGCGGCGGCTCGGATTGGGGCGGGGGCCCCGCATGGCCCTGGAGACCGACCATCTGACCGTCACCGGGGGGATCCGCCATGGGCGAACGCTCGGTTCGCCCGTGGCCATCGTCGTCGGAAATGCCGAGTACGAGGAGAAATGGAGCGAGGAGATGAACCCGCTCACCGGTGTTCCTCGGCGCACCCTGACGGCCCCTCGTCCGGGACATGCCGACCTCGTGGGCATGCAGAAGTACGACACCCACGATGCGCGCAACATCCTCGAGCGGGCATCCGCCCGTGAAACCGCCGCTCGCACCGTGGCCGGGTATCTCGCCAAACTGATGCTGGAGGTCGTTGACGTCGCGGTGCTCAGCCACGTCGTGGAGATCGGCGGTGTGACCGCAGATCCTGATCAGGTACCCCGACCCGAGGACCTCGACCGGATCGACGCATCACCGGTCCGGGCGTTCCTGCCCGAGTCCGAGACGGCGATGATCGAAGCGATCGAGTCCGCTCGAGCAGACCGGGACACGCTGGGCGGCATCGTCGAGGTCGTCGCTCATGAGGTGGTGCCCGGGTTGGGAAGCCACGTCCACTGGGATCGGAAACTCGACGGCCTGCTGGCCGGGGCGGTGATGTCGATCCAGGCCATCAAGGCGGTGGAGATCGGTGATGGCATACAGGGTGCCCGCCGGCGGGGCTCCCAGGTTCACGACGAGATTCTCGACGACCGTTCTGGTGGTTTCTCGCGGGCCAGCAATCGATCGGGTGGGATCGAAGGCGGAATCTCGACGGGCGAGCCCATCCGAGTGCGCGCGGCGATGAAGCCCATTTCCACCGTGGGTCGTGGTCTGCGCACCGTCGACGTTGGGACCCGGGAAGCGAAGGCTGCCTTCTACGAGCGCTCCGACGTGGTCGCCGTCCCGGCCGCCGCCGTCGTGGCCGAGCAGATGGTGGCCTGGGTGCTGGCTTCCGAGCTCGGGCGCAAGTTCGGGGCCGACACCGTGGTGGAGCTTCAACGGAACGTCGAGTCGTATCGCAGCCAGCTGGCTCGCTTCTGAGGGTCGAGATGCACGAGGTGATCGCGTTCGGCCCGGGGAGTGAAGCGGTGGTCGGGCGCGGGTTTCCGGAGCCCCTCTTGCCCACCCGTCCCGGCCGGACCGGCGTCGCCATCCTGCACCAGCCGGCGGTGCTGGGAGTGGCCCAGCGGGTCGTCTCGGGCCTGGAGCCGGGTTTGCGACTGGCGACGATCGCACTTCCCGATCGCGACGAGGCCAAGACGTGGAAGGTGATGGCCGGCATCTACGACCGGCTGGCCGAGCTCAATCTCGGACGGGGCGACACCGTGATCGGTGTGGGGGGCGGAGCTGTCACCGATGTCGCCGGGTTCACGGCCGCCACATGGCTGAGGGGCGTCGAATCGGTTCTGGTCCCCACGACGTTGCTCGGGGCGGTCGACGCAGCGATCGGCGGCAAGACCGGCATCAATCACGCCGGTAAGAACCTGGTCGGCGCTTTCTGGCTACCGACCCGGGTGGTGGTTGATCTCGAGATCCTGGACCGGCTGCCGGAGGCTCTCTTGGTCGAGGGCTTGGCCGAAGTCGTCAAGGCGGGGTTCCTGGCTGCGCCCTCGATCATCGATGCGCTGGAGCTCGGTGGAGTTCGGACCGACCTGGACGAGATCGTGGGCCCTGCGATCGCCATGAAGGCCGCCGTGGTTCGCGACGACCCGACCGAGCGGGGCCGACGGGCGATCCTGAACCTCGGTCACACCATCGGACACGGCATCGAGGTCGTCGGCCGTCTCTCGCACGGGTATGCGGTGTCGGTGGGGATGGTGGCCGCCGCCGCCATCTCCGAAGCGCGGTATGGCTTCGATCCGACGCGAATGGTGGGTCTGCTCGCCGCATTGGGTTTGCCCGCGGCCACACCTGGGCTCGACCCGGCTCGTGTCCGGGCGTTGGTCGCCCGGGACAAGAAGCGGGTCGATGGCGAGCTGCGGATGGTGCTGCTCCGCGGCATCGGTGATCCAGTGGTCGAGCCGGTGACCGACGCCGAGTTGAGCCTGGGGTTGCGGGCGGTCGGCATCGGGTGAGGACCGACCGGCGCGCCGGTCGACGGGGGTATCCTCATCCATCGCCGCCGAATCGAGACGACCAACGTGATATCCACCAATGACATCCGGCCGGGGATGGCGATCGCCCTCCCCGAAGGCCTGTTTGCGATCGTCGAGTACCAGCACGTGAAGCCCGGGAAGGGCAAGGCCTTCGTCCGCACGCGACTGAAGAACGTCGAAACCGGGCAGGTGATCGACCGGACGTTCCGTGCCGACGAAGACGTCGACCAGGCCATCATCGATCGCCGCGAGCATCAGTACCTCTATCGAGACGAACTGGGCTTCCATTTCATGAACCTCGACGACTACACCCAGCTCGTGGTGACGGCCGGTGATGTCGGGGCCGCCTCGGAGTTCCTTCTCGAGGGCATGACCGTCATCCTCCCGCTCTACGAAGGAACGCCGATCGGTGTCGAGCTGCCTTCGTCCGTCGAGCTCGAAGTGACGTATGCGGAGCCGGCAGTGAAGGGCAACACCGTGACCGGCGCCACCAAGCAGGTGACGTTGGAGACGGGTCTTCAGGTACAGGTGCCGCTCTTCATCGAGCAGGGGGAGCGGATCAAGGTGGCGACCACGGATGGCAGCTATCTCAGCAGGGTCTGACAACCCCGAACCCGGCCCGCCTCATGGGTCCGAGGAGCCGCGGGAGCGAGCGGTGCAGGCCGTCTACGAAGCCGACCTGAGAGGCTTCTTCCGGGCCGAGCAGGCCGCCGCCCTCGCGGGGAAGGCTCGCCGGATCGCCGAGGGGGTTCTCGCCGAACGTGAATCGCTCGACGCGGCGATCGACGAAGCCTCCGATCACTGGCGGATCGATCGGATGCCGGCGGTCGATCGGGCGATCCTCCGGGTGGCGCTGTACGAGCTTCGGCATGAGTCGGAGACGCCGACGGCGGTGATCCTCAACGAGGCCGTCCGCATCGCCAAAGAGTTCTCGACCGAACACTCCGGGCGTTTCGTGAACGGGATGCTCAGCACCCTGGCATCGCACGTTCGAACCTGACGGACGGGCGTCACTCCCGCCACCGCCCAGAGGATTCGCCGGGCCGGGGTGCCCGGCCGGCCGTGGCGGAGCTTCCGGGCAGCCCAGCACGGTTCCCTTCGTGGCGGGCCTGTCGTGCTAGGTTCGCGCGGCACTTCCCTTTAAGGACCGGTCCAGTGAGGCCGGAAAGGAGCTGTTGTGACGGGATTGCGCCGGCGTGCGCCGATCGAACCCTGCGCGGACCACTCGATGCCGCCGGCCCGATGAGACAGGTCCTGGTCCCCGATGACCTGACCAGGGCGATTCGCCGCATCGCCCACGAGATCCTGGAGCGCCACAGCGGCGCCGACGGCCTGGTGCTGGTGGGTATCCACTCCCGGGGCGTCCCGCTGGCCGAGGAGATCGCCGACGCCATCGACACGGTCGAGCAGGTCAAGATCCCGGTGGGGGAACTGGACATCGGTCTGTACCGAGACGATCTGGCACGGCGCCCTACCACCCGGCTGTCGCGGACCCTCATCCCGGTCGACCTCACCGACGAGGTCGTGATCCTGGTCGACGACGTGCTGTTCACCGGTCGCACGGTCCGGGCGGCAATGGACGCGCTGATCGACCTCGGACGGCCGCGCTCGATCGAACTCGCCGTCCTGGTGGATCGAGGGCATCGCCAGCTTCCCATCCGGGCCGACTATGTCGGCAAAAACCTTCCGACGGCGTATGACGACCGGGTCGCCGTTCGCCTCGCGTCGGTCGACCGCGAAGCCGGTGTGTGGATCGGATCGGAATGAGACATCTCCTCACGACCCAGACCCTGTCTCGGGCCGACTGCGAAGAGCTCCTCGACCTCGCCGACGAATTCTCGGCGGTCCTCGATCGGGAGATCCCAAAGGTCCCCGCCCTGCGCGGATTGACCGTGGCGACGATGTTCTTCGAGCCGTCGACCCGCACCCGGCTGTCCTTCGACCGGGCTGCCAAAGCCCTCTCCGCAGACGTCATGACCTTCGCCCCCAGCACGTCGTCGCTGTCGAAGGGCGAGTCTTTGAAGGACACCGCCCTCACCATCCACGCGATGGGTGCCGATCTGATGGTGGTCCGCCACCGCGCCACCGGAGCACCCTGGCGGGTGGCCGAGTGGGTCGACGTGCCGGTGATCAACGGAGGAGACGGGGCTCACCAGCACCCGACCCAGGCCTTGCTCGATGCCCTGACCATCCGTCGCCATTTCGGGAAGCTCGATGGCCTCCGTATCGCCATCGTGGGGGATGTCCGACACTCGCGAGTGGCACGCAGCGGTCTGTGGGCGTTCTCGACGCTGGGAGCGAGCGTCACGCTGGTGGCCCCTCCGACGCTGCTTCCCCTGGAGGTGGAGGGCTGGCCGTGTGACGTGAGCCACGATCTCGACGAGATCCTCGGCACGGTCGACGTCGTCTACCTGCTTCGCGTGCAGGCCGAGCGGGGCGGAACCTCGGTGTTCCCTTCACTTCCCGAGTACGTCGCTCGCTACGGGATGACCCGGCGGCGCTTCGAGGACCTGTCCGAAGACGCCGTCGTGATGCACCCCGGCCCCATGAATCGTGGTGTGGAGATCGCTCCGTCGGTAGCCGATGATCCGCGATCGCTGGTCCTGGAGCAGGTGCGCACCGGCGTCGCGGTGCGAATGGCCGTGCTGTTCCGGCTCGGGCAGACGGTCCGAGGTTCTTCCGGGGGTGGATCGTGAGGTCATTGCTCATCCGTTCCGGGTCGGTGTTGGCGGACCGAGGACTGGTCGAGACCGATGTCCTGATCGAGGGGGGCGTGATCTCCGAGATGGGCTCGGATCTGGTGGGTGACGAGGTCATCGATGCGAAGGGGTGCTGGGTCGGTCCGGGCCTCGTGGACCTGCACGCCCATCTGCGCGAACCGGGGCAGGAATGGAAAGAGGACATCGCCACCGGCGCCGAGGCGGCCGCATCGGGTGGGTTCACGGCCGTGCTGGCCATGCCGAACACCGATCCTGCCATCGATTCCGGCCACCTGGCTCGCTTCGTTGCCGAGCAAGGCCGCGCCGCCGATCGGGTCGACGTCATACCCGTCGGATGTATCACCATGAGACGAGCCGGCGAGCGCCTGAGCCATCTCGACGAGCTGTGGATGGCCGGGGTCCGGATGTTCTCCGACGATGGCGATTCGGTGGGCGACGCTGGGCTGTTGCGATCGGCGATGGAGTACCTCGCCCACCGTGGGGGGCTCGTCGCCCAACACGCCGAGGATGCCGGCCTGGCGCGTGGCGGTCACATGCATGAAGGCACGGTCTCGTCGCGACTGGGCATGGCGGGACTTCCGGCAGTCGCCGAGGAGGTGGTGGTGGCGCGCGACCTCGCGCTCGTCCAGCTGACCGGCTGCCGATACCACGTCCAACATGTCTCCTCGGCGGGCACGGTCGACCTGGTTCGGTCCGCCAAGGCTCGAGGTCTCCCGGTGACGGCCGAGGTCACCCCCCATCACCTGGTGTTCACCGACGAATCGGTGCTCACGATGGATCCCGATTTCAAGATGTACCCGCCGCTCCGATCCGGCCTCGACCGTGAGGCACTCATCGAGGGCCTCCGGGAGGGCGTGATCGACGCCGTCGCCACCGATCATGCCCCGCACGCGGCCGCCGAGTGCGAGGTGCCGTTCGAGGAGGCACCGCGGGGCGTCATCGGCCTCGAGACCGCAGTCCCGGCCGTTTTGTCGCTGGAGGGGATGACGCCGGAGATCCTGTTCGATCGGATGTCCATCCGCCCGGCGGCCATCGCCGGCCTCGAGCGACACGGACGCCCGCTCTCGGTCGGCGGACCGGCGGAGGTCGTGGTCATCGATCCCGATCGGACCTGGTGCTGCGACGCATTTCGTTCGCGGTCACAGAACTCACCTTGGAAGGGGCAGGAGTTGAAAGGACGTGCCATCGCAACCGTGCATGCCGGAAAACTGGTCCATCGATCGGAGGAGGCGGTCTCGACATGAGGCTGTTGATGAGTGACCGCTCCGGAGCGGTGGTGACGGCAGCCGGCGATGTGTTTCGAGGCCGTTCGGTCGGCGCCGGCGGGGCGGCGGTGGGTGAGGTCGTGTTCAACACGTCCATGACCGGATACCAGGAGATCCTCACCGACCCGTCGTACGCCGGACAGGTGGTCGTGATGACTTCCAGCCACATCGGCAACTACGGGGTCACGCCCGACGACGACCAGGCTGATCGGCCCCACGCATCGGGTTTCGTCATGCGCGCCCTCTCCCGGCGTGACTCCAACTGGCGTTCACGGGGGACGCTGGCCGAGTATCTCCGCGACCGGGGAGTGGTGGCCCTGGCGGACGTCGACACTCGACGACTGACCCGGTTCGTGCGCGAACGCGGCGCCCAACCGGTGGCCATCGGCGCGGGCATGACCGACGGAGAACTGCGCGAGCTGGCGGCGGCTGCCCCCGAGATGACCGGACAGGACCTCGCATCGCAGGTTGCCACCGCTCACGCCTACCGCGTCGATCCCGATGGTCCGCCGCTGGCGACGGTGGTTGCGATCGACCTCGGCATCAAACGCGACATCGTCGATCACCTGCGCGGTCGGGGCATGGCCGTGGAAGTCGTTCCGCCCACCACGCCTGCTTCGGACATCCTCGCGCGTCGGCCCGATGGGGTGTTCCTGTCGAACGGGCCCGGGGATCCCGAAACCCTCGTCCCGACCATCGAGTCGGTGCGAAGTCTCCTGGGTCGAGTGCCCGTGTTCGGGATCTGCCTCGGACATCAGGTGATGGGTCTGGCGCTCGGAGCTCGGACGTTCAAATTGCCGTTCGGGCACCACGGCGGCAATCACCCCGTGCGCCGGCTGGAGGATGGCCGCGTCGAGATCACCGCCCAGAACCATGGCTTCAGCGTGGATCTGTGGGCGTTGACCGACCGGCAAGCACCGACCCGTCAGGGTCTCGTGACCGACGCGATGCTCCCCGAATCCGTCGAGACCGAGTTCGGGACCGTCCGTCCCACCCACCAGAACCTCAACGACGGGACACTCGAAGGGTTGGTGTGTGATGACGTCCCGGCGTTCGGGGTGCAGTACCACCCGGAGGCGGCGCCCGGCCCCAACGATGCCGCCCATCTCTTCGACCGGTTTGCCGCGCTGGTCGGGGGGACCGGGCCCGAGGAGATCGCCCAGCAGGTGCGACGAGGTGACTCCTGATGCCTGCCCGTACGGACATCGACAGCATCCTGCTCATCGGGTCGGGCCCGATCATCATCGGTCAGGCCTGCGAGTTCGACTACTCGGGAACCCAGGCCGCCAAGGTGCTCCGGTCCCATGGCTATCGGGTGATACTCGTCAACTCCAACCCGGCGACGATCATGACGGATCCGGAGTTTGCCGACGCCACCTACGTCGAGCCGATCACACCCGAGGTCCTGGAACGCATCATCGAGCTGGAACGACCCGACGCACTGCTCCCCACGCTCGGAGGGCAGACCGCGCTCAATGTCACCGCCGCACTCGCCCGGGCCGGTGTCTTGGAGCGATTCGACGTGGAGTTGATCGGCGCAGGATTGGACGCCATCCACCGGGCCGAGGATCGGGGCCTCTTCAAAGAGACGATGGAGGCCGCCGGTATGGAGGTTCCGCGGGCCGGTTACGCCCGGTCGATGTCCGAGGCGATGCGGATCGCCGCCGAGATCGGCTATCCGTTGATGGTGCGCCCCTCGTTCATCCTCGGTGGTGGTGGCACCGGGCTCGCCCACGACGAGGAGACGTTCATCGAGCGGGCCCGGTACGGGCTGGCGACCTCACCGGTCGGTGAGATCCTCGTCGAAGAGTCGGTGCAGGGCTGGAAGGAGTTCGAACTCGAGGTCATGCGCGACCGGAACGACAACGCCGTGGTCGTGTGCTCGATCGAGAATCTGGATCCCATGGGCGTCCATACCGGCGACTCGATCACGGTGGCACCGATCCAGACCTTGTCCGATCGGGAGTATCAGGCGATGCGGGACGAGGCGATCGCAGTGTTGCGGGCCATCGGGGTGGAGACCGGTGGGTCGAACGTTCAGTTCGCGGTCGATCCCCTGACGGGCCGCCGGCTCGTCATCGAAATGAACCCTCGGGTCAGCCGCTCGTCGGCGCTGGCCTCCAAGGCAACCGGCTTCCCGATCGCCAAGATCGCCGCCTTGCTGGCGGTCGGTCTCACGCTCGACGAGATCGCCAACGACATCACCGGGGCGACGCCGGCGAGCTTCGAACCGGCCCTCGACTACGTCGTCGTGAAGGCCCCTCGGTTCGACTTCGGAAAGTTCCCGAGCGCGCCTCGCACACTCGGCACATCCATGCGCTCTGTCGGAGAGGCCATGGCCATCGGCCGGACGTTCGGAGAGGCACTCCAGAAGGCGCTCCGCAGCCTGGAACAAGGGAGGATGGGCCTGAACGCCGATCCGGCCGAATCCCGGTTTCAGGCGATGGATGACGATGCCTTGCGTGCGATGCTCGTCACACCGACTCCCGATCGCGTGTTCGCCGCCGGAGAAGCGCTGCGTCGGGGCTGGAGCACCGCCGAGGTGGCCGAAACGACCGCCTACGACCCATGGTTCGTCGATCAGATGGCCGAGATCGTCGAGGTGCGAGTGGCGTTGGAGGAAGCCGGACTGGGTGACGACGCCATCCGTGCGGCCAAACGCTGCGGCTTCTCGGATGCCCAACTCGGGTACCTGTGGGATGTGACCGAGTCGGTGATTCGTCGACGCCGGCTCGACGCCGGCGTGACCACGACCTACAAGACCGTCGACACCTGTGCTGCCGAGTTCGAGGCCTCCACGCCCTACATGTATGGAACGTTCGAGGACGAGGACGAGGTCCCGCCGGCCGACCGTCCCCGGGTCGTGGTCCTGGGGAGTGGCCCGAATCGAATCGGCCAGGGGATCGAGTTCGACTACTGCTGTGTGCACGCCAGCTTCGCGCTGCGTCGGGCCGGCTACGAGACGGTGATGGTCAACTGCAACCCGGAGACCGTCTCGACCGATTACGACACCTCCGATCGGCTGTACTTCGAGCCGCTCACCGTCGAGGACGTGCTGGCGGTGGTGGCGGCCGAGCGTCCGGAGGCGGTGATCGTCCAGCTCGGCGGCCAGACTCCCCTCAATCTCGCCCGAAGGCTGGAGGAGGCGGGTGTCCCGATCGCCGGGACGAGCCCCGACAGCATCGCTCTGGCAGAGGATCGGGAGCAGTTCAGCGCAGTCTGCTCCAAGTTGGGGATCCGCCAGCCTCCCCACGGCATTGCGATGGGTCGGATGGAGGCCGAGGAGGTCGTAGACCGGGTCGGGCTTCCGGTGGTCATCCGCCCATCTTTCGTGCTCGGCGGACGGAAGATGCGGGTGCTCTACACGTACGACGAGTTGAGCGACTACCTCGACGACCTCTACGGCGACCTCACCGAGCCCGAGGTCACCGAGGCCCCACTGCTGATCGATCGGTTCCTCGAGGCGGCGACCGAAGTGGACGTCGACGCGCTGTACGACGGTGAGCGGCTGCTGCTCGGCGGGATCATGGAGCACGTGGAGGAGGCCGGCGTGCACTCGGGCGACTCGGCCTGCGTCGTCCCGCCCCCGACGCTGTCGGATGCGGCCACCAAGCTCATCGTCGACGCCACCGAGGACCTGGCGTCCGCCCTCGGTGTCCGGGGGCTGATCAACATCCAGTTCGCGGTGCGGGGTGACGACGTCTACGTCATCGAAGCGAACCCCCGCGGTTCGCGCACGGTGCCGTTCATCTCCAAGGCGAGCGGCGTCCCCCTGGCCAAGGCGGCGGCCCGGGTGATGATGGGTAGCACCATCGCCGAGCTGGTCGCCGAGGGAATGATCACCGAGGCGAGCCTCTCGGGTCCATCGGACTTCACGGCCGTCAAGGAAGCCGTCCTCCCCTGGGATCGGTTCCCGGAGGAGGACACGGTCCTGGGCCCGGAGATGCGTGCAACCGGTGAGGTCATGGGCATCGGCGACGACGCCGGGGTGGCCTACGCCAAGGCGCTGCTGGCGGCGGGGCATCGGCTGCCGGCCGCGGGCACGGTGCTCATCACGCTGGCCGATCGCGACAAAGCCATGGGTCTGGCCGTCGCTCAGGCGTTCCACCTCCTGGGCTTCTCGCTGCTGGCGACCCCGGGCACCGCCCGCTACCTCAACCACCATGCCCTGCCGGTCGACGTGGTCGTCAAAGTCGGCGAGGGCGAGAACGACACCCGTTCGGCGATCGAGTCCGGTCGGGTCCAGCTGGTGGTGAACACCCCTCGGGGTGGGCGGGCGCGCAGCGACGGCCGGGTGATCCGCCATGCCGCCCGGCTCCAGGGCGTCCCCTGCGTCACCACCCTCCAAGGAGCGCTGTCGGTGGCGCGCAGCCTCCGGAGCGGCGAGCAGAGCACAACGGCACCGCGGTCGCTCCAGGACTGGCACCGGCCGGAAGGCCGGTGAGGTGCGGTTCCGACGCCGCCTGAGCGTGCGAACCGGAACGCCGGTCGACCTGACGACCGAGCTCGGCCCGGTCACGCTCCGGTCTCCGATGATCGGCGCGTCCGGCACGGTTGGCTCCGGATACGAGTTCGTCGACGTCACCGACTTCGGTTCGTACGGGGCGGTCGTGGCGAAGTCGGTGTCACCCGAGCCGTGGGCTGGCCGTGAGCCGCCTCGGATCGGATCGGCCGGGGTGGGCATGCTCAATGCGATCGGCATCCAGAATCCCGGCGTCGCGGCGTGGGTGGCCGGTGTCGTCCCACACCTGGACGCCGTCGATGCTCCGGTATGGGGTTCGGCCGTGGGCACCGACCCCGAAGGGTTCGCCATCGTTGCTGCTCGAATGGCCGAGGCCGGAATCCCGGTCATCGAGGTGAACCTCTCCTGCCCGAATCTCGACGGCCATCTGTTCGCGCTGGATCCGAACAGGTCGGCGGAGGTGATCGCTCGGGTGCGGGCCGAGGTCGACGTCCCGGTCGGTGCGAAACTGAGTCCCAACTCGGAGCGGATCTCCGACGTGGCCGCCGCCTGCGTCGATGCCGGGGCGGATTGGGTGGTGCTGACCAACACCGTGCTGGGCGCTGCCATCGACGTGAACACCCGGCGGCCCGTCCTGTCCTCGGTCATCGGCGGGTACTCGGGCCCGCCGCTGAAGCCCATCGCGCTGCGCTGTGTGATCGAGGTCCGCCGGGCTCACCCGAGAATTCCGATCGTCGGACTGGGCGGCGTCAGGAGTGCCGATGACGTCGTCGAGTACCTGCTCGCCGGAGCATCGGCGGTGGGTATCGGGACGGCCCACTTCGCCAACCCCCGCATCGTCTCCCAAATCGCCGCCGACCTCCCAAGCCGGATCCGGGCGGCGGGCGCAACGTCGGTCTCCGAACTGATTGGAGGAATCAATCCATGGTGACGACACACAATCCGATTCTGGTCGCGCTCGACGTCGCTTCCGCCGAGGAGGCGGTGCGCCTCGCCAAGGACCTCGCCCCACATGTCGGAGGGTTCAAGGTCGGCCTCCAACTGTTGTCGGGTCCCGGACCGGCGACGATCTCCGCGGTGGCGGACCTCGGGAAGCCGGTCTTCGCCGATGCGAAGCTGCACGACATTCCGAACACGGTGGCGGCCGGATGCACTGCCCTGGCGGCCTGGGGTGCTCGCTGGATCACCGTCCACGGTGCAGGCGGAACGGCGATGATCGAAGCCGCCGTCGAAGCCGTCGGACCGAGCACCGGCATCCTGGTCGTCACGGTGCTCACGAGCCTCGATGCGGCGGCGCTGGCCGCCACCGGCGTGACCGGGTCGGTGGGCCGCCAGGTGGCACGCCTCACCCGGCTGGCGGAACGGACCGGGGCGGAGGGCGTCGTCTGCGGCGTTCGGGAGCTGGGCGATGTGGCCCAGGTCGCCCCCGAACTCACCCGAGTGACCCCGGGCATTCGCCCGACCGGGGTCCCGGGCCACGATCAGGCGAGGGTGGCCAGCCCGGCCGAGGCGATTCGGAGAGGAGCCACGTATTTGGTCGTTGGACGAGCCATCACCGGGACCGCCGATCCGATCGCGGCTGCCGTTGAGATCGCCGACTCACTCGACTGACACACAGGCGGCCCGGCTCGAGGCATCGGAGCTGCCGAGGCACATCGGGCCCGGTTGTCCCGGCACGGCCGGTCCGGTCGATACAATCGCAGGACGAGTCCATCGCCCGGGAGGAACCGATGCAGCCACCACAGCTCACCGACGAGCAACGCGCCGCGGCGCTCGAGAAGGCGGCCGCAGCTCGGCGGGCGCGGGCCGAGGTGAAGGAGCTGCTCAAGACCGGCGCCCTCCGTTTCGACGAGTTGCTGGAGCGAGCGGACGACGACGACGTGCTCGGCGGACTCAAGGTCGAATCCGTGCTCGCATCGATGCCGGGTACCGGAAAGATCGGCGCCAAGCGGCTGATGGAACACCACGGGATCGCCGGCAACCGCCGGCTGCGTGGCCTGGGGGATCGCCAGCGAGCGGCGCTCCTCGATGAGTTCGCCTGAGGCGCGAGCCGTGGTCTTGCCCGACGAGCGGGGCGATCGCCAACCCCGTGATCGCGGGATCCTCGCTGCTTCATCACAGCCGCGGGATCCTCGGACGCGGGGGCGCCTGGTGGTGATCTCGGGGCCCTCGGGTGCCGGCAAGTCGACCATCGTTCGCTCCCTGCTCGATCGCCTGCCATTCCGATTCTCGGTGTCGATGACCACGCGCCACCGGCGACCGGGAGAGGTCGATGGCCAGCACTATCACTTCGTCAGCCGTGACACGTTCCGAGCTTCGATCGAGGAGGACGACCTCCTCGAGTGGGCGGAGTACGGCGGCCACCTGTACGGCACGCCGCGCCAGCCGGTCGATCGATGGCGGGCGGCAGGTGAGGACGTCCTCCTCGAGATCGAGATCCAAGGCGCCCGCCAGGTTCGGGAGAACGACCGAACGGCGATGTTGGTGTTCATCGTGCCCCCGACCATGGACGAGTTGGAACGGCGATTGCGTGGCCGGGGTGACACCGCCGGGAGTGACATCGATCGGAGACTCGACATCGCCGCCGACGAGATGACCGAGGCTCCGGCGCTGGTCGACGCGGTCGTGGTCAACGACGAGGTCACCCGGGCCACCGAGGAGATCGTCGCATTCCTCGGCGCCGGCTGACGCAGTTCATCGGAGGAAGCCGGTCGCCGGCAGTGTTCATCCTCCGGCTATCCTGATGATCGTCCCATTCCCCCTGGAGCAACAGTCATGCGTATCGAAGATGTGGTCGACGAGATCGGCGGACGGTTCTCGACCGTTGTGGTCTCGGCACGGCGCGCCCGTGAGATCAATGCGTACTTCCATCAACTCGGCGGTGGGTATGGGCGGTTCGTGCCACCGCAGGTGCACTCGCTGAGCCGCAAGCCGCTCACCATCGCCATGGAAGAGATCGCCGAAGGCAAGGTCACCGTGGAGCGCGAGGAGGCCTGAAATGGACCTCGCCGGGCGACGCGTGGTGCTCGGCGTCTCCGGAGGCGTGGCGGCGTACAAGTCGGCGCTCGTGTGCCGTCGGTTGGGAGAGCTGGGCGCCGAGGTGCGGCCGGTCATGACCGAGACGGCCGCCACGTTCCTCGGCCCAGCCACCCTCGGTGCGCTCTCGGGAACGCCTCCTCTGGTCGATCTCATCTCCCATCCGGGTTCGGTCTCGCCCCACACGGATCTGGCCCGATGGGCCGACGTGGTCGTGGTCTGCCCGGCGACCGCCGCCACCATCGCACGACTCGCCACCGGGATGAGCGAGGACGCCCTGTCGGCAACGGTGCTGGCGACTCGTGCCCCCGTGGTCGTGGCCCCGGCCATGCACACCGAGATGTGGGAGCACCCGGCGACCGTTCGGAACATTGCCACGCTGCGCCAAGACGGGTTGGTGCTCGTCGGACCGGACAGCGGACCACTGGCGGGAGGTGACGAGGGTCCGGGGCGGATGGCCGATCCCGAAGAAATCGTCATGGCGGCGGTCCAGGCGCTGCAGCCGTCCGACCTGGCCGGACTCAGCGTCCTGATCACGGCCGGCGGTACCCGGGAGGCGATCGATCCGGTCCGATACCTCGGGAACCGAAGCTCGGGAAAGATGGGTCACGCCCTGGCGGAGGAGGCGGCTCGACGGGGCGCCAAGGTGACCCTCGTCACCACCTCGAACCTGGCCGTCACCCACCCGGCGATCGATCGCGTCCAGGTCGAGTCGGCCGAAGAGATGGATGGGGCGGTGCGTTCGGTCGAGCCAGACGTGGCGGTGATGGCCGCGGCGGTCGCCGACTTCCGGCCGGCCGACCCGAGCGTCTCCAAGCTGAGCCGCCGTGACGGTCCGCCCCATATCGAGCTCGAGCCGACGCCGGACATCTTGGCCGGGGTGGCGTCACGGCCCTCGCGGCCATACCTGGTCGGCTTTGCGGCCGAGACCGGCTCGCTCGATCGGGCGATCGAGAAGGCCGGACGCAAGGGGGTCGACGTATTGATCGCCAACGACGTCTCCGAGGATGACGCCGGCTTCGCCGTCGACACGAATCGGGTGACGGTCATCTGGCCCGATGGTCGAACCGAACCGTGGGACTTGGCATCCAAGCGGCAAGTCGCGGCCCGCATCTGGGATCTGGTTGCAGCCAACTCCGCCCGGTAACGTGATGCCGATGTCCGAACGACAGTGGTATTTCAGCTCCGAGTCCGTCACCGAGGGTCACCCCGACAAGGTTGCCGACGCCGTCTCAGACGCGGTGCTCGACGCCTGTTTGAGCGAAGACTCCAGGGCCCGGGTGGCGTGCGAGACGCTGGTCACGAGCCGCCGGGCCATCGTGGCCGGTGAGATCACCACGACCGCCGACATCGATGTCCCGGGGATCGCTCGAGCGGTGATCGGCGACATCGGTTACCGGGGCTTCGATCCCGAGTTCGATGCCGATGACATCGAAATCCAGAACCTGGTTCACGAACAGAGCCCCGATATCGCTCAGGGCGTGGATCAAGAAGGCGCCGGCGACCAGGGCATCATGTTCGGGTTTGCGTGCGACGAGACACCCGAGCTCATGCCGCTCCCGATTCAGCTGGCGCACCGTCTGGCCGAGCGGTTGGCGGAGCTGCGTCGCAGCGATGAGCTCCCGTACTTGCGCCCAGACGGGAAGACTCAGGTGACCGTCGAGTATCGCGGTTCGGAGCCGGTGGCGGTCAGCAGCTTGCTGATCTCGTCTCACCACGCCGCGGGGGTGGACATCGAATCGACGATGCGGCCCGACCTCTGGGACCAGGTGGTGAAGCAGGTCGTCCCCGCCGAGATGCTGGATGACGACATCCCCTTCTACGTGAACCCGACAGGCATATTCGAGATCGGTGGCCCGCATGCCGACACGGGCCTGACGGGCCGGAAGGTCATCGTCGACACGTACGGGGGGTATGCCCGCCATGGTGGAGGCGCCTTCAGCGGCAAAGACCCCACCAAGGTCGACCGTTCGGCGGCATATGCCGCTCGCCACGCTGCCAAGAACGTGGTCGCAGCCGGGTTGGCCGGGCGCTGTGAAGTACAACTCGCCTACGCCATCGGCCGGGCCGAACCGTTCTCGATCCTGGTGGACACCTTCGGTACCGGCAACGTGGACCCCGTCCGGCTCGAGGCGGTGGTGATCGAACACTTCGACTTCCGGCCGCGCGCCATCATCGATCGGCTCGGGTTGGCGGCGCCCATCTATCGCAAGACCGCCGCGTATGGCCACTTCGGTCGTGCTGGATTCCCGTGGGAGGCCACCGACCAAGCCCCTGACCTCGCAGCTGCGTTCGGCGGTTGATCGCCACCGTCGTCCCCGACGTTCCCAGCTTTGCCGTCGACGCCGGGTTTCGGTACCGCGTTCCCGAGCGGATGCGGCCGCGTGTGAGCGTCGGGTCGCGGGTCCGGATCCCGCTCGGAGGTCGTCGGACGGGCGGGACCGTGATCGGCTTGGCGAGTGAGGAACCAGCCGAACCGTTGCGGGACATCGCCGGTGTTTCGGGCGCAACGCCGGTCTTCGACGACTCCCTCGCGGCGGCGCTCCAATGGGCCGCCTTTCACTATGTGGCGCCACTGTCGGTCATGCTGCGGAGGGCGGCTCCCCCCAACGTCACCCCACCGCCGCCGCCGGACGACGACCGGACGGCGTCACGGTACGCCGACGGCCCCCAGCCGGTCCTGGATCGGGCCGACCCCCTCCACCGGAGCCTGATCGAAGCCGTCGCCGGCCGCCGCAGCCGGCCCACGGTCTGGCTGGCGGCCCTCGGTCACGAGGAGTGGATCGATCGGGCGGACCGGTTGCTGGCCGAACGCGGCCGCAGCCTCCTGGTGGTCGTCCCGACCGCCGCGGAGGTGCGGCGGTTGGCAGGACGACTGGACCGATCTCGGCTGGTGGTGGTCGACTCCGAGATGGACGACGCGACCCTGACCCAATCCTGGGGACGCGCCGCCCATCGGGGTGGGCTGGTCATCGGCACCCCGCGCGTCGCCGCCTGGCCGGTGGCGGATCTGGCGGCCGTGGCGCTCATCGAGGACGGCCGGCGCGCCATGAAGGATCGGCAGTCACCGACGGTCCATGCTCGCGATTTGTTGCGCGCCCGCGCCCAGCGGCGACCATGTGCCATCGTGGTGGCCGGCCCGACGCCATCGCTCGAGGCGCTGGCCTGGGGTCCTGAGATCATCCGTCCGTCTCGGCGGGCATGGACCCACGTCGAAATCGTCGACCGACGGGAAGACCCACCGGGTGGAGGCGTCGTGGCATCCCGCTCGATGGCCGCCATCCGAGCGGTGGCCAAGCGGGGAGGTCGGGTGTTCGTGTTCGCCCACCGCCGTGGGTACTCGGCCGCAGCGAGATGCGTCCGCTGTCGCACACTGCGGCGCTGCCCGTCGTGCGGATCGCGGCCCGATCCAGGTGATGAGTGCCGGCGATGCGGCGCCGCATTGGGCGAGTGCGTCGAGTGCGGTGGGGGCCGGTTCGAGCCACTCGGCGCCGGGGTGGGCCGTGTCATCGAGGAGATCGCCCGCTCGGTGGGACGAGATCAGGTCGGCGCCCATCCGGCTCCGACGCCGATCACCGTCGGTTCCGAACGCGACCTCGCCGAACTCGAACCGGTGGACCTGACCGTCGCCATCGATCTCGACGGGCTGATCTTCGGGCCGAACTATCGGGCGGCGGAGGAGGCACTCCGCATCGGGGCGCGGCTGGCGTCCGCCCTCGGCCGAGGCAGCGGCCGCCGGCTGATGGCTCAGACCGCCGATCCCACGCACCCCGTCATCGATGCACTCCGGACCGGTGATCCGACGGTCTTCGCCGGTCACGAGCTTCCGATCCGCGAGTCGTTGCGCTACCCCCCGTCCGGCTCACTGATCGTCATCGAGGCCCGGGCCGCAGACGATGGGGCACTCAAGCAAGTGGATGTCGACATCGGCGAGATCGGAAAGGCAGACGTGCTCGGACCTGCACCCACCGCGGACGGTCTGCGCTGGCTGATCCAGGGGGGCGATCTCGGATCATTCCGGACGGGTCTGCGACCGGCCGTTCAGCGTTGGCGCGATGCCCGTGTCACGGTCCGGATCGACGTCGATCCGATCGATCTGTGAACCTCGGTCGCGTCAGCCAGACCGGGGATGCGGGGTCACATGGCGCATGTACTCCCGCGATCGGCAACTACGCTCCGGGCGTCATGGCCATCCTGCCGATCAGAACGTACGGCGATCCGGTGCTGCGGACTCCCACCGCGCCGGTCACCGCGATCGATGACGATGTCCGGAAGCTCGTCGCCGACATGATCGAGACCATGTATGACGCGCCGGGTGTTGGATTGGCAGCCACCCAGATCGGTGTGTCGAGACGGGTTTGCGTGTTCGACGCGCAGGATGGGCACGGCGCCCGTGTGCTCATCAACCCGGTGATGGAGGAGGCTTCCGGAACGCTCCAATACGACGAGGGCTGCCTGTCGGTACCCGGGCACTACTGGGAGATAACCCGCCCCGAGTATGCCCGGGCGAGCGGGCTCGACCTCGACGGCCAAGCGGTCACATACGAGGGCGAGGGTCTGATGGGCCGCGTTCTCCAGCATGAAATCGATCATCTGGACGGGATTCTCTTGATCGAGCGTCTCGAACCGAGCGTCCGCAAGTCGGCGTTGCGGGACCTTCGGAACGAGGCGCTGGGCCTGGTCGACCTCGGTGAGTGATCGCCGCTCCCGGGTCGCATTTCTGGGCACGCCGGCGGCATCCGTACCGAGCCTGGAGGCGGCCGCCGATGCGTTCGATGTGGTGGGGGTGATCACCCAACCTCCCCGTCATCGCGGCAGGGGAGGGCAGGGGCGTTCCGTGACCCCGACGCCGGTTGCCGAGGCCGCCGACCGGCTCGGCATCCCGGTGGAGACACCGATCCGATCGGCCGACGTCGACCCGGCCCTCCGGTCGTTCCAGCCGATCGAACTGGGACTCCTGGTCGCCTACGGGCAGCTGATCCGCCCGGCCTCCCTGGAGGTTCCCCGGAGAGGGATCCTCAATCTGCACTTCTCCCTGCTGCCACGATGGAGAGGTGCGGCACCCGTTCACCGGGCGATCATGCACGGCGACCGGCGGACGGGCGTCACCGTCATGCGGCTCGACGAGGGTCTCGACACCGGGCCCACCCTTTCGGCCTGGAGCACCGTGCTTCGACCGGACGACACGACCGGCGATGTGACGCACAGATTGGCCGTGGGCGGAGCAGGTGTGCTCATCGATACGGCGGCGCGGTACCTGGCCGGCTTGGTACGTCCGGTCGGGCAGCCGTCGATCGGCGCCACCCACGCCCCCAAGATCGAGTCGGATGAGCGGTGGGTGGACTGGTCGGATCCGAACCGCGTGATCCGTCGGCATGTGCACGGACTGAGCCCTCGTCCCGGAGCGACGGCATCGCTGGAAGGTTCGACACTGAAGATCCTGCGTGTGCGGTGTATCGACGACCGTGGCGAGTCGGTCGGCCATGGACGATCCGAGGAGGGATGGCCGGTCGTGCAATGTGGAGATGGTGCCGTCCGGCTCGATGAGGTTCAACCGGCCGGCAAACGGGCCATGTCCGGTGCAGACTGGATCCGAGGACGTCGCGGGTCCCCGTTCCGGCTGGAATGACCATCCCCGGCCGTCCGACCGTCAGGGTCGAATACACTCGCCGGGTGACCGTGAAGATCGCTCCATCATTGCTGGCGGCCGACTTTGCGAACCTCGCCGATGAGGTCGCGGCGGTGGCCGGCGACGCCGATCTGTTGCATCTGGACGTCATGGACGGTCACTTCGTTCCCAACCTGACGTTCGGGATGCCGGTCATTGCGTCGCTCCGAGCCGTCAGTGACCTCCGGTTCGATTGCCACATCATGACGAACAACCCGACCGACCACCTGGAGGGATTCGCCCGGGCCGGAGGGGATGTGATCACGGTTCACATCGAAGCGGTCCCCGACCCCGAACCGACCTTCTCCCTGGCGGAGCGTCTCGGCGTCGAGGTCGGCCTCGTCATCTCCCCGCCGACCCCCTTCGAGGCGGTGGAGCCGTTCGTCGAGCGTTGCCGCATGCTCGTCGTGATGTCCGTCCATCCCGGGTTCGGAGGGCAGTCATTCATGCCATCGGTGCTTCCCAAGGTCGAGCAGGCCAGAAAATGGGTTGATTCGCGTGGACTCGACACCGATATCGAAATCGATGGAGGAATCACCCCTGAGACGGCGCGTGTCGCATTCGAGGCGGGAGCCAACGTGCTCGTGGCCGGCACCTCCGTCTTCGGCGCGCCAGATCGGGGGGCGGCCATCCGCGCCCTCCGCGATGCGGTGCAGGAGCGGTGAGGCCGTGCGATCGGGCAATCCCGGTATCGGGGCCACGGCATCGAGGTGGGTGTCGCAGTGAGTGACAAGATCCTCGTGGTCGACGATGACATCGACATCGTCCGAGTCATCCAGGTGAACCTGGAACTGGAGGGCTTCGACGTGACCACCGCCCACGATGGTCAGGAGGCGCTCGACAAGGCGTTCGAGGAGCCGCCGGACCTCGTGTTGTTGGACATCATGATGCCGCGCATGGACGGCATGACCGCCCTCCAACGCATGCGGGGCCATCCGGCCCTCGCATCGACGTCCATCGTGTTGCTCACCGCTCGCGGGCTGACCGAGGACCGGGTTCGCGGGCTGGAAACCGGGGCGGATGACTACATCACCAAGCCGTTCGACGTCGTCGAGATGGTTGCCCGGGTGAAAGCGGTCCTTCGTCGGACCAAATCGGCCCGGGACACCTCTCCGCTCACGGGTCTCCCCGGCAACTTCCGGATCGGTTCGGAGATCGAGAGTCGGATCGAGGAGAGCCAGGCCTTCGCCCTCGTCTACTGCGACCTCGACAACTTCAAGGCGTTCAATGACCACTACGGCTTCATGCGCGGCGACCAGGTGATCCGCTTCTGTGCGGATGTGCTCCAGAAGGCCACCGACGACGTCGGGGACCCGGATGCCTTCGTCGGTCACATCGGCGGCGATGACTTCGTGGTCCTGGTCGGCACCGAGCAAGCCGAACCATTTTGCAAAGCCGTGATCGATCGGTTCGACGATGGCATCCTCGAGTTCTATGACACGGCCGATGCATTGCGCGGATACATCGAGGTGGTCGATCGCCGCGGCGAGCGGTTCGCCTTCCCGATCGCCTCGATCTCCATGGGCGTCGTCTCGACCGCCCATCGTCCGATCGCCTCCCAATGGGAAGCCTCCGCCATCGCGGTGGAGATGAAGGAGTTCGCCAAGAAGCAGCACGGTTCTTCCTTCCGCATCGATCGCCGCACGACCTGACTCATGGCCCTGGGAGAGCCGGCCAAGCGGCGGGCGATGCGTGCAGCCCTCGAAGCGGCGGTCCTCCACCGACCCCACCCGAATCCGCGCGTCGGTGCGGTGGTGTTCGACGCCGAGGATCGGCAGATCTCGGTGGGCGCCCATGTCGAGTCGGGACGTCCTCATGCGGAGGCGATCGCCATCGAGGCGGCAGGCGAACGGGCAGTGGGCGGAACGCTGGTCGTCACGCTCGAGCCACACGATCATCAGGGCCGGACTCCTCCCTGTACCGAGGCCGTGATCCGGTCGGGAATCAGCCGGGTCGTGGTCGGGGCGATCGATCCCGACCAACGGGTCCGTGGTCGAGGGATCGCCCGGCTCCGTTCGGCGGGGATCGATGTCGAGTTCGGTGTCCTCTCCGACGAGGTCGAGGCGGCGGATCCCGGATACTTCCATCACCGGCGGACCGGACGAGCCCGGGTCACGCTCAAGTCGGCGTCGACCCTGGACGGTCAGACTGCCGCCATCGACGCCACGTCGCAGTGGATCACCGGTACCGAGGCTCGCGCCGATGCTCACCTCCTGAGGGCCGAACACGACGCGGTCATGGTGGGCGCCGGAACGGTGCTGGCCGACGACCCGGCATTGACCGTTCGGGTCGGAGACCCCGTTCGACAGCCGCGTCCCGTCGTCATCGCCGGAACCCGGCCGCTGCCGGCGGGTGCCACGCTGTGGACGAGATCCCCCCTCGTTGCGTCGGCGGTTCCACTGCCGGGAGTCCAGCATCAGATCGTGGCCCCGGGCCGGTCGGGCCGGGTGGATCTGGTCGAGGTCCTTCGCCGCCTGCCCGAACACGGAATCCTCGACGTGTTGGCCGAAGGTGGGGCGGGTCTGGCGGCCGGGCTGTGGGACGCCGACGTCGTCGACGCCGGCGTGACCTACCTGGCCGCCAAGCTGGCGGGTGGAGTCGGTCGCTCCGTGTTCGATCGTCCATTTCCGACCCTCGCCGAGTCCCGTCCCATCACCATCGATTCGGTGGTGGCGGTGGGGGATGACCTCAGGGTGGACTGGAGGCCGTCCCGCCCGGCCGAATCGGAGCTTTTCGGCGGCCCGGAAAGGTCCGACGATCAGGGGTCGCGCCGCTAGCGAGCCAACGGTTGTCGTCGCCCCACTCGCTAGTGTCTCACCGACCCGAACACCGAGTGGAGGCACCCATGCCCGAGCGCACGTGCGACGTCGATGGCGACGAGCGCTCCTTCGGCCCCGTCGATGACATCGGTGACGACTTCTATCGGGCGGTGAACCGCCGTTGGCTCCAGAACCACCCGGTCCCGCCCCAGTACGGCTCGTGGGGGGCATTTCGCGAGGTCCACGTCCGCAACGAAGCCTTGCTGCGACAACTGCTGGACGAGGCCGCCTCGAACGCCGGGTCTCCGGGAACCGCGGAGCGCATGGCGGGCGACTACTGGGCGGCGGCCCTCGACGAGGCTGCCATCGAGGCCGCCGGGATCGATCCGATCGCCGAGCTGCTCGACCTCATCGATCGCGTCACCGATGTTGCGTCGGCGGTGTCGACGGCGGCCGTGTTGCGGCGCCGCGGCGTGGGAATGCTCGTCGGGTCGTACGTTTCCCCAGACTTCGACGACAGCAGTCGCTACCTGCTCTACGTTCTCCAGGGTGGCCTCGGCCTCCCCGAGCGGGATTACTACTACCGCGACGACGACCATTCGGTGGGACTGAGAACCGCCTACCGGGAGCACATTGCGAACGTGCTCGACTTGACCGGTCGTGACACCGATCCGACCTCGGCCGCCGCGGCGATCGTCGACCTGGAAGTGGCGCTCGCCGAACGTTCGTTCACCCCCACCCAGCTTCGGGACACCGACCTCACGACGAACAAGGTCGATCGGGCCGCCTTCGATGACTTCGCCGGCCTCGACCTCGGCGCCTACCTCGAGCACGCCACCGGACGGGTGCCCGAGGTCGTCAACCTCGACAACCCCGAGTTCTTCACCCATCTCGGAAACACCCTCGCCGCCGTGGATCCCGCCACCCTGCGCTCCTACCTCCGGTGGCACCTCGTCCGAGCGGCGGCACCGTCACTGAGCCGCAGCTTCGTCGAGGCCGGCTTCGACTTCTACGGTCGCCGCCTCGGTGGTCAAAGAGAGCTCAGACCACGTTGGCAGCGGGCCCTGGCGGCCGCCTCGGCGGACATCGGCGAGCAGGTGTCGAAGCTGTACGTGGCCGCCGCCTTCAGCCCCGCCGCCAAGGAACGGTGTGAGGCGCTGGTCGAGCGCCTCATCACGGCCATGGGAGACGCGATCGAGGAGCTCGACTGGATGGGGACGGCCACGAAGTCCGAGGCACGCCGCAAGCTGGCCGGGTTCACGTACAAGATCGGGTACCCGGACGTGTGGCGCGACTACTCCGACCTCGTGATCGAACGATCGTCGTTCGCCGCCAATCGCCTCCGCGCCTCCGCCTTCGAGTACCGGCGCCAACTCGCAAAGCTCGAGAAGCCGGTCGACCAGGACGACTGGTTCATACCGCCCCACGCCGTCAACGCCTACTACCACCCGAACCACAACGAGATCGTGTTCCCGGCAGGCATCCTCCAGCCACCCTTCTTCCGAGCCGACGCCGACGAGGCGACGAATCTCGGCGGGATCGGGACGGTCATCGGGCACGAGATCACCCACGGGTTCGATGATCAGGGCAGCAAGTTCGACGCCGCGGGGAACCTGACGAACTGGTGGACCGAGGAGGATCGAACGGCGTTCGAGGAACGAGCCAAGGGCCTCGTCGCTCAGTACGGCGCCTACGAGGCCGTCGAAGGGGTCAACGTCAACGGCGAGTTGACCCTCGGCGAGAACATCGCCGACCTCGGAGGCCTCAAGGTCGCCTACCGGGCGCTCCTCGCCGCCCTCGCCGACCAGGGGATCGATCCCGACGCCGTCGGTGTCGACGGGCTGAGCGCCCGCCAACGGTTCTTCGTGTCGTTCGCGACGATCTGGCGCGAGAACTACACCGACGAGTACCTCCGGCTGATGGTCGCGAGCGACCCCCACTCACCGAACGAGTTCCGCTGCAATGGGGCCCTGGAGAACTTCCCACCCTTCGCCGACGCGTTCGGCCTCGACTTCTCCTCCTCGCTCGTGAAGCCGAGAGGGACCGAGATCGCCATCTGGTGAGCACCGCCATTCGGCCTTGACGGCCCGACGCTGCTCGGGGTGAGCCGACACCGCCGCCCAAACACCGAACCGCTCCAACGAGCACACCGCCGGGACCAGCGCCCGGAAACCGCCGCTTGACATCCCGTGCCGTGGGCTATCTAGCCTCAGCGCGGTGTTCACTGGCATCGTCGAAGAGATCGGACGGGTGGTGTCGATCACCGAACGCTCCGCAGGCGGACCCGGCGATGGGGGACGCCGCATCGAGATCGGTGCCATCGAGGTGGTCGGCGACCTCCGAGTCGGAGGATCCATCGCCGTCGACGGCGCCTGCCTGACGGCGGTACGGGTGTCACGCGACCGCTTCACCGTCGACGCCGTACCCGAGACCTTGGCGCGCACCACTCTGGGGTCCCTTCGAGAAGGTGGAAGGGTCAACCTCGAGCGGGCGATGCCGGCCTCCGGACGGTTCGAAGGGCACATCGTCCAGGGCCACGTCGATGGAGTCGGATCGGTCGTTTCCACCACGCCGGAGGGAGAAGGAGTACGCCTTCGGATCCGACCGCCGACGTCGGTCGGCCCCTACGTCGTCGAGAAGGGCAGTGTGACCGTCGACGGGATCAGCCTGACGGTGGCGTCCGAGGGCGACGGTCGTTTCGACGTGGCGCTCATCCCGCACACCCTCCAGGTCACCACGATCGGGGATCGGGCGCCCGGGGACGAGGTGAACCTCGAAGCCGATATCCTTGCGAAGTACGTCCAGCAACTCACGAAGAGGTGAGCGTGTTCGCTCCGATCCGAGACATCGTGGAGGCCTTCTCACGTGGCGAGATGGTCATCATGGTGGACGACGCCGACCGGGAGAACGAAGGGGACCTCTTCGTTCCGGCTTCCCTGATGACCCGGGAGCAGATGGCGTTCATGATCCGCCACACCAGTGGCATCATCTGCGTGCCGCTCAGCGGAGCGAGACTCGACGAACTGCGCCTCCCGCAGATGGTTCCGACCAACACCGAGAGCCATCGGACCGCGTTCACCGCCTCGGTGGACGCAGCCCACGGGGTGACCACCGGGATCTCCGCGGACGACCGGCTGCAGACGGTTCGGGTTCTGGTCGATCCTTCGAGCCGCCCCGATGACCTTGCTCGTCCCGGTCACATCTATCCACTCCGATACGCCGAGGGTGGTGTCCTCAAGCGTGCCGGCCACACCGAGGCGGTCGTCGACCTCGCCGTGCTCGCCGGGCTCTACCCGGCCGGCGTTCTCGCCGAAGTCATGAACGACGACGGCTCCGTCGCCAAGCTCGAAGACCTGGAACGGTTCGCCAAGGAGCATCATCTCCTGCTCGGCACGATTGCCGACCTGATCGCGTACCGCCGAACCCAGGAGGAGCTCCAGGTCGAACGCGTGGTCGAGGCCAAGGTGGCGACACCGCACGGAGACTTCGACGTGGTCGGGTTTCGCTCGAAGATCGACGGTCGAGAGCACATCGCCTTCGTGCGCGGAGACCTCGGTGATGGGTCAGAGGTGCTCACACGGGTGCACTCGGAGTGTTTGACCGGAGATGTCTTCGGCTCCCTCAGGTGCGATTGCGGGCCGCAGCTCGATCGGGCCATGGAGATGATCGCCGAAGAGGAACGGGGCGTCGTGCTCTACATCCGAGGACACGAGGGTCGTGGTATCGGGTTGCTGCACAAGCTGGCCGCCTACCGGCTCCAGGACGACGGCATGGACACCGTGGATGCAAATGTCCATCTCGGTCTGCCGGTCGACGCTCGCGATTACGGGATCGGCAGCCAGATCCTCTACGAGCTGGGCGTCCGGTCGATGCGACTGATGTCGAACAATCCGACGAAACGGGCCGGGATCGAGGGGTATGGACTCGAGATCATCGAGCGCGTCCCGATCGAGGTGGCGCCGAACGACCACAACCGTCGCTATCTCGAGACGAAGGCCACCCGGCTGGGCCACGAGCTGTCCGTCGACTCGACGCCGTGAGAATCTCCGAATCGAATCTCGGCGGGCCTCCCCGCAAGGTGGGGGTCGTCGCCGCCCGGTTCAACCAGACGATCACGGATCGCCTGGTGTCCGGGGCGTGCGCCGCGCTGGAGGACGAGGGCGTCGAAGAGGTGACGGTGTTTCGCGTCCCCGGAGCACTGGAGCTGGGGGTGGTGGCGGCCGCCCTTCTCCGCGCCGATTGGGACGCCGTCGTGGCGATCGGTGCGGTGATCAAAGGCGAGACCGACCATTACGAATACGTGGCGGCGGAGGCGTCGGCGGCCCTGAGCAGGGTGGCGTTGGACACCGGCAAGCCGGTCGGCAACGCCTTGCTGACCGTTCGCGACCCGGTGCATGCCGAGGAGCGAGCGCTGGCCGGACCATCCAACAAGGGTGATGAGGCGGCCCGTGCCGCGGTCGATGCGTATCGAGTGCTGGCCGCCGTACGAGCCGCTGGCTCCCAAGATGGGTGAGCGGTTATGCTGTTGCCGACAATCGAGGTATGTGAAGCGGAGGCCGCTGCCTCCCACCCGGCCGCCGAGCGGCGAGCCGCGGTTCTCCACCTCTCTCTGGCGCGGATCGTGAATTCGTCCCGCGGTTCCGGTATCGGCGCAGCCCGTACCGCGAGCCCTCGGGGTCGGATATCGGTCAGGGACGAGGAGCGAAGGCAGCACCGACGTGCTGCCTTTTTCGATGTCCGGTCAGATGCCGGAAAGTCGACGAGTCGGAGGGTGAACCCGCCGACTCACCGAGAACGATGAGCAGGAGGTTGCGAGATCGCTGATCTGCGCGTGAACGGATACATCAGGGCCAACGAGGTCCGGGTGGTCGCCCCGGATGGATCACAGATCGGGGTCAAGAAGCTGTCCGAAGCCTTGTGGTTGGCCGATCAGCTCGGTCTCGACCTCGTCGAGGTCGCGCCCACCGCCAAGCCACCGGTGTGCCGGCTGATGGACTATGGAAAGTACAAGTACGAGCAATCCGTTCGTGATCGTGAAGCCAGGAAGAAGCAGTCCCGAACCGTGATCAAGGAGACGAGGCTGACGCCACGGATCGCCGATCATGACTTCGAGATGCAGGCTCGGCGGACGATCGAGTGGCTGGCCGACAACGACAAGGTGAAGGTGACGGTACGGTTCCGCGGCCGGGAACGCGAGCGTCCCCAGTACGGGGAACGCATACTCGAGCGGCTGGTGGAAGCGGTCGGCGACTACGGAGTCGTCGAGCAGGCGCCAAGCATGGAGGGTCGCAACATGACGATGACCTTCGCCCCCAACCGGAACCGGCCGAAGCACAGCGAGGAACCACCCGCCGAGTCGACCGAAGACACCGGTGGGTCGGCTTCCGAAGCGGCGGCCCCCTCCGCCGAAGAAGAGTGAGGAATTCCGAATGCCGAAGATGAAAACCCATCGCGGGATGGCCAAGCGGGTCAAGGTCTCCGGCTCCGGCCGGATCATGCGCAAGCAGGCCGGCCGCGGCCACTACAAGCTGGCGAAGAGCAACGACCGATTCCGACGTCTCAAGGGCGACACCGATCTGGCACCCGGTGACGCCAAGGTGACGAAGCGGATGCTCGGTCTCTGATCGAGGAGCGACACTCATGGCACGGGTCAAGAGGGCGGTACACGCCAAGAAGAAGCACAAGAAGGTGCTGGATCGCGCCAGCGGATACAAGGGCGCCCGGAGCCGGCGGTTCCGCACGGCCAACGAGCAGGTCATGCACGCCATGCAGGACTCCTACCGGGATCGTCGTGCCCGCAAGGGCGAGTTCCGCCGGCTGTGGATTCAGCGGATCAATGCGGCGGCGCGGGAACACGGCGTCAGCTATTCGCAGTTCATCGCCGGATTGAAGGCGGCGGAGATCGATATCGATCGGAAGATGCTGGCCGACATGGCGGTCAACGATCCCGCCGCGTTCGCCGGTCTGGTCGAGGCGGTAAAGAGCAACTGATTCATGGAGCCGGTCCGGTCACGACAGAATCGACGAGTCGTGGCTGCGAACCGGCTCCGACGCGCCCGAGAGCGTCACCAGACCGGTCGGACGCTCATCGAGGGTCCCCACCTCCTGCATGAAGCCCTGAGGGCCGGCGCGGCGATCGTCGAGGTCTTCTGCCTGCCGGAGGACGACGATACGACCATGGTGTGTTCGCGCCACGGCCTGGACGTGACGCCGGTGACCCCGGCGGTGCTGGAGGCGCTGGCCGACACCACCACTCCTCGCGGCCCGGTCGCGGTCATACGGATTCCAGAGCCGGTCGGGCCGGGCGGTGCGGACGACATGATCTACGCCGAGCTCTCCGATCCCGGCAACGCCGGGACCGTGCTGCGCACTGCGGCGGCGTTCCACATGGGGGTGGTGATCCCGACCGGCTGCGTCGATCCTTGGTCTCCCAAGACGATCCGGGCGGGTGCCGGCGCCCACTTCCGCACATGGATCGCTCGTGAGTTGCCGGAGGGGGCGGCACGCCTGGCTGCGGTACCCCGGGGCGGTGCCCTCCCAGAGCGTCTCGCCGATCTGCTCGACCCCTCGCGATCGTGGGCACTGATGATCGGTTCGGAGGCGCACGGCCTGGACGAGGCCGCCATCGCCGGGGCCGACGCCACCGTGTCCATTCCGATGCCGGGCGGGACCGAGAGTCTGAACGCGGCGGCGGCCACCGCCATCCTCGCCTACGAACTCGATCGTTGGCGGCGGCAGGTCTCGCTAACCTCCCCGCTCCGGACGGCGGACGGCCCCGCCGTGCCGGGTCTCGATGAACGGCCGGACGAGGGCGACTGACATGGATATCGATCGACTCGAGGCGGTGCTGTCCGAGGCGCCGGCGCGTGTGGATGCGGTAGCAGATCTCGATGGCTTGGACCGCTTGGCTGCAGAACTCACCGGCCGGGCGTCGGTACTCGCTGCGGTGCAGCGGTCGATCGGGGGACTCGATCCCGACCAGCGGCCGGTCGTCGGCCAGGCGGTCTCGGCGGCGCGGGTCCGGCTGGGTGGACTCCTCGACACGAAACGGGCCATCTTGGAGCGGGTCGAATCCGACCGACTGCTCGAAGCCGACCGGATCGACATGACGCTGGAGGGGAGAGTCATCCCCACCGGGACGCGCCACCTGGTCAGCCAGACCATCGAAGAGATCTGTGAGATCTTCGTCGGTCTCGGCTACCGGGTGATCGAAGGACCGGAGGCCGAGCTCGCCTGGTACAACTTCGACGCCCTGAACACTCCGCCCGATCATCCGGCACGAGCCGAGTCCGACACGATGTACCTGGACTTCGGAGACCCCGCCGATGAGGCGCTCATGCGTCCGCAGACTTCGCCGATGCAGATCCGCTGGATGGAACAGAACGACCCCCCGGTGTTCGTGGTCGTGCCGGGGAAGACGTTCCGTCTCGACAGCATCGACGCCAGTCATCTGCCGGTCTTCCACCAAATCGAAGGACTCGCCGTGGCCGAAGGGATCACGTTTGCCGACCTGAAGGGGACACTCGCACATTTCGCCCGTGAGTTCTTCGGTCCGGCCACCGTCACCCGTCTCCGCCCGCACTTCTTTCCGTTCACGGAGCCGTCGGCGGAGTTGGACGTGTCGTGTTTCGCTTGCGATGGAGGCGAGCCGGGATGTCGCGTGTGTGGCGGAGCCGGCTGGATGGAGTTGCTGGGATGTGGGATGGTCGATCCGAATGTCTTCGAGGCCGCCGGGTACGACCCCACCGGGGTGACAGGCTTCGCGTTCGGCATCGGTGTGGAGCGGATGGCGATGGTTCGGCGTGACATCAACGACATTCGACACTTCGTGGACAACGACCTTCGTTTTCTGAGGCAGTTCCCGTGAAGGTCCCGCTGCGCTGGTTGGCCGAGTTCATCGATCTGCCGACGTCCGACGTCGGAGAGATTCGACGTGTGCTGGAGGACCTGGGTCACGAGGTCGACGGTGTTTTGTCCCACGAGGCCGGCTGGACCGGGGTGGTCGTTGCCGAGGTGACCTCGGTGACCCCGCACCCAGATGCTGACCGCGTGCGGGTGTGCACGGTGACGACGGGGTCCGGGCCGGTCACGGTGGTCTGTGGGGCTTGGAACTTCGAGGCCGGCGACAAAGTGGCGTTCGCAGAGCCGGGAGCCGTCCTCCCCGGAGGATTCCGAATCGGTGCCCGGACCATCCGGGGGGTCGAATCGAATGGGATGATCTGTTCAGAGCGCGAGTTGGAGTTGGGTGATGACCACGATGGCATCCTCGTCTTGGACGCCGACGCTCCTGTCGGAGCCGAGTTTGCTTCCATCGTCGAGCTGCCGGACACGGTGATCGACCTCGCAATCACACCCAACCGGCCCGATGCGATGTCGATGCTGGGGATCGCTCGCGACCTGTCGGCTCACTACGGGCTCGAATACCGGTTTCCGGACACGACCCTGTCCGCGACGGTTCCGGGCGAGCCGGCGGTCGGCGTGCGAATCGAAGATCCGACCGGCTGCCATCGTTTCACGATTCGAGAGATCCAAAGCGCCCGAATCGGACCAGCCCCCTTCTGGATGCGACACCGGCTTCGACGGGCGGGCGTCCGTCCGATCTCGAACGCGGTGGATGTGACGAACTATGTGATGCTCGAGTTGGGACACCCGCTCCATGCGTTCGACATGGAGCGGATGGAAGGCGACGAACTGGTCGTACGGCGGGCGGCCGACGACGAGACGATCGTCACGCTCGATGGTGTGGAGCGCCGGCTCGTCCCCGAAGCCGATCTCGTCATCGCCGACGCCGCCCGCCCCACCTCGCTGGCGGGGACCATGGGTGGTGCAGCGTCCGAGGTTCACGACGAAACGTCGCGAATCCTGTTGGAAGCCGCCACCTGGGACCCGCCGACCATCATGCGGATGTCTCGCCACCATGGCTTGCGCTCAGAGGCCTCGTCTCGATTCGAGCGAGGTGTCGACCCAGAACTGCCGGCGGTTGCGTCGGCGCGTGCCGCTCGGCTGCTGGCGGAGGTCACCGGAGGAGTCGTGGTCGAGGGCCTCGTCGACGCGGAGGCGGTCCCGCACATCCGGCCGGTCATCGATCTCCGGCTCCACGACGTCGAACGACTGCTTGGGCCGGGCTTCACATCCGACGTGATCGCCGATCACCTGGAGTCGATCGGACTGACCGTCGAGCACGGCGAGCCGATGCGGGTGACGATCCCGGGATTCCGTCCCGATCTCATCCGAGCCGTGGACCTCGTCGAGGAAGTGGCGAGGCTGCATGGCTACGAGCGATTCGGGGACTCGGTGCCCACCGGCACCCAGGGCGGTTGGAGTCACCTGCAGCGCACGCGTCGAGGGATGGTCGACACCCTCACCGGAGCCGGCCTGAGCGAGACGATCCACTTGAGCTTCATCTCCGAGTCCGATCTGGATGCCTTCGCCCTCCCGCCGGATCATGAGGGACGTCTGGTCGTCAGGGTCAAGAACCCATTGAGGGAAGAGGAGGCACTGCTCCGGACGACGTTGCTGCCGCAGTTGATCGAACGCATCCGGACCAATCGCTCCCATGGCATCGCACGAGTGGGCCTCTTCGAGATCGGCTCGGTGTTCTTCGATCGACCGTCCGACATGGATCCCCGGATTCCCGACCAGCCGACGCGGCTGGCATGGGCGGTGGCCGGTGGGCTGGGTCCGACCGGTCTGGCCGATCCCGCCCCCCAGGTCGATGCTTGGACGTCGACGGCGATCTTGAGGGCGATCTGTGCCAGGACGGGAATCGCCGACGTCGCCTTCGCGCAGGAGGCGGTACCGGGCTTCCATCCCGGAAGAAGTGCCCGCGTCACCGTCGGTGGACGCGACGTCGGCGTGATCGGTGAAATCCATCCGATGACGACCGCCGCCTACGACGTGACGGATCGCGTCGCGGCTGCGGAGCTCGACATGGAGGGGCTCGCCGCCGCCGCCGGTGAACAGGTCTTCCGCACGCCCAGCACGTACCCGCCTGTCGAGTTCGATCTCGCCTTCCTGGTCGGCTCCGAGGTGACGGGAGCAGCTCTCGTGTCGCACACGGCCGCCGCCGCCGGCGAACTGGTCGAGTCGGCGTCGGTGTTCGACGAGTATCGAGCACTCGAAGATGGTCGCCGGTCGCTGGCCGTTCGCTATGTCCTCCGAGCGCCCGACCGAACCCTGACCGGCGCCGAAGTGAGTGACGTGCGGGCGTCGATGATCGAAGCCGGGGAGGATCTCGGGGCCACACTGAGAGGCTCGACGTGAGCCTCTTGTCCATCGCCGATCTGGACAACGATGCGATGCGCGCCATCCTCGACTTGGGGGCTGCGGTCAAACGGGACCCGGACTCATACCGGAGCGCGCTGACGGGCAAGTCCGTCGGGCTCTTCTTCATGAAGCAGTCCTTGCGGACCTGGGTCAGTTGCGACGTCGCGGCCATCCAGGTGGGGATGCACCCAATCGTGATCCGCAACGACCAGACGGGGATGGGGACGCGGGAGGACCCTCGAGACGTCGGGCAGGTCCTCGACCGATATCTGGATGCGATCGGTTTGCGCGTGTTCGACCACGCGGATCTCGTCGCCATCGACGAGGCGACCGAGATGCCGGTGATCAACCTGCTGTCCGACCTCGAGCACCCCTGCCAAGCCATCGCCGATCTCATGACGGTCGCCGAGCACGTCGAGCCCTCCTCATCGCACATTGCCTTCGTGGGTGATGGCAACAACGTCTGTCACAGTCTCATGTATGCCGCCGCGCTCACCGGGGCCGAGATCCGGGTCTGCACGCCGCCCGGCTACCGGCCGCTCGACGAGGTCGTGGACTTCGTCCAGCCGAAGACCTCGCTGTGGGTGGGTTCTGATCCCGTCGAAGCGGTGCGAGGAGCCGATGTCGTCTACACCGATGTGTGGTCGTCGATGGGCCAGGAGGATGAGGCCGGCGAGCGTCGCCATGTTTTCGAGCCCTACCGGGTCGACGAAGAGCTCTTCGGGCTGGCGAAGGACGATGCCATCTTCCTCCACTGTCTTCCCGCCCATCGCGGGGAAGAGGTGACGTCGGGCGTGATCGACCACGAGCGGTCGCGGGTCTTCGACCAGGCTGAGAACCGACTGCACGCCTTCAAGGCGATCCTGCTCCACCTCCTCGGATGACACCGAGACCGGTTCGAGGGTCTCCTCGCTCGCTGGCCTCCGTCGTGCGCCGCGACGTCGTCGAGGCTGCCCGACTCCTCGTCGGAGCGGTGCTGGCGACGGAGGTGGACGGCAGTGAGGTCACGCTGGTCATCACCGAGACCGAGGCGTACCGAATCGACGATCCGGCCAGCCACTCGTACGGGGGTCGGACCGCCCGGAACGCCGTCATGTTCTCCGATCCGGGTCGGTTGTACGTCTACCGGAGTTATGGCCTGCACTGGTGCGCCAACGTCGTGACCGAGCCGCCCGGCTCGGCCGTCCTGTTGCGGTCGGCGATCGCTCGATCCGGCCTTCCGATCATCGTGCGCCGTCGCGGCCGGACCGACCATCTGGCGGACGGTCCGGGCAAGCTGGCGCAGGCGGCGGGTATCACCGGTGCCGACGACGGGCTCGATCTCTTCGATTCGGAACGGGTCCGGCTGACCCCTGCCGAACGGTCGATTCCGACGCGAACCGCCACTCGAGTCGGCGTGAGCCGAGCGGCCGACCGGCCGTGGCGGTTCATCTCGGCGAGCTGAGTATTCAGTGGCCGATCGAGGTCGAAGTGGCCGCTAACCTCGCCCGGCGCCGGCTCCTCGAGCGACCAGCCGCTCGATTTCGTCGGCCGGAAGCGACGATCAGGACACAACTTTGAGCTTTCCCGTTCCAGCCGAACAGCGCCGCCTCATCGATCGGGGCGCGGATGTGATCACCCCGGAAGCGGATCTCGATCGGAAGCTGGCGGAGGGTCGTCAACTGCGAGTGAAGCTCGGCCTCGATCCGACGGCCCCTGCGGTGACGCTCGGTTGGGCGGTGGTGCTGAGGAAGCTCCGGCATTTCCAGGAGTTGGGCCACAAGGCGGTGTTGATCGTCGGAGACTTCACCGCTCAGGTCGGCGATCCTTCCGGGAAGAGCGAGACGCGTCGCCGGCTGGGACGTGACGAGGTCCTCGGGTACGCCGAGGGCCTGCTGGATCAGTTCCGCCGGGTGTTGCTTCCCGAGCCGTTGGAGATCCGATACAACTCGGAGTGGTTGGCGGATCTCGACATGGCCGAGATCCTGGAGCTCACCTCGAAGGCGACCGTCGCACAGATGTTGGAACGGGGCGACTTCGCCCAACGATATGCGTCCGGCACGCCGATCTCGATCATGGAGTTCCTCTATCCGCTGCTGCAGGGCTATGACTCGGTTGCCGTCGAGGCCGATGTCGAACTCGGAGGCGCCGACCAGCTCTGGAACCTGATGATGGGACGGGTCATCCAGGAGCGCTACGGCGTCGATGCACAGGTCGCCCTCACGATGCCGCTGTTGGTCGGAACCGACGGCGTTCACAAGATGTCGCAGTCGCTCGGCAATTACGTCGGCGTCACGGAGGCGCCCGAGGAGATGTTCGGCAAGACGATGTCGATACCCGACGATCTCATCGAGCAGTGGCTGCTACTGGCGGCGGATGTCGACTCCGATGCCGTCGCCGAGACCATGAGACGGCTCGCCGCCGGCGACGCCCATCCCAACGCGGTGAAACGGGACCTGGCGCGGCGCGTGGTGGCGCTGTATTCGGACGAGGAGGCGGCGGCCGCGGCCGAGGCGAGCTTCGATCGCATCCACCGCGACCGGGGCGTACCGGACGACCTCGTCGAGGTGGTCGTGCCGCCCGGACCCTCGGTGTCGCTGCCTTCCCTGCTTCGGGAGGCGGGCTTGGCTTCGTCCGGTGGCGAGGCGCGTCGGCTCCTCGCCCAGGGGGGTGTTCGCCTCGACGACCGGCCGGTCGACGTGATGGAGATCGATCGCAGCGAACTCGTGGGCGCCGTCCTCCGCGTGGGAAAGCGGCGATTCGTCCGACTGGTAGACGGGATCTGAACCACACCGTCGTGGTTTTGACAGGTGCGGTCGGAGTGCTACTGTTCTCTGTCCGCCGGGAATCGCCCGGCGCCTGGTTCGACCAGACGACCCGAGCGTCGACTCCGACGAGGAATCACCCGATTCCAGATCGTTGATCGAGGCAGCGGGCCGATCCCGACGGGAGGGTGCTCGAAATGAGTGTCTCCTCCATCCGAGGGGTTCCCATGGTCGCCGATCAGGAGGCGAAGCTGCCTTCCGGCTCGGATTGCCAGTTGAGACCGAACACGGCTAACGTGCCATCCGCTCGTGCGGACCGCGAGTCCGGAACGAGTGGGCCTCGGGCTCCTTGACAACTGAACAGCGTGACAAAAACCAGCATGTGCTACCGATGCGCCGGTTTGAAGACTGCAGAGGCGGCCCCGCTTGCGGGAGCCTTCTCCGCCGGAATCGTGCCAGTGGATCGGGAGCAAGCATCAAAAGCTCGAGTGCATTCGACTCGAAGCTCCGAACCCCCCGGGGTGAGGAGCCAATCGACGAATCACTCGGGACCCTTGACACCGAGTCGTGAAGACTCGGAAGCGAGGATGCAAACACCACTTGACAGGATCTCGACGCCGGACTCGTCCGGTGTCAAGTGATTGTTCGATGGAGAGTTTGATCCTGGCTCAGGACGAACGCTGGCGGCGTGCCTAATGCATGCAAGTCGAGCGACGCATACTGGAGGGGTAACCCACTGGTATGACGGAGCGGCGAACGGGTGAGTAACACGTGAGCAACCTGCCCCAGAGATCGGGATAGCCCGGGGAAACCCGGATTAATACCGAATACCTTCCAAGTCTCGCATGATTCATGGAAGAAATGCTTTTGCGCTTTGGGATGGGCTCGCGACCTATCAGTTTGTTGGTGAGGTAACGGCTCACCAAGACATCGACGGGTAGCTGGTCTGAGAGGACGATCAGCCACACTGGGACTGAGACACGGCCCAGACTCCTACGGGAGGCAGCAGCAGGGAATATTGCACAATGGGCGCAAGCCTGATGCAGCAACGCCGCGTGGGGGATGAAGGCCTTCGGGTTGTAAACCCCTTTCAGGAGGGAAGAAATTGACGGTACCTCCAGAAGAAGCCCCGGCCAACTACGTGCCAGCAGCCGCGGTAATACGTAGGGGGCAAGCGTTGTCCGGAATTATTGGGCGTAAAGAGCTCGTAGGCGGCTCAGTAAGTCGGCTGTGAAAGCCCGAGGCTCAACCTCGGAAATGCAGTCGATACTGCTGTGGCTAGAGTCCGGTAGAGGAGAGTGGAATTCCCGGTGTAGCGGTGGAATGCGCAGATATCGGGAGGAACACCAGTAGCGAAGGCGGCTCTCTGGGCCGGTACTGACGCTGAGGAGCGAAAGCGTGGGGAGCAAACAGGATTAGATACCCTGGTAGTCCACGCCGTAAACGTTGGGCACTAGGTGTGGCGATCTGATCAACGATTGCCGTACCGAAGCTAACGCATTAAGTGCCCCGCCTGGGGAGTACGGCCGCAAGGCTAAAACTCAAAGGAATTGACGGGTCCCCGCACAAGCGGCGGAGCATGCGGCTTAATTCGATGATACCCGAAGAACCTTACCTAGGTTTGACATCATGGGAAAAGCTGTGGAAACACAGTGTGCATTAGCGTCCATGACAGGTGGTGCATGGCTGTCGTCAGCTCGTGTCGTGAGATGTTGGGTTAAGTCCCGCAACGAGCGCAACCCTTGTCCTATGTTGCCAGCACATCATGGTGGGGACTCATAGGAGACTGCCGGGGACAACTCGGAGGAAGGTGAGGACGACGTCAAGTCATCATGCCCCTTACACCTAGGGCTGCACGCATGCTACAATGGTCGGTACAACGGGCTGCAATCCTGCAAAGGTGAGCGAATCCCTCAAAACCGGCCTCAGTTCGGATTGGAGTCTGCAACTCGACTCCATGAAGTCGGAGTCGCTAGTAATCGCGGATCAGCAAAGCCGCGGTGAATGCGTTCTCGGGGATTGTACACACCGCCCGTCAAGTCACGAAAGTCGGCAACACCCGAAGTCAGTGGCCCAACCCTTTTGGGAGGGAGCTGCCGAAGGTGGGGTCGGTAATTGGGACTAAGTCGTAACAAGGTAGCCGTACGGGAACGTGCGGCTGGATCACCTCCTTTCTAAGGAGCATTGACGGAGTCGGAACTTCCGATGGCCTCACGCCATCGGCCCGGCTTCCAGCTCTCAGTTGATCTGCTGGTTATTCCTTCATCGCCCGGTCACTCGATACCGAAGAGGAAGTGCACACGCGAGGATCTCGTCAAGAGGGACTCACGGTGCACGATGATCTTCACGTCGAGCGCCGGCGGTGAAGTGGACACGCTGTTCAGTCGTGAAGGAGCCCGCATCCGATCTCCAAAAGGCCTCGGCCAGCTGGAGATGGGGTGTCTCCTTCCCGGCACCTTGAGAACTGCATAGCGAGCATGTCGTCTTGGATTCTCTCTAATCCAAGCTACTAAGAGCCAACGGTGGATGCCTTGGCGCTAGAAGTCGATGAAGGACGCGATAGGCTGCGATAAGCCTCGGGAAGCCGTCAAATAGGCGTTGATCCGGGGATGTCCGAATGGGGAAACCCGGCTGGGGTCATGCCCAGTCACTACGGTCTGAACACATAGGACCGTCAGAGACAACCAGGGGAACTGAAACATCTCAGTACTCTGAGGAAGAGAAAGCAACAGCGACTCCCTGAGTAGCGGCGAGCGAAATGGGATGAGCCTAAACCGAGCGCGGTGTAATAGTCCGGTGACGTTGCCGCGTCGGGGTCGTGGGACCTGCAATGATGGTGCACCGGCATCATCCAGAAGTCACCAAGGTGGCGGTTAGTCGAACACAGCTGGAAAGCTGGGCCGAAGTGGGTAACAGCCCTGTAGACGAAAGCCGATCACCCTTCTGTGTGGGATTCCCAAGTATCACGGAGGATATTCCGTGTGAATCTGCGAGGACCACCTCGTAAGGCTAAGTACTCTCTAGCGACCGATAGCGGACCAGTACCGTGAGGGAAAGGTGAAAAGTACCCCGGCGAGGGGAGTGAAATAGAACCTGAAACCGTTGGCTTACAAGCAGTGGGAGGGATCTTCGGATCCTGACCGCCTGCCTTTTGAAGAATGAGCCGGCGAGTTAGTGATATGTGGCGAGGTTAAGGCGGAAGCCGAAGCCGAAGCGAAAGCGAGTCTTAATAGGGCGCCTAGTCGCATGTCCTAGACCCGAAGCCGAGTGAGCTACCCATGGGCAGGGTGAAGCGAGGGTAAGACCTCGTGAAGGCCCGAACCCACCAAGGTTGAAAACTTGGGGGATGACCTGTGGGTAGGGGTGAAAGGCCAATCAAACTCGGCGATAGCTGGTTCTCCCCGAAATAGCTTTAGGGCTAGCGTCGTGCGTTTCGCTATGGGGGTAGAGCACTGATTGGGCTAGGGGGCCAACAAGCTTACCGAACTCAGTCAAACTCCGAATCTCATAGTGTTAGAGCACGGCAGTCAGTCTACGTGGGATGAGCTTCGTGGACGAAAGGGAAACAGCCCAGACCGCCAGCTAAGGCCCCCAAGTCTGAACTAAGTGGGAAACGATGTGGAGTTGCCCAAACAGCCAGGATGTTGGCTTAGAAGCAGCCACCATTTAAAGAGTGCGTAATAGCTCACTGGTCGAGTGACTCTGCGCGGAAAATGTAACGGGGCTCAAGTTCAGCGCCGAAGCTGCGGAATTCAGTATCACTGATACTGGGTTGGTAGGGGAGCGTCGTGTTGCCAGCGAAGCGGCGGCGGAAGCCAGCCGTGGAGGCGACGCGAGTGCGAATGCCGGCATGAGTAGCGAAAGTAGAGTGAGAATCTCTAAACCGCCGATTGTCCAAGGGTTCCTGGGGAAGGTTCGTCCGCCCAGGGTAAGTCGGGACCTAAGGCGAGGCCGAAAGGCGTAGTCGATGGACAACGGGTTGATATTCCCGTACCGCTCTGTGCGCGCCCAGACCGAATCTGGTTTGCTAAGGAAAGCCCTTCGGGGCCTACCGACCCAACTGGTACTAGGTCAGCAAAGGGGTGACGCGGAAGGGTAGGTGAACCCGGGCGTTGGTTGTCCCGGGCAATCCACGTAGGGCGAGATCCAGGTAAATCCGGATCTCATGAAGCCTGAGATGGAATTGCGAGCCGCTATAGGCGTAGTCACTGAACTCCCATGCCGCCGAGAAAAACCTCTCGCGAGCACACAGGGCGCCCGTACCCCAAACCGACACAGGTGGACAGGTAGAGAATACCAAGGCGAGCGAGTTAACTCTGGTTAAGGAATTCGGCAAATTAGCCCCGTAACTTCGGGAGAAGGGGCGCCGCGGTAGGGTCGAGGACTTCGCGTCCAACAGCCCGAGGCGGCCGCAGTGATCAGGCCCAAGCGACTGTTTACCAAAAACACAGCACGGTGCTAAGTCGTAAGACGACGTATACCGTGTGACGCCTGCCCGGTGCTGGAAGGTTAAGTAGAAGGGTTAGCCATTAGGCGAAGCTCTGAAATTAAGCCCCAGTAAACGGCGGCCGTAACTATAACGGTCCTAAGGTAGACGCACTCAGAGTGCAAGAGTGCCTGCCCCCTGGTTCAGCAATGAAGCAGGTGCAGTTGGCTATATGCTGGAAACACCGAGAATCCGACGGTACCAGATCTGTCATGAGCGTCTCGTACGCTTCATGCACATGATCGGTGACAAACCGTTCGGTGCGGTCGATCAGCAGGAAAGGCCAGGTCTTGAGCAGTGGGTCGTCGGATTCGTAGACGGCGAAGGATGCTTCTCGATCAGCGTGGTGAGGAACTCCGGGCTTCGGCTCGGCTGGCAGGTCCAGCATGAGTTCTCCATCTCGCAACTCGCTTCATCCCGGCAGGCTCTCGAGTTCGCCGGCGCCATTCTCGGCGTCGGACGAATCATCGAGAACCGACGACGGGACAGTCATCGTGAGACCATGATGCGTCTCTCGGTGAAGAAGCGAAGTGAACTGATCGAAGTGATCATCCCGTTCTTCGAATCGAACCCCCTGGTGACGGCAAAGCGGAACGACTTCGAGCTCTTGTGTCGAGGGCTCCGACTCATCGATCGAGGTGCACATCTCGATCGAGTCGGGCTCAGACAGATTGCAGAGCTTACGGAGCGTATGAACCGCCGACGCCGTTCTCGTTACCTGGAATCCTCAGAGGCCATACGCCAACCATCTCGTAGCGACAATTCGAGATGAAGATATGGTCCGCGCCCCATGGCGACATGGGGAAAGACGTGAGCGAAATTCCTTGTCGGGTAAGTTCCGACCTGCACGAATGGCGTAACGACTTGGGCACTGTCTCAACCAGAGACTCGGTGAAATTGCAGTGTGAGTAAAGATGCTCACTTCCTGCGGCAGGACGGAAAGACCCCGGAACCTTAACTCTAGCTTGACATTGGAGTCTGGCGTTCGATGTGTAGGATAGGTGGGAGTCTGAGAAGCGGCGGCGCCAGCTGTCGTGGAGACTTCGTTGAAATACCACCCTTCGTTCGACGGCCTTCTAACCTCGGTCCGTAATCCGGATCAGGGACAGTGTCTGGCGGGGAGTTTCACTGGGGCGGTGGCCTCCTAAAGTGTAACGGAGGCGCCCAAAGGTTCCCTCAGTCTGGTCGGCAATCAGACGTTGAGTGTAAAGGCACAAGGGAGCTTAACTGCGAGACTTACAAGTCGAGCAGAGACGAAAGTCGGGCTTAGTGATCCCATGGTGGCATGTGGGTGCGCCATGGCTCATCGGCTAAAAGGTACTCCGGGGATAACAGGCTTATACCCCCCAAGAGTCCATATCGACGGGGGTGTTTGGCACCTCGATGTCGGCTCGTCGCATCCTGGGGCTGGAGCAGGTCCCAAGGGTCCGGCTGTTCGCCGGTTAAAGCGGCACGCGAGCTGGGTTCAGAACGTCGTGAGACAGTTCGGTCCCTATCCGCCGCAGGCGCAGGAGATTTGAGAGGAGCTGTCCCTAGTACGAGAGGACCGGGATGGACGTACCTCTGGTGTGCCAGTTGTTCTGCCAAGAGCACGGCTGGTTGGCTATGTACGGACGGGATAAGCGCTGAAGGCATCTAAGTGCGAAGCCCACCTCGAGATGAGATCTCCCACGCGGTCAACGCGGTAAGGCCCCTGGAAGAAGACCAGGTTGATAGGCCGGAGGTGGAAGTACAGCAATGTATGGAGCCGACCGGTACTAATAGGCCGAGGGCTTGGATTTGAATCTCAAGTAGACATGCTCGCTATGGAGTGCTCGGGGTGCCGAGACACTCGTGTATTTGTCCGGTGGCATCAGCGGCGGGGAACCACCCGTTCCCATTCCGAACACGGAAGTGAAACCCGCCAGCGCCGATGGTACTTGGGGGGCAACCCCCTGGGAGAGTAGGTCACCGCCGGACATCAACGTGAGATAGAGGGTCGACGCGCAGTCGGCCCTCTTCTCGTTTGAGGAGTTCCCGTGGCAGGTGACGATCGAAGCGGTCGACGGAATCAGTCGAACCGGAAGCCATCACAGCGCAAGTCCCAATCCAGATCCCAGTCGAGGTCACAGCCGAAGGGCCGAGGAAAGGGCCGGTCGGGTGACGGTCAGGGCAGGTCGGCCGGCGGTGGAGGCGCTCGCGGCGCCAAGCCCCGGCACCGCTCGGGTGATGGCCGTGGAAGAACGGATGAATCGGGCCGCCGTGAGCGCTCGGACGGCGGGTCGTCGGACAGGGGCTCGTCGGGCAGGGGCTCGTCGGGCACAGACTCGGGTCGGCGGCGAGGGAGCGGCCAGTCAGGTGGCGGCCGGCGTGATGACCGCCGGCGTGATGACCGCCGGCGTGATGATTCCCGGCGTGATGATTCCCGGCGTGATGACCGCCGGCGTGATGACCGCCGGCCGGCCGATCGACGCACGATCGCCGTTCACCCGGGAGCCGATCTTCCCAAATGGCTGCGGGACGAGGTTCTCCGCTCGACGGCCAAGGATCGGCGAGAGGCGGCGTTGATCGAGCTCCAGAAGGGACTCCGCTTTCTCGGGGATGGTCGAGCGCAAGCCGCCCAGTCGGCATTTCGCAAGGCCAAAGCGTTGTCGTCACGGACTGCGACCATCCGCGAGCTGTTGGGCCTGGCCTCCTATCAGACCGAGTCATGGGAGGAGTGCCTCCGGGAGATGCGAACGTTCCGTCGCCTGACCGGCGACTCGACCCAGATGCCGGTCGAGCTCGATTGTCTGCGCGCGCTCGGCCGGGACCGTGACATCCCCAAACTCTGGGAGACGTTCCAGTCGCTCGACGTGGAGCGACACACCGATGACGAAATGCGCGTCGTCATGGCCGCCTGGCTCCTCGACCGGGACGACGTCGCCGAGGCATGGAAGGTGATCCAGCCCGGCAGGCTCGTCGCCAACCCCGCACCGAGTCGGGTGCGTCGTTGGGCGGTGGCGGCCCGGGTGGCGCACGCCGCCGGCGACCCCGAGGCAACCGAGAAGTTCCTCGAGGCGATTCGCCGATCAGAGCCTGACGTCGAGTGGTTGGCAGAACTCGAGGCCGATCTCACCGCCTGACGCGCGGCACCTCGCCATTTCGTCACCGCCGACGGATACGTTCGTTACACCGCGCTTCCCCTCGCAAGGAGGAGAGAGGTGGAACTCAATCTGGTTCTGCTGTGCGGTCGATTGGCCGCACCACCGGAGACTCGACAGAGCGAGGCCGGGCTGACGACGATGCACCTGCTGGTGACCGTCACCTCGCACGAACCGGTGCGACGAATCGATGTGATCCCGGTTCGGGTGGGGGGTCACGACCCCGAGGTGGCGACGCTGGAGCCGGGAGCCCGGGTGTGGGTCTGCGGCTCTCTGCAGCGGCGCTTCACCGAGGGCTCGGCCGGCCGACAGAGCCGGCTCGAGGTGTCGGCGTCGGTGGTGCGATTCCCGTCGTCGCTGGTCGAGCATGCTGCCGTCGGGCGCGCTGATCACTGACCCGGGCAAGTACTCTCCCCGGCCCATGGTCGCCATCGCAGTCGCCGCACCTTCTGACGCCGCCATCCAAAGTGCGGCGGAGGTCGCCCGAGCCGGAGGCGGTGCAGTGGATGCCGCCATCGCGTCGGTGCTCACCGCATGCGTCAACGAGGTGGGCGTCGTTGCTCCGGGCGCCGGGGTGTTCATCGCGGTGGCAACACCGGAACGCGAGGTGGCGGTCTTCGACGGTTACGTCGCAGTGCCCGGCTTGGTCGACGACGACGATCCGGGCTCGGCCTCCCAGCCGGCTCTGATCGAGGTGTCGATGGCCTACGGCGGTGGCCTGACGACCCTCGTTGGCCCGGGTTCGATTGCCACTCCGGGTCTGTGGGCGGCATTGGACGACGCCCACACGGCATTCGGCAGAGTGGCGTGGCGCACGCTCGTGGACCCGGCGGTCAGGCTGGCGCGCGGCGGGTTCCCGCTCGGGCAGGCCTCCCATACCTATCTGCGGCATGCCGCCAATCCCGTGTTCGGCCACGACCCTGCATCGCGAGCACTCGTGTTGGGCGCCGACGATGAGGTGATCCCCCTCGGTACGCACGTAGTGCTCGAAGATTTGGCCGAGACGCTGGATGAGATCGGACGCCACGGCGCCGGCCATCTCCACGGCGGCCGGCTCGGAGCTGCGATGACGGCGGACCTCCGGAGTCGCGGGTCGCTGCTCACCCGCACCGATCTCGCACGGTATCGGGCGATCCGGCGGGTTCCGACCCGCCTCCACCTCGCCGGATGGGACTTGCACTCGAACCCGGCGCCGGCCATCGGAGGAGAGGCGATGCTCGGCACGCTGGAGCGGATCACTAACTCGGATGTGCGATCCCACGTTCATGCGCAGCACGAGGTCTTCGATGCACGGGGCGCGGGCGATCCGCTCCGAGCCGGCTCCACTGTCCACGTCTCGGCGGTGGACGCCGATGGCCTCGCTTGTGCAATCACGGCCTCGGCCGGATACGGGTCCGGGGTCATCCCGTCCGGTACCGGCTTCTGGATGAACAACGCGCTGGGTGAGCTGGAGTTGGTCCCAGACATCGAAACGCTGGCTCCGGGGTCCCGTCTGATGTCGAACATGGCCCCGACGGTGGCCGTCGGACCTCAGGGGGAGACCTTGGCCATCGGCAGTCCTGGAGCGGATCGCATCACCTCCGCCCTCGCCCAGGTCCTGTGGAGGATCCTCGTCGAAGGCCGAGGGCCGTCGGAGGCAATCGCTTCCCCCCGGGTTCACGTTGCGATCACCGATGGGATCGTGTGGAGCGAGCCCGGCTTGGTGGCGGACGACAGCCACGTCATCGATGGGTTGGAGGCCCGGACATTCGACGCCCTGCACATGTACTTCGGCGGGGTGGGCGTCGCCATGCATGGCGCCGACGGAACGTTGGAGGCGGCGGCCGATCCGCGACGCGACGGCTCGGCGGCCGTGGTGGGTCGGTGAGGGAGGCGTCGGGCGCGAAATACCAGGTCGGCGGCTCTTGACGCGAGGTGTACGGTGAAGGGGATCACCCGCCCTCGCCGGTCGCTCGATTCGGCCGGGTCGGTTCGGCGGTTCGACCCACGAGGATGCGGTATGGCCTGGATGTGGACAGACGATCTGGCGACGACGGTGCTCGAAGCCGGCCTCGACCTGGACACGACGGCAGCCAGAACCCTTCGCGAGTGGGCACGGAGACCGGTCGCATTTGCGGTCGTCGACGACATCGCTCCACTCGAATTCGCCACCCGTCTGCTCGGAGTCGACCTCTTGCGGGCAGAAGTGGCCTGAGCGAGGCGGATCCGGTTTCGCTTCGTTCCGTCGGAAGAGTTCAATACCGGGGGTGTTTCGGCTTCTCCGCACTCCCCGCTGGGCGATGGCCACCGTGGTAGTCCTGCTGGTGGTCGGGTTGTTCGTGAATCTGGGACTCTGGCAGTTGCGACGATCCAGCGAGCAGCGTTTGGCGAACGTCGTCGGGGCCACGAGGTATGAGGCACCGGCCGGTGATCTGATCGAGATGGTGAGCTCGTCCGGTCCGTCGATCGACTCTCTCGAGTGGCGTCGAGCGACGGTTCGTGGCGAGTATCGGGCGGATTCCGAAGTGCTGGTCCGATCCTCGGTCCGTCGAGGGCGGGCCGGGTTCCGAGTTCTGACGCCACTCGATGTCGCCGGCGACGAACGGACGGTGATCGTCGATCGCGGATGGGTGCCGTTGGAGTTCGATGATCCACCAGTCCCGGCTGCACCCGCCGAAGGTGTCGTCGAGGTGTCGGGCATCGTGCGGCTCGGCGAGCAACGTCCTGCAATCGGAGCCGTCGACGACCCGCCGCCCAATGCAGTTGTCTCCCGGGTCGATCCGGCGTGGATGGAAGACGCGATCGGAGAGCCGGTGCTCCCGGTGTGGATCCAGATCTCAGGTGAGAGCGAGCGGCTGCCGATACCGGCTGAAGTGCCACTCTTCGACGACGCCGGTCCCCACCTGTTGTATGCGATCCAGTGGTTCGCGTTCGCCCTGATCGGTACGGTCGGCTACGGATTTCTCGTTCGATCTCACCTTCGACGGGCCGAGCCGTCGCGATGAGAGGTCGGACGGCGATGGCGGTGCTGCTGGTCGTGCTGTCCGCGTGCACGACGGCACCCCGACAAATCGAACCCACGCAGCCGAGCGGCACCTCGCCATCATCGGATGTGGCGACTCCGAAGGCGGCGACGGACCCGCTCCCGGAAGCGGGAGTGGCCACCTCCCTCACGGGTGGGAGCCTGCCCATGACATACGAGCTGGCCGACTGCCGGCCGCGCAACATCCCGGTGGCCTTTGCCGTCCTGTGCGATGCCTACCAACGGCTCGAGGTGGAGTACGTGGATCCGATCGAACCGGCGGGGCTGGCGGCCGCAGCGGTGCTCGGCATGAAGAGCGTCGACGTCGATCCGGCGGCCGGCGGCGTCGATACCCCCGGTGCGGTCGTGCCGTGTCACGTTCCGGATGCTGCTTTCGAAGTCGTGTGCGCCGAACTCGTCGACCAACTGGCGAGCGGCTCGGCCCCCGCATCGGAGCTGGTGCAGGCTGCCGTCTCCGGGATGTTCCGATTCGGGCTCGATCCCTTCTCGGTCTACGTACCCGACGAGGGGTCGGTTACGGAGTCATTCCTCAACGGTTTCGTCTACGAGCTGGGGATCGTCGTCGCGGCGCGAGACCTCTCCGACCGAGCTTGCAGCCCGATCGCCGGTGACTGCCGGCTCCGGGTGGTCTCGGTCTTCGAGTTCACGCCCGCCGCCGATGCCGGCATTCGGGAGGGAGACATCGTCATCGCCGTCGACGGCTCAGATCTCGACGGGCTGGCAGGTGAGGAGGCGGCCGCTCGGTTGTGGGGCGATCCCGGGACCGGCGTCTCCCTGACGATCGACCGGGACGGTGCGGCCATGGACATCGAGATGGTCCGCGCCGACATTCGCTTCGAGCCGGCGGAGTTCGAGATGCTCGATGGAGACATCGCCTACATCCGCCTCAACGACTTCTCGCAGTCCGCGGCGATCGCGCTCGGCTCCGTGCTGGGACGCTCCGATGTGTCGGCGGCGGCGGGGCTCGTCCTCGATCTGCGCGACAACCCCGGGGGTCTGGTGCTGGCGGCTCAGGCCGTCGCGTCGCAATTCATCGGCTCGGGGGACGTCATGGTCGAGGCATACCGCGACGAGTCGTTCCCGATCCCGGTCCTGGAAGGCGGACTGGCAACCGACGGGCCCGAGATGGTCGTCTTGGTGAACGGAGCCAGCGCCTCGGCCGCCGAAATCGTTGCGGCGGTGCTCTCGGAGCGTGACCGCGCCACCGTCATCGGCACCCCGACGTTCGGCAAGAACCTCGTACAACTCGTCGCTCCCAGCCGAGATGGTGGAGAGATCCGGATCACTGCGGCCCGGTGGGAAACGCCGGGCGGCCTCGATGTGGCACTCACCGGCCTCGAACCCGATCTGGTGGTCGAGCAGACCGGTGAGGGAGACAGTCAGCTCGAGGCTGCCCTCGACCTCCTCGGCTGACCCGACCTCCACCCCTGTCTACATCGTCGCCGGGATGGCCAGCCCGGCGATCACCGAGACTTGGGGCAATCGGGTGAGGTTGCCGCCGTCGATCGCCACCTTCGACGAGCGATTGCCCCCTCCCAAGACCAACCGGCGCCGTTCGACGACTTGTGCATCGATCAGCACGGACAGGTCGGGAGGCAGCCCGAACGGTGTGACCCCGCCGAGTTCCATGCCGGTCAGTTCCAGGGTGCGGTCGCCGGAAGCGAACGAGAGTTTCTTCACACCCAGGGCATCACGGACGGCCCGGTTCGCATCGAGTCTCGTCGACGCCAACACCACACAGGCGGCGTTGACGCCGGCCGGGCGCTTTGACGCCACCACGATGGTGTTCGCAGAGTCTTCCAACGGTATGCCGTAGTGGGCGCAGAAGGCGGCGGTGTCCGCCAACTCGGGATCGCACTCGAGAACCTCGTGCTCGATACCGGCCTGGGCCAGTGCGGTCTCGACGGTCGGGTGGAGCATCATCGATGTCCCACGTTACGAGGGCGCCGGCTGTGTTGCCGGGGTTCCCATGCCGGTCGGCCAGACGGGAACCCCGAGCGTGCCGGTCAGTCGGCGGATACCAGCGCAGCGTCGAAGTCGGCCTTGATGTCGTCGATGTGTTCGATGCCGACGCTCACCCGCACGAGGTCCGGCTCGACTCCAGCCGAGCGCTGTTCGTCTTCGCCGAGCTGCTGATGGGTGGTCGAGGCTGGATGGATCACCAGCGTCTTGGCGTCCCCGACGTTCGCCAGGTGCGATGCGAGGACCGTGTCGTCGATGAATCGCTTCCCGGCTTCGTAACCCCCCTTCAGGCCGAAGCTCAGAACACCTCCGAAACCGTTTCGCAGATATCGTCGGGCGATGGCGTGCGAGGGGTGCGACTCGAGACCCGGATAGCTCACCCAACTCACCGCGGGATGATCCTCGAGCCACCGAGCCAGGTCCAACGCGTTGTCGACATGGCGTTGAACCCGGAGACTGAGCGTCTCCAGACCCTGGAGGAACAGGAAGGCATTGAACGGGGAGAGCGCGGCACCGAGGTCCCGCAGTCCCTCCACCCTCGCACGGATGGCGAATGCGATGTTCCCGAAGTCGGACTCGGGATTGAAGACGTCGGTGAACACGAGGCCGTGGTATCCCGGCGCCGGCTCGGTGAACATCGGAAACCGGCCGTTCCGCCAGTCGAACCGACCGGAGTCGACGATGACGCCGCCGATCGACGTTCCGTGTCCCCCGATCCACTTCGTGGCCGATGCCACGACGATGTCGGCGCCGTGGTCGAACGGCCGGCACAGGTACCCCGCCGCGCCAAACGTGTTGTCGACGATCAGCGGGATCCCGGCATCGTGTGCGACTGCGGCGATCGCCTCGAAATCGGGGACGTTGTAGCGAGGGTTGCCGATCGACTCCAGGTAGATGGCCTTGGTCCGCTCGGTGATGGCGTCGGCGAACGCCTGCGGAGCGTCACCGTCGACGAAGGTGACGTCGACGCCGAGGCGGGGCAGCGCCACCTTGAGCTGGTTGTACGTGCCGCCGTAGAGAAACGACGTCGACACGAGATGGTCCCCGGCCTGGAGCAGGGTCGTGAGGGTGGTCAGTTGGGCGGCCTGACCTGACGCCGTGGCCACCGCGGCGACACCGCCCTCGAGGGCGGCGACCCTCTGCTCGAAAACATCCGTCGTCGGGTTCATGATCCTGGTGTAGATGTTCCCGAACTCTTGGAGACCGAACAGCCGGGCGGCGTGTTCGCTGTCGTCGAAGGTGTACGACGTCGTCTGGTAGATGGGGACGGCTCGGGCATTGGTGCCCGGTGCCGGATCCTGGCCGGCATGGACTTGCAGGGTTTCGTACCGGTAGTCGCTCACGTCCGTTCCTCTCCGTTCAATGTGATGCTCACCGGGATCGCCCGCTCGAGGGTATGACCGACCGGTGACGTGGATACCACCCGTTCGTGGATGTCCTCGATCGATGCGGCGTCGTCGGCGAGTTCCAAATGCACGACGGCTTCGATATTGGAGAAGCCGGCGTGACCGTCCCGCAATCCGAGAAAGGTGTGGAGGTCCAGGTCGCCCTGCAGCTCGATGCGCAGTTCCCTGATCTCGGCACCCGCCTGCGAGGCGTTGGCGGCGTATCCGACGGCCAAGCAGTTGCCAAGTGCCCCCAGCAGTTGCTCGACGGGGTTGGGGGCCGTGTCGGTTCCGCCCAAGCCCGCCGGCTCGTCGGACGTGCGCGGTGGGAACTGGCGAGACGAGGACTCCGAGCGGAACCCCCCGGTCCATCTGGTGGTTGCGCTCCACGTGGTGTGCGCGTGGCCGGCGTCGGTGCCGATTGCGTCGACGAGCGAGCCGACGGCACCCAGGTCGACGTCGTTCAGTGTGGTCGTGATGTGCATGTGTCTTCCTTCTTCTCCGGATACGGATGCTCCGCCGTTGCGGCTCTCGAGCGGTGCGGAGCGTCAGCGACGGGGTCGCAGGCGCGTCGCTCGAGAGCGAAGACACTCGGTACAAGGATGAACAGACCGTCTGATCGACGGGTTCGATGCATCGGCTCTGGTGTGCGGCATGCTGGTTCTCCGTTGTTGGTGTGGCGCTCTGTGAGTGCCTCGGAGTCCAGAATCCGAATGGCGTCGGGCCCGACGGGTTCCCGACCCCGAGTTCGGAGTCGCACGTCCTGAGGACGACTCATCGATCAGGCATTGGCACCGTCTCGACCGGTGCGCCGGAGCGCGCCGATCGGTGGGTTGCCGCGGTTTCCTCGGGCCTGTCCCTCCACCGCTCTGGATGAGCGCGATGTCAAGTCGGGGGAGTATGTCACACATTCGGATGCACGCCAAGGAGTCCGTCAGAAGCGGGCCGAGGTCGGCTGAGTCCGGTGCGTCCCCCGGGGTGCCGGCACGTCGTGCCGGGTGTGCAGGTGGCGAAGGATGCGATCGCGGGTACGCTTGCCTCAGCCCCAAGCGCTGGAGTGGTGTTGCCCGGCCCGAGAACCGACGGCGAAGTGATCGCCGCCTCGATCGCCCATCCCGAGCAGTTCGAGATCATCTTCGAGCGTCACTACCGCGCCGTCCTCCGGTTCGCGGTGGGGCGCATCGGAACCTCGGACGGCGGTGACATTGCGGCCGAGGCGTTCGTGCGAGCCTTCGATCGCCGCGCGCGATTCAAGACCGACCGGGAGTCTGCGCTGCCATGGCTGTTTGGGATCGCCGCCAACATCATGCGGGAACGTGCCCGCCGGCGGGCACGACGGGCTCGGGCATTCGAACGGGCGGCCAGCGCCACGATCGATGCGGAGATCGGTGGTCACTTCGACGGCGACGCCGTCGACCGGGTCGACGCCGTGGCGCGATCGCACGAACTGCAGGCGGCGCTCGACATCTTGACCGACGATGAGTATCAGGTGTTGATGCTGCTGGCGGTCGGTGACATGAGCTACTCGGACATCGCCGGTCATCTCGCAATACCGATTGGCACCGTTCGATCGCGGATCCATCGGGCGCGGGCCAAGGCCAGGGAACTTCTTGGGAGTGATGAGTCAATCCCCATCGGATGAGCGACCACATGGACGCGTTTCAAGAGCTCGATGAGTTGATCCCACCCGACGCAGACGCGGAGGCGTGGCGGGCGCGTCGACGTCTCCAAGGAGCCATTCGGTCCGAGGTCCGAAGCCGGCGTCGGCTGGGATTCTCCGGGCGCGCAACGGCCATCGGACTCGTGATCTTCAGTGTCTGGTCGATCGCCCCCAGCGCGCCGACCGATGACCAACTGCCCCTGCTCGGATTGGCGGCGGCGACGGCGCGGTTGGGCGTGGACGTCGTCGAGCCCGGTGCCCTCTGGTACACGAAGGCGGAGGTGCTGGAGCGGGTCGACATCGCCAACGGTGTCGACGAGTTCACCGTACTGAAACGGTCGGTCCAAGAGGAGTGGTTCGCCCCTGATGCGGATCGGGGCCTTCAACGGACGACGGTGGCGGATTTCAGTTTCCTGTCGGACGAGGACCAGGCGAGATTCGCCGAGGTGAGTGGAGACTTCGGCCTCGAGACCGGCCTGGTCTCGGTCGATGAACTCGACCTCCAATCGCGATGGACGGATCCGATGTGGTCCGGCGGACCGGCGGCCATCGAACGCCGGCTGCGTGTCATCGTCGGGGCATCGGGGGACACTCGGCTCGATCGTGTGCGCATGCTGGATGCGGCCGCCGAGCTGATGTGGCAGAACGGGAGCGATCCGGTTCGCCAGAGCCTGCTGCTCTTCACGGTCTCGGACTTCCCCGGGATCGAGGTGAGCCGGAGCGACGGTGTGGTGACCGTGTCGTACCGGTATGTGTTGGACGCGGTCGCCCGTGAGATGTTGCTCGACTTCGATGCGGCGACGGGTCGGCTCATATCCGAGTCGGTCAGCACGTTGCCGTACGGTGAACACCCGGCCGTTCTCCTGTCTCACACCGAGTACCAATGGGCCATGCCCGGTGACGAGTCGTACCTGCCGCCGCATCCCGGTGAGATTCGACCGGCACCGACGTCGGACACGACCGGCACCGACGCGGAGAACCGATCTGGGGCGAGCGGCAAAGAACAGCCGTGAACACGGTGCGCTCGGCCCAGGCGGTCGACCACGAAGGGGTTCGGGCACGGGACCGGCAACGGTCCCGAAGATGACCTTTCGAGCCGGGCAACGGCCAACGGCTCGATCGCCACACTGGGCAACCGTTTCCTCCCAGCCAGGAAGAGGCCGACCCCGAGCGGGTCGGCCTCTTCTCGTCTCAGGACTGGCGACCTTCGGGCCGACGAGGATCTCGACCGATCAGCTGGACGTAGTTGCCGTCGGGATCACGCACGGTCGAAACGAGGCCTCCCCACTTCTCCCGCTCGGGTGGTCGGATCGCTTCGGCGCCGGCCGTGAGGGCTGCTCGGTAGCGTCGGAGGACATCTTCGACCACGAAGTTGATCATCACCCGCGCCGGATCGCGGTTGACACCGGTCACCTGGTCGTGTTGAGCGATCGTCAACCGACAGTCGTCGAGGTCGAAGTTCACAAAGCCCGGGCGGTCCGACCGGGGGGCGATCCCGAGCAACTCGATGTAGAACCGACGCATCTCGGTGAACCGGTCTCGATCGGTCGACAACATGACCCCGCCCAGCCAGAGCGGTGGATGGTCGGACGAGAACCCGGCATCGCTGGTGTTCACCATGGCCGAAGCGTAGGAGTCCCACACTCGCGGTGGATCCGGGACCGGGAGGTGTCCGTGTGTGCGCGTTCCTCGCGACTGTGATATCTGTTGGAATCTCCATGGGTGCCTGCCCAGACCCGAGATGAGGAGCGAACGAACACGATGACGACGTCGACAGTTGACAACGACACCCTCGCCGAGTTGGCCGGCCTCCGGGCCGTCCCTTCCATCTCGATCTACATGCCGTCCGCGGTGCGGGGGGCCGAGGTCGAACAGGGGCCGATCCGGTTGAAGAACTCGTTGACGCAGGCGGAGCAGGCGCTGGAGCGCGCGGGTATCCGCTCCGCTTCGCAGCTGCTCGACGAGTGGCGTCCGCTGCTCGTCGACGGTGAATTCTGGCTCCACCAGGGTCGAGGACTCGGTCTGCTCATCTCCAAGGACCGTCGCGAGATTCTTCGACTCCCGCACGACGTGCCACATCGGGTGGAGGTGGCCGATCGGTTTCACATCAGTCCACTCGTCGCCGGACTGGATCGTTTTCGGCGTCTCGTCCTGGTCGTAAGTCGGGGATCGCGCCGGCTCTTCGACATGACCCGGTTCCGGTGCGAGGGGGTGGAGATCGACGCGCCCATGTCGATGGATGATGCCAACTGGTTCGTCGATCGTGAGCCGCAGCTCCAGAGTCGGACGGGATCGGCCGCCGGAGGCTTCCACGGCCATGGGGACGATGGACGTACCGATCAGGCGGATCTCGCCCGCTACCTTCGCGCGGTGTCGGCGGCGGTCGCCGCGAAGACCAAGCTGCCCGTGATGCTGGCCGCCACCGATGACATTCGCGGCGTGTACCGGACCGTGGCCACCCACGAAGTCGCCGATTCCCACCTCCCCGGAAACCACGAGCAGTCCCGACCCGATGACCTCCATGCTCGCGTGCTCGAGATTGCCGCCGAGGGAGATGCGCAGATCGACCGACGGCGAGCCACGGCCAGATCGAGGGGACTGGAAACCGACGAGCTGGGACGAATCCTCGCCGCGGCTGCCCAGAGCCGAGTGGGCGAGCTCTTGGTCGACACCAATGCCCCCCGGCAGTACGGAACGTTCGATCCAGACCAGATGGAGGCCCGGATCACCTCGGAATCCGGCAACGGATACGTCGACCTGACCGACCTTGCCATCGAGCTCGTCCTGCGCCATGGCGGCATCGTGACGGCCGCCGGCCTGGACCGGCCGGCCGTCGCCCTCCTCCGGTACTGACGGCTCCCTCGCCTCGAGACCCGCCGGTCAGCGGAGTTGAAATCCCAACCCGATCGGGTCTTGTGGATCGAGTGAGAAGGTGGCGACGCCCGTCCGGAAGGCGGCACCCTCGACCCAGGTGACCAGCCCCTCGGGGGTGATCGAATCGATCGTGCCCACGAACCTCGACCCGACGATGCTCTGGTGTTCGAGCGGCTGCCCCACGGCGATTCGATCCCGTTCGTAGAGCACCGCGAGTCGTGCCGATGTTCCAGAGCCGCATGGTGAGCGGTCTACCTCGCCATCTGCGAACACGGTCACATTTCGCTGGTGATGATCGGACACCTCCTCGTAGAAGATGACCCCGTACAGGCCCGACAGTCGGCCGTCTTCAGGGTGCTGCACGGAGGGATCATCGGCCCATGCACGCTTGATCTCGCGCCCCAGCCGTATGAGGTCTTCCAGGTAGTCCGGCGTCACGGTCAGACCCACCTCCCGGACCGCAACCGATCCGTAGAACGCTCCGCCGAACGAGACATCCATCCGGACACGCCCGCGTGAGGTGGCGACCTCGCGATCGAGGGCGGTCACGAAGGCCGGCACATTCCGGAACCGGACCGCCGCCACCCGCTCGTCGACGACCGTCGCCTCCGTGCGGAGCCGTCCAGAAGGGACATCGACAACCACGCTGGTCGTCGGCTCGCGGGCGGGAATCGCCCCGGAGTCGAGGGCCCACGTGACCAGAGCGATGGTGCCGTGACCGCAGGCGGTACTGAATCCGTCTTTGTGAAAGAAGACCACGCCGAGATCACCGGATTCATCGTCGGGTTCGGTAACGAAGCAGCCATACATATCGGCGTGACCGCGCGGCTCATTGGTCAGGAGTGCTCGCACGTCGTCGAGTTCGCGGATGGCGTGGTCGCGTTTGTCGAGCACGGTCGCCCCCGACAACGGGGGGACGCCGTTCACGACGATCCGGAACGGCTCACCTCCGGTGTGATAGTCGACGACGTCGATGGAGTGGAACACGAGAGCCCGGAGGGTATCGCAGCGGGAGGCCCGGTCGTCGGACCCGAACCGAGCGCTCCAGAGCGAAAGCGGGAACCGCCCGAACCGATCTGTCGGGTACCCGACACTTTGCAAAGGTCGGCTGGTCGACAATCGTTGTGGTGTGGGATGCGTCTGAGGTTCGAGCAGGAGGAGCAAATGGGAAACAAGGACTACGACGTCTTGGTGATCGGCGGCGGACCGGCCGGCGAGAACGTGGCCGACGTCGCCCGTCGCTCGGGTTTGCGGACAGCGGTGATCGAACGAGAACTGGTCGGAGGCGAATGCTCGTATTGGGCGTGCATGCCGTCGAAGGCGCTGTTGCGACCCGGCCAGGCCTTGGACGAGGCTCGCCGTGTGCCCGGACTGGGTGACGCGATCACCGGAGACATCGATCTGGAGGCAGCCTTGCGGCGCCGCGACGCACTGTCATCGCATTGGGACGACGTCCACCAGGTGGACTGGCTGGAGAGCGTGGACGTCGACCTCATTCGCGGAACGGGTCGGCTCGCCGGTGAGCGGCGGGTTGCGGTCGAATCCGCCGACGGGTCGGTCACGGAGTACCAAGCCTCGACTGCGGTCGTGGTGGCAACCGGTACGTCCGCCTCGATGCCCCCGATCGACGGGCTCACCGAGGCAGCCCCGTGGGACAACCGTGACATCACGACGATCAAGGAAGCGCCCCGACGGCTGGTGGTCATCGGTGGCGGGGTGATCGGGGTGGAGATGGCCCAGGCGTGGAAGTCGCTCGGTGCCGAGGAGGTCACGATCGTCGAGTTGTTCGATCGCATCCTCCATGTGGAAGAGCCGTTTGTGGGAGACGAGGTTCGGGCAGCATTGGAAAAGAGCGGCGTGGTGGTTCACACCGGGGCGACCACGACTCGCGTCGACCGCAGCGCGACCGACGGTCCGGTGACGGTTACGCTCGAAACGGCGGAAGGGACCGAGCTCTCGATCGAGGCGGACGAACTCCTGGTCTCCACGGGGCGTCGACCGAACACGGGCGACATCGGGCTCGAAACGGTGGGACTCGAACCCGGGTCGATGATCGAAGTCGACGACCGGCTTCGAGCGAAGGATGTGCCCGGTGCGTGGCTGTACGCCGTGGGTGATGTCAACGGCCGTTCCCTGCTGACCCACACCGGGAAGTACCAGGCGAGAATCGCTGGAGCGGTCATCGCCGGCCGAGCGACCAGCGCCCGCGGTGATCGAGTCGCCGTACCGAGGGTCGTCTTCACCAGTCCGGAGGTGGCTGCGGTGGGACTGACGGAAGCCCAGGCGGCCGAGCGAGGGATCGACGTCCGCACCGTCGAGTACGGCACCACGCAAGTCGCGGCTGCTCCGTTGCTCGGGCGCGGCGACACCGGCACCAGCAAGCTGGTGGTGGATGCGGATGGTCATCGTCTGGTGGGAGCCACGTTCGTCGGTCCGCGGGTGGGAGAGATGTTGCACGCGGCAACGGTGGCCATCGTTGGCGAGATGAACCTTCTCACGCTCTGGCATGCCGTTCCGGCGTTCCCGACCATGAGCGAGGTTTGGCTGCGGCTGCTGGAGACCTACCGCGACCGGTACGACGTCGCGCTGGATTGACCGGAACGTCGCTGTGTGGCCGCTCGACATCGGCATGCTCCTCCTGAGGGTCTGGCTGGGCATCGTGATGCTCAGCCATGGAGTTCGGCACGCCCGAACGCTGGAAGGAACGGCATCGTGGTTCGCGGCCAAGGGATTCCGACCCGCCCACCGATTGGCGCAGGCATCGGCGGTCGGTGAGCTGACGATCGGTGCCGGGCTCGTCGGTGGGCTCCTGACTGCGGTGGCGGCAGCCGGCTTCTTCGTGTTCAATCGGCCCGATGAGGGCTACGAGTACGTGGCCACGCTGGCGGTTGCCGCGCTCGTCGTCGCCATCGTCGGTCCGGGTGCCGTGTCGCTCGACGCGCTCCTCGGCCTCTCCGATCGCCTGGACGCCGGAATCGGGGCGATCGTGTACGCCGCGGGGGTCGCCCTCGGAGGGCTGCAGCTGGTCGCGACCTGGAGTCGCCCACGGAAGGGAAGCGAATGAACCGAATCGAGCGCCCTCCGGGCACCGGCCGTGATGCCCGAGCCGAAGCCGCCGCCTTGCTGCCGGCCGGGCACGCTGCGCGGGTCCTCGAGCCGTCACCGCCGGCGAACACCGATCCGGCGTGGATGGCCGACGACCCCACCGATCGGGGCCAGGAAGACGGGGTTGTCGTGTCACCCGTGTCCGACGGAGATGTCGCATGGTCGACGCTGGCAGCTGGTTCTCCGGCCATCGCCGAGTTCGCCCGAGATCATTGGTTGGGTCCTCATCCTCGATTGCGACCAACCACCGACGCCTACCACGTCGCCCGGCGCGGGCTCCATCAGGTCGCATTCTTCGCCATCGCACCCCGGCGCTTCGAAGCGACCGGGAAGCTGGGTCTGCGCTACACCCACGGCGGCTTCGGAACGCCGTTCTTCGGTCAGGACGAGCAGATCCGGGTGGACGGATCCGATCTCGTCCTTCAGCAGTCCGGAAGGTTGCGGTCGGCGCCACTGACGTCGGTCCGGCAGGCTTGTGAGTTCTTGGGGATCACGTATCGGCCGGAGTGGTTCCAGGACTTCCACGACCCGCTCGATCCGGTCGATCCGGACCGGATCTGGGACTTCGACGCACGTGCCTTGGAAGCGATCGCGGCCTGGTTCGGTTTCTCCACCGCGGTGCTCGAGGAGCTCCGCCGCACCGATCGGGCGGAGCGGATCGGTCGGGTCCAGCTTTGGCCGGAGCACTTCGACGCGGCCGTCGAACTCGGCGATCCCGACCGGGGTCAGCGGGCCGGCTATGGAGCATCGCCGGGCGACGAGTCGCACTCCCAGCCATATCTGTACGTGGCGCCGTGGGATGACGTCGATGAATCCGATCCCTTCTGGAATGCAAGGTCGTTTCGCGGAGCGCTGCTCCCGTATCAGCATCTGCTCGACGCCGAAGACCAGTTCGGCGAGGCGCTTCGCTTCTTCCGGAACGGCCACCGAGCACTCACGGGCTTGCAATGAGACCGGGCCGTACCCCGCCGAGGACGCATGAGGACCTGGCGGACCAGCAGCACCTGGCTTGGATCGCCCGATCATTCGGTCGGGCGGACTATCTCCCACTGTCGCCGTCGGACGTCCAGGCGATCGCAACCGTCGGCGAGCCGATCAGCAAATACCCGGGGACCCATCTGTTTCGACAGGAGGAGGAAGCCGATTCCGCCTACCTGGTCGAACGGGGAGAAGTGGATCTCTACCGGGTCTCCCACGGCCGCCGACGGGTGGTCGCCAGGGTGGGTGCCGGTTCGGTGCTCGGTGACATCGCGATGTTCGGTCGAGGTCGGTACATCTCGTCGGCCCAGGCGGTTGGACGGGTTTCGGCCTTTCGCTTCGACCGGGACCGCCTGCTTCCGCAGCTCGCCGCCCATCCGGCGATCTGCATGCGGTGGCTGGTCGCCGGGTTGCGACAACTCGAGGAGACCCAGCGGCGGGTTCTCCACCTGATGCGGAAGACGGTGCTCGCCCAGGTGGCCGACCTGCTGTTGGAAGAGAGCCGCGGAACGGGGGCAGTGGAACTGTCTCAGGCGGTGATCGGCACGCTGCTCGGAGCGAGCCGCCAGTCTGTCAACGAGGCGGTCGCCAGATTGCGCGAGCTGGGCGCCGTCAGGACGGGATATCGGCGGATCGAGATCGTCGACGTCGACGTCTTGGCGGCGGTGGCTGCCGAACAGCGAGTGTGAGCCGGTCGGCGCAACGAGCGCACCGCCCCGGAGCGGAGTAGCCTCGACGCATGCGCACCATCAACACCGGCGTCCTCGTGATCGGTGGTGGCGCAACCGGCACCGGCGTCCTTCGCGACCTGGCCATGCGGGGGTTCGACGCATTGCTCGTCGAGCAACGGGATCTGAGCCACGGGACCACCGGCCGTTATCACGGGCTCCTCCATTCGGGAGCGAGATACGCGGTGAAGGATCCGCTGGCGGCGGTCGAGTGCATCGAGGAGAACCGCATTCTTCGGCGGATCATGCCGCATTGCCTCGAGGACACCGGTGGGTACTTCGTGCTGACGCCGTGGGACGACCCCGACTATGTCGATCGGTTCATGGACGGATGTCGCACTGCGGGGATTCCCTGCGATGAGGTTCCGGTGTCGGAGATGCTCGCCGCCGAGCCGTACCTCAATCCGGACATCGAACGCTGTTTTCGGGTCCCGGACGGTTCGGCCGACTCGTTCTTGACCAGCGAGTCGGTGGTGGCATCTGCCCGAGAGTATGGAGCCGACCTGCTCACCTATCACCGGGTCGACAACCTGGTCCGGGTTGGCGATCGAGTGGTCGGAGTTCGGTGTCACGACCTGGCAACCGGCGAAGACGTCGAAATCTCCGCCGACCTGGTCGTGAATGCCTCGGGAGCATGGGCTGGACGGATCGCATCCACCGCCGACGTGCATTTCGAGGTGCTCGCCGGGAAGGGAACGATGCTGGCGTTCAACCACCGGGTGGTGAACACGGTGGTCAATCGCTGCAAGATGCCGGCGGATGGAGACATCCTCGTGCCCATTCACACGGTCTCGGTCATCGGCACCACCGACGAGCGGGTCGAGGATCCCGAGCGGTTCACGATCGAGCCGTGGGAGGTCCGGCTCATGCTCGAAGAAGCGGAGAAGCTCGTCCCCGGGATTCGCGACGTTCGAGTGTTGCGGGCGTGGGCGGGCGTTCGACCCCTCTATCAGGAGGAGAGCACCGAAGACACCAGGGACGTCACCCGCGCATACGCGCTGCTGGATCACGCGGTCAGGGACGGGGTCGAGGGCTTCATCACGATCACGGGCGGGAAGTGGACGACTTTTCGACAGATGGCCGAGGTGTGCGTCGACAAGGTTTGCGAGAAGCTGGACGTCGACCGGGCGTGTACCACCCATCTCGAAGCGTTGCCCGACAGTCGGACGGACACCCGTTATCACGCGCTGGGACGCCGACTCGCCGAGGTGGAGGCCGAAGCGTCGTACGGCGATCTCATCTGTGAGTGCGAACTGGCAACTCGATCGATGGTTGTCGACTCGATCACCAACGGAGAGGCCAAGACGATCGATGACGTTCGCCGCGATGTCAGGTTGGGGATGGGACCGTGTCAAGGCGGCTGGTGCACCGCCCGGGTGGCGGGACTGCTCCACGAGATTCGCGCTCCCGACGTCGAAGAGACCAATGTGGCCCTTCGAGACTTCCTCCAGGAGCGCTGGAAGGGGCTGATGCCCATCCTCTGGGGCTCCCAGCTCCGCCAGGAGCGGCTCGATGAGCTGATCCATCTGAGCACCCTCAACGTGGACAGCCTCCCGGGACCCGAGTCGTCCTCACTGGCACCGGTGATGTACGAGGCGGACGTCGGGGATCGCCGATGAGTCGTGTCGTGGTCATCGGAGCCGGTCCGGCCGGGCTCATGGCCGCCCTCACGGCGGCTCGGGGAGGAGTGGAGGTCCGGGTCATCGCCAAGGGGTGGGGAAGCCTGTACTGGCACGCCGGGTGTATCGACGTGCTGGCGACCGACCCGTCCGGGGCCACTGGTCGGGAGAGCCCCGGCGAAGCTCTCCACGCCTTGATCGCCGATCGGCCCGAGCATCCATACGCCAAGGTCGGCGGAGAGGGTGTCGCGGCGGCGTTGTCCGATCTTGCCGAGGTCTGCGCGGCCGCCGGGTATCCACTCCGTGGATCGCTGGAGGCCAACGTGGTAGTTCCCACGGCGGTCGGAGGGGTTCGTCCAACCTGCCTGGTACCCGAGACGATGGTGGCCGGTGTCATGCAGGGCGGCGAACAGGCCCTCATCGTCGGGTTTCGGTCCTACGCCGATCTCACGCCTGAGCTCGTGTGCGACAACCTCTCCACTCGGGGAATCAATGCCCGCCCGGTGACACTCGACGTGGCATCCCTCGGCCGCCGGAAGTTCGTCACCGCTCCCGTGCTGGCCGGTGCGTTCGAGAGTGAAGCATTCCGGTCGGAGGTGATCGCCTTGCTCCGCCCGAAGATCGGCCGGGCGGAGCGAGTCGGCTTTCCTGCCGTGCTGGGTCTCCAACAAGCGACGGCCGTGGTCGAGGACCTGCGTACCCGGCTCGGTGTCGATGTGTTCGAGATCCCCGGCGTCCCCCCATCCGTGCCCGGAATGCGCCTCCATCAGGTGTTGACCGCAGCCATCCGGGCTGCGGGTGGGAGGGTGAACGAGGGAATGGAGGCCCTCGGCGTCACGTGGGACGGCGACCGCGTGTCCTCGGTCCGCACGGAGTCGGCCGGGCACGATCATCATGTGCGCGGTGACATCTTCATCCTCGCCACCGGGGGCATTCTCGGCGGTGGGATCGTCGGGGACGAGAGCGGTGAGCTTCGGGAAGTGGTGATGGATCTGGCCGTCGATGGGCCGGATGATCGCTCGGAGTGGCTCCGTCGGTCTTTCACCGATCCGCAGGGGCACCCGGTCTACCGTTGCGGTGTCGGAGTGGATGCAGGTTTTCGCCCGCAGCGGACGGATGGCAGCAGGCCGGAGAATGTGTTCGTGGCAGGCAATCTGATCGGTGGGACGGATCCGATTCGGGATCGAGCGGTCGACGGAATCGCAATTGCGACCGGCCGGGCCGTTGGTTTGGCGGCGCTCGAAGCCGTCGCCGGAGGAGTGCGATCGTGAACCTTGCAGCTACCCACGCGCTGCCGCCCGAGGCCACGCTCGACTTCTGCATCAAATGCAACATCTGCGTGACCGCCTGCCCGGTGGCAGCCGTCACCGACAAATTCCCGGGACCGAAGTACGAAGGACCCCAGGCCGCCCGGTTCCGCCACGCCGATCAGGATGTGCCCGACCGTTCGGTGGACTACTGCTCGGGCTGCCGGGTCTGCAACATGGTCTGTCCGACCGGCGTCCGGATCGCCGAGATCAACGCCCGGGCGAGGGCCCGAATGGTCGAGGCCGGCCTCATCGACAACCGCGATCGAGTCCGCAACAACCTGCTCGCTCGACCGGCCACGTTGGCCCGACTGGGCGGTCCTTTCGGACCGATCATCAACCGAGCCTTCTCCAATGAGCTCACTCGAAGTCTCACCGAACGTCTGGTCGGTATCCACCGCTCGGCACCGCTCCCGAAGTGGGCCGGCCAGCGTTTCAGCCGATGGTTCGAGGGTCGCGCCACGCCAACCGAACACCCCCGTGGCCGGGTTGCCTTCTTCACCGGCTGCTCCGCCGAGCACTACGAGTCCCGGGTGGCGGCCGCGGCGGTCCAGGTGTTGGAGGCTCTCGGGTTCGAAGTCGTCATACCAGAGCAAGGATGCTGCGGCCTGCCGCTGCTCTCGAACGGCGAGTTCGATACGGCACGGAGCTATCACGACGCCAACGTCGCCACGCTGATCGGACTCGTTCGACAGGGTGTCCCGATCGTGGGCACGTCCACCTCTTGCACGCTCACGCTCAAAGAAGAGGCGCCGGAGTTGCTCGACTCATATGGCGACGATCACCGGGCGGTCGCAGCCAACACGTACGACATTCACGAGTTCCTGGCAGAGTTGGTCGAGATCGAGCCCGAGGCCTTCGACGACCTGCGCCCCGTCGACCTCGAACTCATCTACCACCCGCCGTGCCAGTACCGGGCGCATCGCGTCGGCCTTCCCGCGCTGGACGTGATGCAACGGATCCCCTCCCTGTCGATCATCGAGTCCGGAGCGGCCTGTTGCGGCATCGCCGGCACGTACGGATACAAGGCGGAGAAGTACGAGATCGCGATGCTGGTCGGGGAGCCGCTGTTCCGACGGGTGCGTGACGTCGGTGGCCCGGTCGCAGTCTGTGACTCGGAGACCTGTCGGTGGCAGATCGAGCACGCCACCGGGGTTCCGTCGATCCATCCCATCGAGTTGTTGGCGGTCAGCCTGGGAATCGACGCGAGCGGTCCCCTGGCCGACGCCTTGAGCATGTGAGCGACCGGCCCACCGGGTCGCCGACACTGGTGGGCCGGTCGGCGGGTCACCTGCCCATCAGAAGGGTTTGCGCTCCTCGGGCGTGGGTTCACGTGCCCCGGTCATGATGGCCACCGCGTCGGACATCGTATGGGTCTCGGGGGACACGACCGCAGCCCTTCGCCCGAGTCGGTGAATGTGGATCCGGTCGGAGATCTCGAACACATGCGGCATGTTGTGACTGATCAGAATGATCGGCAGACCACGGTCGCGAACATCCTTGATCAGCTCCAGGACCCGACGGGACTCCTTCACGCCCAGAGCCGCCGTCGGCTCGTCCATGATCACCACCTTGGTGGCGAAGGCGGCCGCCCGCGCCACTGCCACCCCCTGGCGCTGCCCACCCGAGAGGGTTTCCACGGCCTGTCCGATGTCCTGGATGGTCAGCAGCCCGAGTTCGCCGAGCTGTTGGCGTGCATGGTCCTGCATGGCGGCTCGGTCGAGCAGCCGGAACACCGAGCCCAGGACTCCGGGCTTCCTCCGTTCCCGCCCCAAGTACATGTTCTGGGCGATGTCCAGGCCGGGGGCGACCGCCAGGTTCTGGTACACGGTTTCGATACCGCGGGCCCGGGCATCCAGTGGGCTCTTGAACTCAACCGGCTCTCCGTCGAGCAGGATCACGCCGTTGTCTGGGGTGTAGGCGCCACACAGGCATTTGATCAGCGATGACTTGCCGGCCCCGTTGTCACCGATCACCGCCAGGATCTCGCCGGGAAGAAGCTCGAAATCTGCATTCTCGATGGCGGTCACATGCCCAAACCGCTTGGTCAGACCACGGGCCTCGAGAACGGGGGTCACGGTTGTCGTCGTCACGTCGCCACCTTCCTGATCCACTGGTCGAGTCCGACTGCCACGAGCACGAGGACGCCGACCGCGAAGACCCTCCACAGGGGTTCGAATCCGAGTTGAGAGAGACCGCTGTCGAAGACACCGACGATGAGTGCCCCGATGAGGGTTCCCACCACGCGTCCGCGACCGCCGAACAGGCTCGTGCCGCCGATGACCACCGCAGTGATGCTCTCCAGATTGGCGTTCACGATCGGGATCGGGCTCACGGCACCGATCCGGCCGATCCACAACCATCCGGCGATGCCACACAGGACGCCCGCTACGGCGTACACCGACAGCAGCACCCGGTTGGTGCGGATACCGACGAGACGGGCGGTTTCCGGCTCGTCCCCGGTTGCGTACACGTGTTCACCCCACGCAGTCCGTTGCAGCACGTACATGAAGAACCCGTACAGGACCAGCATGAAGAACGCCCCGTAGGTGATTCGGAATCCGGAGACCGGTTCCCACACGTTCCCGAACCACAGGAGGTTGTTGGCCTCGGTGATCACATCGGCGTTTCGAATCGTGGCATTGTCGGAGAACCACTGTGCCAGGGCGCTGAAGACGCTCAAGGTGCCGAGCGTCGCGATGAACGGTGGAAGTTTGAGACGGGTGATCAGAAGCCCATTGCCGACGCCACAGGCGAGGCCGAGGGCGATGCCCAAGAGGAGTCCCAGCCACGGATTCCACCCCCACGTCACCGCCAGTTTCCCCATCGTCACCGAGCTGAAGAGCGTGATCGCTCCAACGGACAAGTCGATGCCCGCCGTCAAGATCACCAGGGTCTGGGCGATTCCCAGCGTCCCGATGATCATGACCTGGGCGAGAATCGTCGAGACGTTGGTGGCCGTCAAGAAGCGGTCACCAACGATGCTGAAGAAGACGAAGGCCAGCAGCAGCACGGCCGATGGGCTCGCCAGTGGCCGGCTGTGCAGGAAACGCTGCAGCCGGTCGGTGGCAGACCGCCCTTGGTCGAAAACCGCGAAGTCGCCCCCGGCAGATCCGGCGACTCCCTCCGCCTCGGCCAACTGGTCGGTCGAGGTCTTGTTGGTGGGTTCGGTTCTGGATTCGTCCGTCATCTCTGCTCGCTTCCGTCGATTCCAGGTCGCCATCCGGGATGGGTGGGCATGGGCCGGTGCCCACCCATCGGTCGACTACGCGGTCGCTAGGACGATCAACCCCAGCAGTTGTCCAGACCCCACTCGCTCGTCTGCGACTCCACCCCATCCACCGGACCGTCCGTGATCAGCTCCACGCCGGTGTTGAAGAACTCGAGACCCTCGGTGTTCGGAGGGATCTCACCGGTCGCGATCGCCTCGACCCCCAACGATGCCATCAGGAGCGGGAACTGCATCGAGGTGGCCCCGATGTTGCCATCGGCGACATCGCTCACACCCGTGCACGATCCGTCGACGGACACGATGAGGGCTTCGAGCCCGGCCGCATCGAGCGCCAACTTGGCACCCGCCGCCGCCGGTTCGTTGAGGGTGTAGACCACGTTGATGTCGGGATCGAGGGCGATCAACCGTTCCATGGCGCTACGGCCACCCTCTTCGTTGCCGTCGGTGATGTCCTGGCCGACGATCCTCGCATCGGTCTCGTCGCCCCACTGGTCGGGGTCTCCGATGTCGATGCCGAAGCCGGTGAGGAAGCCCTGATTTCGAAGGACTCCAACCGTGGGCTGGCTCTCGTTGATGTTGAGGAGTGCCACCTTGGCGTTGTCGGCGTCGCCGATGGTCGCCGCCGCCCACTGCCCGATCAGCTCGCCGGCTCGGAAGTTGTCGGTCGCAAAGGTCGCGTCGGCGGCATCGATTGGATCGAGGGGAGTGTCGAGTGCGATTGCCACCAGGCCGGCTTCGCGTGCCTTCTCCACCGTCGGGACGATGGCCACCGTGTCGGCGGGGGTGATCATGAACCCTGCCGCGCCGGCGGTGATCAGATCCTCGATGGCGGCGACCTGGGAGGCGTTGTCCTCGTCACCCTCGCCGGCGAAGGTGCGGAGCTCCACACCCATCTCGGACGCCTTGGCTTCGGCACCCTCGCGCATCTTCACGAAGAAGGGGTTCGTCTCGTTCTTGGTGATGAGGCCGACGATGGTGCCGTCACCACCGGCGGCGGCTCCGTCATCTCCGGCGGCTTCCTCACCCGCATCGGCGGCATCGGTGGTCGACGAATCATCACCGCCGCACGCTGTCATTCCGAGGGTCAGCGCCGCAATCAGCAACCCCAACCACAACCAACGTCGTGTCATCGGACTCTCCTCCACCTCAGGGAGCGTCAAGCCGGGATCCGCGCTGAGCGCTCCACGCTTATGTGTAGCGTATCGCAAGCTTTTGTAGTCTGTCAAACAGAAGTCGAGAAGTGTCGTTCGATGGTCCGCTCGAACTCGCCAAGCCGGGCAGCGGCGTCGACCCCCGGTCGAGGTTCGACCGTGCGTTGGATGGTGGGATCGGGAAGGTCCCCTCCAACGCCCCGAGCCGCCAGCCGGGCCGCCCCGCGGACGGTGAAGTGCGAGTCCTCGGCGACGTCCACACCCATGCCGAGCACGGTGGCCATGGTCTCGACCCATTCGGCGTGACGAACCGAACCTCCCGACATCACCGCACTGGAGACGTTCGTCAGGTCGAACAACGACCGGGCGCGCAGTCCCAGATAGAGCGCAACGCCCCGGAGAGCGCTACGGACCAGCGCCGCTCGATCGTGTCGCAAGGTGAGCCCCGTCCACGAGCCACCGGCCGGCCCGTCGTGGGAGGGCGTCCGCTCGGCGCTGAGGAAAGGGAAGAAGACGGGGTCGCCTGCGGGTGAGTCCAGAGCGGCGCCGGCCGCCGCATAGACCTCATCCCACCCGACACCGACGATGCTTCGTACCCAGCCCAGGGCGAGTCCGACATTGGCGACGGCTGCCATCGCGTACCACCCGGCTTGGGGGGAGGCGGAGCGGTACTGATGCAAGCCCGGACCGAGTTGGCCGTTGGCAGGGGTCGAGATCGGCGTCATGACCTGACCCCCGGTCCCGACGTTCACCAGCGCGATCCCGGGCGCCTCGATACCCGCTCCGACCAGGGCGGCAGGTGCATCGCCGGCTCCCACCACCACCGAGACGTCGGCGCGCAGGCCGAGTTGTTCGGCCGCGGCGGGTTCCAACCGACCGACGACGTCCGTCGACCGACGGATCTCGGGCAGCAGCGCCGGTTCCACACCGATCGCGGCCGCCATCGTCTCACTCCATGAATCGGCCGCGATGTCGTACAGAAGGGTCGCCGAGGCATCACTCGGATCCGTGACCCCTTTGACGCCGCACAGTTGCATGCGCAGCCAGTCCTTGGGCTGGAGCACGGAGGCCGCCTCCCTCATGCGCGCCGGCTCGTTGTGCACCAGCCAGGCGAGAATCGGTCCAGCCATCCCCGGCACGATTGGATTGCCGAGGACATCGGGGTGGCGGGTCTCGAACCGACCGAACTCGTCCAATACCGACACCGCCCGATGGTCGGGCCAGAGGACGGCCTCCCGCACGGGTCGGCCGTGTGCGTCGACGAGGACGACCCCGTGCATCTGGCCGGCGACACCGATCGCTTCGACCCGCCCTCGCCGAGGGTGGGTGACCCGGCGAACGACTCTTTGGCACACTTCCCACCACAGCGCCGGGTCGAAATCGGCTCCGGCCGCCGTCGACGCCGGCACGCCGTACGCTTCCTCGGCGGCGGCGACCAAACCCCCCTCGGGATCGAAGAGGGCGGCCTTGAGAGTCCCTGTTCCCATGTCGATCCCGAGATACACGAGAAGCCTCTCGTTCGCGGACGATTCCGCCCGGAGCCAGCTTTTGTTATTCTGAACGTGACTTTTACCGCATCGTAATCAGAAGGCGGAAATCACATCAAGCAGCTTGCATGACGGAACTCAACGCCCCGAATCGCGACCCGGCCGACGGGTTGTTACTCCGCCTGGTCCGAGAGGGCGGGCCACAAACCCGATCCAGCCTCGGCGCCGCCACCGGCTGGGCTCGGTCGACGGTGACCCGGCGGGTTGACGCCCTGCTGGAGTCCGGCTTGCTCGCCATGACCGAGGACGCCACCTCGACCGGTGGTCGGCCGCCGGAACAGTTCCGGTTCAACCAACACGCTGGTTCGCTCGTCGTCGCCGATCTGGGTATCACGCACAGCCGTTTGGCGCGCGTCGACCTGTTCGGAGAGCCCCTGCAACCGCCGGTAGATCTGGAGCTCGACCTCACCGGTGGACCTGCGGCGGCTCTTCCGGTGGTCGTTGATAAGGTCGCCGACCTCATCGCCGAGCCGGCCGACCGGCCCTTGGCCATCGGCATCGGGCTGCCGGCGCCGATCGACTCCGAGTCCAGTCGTCCGGTCGATCCCCCCATCCTCTCGACTTGGAATCGGTACCCACTCGTGAAGGCGATCGAGTCGGAGTTCGGTGTCGTCACCTTCGTGGAGAACGACGCCAACCTGATGGCCGTGGGTGAACAACGACGGCGCTGGCCGCAGGCGCGTTCCTTGGTGTTCGTCAAGGTGGGGACCGGCATCGGGGCCGGCGTGGTGATCTCCGGGCAGCTCTACCGGGGAGCGCACGGCGCGGCCGGCGACATCGGGCACGTCCAGCTCGACGGGTTTGGGGATCGCTTGTGCCGATGTGGACGAAACGCCTGTCTGGAAGCGGTGGCAGGCGGGGCTGCACTGGCTGCCCAGCTGTCGGCGCTCGGTCGGCGGGCCGACACCGCCAGGGCGGTCGCCTCGCTGGTCCATTCCGGGGATCCGGAGGCGAAGTCCATGGTGAGATCGGCGGGGACGCACATCGGCGTCGTGCTCGCCGCAACCGTGAGCTTCGCCGACCCTGACGTGATCGTGCTGGGCGGAGATCTGGGAGTCGAGCCGCTGGTTCTGGCGTCGGTCCGCGCCGAGGTTCACAGTCGGCCGCTCGCGCTGGCGGCGAGGCATCTCATCGTGGAGCCGAGCCAGCTCGGGGCCAATGCCGGTGTGGTTGGTGCCGCCGAACTGGTCGTCGACCGGCTCTGGCCGTCGCTTCGGGCGGCGGACCTGTGACTCCGCAGGCAGAATGAGGCAATAGCCTTCCATCTCAACCGACGATGACCCAAGCGATCAGCTCTCCCATCGGAGCCCACGCCTTCATCTGGTCCCCGCGCTGGGACCGGGATGGAGCTCGTCGGGCTGCGACGCGCGCCGCGGCAGCCGGGTACGAGTTCGTCGAGATCCCGTTGTTGAGCCCTTCCCTGGTGGACGTCGACGACACGGTGCGGCTCCTCGAAGAGCTGGGCCTGGGGTGCACCTGTTCGACTGCACTTCCCCGCTTCGCCCATCTTCCCGCGAGGCCAAAGGCCGCCCTCTCCTTCCTCACCCACGCGATCGACGTCGCCGCCGATCTCGGTTCCTCCTGGCTCACCGGAGCCCTATACGCAAGCCTCGGAACGCTGACCGGCCAGGCGGCGACCCCCGAGGAGCTCGACGTCGTTGCCCGAACCCTCGAACGGGCGGCCGCGCACGCCGACGGACGGGGGATCAACCTCGGGGTGGAGGTCATCAATCGCTACGAAACCCATCTCCTGAACACGGCAGATCAGGCCATCGCACTCATCGATCGCATCGGTGCTCCGAACGTGTCGGTCCATCTCGACACCTTCCACATGAACATCGAAGAGGCGTCCTTCGCCGACGCCATTCGCCGACTCGGTCACCGGATCGGCTACGTGCACCTCGCCGAATCCAATCGAGGTGTGCTCGGACAGGGCAACGTGCCGTTCCGTGAAGTGCTCGCGGCCTTGGCGTACCTGCGCTATGGAGGGCCTTTGGTGGTCGAGGCCTTCGTCAACGCCTCAGCCGAAGTGCGAGTCATCACGGCGAGCTGGCGTGACGAGGTGGTGGACGCTCAGGAGTTCGCGGTCGCCAGCCTCGAACACATCCTCGCTTTGCGCCAGGAGCACTCCCGCCCGGCCGCGCGCTCCGAACTCGAACGGCCGTGGTCGCTCGGGGTCGGACCTCCGTGAGCCATGGCCACGCGAGTTCGATGATCTGATGGCGAAGCGACCGGGTCGTCACTGAGCGTCACCGCGGAAGGCCTCCGCGGTTCGCTGGAGCCGATCGCGATAGGCGGTCCACCACCGCTCGTCACGGTCGGGCAGGTTGGTGTTCTCCGGGCGGAGCCCAACAGTACCGTCGATCAACTCGCGCACACGATGTCGGCGTGGCCCGCATGGCGGTGCGTCTCGGTAGCCACGTGAACGAGGATCCGATGGAGGCTGACCTCGGCATGCTGCGGTGGCCACCAAGGGACGTGTCCCGCGGCGTCGAGGTCCACTCGATCGCTGCGTCGGAGTGCCGCCACGCACGGTGGTAGAAGTCGACGATCCCGTCTCTGGACTCTTCGGGCGTCGCCCACAGGTCGGCATTGGGATCGTTATCTCGCCGATACAACGCCAGAGCCTCACCGTGGGGCGGCCGAAGCAATCTCCGAAGTATCCGAACTCGACCGATGCGAGATGCTTGGCCAGACCCAGGAGGTTGGTGCCCGTGGGGACGAGGGGCCGACGCGCGTCGAACTCGCTCAAGCCTTCGAGTTTCCACATCACCGCCTCGCGACCCACTCGGAGGTAGCGATGCAGATCGGTCTTGGGATTCGACATCACATCGGGCTATGGCAGCGTCGCTCAACCGAATCGGGCGAGCTTGTCACGGGTGTGGTGGGCGACGACGATCCGTACGGTTCCCGACCGCCCCCGCATGACGACCGACTCGGTGGTTGCCCCCTCACCGTCGTAGCGCACACCCTCGAGCAAGGCGCCGTCGGTGATGCCGGTCGCCGCAAAAAAAGCGTCGGTGGTCGCCACCAGGTCCTCGACTTCGAGAACCCGTTCCGGCTCGAGTCCGGCGGCGAGGATCGCCTGCCGCTCGTTGCCATCTCGGGGCCACAGCCGGCCTTGGATCACACCACCCATGCAGCGGAGGGCACAGGCGGTGATGACCGCTTCGGGAGTCCCTCCGATGCCCATCATGATGTCGACGCCCGTGCCTTGGCGGGCTGCCGCCACGCCGGCGGCGACCGTTCCGTGAGGGATGACCAAGACCCGGGCTCCGGCCTGGCGGAGGCGCTCGATGCGGTCGACATGTCGTTCCCGATCGAGGATCATCACGGTGACCTCCTCCGGGCGGCAGCCGCGAGTGTCGGCCACGGCCGCAACCAGGTCGGCCGGTGCGGCGTCGAGGTCGATCGCCTCGGCCAGCTCGGGCCCGGCGACGATCTGATCCATGTACACGGCCGGCCCCGGGGAGTACATCGAGCCGCCGGCGGCGACCCCGACCACGGCGAGGGCATTTGGCTGGCCCAGGGCCACCAGGGTGGTTCCCTCCACCGGATCCACGGCGACGTCGACTCGGGGGCCGAGGCCGGAGCCGACCGACTCCCCGTTGTAGAGCATCGGAGCCCGGTCCTTCTCACCCTCACCGATGATGACGGTGCCATCCATGTCGACCGTATCGAGCAATGCACGCATGGCGTCCACGGCCGCCCCGTCGGCTGACTCCTTCTTTCCTCGACCGACCCACCGCGCCGATGCCAGCGCCGCTGCCTCGGTCACGCGCACGAGTTCGAGCGCCAGATCCCGGTCGGGTGTGGGGGTCGTGGAATCGGTCATGCTTCCTCCTCGGGGTCGTTGGTCGGTGCGGTCGCTCCGTCCTCCATCCAATTCTGCACGAGTGATCGCACCGTCCCGCTCGAATCGGCCGAACAGGCGGAGGCGGCCAACTCTCGAGCCTCCTCCCGGTGGAGGCCCCGGATCACCTGTTTGACCTGCGGAACGAGCGACGGAGCCACCGAGAGTTCCGTCACCCCGAGGCCGATGAGGACGGGCACGGCCAGCAGGTCACCGGCCGCTTCTCCGCAGACGCCCACCCACGGTCCGGTCTCGTCGGCGGCCTCCGTCACCGCTGCGATGCTGCGGAGCACGGCCGGATGCAGAGGGTCGGACAGGTCGGCGAGGTCGCTGTTCCCTCGCTCGGCGGCCATCACGTACTGGGTGAGGTCGTTGGTGCCGATGCTGAAGAAGTCGACGTGGCGGGCGAACTCTGCCGCCATGAGCGAGGTGGCCGGGACCTCGACCATGATCCCCACCTCGACGTTCTCCGCCGGCGCTCCGGTCGCGTCGACAGCCGCATCGAGCATGCGCCGGGCGGCCTCGAGATCGGCGAGCGTGGTGACCATCGGGAACATGACTGCCACCGGTCGATCATGAGCCACCGAGGCGATCGCCTCGAGCTGGGATCGAAGCAGGTGGGGTCGTCGGAGCCCAAGTCGAACTCCCCGGACGCCGAGAAAGGGATTCGACTCTCGCGGAAGATCGAGGAAGGCCACCGGCTTGTCGCCGCCGATGTCGAGTGTTCGGATCACGATGCGCCGTTCCGGTCGCTCCCGGCGCATGACGTCGATGATCTCTCGATACGTCGAGCGCTGCTCGTCGACATCGGGGGGATGCTGCCGGTCGAGAAACAACAGCTCGGTGCGCAGAAGGCCGATCCCATCCGCTCCCATGCGCGTGGCCCGGTGAGCGTCGTCGACGGTGGCGACGTTGGCGGCGACCTCGATCTCGATTCCATCGAGGGTCTGGGCCGGACGATGTGCCTCGAGCGCCGCCTCGGCCAGCCGATTCTGCCGCTGGGCCATGGACGCTTCCGCCCGGCTGATTTTGTCGGCGTCGGGCTCGATGACCACTTCACCCGTGTCGCCGTTCACGATCAGCATGGTTCCGTCACCGACGGCGCCGATCTGGGATCCGGCGGCCACGACGGCCGGAATTCCCAGCGACCGGGCGATGATGGCTGCATGGGACGTAGGACCACCGAGAGCGGTGAGAATGGCCCGGACCTCCGCTGGGTCCAGATCGGCGGTTTGGGCCGGGTCCAGGTCGTCCGCCACCAGGATGCCGGGGGTCACGGCCGGAACGAATCGCACCTCGGCGCCCAGCAAGGCCGCCTCCACCCGGGCCGCCACCGATCGAGCGTCGGCGGCCCGAGCGCGCTGGTAGGGGTCGTCGAGTGCCTCGTAACGAGTGACAAGGGCTTCCATCTCCGCCGTCCAGGCCGATACGGGTTCCTCCCCGGCCCGCACTCGCCGGTCCAGTGCATCGAGCAGCTCGGGATCGCCGAGCATGGCGAGGTGGGCGTCGAAGATGGCGGCTTCCGACTCTCCGATCCGCCGGGCAGTGGCCGATCGAACCTGCCCGATCTGTTCGGCAGCACGATGGATGGCCGCTCGCAGCTCGTCGGCCGTGCGCGGCCGGTCGCCGTCGGTCTCGGGACGCCCCTCGTCACTCGGAACTGGCACGAGCCTGGTGGCCCGACCCACGGCGATGCCCGGGGAGGCACCGACGCCACCCTGTGGGTGGACCGATCCGCCTGCGGCCGCGTCGTCCTGTCCCCATCGATCCTTCCGTCCACTCGCAGACCCACCCTCGGAACCTGCTGCCGGGAGATCCGCGACCGTCTCGCCGAAGTCGTCGTCCACCAGCTCGCGCACCGCCGCAATTGCGGCATCGGCGTCCGGGCCCCGAGCACGGACACCCATCTCGTGCCCCTGGAGCAGTCCAAGCGTGCTGAGGGAGGTGAAACTGGTGGCTGGTACCCACTCGGAGGACAGCGTGGCGTTATTGACGCGACAGGTTGCATCGAAAGGCGACATCGCCGAGACGAGCTTGGCGGCCGGCCGGGCATGAAGTCCGGCGGGAATCCGAATCAGGAACACGGCCTCGGCGTCGGCACCGGGCGAGCCAGGCTCGTCGCCGGCGTCGGGGTCGGCACCGGGGGAGGGGGAAGGACCGAGCTGCGCCGTCTTGGCGACAGTCGACGAACGCGCTTCGGCCAGGACTTGATCGAGTGAGAGGCCGGCCTGGGCGGCAGTGGCGGCCGCGACCGCTCCTTCGACGAGGGGAGCGTCGCTCAGTCTGACGGTCTGGCGCTTGTGTTCGTCGAGAAGTTCAAGCGCCAGATCGGCCGACAGCATGGCGCTCCCGAGATCCATCAGCACCACCACGCCGTCCTCGGACCACACGTCCTCGATGGCGGCCACGACGCGGGTCGCGTCGGTTCCGACCTCATCGCCGTCTGGCCCGTCGATGCCACCTGCCGGCGCGATCGGCACATCACCACCCATCTGTTTGGCGAGGTCGGCGGCTCCGTTGGCGATTGCGGCCACGTGTGAGACGAGCACGATGCCGATCATGCTGGAGGAGAATACGGGGTGGGAGCGGCTTCAGCCGCTCCCACCCTCGAGCCGGTCACTCGACCCAGTCGAATGTGCGGGTAACCGCCTTCTTCCACCGGCCGTACTCCGCTTCGCGGGTGTCCGCATCCATCTGCGGCGTCCAGTCTTTGTCCTTCACCCAGTTCTCACGAAGGTCGTCGATCTCGTTCCAGAACCCCACGGCCAGGCCACCGGCGTATGCGGCACCCAGTGCGGTGGTCTCCGCCACCGCCGGGCGGATCACCGGGACACCCAGCACATCCGCCTGGAACTGCATCAACAGATCGTTGGCGACCATGCCGCCGTCGACCTTCAACTCCGTGAGGTCCACGCCCGAGTCCTTGTTCATGGCGTCGAGCACCTCGCGGGTTTGCCACGCGGTCGATTCGAGTGCCGCTCTGGCGATGTGACCCTTGTTCACATATCGGGTGAGGCCGGCGATCACGCCTCGGGCGTCCGACTTCCAGTACGGAGCGAAGAGTCCCGAGAACGCCGGCACGATGTAGATGCCACCATTGTCCTCGACGCTCTCCGCCAAGCCCTCGACATCCGGTGCGGATTCGATCAACCCGAGGTTGTCTCGCAGCCACTGGACGAGTGCCCCGGTGATGGCGATCGATCCTTCGAGGGCGTAGACGGCCTCTCGGTCGCCGATCTTGTAGCAAACCGTCGTCAGGAGACCGCTTTCGGACGGTACGAGGTCGGTACCGGTGTTGAGGAGCATGAAGTTCCCGGTGCCGTAGGTGTTCTTGGCATTCCCCGGATCGAAACAGACCTGCCCGAACGTGGCGGCCTGCTGGTCTCCGAGGTCGCCGGCGACCGGGACGCCGCCCAAGGACCCGACGGCCTCGCCGTACACCTCCGACGATGAGCGGATCTCGGGAAGCATCGAACGAGGAACGCCCATCGTGGACAGGATGTCGTCATCCCAGCTGAGCGAGGAGAGGTCCATCAGCATGGTGCGACTGGCGTTCGTGACGTCGGTCACGTGGACGCCGCCATCGACACCGCCGGTCAGGTTCCAGATGATCCAGGTGTCCATGTTGCCGAACACGAGATCTCCGGCCTCGGCCTTGGCTCGGGCGCCTTCCACGTTGTCCAGCACCCAGCGGATCTTCGGTCCCGAGAAGTACGTCGCAAGCGGAAGTCCGACCTTGGATCGGAATCGATCCTGTCCACCGTCGGCCGCCAGCTCGTCACAGATCTTGTCGGTTCGAGTGTCCTGCCAAACGACTGCGTTGTACACGGGTTGACCGGTCGTGCGATCCCAGACGAGGGCGGTCTCCCGCTGGTTGGTGATGCCGACCGATGCCAGATCGGATGCCGAAACGCCGGCATTCGAGAGTGCGCCGTCGACGACCTCTTTCGTCCTGGACCAGATCTCGATCGGATCGTGTTCCACCCATCCCGGCTTGGGATAGATCTGCTCGTGCTCCTTCTGGTCGATCGAGACGACCTGACCACCGTGGTCGAAGATCATGCACCGGGTGCTGGTCGTCCCCTGATCGATTGCTGCTGCATACTTGGCCATGGGCTACTGCTCCTTTCCGTCTCCCCACACCGCAGCCGCGGTGGCGAGGAGGAGTTGTGATGATGTGGCTCCGGGATCCTGATGCCCGGCGCTCCGTTCTCCGAGATAGCTGGCCCGTCCTTTCCTGGCCACCAAGGGAATGGTTGCCTCCATGCCGGCGGCTGCCGCCTGTGCGGAACGCCCCAGGGCGTCGCCCAGCGACGAACCGCCGTCGACGGCCGCCTGGAGGGCCTCGAGGGCGGGCGTCAGGGCGTCGATCATCGTCTTGTCACCTGCTTCGGCCTTACCCCGTCGCACGATCCCCGAAACCCCGGCCGCCAGCGCCTCGGACCAGAGCTCGGTCGAGAGCTCCTCGGCCCCCTTGGCGGCCTTGCCCATCTCGAGAAACATGGTGCCGTACAGGGGGCCGCTGGCGCCGCCGACCTTGGAGACCAGCGCCATACCGACTGCGCTGAAGACGGCTCCGACGTCGGGCGGTGGGCTGGACTGCAGTTTCTCGACGGCGGCTCGGAAGCCCCGGTCCATGTTGATTCCATGGTCGGCGTCGCCGATCTCCGAGTCGAGCCGCGTCAGATAGGCCTTCTCCTCGGCGAGCCGCTCTGCACAGCGCTCGATCCAGCGGATGACTGCGTCGCGATCGACGCCTGACCCCATCACACGCCCCAGCGGAGGCCCGGAGTGTTGACCGGTGCATCCCACAGGCGAGTCAGCTCGTCGTCGAGTTTGAGCAGCGTGATGGAACAGCCCTGCATCTCCAGCGAGGTGATGTACGGCCCGATCAGGTTCCGGGCGATCGTGATCCCTCGTTCGCCCAGGAACTCGTGAAGGCCGGCATAGATGATGTACAGCTCGATCAGGGGGGTGCCGCCCATCGAGTTCACGAAGGCCAGCACATTGTCACCCGAGTCGAAGGGAAGGTCCTCGACGATGGGGGCGGTCAACATCTCCACCACTTCGGAGGCCGAAGCGACCGGTTTCCGTTCCCGGCCGGGCTCGCCGTGGATCCCGATCCCGATCTCCATCTCGTCGTCGCCGAGTTGGAACGTTGGTTCACCGGCGGCCGGGACGATGCAGGACGTGAGCGCCATGCCCATCGACCGGCCGTTGCTGTTCACCTTGCGGCACAGCTCTGCAACCTGGGCCAGCGACTGGCCTTCTTCGGACGCCGCTCCACAGATCTTCTCCGCCAGCACGGTCGTTCCGACGCCGCGCCGACCGGCCGTGTAGAGGGAGTCCTTGACCGCAACATCGTCGTCGATGACCACCGCCTCGACCTCGATGCCTTCGTCGCCGGCCATGTCGGCCGCCATCTCGAAGTTGAGGACGTCTCCGGTGTAATTCTTGACGATATGGAGGACGCCGGCACCGGCCGAAACCGCCTTGGTGGCCTCGAGCATCTGATCCGGGGTTGGCGAGGTGAATACCTCGCCGGGACAGGCCGCATGCAACATGCCGTGTCCCACGAAGCCGCCGTGCATCGGTTCGTGCCCGGAACCACCGCCCGAGACCAGCGCCACCTTCCCCTCGACGGGACCTCCTGCTCTGGTGATGTAGTACGGATCGAAGTTGACCGAGAGGTCAGAGTGGGCGGCCGCGACGCCGGCAAGAGAATCCCGGACGACATCGTCGACGTTGTTGATCAGTTTCTTCACGGGAACCTCCGAGATCGGCCGTGAGCGCGACCGGGGTCGCGCTCACGTGACGTGGTTGGGCGTTCAGACGAGTGCGTTCCAGAGAAGCACGCCGAGAATGCCGCCAACGATGGGCGCAACCACCGGAATCCACGCGTACTCCCAATCGGAGTCTCCCTTGCCGGGGATCGGGAGGACCGCATGTGCGATGCGTGGCCCGAGGTCACGGGCCGGGTTGATCGCGTATCCGGTCGGTCCGCCGAGCGAAAGGCCGATCCCCCAAACGAGGAAACCGACCAGGAGTGGGTTGATACCCACGCCGAGTCCCCCGGTCGCACCGAAGTCTCCACCGGTGGTGTTGCCGATGGCCAGCACACCGATGAGCAGCATTGCGGTGCCGATCACCTCGGTGATGAAGTTGGCGCCGGTGTCGCGTCGGGCGGGTCCGGTCGAGAACACCGCCAGCTTGAGCCCGGCATCCTCAGTCGGTGCCCAGTGGTTCAGATAGGCGAGGTACACCAGCACGGCGCCCAGGAATGCACCCACGAACTGTCCTCCGAGGTACAGGGGAACATCGCCCCACGGCAGCTCGCCGCCGGCCGCCAATCCGATGGTCACGGCCGGGTTGATGTGTGCGCCGCTGTAAACCCCCGCCGCGTACACACCCATGGCGACCGCGAACGCCCACCCGGTGGTGATCACGATCCAGCCGCTGCCCTCGCCCTTGCTGTCCTTGAGTAGCACGTTGGCGACGACACCGTCACCCAACAGAATCAGAATCATCGTGCCGATCATCTCGGCGACGAACACAGTGTCCACGTTCTCTCCTCTCGAGACGTCCCTCTTCGCGTCCCTCTCGTAACGTCACGGTTCAGGAGTGGTGCGAGACAAACCTCCTTCGGGCTCGACGACATCCGCTCACGATTCACCGGATGGAACCGGCAAGCGCACGCTAGCAACCGGGTTCCCGCCGCGTCGTCCCGGGTCGATACTCCCACGCTCCGGGCGCTTGGCTTCGATGCCGAGGGTCACGCCGACTCGCGTCGAGCGCGCCGTTCTTGGCCGGCCAGGAGGCGCCGGATGTTCTCCCGGTGCCGGGCAATCACGAGGACGGCGGCCGCCAGTATCCACATCACGCCGCTCAGCGGGGCGCCGGCCAGTGCCACTCCCGGAGTCATGACGATGATCGCCGTCAGCGAACCGATCGACGAGATCTTCGTTGCGGCGAGCAGCCCCGCCCAGATCAGGCCCATCGCCGCACCGACGATCGGATGCAACGCCGCGGCGGCACCGAGCGCGGTCGCCACCCCCTTCCCGCCCCGGAACCGATGCCAGATGGGAAAGCAGTGCCCGGCCACCGCGGCGAATGCCGCGGCATACCCGGCGACGTCGCCACCGATCCGTCTTCCCGCCCACGCGGCCAGCGCGCCTTTCGCCAGGTCGCCCAGCATCACTGGTGCGGCGACCTTCCACCCCAGGTTCCGGAGCACATTGGCCGTTCCGGGGTTCCCACTCCCGACCGAGTAGATGTCGACTCCCCGCAGCCGGGCGGCGATGACCGCAAAGTCGAGACTCCCCAGTAGATAGGCCAGGGCAACGGCGATGGCGGCGGACACCGTCATCGCCGGCCTACCGGGTGTGTCCGCTGCTCGAGTCGACGGAATCCGATTCTCGGCCGGTGTGCCGGGTGCCCGCTCGACCGGCGTTTCAGCCCGTCCCCTCCAGGCGCACGGGCCTGATCGGGATACCACGCACGGTCCGTCATGCCGCAACCGTATCACCCGCACCCGTCTCCGGATCGGAGCCGGATCTCGCCCACTACCGTCCCCATGATGTGGTTGCGATCGACGGGACTGCCATGTCAGTGCTGGTGACAGGAGCGACGGGCGTCGTCGGAGGTGCGGTGCTCCGACACCTCGTCGATGAGGGTCGAGCCGTCCGGGCGCTCTCGCGGTCGGTCGAGAGCGACACGCGTTTGGAGGAGGCGGGCGCGGAGCCCCATCGAGGCGACATCCTGGATATCGACGCGCTGACCACGGCGATGGGCGGTTGCGAGGTGGTGTACCACCTCGCAGGTGTCAACACCTTCTGTGTTGCCGATTCGAGCCTCATGCGGCGAGCCAACATCGACGGCTCCCGGACCGTGGTGGAGGCAGGCAAGCGCGCCGGTATCGGCCGGTTGATCTACACGTCCTCGGCGGCGACGCTCGGCGAGCCGACCGGGACGGTCGGCGATGAGGACTCTCCTCATCGCGGTCGGTATCTCTCCGAGTATGAACGTTCGAAGCACGACGCCGAACGCGCGGTCCTCGGGGATGCGGGCGATCTCGACGTCGTGATCGTGAATCCCTCGTCGGTGCAAGGTCCGGGTCGCGCCACGGGCACGGGCCGCCTGATCATCGACTTGATCAACGGCAAACTCCCCGCATTGGTGGAGACCAGGCTCTCGATCGTCGACATCGACGATTGTGCGCGCGGGCATCTCTTGGCGGAGCGGCATGGAGCCGCGGGCCGGCGGTATGTGCTCAACGGGTTCACACTCGAGATGCGCGAAGCGGTCGATCTGCTGGGGTCGGTCGTCGGGCGGTCGATCGACGTCCGGTTCGTTCCGGGTTGGGTGGCATCGGCCGGCGCGACCGCCATCGAGGCGGCGGCCCGCATGCGGCGCACCAAGCCGTCGGTCTGTCGAGAGATGGTCCGGACCATGCTGCATGGGCACGCCTACGACGGATCTCGAGCGAGCCGGGAGTTGGGCCTGGAGTACACCCCTGCCGAAGTGACGTTGCGCCGCCTGGTGGAGTGGGCCGAGGAGGAGGGCCTCGTCCGGCTTTGAGGCCCGGGGTGCACTCAGTCGGGGGGTCGGCGTGACCCGGCGAGCTGCGCGTAGGTCCGGAGTCGGGCGACGAATGTCTTCCGGTGCGCTGCCGATTCGAACGCTCCGTGGTGACGGGCGGATTTCACGGCAGCTTGGAAAAGCACCTTGGACACCGATTCCAGTGACCCGACGACTCCGGATTCGACCATGTCCGGTCCCGCCTCCATGGCGCGTGCGACGAGGTCGTCCGAATCGGGATCACCCTCGCCGAGCCCTTCGTGACCGTCCAGCACTTCGGCGACGATGCGGTGTGCATCGAGGAACGGTGCCAGCACCGCCCGGGCCCACGGTGGCTCGAAGCGGTCGAGAAGCGTCGACCATGCCTGTGTCTCCAGCAGGCTGCGCCAGTCGTCGCCCCGACGGGAGAGCTCGGCCAGCATGGCGTCGTCGAAGGCCTCGCGGCCGGGGAAGAAGAACTCGAAGATGAGCAGCTCGCGAATGAGGCGAGCGTGTTCGAGATAGCGTTGACGTCCTGAAGGGACCTCGGCAGCATCGAGCGTCTCGGGAATCTCATCGGCGGCGCTTGCGACGGCGAGCTCGGCAATGGCCGGCGCCAGAAAATGGTGGATGGCCGCGTTTCGGTAGTAGGCGGCGGCCAGCAGGGAATCGGCCGGGATCTGATACTCGGTCGGACCATCTCGGTGTCCGTCCGGCCGGACGATGATGCCATGCGTGACGAGGGCATCGAGGGCGTGGGTGACGCCGGCGGGATCCCCCAGCGGGGCTTCGCCCGCGGTGGGGATACCCCGTTCCTGCACAGATCGCACGAATGGGGCGATGCGGTCGGCGATGGCCTGATGGGTCAGACGGTGGTCCCGGGCCTCCAGCAGGACGAGGGTGATCAGCGAGATGGCAGTGACCGGCGTGACCTCGTTGATGCGGTTGGCGATCTCGAATGCGAGCTTGGGGATCGCCGGGCTCCGGGTGTCGTCGGCATCGGTCGGTGAGGCGCCGAGATCGCCGAGGAAGTTTCGGAGGGAGATGGGTGCTCCGAGCCGCATGTGAATGTCGCCGTATGAGTCCTGGAGACCTCGGATCATGCGCATCATCCATCCAAAGGTCTCGGGGCGCTTGGGAGCCCCGGACTGCTCGGCGGCATAGCTGTGAACGTCGGCGATCTGGTCGTAGGCGATCGACACCGGGATGAACACCACATCCTCGGCCGAGCCCCGCAGGTACGACTCGACGACGTACGCCAGCATGCCCAGGCGAGGCGGGAGCTGCTTGCCGGTCCGGGACCGGCCGCCCTCGATGTACCACTCGAGCGGGAACCGACGTCGCAGGAGATAGTCGATATACCGCCGAAGCACGAACTTGTAGGGCTCGTTGTCCTTGAACTCGCGGCGGATGAAGAACACACCCGACCGTCGAATGAGCGGGCCGACCGGGAAGAAGTTCATGTTGATGCCGCCCGCAGTGTGATTGGGCGGAAGCCCGTTCTCGTACAAGGCGTATTGGAGGCTCTGATGATCGAAATGTGATTTGTGGGTTGGGAGGAAGACCAGGGGATATCGCTGACCCATCTGATACAGCGCCGCCAACTCCTCCCGGTCGTAGACGAGATCGTCGTACGCCTTTCCGATCAGCCACCGGAATCCGCCGGTGACGAGATCGATCACATACGGCGAGTGGGTGGCCGCGATCTCCTTGACGTATCGATGCGTCCGGCGCTCCATCCGGGCGTAGGACACGTCGGCGTTTCGAGCCTGGGTGGCGATACCCGCCCGGAAGTCGCGACTCCGAGTCAACCCTTCACGGGGGAATTTGGGAACCTTGTAGCGCGTGCCCCGCAGCTGCCGCTCAGATCGCTCGAGCGCCAACCAAGCCCGGTGTGCGACCTCTTCGACGAAGCTCCTCCCTTCGCGCAGCGCCTCCTCGGTCGCCCATGTTCGACGGAGGACCGAGAGCCGCTCGGGTTCGCCGACCACGATCCGCATCCGATCGGATGCCACCTGCCGGATGACGTACTGGCGGAGCGGGTCGGGATCGCGTGGATCGCCCAGCTTGAGCAGATCGATCCATCCGACCGAGCGTTGCCCACCCCTCCGGGGTGCCAGCCACACCACGCGAAGCGGAACCACCAGTGAATCATCGTCGCCGTGGAGGAACGCCGAGAGTGCCGGGTCACGTCGGCGCCTTCCGGCCGACCGGCGGGTGGTGGGAAGCTCGGCGATCTGCACCTCCCCTCGGCCGATGCCGGAGGGCCGGTTGTCGTGGATCCAATCGCGGAGGACGGAGCGCTCCAGGGGACCCGACACCTCGATCACGAACAGGTACGGCCCGTCACCATCCGGCCACTTCCGCTCTGCTCCCGGTCGCGTCTGCACATCGCCTTGCATCCGGTCAATGTAGGGGAGTGGCGACCGAGAGTCCCACCAAAGCGAGAATCGTCTTCCCTGGAGTGGTCTCGAGCCGTGGGTCGGTAGGATCGCCGGCCGTGTCCATCCCTTTCGAAGATGTGGGCGTCAACCGCTTCGTGGTCGGTGCCATCCCGCTGAGTCGCCCTGCAATCGTCGACTTCTTGTTCGCCGCCGCCCATACCGGCGATCTGCCGGGCGCACCGGTCACCATCGTCGGCCAGCGACCCCGATCCGACGAGCGGTCGGCATGGATCTCGGGGCTGCCCGATCGGCCGACGACCCATCAGGTCTTGGAGATTGCCGACCCACACCGCTTCCTGGTGAACACCACCACCACGCGTCTGGTCCCACGTCGCTTCCTGTCCGAACCCGAGTTCCTGACCCGTGCGCTGGGTGGCTGGGCGCCGGTGTACTTCGGTGTCTTGGGGCTCGGGATCGGCGAACGCGGTGACCCGCTGCTCGACCGGCTCGAGGTACTGGCCGACTATGGGCCGGTGGTTCGGTTCGTGGGTGCGGACGCCGACATGGTCCAAGGTCGGATCGCCGAAGAGGTCGGTTCATTGCCCGAGTTCGTGTCGACGCTTCGAGGAGTGGCAGCCCGGCTGCTGGGCAGTGACGACCCGCCGGCGCGGGTCAGGAACCTGGTCGCCTCCTTGCATGGTGAGGGGGCCATCGCCCCACGACCGTCAACGGTGCTGGTGCTCTATGACGCACTGATGCAGGAGTTGGTCGAGATCGAGTCTGCTCGGCGGCTGGCGGAGGACACCGGCGACGGTCGCCGTCGCGACGAAATCGCAGCCTGGCAGGACGACTTCGCCGAGGCCCTCGGCGTGCGGCTCATCCTCAAGGGCGAGTACATCATGGGTCGGCACCGGAGGTCGACGGTGCTGCTCGCGCCCGAGCTGGGGGTGGTGGTCAAGCAGCCGGCTCCCGAGCCGCTTCACGAAGCCGAGATCGGGCGCGTCACGGTGCACGGCGTCGAGAACTGGCCGCGCGTCTCGTCCGACGGTGCGCTGGTCATGCCGCATGGGCGGATCCGGCTCGTCCTGGAAGAAGGCGTCGTCGGTCCTCTGCACGAGGTCTTCGACCACCGGCTCGAGGTGTCCACGGTGCTGGGACTGACGATCGAGCCGTGGGTGGCAGGCGCCACGCTCCAGGAAGCAGTCCGTCTCGATGCCGAGGTGCTGACGCCGGCCAGATACGAGGAGATCCTGCTCCACCAGCTGGTCTGCGAACGCATGGGGGTCGAGAACGGGGACTGGCATTCCGCCAATTTCATCATTCGCGGCTCCGACGACGCACTCGTCCATGTCGATTGGGGAGCCGCCCGACCGCTCGACGATGGCGACCAGACCGAGTCGGGTCGGGAGGCGCGCCTGCGACAGGTTCGCAACCTCGGCTTCTCCTTCCATGACCGACGACTCGCCCACCACACCGCGGACTTGCATGACACGATCACCGGGGACGCACTGCGAATGCAGGCGCTCCGAAGCCGTGCGGAAGGCATGGCACGGAACCGCTGAGGTGGCCGGCCGCTCGGTCACCCGCCTTCGACGACGACCGCCCCGGTGAAGCGAGGCAGCCACAACTCGACGTCACCCGCGCCTTCCAACAGCGATGGACCGGTCGTTGTCTGGAAGGCGATCGTCGGGTGGTCGAGGCCTCCGAGTGTGAAGGCGCCTCCGTTGCCGTCGATGTCGATCGCCACGACCGCACGTTCATCAGCATGGCTTCGCTGGAATGCCACCAGCCCAGGAGGGCAGTCGATCGGTTCGTACGCCCCGATGCTCAGCGCCGGAGTGTGCCTCCGGAGATCGATGAGCCGCCGAACCATTTCGAGTACCGACTCGGGGTCTCTCGATTGGGTAGCGACGTTGCGCGCCTGGTATCCGTCGGCCACCGGAAGCCACGGCTCCACGTTCGGTTCGCAGAATCCGGCTTGGGGGCCGGGGGTCCATTGCATCGGCGTGCGCTCCGGATCTCGACCGAGCCCCAACCCCGGACTCCGGATCTCCCACGGGTCGACGACCCGGTCGGCAGGGATCTCACCGTCGACCATGCCGATCTCGTCTCCGTAGTAGAGGATCGGCGTACCGCGCAGTGTGAGCAGCAGCGTGAGTGCGCCACGAACTCGATCCGGACCCAACCGCGAAGCGACACGGTGCTGGTCGTGGTTTCCGAGTACCCAATTCGGCCAGGCGTTGTCGGGGAGGAGTCCCTCGTAGTGGCGGATCAGACCCTCGATCGAGTCGGCAGTCCACGTCACGTCGTGGAGGTTGACGTTCTGGGGTAGGTGGATCTCGTCGCCGGCTCCGTAGTGGGTGACCAGTTCTTCGATCGGCAGGTTGATCTCACCGAGGAGCACCCGTCCGGGATACTCGTCGACGACCGCTCGTATCCAGCGATTGAACTGGTGGCCGTCCGGGGTGTTCTTCGAGTAGCGTTCCACCAGCCGTCTCGCCGGATCCATGCCGGGCCGCCATTCGGGATCGGGTGGGTTGTCACGGAGCAGGCGATCCTTCATGACCCGATAGACGACGTCGACGCGGAAGCCGTCGATCCCCCGATCGAGCCAGAAGCGCATCACGTCGAACATCGTCTCGCGGACCTCGCGGTTGCGCCAGTTGAGATCGGGTTGTTCGGCGAGGAAGGAATGCAGGTAGTACTGGCCGGTCTCGGCATGCCACTCCCAGGCCGACTCGCCGTCGAACCGGCTCAGCCAGTTGTTGGGGGGTCCACCGTCGGGAGCGGGGTCCTCCCACAGGTACCAATCCCGCTTCGGTGAGGAACGCGACGAGGCCGACTCGATGAACCAGGGATGCAGGCTCGACGTGTGGGACGGAACGAAATCCAGGAGCACCTTGAGGTCCCGGGCGTGGGCGGCCTCGACCAACTCGTCGAGGTCGGCCAGGGTGCCGAACATGGGGTGGACGTCGGTGTAGTCGCTGACGTCATACCCGAAGTCCGCCATGGGGGACGGATAGATGGGGGAGATCCACAGGGCATCGACCCCCAGGTCGCGGAGATGATCGATCCGGGCGGAGATGCCCGGCAGATCACCGATGCCATCTCGATTGCTGTCCTGGAAGCTCCGCGGGTAGACCTGGTAGATGATCCCACGTTTCCACCACTCGACACTCACCGACCACCTCCAGACGATGGACCGAGGTAACTCACCTGCTGAACCATCCCTTCCCGTTTTCGGTACGGAGCTTCATTCGGCCACTGCCACCATGAACAACCGGGTGAAGGGAAGGACGGTGGTCCCATCTCGCTGGGGCGGATACGCCTCACCGTAGCGGCGACGGCACTCCGCCGAGAACGACTCGATCTCGTCCTCCGTGAGCGCATCGAGCACCGGCCGGAGCAGGGATCCGGTCGTCCATCGCCACACGGGGTCCTCCCCGTGAAGCTCCTGGAAGTAGGTGGTGCGCCACATGTCGATGCGGGCCGGTTGCAGCCAGTCGCGATACCGCTCCGGGTTCGACAAGCGATCGGTCATCAGGGCACTCCGGGCCTCGTCGGACCACCGGAAGTCCTCGAGGATCTCCGCCGGGATTCGATGGGTCGGCTCCCACCAATTGTCGGGCATCTGAACCGCCAAGGTGCCGTCGGTGGCGACGTGGGAGCGCAGCCGCGAAAAGATAGCCGCGTGGTCGTCGATCCAATGAAGGGCGGCGTTGGAGAAGATCAGATCGGGGCGTCGGTCAGGTTCCCAGGCTGCGATATCGCCGAGCTGGAACCGGAGTCGATCGGTCTCCAGCGAGCGTGCCCGCTCGACCATCTCGGGGGAGGAGTCGATACCGAGGACCTCGGCGTTCGGCCAGCGCTCCGCCAGCAGCCGGGTGATCTCACCGGTGCCACTCCCCAGGTCGACGATCGTCGCCGGCTGGCTGTCGATTCGGGCGATCAACTCGACGCCAGGCCGGAGCCGGTGGTCGGCGAACTGGAGATATCGGTCCGGATCCCACGTCACCCTCGAGAACCTAGCGGTCCAGTCATCGAGACCGGCCCGACGGTCTCCGAGGCCACGTCCTGCGAGAGTGCGATCGGTGACGAGTTCGTGGCCGGCGAGACCTTCGTCCGAATCGCCAACGCTGCGTTGTTCGCCACCCTGCGAGTGACCGGAGCGTTGGTGTGGGGGGCGATGAGTCGTCTCGTCCTTCCGATGCTGGATCGGTCGACCGCCACGGAGCGCACGCCGTTCACCTGAGCCGGGCGAGCCGGTTCGGCGCCGGCGAGGCCGGCGCCTTGCCCGAACTGGGTGGGTTCCAGAAGTAGGGTCGTCCACCATGGGTGGCGGTGTGCGAATCCGGAGCTTTGGCGAGTTCGAGTGGTGGTCGAACGACACCGCTCTCCCCGTCCCTTCACACCGCAGCACACGAGAGCTCCTGTTGTTCCTCTCGGGGCGGAGTGCGTTCCATCGAGAGCTGGCGCTCACGACGCTCTGGCCGGATCGTTCTCGACAGCGTGCGGGGAAGGCATTGTCGCAAGCCCTGTGGGAGATACGGTCGAGCACCGCAAGCCTGCCGGGCGGTGCCTTGATCGAGACGTCGAGGACTTCGGTCCGCCTCATGCAGCCGGTCGAGAGCGATCTCGAGCGCTTCCGGTCGCTGGCCGCCGGCACCGACCTCAGCTCTTTGAGGGCCGCTTGCTCGATGGCTGCCGGATCGTTCTTGCCGGGGCATGGGTCGTCATGGGCGGAGGCCACCCGGGCGGAGTTGGATCGACTCCTCCGCGCGGCACTCCTGGAAGCTGCCACGCGGCTCCACGAGATTTCGAGCGACCAGTCCCTCCGGTACCTCCGACGGCTGCTCGACCTCGATCCGTTCAACGAGGCGGCTCACGTCCTGTGTATGCGTGTGCTTGCCGGGCTCGAACGGGGTGCGGAGTTGGCTGCACATTTCGAGGGCATCCGCGCAACCTTCGGCGCCAACGACATGCCGGTGTCTCCTCATCTCGTCAGGACCTATCGAGCCTTGGCTTCAGAAACGACACCCGACATCGGACACCCGACGGATCGGCTCCCAATGCTTGGTCGGACGGAGGAGCTGCATGAGGCGCTGGCGGCGCTCGACGGCACCACCCCCGAGTCCGTCCTGGTGGCCGGACCGGCGGGGATCGGAAAGTCTCGCCTCGTGTCGGCGATCGCCGAGACGTTGGAGGGTCGGGGCCTGGCCACGATGTGGGTCGACTGTGGTCGAGGGTTCGGACACGAGCCATTCCTCGCTGCGATCAATGGTTCGTTGACCGACTCGATGATCGATCATCTCCAGGGATCGTTGGCCCTCACCCATCTCGGGCGTCTCGCATCGGGAATACCTCGATTGGGGGGCGAGAAGTCTTTCCGACAGGGACCTCCCGGATTCATGAATGAGTCGTCCGTGGTCCTGGAAGGAATCGCGGCTGTCCTCGAGGAGATGTCCGGGCACCAGAGCATCGTCGTCGTCTTTGAAGACGTGCATCGCGCCTCGGAGGGATTGGCGCAAACCATCAGCCGTCTGGCGACCAACGCTCGGTCTCCGATCCGAGCGCTCTGTACCGTTCGGACCGGACTCGACCACCAGGCGGCCATCAGGCGAGGACCAGGTCTGGGCAAGCTCAAGACCATCCACCTCGGCCCGCTGGATGACTTCGAGATCGAGCAGCTCGTGCAGCTCGGCTTGCGGGGATCTGTGCGCTCTGTGCGCGAAGCCATCGCCCATCGGAGCCAGGGTGTACCGCTCGCCGCGGTCGAGTTGATTCGTTGGGTGAGGGATCGGGGACTCGAGGGGGCGCTGGACGGCCCGGCCGGGATGGACGTCATTGCCCTGGCCGTCATCGAGCAACTCGAACATCTTCCTCGGCCCACTCGTTTGGTGTTGGAAGCATGTGCGGTGCTGGGCGATGCATCGGACGGGAGTCACATCCGGGCAATGATCGACGACGCCGAGTCGAGACTCGATACCTTGAGCGACTTCGAGCTCATCGAGCGATCCGGTCGGCGATATCGGTTCCGTCACTCGGTCGTCCGCGACGTGGTCTATGAGCAGACGGATGACGATCTTCGATGTCATCTGCATCGGCTGGCGTCCGAAACATTGGTTGCTCACGGCGAACACGGCCTGGCGGTGGCCGCTCACCTCAGCCGATCCGGAGACGAACGCGAGGCGATTGCTCATCTCCTCGGCGCCGGAAGAAGCCTGGTCGAGCGGGGTGAGTTGATCGAGGCGCAGGAAGTGTTCCAGCACGCGGCCGAATCGGCACGGGCGCTGAGCGATCACGCCCGAGTGGTCGCGGCCCTCTCTGGACTGCAGGAGGCCCAGGCGAGAGCCGGCAACCATGCCGCTCAGTTTCGGACGTGTCGCGAGCTTCGAGCGCTCGTCACGAATCAGGAGATGACGCCGGAACCGACGCATCTGCTCGCCTTGGCCGACGCCGCGATCGCCGTGGGGGAGATCGATCTGGCGATCGACGTGGCCGACTCGGTTTGCGGAGGTGCCGCGGCGACCGATCGTGACGGTACCGCCCGGGCCTACTTCGTTCTGGCGCGCGCCCTTCGAGAGGCCGGCCGTCTCGACGAGGCCGAGGACGCCGCCCGCACGTCGATCGATTCTGCCTCCTCGGCCGAGGTGACCTCCTCCGGCCACCGGATCTTGGGACGAGTGCTGCTCGACCGGGGAGACCACGCCGCTGCCGAGCGTGAGTTGGCAACGGCGCTGTACTTTTCGGAGGCGGCCGGCGATACCTACCTCTCGTGCACCAATCAGAACGCGCTGGCCACCGCACTCCTTGTCGTCGGTGATACCCAGCGGGCGAGAGCAGCTCTCGAAGAGACGGTGCAGAGAGCCGACCGGCTCGGAGCCCGCAACGTGGCGACACTCGCCCTCGGGAATCTCGGGATCGTGCACTTCGTGGAAGGCCGCCCCACGACCGCCGTCGACATCATGGTCTCGGCGGCCGAAGCAGCCGAGACTGCGGCGCTGGGCATCAACCGGGCAACCAGTCTGACCAATGCTGCGGAGGTCATGATCGAGTACCTCGGGAGGAACTGTGAGGCTGAAGCACTCCTCACCGAGGCGGAGCAGACGTTCGTCAAGGCCGGCCACAACATGGGCCGGGCCCAGGTTCTGGACTGTCGTGGCAAGCTCGCAGTCGGCCAGGGTGACATCGTGGCCGCACGACGGCACTTCGACCAGGCCGACCGGCTGTGCACCGAGTCCGGCGACGACTTCGTCGCAACGCAGGTGCTGCAATCGTGGGCGCTCGCCGAGTCGAGACTGGGGAGCAGCGACACCGCGTTGAGACTCATCGACCGTGCCATCGCCCTCGATGGTGGTGGCGGCTTCGCCCACCCGCTGGCCATCGCAACCAGAGGATGGATTCTCTTCGAACGCGGCGAGGCCATCGCGGCGATGCGCGAGCTGGAACGGGCGATGAACGAGTTGACAGCGGCCACCGAGCACGCGCATCTCATCACCTACTGGCTGTACCGAGTGGCTTCGAGCCTGGGTCACCGGGCAATTGCGGTTCGGGCGCTCCAGCGAGCCAACGCCGCGCTCCGAAGCATTCGGGAGGACGCCGGCCCGGCATGGCCGGAGATTCGGTCGAGCATTTCGGTCTACGGCGAGATCGAGGAGTCGTGGCGTCGTGACGTCGCGTCGACGGTCGTTGTCGACCTGCGCCGAATTGCCGATTCATCGTCGAGCGTCACCGTCGTCCTCAAGGTTCCGCCACACCGGGACGCCGGCCAGCGGCGAGCTGCGCTCGAAGACGTTCTGCGCCAGTGCGGCGCACAGGGGGGAGCCGCCACCGCCGCCGACCTCGGAGAGATCCTGGGCGTGTCCCGCCGGACAGTGCAACGCGATTTGGCATCGATCAGAGCAGACGGTGGCGCTCCGTCACCCGTCGAGTCGCCCACCGACTGAGAGAAGCCTGAGACGAGTCTGCGCCACGCTCGGAACGTTCGAGTTCCCGGCGAGAGGACCATCGTGGACGTTCAGCCCTCCGTTCGTGGCGCATCAGGCGCCGTCCCCAGACTGCTGTTGATCTTCACGATCGCGCTGCTGATGGCCGTCACACCGTTCGGTGCACCAGGTGTTGCTCGCGCCGGCGTGGCCGACCGGGGCTGTGATACCGGGGATGTGTGGACTCCCGATTGGAGGGGGACCTCGGGAGCCGACACCCTCCTGGTCGATGTCCCGACCTTCGAACTGTCGAATCCGGAGATCTCGATCGACATGCGCGGCGGCGACGACCTCATCTGTTTCGCCGTGCTGCCCGAGGCGTTTCCCGGGACGGTCAACACGGTCAAGGTAGAGCTGGGAGGTGGCGACGACGTGGCGATCTTCCTCGGTCGGATCACCTCGGCCGAGTTGGTCATCAATGGGATGGGCGGCGACGACACCATCGTGGCCGTCCCGCGCGACCCGACGATATTGTCCGACAACGACTATCCGAACACCTTCAACGGCGGTTCCGGGTTTGACCGGCTCCTGTTGGCCGGCTGCTCGGTCGAAATCGACATGGTGCGCGGGATCGGCCAGGCGATCAGCGGGACACGCAGCGCCTGCGGGGTCCCGTACCTGCCCGATGTTCCGTTCCTCAGCCGACTTCTGAAGATCACCAAGGTGAACCCATGGATTGCCACCGCGACCAAGTGGCTGGTGGGGGAGGCGAGCGACCCCGGTCCCGGATTCAGATTCAGTGGGTTCCCAGCCGTCTACGGCTCGCCCTACGCCGACGTCCTGCGCGGGGGCGGCGAGAACGACTTTCTCAATGGTATGGACGGCGACGACCAGCTGTACGGGAAGGGTGGATCGGACCGTCTGTACGGAGGAAGAGGTGACGACCTGCTCAACCCGGGTTGGCGGGGCTCCACCGCCGATGTGCCCGAACGAGTCGACGGCGGACCGGGGACGGACACCTTCGACGTGTCCCACGACTACGCGGCCAGCCAGACCAGGCCCAAGTTCTGGCCTCTGAGCATCGATCTCGTCAAGAGCGAAGCGTTTGAGCAGTCCTACACGGGCGGATATGAGGCCGGTGGCGGAGAGGTCCGTGCGGTCGAGAACGTGAGAGGAACCCCGCTCGCCGATGAGATCTTCGGGAGCGACGGCATCAACCGGATCTGGGGTGGGGGCGGTGCGGACGTCATTCATGGTCGCGGGGGAGACGACACCCTGTTCGGCCAACCCGGCGACGACGATCTCCGAGGAGGTGCCGGTGACGACGTCATCGAAGGGGGCTGGGGAGACGACAACGCGCGGGGCGGTCCCGGCAACGACGTCATCAACGTCGGAGAGGGCCACGACGACGCGCGTGGCGGCGATGGCGACGACGTCATCAGGGGTGGTCCCGGCGACGATCTCGTCTCGGGTGAGGCCGGTCACGACCATCTGGTCGGGGGGGGAGGCGAGACGACCATCTATGGCGGCCCTGGCAACGACGTGCTGATCGGCCATCGCCAGCTCGACGACGTCGAGCTGATCGGGTCCCGGCTGCTGCAACCCGGCCCTGGAAACGACAAGTGTTCGAGTGGACGCCTCATGCTCAACTGCGAGGAGGTCACCCGAGGTGTGCATGCTCTCGACCGCGTTCCCAAGACGGTCGCGCAGCGGGGGTGCGCCTTCGACGCCGAGTATCGGTTGGTTGCTCGGCCGCCGCGGCCGGCCTGGACGGATTCCCATGAGATCGACGCCGGTTGGAGTGTGATCAGCCCGGGTGTCCCGGTGACGCTGCGTCAGCGGCGGGCGGCCGGGGTCCTGGCGCCGCCCCACACCCCGTTCCTCTCATCCGTTTCGTTGCGGGTGCCGATCAGTGGTGCGTACAAGCTCCGGCTGGTCGCCGGACTCACGCGGGACCCTGGCTGGCAATCCCGATGGGACTCGACTGTGACGTTCGACTGTCCCTACGTCGACGCCGGGAACGACCGGTACGTGCCCCATGGCGTGGCCAACACCGTCGTTCTGCAGGGTGTCGAGATCGATGCGGAGACGATCAGCTGGTCGCAGGAGAGTGGGCCGGGTCAGGTCCTGCCGGCCTCCGGTTCTTCCTTCTCGGTGATCAAACCCAAGGTGTCAGCCACCAAACCGGGGACGTATCGCATGAAGGTGAAGGCCACGTCGGCCATGGACCAGGCGTCCGACACGATGCAGGTTCATGCCTACAACCTCGTACCAACCGCCAACGCCGGAAGTGACGATCTCGGCGTGAGGTCGGCGACCTACCGGCTGAATGGCTCGGGAAGCGATCGGAACGGCGATCCACTCGCCTACAAGTGGACCCTTCCGAGCGGCGTGTCATTCGAATCCGGTGGCGCGACGAGTCTCCGGCCGTGGGTCCGGTTCGCCACTTCCGGACGGTACGAGCTGACGCTCCGGGCCTGCGATCCATACAGCGGCTGCGATACCGACCGGGTCGTGTTCGACGTGTCCCTGGGAGATGGACCGCAGTAGCGCGACGAACCCGATTCGCAGAGTTTGCGAGGCGCGCCAGGTCGGGAGGCGCGCCAGGTCGGGAGGCGCGCCTCGCAAATGTCATGGCCGGGCGGGAGCGGGGTGCAGGTCGAGGCTGTACCTTGCGCGGATGGACCGGTCGGTCACGATGGTGGTACACGTCCGCCCGCGGGCGCGAACCTCGGGCGTCGTCGGCGCTCATGGTGACGCCCTCGCCGTTCGAGTGCGGGAGCCGCCGACCGAAGGACGGGCGAACCGGGCGGTGTGCCTCGTGTTGGCCGAGGCGTTCAGCGTGCCGGTGTCGGCGGTGACGCTTCGGCGCGGTTCGCGTTCGAGTCGAAAGCTATTGGAGATCGAAGGTGATGTCGAGCTCCTGCGTCGACGCCTCCACGAGCTGATGGGCGGGCCGTCTTAGCCGGATGTTCTCAGACGTCTGTCGTCATCGCTCCCGGCGTCTTCGATCTCGGCGTGGCGAAGTGGCCTGCTGCTCGCAAGAGGCCGTCGATCGTGAGCGAGGCCAGAACGGAGAAGACGATCGGCCGAGACTCGGGAATCAGGGATTGCCCGAAGATCTCTTGGAGATTCGGGTGGGCAGGTTCCCCGGTTCGGAGCTGAGCGTCCCGGGCTCGATGTCGAGTTCCCGCTCCGCTCCCTCGAGGGCCCATCGGACGACATCGGTTCGGTCCAGGATCGTTGGATGGGCGACCGCCTGTAGGGCCAGCCCATCCAGGAGTGACAGGAGCCGCCACGCCGACACGGCCGGATCCGAACAGACGAACCAGCCCTCGTCGACTCCCGAGCGGAGCAGGTCCATCAGCAGCTCATGCCACTGGAGGTTGAGTTCACGAGACGTCTCTTGGAGCGCAGGTCGTCGTGCCGCTTCGGCCCATGCATCCAACCACAGCTGCATGGTCGGATCGGGTCGAGTGGGTCGGAAGGAGTCGATCAACGCACGGAGCCTCCTCGTCGGGGCTTCGTGCGCCTCCACCGCATCGCGAGCCGATTGCAGGTCGGCGCGGGCCGCCTGGTCGAAAGCAGCCGCCAGGACGTCGTCCATCGTCTCGAAGTAGTGGTGGATCAGTCCGCTGGATGAGCCCATCTCGGTGGCGACATCCCGCACGGTGGTGCCACCGAGCCCCTTTGTTCGAGCGACGGCCAGCGTTGCCTCCACAATCGCCTGGCGCCGTCGTTCGGGGTCCATGCGCGGCATCGAACGAGCCTATCTCCCTGTTGCGCATGCGTCCAACAGTCGATATCGTCTCGCAGGTCTCGATGAGAGGGGTGGGCGCGAATGGTGCTGACGACACCGTTCCACGAGCGGGTTGCCACCGCCAACCAAACCCAGCTGTGGCGACACTGGGCCGGTTATCTGGTGGCGGACAAGTACCAGATATCCGAGAAGTTCGAGTACTTCGCCATCCGTAACTCCGTCGGTGTCTTCGACACCTCCCCCCTCTACAAGTACCGGATCACGGGTCCGGAGGCGGAGTCCTTCCTGACGGGCGTTCTGGCTCGCGACATTCGCACGTGCCGGCCCGGGAGCGCTCAATACACCATCTGGTGTGACGATCGGGGCTTTGTCAACGAGGACGGCGTCGTACTGCGGCTGTCCGACGACGAGTTCCTCCTCACTGCGGCCGAGCCGAACCTGGCGTACTTCTCCGACCTGGCAGAGTCGTCCGAGGTGGACGTCATGGACGTGAGTGCCGAAACTGCCGCGCTGGCGGTTCAGGGGCCGCGCAGCGCCCGGGTGCTCAGCCGGCTCGATCCCGCCATCGACCGCCTCGGCTACTTCGAGGTCGGACGATTCGAGATGGCCGGTGGCTCGGTCGTGGTCTCGCGAACCGGGTTCACCGGCGACTTGGGCTACGAGATCTGGACGTCCGCAGACCATGCGCTCGACCTGTGGGACGCGATCTTCGCCGCGGGGGCGGACCATGGGATCATCCCGTTTGGGCAGACGGCATTGCTGATGGCTCGGATCGAGGCCGGCCTGCTCTTGCTCGGAGCCGACTTCGAACCCAGTCGCTTCGCGTTCAACGACGCCCATCGCTCGACGCCCCATGAGCTGGGATTGGGATGGATGCTTCCGGAGGTCCGAGAGACGGACCGACGGTTCATCGGCCGTGAGGCCATCCGGCGCGAGTTGAGGGAGGGTGCAACCCGATGGCGGATGCGGGGATTGGTGGTCGATCCAATCGAGCACCAGCGCACCTACACCGGGGCCGGTCTCATCCCCCGCAAAGACCACATCCCCGTGACCGGTGACATGATGGTGTACGGCGATGACCACGAGCGGGTCGGGTACGCCACGAGTTTCATGTACTCCCCGATGCTCCAAACCCACATCGCGCTCGCCCGAGTGACGTCCGACCGGGCCGAGGCAGGCACCAGGCTCAACCTCGAGTTCACCGTCGACCATGAACATGTGCTGGTTGCCGCCGACGTGGCTCCACTCCCGCTCTTCCGTCCCGACAGAAAGACCGCCTGAGCATGCCGTCCGATCGAACCTACGACGCCATCGTCATTGGAGGAGGTCACAACGGCTTGAGCAACGGCGCCTATCTCGCCAAGGCCGGGCTGCGAACCCTCATCCTCGAGCGTCGCCATCTGGTGGGCGGTGCCGCCATCACCGAGGAGCTCGTGCCGGGCTTCCACTTCACGACGTTCTCGTACGCGCTCAGCCTCGTGCGTCCGGAGATCGTGCACGAACTGGAGTTGACCAAGCACGGCTTCATGCCGCTGCTCATGCCCACGACCTTTGCGCCGACCGAAGACGGCGACTACCTGCTTCTCGGAAAGAACCGTGAGGAGAACCTCAACGAGATCGCTCGCCATTCGGTCCGAGACGCCGATGCGTACGAACGGTATGGGTACGACATCACCCGGGTGATCCAGGCGGTGCGGCCCCTGTTCGACAGTATCCCTCCCAATGTCGTCGGTCGGTCGCCCGAGGACCTCGCCGAGTGGGCAGAGGTCGCGGGCCGTTTGCGGGATCTGGAGCCGAAGGTGCTGCACGACCTCGTCCGACTGTTGACCGGGAGTGCGGCCGAATTCCTCGATGACTACTTCGAGTCTCCGGTCCTCAAGGCGCTGCTCGCCTCGTCGGGGATCATCGGCTCGAGGGTGGGCCCGATGTCGCAAGGTTCGGGCCTGGTCCTGCTGTTCCACAACATGGGCGAGCACGACGGCGTGTTGGGAACGTGGTCGTTTCACAAGGGTGGGAACGGTGGCTTCACCCAGGTGCTCGCACGTGCTGCGCGTGCCTTCGGCGCGGAGATCCGGTTGAACGCAGAAGTCGAGACGGTGATCACTCGTGCCGGTCGCGCCATCGGCGTGGCGTTGACGAACGGAACCGAGCTATCGGCAAATGTGGTGGTGAGTGCCGCCGATCCCCGGCGAACGTTCTTCGATTTTGTCGACCCACGCGAATTGCCACATGACCTCGTCGACGCCTTGCGTCGATATCGCTACCAAGGGACGTCGTCGAAGGTCAACTTCGCGCTCGACGGACCACCGATGTATCCCGCCCTGGGTGATCGCAGCGATCAGTTTCGGGGGTTCATCAACGTCGGGCCGACCGTGGAGTATCTCGAGCGGGCGTTCGACGATGCCAAGTACGGCTGGTACTCAGCCCGACCGTTCATCGACGGGTGTGTTCAGTCGATGATCGATCCCGACATGGCGCCACCGGGCAAACACGTCCTGTCGTGCTTCGTTCAATACACGCCGTATCACCTCCGCGAGTCGGATTGGGACGCCGAGCGGGAGACGATGGCAGACGGCGTGCAGGCCACGCTCGAGTCGTTCTTCCCCGAATTCTCCGACCTGGTTCTCCACCGGGAGGTCGTGACCCCCCTCGACATCGAACGGGTGGCGGGGCTCCCGGAGGGGAACATCTTTCACGGCGAGTTCCTGGCGCCGCAGATGTATCTCTTCCGGCCCGCTCCTGGATGGAACCAGTACCGCACACCGATCGAGGGGTACTACCAGTGTGGCTCGGGGACCCATCCCGGCGGCTGCGTCACGGGCGTGCCGGGGAAACTGGCCAGCCGCCGGATCCTCTCAGATCTCAGATCCGGAGAGATCCGACCCGGATGAGCCGTTCGGTCACCTCGTCAGGATTTTGTCGACCCGCTCAGAAACCGGGGAACTTCCCGGGCCTTGCGCGTGTCATGTCGACGTAGAGAGAGAAAGGTGTGTCCCAGATGGGCATGTTTGATTTCCTGAAGGACGCCGGTTCGAAGATCGGACTCGGCGAGAGCGAGGCCGAGAAGGCCGAGCGTGAGGCGGCGGCCAAGGCCAAGGAGGCCGCCGCCGATGCGAAGGAAGCCGCCGAGAAGGCCGCGCTGAAGGCCAAGCACAAGCTGGCCGCTCGCCAGCGCGTGGCCGATGCAAAGGCGAAGCGCGATGCGGCCGCTGCCGCCAAGGCCGCCGAGGCGCGAGCCGCCAAGCTGGCTGCCCAGCAGGAGCGGAAGGCCGAGATCGCCAAGTCCGAGGAGCTCGAGGACTTCGTGGAGGGCCTGGGGTTGAGTGCCGAGGACCTGGACGTCCGCTTCGATGACGGCGTGGCCTACGTCGAGGGCACCGTCGCCAGCCAGGAAGAGCGCGAGAAGATCATTCTGGCGATCGGAAACGTCTCCGGAGTCGAGAAGGTCGACGAAGAGATCGACGTTGTCGAGCCGGCTCCCGAGGCCAAGATGTACACGGTCGTCAAGGGTGACACCCTTTCGAAGATCGCCAAGGAGTTCTATGGCGACGCCTCGAAGTATCCCGTCATCTTCGAGGCCAACAAGCCGATGCTGAAGGATCCGAATCTGATCTACCCGGGCCAGGTGCTCCGCATCCCGGAGGCCTGATCGGCGGTCACAGGAGGGGCAGTGTGGGGACCGCCGAATACCGGTGGTCCCCACACTCGCGTCCGGGTCCTGGAGGCGCGTGACAGGCGGCGTCGGGTCGACGATGATCGGACGATGTACATCGATCTGAATCATGTCATCACCGGCGGCATGGAAACCTACCCCGGTCTCCCCGGTCCCCGTGTCGATACATTCCTCAGCCGAGCCGAGTCGGAGCGGTGGTACGGCTCCGGAGTGACGTTTCACATCGGGTTGGTGACCATCTGCACGAACACCGGTACCTACATCGACGTTCCTTTTCATCGCTTCGCCGAAGGCGCCGACTTGAGCGATCTTCCGCTCGACCGAGTCATGGCCGTCCCTGGTGTTCGACTCGACGGCCGGGGTCGCCGTGCCATCGAACTCGCGGAGACCGACCTCGAACGGTCCGCCGGGCGCGCCGTGCTGGTGTGGACCGGTCACGATCGTCACTTCGGAACCGACGCCTACGCAAACGGAGCGCCCTTCCTGACCGCAGCCAGTGCGCGTGGTCTCGTCGAGGCCGGTGCCGTCTGTGTCGGGATCGACTCGGTGAACATCGACGACATCGAGGACCTCGACCGTCCGGTCCACACGACCCTGTTGGGAGCGGGTATCCCGGTCGTCGAGCACCTGACGAATCTCGCAGCCCTTCCCGACGACGGATTCGCGTTCACGGCCCTGCCTCCCCGCATCGAAGGAGCCGGGACGTTCTCCGTCCGGGCAGTCGCCTCGGTGCCCGGCGTCCGGTGACGGCCGGCCTTCGGAACGGAGCGCCGTCCCAGGAATTCCCGGCACCGAAGGTGGCGAGTCCTCCGGGGGAGGGCGTAGCGTGGACCGCCGACCGACCGAGGAGAACCGTGACGCCATCGCCAGACATCCCCACCGCCGCGACCGTCCGGGACCGATTCCCCGCGCTCGGCCGCACGGTGGACGGCAAACCGGCCGTGTACTTCGACGGTCCGGCCGGTTCCCAGGTACCGACCGAGGTGATCGAAGCAATCGGCCGGCCCCTCAGGGTGGGGATCTCAAACCTCGGAGGGGCGTTTGCCGCGTCGGCAGAGTCGGAACGGATCGTCTCGGATGCACGTCGAGCGGCCGCCGATCTCCTGGCCGTGCCGCAGGGAGGAACGGTTGCTTTCGGGCAGTCGATGACGGCATTGAACCTGATGGTGGCCGAAGCACTTCGCAACCGGCTCGGTCCCGGGGACGAGATCGTGCTGACCCGGCTCGACCACGATGCCAACATCAGCCCTTGGCTCTTCGTCGCCGAGGCGACGGGAGCCAGCATTCGTTGGATCGACTTCGACCCGGGCGACGGATGCCGCCTGGTCGCCCCCCAAGAGGCGATCACCGCCAAGACCCGCGTGCTCGCAGTCACCCACGCATCGAATGCCCTCGGCGTCATCCCCGACGTTGCCGGACTGTGCCGCGCGGCCCGGGAGCGAGGAGCGATCACGGTGGTGGACGCCGTGCATTTCGCCGCGCACGGCGCCGTCGACATGGCTCGGCTCGACTGCGACTTCCTGCTCTGTAGTGCCTACAAGTTTCACGGGCCGCATGTGGGTCTGCTGGCACTGGGTCCACGGGTGCTGGAGGATGTGCGACCGGTCCGCATCCGCCCGGCCCCGACGGACGCTCCGGGATCGTGGGAGCGAGGGACACCGAGCTTCGAACTGCAGGCGGGCGTGACCGCAGCCATCGACTACCTCGCATCGCTCGGTTCGGGTGAGGACCGTCGAGCCCGGCTGGTGTCGGGCCTCGACTGGGCGCACCGCCAGACCGGCCGGCTGGTGAACCGGTTCATGGCGGGTATCGAGCCGATGCATCACGTGCGGTTGTTCGGTCCCGGACCCGATGAGCCGCGGACCCCCACGATGGCGATCGAGATCATGGGTGTGAAACCCCAATCGGCTGCCGAAGAGCTCGGCCGCGCCGGCATCTTCACCTGGCCGGGGCACAACTACGCATTGGAGGTGATGCGACGCCTCGATCGTCTCGAGTCGGGCGGTCTCCTCAGGGTCGGGTTCATGCACTACAACACCGAGGACGAACTGGATCGGACGCTCGACGTGATCGGATCTCTGCGATGACCGCCGATCCGGCTCCGCTGCAGCTGGGTGTCCAGCTCCCCGAGATCGAGTGGCGACCGAGCTGGAGCGAGGTCGAGCAGATGGCGATCACAGCCGAAGCGGTGGGCTTCGACTCGCTGTGGTTGGGTGACCATCTGGTGTACGACACACCGGACGGACCTTCTGGGCCGTGGGAGTGCTGGACGCTGCTGTCGGCAGTGGCCGCCGTCACGGAGCGAGTCCTCCTCGGACCGCTGGTGTCTCCCACCGCCTTCCGGAACCCGGCGCTCCTGGCCAAGATGGCTGCCACCGTCGACGAGGTTGCCGCCGGCCGGCTGGTGCTTGGCCTCGGTGCCGGATGGAACCGGTTCGAGTTCGATGCATTTGACATTCCATTCGAGCCGCGGGTCGCTCGGTTCGCCGAAGCGTTTGCGATCATCACCGGTTTGATCCGATCCGGACGAGTCGAGCATCGGGGCGAGTACCACCGAGCGGACGGCACGGTCCTGGTACCTCCGGCCCGTCCCCAGATGCCGATAATGATCGGGTCGTCCGGTCCTCGAATGCTGGAGATCACTGCGCCACACCTCGACTGGTGGAACGAGTGGTGGGCAGCATTCTCGAACCGGCCGGAGGAACTCCCGCCCCTGCTCGACCGGCTCGACGCGGCGCTTCGGGCGGCCGGGCGGGATCCTGCCGAGATCGTGCGATCGGTGGCAGTGCTCGTCCAGGTGGAAGGGGGATCGGGCAGGCGGATGGGAAACGAGGCCGCGGTTCAGCCGATCACCGGAACGCTCGCCCAGATCGCAGACCGTCTGTTGCAGTTCTCACCGCTCGTCGACCACGTACAGCTGGTGGTGGACCCCATCACCATCGAGTCGATCGAATCGCTCGCCTCGGTCGTCGACCGAGTTCGGGCGGGGTGACTCACAGACCCGGAATCTCGTTCTGGTCGAGGTCTGGAATGAAGTCGACGTCAACCATCAGATCCGACGCGAGCGCCTCCAACTCGTCTCGCAGCTCATCCGACTCCATCGAACCCGGTAGGCGGACATACGCCCGGGCGTGGAACAGGGCATCGCCGGAGAGTGGCGCCCGGCTCGTCCACGTCTGCAGGTCGTCGATGCTGATCGACCGTTCGGCCAGGAGCTGAGCAAGCTCATGCACGATGCCCGGATGGTCGCCGCCGACCAGACCGATCTCCACCAGGCTCGAACCGGTCAGGGCTGCGGCGTGGTCGGCCGTGTGATCGGCCCGGTCGACCGAGACGTGCACCAGCCCTTCCTGGTCGAGTGCGCGAAGGTCGGTCAGGAACCCGTCCACCTGATCTGACGGGGTCGTCACCAGGACGACGCCGGCGAACTTCCCGGCGAGCCGAGTGACGTGGCTTCGATCCCAGTTCCCACCGTGCTCGGTCACCACGGCCGAGATCTTCTCCACCAACCCCGGACGGTCGTCGCCGAGCACCGACAGCACGAATGCGGGCATTGGGGCACCATACCGCACCCGATGGAGGCGGTGACCGTCGCTCACTCAGCCGACGATGGCGCCGAGCGGCGAGGCCTCCTGGTCGATATCGGCGGGCTCGGACAGCTGGTCGAGGAGGCATGACTCGGGGGCCCGGTCGGGTCGCCAGCGGAGCATCTTCGTCGTGCCGCGGAACCGGCCGGCGGTCGACCACGTGTACCGCACTTCCGCGACCCGATCAGGTCGAAGCGGAATCCATGTGTGGTCTCGGCCCGATGCATCACTCCAGCGGTTCGGGGCGCCGGGCATCGATCCGTCGGCGTTGGCTTCGGCGCTCATCCATTCCGCCCACGGATGCTCGGAGAGATCGACGACGGCCAGATCGGCGAGTTCTTCCGCCAGCTCCGATCGACGCTTGGCGGTGAAACTGGCAGCGACGCCGACATGATGGAGTCGGCCGTCCGGCGCATAGAGGCCGAGGATGAGCGAGCCGACGCCATCGCCCGACTTGTGGACGCGGTAGCCGGCCACGACGCAGTCAGCCGTTCGGACGTGCTTGAGCTTGAACTGTGTCCGCTTGTCGAACACGTAGGGAGCGTCCGTCGGCTTGACGATGAGACCATCGAGTCCGGCTGCCTCGATTGCGCGAAACCATTGCATCGCCAGGTCCGGGTCCTCGGTGGCCGGTGCGAGGTGAACGGGCCTTTCGAAGTCGCGTGCGATGAGTTCGAGTCGCCGACGCCGTTCGCCAAATGGGAGTTGGATCAGAGACTCGCCGTCGAGTGCCAGAACATCGAACGCCACGTACTGGGCCGGGGTCTTCTCCGACAGCATCATCACCCGCGACTCTGCCGGGTGAATCCGCTGCCCCAGGGCATCGAAGTCGAGGCGCCCATCGACGACCACGATGATCTCGCCGTCGATCACGCAGCGGTCAGGAAGTGGGCCCGGGAGACTTGCGACCAGCTCGGGGAAGTATCGGTTCAGCGGTCGCTCGTTCCGGGACCCGAGCACGATGTCGTCACCATCTCGAAACACGACGCATCGATACCCGTCCCACTTCGGCTCGTAGGACACGGACCCGAGGGGGAGGTCCCGGACCGGCTTGGCCAGCATCGGCTTGACGGGCGGCATGATCGGAAGGTCCACGACCAGAGCCTACGGTGCCCTGACCCGCTCCGGGCCGACCCGGTGCCGAGCAACGGTCTTGTCAGGCCGGTACCGCCGTGTCCTCTCCAACGCTTCGACCTAGAAGTCGACGCAGCCAGGCGCCACCGCCCAGCAGACTGACGGCCAGACCGATGAGGGGTCCCACGTAGGGGATCAGCCCGAGCCCGACCAGCACCGCCAACCCGACGCTCATCGCCACCCACGCCGGGCTTTCCTCCGGGAGCAGGCGATCGGCGATCCATGTGGCAACGACGATCGGCGCCAGGATCGCAACCAGGATGAACCCGGCTATGAAGGCGACGACCCACGTCAGCACGATCAGCGAGATCACCAACCCCACCAGGAGGCCCAGTCCCAACCACCCGAGGAGGATGGCCAGGAGCAAACCGATGATCGTCACGCCGATGGGAGCGACCACCAGGGCGATCAGCAACACGAGTCCCCACAATGCGGCTCGACCAGGGGCAGCATCGAGATCCTGAATTGCTCCCTCGAGGAGCCGCCGGCCCAGCCACAGGAGCCCCAGTCCGACGAGCAACAACGACGCGAAGCGGCTCAGTGCACGGACGACGGGGTTCGGAGCTTCCGTCTCCCTGGGTTCCTCGATCTCGACATCCTCGGTCCCGGCGACCGACCCGGTGCGGTCGTATGTGCCGCTCCGACCGAGGACGTCACCCTCGACGGCTCCCGAGAGGCTGGCGGTGCCGGCCCCGAACACGACGTCTTCGCCAATCGTTCCGCTCACGTTCAGTTGACCCGCTCCAGCGAGCAGATCCTCGCCGATGGCACCGGCCACGCTCAGTTGGCCTCCCGCCATCCGGAGATCGCCGTCGACCGTTCCATTGACATCGACGGTGCCGGCGCCGGCGAACACGTCGCCTTCAACCTGGCCAGGGACTTGCACGCTTCCTCCGAAGGCGAACACGTCACCCGTCACTCGTCCTGCGACCACCACCTGGCCGGCGAACGCGTACAGATCTCCTTCGACCACCTCGCCTTCGGGCACGGTCACCGAGTCGCCGGTCCGCACCTTTCCGTCGAGGAACTGCTCCTGAGCGATGGCTGCGGCCGCCAGACCCAGGAGCATCACCAGCGAGAGGGCCAGCAAGGCCGGAAGTCTTCTCATGTCTCAACCTCTTCGTCTCGCTCCCCTCGAGCATTGTCTCGGACCCGGAGCGGGCGTTCAAGGGACGAACGGCCCCAACCACCGACTGGCCGCCGCATCGCGTCTCCCCATCGCGGGCAGTAGCGTGGGCCCGTCGCTGCCCCACCCGCACTCATGCCTGCCGCCGCCAAGATCGCCTTCATCGGTTCACACTCCGTTCGCAAGACCAACGCCGTGCACTCCTTCGCCGGGGCCGTCGGCCGAAGCGGTCGGAGCGTCGAGGTTGGTCGGGAGGTGATCCGGTTCAATCCGCTCGGGTTGAACGAAGGCGCCACCGCCGAAGCCCAGCTCTGGGTGCTCATGGCGCAGATCCAACAGGAGCTGGAGTTGCGCACGCGAGCAGAGGTCTTGGTGACCGATCGGGCGGTGATCGACAACTTCGCATACTTCCTGCGCGTCACCGGAGGCGAGGATCCGTTCGAAGTGAAGCCGCTGGTTCGCCGCTGGTGCCAGACGTACGACCTCTTCGTCCGCATGAATCCGGACGTCCCGCTTCGCGTCGACGGCGTTCGGAGCACCAGCGATCGATTCCGTTCTGAGATCGAAGGCATCCTCGATCTCGTCATCCCGCAGTACTGCCCGCCCGAGCGGGTGCTCAGTGTCAATGCGTCGGAGGTCACCGCCGCCTACGACTGGTCTCCGATCCTGGAGCGACTGGTGGGTCTGGAGCCCGAAGGCGCCCGACCGATCCGACCGGTCACCATCCATCCCACCCTGTGGGACGCGATCGACTGAACGACGGCGTACCGAAGCCCTCCATCGATCCGGGTACCGGTAGCGAGGTCCGAGCGGTACGTTGCCTCCCTCATGATGCACCAACTGGTCAGTGCAGCAACCCGGACCGCTGAGCTGGGTATTCCGGACCGGCTGGTCCGAGCCGGGATGCGGCGCGCAACCGCACGGCGAATCTCCGCCGAGGAAGCCAGGACATCCGAGGATCGACAGGCCATGCTGCAGGCCTGGCACACGGGGCCGATTGCGCTGGTACCCGAGCGCGCCAACCGGCAGCACTACGAGGTGCCAGCCGCGTTCTACGAGACCATCCTGGGCCCGGAGATGAAGTACTCCTCTGCGCTGTTCGAAGACGGAGCGCCGAACCTGGCGACCGCGGAGGAGGCAATGATGAGCGTCACCGCCGAACGTACCGAAATCGAGGACGGGATGCGCATCCTCGACCTCGGATGTGGATGGGGGTCGATGTCGTTCTTCCTGGCTCAACGGTTCCCGGCTGCCACCATCGTGGCGGTCTCCAACTCACGATCGCAGGGAGCGTTCATCCACGAGCGGGCCACACGAATGGGCCTCAGCAATGTGGTGCACTCCGTCGCCGATGTGAACGACCTGGAACTCGAGGGTCGGTTCGATGCCGCCGTCTCTATCGAGATGTTCGAACACGTGCGGAATCATCCTCGCCTGCTCGAACGGCTCTCTCGTTACATGCAACCCGGGGCACCGGTGCTGGTTCACGTCTTTGCTCACCGGCGGCTGTACTGGGCGTTCGAGGAGCGCGGTCCCGGAGATTGGATGACCCGCCACTTCTTCTCGGGCGGCATCATGCCCTCACACGAACGGTTTTCGAGCTTGGTGGCTCCCTATGCGGTCGAGGAGTCCTGGTGGATGAACGGCACCAACTACCAGCAGACGCTGGAGCGCTGGCTCGACCGACTGGATGCTGAGCGCACCGGCGTCGAACGAGTGCTCGGCGACGTCTACGGCCCAGACACCGAACGGTGGATCCAGCGTTGGCGGATGTTCCTGATGGCCTCGGCGGAGTTCTTCGGCTATCGGGGTGGCCACGAGATGGGGGTGAGTCATCATCGGCTCCGGCTGGGTTGACCGGGCGGTGGGGCGGCGTGCCAGGGAGCTGACCATGTGAATGCTCGCTTCCTCCGGGCACCAGACGATGCCCGCAGGTAGATTCGAAGGATGGATGGACTGAGGCAGGGGCTCTCCGGTGAGCGGCGCGTCCTGACATCACTGTTCTGCGACATCGTGGGTTCCACCGCTCGCGCCGAGACGATGGATCCCGAGGACTGGGGCGAGATCATCGCCGCCGGGATGCGAATCGTCGGCGGGGTGATCGAACGCTTCGGTGGCACCGTGTCCGAGTTTGCCGGCGACGGGCTGCTGGCGATCTTCGGCGCCCCGGTTGCGCACGAGGACGACCCGTACCGGGCGGTGCGCGCCGGGCTCGAAATCGTGAAGGCATCACAGACCCACCGGCTCGCAGACGGCGACCGGCTCCAGGTTCGGGTCGGCATCCACACCGGTCTGGCCGTGGTCGGTGACATCGAGACGTCGGCGTTCCGTACCTACTCTGCGCTCGGTGACGCGCTGAACGTCGCCGCCCGACTCCAGTCCATGGCCCGTCCCGGAACCGTCGTCATCACGGCGGCCACGCTGCGACTCCTCGGCTCCGACGTCGAGGTCACATCCCTGGGAGCGACGGATCTCAAGGGCCGTACCGCATCTATCAGCGCCTACCAAGTCGAAGGCGTCAAGGAGGCAGCCGAACGACGTCGCGGCCTCCCCGGACTCTCCAGTCCGATGGTGGGGCGAAGCACCGAGCTGAATGAGCTCGAACGCCTGGTCGGCTTCAGTGCGGCCGGAACCGGACGGATCGCCGCCGTGATGGGAGAACCCGGGGTGGGAAAGACCAGATTGGTGGAGGAGCTGGAGCCTCGGCTTGCCAAGCGGCCAGATGCCCGATGGGCGTTGGGGACGTGTGTCCCGTTCGATGAGGATCTTCCCTATCACCTGGTCGCCGGACTCGTTCGCTCGCTGGCAGGCGTGGGTTCGACGGAGGCTCCGTCGGTGGCCGGAAAGGCGATTCTCGCCCTTTGCCAGGACTTGGACATCGGCGAGCATGAGGAATCCCTGCTCAGACTGATCGATGTCGAAGGGGAGTACGACGACCGGCCGGCCGAGGTGCTCGAGGCCGAGTACGTGGAAGCGGTCTCCCACCTGCTCGGGGAGCTCTCACGCGAGAGCCGTCCGATCGTGCTCGTCTGTGAAGACGTCCACTGGGCGGACCCTTCGTCCGTCGACCTGATGGCGGAGATGCTGAATCGGGTACCGACGCTCCCGGTCATGCTCGTCCTGGCAATGCGTCCGGACCGAAGCTCGGTCGGTTGGACGCTGCTGGAGCTGGCACGGCGTGACATTGCCGAAGCGCTCACCGAGATTCGGCTGCAACCGCTGGACGACGCGACCAGCCGGGAGATGGTGGGCCATTTGCTGGAGATCGAGTCGCTTCCGCCGTCGCTCCGCAGGCTGGTCTTGGACAAGGCCGAGGGCAACCCGTTCTTCCTCGAAGAGGTCGTTCGAATGTTGGTGGCGAGGGACCTCGTCGTCCGTCGGGATGGGCGCTGGATCGCCAAGGGCGACCTCTCCTCGCTCGACGTACCCGCCACCATTCAGGGGCTTCTCGCCTCCCGTATCGACATGCTGGGGGCCGACCTCAGGAAGGCGGGCAGGGTGGCGGCGGTGATCGGTCGGCGCTTCTCGGTTCGGCTGTTCGACGAGGTCTTCGACGAGCGTCCTCAAGAGGAGCGCGGCACGCTGCACCCGGATATCGCTGCCTTGGAGGCGCAAGGAATCTTGTCGCTCGAGTCGGTCGATCCCGAGTTGGAGTTCGGCTTCCGACACGCACTCATCCACGACGTGATGTGTGAGGGTCTGCTCCGCAAGGAGCGGCGTACGATCCATCGTGAGGTGGCGGCGGCCATCGTTCGCCTCTACGGAGATCGCCTCGAGGAAATGGCGCCGTCGCTCGCTCGCCACTATGCCGAGGCCGGCGACGTCGACGACGCACTGGTCCATCTGTTCGTGGCAGGTCGCAGGGCGATGAGCTTGGGTGCGCGACGAGAAGCGGCCGGGTTCTTCGGCCAGGCGCAACGGCTCTTGGAGTCGGACCCGGACGCAGATCCGAGCATGCAGATCGATGCCGTGCTCGGCCGGTTGAATGCGGGCTCGGGGTTCACTCCGGGGCCGGAGGCACTGGGCTGGATCGAGTCAGTGCTGCCGCTGGCGCATCAGCTCGACGATCCCGATCGGCTGGCACGCCTGTACGAACGGGCGATCTGGACGAGATCGATGCAGGGAGAAACGTATGCCCGCGACGAGTATCGAGCGCAACTGGACGCCGGCTACTCGCTGATCCCGAGACTCACCGACGCCGGGACGGCAGCATTGCTGGAGGCGATGATGGGGGCGGCCCATCGATCGGGGGACGAGTACGAGGCGTCGGTCGAACCACTGACGCATGCCGTCGACCGTCTGGAGGACGCCGGCCGGCTGGTGGAGGCCTCGTACAACGCATCGATGCTGGCCGACTCACTGAGCCAGATCGGGCGTTTCGATGAGGCGATGGACGTGGTCACCCGAGCCGGCGCGCTCGGTCGGGCGAGCGGCGATCCGAATGCGATCCTGGACGCCGACCTGATTCGCGGTTCCATCGCCGGCGAACGCGGCGACCTGGAGGAGGCACTCGAGCTGACCAAACGCGGAATCGAGGCGGCCGAGTCAGTAGGGAACACGTTCTGCAACCTGGCCGGCAACTTCAAGCTTGCCGATCAGGAGCTGCGGTTGGGGAATGTCGAGTCCGCCATCACGCACCTGGAGACGAGCACCGGCCTCGCCCAGTTCTGTGACGCCGGCGGATATGAAGCGCTCGGTCAGGCCTGGTTGGCGGCCGCCAGGTCGCGAGCCGGAGACCTGAGAGTCGCCGACTTCGATGGACCGCTGGCTGCGGCGATCTGCTCAGGGAGCCGCAGCGCGGAAGGGCTGGTGCGGATGCAACGAGGGATTGCCCTGGCGGGTGCCGGCCGCTTCGAAGATGCAACCCCGGACTTCGAGCGAGCGATCGAGCTGTTCGCCGACTATGGCGGTCTCCCCAACCTGGCTAGAGCCCACCATGCGTTCGGGCAGGCGTTGGAGGCGGCGGGGCAGGGGAACGAGGCGACCGAGCACCTGCACGAGGCACGGCGGCTGTTCGAAGAACTCGGCATCCGGCACGACGGGCCGATGTCCTGACATGGCAACGCGATGCGACGTGATCGTGCTCGGGATGGGCACCTGCGGCGAAGATGCGGCCCTGCGCCTGGCAGCCGCCGGCCTCGACGTCGTCGGCATCGAGGAACGCCTCATCGGTGGGGAGTGTCCGTTCTGGGCGTGTTTGCCCACCAAGTCGATGGTCCGGTCGGCCAACCTGGTCGCGGAAGCGAGAAGGGCCGACGGTCTGGTCGGCAGGGTCACCGTCGAACCCGACTGGCAGGTGATCGCGAGGCGTCTTCGTGCCGAGATCACCGGAGACTGGACGGATGCCGGGGGCGTGTCACGGTTCGAGGCCAAGGGTGGGCGCTTCATTCGAGGTCGCGGTGTCGTCGTTGGACCCCGGACCGTCCAGGTCGGAGACCAGACCGTCACCGCCTCCCGCGGGATCCTCGTATCCACCGGCTCGACCCCGGTAATACCTCCGATCGACGGCTTGGCCACTGTGCCCTACTGGACGAATCACGAGGCGATCGCCACCGAAGTGCTGCCGGAATCGATCGCCATCCTCGGAGGAGGGGTGGTGGGGTGCGAGCTCGGTCAGGTGTTCGCCCGGTTCGGTGCCTCGGTCACCATCATCGAAGGTGCATCGCGACTGCTCCCCGCCGAGGAGCCGGAGGCGTCGGCGCTCGTGGCGGAGGCCATGGAAGCCGATGGCGTGAAGGTCGTGACCGGCGCCAGGGCGACGTCGGTGGAAGGCGACGAGTCGCTGGTTCGGATTCGATTGGCCGACGGGTCGGCGATCACCACGTCTCGTTTGCTGGTGGCAGTCGGCCGGTCGGCCGACGCCGACTCGATCGGGGTTGGCGCCGCCGGAGCGACCACTCGGGCGGGATTCGTCGAGGTGGACGGGCGTCTGCGAGCCGCCGACGGGCTCTGGGCGATCGGAGACGTCACCGGTCAGGGCATGCTGACATCGGTAGCCGAGTACCAGGGGCGTATTGCAGTCGAGGACATCCTGGGTGGCGAACCAACGGCGGCCGGGTATGAGGCGATCCCACGAGCGATCTTCACCGACCCGGAGGTGGGGGCGGTGGGTCTCACCGAAGCGCAAGCTCGGACGGACGGCCACGACGTCGCAACCGTCGTCAAGAATCTGGGTTCGACGTTCCGCGGTTGGATCCACGGCACCGGGAACTCCGGGGTGATCAAGCTGGTCGCCGACCGATCCGAGAATCGACTGGTGGGGGCCACGGTGGTCGGTCCGTCCGCCAGCGAGGTGCTCGGCTTCCTGGCGCTCGCCGTCGACAAACGCATCGAGATCGACGAACTCGTCGATTCGATCTACGCCTTCCCTTCCTTCTACGGGGGCATCGGCGAGGCGATCGGCGCCTACGGGCGGGGCATCGTGCGGGTCCTGGACCCGGACACCGCTCCGCTGGTCGGGGACCCGAACGTCAGTGTCGGTCCCGGCGGCTAGGGCGCTCGGACGCCAGCTCTCGCTTGTAGGACCGCCAGGCGTCGCGGTCGACGAGATCGCCGTACTCGCGGTGTCGCGACACCCAGCTCGCCACGTAGGGGCAGACGGGAACGATCGTGGCGCCCGCCGATCGGAGGTCGTCGAGGGCCGCCCGGACCAGCTTGGAAGCCACTCCCGCTCCTTGCGCCTTTGCGGTCACTTCGGTGTGGACCATCCAATGCGCGCCGGCGCGGATCTCGTACTCCGTGAAGGCCACCAGTTCGTCGGTTGCCCATGCCTCATACCGCCCCGCGTCCGGGTTGTCCCGTACCGCAATCGCGTCCATCACGACGTCCTCATCATCGCTCGGTACGGATGCCTCGGTCGTCGGCGTAGCACCATGCCCAGTGTTCGCCCGGCTCCGCCGATCGGATCACGGGGTGATCCGGGTGGGCCTCGGCGTGTTTCCGGGCGTGGCGGTTCGGAGAGTCATCGCAGCACCGGATCAGCTTGCAGTTGACGCAGTACCGCAGATGAACCCACGTTCCCCCGATGGGAATGCAGTCGACACAGCCGCCTTCGGGTATCGGTTCGAGAGGGAGGTCCACGAGGTGTTCACATGGTTCTGCCATCGGCTTCCCTTCGTCCGTCTGCGCCGGCAATTCCGATCCCCGGATCTACTCGGCCGCTCGTCTTCCACTATCGCAGAGTGCGGCCGTCGCGGGAGCTTGGAAGCCGAGTCGTCAACGGCTCCAGCGGTAAACCTTTCCCGATCGGGTGTGCCCGACCTGTTCCATCAGGCCCGCCGCCGACAGGCAGTAGGCCAGCCGTTGGGCGTACTTCCTACTCGTTTCGGCGGATGCGGCCAGGTCGGCGGTGGTGAACTCTGCCGGGAGTCGCGGTCCGGCGAGTGCGGCAAGATCGCCCATGTCTGCAAAGTGGTGCAGTTCGACGATGCGGTCGAGGCGCCGATCAACGGTTCGCCACCCGCCTCGTCGCCGGCGGGCGCGGGAGTCGAACACCTGCTCGGTGGTGATGTCGACCAGCAGGACATCGATGCTCAGTCGAGGATGGTCCAGCATCGAGGGAAGCGATACCAACTCGTCGAGCAGATTCCACACGCTCCCGTGCTTGGGCGACACCCGTCGCTTGCTGCCGCGTTCGAGCGTGTTCTTGGCAGCGATCGGATGAACGAGGCGAACTCGATGCTCTTCGAGAACCTGGTCGAGCTTGTCGCCCAGCGCCCGGAAGGCGCTGGTCTGAACTTCGATCAGCAGGCTTCCCTCGCCGTCCTCACGAACGATATCGACCACATACCCTCGGAATGGGACTTCGAATCGATCACCGGGTTGGGCGTAGTGGTTCTTGATGGCGGCGTGCAGCGAACCCTCGTTGAGCGTGCCGATGGTGGGGTCACCCATGCCTGATCGAGATTACGGTCTTCCGCTCGAGGTTCCTCGAATCGGAGAGACGAGCTGCAGAGGAGGACGGAGTGATCGCCCGAACGTGGCGCGGTTGGACGCGGAGTGAGGATCGAGCAGCGTACTCCGAGTACATCGAACGGACCGGTTTGGCGGGCTACGCCGCCACCCGGGGAAACCTCGGCGCATACCTTCTCCAACGAACCGACGGTGATCGAACCGAGTTCGTCGCGCTCAGCTTCTGGGAGGACCGAGCCGCCATCCAAGGCTTCGCCGGCGATGACATCGAGCAAGCGGTGTTCTATCCCGAGGATGACCGATTCCTGGTCGATCGAGAATGGACGGTTTCCCACTATGAGGTGATGCGGCCGGATCCATCTGACGAGCAGGCCGGCGGGTGAGTCTCATATGGCGAAGGCGGCCGCACTCACACCCATCTCCGCGTCTCCATGACCATGTGAGGATCGCCGGCCGGCGGTAGGTTCTGGCTGTGCGCGACAGCCTCAGAGCGATGGTGGACCGGCGAACACCGGCGGTGTTCATCGGGCTGGCGCTCGTGGTTGGTGTGCTGTCCGGGCTCGGGGGAGCGGCACTGATCTGGTCGATCGGGTTCGTATCTGAGCTGTCCCAATCGCTCGCCGAGGGCGGAGGAGTGGGTCGGTGGACGCCACTCGTGCTCGTTCCGTTGGGATTGAGCGCGGCCGCAGCCTTGGCCCGAAGGTTCCCAGAGCTGGCGGGGAGTGGTGTCCCGGCGACGACCGCCGGTCTGGCGGTACGGGGAGGATATGTGCCCACCAGAGCGAGCTACCTGAAAATCCTCGCCACGGCGCTGACGGTCGGCTCGGGCGGCTCGGCCGGTCGAGAGGGTCCCACCGCCATGGTCGGCGCCTCGATCGGCTCCTCGATCGGCAGATACTCCGGGATGGGAGAGGATCGCGTCCGGAGTCTGGTGGCTGCAGGAGCCGGGGCCGGAATCGGTGCCACCTTCAACGCACCGATCGCCGGGATGCTGTTCTCGATGGAGGTCATTCTCGGGAACTTCGCAATCCGTCATCTGAATGCAGTCGTCATCGCTTCGGTGGCAGCCGCGGTGACCACGCAGAGCCTGGTTGGACAGGATCGCATTCTCACCGTCGACAGTCATGCGCTCGGCGATCCGTCCGAGTTGATTCTGTACGCGGCGCTCGGATTGTTGGCCGCCGGTGCGGGCTTCCTGTTCTTGAAGGTCTTTGATCGGGTGCACGCACTTCCCGACGTGCTGGACGACCGGCCGTGGCTCCGACCGCTCGCCCTCGGGGTGCCGGTTGCGCTCATCGGCGTCGCCGAGCCACGGGTGCTCGGCACGGGTCAGGACTTCATCCAATCGATCGTCGGGGCCGACCGCCTCGAGGTGATGTGGTGGGTGCTGTGGCTGCTGATGGGGTTGAAGATTCTCACGACGGCCGGCACGCTCGGGTCGGGCGGATCGGGGGGACACTTCATGCCCGCGTTGTTCATCGGCGCTTCGCTCGGTGCCGGCTTCGGGGCCCTGATCGAGCCCGTGTGGGTCCTGTCCGAACTCGACACCGGGGCATTCGCGGTCGTCGGAATGGCGGCGGTGTTTGCGGCGGTCGCCCGGGCCTCGATGACGTCGATTCTGATCGTCTTCGAACTGACGGGTGACTATGGGTTGGTACTCCCGTTGATGCTGGCAACCACTCTGGCGGCGACCGTCGCCGAGCGGCTCCATCGAGAGAGCGTCTACACCATTCCGCTCGTCCATCGGGGAATCCGGCTGTTGCCGACCAGCGACGTCGACCTGCTGGACACGGTTTCCGTGGGTGATGTGATGGCGGTCTCGACCGAAGTGCTCGAGCCATCCATGACGACGGCGGAGGTGTCCGGCTTGTTCGCACGCCACGGACACCACGGGTTGCCGGTCGTCGATCCGCAGAAGGGGTTGGTGGGGATTCTCACCATCACCGATATCACCCGCGCCGGCGGCCCCTCGGATCAAGACACTGCGGCAAGCGTGATGACGCCGAGGCCGGTCACCGTTGCGACCTCCACCCCTGTGTCGCTCGCGCTCGAACGGATGGCGAGCCTCGGCGTCGGTCGACTTCCCGTGGTGGCCGACGACGACCCTTCTCGGTTGGTGGGTCTGTTCCGGCGGGAAACCGCGGTCCGGGCCTACCACCATGCGCTCTCGGCGACCACTGAGAATGAACTGCGACGAAAACGTCAGCGGCTGTGGACTCGCCCGGATGCGGAGTTCTTCGAGTTCCACATCCCGCCCGGTTCGTTGGCCGACGGCAAGACCGTTGGCGAGGTGCAGTGGCCGGCCGGCTGCACGCTGGTGGCGGTCCGGCGCGATCGCAGCGTGCTCATTCCCGAAGGCCAGACCGAGTTGCAGGCCGGCGACATCATCACCGGCTTCGGAGCGACCGGCGCCCAGACGCAGGTGGTCGAACGGCTTCGCGCCACCTCTGCCGACCAGGCGGACGATTGAATCATCGGCGGTGCTCTGTCTCGGGCGATCGAGGCGACCTGGCTCGCCCCGGCGACTCCTCCGAATAGTCTCCGCAGGTATGCCTACGCACAACTTCAACCGACCACGGGGCACCGTCGTCGAGATCGAGATCGACTCCAAGGCTCTCGCCGGAAACCTGCTCGGCGATCCCACGACCCGGACGGTGGCCGTCTACCTTCCCGAGGGGTACGACGCATCGGATGAGCATTACCCGTTGCTCGTCGACGTCGTCGGGTTCACCGGGAGTGGATTCAGCCATCTCGGCTGGAAGGCCTTCGGAGAATCCGTCCCGCAGCGGATCGATCGGCTGATCGACGAAGCCAGGATGGGTCCGGTGGTCGCCGCGTTCCCCGACTGCTTCACGTCGTTGGGCGGCAACCAGTACATCGATTCGCTCGCCATGGGCAATTGGGAGGCCTTCCTGATCGACGAGATGATTCCTCGCCTCGAGGCCGACTTCCGGCTCCGGGCCGGCAGAGACCATCGAGCGATCTTCGGGAAGTCCAGCGGTGGGTACGGCGCCCTGGTTCATGGCATGCGGCGGGCGGACACCTGGGGTGCGGTCGCCTGCCACTCAGGAGACATGGGTTTCGACCTCGCCTATGCCGTCGACTTTCCACGGACGCTCCGTGGCTTGGCAGAGCAGGGAGGCATCGCCGGGTTCCTTCGGCACGTCGACTCCGCCCAGAAGCTGTCCGAGGACGACATCCACACGCTGATGGCATTGGCCATGGGGGCCACCTATGACCCGGACCCCGCGGCGCCGAAGGGTGTCAGCCTGCCGGTGCATCTCGAAACGTGCGAGGTGGACGAGGAACGGTGGGCTCGTTGGCTCTCGCACGACCCGCTTCGTCTGGTGGATGAACCTGGCGTCCTCGACAACCTCCGGAGCTTGCGCGGCTTGTACATCGATTGCGGAGTGAAGGACCAGTACAACCTCTTGTACGGTGCCCGGTCATTGGCCGGTAGGTTGACGGAGGCCGGTGTGGCGCACCGATACGAAGAGTTCGATGACGACCATTCCGGGATCGATTACCGGCTCGACGAGTCGCTGCCGTTCTTGTACGAGTCGATCGCCGAATGACCGATTCCGGGCCGTGGGAAGCTCGTCGTCAGGGCTCGGACCCGAACCCGGGGTCGTGAGGCGGGGGAGTCCGTGATGGAGGTCATGACGAGCGGAGCGCAGTCGGATGGTCCGACGCTGGTGATCCTGGCCGCCGGACTCGGGTCGCGATACGGCGGCCCCAAGCAGATGGTTCCGATCGGTCCTGGTGGCGAGACTTTGCTCGACTTCACGATCTTCGATGCGGTCCGAACCGGGTTCGAGAGGCTGGTCTTTGTGGTCACGCCGGAGATCGACAGCCGGTTCCGCCGGCTCGTCTCGGACCGATGGCGGGGCGTCGCCGAGGTCCACCACGTGCATCAGCGACTGGCGGGCGGACTCGGTCCGGAACGGATGGCGATCGGGCGGACGAGACCGTGGGGTACCGGGCATGCGCTGCTGTGTGCCGCCGAAGTGGTGGCCGAACCGTTCGCAGTGGTCAACGCCGACGACTTCTACGGCCGGACGTCGCTCCGAACGCTCGCCGGTCTTCTTCGAGCCGGCCCCGCACCGAACCAGGCCGCCCTCGTCGGCTACCGGCTCGACACAACAATGCCGTCCCGGGGTGAGGTCTCTCGGGCCATCTGCAGCGTTGGGGCGAACATGGAACTCGAGCGGCTTGTCGAACGCAGCATCGTTCGATCCGAGAGCGGATTCGTGGCCGTCTCCGAAGATGGGCAGCGGCAAGACCTTCGAGGCTCGGAGATAGTGTCTCTGAACCTGTGGGGGTTCCATCCCTCGATCTTCGAACACCTGGCCACAGGCTTCGATGACTTCCTTGCCCGTCGCGGTGCCGATTCGGACGCCGAGTTCTACTTGCCGGCCGTCGTCGACGACCTGCTCCGCAGCCGGAGAATCACGGCAACGGTGTTTCCGTCCGAGGACGCGTGGATCGGCGTCACCCATCCCGAGGACCGGCCGGCAGCCCAGGACCGGTTGAAGGAGCTTGTGACCGCGGGGCTCTATCCACGACCGGTGGCGCCCAAGGCGGCTGCAACCGGTCGAAGGCGGTGGGGGTGGTCGTGACCGATCCTGCCGACGAGCGCGAATCGAAGAGGTGACCGGCCGCAACCTGGTGGCTCTTCAGTCGGTGGGCTCCATCCTTCGCACGATCCTCTGCACGGTGAGCCATGTGCGAGACGTCAGCCGCTTTCCATACGCACGCTGCAACCAGGTCATCACATCGGGGGCGCGCTGCACCGTGGGATCGGAAACGGTGTAGAACTCTCGATCGGTGGCGGCCACCACTTCGAACGGCCCGGCGGTCGGTCGATACGGCAGCGGCCGTTCGATCTCTACCGACTCCTTGAAGAACGTCGCCAGGAGGTAGTGCTCGCCCCCGTGGTGGAGCTCGCCGAATGGTGCACGCTCCAGCATCTCTGCCAACTCGCCATGGCTGCGCACGACCGTCAGGCTGTCAAAGCCCAAACGTTCCGGCCAGGCGGCCTCGAGGGTTCCCTCGAGCGCTTCGTGGTCGTCGACCGGGGTTTCGAAGATGATGTTGCCGCTCGAGAGAACGGTGTCCACGTTCTCGAAGCCGAGATCGAGACACACCGAGCGGAGGTTGTCGTTGCGCATCCTCGGATCGGATGGTCCGATACCGCGGAGCAATGCTGCCCACATCATGCTCCGACTCTACCGAGGGACCGCCCGGTGATCCTCGGCCGTGGCAGCGATCACCGCCTCGCCGAGCGCTCGATCTCGACCTTGGTACGCGGAGCTCCCGGACCCAGCTCAGCAGTCGAAGACGCCCCAGCACAGATCGTTTCGTCGTTGCTGATCGTCGAGAACCAGCGCCCGGATCTCCGTCGGCAGCTGGTCACGCTGCCACCGGCACTCCTGAGCAGCCGCCGCAACCGACTTCTCGACCGATACGGCCGCCGCCGCCGATCTGATCGCATACGCCGCCGCGCCGAGATCATGGGCGGCGACGTGGGCGACGGCTGCCGCCTGTCCGGCCGCGAGCGCCGCCAGCCTGGCGGATCCATCCGCCTCCCGAGCCGCAGCATTGGCGAGCGCTGCCGCCCGGCGAGCGTCCCCCATCCGCAACTCACCGTTCACCCATGCCAGCACCGCATCGATGGCCCTGGACGGCCGGGAATCGGCTGGACGCATTTCCTCGAAATGGTGATGCACATGGCGAGCGCACGCCGCCGCCCACCGAGCGATCAGGTGGTGATCGGAATCGGTGAGGGTGCCGCCCCGTCGAACGGTGATCAGACGGGGGTCCCGCTCCTTGGGAAGGATCATCGACCGGACAGGGAGCGCGACACCCTCGGCCCGTCTCAGCCCTTCTCCCGGGGAGCGTCCTCATCGAAGTCGACGGTCCAGTGTGCGCCACTGCAGAACGGCTTGTTCTGGCTCTTGCCGCATCGACACAGGGTGTAGTGATCGGTGGTGGCACCCTCCGGCATCTCGACACCGACCAGGTCGACGCCACCCGTCGCCACATACGGGCCGCCGGGGGCGAAGCCCAGGGTCGGCCGCCCGCCCCGGTCCCGATGCTCGACCCCGTCGATGGTGTAGCTGAGTGCTCCCGACGGGCACCGGTTGATGACCGCAACGATCTCTTCGACCGAAGCGGCGTCGGGATCGATCCACGGCTCGGTACCGAGCCGGAACACCCGAGCCAGGGCATCGGTGCAGTAGCCGGCGTGCGCGCACAAACCCCGGTTGTCGTGAATGGTGAGGCGGCCGTCCGCGGTGGGGAAGGACTCGCGACGGTCGGGCACGCGTTCAGGGTCCTTCGCCCCGTCGAATCCGTTGCGGTTGTGTGTTCCGTCACAGAACGGCTTGTTCTGGGATCCCCCGCATCTGCACAGCGCGACGCGGGATCTCACGCCGATCGTCTCGCCGTCGCGCATCCGCGTGATCTGGTCCGCTCCTTCCACCATGAATGGGCCGTTCTCGGTCGGGGTGATGGTGGGTCGCTCGCTCACCGGACGCTCCTCGTGTCGCGCGGGCACTGCGATTGGGACCATAGTGCCGGGCCCCCCGGGGAGGGCCGCACCAGCGGTGAGGTTCCCACAGCGGTCCACCTGCGATCCAACGTTCGAAGATCGCCGGTCACGATCGCCACGTGGTCGAATCCTCCAAATCGGGCGATGCCCAATCCCAGAATGGGTTGGCAGGTTATCGGTGCAGGCGCCCGAGGGTCGCCACCTCGAGAACCATCCCTGCGTCGGTGGGCGCCGACGCTGTCACTGCGGAGCCGTTGAGGGCAACGAAACATTCACTTGACAGTTTGGAAAGTGTCTCGTACAGTTGCCAACATGGAATCTGAAAGATCGCATGACGGGACGGAAGCGGACGCTCGGTCACAGTTGGCCATGCTCGACGAGGTGGAGAACGCGATGGAAGTCGAGGGCTGGATGCCCGCCACACCGGTGTGGCATGCGCCATTCCTGGCAATCCTGATCATCGCATTGGGCATCTTCTACAACGGACCGGCCGAGTGGCAGGTGCCGGCCGCCCTGGTCGGCTTCGTGGTCGTCGTCGGCGGACTCGCCGACCAGCTTCGGAGACAGCGAGCCAAGCCCCGGCGGCTGCGTCGACCCTGGCGGTTGCTCACCTGGTACGGGGTCATCGGAACGGTCAGCATCGCACTGTTCATGGCGTGGGACGCGGTCTCATGGCCCGCCGAGCGAGTCTCCCGAATCGCGATCCTGGTCGGTGGGTGGCTCCTGACGACCGGTGCGCTCGGGATTGGCATCACGGTTACCAATCGGATGGGCGATTACTGGGCGGCGCCGGGGAGATGAGCCTCGCCGATCTCGATCCGGTCCTCAACCAGCCCAAGCGACTGGCGTGTCTCGGTGCTGCCGGGGCAGCACGCGCCGTGGAGTTCGCCGCCCTTCGGGACCACCTCGGCCTGAGCGACTCCGACTTGTCGAAACAGCTCAAGATCTTGGTCGACGAGGGTTATCTGGATTCGCGGAAGACCGGGAAGGGCGCGAACCGACGCACGTGGCTGTCCATCACCAAGCGCGGTCGCACCGCGCTTGCCGCCCACGTCGAAGCGCTCCGGAAACTCGCGGCACCCGTCGGTGTCGACGCGGACGAGCCGGCGACCGGTCGGGCCGAGTCGCTCTGATTCACGCCGAGGATTGCATCCGGTCGCCGGGCTGAGTCCCGCCGCGAACTACGCTGCCGGTGTGACGCCGGAAGACCTCGCCGACCTCGTGCAGCTGCGCCGGGCGCGTGACTTCATCGGCCGCAACTATGCCGAACCGCTGGATGTTCCGACGATTGCCCGTTGAGGCTTTCATGTCGACGGCTCACTTCTCGCGCCGGTTTCGGGCGATCTATGGGGAGACTCCATACGCATACCTGATGACCCGGCGGGTCGAACGGGCGAAGGCACTGCTGCGTCAAGGGTTCTCGGTCACGGACGCGTGTTTTGCCGTCGGCTCCACGTCGCTGGGATCGTTCAGCGCCCGCTTCTCGGAGATCGTCGGGGTCTCACCGTCGCAGTACCGGAGTCGAGACCACCGCGACTTCGAAGTCGTGCCGCCGTGCGTGATCAAGTTCAGAACGAGGCCGAAACGGGTGCCCGCCGACGTATGACCACACCGGGTGCAGCTCGATCTCGTCTCGGCGGTGTCGTGAACGTGCCAAGGCGAGCAGGAACGGAGAAGCCCTCGCAGCACCATCCCCGTACGGTGGAGGGTGTCCGCCGAAGGAGAAGGATTCATGGCTGTCGCGCTGTCGAAGACGTTCATCACGGTCCACGATCCTGAAGCTGCGCTCGGCTTCTACCGAGACGCGCTGGGACTCGAGGTCCGGCAAGACGTGGAGAACGATGGATTCCGGTGGGTCACGCTGAAGCCCCGGGACCAGGATGTCGAGGTGGTGTTGTCACAACCACACGGTGGCCGATCCCAGAGCGAGGGCGATGCCCTGCTCGCCCTCGTCACGCAGGGGTCCATGCAGGCGGCGATCTTCCGGACCGATGATCTGGCCGCCACCTTCGATCGGGTGGTCGCATCCGTTGCGGAGGTACTCGAGGAGCCGACGGATCAGTTCTGGGGCGTCCGGGACTGTGCATTCCGCGACCCGTCGGGCAATCTGGTCCGGCGTCGAGCAAGCATGACCGTCCACCATCGAACTCGGCAAAGCCCTCGAGTGGCGGCGGATGGCCCCGTGAGGGGAGGATGATCGTGCACGAGGACGGGTCTTCTGATGGTTTGGAGTCTCCCTCGTCGTTGATCGACGCGCTGATCGAAGGCACGGACGACTGGCGAGGCGAGATGCTGGCGAGGGTGCGGGGCGTGATCAGAAGCGCGGTGCCCGACGTGGTCGAGACCGTGAAGTGGCGAAAGCCGGCCAACCCCTGGGGCGTTCCCGTGTGGGAATCGGATGGGATCATCTGCACCGGTGAGACGTACAAGGACAAGGTGAAACTCACCTTTGCGCGGGGAGCATCCCTTGCCGATCCGCAACGTCTGTTCAACTCCAGCCTGGGAGCCAAGGTGAGGAGGGCGATCGACTTCCACGCAGGCGATACCGTCGACGAATCGGGCTTGGCCGATCTCGTCCGCCAAGCAGTCGCCCTGAATCGGGCATCCTCGACCTGAGGCGTCACTCGTCGACCGTCCGGCCCTGCCGAGAACGTCGGTGCGGCGCAGACCCCGACCAGGTTCACGGCGGACGACATGCTGGGTGCTGCCCTCGAAGTGATCGCAACCGCAGGTTTCGAGGGGGCATCGGTGGCGGCCATCGGGCGCCGTCTCGGAGCTCCGAACGGGTCCCTGTATCACCGGTTCCCGAGCCGGAAGCATCTGTTGGGCGCGCTCTGGGTCTCGGTCGCCGCCGGATACCGAGAGACATTGCGGATCCCCCTCCACGGTGCGGACATACCCAACCTGGCCGAGCGGGTGGTCGACCACACCTTCGACTGGGTCGCGGCGAATCCGGAGCGGGCAGAGGTGCTGATGCGCCTCCGAACCGAGGACTTTTCTCCGAGTGATTGGCCCGACGAGGTCGTTGCGGCGATCTCTGAGACAAACCAAGCGCTGGCCACCGACATCCTCACCCTGGCTCGGAGAGCCGGGATCGATCCTCTCGACGCGACCATGGCGGTCGTCGACATCCCGCGGCCGCTGCCCGGAGAGCGCTCTTGCTCATGGATGCCGACGGGACCCGACATATTCGGCGTCGGGCGGTCGAGCTGGTCGAACACCTCGTCAGGTCCAATCCGTAGCAAGCTCAGGAGCGGTCGCGCGGTCGCTCACGCCCGCCGGCCGGACTGCTTCAGAAGGCTGCGCCACGGCGCGATGCGCGCACCCACCGGGATCAGTGCGGCGAGAGCCATCCGGGGAACCGTCGCGCGGGCTGACGCCATGCAGCGCCCGGCTGCGGGGAACAGCTCGGCCGGGTCGGTGGGGCGGTGCTGGTGGTGGAAATCCCAGGCGTGCAGGTGCCACTCCGCTGCCGCGCAGCCCAGATGTGATCCGACGGTCGTCGTGCCAAACGGAAAGTCGAACTCGGCGTCGACGTGGTGGAGGGCGCGGTCCAGGTAGCTCAGCGCCGATTCTCGAAATATCTCGGCGGCGGTGGCGATCGGCCGTGGAGCGGCCGAGGCCAGGGCGGTGGCGTTCTGCTCATCCAGCCGGTGGCCTTGAAACGGCGGTGCGCTGTTCCCGGCCAGAGCCCAATCGAGCCAGTCGTGGTACCAGCCGGCGACCACCACGAGGTGGTGGATGAGGTCGTTTGGTGACTACTCACCGCAGACCGGCCGAACGTCGTCGTCGCCGTATCGGAGCGCCCCATCGGCGGCGGCGCGGACGCCGTCGACGTAGAGACGGGCGATGGTCGTCGTCTGGCAGTTCTCGCCGCGGGATCCGCTCTCCATCGATGTGGAGAGATTCTCCAGATCATCTCTCGACGACGATTCTGCTGCAAGCGCTCGTTGACCGACCACAATCGCAGTGGACCAACCGACCTGGCGAGAGACGGAGGTGACCGTGGGTGCACGACTCGACAACGCCAAGGCTTTGTACCTGGAGGCCATACGAGACGGGAACTACGTGGAGGCGATCAACACGTACGCAGGGGAGCGGTACACCCAACACTCCACTCCCGTCAAAGACGGCAAGGACGGGTTCATCGAGTTCTTCTCCGAGTTCGTCGAGCGCAACCCGGAGCGTGAGATCGACATCGTGCGCGGATTCGAGGATGGAAGATATGTGTTCCTTCACGTCGTCCAGCACCTCAATGGCGGAGCGTCACGGTGGGTCACCGCCGACATCTTCGATACCGACGACCAGGGGAGATTGGTCGAACACTGGGACATCATCGGCGAGTGGGTCGAGACCACCGTCTCCGGTCACTCCCAGGTCGATGGGCCCACCGAGCCGACCGATCTCGACAAGACCGAGGAGAACAAGGCACTGGTGACGAGCTTCGTCAACGATGTATTGATGGGCGGGCGCCTCGAGAACCTGACCGACTACATCTCGACCGAGACCTACATCCAGCACAACCCGCAGATCGATGACGGAATCGAGGGCCTCCGAGCGTTCTTCGATTCGCTGGCCGAGCGTGGTGTCTCCCTGGTATACGAAGCGATCCACAGGGTCGTCGGATGTGGCAGCTTCGTGGCGGTGCTGTCGAAGGTGGATCTCGCCGGCGCGCCGCTGGCCGTCATCGACCTGTTCCGAGTGGAGGGTGGCCTCATCGTCGAGCACTGGGACGTGATGGAGGAGATCCTCCCGGAAGACCGGTGGGTCAACTCGGGCAAGTTTTGACCGCGTCGCCGGCGGTCACCTCGCGGCGGTGATCGTGTGAACGGGTTGGCCGCCGAGGCGCCGGCGCTGGGGAGGGGATGGGTCGAGTCCTGCTCCGTCGAGAGCGGCGACGAACTGGTCGAGTGAAGGGCCGTCGGCGTGGTGGGGCGTTGCATGGTGGAACGTGTGCGCCGAGTCGTCTAGGTCCTCTTCGACGAACAGCACCCGGCCCCCGGAACGGAGCGTTCGAGCGATCTCGGCGGCGGCGGCGCCGACGTCACTCAGAAGGTGGACGAGGTTGAGGCCGAGCACGGCGTCGACCGCCGCGTCGGGCACCGGCAGCTTCTCGGAGATGCCGTTGCAGATGGAGATCGAGGAGCGGCCCGGGTGCGCGATTCGCCGGAGGGCGACCGCCATCCGCATGGGCAGGGACGGGTCGATGGCGATCACCGATCCGGTGGCCCCAACCCGCCGGGCGACGAGCACGGTGGCCGGCCCGAGGCCGGCGCCGAGGTCCACGATGTGCTCGCCCGGACGGACGTCGAGCAGGTCTACGGCGGCGGCGTGCACCGGGGATCCCCACAGGTGCCGGGCCACCGCCATGAGACCCGGTGCACGGCGTACGGACAGTGCTGATCGTCGTCTCATGATTTGATCTTCCGAAAGAGGTAGGCGAAGGGCGAACGGGTGTACGCAACGCCTCGACCGAGTCGGTGGAGCTCTGACCGGGTGGGCGGTGAGCCGCGTCTCGGGACGAGGAACCGGTCGAGGTGCTCGGAGTGGATGCGGTACCGGCCCTCTCGGCGGTTGACGGCGGCGACGAGCCGGTAGCGAGGATCGATCGCCGCCATCGACGCGTCCCCGTGGCTGGGGTTGACCAGCAGGTGCCCACCCCGTCGGAGGTACCGGGTGCAATGCTCGCTGACGAATCCGGCATACATCGAGATCAGCAGGTCCACCGACCCCTCTGCCAAAGGGAGCTCGCCGGTGTAGTCCCGGTGGTGGAAGGCGATCGAGGCCGGGCCGCGGTCGGCGTGGCCAACCGCCTGTCGTTTGGTTTGGACAAGTGCTGCAACTGCGTCGGAGGCTGCAAAGAAGCGGGCGGCTCGTCGGTCGGAGTCGACATAGGTCACATCGTCGAAGTGGACCGAGGGAGCGATCTCGACGTAGCTGCCGGGATAGAGCACGCTCTCGGGATCGAGGTGGTCGGCCAGCGCGGTGTACATGCGGAGTCGGTCGTCCGGATGGCGACTGTCGAAGTCCCCGTACAACGCATCGACGTCCACGGCCGGGGCGTTCATGGACGTTCGCCGGCGATGGGGTCTTGGATCTCGTTCACGTTGCTGCACCTCCTCGTCATACTCGACTGACCAACGGTCAGTCGAGTATGACCGATGGTCAGTCGATTGGCAAGTCGGCTACGCTCCCATGTGTGACATCTCCTGAGACGAGCCGGACGGAGCGCTTTCAACCGCCCGAGGTGCGACGTCGGCAGATACTCGATGCCCTCGCTCGGCTGGCCGTCACCGATGGGCTCGACAAGGTGTCGATCGCCGACGTCGCCGGCGAGGCCGGGATCGCCAAAGGGAGCATCTACCTCCACTACGCATCACGGACCGACCTGATTGCGGCTCTTCAAGCCGATCTGTGGGACCGGATGCTCACCGAACCGGTCGCCATCGTCGCCGACCGGCAGTCGACTTGGGGCGAGAAGCTCGACCGACTCGTCGAACACTGGGTCAGTTTCGAGTTCGACCACCACGAGCTCTATCACGCCGTCTTTCACACCACCGGTCACGACATCGCCGAGCCGTGGACGCCCGCCCGCCGACTCCTTCGGGAGGTCCTCGACCAAGGATCCCGGGCCGGTGAGTTCGATGTGGTCGACCTCGACACGACCACCGACTTCCTGCTCCATGCCTACGGCGGACCGTGCTATCACGCCACCAACAGGGCTCGGATCATCGACACGCTCAAACGCCTCTTCCGCCGAACCGTTGCCGCCGCCGACTCGGCTGGTGACCGGGTGCCCGGCGGTGCGACCGGGTCTCGGACCGCCCGGTGACGGATCATCCCGACGCGGAGCCGGGCGCTGAGCACCTCGACGAAGAGGTCCTCGACGACGAAGCCGCTCCAACGCTGGACATCATCCCGCTCGACCGGGCATACCTGACGTCCCCAGAGGTGCTCGGGGCGCTGGGAGGTGTGGTACTTGGGTTCTTGGTGCTGATCTGGCCCAACCGCTCGGATCGCATCCTCGCTCGTCTCGTGGGGTTGGCGCTGTTGTGGCTCGCCGTCACGATGCTGGTGCGAGCGTTTGGCGCTCGGCCGGTACCGACCGGTTCTGTTGTGGTTGCGTTGGCATTCGCGGCGGGCGGGGCATTCCTCCTCTTGAGCCCGAATCAGTCCGAGGAAGCTCTCGGGCGGATGATCGGCGTGGGAGCTGTCGTCGCCGCGGCTCGAACCGGACCCGATGGCGAGCGGCATGTCGCACGTGTGGTGGTCTTGGTGGCTGCCGGCCTGCTCTTGTTCGTATTCCCAAGGGCAAGTCTGGCGCTCGTCACGACCGTGGCAGCGGCCGTTTGGATCGTCTTCTCGACGATCGTGCTCATCGCCTCACTCGACAGCCGGCGAGTCGGTACGACCAGCTACCGAGGTGCCTACGGGCTGGTGATGCAGTGGCTGGACGATCGGCCGAAGACGGCAACCGCGCGGCAGGCCTTGTACGACAAGATCCTCTTCGATGGGCCCCATGCCCGCCGGCGAACCGTCCGGTTCTTCAGTCTCATGACGTTCGCGTCGCTCATCGCGGCGACGGGTGTGATCGGCGACTCCACCGCGGTTGTGATCGGTGCCATGCTGATCGCTCCTCTGATGACGCCACTGATGGCCACCGCCCTCGCCCTCGTCATGGGGTGGCCGAACCGTCTCGCTCGCAGTGGCATCATTGCGGCGGGTGGCATCGTTACGGCCATCGTGATCGGGGTCTTGCTCGGTTTGATGGCGCCGATGGTCATCGACACCGCCACCAACACGCAGATCGTATCCCGGTCGAGTCCGACGGTCCTCGATCTGTTCACGGCTGTGGCTGCGGGCGCGGCCGGTGCCTACGCATTGTCGCGGCCGGACGTTTCCGATTCGCTCCCCGGTGTGGCGATCGCCATTTCCCTCGTTCCGCCGCTGTCCGTCGTCGGGATCGCGTACTCCCAGGCCGATTGGGCCGCGGGAAACGGTGCGCTGTTGCTGTTCACCACCAACATGGTTGCGATCCTCACCATCGGCGGACTGATGTTCATCGTGACCGGCGTCACACCGCTGCGGCGTGTGGCGGCCAGCCAGAAGCGCCTCACCGCGGCCCTCGCGGGAGTTGCCGTGCTGTCGGTTCTCGTCGTGGGGAGTCTCTTCCTCAACGGCACTCGCGCGGCTGCCGCCCTGTTTGAAGAAGGCGCGACCGAGGCAGCTGTCGATGAGTGGCTTTCGGCCACGGAAGCGCACCGAGTCGTCGATGTCACGACTGTCGACGACAAGGTCACGGCCGTCGTCGTTGGGCCGAGCGAAGGGCTCCCGCCAGCCGCTCAACTCGCCGCGCGACTGAGCGATGCCCTCGGCCGCAGCATCACCGCCGACGTTCGACACGTGGTCGAGGAACGTACGGTTGCCACCGGACCGACATAACCAACACCCGATCTCGGCGCCAGCCGCTACTCGGGAGGGTTCCCCACCGCGTTTGGAAGTGCGTCATCGGGGTTCGGATGACGCAACCAGCGGTCGACGGCGAACCACCAGATGGCCGACAGTATGGAGAACATCGCCAATACGAGCAGCCACGGGACCGGTCGCCACCACCCGGTGAGGAGGACCGCGGCCACGGATGCCACCAATGCACCGATGAGTGGTCGGTAGATGGAGGAGAGCCTCTGGAAGTCTTCCAACGCGGTCATCGCCCCCATCAGGCCGAGCAGGACGAGGGCGATCGAACCCGACAGGACCCAGGCGGGGGCGGCAGGTGCGCGCTGGTCGCCGGCATGCTCCACGAGACTCACCAATGCTGCGCCGGTGGCGGCGATTCCCATGCTGATGGGAAGATGGCTGTAAACCCACTGAACGGTCTGGGCGGTTCTCGGCCGGCGGCGACCGACGAAGTCGAAGTACGTCCACCAAGCTCCGAATCCGATTCCGAGGCCGATGAGTCCGGTGGCGAGGACTCCAAAGCTGCGGACGGTCTCGGAGAGCCCGGTCACGACGCCTACCACCACCTCGCCCAGCACGATGATCGTGAATAGTCCGAAGCGTTCGATCGTGGAATCCGTGGCGCTCAGGTCGTCGGTTCCGTAGTCGTCTCTCATCAGATAGCTGAGGGCGATCCAAGCAACCACGTAGACGGCCCAGAGCGTGACGCGGGCGGTGTCCGGCACGAATGCGCTCGCGACCACCACGACCACAGAGGCCGACATCGCCCCGATGTATCGAGCGGTCGTGGCCGACCAGCGATCCTCATCCTGGCGGCGGACGGTGAACCACATCCACGTCAGCAAGAGCAGAAAGGCCGAATACGTGAGCGCGAATCCACGGCCGGTCTCCGATCCGGCGTCGGCCGTGTACACGGCCAGCACGGCAACGATCAGCATCTGAAGGAATATGTAGGTGCGGCTTCGGCCGTCTTCGCGCCCGTGGAGGTCCTGATACAGGGAGCCGTTGAGCCATGCCAGCCAGATCATGCCGAAGATCACGGCGAACTCGCCGACCCCGCGCCATGTCAGGTGTTCGGCCAGATGGTGGGCCGCCCGGGCGATGACGACGACATACACCAGGTCGTAGAACAACTCGATGAAGCCGACCGTGCGGTCCTCGATGACATCGCCATGGGCCCGGGGAGGTAGCCAGAACCGCTCTCGGAATGCTGCGAACATGGGCGGAGACCCTACCGGTCCACACTTCGTGCGCGGTGCTCTCCTACGCTCGCAAGAGCCCCAACGCAGAGGAGAGAGGAATGGAGTTACGGGTTCTGCTTGCGCCGTTGCTCGCGGTGATGGCCCTCAATCTCTACGCCGTGCTGCTCGTTTGGGGCCGGGCTCGCCGATACGGCGTCCAGCTGTACCGGCCCATGCTGGTCAACGTGGTCATGTCGCTGGCTCCGATCGTGGTGGCGATCGTCGGTATCGCAGTCAGTCTGGCGATCACTTCGCTTCCCGGGATCAACCCCCTGATCTTCCTCGTCATCCTGGCGCTCGGTTTCTCCATCTGGGTTCTCGTCTTCCCGAACTCCAGCTACCTCATCACCGAACTCAATTTCTCCCATCGCCGGCCCGACGACCCCGTACCGCTCTGGTATGACATCGTTCTCACGCTCACGCTTGCCGTATCGGGTATCGCCAACGGCATCGTCGGTCTGGGACTCATGCACTTCTTCTCGATCGTCATCGTGGATGCGAATCACACCGAGCCCTACCCGCCGACCTGGTCGTGGGCGTTCGTGATGGCCGTGATCGTGCTGTCGACGGTGGGCGTCTACCTCGGCCGGTACGTGCGGGTCAACAGTTGGGACGTCAAGCACCCGATCTCGTTCATCAGACGGCTGGGTCGTCACTTCGCCGCCGGCGCAACCGCTCGCGATCTCGCGGGGTTCGTCGTCGCTCACTCGGTCTTCCTCGGCCTGGTCTACGCCGCGGTGTTCATGCCCGTCTTCAACGCCCTGATCTTCTCACTCCCGTCACGATGACGACAGTCCGAGGAGTTGAATACCGAGCACGGAGCCCAGGTTCATACCCGGATGAGCAGAGAAGCGATGAACCCGTCGGAAGCGGTGCCGGTCACCGTTGCCAGCTGGTCCGTCCAGCCGTCTTCAAACACCCCATCCTCGGCGAGAGACAGCCCTGAGAGGTATTCGGCACTACTGCCGTAGCGTTCGTCGGCATACACCACCTCGCAGTCCGCTCGCGGCAATGCCAGCTGAGAGGTCTTGATCGCCGAGGTGCCAGTCGTGGCGTCGTCGATGGACGAGTAGACCTCGAGGTGGGCATGCGGCCAGCGACCTCGGTAGCACCCGGGGACGATCGACGCGAACGTGATCCTCCCTGCCTCGTCGGCGATCTGGACCCCGCGCAGATAATTCTCGTCTTCGATCTGATAGATGGAGTACCGGCCATCCGCGGTGCAGTGCCAGATGTAGACAACGGCACCCGGGAGCGGCGTGCCGGTGGATGCGTCCACCACCGACAGGTTGAACGTGAGCGGCACGCCGTCCGCAATGCCCGACGCCAAGCCGATGCTGCGAGTGATGTCCGGCCGGACCACGCCATCGTCGTCCAGGATGTTGGGCCCGTTGGTGCCATCGGCCGGGAAGGGCCCCTCGGTCTCGTCCGGTATCTCTTCGCCAGGTGCGGCGGCGCTCCCTGGCGGCGAGGGCGTTTCACCCGTGGCGGCTGCGGAACTCGAGGGTGTCGAATCGCTGCCGACGCCGCATGCGGCGAGCAGCCCGGCGATGCTCACACCGCCCATCATCCGCAGCATGTCACGGCGACCCACCAGCACCGGGACATCTCGGTGCAAGCCACCGAAATCGTCATGCCCCTGCTCGTTCGGTTGGAAGCGCGTCATGTCCGGCGCCCAAGTTAGCGAGGAACCGAATGGCGAACCACACGCTGCCGTCAGCGCCTTCGGGAGACACGGTTTTCAGCGCCGAGGTGGTCATCCTGGTCGGCGCAGGCCAGGTGCAGCGGGCACGGAAGAGAAGAGTGTCGGCCGGCTCCCGACGTCGCGGCGCTCGAGAACGTCGGGTTCGTCCAGCAGATCTCCACTCGTCGCTTCTCCGAAGGCAACACCACCCCCTGAGGCGGCGCGTGGAAATCTCTGGACGTGTGTCCGCTCATCAACCAGTGGACGTCGGCCGCTTCCGGATTCCGCAGTTCCCCTCCCGACCCACAGCCCCCGAGAGGAACTCCTCGTTGGCGGCTTGACGACTGTGATTTAGAAGGCTATACAGTTAACAATGATAAACCATAGAGACGATATGCGTAAGTGGACTCCCTACGTCGGGGCGACCTTCGGACTCTCGTTTGCGTTGGGCTTCGGAAGCATTCATCTCCTCCCGGAGGAGATGAAGGAATGGGGTTTGTTCCTGATGGGGGTCGTGCCGGCTGCCGTAGCGATCCTGATGATTCGGCGCCAGGGCGGAGGGATGAGAGATCTCGGGTTCACGAGCCCGAGGTGGCGAGCTCTCGGGGGCTCCGCGCTGATCCCTATGGCGTATCTCTCGGTGATCCTCGCCGTGTTGGTGATGAACGGCGCGCATTCTTACCCGGCTGGCCCACCAACGGGCCTGGTCGGCCTGGCGCTGGCGACTGGCGTCATCCTCGTCGGACCGATCCTCGGTGAGGAGGTAGGTTGGAGAGGCTTTCTCGAAGCGAGGTTGGTGGAGCGTTTCGGGCTGGATGCCGGCATCGTCGCTCTGGGACTCATCTGGGGTCTGTGGCACCTTCCCGTAGCGCTGAACAGCCATTCGCTGGTCGACACGCCGGTCTACGAAGCCCTCGTTCACTATCCGGTGTTTTGTGTCTTCCTTTCCTACATCCTGGCCTACACCCGCCAGATGTCTGGCTCCATCTGGGGTCCGGCCGTCGCGCATGCCTTCAACAACGGGATCGCCGGGACGTTCATCCTCTCGGCGACTCGCGCCAGACCGCTCACCGAATCGGCGGTCACGCTCGGTGTGCTGGGTGTGTTCGCTGGACTGCTTCGGAGGCGTCTGAAGATGACGTAGATTGACCCCGTCGGAGGTCCATCATCAACAAGATCGAATTGCTGCTTGCCGCGAACCAACTGAATGAGCTCATCGCCCTCGAGGTGAGCCGCTCCATCGACGACGAGGCCCTCTCGAGTCTTCCCGAGAGACAAGTGCGTTGTCTCATCTACCTGAAGAATGTGAGCGAAGCAACATCAGGAGGTGTCGCCTCGATGCTGGGCATCTCTCGAAGCTCGATGAGTCAGCTGCTGGCGACGATGGAGGCGGATGGGTTGGTGAAGCGGCGGGTGAACCCCGAGAATCGCAAGGAGATCCTCGTGTCCCTGGCGAAGGGTGGCCGGGCACTCGTCGACCGCTACGACCAGCAAACCAGGGTCGCATTGGAGCGCTACTTCGATGTTGTCACCCAAGAGGAAGCGCAACAGATCTACGAGGTGAACCGACGGGTGGTCGATGGGCTCGGTCGGTTCGGCCACCCGCCGGTCGATCCCCGCCGATCGGCCGGAAGCTAGCGGTCTTCGACGATTCCGCGAATCAGCCAGCGGAGACTGGTCTCGAGTGCCGGCGACGGGTCGTTGGCGGCGATCGAGACCGTTCGAAGCCGGATTCGGTTGCTCTTGGTCGACTACATACGTACGATACGTACATGCCAAACAAGACCATCAGCGTGCCCGACGATGTGCTGCCGATCATCGAGAGCCTGCAGATGCCGTTCTCGAGGTGGGTGACCGAGCAACTGCGCCGCCACGCCGCAGTCGCAAACATGTCGTTCGCGGAGCAGGTGCTGGCAGACGCCGCCCTCGCCGGGAGTGTGCGGCCGACCCGCCGTGATGCGGGGGCGGTCGGTGAACGGATGGAGCGATCCGCGCCGTGGTGACTCGCGGAGGGGTGCACTGGATCGAGCTCGACAAGCGTCGGCCATGTGTCGTGGTGTCGGCTGCCGACGTGCTGGAAGTCGATGTCTGGCAGACCCATGTCGTCCCCCTGACTTCGAACCTCGATCGAGACGGTCTGGCAGGCAACGTCCGGTTGGAAGCTTCCGCGACCGGTCTGCCCAGGCCCTCGGTGGCGGTGCCACTGGGCGTGGAGCTGGTTGATCGTGCGTGGCTGGGCGAGCGAGTCGGACAGCTGCCGGCCGCGCTCATGGACGCTCTCGACGGGGGGCTTCGAGCAGTCTTGGGTCTGTGACGATCGGGAACGGCGGGGGAGTGGAGGCGACGGTTGGCGGCCCGTCCCGGGCCATCGAGCCAGCCCTATCCTTGGAGAATGGAGACAGTCGTCGACCGTCTTCGCTCGTGGGACGATGCTGCAGTGCGATATCAGGTACGGCTCGTGTTGGACGGGACTGAGCCGGATACCGACGAGATGCATGCCCTGGCCGACCTGGTCCGCACCAGTCCAGACTGCCGGGCGGTGATCGATGGCAGTTTTGTGGATCCGCGCTCCGCCTACCGCAAGTGACAGGGCGCCCACTGGGCCCTCGTGCAGCTGGCCGAGCGGGGGCATCCTGGTGGAGACCCAAGCCTCAGAGAGGTCCAGGAACTCGTGTTCGCGTGGATTGTGTCGCCGGCCTTTCTGAAGCCGAACTGGACCCGGTATGTCGAGGGACAACCCGACCGGGTACGGCGTTGCGCCTCGATGGAGGGCAACGTGCTTTGGGCCAGCCTGCAACTGGGCCTGATGGATGAGCGGCTGCAGGTGCTTGCGGACCGGCTCGGCAGATTGCAGTGGCCGGATGGGGGCTGGAACTGCGACGTCCGCCCTCAGGCGCAACAGTCATCGTCCGTGGAGACGGTGCTGGGCTTGCGAGGGCTGGCGGCGTGGGTGCAGGCGACCGACGACGAGACCGCGGCACGGACGCTGGCACGCGGTGTCGAGCTTCTGATGGAGCACCACCTGCTCTATCACCGCGGTGGCGCCCTGATCGTGCCGAATTGGGGCCCTCGACCGGACAGGATCGGATTCCCGATCCGCTTCTTCGACGTTCTGGTTGTCCTGGAGCTGATGGCCGATGTGGGGCGCCTCGACGATCCGCGCTGTGATCGCGCCCTCGACCTGCTCGGCTCCAAACGCACCGCAGACGGAGGATTCCCAATGGAGGTGAGACGGGCTCGGACCGCAACCGAGATCTGCAGCAATTGCAGCTTCGCCCAATGGGGACCGGGTGGGAAGACCCGCCTCAACCCCTGGGTGACGATCCGCGCCCTTCATGTGCTCCGAGCCGCCGACCGCCGAACCCAGCTCTGAGCTCGGCGCGGTTCGGCGTTGTGACGGTGCTTCTCGAAGAAGCCGTTGCTCGTCTCTCAGGGTGACGCTATCGACGGTCGGTGATGGCGGCTTCGATCTCGTCGGCGATCCGCCTCCAATGAGATCGCATGCGTTCCCGCTCGTCGCGGTCGCTGAGTCGTTCGGTATGGAATCGGATGGTGCAACCGGTCTTGGCAGGCGTGAGAGCGATCTGAATCGTTGCGTGGTCGTCCCGGTTGGCCGGCTGCCAGGTGAGCCTGACGCGGTCGTGCGGGCGAAGGCTTCGGATCTCGCCCCGAACGTTCTCGGCGGTGCGGTACTGCTGGCCGACTTCGAGTGGCGTTGCGATGCCTTCGCCGAGCCAGGTCGTGAGTCCCTCTGACGAGATCAAGTAGTCCCACACATCGTCGAAATCGGCTTGGACCGTTCGCGCGACACCAATCTGCCATCCGGCGTCTTTGGTCTCGCCGACCGGTTGCTCGGTCATGTCGCTCGCCCCACCGGTCACCCCACCGACCGTCCGGCGCGTCGCTTCTTCTGGCGATCACCGCACCAGTCCATCGAGCACCATCGCCGTCGACCGGGGCGTGAGGTGTCGACGAGCAGCAGCCAGCAGTCGTCTGCATCACACACCCGGATCCGCTCCCGCAACGGGGACGCGAACAAGTCGATCGCATCACGGGCCAGGCTGGAACAGGCTTCCCGAGCCGTGCCCGGCAACATGGCTAGTTCTGCGTCCGATGTGAGCATGGTGCGAAGTGGCGGGTTCACCGCGGCGGCGTTGAGTGCGTCAAGCGCTTTCGAGGGAGGGGTACTCGTCGCGTCTTCGGCAAGCAGGCGGGCGATCGCGGCGATCGCCGCCCGGAGTTCCAAGACGGCCCCCATGTCAGCGGCGATGGTGCGAGGTGGTTCGCACCCGAGGACGATACCGAGGTAGCGGGCTGCGTCGTTGGGAGTTCCGAGGACCTCCCAACGAGCGAATGTGCCCTCGCCGCCGGTATGGGTGAAATCGAGGCTCGCTCGACCCGTCTGGAAGCGCCGTCGCTCGGCGGCGTCAAGACCGTCTCGCGTTTCCATGAGCACTAGTATAAGTGGTGCCATGTCGATCTTGAAGCACCACAATCCGGACGGACTGCACCGTCATCCCGCGTTTTCCCAGGCGGTGGAGATCCCTGCAGGGGCACGGCTCATCTTGGTCGGCGGTCAGAATGGCATCGACGAATCGGGACACGTGGTCGCCGACGATGTCGCCGGGCAGACCCGACGAGCACTGGAGAACGTCCAGACCGCCGTCGAAGCGGCCGGAGGAACGATCACCGACATCGCGCGATGGCGAGTACTCCTCACCGACCCTGTCGCAGTGCCCGCCGGCTTCGCTGTGTTCGACGACTTCTGGGACGCAGCTTCCGCGCCGCCCGCCATCACCGTCGAAATCGTTGCAGGTCTGGCAAACCCCGAGTTTCTCGTCGAGATCGAGGCCACCGCCGCATTGGGCGAGTAGACAGGCAACGACGTTCGGTCGTCATGGATGAGTAGCTCCACCGCACGGACGGCCAGACGTGGATGGCGCGGAACCAGTTGGCGTAGGCGGAGCCGGTTCCGACCACGGCGAGCCGGGCGAACCCGGCGATGTTGGTGGTGGTAGGTGTTCGCGAGCGGGTCTCCGGTGCGTCGGCGGCGGTACGAGCGTCTTCGACACCGCGGAGTCGGCCGTGGGCGTCACTGCTGTTCGGGGAGCGATGAGGCGAGCCATTGGTGGAGGATGGGATTGAGAGGTGGCCGGCGCCGTCGATGATCTCCAGGGTGGCGTCGGGAGTCAGTGATGCCAACCGGTGAGCCCGGTCGATGGGTATCCACTCGTCGGCGGTGCGCCACACGATGAGCGTCGGAACGCTGATGTCTTGATAGTAGGTTTCGGCGTCGGCGGTGAACTGTTCGTCGGCCTGGGCGATCTGGCGCACCGTCGACGTCCAAGCCCATGGGCCGCCCGAGATCCAGCCAACGCAGAGCGGGTACGGCCCGGCCCGATGTGTGGTGCGGCCGATGGCGCTATGCCGGAACGTGTGAAGCAGGCGGCCCGCCAGCTTGGCCGAGCTGGCTAGGACCCGGGTCCGTCCGGCGTTGCTCACATTGACCGGCCCCCGCTCGAGTGGGGATCGGCAAGCAGATGCTCGATCGACTCGCCGGACAACAGAGGCCAGGCCTCTCGGATGAAGACAGGCTGGACTCGCGCCCAGTCGGTGAGCGTGAGGTGCTACCGACCAGCGGGTTGAACCGGACAGGGTTGTCAGCGGCAGAGAATGGTTCGCAGTCGCGGGGTGTCCGGCGGCCAACGGTCACGGCAGCGAGTTGGACGAGTGGTCGGCGGCGCACGACGTGCGCTGGTGGACCGAGGCCGGCGGAGGTGAGATCGGACAGGCGCCTATCGCGTATGGCACCCTTGGGGGCAAGGATAGCTTTACATAACGTAGATTATGGGCGTATCGGGTGCGTCCGGCGTGGGCTTCAGAGCAATCCGTGAGCGGACAGCTTCGACGACAACTCATCGTCGGACGGTTCGGCCAAGTGGGTTCCGTCTGGGAAGACGATGGTCGGGATGATCCGCCTTCCATCGTTCCGTTCGAGGACCGCTGCGGTTGCGTCGGGTTCGGACTCGAGGTCGACCCAGCGATATGAGACGTTCCGGTCGTCCAGCAACCGCTTGGAGCGCCGACAGTCGCCACACCACTGGGCACCGTAGACGGTCAGGTCGGGTGTATTGCTCTTCACGACCGGCATGCAACCACAAGCGCGTGCCAACCTACGTATCGAACCCCCGGACCCACCCATTTGTGGCTCCCCCGGGGTCGTCGCATATTCCATCACTGTGACGGGAACGAGCACCATTTTGCTTCACTGATCCGGCCCCAGCGCCCTCGGTTCGAAGGAGATCGAGCGGACGTCGCCGACGGCGTCGATGAGGTGGCTGAGAGCGGCCCGGACCTCCGTCGGTCGGTCCGATTCCTCCAGATCGGCCTCGACGTCGTCGAGTGCACTCTCGATGCGATACAGCAGATCACGGATCGCCTCGAAGGACGATCGATCGATCAAGACATCTCGGCGCCCGAGCCCATACCCGGCCGCTGCCTTGCGCGCTTCGTACGCCCGCTGGCGGTGAGATGGCCGACAGTACGTCGGCGGACGACCGGGCCCTGACGGAACTCGGAACTCCGCCCCACACCATTGGCACCGTCGTTCATCTGCCCGACTCTGAAACGTCACAGTGACGGAACTATAGCCGTGCTGCCGACCCTCGTGTAAGCGCTTCCGGTGGACGTCAGGTGAACTCCATGTGCACAATGGGTGTCCCCGGCCACACAGGAGAGTCACCATGTCGACGACGAAGAAGAAGCCGCCCGCCGGCGCAGACGATGTGGCGCCCGCCGCGGCCGAGCGCGACCCGAGCGTCTACAACAAGAAGGGCCGTTTGAAGAAGTCCTACTACGAGGCCGAGCTGGCCCGGTTGCAGGAAGAGCTGGTCAAGCTCCAGTACTGGGTCCAGGAGAAGGGCATCAAGGCGGCGATCATCTTCGAAGGTCGAGGTTCGGCTGGGAAGGGTGGCGTGATCAAGCGCATCACCGAGCGGACCAACTCTCGGATCGTGCGGGTGGTGGCACTCCCCAAGCCCACCGAGCGCGAGACCACCCAGTGGTACTTCCAGCGGTATGTAGAGCATTTGCCGGCGGCCGGTGAGATCGTGCTGTTCGACCGGAGTTGGTACAACCGCTCGAACGTGGAGTGGGTGATGGGCTTCTGCACGCCGGAAGAGCACCAAGAGTTCCTCCGTTCGTGCCCGGAGTTCGAGCGCATGCTGGTCCGTTCCGGAATCAAGCTGCTGAAGTACTGGTTCTCGGTCAGCTACGACGAGCAGCGGAAGCGCTTCGAATCCAGGAACCAGGAGCCGCTCAAGCGCTGGAAACTCTCGGACATGGACCTGGCCGAACATGAGCTGTACGTGAAGTACTCGATGGCCAAGGACACCACCTTCCAGTACACCGACATCAAGCAGGCGCCTTGGTTCGTGGTCCCGTCAGACGACAAGCGGAACGCACGGCTCAACTGCATCTCCCACATGCTCAGCCAGTTCGACTACGCCGACGTCGTGCCGGACCCGGTTGAACTGCCGGACATGAAGGACATCCCCTACGTCCGGCCGCCGATGCACGAGCAGACCTTTGTCCCGGTGAAATACTGAGGCGGTCGGTTTCGACGAATGTCGATCCGGTCTTGACGATCGAACACACGTTCGATAGAATGTGACGTACTTCCCCACTTGAGAGCCGGCCCTGGCGACCACCATCCCCAACCAGCAGGCGCCGGCGCAATGAGAATCCGACAGTGGCCGCAACCGTCGAGACATGCGGAGGCAGCCACGGGAGGCACCAAGTGGACGTCGGCATCACCCTCGAATCCCGAACGACCGACTCGATCGAGGTCGAGCTGGTGGCGTTGGAGCGGATCATCGCCACCAGCCGAGCCCGACAGATGGAGCTCCTTGGCGAGGTCGATCGGAGGCAGGTTCCGATGTCCGATGGTTGCCGACATCTCGCCGAGTGGACCGCTGCTCGGCTGGACGTCGCTCCCGAGACCGGTGAGACGCTCGCCCGCACGGCGCTCGGTGCACCCAAGACGGTTCGTGTGGCGCTCGAGGCCGGCGCCATCAGCTACGACCGAGCGGTCGAGGTCAGCCGTCTGGAGTCGGATGATCCGCTGCCAGCGTGTGCTGGGATGTCAATTCCTCGGGTTCGTCACCACGTCGCCCACCGGCGGCGGTTCTCCCGTGCTCAGGAGCGCCGCCGCCACTCCGATCGGTATCTGGTCGTCCAGCCCACCCTCGACAACACCGCGCTCCGCCTGCACGGAGAGCTCGTCGACATCGATGCCGAGGCATTCCATCGTGTACTCGGCGCCGCAGCCGACGGGATTCCCTCGCTCCCGTCGGGAGAACGAGAGCCACGCCGCGCCCGCCTGGCCGACGCGCTCGCCAGCATCGTGATCGAGTCGCGTCCGAGCGACGGCATCAGCGCCTCCGCCACCGTCACGGTGTTGGTCGATGCTCGAGACGCTGCACCCACGAATGGTGAGGCAGGAGTCACCACGTTGTCAGGACTCCGATTGGGGCCGGCCGCATTGGAGGCGATCCTCTGCGACGCCGTCGTCGAGGTGAATGCCCTCACCGCCGATGGCCGGTTGCTCGGCGTCGGGCACAGGACCAGAACCCTTCCGGAACGGCTCCGTCGCGCCATCCATCAGCGCGACCGCATCTGTACCGTCGACGGCTGCACCAACACCCACCGACTCCAGCCTCATCACATTCGCCACCGAGTCGACGGTGGCGATGACGACCCGGCCAACCTGACGCTGCTGTGTTGGTTCCACCATCACGTCGTCATCCATCGACGTGGATTCCGGATCGATCCGGACAGTGCCCCCGGACGAATCAGGTTCCTTCCCCATGAGCCTTCGTCCGACCCTCCCGCCTGAGTCGCGCTTCTCTCCCGGTCCCCCTCCGTCTCCCCAACCCGCAGAACGCCAACCCCGCCGGTCGGCGGGGCATCGGCGCGTGTCTGATGATTGCTCAGGCGCTCAGCGAAGCCTCGAGGGTGATATCGGGAACCGCCGCCAGGGCTTGGGAGACCGGACAGGTGTCCTTGGCGGTGTTGGCATGATCCCGGAAGGTCGCTTCGTCGATGCCGCTCACATGGCCGACGGTCGACAGTGCGATCTTGGTGATACCCCACCCCTCCCCCACCCGATCGAGCGTGACGACGGCACTGGTGTCGATCCGCTCCGGTGCATGACCGGCACGAGTGAGCAGCGCGGAGAGCTGCATCGAGAAGCATCCGGCGTGCGCTGCGGCCAGCATCTCCTCCGGGTTGGTTCCCTCCTCGTTGTCGAAGCGAGAGGGAACTGAGAAGGTCCCCTCGAACTCTCCGAATCGCATGGTTCCGGAACCATCGCCGATGCTGCCATTCCAGGTTGCCGTCGATTCGCGGGTGAGCATGGAAGTTCCCTTCGTCGAGAACCATCGAACCTAGTCGGACCGAGGATGGTCAGGGCCGGGCCATCGCCGGCTTCGTCCTCGGAGGCGAAACCCAGACGTCAATCCGCCGGTAGACGTGACCGCGGTCCGTTGACGACCGTTCCCAGGTCGGGCAAACGGAACAGGCCGCCGCTCCCCACCACACGATCGGCTGCCTCGGCCGACTCGGCTCCTCCACGCAGCATCTCGGCGGCAATGGCGGCGGCCACGGTCGGAGCGGCGAACGACGTCCCGCTCCACACCGCCCAGCCAGAGAAATGGTCGATGTCGCGCCCGAAGACCTCCTCTGACAGGCGCGCCATCTCCGACCGCTCATCTCGAGGGCCGTCGAACTCCAGAAAGGTGGAAAGGACACCCACCGCCGGGGCACATGCATCCACCCAGGAGCCCCGGTTGGTGAAACGGGCCGGACCCCGGGAGCCCAGACCGGCGACTGCAATGACCCGCGGGTCCGCCGCCGGCCACGCTGGACGATGGGTGGCGTCGTTGCCGGCAGATGCCACCACCACCGCACCGGAATCGACGATGTCGTCGATGATCTCCACCATTTTGGGTGGCGGCTGGTCATCATCGGTGAACGCGCTGAACGACAGATTGACGATGTCCGGCCGGACACGATCCAGCATCTGTCGCACTCCCCCGGCGATGTCGTCGTCGTCGCCCTCACCGAAGCTGGAGAGCACACCTTCGACGTGGATGTCTGCGTCGGGCGCCAGCCTCCGAACGATGCCGGCGATGAAGGTGCCATGGCCGGCAATGGAGTCGAGGATGCCATCTCGGTCGGCATCGGGTGGGTCGGTGTCGTTGATGTCATACGGCGAGCACCAGCCGGTGTCGTAGACCAGGACGTGGTCGACCAAGCGAGGATGACGCGGAACGCCCTCCTCGCTGTCGATCCCCGAATCGAGGACGGCGACGACCGGCCGCGCGGGAGCCTGGCCTCTTGGCTCCCACGCCACCGGCTGATCAGCCGGGATGGCCGAGCTGGCGGTACGAGCCGACAACCTGCCGGACGCCCCGAGAAGGGTGGCCAGAACCTCCTCTTGAGTGGGCGGCGCCAACGAGCTCAGCTCGGCCGGTACGGGCCTTCGATGGGCATGTTCACGACCGTTCCAAGGTCGGGAATGCGGAACAGCCCCTCGGCATGGACGACGTCGCCGGCAGCCCGGGTCGCATCGACACCGGTCCGGATCATCTCTCGGGCGATGGCGGCGGCCACCGCCGGCGCTGCGAAGGAGGTCCCCGACCATGTCGCCCAGCCCTCGAAGTCGTCGGGGTCGGTCCCGTTCACGTCCAGGATCTCCTGAGCGATGTCAGGAGGATCGGTTTGCACCAGCGGCCCCTGGAAATGGACGAACGTCGAAGTGACGTCCACGCCGGGTGCGCAGGCGTCTACCCATGGTCCATGGTTCGTGAATCCCGCGGGGTTCGAGCAATCGAGCGCTCCCACCGCGATCACCTCATCCATGATGGCCGGCCACGGGGCCTCACACGAGCGGTCATTGCCGGCCGAGGCCACCACCACGATCCCTTCCTCGTGGAATCTCTCGATCACACCCTTGATCGCCGGGGTCTCCTCCCCCGGCTCGGCGTACCCGCCGAATGAGAGGTTGACGATGTCGGGCTTCACCCGGCTTCGGAGCCGTTCGAGGCCCTCGGCGATCTGCCAGTCGTCCCCGTCGCCGAAGCTGGACAGCACGCCCTCGATGGCGATGGTTGCCTCGGGCGCAAGACGGCGAATGATGCCGGCGATGAAGGTTCCGTGGCCGGCGACCCGGTCCAACATCTGGTCGGGTTCGTTGTCGGTCCGGTCTTCGTCGACCGGTATCGTCCTGTCGTCCCCGTCTCGCCACGGCGCGTGGATGTCCACGAACCCCTGGAGGCGGGGATGCCTGGGCGCGGTGTACTTGTCGGTGGTTTCCAGCCCGGTGTCGAAGATCGCCACGACGGGCCGGGTCTTGCCTTGGACCGGATCCTCCCACTCCGGTGGCTCGACCGCCTTTCTCGCTGAGTTGATCTGAGGATTCCCGTAATAGAACGGGTTGCCGTAGTAGTCGGGGTTGCCGTAGTAGAAGGGGTTGCCGTAGTAGTCCGGGTTGCCGTAGTAGTCGGGATTGCCGTAGTAGTCCGGATTGGCGAACAGTACGGAGTTCAGCGAGGCGCGCACCCCTTGCCTCCGCAGCCAATCCCGGGTCTCACGAGCATCGGCGGGGACCCTGGCCTTGAACAGGTCGGAGATGATGCGTTCGCTGAACTCGACCTCGTCTCCAAAACGCTCCGAGAGGAGGGAACGACCCCGATCGGTCGCCTCGACGAGAAGCTCCTGACGCCGGTACGGTGCGCCGCTGCCGCTCCCTGCGGTGGTGATACCGGCGGCCGAGAGCCGGCGAAGCCACCGGCGGCGTTGCTCCTGAAGCCCCTCCGGAGGCGGAGGCGGTGGAGGAACCGGACTCCCGGGGTCTTCCGGGTCTTGGGTCCTCCCGTCATCGGGCGCGTCATTCGATCCGGTGCCGTGCGAACGGCGGCCATCATCCGACATTGGATACCTCCTCGGTCAACACGACTCTCGGGCGCGCTCCCTGATACACGCTTCCTACCATCTCCGGCGCATGGTCGTGCGGATTCCAGAGCTCGAGACGCTGGTCGAACTCGCCACGGCCGATCCTGTGGCTGCAATGGCACAAGCCGAGGGCATCCTCGCATCCGAGGAAGAACTCCACCCGGTCGACGAAGGGATGGCCCTGTGGGCCCTCGGGTTGGGAGCCCGCGAGCAGATGGACCTCGAGCTCGCTCACCGTGTCTTGTCCAGAGCTTCGGCAGCGTTGGCCGCCGAAGAGGAGCACGAGAAGGCCGCGCAGGTACGGAGTTCGCTTGCCGTCGTTCTCATCCGCCAGGGAGAGCTGGACGCGGCCCTCGACCTCATCGAAGAGGCTTCGGCGTGGCTGACGGGGCTGGCAGCAGCTCGAAACCAGATGCAGATGGCGCTGGCACTCCAGCGGAAGGGCGACGTCACGGGAGCCTCGCAGGCATACGACGAGGCGATCGAGGGCCTGCTGGCAGGCGGTGACGTCGTTCCGGCCGCCGGTGCCCTCGGAAACGTCGGGGTGATGCTCGCCTATCAGGGACTGCCTCATCAGGCGGTTCGACGGTTGGAGCGATCGATCGAGTTGGCACGCCAGTCCGGCCAGAGGATGCTGGAGGCCATGACGCTCGGCAACCTGGCCTTCGTCTATGGACGGATGGGATCGGTCGCCGAGTCGCTGGAGCGCTTCGAGGTCGCCGCCCGGCTGTATGAAGAGCTTCGACTCCCAGCCGAACGCATTGCGGTTCTTGGCATCGACCGGGCGGAGGTTCTCGGTCAGGCTGGCCTGTTCTCCGAGGCCATCGAGTCACTGGAACATGGCATTGAACTGCTGCGAGCCGCAGGAAGCGAGGTCGACACGTCCGAGGCGCTTCTGCTGGCCGCCCGGGTGGCACTGGTCGCCGGAGATCACGAGGCCTCGGAGAGCCGGGCGGCCGTGGCCGAGGAGACCTTCGTACGTCAGGGGCGCCACAGTTGGGCGCTGATCGCCCGGCTGATGAGGGTGGCGGCCCGACCCGAGGCCGACCTGCTCGAGCCGAGCGAGATGGATGATCTCGTCCGGGAATTGCGGGAACGGGGGTGGTACGCAGAGGCTCGCCAGGCGGAACTGGTGATCGCCCGGCGTGCGGCGCGGAACGGGGACATCGGGTCTGCCGAGCGGATACTGAGTCGGCTCGCCGAGGTCGACTTCGATGCGCCGATCCTGGAGCGGGTCGAGTCCCGGCACGCGGCGGCACTCCTGGCGATGGCCCAGGACGATCTCGGCGGGTGTCGCCAAGCACTCGATGAGGCACTCCTCCTCCTCGACGAGTACCGGGCAACCATCGGTTCGGTCGAGCTGCGCGCACACGCGGCCGTGCTCGGTCGTGAGCTCTTCAACCTCGCACTTCATCTCGTGTCGCTCTCCGACGACCCCTGGCAGATGGTCGACGCAGTAGAACGCTGGCGAGCAGCCTCCCTTCGGGCCCCTCCTCCCAGCCTGCCCGACGACCCCGAACTGCACGAGTCGATGGCACGGCTCCGAAACCTCGAGACGCAACTCCACGCAGGTCACGTGGACGATGTCGACTCCATCCGTCGCGAGCGTCGTCACCTCGAGGATGTGATCCGGCATCGAATGCGCCGATCGAGACCTCAGGGAGATGCCGAGGACACCCCGTTCTCCCGCTCGGCGATCGAGGAGGCCCTCGATGGCCGGACGCTGCTGTCCTTCGCGGAGAGTGGAGACCGCATCCACGCCATTTCGATCCGAGGGGACGAGGCGAATCGGAGAGACTCGATCGAATGGGATCGGCTCGACCGGCTGGCCACCGGGTTGACCTTCACGCTCCAGCGACTCGCCCGATCGGCGCTCGGGCAGCGGTCACCGATGTCGGAGACGTCTGCTCACCACGCCCGGGAAGCGTTCGAGACCGACACCACCGAGCTCCGGGATCTCATCCTCGACGGAGGCAACGAGGAACGCGATTCGGTCATCGTGATTCCCACGGGAGTGATGCACCGGCTGCCGTGGACTGCGATCGGAGGGAAGACGGAGGTGTTGGTCGCCCCGTCGATCTCCGCCTGGTTGCGGGCCGAGCGGCTGCGCCGCCCGTTGTCGGCGACGAGCCACGCCGGACTGATCGCCGGACCCGACCTCCCGGGAGCCCGCCGGGAGGTGGAACGGCTGTCGCGGCTCTATCCCGTGCGAACTCGTCTCACTGGACGGAATGCCACCTGCGACCGCGTCATCCAAACCCTGGAGGAAGCCGACATCGTGCATCTGGCAGCGCACGGGACATTTCGATCCGACAACCCGCTGTTCAGCTCGCTTCGTTTGGCTGACGGACCGTTGACGGTCTACGAGCTCGAGCAGCTCACCAACCCACCGTCCACCGTCATCATGCCCTCCTGCGACACCGGCGTCTCCGACGTGCTGGTCGGCGACGAGATTCTCGGATTCGCATCCGCCCTCCTCCACCTGGGTGTCTCGACGATCGTGGCGCCGATCGTGCCCATCCCCGACGAAGAGACAGGACCCTTGATGATCGAGCTGCACCGCCGCCTGTTGCGTGGCGGAACCGCGCAGCAGGCCATCGCCGCGATGTACACCGATCCCGAGCGCTCCACGAACGAGCGGATCGCGCTCTCGGCCTTTGTCGTCATCGGCTCGTAGTCAGCCCACCAGTTCGAGGTCGAAGCTGATGTCGGAGCTGTTCGGTGAGCTCTGGTGGATTTCGACCGCGATCACGTTCGTGCCGACGGACAAACCCGCTCCAGGGACGGTGACGTCGATCCATTGCCGCTCGCCCGTGCCGCTGACGTGGCCGGATGCTCGGGTGGTGTTGGTGATGGTGCCGGTGGGCATGTTGTTGCGCCAGATCTCGGTGCCGTTCAGGTAGACGACCACCCCGTCGTCGCGGAGCACCGACAGGTCCAGACTCTGGGCGGTGTTGGCCGCGTTGAAGGTGTGCCGGAAATAGGTGGTGAGCCCGTTGCGGTCGACCACCGTGGCCTCGTCACCATCGCCATACCCCAGCTGGGCCGCTCCCGACGTCCATCCCGAATCGTCGAAACCCGACTGGTTCCAACCGGCCGGTGACGAACCGTCGTCCAGATACCGCCATACCGACCCCGCCCCCACCAACGTGACCGGACCCGGCGGCGGCTCGGTGGTGGTCACCGTCAGCGGATCCGACTCCCCAGAACCGTTCCCGGCCGCATCGAACGCCTCCACCGTATAGGTGTAGGCAGTGGAAGCCACCAGCCCACCATTCACAAACGACGTCGACGGAGTCGACCCCACCGCCACCCCGTCCCGGGACACCACATACTCATCCACCGCCACATTGTCCGTCGACGCATCCCACGACAACGACACACTCGACGCGGTCACCTCATCCGCCACCAACCCCACCGGCACCGACGGCGCCTCCGTATCCGGCGGAGGTGGAGGCCCCTCGTCCAACACCGCCACCAGCTCCAAATCAAAACTGATATCCGAACTGGCAGCTGCGTTGATGGATCTCGACGGCGACGATCACACCGGCCACCAGCTCGTCGCCCATCGACAGTGGTGAACCGTCCTCGGCCGAGCCGGCGATCGTGCCGGATGCCGGGTGGTGTTGGTGATGGTGCCGGTGGGCATGTTGTTGCGCCAGATCTCGGTGCCGTTCAGGTAGACGACCACCCCGTCGTCGCGGAGCACCGACAGGTCCAGACTCTGGGCGGTGTTGGCCGCGTTGAAGGTGTGCCGGAAATAGGTGGTGAGCCCGTTGCGGTCGACCACCGTGGCCTCGTCACCATCGCCATACCCCAGCTGGGCCGCTCCCGACGTCCATCCCGAATCGTCGAAACCCGACTGGTTCCAACGGTGACGAACCGTCGTCCAGATACCGCCATACCGACCCCGCCCCCACCAACGTGACCGGACCCGGCGGCGGCTCGGTGGTGGTCACCGTCAGCGGATCCGACTCCCCAGAACCGTTCCCGGCCGCATCGAACGCCTCCACCGTATAGGTGTAGGCAGTGGAAGCCACCAGCCCACCATTCACAAACGACGTCGACGGAGTCGACCCCACCGCCACCCCGTCCCGGGACACCACATACTCATCCACCGCCACATTGTCCGTCGACGCATCCCACGACAACGACACACTCGACGCGGTCACCTCATCCGCCACCAACCCCACCGGCACCGACGGCGCCTCCGTATCCGGCGGAGGTGGAGGCCCCTCGTCCAACACCGCCACCAGCTCCAAATCAAAACTGATATCCGAACTGGCACTGGAGATCTGATGGATTTCCGCAGCGATCACATTCGTGCCCGCCATCAGAAGTGAGGGATTTCCGCAGCGATCACATTCGTGCCCGCCATCAGAAGTGAGGGTCGAGACCCACGTCACTCCACGCCGACTCGGCAGCACCGGCCACGCCGCCACTGGCCGGGGTGGTGTTGGTGATGGTGCCGGTGGGCATGTTGTTGCGCCAGATCTCGGTGCCGTTCAGGTAGACGACCACCCCGTCGTCGCGGAGCACCGACAGGTCCAGACTCTGGGCGGTGTTGGCCGCGTTGAAGGTGTGCCGGAAATAGGTGGTGAGCCCGTTGCGGTCGACCACCGTGGCCTCGTCACCATCGCCATACCCCAGCTGGGCCGCTCCCGACGTCCATCCCGAATCGTCGAAACCCGACTGGTTCCAACCGGTCGGTGACGAACCGTCGTCCAGATACCGCCATACCGACCCCGCCCCCACCAACGTGACCGGACCCGGCGGCGGCTCGGTGGTGGTCACCGTCAGCGGATCCGACTCCCCAGAACCGTTCCCGGCCGCATCGAACGCCTCCACCGTATAGGTGTAGGCAGTGGAAGCCACCAGCCCACCATTCACAAACGACGTCGACGGAGTCGACCCCACCGCCACCCCGTCCCGGGACACCACATACTCATCCACCGCCACATTGTCCGTCGACGCATCCCACGACAACGACACACTCGACGCGGTCACCTCATCCGCCACCAACCCCACCGGCACCGACGGCGCCTCCGTATCCGGCGGACCCTGGGGGGTATTGAGAACTGCGATTCCTCGGGTGAATCTCCCGGAGAAGTTGTTGAACTGGCCTCCCACCGCCAGCGTTTGGGAAGTGGCGTCCAGCGCCCAAACCCCGTAGAACGAATCGATCACCGGGCGAAAGTCGGGCTCGAGCACCCCGGTCTGTGCGTCCGCAGCCAGGAGGCGGACCGTCTCGTCGCCGGCGAAGCCCTCGTGGAATCCGAAGTAGACGTTGCCCGCGGCGTAGCGGATCGCCTGGACGTCGCCCATCGCCTGCTGCGACCAGATGCGGGCCGCCGATGTCGTCGAGTAGGCCGTGACCCGGTTCTGAACCCCGGCCACCCCGGCGAACACTTGGGAGGCGTCGGGCAGAATGTCCATGGCGATGACCTGCACTCCGATGTCGGTGTACTTCGGACCGACCACCCCGCCGGTTGTCGGGTTCAGTTCGGAGAGGTAGCGATGGGTCACCCCGTCGAGGCTGGTGAAGGCGCCGCCTGCAAACAGTCGGGAGCCGTCGGCGGTGGCCGAGATGGCCCGGACGGTCCCATCCGGGTTTGGACGGAATCCCGTGCGGATCGATCCGCTGGCCGCATCGAGCGCCGCCAGCTTGGGGAATGACTGGCCTTCGATCTTCCCGAAGGCACCACCGACGTAGAGGGTGTCTCCCGCCAACTCCAGGGCATAGACCGAAGCGGAGGGGGAGGCGTCGAAAGAGGTATGGACGGTTCCCGTCGTGGCGTCCACTGCTGCCAGCCGACCGCGGCTCTGACCGTTGATGGTTCCAAACGAACCGCCGATCAGGATTCTGCTCGCATAGGACTCGATGGCGCGCACCGTGCCGTCGGTGTCTGCCCGGAACGGCAGGAGATCCCCGGTCGTCCGGCTGATGGCAGCCATGTTTCGTCGTTCGAGGCGGGTCCCACCGTCCGGCGACACCATCTCGGAGAACGAGCCGCCCAAATACACGACATCGCCCCGGATGTGAACGGCGTACACCGTTCCGTTGGTTCGCCACGACACCAGCGGGTCGGTCGGATAGGGAACGGGATCGGCCGTCGCCATGCCGGCGGGCACCAACAGCATCGAGACGACGACCAGGATCGTCGACAGCCGGACGACCATGCCCGTCCGAACTCGTCGATCACGCGCCTTGTATTGCCCCCACATCGGACTCGCCACTCCCACGACTCGCCGTCACACTCCCACACCGGTGTACCCGGCTCCGACCCTATACAATCACAGATTCAGATCGGTGTGTTGTCGAACCCATCCCGGCGCCGGTGCATGATGTGTGCTTCCTGCCAACCACTAGCATCCGCTCCATGTTCGGGCCGCTGAATGGAGTTCGTACCGCCTTGGTGATCGCGGCGGCGTTGGCGGGGCTGGCGGCGGCCGCGTTCGGCGAGTGGATCATGGCCGGCATGTTGGCGCTGGGTGTCACCCTCCACGGGCTCGGCTGGCTGTACCTCTATCGACGCCACACCGAGAAGCCCCGCACCGGCTGACGGGTCCTCACCGTCCGGTCGACCGCCGGCGTAGGATCGCCGACCATGTCTTCGCTGCCCCTGCTTCTCCTTCCCGACACTTCGAGCGTCGAACCCGACGGAGAACTGGCCATCGGTGGCTGCCGTGTCTCCGATCTGGCAGGTGCGTTCGGGACCCCGCTGTTCGTCTACGACGCCGCCCACATCCGGCGGCGGGCGGCAGCGGTCGTGCAGGCGTTCGGAGACGGAGCGATCTATGCGTCGAAGGCGTTCCTGTGTCGTGCGATGGCCCGATTGGTGCACAACCAAAGGATGCGGCTCGACGTCGCCAGCGGCGGTGAGCTGCACACCGTCCTATCGGCCGGCGTCCCGGCCAACCGGCTCGTGTTCCACGGAAACAACAAGTCCGAGATGGAACTGGTTCTTGCCCTGCGATCGGGCGTCGGCTGCATCGTCGTGGACAGCTTCGACGAGATGACCCGCCTCGAGTTCCTTCACCGGCAGGGATATCCGGTTCCGCGGGTCCTGCTCAGGATCACCCCGGGCATCGAAGCGCACACGCACGAGTACACGTCGACCGGCCAGGATGACACCAAGTTCGGCTTCACCGTGTCGACCGGAGCTGCCGACGAAGCCGTCCGGCGCGCCCTCGCCTCCGACGCCATGGAGCTGATCGGTACCCACGCCCACATCGGCTCGCAGGTCTTTCGAGTCGAGTCCTTTCGCGAAGCCTTGGGAGTCGTCTGGGAGGCCTCCGCCGCGTACCCCTTGCCGGAGCTCTCCATCGGCGGAGGCCTGGGGGTGGCGTACGTGGACGGCGAGGAGGCGCCATCGATCGAGACCTGGTCGCAGGTGCTGCTGGACACTGCCGCAGAACTCGGGGTCGATCGGGCGTTGTCGGTCGAACCTGGTCGGGCGATCGTCGCCGGTGCGGCCATCACCGTCTACACCGTGGGAACCGTCAAGACGATCCCCGAGGTGCGAACGTACGTGGCAGTCGACGGTGGGATGAGCGACAACCCCAGACCGGTTCTCTACGGATCGGGATACGAGACATTCTCACCGACGGACGTCGGTGCCGAGCGGACGATGCCGATCCGGCTCGTCGGCAAGCACTGTGAATCCGGAGACGTGCTGGTCAAGGAGGGCCGGGTGCCGCCGGGGCTCTCACCGGGCGACCTCGTGGCAACCCCGGTAACCGGGGCCTACGGCCACTCGATGGGGTCCAATTACAACAAGGTCCTCCGACCTCCGGTGGTCTTTGTCGACGGTGGCAGCGCCCACCTGGCGGTCCGTCGAGAGACCTTCGAAGACCTCGAGGCCACCGACGTCGATGATGGTTCGATCCAATGAGTGGCACTACGACTCCTCCCTTCCGACCGCGCCTGGACCTGCTGGGTGGCGCCTTCATCAGGCTGGATCGCCGTCGCCGCAGCGTGTTCCCGGATGGGTGGGGAGATGAGAGCGTCATCCATCGCCTGACGTCGGTCGAGATGGACGGTTTCTCCGTCGAGCCGGCGGCGGTCGTGTGGCGTCCGAAGGAGGAACACCGCGGGATCCGGATTCGCAAGGGAACGTATGCGTCTCCGGTTGCGCACCTCCTTCCGATTGAGGCGAGAGCAGGATCGGTGGAGTGGTGGAGTCCGCCGGCAGGCGATACGCGAGTGGCGGTCATGCTTCCGGCTTGGAACGACGAAGGCTTCCTCGAACGCCGAAAGCTGGCCGGCGCAATGGTTGCAAGCGGAATCTCGGTGATGATGCTGGAGGCCCCGTTGTACGGCAGTCGACGGCGCCATGACGCGCCACCGCAGCCGATTCGCACGCTGGCGGACTTCATGACCCTCGGATTCGGAACGGTGGCAGAAGGCATCGCCTTGACTCGGGTCGCCGCCGAGGAAGGGACTCCCGGCCTGACCGGCTACTCGATGGGTGGCAGTCTGGCCGCCCTGGCGGCCGCCATGTCGGCCGATCCCGTGGCGGTCGCTCCGCTCGCGGCGAGCTACTCCCCGGAAGCGGTGGTCTTTGACGGAATGATCCGCAACGGAGTCGATTGGAAGTCCTTCGAGGGAAGGATCGACACGATGCGGGCAGTACTCGACACGGCCTCGACGTTGCACCGGCCTCCCCTCCCCCATCTCGCCACCGCGGTCCTGGTGGCGGCCACCGCCGATGGTTTTGTTCCGCCCGAGGCGAGTGCGCTCCTCGCCCGGCACTGGGACGCCGAGATTCGCTGGGTGGAGGCCGGCCATGGAACCTTGCTGGCGCGGCACCGGCCAATCCTGGTCCAGGCCGTGGTCGATTCCTTCACGCGATTCGAGTCCTACCTCGCATCCGGCGCTCCCTAGGTGTGGAACGCGGGGAGGTTGTCCCGGATGATGTGGATGGGGGTGGCCCATCCGAGCGCTCCGTGGGGTCGGTGGTGATTGTAGAAGTGGATGAACCCGTCGTAGGCGTCCGTCCGGTCTTGGTCTGACGTCCAGTCACAGATGTAGGCCCATTCCTCCAACAGGATGCGATGGAACCGTTCGATCTTGCCGTTGGTCTGAGGCCGATACGGGCGAGTCTTCTTCACAGTCGTGCCGGTTGCAGCACACGTCTCGTGCCAGAGGCGGGATCGGTAACAAGACCCGTTGTCGGTGATCACCCGCTCACACGTGATACCCAGGCTCGAGTAGAAGGCGGCGGCTCTGGTCCAGAACCCAGCAGCGGTGGTGGCTTGTTCGTCTGGGTGGATCTCGGAGTAGACGATGCGGGTCCGGTCGTCGATGGCCGAATGCAGGTAGGCGTAGCCGGCACCCGAATGACCTCGGTAGGCGTCGTTGCCCCTGCCGTGCATCCGCCAGCCGCCCCCAGCTGGGATCCGAGCCAGCTTCTTGATGTCAACGTGGATCAACTCGCCCGGCCGTTCCCGCTGATACCGGCGGACCGGTTCGGTTGCGGTGGCCCGATCACCCCGATCCAGTCTTCCCAGTCCCGCCTGGTTGAGGATGTTCTGGACCGTCGAGGCTGCCAGCCCGACCTGGAATGCGATCCAGGCCGCGCCCTTGCGACGCTTCTTCCGCAACCGGATCACCTGCCGACGGATCGACCTGGGGGTGCGGTTGGGAGACGAATGCGGACGAGACGACCGATCCCGAAGCCCTGCTGGCCCTTCGGCCAGGAACCGGTCTCGCCACTTCCGCACCGTCTTGGCGTCGACCTGGAACCGTTCCGCCGTTGCCTCGATCGTCCAATGCCTGACCAGGACACAATCGACCATACGGCGCCGACCCTCCGGCGTGAACGGCGCATTCGGATGCTGGCTTCTAGCGTGTGACACGAGCCCTCCTTGCTGAGATGTGAGTCGTTTCAACCCACAGTCTCGCTCGGAGGGCTCACCTCATCCGTTCACACCATCCCGCCAAGAACAACCTCCCCGGTCGTCACACCTAGGAAACCGGGGTTCGGACGCACCCCAGGCGGCCTGCGGACGGCGGCCCGGCGGTCGGTATGGACATGGGTTGCCTGGCGGCGACCGGCTCACTTCAACCGCTTGAAGGGTGCGCACGGCGCAGAAACCCGGTCACCGTTCCCGGACTGTCGAGCGTTCGCTTCCTAGACTTCGGTGATGCGTCGCATCGTCGAATGGGCCACAACCGCGATCACCTTGACGTTGTTCGGTGTCACCCTGCTCGCCTTCGACATTGCCGGACGGGTGGTCCGTCCGTTCTCATTGCGTGCATTCGAGTTCGTGATGGCCGCCCTCCAGAGAACGCTGGCCGAGTTGTTCCGGCTGTCGGGAACGACCATCGACGTCGAACGCCACCCCTCGATCCGGCCCCGGACCGGATACGTCATCATCTCGAATCATCAGAGCCTGCTCGACATCGCCATGATCGGTGGCTGGCTCTTCACCAACTTCCCCAAGTACGTGGCCAAGGCGGAGTTGGGCAAGTGGATCCCCAGCATCTCCCTGAACCTGAAGCACGGTGGGAACGCCCTGATCGAACGAACCGACCGCGGACAGGCGGTCACGGCGATCACCGAGATGGCCGCGGTAGCCCAGGAACGCAACGTCAGCGTGGTCATCTTCCCCGAGGGGACGCGGTCGGGAGGGTCGGAACTGAAGCCCTTCAAGCGGGCCGGTTCCATTGCGCTGCTCGAGACGGCGGATCGGCTGCCCGTGATCCCCACGGTCATCGATGGATCTTGGCGGCTCCACCGGATGACGCCGATCCGCTTCGGTTCCCGGGTGCGTATCCGGTTCGGGGAGCCGATGTTGCGTTCCGCCGGCGATGCCGAACAGATGCTCGAACGGGCGCGGTCGTTCATTACTTCGACCCTTGCGGAGTGGAGCGAGGACCGCGAGCAAGTCGAACTCCTGAGCCAGGACTCACAACCGGCCGAGGACGATCGGTAGTAGGAACCTCGAAGTAGATTCGATCCATGGCAGGTTCTCAGCCCATGGAGTCGCGCTGGCACAAGATCGCCGACCTCGATGACCTCCCCGAGGGGAGGGTCAAGACGGTCACCGTCGACGGTCGGTGGCTGGCACTCACCCACTACGACGGCAGGTACGGCGCGCTCGACAACCACTGTCCCCATCAGGGAGGGCCACTGGGCGAGGGCTCGATCGAAGAGGGTTGGCTGCGGTGCCCATGGCACGGATACGACTACGACCCGCTGGACGGGAAACCACCGGAAGGCTTTGACGACGCCGTGTCCTGTTTCCGGACCGAGGTGCGCAACGATGGCGTGTACGTCGAGCTCCCGCCGGCTCCTCAGCGTGTCCAGACCGTCTCGGACGTGCTCGTCCGGACGATGACCAACTGGGGCATCACCCATGTGTTCGGGATGGTCGGACACTCCAATCTGGGCTTCGCAGACGCCATGCGAGCGGCCGAACGGCGCAGAGATTTGGTGTACGTCGGAATCCGCCACGAGGGTGCGGCCGCCTTTGCGGCGAGCGCCTATGGCAAGCTCACCGGACGACCGGCGGCATGCTTTGGAATTGCCGGCCCGGGATCGACCAATCTCATGACCGGCCTCTACGACGCCAAGGTCGACCGGGCTCCGATCTTGGCGATCTCCGGACAGGTGAGGACCGAGGCCAAAGGTCGCGGGGCGTTTCAGGACCTCGATCTGGGAGCGGCTTTCTCTGACGTTGCGAGCTTCTCCGAGTCGGTGCTCCCCGGTGGGAACCACGCAGAGATCATGACTCTGGCGTGCAAGACCGCCATCGTCGAGCGCTCCGTCGCCCACCTCATGCTTCCCGACGAGGTGCAGACCCTGGCGTCGGACGCCGATGCCGGCGGACCCGATGGCCGGATGGGCTCACTGCGGTTTGCGCCGGACGAGGACGTGGTCACAACGGCGATCGAACGGCTCTCTCACGCGGAGCGGCCGCTGTTCATCGTCGGGGCCGGAGCACGCCACGACATGGACGAGATCATCGATTGTGCCGAGACGCTGGGAGTTCCGATGGTCACGACCTTCAAGGCAAAGGGCCAGGTCCCCGACTCACATCCGCTCGGATGCGGGGTCCTCGGCCGCAGTGGGACGCCCGTGGCTTCGTGGTTCATGAACGAAGCAGATCTTCTCGTTGTCTTCGGGGCATCCTTCTCGAATCACACCGGTATCGCGCCATACAAGCCGATCATCCAGATCGATTTCGATCCGATGGCGCTCGGTCGGTTCCACCCTGTCGAGGTACCACTGCTCGGCCACGTCGGCGTGACCGCACGCGTCCTTCGGGAACGAATGGCCGACGCCTCCGCCTTCGGTGACGTTCGACCCGAGGTGGCCGAGCGGTGGCGCCTGTGGCGCGCCGAGAAGGCCCATCGCGCATCACGTATCACCGAACGCCGGCTCAACGAGGCCGCGGTGTTCGACCATCTCAGTCGGCTGGTCGACGAGGACGCTGCGATCGCGGTCGACGTCGGCAACAACACGTACTCGTTCGGGAGGTACTTCGAAGCGAGGCGGCAGTCGGTGGTGATGTCCGGTTACCTGGGCTCGATCGGCTTTGCGTTCCCCGCCGCGATGGGCCTGTGGGCGGCGGTCGGCGGCACTCGTCAGGTGGTGGCCGTGGCGGGTGATGGCGGATTTGGACAGTACGCCTCGGAGTTCAACACGGCGGTCAAGTACCGAATGAACATCACGCTCGTCCTGCTCGTCAACGACGAGTTGGGCAAGATCAGCAAGGAACAGCGCGGGGAGATGTTCGACGTCTGGCAGACCGGACTCACCAATCCCGACTTCGCCGAGTACGCCCGCAACTGCGGGGGCCATGGAATCCGGGTTCAGTCGATCGACGAACTCGAGTCCGCGATCAGACGCGGACTCGACCACGACGGGCCGACCATTGTTCAGATCGACACCGATCCCCTCTTGATTTGAGGGCCGAGTCGCCGCGCTCCGGAGCAGGACGGCGACTCGGCCCCAAGAAGCTCAGGTTCCGGATGCGTCCTCGGGCACCGTCGTCACGTTCGGTGACGAGAAGGAGGGGGTGGTCGTGGTTCGCGGAACCGACATGCCGAACCATCCCTTGACCTTCGTGACGATGCGGTCCCGGCGCCGCTTTCCTTCGTTGGGGTCGAAGAAGTAGACGACCGCCGAACCGATGGCCGCCCCTGCCACCACGGCCTTGGCCGTGGAGCGGCTTCGCTGCTTCTTGGCCGGCACCGGTACCAGACTGCCGACCTTGGTCGGAAGATCCTCCAGCCAGGTCGTCACATCCTTGACGGCCCGCTCGGCCGACGTGCGGACGGCCTCGGAGTCGGGAGTGTGATCGGAGGCCTGGGCGACCAGATCGTCGATCCACTCGCCGACCTTGTTCGAGATGTTCGAGGCGAGATGCTTGGCCTCTTCGGCGAGCATCTCGGTGGTGTTCTTGGGCACGGTGTTCTCCTGCGTGGATACCGAATGTCGTGATGGCTGTGACGTACCCGACCCCGCCGTCGCCAATCGTCAACCGGAGACGAGTTCTCTGGGGAGGTGCGAGCGGTCACTCAGCGCCCGAAGGCTCCACGAATGATATCCCGCCGTGGGTTGAGACACGATCCGGGATACCCCGGTGTGGACATGGGTGAAGCGATCCCACTCCCATGGGACGGGTTCCACACCCAAGAGCTGCCCGAGTATGAGCGCGTTGGTACCGGCGTGGGCGACGATGACGATCCGGGCGTCGCCGACACCGGACCACAGGCCGTTCGCCTCCGGCGAAGCACCAAGCGAGCGAAAGGTTTGTCGCAGCCCACCCTGGATGCGATCGTGGAAGTCGCGAAAACTCTCGCCTCCTGGTGAACCCTCCCACATCTCGTCGATCGAGCGGTGCAGCGTGGTTGCGAAGAATTCCTCGATCTCGTCCGCGGGGCTGCCGTCCCAGTGAGGCGGGTTCTGGATCTCGGCCAACCAATCCATCTCTTTCGGATCGACCGCGAGGCGCTCGGCGATGGGCTCACAGGTCTGTTGCGCTCGAAGCATCGGCGACACCCACAGCTCATCGACCTGCCACCCGACGGCTCGACCGGCGAGGAGGTCGGCCTGCTGACGGCCCCGCTCGGTGAGGGGCGGGTTGATCCACGATCTTCCTTCCGACACATAGGCGGGTTCCGCATGACGGACGAGGGTGAGCCACATGGCGAGATCAGTCGAGCGCGTTGGCGTAGCGCTGCCATCGCCACGTATCGGCGCACATGTCGCCGACGCTGCGGTGCGCGTTCCAGTCGAGCTCGATCTCCGCCTTCGACGGATCAGCCCAGATGGCGGCGATGTCCCCCGGCCGTCGACCGACGATCTCATACGGGACCTTCACCCCACTGGCGTCCTGGAACGCGTGGACCATCTCCAGGACCGACGTCCCCCGGCCGGTCCCCAAATTCCAGACGTGCAGGCCGGGATCGGTGGACAGCCGGCGAAGGGCGGCCAAATGTCCACGAGCGAGGTCGACCACGTGGATGTAGTCCCGTACTCCGGTGCCGTCGATCGTGTCGTAGTCGTCGCCGAACACCTGCAGCCTGGGCAGACGTTCGGTCGCGACCTGAGAGATGTAGGGCATCAGGTTGTTGGGGATGTCGTTGGGATCCTCTCCGATCTTGCCACTGGGATGAGCACCGACCGGGTTGAAATATCGCAAGATCGCCACGTTCCAGACAGGGTCGGCGCCGTGGAGGTCGGTGAGGATGTCCTCGATCATCGCCTTGGTTCGGCCATAGGGATTGGTGGCGGGCTTGCGCTCCATCGACTCGGTGACCGGAACCCGGTCGGGCTCCCCGTAGACCGTTGCCGACGAGCTGAAGACGACAGATCGGACGTTGTGCCGGCTGAGCACCCGGAGCAACCGCACGGTTCCACCCACGTTGGCGTCGTAGTAGTCGAGCGGCCGAGCAACACTGTCACCCACGGCTTTGAGCCCCGCGAAATGGATGACCGAGTCGAATTCGGCGCCCGCCACGATTTCGTCCATGGCGGCCTCGTCTCTGATATCGGCCACGTGCAGCTCCGGCGTGAGACCGGTGATCTCGGCGACCCGATCCACAACCGACGGCTTGGAGTTGGCGAGGCTGTCCACCAAAACCGGGGTGTGCCCGTCGAGGATCAGCTCGACCACGGTATGACTTCCTATGTATCCGGTGCCACCGGTGACGAGAACCCGCATCCGATACACGATACGGACTGGCACAATGTTCTCCACACCGATCTCCGGCTCGCCCGACGAGCCGATCCGATCCATTCACAATCGGGGGATACTCATGTCGCAGTCCCGAAGTGGCCGCGCGATCGTCGCGGTCGCCATCGTCGCCACGTCGATCGTCATCCTGACCGGAGCTCCCGCTGCCCTGGCCGAGCATCGTCTCGTGGTGGATTTCGAGGATCCGGACCTCTACGACGACGACCCCGAGGACGATCCTGCCTGGCCGGAATTCATCGATGTGCGGGACGACGACGAACGGAGCCTGGAGATCAGGGGATTCCTCGGGTCCGGCATGCAGGTCTTCATCCCGGAGTACACCCATCGAGGTGCGGGCGGGCTTCTGCGTTTCGACCCGACACCCGATGAGGCGTGGTACCGCTACTACCTTCGGCTCGATTGGTGGAACGCCACCTCCTCGGGAAAACTCCCCGGCCCGGCCGGTCTCTACGGCAGCTCCGGCCGCGGCTGCATCCCCTCTTCGCCGTCCAACCCGGGTTGGTCGGCCCGCACCCTCTTCGAGGCCACCGAGGATGCCGGCCCGGTCGAAGGACGGGTCCAACTCGGAACGTACCTCTACCACCTCGACCAAGCCGGTACCTGTGGCGATCAGATTCATTGGGAGCCGGGCCTGGTCGAGCAGAATCGCTGGTACTGCGTCGAGGGTCGAGTCCGGATGAACACCCCCGGCGCGGACGACGGTCGCGTCGACGCGTGGATCGACGGTCGGCAGGTGCTCGCTTGGCCCGGTGTTGCGTTCCGTCGCTCCGGTGAGGACATCGGTGTCCGTCACTTCTGGTTTGACATCTACTTCGGCGGACGGGTCGTCAACCCGACGACGTTGTGGTCGTCGTACGACCAGCTGGTCGTCAGCCACGAAGGCAGGGTTGGCTGTCTGGAGCCCTTCCTCGACGACGACACCAGCGCCCACGAGGCCGACCTGGCCGAGCTCCACGCCCGGAGCATCTGGTACGGGTGTGGAGAGCGTCTGGCGTGCCCGATGCAGCTGCTCACCCGAGGTGAGATGGCGGCGCTCCTCACGCGGGCACTCGGCCTCCCGGCCGGAGCCGACGCCTTCGACGACGATGATGGCCACTTCGCCGAACACACCATCGACGCACTCGCGGCGGCCGGCATCACCAAGGGATGTGGGGTCCGAACCTTCTGTCCCGACGATCCCATCAGCCGTGGAGAGATGGCGGTGTTCCTCCAGCGGGCCTTCTTACTGCCGGACGGTCCCGACGTGTTCGAGGATGACGATGGTCACTTTGCCGAGGCGGCCATCAACGCGGTGGCGGCGGCGGGCATCACCAAGGGGTGCGATGGAGGAGGCTTCTGTCCAAACGACCTCCTTCCACGGGAACAGGCGGCGACGCTTCTCCGTCGATCATTGGGCTTCAATCTGCCACCGGCAACGCTGGCGGTGGCCGGACCGGCCGAGCGGATCGGAACCCTGGCGCCTGCCACGCTGGACGATGACGAGGAGCCACTCCCTCTGCCGGGGGGCGACTGAGCCTGCGGCCTCGATACGATCTCCCGATGGATCAACGTGCCGACATCGGGCTCATCGGACTCGCCGTCATGGGCCGAAACCTCGTATTGAACATGGCCGACCGCGGCAGCAAGGTTGCCGTCTACAACCGCACCCGGGCGGTGACCGATGCGTTCGTGGAGGGCGATGGCGATCGCCCCGACATCCTTCCCGCATATTCGGTCGACGAACTCGTCGGTTTGCTGAATCGCCCGAGAAAGCTGATGCTGATGGTCCAGGCCGGACCCGCAGTGGACTCCGTCCTCGATCAGGTCGCCCCGCTCTTGGAGCCGGGGGACATCGTCATCGACGGCGGGAACTCATTGTTCACCGACACGATCCGCCGCACCAAGCGCCTCGACGAGACCGGGATCCGCTACGTCGGTGCCGGGGTCTCGGGTGGAGAGGAGGGGGCCCGACACGGCCCGTCGATCATGCCGGGAGGCGCCACCTCGGCCTGGCCGGAGATCGCACCGATCCTGCAGGGCATCGCCGCCCGCACGCCCGACGGGACTCCCTGTTGCGACTGGGTGGGTCGGGATGGTGCCGGCCACTACGTCAAGATGGTTCACAACGGGATCGAGTACGGAGATATGCAGGTCATCGCCGAGGCATACCACCTGCTGAAGGTCGGACTGGGCATGGATCACCGGGAGATGGCCGAGGTCTTCGCATCGTGGAACGAGGGCGTGCTGGACTCGTACCTCGTCGAGATCACCGCCGACATTCTCCGCCTGGAGGACGACGACGGGCCCCGACTGGACCGAGTGCTGGACGCGGCAGGCCAGAAGGGGACCGGGAAGTGGACCGTGATCAGCTCGATGGAACTGGGCCAGCCCACCAGTCTGGTGGCAGAAGCGGTGTATGCCCGGATCGTCTCGTCGTTCAAGGAACAGCGGGTTCGAGCAGCCGACCGCTTCGCTGGGCCCGATGCACGTGTCGGAGATCTTGCCGTCGACGACATTCACGACGCCTTGTATGCGTCGAAGATCGTGAGCTACGCGCAGGGATTCGTGCAGCTCAGGGCGGCGGCGGTCGAGCACGACTGGGATCTCGATTTGGGTCGAATCGCTCAGCTGTGGCGGGCCGGTTGCATCATCCGAGCCCGCTTCTTGGACGACATCACCGCGGCATTCTCCCGCCGGTCCGACCTCGACAATCTTCTCTTCGACGAGTTCTTCGCCGATGCGGTGGACGCTCGACAGTCGGCGTGGCGTCGAGTCGTTCAGGCAGCGATCGGGGCCGGAATCCCGGTACCGGCGTACGGGACCGCCCTGGCGTACTTCGATGCGTTCCGGACCGAACGGTTGCCAGCCAACCTGATCCAGGCCCAACGCGACTACTTCGGAGCGCATACGTATGAGCGGGTGGGTCGTCCCCGCGGAGCGCGGTTCCACACGGAATGGGCGGGTGACGGTTCGGAGGCGCAGATCGAGTCCTGATCCGGTCGCCGACCGAGCGTCACTCCCGGGCGGCGTTCACTTCTTCCAGTCGACCTCTGATTCTGGCGGCGACTGTTTCGAGTTCGTCCCGTTCCACCGATGCTGCCGCATTGGCGAAGTCGAGATCGTGGACCGCCCAGATGGGTGTGACATGAAGATGGGTGTGCGGGACCTCCAGTCCGGCGATCATCAACCCGACCTTCGCAGGCTCCCACTCCGCGTCGATCGCCTCGGCGATGTGGTGTGCGACTCGAAAGAGATGGTCGCGGAGTTCGGGCGGGCAGTCGATCCAGTGTTCGATCTCCGCTCGGGGAACGACCAGGGTGTGCCCCGGCTTGAGCGGGTTGATCGAGAGAAAGGCCACGCACTGCTCGTCATTCCAGACGAAGGTTGCCGGCAGGTCGCCGTCGATGATCCGGGTGAAGATGGTGGGCATGGCGTCGACGATACCCGCCGTGCCGGGGTCGATTGACCGCTCGCTCCGTCGAGTCATTCCGTTGCAGGGACGGACTGTGGATGCCGATGAATCCGAAGGGCGAAGACGTAGCATCGGGGTGTCATGGGATCGGTTCGTGAATCGGCGTTGGTGCGGAACCCCGGGCATCTCGATGGCCGAACGACCTTCGTGTTTCGCGAAGAGGCCGAGATGGTGCGACTGGCCACCTTCATGGCGCGCTTTCCAAGCCCGATCGACTTCCAGCGGCTCGCCGGTCCAGATGGGCCGTACTGGGAACTCGTATTGGACCTGCCGGCGGCGGCCCGGATCGAGTACCGACTCGAGATCACCCGCTCCGCAGGCATCTCCGTTGAGCTGGATGCGCTGAACCCCGACGTCGCCACCAACCCGTTTGGACGGAACTCGGTGGCGACCGGCCCCGGCTACGTCCCTCCGTGGTGGCGTGGAGCCGGGTCGCCTCGCGGCGAAATGCGTGAGATTCGCGTCACCAGTCGCATCTTCGGTAATCGACGTCATCATCACGTCTACTCGCCGGCGGGGGTTCGGCCGCGGACTCCTCTGCCTCTGTTGGTGGTCCATGACGGATCCGACTACTTCGACCATGGCCGGCTGGGAGACTGCCTCGATGCGATGATCGATCGAGGAAGCATCCCTCCGGTTCGCGCCCTGCTGTTCGATCCGGTGGAGCGCCATCGTGAGTACGTGGCCGACAGCGAGCATGCCGGCCATCTGGTCCAGGAGGTCCTCCCCCACTTCCGGCGTCGGTTTGCCGTGCAAGGACGTCCCATGGTCATGGGTGCGAGCCTGGGCGCGGTGGCCTCGTGGCATGCAGTCTCGAGCAACCCGGACATATTCTCGTCGGTCTTCCTGCAATCCGGAACCTTCGCATTCGAGGCCAGCCCCTTCCTCGAAGACCAAATGATCGAATCGATCGGGACCTTCTTGCGTGACGTCTCCGAACGCCCACGTCTCAGGAACCGGAACGTCATGATCACCTGCGGCCGGTACGAGAGCCTCACCGAGTGGAATCGGAAGGTCGTCGATCTGCTCTCGCCCGTGGCGAACGTCCAGTACGTCGAGAGTTGGGCCGGTCACGACTGGGGCGCGTGGGCCGACCAGTTCGATCCTGGCCTCCGCCATCTCTTCTTTCGCCCCTGACGGCCAGCAGGGGGGCGTCCAAAGCCTCTAGGCTCCGGCGACGTGCAGACATCGCCAACGCCACCCGGCATGCGCAGGATCGGGCTCTCTCTCGGAGCCGACTTGTGCTGGCCGATCTTCTACGAGGACATCATCCGGACGCTCGATCCGACGATTCGGATCGGCGGCGAACGGATCCGTTTCGACATCGAACGGGTGACCATCGAGCCGTTCCAATTGTCGCAGCCGGTCCACTACGACGTCCTATTGGATCGCCTCACGCCCTGGTACCACACCAGCCGAGAGTGGATCAAGAAGGCGATCGTGCACGACGACCTGTACGTACTCAACAACACCTTCACCCTCCAGTCGATGGAGAAGCACACCTCCTACGCGGCGATGATGCGACTCGGACTCCCGGTTCCGCGAACCATCCTCCTCCCACCCAAGGAGTACGAGCCCCAGCCGGACCTCGAGATGACACTCTCGTCGTACGCACAGATGTTCGACCTCGATTCGGTCGGGGACGAAGTCGGCTACCCCAGCTTCATGAAGCCGTTCGACGGCGGGGCTTGGCGGGGGGTTTCCCGGGTCGAGAGTCGGGAGGATCTGCATCGCGCGTACGACGAATCCGGCCGCCAGATCATGCACCTTCAGGAGGCGATCGAGCCGTTCGATCTCTTTGTCCGCGTCTTGGCCGTCGGACCGCAGGTGAACGTCATTCGGTACGACCCGGACGCTCCGATCCACGATCGTTACAAGGTCGATTTCGAGTTCGTGGACGGTGACGAGTGGTCGTTGCTGCATGACATGGCCCTCACGATCAACGCGTTCTTCGGATGGGATTTCAACTCCTGTGAGGCGTTGCGACGTGACGACACGTTCCACCCGATCGACTTCGCCAACGCCAACCCCGACAGCCAGGTGACGAGCCTCCACTATCACCTTCCGTGGCTCGTCAAGGCCAAGATCCGCTGGTCCTTGTACTGCGCCGCCACCCGTCGGCGGATGCGTTACCACCCGGACTGGAATCCGTTCTTCCTGGTGGCGGACAGCGACCTGACGTATCGAGAGAAGCTGGCGGCGTATGCGGAGATCGCTGCCGAGTGGTTCGATACCGAGCGGTTCGAAGACTTCTGTGACCGGCAACTGAGCGGCCTGGACGAGGTGACCTGGGAGTACTTCGGCAGCGACCGGGCGCTCGACGCCGTCCGACGAAAGGTCACCGTCCTGTTTCCGGAGCACGAGGTCGGTCGGTTCACCGACCACTTCTGGGGTTTGATCCAGTTCTGGCGCGAGACCGAGCGCGATCGGCTCGACGGGCTGTCGCCGTGAAGTCGGCGGAGCGGTGGTACTCCGAACGCCTCGAGCAGGACATCACCCTCACCCGCTGGGGGGTGCTGGGTGTCCCGGTGTTGATATTCCCTACTGCAGGGGGTGACAGCGAAGAGGTCGAGCGGATGTTGATGATCGAGGCGTTGTCCCCGCTCCTGTCCGATGGCCGCATCAAGGTGTACTCGGTCGATTCTGTCGCTGGGAGGGCCTGGATGGAGAAGGCGGATCCCCGGCATGCGGCCTGGCTCCAGAATCAGTTCGACGGTGCGATTCGACATGAGATCGTCCCGGCGATCCACCGCGACTGTGCAAGCGAAGACATCGACATCATCGTCGCCGGGGCGTCGATCGGAGCCTTCAACTCCGTCGAGGTTCTCTGCCGCCATCCCGACGTGTTCGCGGCCGCCGTGGGGATGAGTGGGACCTACGACTTGTCCGACTGGCTCCATGGGATGTGGACGGATGACTTCTATTACTCGTCGCCGCTGCACTATCTCCCCGACCTCGCCGACGGGACCCAACTCGACGCACTCCGCAGTCGGTTCATCCTGCTGGCGACCGGAACGGGCGCCTGGGAGAACCCCGGCGAGACCTGGCGTCTCGCCGAGGTGCTCGGACGGAAGGGGATTCCCAATCGAGTCGACAACTGGCCGGGTTGGGAGCACGATTGGCCGACCTGGCGGGCGATGTTGCCCGGGTACCTCCACGAGCTCACCCCGTCGTGATCGACTCCATGATCGAATCTCCCGAAACCCCCGACCCCGACTGGCTCGAGATCGCCGCTGCCGGCTCGATCGATGAGATCCGTCGTCGGATCAAACGCCGGGTGGAGTTCCCCAAGAAGAAGCACCGGAAGGCGTTTCTGAAACGGCTCGACGACCGATACGAGACGATCTTCCGATTGGCACACGAGCTCTACGGCTGGCGCTGGGACTTCGCCTGGCATCTCGAGGAACTTCTCGTCGTGGCCGGCGAAGCCGCGGCCTCTCGCCGGAAGTGGATGCGCCGCCGAGACCGCGCCGGTGTCCCGTGGCTGCACGACGGCCGCACCGTGTGGGCGATGGGCTATCTGGAGCGATTCTGCGTGGACGTCGAGGGACTCGGTGCGGCAGCGTCACACCTGGAATCCCTCGGTATCACCCACCTCCACATCATGCCGCCGTACTCGGTTCCTCCCGGCCCGAACGACGGTGGCTACGCAGTCAGCTCGTATCGCGAGCTTCGGGAGGACCTCGGATCGATGGACGATCTGCGGAAGACCATCAAGGCGTTCCATCGTCGAGGCCGGTCGGTGGTGCTGGACGTGGTTGCCAATCACACCGCCGACAACCATCCGTGGGCCGAGGCCGCCAAACGAGGCGAGGCCCCCTACGACGAGTTCTATCTGACGTTCGAGACGCGGGAGGAGGTGGATACCTGGCTGCCAGAACTCAGGATGATCTTCCCCGACGCGGGCGAGCCGTTCGTTTGGCGTCCCGACCTTCCCGGTCTCCACGGAGGTCGATGGGTGTGGTCCACATTCTTCGACTTCCAATGGGATCTCGACTATCGGAATCCGCACGTCTTCAACGCCATGCTGGGCGAGGTGATGTTCCTCGCCAATCTCGGCGTGGCGGCGTTGCGGATGGATGCAACCCCGTTCCTGTGGAAGCAGAAGGGCACGTCGTGTGAGAACCTGCCGCAGTCCCACACCCTCCTCCAGTTGATGGCAGCTGTGGTCGAGCTGGTCTCGCCGTCCGTCGTCTTCCTCAGCGAAGCCATCGTGCACCCTGGCGAGGTCGCCCGATTCGTCCGTCCCGACGAGTGCCCGCTGGGCTACAACCCGTTGCTGATGGCGCTCGGCTGGGAAGCCCTCGCCACCGGTGAGGTCAAGCTGCTCGCGGATGCACTCGCAAATCGGATGCGGCTGCCTGACGGTGCTCAGTGGTTGACGTACGTGCGCTCGCATGACGACATCGGTTGGGGCTTCGCCAACGAGGACGCATGGCGACTGTGGATCGATCCGGACCTCCATCGACGCTTTCTCTCGGACTTCTACGCCGGCGATGTCGACGGTTCGTGGTCGACCGGCGCTCGGTTCCAGGAGAATCCGGTGACCGGCGACGTGCGCATCAGCGGAGCAACGGCCTCGCTGGCGGGCCTGGAGTCGGCGACCGAGGCCGACGACCCGTCGGCGGTGGAACGGGCCATCGACCGGATCGTCACGTTGCAGACGTTGGCTTTCACCTCGATCGGCATCCCGATGCTGCTGCTCGGCGACGAAATCGCCTCGATGAACGATTATCGGTACATCGACGATGATGATCTCTCCCACGACAACCGTTGGATGCACCGGGCACCGTTCGATTGGGCTCGACTCGAGGAGGCCGAGAGCGATCCATCGACGCCACACGGAAGGGTGTTGCGGGATGTTCGCCGGCTGGCGAATCTCCGTTCGACGCTTCCCGGTATCCTCGGTTCGGATGCCGTGACCGTCGTCACGACCGCTCATCCCGGCGTCCTCGCCTACCGCCGGGAAGGTCCCGAAGGCGAGTTGTTGGTTCTCCTGTCCTTCTCTCCCGAACCCACCGAGTTGCGGTTGCCCGAGTTCGGAGATGGATGGGTGGATGCCTTCGATGCCAATGCTCCCCGTTCGCTCGATGTCGTGGCGATCGGCCCGTACCAGCGATCGGTGGTGTTCCGGCCCAAGGGCTCGGGATAGACGAGGAATCTCCGGGCGTGACGATGGTATCGAAGCCGGGAACCGGCCGACTGGGCGTGGATATCGGAGGCACGTTCACGGATCTGGCCTTCATCGCCGGCTGTGGCCGCATCACCGTCGGCAAGGTGTTGACCACGCCGGCGAACCCCTCCCGAGGGGTCCGTGACGTGATCGCCTCGACCATTGATCGGAACGACGCCGCATCCATCGAGACCTTCGTTCACGGCACCACGCTCGTCACCAATACCCTGATCGAACGGAACGGAGCGAAGACGGCGCTGCTCACCACCGAGGGCTTCCGGGACGTGCTGGAGATGAGGCGGGAACACCGCTTCGAGCTGTACGACCTGATGGTGGAACTCCCGCGCCCATTGGTCCCCCGCCATCTCCGCTTCGGGGTACCCGAACGAGTGCTCGCCACCGGCGAAGTGACCGTCCCACTCGACGTCGACCTCGTTCGCCGGCTTTCGAACGAGTTGTGGGATGCCGGCGTCCGCGCGGTTGCGGTGTGCTTCCTCCACAGCTACCGCAACCCCGAGCACGAGCGGCTTGCCCGAGGGGCCATTCTCGACGCAACTCCGGACATGACGGTCTCGATCTCCTCCGACGTGATGCCCGACATTCGCGAGTTCGAGCGCACCTCGACGGTGGTTGCGAATGCGTACGTACAGGGGCGAACCGCCCAGTACCTGAGCGAGGTCGTCGAGATCGGTGTGGGGGAAGGGATCGGTCCTGAACCGCTCGTCATGCTCTCGAGTGGCGGTCTCGCCACTGTCGAAACCGCCGGCACCCATCCGATCAGGATGCTGGAGTCCGGACCGGCCGGCGGGGCAATGGCGGCCGCCGCGGCCGGACGAGCGCTCGGCCTCGAGGACCTGATGGCTTTCGACATGGGCGGGACGACGGCGAAGCTCTGTGTCATCGTCGGTGGACGGCCGATGGTTCGTCACGACTTCGAGATCGATCGCGTCTACCGGATGAAGCCTGGATCCGGCCTGCCGGTGAACATCCCCGTGATCGACATGATCGAGATCGGTGTCGGGGGCGGCTCGTTGGCCGAACCCGATGCACTCGGCCTCCTCCGAGTCGGTCCTCGATCGGCCGGTGCTGAGCCGGGGCCGGCATGCTATCTCCGCGGGGGGACGCGCCCCACCGTCACCGATGCCGATCTCATCCTCGGATATCTCTCTCCGGGCTCGTTCCTCGGCGGCGAGATGTCCATCGATACCGACGCAGCCGAGCGGGCGGTCGGAGACCACCTGGCCACGCCGATGGGTCTGACAGCCGTCGAAGCGGCGTGGGGGATCCACCTCACCGCCAACCAGGGGATGGCAAACGCCGCCAGGGTGCATGCCATCGAGCGGGGCAAGAACCCCTCCACACTGCCCCTGTTCGCATATGGCGGAGCCGGCCCCGTGCATGCGACCGGTGTTGCGGCTGCGCTGGGGGTGAGCAGGGTGATCGTCCCGCCACGGGCCGGCGTCTTGAGCGCTCTGGGATTCCTGGCGGCACCGCTCGGTTTCGATTTCGTCTCCGCCGGAAGAGTCGCACTGGCGGCCGTGGATGCGCCTGCCATCGAGAGGATCTTCCGATCGATGGAAGGAGCGGGCCTCGCGCTCCTCGACCGAGCGGGACTTCAGGGTCACGACGTGACGATCCGCCGCATCGCCGAGATGCGATTCGAGGGCCAGGGTCACGAGCTACCCGTCGAGATTCACACCGACCGGGTCGATCCTTCTGCGCTCGATCGTGTGTTTCGAGAGCGGTATCAGGCCGTGTACGGAAGGACACCTCCCGGACTCGCCGTCGAGGTCATGCGGTGGCGGAGTGCAGTCGTCGGCCCGGCACCGGCTTGGGAGTTGGCCGCCGACGAACGGGCAACCGGTGGGCGAACCGACTCTGCCCGACGGGCGTTCTTTCCGGAGACGGGGTTCATCGACACGCCGGTCCGCGCACGCGCATCCCTCGAGCCGGCCACGAGTTTCGAAGGTCCGGTCCTCATCGAGGAGCCCGAGTCGACGACTGTCGTTCCGCCGAGTTGGCGAGGTCACGTCGACGTGTCGGGCTCCCTCTTCCTGGAGGCTGGATGACGGGTCTCGACGCGGTCTTGGTCGGCATCGTCAACGACCGGCTCTGGGCGATCCTGAAGGAGCAGCAGGACACGCTCGTCGCCACGGCATTCTCATCGGTGGTGAGGGAATCTCTCGACCTCGCCTGCTCCGTCTTCGACAGCCAGGGGCGGATGATCGGTCAGAGTATCGGTGGGACTCCGGGACACATCAACGCGATGGCAACCGGCATGCGACATGTCGTCGACACCTTCCCCGCCGACCACCTCGTACCCGGCGACGCCGTCATCACGAATGATCCTTGGATGACCGCCGGCCAGATCAACGATCTCACGGTGGCCTCGCCGGTTCATCGCGCCGATCGCCTGGTCGGCTGGTTCGCCAGCTGCTGCCACTCCGCCGATATCGGCGGACGCCTGCTGTCGGCCGAAGCCAACGACGTCTACGAGGAGGGGCTTCGCATTCCCCCGATGCTCCTCACATCCGAGTCGGGGATCGACCCGGTCCTCGAGACATTGATCCGAGCCAATGTTCGGACGCCCGACGAGACGGTGGGTGACCTCAGAGCACAGTTGGCGGCCAATCACGTTGCCGCCGCCCGGCTCGGGGACATGATGGATGAGCTGGGTATCGACGTTCTCGATCCGGTCGGTGCCGAAATCATGGACCGCTCGGAGCGGGCGATGAGGACTGCCATTCGAGGCCTCGATGACGGTCGATTCTCCGCCACGACCACCGCCGATGGCTTCGATGATGAAGCGCTGTTCCTTTCCTGCACGGTCGCGGTTTCGGATGATGAGCTCACGATCGACTTCGCCGGAACGTCCCCGGAAAGCGCTCACGGAATCAACGTCGTGTACAACTACACCCAGGCCTACGCCTCGTTCGCCATCAAGGCTGCGCTGGCCCCCGACGTTCCTCACAATGCCGGCTCCTTCCGGCCGGTGACGGTTTCGGCGCCCGAAGGCTCGCTCCTCAACTGTCGCCACCCCGCGCCGGTCGCCTCCCGTCACATCGTGGGCCATTTCATACCGGGGCTGATCTATGAGGCGTTGCGTCCGGCGATGGGTGATCGGCTCCTCGCATACGGTTCCGAGGCGTTGTGGCTGACCGTCTTCACCGGCTCCGACCGGGACGGACGCCCATTCGTGTTCAATACGTTTCAGGCCGGTGGCATGGGAGCCCGCCCCACGAAGGATGGCCTCTCGACCACCGGATTCCCCACCGGCGTCCGGGCCGCCCCTACCGAGGTCATCGAGGCAACATCTCCCCTCGTCCAGACCCGGCGCCAACTCCTGGTCGACTCCGGCGGCGCCGGCCGCTATCGGGGCGGTCTCGGCCAGCAGACGACGATGTCCTGTGACTCCGGTCGCGAATGGACCGTCAACGCCAACATCGACCGGCTCCGCTCCCCCGCCGCGGGAGCCGATGGGGGCCGATCGGGAATGGTCGGGGCGTTTGGGCTCGTGGATGGCGGCCCACTGCCCTCGAAGCGGCGGATCAACGTCGACCCGGGGGCCTCGGTGCTGCTCGATCTGCCGGGAGGAGGCGGCCATGGTGATCCCCGAACTCGCCCGGTCGACGAGGTGATGCATGATGTGGTCGAGGGATACGTCAGCCTGGGTGCCGCCCGAGACGAGTACGGCGTCGCCGTGCGGTACGTGGGGCCTGCCGACGCGCTCGTCCGCCCGCCTGAGTACTACCGGCTCGACGACGAAGAAACGGAACGCTTGCGGGCCTCCGTCCCAACCGGGGACTGATGTGGCCATGCGATGAAGGGGCCGGTTGCTCCGGCCCCTTCATCGGTGGTCGACGGTTGACGGTCAGGCGTTCGGCGTGTCCCGTTCGCCCCTGATCACGGCCTTGATTCCGTCGACTCCGCCGGCTGCGACATCGCGGACTGCGTGGACGGCAGCCTCGCCGATCTCTTCGGCAGCTTCCAGCGCTCCGGTTGCAGCAGCCGACGCCGCATCCTCGAGACCCAGGCCAACGGTCTTGGCTCCGGAGATCGCGCCGGAGATGGCTCCGGTCGTCACGTCGACGACGTCGGCGCCGACCTCTCCTGCACCCTTCACAAGTCCCCGAGCGGTGTTGCGTACCGCTTCCATCACCTCGCCACCGATTTCGGCAGCACCGTTGACGGCGCCCGAGACCGTGCTCGACGCAGTAGTCACGACGTCCCCGCCCAGGTCCTTGACCCCTGCCACGGCCGAGTGGCCGAGTGCGAACGCACCATCTGCCAGGCTCACGCCGGTGTCCTTGGTCGCCTGGATCACCCCTTCTGCGATGCCGGCGGCCGTCTTGGCGGCGTCGGCGCCGATGGCGCCGGTGCCCTTGATGGCAGCCCGGACGGTGTCCGATAGCACTCCGGCGGTCACGGTGGTGACTTCGCCGACACCCTCGACGACGCCGACGACCACACCCTTGAGGGTTCGGACCAGTCCGGTTCCGACCTCGTGAACGGCCGACAGCGCACCGGTGACGATCTGGGAAGCGACAGTCGTGACCGAACCGGCCACATCTCCGACGTTCTCGAGCGTGGTGACGGTGGCGTCCCGAGCCACGTCCGCGCTGCCACTGACGATGGCGCCCGTACCCCTCAGCACCGCAGTGATGCTGCTTCGAACCCGACCTTCGGTTGCCTGCTGGTCTGTCACTGTTCCTCCTCTCGCCGTGGAACGGTTCCACGAAGCTGATGAACCGAGTATGCGTTTGCGAGGCCCTGCCTGGCTATGACGACCCCGCCGACGCGCCTGCCCGGATCATGTCGGGGCGGTGACCCGTCGTTGGCAGCACCCTGCCAAGATCGAACCGGTGGTCCGGATCGCTCGGCTACGCGCCGGAGTCGGCCTCCTGGATGAGCCCGTGACGGGTCGCCCAGATGATCGCCTCGGTTCGGTTCCGGACCCCGAGCCGGGTGTAGGTGTCCCGAAGATTTCGGAACATCTCTCGCTCGGAGTACCCAACCGTCCCCGCCAGATCGGCCACGGTGCCGCCGGCGGCAAGCGTCCGGATCCACTCCGCCTCGTCGGCCGACAGCCAAGATTTGGAATCCGGAGTCTCCGGTACTCGCGCGGCCATGGCTTGGAGAACGCCCAGCGGGGCGATGCCGTGTCCTTCCAAGGCGGCCCGCAACGTCAAGGAGAGCATCTCCGCGGAGTGCTCTTCGTGGACGGCAGCGGTGGCACCGGCGCGCATCGCGACTGCAAACGCCTCGACGGTGACCTCTGCCAGCACCGCGACGACCGGGATGAACGGATGCTCGTCACGGAACCGTCGCAAGGCTTCGAACCCTGCCGCATCCTGAACGGCCGCGACGATGGCACGACCGTCGCGGCCGGCACGCCAGTTGGCGAGTCCGGCCATGTCGGTGGTCGAGTACCCGGCATCTTCGAGCATGGCCGACATCCCTCGCCGCCAAGTTCGAGTGTTGCCGACCACCGCGATCCTTCCAGCCATGTCCAGGAGCGTACCGGTCCGGTTGCCCCCTGCCCGCCCGGGCACGTCTCCGACGTCGGTCAGAGGCCCAGCGTCAATTGGTCGCCGGTCCTGATGTAGCGTGGCAGCCCGCTCCACGGCAGGTGATCCATGAAGACCCAGCTCCGACGGTGGACGGCCGAGGGACCCCAGGCTTGCAGTGCCGCTTTGTGCGTCGGGCAGGGATAGCCCTTGTTCGACTCGAACGCATACGGTGGGTAGTGGGGAGCGGCCGCCCGCATCATTCGGTCGCGGGTCACCTTGGCGAGGATCGAAGCACTCGCCACCGACAGGGAGGTCCGATCGGCTCCGACGATCCGCTCCGTACTCCCACCACCGACGAAATCCCAATTGCCATCGACCAGCACCGCGTCGAACGGAACGCTCAGACCAGCCAGCGCACGGCCGGCTGCCAGACGTTGCGCATCGCTCATACCCAACTCGTCACACTCGTCGTGCGTCGCATGGCCGACGGCCCAGGCGACGCACCAATCGGCGATCCGATCGAACAACGCTTCCCGTTCGGACTCTGTCAGGAGTTTCGAATCCCGGATCTTGTAGATCCGACGATCCCGGGGAACGATCGCGGCCCCCACCGTGATCGGTCCGGCCCACGCTCCCCGCCCCACCTCGTCGACCCCGACCACGTGAGCGGCGCCGGATCTCCACCATCGACGCTCATGCTGCAGTCCGGGCGCACTCCCACGGAGCCCTTTACGAAGGGGGGCGACGGTCCCGGACATGGCGGCCACTCTAGAAGCGGGCACGCTCGGATCGGGCACGCTCGGATGGCTCCCTCGAGCGTTGGCGCGTGGAGCTCTCGGTTCTCAGTTGAGGCTGGGATCCGGAGGGTACGTGGCGAGCAGGGCCAACCTGCCACCTTGACGGCGGAGCACGGTCGGCCAGAGGGTGTCGGGGTGCCGGCTGAACAAGTCGTCCATCTCGGCGTCGATCACGATCCAGGCTTCTTCATCGAGTTCGGCCTCGAGTTGGCCGACTCCCCAACCGGCGTATCCGGCGAAGACTCGCGCTTCGGCTGCATCCGGCACATTCTCGAAGTCCAGCGGCACGACACCGGGACCGATCACCTCCGCATCGGCCGCACCCGCCCGTCGGTACCCCGTCGCCGCCTCGGGCTGTACCGGCCCGCCGACGAATACCACCGGTGGCTCGCCGACCCGGGCATCGAAGTCCGGCAGGTGAGCTCCGACCGGTTCGAGGGACGGACGATTGATCACGACGCCGAACGCACCCTCATCGTCATGGTCGATGACGAACACGACCGTTCGGAAGAAGTTCGGATCGATGAGCATGGTGCTCGCGACCAACAGCTTCCCGGTGGTCGAAGATTGCACAGGACCCACGGGTCCAGTTTGGCATGCCCGCCCAACCTCGTGTCAGCGGTCGCCCACTTCCGACTCGATCCAACTGATCACGTCGGCGATGATTTCGGGGCCTTCCGGCTCCATGTGCGGCTCGTGTCGAAGCCCGACCAGCAGGCGACGTTCGACGGTAGGAAGCGTCCCCAAGACGGCAGTCGAAGCGGGAGGGACGATGGTATCTGCGCCACCGTGGAGCACCAGGGTCGAGACGGACAGTCTCGCCACGTGATCGGTCACTCGGTCCATGGCGTCGAAGATCTCGAGTCCCAGCCGGGGCGTGCCCTTCGTGTAGACGAGCGGGTCCGCGAAGTACGCCTCACCGACGGCCGGATCACGCGACAGCTCCGACCCCTTGAGCGCTTGCGGCATCGGGAGGTGTGGTGTCAGGCGGGCGAAGATCGGCGCCGCCAGCCGCTGCCAAGCCGCACCGCCGGCCAGCGCCGGAGCTCGGAGCACCAGTGCTGCCACGCCGGGTCGATCCGACAGCACGTACTCGAGAGCGAGCAGGCCCCCCATGGAATGCCCAAACAGTACGAGCGGGCCGGTACCAGCGAAGGCGGAGAGGTTGTCCTCGACCTGATCGAGGTAGTGCGTCCATGAGTCGATGTGACCTCGACGACCACCACTGGCTCCAAACCCCACGAGATCGAACCCGCGAACGGAGATCCCGGCTGCCGCCATGGCCGCGCCGACCTCCTCATACCGACCGGAGTGCTCGGCGATTCCGTGGATGAGGAGGCAACGCGCCCACGGGTCGTCGGCCGGCGTCCACGTCCGGACGAGTTCGCCCACACCGTGACGCGTCTCGGAAGGCTCGGATCGGCTGGCGAACGGGGACGACGTCATGGGTAGCAGGTCACTTCTCGAGGAACGGCGGGTCGACGCGTTCGGCCGGATGCCAGGTCCCCCTGATGTGCACCTCGAGATCGCCGGCCGACGGCGGGGACAAGTAGCCCATCCCGATCCCGTGCTGCAATGTCGGACTGAAGTTTCCGCTCGTGACCGTCCCCTCACCGTTCTCCGCTCGAATCGGGTAGCCATGACGGGGAATCAGTCGCCCTTCGGTTCGAAAGGCCACCAGCGACTTGGAGAGCTCGCCGTGGCGCTGGCCGTGGAGAGCCTCGCGCCCGGTGAACACGTGATCCCAGTGAACGGCAAAGTCCAATCCGGCCTCGAGCGGTGTCGTGTCTTCGTCCAGGTCTTGACCCCACAACGGCAGACCCGCCTCCAGCCGGAGTGTGTCACGGGCACCGAGTCCACACGGGGTGGCGCCTGCCTCGACGAGTGCATCGAGCAGCGCCGGAGCGGTCTCGTTGGAGACCACGAGTTCGCCGCCACGCTCGCCGGTGTATCCGGTGCCGGCCATCCAGACCGTGGCACCATCGAACTCCGCGGAGGCCGTCCGAAATCGGCGAGGGGCGACTCCCAGCACGGCCTCGATGATCTGGGGGGCCTGCGGGCCCTGGACGGCCAGCATTGCCGTGGACGGCCTGAGGTCCTCGGGCAGGCCGCCCGCGTCCACGAGGATGTCGGCCACCCGATCGGAATTGGCGGCGTTCGGCAGCATCCAGAGATGGTCGTCGTCCCACTTCCACACGATGAGGTCGTCGATGATTCCGCCCCGATCGTTCAATGTCATCCCGTAACGGGTCCGACCGGGCCCGAGGCCGACGACGTCGTTGGTGAACATCCGCTCCACTGCGCCGACCGAACCGTCTCTACCGAGGTCGAGGCGTCCCAGGTGGCTCACGTCGAAGACACCGCAGTGGTCACGCACCGCTTGGTGTTCGACGAGGACCGAGTCGTACTGGACGGGCATCTCCCATCCACCGAAGTCGACGAATCGTGCGCCGAGCCGCTCGTTCGTGTCGTGGAGTGGTGATCTCATGCTGAACCGCTTGCGGACACGCCACGTGCATCGAGACGGACGACCTGGGGCGGCCCGGGAATACGGGTCGGTGTCACCCCGGACTCGAGGTGATCGGGTTCTTCCAGCCCGTACTTGATCACGAGATGCAGGTAGTCACGCTGATAGAGGATCTTGCAGACGACATCCGGGTACAGGGCCCGGAGCCGGCGAACTTTGGCGTTCTTCTTGGTGACGAGTTTCTGACTCATGGTGGTGATCTCGATGTACAGGTCCTCGTCTGGCAGGTAGAAGTCGGGAGTGAAGAACTGGGTGGGCTCGCCGGACTTCGCCCACCCGATCGGGAACGACGTCGGCTCGTATGCCCAGGGGATCTGGTAGAAGTCGAGCAGGAGCGCGAACTGGCGCTCGCTGTTGTGTGCGAAGCTGCTTTCAGCCGCCGTGCGCACGGCAGCGTCTGACACGTCGACAGGAACCGGTTCTGGGATCAGGTCGCCTCCACCACTGCGAGATGGCCGTCCGACGCCGATCCGTCGACGGCGACACCCGGCCCTTCGGGGAACAACTGGTGGAGATCACCTTCGAGTTCGGCCTGGACCGGGCCCAGGGCAATACCGAACACGCCCTGGCCGCGTCGAAACACGTCGACGACCTCGTCCGGCGAGTGAGCTGCATAGATCGTCTGGCCGTCACTGAGCAGCGTCACATCTTCCAAGGGTCGTTCGCTCTCGAGTTGCTGGCGAAGGATCTCGATCGCCGAGCGGATCTTCTTGAGGCTCATGCCTGCGTCGAGCAGCCGTTTGATGACCTTGAGTTGGACGATGTCCGAGAAGCTGTAGAGACGTTGTGAACCCGAGCCGCGGGCCATCTGCAGGCTCGGACGGAGAAGATCGGTACGCGCCCAGTAGTCGAGCTGTCGATACGTGATGTCGACGAGACCACACACCTGCGGGGCTCGGTATCCGTTCATCTCCATCATGGCTGCCACCTCCGGCATCACTCGAGCGTTGCACCCGGAACCATCACTGGCACCGTCACCTGGCATCATCGCCTGGCATCATCGCCTGGCGTCATCGATCGGGAACCCAGGCCTGGCCCCACCCGACCTGACATCCCGACACCGCAACCGGCGGAGTGCATTACATCATCGTAATTCCAGCGCACCGGAAGCTACAGCTTTCTCAACACCGTTGTCAACAACCCCTGTGGAAAACCCTGTGGAGAGGGGCGAACGTCGCCGGGAGGCAACCAGCCCGGTGACCGGAGCCTCAGTGACCGAGCAGCCTGGCGGCCGCCTCGACCTGATCCTGGGATCCGACGACGATCATCACCGAATCGCCCTCGATAACGCTGTCGGGACTCGGAGTCGTCAGCAGGTTTCGTGATCGGTCTTCGAGTGCGATGACCATGGCTCCGCTCCGCTCACGAATACCGGCGTCTCGAAGGGACTTCCCCACGATGGGGCTGCCGCCCGATACCCGGATCTCCTCGACGGCGAACTCGATTGCACGGCCACCGACGACGATGTCGAACACGTCGGTGAGACTCTGTTCGACGGCCATCGCCGCCAGACGCTCGCTCCCCACGCGTTGCGGCGCGACGACCCGATCGGCGCCGGCCAGGCGGAGCTTGTCCTCCGACTCCTCCTCGCTCGCTCGAGAGACGATGTGGAGGTCCGGAGCCAGGGAACGGGCCGAGAGGACGATGACGAGGTTGTCGGGATCGGAGGTCACGCAAGCGACCAATGCTCTCGCCCGCAAGATGCCGGCCGCCAGGAGGACGTCGTTGTGGGTGGCATCACCTTCGATGACGCTGACCCCGTCACGGCGCGCATGTTCGGCGGCAGAAGGATCGAACTCGACTGCGGCGACCGGGACCCCACGCGCCTCGAGCGCCCGCAACGTGCCGAGCCCGACACGCCCAAGCCCGCAGATGATGACATGTCGGTCCAACTGGTCGACCATGCGGCGCGCCCTCCAGAGCCTGCGTTGCTCACCGAATACGAATGCTTGCTCGATTGCGGCACCGGCAGTGTAAAAGGCCAGCCCGACCCCCACCGCCATGACCGCCAGTGTCAGAGCTCGGCCGGCGTCCGACAGTGGGAACACCTCGCCGAATCCGATGGTCGTCACCGTGATCGCCACCATGTAGAGGGCGTCGAAGACGGATGCTTCCTCGATGACCATGTATCCAACGGTTCCGAGCGCGCCCAACAACACCAGGCCGACCGCTCCCGCCACGAGGCGGGTCCGCGGACTCATTCGGAATCGAGTTCGGGGTCGTCTCCCATGAAGTCCTCGACCGTGATGTCCTCGAGCATCGCCCGGAACTGGGCGATCTCGTCTTCGGTCGGCTCGGTGGACTCGTCTTCGATTTCGATTCCGACCGCGTCCAGGATCGCCCGGTCCGCGAACACGGGCGCACCAGTCCTCACCGCCAGCGCGATTGCGTCCGAGGGTCGAGAAGACACCACGACCTCCGACCCCTGCGACTCCAGCACCAAGTCCGCGTAGTACACGTTGTTCCGCAGATCGGTGACAACCACCCGATTCACCGTCACGTCCAGGGACCCGACGACGTCACGCAGCAGGTCATGGGTCATGGGGCGGGCCGGCGTGATGCCGTCCAGGGCGGATGAGATCGCCATTGCTTCGACGGCGCCGACCCAGATGGGGAGGAACCTGGTTCCTGCCTGCTCACGGAGCAGGACGATCGGAGTATTCGACGGGAGTTCCACCCTGACTCCGGTGACGGTCATCGGAATGCCCGAGTCCATGCAATGAAGATTAGGCGTCCCGGCGCCACAGGCGAGTATGGACGGGTCAAGGTCGGTTCCGGGAGTATGCGAGTCGGCCCAGAACGCTCGGATCGGATTGGAATCGGTCCATGTCCAGCACTGCCCAGATCGATCGGAGGTTCCGGTACTTCCCCTCATGGTCGAGACCGAATCCGAGCAGATACTCGTCGCCGACCTCGAAGCCCCGGTAGTCCAGTTCGACCTCCACCAGCCGGCGACTCGTCTTGTCGAGCAGCGTCGCCGTGGCGAGCGAGGCCGGTTCGCGATGCTGGATGAGGCGTTGAAGCACCATCAAGGAGAGGCCGGTGTCGACGATGTCTTCGATGAGGATCACGTCGCGGCCCGAGAGCGGCGTGGCCACGTCGGTTGCGATACGGATGCGACCGCCCTCGCCGAATCTGTTGAGCATGAGGAAGTCGATCTCGATCTCGATGTCGATGTTCTTCACCAACTCGGCGACGAACCACAGCGCACCGGTCATGACGGTCACGAGTACCGGGCGCCGACCCTGGTAGTCGACCGAGATGGCCTGCCCGAGCTCGCGGATACGCGAGGTGATCGCCGCATCGGTGATCACCTCCGCCACAACCCGGTCTGCATCGACCTCGTGCATCTCGCTCATGGGCCCTGCCCCACCAACCATCCGAGTGCGTCGGCCAGGTCGGGCAGCGGCGGGGTGTCGGTCTCGAGAGCGATTTCGATTCGATGGTCTCCGACACCGACCGTTGGGACCCCGTCGACGACCGATATCTCCGGGGTCAGCAGTCCGGCCGCGGCGAGATGGACGAACGCCTCTGCCCCGGCCGTCGCGGTGAGCGGGTAGACGGCATCGCCCGACCGCCCGACGCCGTACTGGGTGCCTTCCACGATCAGCGGAACGACACCGTACTCCTCGAATCCATAGTCGAGGAGCCGGCGCGTGTCTTCGAAATGGGCGTTCTCGCCCTCCGACCCCATGACCACCGAGTACAGCGTCCGACCGTCACGCCGGGCTGCGGCCACCAGCACGAGACCGGCATCGAACGTGAAACCCGTCTTCACGCCGATGGTCCCCTCGTACGTGTTCAACAACGTGTTGGTTGCCCAGGCCTGGCGGGCGGTTCCGTCGGGGGCATCCGGGAATCGATAGCTCCGGGCCCAGGCGGCGGCAGCAAAGACGGGATCGTCCATCGCTACCAGTGCCATGGTGAGGAGATCGCGGGCGCTCGAATAATGCTCGGGTTCGTCGAGCCCGTGCGGATTGACGAAATGGGTGTTCTCCAGACCCATGTCGGTCGCTCGTGCGTTCATCCGGCCGGCGAATGCATCGACCGAGCCCGCCACGGCCTCGGCGACCGCCATCGCCGCGTCGTTTCCGGAGCGGATCACCATTGCCTTGACCAGCCCATCCAGCGGAATCTGCTCCCCTGCCTCCAGACCGATCTCCGCCTCCCCGATGTCCGCCGCCGACTGAGACACGGTGACGGTTCGGTCGGGCTCGCCGGCCTCCAACGCGACCAACGCCGTCATGATCTTGGTGGTCGAGGCCATCGCCCGACGGGCATCCGGCGCTTCGGCACCCAACTCCAGGTCGTAGGTTGCGTCGTAGAGGATCCAGCTCTGGGCGGTCACCGCCGGTGGAGGAACCACTGCGACGCCCTCGATCGGCACCGGTCGGTCGGGTGGAGTCGCGGCGGCCGCAACGGGCGACATCAGGATCGCGAGAACGACCATCGCAGTCATCACGGCACGGTGCGGCAGGACATCGACCGGACGGGTTGACGGACGCATCAACGGTCGAGCATCCGGCGAAGCTCCTCGCCGAGCAGCGCTCGATGGATGGCGACCATCGCTTCGCCGGCACTCGTCAGGATGTTCCGGACCTGCTCGTGCGACTCCGCGGACCGAACACGGCGGAGCGAGGCGGTCAGCTGGGCGAGAATATCCGCCTGGCGCTGAGCCGCATGTCGCAGCACTCGAAGGTGACGGGCCTCGAGCCCTTGGGCGAAGAGATGACGCGCCTCGATGGCGATGGCGACCGCCGCCTCCGGAAACGGACCGTCGGCGGGCGGATCGATCAGGCCGTGGTCGACGAGTGCATCGAGCTGCTGCGGTGTCAGGTTGGAACGGCGGAGCAACTCGGTGCGCGAGACTCGATCGTCTCGATCGTCCGGTGCCAGGATTCGACCACGACTCCGCTCGTCCCCGGCGGTCGGGTCTTCTCCGCGCTCCCACAGCGTCAGCTTCGACTTGATCACCTTCAGTGGGAGGAAGTGGTCCCGTTGCTCTCTGAGAATGAATCGCAGTCGCTCGATGTCCTCGCGCTCGAACATCCGATACCCGCCGTCGGACCGTCCTGGAGCGAGCAATCCCTGTGATTCGAGAAACCGGACCTTCGATACGGTCACGTCGGGGAACTCATCTCGAAGATCGTTGATCACCTCACCGATGGTGAGGGCCTCGCCTTCAGCCATCACCGCGGGCGACGATCAGATGGAATCGGCCGACCAGTACCTCGTCGCCGGGGACCAGTCTCGCCAGATCGACCCGACTCGAATTGACGTACGTGCCGTTGGTCGAACCCGAATCCTCCACCTGCAGCGCGTCGCCATCATTGATGAAGCGACAGTGGTGCCTCGAGACGGTGATGTCGTCGAGGAAGATGTCGCTCTCGGGATGGCGTCCAACCGTGATCGTCCCCTCCGAGAGCACATAGGTCATGCCGGCCTGCGGCCCCCGTTCGACGACCAGCGCAAAGCCGGCCACACCGTCGAGATCGGCGGCGCGGTCGGGCGTGAGGCCGGGAACCGGAGCCATCGGCGTGTAGGTCACCGTGGCGTCGCCTTCCAACTGCGCCCCGCACACCGGGCAGCTCTCGGCGTCTGCCGCAACCTCGGAAGCACACGATGGACAATGCATGGTCGAGAATGTTACCCGGGCCGATCCCGTTCCCCGGGAGATGGCTCCGATCCGAACTCGCCGTCGTCAGTCGATCAGCGCCCGGTAGGCAGCCGGGTCGAGAAAGTCGCCTTCGATGGTCCCCGCCGGTTCGATCTCGACCAGCCAGCCCTCTCCGAAGGGATCGCCATTGACCAGCTCGGGGGCGTTGGTGACCGCCTCGTTGACGGCCACGACGGTGCCGGGGAAGGGTGCGTAGACCTCACCGACCGACTTCGTCGACTCGACCTCCACCAAGACGGTTCCGGCATCGACTTCGATTCCGACCTCGGGCAGCTCGACGAACACGATGTCACCGAGTTGATCCTGGGCGTAATCGGTGATGCCGATCCTGCGGCTGGAGCCATCCGTCTCAGCGATCCATTCGTGCTCGTTGGTGTAGATCAGCTCTTCTGGGACGTTCACGTCGCTCCTCTTCCTCCCGGGTCACAGTCGCCCGATGTCGTCGCCTACGGGGACGATACCGATCCGGCCGAGCCTCCGCGGAACACGTCGGCCGTCTCGCGCAGGTAGCCGAACCCCACCACGTAGTAGAGCAGCAGCCCGACCACGCCCGCCAACCAGGCTGGCGCGGCGAAGAGCGACCCGCCGACTGCGGCTGCGGTGAGGTAGAACGACGGAATCGCTCCGTAGAGAAGGAAGGTGGCGGTCTTCCCCAGCGTCCGGACGTCGATGCGGACTCCGGCCCGAAGCGCCAACAGCGTTGCACCGCCGACCACGACCTCCCGGACGATGAGGGGGATCCCGATGATGGGCGGCACGACGCCGGCGATCAGGCCCGCGACCAGGGCAGATCCGATCATGAGACGATCCGCCAACGGGTCGAGGAGCTTGCCCAGCTCGGTGACCTGATCGAGCCTCCGAGCGAGATATCCATCGATCCAGTCGGTGGAGCCGATCAGGAAGATCAGCAGCGCGGCGAGACCGATCCTGCGGTCGACCAGCGTCACCCACCAGAACCAGGGGATCAGCGCCAAACGGGTGAACGAGACCAGATTGGGGATGTTGAATGCGTCTCTCATGACGGTTCGGCCGGTTGGACGGCGGCGGGCAGTCCGGCCACGGATTGGAGGCCGGAGAGAACTTCCACGAAGGGATAGCGGACTCGATCGTTTCGGTAGGCCTCGACGACATCAACGTCGTACAAGAAGAGGTACGGCTTGACCTCATGGAGGATCCGCTCCATCTCCCAGACGATCGCATAGGCGGCCTCGGCATCGGTTGCCGCGTTGTACTCCTGGACGAACGCGTCGAATCGGGCATCTCGGAAGCCGGTGTTGTTGTTGCCGTCGTTCGTCAACGTGTCGTTGGCCGAAGACCAGAAGGAGGCGTGGTGGAGCGGCACCGCCGGACTCGGGAGCCGCCAGCCCAAGACGACCATGTCGAAGTCGATGTCGGATCCATCCTCGGTCGGGGTGAACACTCGTCCGACGATTGAAGCAAAGTCGGCGAAACGCACCGTAATGGTGAACCCGAGGTCTTCCAGCCAACGTGCGATCCACAGCGCGTAGGTCGATCGAAGCGGATCGAACCCTGATCCCGGAGCGAGCAACTCCAACGGACGGACCGGTTCGCCTGCCAGGAGGATCGGCGAAGGAGGCTCTACGGCGCCGTTCTCGAATCGAGGCGGCCGCTCCCACGAGAAACCCGACGCCGACAATTCGTCGACGGCCAGCTTCAGGCGCTGCTCCGAGCCCAGATCGACCGATTCATCGGTCAGCTCCTCGACGATCTCGCGGTTGAACCACCGGGTGTTGCCGGCCGGGATGCTGACGAGCGCCGGCTCCACCCCGGGCCCGAACACCTGTCCCACGACGGCGTCGCGATCGTTGAGGAGGTCGAGCGCTCGCCGGAATCCCGGTTCCGCCGTCGGAGACCGCCGCAGATTGAACGCCAAGTAGCGGAACCCGTTGACCGGATTGCGGATCACTTCTACCCCGTCAGCACCTGCGATGTGGTCGGCGAGGCGTTGGTCGATGCCCGCGGAGTTCAGCACCACGTCGATGTCTCCGTCGACCAGCGCCGTGGATGCGCTCGACTGGTCTGCAAAGCTCTGAACCGTCATCGTCTCGAAGAAGGGCCCGAGTTCGTACGTGCTCCCTCCGGACCTCACGGTCGTTCCAGATCGGACCCAGTTGGGGTTCGGAGTCAACGTCGTCAGGTCGCCATCGACATCGCCGATCACCACCGGTCCTCCGGAAGGGTCGCCGGCGCCCGAAGCGGTGGTGAGCGTCAGCGCAGGGTCGGGCGTTGTCAGCGCATCGGCCACGATCGGCCTCCAATGATGGCGCGGCATGATGGGAGCGGTACCCGGTCCGTTGGGCCAGAACGGAAGTCCGGGGCGTCCGTTGTAGCGGAATCGCACGGTGTCCGCATCGACGGCGGACACATCGACCAACCCGAGCTGTGGGGAGCCGGATTCAACAGCCGGGTACACGGCACTCCAGCCGCCCCGCAGACCAACATCGCGAACCGTCTCGAAGGTGAAGACGATGTCGTCCGCGGTGATCGGGACTCCATCGCTCCATACGGCGCCCGGCTCGAGATCGACGACGACTTCCCACCCGTCGTCGGTCTCGACTGGTCCCGGGATCGCATCCGACTCCGCCAGATACGGGGCGAGCTCGAAACCGGGAGGGTCGTATGCGTAGAGCGACGGCTTGGTCTGCCCGAGCACGTATCGGTCCGAGAGAGTGCTCTGCGGGTCGAAGTAGAACCAGAAGTTGTCGGTACTGGGAGGCTCGGTCACCCCAACGCGGTACGTGAACGGCTCGGGAGGTTCGGTGGTGGTCGTCGTCGCCGGGACCGTCGTGGATGTCGAAACCGGTGCAATGGTGGAGGCGGTCTCCGAGGTCGACGGCGTCGGATCGCACGATGCAACCAACAACGCCAGCACCGCCACCCACATGACGGGTATCGCCGGCCGCTTCGGTGCCGGTGTCGACTGCGTCCTCGCCTGCCGGAGGTGCCCCTCCCGAGATCCCTGCCTCACGCCGGGCAGACTACCCTGCCCACCGACACGGGCTGTGGCGCAGCTTGGTAGCGCGCTTGACTGGGGGTCAAGAGGTCGGGAGTTCAAGTCTCCCCAGCCCGACCACCCGAGACTCCGGCAGAAGCCGGACGGTTTGCATTCGGTCCTGCTCGCCGTACAGACGGTTCAAGCGATGGCGACGGCGGCGCGGTCGACGCGCCGGACACCCACTGCCAGCAGGTACCCGATCATCCAGAACTCCCCGACGGTCGCAGGAATGGTCGAGACCTCGATCAGCGTCCCGGCGTCGGGAAGCAGTCGATACAGGTAGGCGCTCGCCACGTATCCGACACCGCCCACCATCAACACCATCCCCAGTGCCCGCGGCATGACCGCATACCGCCAAACGACATAGCCCATGGGAATCAGCCACAGCCCGAAGAAGATGGCCCCGACCTCCCAAGCCGATGCGTTGAGTTGATACAGCATCTGGACGCTGGCCGCCTGATCGCCCGGCGCCAGGCCGGGGTTCTCCACGACTGCCAGCGCCCCGATCGAAAACACCGTGGCCACCATCAGGATGGCGGCGTTCGCCATACCGAAGGCACCCAGCGCCCAGGCGGCCGCACGGTCATGGGTGCTGAAGAGCTTGTAGAACCCGACCGCGGCCAGCGCCTGGCCGATGATCAGCGTGATGTCTCCTGCGAGGCCGAGGCGGGCCCGCCCTGTCTGTTCGGTCAGGTTGGTCAGCGTCGCCATGGCATCGTCGGGCACCACGATCCCGTTCCGAACGACGAAGAAGCTGATGATGCCTCCGAGGGCCAGGGTCAGGTAAGCGAGGCCGGTGGCTCGGGCGGTCTGGACGGGGTTCTGCATGAGATCACCTTACTGTGTAAGTATGCTGTCATTTACACTGTAAGGCATTCGGTCTGGGTGTGCAATCCGGCAGCGGAGAACCGTTCCGACCGCATTCTCCGAAGCATGCGTTTGGGCGGTGTGCCCTCGGGTATCCCCCATCCGGTCGCCGGCCGAGTGAGCCGGCGATCGAGAGGAGAACCCATGTCCACCACCGCCATCGTCATCCTGGTGCTCGCCCTGTTGGTGGGTGGAGTCGGTCTGTTCGTCGAGGCACTTCGCTGGTTGCTGATCATTGCCGTGGTCCTGTTGATCTTCGGGGTGGTCACGGGCCGCCGGCCGGTCTGAACGACCCCGATCTCAGGACACCCGTTCCCAGACCCAAACCGCACCCTGGATGAGCCGCCACAGCAGATAGAGGGCGGCCGCCGCCAAGCTGATCCGAAAGCCCCAAGGGGTGGGCTCTGCGGGCGCCGAATCGCGTTCGGGGAGGAATGGGTCGCTCACCGCCGACCTCGCGCCACGACGTGGACCGGGGTGCCGGTGAAGTCGGTGAGTCGGCGGATTCGACCCTCGAGGTAGCGGAGGTAGTCGGGCCCCAGCTCACCTCCCGAAACGAACAAGACGAACGTCGGCGGTTCGACCCCGGCCTGGACCGCGTAGCGGAGCCGAGGTCGTCGGCCCTTCCGCGTCGGCGGGGGGTGTGCTGCCGTCCACTCGGTCACTGCTCGGTTCAGCTCGCCGGTTCCGATGCGTTGCCGGCGGTTCTCCAACACCAGCTCCACGGCCGGCCAGATCCGTCCGATCCGCGCGCCGCGAACCGCCGACGTACGGACGACGGGCGCCCAGGACACGAATCCGAACTGCGAGCCCAGGTGGCGATCGATCCGCTCCCTTCGCTCGTCGTCGACGAGATCCCACTTGTTGAGCACGATCACGAGGCCAGCACCCGCCTCGACCACCTCTCCGGCGATCCTCTGGTCTTGGTTGGTGATTCCCTCGGATGCATCGACCAGCAGCAGAGCCATGTCCGCCGACGCAAGGGCTTCGCGGGCTCGGATGACCGCATAGAAATCGGCATCCTCCCGGATCTGGGGCTTCCGACGGATACCGGCGGTGTCGACCAGCGTGTAGCTGCTGCCGTCGTCGAACTCGATGACCGCATCGATTGGATCGCGGGTCGTCCCCGGGCGATCGGACACGATCACCCGCTCCTCCTCCAGGAGCTGATTCAAGAGCGTGGACTTGCCGACGTTGGGCCGCCCGACGATGGCGATCCGGGGACGAGACGCAACTTCGGTGGCCTGCGAGTTCTCCGGAAGCACCTCCACGAGGGCATCGAGCAACGCTCCCACTCCGCGTCCGTGAAACGCCGACACCGGAAACGGATCCCCGAAGCCCGTCCTCCAGAAGCCGGTCGGAAACTGCTCGCGAGCCGGATTGTCCACCTTGTTGGCGACGAGGAGCACCGGAACCTCCGCTCCTCGGAGTTGTCGGATCACGCCGTCGTCGTCGTCGGTCAGGTCGGTGGTTGCATCCGTTACGAACAGCACTGCGTCGGCGACGGCCAGAGCGGCTTCGACCTGGCCTCTGATCTCACGTGCGAACGTCTCGTCAGACCTCGTTTCCCAGCCGCCGGTGTCGACCAGCAAGAAGTCTCGCCCGGCCCAGTCGGCCTCGAACTCCCTTCGGTCGCGGGTCACTCCAGGACGTTCTTCGACCACGGCCGGCCGGCCGCCGACGATTCGATTCACGAGTGTGGACTTGCCGACGTTGGGACGTCCGACGACGGCAACCACGGGGAGAAGGGCCATGCCGGCATGGTATCCGCCATCATTCCGCTGGAGTTCCGGTGAGGCCGCCCGGTCCGTACCATGATCGGATGCCCGAACGTCTGTTGCTCGCCGAACCACGCGGATTCTGCGCAGGGGTCGAGATGGCCATCAAGGCCCTCACCTGGATGGTGCGGGTGTTCGAGCCACCGATCTACTGCTACCACGAGATCGTTCACAACGAATGGGTGGTCGGAGCGTTCGAGAAGGTGGGCGTCGTGTTCGTCGACGACATCGGTGACGTTCCCGAAGGAGCACCGATCATGCTCTCCGCCCACGGATCGGCCCCGGAGGTCGTGGCCGCCGCTCGAGCCCGAGGGGCCGTGGTGATCGACGCAGTGTGCCCGCTGGTCACCAAGGTGCATCACGAGGTCAAACAGAAAGCGAGGAAGGGCTTCGACATCCTGTACATCGGTCACCATGGCCACGACGAGGCCGTCGGCACGGTGGCCGAGGCCCCGGATGCAATCACATTGATCGAACCGGAGGAAGGGCTCGCCGACTTCCGACCCAAGGATCCTGAGAAGGTGGCGCTGCTCGCCCAGACGACCTTGGGGCTCTATGAGTGGCAGTCGGTCTTGGACGACGCCCGTCGGCAGTTCCCGACGCTGGCCACGTCCCGCAAGAGCGACCTCTGCTACGCAACGACCAACCGCCAGGCTGCGGTCAAGGCATTGGCAGCGGAAGCCGATCTCATCCTGGTCGTCGGATCCGAGAACTCGTCGAACACCCAAGCCCTCGTCCGGGTCGCTCGAGAAGAGGGCCGCCACGCCCAACGGATCGATTCGGCCGACGAGATCGACCCCGAGTGGTTGGAATCGGCGACCGTGGTCGGCTTGACGGCCGGCGCCTCGGCACCGGATCACCTGATCGGCGAAGTAATCGAGCGAGTCGGTGCTCGTCAGGGCTTCGAGCTGCTGTCGGTCACCGAAGAATCGGAGTACTTCCCACTGCCGCCCCAACTCCGGTCCTTCATCGGCGTCCTGCAAACCCTGGTGGAAGCCTCGGTCACGGCTCCACCGTCGTCCGAGCCGGGCTGGCTGGATCGGGACCGGGAGTGGACTGCCTCGAACGCCCTGACGATGCTCTCGCGCTGAAGACTGCCCTTCCGGCCGGGCCTGTCATCTGGATGATCGAGGTCCCGGGTGGGGCCGGCGGCCACAGATCAAGACGATGGAGCTCGGCGGCTTGGCTCTCGGAGAGTCGGTTCGCCCGTCGAAGCGTCGGGATCGCCTACCAGACCGGCCTCTCGGCCAAGCGAAACCACATGATCGATGACCTCGGGCAGTGACATCCCGGTGGTATCCACCGCGATGCCATCCGGCGCCATCTGCAGGGGCGAGGAACGCCGAGTCGAATCCAGCCGGTCCCTGCGGGCCAGGGCGGACTCGGTCTCTTCCGATGAGGCTCCGGATTCTCCCGCCCGCCGGCGGGCCCGTTCTTTGGGATCGGCGGTGAGGTAGACCTTGACGGGTGCCTCCGGGAACACGACGGTGCCGATGTCTCGTCCTTCGACCACCGACCCGCCAGAGGCGTTGGCCCACAGCCGCTGCATTCGCACCAGCCATGAACGGAGTTGCGGGTGTGACGAGACCTGGCTGACCAGTTGGGTGACCGCCTCCGAGCGGATGTCCACCGTCACATCTTCGCCATCGATCGTGGTCACTCCGTCGTGTTGCTCGATGCGGTGAGGGCGGACGGCGTGCAGGACCGCCGACGGCTCGTCCGGGTCGACGTCGCCGCGCAGCACGAGCAGCGTGGCCGCCCGGTAGTAGGCGCCGGTGTCCAGGTGCTTCCAACCCAGTGCCGACGCCACTCCCCTGCTCACGGACGACTTGCCGGATCCACCGGGGCCATCGATGGCGACGACGCGCGAGCGATCGTGTTTCATCGGCCGAGTTGCTCCAGCATCGCGAAGAACCCGGGCCAGGTCTTCGAGACGCAGCCAGGATCCACGATCTCGATACCGGAGCGCCGAAGCCCGGCCACCGCGAACGCCATGGCCATGCGGTGGTCGTCATAAGTCTGGACGGCTGCCGGCCGGGCCGGCCCCGGCTCGACGATCAGCGCATCGCCCTCCACCCGGGCGCCTGCGCCGACTCGTCGAAGCTCGGTGACCAGCGCCTGCAGGCGGTCGGTCTCTTTGTGCCGGAGCGTTCCCAACCCGGTGATCCGGGATCGTCCAGCCGCGAAGAGACAGGCGACGGCAGCTGCCAATGACGCATCGGGGGCGAGCGCCATGTCCACATCGACCGCCTCGAGCGATCCGCCTGGCCCGGCGACCGTGATGCGATCACCTCGATGCTCGACCTGGCACCCCATGGCCTCGAGAACAGGCAGCACCGCCAGATCGGGTTGGCTGGAGTTGGCCGGTATCCCGAGGACTTCGACCGCGCCGCCCGTGACCGCGGCGGCGACCAGCGGGTAGACCGCCGCAGAGGCGTCGGCCTCGATCTCCACGTGGGCCTTCCCATAGCCACCCGCCGCCACCCGAAAGCCACCCTCCTCCTCGGCGACCGAGGCGTGAAAGGACCGCATCGTCTCGAGGGTTCCTGCGATGTATGAAGCCGAGGCGGTCCCGGGCATCGGCTCGACCAGTACCTCCTCTCCGAGCATCGGAGCGAGGAGGAGGATCGCCGACAAGAACTGGGAAGATCGTCTCCCGTCGACGGTCACCACGCCACCGCTCAGGACGCTGCGGCCGACCCGCAGCGGCAATGAATCGCCTTCGATGTGTGCCCCCAATCGGCGCAGGGCGTCGACCAGTTCGGTCATGGGCCGCTGACGCATCCTCTGGGTCCCGTCGATGTCGACGAGTGAGTCGGTGAGGGTGGCGGCCGCCGTGAGAAAGCGGGCAGTCGTGCCCGACGCCCCGGCGAAGACGGTTCCGCCCCCCAACTCGCCCGAGGTTCCGAGGACCATCCACGGGTCGTCGTTGTCTTCGACGGAGACGCCCAGGGCCCGGAGCCCGGCCCGCATCGCTTGCGTATCCTCGGCGTCCAGCGGTCCGGCGATTCGGCTGACCCCCCCAGAGGCCAGCGCAGCAGCAATCAGTGCGCGATTGGTGAGGCTCTTCGAACCAGGCGGTCTGACCACGCCGGTCACCGGGCGATCGAGCACTGTGATCGAACGGGTCTGCTCCACGAGCCGATCCTAGATCTGCCGTGCTCCTGGGCCGGTTGCCAGGGATACGAACGGCACCTTCGTACCATCTCCGGCCACATGCCTCGCTGGGCCGCTCCGATCGCCGTTGTCATCTTCTCCGTTTCCGTCGTGGCGGGGGCTTTCGCTTGGGTCGAGAACCACACGGCTCACACGGTGGCTCCGAGCGTCGAGCTGGCAGGGCGACCGGTGGGCGAAATGCACGGCGACGAGCTGATTCCGATCGTCACCGACCTCGCCGACTCCATCGAGAGAACGCCGGTCTCGATTCGATTCGCCGGCCGGTCGATCGAAACCACCGCGGGTGCGATGGGGGTGGTCGTCGGGCGTCAGGCGACGGTCGATGCGGTGATGGCCACGGGACGGCAGGGTTCATTCCCCCAACGGATGCTGTCATGGCTGGGCACCCTGAGTGGCCCCCGGCCGGTGGCGGCCGTTTGGTCGCTCGACCTGACCGACTCCATCGAGATGCTGGAGGCGGATCCGACGGCCGTGGTCGCCGAGCCCGAAGAGCCACGCCTCGAACTCGTCGACGGAGCGTTCTCGGTCATCGCCGGCGTCGAGGGACTCGAACTGGATCGGGACGCCACCGCAGAGTTGTTCTCGGAAGCGTTCGAACCGGAGACTTCGGTGGTCATCGCCGCTCCGACAGATCCGATCCCCACGATGCTGAGCAACGCCGATGCGGTTGCGTTCACGGAGCACCTCAACGAGGTGACCGCCGGCGGCGTGGCCATTCAGGTGTCCCAACAACGCGGGCGCATCTCCGAAGGAAGCCTTCGTGAGGCGATTCAGGTCGACGGCTGGCCGAATGCCCCCACCTTCTCCTTCCGGCCGGAGGCACTTCGCGAACGTCTGTTCCGGTTGTTCTCGGAGGTTTCCGAGCCCGGTTCCGATCCGGTGATGGAGGTCGTCGATGGTGTCCCTGTCTTGATCGAGGCCGGGACACCACCGCGCCGTTGCTGCGATCCGCGAGCGGGCGACCTGCTGGTGGAAGCCCTGGACGGCGACACCGAGCAGCCGGTGCAGATCCCGACGGTGGCTTCCGAGGAGGCGGAGGCGGTGAGCACCGGAGCCGATGTGGTGGAGGTCGTGGGTGAGTTCACGACCGAGCACCAGTGTTGCGAGTCCAGGGTGGAGAACATCCACCGGATCGCCGATCTGGTCCGCGGCGTCTATCTCCAACCGGATGAGCTGTTCTCGATCAACTCCTTCGTGGGACGCCGAACCGTCGAAAAGGGGTTCGTCTCGGCCGGGGTCATCGAACAGGGTCGGTTCACCGACGACGTCGGAGGAGGGATCAGTCAGTTCGCCACCACGTTCTTCAACGCGGCGTTCTTCGCCGGCCTCGACCTCGTCGAGTACCAGAGCCACTCGATCTACATCCCGCGATACCCATATGGGCGGGAGGCGACGCTCTCATATCCGAAGCCCGATCTGGTCGTTCGGAACACGACCGAGTATCCGGTGCTGGTGTGGACGTCATACACGGACAGCTCCATCACGGTGAGCCTCTACTCCAGGCGCCACCTCGACGTGGTGGAGACGGGGCAGGTGCGACGGCCGGCACGGCGGTGTACCCAGGTGGAGACGTTCCGAGAACGGACGTACCCCGACGGCTCGACGATCGATGACTCCGTGATCGCGCTCTATCGCCCGGCCGAGGGTCTGGACTGCAACGGCAATCCCACCCCTGATCGCCGCTGACGCCGCTCATCGTCGCCCTCGGGACCGGTTTGGGTACGAACCCGGGGACGGGCCGGGATCGTGGTCGGCCGCCCTGTAGAGGGCTGACACCTCGTCCGGCGCCAGGCGCCGATGCTCTCCGGGACCAAGCCGTCGATCGACCAATGGGCCGATGGCCGTCCTCACGAGCCGAGTGACATCGAGTCCCAGGGCGGCCGCCATCCGGCGAATTTCCCGGTTTCGTCCCTCCCCCATGACCAGCTCGATCAGCGTTCGCCCGGGCCGCCGATCGATGACTCGTGATGAGACCGCCGCAGCGGGTCCATCCTCGAGCTGCACGCCTTCGGCGAATGCTCGCACATCGCCACTCGGCACGTCCCCGTCGAGCATGACCAGATAGGTCTTGGTGATTCCATAGCGCGGGTGCGTCACCCAGTTGGTCAGGTCTCCATCATTCGTCAGCAGCAGCAGGCCCTCACTCTCCACATCGAGACGACCCACCGGCCAGATCCGCGTCTCGGTTGGCACGAGATCGGTCACCGTGGGGCGGTCGTGTGTGTCGTCGGTGGTGGAGATCACACCGATCGGCTTGTTGAGCACGAATGTCACCCGGTCGGGAGCGACCGGGATGCGCCGACCATCGAGCTCGACGATCGCCGCCTCGGGATCGACCCGATCACCGAGTTGCGCGATCCGCCCGTCGATGGCGATACGGCCGGCTCGGATCGCGTCCTCAGCCTTTCGACGCGACATCAGCCCCGCCGCACTCAAAGCCTTCTGCACGCGCATGGGAGCCGCCACGTCAATCCGACTCGAGAGACTCCGGTCCGGCCCGGAACGTCTCCTCGAGCGCCTCGACAACCGTGGCCGGCGGGACATGGTCCGCCAGCGGCGGGAGTGCAGAGATATCGTCGACACCGAGTTTCTCCAAGAACAGCTCGGTGGTTCGATACACGGCCGGGTTCCCGGGGGTTGGCAATCGTCCCGCCTCCTCGATCAGCCCGAGCCGCTCCAGACTTCGAATCGACGAGTCCGAGTCCACTCCCCTGATCTCGGCCACCTGCGCCCTGGAAACGGGCTGGCGATATGCGACGACCGCGAGCACCTCGAGTCCGGCCGGCGAGATCCGGCGGGCCGTCGCCGACGATGCGAAGCGTTCGAGGAACGGATATGCCTCGGGCCGGGATGCCAGCCGCCAGCCGCCCGCGGCACGGATGACGCACAGGCCGCTTCCCTCCCGGTCCAGTCGCGCCTCGAGTCGCCCGATCGCCTCGTCAACCTGGTCATGGCCGATCTCCAGCACCTCGGCCAGTTCGTTGATGGGAACGGGTGACTCGGTCACGAACAGGATTGCCTCCAACGCCGCCACATGGTCCATCACCACTCCGACACCAGTCCTTCTCCCGAGACACCGGGACGGTGGCGAACCGAGATCTCCGACAGCCAGTCGTCTTGGGCAACCTCGACCATGCCCCACCTGGCCAGCTCCAACAGCGCCAAGAAGTACGCCGCGATCTCCACGCGTCGTGTGCAGTGGTCGACGAGGACCTCGAAGGTGGTCTCGGCGACGTCGGCCACCCGGACCCGGAGTTCATCGATCGCCGACTGGACGGACGGAAGTTCGAGGTCGAGGTGATCCAGCTCCGGCTCTGCCTCGGCTGCCTGGAAGACGCGCTGGGCGATCGCCCGCAAACCGGCAGGGTCGACCGGCACAATGACCTCCGGCGGCGGGGTTCGGATCTCCTGATCCAACCCGGCGAGCCGGGGCACAAAGCGATTGGCAGCCTGCATCCTCGCGGCGATGACGGCCGCGACGTCTTTGAAGGTCACGCACATCAGGAGTCGATGAAGAAGCCGGTCACGCTCCTCCATCAGCTCCAACTCCTCATCTAGGTCGATCTCGACATCGTCGGGAAGCAACCGCCGCACCTTCAGCTGGATCAACGTCGATGCGATGAGCAGGAACTCGCTCGTCACATCGAGGTCGAGCTGTTTCATCTCCTCGAGGTGGCCGAGGTACTCGTTCACCAAGTCGCTCAGACTCACGGCGGTGACGTCGACCTGATGTCGCGTGATGAGCTGTAACAGCAGATCCAGTGGCCCCTCGAAGACCGCCGTCCGTACGTGATAGGCCATCAGCGCGGCCGCCTCCCGCCAGCGGGCGAATTGGATTGCCTGACCGATGTCACGGCTGATGTTCTCCGAGTCGAGGGCCCGGCGAGTCAGGGTATCGGATTTGGAATCGGCGTCGACGGATCCTGGCGGTGTCGGCACGCTGCAGGAGTTCCCAATCGACCGGATCGAAGTCGGCGGGACGACGCCCGTGGTGGGCGTCGGCGAAGGCCACGACGATCGGTTCGGCGCCGGCTCGCCGCAGATCCGCAGCACCGAGGGGGCCGTGATCACGGTAGGCCGCCATCCGCGCCGGTAATGGCAGCCCGGTGCGCTCCCAGAGCGAGGCGATCACCCGTCCGACCGCCCCCAGCCGAGCGTGGCGTTTGCCGATGTCGTGCAGCAGGGCCGCTCTCACCAGATCGGTCCGGTCCCGATGCGACGCTGCGATCGCCATCGCCGACTCCAAGCCGTGTCGCTGATCGGCCTTCGACTGCTCCAAAAACAACGGAAGCTCCGCCGGCCGAAGCCAAGACGAGACGACCATTCGCTCTCGAGGGCCGAGGGGCCGGGCCGACACCACGTCCACGAAGCGAGCGGCGAGATGGAACCATGATCCAGCCACCGATCGAACCCTCGCTACCGAACGTCTGAGGCCACCGACGGCTCCGCCGGTCGCATCATGCAGAGCGCTTCGACTTGCAGTCGATGCAATAGATCGATGCGGGCCGTGCCTCGAGTCGGGCGTCGCCGATCTCGGAGCCACACGAGGCACAGACGCCGTAGGAGCCTTCTTCGAGCCGGGCCAAGGCGGCGTCGACGGAGTCGAGCTGCGACTTGAGAGACTCGACCACACCCAAGCGTTCGGTCCGCTCGGCGGTCGCGGCTCCGGCGTCTGCGAAGCCATCGCCGAAATCGAGGTCCGGACGCAGGTCTCCGGCCTCGTTGGCTCCCATCTCGGCGAGCTGTTCCACCAGGGTGGCTCGCTCCTTCGTCAGGGCGTCTCTTGCTGTACTCGCGTCGAATGCGGTCATTCGGGCATCTCACCTGTCGATCTACTCACACTGACACCCGCTCGAAACCGGCACCGCATGCATCGTCACGGGATGCATCGTCAACGGCTGCGCGGATGGGCCTGCACATACACCTCGTGAAGATGAGTCGGACTCACCCGGGTGTAGACCTGTGTGGTGGACACGTTAGCGTGGCCGAGCATCTCCTGGACAGAACGCAGATCGGCTCCCCCCTCGATCATGTGGGTCGCAGCCGAGTGGCGGAGCACATGCGGAGAGATTCGCTCCGGCGAGATCCCGACGGTGACCCCCCACTTCTTGACCAGGGCGAACACGGCCTGCCGGGTCAGACGCCTGCCCCGCAGACTGACGAAGACGGCCGGCTCGGTTGACGCTGCCACCTCCAGCCGGGCGTGAAGCCAAGGAGAAATGGCCTCGCACGCCTTGATGCCGAGCGGGACCAGCCGTTGGGTGTTGCCCTTGCCGTGGACCACGGCCACCCGGTCGGTGAGGTCGAGGTCTGCGACGTCGAGCGCAATCGCTTCGGACACTCTGGCCCCGGTTCCGTAGAGAAACTCCAAGATGGCGCGGTCGCGGCAGCCGGCCACCGTGCCATCGTTCGGCGCTTCGACCAGTCGGATCGCTTCGGCCACCGTCAGCGCCTTCGGAATCGGTTCGGATCGCCTGGCGCGTCCCACTGCGACCGTGGGATCCTCGGAGGCGAGCCCCTCATCCGTCATGAAACGGTGAAGTCCCCGCACCGCCGCCATCTTTCTGGCGATCGTGGCAGCTGCCAGGTCCGAACGGTCCATGGCCGCCAGGAACCCTTCCACGAGCGGCGGGGTCGGTTCGCGTCCATCGAGGAAGGTCACATACTGACGCAGGTCTCGCCGGTAGGCAGCCAGCGTGTTGGGGGCCAGCCCCCGCTCGACACGAGCCGATGCCAGGAACTCGGCAACGGCCCGCTCCAGCTGCATGCGATCTAGGAGGCCAGGGCAATGTCCGGATCGACGTGCTCCTTGCCCAGGCTCTCGGCAACCGCCGGGTGGGTGATCCACGAATCGACCACGTTCAGACCCGGACGCAATTCCCGGAACCGGGTGACCGCGTCGCGGACGCCCAGATCCGCCAACGCCACTGCATACGGAAGGGTGGCGTTGGTGAGCGCATAGGTCGACGTGTGCGGAACGGCGCCGGGGATGTTTCCAACGGCATAGTGGATCACGTCGTGGACCGCGTAGACCGGATCCTCATGCGTGGTCTCGTGGCTCGTTTCGAAGCACCCGCCCTGGTCGATGGCGATGTCGACGAGCACCGCTCCGCGACGCATGGCCCGGACCATGTCGTCGGTCACGAGCTTGGGCGCCGACGCCCCCGGGATGAGCACCGAGCCGATGACGAGGTCGGCATCGATGACCTGCTCTTCGAGTGTCAGGCGATTCGATGCCATCGTCACCAGCCCTCCTCGATAGATGGCATCCAGCTCCCGAAGTCGTGCCAGGTTGCGATCGATCACGACCACATGAGCCTCCAACCCGACGGCCATGGTTGCGGCGTTCGATCCGGAGACGCCGCCCCCGATGATGACGACCTTGCCCGGTCGTACCCCGGTCACTCCGCCCAGGAGAATTCCCCGCCCGCCCTTCGCCTTCTCGAGGAAATGGGCACCCGCTTGGACGGACATCCGCCCGGCGACTTCCGACATCGGCGCGAGCAAGGGCAGTGACCGATCAGCCAGTTGCACGGTCTCGTACGCGATGGCGGTGATACCGCGCGACAGGAGGCCTTCGGCAAGATCCGGATACGCCGCCAGGTGGAGATACGTGAACAGCACCTGCCCTGGCCGGAACCGGCTCACTTCTTCCGGTTGCGGCTCCTTGACCTTGAGGATCATGTCCGCTTCGCCGAACACGTCGTCGGCCGTCGAGACGATCTCCGCTCCCTGGGCCTCGTACTCCTCGTCGTGGATCGTCGAGCCTTCGCCGGCTTGTGTCTCGATGACCACTCGATGTCCGTGCTCGACCAATTCCCGGACTCCAACCGGTGTGATCGCAACCCGAAACTCGGCCTGCTTCACCTCACGTGGCACCCCGACGATCAATTTCGGCTCCTCGCTGTCGTCCACCGAAGAAGGGCGATCTGCGTCTTGGCATCGGTGATGACACCGGACCCGATCATCGAGCGCGCCTCCTCCAATCCCAGCCGGATCGACTCGGCATGGCGCTCTTCGGCGCCGTCCGGTCGACGATCCGTCTCGGCGACGATACCCGTTGCTACGAAGAGGTGTATGACCTCGTCGGTGTAGCCCGGAGAAGGGAGGAGGGTGCCGAGCGAGGTCAGGTGTTCAGCCGTGTATCCGAGCTCCTCGACCAACTCCCTCCGAGCGGCGTCCTCCGGTTTCTCGTCGGCTCGGTCCAGCTTCCCGGCCGGAATCTCGAGGAGTTCGGTCTCCACCGCCACCCGATACTGGCGGACGAGTATGACGTCCGACCCGATCACCGGAAGAATGCCGACGCCCCCCGGATGGCGGACCACGTCGCGCCGGACTCGCGATCCATCGGGTGCCTCCAGAGCGACCGATTGCAGACGCAGCAGCACGCCACTGCCAATCGTCTCCTCTGCTCCGACCCGGAATCCACTCACCGTGAGTCGGCCGGCACCTCGATGCGAGGGTCGGGCCCGGCGGGTTCGCCTTCCTCGCCGGTGGCACCGGTTGCGTGGGCCATCGCCGCCTGCACCAATCCCAAGAAGAGCGGGTGCGGTTCATCCGGCCGCGACTTGAACTCTGGATGTGCCTGGGTCGCCAAGAAGAATGGATGCTCGGCCAACTCGACGAACTCGACGAGCGAGTCGTCGGGAGCGACCCCGGAAAGCCGGAGGCCGGCCTGCTCGAGCTCCTTGCGATACCGGTTGTTCACCTCCCAGCGGTGACGGTGCCGCTCGTAGATCAGCTCTCGCCCATACAGTGTCCGGACGGTGGAACCTTCGTCCAGCTTCGCCGGGTACAACCCGAGGCGCATGGTTCCGCCCATGTCTTCGAGATCGTTCTGGCTGGACATCAGGTCGATCACGGGATCGGCTGCCGCCGGGTCGAACTCGGTCGAGTTGGCACCCTCGTATCCGAGCACATTGCGTGCGAACTCGATCACCGCGCATTGCAGGCCCAGGCACAGCCCCAGGAACGGGAGGCCTTGCTCTCGGGCATGGCGAATCGCCGTGATCTTCCCTTCGACGCCCCGGGCCCCGAAGCCTCCGGGAACCACGAGCCCATCGAGATCCTCGAGATACGACTCGGCGAGAAGGCCGGTCAGCTCCTCGCTGGGAACCCAGCGCAGATCCAATCGGACCCCGGACGCGGCGGCGCCATGTCGCAGCGCCTCGGCCACCGACAGGTAGGCATCGGGCAGGTCGACGTACTTCCCGACGATGCCGATGGTGACCGATCGGGTTGCGTTGCGCATCCCCTCGACGATCCGAGTCCATGCCGTGAGGTCGGGTGGTCCGGTGGCCAGTCCCAGCCGGTCGCAGACCACACCATCGAGGCCCCCGTCGTGGAGTTGGAGTGGAACCTCATAGAGGTGTTCGGCGTCGAGGGCGGAGATCACGGCCTGGGTGGGAACGTCACAGAACAGTGAGATCTTCGTGCGGACCGCGTCGTCGATCGGCCGGTCGGACCGGACCACGATGACATCGGGGTGGATTCCCTTCGATCGGAGTTCGGCGACCGAGTGCTGGGTCGGTTTCGTCTTGAGCTCTTCGGAGGAGGCGATGTACGGAACCAGTGTCACGTGGAGGTACAAGGCGCGATCACGTCCGACGTCGTTCCCGAACTGACGGATCGCTTCGAGAAACGGAAGACTCTCGATGTCACCGACCGTCCCCCCGACCTCGGTGATGACGACATCCGCCTCTCCTTCATCGCCGACCTTGGCAATCCTGGCTTTGATCTCGTTCGTGATGTGCGGGATGACCTGGACGGTGTCGCCGAGGTAATCCCCGCGCCGCTCCTTTCGGATCACCGAGAGATAGACACTTCCGGCGGTCACGTTGGAGCTCCGACGCAGGTTGGTTCCGACGAACCGCTCGTAATGGCCCAAGTCGAGATCGGTCTCGCCGCCGTCGTCGGTGACGAAGACCTCGCCGTGCTGGAAGGGGTTCATCGTTCCAGGATCGACGTTGATGTAGGGGTCGAGCTTCTGGATGACGACCCGGAGTCCTCGCGCCTTCAGCAGTCGGCCGAGCGAGGCAGCGGTGATCCCCTTGCCGAGACTCGAGACCACTCCCCCGGTCACGAAGATGTATCGGGTCGAACGGTCCACGGGATCCTCCATCACCTGCTCGAACTCGCCGGAGGTGTCCGGTAGGTCGTTGCCGGGCCTTTCCGGGCCGGGCGGTGGAGATTCGGTCAGATCGCGATCGGGATGGCCGCGATGGGGCTGGTCGTCATCGGAGGGAGAACCGGCACCGGGCGAGAAGAGTTGATCCACCACGGGAGGCCACGGTAGCAGTCCGAACGCCGGTTCCCGGTAACGGGGTGCCGATCGGCGAGCGCCTCAGTTGATTCGGTGACCGTGACCCTCCCATTCCCGCTCTCGCAGGACGAACTTCTGGATCTTTCCCGTTGACGTCTTGGGAAGGGCCTCCACGATCTCCACGTGATCGGGCGCCTTGAACTTGGCGATCCGGGATCGGACATGCTCGATGAGCGCCCCCGGCTCGACCGCTGCGTCCGGCTTCACCGTGACGAAAGCCTTGGGTCGCTCGCCCCAATGCTCATGCGGGACCGCGATGACGGCGCACTCCAGCACTGCCGGATGGGACACGATTGCCTGCTCCACTTCGATCGTCGAGATGTTCTCTCCACCGGAGATGATGAGGTCCTTCGATCGATCCCGCAGCCCGATGTAGCCGTCGGGATACCAAACCCCCAGATCACCCGAGTGGAACCAGCCTCCGCGGAATGCCTGTTCGGTGGCCTCGGGATCGTCCAGGTACCCGGCCATCACATTGTTGCCCCGCATCACCACCTCCCCCATGGTCTGGCCGTCGCGAGGCACGTCGTTCATCTCCTCGTCGACCACTCGAATCGGGTCGACCCCGATGAAGGCCACACCCTGACGAGCGAGGAGGCGGACCCGTTCGATCGGCTCGACCTCATCCCATGCGGGCTGGTATTCGCAGATCGTGTGCGGACCGTAGGTCTCGGTCAGCCCATAGACGTGCACGATGCGAGCCCCCAACCGCGCCATCTCGGCGATGATCGTCGGACTGGGCGGCGCCCCGGCGGTGGTCACGACCAAGCCTTCGTCGACGGGTGCCGCTGCCGGGTCATTGGCGATCGATACGAGAACCGTCGGTGCGGCGTTGAGATGGGTGACACCCTGTGCTTCGATCAGTCGCCAGATCTCACCGCTGTCGACGGTGCGGAGGCAGACGTGGGTCCCCCCGATGCCGCTCACGGCCCAGGTCGTGCACCATCCATTGCAGTGGAACATCGGCAGGGTCCACAGATACACCGACGAGGTCGTATGGCCGGAGTGGATGACCTCGGACAACGCGTTGAGGTACGCCCCGCGATGGGTGTACATCACCCCTTTGGGACGGCCGGTCGTACCCGACGTGTAGTTGACCGAGATGACCCTTCGCTCATCGTCGACCCGCCAGGGTCGCTCCTCATCTCCGCCCCGATCCAGGAAGTCGGAGTAGGCGGTGTGGCCTTCGACCACCTCGGCACCCGAAGCGGGATCATGCGCGACGACGACCTCGTGCAGGTCAGCGAGATCGTCGAGGTGGTTCGCCACACCCGGATAGAGCCCGGTGTCCACGACCAGGAGCCGGACCCGGGCGTGTTCGAGGATGTACCGAATCTCGGGACCGGCGAGCCGGGTGTTGATGGCGACCAGCACGGCCCCGAGCAGCGGCACCGCGAAGTGGGCCAGCAGCATCTCGGGAAGATTCGGCATGAGGAAGGCGACTCGATCGTCGGTGCCGATCCCCGACGCCGCCAGCGCACTCGCCAGGCGCTGAGTCTCGGCTCGCATCTCGGAGTACGAGAGTCGCCGGTCGCCGTAGACGATTGCGGTCTTCTCCGGGAATACGTCTGCCGATCGTTCGAGGAGCAGAAGTGGGGTCAGCTCGGTGTTCGAGACGGTGTCAGCCATGGTGCTCATCCATGGGTGGAGCGTAGATCCCCGCGGTCGATCAGGACCGATCAGGCCACTCGGGGTCGCGCTTCCCAAGGAATGCCGTGATGCCCTCCCGGGCATGCGGCAGTCGGGCGTTCGAGGCCATCACGGCTTTCGTCAGGTCGTAGGCACGATGCTCGTCGAGCTCGACCTGGGACCAGAAGGCCTCCTTCCCGATCCCGATCACGTGCGGGCTGAACCGGACGATCCGGCTCACGAGCTCTTCGATCGCTCGGTCGAGTCCGGCATCGGGGACGACCCGATTGACGAGGCCCCAATCCGCCGCGGTCGTCGCATCGATCATCTCGCCGGTGAGCAGCATCTCCATTGCCCGCTTCCGTCCGATGGCGCGGCTGATCGGCACCATGGGCGTGGAACAGAACAACCCGATCTTCACGCCCGGCGTTGCGAATCGGGCGCCGTCGCCTGCCACCGCCAGATCGCACGACGCCACCAGCTGGCACCCGGCAGCCGTGGCGACACCATGCACCCGGGCGACGACGGGTTGGGGGATGCGGTGGATGGTCTCCATCATGCGGGTGCAGACGTCGAAGAGCTCGGCGTAGAAGTCGGGACTGCGGTCGACCATCTCACCGAGGTCGTGACCGGCCGAGAACACCGGTCCGGCTCCCGCCAGCACCACGGCCTGGGAGGTGTCCGGGAGGGATTCGAGAACCCCGATCAGGTCGAGCATGAGGCTGTGGCTGAGCGCATTTCGCCGCTCGGGACGGTTCAGCGTGACTCGACTGACGGGACCGTCCTGCTCGACGATTACCTGATCCATGCCAGAGAGTATGCCAACTCCGCACGAGGGCTGCGGCTCGCCGCGCCGTCAGCCTCGTGCGGCGACCGCCAGCAGTTCGTTGGCGGCCTCACGGCCCTTCTTCGACTCGGGCATGCCTCCCAGCATGCGGGCGAGTTCCGCAAGCCGCTCATCGCCGTCGACCAGCCGCACGCTGGCTTCGATGTCAGAGCGGTCGACCACGTAGTGGCGATCCGCGAACGCCGCCACTTGCGGGAGGTGGGACACGCAGAGCACCTGGTGACGCTCCGAGAGGCCGGCCAGCATGCGTCCCACGGTCAACGCGACCGTGCCCCCGAGACCCGCATCGATCTCGTCGAACACGAGGGTGACCGCCGCGTCGGTGCCACCCGCCAGGCGGAGTGCCAGAACCAGCCTGGAGAGTTCGCCTCCGGAGGCCACCTTTGCAAGCTCCCCCGGTTCCAGCCGTCGATCGGACGCAAAGTGGATCCTCGATCGATCGGCGCCGTGAGGCGTCGGCTCGGTCGACTCCACGACGACCTCGACCAGCGGATCAGAGAAGCCCAGTGCCGTCAGATGCTCGATGGCGGCATCGGCGAGCGCTGATCCGGCGCGCCGGCGGGCGTCCGCGAGCTGTCCGCCCAGCGACCCCACCTCGGTCTCCGCGACGGTGATGTCCTCGTCCAGTTGCTCCGAGCGATCCAGCAGCCCGTCGAGTTCACGGAGCCGTTCCTGCGCTCGATCTCGATACGACAGCACCTCGGCGAGCGACGGTCCGTATCGACGGCAGAGCTCGGCCAATGCCTGGCTCCGACGTTCGGCGGCCTCCAGCGCCTCCGGGTCGGCATCGAGATCCTCGAGCATCGACGCCAGTGCGTAGGCAGCATCTCCGATCTGGCTCTCGATGGCCTCCACCGCGTCGACGAGTGGTGCCTGAGACGGATCGAGCGACGCCGCTCGCCGAAGCTCGGCGACTGCGTCCCCGATCGAGGACCGGGCGGTGTCTACCGAATCGGAGGCGGAGACGTGACGGGCGCGCAGGTCCTCGGCGTTTCGGAGCCGGGCGAGCATCGTCGCCAGCGACGCATCCTCGCCTGCGGTGAGACCCGCCGCGTCGATCTCGCGGATCTGATGAGCGGTCAGGTCCCGTTCTCGGATCAACGAGGTCCGGTCGCCGCCGATTCGGTCTCGATCGGACCGAAGCGCGAGGAGATGCTTCCACGCGGCAACGTACTTGGCTCTCACCGCGAGGCCGGACGAGTCGAGCGCCTGATCGATTGCCGTGCGGACGGCCGCCGGACGGGTCAGGGCGATCTGGTCGTGTTGTCCGACGATTTCGATGGAGCCCGCCGTGGCGCGCTCCAGGGCCCCCGCCGAGGCGATCGAGCCGTCGAGGTACGCACGGCTCCGGCCGCCCCGGGTGAGCCGCCGGGCGGCACCGATCTCGCCGTCCACCGTGATGAGCCGGCCTTCGGCCACCGCTTCTTCAGAGAACGGGCCGACGAGTGCGCGATCGGCCGTCGAGCCCAACAGCAGCCGCAACGCTCCCAGCAGCAAAGTCTTGCCGGCCCCGGTCTCCCCGGTGATCACCGTGAAGCCGGCACCCGGCTCGATCCGAGCCGACCGGATGACACCGAGGTTCTCGACACACAGTTCGTCGAGCAACGTCACTCCAGCCCGAACTTGCGGGTGACCCGCTGGTGGAATGCCTCTCGGTCGAACCGGACGAATCCGATGTCGCGTTCGCCCCGGCGAATGTGGGCGATACCGTCCTCGTCCAACTCGCCGATCTCGACCCCGTCGACGCTGACCCGAGTCGGCCGGGCGGCGGCCACCCGCACCGAGATCGTCGTCTCAGCTCGCAGGATGACCGTCCGGTTGAAGAGTGAATGGGGTGCGACCGGCGAGACGAGCACCGCTTCGAGGCTCGGGTCGACGAGCGGTCCCCCGGCCGAGAACGAGTACGCCGTGCTGCCGGTGGCGGTGGCCAACACCAGACCATCGCATCGATAGGTCAGAAACGCCGTTCCGTCGACGATGACGTCGAGCACGACCAATCGTTGGGAATCGATTTTCTCGATGACGACATCGTTGACGCCGGCCGCCCGAGACCCGTTGACCTCGGCCTCCAACGTCGGGCGCCGTTCGATGCGATATCGACCGGACGCCAGGTCTCCGACCGACCGCTCGAGCTCACTGGGCTCGGACTCGGCGAGGAACCCCACGGTCCCGAGATTGAAACCCAACACCGGCCGGTCGAGAGCAAGGCCGAGTCTCGTCGCTTCGAGGACGGTGCCGTCGCCCCCGACCGCCACGATGAGGTCGCATTCCTCATCGGAGACCTGGAGGCCGCGGTGCGCCAGCATTCCCTTCAGGTGATCCGCGAAGTCGAGGGCGTTCGTACGCTGTCGATTCACCACGAGCCTGACGTGTTTCACGCGGCCTCGCTCATCAGCACGAAGGTCTCCTGATTGCCCGAGCCTCCGGTGACCGTCGATGCGAGACGTGCCCGGCAGGTCAGACCGCCCTCGGCGAACGCGTCGATGACCCCTTGGACCGCATCGGCTCTCCTCGAGCCGTCCATCACCACCCCCCGCTTGTCGAGCGCGGACCGATCGAGCTCGAACTGCGGCTTGACGAGCCCGACGATCGAACCGCCATCGATGAGGTCCGCCAGGTGTCCTACGACGTGGCGAAGTGATATGAACGACAGGTCGGCCACGACCAGGTCGAACGGGGCGCCCAGCGCCTCCGGCGAGACCGAACGGATGTCGGTTCGCTCCCACACGCAGACGCTTGGGTGTGCTCGCAATTGCGGAGCGAGCTGGTCTGTCCCGACATCGACGCACACGACCGATGCAGCCCCCCGACGGAGGAGGCAATCGGTGAAGCCGCCGGTGGATGATCCGACATCGACGGCACGCAGCCCGCCAACCTCCAGCCGAAAGTGGTCGAGCGCCGGCGCCAGCTTGGCACCGCCTCTCGAGACGTACTCCTCGGTCTCGACCACTCGGCGGATGCGCGTATCGGGATGGATCAGCGTCGACGGCTTGAGCGCCGGCACGCCATCGACGGCGACGATGCCGGCCGCGATCATCTCCGCGGCGCGAGACCGGCTGCGGGCCATGCCGCGCACCACCAGGGCACGATCGAGTCGCTCGGCGGTCAGAGGGACTCCTCGTCGAGCGCAGTCCCGAGGAGGTCGGCGATTCGGGTGCTGACATCCACCGAATCCACCGGATCCAGCTCGGACAGGCTCACGAGAAGCCCTTCGATGGTGGCATCGGGCGAGGATCCGGACGGTCGGTCGACCTCCGGATCGTGGGTCATGTCGGTGTCGGTGGTATCCATAGGTCGTCATTATCGCCGCACCGATGGACAGAACCCGACATGCTGCCGATCCGAGACGAGAATCCGGTCCGCCGAACCCCGCTCATCACCTGGTTGATCATCGGCGCCTGCGCCTATGTGTTCTTCTCCGTGCAACCGACCGGCGAGATCGAGACGGCCGAGTTCATGTACGCCGAGGCCACGATCCCCTGTGAGATCCTCACGGGCGATCCGTTGACCATCACCGAGATTCGGACCGGAGCATGCGGAGGCACGGCCGGACCCGAGGTGTTCCCGGAGAAGTCGATTCCACTCAGTCTCGTCGCTGCCATCTTCATGCACGGCTCCGTCGGCCACCTCGTCGGGAACCTGTGGATGCTGTTCATCTTCGGCAACAACATCGAAGACGAGATGGGGCACGTTCCCTATGTCGCGTTCTACCTCTTGGCCGGCGCAACCGCGTCGTTGGCGCACATCATCTTCAATCCCGGTTCGACGATCCCCGTCGTCGGCGCCTCGGGAGCCATCGCCGGGGTCATGGGGGCGTACCTGGTGCTCCACCCCCGAGCGCGGGTGACCTCCATCGTGCCCCCCTTCTTCTTCTGGCCATTTCGGGTGCCGGCGTTCATCTTTCTCGGATTCTGGTTCATCGCTCAGTTCGGTTTCGCCGATGCCGAGACCAACATCGCCTGGGAGGCGCATGTGGGAGGATTCGTGCTCGGTGTTCTCGCCGCCGGATGGCTGCGGAGGAGCCGCCGACGGGAGCAGCGAAGGCGACAGTCGGAGCGGCTCGGGTACGACACCAGCCATGGACCGGCCTGACGTCAATTCGAAGCCACCACCGAGGGAAGGTCGGCGATACTGGAGATGACATGCCGGGGTGCCCCGTCACCGGTCACCGGCGTTGAACTCACGCCGGTCAGCACTTGGACACCGACCCATCCCGCCGCCGCCGCCATGGCGAGGTCGGTATCGGGACGATCGCCGATCATCCAGATCTCACCGCGGTCCGCCAGTCGGCCGATCAGCTCTCTCATCGGACGGTGGGGCTTTCCCGCGACCTCGGCGCGGACATCGGTCGCCGCCTCCAGCGCGGCCACGATCGCCCCGGCGCCGGGGAGCTGGCCCTGTGGGGTCGGAAACGTCCGGTCTCCGTTCGTGGCGATGAAGCGCGCGCCACGTCGAATGGCGAGTGTTGCCACCGCCAGGCGGTCGTAGGTGAGATCGTGGTCGACTCCCGTCACCACGACGGATGCCCGTCGGGGGTCGTCGGTCACGTCGATGGTGAGTGCGGCGAGCATCTCCGTGATGCCGTCCCCGCCGACGACGATGGCCGGACCGTCGCTCGGTTCGAGCAGCTCGCCCGCCGCGGTCGCCGAGGTCAGCACCTGCGTGGCCACCGCCTCGAACCCCGTGACACGACGGATCTTCTCGGCGGTCTGGGCGCGGGTCCGCGACGAGTTGTTCGTACAGAACAGCATCCGATGTCGGGCGCCGAGTTCGGCCAGGGCCTCTCCTGCGCCCGGTACCTCGTCATCGCCCAGATAGACGACTCCGTCCAGATCGAAGACGAGCGTCCGGTCTGTCACGCCCATCGCTCACACCACCTCAGCAGAATCGTTTCCATCAGCGTCGTGGTCCGATCGACGGACTCGACGGAGACCCGTTCGTCGTTTCCATGGAACATCGTGAGGAAGTCCGGGAAGGACACACGGTCGTCGAAGAGGCCCACACCGTACGCGGCAACGCCCTTGGAACGGAAGAACCGAGCGTCGGTGGTCGCCGGCATCAGCGTCGGAACCACCAGGCGGGAACCGGTCTGCTGCTCGATGGCATCGACCACCGTCAGCCACAACGGATCGGTCATCTCCGATGCGTTAGCGGGATGATCCGCCACCGGGTCGAGTCGAATCCGGTCACCCCTCGCCCCCATCGCTTTGGAGAGAAAGGTATCGACGTCCGCTCGCGACTGTCCGGGAAGCACGCGCACATCGACCTGCGCCTCGGCCGAGTCTGGTACGACATTGGCCTTGGTCCCGGCCGTCAGCACATTCGGACTGATCGTCATGTGCGTGCATGCGTGCACGTATGCCGCCAGCCGCGGGTCGTCGAGGGCGATGCGTTCGATCGCCTCGTCGACGGCGTCGGGGTCGACGAGCGCATCAGCCAGTTCTCCCTTCCCCCAGAGCAGCTCCACCTGGCTCCGCCACTGATCGGTGATGAGCACCGGCGCCGGGGTGGAAAACACTCCGTGGAGCGCCTCCACCATCGGTTCGATCGCATTGATCGAACCGTGAGGGACGCTGCCGTGTCCCGGCACTCCCTCGGCATGCAGTCGAGTCCAATGCGGACCCTTCTCACCCACCGACACCGGGTACCCGATCCCGGAGGCCGTCTTCATCGGCGGGTAGGCGATCTCGGTCAGCAGGAAGTCGCACGCCACGAGGTCCCATCGATCCTCCACGAGGGGTGCCGCGCCCAGACCGCCGGCGTTCTCCTCGTCCGCCACCGCCGCAAACACCACATCACCGGGCGGAGGATCGAGGTCGCCGGCGAGATACGGGCGGAAGGCAACCGCCATCGCACTCAGCAGGTTCAGCATGTCAACCGCCCCTCGCCCCCACACGAATCCGTCGCTCACCGTTCCCCCGAACGGATCACGGCTCCACGCCTCGTCGTTCGCCGGGACGACATCGGTGTGCCCCATCAACAGCAATGCCGGCGCCGTGGGGTTGGTTCCCGGGATCCGATAGACGACGGATGTCCGTCCAGGCGCGACCTCGAAACGCTCACCCGGCGCATCGAAGAACTCCTCGAGGGTCGCAACGGAACGGTGTTCGTGGCCACTACCCGGCGTACCGTCATTGACGCACGCGTTCCGGATCAGCGTCTGAAGAAGCTGGACGGCCTGACTCACGACCGCCGTCCGAGCAGGTTCTCGATGAGCCCCGGCATCGTGGGCGTGAGGGGGAGCCGCCCCACCTCTGTGAGCGGAACCCACGCCACGGCGTCGGCATCGTCGGCGGCCACCGGCCGGCCCGACACCACGACGCCCAGGAAGTCGACCAATGCAAAGTGAAACTCCGGCGGATCCCCCGGGCCGATGGCGTCTCCCACCCAGATCACCTCGCCAACCTCGACCTCGAGCCCGGTTTCCTCGGCCACCTCCCGCCGAGCCGCATCGCGCAACGTCTCACCGAAACGGGGTTTGCCTCCGGGAATCGCCCACAGACCTCTGCCCGGATCACGACCGCGCTTCACCAACAGCAGTCGGTCGAGGTCGAGGACGGCGACGCCGACGCCGGTCACCGGTCTCCTGGTCCCGTCATCCATCGTCGTGATGCATCACGATGTGTCGTGCCGAGAATCCTCCCTGCTCGAAGAAGTTCTTCGCCAGCCGATGCCCGGGCAGGACGTGGGCGTCGAAGCGGCGCAGACCCTGAGAGCGGAACCATTCGAGCATGCCGTCGCGCATCGTTTCCCCGACCCCGACGGCCCGGGCGTCCTGCTCGACGAACACCAGCCTGATCGCCCCGAGCCGCTCACCATCCGCCTGAGGAAGCATCCCTTCGATCCTGCCCCACATGAAGCCGAACGGGTAGCCGGCGTAGGCGCCAATGAGAATCTGGTCGGTCGATCGGGATGCGTCCAGCAACGCCGCCATCGACGATTCCACCGGCTCCGCCAAACCCGAGGTCATCCGCCACATCGGGGAAAGCGAGAGCATCTCGGCTTCGAGCGCTCGATACAGGGTCACCAATCGGGCAAGGTCGTCAGGGGTGGCGGGTCGAGCGGTTGCGAGACCGGGAAAGTTCCCAGCGTCGGTCGCCGCGTCGCCGGCATGGTTGTTGCCGGGGTGGTTCACCGTTTGTTCCCTCCTCGAAGGCGTCGGGCGATCCCCCACCGGGTCACCAGCTTCATCGCCTCGACCACGATATCGCCTGTCATCTTGGATGTGCCCTCGGCCCGGTCCCGGAACACGATTGGTACCTCGGTGATCGATGCCCCGGCATCGACGGCTGCCAACGCCATCTCGATCTGAAAGGCATATCCGGAAGCCTCGGTCCGCTCGAAGGCGAGGGTCTGAAGTGTGCCGGCCCGCCATGCCCGAAAGCCGGCCGTGGCGTCTCGGATACCGATCCCGAGCAATGCCTGGGCGTACACATTCCCGCCGCGGGAGATGAGCTTGCGAACGAGCGACCAGTCGGGGGTGGAACCGCCGGGTACGTAGCGCGATCCGATCGCAACATCGGCACCGGCGTCGAGTGCGGCCACGAGTCGCGGGATATCGGTCGGGTTGTGGGAGAGGTCCGCATCCATCTGGACGATGACCTCCGCACCCCGATCCAGCGCCCACCGGAAACCGGCGGCATAGGCGCGGCCCAGCCCTTGCTTGTGCGTTCTCCGGAGGAGCGCGACGTCGGGGTCGCCGAGCTCGACCACCAGCTCGGGTGTTCCGTCCGGAGAGTCGTCGTCCACCACCAGCACCCGGTAGCCCGACAGGCGGATGGCGGCGATGACGTGCTCGATCGATTCACGCTCGTTGTACGTGGGTACGACTACCCGGACGCGTTCAGGACGCACAGTCCAGGCAGTACATCTTCTTCTTGTTGGCGAGTTGGGTCATCCGTTTGACGAGAAAACAAGATTGACAGACGAACTCTCCCGCGCCGGCGCCCTGAGCGTCGACATCCAGGGTCAGCTCTTCTCGCCGGATAGCTCGAAGCGTGGCCGCCTCGTCGACGAGCAACTGCCCCTCCTGCTCGTCGTCCCCGAGTTCCAGCTCTTCGGCCTCGAGCTCCTCGAGCGCCTCGTCGGCGTTCTCGTCGGTGTCCTCGTCGGCATCGGAATCATCGGATTCGTCGTCATCGTCGCCGGCGAACTCGTCGTCCTCGAACTCGTCGTCCTCGAGGTCTTCTTCGATATCGTCTTCGAGTTCGTTGTCTTCGTCGTCGGAGAACTCGTCGTCCCCAAATTCGTCGTCTTCAGCCATGCTCAAACCTTGCTCGGGCGCCGGGAGTATATGTCATGACGATCCGAATGGGCCGGAACGCCTCGCTGGGAGTGTGCGTCGGCCGTTGACGGTCAAATCTGAAGCGTGATCGCCGCCGGCAGAACACCGACGTCCACGGGCGTCATTCCGACCAGGTCACCGTCGGCCTCGACGGGCCATGCGATGTCGGTCTCCAGTCGGAGTCCGGCCAGTGGCTTCCGGCGAACGCCGGGCTCTCGCAGATGGAGTCCTCGCATGAGCTTGGGTACCAGAGCCGGCGCCGCCCACTTGTTGGCGTCGATGATCTGCACGTCCAGTTCGCCGTCCATGAGCATTGCCTTCGGAGCGATGTTCCAACCGCCACCGAAGAACTGCCCATTGGCGAGGATCGCCGCGAGCGCCGGCGTCTCGCCGACGGTCCATCCTTCCGCGACGACCCGCACCGCGGTTCTGGGGAAGCCGGGGAGCCGGGTGGCGAAGCCCGCCGGGTACCGAGCCGGCCCGAGCCCGCGAGGGAGGCGTTGGGCGCTTTCGACCGCAGCCGCGCCGACCCCAGCTTGCGCAACATTGACGAAGTGTCTCCGCCCCCACTCGCCGTCCAAAACGCCGACGTCCACCGCGTACGGCTCTCCTCGCCGAAGGCGGACGGCCGCCTCCAGCAGGTCGGTACCCCTGCCAAAGGTCCTCAGCAGGTCGCATCCGGTTCCGGCGGGAAGCACTCCGAGGGGGAGAGCGGGCTCGGTTGGGCCTGCGGCCATGATCGCGTCCACGACGGTCGAGACGGTGCCGTCGCCACCCACGACCGCCAGCGCGTCTCCGGCCCGAGCCGCCGCCTGGGCGAGACTGCGCATCCGGCCGGACGTCGTCACGACCTCGACATGGGAGGTGACACCGGCGCGATCGAGCGCCTCTTCCAGCACCGGCAGTGCCACCGCACGTCGCCCGGCTGCCGGATTGACCAACACCCGCCACATCGTCATCGGAGACTCAGGCGATCCACGCACGCGGACCGTTCGGGCCGGTTCGGTTCCGTTCGTCGATCACGTGCGGACACCCTGCGCAGCAACCACACCTCGGTCGATGGCCCCGATGGCGGCGCGAGCCGTCGGTTCGAGGTGGCCGAAGGTGTCGCGAATCTGACGGAGCAGATCGACCAGCTGGCGGCACACTCGGACGAAGTCGCCGGGTGCCAACGCCGACCCGGGGAGCTCCTCCAGTGCGGCTCCTTCCGCCCATGCCATCGCCGCCTCGACGAATCCGGCGTCGGGTGAACGGGTGGCCGGCAGCCGGTGGTGCCGCTCCATCTCGGCCAGCTCGTCGACCACCTCGAGGACTCGGTCGTAGCGGTGCTGGAGCTGACGGTCCGGCCATGCGACGGCCGACTCGGTGTCATTGCGCGGCTCATACACGAAGCATGACACCAACGACGCGAAGCCAGGAGGTTCGAGGTCCGAGAGCAGCCCGCGCTCGATGCACTCCACCAGTGCCAGGTCGGTCTCGCAGTAGATGTGTCGGAGACGATCTCCTCGCGGTGCCAGTGACCACCCGTCGGTGTACGCCCAGTCGTCCAGGAGGTCGTGGATCGCGTGAAACTCACCAACCAGACCGATGCCTTGCTGGCGCAGGCGATCGCGGTACTGCCCAATCCTTCGCTCGGTCCGCCGTGCCTTGCGAAGCCACGACACGTGGGACCCTGCATCTGGGCACGTTGCGACGGGGTGGTCGATCGTTCGGCGCTTGCGCTTCCGGGGCTTGGGTTGCCCGCGGGGAACGGCTCGAAGCCGGCGAAGCAGCCGCTGCATTCCTTTGTGATCCTTCTTGGGCGGAATCGAGCCCAACTCCAGACGGGTGACCCTGGCCACGCCACCGGTGAAATCTCGAGCGGTGATGGTCGACGTCCGTCCGCTGGTGCTGAGAACCAGATAACGGAGGCCGGTGTTGCTGCGGGCCAGGCGCTTGAGCACCATGTAGCGGCCGTCACGCCGTCCCCCGTCGACGTCGATGACGTCGCCCGGGGAGAAGGGGGCGGAACCGGGGTCGGCGGGATCGTCGGGCTGCTCGAGAAGGAGCAGATACTCGGCCACCGAACCCCGCTCGCATTCGGCCATGGCCAATTCGTTCCCCAGGCGGTCCTGCATCGCTTCGAGCGCGGCGAGGCCGGCGGTCGCCGAACCGTCGCGCTGATACTGGGCGAACGATGCGGACAACAACGCTTCCGCCTCCTCCTCCGAGTAGTTGGCGATGAGGTTGGCCGCCATGTTGTAGGTGGGGCGGAATGACGACCGCAGCGGATGAGAACCTGCCGCGGCGATATCGACGACCTGCTCGAAGCCGACGAAACGCGAGTGGAGCACGATGCCATGACCGATGACATCGATCCCTCGCCGACCCGCCCGGCCCGTGAGTTGGGTGTAGTCGCCCGGTTCGAGGAGTCGATGACCCTCCCCGTCGAATTTGCTCAGCGAGTCGAGCACCACCGTCCGAGCCGGCATGTTGATGCCGAGCGCCAATGTCTCGGTCGCGAACACGACCCGAATGAGCCCGAGCGAGAAGAGCTCCTCGACCGTCTCCTTGAAGGCCGGCACCATCCCGGCGTGGTGGGGAGCGACTCCGGCCTCCAGCCCGGCCAGCCAGCGCCCGTACTCCAGCGCGGCGAGATCGTTCTCTCCGAGGTGGTCGGTGCGCGCCTCGGCGACGGATCGAATCGTCTGACGCTCGTCGGGCGACGTGAGGCGCAGGCCGCTCTCCAAGACGCTGAGTGCCGCCGCATTGCAGCCCGCTCTCGAGAAGATGAAGTAGATGGCGGGAAGCATGGACCGGTCTGCGAGCTCACCGACGACCTCGACGCGGCCAGGGGTGGTGTAGCGACGACGACGCCCTCGCTCCATAGAGAGTGCCCGGTCGATACGAGGGTTGGGACGGCGTCGCCCGTCGCGCTCGGTGAACAGCGGCTCCATGACGAGCCGCTCCTCCCCCATCCGGTCCGCCATCAAATAATGGTTCTCGAGTGGGACCGGCCGCTCCGTAGCCACGATCAGCTCGATGCCCCGGCGACGCTCGTTCAGCCAACCCGCGAACTCGTCGGCATTGGCGATCGTGGCCGAGAGCGCCACCAGCCGAACATGCTCCGGGGCATGGATGATGATCTCCTCCCACACCGCTCCCCGGAAACGGTCTTGGAGATAGTGCACCTCATCGAGCACGACATACTCGACGTCATCGAGTGTGTCGGCGTCGGCGTAGATCATGTTGCGGAGCACTTCGGTGGTCATGACCACGACCGGCGCGTGGGGATTGACGACGTTGTCTCCGGTCAGCAGGCCAACCCGGTCACGTCCATACGTCGTGGCGAGGTCCGTGAACTTCTGATTCGACAGCGCCTTGATGGGCGTCGTGTAGAACGCACGCCGGCCCGCGTCGACCGCCAGCCGGATGGCCATTTCGGCGATCAGCGTCTTCCCGGACCCGGTCGGTGCGGTGACCACGACACCGTCTCCCCGGCGGAGGGCTTCGGCCGCCTCGATCTGGAACGGATCGGCCCGGTACGGAAGCCCGGACAGGAAGGAGTCGAGCGTCACTTGCGGAGCACGAGGCGCACCAGCCAGTAGGTGGCCTCGTAGAACAGGTACAGCGGGATCGAGAGAAGCGAAAGGGTGAGCGCATCGCCGGTCGGTGTGATGGCCGCCGCCACGATCACGATGATGAGAACGGCCCATCGTCGACCGCTGGCGAGTTGTCCCGAGGTGATCGCCCCCGTGGCGGCCGCCAGGAACAAGAACACGGGGTAGAGGAACGACACACCGAACGCCAGCATGAATCGCAGGACGAAAGAGAAGTACTCGTTGGCTCGGAAGTTGGTCTGCAGGTCGGGGAAGATGCCCAGGAAGAAGTCGAGGGCACGGGGAAGCGTCCAGTACGCGAAGACGCAGCCGAACAGGAAGAGGGCAACACACGCCGTGACGATCGGGACCGCCCATCGTCGCTCTCGGGTGTTCAACGCCGGCGCAACGAAAGCCCAGACCTGATAGAGCACGACCGGACTTCCGAGAATCAGCCCGGCGAACAGCGCGATCTTCATCAGCAACGAGAACGACTCGGTTGGACCGAATACCTGCAGGTCGCAGCTCGCACACGCAACTTCGTAGGGACGCTGCAGGAGGCCTTTCAACGGGTTGGCGAAGACGAGCCCCACCAGAGCGCCGATGAACACCCCCACGGCCGCCCGGACGATCCGCCAGCGCAGCTCGTTGAGGTGGGCGAGGAGCGGCTGGGGTTGGTCGCGGTCGTCGCCCGCCGTCACTCGGTGGCCCGTTCCTCGCCGCCGTCATCCGCCGATCCCGAGTCCAGCCACGCTTCGGCGACCTCATCGTCGCGGTCGGAACCGCTCACCGGCATCCAGGACGCCGGCGACGGTGTGTCAGGCGCCGGACTTCCGCCGACCTGGGTGGGCTCGTCCGTCAACGCCGTACCGGTCCGTTCGATCTCGGCCAAGTCGGCCATCGCATCCTCCGGCGTCGGTCCGGAGATGGGCTTCTCACCGACCCATTCGACGTCTCCGGCCCTGCGGACGTCCTCCTGGACTTCCTCGACCGCCTGCTTGACGTCCTGGAGCGGCTCTTGAAACTGTCGCTTCACCTCGGAGATGTCGCCCACTTCGGCCTCGAGCCCGGCCTGGAGCTCGCGGGCGGCTCGGCGGAGTTCGGCAGCCCACCGCCCCACTTTGCGGGCGGTGTCGGGGAGACGTTGTGGCCCCAGCACCACGAGCGCCACCAAGAGAATCATGAAGATCTCGGGGCCCTGAATCATGCCGCCATGCTAGAAGTCCGATCGACGTTGGCGATCCTCGGCCGCCATGCCGGGGACCGGAACCCGGTGCGGGTGCCATCCCACCGGACGCGTCGAGTTCCCGACAGCTCCCCCGGACGCGTCGAAGCCCCACCTCGGTGATCCGCTGCGGAGAAGGACCGGGGTGGGGCTTCGAAAGAAGCGCGGTTCAGTTGGCGAGGAGACGCAGAGGATCGACCTCGGTGTTGATGGCGGTCACGAACTGGGAGATCTCAGACTCGGTGATGGGATCGGGACGGATCACTTCGTAGGCCACTCCGGTGGCGAGCAGAACGCTGACGACCCGGGCGTTGGCGGGACGGCGCTGCTGCTCTCCGCACGTCGGACAATCGAACCGATAGGAGCCGCTGTCCTCCGAGGGAATCAGTTCGAGTGCGAGATCGCTCGGTGTGAGCTCGACGTCGCCGCACCGGCTGCACGTGGTCTTGATGGTGGTCATGTCGCCTTCTCCGCTTGTGTCCGGGTACGTGTGTGATATCGGCGATGACCGGGCGAGACTTGAGGGCGTCAATCCGGATCTCGGTATCGGTTGAGCAACCCCGACCGCATCTCGTGCAATCGAGCACGAACCTCGGGTCCCTCGACCAATCGAGCGTCCGAACCCAGCCGGAGCAAGAGTCCGGCAGCCACCGAAGGGTCGTACGCAGAGAAGCGAACCCGGACGGTGTCGCCCTTCCGTTCCATCTCCTCGACCGGGTAGTACTCGAGGACCCAGGCCGCACCCGGGGTGAGATCGATCACACAGACGACGTCGCCTTCAGACGGCGTGTAGCGGATCTCCGGGAGCGGGCGATTCGGTGGTGGATCGAATCGCCCACCGGTCACCCGGACGTCGCGGATACGGTCGAGCCGGAAGATCCGCTCCGCTCCGGCCAGCCGGCAGTGTGCCGAGACGTACCAGTTGCCAAGGGATGTGAACACCGACCAGGGCTCGATCTCTCGGAGGCTCGTGTCGCCCCGGCTGAGCGTCGAGTAGGTGATCTCGACAACGTTGCCTTGGGACGCCGCGGACCGAAGCCTCCCTGCCAGATCGGGCTCGGAGCCGGAAACGTCCACCGTGACGAGATCTTCATCGTTGGGCATGAGCGCCGCGCTGAGCTTGTCGACGGCCGAGGCCAGCGCCGCCGATCCCTGTCCGGAGCCCACCACGGTCAACCCTGCGGCGAGGAGTGCCACCGCTTCGCCCGGACTCAGTCGAGGCGCTCGCGAGAAATAGTCGGCCGTGTCCACCACAACCCGGTCATCGTCGACGTAGGCCACCATGAGATCGCCGGGGCCGTACCCCGGCAGGCCACACACGAAGATCAGATCGAGGTCCTCGAGAAGCTGACGTCTGCTGTAGCCGAAGCGTTCACAGACCTCGTCGATGCTGGCTCCACGATTGGCGATGACCCAGGGGACCATCGCCAGAATCCTCGTCAGCCGTGCTGCCGTTCGCGTACTCATGCGACGACGCCCTTCAGATGCTCGATCACCCGCTGGCGGAGTTCCGGCGGCTCCAGCACCTCGGCGTGAACACCGAAGGACAGCACCCAGCCGACGAATGCGTCGACGTTCACCACATCGAGCTGTGTTTCGACCGAGCCATCGGTTTGGAGTGTGGATGCGCCACTTCCACCCAACCGACGAGTAGCCCACCACGCAGCCTCGGGATCGAACCGCACGACCGCCGTCAACGGTTCTTCGCTGCCGGCCTCCCACGGATGGCCGGACAGGGCTCGCCCGATATCGACGTCTGCTCGGCGCTCGAAGCCTCCGTCGGTGATGTCGAGAGCCTCGATTCGATCCACCCGGTAGACGCGTTCCTCGTCATCCGCGATGGCGACGAGATACCAGTGGCCACGCCGGTGGCCGATGCCGTGTGGGGCGACACGACGGCGCCGGCCGCGATAGACGATCTCGGCGGTCCGGCGGTCGATGATGGCTTGATACAAGTCGGCGAGTCGGTCGCTCTCGGCGCCGAGGTCTGCCCCGAGCGGCTCGACGCCCTCGGTGGTTCGCGCACCTCCCAACTTGAGGATGGCTTCGGCGCCGGCCGGTTGTCCGCCGATGCGCACCACCTGGGCGGCCAGCCACAGTGCCGCACGTTCCTCGTCATCGAGGTCCGGGTCGGGCATCTCGTACTCATCCGGCGGGATGACGTACCCCTGTTCGACCTCCCAGGCATCGGTCGGCGCAAGCCGGAGCGGAACACCCATCCGCCGGAGGAGTTCCTTGTCGCGAGCGAACATCCTGGCAAACGCCTCGTCGCTCTGTTGGTCGTACCCGGCCACCGTCTGGCGGATTTCGTCGGCGGTGACGGGTCGGCCGACCGTCAGGAGGAAGGCCAGGAGATTCAAGACCCGTTCGATCACGTTGCGCATAGGAAGATGCCTACCGGGTCACGACGCCCGGAACAAGGACCTTGCGAGGCCCGAGTGGGCGGTCAAAGACTCTCGATGAGCTTGTCGACCCGCTCGTCGAATGCTTTGAACGGGTCTTTGCACAACACCGTTCGTTGGGCTTGGTCGTTGAGCTTCAGATGGACCCAGTCCACCGTGAAGTCTCGCTTCTTCGCCTTGGCCGCTTTGATGAAGGATCCACGAAGTCGGGCTCGGGTGGTCTCCGGTGGATCGGTCATCGCGGTGGCGATGGCCTCGTCGGTGGTGATCCGCTCAACGCGATTCCGTCGCTCCAGCAGGTAATAGATGCCGCGTTCGGTGTTGACGTCGTGATAGGCCAAGTCGAGCATCGCCAGGCGAGGGCTCGACATCTGAAGGTTTCGCCGTGATCGGTATTCCTCGAGCATCGACAGCTTCGCCACCCAGTCGACTTCCCGGTCGAGGTTCATCGGGTCCTTCTCGAGATTCGTGAGCAGATGCTCCCAGCGATCCACTGCTGCCTGCACCTCGTCGGGGAAGCCCGGATTCCTGGCGAAACGGATGGCGCGGTCGAGATACTCCCATTGGATGTCGAGAGCCGACAGCTCACGGCCGTTCGCGAGCCGTACTTTGCGACGGCATTCCGTATCGTGAGCGATCTCGCGGATCGCCCGAATCGGGTTCTCCAGACTCAGGTCACGAAACACGACGTCGCGTTCGATCATCTGGAGCAGGGCGACGACGGTGCCGACCTTGACGAACGTGGCGTACTCACTCATGTTCGAGTCGCCGGCGATGACATGCAGGCGCCGGTAGCGCTCGGCGTCGGCATGGGGCTCGTCGCGGGTGTTGATGATCGGCCGGCTGCGAGTGGTGGCGGAGGACACTCCTTCCCAGATGTGCTCGGCTCGCTGTGCGATCGAGAAGGCGGTTCCCCTCGGCGTCTGGAGGAGCTTTCCCGAACCCAGGAAGATCTGCCGAGTGACGAGGAACGGGATCAGGATATCGACGGTTCGATGGAAGTCCTTGTGCCGGGACACCAGGTAGTTCTCGTGACAGCCGTAGCTGTTGCCTGCGGAGTCGGTGTTGTTCTTGAAGAGGTAGATCTCGCCTCGGATCCCCTCTTCCTCCAGCCGCTGTTCGGCCGAGGAGACCAGCCCCTCGAGGATCCGCTCCCCGGCCTTGTCGTGGGTAACGACGTCGACCAACCGGTCACACTCCGGCGTGGCGTACTCCGGATGGGACCCCACGTCGAGGTAGAGCCGTGCACCGTTCTCGAGGAACACGTTCGACGATCGCCCCCAACTGACGACCCGTCGAAAGAGGTATCGGGCGACCTCGTCGGGGCTCAGACGACGCTGGCCCCTGAGCGTACAGGTGACCCCGTACTCGTTCTCCAGCCCGAAGATGCGACGGTCCATCGAGTATCAGCGTACTGGCGGTGGCCACTACTGGAACGGAGGACCTCAGCCCAGCCGACTCCCCCCACTGGCACCCACCGCCGCACGCACCGCTGCCACCCACGACGGGCGCCCGGTCAGACGTCGATTCGCCGGAAGGTCCTTCGCCCGTTCGATGGGTCGAGGACGGCGGCCTCCCACCCTTCGGATTCCCGGCCCTCGACCTGCCGGAATGCATCGACTCCGATTTCGACGGCGCGATCGAGGGTCATGTCCGGTTCGAAACCATCGCGAATGGCCCGCTCGAGCGCGTCACCCTTGCCGCCGATGGCCGCGACGTGTCGCACGTCGAGCAGCGTGCCGTCGTAGGCCACTTTGAACATTCGGTGATCTGCTCCGTCCGCCGCAGCTTCCACGATCAACAGCTCCACCTCGTACGGCTTCGGCTCGTGACTGAAGATCTGACCCAGCGTCTGGGAGAAGGCGGTGGCCAGCGCCATCGCGTGGACGTCGTTGCGTGAGTACAGATAGCCGAGAAGGTCGGCTTGACGGATCCCCGCTTTGCGGAGGGCTTCGTACTCGTTGTACCTGCCGACTCCGGCGAAGGCGATGCGATCGTAGACCTCCGAGATCTTGCGGAGGGCGTTGGACGGGTTCTCACCCAGGATCAGCACGCCGCCGGCATACTCGATGGCCACGATCGACCGACCCCTGGCGATCCCTTTGCGGGCAAACTCCGCCTTGTCGCGGACGAGTTGCTCGGGGGCGACGTAGAAGGGCACCGTCATCGGATCGTCTCCACGGCGTCTTCGGCGACGGGTCGCAGCCGCTCGTCCTCTACCTCCTGGGCACCGTCCGCATCCACGACGAACACATTGGGGAGAATGCCTCGCAGCAAGTCCGGTCCGCCGGTGGCGGTGTCCTCGACGGACGCAGCGACCAAGGCGCGGACTGCCAGTGCAATCGCTTCCCCGCTGTCGAGACCCTCCCGAAATGCGGTGCGAAGATACGACTTGGCGAGCCGCGAACCCGAGCCGGTGGACCCGAAGTCACGCTCTTCATACCGTCCGCCGACGACGTCGTAGGTGTACAAACGACCGGCCCCGTCGAGCTCGTCATATCCGGCGAACAGGGGGACGACCACCAATCCCTGAAATGCCATCGGAAGCTGGTTGCGGACGAGCCGGGCGAGGAAGGCCGCCTTGCCTTCGAGCGTCAGCCGGACGCCTTCGATCTTCTCGTAGTGCTCGAGTTCGACCTGGAACAGCTTGACCATCTCGATGGCGATGCCGGCTGTTCCGGCGATGGCGACCGCCGAGTGTCGGTCGGCTGGAAAGACCTTCTGAATATGGCGGTGAGCGACGAGATGGCCCTCGGTCGCCCGCCGGTCACCGGCCATGACGACGCCACCGTCGAACCGAAGGGCCAGCACAGTCGTCCCCTCCGGTGCGCTGATCTCGGCGCCCGGCGGGGCATCGAAGGTGGAATCGATGGCCCGGGCTCGGAGCAACTCGGTGAAGCTCGAGCCGGCACCGAGAAGGTCGAGCGGCAAGGTCGGTTCAGCCATGACGAACCACTGTAAACGTCGGAAGCCGCGTGGCTGCCGGCGCTACTCGCCGCCCTTCTGGACGTAGTTCTTGACGAATTCCTCGGCGTTCTCCTCGAGCACCGAATCGATCTCGTCCAGGAGGTCGTCGATGTCTTCCACCTGCTCGCGCTCGGAGGACTCGACCTCTTCCTGTTCGGCGGGCCGGTCGGTTCGTCGGTTTCGGGTGCGGTCTTTCTCGGCCATCGTCAACCTCCTAGTGCGTCGATGAGGGCTGCGGCGTCCTCGACACTGTCGAGCAGTGGCTGGACTCGTTCCCTGTCGCCGCGCAGGGGCTCCATCATAGGAATCCGTTTGAGATGCGTATCGCCGACGTCGAACACCAGCGAATCCCAGTTGGCGGCCATGATCGATTCCTTGAACCGACGGACGCACTGACCCCGGAAGTAGGCACGGGTCCGCTCGGGAGGGTTCGCCATCGCCGCCTCCACTTGCTCGTCGGTGAACATCCGACGCATCTGTCCACGCTCGACGAGCCGGTGGTACATGCCCACCGTTCGATCGACATCGTGGTACTGCAGATCGATGGCGCGCAGTTTCGCCGCATTCCATTCGAGCCCGTGACGGTCTGCGTAGGCGCGCAGCAGTCGGTACTTCGCAACCCAGTCGAGGCGGTCGGCACAGCGGTCGGGATCGATCTCGAGATCCGACAACGTCTCATCCCAAGCATCGACGACCGCGGTCCAGATCGGCTCGTCCATGTCGCGCTCCACGTACTTGGCGAGCCACTCGTGGTACCGGCGCTGAATCTCGAGCGCCGTCGCCCGTCCGCCCCCGTCGAGGTCGAGCGAGGTCGTGAGCGAGGGATCGTGCGACACCGACCAGCAGGCCGTGACCGGATCGGCCAGGTCGATCGTCGCCGGAAGGGCCCCATCCTCCAACGCGGCGAGGAAGAGCGAGGTGACGCCCAGCTTCAGAAACGTCTGATACTCCGACAGGGTGGCGTCGCCGATGATCACGTGCAGCCGCCGGTACTTGCTCGGGTCGCCGTGCGGTTCGTCGCGGGTATTGATGATCGGTCGCTTCAGTGTGGTCTCCAGCCCGACTTCCTCTTCGAAGAAGTCGGCGCGCTGGGTGATCTGATAGTCGACCTCGGGTCGGCCGTTCTCGGAACCGACCTTTCCCGAGCCCGTCAAGACCTGCCGAGAGACGAAGAAGGTCGTGGCGTGGCGAATGACCGCCCCGAAGGATGTCTCGCGACCGAGCAGGTAGTTCTCGTGTGCGCCGTACGAGTTGCCCTTGCCATCGGAGTTGTTCTTGTAGAGCTTGAGGGCCTGACCGTCCGGGAGCGAATGGTTCGCAGCCTGGGCGGCTGCCTCCATGACCCACTCGCCCGCCTTGTCGTGAAGTGCGGCTTCCAGAGGATCCCAGCACTCGGGCGTCGAATACTCCGGGTGGGCGTGGTCGACGTACAGGCGGGCTCCGTTGGTCAGCACCGCATTCACCAGCGCCGAATCCGCGTCACCGACGCCGTACCCCTCGTGCCCGAATCCCCGTGCGTCCCGGCCGGGCGATTCCTCCTCGTAGGACCACTGCACCCGGACCCGCTCGCCCGGATAGGAGTTGATGGCGAACGCGGATGCCAATGCCGGGTTGGAATCGGGCTTGTTACGGATCAGGACCCCGTACTCGGTCTCGGTCCCGAGCACTTTGCGAACACTCATCGATACTCGGCCGGCCGGATCGGGGCGCTCGGCCGGCTCCCGGAGTGGTGCTCGTTCACAGGTACTGCCCGGTGGAGACGCCTTCGATCATGCGCGACTCGCCGTCACCGTGGATCAGGGTTCGCACGTGGACGATGCGTTCGCCCTTCTTGCCGGCCACCTTGGCCCAGTCATCCGGATTGGTCGTGTTCGGGAGGTCCTCGTGTTCGCGGAACTCCTGCACGATGGCATTCTGGAGGTCCTCGCGCCGCACACCGACACTGCCGTCGGCGATCTGCCGCTTGATGGCCTCCTTCTTCGCTCGGCGCACGATGTTCTCGATCATGGCTCCCGACGCGAAGTCCTTGAAGAAGAGCACTTCCCGATCTCCGCTGGCATAGGTGACCTCGAGGAACCGATTCTCGTCGCCTTCCGAGAACATGGTGTCGACGACGTCCTCGATGAGCCGGTCGACGTGAGCCGCCCGGTCGCCGCCGCTCTCCGCCATCTCTACTGCGTCGAACGGAGCCTCATCGGAGAGATAGATACGGAAGATCTGGCGGGCGGCCGCCGGGTCGGGTCGGCTGATCTTGATCTTCACATCGAGACGTCCGGGACGGAGGATCGCCGGATCGATGAGATCCTCGCGATTGGTGGCACCGATGACGATCACGTTCTTCAGCGACTCGACGCCGTCGAGCTCGCTGAGGAGCTGTGGAACGATCGTCGATTCCACATCGCTGGAGATGCCCGAACCCCTGGTTCGGAACAGCGAGTCCATCTCGTCGAAGAAGACGATGACCGGCACGCCCTGCTCGGATTTCTCCTTCGCCCGCTGGAAGATGAGACGGATCTGCCGTTCGGTCTCCCCCACCCACTTGTTCAGCAGCTCGGGACCCTTGATGTTCAGGAAGTACGAATGGGTATCCGGGTGCCCGGTCCGCTCGGCCACCGCTTTGGCGAGGCTGTTTGCGACCGCCTTGGCGATGAGTGTCTTGCCGCACCCCGGTGGGCCGTACAGCAGGATGCCCTTTGGCGGGACGAGTCCGTAGGTTGAGAACAGGTCGCGGTGGACGTACGGCAGTTCGACGGCGTCTCGGATCTCCTCGATCTGATCCCGAAGCCCTCCGACCTGGTCGTAGGTGACGTCGGGGACTTCCTCCAACACCAGTTCCTCGACCTCCGGTCGGGCAAGCCGCTCGAAGGCCAGCTGGCTCTTCAGGTCGAGCCGGACGTGGTCTCCGACCCTGATCGGCTCGTCCTTCAAGGAGTCGGCCACGCCCACCACCATCTCGTCATCGGCGCGAGCCAGGACGACCAGCCGCCCGTCGTCGAGCTTCTCACGAATCCGAACCACGTCACCTCGATCGTCGAAACCGCGGACGTCGACGATGGTGAAGCTCTCATTGAGAAGGACCTGCTGCCCGACCTGGAGCTGTTTGACCTCGACCGCCGGTTGCGCCGCCACACGGAGCTTGCGGCTCCCGGTCATGATGTCGACGGATCCGTCACCGTTGACGCCGAGCACGGTTCCGAAGTTGTTCGGAGGGGTGGTGAGCTTCTCGACCTCGTTCCGCAACACGGTCAGTTGCTGTCGAGCCTCTTCGAGCACCGTCGTCAGCTTCTCGTTCTGTTTCAGGGTCCGCTTGAGCTTGGCGTTGGCCTCGGCGAGCTGCTCCTCGAGCTGGTGTGTGCTCCCCGGAGCGTGCTCGAGCCGAGCGCGGAGCCGCACGATCTCTGCCTCGAGCGCCGCTCGAGACGGCGCCGACGAGCCAAACTCGTCTGCATCTCTCGGCCGGTCGCTCATCGTGATCCATCTCCTGTCAGCGGCGTGACAACGCGCAGTATAAGGAGGGTGACGGTTTGCGTCAGCGGCTTGTTCGGCTTCTCACAGTGACGCCCTGAACGCTCACCGTGTCCGCGCCGCCTGACGCTCCCGGTCGGGAAGGGGTACACTCGCCGCCGTCCGCCGAGGAGAAGGACCGCCGCATGAAGGTATGGATCGATCAAGACCTGTGCACGGGAGACGGGCTCTGTGAGGAGATCGCACCGGATGTCTTCGTCTTGCTCGACGACGGACTCGCCTACGTCCGCGAGGGCGACAAGATCTATGCCGAAGCCAAGGGAAACCCGCAGGGTTCCCAAGGGATGGCGGTGGTTCCCGACGGCCAGGAGGACATCACCGTCGAGTCGGCCGAGGAATGCCCCGGGGAGTGCATCTTCCTGGAGCCGTGATCCGGGTCCTTCACGGCGGGATGGTGCCGTCGGGATCGGATATCTGACCTTCGTCGGTGGGCCGCTCGGATCCGCCTTCTTGGGTCTCGTCGGGCTCCACACGCCGGGCGATCACCAGGAAGCCCGTGTGGCCGACCATCTGGTGACTGGGTCGGACCGATCGCCCCGACACGTTCCAGGTCCGGTACAGCGTCTCCATCACCTCGATCTCGGCCCAGGGGCCGCTCCGCAGGGTCTCGACCAGCGTTTGGATCTGGGGGACGGTGGGGAGATAGGCACAGAGAATCGTCCCCGGCGCCGAAGTCTCGGCCGCCCGGCCGGCTGCGTGCCAGGGTTCGGGCAGGTCGAGGACGATGCGGTCGGCGTCGACCGTGCCGATGACATCCTCGACGTCGCCGCTCCGCAGCTCGACGTGGGCAGGCACCTCCCCGAACCATCGTTGGAGGGTCTTCCGTCCGACCTTCTGATGCTCTTCTCGACGTTCGACACTCACCACCCTGCCCGACGCTCCCACTGCCCGCGCCAGTGCGGTGGTGAGCGCCGCCGATCCGGTTCCGGCTTCGAGCACCGTCATGCCCGGTCCGATGTCGGCCCACACCAGGATCGGCCCGATGTCCTTGGGGTAGACCACCTGCGCTCGACGTTGCATCTTCAGGACGAAGTCGGCCATCCGGGGCCGGAGGACCCGCAGCCGGCCACCTCCGCTGGCCGTCACCAAACCACCATCGCCGGCGGCGGCGATGTCCTCGTGGGGGACAACGCCCCGGTGGTATTGGAACGTTTGTCCCGGCTGGATCTTCACCAGGTATCTCCTGCCCTTGGCATCGACCAGGAGCGCAGACTGGCCCGGCTCGAACGGGGTCGGGATCATCTGTCCGATCCGGAGATGTGGAGCAAGGTCCGCTCATGTACCCGGCAGAAGGCACAGATCTCGCCGGTCGTGGCACCGCCGCATCGCTCGCACTTCTCCAGCTCGGGCGGCTCCGCGCCTCGGAAGTTGTCCGATGCACGGTCGAGGAACCCGAGAAGGAACTGCGATTTGATGCCGGGCGACTCCTCCTCGAGGCGATTCAGCCATTCCTTGTACCGGTTGATGGTGTTGCCCTTGGCCATCGGACACTCCTCGACCTCGTAGTCGATGCCTTGCACCACTGCGTAGGCAGCCGTCTCGCGTTCCGCCACCCGCACCAGCGGCTTGACCTTGCGGATCAGTCCGGCACGGTCCTCCAAGACCGGACGCTGCCGACCCAGGTACTCGGTCTGCCAGCCCAGGACATTCGAGAGCAGCGTGGCCGCCTCATCGTCGAGGTTGTGCCCCATCACCAGCACGTCGTAGCCGCTCCGCTCGGCGACGTCGTTGAGGATGTACCGCTTGGAGAGGCCACAGGCCGAGCAGGCCACTCGCCGGGTAGCCGCCGCCGCGTCCGGGATCGAGAAGCCCCATTCCCCGGGCAGGTCGACGACCTCCAGTTTCAGACCTCGGCGTTCTGCGAAGGACTTCGAGAACTCCAGACCCTCGCTGCTGTACGCCCCGATTCCGAGATGGAGGTAGACGCCGTCCACCGAATGACCGAGTTCCGTGAGGATGTTCCACAGCGCCAGGCTGTCCTTGCCCCCGGAGACACCGAGGAGCATTCGGTCGTCCGGTCGGATCATGTCGAAATCGTGGATCGCCCGCTCGACCTGCCGATGCATGTGCTCGGTGAAGTGGGGGGCGCAGAAGTTGGCGTTGTGTCGGCGGATCTGGATGACCGCCCGCTCCCGACAAACCCGGCATTTCATCCGCCCGAGATCACCGGCCGCAGCTCGATCACGTCGTCTTCGGAAAGCGCACGATCGACCGTCAGCAGTTCATTGCCACGGATGACCAGCACCGACTCGGCGACCACGTCCATCCGCTTCAACAACCCGGCGACCGTGGTGGGACCAGACACCTCGATCTCGCGTTTCGGCTGCCGCATGATGACTCTCACGACGCGATCGCGCCGATCAGCGAAACCGCCACGGTCAGCACCATTCCCACGACCACCACCCAGACAACCACCTTCGTCATGCGTTGATCTCGCATGGCTCCTCTACAGTCTCCCGTGTGCCGGGCCGCGGAAGGCCCGGCGACGGCTCGAATCGAGGAAACGGTAGTGGCGTTGCTGTCTTCTTTCTTGAAACCTCAGACCATCCGATCGCTCGGACTGACCCGGATGCTGCGCGGGGTGCGGACCGGCAACCAGCCGGCCCTGTACACCGGAGCCGCGCTGGCGCTGCTGGGGTGGTTGCGGAGCCGACCTCGGGGCGAACGTGAGCTCCTGACGCGGAAGGTCGTTCCCCTCGGTTCCATGGTCATCGTCCGGCACGCTCAGGACGGCTCGGAGCTTCCGACCGTCGAGGTCGTCGAGACCGACGAGGTCACTTGACGCGGTAGACCTCGACCACGGCCTTGCCCTTCCGCTTGCCCTTCCGCCGGCCGAGCAGGAAGGCCACGAGGATGAGGAGCAACACGGCCGCCCCGGCGGCAACGGCGGTGTTCTGCGCCGAGTCCTTCGTTTCGGAGACGGCGGCCTCGATCTCACGGGCTTTCGCCTCGATGTCTGCGCGCTGGGTGGTCGGCGGTCTCATGGCTTGCTCATCCTCCATGCGAAGAGTCCGGCGAGCGCGGCGCTGGCGACAACGGTCAAGCCCCGTGCCAAGACCAGCCACCACTCGCCGTCGGGCAACAACAGTTTCAGCAGGGCATAGATGCCGAGGCCGGCGAACAACGCCGCGAAGGCGAGCAGCAGACCGGCCGCCACTCCGAGCCCGGCGTGCCGTCCGAGCCGCTTGGCCGGCTCGACCGTCTCCTGGACGAGATAGTCCCGTGACATGGTCGCGAGCTCGGAGACGAGCTGTGGGATTTCCTGGCCGGATGGCATCGGATCACCCTAGCTCCGCTGGGGGAACGATCGGGGATCGGACGAAGGCTCGCCCTCCGAAGCCGGAGGGCGAGGCGCGTCGGGGTATGCTCACGACGCCTGGGGCGGCAAAGGGGTTGATGTGACGACAACGCAGCATGCCGTCGCCGGCACGCGCCTGGGGCGCCAGTTCCACCTCCTGTGGTTCGGCCAGGCGATCAGCCAGCTCGGGGACTACCTCCCGTATGTCTCGTTGCCGCTGTTCGTCGCCTACCTGTCCGACGGAACGTTCGATCTGGCACTGGTCTACAGCCTCGAGACGCTGCCTGCCCTGATCGTGGGGCTGGCCGGTGGAGTGTTGATCGACCGACTCCGCCTCCGCTCGACGATGATCGTCACCGACCTCCTCCGAGCGGCGGCGTTCGGGTACCTCGCCTTCATGGCGAGCGATCCTGCTCCGGAGGGCAGCGGGCAGGGCCTGATGGCGGTCTTCGCCGTCGCGTTCGCGGCCGGGACGTTCGCCTCTTTCTTCAACGGTGCGTTGTACTCCGCGGTACCCCGGCTGGTAGCGGCTGACCGCCTCGCCGATGCCAACGCCCGATTGGCCGCCACCCAGGGGCTGGCCAACGTGGTCGGCCCCGGTCTGGCCGGGGTCCTCGTCGCGGCCGCCGGGTTCTGGCCCACCTTCATGATCAACTCGGCCACCTTCCTCGTTTCGGCGATCACGTTGGCCTTCGTGCGGGGCATTGGTGAGAGGGCGGCCGATCAGACCACCGATGGCGCGGCCGGTGGCATGCTCGAGGGTCTGCGCCATCTGTGGCGGGAAAGGAGGATCCGCTACGCCACACTTGCGACCGCCGGCGCCCACATCGTGCTGGGCTTCTTCGAAGCCACGCTCGTTCTGATCGCCGACGATCTCGGCGCGGTGACCGATCAGCAGAAGGGATTTCTCTACGCCACCTTCGGTGCAGGGGCGATCGTCGGCTCGGTGGTCATTCCGACCGTCAGCCGGCGGATCGGCCTCGGGAAGACCCTGGTGTCGGGGGTGGCCGCCACCGGCGTGCTCATCCTCGGCTTCGTGAACCTGCCCTTCGGGTTGGCCGGACTGTTCGCGCTGTTCAGTGCGATGATTGCATTCCAAGCGATCAACATCTCGTTCGTGACCATCCGGCAGATCTTCTCGCCGACGCCCATCCTGGGACGCGTGATCACCGCCTCGCGGGCCGTGGCGTGGTCGACCCTTCCCATCGGAGCGCTCATCGGTGCCCTGGCCAGCGACCGCGTCGGGTTCCAGCCGATCTACCGGTCCGCTCCCCTCCTGCTGGTGGTGCTCGCCGGCTTCCTGCTGACCACCATTCTGTGGAGCGACACCTACGCCCCGCCCGCCATCGACGAAGGATGAGACGGCCGCCCAGTAGGGCGCGCACTCGGCGGAATGCTCGTTCGGGTACCCGATTTGGAGATCGGCATGGCTGGCCAAGCCTCTTCCACTGCCGTATCACGCGTGATACGCTACGGGCATGCCCGAAGTCTCGATCCGCGAACTCCGCAACCACGGCGGCGACGTAGTCGACCGCGCCGCCAAAGGCGAGCGGCTCACGATCACCCGCTCCGGAAAGCCCGTCGCTGAGCTGCGACCACTTGGCCGGGAACCCATGCCGCTCGAGATGATCATTGCCCGACGCCGGCAATTTCCGGCCGTCAACCCTGACCAGGTGCGCCACGACCTCGACCAGGTCTTCGACCCCGCTCTCTGATCAATGCCGCGCGGGATCCTCGACACGAGCACGCTCACCCTGCTCGGTCGGCTGCACGCCACCGATCCGCTCCCTGCCGAGCCGCTGATCACCACGATCACCCTGGCCGAACTCTCGGTAGGCCCACTTGTGGCATCGACCGACGAGGAACGGTCCGCCCGGCAAGCGCACCTCCAGCAAGCCGAAGCCGATTTCGACCCGCTGCCGTTCGACGCGGCCGCAGCCCGCAGCTTCGGTAGGGTCGCTGCTGGTCTGCGAAAAGCAGGTCGCAAACCGGCGGCGCGAACCTACGACGCCATGATCGCCGCCGTCGCCATCTCCAACGATCTCCCCCTCCACACCTGCAACCCCCGAGACTTCACCGGGATCGACGGACTCTCGGTGGTCGCCGTCCCTCACCCAGACCACTGACCGGCGACACCGCCCTCGCGGAAGTGCCGCTCGGCGCTATTCGGCGATGTGGGCGATCTGGCCCGAGCTCCCGATTTGCTGATCGGCGTGTCGTTCGAAGACCCAGTGGCTTGGCTGGACTCGCCTCCTGCTCCGATCCGCGCAACTAGCCGCCTCGATCCTCCGGTGGGACAGACGCGGCCTGCTCACCATGTCGGCGCACTCCAGCAGACCGAGCGCGTAACTGCCGATCTCGAGCACTGCTGGGAATGGGCGTTCGTGCGCCCGACTTGGTGTGCTCGGCGGGCCCACGCAAGGGCTTAGATAGACGCGCTGTCGCTGATATATACTGTTCGGCATGGGCAAGCACCTAGTCGATATCGACGAGAAGGCGCTGAGCGCAGCTCGTGCCGAGCTAGGCACAGCCACGATCAAAGACACGGTCAACGAGGCGCTGCGTATGGCCGCAGCAGGCAGGGACCCCCGCGTCACCAAAGCGATTGACGTGCTCGCCAAGGCCGATCTCGTCGACCGGGCCGAGGCATGGCGGTAGGCCATCTCCTCGACACGAGTGTGCTGACCCGGCTCGGTGCACCTTCGGTAAGGGCTGCTGTCGAACCGCTGGCTGCGATCGGGCGAGCCGCCCGCGCTGGGATCAGCGACCTCGAGATCGGATACTCAGCCCGCAACGCTGCCGAGTGGGACGAACTCGTCGGCGCCCTCGACGCCTTCGAGTTGGTCGAAACCACCGCGGAGCACATCCAGCGGGCCCGCCAAGTGCAACGCATGCTCGCCGCCATCAGCCAACGCGGCCGCAAGGTCCCCGACCTCCTCGTGGCCGCCGCTGCCGAACAAGCCGGCTACACAGTGCTGCACTACGACGCCGACTTCGACTCGATCGCCTCAGTCACCGGACAACCCTGCCAATGGGTCGTACAGCCCGGCACTGTCGATTAGCTGCCACACCGCACTCGGAAGTGCCGATCCCGCTCACTTGGGGCGATGCTCGTTCCTGCTCGGGATCGGTCGATCGGCGTGGGTTACACCATGGCGACTATGTAGTTAGTGTCACAGCAGTAATGTATGGTGGCGACATGAAGACGATCACGATCACCATTCCCGACGAGCTCGATGCAGAGGCCGCCGCTGAGGCCAAACGGCTCGGCATCTCGAAATCCGAGCTGATCCGCCGCGGCCTCAACGCACTCCTTCCCGATCACGGTATCGAGGCGGAGGACGATCCATGGCGTGGGCTTGCCGGTTTCGCTGCCGGTGACACGACGGCGGAACCAGGTGAGATCGACCGGGTCGTCTACGACGCGTGAAGTTCGCCGACACCAGCTGGTGGGTCGCATGGTCGCTACCCGGTGACGGTCGCCACGCAGACGCGTTGGCGCTACTGGACCACCTCGGCGCTGCCGAGCAGGTGCTGACCACAAACCTCATCGTGGGCGAGACCTGGACGTTCCTTCGCCGCACAGATGGTCACCCCACGGCCCTCGCTTTCCTCGACCGGGTTCACCTTCTCGGCGGGCAAGCCAAGCTCACCGTGCACCGAGTGACTGCCGGGCAAGAAGAAAAGGCATGGGGATGGCTACGAAAGCACGACGAACGTGCATACTCGTTCGTCGATGCCACCAGCTTTCAAGTGATGCGCGACCGGCGCCTCCGAGAAGCGCTCGCGTTCGACCAAGACTTCGCAGCCGCGGGCTTCCTCGAACTCCGGCCGTAACCGATTCGGGAAGTGCCGATCGGCGCTATTCGGGGTTGTGGGTGTTCTCATTCAGGATCGGGCGATCGGTGCGGTAGCGCACGCCAGGTGCGAAATCCGTGTCGCGTCACGCCCTCAGATCAGAGCGCAAAGCAGGCTTACAGCCTTTGAGATGCTCCTCGCTGCCGAGATACGCCAGAGTGGCCCCTGACATCGTGGCGAGAAGCCGCCGAGCGTAGAGTTCAGAGGCGTGGAAGCTCAGGCCTTGCTGACGATGATCATTTCGTTGCCCTCGGGGTCGGCGACCCGCCAGCGATCCTCCGACTCGGCAAGGAGCTGGCCACCGGCTGCGACGGTTGTGGCGAGGCGCGTCTGTGCGAGCTCCGGCGGCACTGCGAGCTCGAAGTGGATGCGGTTGCGCTGCCCGCGGCGACCGGTTTCCGAAGCGTCGAGCTCTTGGAACACCAGCACCGGGTTGAGCCGCCGCGGATCCATGATGTCGGTAACCCCGGCACGCCGGTCGTTGGTGTAGCCAAGTGCGGCGACCCAGAACGCCCGGACTGAGGCGACGTCGGCAGCGTCCATGAAGAGCTGAACGAAGCGCGCCAACCCCGGATCCGCCGTGGCGCCGAGCTGGCGGGCGACGGTCTGGACATTCGCAGCGAGATCGTTGAAGTCGAGATCGAGACCGTGGGCGTCGTGATCTGACTGGTCCTTGCCACTGTCGATGATCACGAGCCCGGGGCGCAGGTCGACCAGCAGCGGGAAGCCCGTGGCGTCGGACAAGGCTGCAACTGCGGCGATCAGGTCACGCTGCTGCTTCGGCGAGGTGGTGTTGTAGCACACCATCGCGCTGAACACCGCCTGCCAGTCGGCTGTCCCGATCCGCTCGCCGAGCACCTCGCCCGGCACCAGGTCGACCTCGTTGCCGTCGGGATCGGAGTGACAGACCCCGTACGGTCCGGTTCCCTCACCAAGGCTCAGCTGTTCAATCGCCGAGGCCGGCCGCACTACATCGAGGTGGATACGGTTTCGCAGCGGCCGCCGCTCCGTCGACTCCCGGATCCGAATCGGCGCATCTCGTCGCAATGGATCCACCAAACCGCCATCCTCCGCAGGTTTGTAGTCGAGCACACGCTGCCAGAACCGACTCACCCCGATCGGGTTTGCGGACTCGAACACGACGCTCAATTGCTGCAACACGGCAGGGTTTGCGGCCAGACCGAGATCCTGCGCAGCCGTCGACACCGCGTCGGCGTGCTCGTGTGAGTCGAGCCGCACCCGCATGCCCGATGGGCGCAGCTCGACCATGATCTCGTACGACAACTCCACTATGCGCCCCGCCAGCGCCGCGCCCTCGATCAGCGACGGCGTGTCGAACCACGCCGTCGCAACACCATCCACCACCCGCCAATCCGGCCCGATCGTTGTCATGCCCGGCAACCTAGCGCCCATCCTCGGGATCGGTTGATAGGGTGCCGCCAGGGCTACGCAGCTGAGGCGAGACGATCACTTCTCGACACCGCGCTGACGCTCGACCACGCGCTGACGGTCGTGACGCCCTTCCTGAATCCGCTTCTGGACGGCACGAGAGCCGGGACTTGGGACCCTGAGTCGCGGCTCTGTACCGCGTAGCCGCGTCGATGCGTTGCCGAAACTCGGTCGCCGCATGGAAGGCACTTGGAAGCTCGACGGGGAACTCGACAGCTACCAGGCAGTCGTCCGAACCGAACCCGAGGCGGCCTCAGCGATGGGCAAGTGGATCGCCGAGTCCAGACCAGGATCCGTCGCCGACTCGAAGCTCTCCCCGGGCGAACCCCAACCTCCAAGCTCACCACCGAAGACGCCGGGGCCTTCGTAGCCAGCTTCCAGGACATCACCGCAACGCTGGCGGCGTGGCCTCATGGCAACGGACCCGCCTGAGGCGGGTCCGCGGTGTCGGAGAGAGGACTTGAACCTCCACGGGCCGTAAAGCCCACTAGGCCCTCAACCTAGCGCGTCTGCCAATTCCGCCACTCCGACGGGAGTGAAATGAGTATAGGTTTCGCCGCTCAGCCCAGCAGCCAGGTGAGGGCGATGGTGGTGAGACCGAAGACCACACCAGCGATCACCGTCAGCCGATCGAGGTTCCGTTCCGCCAGCGTCGAACCGCCGAGTTGGGTGCTGCCCATGCCCCCGCCGAACACGTCCGAGAGGCCTCCGCCGCGGCCGGCGTGGAGGAGGATCAACACGATCATCACCAGTGACACGATGACGTGGAGCCCGCCGACGATCCATGTAGCAACTTGCATGACCAGTCCTGAAGAGATTCCTGAGACGCGAGTCACGACCGAAGCCGGATCGCAGAGCGATCAGTATACCGGACTCCCTCCGGCGTCTCGAACCGTCACCCGGCTTGCTTGGCGACCGCCGACGCGGCTGCCTCGATCTCGGCCTGGTCCCCCAGGTAGCGAGCCGGGCCGGTCGGCCGGAGATCATCGTCCAGTTCGTACACGAGTGGACGGCCGGTTGGGATGTTGAGCGATGGGATCTCGTCGTCTCCGATGCCATCCAGATGCTTGACGAGTGCCCGGAGCGAGTTGCCGTGGGCCACGATGAGCGGCCGACTCCCGGCTCGGAGCGCCGGCACGACGGAGTCATACCAGTACGGCAGCATCCGCTCCACCACGTCGGCCAGGCACTCGGTGGCCGGGAGCTGTTCGGGCGCCAGGAAGCCGTAGCGGGGATCGAAACGCGGATGACGCTCATCCGACTCCTCCAGCGGCGGAGGTGGCGTGTCGTACGACCGCCGCCACACGTGGACCTGGTCCTTGCCGTGTCGCTCGGCGGTCTCCTTCTTGTTGAGCCCCTGGAGCGCCCCATAGTGACGCTCATTGAGCCGCCAGTTTCGGACGACAGGGAGCCAGTGCAGCCCCATCTCGGCCAGGGCGATCTCCGCAGTCCGGATGGCGCGGAGGAGAAGGGAGGTGTGGACCACATCGAAGACGAATCCTTCCGCCTTCATCAGACGACCCGCTGAACGGGCCTCCTCTTCGCCCTGTTCTGTCAGGTCGACATCGGTCCATCCGGTGAACCGGTTGTCGAGATTCCACGTGCTCTGACCGTGCCGTAGGACCACCAGCGTCGACGTCATCTCCGAGTCCTTCATTTCCAGTAGCGAATGATGGCGGCGAAGCTGTCGGGGTCGAGTGATGCGCCGCCCACCAACGCTCCGTCGATGTGCCGTTTCGCCATGAAGCCGCGAATGTTGCCCGCGTTCACCGAACCTCCGTAGAGAATGCGAACACCGGCCGCCGCGTCGGGGCCGGCCAGTTCGGAGACCGCCGTGCGGATCGACTCGATGACGGCGCCGGCCGCGTCGGGGTCGGCGGTCTTCCCGGTGCCGATCGCCCAGATCGGCTCATATGCGATCGCCGACCGCGCCAGCGCCTCGGCCTCGATACCCGCCAGGCCCTGCCGAACCTGACCGGTGACCACCGCCTCGGTCCGGTCTGCCTCACGCTCCTCGAGGCTCTCGCCGACACAGACGATCGGCGCCATGCCTGCCCTCAGGATCGCCTGGATTCGCCGGTTCACCGTCTCGTCGGTCTCGCCGAACATCGCCCGTCGCTCCGAGTGCCCGACGATGACATGACCCACCGACAGTTTGGCGAGCATGGCCGCCGACACCTCGCCGGTGAAGGCACCTTCGTCCTTCCAGTGGACGTGCTGGGCTCCCAAACCGATCGCCAGATGATCGGCTTCGATGACCGTCTGAACCGACCGCAACGCAGTGAACGGTGGGGCGACGACCACGTTCACCCGTTCGTAATCGTCCAGCTCGAGCCGGTACGACAGCTTCTGAACCATCTGGATGGCCTCCAAATGATTGGCGTGCATCTTCCAGTTACCGACGATCAGATTCGTTCTTTCATCAACCATGGGTTGTCCACCTCTCCAATACGGCGACGCCCGGAAGCTCTTTCCCCTCGAGAAGCTCGAGCCCCGCTCCCCCGCCCGTCGAGAGATGCGAGACGTCGTCTTCGCGCCCCAGGAGGCGGAGAGCCGCCGCCGAGTCTCCACCACCCACCGCGGTATAGGCGTCCGTGTCCGCCATCGCTTCCGCGATCCGGGCCGTTCCTGCCCGGAAACACTCCCACTCGAACACGCCCATCGGACCGTTCCAGAACACGTTTGCCGCACCGTCCACCACCCCGGCGAAGGTGGCGGCCGTCTCGGGCCCGATGTCGAGCCCCATCCAACCTGGCGGGACTTCGTCGACCGCCACGGTGTCGGCCTCCGCATCTTCGGCGAACCGGTCCGCAACGACGAGATCGGTGGGGAGGTGCAGCTTTGCACCGTGGGCGCCGTCCAGGAGCGAGCCAACCTCGTCCACCATGTCATGCTCGACCAGCGACTCGCCAACGTCGATGCCCTGGGCCACCAACGCGGTGAAACACATCCCCCCACCGACGAGCATCGCATCGACCCTGGGCAGCAGGTGCTTCATGACTCCCAGCTTGTCGGAGATCTTGGAACCGCCGAGGATCACCACGTAGGGGCGATCGGGATCGCCCAGGAAGCGCTGAAGCGACCGGACCTCACGCTCCAGCACCGGACCGGCGACCGATCTGATCCGTTCGGCGACCCCGACGGTCGAGGCATGAGCTCGGTGTACCGAACCGAAGGCATCCTGCACGAAGAGATCGAATGGCGCCGCCAGGGTCGCCGCCAGGTCGGGATCGTTCTGCTTCTCACCGGCTTCGAAGCGAGTGTTCTCCAACACCATCACGTCTCCGGGCCTTGCGCTCTCGACCGCGGCGTCCACCGTTCCTCCGACGACTGCCGGAACCATCGTCACCGGCCAACCCGACAATGCTCGAAGCCGTTCGGCCACCGGCGACATCGAGAACTGCGGATCGGCACCCTTGGGTCGGCCGAGGTGGCTACACACGGCCACGATCGCGCCCGATTCACGGAGCCGATCGAGGGTGGGAATGGCGGCCCGGATCCGGAAGTCATCGGATACGGAGCCGTCGTCCAGCGGCACATTCAGATCGGACCGCACCAGGACGCGAGCGCCGGAGACGTCAACGTCGTCGAGTGTGTCGAATTCGAACAATGCGCACCTCCGCTCACAGGGTGGACAAGACTCTTCCCAGCTTTCCGGGGTCGTGAGCGGGCCACGATGCGCTCCGGTCGGCGATGTCGGCATGGACCACCCGCCACCCGGCGGAGGCCGCACTCGCCTCGTCGATCGTCACCCGATCGTGGCCGTCGGGAACCTCCAACTCGCCGGCGTGCGCGACGATAACACCGGCCCGGGTCAGCCCGGCCAGGTCTCGGAGCGCGGCCACGTGAGACAACCCGTCCAGTCCCAACGTCTCGCCGTCCTGGGTCACCAGGTTGAGAACGAACACCAGACGCGCCGCCGAACGTTCCAGAGCGGGAACGATGCCGGGGACGAGCAGTGCGGCCACCGTCGAGGTGAACAGGCTTCCGGGGCCCACCAGGATCTGATCGGCGTGTTCGATCGCATCCAGGACCTCTGGCCGCAGTCGAACGGATGACGGCCCCAGAACGAGCGACTCGATCGCTCCCCGCGTCTTGGAGATGGCCGCTTGCCCGCGAACGCTCCTCCCTCCCACGGCAGCCGTGAGCGTGACCGGCCGATCGGCGGCCGGGATCACCGAACCCATGGCGCCCAGCAGCATCCCGGCCTCGGCGACCGCCACCCCGAAGTCGCCCCGCAGTTCGGTGAGAGCAGCGATCAACAGGTTTCCGAGTGAGTGGCCTTCGATGTCCTGGCCCGTCCGGTCCCCTCCATCCGGGAACCGGAAGCCGAACAGTTCGGTCCAGACCGAATGGTCGGGGGTGAGCGCCAGGAGACACCGCCGGATGTCACCGGGCGGGGGGATGCCGGTGGTCTCGGTGATTCGCCCGGACGAGCCACCGTCGTCGGCCACCGAGACGATCCCGGTGATCTCTCCGGCGTACGACAGCGCAGCCCGGAGGGCGATTGCCAGGCCGTGACCGCCTCCGATGGCGACCACCGCCGGGCCGATGTCGTCGTCGATCAGCCGGGCGAGCTCGACCTCGAGGTCGAGCTCCACGACATCGTCGACGTTCATCGGCTCACCGAAAGCATCTGATCACCGATCGATGTCTCGGTGCCGGATGAGGACATCGACATCGGCCGCAGTCCCGAGCCAATCCGCGATGTTCTCGGCCAGCGCCACCGAACGATGGTGGCCCCCGGTGCAGCCGATCCCAATCGACAGGTACGACTTCCCCTCGCTCTTGAAGCGAGGGATGAGGAACGTCAAGAGACGCTGCACGTGCTCCAGGAAGGTCCGCGCATCGGGTTGTCCCAGCACGTAGTCGGAAACCGGTCCGTCCGTGCCGCGCAGCGGTCGGAGTTCTGGCTGCCAGTGGGGATTCGGCAGGAACCGGACGTCGAAGAGAAGATCGGCGTCGCGGGGCACGCCGTGCTTGTAGCCGAACGAGGTGACGGACACCCGCATGGTTCGCTCCGGAAGACCCGCGGCGAACATGGCGTTCAGCCGTCTCCGGAGCTCGTGCACGTTCAGCTCGGTGGTGTCGATCACCACGTCCGCCATGTCCTTGACATCCGCCATGATCCGGCGCTCCGAAGCGATGGCGTCGATCAGGTCACCGGTCCGCATCGGATGCGGGCGGCGCGCTTCGGTGAACCGCCGCAGCAGAATTGCGTCCTCGGCATCGAGGAACAGCACCTGCGTACCGATCCCCTGGCCCTCCAGTTCATCGAGGCTCTCTCGCAACGTTTCGGGGGTGATGCCCCCGCGGGCATCGACCACGACGGCCAGTCGCCGGGGAATGTCGGCCAGCTCGTGGTGCTCGATGACCGCCGGGATCAGGTGAGGAGGCAGGTTGTCGATGACCCGGTACTCGAGATCCTCCAGCGAGCGAGCGGCGGTCGACCGTCCCGCCCCGGACATCCCGGTGACGATCACGACCTGCGGATCGACGGCACGTTCGCCGTTCGAAGGGTCCCGGGAGGGACGCGGCGCATGATCGGTGATGTCTTCACGTCGGTCGTCGATCGTCATCCTGTGTGAAGAGCAGCGTAGAGCGCCTCGGCCACCGCACGAGGGACCACTTCCGCCAGCGTGTCGACATCGGCGCCCCGCATCCGCTTGATCGAGCCAAAGCGTTTGATCAGCTCCTGCTTTCTCTTGGGGCCGATACCGGAAACCTCGTCGAGGATCGAGTCCACCATCCGCTTCGACCGGAGGTTGCGGTGGTAGGTGACGGCGAACCGATGAGCCTCGTCCCGGATCTGCTGCAACAGGTACAGGGCTTCGGCGTTCCGTGAGATGCGGAGCGGCTCCGGTTGACCGGGCAGGTACACCTCTTCCATTCGCTTGGCGAGCCCGATGACGGGAATGTCGAGATCCAGGGCGTCGAGCACCGAGACCGCCCGACCGAGCTGTCCCTGACCGCCGTCGATGACGACCAGAGATGGCGGATAACTGAACTTCCCTCGATCTTCGACCGGCTTGTCGCGCTCCCGAAGGTACGCCTTGAAACGACGGCGGATGGTCTCCTCCATCGACGCGAAGTCGTCCTGGCCGTCGACCGTTCGCATCCGGAATCGGCGGTACTGATTCCGTCGCGGAAGACCGTCCTCCATCACGACCATCGAGGCAACCGTGTTGGTGCCCTGGAGTGTGGAGATGTCGAACGCCTCGATGCGCAGCGGCGCTTCCGGAAGGCCGAGGGTCTCCTGGAGGCTGCGCAACGCCTTGGCGCGGGCGTTGTGATCGGCCTGACGCTTGAGGCGATGTCGAGCGAACGCCTCCCGGGCGTTGGTGCTGGTCGTCTCGACCAGTCGACGCTTGGCGCCGCGCATCGGGACAGAGACCGACACCGGACCGCCCCGTCGATCCCGCAGCCACGTCTCGACCAACTCCGCCTCCTCTGGGGCGATCGACACGTAGATTCGTCGCGGCGGGGGGCGCTCGTCGTAGATCTCGCGCAACACGTCGGCTACCAGTTCGCCGTCGGCCACGTCCTCCACGCGATCCACCACCGTGCCCAACCGGCCCACCACACGGCCTCGGCGGACGAACAGTGCCTGCATCGAGGTTTCGAGATCGTCGCCGTGGAACGCCACCAGGTCGAAGTCCTCACGCCGGTCGGTGACCACCTCCTGGCGCTCGAGTGCACGCTCGACGTCCTTGATCCGATCACGGTGCCGGGCCGCCATCTCGTACTCCTGGGCCTCGGCGGCGAGCCACATGCGTTTCTCGAGGTCCGACACCACCTCGTCGGTGTCCCCGCGGAGGAACGCAGCAAGCCCGTCCAGCAGGTTCGCGTAGTCCTCGTCGCTCACTTCACCGACGCACGGCCCCGAGCACTTCTCCAGGTGGAAGAGGAGGCATGGCCGGCCCTCGGCGCGCTGGCGACGGAACACCCCGTCGGTGCAAGTTCTGACGGGGAACGTCCGAAGGAGCAGATCGAGCGTCTTGCGGATTGCATAGGTGTGGGCGTACGGCCCGAAGTACTCGTTTCCCTTTCGCCTCTTCCCACGCATCACCCGCGCCCGGGGCCAGTCGTCCCGCCTGGTGATGGCCAGATAGGGGTAGCTCTTGTCGTCCCGCAGCTTGATGTTGAACCGGGGCCGGTGCTGCTTGATCAGCGAGTACTCGAGCATCAGGGCCGCCACCTCGGAGTCGGCGATGATCCACTCCACGGTCTCGGCATGCTCGACCATGGTCTGGGTCCGGGGATGGAGGTCCTTGGTGAAGTAGCTGATCACCCGCTTGCGGAGGGACTTGGCCTTCCCGACGTAGACCACCTGCCCGTGGCGGTCTCGAAACAGATAGGCGCCCGGGGCATCCGGGATCTCGCTGGTGACCGGTCGCTTCACCCCCCGAGGGTATCGGTTCACCGCCTCTTCACGAACCGGTCACCGTGCGGGAAACCAGGCGGCCTGGCAGCGGGGCGGGTCTCGGGTGTCGACCGCCCGGAAGAGCTGGAACTTCTCGGCCAGGACCGGGAGTGCTTCTACCGTGTCACCCTCGATCACCATGGACGTGCCGGCCAGCGTCGTTGCCTCGACGCTCGCATCGGGGTGGTCGGCCAGGTAGTGGTCGAGGTTCCGTCTCGGCAGCACGTAGCCGCTGTTCACATACGGCTCCAACCCCGGGTCGTCGGTGGCGTCGATGGCTACCAGGTCGTCGTGCACCCCGGTCAGGGGCAGCGTTCGGCGGACGACGAAGTGGTTCGACTCTCCTCCCACCGTCTCCAGGTTGGCGTACATATTGAAGCCGTAGGCGGTCTTCAGCTCCAGGTACGGGGTCAATCCGTTCAGGAAGACGATCGCCGCCAGCGCCGCGCCGAAGGCCGACCGGGGCACGAGCCGCAGGTCGGCCGTGGATCGGCCCACCGTCGCCGTTGTCCACACGAACCAAATCGCGAAGGGAATCCAAACGACGAACGCTCCGATGCGAAGCAGTACCACCGTCACCGTCGTCTCCGGCACGACTGCGGCCAGCACCAGCAGGACCGTCGTTGCGACCGCCATTTGGAAACTCCGCGTCTCGACGGCGGCTCGCCGGTCGCACTCTGAGCTGGTTTCGTCCGAATGGAAGAGCCCGAACAGCAACAGGAGGACCGCTGTGAAGTCGTAGAAGTGCTGGTCGAGGTCCAGTGAGATCAGGGAGTGAAAGGCCACCCCCAACAGCACGCCCCAGCGGCGGGTACGCGGAATGACCAACAGGATGGGCACCGCCAGCTCGATCGCCGCGGTCCCGACGATCACAGCCAAAGCCGCGGTCCCGCCGGGTTCGATCCCGCGGAGCCCGTACGAACCGAGGGCCTGGTTGGCGTAGAACACGCCACACGAATGCACGGCGTCGAAAAAGCCGGCGTTCAGCTTGGCGAACGCCGCAAACGAGTAGAAGACCAGCAGAACCACGCGACCCATCGGCGCCAATGCCGGCCACGGGGCTTTCGAGAACCCGGAAGCCAGCACCGCCAGCGCCACGAACCCCATCACCAACCAGTGGTTGCCCAGCAATGGCGCTTCCAACCACACCGAGACGATGACCAAGCCGGCCGCTCCCAACAACCGGCGCAAGTCGGGGCGGACGATCAGGGAGACCGAGATGAGTCCGAGCGCCAGAGTCGTGACACCCAGTGCGGTCGTCTCCGGTCCCACCTCGCCCACCGGTGGGTTGCCGACGATGTGCGCGACGCAGGCGACCCCGAACATACGGGCAAACCAGCGATGTGCGTCGTTCAACTGCGACGCCATCGCAGCGCGACCAAGCGAGGAATGTGGAGCTGGCTCGACAACGCCGGCGTCTCCGCCAGCTGTGACGGCAGCGGACCGAACTCGCGGATCACGTCGAGACCCCATCCCTCCGCGGCGGCGGTGGTCAAGAGGTCCGCCATGGTTCGATGATGGAATCGGACGACCCCGACTCCGGCCGCTTCATCGGTGAAGCCGGGCTGGAAGTAGGAACCCGGACGCCACAGGACTTCTCCATCGACATCTTGTATCGGAGCGGATCCGGGTGCGGTGAAGTGCGGATGGTTGGCGACGACGACGAGATGGCCGCCGGCCGTCACCACCCGGTGGCAGCTCCGAAAGAAGGCGGCGTGGTCGGCGATGTGCTCGACGACCAGCACGGCCACGGCAATGTCGAAAGCGCCGGTCCGAAGCGGCTCGACCTCCGGCAACCCGATTCGTGCTACCGGCACGCGATCGGAGGCCAGCGCCAGCAGCTCGAGATCCAGGTCGATGCCGACCACGAGGTCGGACATCGATGCGAGCATTTCGGACAGGTGCCCGTCGCCGCAACCGAGATCCACCACGGCTCGGCCACCTCCGCCGTCGATCAGGTCCGCCAAGATGTCGGGTATGTCTACCCGATAGGTCGCATCGTTGGACACCTCGCCGACCCACCAACCCGGCTCGGGAGACCACGGATTGTCGGGATCACTCAACGCCCGACCTCGACCGGCCGACAGTTGATCTTGCATGAGCCTTCGCGGAACCACCGGTACCGGTCCCCTTCTCATTCTCGCCTGATCACTCGACCAGAACGTCGCGCAGGAACTTGCCGGTGTAGCTGTCACCGATCTGGGCGATCTCCTCCGGGGTCCCGGTGGCGATCAATCGTCCACCTCCCGATCCGCCCTCCGGACCGAGGTCGATGACGTGGTCGACGGACTTGATGACGTCGAGATTGTGCTCGATGACGAGCACGGTGTTGCCGGCGTCGACCAACCGGTGCAGCACCTGGAGCAGCTTCCGAATGTCCTCGAAGTGCAGTCCGGTGGTCGGCTCGTCGAGGATGTAGAACGTGCGACCGGTAGAACGCTTCCCCAACTCGGACGCCAGTTTGATCCGTTGCGCCTCTCCACCCGACAGTGTCGTCGCAGGTTGTCCCAGCCGGACATAGGTGAGCCCCACGTCGTACAGCGTCTGGAGAATCCGAGCGATCTTGGGCTGGTTCTCGAAGAACTCGAGCGCTTCGGCCACCGACATGTCGAGGACGTCGGCGATCGAGTGCCCTTTCCAGGTGATCTGGAGCGTCTCTCGGTTGTAGCGGGCACCCCCACAGATCTCGCACGGGACGTAGACGTCCGGAAGGAAATGCATCTCGATCTTGATGGTCCCGTCCCCCGAACATGCCTCGCATCGCCCGCCGGACACATTGAAGGAAAAGCGGCCGGGCTTGTAGCCGCGGGCCCTGGCTTCGTTCGTCGATGCGAACAAAGCCCGAATGTGATCGAACACCTTCGTATAGGTTGCAGGATTCGAGCGGGGGGTCCGACCGATCGGGGACTGGTCGATGTTGATGACCTTGTCGATGAGCTCCACCCCGTCGATGCGCTTGTGCCGACCCGGCACCGAACGCGACCGATAGATGGCCTGGTGGAGGGCTTTGGAGAGGATGTCCTCGACGAGGGTCGACTTGCCGCTCCCGGAGACACCGGTGACGGCGATGAAGCTGCCGAGCGGGAAGGCGACATCGATTCCGGTGAGGTTGTGTTCGGAGGCACCGATCACCTCGATGGCGGACCCCGTGCCCGCTCGGCGTTCCTCGGGCACCGGAATGGCCCGGCGTCTCGCCAGGTAGTCACCGGTCACCGAGGTCGACTCCTGGGTGAGATCGTCGATGCTGCCTTGGACGACGATGTACCCGCCGTGCTCTCCGGCTCCGGGACCGATGTCCACGATGTGGTCGGCCACCCGGATGGTGTCCTCATCGTGTTCGACAACGATCAGCGTGTTGCCGAGATCGCGAAGGCGGAGCAGTGTCTCGATGAGCCGTTGGTTGTCCCGCTGGTGCAGACCGATCGACGGCTCGTCGAGGATGTAGAGGACACCGACCAGCCCGGAACCGATCTGGGTCGCAAGGCGGATCCGCTGTGCCTCTCCCCCGGCCAGGGTGGCGGCCGACCGTGCCAGGGTGAGGTAGTCCAAGCCGACGTCCAGCAAGAACGAGAGCCTCGCACGGATCTCTTTGAGGACCCGCTCGGCGATGGTGGCCTCCCGATCCGTCAGCGTCAGACCGTCGACGAACTCGTGGGCCTCGGCCAGGGACAGCCCGGCGAGCCGGTGGATGGGCATACCTCCCACGGTCACCGCCAGCGAGACGGGGTTGAGTCGCCCCCCGCCGCACTCGTCACATGGCACCTCACGCATGTACTCCTCGTAGTAGGAGCGGGCCGACTCGGATTCCGCTCCCTCGTGCCGGCGCGAGAGGAACGGGAGAACGCCTTCGTACGTGGCCGAGTACTCGCGTCGCCGACCGAAGCGGTTGGTGTACGAGACCTTGATCTTGCGATCTCCGGTGCCGTGCAGCACCGCCCGGCGAGCCTTGGCAGGAAGCTTCTTCCATGGTGTTGTGGTCGGGAACTCGAGGTCTTTGGCGAGCCCCTCGAGCATGCGATGGAAGTACCGCATCTTGTTCCCCGACCAAGGCGCCACCACACCGTCGGCGATCGAACGGTCCGGGTCTTGGATCACCAGCTCCGGATCGACCTGGTACCGCGTGCCGATTCCCGAGCACGCACCGCACGCCCCGTACGGGCTGTTGAACGAGAAGTTGCGAGGCTGCAACTCTTCGAAGCTGAAGCCATCGGTCGGGCAGGACAGATGCTGACTGAAGGTGAGGGTGGGGCCGTCGACGATGTCGATGTCGACGACTCCTTCGGTCAGCGACAGCGCCGTCTCCAGCGACTCCGTGAGCCGCTGATCGATCCCGTCGCGTCGAACCAGGCGGTCGACGACGACCTCGATCGTGTGTTGGAAGTATCGATCCAGCCGGATGTCCTCGGTGAGGTCTCGGACCTCCCCATCGATGCGGGCCCGGGCGAAGCCCTGCGATGCCAGTTCCTTGAGCTGTGCCTCGTACTCCCCCTTTCTGCCGCGCACGACCGGAGCGAGGACCTGGAACCGGGTTCCCTCCTCCATCTCGAGGATCGAATCCACGATCTGTTGCGGGGTCTGGCGGACGAGCGGGGTACCGTCGTTGGGACAGTGGGGAGTTCCGATGCGGGCGTAGAGCAGGCGGAGGTAATCCCAGATCTCGGTGACCGTCCCCACGGTGGACCTCGGGTTCCGGGAGGCGGTCTTCTGGTCGATGGAGATGGCCGGGGACAGCCCTTCGATGAAGTCGACATCGGGTTTGTCCATCTGGCCCAGGAATTGCCGGGCATACGCCGAGAGCGACTCGACGTACCGGCGCTGTCCTTCGGCGTAGATGGTGTCGAAAGCCAGCGAGCTCTTTCCCGATCCCGAGAGCCCGGTGAACACGATCAGCTGGTCCCGAGGAAGGTCGAGCGTCAGGTTCTTGAGGTTGTGCTCTCTCGCACCTCGGATGTGAATGGTGTCGATCGACATCGCCGACGGTCCGCCTGCCACTCGGGAGTTACGGGATTGTAGTTCCGTCTCCGTCAGAACGTGTGTTCGATTCGGCCCGACGCTCCACCACCGTCGCCCATGCCCCACCGATCAGCTCGGCCGCCAACGAGGCAGCCCGATGCACCAACGACACTGCCACCCAGGAAGCCAGCGGCGCCACCGATCCGAGGGTGGTCGCCAGGACCGCCTCACGGGCACCGGCACCGGACGGAAGCGGAACCAGGACGAATCCCACCGCCCAGGCGAGCTGGTAGCCGCCGAAGACCGCCAGGCGATTGCCGGCGACGCCCGGGATCGCTGCCTCGGCCACCGCCACGAAGGCCATCCCGAGCAGCGCCAGCCCGACGATCGCCCATCCGAGCGCGGCGGCCACCATCGGGCGGAGGATGCGAACGTCGACGATGAGCCGGCGTCCGAACCGCTCCGACAGTCGAGCGAAGAAGTCGACTGCGACCTGAGTGTCGATGGACAGGAGGGCACCGGCTCCAACCAAACCAATCCCGAACCCGGCGACGGCCACCATGGGCGAAACCGGGAGGAGCGTGATGCCCAGCAGGGCAGCGGCGAACGCCATCAGTGCCGAGTGCACCACCAGCCGCACACCGGATGCCGCCGTCGACGAGTCGAGAGCTCGGGACAGCAGCACCTGCCCGGCCGGCATGGCAATGCCGCCCGGCACGTATTTGGCGGGTTGGGCGATCAGGAATCGTCGCAAGAGCGAACCGTGGGTGGAGCGCCGAGGATGCAGCACCGCCCACGACCGGCCGAGACACCCGTAACCCGCCAGTCCCGACACGACCGCCACCGAGAGCCGGCCGGCATCGAGACGGAGGCCGCTGACGAACGTATCCCAGCGGGTGACGAGAGCCGTCACCAGGAAGGCGACCGCGACAACCACCAACGCCACCCGGGCGATCCGGCCGAAGCTCAGAGCCGAGCGAGCGCCTGGTTCCACATCGATACGCGTTCGACTTCTATATCCTCGAAGTGCTCAGCTAGGAATGCCCGGAACGCTGAGGTCGACCAGTGTTGAACATGGCCGGGAGTGTTCCCCAGATCCCGGAGGTATCTGCCTCGCGCCATGTTCCCCATTCGCCACCACGGCTCGTTCGGAACCGTCACAACCACTGCATGGCGGGCGACACGACCGAGTTCCCGAACGGCCGACGCAGGGTCATCGAGGTGTTCGAGGACCTCGGTTGCCATCACGATGTCGAAGGCATCGGTCGAGAACGGCAGTGAGTACCCAGAAGCCGCCAGGAAGTGAGCGACCGGGGCATTCGACGGCCCTTCTCGGACGGCGGAGACCTCGAGGTCGCATCCGATGATGAGGTCCGCTCGAACAGCGGCGGCCACGATGCCGGTGGTCAAGCCTTCGCCGCATCCGACGTCGAGAATCGATCGGTGTTCCGAGGCCCGGATGCGCTCGATGACGCCCGAATGAAATCGCTCCATCATCCTGCGGACGAGGACGTTCTGGCTGCCGTGCTTGTCGAAGTGGTTGCCCGGAACATTCCGGACCACCGACGGATCCGACGCCGCATCCGTGCTCCGAACGACTCTGAGGTCTCGGTCCTCGCTCACGAGGCTCGATCCATCTCCCCGACGGTCGCCGGTATGACGTGATACTCCCGTCGGTTGATCTGCACGAGGAGGTCCGCAAGCATCCCGATCAGCATCAAGGATGCCGCCAGGAGCAAAAGGACGATGGTGTTGGTCGCGACCCGGAAGTCCTTCGTCGCAAGGTCGAATGCAAGCTTTCCGACCCCGACGAAACTGATCGCCAGCGCCGGTGGCCCAAAGAAGGCCAGCGGGTTGTACATGAGGGTCATCCGGACGACCTGGAGGAGGTACCGGCGGGTGTCGCTCCACCAATGGAACTTGGAACGGCCGGCACGGGCGGCATATGGGATGTCGATGTAGCGAACCGAGTAGCCGTTGGTCATGAACGTCAAGGTGATGGTCGTGACGCAGGAGAATCCCTTGGGAAGGAGGTGAAGGAACTGTTCGGCGACGTCCTTGCGGAACGCCCGGAACCCGGAGTTCAGGTCGGGAATCTTCGTGCCGGTCAGGTAGGAGGCGAGCCGCCGGATGAACCACTTGGCAGGACGGCGGAGGAGCTTGACCGTGCCTTCTTCACTGGTGCGGGCACCGACGACCTGATCATGACCTGCCAGGGCATCGACGAGTTCGGGGATGGTGTCGTTCGGGTACGTCATGTCGACGTCGGTCCACACCACGATCCGGCCACGAGCGGCCATCGTGCCGTACTTCCGCGCGGAGCCCGAACCCCGGTTCGTCCCGAAATCGAGCAGCGTGATTCCGTCGATCGAACGCAGGACCTCGTCGGAACCGTCGGTGGACCCGTCGTTCACCACCAACAGCTCGTAGGAGTAGTCGGAGTCGTCCATCGTCTTCCGAATCCGGTCGATCTCTTCCAGGAGATGACCGGACTCGTTGAACACGGGCAACACGATGGTGACGTCGAGTGTGCTTTCAGGGTGGAGTGACGCCGATGTCATTGGGATGCCCGCGACGATAGTGGCCCCTGCGAAGTGCATCCCACACCGAAGGCCTACAGACAACTACCCGTATGCCGATGCATGCCGATGGAAGGTCGCAGATGGACCGAAACACAAGAGGGTGGCGAGGTTGACAGGAGAACCGACGACTCGATCGAGTCACACCAGCCGGCGACGGATCTCTGAAGGTGCGGCGGTCTGGCTCGTTGCACTGCTGTTGCTGGGAATGGGCCTCGCATCGACGCTGAGCAACCCGCCCGGCTGGGATGCAATCTGGGGGCTCTTCGTGCCGGCAATCGAGCTGGAGCGATCCAACTTCGATCTGCCGTGGCTCCTCGAGCAAGGTTCGTTCCGAGACTATGGGCCGAACACGCATGCGACCTCCAGCGCCGTTCTCGGACTCGCCGTTCTCTCCAGGATCTTTGGGTTTCCGGGAGCGTTGTGGGGCACCCATCTCATCTCGATCCTCTCGCTGGCCACCATCGGGGCGGTGACCTACCTCACCGTGTGTCGCTACCGGGATCGGACGACGGCGCTGCTGGCAGCCGCGGTCACCCTCACATCACCGGTCATGCTGCAGCAAGCAGCCGACGCCTATCTGGAGCTTCCGCTTGCGCTTGTGCTCCTCGTCGCCTTCTCCGTCAGCCTCCAGGGGAAGCCGATCCCAACCGCGATTGCGGCCTTCGTGGCGACCTCGATCAAATTGACCGGATTGGTTGGGGTACCGCTGGTGTTTCTTGCGGCGCGGCTTCGATCGTGGTCTGTGTGGCGATCGGCACTCCTCGCCGGTGTCTCTGGGCTCCCCGCGGTCGGTGTATTCCTCCTCAGCAAAGGTCACGAATCGGCTTCGGCACCGGAATTCGCATTGACGCTCCTACATAGATCAGCGGGCATTCTCGCGACGACGATCGACGTCCTGTTACTACTCATCCTCCGTCAAGTCGCCGCCATCCTCGTGTTCAGGTCTCGCTCGACCGATCAGGCTGCCGTCAACGTCATGAAGACATCCGCCTGGACGATCGTCTCGTTCGCGCTGCTGTTGATCGCATCGATCGTCGTGTCTCGCGAGCTGCTCTTCCTGGCTCGGTATTACGCAGTTCTCGTTCCCATCCTGAGCATCGCAGTGCTGATCGGCTTGTCGACGCGAGGGGTGCGAACTGCGTGGCTCGTCGGAGCGGTGACCATCGTCGTGTTCCTCGCCAACAGCCAGGGAGCGATATCACCCGGACCAACGCCGGCGATCTATGTAGGGGCGGAGCGAAGCCTCGAGGCACAAGATGTCCTTGGCCTCCAGCGGGAAGGCGTCGACCGGCTTGTCGAGAGCGGCCTCCCGATCGTGGCGATGCCAAATGTGTACTTCCGGCTCGCCTATCCAGAGCTCGGCTATGTGTCGACGCCTCCGACGATGGTCATGACGTTGGAGGAGGCGGGAGAGCTGTTGCCGTCGACGTTCGTCGTCCTCGACGAGGCCGGGGATCGTGATCGTGGGCTCGAAGCCATCGTCGATCGCGCGCAAGCTGGCGGATCCGACGTTGTCGTCACGCAGATTCGCGTCGGAAATGTAACAAGTGATCTCATCGAGGTGACGCGACCAGCGTCACCTCAGTGACCCTGGTTGTGAGGCTCCTCGTACGATCACGAGGCCGCAGCCGCGTCCCTGAGTTCCCGCTTGAGTTCGTTGATCTCATCTCTGAGCCGTGCTGCGTACTCAAACCGCAGTTCCTTGGCCGCCTCGTGCATCTCGTCTTCGAGCGACATGATCAACCGGGTCATGTCCTCCCCGGTGATGTCCAGGGTCTTGCTCGGCGACGCTCTCCGATCGGCGCGTCGGGCATCGGTCTGTACGAGTTCGAGGATGTCTGAGACCCGCTTTCTGACCGTCTGCGGATCGATGCCGTGCTCCTCGTTGTGCTCGTGCTGTAGACGGCGACGTCGGTTGGTCTCGTTGATGGCGCGCTGCATCGAATCGGTGACGCTGTCGGCGTACATGACCACCTGACCGTCAACGTTTCGGGCGGCTCGGCCGATGATCTGGATCAGGGACGTCTCGGAACGGAGGAATCCTTCCTTGTCGGCGTCCAGGATCGCCACCAATGAGACCTCGGGCAGGTCCAGTCCTTCGCGGAGCAGGTTGATCCCGACCAAGACATCGAACTCGCCCAGGCGAAGGTCTCGCAGGAGCGCCACTCGTTCCAACGTGTCGATCTCGGAATGGAGATAGCGGGCGCGAACGCCCATCTCGAGCAGGTAGTCGGTCAGGTCCTCGGCCATCTTCTTCGTCAGCGTGGTCACGAGAATCCGCTGATCGTGCATGGCGCGCGTGCGGATCTCATCGAGCAGATCATCGATCTGGCCCTTGGTGGGCCGGACGATGACCTCGGGATCGACCAGGCCCGTCGGGCGAACGATCTGCTCGACGGTCCGACCCGCGTGCTGACGCTCGAACGGTCCCGGGGTCGCCGACAGGAACACGACCTGGTTGGCACGCTCGAGCCACTCGTCGAAGCGGAGGGGACGATTGTCCATCGCCGACGGCAGCCGGAAACCATGGTCGACGAGGACGTCCTTCCGACTTCGATCGCCCTCGAACTGCCCTCCGATCTGGGGAATGGTGACATGAGACTCGTCGATCACCGTCAGGTAGTCGTCCGGGAAATAGTCGAGGAGGGTGTACGGGGCCTCCCCCGGCAGGCGACCGTCGAGGTGGCGGCTGTAGTTCTCAATGCCCGAGCAGAAACCGACCTCTCGCATCATCTCCAGGTCGTAGGCGGTGCGCATTCGCAGGCGCTGAGCTTCGAGCAGCTTTCCCTTGCGCTCTAGCTCGGCCAGACGATCTGTCAGCTCAGCCTCGATGCCGACGATGGCCTTCTCCATGCGCTCACGAGCGGTGACATAGTGGGTGGCCGGGAAGACGAACACCTCCTGCATCTCCTCGAGTACCTCGCCGGTGATCGGATCCATGCGCAGGATTCGATCGACCTCGTCGCCGAAGTACTCCACCCGCACGATGGTCTCCTCGTAGGACGGGAAGACCTCGATGGTGTCGCCCCGAACCCGAAACTTCCCACGAACGACATTCATCTCGTTCCGCTCGTACTGGATCTCCACGAGGCGGCGGATCGCATCGCCCATCGGGTACTCCACCCCCCGAACCAGGCGAAGCAACTGGCCGAGGTACTGCTCCGGCGAGCCGAGCCCGTAGATGCACGACACCGACGCAACGATGATCACGTCACTCCGCACCAGCAATGCCGAGGTGGCCGCATGCCGCAGTCGATCGATCTCGTCGTTGACGGTGGCGTCCTTCTCGATATACGTGTCGGTCTGGGGGAGGTATGCCTCTGGCTGGTAGTAGTCGTAGTACGAGACGAAGTACTCAACTCGGTTGTCCGGGAAGAACTGCCGGAACTCATTCGCCAACTGTGCCGCCAGCGCCTTGTTGGGTGCGATGACGAGTGTGGGTTTCTGTACCTGCTCGATCGTCCAGGCGATGGTCGCCGACTTCCCGGAGCCGGTGATGCCCAGCAGCGTTTGGAACTGCTCACCGGTTGCGATCGACTCGGACAGCTGCCGAATGGCGGCCGGCTGATCGCCGGCCGGCGCAAACTCGGACTGGACGCGGAACTCGGACATCGTCCGAGTCTAGGACGCCACCCGCGTCAATCGATCACACGTTCGAGATACTCTCCCATGCCGCATCGACCGCCTCGCTCAACCGTTCGAGGTCGCCCCCATTGTCGATCACGACGTCGGCTCTCTCAAGCCACTGCTCGGCAGGCGGCTGGGCGGCCATCCGAGACTCGACCTCATCGGGTTCCATCCCTCGCCCCAGCAAGCGCTCATGCCGGAGCTCGACGGGTGCAACCACCACGATGCGCCTCCAGGCATCATCCAACCCGAGATGCGGGACCGATACCTCGACCACGGTCACCGTTCCAGGTGCGGCTGCGGCGAAGGCCTCCAGTCGGTCGACGATGTGGGGGTGGGTGTATGCCTCCAATTGTTGGAGGTCGGCGTGACTGCTGAACACGATCCGCCCCAGCGCCCTCCGATCGATCCGGCCATCCCGAAGCGTGTCCGGCCACCGGGCCGCCACGTCCGCAAAGGCCGGCCCGTCCGGTTCGATCACGGCGTGACCGATACGGTCGGCATCCACGACCCTGGCGCCCCGAGCGGCCAACAGGGACCCGACCGTGGACTTGCCGGTACCGATCGCACCCGTCAGCACCCAAGGAGTCTTCATGCGGGACACGGCGGCCACGGTAGCCTGTGACGAGATGAACTCCCCGGAGCCCACCTGGGAACGACGCGTAACCCGCGTCATCGTGGCTGCGTCCTGGCTTGCCCTGACTACCGGCATTCTCATCGCCGTATTGTCCAGCGCCGGGTCGCCCGCATCTCTCATCGCCTCGGCAGCCGGTGCCGTCTGGGTGCTGGCAATCACCACGCTGCCTCGCGCACTGCGTTCTCGGCCCCTCGTCTTGGAGATCCTGGCGATCACCGGCGTCGTGGCCACCATGATTGCCGTTGGTCTCACGGACTCTGTGACCAGCCCATTCCTCCTGCTCTCTCTGACCCCGACGATCTACACGGCCATCACCGGTGGCTTTCGAACCGGTCTCGCCACCGCCGCGCTGAGTGCGGCGGTTCTGGCCTTGTTGGCATTCGGGGTGGGCGCCACCTTCATGCAGGCAGCCCCGTTCGTCTTGCTCTACCTCCTGGTCGGTATCACGATTGCCTACCTCCGGCGGCTGCTCGAGGACACCGAGGCACGAGCCCGACGGGCGACCGCCTCGACCGCGGAGGTCGAAGACCGGCTCGCCTCACTCGAGAACGCGCACGCCCTGCTTGCCCGCCTCGGCGCCGTCACCGCCAACGCCGACAGTGGCCCGGTCGCCGTTGGCCGCTCGGCCCTCGAACTGGTCTGTGCGGAGTTTTCCAACAGTTCCGGTGTCGCCGCCATCGAAGGTGAGGAGGGACCGATCGTCGTGGCTCGTCACGGAGTCACACCCGACCCGGCGAGCGAGACGACCATTCCCCTCATCGCCGGAGAACGGGAGGTGGGGGTGGTCCGGCTTCGGACACCCGAACCGGTGTCGCAGAGTGAGCGCGATCGCCTGGAGACGGCCTTGCGGCCGGTCGCCCTGGCATTCGCCAACGCCATCATGCTGCAAGAGATCTCACAGAGCGCCGTGAAGGCGGAACGCACCCGATTGGCAAGAGACCTCCACGACGAGATCGGACCCGGCCTGGCTTCCCTGGGCCTCTCGCTCGACATGGCTCTCCTTCAGGGAGCGTCGGAGAGCGAATTGACCCAGCACATCGAACAGCTCCGTGTTCGCGTCACCGAGTTGGTCGACGAGGTTCGCACCACCGTTACCGACCTCCGAAGCGGGAGTGCCACCACACTGAGCTCTATCGTGACCAAGCAGATGGCTGATCTGAACACCGACGCGGACCTCTCTTATGAGGTTGACGAGCGTCGCCCCATTCGACCATCGCTCTGTGATCCGGTCGCCCGCATCGTGGGCGAAGCGCTCCGCAACGCCGTCAACCATGCCGGCGCCGATCACATTCGTGTGAACGGCTGGGTCGACTTCGATCGTGGAAGGGTCTCGGTGGTGGATGACGGTGACGGCTTCGACCCCGAGTCGGTTGGGCACGGCCATTTCGGCTTGATCGGAATGCATGAACGGGGCCAAGATGCCGGCGTGGAGGTCGACGTGTCGAGTGGCGAGGGAGGAACCCGGGTGTTGATCGAATGGAGCAGTCGATGATCAGCGTGGCGATCGGCGACGACCACCAGATGTTCACCGATGGTCTTCGAGACGGTTTCGGCGCCCTTCCCGACATTCGCGTCCAGGCCACGGCTGCGGATGCGCCCGGCCTGATCGCCTGCGTCCGTGAAACGCCGGTCGACGTGGTGCTCGTCGATCTGGAGATGCCGGGTGGCGGTGGCATGGAGGTGCTCAGAGTCCTCGATGGAACAATCCCCACCATGGTCGTCACGATGCATGTCACTCCGGAGACCGCGGTCGTCACGACCCGAGCGAAGGCGGTGGCGCTCTTTTCCAAAGGAGCCAAGCTCAAGGAGCTGGCCGCCGGCGTTCGAGCCGTCCATGCCGGACGACGCATCCCCCACGAGGAGCCAGACCGTTCCGACACGCTCCGTGAGTTCTGGGATCCCCCCATAGACCCGGGGGCGGCGTTGCTGACCGAACGCGAGATCGAGGTGCTCAACTGGCTTGCCAAGGGAGTGTCGCAGACCGACGACCTGGCGGATCGGATGTTCATCTCCCAGAAGACCGTCAAGAACCATCTGGCATCGATCTACTCGAAGCTCTCGGTCAGCGACCGTACCCAGGCCGCCATCGAGGCGATCCGGTTGGGCTTGGCCAGGCCCAAGTGACCACGCAGCGCGGTCAAATGGGCCTCCCGACCCATGGTCGCCTGGCCCCCTATCTGTACCTTGTTCCTTGCAAGCCCATATATCCCTCAAGGAGGTCCTCATGCTTGCTCTCTACACCAAGATCGTCGAGTTCTTCGCCGACGAAGAGCGCGGTGCGTCCATGGTCGAGTACGCGCTACTCGTTGCGCTGATCGCCATCATCGCCATCGTGGCCGTGACCGCCACCGGTGGTGCCGTGTCGGGTGAGTTCCAGTCGATCGCCGACACCCTCAACTGATCAAGCCCGTGAGACTGTCAAGACTCCGCAGCGAACTTGGGGCCTCCATGGTCGAGTACGCGTTACTGGTCTCCCTGATCGCCATCGTCGCTTTCGCGGCCGTGCAGATCATGGGTCAAAACCTCAGCGACGAGTACCAGAGCATCGCCGACTCGGTGTCTGCGGCCAACTGACATCCTCTCACATCTACCCACGAGGGCCCCTGGCGCTGAGCGTCAGGGGCCCTCGTCGCGTGGATCGAGCGACATGAGCCTCGCTCTGTGGGGAAGAGCACACGGCCCCAAAGCAGGTTTGCGTTCGGTCAGGAAAGCGAACGTCAAACGATATCCCAGCCCTCGCCGGCACCCGGCGGGGATCAGGGACGATCGAGGACCAAGAAGGTGTCGTCTTCGAACCGAGTGATCCACCCGGATAGCCGCAACAGGTCGGCGATGGGACGATCTTTTCGCACCAGCGCCTGCGTGAACCCATGCTCGGCGAAGAGATCCTCCCAACCGGGAAGTCCGGCGTTGGCGCTGACAAAGGCCACGTAGTGATCCTGGAACAGCTCCGCTCGGTCGTCGATGTAACTCTTTCGGTCGGGCCACTCGGTGTGGATCAGCCACGATCCGGTGGCATCGCCGTGATAGACCCGGTCGTCGGTGAGGCGAACGGCCGCCTCGACGGGAAAGCGCTCTTCCATCACACCCGGGGTGGTGGGAATCAGCAGCAACGGCAGGCCAACCAAGGCAGCCGCTGCTGCCCAGATAACCGGTGCCGGGGCGATACCGCGCAGTGCGACCATCGGCTTCCACCTCGCCAGGCCCGCCGCGACGAACGGCGTGAGGGCGATCCACGCCAAGGGAATCGATCGGTTGGATGTCAAGCCGAAGACCACCCAGGCAACCACCGTGAGCGTCGCGCCTCGAGTGGCGGCGCGGTCATCAGTGTCGTCTCGAACTGAGACCAATGCGGTCACTGCCAGGATCACCCCAATGAGAAACCACCCGAGCAACGGTGACACCAGATTCGGCGTCTGCCACTCCTGGATTCGGTCGAGTGCCGGCCGCGCGGCTGCAAAGTTCACCAGAATCTCCCAGATTCCCCACCCGTGGGCGGTGAGGTTCGCCGCCACCAGCGATGCCACGAACACCCGTCGATCGGTTCTCGTCACCGGGGAGAGCGCAGCCAGGCCGATGGCGACGAACGCCAGCGGAAACGAGCCATGCAGCGTTGCCCAGATCCACACGATCAGTGGCAGGGTCCAATGCAGACGCCGATACGTCAGCGCCATCACCACCATCGCCAGCATCAGATACGAGAAGATCACGGGCCTCGGATTCATGAATGGCAACGTGAGGACGGCTGTCATCGCCGCCCAGACGCCGAAGCCCAGCCTCGCACCAAGCCACCGAGCCGCCAGGACTGCCGACGTCACGAAGAAGAGCGATCCGACGACGACCACGATCCAGCGCGAGGAGTCGAGTCCGCCAACGGAGAAGAGCTTCGAGTAGGCCAGATCGGCGAGCCAGCTCTGCGTTCGCCACACCCGCCCGGTGTCGATGAAGCTGAACGGGTCCTCGGTCAGGACCCGACCGCCACCGGCCTGGAGGTCGCCGGCGACCCGGTGCCACAGATACGAATTGTCGCCGATCGCACGTTTGGACTTGATCACCAGGACCATCGGCCCCAGTGCCGCGAGAATGGCCCAGATGGAGACGCCGGCTCGCCGGCTCCGGCTCATGGTCAGGTGAACGCCTGCGAGATATTGATTGCGGCCGGCCCGAGCAGGATGGTGAACAGCGCCGGGAAGATGCAGAACACCAGAGGAAACACGATCTTCACCGGGGCGGCGAAGGCCTTCTCCTGCGCCCGCTGGCGTCGTTTCACCCGCATCTCGTCGGCCTGGACCCGGAGCACCCGAGCGATCGCCACGCCGAATGCTTCCGCCTGGAGCATGGCCAGGATGAAGGATCGCAATTCGTCCAGATCGGTGCGATCCATCAGGTGTCGCATTGCGTCACGCCGGCTCACTCCCACCCGGGTTTCCTGGAGCATCCGAAAGAACTCCTCCGAGAGGGGTCCCGGCACGGTGGTCACCACCCGGCTGAGCGCAGAGTCGAAACCGAGGCCGGCCTCGACCGAGATCACCAAGAGGTCGAGCGTGTCCGGGAGCGACCGCAACATCGCCAGCCGTCGCTCCTCGATCTTCCGGTTCAACCACGCGTCGGGCCCAAAGAATCCCATGATCGGCGGGAAGAGGATCAACGCAAGCTGGGTGATTCCGTCGCCCGACGAGCGGAGGAAGTAGGCCGCCACCGTGCCGGCGATGATCAGGGCGACCTTGATGGTGACGAACGAGACCGCATCCATGTTGGCGGGGTTGCCGGCATAGACCAGCTTGTCTTCGATCTTCTCGAGATAGCCGACCGGTGTGAAGCGGCGGAGGAAACGGCCGAGTCCGACGACAACCGGGGCCATCGCCCGCTCGACGAAAGGCTGGGAGAGCTGTTCCGCCCTGCTGCTGGTGTCCCGTCGCCCGTACACCGCCAACCGGTCCGACGCGGTCTGCTGAACCCGCACGACCGCGGATCCCACCCAGATGGCGGCTACCAGCACCGCCACGAAAGCGAGCCCGACGGGAATGTAGATCTCCATGGACTACCTCATACCTCGATGTCGACGATCTTCCGAAGCCACAAGAAGCCGGCCAGCATCAGCAGCGAAACTGCACCCACTGCGACCAGTCCGATCGTGTGTTGAAACAGGGGTCGCATGTAATCGGGGTTCGAACTCCAGAGGAACCCTCCAACGCCGAAGGGAAGCGCGCCGAGCACGATGGCCGAGATCCGACCCTCTGCCGTCAACGCCTTGATCTCACCTCGGAGCCGGTTTCGGGCAAGCATGGTGTCCGCCACGGTCTGCAGCACCTCGGCCAGGTTGCCTCCGACCTCTCGCTGGATCTCGATCGCCATCACGGCCCACTCGAAGTCCTTGGACTGCGTGCGCTCGGTCACTCCATTCAGGGCATCGGTCACCTGGCGGCCGAGCCTCGCCTCGGCGATCGCCCGGCCAAACTCGCGCGCCGTGGGGTTGGGCGCCTCCTGGGCGACGGCTTCCACCGCCTGAAGCAGCGAGTACCCGGCTCGCAGCGATGTCGAGATCAGCGTCAGCGTGTCGGGGAGCTGATCCTCGAAGCGCTTCTTCTCCCGCCCACCGACGAATCGAATCGCACCCAATACGATTGCCAGCGCCAGGACGAAGACCACTGCCCCGAAGATGGGGTTCAGAAGCACCACGCCGGCCACCAGACCAAGCACTGCGGCCAGGCCGAAAGCGGCAGCGATCGCCTCTCCCGCCGACAGCGGAAGGTTGGCCTGCTCGAGGGTGGCGTTCACCGCCGAGAGCATGCCCCGCTTCCTGACCTGTTCCTCGGCGGCGCTGGAGAATCGGTTCAGCAGAGGAATGCGTTGCAGGACTGACCGCTTCTCCTCCTCTGGTCCCCCGCGCCGTCCGTATGCGGCCAGCCGCTCGAGCCGGCCCGGACCCTCGGACTCGCGGCCCGCCAGAATCCAGATGAACAACCCGAGTGACGCCATCACGCTGAGCGCGGCCACAAGCGGCAAGACCTCCCGCGGCAGGAAGGTGGCGACGGGTGCATACGTGATGATCTCGGGCGGAGCCAGGGTCGACGAGGTGGTTGCGACCGGAGCGGTCACGGGAGCCGAGATGGAGTAGCCGTCGACTGCAACGGTCTGCGACTGCGAGAGACCGGCATACTCGACTCCGAACTGCACGTCGCCCGGAGCCGAGATCGGCGACTTGAAGCGGAGAACCACCGCCCGGTTCAACTCCTGCTGGATCCGGCCATAGATGGTCGACAGCTCTTGGGGGTCGCTGGTCGACAGGAAGAGTGCGCCGGTGGCGCCGGCGATCTGCTCCAGCTCGTCGGGCTGGAAGTCCTCGGATTCGAGCGCCACCCCGAAGGTGCGGATCTCCGACGACCCGAGGGTGCTCAACACGTCATCGAGGCTGGACGCACTGCCGTTGTCGGAGCCGTCGCCGAGCACGATGATGTTGCGTCGCAGGGCACCTTCCGAGCTCTCGCCGAACAGGCCCGAGGACGCAATGATCCCGTCGTACATCGCGGTAGCTCCCCCCACCGTCAACGACTCGATCCGCTCGACCAGCTGCGTGGTGTTGTTGGTGAACTTGGACACCACCTCGACGTCGTCGTCGAAGCTGACCAGCGCCACGAAATCGTCGGGGCGTTTCTGTTCCACGAAGCTCACCGCCGCCGCCTTGGCGGCGTCGATCGGCTCACCCTCCATCGACCCGGACGTGTCGACGGCCAGCACCACGCCGAGCGGGACCCGCCCGACGGCGCCGGCCTCGACCGTCAGATCCTCTGCGGGGATGGCCTGGCCGTTGGCCGTGATCGTGATCTGAGAAGGATCCACATCTTCGGAGAGCCGGCGGAACTCGACGACGAGGGTGGTCTGCCCCTCCTCGCCGTACCGGCTGGTGTTCACCTCGGCGATCTCGATCTCGGCGTCCTGCTGGCCCAGCGCGATCGCCGGGGTCATGAACGCCGATGCCAGCACGCCCAGCGCCACCGCCGAACCGAGTCGTCGGAAGATCATCAGCGACTGAGTGAGAAGTCGTTGGAGCGCCGGGCGAACGGCTCCGGCTCGAACAGATCCGGCGGGAGCTTGATGCCGACGTCGAGCAGCTGGTCGCTGAAGCTCGGCCGGATGCCGGTGGCCTTGAGCGTTCCGCGGAACTTGCCGTTGTCGTCCATGCCCATACCGAAGTCGAAGAGGAAGAGATCCTGGAGGGTGATCATGTCCCCTTCCATACCCTCCACCTCCGTCACGTGCGTGATCCGACGGGTCCCGTCACGCAGCCGGGAGACGTGGACGATCAAATCGACCGCCGACGAGATCTGCTCGCGGATGGCGCGGACAGGAAGGTCGTAGCCGGCCATCAGCACCATCGTCTCGAGACGGGAGATGGTGTCGCGTGGCCCGTTGGAGTGAAGCGTGGTCAGTGAGCCGTCGTGGCCCGTGTTCATCGCCTGGAGCATGTCGAGCGCTTCGCCACCACGGCACTCACCGACCACGATCCGGTCGGGACGCATCCGCAGGCAGTTCTTCACGAGGTCGCGGATGGCGATCGCACCCTTGCCTTCGATGTTCGGAGGGCGAGTCTCGAGGCTGAGCACGTGATCCTGGTGGAGTTGAAGCTCGGCGGCATCCTCGACCGTGACGATGCGCTCGTCGGTGGGGAGATAGCTCGACAGCACGTTGAGGGTGGTGGTCTTTCCGGAACCCGTGCCTCCCGAGATGAGAACGTTGAGCCGGCCGACCACACATGCCCGGAGGAAGTCCGCCGTGCGCTGGGTCATCGTTCCGAATCGGATGAGATCCGACTCGCCGAACGGGTCGACCGAGAACTTCCGAATCGTGAGAAACGGGCCACCGATTGCCAACGGAGGGATCACCGCGTTGACACGGGAGCCGTCCGGGAGGCGGGCGTCGACCAACGGTGTCGCCTCGTCGACCCGTCGGCCGATCTGGCCGACGATCTTGTCGATGATGCGACGGAGGTGCACCTGATCGACGAAACGGATCTCGGACTTGGTCAGCTTGCCGTTCTTCTCGACGTAGATGTCATACGGGCCGTTGACCATCACCTCGGTGATGTCGGCATCATTCAAGAGGGGGTCGATGGGGCCATACCCGAGAACGTCGGAGGCGATCTCGTTCAGAAGCTGCCGGCGGTCGGCGGTGGTGAGGGGAAGGCTCTGTTCCTGGTCGAGCGCCCACTCCAGCATCTCCATGACCCGGAGCCGCAGCTCCGCGTCGCTCATCTGCCGGTCGTAGAGCGTCGGTCCGAGTTCCTCGACCACCTTGAAGTGGAGGCGGCCCCGCAGCTCATGGACGGCGTCGGAGCGGCTCCCGCTGGTGGTGGTCGCCTCGACGGCCTTGGCGGCTGCAACCCGTTCTGAGAGAGAAGGCATGTTCGATAGGTCCCTTGTTCTCGGTGTCTAACGCCCTGGGTTCAGTTTCGGCGGAAGAAGCCGCCGCCTGAAGGGACATGTTGGGGAGAGTGCCCGAGGACCACCTCGGCCACTTCTTCGAAGCCCTTGGCGACCTTCGACTTGCCGTTGGACTCGACCACCGGCCGCCCCTCGTTGACGCTGGCGGCCACCAACCCGTCGGACGGCACCCGAGCCGAGATCTTCGTCTTCAGCGCGACCTCGATCTCTTTGTCGTCAAGCCGTGCCTTGGAGTTCGATCGGTTCAACACCAGGCTCACCTTGCCGGTCGGGAACTTGAGGAGGCGCAACGTCTCCAGCGCCAGCTTGGCGTTCTTGACCGACGGGAGATCCATGTCGACGACCATCAGGATGGTGTCGGATTTCTCGAGCAACGACAACAGGAGTTCATCGAGCAGCGAGGCCGTGTCGACGACCACATAGTCGAACATCTCCGTGAGGGTGTCGATGATCCGCAGCAATCCGGCCGTGGTGATGTCGTCTGCGAACGCCGGCTCGAGCGGCGCCGCCAGAACCTTGAGCCCGCTGGGATGGGCGGTCAGGATCGAGTCGACGAGCTGGGTGTCGAGCCGGTGCAGCTCGGCGGCGGCGTTGACCACCGTGAACTTCGGTTCGAGCTGGAGCACCAGGCAGACGTCACCGAACTGGAGGTCGGCGTCCACCAGACACACCTTGGCGTCGGGTTCGCGTGCCAGCAGAACCGCCAGGTTCGTGGCTGTGACGGTCTTTCCCGCCCCACCCTTCGCCGACATGACCGTGACGACCTGACCCTTCTCGGCCTCTTCCTCGTCACCACCGGCGCTGGGTGCGCCGCGTCGTACCTGAAGCATGTCGGACGAGAACTGGCTGATGGCCTGCTCGATCTTGTCCTCGGTGAGCGGTGCCTCGATGACGTCCGAGACACCCACCCGCATCGCCGCACGCAGCAGATTGGCCGTCACCTCGTTCGCCACGATGATCGAGATCATCGCCGGATCTTGATGACGCAGCGTCCGCACCGTCTCCAGGGCGGCCTCATCGGCAAAGCTCGGGCCGAGGATCGCCATCCGCAGCTGACCGCTGTCGATGGCCTGCAACGCCTCGGCCAGCGAACGCGCCGTCGGCAGACGTCCATCGAAGAGGCGCTTGGCCTCGTCGATGAAGCCATCATCCTCATCGATGACGAGGAGGTTGTTCTCGGTCAGCGACACGATGCTCCTCTCGATCGATCAGTTGCCGAAGATGTCGGAGGTGAGATCGGTTCCGAACAGATCCTGGACGGTCACGCCCTGAGTGGCGACCGGCTCGTAATCCGACTTCACAAGCGTCAGGTAGATACTGCCGTTCTCGATCGCGTAGACCAGCTTCTCGGTCTGATCGGGATCGACGGCCAAAGTGTAGATCGTGACGACCTCTTCCAGGGAGGTGTCGTCCTGAACCTCTCCGCCCAGGTTGCCGGCCTCCGGACCGGTCTCACCCTCGACCGACACCTCAGGAGTGGTGTCCCGGGACACGACGTCGCGGCCGGCGGCCAGCACTTCGATGTTCTGGAGCACGAACCGGGTATAGGGGATCACCTCGGTGACCGTGGACTCTTCACTGCCCTCTTCGGTCTCGGTCGGGATGCCGAAGTCGGGTGCGTTCTGCTGCTCGGTCAACGTGGCTTCGAGGTCGATCGTCACCACGACATTGACCCGGTCGCCCGGCTCGGCAAAACCGTTCACACCCTGGACCTCGCCCGGTGAGAGCGTCACGGCCTGCAATCCATCGGGGATCAGCTCCCGGAGCGGTGTGATCTGGGTCGACAGTGCCACCCACTGGTTCGAGGTCAGGATCTCATTGGAGCCGACCGGTCCGACGGCGACCTTGCCACGAAGCACCGCTTGGAGATCCTCGGCGCGGGTGATGGCGTCGGCCGGCAGGTCTTCCTGCTGCTCGACGCTCTCGATGTAGAGGGAGTTGTCGAGGATGATCTGACCCTCTTGACCCTCCGGGATCGCCTGTGTTGCGCGAAAGACCTTCACGTCCTGGCGCCGCTCCGTGATCGCCGCTTCTTGGCTCCGCAGGTACTGCAGAACCGAGAAGCCGGCCGCTCCACCGAGCAACAGAGCGATCAACAGCACTATGGCTCTCTTACCCATCGATACTCCTAGGTCATCCGTTGTACGACACCCGTCGTTTCAACCGGGTCCCCTTCCCGGAAGGAACGGTGGCCCCGTGCGCCGCCCCTTCGCACCTGAGGTGCATCAGCGTCGGCCTCGCCTGTAGAGATCGACGACCGGTCCCGCCGACTTGAGGGAAATGCTCGACAATCATGAGGGGCCCGGACGCCGACGTCCGAGCCCCTCTGCGATCAGCGTCGCCCGATGCCGCGTTCTTTGAGCTCCTGGAGGATCGCCTCCAACGAAGCGTCGACCGCAACGGGGGGGCGCTCTTCGTCCTCCGGGCCGAACTCCCGCTCGAACTCCCGGCGAGTCGGAGGCCGACGGCGGGGGGTGTTCATGGCCGCCTCCCGCTCCTTCCAGTCGGGCAGTGCCTGCTTCATCGAGAGGCTCACCCGACGCTTGTCTTCGTCGAGTTCAGTGATCTTGGCGTCCACCTTCTGGCCAATCGAGAGCTCCAGCTCCGGCGACTCGACCCGGTGGATGGCGATCTCGGACACGTGCACCAACCCCTCGACGCCCTCGGCGACCGACACGAACGCTCCAAAGGGAACGGTCTTGATCACCGTGCCCGGGACGATCTGGCCTACCTCGTGGTCACGAGCGAACACGACCCACGGATCCTCGAGGGTCTGACGGATCGACAGCGAGATGCGCTCGCGGTCCCGATCCACCTCCAAGACCTTGATCGTGACCTTGTCGCCGACCTTGACGACTTCCGACGGATGATTGACGTGCTGCCACGACAGCTCGGACACATGGACGAGTCCGTCCATACCGCCGAGATCGACGAACGCTCCGAAGTTGACCACCGACGACACCGTTCCCTCACGGACCTCGCCCTCGGCGAGGTCGTCCAGGAACGCCTGCCGCTGTTCGGCCTGCTCCTCTTCCAGATAGGCCCGCCGAGACAGGACCACATTGTTCCGGTTGCGGTCCAACTCGATGACCTTCGCCTCGATCTCGGTTCCGATGAACGGATCGAGGTCGCGGACGCGTCGCAGGTCGACGAGTGAGGCGGGAAGGAAGCCGCGGAGGCCGATATCCACGATGAGGCCGCCCTTGACCACCTCGATGACGGTGCCGGTGACGGTCTCGTCCCGATTGGCGACTTGCTGGATGCGACCCCAAGCCCGTTCGTACTGGGCGCGCTTCTTCGAGAGGATCAGGCGGCCCTCGTCGTCCTCCTTGTTGAGGACGACCGCTTCGACTCGCTCGCCCACCGCCACGACGTCCTTGGGATCGACCGTGTTCCGGATGGACAGCTCCTCGACCGGGATGAGCCCTTCTGACTTGTACCCGATGTCGAGCATGGCGCCATCGGCGTCCACGTTCACGACCGTCCCCTCGACGATGTCACCTTCGCGGAACTCCAGCACCGTGGCGTCGATCGCCGCCTCGAAGTCGGAGGCACCGAGGTCGTCGGGAAGCTCGCTGAGATCGGGAGCCACGATGGCGGTGGGTCCGGCGGGCGTCTCGGCAGCCGGCGACTCGGCAGCCGGCGTCTCCGCAACCGTTGTTTCAGCAGCAGGCGCCTCGACAGCCGGTGACTCCTCGGCGGATGTCTCCTCGGCCGGTGCCTCTGCGGCCGGTGCCTCTGCGGCCGGCGCTTCCTCGACCTCCGTGCTCGGCTGCTCGGCGGCCGGCTCGTCGGCGCCCGGCTGATCCGGCACCCCGGCTTGGTCCGGCGTCTCGGGTGTCGGGTCGGTGGGCTCGGTGTTCTCTGCCGACGGGTCGGCGGCGGTCTCGTTCTCAGACATCGTTCTCAGACATGGGTGGGGATCGGGTTTCCTCGGGGATGGCTACACCCCGACACGCTCATCCGGTGCACTTCATCAGGCATCGGGCAGGCGGGTGGGGAGACAAAAGCGTATCACAATCGGGTTCCGCCGTCGCCGTCAACGGGGAAGCGTCGCCCCCGGAACCCCCGGCCGATGGGAACCATCCGACTCGGCGAATCTCCGACTCACGCCTTCGTCGATGCGAGGTCCCGGCCATGGGCGATCTCCACCGTCAAAGGAACCGCCAGCTCGACCACATCCTGCATCACGGTCTTGATCAGCTCGGATACCGCATCGACCTCGTCGTCGGGGCATTCGATGACCAGTTCATCGTGAATCTGCAGCAGCATCACCGCCCCGGTGTCCTCCAAGGCCGGCTCCATGTCGATCATCGCCTTCTTGATGATGTCGGCGGCGGTTCCCTGGATCGGTGCGTTCAGCGCCATCCGCTCCCCCATCTGCCGGATCCGGTAGTTGTCACTCTTCAACTCGGGCAGATATCGCCGCCGGCCGAACAGTGTGGACGTGTACCCCGCCCGGCGTGCCTGGCTCACCACACCATCCATGTACTGCTTCACGTCGGGGAATTGGGCGAAGTAGGCGTCGACGTGGGCGACCGCTTCCTCGCGGGAGATCTCCAGTCGAGACGCCAGTCCGAACGCCTCCATCCCGTACAGCAGTCCGAAGTTGATCACCTTCGCCATCCTGCGCATCTCGCCCGACACGAGTTCATCGGTCACTCCGAACACCCGTGCGGCCGTAGCGGTGTGGATGTCCCGCTCGGCTCGGAACGCCTCGACCAAGCCTTCGTCCCCACTCATGTGGGCAAGGACGCGCAGCTCGATCTGTGAGTAGTCGGCCACCACGAACACCTGGCCGGCGTCCGCCACGAATGCTCGACGGATGGTGCGACCCGTTTCCGACCGGACGGGGATGTTCTGGAGGTTCGGCTCTCCAGAGGAGAGACGACCGGTCGCCGCGGCCATCTGGTTGAAAGTCGTGTGGATGCGCCCGTCGTCGCCGATGAGTGGCAGGTAACCGTCGACGTAGGTGGACCGGAGCTTTTCCAGCTCCCGGTACTCGAGCAGTCGCTCGACCAGTGGGTGATCGAGCTTCTCGAGCACCGACGCATCGGTCGACGGCTTCCCACCTGGAGTCTTCTTCAGCACCGGCAACTCGAGCCTGCCGTACAGCACCGACGCCAGTTGATCCGTGGAGTTGATGTTGAAAGGTTCACCGGCCAGCTCGTGGATGGCCGCCTCGAGCCCATGGAGTCGCGACCGAAGATCGTCGCTCATCTCCTGGAGATAGCCCCGGTCGACTCCGATCCCGGCCGCCTCCATCCGGGCGAGTACCCCGACCAACGGCAGCTCGAAGCGCTGGTAGAGATCGAGTTCGTCGCGATCGCGGAGTTCGGTGGTCAGCGCCTCTGCGAGGCGATCGATCGCCACCGCCCGGCGACCGAACCGTTCCAGGTCGGCCCCACCGCTGAGATCGAAGGCCCCCTGGACACCGGCCTCCTGGGGCGGTTCCCGATCCGGTGAGTCCAGTTCGACGTTCAGGAACCGCTCGGCCACCTCCCCCAGGTCGTAGGCGCGGGTCGCAGGGTTGACGAGATAGGCGGCCAGAGCGGTGTCGAAGACCATGCCGCCCAACTCGATGTCGCGTTCGAGGAGGAAGCGCATCACTCGCTTGGCGTCATGTGCGCGCTTCTCCACGCCAGGATCCTCCAGAACCGTCCGCAACACGTCGATGCGGTCGTCCGGCACGATCACCGCCTCCTCGCCCGGACCGAGGACGATCAATGCGGGCGTTCCCGCCAGGTCGATGAGATCGAGGACGAACCGGGTGGTCTGCAAGAGCTCGGGCACCTCGGCGTTCGGCGGCAGCACCCGGACCTCCACCTCCGGCAGTTCAGCCACCACGTCCGCCGCTCCTGGCTCTGCCGCGAGCAAGTCCTCCCAGATGGAGTGGAACTCGAGGCTGACGAACAGGTCTTTGGCGTGGGCGCGATCCCACTCACCACGCGTGAAGGAATCCGCCCGGAAGTCGATGTCCAGGTCGCGTACCAAGGTCATCAGCCGCCGGTTCAGGAAGACCTGCTCGCGGGCTGCGGCCAGGTTCTCACGGAGCTTGGGAGTCTGCTCATCGAGGTGCTCGTAGATACCTTCGATGGAACCGTGAGCACGAAGCAGCTTGGCCGCGGTCTTGTCCCCGACTCCAGGCACGCCCGGCAGATTGTCGGAGGTGTCGCCACACAACGCCGATCGTTCGACATACTGCTCGGGGCCGATCCCGTATCGGTCTTCCACGTAGGCACGGTCGGCGATCACCGTGTCGGTGATCCCTCGCCGCGTATACATGATGCTGCGACCGTCCTCGATGAGTTGAAACGCGTCGCGATCCCCGGTGACGATGAGGACGTCCCATCCGGCGTCTTTGGCCGACTCCGAGATCGAAGCGATGACGTCATCGGCTTCGTATCCCTCGCGCTGGACCTGGGGTACGTCGAGCGCGTCCAGCACCTCTCGAATCAGCGGCAACTGGCTCTTGAACGTGTCGGGCGTGGCCGAGCGCTGCGCCTTGTACTCGGGATACTCCTCGGATCGAAACGTCTGACGCGAGACGTCCCACGCCACCGCGATCGCATCGGGGTGTTGGTCGGAAAGGAGCCGCACCAGCATCCTCGTGAAACCAAACACCGCGTTTGTCACCTGACCGGACGTCGTCGCCAGGTCCTCGGGGAGCGCGAAGAACGCCCGATACGCGATGGAATGACCGTCGATCAGAACCAGGTTCGGCATGTCAGGCGAGCCGCTCGAGGAGTTGAAGTCGTTTGGCCTCGAGCCGCGCCCGCTCTGCGGCGATCTCGCCGAGGCGTCGTTCGAAGCGGGCGACGTCGGCGGCGGTCAGCCCGGCCTCGAGGCGATCGGCCCGCGAATCCGACACCACCGCATCCCGCTGGGCATCGTCGTTGATGTGTCTGTGGAAGGCGAGCTCCTCGCTCACGGCCGCCTCTTCCTCTGCCAGCTCGGTCATGCGGTCGGCGATACGAAAGATCCGCCGTTCGATACGTCCCATTGGGTGAACAGACTATCTCGCCTCATCACCGTGCTTAGACTCGGGTCCCCCACGCCGGAGTGGAGGAATCGGCAGACTCGATGGTCTCAAAAACCATTGCCCTCGCGGGCGTGCGGGTTCGAGTCCCGCCTCCGGCACAGTCACCGTCCGAACACGCAGCGTGAACCGCGCGGATGAGCATGCCCTCCGCGACGTTTTGCGGTAGAGTTCAACTTGCAACGGCCATCACGACCACATCCTTTGCCGCATCCCCCCACTCCCCCCACTCCCTGGCTGAGGATGAATCCGGTCTCGCTGATGGCCGTTGCGTCTTTCGCGTCGTTCGCATCCGAAACAGCCTTGCTTTGCGTGCGGACGACATCCGGCGCGGCGCACCAGAGTGGAATCCCCCCTCTCCCTCCGACGGCACCGCTCAGCCTTGGAGCGCCTCGACGAAGGTGCGTACCCGAGCCCGCAGTCGAACCTCGGCGGTGGCAGCGTCCGACGCTTCGAGAACGGATCGAACCAGTGCGCTCCCGACGATGACCCCGTCGGCACCAGCCGCCACGGCCGCCCTTGCTTGGTCCGGTGTCGAGATCCCAACGCCGAACACCACCGGAAGGTTCGTCACGGAGCGGATGGCCTCCATCAGCCGACCGGCGTGCGAACTCGCCTGATCCCGCTCGCCGGTCACACCCATCTCCGACACCGCATAGATGAAAGCGGGCTCCGCTTCGGCAACCAGTCGGATCCGTTTCGCGTCGCTGGTGGGTGCCACGAACTGAACGGTTCCCAGCCCGTGCCTCCGGCAGGACTGGACGAGCGACTGCGATTCCTCAACCGGCAAGTCCGGCACGATCACCCCGGCGGCGCCAACCTCGGCCAGCCGCTCGCAGAACCAGTCGACTCCTCGACGAAAGACCGGATTCGCGTAGGTCATCGCCACGACGCGTGCCGGCCCGACTTCCCGGGTGGCGGCCTGCGTCGTCGCCACGACCGAGGCGATGATCTCGAGACTCCGGTCGATGGTCACCCCTGCGGCAATCGCCGACTCGCTTCCCCGCTGGATCACCGGGCCATCCATCAGCGGATCCGTGTAGGGGATCCCCACTTCGCAGCCATCGGCGCCGGCGTCCAACATCGCCGCGATCAGGCGGGCCGAGTCGGCCGGGTTTGGGAGCCCGGCGGTCATGAACGGCAGGAACACCTTGCGCTGGTCGGCCCGAGCCCGCTCGAACATCTCCCGGAGGGTGCTCACGCCTCCCCCTCGCTTCGGAGCCGTCCGATCTGCTCCACGTCCTTGTCGCCACGCCCCGACAGATTCACCAGCACGCGTTTGCCTCGAAGCTCGTCGACGTGGTCCTCGACCCAGGCAATGGCGTGTGCGCTCTCCAGAGCCGGAATGATTCCCTCGGTCTGCGCCAGCAACGACACCCCGCGCAACGCATCGGTGTCGGTCACCGCCTCATACCGAGCCAGTCCGGTCGAGTGGAAATATGCATGCTCCGGTCCAACCCCCGGATAGTCGAGACCGGCCGAGATGGAGTGGGCTTCGACCACCTGGCCGTCCTCATCCTGCAGCATGAAGGTTCGGGTTCCGTGGAGGACACCGGGGCTTCCCGCACCGATTGACGCGCCATGCTTCCCGGATTCGAGCCCCAGCCCGGCGGGCTCGATTCCGACCAGATCGATACCTCGACCGGCGAGTGGATAGAAGATCCCCATGGCATTGGAGCCACCACCCACGCAGGCGACGACCACCTGGGGCCGATGCTCGGCCATCTGGTCGAGGACCTCCTCCCCGATGACCTTCTGTAGCTCGCGGACCATCCACGGGAACGGATGGGGTCCGACGACCGACCCGATCACGTAGTGCGTGTCCTGTACCGAGCCGACCCATGCGCGCATCGCCTCGCTCACCGCATCCTTGAGGGTTCCGGCTCCGGCCGACACCGGGACCACGCGGCTGCCCAGCATCTCCATGCGGAGCACGTTCAATGCCTGCCGCTCGATGTCGACCGTGCCCATGTAGACCTCGCACTCGAGGCCCAGGAATGCCGCCGCCGTCGCGGTCGCCACTCCGTGCTGCCCGGCCCCCGTCTCGGCGATGATGCGCGGCTTGCCCATGCGCTGCGCGAGCAGCCCCTGTCCGATGGCGTTGTTGATCTTGTGCGCTCCCGTGTGGGCGAGGTCTTCCCGCTTGAGCCACACGTCGAGACCCAGACGCTCCGACAACCGATCGGCGCGATGAAGCGGAGTCGGGCGCCCCACGAAGTCCCGCAACACCTGTCGATGGCGGTCGAGGAAGGCTGGATCGGTCCACGCCTCCTCGAAGGCTTGCTCCAGCTCCGTCAAAGCGGGCATGAGGGTCTCGGGAGCGAAGCGACCGCCGAACTCGCCGAAACGTCCCCGGTCGTCAGGTCGGTTCAGTCGCAATGAAGGGGCACTCATGCTCGGCGGGCTCCTCGTACGTACGCTCGGATGGCGTCGGGATCCTTGACGCCCGGCCGGGACTCTAGGTGGGTCGACGCGTCGACTCCCCAAGGACGAACCTCCCGGACCGCTCGCTCCACATTGTGCGGGCCCAGCCCCCCCGCCAGAACGAATGGGTGAGCGATGCCGGTGAGGATTCGCCAATCGAAGGTCCGGCCGGTGCCCCCGTGACGGGTACTCGGCGTGTCGACCAACGCCATCTGGCCGGTAGGGAGATCGGCGAGCGAGGCAACGTCGTCCGCTGCCACCGGATGGAGGACGCGCACGCCCCGTTCGAGGGCCCAGCTGCATGCGCGACGACGATTGCGACCGTGCGGCTGAACTCCGGTGGCGCCGGAGGCGTCGAGCGCCTCCTCCAGTTCGTCCGGGCCGAGGTCGACGGTCACCAGGAACGACTCGATCCTCCGGCCGGCCACGCCGATCAGCTCGGCGGCGAACTCGAGGCTCACACGTCTCGGCGACTCCGCCAGGACCAGACCGATCGCATCGGCGCCCGCCTCGATGGCCGTCTCCACATCGTCCCGGGTGCGCAACCCACACACCTTGACCCAGGTCACGATCGGAGAGCCCGAAGCGTCCCGATCGGATCCCGAGAGACGACCAGCCCCTCCCCGACCAGGATCGCGTCGTAGCCGGCGGTCGCCATGCGGCGAGCGTCACCCGGACCCAGAATGCCGCTCTCGGCCACGGCGACGGCCGCCGACTCCAGCACCGGCCCCAACCGCTCGGCGGTTGCCAGATCCACATCGAACGTCCGCAGATCGCGATTGTTGACGCCGACCACCGACGCACCGACGTCCAGCGCCACCTCGGCTTCCCGTTCGTCGTGGACCTCGACCAGCGCCTCCATTCCCATCTCGTCGGTGATCGCCAGGAGGTCGGCCAGCCGGATCCGATCGAGCGCGGCGACGATCAGCAACACGGCGTCGGCCCCCATCGAGCGACTCTCGACGACCTGAATCGGGTCGAGGATGAAATCCTTGCGGAGCACCGGGAGCTCGATCGCCCGGCGGACCGCCACGAGATCGTCGGCCGATCCCCGAAAGTGGTGGGGTTCGGTGAGCACCGATATGGCGGCAGCACCCCCGACTTGATAGGAGCGAGCCATCTGCACCGGGTCGAGGTCGGCGGCGAGCGCTCCCCGCGACGGTGATCGACGTTTGATCTCGGCGATCACCGACAGGCCGCCGGACTCGAGCGATGCGCGAAACGGTCGGGGCGTGGTGGCGGATCGCAACTCCGGTGGGTTGCTCGACAACACATCGATTCGTTCCCGAGTCGACTCGAGAATCGTCTCCAGGCGCGAGTGCAGGCGACCACTCATGGGGAGTTCGCCGGCAGCGGGACCACCGTTCCCGCGATCGAACCTGCCGAGGCTTCGATCCTCACGGTGGATCCGGGCGCCGCCTCGCGCCGCAGCATCGCCAGCGCCAACGCAGGGGTGGTCCGGTCGGTAGCGCTGGTGACCCTCCCCACGTCCCGGTCTCCCAAGTGGACGGTTGCCCCCGCCTCGACCGGCGCCTCCGATCGGACGATGCGGAGGTGGCGGTTCACATGGCCGCGACTGTCGATTCGGGCGACCAGTTCCTGACCCAGAAAGCAGCCCTTGGTGAACGACACCGACGACGGAACCAATCCACTCTCCTGGGGTATCGTGCCCCGATCGATGTCGACCCCGAACCGCGGCTCGCCGAGCATGATGCGATATGCCTCGGCCTCCTCGGATCCGACCTCCGTCAGCCTGGCGGCCTCATCGACCACGACGTCGCCGATCCACGCGACCCGTTCGAATCCGGCATGGTCGATGGACGCTCGAACGGCCGGCGGTTCGTCCGCCCAGGAGGACGGCTCGATACCCGCCACCGCTGCCGCACCCGGTCCCCAGATCTCAGTCACCGGGCGACGATCGATCTCGAAATCGACCTTGACCCTGATCCGGTATGTGGCCAGCGAATCGACGACCGTCTCCGGAGCCTGGTCGGCCAGGAGTCCCACCCGCCCCTCTCCTCGCAGGAGCCACAAGATGGCCACCAGCTTGCCCTGTGGGGCAAGCAACAAGGACCGGGAGGTGGAGCCTGGCGCCACGCCGGCGACGTCCTGGCTGAGGATGCCCTGCAGGAAGGACACCGCGTCGGGACCCTCCGCCCAGACGACGCGGAGGGCCGACGGAACCCGAACGGCCGCAGACGGCAGCGACACGCCGTTCATCAGATCGACCTCGCCATCGCGATCGCCTGGAGCGCGGCCGCCGCCTTGTTCATCGTCTCTTCGTACTCGGTCGGTGGGTCCGAGTCGGCCACCAACCCGGCCCCCGCCTGGACCCAGGCCGTGCCATCGCGCAGCAGCACGGTCCGCAGGCAGATGCACGTGTCGACGTTGCCCGACAGATCCAGGTAGCCGACCGCTCCGGCGTACGGGCCGCGCGCCACCGGCTCGAGCTCGTCGATGATCTCCATCGCCCGAACCTTTGGAGCCCCCGACACGGTGCCGTGCGGGAATGTTGCGCGGATCACATCCACCGGACTCGTGTCGGGCCGGAGCTTCCCGGACACACCCGACACGATGTGCATCACGTGGCTGTAGCGCTCGACCACCATCAAGTCATCGACGGTCACCGACCCGTACTCGCAGACGCGGCCCAAGTCGTTGCGGGCGAGGTCGATCAGCATCACGTGCTCGGCGCGTTCCTTTGGATCGGCCAGCAGTTCCTCGGACAACGCCTGATCCTCGTCATCGCTCGCTCCACGCGGTCGCGTCCCGGCAATCGGCCGAGAGAACACGATCCCGTCCCGCACTCGCGTCATCAACTCCGGTGATGATCCGGCCACCGTGACCTCTGCGTCACACAGATAGAACAGGAACGGGGATGGATTGACGAGCCGAAGCGCCCGATAGACCGCGAACGGATCCCCGGAGAACTCGGTCTCGAATCGCTGACTCAAGACCACCTGGAATGCGTCGCCGGACTGGATGTATCGCCCGACTCGCCGGACGGCGGCTTCGAACTCGTCGTGCGTCATGGTCGAGCGGGTGATTGGAGGGCGGGCCGGTTCGGGCAGCGGACGAACCGGGGCCGGCACGCCGGTCGACAACCGGTCGACCGTTGCGCGCAGGCGGCGACAAGCCGCCTCGTACTGCGCACCGGGGTCGTCGCCGACGATCACCGTTCGGATCAGGACCACGGTCTGCCGGAAGCGGTCGAATGCGGCCAGACTTCCGACGAAGTGCCACAGCATCTCCGGCAGGTCCCGGTCGTCGGCAGGCCGGTCCGGGAGATGTTCGATGTAGCGGATGCAGTCGTAGCCGAGGTACCCGACGAACCCGGAGTGCAGGGGTGGCAGCCCCTCCAGCGACGGATCGTCGAAACGCTCCACCAGTTCCCGAAGCGCCCCGATCGGATCGTCGCCGCCGTCGAGTTTCTCGGCGGCGCCCCCGCCGATGCCACTCCCTTCGATGCCACTCCCTTCGACGATCGTCTGACCCCCACGACTCCGGACCGTGAAGTGGGGGTCCCAACCCACGAAGGACCACCGGGCCCATCGTTCTCCGCCCTCCACCGATTCGAGAAGGAATCCTGGTCCATCACCGACCAGCTTCTCGTATCCCGACACCGGCGTCTCCCGATCCGCCAGCAGCTCGGTCCACACCGGGATGACCGCATGGCGTCCGGCGAGGTCCAGAAAGGCCTCTCTCGAGGGTGAGATCTGCATCGGCGCGAAGCGTACCGGTGAGCCGAACGCTTTCCACGACGCGATCGGACGGCCTCCCGTCCCGGTCGCGTCATGACGAGCGGGCTCAGATCTCGGCGAGGTTCTCGAGGAGGGGAACCGCCTGGAAGACCTCGGACACCCACTGCGAAAGCAGGAACACGTTGTCCGTGGCGAGCAGGACGCCAAAGGCGACCATCAGACCTCCCGAGACGACGTTGATCGGACGGACCCAACGCCGGAGCGAACCCATGGTCCGAAAGGCCCGTTGCAGCCCCAGCCCCGACAGGATGAACGGCACCCCGAGACCCAACGAAAAGAAGGCCAGAAGCACCATGCCCTGGACGACGGTGTCCCGGGTCGAGGCGATGGCCAGCACACCCCCGAGGATCGTACCGATACACGGCGACCACCCGAACCCGAACGCCACCCCCATCACCGGGGGTGCCCATGCTCCGAGGCGAGACGGACGCACCTCCATCCGACGCTCACGCTGGAGCACGCCGAAGATGCCCCGAGTCGAGTAGGCCATTCCGATCATCAACACGCCGAAGGCGATCACCAGGACGCCCGCGACGATGTTGGTCACCTCACGATTGCGTGCGAGGAACGCCGAGACCTGGGTGGCGGCGGCACCGATCGCGACGAACACGATGCTGAAACCGAGCACGAAAAGCGTCGTCGCCCGCAGCATGCGCGACCGGGACGCTCCTCCCGACCTCAAGTCGGCCACCGAGTAGCCCGACATCAACCCCAGATATCCCGGAAGCATCGGCAGCACACATGGCGACAAGAAGGCAATGAGACCACCACCGAAGGCGACCGCGAGCTGGACGACGAAGCCGAGGTCCTCAAATCTCATGGTCCGCTCAACCCGCCTCGCCGATCCGTTGTTCCCGATGCGGCCTTCGACCGCGCGTGGATGGATGGTCCAACAGGCTTCTATTGTCGCATCAACTGCCGCCCGTGCAGAAGACGCCATGCGCCGCCAGGTTCGCAACTTCTTCCCGATCCATGCGCTCGACTCCGACAGTCGGCGGCTGATGGGCATCATCTGGCTGGTCGGCGTGCTCCAGGGCCTCGCCCAATCGCCCTTGTCGTCGATGCTGCCCCTCATCCGAACCGGTCTGGGTATGACCGGTGGACAGATGAGCATGGTGTTGGCGGTGACCCGGCTGGCGTCGCTGGGCGCGGTCGCGTTTTCGGTCTGGGGAGACCGCAGAGGGCGTCGCCGTCCGATGTTCGTGGCGCTCCTCGTCCTGCTGGCAGCCTCGGCGGCGACCGCGATGGTGGCCAGCGGGCCCGCCCTGACCGTCACCCAGTCGGTTGCCCGGATCGCCGCCCAGGCGGTGGGAACGCTGGCCGTGGTCCTCATCGGCGAGCGACTGCCGGCGACCTTGCGCGCCTTCGGGATCGGGTTGTATGCAGCTGCCGGAAGCCTTGGGGCGGGCGCCACTCAGCTCCTCCTGCCGGTGGCGTCGAATACTCCGCAGGGCTGGCGGGTCGTGTTCCTCGTCCCACTGGCCGGCGTGCTGCTGATCCCCTTCTTGCTGCGGCTCGACGAGTCACCACTCATCTCATCGCGTTCGGACCCGGGGGAGCCGGCGACTGTGCGATCGGTGCTGTTCGGTGACGTTCGTGGACTCTTCTGGACTGCCGGGGTCGCATCGTTGCTCGCCTCGATGTTCCCTGCGGTTGCGCTGGCCTTCACCAACGAGCGGCTGATCGTCGAGATCGGACTCAGTCCCGGTTCGACCGCGTTCATCGCCCTCACGGCGGGGAGTATCGGCGGTCTCGGGTTCTGGATCGGGGGGAGGATGGCTGACACGCTCGGCCGCAAGGCGGCCACCATCGTCTCCCTCCTGGCCATGGTCCTCGGGGGAGTGACGCTCTTCACCGTGACCGCTCCACCACTGGTGTTCGCGGCCATCGCGGTGGGGGCCTTCGGGTCGTTCGCCTATGTGCCTGCCGCAGCCGCCCATCGAGTCGAACTGTTTCCCACGCGCGTCAGGGCGACGGCCGGAAGTGCCGCCGGATATCTGGCCACCATCGGATCCGCCGGCGGACTCGGCTTTGCCTCCCAGACGATCGATCGGATCGGTCTCGACGGGACCATGCTGTGGCTGTCGATCTCGGTGGTCCTGGCCGGCATCATCACGCTTCTGCTTCCCGAGACGCTCAATCGGCCCTTGGACGGCGTACCGGCGAACGCATGAGGAGCACCGCCGCCCGGCTCACCACCATCCCCCCGATCCCCCACCACACGCCGGCCAGGCTCCCCTCGCCGGCCAGGGTCCACCAGAAGACCAACCCGGCCGCCGCCAGCCCGGCCGCGGTCGACGCCACCAGCCGGCGGAGACGGAGCAGCCCCATATAGATGCCGTCGGCCACGAAGAGCAGACCGGCGACCGGTTGCATGGCCGCCGCGATGGGCACCACGGTGGCGATCGTGTCCCGAACGGCGGCGTCATCGGTGAACAGAGGGCCCCATCGCCCCGACGTCAGCCACAGTCCACCCCCGAGGACGACCCCGACCCACCACCCCCACCACAGCAGACGCCTTCCCGCCTCGACCATGGCCGCACGATCGCCGCGGCCCTCCAGATCGGCGATCATCGCCTGTGCGGCAATCGCGAGTGCATCGACCAGCATCGCCAACAGAAACCAGAGCTGGGCCACCACTTGATGGGCGGCGACGTCGACCGTACCCAGGCGGGCGGCGGTCGACGTCGCCAACGCCAGGGTGGAGACCAGCAGGATCGTCCGGAGCATGAGAATGCTCCCGAACCTGAGGAGTCGCAGCGCCTCGACCACACCGGCCAGACCGAGCGAGAACCCCTCACGTTGGCCGCGGCGTCGCAAGAGCACCAGAAACGCCAGGGCGGCGAGAGATTGCGCACCCACGGTTGCCCACGCCGCCCCGGTGATGCCGAGACCGGCGCCGAAGATCAACAGTGGGTCGAGTGCCGCGTTCAGCAGATTGGCGCCCACCGTCACCCAGAGCGGAGTTCTCGTGTCCTGGAGCCCTCGGAAGGCACCGTGTCCGACGGTCACGATCAGCAGGCTGGGGAGGGCCAGAGCCCGGACCCGCAGATAGGCAGCCGCCGGTCCCACCACCGCCTGATCGGGTCCGAAACTCTCGATGAGCGGCACGGCGAGTGTGACCACGAGCATGGCCGCGGTGAGGCCCGCCAACACTGCGAGTGTCAGCGCGCGTGCGAGCACGCGCTCCACCGCACCGATGTCCTTTCGTGCGCGGGCAGTGGCGATCAGAGGGGTCGTGACGTATGCGAGGAAGTTGAATGCGGCGAAGGCGAACCCGAAAAGGGCCGTGTCCACCCCCAGCGCCGCCAGTTCGGTCGAGCCGAGCCGACCCACGAAGGCGGTGTCGACCAACGACAGGAGCGGGTCGGCCGCAAGGGTGCCCAATGCAGGGACCGCCAGGGCGAGAATGACTCGGTCGATCGAGCGTGTCGTCCGGCCTGGGTGAGCGAGCTGGGGAGCCACGAACCGCGCATGGTATCGACGGCAACTCCGGGTGCCGGGCACCGTCAAGCCGTCCCGGTACGCTCACGAGCCAATGGACCGAACCCGCACCGCCACCTTTCTCTCGGTCGTACGCCAGGTTCAGGAGGCGTACGGCGACCTATGTTTCGCATGCGGCCGATCGAACCCCCACGGACTGCACCTCGCCCCGCTCGGTTTCGATGAGGAGTGGGTGTCGGCGATGTTCGAGCCGACGGCGACGCACGTCGGCGCACCACCGGCCATCCACGGCGGTATCGCCGCCACGATTGCCGACGAGATCATGGTCTGGGCAGGCATCGCGTTCGAGCGTGTCATGACCGTCACCGGAACCCTCGACCTTCGATACCGTCGGCCACTCACCATCGACTCCCCCGTGGTGGCCAAGGCCAAGGTCGTCGAGCGGTCGGGCAGGCGCCTTCGCATGCACTCGACCCTCGAGACGCAAGGACGCACGGCAGTCGAGGGGCGGGGGCTCTATCTCGTCTCGAACGAGTTGGCGGACATGCTCGGCGGACCGGATTCATGACCGAGGAACCACCGCCAACCGATCGGTCGGGGCCAACGCTCGGTCCCATTGGAGCGATGATCGCGGTCGTTTTGCTGACCGGGATCGGCTATTTGCTCATCGACGACGTCATCGGCCAGGTCTCAGGACTGACACTCGCCGCCTGGAAGGCCGCGATCGGCGGACTCTGCCTGCTCCCGTTCGCGACGCCGAACACGCCCGGCGTCTGGAGGGACGGAATCTCCGGGGGGCTGCTCCTCGGCCTTGCATTCGGCCTGCAACTGACGGGGATGGAGACGGCCCCGGTGATCAACGCCGCACTGCTGACGGGCACGTCGATCGTTTTGGCTCCGGTCGCCGCGTCGCTGATGCGCCGAGTGGCGCCGCGGCCGTGGGCGCTCATCGCGGTGGCGCTCGCCGCCGTCGGCATCGTCCGCCTCCTCGTCGACGGCGTCCTCCAACCGGGCAGCGGTGACCTCCTTCTCCTGGGAGGTGCGGCCGCGTTCGCCGGCCACTTGACCTTCACGGCGGCGGTTGCGGGCCGCCACCGGATCGTCCCGCTCACCGGACTTCAACTCCTGACGGCGGGCATCGCCCTGGGTGTGGCGTCGGTGGTGCTCGGAAGCTGGCAGATTCCCCCCTCATCCACCTGGTCTTCGATCGTCGTGCTCGGGGTGGGGGTGACCGGGGCCGCCTACCTCGTTCAGGTCTGGGCGCAGATGGCCGCGGGTGCCCACCTCGTGGCATGGCTGGCCGGATGGGTCCCACTCGCCGGGGTGATCGGAGCCATCGTGCTGGGGTCTGAGCTCGGCGGAGCGACGGAATGGCTGGCAACCGCTCTCATCCTCGGGGCAATCCAAGTCTCCCTCACCCGGGCGGCCACGCCCGAAACGCTGGCGGCGCTCGCCGTCGAGATCAACCGCTGAGCGTCACCGCGGCTGGCGCTGGCGCGCCAGCCGCTGGCGGAGCCGAGTGGTCATCCGAAAGCCACCGAGAACGATGATCAGCCCCAGGCTCAGCACGAGCAGGAGTTCGGCGGCGGCCGTGTACGGGTTTCGGCAACCGTCGACCCCGGCCGGACAGAGGCCATATCCGGTGCCGCCGCCGGCGAGGTCGAGAATCACCAGCAACGGGAATGCCGCCAGCCCGATCGCGATGACGATCAGCACCAGCTGAAAGAGACGGATGAAGGATCGAAGATCCACCGGCACAGGGTACCCTCGCAGCCGTCGTGCACTACCAGCAGGAGACTTTCGAACCACACGAGGTCGCACTCCTCGAGCGGTTCTTCACCAACACCGACCGTCCGGTCTTCGCCCTGATCAACCTCCCGGAAGTGGTGAAAGGCGCGCTGTTCGCTCGTTACTCGCGATCCTCGAAGTCGATCCGACGGCTGTTCCTCGACGAGTTCGCACACGATCCCGAGGCGGGACTGGCGAACCTCACCGACCGTCGCGATGCGGAGACCATGGTGGATCTCCGCAAAGCGGAACGCTTGTACGACCGGGTCTTCTCGGAGTACGGCGACGACTCTGTCGCTCAGCTCGGCGGTGCGCACCTCGCATGCGAACAAGCCTCGAACCTGCTGACCAAAGTCCTCGAGTGGGGACGGCTCGCCGCTTACCTCGAGCAATCGACTCGATACATCTACTACGACACGAAACAGGAAGGCTCGTACCGCTACGTCACGCCTCCGGAGATCGAAGGCGCCGGCCTGCTCGACGAGTATCGGACGCATCAGGACGGCATCTTCGACACGTACTCGAAGGTCGTCCGGGGGATGACCGAGCACTATCAAGCCCGCTTTCCACGCTCCGAAACCGACACTCCTGGCGTGTACGCCGCCACGATCCGAGCGAAGGCGTGCGATGCCGCCCGGGGACTACTGCCGGCCGCCACCAAATCCAACGTCGGCATCTTCGGCAGCGGGCAGGCATACGAGATGGCGTTGGTTCGCATGCAAGCCCATCCCCTGGAGGAGGTACGGAGCTACGGCCGGATGATGCTGGAGGAACTCCGCAAGGTGATCCCCTCCTTCCTCACCCGCGTCGACCGCGAGGATCGCGGCGCCGCCACCGCCCGCTACCTCGAGTCCGTTCGCGACCGGCTCGCTGCCCTCGATCCCGACCTGGACGATTTCGATCGCGATCGCACCGGCGCCCCGGAGTGGTCGGTCCGACTGACCGACTGGGACTCCGATGGTGAACGGCGACTGGCGGCGGCCGCCATGTATGCGGTCACCGAGGCTCCCGACGAGCTTCTCCAGGAGTGGGCTGCCACATTGCCGACCGATGTCGTCGCTGAAGTCATCGGAGCGATGTGCGGAGATCGCGCCAATCGGCGCCATCGTCCGGGGCGGGCGATGGAGCGGATCACGTACCGGTTCGACGTCGTGTGCGACTTCGGGGCGTTCCGCGACCTCCAGCGGCATCGCATGATGACCATCGAGTGGCAACCGCTCACCACCAGGCTCGGCTACGACACGCCACCCGACATTGCCGAGGCCGGGTTCGGTCCGGATTGGCACCAGGCCATGATGACTGCTGCCGCCCTCACCGAGACCGTCCGAGACCGGGCCGGGATCGACGTCGCCCAGTACGCCGTTCCGTTCGCGAGCCACATCCGCTTCGTCATGGAGATGAATGCCAGGCAAGCGTTCCATCTGATCGAACTCCGGAGCCAGCCGGCCGGGCACATCGCGTATCGCCGCATCGCCCACGAGATGCATCGCCAGATCGCCGACGTGGCCGGCCACCGGGCCGTGGCGGCGGCGATGCGTTTCGTCGACCACACCGACGTGGACCTCGAGCGTCTCGAAGCCGAGCGCCGGGCGGAGCGCCGGCGCGCTTCCCGGCGAACCGACACCTGACGATCGGATCTATCCTCGGCGCAATGGCTGCATTCGACGTCGACGCATTCATCGAGCGATTCCGAGCCCGGGCCGAGGCCGTACGCGACCGACCGCTGCCGCCGGTCGCCGGTGCGGAACGGCAGAAGTTCATCGCTCAGGCCGAGACCGACTTCACCGACTTCTCCATCGTCGGCAACGCCGACTGGTCGGTGGAGGACGGGAGCCTGGTGCTCCGGATCCCGTTGGCTTCCGAGGGCTGAGATCTTCGACCAGGGCGGATTGATCATCGTCTCCGGCAAGGGCGGTGTCGGAAAGTCGGCGGTAACCGCCGCGATCGTCGGCGCTGCGCATCGGAGCGGCGCCCGCGTGCTCGCCGTCGCCATGGGCGAGCCGGCCGGACTGGCGGCTCACCTCGGGCGTCCCTCGCTGCCGTCCGAGATCACCGAACTCCGCGACGGGTTGTCGGCGGTGTCGATCGATCGCAGCCGAGCCCTGGCCGAGTATCTCGAGGTCCAGGTCGGTCTTCCTTCCATCGTCGCGTTCGGCCCGGCGCTGCGCGCCTTCGATGCACTCGCCTCGGCCGCTCCCGGTGTCCGTGAGATCGTCACCATCGGAAAGGTGTTGTGGGAGGTTCGGCGGGGAGATTGGGATGTGATCGTGGCCGATGCTCCTCCCACCGGCCAGATCGGGTCCTATCTGCGGGCGTCCCGGACGATCACCGAACTGGTACCGGCTGGAAAGATTCGGGATCAAGCGGGATGGATGGCCGAGATCCTCGCCGATCCCGGCCGGTGCCGACTGCTCCTCACCACGCTCGCCGAGGAGCTGCCGACGGCCGAGACGGTCGAGACACTCCAGTGGCTCGCCGAAGAGGATCTGGTCGGAAGCGTCGAGGTGGTCACCAACCGGGTGCTCCCCACGCCGGAGTTCGACGTCGACGGACTGCCCGGCGGCAGAGCGGGCGACGCCGCCCGGCTTCACTGCGAGCTGGTGGAAGAGCAGCGACGGTGGCTGGAGGCACTGCCACCTGATCGGGACCTGCCCTTCCTGTTCGGGGTCATGACACCCGCCGAAGTGGCGGCGTTGCTCGCCGACGAGGTCGAGGGTTGGGAGAGCGCATCGTGACCCGAATCCTGCCGGTCGCGGGCGGTGGCGGGGTGGGCAAGACCACCGTCTCGGCGGGTCTGGCAGTCCGTGCGGCTCGACTCGGAATCAGAACCCTCGTTGTCACGATCGATCCCGCCCGCCGCCTGGCGGACGCACTCGGCATCGGCGATGTCGGCGCCGAACCATCCCCTCACCCGGCCGAGCCCAACCTGTGGGCGGCGATGCTCGACGCCCACAGCTCCTGGGTCGCCATCGTCAAGCGCCACGCCGACCCGGCGGTCGCCGACCGGCTGGTCGACAACCCGTTCTTCGCCGCAGCCACCAACCACTTCCCGGCTTCACAGTCATACGCCGCCGCCGAGCAGGCCGCCACCCTGGCGGATGCCCGAGCGTGGGAGCTCATCGTGATCGACACGCCTCCGTCGGCGGGCGGCATCGAGTTCTTCACGTCGCCGGGAGCGATGAAGGATCTGGTCGGTGGGCGACTATTGACGTGGATGACCGGTGGCCGACTGCCCGGCCGGAGATTCTTCTTCGATCGCGCCACCAAACCGGCGCTGCGCCTGGCCGACCAGGTCCTGGGTGCGTCGCTGCTCGAACAGATCGCCCAGTTCCTGATGGATCTGCGGACGACCTACGACGGAGTGTCCCGGAGAGCCCGCGAGATCGACGACCACCTGGCGACTGCGGTGACGGTCGCCATCACCACGTCGAGCCCGGCACCGATCGCCGAAGCAACCCGTCTCTACCGAGAGCTTCCCGAAGGGGTGGCCCGACCAGCGTTGGTCGTCTTCAACCGGACACTTCCCGAGTCTTGGATCGATGCTCGACCTGGTCGGGTGGACGCCCGATTGGCCGACAACCTGCGCCGGTGGGGCACCGAGGCGCGCCGCCAGCGAGACCTGCGGCTCGAGTTCTCCTCCCGGTATGGCAGCACGCTTGCCACCATCGACTGGAAGCCGCGAGTTCCCAGTGACCTCGACAGCTTGGAGGGTCTCATCACCACGGCCGGCGGCGGCAGCGATCTCGATCGGTTGCTGATCGGGTCATGAATCGGCGCCGCCGCGCCGTCCGTCAGACGAACTCGGACAGGACCGAGTCCGAGATGTCGTAGTTGGCGTACACGGTCTGAACGTCGTCGAGATCTTCCAGTGCCTCGACCAGTCGGATCACCTTGCGTGCATCGGCGTCATCGACGGGCACGGTCGATTTCGGCATCTGGATCAGGTCGGCGGAGTCGATCGACAGCCCGGCAGTCGCGAGGACGTCGCGGATCGACATGACCTCCGTGGGCGAGGTGATCACCTCTACGACCCCATCGGAGCCGGCCACGTCTTCGGCGCCGGCGTCGATGGCGGCCAACATGACGGTCTCCTCGTCGCCGTTCACGACAATGGAGCCTTTGGCATCGAACAGGTACCCGACCGACCCCGGTTCACCCAGCGCCCCACCGTTTCTGGTGAATGTCGAGCGCACGTCCGAGGCGGCCCGGTTTCGATTGTCGGTCAGCACCTGGACGTAGAACGCCACCCCGCCGGGGCCGTAGCCTTCGTACCACATCTCCTCGTAGTCGACGCCCTCCTGCTCGCCGCTCCCCCGGGCGATCGCCCGTTCGATGTTGTCGTTGGGGACCGAACTCGATTTGGCCTTGTCGATGGCTCGGCTGAGCGCGGCGTTCGACGCCGGATCGGAGCCGCCCTGTCGAGCTGCCACCTCCACGGCCTTGGTCAGCTTGGCGAAGAGCTTGCCGCGCTTGGCATCGTTGGCGCCCTTCTTCCGTTTGATGGTGGACCATTTGGAATGACCGGACATCCGCTACCCCACGTACTCGAGAAAACGTCTGTGCACCGTGCGGTCGCCGGTGAGCTCGGGATGAAACGAAGTCGCCAGGATCCGATCTTGCGCGACCATGACCGGGTGGTCGTCGATCGTGGCGAGGACTTCGACCTCCGAACCGACCTTGGCCACCCAGGGCGCCCGAATGAACACCCCATACACCGTGGCGTCCCAGGCCGGTACGGCCACATCGGTCTCGAACGATTGGTTCTGCCGGCCGAAGGCATTTCGCTCGACGACGATGTCGAGCACTCCGAGCAGCGGCTGGTCACCGTCGGTCACTCCCACCGACAGAAGGATCATCCCGGCACAGGTCCCGAAGGCGGGCATGCCGCTGCGGATTCGGTCTCGGAGCGGTTCGAGTAGCCCGAAGCGGGTGGCGAGCTTTCCGATCGTCGTCGATTCCCCACCCGGCACCACGATGGCGTCCAGGCCGTCGAGATCGTCACGGAGACGGACTTCGGTGGTGGCAACTCCGAGCGAATCCAGCGCACCGACATGCTCCCGGAAGTCGCCCTGGAGGGCCAACACGCCGACCTGAGGCGGCATCCGATCACCAACCGCGTCGAGCGAGTTGCTCTGCCTCGGACAGCGAATCCATCTCGAGTCCCGGCATCGCATCACCGAGACCGCTCGACACCTTGGCGACCACGTCGGGGTTCTGCCAGTTCGTCGTCGCGTCGACGATTGCCCGGGCGAATCGCTCCGGATCAGAGCTCTTGAAGATGCCGGAACCCACGAACACTCCATCGCATCCGAGGGCCATCATCAACGCCGCGTCGGCTGGTGTGGCGATGCCGCCTGCCGCGAAGTTGACGACGGGGAGCTTCCCGGATTCCGCCACCTCTCGCACCAACTCGTATGGTGCGCGCATGTCACGAGCGGCTGCCATGAGCTGTTCGTCGTCGAGCACCGTCAGGCCGCGCATGCCGTCGGTCATCGTCCGCATGTGGCGCACCGCCTCGACGATGTTCCCCGTGCCGGCCTCACCCTTGGTGCGGATCATGGCTGCGCCTTCGCCAATGCGTCGAAGGGCCTCACCGAGGTCGCGGGCGCCGCACACGAACGGGGTCACGAACGCCCACTTGTCGATGTGGTTCTCCTCGTCGGCCGGGGTGAGCACCTCCGACTCATCGATGTAGTCGACGTTGAGCGCCTGCAGCACGCGTGCCTCGAGAAAATGTCCGATGCGGGCCTTGGCCATCACCGGGATGGAGACCGCCTGTTGAATCCCGGCGATCATCTCCGGGTCCGACATGCGAGCCACGCCACCATCCCTGCGGATGTCGGCGGGAACCCGCTCGAGCGCCATCACCGCGACGGCTCCGGCATCTTCGGCGACCTTCGCCTGCTCAGGGGTGACGACGTCCATGATCACCCCGCCCTTGAGCATGTCGGCGAGGCCACGCTTGACCAGATCGGTTCCTCGTTGCACGCAACTCTCCTTCCGAGGAACATGCTACCGGCTCAACGACGCTCGATCGCAGCCCGATAGGCCGCCCGGTACTCGGCCGTGACGCGCTCCCACGAGTAACGCTCCGCCTGTGCCCTGCCCCGCTCCCCCATTGCCGAACGTCGTGACGCATCGATCAGAAGTTCGACGATCGACCCGGCGAGAACCGCCGGTTCTCCAGGCGGGACGAACTCGGCTGCGCCGCCGGCGACGTCGCGGAATGCCGGCAGGTCGCTGGCGAGGGTGGCACAGCCGGCCGCCATCATCTCCACGAGGACGATGCCGAAACTCTCGCCGCCCAGGTTCGGGGCCACCGCAACGGCGCTGGAGGCGAGGGTGGCGAGCTTCTCGTCCTCCTCGACCCGGCCGAGAAACCGCACCCGATGATGCGAGCTCGACCGAGCGGGGCGGGTCGCCCCGACCACCACCAGTTCGGCCTCCGGCACCCGGCCGACCACCATCGGCCATGCTTCGAGGAGGACGTCGAGTCCCTTTCTTGGCTCGTCGCGGCCGACGAACACCACCTGCCCGGGTAGGCGCGTTTCCGATGCGCTCATGATCGATGCAGTGTCGACCCCGTTGGGAATGATCACGTCGACCAAGGACCTCCGATCGTTGCGCTCCAAGGCGCTGGCGGCGGTGGCGCTGACGGCGGTGACATACGAGCGACGCAGGATCGAACGCAGACCGAAGCGGGCGACGCGGTACACCGACCGGACGAACCTGCTCGGGTCGGCGTGGAAGGTGGTGACCACCGGGACGTCCACGGACAGGCCTGCCCAGCCCGCCACCGGCACGAGGGGCTCATGGACGTGGACGACATCGACCTGCCGCAGCATGCGCCGAACGTCGCCAAAACTCCGCGGATCGAGTGCGATCGGGGCCAGGCTGCCATTCACCGGCACCCGGAAGACGGGGCCCACCGATGTCCAGCCATGCCCGGCGACGTTCGATCCGGCATCGCCGGGGGCGACCAGCCGGACGTCATCACCGAGCTCGCGAAGTCGGTGGGCGAGGCCGAGACACTGCTGCTGGACGCCACCCGGCAAGTCGAGTGCGTAGGGACAGACCAGTCCGATCCGCATCGTCAGCCGCTGGTCGCCAAGGACGGCGCCACGTCCACCCGGTCGGACGGCCAATTCGGCTGCAGCAGATGCCACTGGGCCGGAGCACGGCGAATGAGCTGCTCCAGGGCATTCGCCAGTCGCTGGCTGCCCACCGCCAGGGCCTCGTCCTCGGCGAGATCGTCGAGGCGAACCGGGTCCCGGACGACCACTTCGTGCCCGATCCCGTCGAAGTACACGGCGACGGGGAAGAGGGGCGCACCGGTTGCCAAGGCCAACCTGACGGGCCCGGGCGGAATCGTCGTCTGCTCGCCGAAGAAGTCGACCGGAACCCCGCGGCCACGGAGATCCCGGTCACACAAGAGGGCCACCGATTTGCCGTTCGACACCGCCTCCTCCAGGCGCCGGATGGTGGAGCGGCCCGTCAAGACGATCTCGATGTCCATGCTGTTGCGAAGCCCCACGAACCAGTCGCGAATCCGCCGGTTGGCGAGGTTCTCGGCCACGGCGACGAGGTCGAAACCGAGGTCGGAGGCGACCGGGCCGGCGTACTCCCAGTTGCCGACGTGCGGCACCGCGAACACCATGCCCCGACCCTCCGCCACCGCCTCCCGCACCGGGACCAGCCCCACCGCCCGGGTGGTGGCCTCGATCTGTGGTCGGCGCCGGGGCCGCGTCCAGAACACCTCCGCCCAGTACCGGCCGTAGTAGCCGAACACGTCTCGAACATGTGCGGCCATCGCCGGTTCACCGATCCCGAGCCGCCGGGCGTGGCGCTCGACCATCCGTCGTCGAGCGGTCGGCACACCTGCGAACGACCTGCCGGCCCACCAACCGAGCCGGACGGCGACCGATCGAGGCAGCGCACCGATCACCCCCAGGCCAATACGGACCCCGAGATACTCGAGTGTCTGGATCACGGCGTGATGCGACGGTACGTCGACCAGAACCGCTGACCCACGGTGAACCAGTTGGCGATCACCATCAGCCACAGCATCGGCTCGACCCATCCCGTCACCAGACCGAGGCTGACCAGGATCACCCGCTCGGCACGGCCCATGATCCCGCCCTTGCCGTCCAGACCCTCGACCTCGGCTTTGGCGCGCAGGTATGGGATGAGAAGCGATGCTCCCATCGACAGCAGCGTGAGCAGCAGGACCAAGGCGTTGTCGCGCTGGGAGACCGCCAACCCCGTCAGTACGGCGATCTCGCCCAATCGATCGACCGTGGCGTCGAGGAAACCGCCCCGGGCCGAGACCCGGTTGCTGGCTCGGGCAACCGCTCCGTCGAGGCCGTCCAGTGCGGATCCGGCCAGGAAGACCAGCGCACCCGCCACCAACCCTCCCCGGCCGATGATGATCGCCCCAACCACCGCAATGACGAATCCGGTCAGTGTCATGGCGGTCGGCGTCATACCCAGACGGGCGAGGAAACGGCCGAGGGGTTCGAGGATGCCCTGCACGCGGGGGCGTACCCGCTGGTCGATCACGATCGCCGAAACGTAGCACAGCCGGGAGCTCGGCCTGAGGCGCGTGGGTGCGCGCCTGCCTATGCTCCGGCCCAGAACTCTCAAACAAGCGTCGAAGGACACCGAACCCTCCGGCCGTCCCGAGGAGACCTGAACGTCGTGGGCCGAATCGGGACCGGCCGACCGGTGGTCGGCGCCCGAACACCACCGAGCGATCGGTTTGACCAGGAGGTTTCGTGGTTCCAGAGAAGATTCGCAACGTGGCCCTGGTCGGCCACGGCGGGAGCGGCAAGACGTCCCTGGCGGAGGCCCTGCTCTTCGTAGCCGATGCAACCAACCGACACGGCTCACCCGACGCCGGCACCAGCATCCTCGACTTCGAACCCGAGGAGCACGAGCGCAAGATCTCGCTCGGGACGGCGGTTGCATCGGTCGACTGGCGCGGCCATCACATCAATCTCATCGACGCCCCCGGATACGCCGACTTCGCCGGCGATGCCCGGGCGGCATTGCGGGCGGCAGACCTTGCGCTCTTCGTCGTCTCCGCGGTCGATGGAGTGGAGGTCGGGACCGAACTGATGTGGAAGGCCGCGGCCGAGGAGAATCTTCCGAGAGCGGTGATCATCACCAAGCTCGATCGGGAACGGGCATCGTTCTCGAGGACCCTGGCCGAGCTCCGGGAAGCATTCGGGAAGCGGGTCGGCCCCATTCACGTACCGATCGGCGAAGAGGCATCTCTTCATGGTCTCGCCCGAGTCGTGTCGCGAAACGCCTTCGTCTACGACGACGGAGCCAAGCGCGGGACCAAGACGGACGACGTCCCCGATCACGCCCGTCAGATCATCGAGTCGGCGCACATCGATCTGGTCGAGTCGGTCGTCGAGACCGACGAGGCGATGATGGAGGCCTACTTCGAGGGTATCGAACCCGATCGTGACGTGATGGTTGCCACCATCCATCGGGGCATGCTCGCCGGAGAGATCTACCCGGTTCTGGTGGCGTCGGCGACCAAGCTGATCGGAATCGACACCCTGGCCGAGTTCCTCATCGACTTCGGACCGAATCCGCAGGAACGCAAGCTGCCGATCGAGGGCGACGATCCGCCGGCCGGCTCCGCCGACGCACCGCTGCTCGCCAACGTGTTCAAGACACTGTCGGATCCCTTCGTCGGCCGGATCTCCCTCTTCCGGGTCTTCTCGGGGCCGCTGGCTCACGACGACGTCGTCGATTTCGTCAACCCCGACGGGACGACCGGCCACGCCCGGATGCACAATTTGTTCGAACTCCAGGGCAAGGAGCACACCCCGGTCGAGACGCTGCGGGCCGGCGCCATCGCCGCCGTTGCCAAGATCGATGGGCTCGAGACCGGTGCGACCCTCCGATCTTCCAACAGCGATCGCGTCTTTCGCCCCGTCGTGTATCCGCGACCGGTGATGGAGATGGCGATCAACCCCCGCTCCAACCAAGACGAGGACAAGCTGTCGGTCGCCCTGTCCCGCATGCTGGAAGAAGATCCGACGCTGTCGGTGGAGCGGCGGGCCGAGACCCACGAAACGATCCTCGCCGGGCTGGGAGACGCCCATCTGGATGTCACGCTGCAACGGATCGCCCGCAAGTACGGCGTGGAGGTGGACACGGCGACTCCCACGATCGCCTACCGGGAGACGATCACGAGCTCGGCCGAAGTCGAGGGCAAGCACAAAAAGCAATCCGGTGGCCGAGGCCAGTTCGGGGTTGCCATCGTCAAGTTCTCTCCTCGACCGCGCGGAGCCGGCTACGAGTTCATCGACTCGATCAAGGGTGGCTCGATCCCGCGTCAGTTCATCCCGGCGGTCGATCGCGGGGTGCAGCAGGCGCTCGAGCGCGGAATGCTCGCCGGCTTCCCGGTCGTCGATGTCGCCGCCGAGGTACTCGACGGGAAGTACCACTCGGTCGACTCCGACGAGATGTCGTTCCGCATGGCGGGGGTCGCGGCGGTGAAGGCCGCTTCCCAGGCGCTCCGGCCGGCGCTCCTCGAACCGATCGTCCACCTCACCATCCGCGTTCCGGAGCAATACACCGGAGATGTCATGGGCGACATCAACTCCAAGCGCGGCCGGGTCTTGGGGATGGACAGCGATGGCTCCTCCCGGGTGATCGAGGCCGAGGCTCCGATGGCCGAAGTCCAGCGCTATGCGGTCGACCTGCGGTCGATGACCAGCGGTCGGGGCACCTTCGAGATGGTGTTCGACCATTACGCCGAGGTCCCCCACCAGGAGGCGGCCAAGGTCATTGCATCATTCGAGGACGACGAGGCGTGATGGGAGACGATCGGATGACAGACGCAAGCCTGCGATATGGCGAGGGAGAATTGACGCTCGACGTCGTCGAGTCGGTCGAAGGCAACTCCGGGCTCGACATCTCCAAGCTTCGTGCATCATTGGACGTCGTCACTCTCGATCGCGGCTTCGGTAACACGGCCGAGAGCCCGTCGGCGATCAGCTACCTGGATGGCGAACGGGGGATCCTGCGATACCGGGGCTACCCGATCGAACAGCTGGCCGACAACGCCGGATTTCTCGAAGTCGCATACTTGCTCAACTACGGCGAGCTTCCCTCGAAGTCGGAGCTCGAGGCCTTCGAGCAGTCCGTCACCAAACACACGCTGCTCCGAGAAGACATGAAGAATCTCTTCGAGGCGTTCCCGCACCGGGCGCACCCGATGCAGATCCTCGCGTCGGCCACGTCGGCCCTGGCGACGTATTACCCCGATGCGCTCGACCCGCATGACGAGGACGCCGTCGACATCAGCGCTCGCCGTCTGATCGCCAAGATGCCGACCATGATCGCTTGGTCGTACAAGTACTCGGTCCATCAGCCGTACGTGTACCCCCGCAACGACCTCGAGTACGCGGCCAACTTCCTCAACATGATGTTCTCGATTCCCGCCGAGGCCTACGAACCGCCGGACGACCTGGTTCGTGCCCTGAATGTCCTGTTGATCCTCCATGCGGACCACGGGCAGAACTGCTCTGCGTCGGCCGTTCGCCTGGTCGGCTCCGGCGAGGCGAACATCTTCTCGTCGGTTGCGGCTGGTATTCACGCCCTCTCGGGTCCGCTGCACGGTGGTGCCAACCAAGCAGTGCTGGAGATGTTGCATGACATGCACACGTCTGATTCGTCCGTCGACGACTACATCCGGCGTGCGAAGGACAAGAACGACCCGTTCCGGCTGATGGGATTCGGCCACCGCGTGTACAAGAACTTCGACCCCCGGGCCCAGATCATCAAGCGGATGGCCGACGAGGTGCTGGCCGGGCTGGGAGTCGAAGACCCGCTGCTCGAAATCGCGATGCAGCTGGAGGAGGTCGCCCTCGAGGATGAGTACTTCGTCGAGCGAAGGCTCTACCCGAACGTCGACTTCTACTCGGGCATCATCTATCGGGCGATGGGGTTTCCCACCGACATGTTCACCGTGCTCTTCGCACTCGGGCGCCTGCCCGGCTGGCTCTCACAGTGGCGGGAGATGTCGGCCGATCCGGCGACCCGCATCTTTCGACCCCGGCAGGTGTACGTGGGCCCCGACGTCCGGGACTGGGTCCCCCTCGACCAGCGAGGCTGAATCGCCGATCCTCCGGTCAGTCGGTTGCGAGCGTCTCCGGCTGCTCCCCGTCGACGTCGGCGGCGCGTCCCACCGCGTCGGGAACCTCTTCGACGTACACCTCGCCCAGATGTTCGCCGGTTCCTGCGTCGAACTCGGCAAGCGCCCGCTGCGATGGGGGATCGTCGGCCGAGTACGCGATCACCTGCCACCGCGGGCGGGAGCGGATCCCGGCGAACGCAATGGCCGCAGATGCATGTCCGATGGGGAAGGGCATCACTCGCGCCGCGGCGCCGAGCGCCGCCTCCTGGTCCGTCTCCAGCGGCCAGGACGCGACGGCGTGGAGGACGCTGAGCACCCCGCAGAGGACCACGACCAGCCACGAGCCGCGTTCCGCCACCGCCAGCCAGACGGCGACGAGGGCGGCGACCAGGTACATCCCTGCCGCCAGCCGCCGCCGGCGCGGATCCGGAAACCGGTATGGGCCGACGATCGAAGCGTCGAGATCCTCGGGGACTCCTTCGGCGTCGGCGATCTCGCGCGGGATGTGGATTCCGTCCGTCACGAGGCGCTCCCTCCGTGGTTTCCAGGTGGACGTGCCGCCTGACCGAGCTGTTTGACCGCAGTGTCGAGTGGCACTCCCCGGGACTCGCTTTCCTCGCCGTACCGGCGCAGTCCGACGGTCCGATCGTCCACGTCCCGGTCCCCCACCACCAGCACCGCTGGATGCTTGTCGGAGAGCGATCTCCGGATCTTCTCGCCCACGGTCTCCGAACTCCGATCGACCACGGCGCGGATGCCGCCGGCCTTCAGCGCCCGGACGACCTCGTCGGCGTAGGCGTCGTGACGATCGGCCACCGGGATCACGCTCGCTTGCACCGGCGCCAGCCACATGGGGAAGGCTCCGGCGTAGTGCTCGGTGAGCACCCCCATGAAGCGCTCGATCGACCCGGCCTTGGCGCAGTGGATCATCACCGGCCGAACCGAGTGGTTGGCCGAATCGGTGTAGTCGATCTCGAATCGCTCCGGCAGGAAGAAGTCGACCTGGACGGTGGACATCTGCCACCGCCGCCCGATCGCGTCCCGAACGTGAACGTCGATCTTGGGACCGTAGAACGCCGCCTCCCGGTCGGCGACCTGGTAGTCGATGCCGCTGGCGTCCAAGGCGGAACGCAGGGCCTCGGTCGCCTCTTCCCATTGACCGTCGTCACCGATCGACTTGTCGGGATCCCGGGTCGAGAGATCCGCCTCGAACTGCTCGAAACCGAAGTCTCCCAGCCAGGTGAGAACGAAATCCAGATGCATCGCCAACTCCGATGCCAGCTGGTCACGAGTACAGAAGGTGTGGGAGTCATCCTGAGTGAATCCCCGGGCGCGCAGCAGCCCGTGGACCACGCCTGATCGCTCGTACCGATATACCCCGCCGAGTTCGGACAGCCGGATCGGAAGCTCGCGATACGAGCGGCCGGCGGCCCGGTAGATCAGCACGTGAAAGGGGCAGTTCATCGGCTTCACCCGGTAGGCGTCGGAGCCGTCGATCTCCATGCCCGGGTACATGTTCTCGTCGAAGTAGCCGATGTGTCCGGAGGTCTTCCACAGCACTTCTTTGGCGAGATGGGGGGTGAAGACGAAGTCGAAGCCGTACCGCTCGTGCAAGTGGCGGCTGTGGTCCTCGATCACCTTGCGGAGCATGCCCCCTTTGGGGTGCCAGACCGACAACCCCGCTCCGAGCTCACGCGGAAAGCTGAAGAGGTCCAGGTGGGGACCCAGGCGGCGGTGATCGCGGCGCTGTGCCTCCTCCAACCGGTGTAGGTAGCCGTCGAGCGCAGCACTCGACTCCCACGCGGTCCCATAGATCCGCTGGAGCTGAGGGTTGTCCTCACTCCCCCGCCAGTAGGCACCGGCGGTCCGCAGGAGTTTGAAGGCCTTCAGACGCCCGGTCGACGGGAGGTGAGGTCCGCGGCACAGATCGACGAATGCCTCGTTGCGATAGACGGTGACCTCGGGACCCTCGGACACTTCGCCGGGATCCACCGACTCGATGATCTCGACCTTGAAGGGGTGCTCTTCGAACATCCCCAGGGCGGTCTCGCGGTGATACTCCTCCCGCTCGAACGACTGGTCGGCGGCGACGATCGCCCTCATGCGCTCCTCGATCGCCTCGAGGTCCTCCGGGGTGAATGGCCGCCCGACGTCGAAGTCGTAGTAGAACCCGTCCTCGATCGGCGGGCCGATGGCGAAGGTTGCTCCGGGAAACAACCCGAGCACGGCCTGGGCGAGGATGTGGGCCGCCGAGTGGCGCATCACGTGGCGCCCCTCCTCGGTCGACTCGGTGATGATCTCCAGATCTCCGTCCTCGGTCAGCGGACGATGCAGGTCGACGAGTATGCCTCGATGGCGGACCGCCACTGCCGCCCTGGCGAGGCGTGGACCGATCTGTTCGGCGACGGCGAGACCGGTGACCCCGCTCTCGTGTTGTTGGATGGAACCGTCCGGCAGACGGAGGGAGATAGGCACGGTTGAGACTCGTTGATCGAAGACGAACGGAAGGGTACCCTCGCGCCGGCGGGTCCTGGCTCCGTTTTCGAAAGGGGACCATGCCGTCCGTCCGTTCCGCGAAGTCGTCCGCACTGCGATACGCTCCAGGACGCCACCGCGGCCAGGCCAAGCCGGAACGACGCTCGCCCAGCGAATGAGGAACACGGGATTGGACCCCAAGAAGATCGTCACCAGCATCATCCCCGGCACCACGATTCGGGAGCTCTCGTCGTCTTCGAACCGGGTCTACCGGTTGTTGGAGGAGAACGGCGCTTCCAGCGTGGTCAAGGTCTACGCCACCGCGGCCCGCGAGCGTCGGGAACGACATGCGCTGGAGGCGCTGGCCGGAGTGCCTGGCGTTCCGGAGATCTTGGAAAGGGGCGCAACCGAGGGCTCCGCCTGGATCCGGATGACCGACGGAGGTTCTTGGAACCTGGCGACGCTTCCCAAGAATCTCGACATCGTGGCGGAGGCCGGAAGATTGCTGCGGGGGGTGCACGACTCACAGGGCGCGATCACCAATCTCGGGACGGGCATCGATGGCGCCTACGTCGAGAGTCACTTCCGCTCGACGCTCGACCGCCTCGAGCGGTACCGGAGACGGCTCGGTTTGACCGCCGACACACTCGAACGGGCGCGGGAATCTCACCGGACGCCGCAGGCGAGCACGCCGGTTCCCGCCCACACGCGGCCGGCACCGAAGAGCTTCCTGGTCGGGGACGACAGCGGCGTGACGCTCATCGCCTGGGAGTGGGCCACGCTGGCGCCGCCCGAGTGGGATCTGAGCTTCGCCAGCTGGCAACTGACCCGGGTTTTGGGGCAGGACGCCGCCGAGGCGCTGTGGAAGGGGTACGGAGCATCGTTCCCGCAGTACCGGCTCAAACCGTGGGTCGCCTATCACTCCGCCACCGCCATGCTGGAAGCGGCCGAGCAGCGAGATGGTCGACTCGACGACCTCCGGTACCTGGTCGACGACCTCACCGATTCGCTCGACTGAACGAAATCGGGCGGCGCCGGCTCCGACTCGCTTCGGCCATTCTCTCGGCGCCGGCGGTTCGCGAAATCCCGGCTTGTGGTCTTCCGCGTTTCTAGGATGGCCGAGTCATCCTCCAAAGAACTCCGATGCCCCAGGGACGACCGACCGGCGCCAGCGCGATGAGCCCAGATCCCGGCTTCCCGGGGCCTGCCACGCCCGCCCCCGGCATCCCCGGTCAAGGCACCCCCGGTCAAGGCACCCCCGGTCAAGGCACCATGCTCCTTCTGGTGGGTGATCCCGCCCATCTGCCGGCCGGGGCCGACGACCTTCCATGCCCATGGTGTCACGCCCCGACCATGGAGTCGGACCCGCGCTGTCCGGCATGTGGTCGGAGGTTCGGCTGACGGTTCAGACTCCCTCCACCGGCGGCGAGGCGACATCCGGCACCACTGCCCGTGTGAACGATCGATCGACGTGGTCGAGCTCGAACCCGAGCCGGTCGTAGAGCTCCAAGCCGCCGTGGTTGTCGGAGTCCACGTACAGCATCGCCACGCGAGCGCCCTCCGACTCCGATAGCCAGCGCAGGCCCTCCAGGACCATCGCCCGGCCCAGCCCCCGCCCTCGATGTTGCGGCGCCACTGCGATGACATAGATCTCGCCGATACGGCGGTCGTGCATCTTGGTCCAGCAGAACCCGACCAGCGCCCCGTCCTCCCAGGCCATTCGGAAGCCGTCGGCGGAGAACCACCCCTGTCGCATCCGATCGGTGAGGATCTCGGTCGTCCATGCGCCATTCTCGGGATGCCACGCAAAGGCGGCATTGTTGAGAGACAGCCATACCTCCTCGTCCCGACCTGGTCGGAAGCCTTGCACCGTCACGCCGGCGGGGAACTCGGGACGCTGGGGATGCGGGAGGGATCGACGCAACTGCCGGAGCTCGCGCTCGGGTTCGAATCCGGAGTCCCGGAGGGCGGCCACCACGGGCGCCGAGAACGCCCATGCCCGGACCAACGTGCCGCGCCGTGCTCGGACCAGTCCGACTCCGATCTCAACGACGCGATCCATCATGTCGGCATTCCGGTGGAGCGGGTGAACGGCCATCTCCATCGCCCAGGTGCCGCGGTCGTCGGTGGGCTTTGCGGTGACATATCCGATCGGCGATCCATCGACCTCGATCAGCCGGTCTTCGGAGTCCCGGTTACCCCCGGCGATCAGGTCGAGATACTTGTGCTCACCGATTGGAGCATGACCATCACAGGTGGTGATCACTTCGAAGAGCTCTCTCAGCGCCTCGAGATCGCCTTCACCGGACACCCTCCTCGTCTCCACCGTCAGCACCGTACCCGTTCCCTCCGGTCACGAACCAGACCGAAGGGGTGCGCTCGCAGCCATCCTGGAGTCACCGGTTGCTTCTCCTACACTTGAAGGGGGATGTCATCGATCGGTCTCGTGCTGGGAGGTGGTGGCGTCACCGGAGCGGCGTTCGAGATGGCCGCGGTGATGTCCATCGAGCTGGCCACGGGTTGGTCGTCCGCCGACGCAGATGTGGTGGTCGGCACGTCGGCCGGATCATACGTGGCGGCGTTGACGCGCCACGATCGACTGGATCTCGACAGCCTGGTTCGGCAAACGGAGACCCGGGACGATGTGTCGGGACGCATCGCCGGCCATGTCTTCAGTCGCCGTCCCGGTGTTGACCTCAGTCGGTGGATTCGGCATGGGTTGGTACCCGGCCTCCGCCGACCCGGGCTCACCATGTTGCTCGGTTCACCGGCTCCCTGGGATGCCTCCGGGTTGGCCCGCTGGGTGGCGGCCGACATCGGTGCCGAGAATGCAGAGGGGTGGCCTTCGAAGCCAACCGTCGTGGTGGCCTTCGACATCCATTCCCACGAGCGGGTCCCGTTCGGGACCGAACACGCTCCGACGGTCGGTCTGGCCGACGCGGTCGCCGCCTCGTCGTCCATTCCACTGGTGTTTCGCCCATACCGCATCGGCGGCCGCGACTACGTGGACGGGGGCGTCGCTTCGGGCACCCACGCCGACCTGGTGCTCGGGTCGGACCAGCCGCTCGATCTCATCATCATCGTGGCCCCGATGGCCGCCGACGAGATCCGCCGTGGATCACCGTTCTACGAGCGCATGCTCGACCGGGTCGGCCATCGTTCCCTCGATCAGGAGTTGGCGCAGATCGCCGAAGCCTGGCCGTCGACCGAGGTATTGGTCATCCGGCCACCCACCCAGGTGTTGGACGTGATGCGACCAAACCCGATGGATGCGAAGGCGGCGGTGCCGACGTTCATCCGAACCCTGTCGTCGATGAAGCGTCTCCTCGCCGGCCCGGCCGTCTGGCCGATCATGAACCGGCATCTGCTTCGCCAACCGGTCGAGGGCTGACGGCCGTCCCGACCAGGCTATCGCCCGAACTCAGTGCTTCAGATCGTCCCGCTTGCCGTCGAGGTCGTCGAGCGCTTCTTTGGCCTTGGCCACGCCTTGCTGGATCTTGTCGGTGTGTTTCCCGTCGGTCTTCTCATCGATGACATCGGCCACCTTCTCCAGGCCGTCGGAGATCTTGTCCCCTTGTTCGTCGACGAGGTCCTTCGCCTTCTTCTTGAGTTTGTCGAGATCCACGTCCCATCCTCCATCCATTCGCTCGGGACGATCACGGCAATCGACCCGAGCGGGAGACTACACCGCGGCCTTGCGACCCATCGGTCCGATACCATCGACTCACGATGGACGACACCGGTTTCGAAACCGATCGAGCCGGCTCCGGTGTTGGATCTGCCGGGACCATGCGAGTTGTGGCAGGACTGGTCTGGTTGGTTGTCGGGCTGGGGTCGGTCTTCGCGCTGGCCACCCTCTCCCCCCGGCCGAGAGTGGCGACCGCCCCCGATCCGTCACCGGTCGAGTTGGACACCGGGTACGGGGACGACCAGCTCGATCTGGTCTCCGAGAAAGGCCTGACTCCCCTGATGATGGCCGCGGCCGCGAACGACGTGGACGCCGCGACCGCGCTGCTGGATGCCGGGGCGGATCCGAACGCCACCGGGCGCGAAGGTCTCGGAGCGCTCCATGTTGCGTCGATCGCCGGGACCATCCCCATCATCGAGCTATTGGTGGAACGAGGGGCGTCGATCGGCCTTCGATCCGACAACGGCATGAACGCTCTGCACCACGCCGCGGCCTCGGATCGACCTGAAGCCGTTCGCTCGCTGGTCGGGATCGGGATGGACCCGGATGAGCGCTCCTCGGCCGTGCTCCAGGGCCACGGGCATCCTCGGGTGGTCGGGCCGCCGGCGCTGGCCCTGGCGGCCCGATCCGGCCATCTGCCGGCGGTCGATGCGTTGCTGGATGCCGGCGCCGCCGTGGACCGGACGTCCGAAGGCGGGCACACACCGCTCCTGGTGGCGGTCTTCTCCGATTCTGACGTCGAGGTGGTGCGCCGGCTCGTCGAGGAGGGAGCGAGTCTGGGTGTCGCGGCCGCGTGTGACCAAGGGTGCTCCTCGGGCAACGGCCGACAACTCACCGTCGCCCAGTGGGCGGCCGCGCTCGGTCGCGAGGCGATGCTGCCCATCCTCCAGCCCCCTCCGGAGTGAGTTGTCGGGCGGCGGGCGACCATATCCTGGACGGTGGACCATGATGAGGGGCCGAAGGTCCCGCATCTCGGGACCTTCATCGCTCCATCCGGACGGACACGCCCGTCAGCATGGAGAGTGCATGAACGAGAGGGCGTCACTGGAGGTTCACGCCATGGAGATTCGAAGCTTGGTCGGTGGTACGGCCACCGTTTGTGGCTCGGACACGACGCTGTCGGCCGCAGCCAACGTGATGGGCGCCCAGGGGATCGGTTCGCTGGGTGTGGTCGATGGCGGAAACCTCATCGGAATCTTCACCGACCGGGACTTGCTCCGCGCCGTCGCCGCATCGGCCGACAACGATCGCGCCACCGTCGGCGAGTGGATGACCCCGGACCCGGACGTGCTCTCGCCCGAGGTGGACGTCGCCGATGCCGCCGACTGGCTCCTCGCCACCGGTTATCGCCACCTCCCGGTGGTCGAACATGGCACGCTGCTCGGGGTCGTCTCGATCAAGGACGTGCTGTGGGCGATCAAAGACCACGAACGAACGCCCGACGCACCCTGATGCCCACCGTCGAGCGAGTCGCCACCGTTCCCGCGTCCTTCGAGGCGGTGCGAGCGGTTGCGGAGCAACGGCCGGTCGCCTTCCTCACCGGTATCGACCAGTCCGAGTCGACCTTCGACGTCGAGGTCTTGGGCTTTGCGATCTCGCGTCGGGTCCGAGTCCAACCGGGTACGGTCACCGTCGTCGACGCGCCGATCTCGGCGATCTCCTATCCGTTTCAGGTCGAAGCTGCCGAGCACGACCGTTGGATGCCGCTCCTCGAAGCCGAGATCGAAGTCACCCGGGCGCCGCGCAACCACACCGAGGTGGCACTCGTCGGCCGGTACGAGGTTCCGGGCGGGTGGATCGGGGCGATCGGCGACACGCTGATGCTTCATCGTGCGGCCGAGGAGGCGATCGACGGCTTCTTCGATCGACTCGTGGCACGGGTCACTCGCTGGACCGCCTCGGTCATCCCCCCTCACACCTCCGTCTCGAGGTGAGGTGCTGGTTCACGATTCCATCGACGTCCAACTGCCGCTCGAAGAGATCGAGCGGCAGATCACCCGTTCGACCGACTTGGGTGTCTGGGCCGAACTGGCTTGCCGACGGGGTGAGCAGCTCGTCGTCGGGCCGGGTGGCGAGATCGCCCCACAGATCGCAGTCGATCTCGACATCGACGAGCCGATCCACGGAACCGACCGGACGGTCTTCCCGATCTCGTGGCGCGCCGCCGGTCCGGCATGGTTGTTTCCGAACATGGACGCCGAACTCGTCTTGGAGGCGTTCGACCGCGAACGGACGCTGATCACGTTTCGAGGCCGGTATCGACCGCCACTGGATCGGGTCGGTGAGATCTTGGATCGGATCGCGCTCCATCGAGTGTCCGAAGCGACGGTTCGCAACTTCCTCGAGCGGATGGTCGACGCGCTGGAGGACGGTGATCGCTCGGACGCTGGGTCGCCCGACATCGACTGAGCGAGGCGTCGACCGGATCGGTCAGACCTGGAATCGGACTCGAACCAGGGTTCCCACGTCGGGTGAGGAGCTGATCTCCACATGCCCGCCGTGGCGGGCGGCCCGCTCGTGCATGTTGTCGAGACCCATTCCGCGTTTGGCGAGTTTCGGGTCGAACCCGGTTCCGTCGTCTCTGACGGTGACCTCGACCCAGTCGGCCTCCCGGTGAGCAGCGATGACGATGTTGGACGCATCGGAGTGTCGAACCGCGTTGCTCACCGCCTCTCGCACGATGAGCATGTTGTCATCGAAGAGGTAGGCCGGAACGTCCGACATGTCGGCGACCTCCATCGTGATGTCCATGCCGCTCGACGCGGCGATCCGTTCGGCCATCCGTCGGAGTGCCCGGGCAGGATCGGGCTTGCGGGAGTCGAGCGTCTTCAGATCGAAGATGAAGGTTCGAAGACTGCCGATGGCCTGGTCGATCCGGTCGACCGCATCGTCGAGGCCCTCGCGCATCACCTCGTCCGTCATCCCACTCGTCATGCCTTGCAGCGACAGGCCCACCGCAAACAAGTCCTGGATGACTGCGTCGTGGAGGTCCCGAGCGATCCGCTCCCGATCCTCGACCAGCGCCAGCCGGGTGAGACGTCCCTTCAGCCGAGCCGACGACACGGCGCCTCCTGCCACCGCCGCCAGGGCGGTCACAACCGTCTCGTCATCCTCGGTGAAACCACCGTCTTTGTCGGTGAGGTACAGGTTTCCGAACACCATGTCGCCGGATCGCACCGGAACCCCCAGAAACGCATCCATCGGAGGGTGGCCCGCCGGGAAGCCGACGGAGTCCGGATGATCACAGATCCGGTCCAGACGGATCGGCGCCGGATCACGGATCAACGTACCCAGCACCCCCTTCCCCACCGGTGGATGGCCGATCGCAGCCGCGGTCTCGGCGTCGACACCGACGTAGACGAAGTCGGAGAGGGCCGCATGCGGGCCGATGACCCCGAGCGCCGCATAGCGGGCTCCGGTGGTCTGACGCGCCATGCGAACGGTGGTCTCGAGCACCGCCTCCAGATCGGGTTGGCCGGCCACGGCCGATGCCGCCTCGATCAGCGACGTCAGCTGGGTGGTCGAGATACGTTCCACGGCTGTCAGGGTAACGACGGTCCGGACAGTTACCCTTGGTCACGTGGAACACATACGCGTGCTACTCGTCGACGACCATGAGGTCGTCCGTCAGGGCATCAAGACCCTCATCGATGCCGAAGAAGACATGGATGTCGTCGGTGAAGCCGGAACCGCCGACGAGGGCGTGCGGCGCGTCGGTTTCGACGATCCACATGTGGTGGTCCTCGACGTCCGCCTACCCGATCGATCCGGCGTCGAAGCATGCCGCGACATCCGGGACCGGTTTCCCGACGTGAAGGTCTTGATGCTCACCTCCTACGCCGACGAGGAGGCGCTGATGGCGGCCATCATGGCCGGGGCGGCCGGCTACGTCCTAAAGCGAATCCGCTCCGGTGAGCTGGTCGAGAGCATCCGCAAGGTGGCAGCCGGCGATTCGCTCCTCGATCCCGAGATGACCGATCGCCTGTTCAAGAAGCTGCGCGGCGACGAACCGGAAGACCCGATGCTCGCCAAGCTCTCACCGCAGGAGCGGACGATCCTCGAGCACGTCTCCGAGGGAAAGACCAACCGCCAAATCGCCAACGACATGTTCCTGGCCGAGAAGACGGTGAAGAACTACGTATCCAATCTCCTCTCCAAGATGGGGATGCATCGCCGGACCGAGGCCGCTGCCTACATGGCTCGGGTCAGTGCCCGGAACGAGGATCCACCCGAGGACTGGCCGAACGGCGGCCCGCTGGCGTGAATCCGAGGCCTCGGCCCGTGCCGATGGCATCCGTTCAGATGAAGAGGACCTGGGCGTCGTCGGTCATCTCGATGAAGTCGGAGGCGCTGATGATTCCTTCGACCCGGTCGTAGAGGTCGTTCTCCGTCAGGTGCATCATGTCCGCCGACATGCGGCAGGCCCAGAGATGTCCACCCGCGTCGGTGATCAATTCCAGGAACTCGGGCACCTCGGGGATGTCGAGCCCTTCGATCTGCTTCTTCATCATGTGCGTGGCGAACGCCGTCATGCCCGGGAGCCCCATCAGCGAGGGGGGCATGTGGGTGGCCGGGTTTCCCACCGGGGTGAACTTGAGATGACCCATCGTCTTCTTGGAGATCATGTCGAAACCCCAGAACGTGAAGAACAGATGGGTCTCGATGCCCTCGCCCAACGCGGCGTTGGCCAGCACGAGCCCCGGGTACGCCATGTCGAGCGAGCCCTTCGAGCAGATGATTGCCAGCTTCCGTCCCCCCGCCTCTTCGTCGTCGAAGACGGGGACCGGAGCGGTCATGGTGTCAGTGGTCACAACAAATCCTTTCTGTGATCGGTTCAGACGCAACCGACCGGCTTCGGCACACCGGCGATGTAGGCCATCTTCTTGGCCGGCTTCTTGGGGAACAGCTGGAACAGCTGTTTGGTGGGAATTCCCGCCTCGTTGGTGACCCTTCGCAGGGTGGGGGTTTCGCCGTTGGCCTGATAGTCGCTGCGAATGAACTCGAGCGCCGACCAGTGCCCGTCCGTCAGCTCGATGCCGATGTTGGCGGCGAGCTGGATGGCGAGCTCACGGTCCCACTCGTCGAATTCGGTGAGGAATCCCTCCTCGTTCACGTGGACGTCTCGTCCGGCGATGGTGGCAAGTGCCATGGTCATTTCCTTTCTTGTTCTTCACCGATCGAGCGGAGCATCGAGAGAACTCTCGACAGTCCGCGCCGAACGTGGGGGTCCCGGAGCTGGCGCAGGAGCGACAGCGTCGATGGCGGCTCGGTGTCCTCGCTGTCACGAGCGAGGTGGATCGTGCGGCGGAGCATGCCCATGACCTCGGGCTGGGTCATCTCCTTGACCGTGTCGAGGATGAGGACCACGTTGTCGCCGAGGGCCCGGACGTCCGCCTCGTCGTACGAGGTGACGATCTGGTCGACGACTCCGATACCGCTTCGCAGGAAACCGGGATACCCGCGACGATCGAGTTCGGCGAGCCGGTCGGTGAGTCCCGACATCGCCGGCTCCGAAAGGCGACTGAGCTCTTCGGTCAGCTCCAGCAGTGGCTCCAGCCGGGCCAGGACCGTCGTGAGAGCCGGAAGCGACTCGGCCACCGTGGACGCGAACGCCGTCGCGTCCTCGATCGAGACATCGAGACTCTCCAGCCGAGTGGAAGTGGCGTCGAGGGCACTCGTCGCAACCGGTGCGAGATCGTGGGTGAGCTCCTCCCATCGTTGCCTTCTCCGGCGCTGCTCGTCCGCCTCGGCCACCAAACGCTCGACCTGGTCTGCGATGTGCGCCAGCCTGGACTCGAGCGACGGCTCCAGCGAGGTCGTGGTCATGACACCTCCTCGAGCTCTTTCCCGGCCATGGTCATCAGCGCCGGGAGCGGCAGTTCCTTGCCGGGCAGGAGGATGTTCCAGTACATCCACTTGAACATCAGCTTCCCCCAATGGTTCAGCTCTGTCTCCTTCAAGAGCGAGAACGGTCCGAGACCCGGAAGCGGGTACTTCCCGGGAAGCGGCTGCGTGTCGTAGTTGAAGTCGATCAGCATTCCCTTGCCGTCGCCCGACTCGACGAAGCAGTTGGCATGTCCGTCGAAGGAACCGGTCATGGGCAATCCATCGATGTGTTGGAGGAAATTGTCGACCCAGATGTCGACGGCGAAGTGAGCCACGGATCCGGCCTTCGATGTCGGGATGTCGGAGGCGTCGCCGAGCGCGAAGATGTCCTCATGTTCGGTGGACTGGAAGGTGTGCTTGTCGACCGGCACGTAGTTGAGCTCATCGCCCAGGCCCGACTTGGCGATGAAGTCCGCCCCCATGTTCAGCGGCACCGTGACCAAGAGGTCGAAGGGGATCTCCCGCTCGTCGTATGACACGATGGCGTCGGGATCGACCCGCTCGATCATGAAGTCCGTCTCGAGCCCGATCCCCCTGGCCTCGAGCATCCCGCCGAGGGCTTTGGATGCGACCGGCTTGGTGAACGCCCCGTCGAGGGGTGTCACGTAGGTGATCTCGACCGCGTCTCGCAGCGCGCGATCGCGGAAGAAGGCGTCAGCGAGGAACGTGAACTCGAGGGGCGCCACCGGACACTTGATCGGCATCTCGGTGATGTGCACGACGAGGCGACCGCCCTCCCAGGTGCGGAGCCGGTCTCGCAGCGCCAACGCGCCTTCGAAGGTGTAGAAGTCGAAGACCGACGTTCTCCAGCCGTGCTCGAGCATGCCCGGTGTCTCGTCGGGTCGCGGCGTCGTGCCGGTGGCGATGACGAGTTGGTCGTAGTCGAGTGTCTTCCCATCGGTCAGGCGAACGACGTGCTCGTCGGGTTCGACGACCTCGATCTCACCCGTGACCAGCTCCACACCATCGGCGAGGAGTGCATCTCTGGGTTTGGAGATCTCCGCCGGTTCATACGTCCCGAAGGGCAGGAACAGGTAGCCCGGCTGGTAATGATGGGCCTTGTCCTGATCGACGATGGTTATGGCCCACTCGGCATCGTCGAGGCGAGGACGGAGCTTGTTGGCGACCATCGTTCCAGCGGTGCCGGCGCCGAGGATGAGCAGACGTTTCATGTTCGAATCCTTCCGGAGTTGAGCGCGGTCCTGGCGAGTAATGCCCCGACTCGCGGGAGCACATCGAGCAGGACGCGGCGCCCGTCGGTGTCGAGTTGATGAAGGTCCGGATCCGGAGCGGCCTCGGGGGCGATTCCCCCGGCGACGACCATCGCGACCAGCTCCGATCCGGAACGGACGAAGGTGCGGGCGCACTCGAATCCGAGTCGCCCGGATACCAGGCGGGGTGCCAGGTCGAGGTCCTGGGCCAGTTCGCGCCATTCGATCAGGCACTCCTGGAGTGCCGCCTCTCCCCCGATCTGCTCTTCCAGTCGGGGTGTCGCGTTCAGAACCGGCGTCAGCGGTCGACCGGCGAGATCTGTCAGGACCAGCATCACGCCCAGTGACCGAGCCACCACATCGAGGACCTCCCGGGCGACATCGGGATCGAGGGTTCCGGGGCGAACCCGGCCCCCGAAGCGCGCCTCGATCTCATGGGCTGGGAATCGCCACTGCCGCCCGACCCGGACGCCCGGCAACCGACCGTCGCCCGCCATCCGGTACACCGTCGACTTGTCGACATCGAGAAGCCGCTGAACGTCGGCGGCCGTCAAGAGCGCGCCGTCGGTCCCATCGGAGGATCGGTCTTGGGGTGATTGCTGCATCTGCACCATGCCTCCTATGCAACGTATGCAGTTTCGGTGCACCGCAACAGAGGCCGGAAGCCCACCCGAAAGGGCCGTGGTCAGGGTCTTCGACCCCGACCGGCTGCCGTGACACCGTCACCCGAGCGGCCGCAAGGTCCCGGCGACCAGGACCTTCGACCCATGTCGGCCCGTCGTCGAGTGAGCGAGGGTTACGACGAGGAGAAGGAGGAACCGAATACACGTCACCATCGACGGCAACGAGGCTGCGGCGCGGGTCGCCCACGCGTTCAGCGAGGTCATTGCCATCTACCCGATCACACCTGCGTCCCCGATGGGTGAACTGGCGGACGCATGGACACAACAGGAGCGTCCGAACCTCTGGGGAGTGGTCCCCGACGTGGTGGAGATGCAGAGTGAGGCGGGGGCCGCCGGCGCCGTCCACGGCGCCCTCCAGGCCGGAGCGTTGACGACGACGTTCACGGCCTCTCAGGGATTGCTCCTGATGATCCCCAACATGTACAAGATCGCCGGTGAACTCACCGCGGCCGTGTTTCACGTCGCCGCCCGAAGCGTCGCCACCCATGCGTTGTCGATCTTCGGGGATCATTCGGATGTGATGGCGGTTCGCCAGACCGGGTTCGCCATGCTGGCCTCCGCGTCCGTTCAGGAAGCACACGACCTGGCGGTCATCGCCCACCTGACGACGCTCGACACTCGAATTCCCTTCCTCCACTTCTTCGACGGGTTTCGCACGTCGCACGAGGTGTCCAAGATCGAGGTGCTCTCCGAGGACGATCTCCGGGCACTCGTCGACGAGCATCCGATCGCCGATCACCGGCTCCGCGCCCTGAACCCGGCGCGACCCGTCCTGCGCGGCTCCGCCCAGAACCCCGATGTCTTCTTCCAGGCCCGGGAGGCGGCCAACTCCTTCTACGACGCCACCCCGCCCAAGGTGGCCGAGACCATGGAACGCTTCGCGGCCGCCACGGGCCGCCGGTATCACCTCTTCGACTACGTCGGACATCCCGAGGCGGACCGGGTGATCGTGATGATGGGCTCTGGGGTGGGCGCGGCTCGCGAGGCGGTCGAGGCCATGGTGGCCGACGGCCAGAAAGTCGGGATGGTCATCGTTCGGCTCTACCGACCCTTCGCCGTCACCGCGTTCTCCAATGCACTGCCGGAGAGCACGCAGAGAATCGCGGTGCTGGATCGCACGAAGGAACCCGGTGGAGTCGGAGAGCCCCTCTATCTCGACGTGATCGGCGCGCTCCACGAATCGGGGCGCAAGCTCGACACGGTCATCGGCGGCCGGTACGGACTGTCGTCCAAGGAGTTCACGCCGCCGATGGTGCGTGCGGTATTCGACGAACTCGCTACCGACGCTCCCAAGCCGCAGTTCACCGTGGGGATCGTCGACGACGTCACCCATCTCTCGCTCGACCACGATTCGGAATGGGCAGAGCCCGACGACGTGACCCGGGCGCTGTTCTACGGCCTGGGCTCGGACGGCACCGTGGGCGCCAACAAGAACTCCGTCAAGATCGTCGGAGACCACACCGAGCTGTTCGCCCAGGGCTACTTCGTCTACGACTCGAAGAAGTCCGGGTCTCGCACCGTATCCCACCTGCGCTTCTCGCCCCGGCCCATCGAGTCGACGTACCTGATCGGCCGGGCGAACTTCGTCGCCTGTCACCAGTTCGGCCTTCTCGAGCAGATCGATGTGCTCGAGAATGCAGCTCCGGGAGCTACGTTCCTTCTCAATTCCTCCTTCTCCTCGGAAGAGGTATGGGACCGGCTCCCGGGGCGCACCCAGCAGGCGATCCTCGACAAGAACGTCGACCTGTGGATCGTCGATGCGCACCGGATCGCACGGGAGGCCGGGCTCGGCGGACGGGTCAACACGGTTCTCCAGACCTGCTTCTTCGCCCTGACCGACCTTCTGGCCACCGACGATGCGATCGAAGCCATCAAGTCCCAAACGATCAAGACCTACGGGAAACGTGGCGAGGTGGTGGTCCGGCGCAATCTGACGGCCATCGATTCGGCCCTGGACGGACTCGTCCAGGTGAGCCTTCCCGACGCCGTGACGAGCGATCGAGTGCCCGCCCCCGTCGTACCGGAGCATGCCCCCGACTTCGTTCAGCGGGTCACGGCGATGATGATGGCGGGCCAAGGTGACCTGCTGCCCGTTTCGGCGCTCCCGGTCGATGGGACCTTCCCGACGGCGACCACCCAGTACGAGAAGCGCTCGATCGCCCATGAGATCCCCATCTGGGATCCCGACATCTGCATCGACTGCGCCCGGTGTGCCCTCGTCTGCCCACACGCGGCCATCCGATTCAAGGTGTTCGACCCGAGCGCGGTCGAGAACGGGCACCCGGAATCGTTCCGCTGGAAGGAGGCGTCGGGGCGGGAGTGGAGCGGCAAGCTGTTGACGGTGCAGGTGGCGCCGGACGACTGCACCGGGTGCGGCGTCTGCGTAGACGTGTGCCCGGCGTTCTCGAAGGAGGCCGTCAAGCACAAGGCCATCAACATGGAGGACAAGCAACCCCACCTGGCGGACGAGCGAGCCGCCTTCGACTTCTATCTCACCATCCCCACGCCGGCGAGACGCGAGTTGAAGCTCGCCAGTGTCAAGGGGTCCCAACAGGTCGAGCCACTCTTCGAGTTCTCGGGGGCGTGCGCCGGCTGCGGCGAGACGCCCTACCTCAAGCTGGTCAGCCAGCAGGTCGGTGACCGGCTCATGATCGCCAACGCCACGGGCTGCTCGTCGATCTACGGTGGCAACCTGCCGACGACACCGTGGGCCCAGGACTCCGACGGGAGGGGGCCCGCGTGGTCGAACTCTCTGTTCGAGGACAATGCCGAATTCGGGCTCGGAATGCGGCTGGCGATCGACCAGCTCGATGCCGATGCCCGACTCCTGGTGACCGCCCTCGCCCCTGAGATCGGACCCCTGTCGGTCGACATTCTCGATGCCGACCAGACGACCGACGCCGGCATCTCCGAACAACGAGAACGCGTCGCCAGGCTCCGGGAGCTTCTGGCGCCGATGGAGGGGCCCCTCGCTCGGCGTCTCGAAGCAGTGGCGGACGGTCTGGTCCGCACGTCGATCTGGATCGTGGGCGGTGACGGCTGGGCCTACGACATCGGCTTCGGCGGCCTGGATCATGTGCTCGCCTCCGGCCGGGACGTGAACATCCTGGTGATGGATACCGAGGTGTACTCGAACACCGGCGGCCAGGCCTCCAAGGCAACGCCTCGGGCGGCGGTGGCCAAGTTCGCGGCCGGTGGGAAGGCCACCGGAAAGAAGGACCTCGCCCAAATCGCCATGTCCTATGGGAACGTGTACGTCGCACAGGTGGCGATGGGGGCCAACATGACACAGACCGTCCGTGCGTTTGCCGAGGCCGAAGCCCATCCGGGCGTATCGCTGGTCATCGCCTACAGCCCCTGCATCGCCCACGGGATCGACATGTCGACCCAGATGAGCCATCAGAAGGAGGCCACCGAGTCCGGCTACTGGCCGCTGTTCCGCTACGACCCGGCCAGGGAGGAGGCCGGGGATCCCGGGCTGCGGCTCGACAGCCGAGAACCGACGATTCCCTTCAAGGAGTTCGCGGCCAAGGAGGCTCGATTCTCGATGCTCCGCCGGGTGAACCCCGACCACGCCGACGAGTTGATGGCCAAAGCCCAACAAGACATCGACGATCGGTGGCATCTGTACGAGCAGATGGTCACCATTCACCGGACGGCCGAGTACGCCGAGCTGACGGAAGGATGACGCAGATGCCGGTAGATCTCTCCACGCAGTACCTCGGCCTGGACCTCGCCCATCCGATCGTGCCCTCCGCATCCCCCATGACCGGCGACCTGGATCGCCTCCACGCGCTGGCCGAAGCCGGTGCTCCCGCCGTCGTGCTCCCGAGCCTGTTCGAGGAGCAGATCGAGCACAATGCGATGGCGGTCCATCATGGGTTGGAGTTCGGCGCCGAGATCTTCCCAGAGGCGACGGATGGGTACTTCCCGGAGATGGACGAGTACAACACCGGGCCAACCGAGTATCTGAACCTGGTCCACGCCGCCAAACGCGAGCTGTCGATCCCGGTCATCGCCTCCCTGAATGGCACCACATCGGGTGGATGGACCCTCTATGCGCGGATTCTGGAGGATGCGGGGGTGGATGCACTCGAGTTGAACATCTACCTGATCGCGGCCGACGCCAACGCCACCGCCGAGATGGTCGAGCGCCAGTACCTCCATCTCGTCGAGACGGTTCGCGAGTCGGTGGCGGTTCCACTGGCCGTGAAGGTGGGCCCCTTCTTCTCATCGATGGCCCACATGGCCGGGCGGTTCGTGGATGCCGGCGCCGATGCCCTGGTCCTCTTCAACCGCTTCTACCAACCCGACATCGACCTGGACACCCTCGACGTCGCTCCCGATCTGGTGCTGTCGACCTCGGACGAGCTTCGGCTGGTCCTCCGTTGGATGGCGCTGCTCTTCGGTCGGGTCGATTGCGATCTGGCCGGAACCACCGGCGTCCACTCTGCCGAGGAGGCCATCAAGCTGACGCTGGCCGGGGCGAACGTGGCGATGATGGCCTCTGCGTTGCTACGCCACGGCCCCGAGCACCTCGCCAGGGTGGTCGAAGGGCTGCGAACTTGGCTGGAGGAGCGAGAGTACGAGTCGGTCCGACAGGCACGCGGGAGCCTCAGCCAGATCAACGCACCCGATCCCGGAGCCTTCGAGCGGGCCAACTACATGCGAACCCTCGTCACCTACTCGACGGACCACGTGGTGTGAGCGGCCCTCCGGCAACCGCTTGAGTCGCAGGCGGTCCGGAGCGTCGGATCGACGCGACCTCGCGGCCTCCGCCACACCGATCCTCACCGCCTTGGTTTCGACCGTCGGGTGGCGGACGAGCCACCAAACGAGGCCAACCCTTGGAGTGTCTCGCCCGAGTCTTGGAGCCGCCCGCCGACCACGGCCAGATCATCTCCGGTTTCCGCCAGCCGGCCGGAGAGCTGCTCGAGCTTCTCCGACAGGTCCTCGAACTGGTCGGCGATACGGCCCAGCCGCGACGCACCGTCGTCGATGCGGTCGGCGATGTCCTCGGTGAGGCTCTCCTCTCCGAAGTCCAGACCCGAGATGACCTTCAGGGAACCGACCTTGGCGTAGGTGGGCTGAATGGTGGGGATCTTGACCTGTGCGACCGCGGCTCTCACGCTGTCGAGGGCGGCGGCTGCGTCTCGCATCTCCTCGGTGCACTTGTCGATGACCGTGGCGGCCAGCTTGGTCAGACCCGATGCCGACCGCTCGGCCGACGTCTTCTCGCTCCCCGCCAAGAGGGCGGCGGCTCCCACCGCCGCCTCACCGGCGTTGTGCAGACCCGCACCGGACTTCCCCAACAGCTCCGGGAGGCGTTGGATCAGCTCCAGGACGTCCTCCCGATGCTCCTGGAAGAACTCGATGACCCCCAAGAACTCGTCTTTGTGATCCCAGACCAGATTGACGCTCTCTCCGATCTTGTCCCGGTCCTCCCAGACGGCCTCTACTGCCTCTCCAACCTTCTCCAGGTCGACTCCCTCCAGATTGGCCAACAGCTTGTCGAGCACGGTGCATCCTCTCCGGTGACGGACGGCGATGCTACCCCCGTGGTTGGGCCGCCTCCGGGTGAGGCCTCCCCCATCAGGTGAGCTCGGAGATCTCGAAGAGGTGACCGTCCAGGTCGCGGAAGAATGCGCGGATTTCGCCTCCCCGGTCCACCGGCGGCGCCAAGAACTGCACACCACGTTCGGTCAGGAGACGGTGTGTCCCCTCACAGTCCTCCACTCGGAAGATGATCTGGGCACTCGGTCGGTCGGGGTCGGAGGGAGGCGCCAGCTCCACCGTCGGTTTGCCGGGGGTGGGCCCACCTCCGCTCACCAGCAACAGCCACGTACCCAGGAGGTCGAGCACCACCGAGGTGCCGTACTCCCCGAAGACCGCCGCGTCGAGGGACCGGACGTACCAATCTCGGCTCGAGCCGGGATCGTCGACGACCAGCATGTGGGTGATCGCCTCAGCATCGAATCGTTCCATCCCCTGACCGTATCCACTCGCGTCGGTCATCGCCTCCCGAAGGTGAATGAACCCGGAGGGTCGTGCGTAGGAAGGGTACGATGCTGACCTCGATGAGCGCCCAGGTTCCTCCAACGGCCGCCGCGCTCGTCGTGGGTGCCCTCGATGGTGACCGAGACGCATTGGAAGCCCTGGCCCGTGTGGCCGGAAGAACCTCCTACCTCTGCGCCCTGCAGATCAGCCGAGACCGCCAGCTCGCCGAGGATGCGGCCCAGGACGCCACCGAACAGTTCATCCAGACTCTCGACCGGTTCGACCCCCGACGTCCGATGGAACCATGGCTCTACCAGATCGTTCGGAACCGCATCCGCGATCTGCGGCGACGAGAACGGGTCCGCCGCCACGAGTCGCTCGATGCCTGGCTGGAGTCCGGTGCTTCGGCCGGGGGCGGTCGTCCTGTGACCGATCGCTCGGCCACGCCCGCCGAAGCCGTCGAGCAGTCGGAGCTGCGCCGACAGATCTGGGAGGCTGTCTCGAGCCTCTCGGATGCACATCGGGAGATCTTCGTTCTGCGCGACCATCACGGCCTCTCGTACCGCGAGATCGCCGGCGTCCTTGGGATCCCGGAAGGAACCGTCATGTCGAGGCTTCACGCCGCCCGCAGGCAGCTGCGGATGCTGCTGGCCGTCACTCGGGAGGAGCAATGACCGCCCACCATTCCTTCGATGAGGTGCTGATCTCCGGATTCGTCGACGGTGAGCTGACCCAGGCGGATGCCCAACGGGTGCTGCTCCATATCGAGGGATGCTCGAGTTGTCGCGCCCTGACCGAGTCGTTGCTGGAGATGAAGGAGCTCACCATGACTTCGAGATTCCATGTCCCGGATGACAGCCTGTGGGACGAGCGTCCCCGATCCCGAACCTCACGCACCCTGCGCCGGCTGGGTTGGACCCTGCTGGTGATCTGGGCGGCATCGACCGCCGGGTACGCCCTCTGGCAGGCTTCGACCGAGCGTCAGAACCTCTTCCAGGTGGCGATCGTCGTCGGCTTCTGGCTGGCGGTGGGTGCGCTGTTCGCGTCGGTCACCGTCGACCAGGTGCGATCCGGAAGAAGCGACCGATATCGAAAGGTTGAGAAATGATCGTCGTCACGACCGAACAGGTGGCCGGCCACCGGATCGCCCGATCGTTGGGACTGGTGCGCGGCAACACGATTCGTGCCCGCCACGTCGGCCGCGACATCACTGCGCTGTTTCGGAACATCGTCGGCGGGGAGATATCGGAGTACACCAAGCTGCTCGGCGAGGCTCGCGAGCAAGCGCTCGATCGCATGGTCGCCGAGGCAGCCGCCCTCGGCGCCAACGCAGTCATCAACGTGCGGTTCCAGACGTCGATGGTGATGAGTGGCGCCGCCGAACTCCTGGCGTTCGGAACCGCGGTCTCGGTCGAAGCGGATTCGGCGAGCTGAACGCTCGCCGAACCATCCGGGTGGCGGTCGACGCCGGCCCGGCGCCTCCTCAGGTGTTCAACACTGCCTGGGCCGCCGCCAGGCGGGCAACGGGAACCCGGGGCGGCGAGCAACTGACGTAGTCGAGCCCGATGCGCCGGCAGAGGGCGATCGACTCCGGGTCACCACCGTGTTCGCCACAGATGCCGGCGTGCAGGCCGGGCCGTGCCTTCCGCCCCTTGTCGACCGCGATCTGCATCAGCTGTCCGACACCGGCCGAGTCGATCGTCGCAAACGGGTTCCGTTCGAGGATGCCGTCCTCGAGGTACTGCACGAGGAACGCCTTCTCGGCGTCGTCACGGCTGATGCCGAAGGTCATCTGGGTCAGGTCGTTGGTGCCGAACGAGATGAACTCGGCGTGTTCGGCGATCTCATCCGCGGTGAGCGCCGCCCTCGGTATCTCGATCATCGTGCCGAAGGCATAATCGATGTCGACCTCCTGCTCGGCCATCACGGCCCTCGCTTCGTCCTCCAGCTCCGACCGCTGCCTGGCCAACTCGTTCACGTGCGCCGTCAGAGGGATCATGATCTTGGGATGGACTTCGATGCCCTCGCGGGTCACCTCGCACGCCGCCTCGAAGATGGCGCGCACCTGCATTCTGGTGAGACCGGGCAGCATGATGCCGAGTCGCACCCCCCGGAGGCCGAGCATGGGATTGGCCTCGCGCAGGCTCTCGACCCGGGCCAGCATGTGCTCTTCCTCCTCGATCCGCGACAGGAGCTCGTTGATCTCCTTCAGCGACGAGGCCGACTGAATTCGGAGCTTGAGGTCGGTGAGGTCGAAGGTCAGATCCTCGAAGCTCGGCAGGAACTCGTGCAGGGGCGGATCGATCAGCCGGATGGTCACCGGCAACCCGTCCATCGCCCGGAACAGCCCGGCGAAATCATCGCGTTGGAACGGCAGCAACTGGGCCAGCGCGTCGGTCCGATCGGCCGGAATCGTTGCGGTGATCATTCGCTGGACGATCGGGAGCCGCGCCGGATCGAAGAACATGTGCTCGGTACGGGTGAGGCCGATCCCTTCGGCCCCGTAGCTTCGGGCGAGCCGAGCGTCTTCGGGATGGTCGGCGTTCGTCCAGACACCGATGTCGCGGGTCTCGTCCGCCCACTCCAACAGCTTCCGAAGCCACTCGTTCTCGAGGTCGGGCGTTTGGGTCGTCAGCTGACCGACGAACACTTCGCCGCTGGTTCCATCGAGCGAGATCCACTCTCCTTCGGCGATGGACGTCTCGCCGGCCACCAGCACTCGATCGGCCAGATCGATCACGATCTGTTCGGCACCGACCACGGCGGGCTTTCCGAATTGGCGGGCCACCAGCGCCGCGTGGCTGGTCCGGCCACCGCGACTGGTGAGGATTCCGTTGGATGCCAGCATCCCGTGGACATCGTCGGGCTTCGTCTCGGGCCGGACCATGATCACGTCGCGACCGTCCTTTGCCCAACGCTCGGCGAGGTCGGCATCGAACGCCACGACGCCGACCGCCGCACCGGGCGAGACGTTCAGCCCGGTTGCGAGCAGCCGTTCGGATGCGACCGCCTCGGACTTCGACTCGGGCACGAACGAGGGGTGGAGGAAGAAGTCCACCTGTCCCGGCGTCACCCGCATCAACGCCTCCTCCCGAGTGATCAGTTGCTCCTCGGCCAGGTCGACTGCGATCCGAACGGCCGCCTGGGCCGTTCGCTTGCCGTCTCGGGTCTGGAGCAGCCAGAGCTTTCCTCGCTCGATCGTGAACTCCATGTCCTGCATGTCGCGGTAGTGGCGTTCGAGGCTGGAGGCGATCTCCGAGAACTGGGCGTACATCTCGGGCATCTCCATCGCCAGCTCGTCCATCGGCTTGGTGACCCGAATACCGGCCACCACGTCTTCGCCCTGGGCGTTGACCAGATAATCGCCTTCGATCTTCGGTTCACCGGTGGTGGCATTGCGCGACATCGCCACACCGGTGGCCGAGTCCGCGCCCATGTTCCCGAAGACCATCGTCTGGATGTTGACTCCCGTTCCCAGATCGTGCGGGATACCCGCCGCGTTCCGATAGTCGTTGGCACGTTTGCCGTTCCACGACCGGAACACGGCCTCGATCGCCAGTTTCAGCTGTTCACGGGGCGCCTCCGGGAATGGCCTTCCGGCGTACCGTTCCACGATCCCCTTGAACTCGTCGGTGATCGCCTGAAAATCGCCGGCGGTGAGATCTGCATCATTGGCGACGCCGCGCTCATGCCGGTAGCGCTCCAGGACCTGCTCGAATGGCTCGTCACGCACTCCCAGTACCACCGATCCGAACATCTGCACCAGCCGGCGATAGGAGTCGTACACGAAATGCTCGTCGGCGGTCAGCTCCAGGAGACCCTTGACGACATCGTCGTTGAGCCCGATGTTGAGGACCGTGTCCATCATGCCGGGCATGGAGAACTTCGCGCCCGATCGGCACGAGACCAACAGCGGGTTGGTTCGGTCACCGAAGGACTTGCCGGTCGCCTGCTCGATCGCCGCCAGGCGCTCCCCCACCTGTTCGAGCAATCCGTCGGGGAACTGGTCTCCTTCGGCCAGATAGGCGTTGCAGGCCTGGGTGGTGATGGTGAAGCCCGGCGGCACGGGCACACCGAGCCGCGTCATGTCACCGAGGTTGGCGCCCTTGCCCCCCAGCAGACTCCGCACCCCGTCCCACGAGCCGTCCATCGCCGCTTCGGCGGCGTCCAATTCGTCGAATCCGTAGACCCATTTCGTCATCGCGTGCAACCTCAGTCATCTCGGGGGATGCGACCATTGTGCCGATCCGCCCCTGATCGCCTTAGGGCAGTGGGTCATCGGGAACAGCCCCGATGGCCCTACTCGGGGTTTGGGTGCCTCTCCCTTCTGGAGGCCGAGAGCGCCACCGAACCTGCACCGCCGCCGGTACGCTCGGCGCCGTGGAGCACTACCCCGATGTCGATGCCTACCTGGAGGGATCCGAGCAGTGGCCCGACGAGATCGCCGCCCTCCGACCCATTCTCCTCGATTGCCAACTGACCGAGTCGATCAAGTGGGGGAAGCCCGTTACGGCCACGAAGGGAAGAACATCCTCATCCTCCAGGAGATGAAGAGTTTCCTCTCGGTGATGTTCTTCAAGGGTGCCCTGCTCGCCGACCCTGCCGGTGTCCTCACGGCGCAGGGCCCCAACTCCCGGTCGGCTCGCCGAATCGAGATCACCTCGGTCGAAGACGTGGAGCGGCTCGAGGGCACCATCCGCGCTTCCATCGACGAGGCCATCGAGGTCGAGGACGCCGGCTTGGAGGTCGGTCCCCCACCCGAGCTGGAACTCGTCGAAGAGCTCCGAAACCGCCTCGACGGGGACCCAGCACTCGAGGCGGCATTCGAGTCGCTGACGCCGGGGCGGCAGCGGGAGTACCACCTGCACTTCTCGGGGGCCAAGAAGCCTGAAACCCGGCAGGCCCGGATCGAGCGCTCTGTCGACAAGATCCTGGCAGGCAAGGGTCTGCGGGATCGATGATCGCGCTCGGTGTGGCCCTCCGGGCTATCTGAATCGTGGTTCACCCCGTCTTCTCCGGTGACGGAGTGCGATACTCCACCACCCGTCTCCGGGAAGGAACCAGCCATGCATCCTGTAACGATCCTCGCCCGCCTGGTCCTGGCCGGTCTGTGCAGTGGGCTCATCGGGTTCGAGCGGGAGACCTCCCGCAAGGCGGCCGGACTGAGGACCCACACGTTGGTGGGTGTGGGAGCGGCCGTCTTCTCGATTGCGTCCATCACCGGCTTCGAGGGGCCGGACGAGTCACGGATCGCCGCCCAGATCGTCTCCGGAGTCGGCTTCCTCGGCGCCGGAGCCATCTTTCGCGACGGTGCCTTCGTGAGCGGGCTCACCACCGCCGCCGGTCTCTGGGTGTCCGCCTCGATCGGGATGGCCTCGGCAGCCGGCACCTACTGGCTGGCGATCATCGGAACCGTCGTCACGCTGGCCACGCTGTACGGCCTCCGCGCCATCGATGCCGCCATCGCCCGACGAAAGGAAGAGGTCCCTGCCCGGCTCGAGATCCACATCGACGACACCAACAAGCTCGAATCTCTCCTGAAGTTCATCAGGCGGGTGTACCCCGATTCCCAACAGCTCGACTTCCGGCGGATGTCCGAGGAGGGCACCGGGGTCCTCGTCGTCAGCTGCCAGACCGGGGATGTGGCCATGATGTCGGACATCCTCAGCTCCCACAAGATCGTGTCGAAGGTGGAGGAGCTGTCGCCCCTGTACTGGCCACAACAGGGTGGGTGATGCCGGTCACGCCCAGGGTGGCGAGCGACGCACCCCCTCCCTCGCCAGCCTCGCCACATGCGCCATCACCGCGTCCCACACCGGTCCGATCGCGGCATCGGTGAACCGCAGGATCTTTTCGGCCGCCACGGCCTCCGGCGGCGTTCGGTATCGGCGCAACTCCGCCAGCGTCACCTCTCGGAGCCGGCTCCGGCGGACGAAAGCCGACGGATGCGAAGAACCGGTGGACGGCGTCCATCCCTCCCCCTCCTTGAGCACGCCGCGAGCCGCTTCGATGAGGCACAGACACATGAGCGCCATGTCGCAACCCCACAGACCGATGGCCGGGGAACCCCCGTCGGCGATGTGTGCGGCGATGGCCACCGTGGCCCCCACCTCGTCCGCCTCGAACTCCATGGCGCGGCCCACCTCGTCCGGTTCGTCCCAGTACGCCAGGTGTCCGCGATGCACATGCATGAGTTCGTGGGCGAGCACGAACATCTCCGACACCCGGACGAGATGCATGGCGGTCAGAAACGCTCCGCCGGACGGCTCGACCGGCTTCGCCAACCGGGGATTCCCTTCGGTGAGGTAGGCGACCGTCGACCGCATCATCTGACGAGTTGCCGCTTCCGGATCGGCGCCCCCGGTCGCCACGTCCCCGAAACGCGGCGTCCGGGTTCCCGAGTCGATCTGCACGGTCGGCATCGCCAAACCGATGGCCACCGCCACCTGTTGAACGAAGTGGAACAAGCCTTGCTCGAACAGCACGACCCGTTCACCGGTCTCCGGCACCTCCAACGCCACCGCATTGACGTTGCCGGAGGGCAGCGTGCCGACCAGAGCCCCTCCCTCGAGATCGATTCCCACCCGGGCGTACGTCTGCTCGAGGGTGTCCGCCATCCACGTCATCATCGGGAAGAGGTTGGGGTCCTCCCACGGTGTCGGAGCCTGCAGGTTGCCGTACCGGGCCAGGAACCGCTCTGCCACCGAGTCGATGAGGCCCCAGTCTTCGACGTCGACGAGGGCTCCCCATCTGCGTTCCGCACGGCCTGAGGCCATCCGCTCGGGGTCCAGGCCGGAGCCCGCCAGATGCCGGTGCGCTCGAATCGGGTCCCATCCGAATCCCAGGCCCTCTGCCAGCCGGCCGTAGGCCTGTTCCTGAAGGCGTGCCACGATCGCCACGGCCTGGGGACTCCACCTGCGCTGCCCGCTCATCTCGATCGACCATGATGACCGGTGCCATCCATTCGTGTCGAGCACTCCGTCCGTCGGCCGGCCCGGCGATCACGACTCCGTCGCCGTCCGCGACGTCACACTCCGACGAGCGATTTGGTCACGCGAACCGTCGAGCTGGCATCGGGAGCAAAGCCGTCCGCGCCGATCTGCTCGGCGAACTCGGCGTTGATCGGCGCACCCCCCACCAACACCGCCACACCGTCGCGGACGCCTTCTCGCACGAACAACTCGATGTTCTGTTCCAGCTCGCTCATGGTGGTGGTCAGGAATGCACTCATCCCCACCGCCAGCGGCCGATGCTCGATGATGGCCTCCACGAAGACCCGCCCTGGGACGTTCACACCGAGGTCGATCACCTCGAAACCGGCACCCTCCAGCATCACATTGCACAGGTTCTTCCCCACGTCGTGAATGTCACCGGCGACGCTTCCCATCACGAACCGCCCGAGCGGCTCGACGCCCGCCTGCACGATGAGCGGACGAAGAAGGTCCATCGAAGCCTGCATCGCACGGGCGGCAATCAGCATCTCCGGCAAGAAGTAGGTGCCGGACTCGAAGAGCCGACCCACCTCTTCCAACGCCGGGATCATGGAGTCGTAGAGAAGCCGGGTCGGCGGGATGGCCGCGTCGAGGCCCTGTTCTGTGAGTTCAACCGCCCGGGCGGCGTCGCCGTCGACGATGGCGTCGTAGAGGTCGTCCAGACCCTTGCCCTCGGTCATGGCCGGACCGGCGACTCGGCCGCCGCCGGGTCGGCATCGAGGACCGCATCGACCATGGCGAGGATGTTCTCGGCCGGGACGTCGTCCATCACCGTGTGTACCGAACTGACCATGTAGCCACCGCCGGGGGCCATGATCTCGATCACTCGACGGACCTCGTCCGCGACCTCGCGAGGGGACCCGGTCGGCAAGATCCGGTGTGTGTCGATCGCGCCGCAGAAGGTCAGCGTGTCTCCCCAGCGGCGTTTGAGCTCCACGAGATCCGACATCTTCCCGGCCGATGTCTGGATGGGATTCAGAACGTCTACCCCCATCTCCACGAAATCGTCGATCAGCGGAAACACGTCACCATCGGTATGGAAGAAGATCTTGGCGTCCGTCCTCGACCGGATGAATGCCAGATAGTCGGCATGCACCGGTTTGAGCATCGCCCGGTACATGTCCGGCGACATCAACAGGCTCTCCTGGGTGCCGAGGTCGTCACCGATCTTGATGATGTCGACATTGGGGCCGAGCGCCTCCAGAAAGTGACCCATCAGCGTCTTGCACAGCGCTTCGATCTTCCACAGCAGCGCCTCGGCGAAGTCGGGGTAGAGCGCCATGTTCATGAGAAACGTGTCCATCCCCTGCATGGCGAACGCTCGCTCCAACGGGAACAGCAGCCATGGTGTGGCCATGATTGCGTACCGGCCATCGGCCGCCAGCCGTTCGGCCTCCGCGGCGACGTGCGCAACCCGCGTCGGGTCATTCATATCGGGCCACGGGTACGACTCGATCTCGGCGACGGTCGTGGCCGACGCCAGCGGGCAGACCATCGGGAACCATTCGCCTGGCCGCACCTCGCGGGCTCCCGAGCCCCAGGAATTCAGGTAGTCGCTGTGGTCCGGACGTTCGGCATTCGCGGTCAGCACGTCGGCGGGCTCGAGGTCCCAGACCCCTCGGACATCGGTTCCGAGCCGGACCAGCACCTCCTCGTCGGGTAGCGCCGTGCCCAGCTCCGGCCAGCGATAGAGGTACCGGTCCGGCGCCTCCACCCCGAGCATCCGCCGCAGCTGGCGGTACGGCTTCATCTTGATCCCGGTGGCGTTGCTCACCCCCAGCACGATCGGGACGCGATCGGGCTCCCGGTGGTTGAGACTGGCCAGCACTCGCTCGCGTGGAAGCACGTGCACCTCGTTCCTGTCGCTGGAGCGGACCCTATCTGGTGGACCCGACCCTGCCAGGGGCCTTCGACCCGATTCCCTCGCCACTCCAGCAGCAGTCCCCCTCACGGTGGAACGCTTGACACGCCGCCCCGCGGTCCGATAGGGTGCGCTTGAGAGCGCTCCCAAACCGAGACGAGATCGAGAAATCGGAGAGGGCTCTCAAGGGAAGACCCGAAGGGGCGACCCGAACGAGGGAGGAACGGTGAAGCTCACGCTCGAGGACATCGGTCGATTGGCCGGCGTGTCGCGTTCCACCGTCTCGAGAGTGATCAACGACGAGACCAGCGTCAGCCCCAAGGTGCGCTCCCGGGTCCAGGCGGTCATCCGCTCCACCGGCTACACGCCGAATGTTGCGGCCCGCTCACTGGTATCACGGCGCAGCGGCGTCATCGGACTGGTCATCCCCAGCCGGGTCCACAACCTCTTCCAGGACCCGTACTTTCCTCGTCTCATCCAAGGAATCAGTGCCGAGAGCAACCAATCCGGCACCACGCTGTCGCTGTTCCTCTTCCAGAGCGAGGCCGAGGAGGCCGAGCTCTACCCCCGGGTCGTCACCTCCGGATTCCTCGACGGCGTGATCATCACCGCCACCCGCATGGGCGACCCGCTCCTCGCCAGGATTGCGGTCGGCGAGATCCCGGTGGTCATGATCGGGCGTCCCGATGTCGACGGCGTCAGCTACGTGGACGCCGACAATTGGGGCGGAGCCCGGCAGGCCGCCATCCATCTCGCCGGGTGCGGGCACCGGAGGATCGGACTGATCGGCGCTCCCACCTCGACCACCGCCGGCACCGACCGGTTCGGTGGCTTCGTGGAGGGGCTCGCCGAGTGCGGTCTGGCCCTCGACCCGGCGCTCCGCGCCGAGGGCGACTACTCGGAGGCCAGCGGCTACTCGGCCATGCAGCGGCTGATCCCCGCCGGACCCGAGGCGGTGTTCGTCGCTTCGGACACCATGGCGATGGGAGCGTTGCGAGCGCTCCAAGACGCCGACCTCGATGTCCCCGGCGACGTCGCCGTGGTCGGATTCGACGGGCTCCCCGCCTCGGACCGCTCCACCCCACCACTCACCACCCTGCGCCAACCAGTGGCAGAGACGGGTGCTCGTGCCGTTCAACTTCTCAACGAGAGAATCGCCAACCCCGATGCCGAGGCCACGACCGAGATCATGCCGGTCGAACTGGTCATCCGGGAGTCCTGCGGTTCGACCTCCCCCGAGCGAGGAGGGTCGGCCCCGGATTGAGATTCCAGACCCCCTACCCATGATCTGCCCCCGCCCCGAACTGGGAGCGCTCCCAAACGCTCAACCAAGATCCGGGTCCACCGAGGATCCACCGACACAACCAACCCGACCAGAAGACGACGAACCGACTCCAGGAGGAGACTGATGAAGAAACTGCGATGGATGGCCTTGATTGCCGTGCTGGCACTCATCGTCGCCGCATGCGGTGACGGCGGCAGCGCCACCACCGAGGGCGCCGAGGAAGGGGCCACCGAAACGACCGAGGCATCCGAGACGGCCACCGAGACCGAACCCGCCGAAGAGGCTCCGGCGGAGGAGGCCGACACCGAAGCGGACATGGGCGATCGGACCACGATTCGGTGGTTCGTGGGTCTCGGCACCGGTGGAAATCCGGAACAGATCGAGGCCCAAGAAGCAGTCGTAGCCGATTACAACGCCTCACAGGACGCGATCGAACTGGAGCTGGAGATCGTCCAGAACGACGTGGCGTATGACACGCTCTCCACCCAGATCGCCTCGGGCAACGCCCCCGACATCGTCGGCCCGGTCGGCATTCGAGGCGCCCACGCCTTCAACGGGCGCTGGATGGACCTCGAACCACTGGCGGCCGACGCCGGATTCGACCTGTCGCTGTGGCCTGCCGAGCAGGTCGACGTGTGGCGGACCGACGAGGGACTGGTGGGCCTGCCGTTCGGCGTCTTCCCGGCCATGATGTTCTACAACACTGCACTGTTCGACGAGGCCGGCCTCCCCTATCCCCCGCAGGAGTTTGGCGCCGAGTACGACGGCAAGCCCTGGAATATGGACACGGTCAGAGAGATCGGACAGTTCCTGACTGTCGACGCCAACGGCAACGATGCCACCAGCGCCGACTTCGACGCCGACAACATCGTCCAGTTCGGATATGTGGATCAGTGGACCGAGCCGCAGCGGTTCGCGACCATGTTCGGCGCCGGTGAGATGACCAACGCCGACGGCACTCCCAACGTGCCGGATGCTTGGCGCGATGCCTTCAAGTGGTACTACGACGGCGTCTGGACGGATCACTTCATCCCGAACGCCGAGTACGAGGGCAGTGACATCCTGGCGGCCGGCAACCCGTTCGATTCCGGCAACGTGGCGATGGCGCACACCCACCTCTGGTACACGTGCTGCCTGACCGGTGTCGGCGAAGACTGGGACCTGGCGGTCGTGCCCGAGAACGACGGCACCTACACCGCCGCGCTGCACGCCGACGTGTTCCGGATTCTCAACACCAGCGAACACCCGGCCGAGGCATTCGACGTGCTCACCTACCTCATCACCGACGGCGCTCCGGCGCTGCTGGACACCTACGGTGCAATGCCCGCCTTGGAGTCCCTCCAGGACGACTTCTTCGCCGCTCAGGACGAGAAGTACCCCCAGGGCGTGAATTGGGAGGTGGCTCGCGCCAGCCTCGAGTTCCCCGACATTCCGAGCCATGAGCAGGACATGCCCAACTTCCTGAAGGCTCAAGATCGGTGGGGCGCCTTCTGGAGCAATCTGACTTCGACTCCGGGCCTCGATGTCGACGCCGAGATCGACGGACTGCTCGACGATCTCGAGGGCATCTACGCCGAAGCCGGCTGACCGGCATCTCGTGGGGGTGGGGCGCCCTCGGCCCCTCCCCCACCCTCAAACGAGGAGGATGGACATGACCGCCAACGCCGTGGAATCAGCGGCACCCCCGGTGGAGACCAGCAGTATCGAACGAACCCAGCGGCGATGGGGATTGCTGTTCATCTCGCCGTGGATCATCGGATTCATCCTGTTCTTTCTCCTCCCGATGCTCGCTTCGTTGGTCTTCTCCTTCATGGAGTTCGACCTGATCCGGCCGGAGGACGCCCGCTTCATCGGCCTCGACAATTATCGGCAGTGGTTTGGCGATCCGCTGGTCTGGGAGTCGCTGGGCGTGACCGTGAAGTTCGCCGCGATCATGATTCCCTTCTCGATCGCCCTGCCGCTCGCCTTCGCCTGGCTGCTGACCTCCAAGAGCCTGTGGGGGAAGCCCTTCTTTCGAACCCTGTTCTTCATGCCGACCATCGTGCCGTTCGTCTCGGTGGTCTTCATCTGGAGTGGGTTCCTCAACACGCAGACCGGCTGGCTGAACAAGATGCTGGAAACCGTCGGGATCAGCGGACCCGACTGGCTCAACTCGACGACCTGGATCTATCCGGCGCTCGCCCTCATCGGCGCCTGGGGCGTCGGCAACGCCATGCTGCTGTTCATCGCCGGCATCCAGGGGATTCCCACGGACCTGTACGAATCGGCCGAGGTGGACGGTGCCAACACGTGGCACAAGTTCCGATCGATCACCGTCCCGATGATCTCGCCGATCCTCTTCTACAACGTGGTGCTGGCGATCATCGCGTTGTTCCAGTACTTCCTCGTGCCGTTCGTTCTCAAGAACGGCACCGGAGACCCGGCCAACTCCACGCTGTTCTACAGCCTCTACTTCTTCAAGACCGCCTTCACGTTCAACGACATGGGCTACGGAGCCACGCTGGCGTGGATGCTCTTCATCATCATCATGGCGGTGACGCTGGTCATGTTCGGGACCGCCCGCTACTGGGTCTACTACGAGTTCGGGGAGGACTGATCCCGATGACCACCACGCTCGAAAAGATGCGTTCTGCCGCCGAACCCGAGGCCACCGAGCCATCGCGCGACCTGCGGCGTTTTCTCACGGGAGCGATCGTGACGCTGCTCGCCTCGCTCCTGCTCATCGGGTATCTGTCGCCGCTCGGCTACATGGCGGTGACCTCGCTCAAAGACCTCCCGATGATCTCCGACCCATCGGCGCCGATCATCCCCTCCCAACCGGAGTCGTTCGAGTTCGAAGGCGAGGATCTCCCGGTGCTCCAGGTTCCGTTGGACGACGGCGTCCGCCCGCTGGCGCTCCTCCAGCCAGGCCGAACGTCGAGCACCTTCATCGACCCGGCCGACATCGAGGCCGGACCGATCGAGTGGGAAGGTCGGTGGCGCCAGCTAGAGGCGACCTATACGGCCGATCCTCGGTGGGAGAACTACTCGGAAGCCTGGAACACCCTCGACCTGACCCGCATCCTGTTCAACACGTTCGCCATCGCCGCCATCGGCGTGGTCGGGACGCTGGCGTCGTCGGTGTGCGTGGCCTACGGGTTCTCTCGGTTCCGATTCCCCTTCAAGAAGACCCTGTTCCTGATCCTCATCTCGACCATCGTGTTGCCTCGCTACGTGACACTGGTCCCAACCTTCGCCTTCTTCTCGTGGGCGGGATGGGTGGGGACCTGGCTCCCGTTGCTGATACCCCACTTCTTCGCCAACGCCTACAACATCTTCCTGTTGCGTCAGTACTTCCTGACCGTTCCCAAGGCGCTCGATGAGGCCGCACTCATCGATGGGGCCAGCCCGCTGCGAACGCTGTGGTCGGTGATCCTGCCCAACGCCAGGCCGGCGATCGTGGCGGTGTCGCTGTTCCACTTCTTCTTCGCATGGAACGACTTCTTCGAACCGCTCATCTATCTCGCCGCAGAGCCGAAGCTACAGCCGATCTCGGTGGCGATGCAGCAGTTCAATGCGCTGTATGCCCAGCAGCCACACCTGATCCAGGCGACGGCGCTCCTGGGAATGGCGGTACCGGTGCTGCTGTTCTTCGCCGCTCAGAAGGTCTTCCTCCAAGGAGCCAGTCTGGCGGGCGTCAGCAAGTGACGGGCATCCCCAGCAATCCCAACGGCGCTCCGCAGGCCACTCCGGACGACGAAGACGAGCCGGCGACGGACTCGTGGGTCGAGGCCCTCGTCGACGGTTTGTCGCTCCCCCAGAAGATCGCGCAGATGACCCAGGCATCCAACGAGGCGATCGAACCGGAGCGAGCCGCCGAGCTGGAGCTCGGGTCGGTGCTGAGCGGAGGCAACGGGGCACCCGAACCGAACACCGTGAAAGCCTGGGCCGACATGGTGTCGGACTTCACCGGGGCCGGCGGCAAGACCCCGCTGCTGTACGGCGTCGATGCGGTGCACGGCCATGCGCTCGTGGCCGGGGCGACGGTGTTCCCCCACAACATCGGACTCGGTGCCGCCGGCGACGTCGACCTGGTCGAGCGGATCGGGCGGGTCACCGCCACCGAGCTGCGGGCGACCGGTATCCGATGGAACTTCGCTCCCACCGTCGCCGTTCCCGGCGACATCCGCTGGGGCCGGACCTACGAGGGGTTCAGTCGGGATCCGGCCGTCGTCGGAGCGCTCGGTGCGGCCTTCATTCGGGGCCTCCAGACCGGGGCTGCCGACAGGCGTGGCGTGCTGGCATGCGCCAAGCACTACGCCGGCGACGGCGGCACGGTGTGGGGTTCGGTGACCACACCCGAGTGGGTCCGCTGGTGGGACGGATGGGGCTCGGATTGGCGCATCGACCAAGGCGATACCCGCCTCGACGAGGCGGCGTTCCGTGCGATTCACCTCCGCCCGTATGTCGATGCGATCGACGCCGGCGTGATGACGGTGATGGCGTCCTACAGCGCGTGGAACGGCATCAAGCTCCACGGGCACCGGCGTCTGCTCACCGACGTCCTCAAAGGCGAGCTGGGATTCTCGGGGTTCGTCGTCTCCGACTGGATGGGCATCGACCAGATCGCTCCCAGCTACGAAGACTGCGTCGTCAGGGCCGTCAATGCCGGCATCGACATGGTCATGGTGCCCATCGACTACGAGCGTTTCCTGTCGGCCATGTCCGCGGCCACCGCCGACGGGCGCATCCCCCTCCCCCGGATCGACGACGCGGTGCGGCGGATCGTCTGGGCCAAGGCCGCGATCGGCCTCTTCGAGCCCGAAGACACCCGTCCTCCCCTCTCGGCCGTCGGCTCATCCGAGCATCGAGCGCTGGCCGCCGAAGCGGTGCGAGCCGGAGCGGTGCTCCTCAAGGACGATGGTGGGCTTCCGCTCCGGACCGGGGCGCAGCCGATCGGAGTGGCCGGAGCCGCCGCCGACGACGTGGGTCTGCAATGCGGCGGATGGACGACGACCTGGCAGGGCTCGGCCGGTCCGACCACGACCGGCTCGACGCTGCTCGACGGGCTCCGCACAGTCCCGGGTCTCGAGGTGACGTTCGCGGCAGACGGCGACTTCGGAACCGGAATCGGCACCGGCATCGTCTGCCTCGCTGAGGAGCCCTACGCCGAGGGGCCGGGCGACACACCTCTCCCGACCGTCTCCGAAGACCAGCGCAAAGTGTTTCACCGGATCCGGGCAGCCGTCGACCGGCTGATCCTGGTGCTGTACTCGGGCCGTCCGCTGGTGATACCCGACCTCATAGACCGGGCCGACTCGGTGGTTGTCGCGTGGCTCCCGGGCAGCGAGGCCGCCGCGCTCGCCACGCTCCTCACCGGAGAGCACCCATTCCGGGGCACGCTGCCCCAGCCATGGCCGGCGGCGGCCGAAGAGCTGAACGGCGACCGACCTCACGAGTACGAGGATGTCTGAGACCACGCTCGCAGCCGGCGTGGAGGGCCTGGCCTGCATCGACGGGCTGGATCACTACGCGATCCCCGACATCGCCCGGATGTCCCCATTCCTGATGAGCGTCGTCAGCGACGGCGACCGTTGGATGTTCGTCTCCAGCACCGGGGCACTCACCGCCGGCCGGATGAACGCCGATCGTGCACTGTTCCCGTATGAGACGGACGACCGGCTCCACGACTCGGCCGGGCTCGTGGGCCCCGTGACCCGCATCCGCAGCAGAAGCGACGAGGGCACCCGACTCTGGCGACCGTTCGATCGTTGCTCCGGTCCGACGCCCGACCGAACGGTTGCCAAGACGGTCACCGGCGATTCCGTCGTCTTCGGCGAGCGCCAAGAGTCGCTCGGCTTGTCGTTCAGCTATCGATGGTCGTCGAGCGCTCGGGACGGATTCGTCCGCCACGCCGTCCTCAGAAACCATGGCCATACCTCCGTCGCCGTCGACCTGATCGATGGCCTGGTCCAGATCCTCCCTGCCGACCTGGGTAGGAACGTGTACGAGCGCATGCGCAATCTGTCCAATGCCTATCGCCGCAGCGAGGTGCTCGCGCAGGACGTTCGGCTGGCCGCATTCACCCTCGAGTCCCACATCACCGACCGCCCGCAGGCTTCGGAGGTGCTCCGAGCCAACGTGGCCTGGTCGACGGGTCTGCCCAATTCCACCCTCACCCTCGACCGGTCGGCCATCGACACCTTCGAGGGCAGCGGCCACGTCGCCGCCAACCATCTGGTGACGGGAAGGCCGGGCGCCTACCTGCTGTCGGCGACACTCGAGCTTCCTCCCGGCGGCGAAACGTCCTGGTTCATCGTCGCCGACGTCTTCCAATCACAAAGTGACGTCACCGCCCTGCGTCACCGGCTTCGGACCAGTCCGCCACCGAAGCCGGACCTTGCGCGGGTTCCGATCGAGTCGGCATCGGCGCTGCACGAGATCATGGCCCCCGCCGACGCGCAGCAAGCCACCAGCGACCCGGTGGCGACCGCCCACCACGTCGCCAACGTGACCTACAACGTCATGCGCGGCGGCGTTCCCCTCGACGGGTACCGCATCGACACGTTCGACTTCGGGCGGTACGTCGCCGACCACAGCGCGAGGACGTTCAACCGCCACTCGGATGCGCTCGAAGCGCTGAGCGGCACCATCGACCATGGCGAACTGCTCGACTTCGTCCGGGGAACCTCCGACCCCGACCTGATCCGGCTGGGCCACGGTTATCTCCCCTTCCACTTCGCCCGCCGCCACGGCGACCCCAGCCGTCCCTGGAACGCCTTCTCCATTCGCCTCGAGGATGACGCCGGGAGGCCGCTGGTCTACTACGAGGGCAACTGGCGGGACATCTTCCAGAACTGGGAGGCGCTGTGCCAGAGCTTTCCAAACCTCCTCCCATCGGTGATCGCCACGTTCGTGAACGCTTCGACGGCGGATGGCCACAACCCGTACCGGCTCACCCGGGATGGAATCGACTGGGAGGTTCCGGAACCCGACGACCCCTGGAGCAACATCGGGTACTGGGGCGACCATCAAGTGGTGTACCTCGAACGGCTCCTGGCCGCCGCCCGGCGTTTCCTTCCGGGGTCGGTCGAAGCCATGCTGACCGAGGACTGGTTCACCTACGCGGACGTGCCCTACCGGCTGGCCGGCTACGAGCAGATGGTTGGCGACCCGAAGGACACGATCGTCTACGACACCGATGCCGCCGACCGCACGGCCGCCAGGGTCGCATCCACCGGTCACGACGGTCGCCTGCTCCACGACGACTCCGGGTCCATTCGGCGCGTGTCGCTCCTGGAGAAGCTGCTGGTCCCGGCGCTCGCCAAGCTGTCCAACTTCGTGCCCGGTGGTGGCATCTGGATGAACACCCAGCGACCCGAGTGGAACGACGCCAACAACGCAATCGTCGGACCCGGCCTGTCGATGGTGACGGCCTTCCATCTGCGGCGCTATCTCGACACGCTCCGTAGGTTCCTCACCGGTGCCGGGTCGGGAGGCGTCGAGTGCTCTGTCGAGGTGGTCGACTGGATGGCCGACGTTGCCGGGGCCATCGAAGAGGCCGGCGACGCGTTTGACGACCCGGGTCGCAGACGCCACATGGACCGGCTTGGCCACGCCTTCGAGCGGTATCGCACCCGGCTGTACGCCGATGGGCTGTCCGGCCGCCGCCAAATGTCGTTCGACGACGCCCGTGCGCTGTGCGAGTCGGCCATCGGGTTCCTCGACGTCACGCTGCGTGCGGCACGAACCGGGAGCGGTACGTTCCACAGCTACAACCTGATCCGGTTCGACTCCCACGACGGCGCAGCCATCGAGCACCTGCCCGAGATGCTGGAGGGTCAGGTGGCGGCGATCGCATCCGGGCTGCTGAGCGCAACCGAGACCGCCGATGTCGTCGACGCGCTGTTCGCCGGCCCCCTCTACCGAAGCGACCAGAACAGCTTCATCTTGTATCCGGCCGGCCAGCTCTCGTCGTTCCTCGACAAGAACGTGATCCCCCCGCCGCTGATGTCCGACAACCCACTGCTCCGCGCCCTGGCGGAGGCCGACGACCATTCGATCGTCACGACCGATGCCGATGGCCGGTACCGCTTCGGCCCGAGCATCTCCAACACCGACGCACTGAATGCGGCGCTGGATGCTTTGGCCGAGCGTGACGGCTGGGAATCGCTGGCGACCGAGCGCCGGAGCGCCGTGATCGATGCGTACAACGCCGTCTTCGAACACCACCGCTACACCGGTCGATCCTCCTCGATGTATGCCTATGAAGGGATCGGATCGATCTACTGGCACATGGTCGCCAAACTCATGGTGGCCATCCAGGATGCGACGTTCGAAGCACGCGAACACGGCGCACCACCGACGGCCGTGGACCGCCTGGTCGAGGCGTACGACCGGGTTCGTTCCGGTCTGGGCTACAACAAGTCTGCCGCCGCCTTCGGAGCCGTGCCCACCGACCCCTACTCGCACACACCGGCCCACGCCGGTGCTCAGCAGCCCGGCATGACCGGGCTGGTCAAAGAGGAGCTGCTCACCCGCCCCGCCGAACTGGGAGTCCGGGTCGTCGACGGCTGCCTCGGATTCGACCCGCTGTTCCTCCGCACCCAGGAGCTCCTTTCCGAACCACGAGCGTGGAACGTCACCGGACCCGGCGGGGTGGAGGCGGCTATCCAGCTTGCGACCGGCTCGCTGGGGCTCACCGTCTGTCAGGTGCCGGTGGCCGTCTCGACCAGCGACGGACCGCCGGAGGTGGTGATCCACTGTGGCGACGGGACGCGTCGCGTGATCGCCGGAACTCGACTCGACCGCGAGCTGAGCCGGGCGGTGTTTGCCCGGTCGGGCACCATCGCCCACATCGAGGCCACCCTGTCCGTCAATGGCGGTTCGTCCACGGCCGGATCGAGCGAATGAGACGGCTCCGTCGACCACTGGCTCCGGGGATCGTCGGAGTACTCCTGGTGGCGGCGTGCACCACCTCCACCGATACGGTGACGCCGACCACCGAAGCCGTCGCGCCATCCTCGTCGGCGACGGCCACTGCCGACCCCGGGTTCGTTCCCGAGCCGGTTCCGGGCGAGACCTACTACGCCCTCTATCCACAGACGGTGGAGCTCGACGGTGCGCTCGACGACTGGCAAGGCGTGCCCACCGTCGTCATTCCTCCCACCGCCGACGTCGTGGTCGGAGCGACGTCGGTCGAGTTCGGGGCCGTCGCCGACGACGAGTTCCTGTACCTCATGGCCGACGTCACCGACGGCTCGATCGTCGCCGGCGAGCACGGGACGGATTACTGGAACGAAGACTCGGTGGAGTTCTATCTCAACGCCACCGGCGACCTCGACCTGACGTCGTACGGGGATGGTGTCGCCCAGATCACCGTGCCCGCCCTCAACGCCGAATCGACCGGCGAGGAGCTGGTGATCGGCGGCGTCCGCGGTGACACCAGTGCGGCGACGGGGACGGTGGTTCGCACCGACGGCGGGTACGCGATCGAGCTGGCGGTTCCCCTCCAGAATCGAGTCTGGAACATCCGGCGCGAGCACGGTGCGTCCATCGGCTTCCAGGTTCATCTCAACAGCGCTTCCGAGACCGACCGCGACGTCAAGGTGATCTGGTCGAGTGCGGACACGTCGGACAACTCCTACCAGAACCCGAGTCTCTTCGGCCGGATGACGTTCTTCGAACGCGGCCGGTCGGACGTGACCGTCGAGGCAACGCCCACGACCGCACCGGCGATGGCGGCGCCTCCCGAAGACGCCGCCTACCGGCAGTCCGATCTTCCGACCGAGCAGCGAATCGACGACCTGCTGGACCGAATGACCTTGGCGGAGAAGATCGGCCAGATGACGCTGGTCGAGAAGGACAGCATCACCATCGAGGACATCGGCCCGCTGGGGATCGGAGCCATCCTCAGCGGCGGTGGCGGCTCACCCGAACCCAACACGCCGGCTGCCTGGCAGGAGATGGTCCTCGGATTCCAGGACCAGGCGCGGAACTCCCGGCTGGGGGTTCCCCTGCTGTATGGGATCGACGCAGTGCACGGCCACAACAACGTCGCCGGAGCGGTCATCTTCCCCCACAACATCGGCCTCGGCGCCGCCAACGATCCGGACCTGGTCGAGCGGATCGGTCGAGCGACCGGTATGGCGATGCTGGCCACGGCCATCACCTGGAACTATGCCCCGGCGGTGTCCGTGCCCCAGGACATCCGATGGGGCCGCACCTACGAGGGCTTCTCGGAGGACACGGCGACCGTGAGCGAACTGGCCACCGCCTACATCCGAGGACTGCACGATGCGGGACCTGTCATCGCCACCCCCAAACACTTCGTGGGAGACGGAGGCACCGGCTGGGGAACCTCCACCACCGGCGACTACTCGATCGACCAGGGGGTGACCCTCGGGGACGAGGCGCAGCTCCGGGCGCTTCACCTCCCTCCCTTCGAGCGGGCGCTGGCGGAACGTGCCGCCACGGTCATGGTCTCCTACTCGTCGTTCGGCGGCATGAAGATGCACGAGCAACGCTCGCTGATCACCGACCTGCTGAAGACCGAGCTCGACTTCGACGGATTCGTCGTGTCGGATTGGGGCGCCATCGACCAGATCGAGAACGACTATCAGGTGGCGGTCACCGCCGCCATCAACGCCGGGATCGACATGAACATGGTCCCCTCCGACTACCGCCGCTTCATCGACACCCTCACCCGAGCCGTCGAGGAAGGCGACGTGCCGATGGATCGCATCGACGATGCGGTGCGGAGGATCCTCCAGGTCAAGCTCGACCACGGGCTGTTCGAGTCCGACCCCGTGGCCCCGCTCGAGGTCGTCGGTTCGGAAGCCCATCGCAGCCTCGGTCGCGAGGCGGTCCGCAAGTCGGCCGTCTTGCTGTCCGACCGGGACGGCCTGTTGCCGCTCTCCCCCGTCGGCGGCACCATCCTGGTCGGGGGCCAGGCCGCCGACGACATCGGCATCCAATCGGGAGGTTGGACGATCGAGTGGCAGGGAGCGGAAGGCGACATCACCGCGGGAACGACGATTCTGGACGGCATCGTCGACATCGTCGGATCCGAAGAGGTCGTCTACGACCGGTTTGGGAGATTCCACGATGCGCCCCCGGCCGACGTCACCACCTGTGTGGCGGTGGTCGGCGAGCGACCGTACGCCGAGGGCTTCGGCGACGCTGCGGAACCGAGGCTCCCGGTGGAAGACATCCGGGTGGTGTCCCGCATGCAGGAGCAGTGTCCCCGGCTGGCGGTGGTGGTCGTCTCGGGCCGGCCGCTGCTCATCACCGACATCATCGACCAGGCGGACGCCACCGTGGCCGTCTGGCTCCCCGGTTCGGAGGGTGGTGGCGTCGCCGACGTGTTGTTCGGGGCACATCCATTCACGGGACGCCTGCCCTACACCTGGCCGGCCTCGGCCGACCAGCTTGGCCCCGACCGGGTCGGCGAGCCACTCTTCCCGCGAGGCTTCGGACTCACCGGCTGAACCCGCCTACCACTCGGTCAGGAACGTGAACATGACGTCGGCGTGGCCGGGCATCGGCTCGTGGCCGTAGTCGGGAAAGAGGCGCATCGTCTTGGGAGCCTCGATCTTGTTGTAGATGGCGAACTGGGTCGACGGCGGGCAGATGGTGTCCATCAGCCCGGTGGCAAACAACACCTCACCGCGGATCCGTTCCGCCAGGTGCTGGACGTCGATGTACCCCAGTCGGGTGAAGATCTCGTCTTCACGCTCATGCAACGGGTCGAATCGACGGAACCACTCCTGCAGCTCGCCGTAGGCATCCTTGGCCTGGTCGATCTCCCAGACCCGTCGGTAGTCGGCCAGGAACGGGTACACCGGTGCGACTTTGCCAACTCGTGGCTCGAGGGCGGCGCAGGCGAGTGCCAGCCCACCCCCCTGACTGTTGCCCATCACCGCCACCCGCTCGTGGTCCACCCCCGGCAAGTCGATCACCAGGCCGGCCAACTGGGCGGCGTCCAGGAACACCTGCCGGAAGAGCAGCCGTTCGGGTGCGTCGTCGAGCCCCCGCACCACGTGTCCGGTGAGCGTCCACCCGTCGACCCCGCCCACGTCCTGGGATCTGCCTCCCTGTCCCCGGCAGTCGAGGACGGCGACCGTGCATGGCCGGCGGCCACGTAGGCGAGACGGTCGAACCAGTCGCCGGCGGATCGGCTGTAGCCATGGAAGGCCACCACCGCCGGTCCGGCCAGGCGGTCTCCGATCGGTTGCAGAAGCTTGGCGTGGATTCGGGCGCCGCCGACACCGGTGAAGTACAGGTGGTGACACGACGCGTACGACGTCCGGAAGCCGGCCGGGACCACTTCGACCTCCGGCTCGACGGCCCGCATCTCTCCGAGCGCCGTGTCCCAGAAGCCGTCGAAGTCGGCGGGACGGGGGTTGGTGCCCCGATACTCGTACAACTCGTCGAGCGGCATGTCGAACGTCAGCGGCATCGGAGGCGGCTCCCGTGGGTCGGCGTCGTCGACGAGCGTATCTTCAACACGGAGAGCCGGCGGTCGCCAGCCACCACCGGGGGGCGGGCCCGGACAGCTCCGCCACGACGTCGGCTCGGCCGGTGAACACGTCGACGGCTTCGAGCCTCCGCCCCTCCTCGCCCTCGGTGATCGATCAGCAGCTGATCGGGGCTCGTCCAGCCGATCCCGTGAAACTCCTGGGCACCCTGGAGTTCCTGCATGAGCGAACCGTCTTCGACCAAGTGCACCACCACCCGACCGCTGGACCCCACCACCGCCAGGAACAACTGCGGAGCGAAGCATCCGTCGACGATCAGGTCCTCTCCCAGATCGACCTCGAAGGAAGAGACCGGTTGGCCTGTCCGGACGTCGACGATGTCGATCAGCGAGCCGGGCGACACCAGCGCCACCAGATCACCGCCGGCCGCCAGCCAGCCGCTCTGCTGAGGATCCCGCATTTCGATCGGCACGGGTTCGGTGCCGGGGGTCCAGAAGGCGAGCCGCCCGTGCCGCTGCTCGTCGGCCGGCCAGACCGCCAACCCGTCGGCCACCGCCCCAAACGGCGCCACCACCAGCCCTTCGGTGTCGAACCGTTCGCCGGCCTGCCCGGTGGTCACATCGATCCGCTGCACCCAGGCGTTCCCCTCTCCGACCGCCCAAACCTCCCCCTCGGACACACCGGGAAGCAGCCAGCCGGCCGAGGCCAACGCCACCGGCGACGCGGCGGTGTCGAGGTCGACCAGGTAGGCGGTGTCGAGGTCGGAGAACACCACCTGCTCTCCCGGCATGATCAGCGGATGGGGGAAGTCGCCCGGGACGAGCGGGACCGAGCGCTCGGTGACCAGGCGACCGGCCACCCCCAGCACCCACATTCGGGCGCTGGACGGATCGGACGGGAACGGGGCGATCACCGCCGGGCCGCGGATCAAGGCCGCATCGGCCATGAGCCGGACGGCCGTCGGCCCGGCGGACGGCAAGGTCGAGTGTGATGGCGGAGGCCCGGGACGGGAGGTCGCGGTGGGGGTGGTGGTCGTGGTGGACGGCGGATGGGTGCTGGCCGGCGGGTCGGGAGCCTCCAGCCGTTGCGGATCGGCCGGACGGGTGGCCGGTGGGGCGCACGCGATGGCCACAACAGCGAGCACCACCCACCCACGGCGCGCCCATCGTCTCACTCCGTCACCGAGAACTCACCCCCGGGATGGACGGTGCCGTTGATCTGCACGTCGACGAGGTGGCGACCGGGATAGTGAGTGCGGGTCGAGTGCTGGCGTAGCGAGATCGTCTTGGACACGGTCGTTGCGTCACCGGCGCCGATCTGCCGTTCTGCGCCTTTGAAGACCTTGGGGCTGGTCGCTCCGCTGGCTTTGACGAAATGGACGATCAGGTCGACCAAAACCGGCGCCGGTTCGGTCTCCGGATTCACGAGTTCGACCGAGATCCGCACGGCTCCGCCGATGGCCACCGCTGCCGGTTCGAACCGGACCAAATCGACGCGGACGGGAGTGTCGGGACAGTATCCGAGGACGTCCAGGGCACCGGGATGCCCTTGCTTGACGAGGGTTCGCAACCCGTGCTTGACCAGCCGGGTGCGGTTGTCGTCGGTGTCCGCCATCCACCGTCGGGCGATGTCGACAACCAGGTCGGGATGGTCCTTCGAGATGTCGTTGAGGTTGTTGGAGACCGACCGCCGCACGTACTCGGCGGGGTCGTCCTTGAGCATCTCCAGCAGTTCGATCGCCGGGCCGGGGTCGTCCTGAAACCGCCGCAGGCGCGGCGCCCATGGGAGCCGGGGTCGGGTGCCCTCGGAGACGAGTCGCCGGACATGCACGTTCTCGTCGGTCGCCCACTCCCGCAGCAGGTCCTGGGTCTGCTCCGGATACCGCTCGATGAAGGCCCGGAGGGCGGCCTCGGAGGTGAACCGTTTGGTGATCTCGTACAACGCCCGCATGCCGGCGTCGAAGTGGTCCAATCCGTGCTCTGCGACGAAGAACACGAATGGCAGGTAGCGGAACACCTCCATTCCGCTCAGCTCCGCCGCTTCGATCTCGGGACCCAAGGACGCCACGATGACGTCGATGGCCCGTTCCCGGTCGGCGGGTAGGTAAACGGCCAGCACACCGGAGATGTGGCGAGCCCGCTCGGTCAGCTCCATCTCCTCGAAGCCGACGGCACAGTCGGCGACGAAACGCTCGACGTCGAACTGGTGGTGGACGGCCGCCACCATCGCAGCGAGCGAGGCGGCCACGTCGGCTCCGAACGAGTTCTTGAGCGGTTCGGCCACCATCGCAGGCTATTCCCTGCCGGAGGGTTCGGGGCGTCGCCGGCGGTTGGTTCCACTCGCTGGCGCTCAGCGCTCCGGCCGGCCGGCTTCGATCCAGGTGGCGATGTCGGGCAGTGCCGGCCCGAGCAGCTCGGCGCACTCGGCGGTGAATGCCAGTCCCCGATCGAACACGACGCCTTCGAAGCCATGGGCGGCCGGGTCGCAGGCCGTCGCGTACGCCTCAGGGTGGAAGCGCTTGAGGTAGTCGGCCATCGCCTGGTTGGCAGCCGAGAAGTCGCCGCCTTCCATGGGCTTCCACAGCAGGCGACCGGTCGGCGCCAGGTAGTCGAACGGCATGGTGAGGTCGGCGATGCCCAGCACCGCAAACACCGGGTCGGTCATCGTGACCGGGCACTGGACGGCGACGCGATTGAGCCCGTCGGGCGGCTCGGCGGTGCACACCCCGACCTCGAGGCCATATCCCTGGTCGATCAGGGTGGCGTTGAAGCTCCACATGAGAGCCTCGGCTGGAGTGATTCCGCCTTCTGGATGCGTTGCCGCCGCCACCGCTTGGATGTCGTTGGCGGTGAGCGCCGCGTAGAACGCATCGGTGGCGGCCAGCGCCGCGGCGATCGGGTCGGATCCGACCTCGGTGGCCGGAGGAGGAAGCTCGGTGTCCTGACGTCCGTCGCCGCCGGTGATGGTCAGCCCGATGATCGCGGCCACCACCACCATTGCCACTGCACCCGCGGGTGCGAGCCACGACCTCGGCCGGCTCTTCGAGGGTTCTGTTCGGATGGTTGTGTCGGTGTCCATGTGCGGCCTCCTCGGCGTGTCGACGGAGCCGGCGGGTTCCGCCACTTCCGTCTCGATGAGATAGGCGTCCGGATCGGGAACCGGGTTGGCGCCGACGAGCAGCTGGTAGGCGCGTTCCGGCGTCATGATCCGACGCTCCTGTTCGAGTCCGCCGAGGAGAGCGGTGGGGTTTCGGTCATGGCGCGGTATCGGTCGGCCAGTCGAGTCTTTGCTCGTGTCATGCGCTTGTCGACCGCCGCCTGTGAACAACCGACGACGGCGGCGATCTCCCGGTGGGTCAGCCCCTCCCATGCGGACAGCATCAGGACCTCCCGGTCGGCGGGTCGGAGGGAGGCGACCGCCTGGCGAACCGCGACGTGTTCGGAGCGCTCGATGACGACCATCTCCGGCCCCGGGTCGGAGAGCCGCCGCATCGAACCGACCTTCGACGCCAGCCGGGTCGCCCGTCCGGCCCGGCGCCAGTGATGAGAGAGCACGTGGCGAGCCGCCCCGTACAGCCAGGGCAGCGTCTCCGGATCGTCGGGGACGTCGGCTCGCCGCCGCCAGGCCACTGCAAACACCTCGGACACGGCGTCCGAGGCGTTGGCGGCCCCCATCCTGCGGACGCAGTACGCCAGGATCCGGCTTCGGTGCCTCTGGTAGAGGCGTTCGAACCACGCTTCATCACGCAACGCCATGTCTGTGTGTCCCACTGCCAACCCTATGCCCGGACCAACGTCCGTGCGGACACCCGGTCCGTAGGAAATGTTGTCAGGTTCGGTGCTCGCCGGGCATGAGCAGTATGAGGGTGGCAACCCACCCTCACCGCCGAGGACTCGGGCGGGTTGGAACCGACGGCCCGCCCGAGCGGTGTCTCGCTTCATGACCGGCGGGCGGAGGCGCCGACAGCTCGAGAGCCGGCGGTACTGCAACCGAGCGACTCCGCCCCGGCGCGTCGACCTTCGACCCGCCGGGCTACCCACGAAGCCATGCGTCGCTGCCCCCAGGCCACCTCGTCACGGGTGAGGGGCACCGAGGTCGAATCGGTGGGTCTGAGCCCAATGGGGAGGGTCGGGCGTACCCTGCATCAGCCACACCTGATCCGCTACCTGCGTCTCGACGGGGAGGAGTTCGGACGCAGCCGCAGCGACTCGGCGCATCTCGGCCTCACTGCCTTCGCGACCGATGGTCACGTGAGGCTGTGGGTCTTGGATCTCGCCTCGGTACGGTGGGAGACCCCAACGCTCCTCAACGGCGTTGGTGAGATCCACGAAGCTGCTGGTTGGACGAGGCCTGACAAAGACCACCTGGTCGTCGAACCAACCGATCTCCTCGAGTGAGTACGTGAATCTGGGCCATGCCGCGAAGAATGCTCCGAGCTCATCGATGCAACGCTCGGCGAGCGTTGGAGGCAGGAAGGGGTACAGCACGGTGACATGAGCAGGGACACCAACGGGCGGTACGCCGTCGACGGCGGGTCGCCACGTGTCGACGAAGTCCTGAAAGCTCGGTACCGGGATGATGAGGCCGGTCTCGGTAGGGGTCATCGCCGCGATTATGTACCACAGGAGTACATGTCGAAGTCCACGGTGGTCATGCCGGTGTTGAGTAGTTGCGCTGCCATGCCACCAGCGTGGACAAGCTTGGGAGCTAGGAACAGCAACGTGTTTGGTGATCGGCGCTGTCCGCCCCCATTAGTTGGTGACGGCTTGGGCGAGCAGACCGCCGGTGACGGCGACGGCGAAGACGTATCCGAAGAAGATCACGACGAGCCGTGAACGGGCGAGGCGGGTGAGGATGATGAACTCCGGCACGTTCGCCCCGGCGCCGGCGATGGTGAGCGCAACGATGGTTCCGACACCGACGCCTGCGGCGGAGAGCGAATCGGCGATCGGGATGAACAGTTCGGTATGGAAGTAGAGGGGGGTGCCGAGCGCGGCCGCGACAGGGATGGAGAAGGAGCCACTGCCAGTGATGCCTGCGGCGGTTTCGGGCGGGACGAAGACCTCGATCGCAAGCCCGATGGCGACGCCGACACCGAGGAGAAGTCCAACGGATCGCAGAAGGTGGGTGGCGGAGCGAGCGGCGTGACGGCTCTCGGCTCGGATGCCGCGCCAAGGCAGGCTGCAGTCATCTCCACAGCCGGCTCCGACCTCTGGGCTCAGACTCATGGGGTCGGGTTCGAGGTCGACCGCAGCGTCGCTCGTTGTGACCAAAGCTGGTGAAACGGCCATCACGCGGCCGGTGTCGGCGAATGACGAGATCGGCTCGAGGTGGCGTTCGATCCCGACTCGTTGTGCGACCAGCGCCAGCGAGATCGCCGCGCTGAATGCGACCGCTAGGTAGAGGACCGCGACCTTCACACCCACGATGAGCACCAACGCGCCGAACAGTATCGGGTCGAGCACCGGGGCGGCGACGATGAACGCGACATAACCGGCCACGGCGACCTGGGCTTGGCGCATGCCGACGAGCAACGGTATCGCGGAGTAGGTGCAGAACGGGGTCACGAAACCGATCGCGATGCCCTTGAGACCGGCGACGATCGGGCGACCGCCCATCCATGTCTGGAGGCGCTCCGGACCGATCCTTCTCTGGACCAATTCGATGCCGAAGGACACACCGAAGAACAAAACCACCAACTCGGCCACCAGCAACGCCGTACTGCCGAGCACTACCGGTCGGCCCCCCCGGTATCGATCGCCATGATCACCGCCGCGGCGGCGGGAAGACCGGTCATGCAGTCCTCGTTGACACGCACCCAGGTGCGAGTGCCATCGGCCTCGGCGATCACGAAAGCGTGTGAGCCGAGTACTTGGAGGTGCTTCGAAACCGTTGACTGGCTCTTGCCGACCAGGTCGACGACTTCGCCCACGGTGAGCGCTCGGCCCGCATTGGCTATGACGTGGAGGATGCGGAGCCGGGTGCCGTCGGCCAGGCATCGGAACCAGCCGGCGTACTCCTCCGCGTCTTCGGGTGTGAGTCGAGTGTTCATCGTTCATCGACGATAAACGATGAACACTCGGAGTCAAGGGGCATGCACGACATCGCCAGGCCCATCGACGCCACACCTGGGTCGAATCCGGCCAGGTCACTGCCGGGTTTGGTTCGTCCACGTTGATAGAACCGTGGCCGCGTCGTGAGTTCCGAATCAGTCGTCTGGGGTGGGTTGGCCGACGCTGAGCAACCCCACAACGAGAGCAGCCAATAGGGCAACCACTGCCATGACCGGCAGCAAGTTGGAGTCGGGATTGCCGGGACGCGGCTGGGACATCTGGAAGAAGACATCGATTGCGGGGACCGTGAGCAACAGGCTGACGCCCACCAGGGCGCCTCGAACCACCGAGATCGGCCCGGGCTCCGAGTCGACGATCAAGAGCAGGCCGCCCGCAATGGCGGCCCAACTGAACAGATAGCTCGTCGCCGGGGCAGCCAACCCGGTAACCGCGGCCAGCAACGCGCATATCACGACGGCCCCGATGCCGAGCGCGGGGAACCGTCGCTCGACCGAGACCCAGAGAACGGTCAGGAGCACAACGAATCCTGCGAGCCACAGATATGCCTCGGCCGCACTCGGGCTGCTCCGCCACCTGGTCAGCAACATCCAGGCCAAGAGCGAGGCCACCGGCGGCAGCGAGGTTCGCGGTCCCCCGTGTCCGGTACAGGCCAAGTCCCACCAGGAGGGCCGCCAGCAGCGCGAGCGGGAGTGCCCAGCCGACGGGGTACTCAACGATGCGGTCGTCGAGAACCGTGAAGAAGGTCGTCCTGTCCTGGCCCGCGAATCCGTCGAGGGGGGGTGTTGCCGATCGCCCGAACCAGGGCGAGCGTTGCCGCACCCTGATGGCCAAGACTGTTGACACCGAGATTCTCGAATGAGTCGTGTTCGGTGTGATAGACGGGTGAGCCATGGGTGTAGACCAGCTGAACGCCGGGCACACCTTCTGCCTTGATTCGATCGAAGTCGGTGCCCAGGTCGCCGAGCAGACGCATGATCTCGGTCAGGAACGAGTAGGCAACCGGCTTCACCTCGGCTCGCTGAAAGGCATCGATCACGGCAGGCTCCGAGCCGTTGATCTCGACCAGGAGAGAGGGGCCGGCTGACCCGTTGGTCTCGAGGTTGATGACGAAGCCGATGTCCTCGGACCAGGGGTGGTGGTCGACGAAGTTGTTCATGCCGGGGCGAGGGTTGGGCTCTTCCCCATCGGTGAACAAGAAGATCACGTCGTTCGGCATCGAGGCGTCACTCAGGACTCGGGCTACCTCGAGCAAGATGGAGACGTTCGCCGCATTGTCGTTTGCGCCCGGTGTCCAAGGAACCGTGTCGTAGTGGGCGATCACCGCAATTGCGGTGCTCCGTCCTCCCTGGACCTCGCCATCACATTGGTGAGACTGACCTCTGTCCGGGCTGTCCGAAGTAGTCAGGCGCTTCGAATGTCTGCAGTTCGGTTCGAAGACCGAGCCCGCTCAACTCCTCGATGATGTAGTCGCGAACCTCGAGGATCGCGGGGCTGCCCATCGCACGAGGCTCACTGGCGATCACCTCGACGTGGGCGACGGCTCTTTGCGTTGAGATCCCGTCGGCCGGTGTCGACGTGTCCGGGAACAGGGGCAGGATGCTCGCCACAGCGAAGGCGGCGACGACTGCCCAGAAACCGGCCGACCACGGTCGTTGTCGATTCCCGGTCAGCGTTGACCTCCTGATCCAGTGTTCCGACTCCAAGAAAGTTGGAGCTAGGGGAAATGGTCATTTCGTCGGCGGGGGCCGGGAGAGCGCCGCTCTGAGCAGGTCCGGCAGATCGCCGCCCGGTTCGGTGCGCCCCGAGTGGCGTGACGCTCGGTTTCCGGGCTCTCCGGCCGTAGGCTCCGGCAGATGCGCGCATTGTCGTTGATCGCACCCGGTACGCCATTGCAGCCGAGCGAATTCGCGGATCCGGTTCCCGGTGGCGATGATGTTCTGGTCGAGGTCCACGCCGCCGGGATCTGCCGATCCGACGTCCACTATCGGGCGGGGTTCCCCCAGGTGGCCGACCTCCCCATGACGCTCGGCCACGAAGTCGCCGGCCTGGTGGCCGCGGTCGGGCCGGAGGTCGAGACGGTCGAGACCGGAGATCGGGTCTGTCTCCACTATCAGGTGGGGTGTGGGACCTGCCCGGCCTGTGTGGCCGGAGGAGAACGCTTCTGCGCCGAAGGTCAGATGATCGGCAAGGACCGCCCGGGCGGGTACGCCGACCACATCGTGGTCCCGGCCCGCAACGTGCTGATGGTTCCGGACGCCGTCCCCCTCGACCACGCCGCAGTGATGATGTGCTCGTCGGCCACCGCGTTGCACGCGCTTCGACGAGGCCGGCTGTCCGATGGTGAGACGGTCGCCGTCTTCGGGGTCGGGGGACTCGGCATGTCGGCGGTGCAGCTCGCCGTGCTGGAAGGCGCCCGACAGGTCTTCGCGGTGGACATCAACCCCGCCAAGCTGAACCTCGCCGAACGGCTTGGGGCGATCCCCGTCGACGCCGGTGCCGACCCGGTCGGCGAACTGCGGAACCGGGGCGGTTGTGACGTCGCCATCGACCTGGTCGGTTCGGCGGACGTGTTGCGGAACTGCCTCGACTCGCTGGCACCGATGGGACGGGCGGTGGCGGTCGGCCTCACCCGGAGCACGGTGGCGGTCGGTCCCTACACCGACCTGGTCAGCGGCGAGTCGGAGCTGGTCGGGACCTCCGACCACCTCATCGGCGAGCTCTCAGAGCTGCTCGAATGGGCGGCCGACGGCCGCTTCCGTCTGGACGACATCGTGCAGCGCCACGTCCCGCTGGATGCACCGTCCGTCAATGACGCCCTCGACGATCTCGAACGGTTCGGGGACACGGTGCGCACCGTGATTCGACCGAACGCCTGACCGGTCACGTCGCAGCCCGGCCGGGCAATCCGCTTGCGGCGCTCACTCCTCGTTGTCGGGTTCCCCGGACTCATCGGACTCGGCCGCGTCGGCCAGCATCTCCTTGAGGACCACCGATCGGGTATCGAAGCGCAGCGCTCGACGGGTCTTGTCGTGTCGGAGCAGCCGTTTCAGGCTGGCACGGATCGGGTCCATCCGCACCGCCCGCCGCACCACCTCCGAACCACGTGGAGATACCAGGAGGTCGTTGAGCCGTCGCCGCAGCGGCGGAATCCTCGCCGCCACCAACATCGCTCCGGGGATGATCCAGATCCATCCCGGTACCACCGGGAGCACCAGTCCGGCCACACCGGCTCCGATCAGCAGCGAGCCGAGGAGCAGGTCCCAGACCAAGGCGAGCCGCGACGAGTCGGGCCGCGGTTCGACCGGTCCCGCCGTCTCGAGCTGCGGTTCGGCTGCGTCGTCCGGCGGCTGCGGTTCGGGCCCGTCGGAGGGAGATGTCATCGGTCGTCTGCTTCCAACCAGTTCACATCGGTCGACATACCCACTCGACCCGGCCCCTATCCCTCCGGCGGTCTCATCCGCCGACCCGTGTCAGGAACGCCGCCACCGTGTCGGCGTACTGCTCGGGATCTTCGTTCCAGGCGCGGATGTGCTCGGCATCGGGGATCGAGTGGAACTCGACCAGGTCGGGACGGGCCGCCGCCAGGTTCTCGCTGATCGCGTGGGGGACGGTGGTGTCGTCGACGCCGTGCAGGAGGAGCACCGGGACGTCCAGTTCACCGGCCCGGTCGACGTAGTCCACCGCATCGAAGTCGACTCCGATGCGGAGAGACGTCACCCACCGGCCGACCGCCAGCAGCGACTCGCCGACCGGCCCGCCGACGGGGAGGCCCTCACCGGACCGGCGTTGGACGATCTCCCGGAGGTCGGCTGCCGGCCCCTCCAGAATCAGCCCGCGCACGACGTCGCGTGGCTCTTCCAACGCATAGGAGAGGCTCAGCCCTCCACCCATGCTCGCTCCGGCGACCACGACGTCGGCCGCCCCGTTGGCCAGGGCATAGTCGACGGCGGCGGCCACATCGGCGTACTCGTCCTGGCCGACCCGGATGAGCGAGTCACCGGTCTGGGGTGAGTCCGGGTCGTTCCGGTAGCGGATGATCAGCGTGGGATGTCCCAGATGGCGGGTGGCGTCCACCAGCCGCAGGTGTTCGGTTCGGTCGGCGCCGCGACCATGGACGGCCACGATCCAGGTGGAGTGCTCACCGGGGAAGAACCAGGATTCCACCGGTCCCAGCGGCGTGGTGTAGCTCACCGTCTCGACTTCCAGACCGAGCGAGCCCGGGTCGTCCGGGAAGGCGTAGCCATCCAGGTCGGCCAGGTCGGAGCCGACGGGAGGCGGCTGTCCTTCGAGGAGGGTGAACGGCCGGGTCTCGACCGTCCCGTCGACTTCGGCGGCGGGTCCCAACTGCCCGTAGCCCCCCTCCCACCGCAGCCCCATGACCGCGTCCCGGTCGGCCGCGGCAACCGCCTTGTCGGGCACATCGAGCGTGATCTGCGCCGGTGAGATGACCAGCACGTCGGTGTCGTACTCGACCACGTGCGCGGTGACCCGGAGCCCGTTGATGATCTCCCCGGACACGTACCAGCCGATGGCGGCGTAGGCGATGACGAGCAGGCCGACCATCCCGAGCACCGCGTTGCGTAACCACCGTCCGCCGCGACGGGGCGTCGCCCCATCTCTCATCCTGGCCCTCGCCTCGGGCTGCTGGGTTGTCGCCATGGTGGCCCCGTTCGCCGTCGTGAGCGGTCAGCGTATCCGCTCGGGCGACCCGGGTCTCGAAGGGGGCGCCGGTGCTACCGCCGGCTGGCCGCCATCTCCTCCTCCAGCCGGGCGTAGGACGCCTCCATCCCATCCACCATGCCGGCCCCGAGGACCCGATCGCGCAGCTCGGAGTTCGGGTAGGTGATGACGATCGCCAGCAGCGTGCCGCCCTCCATCGGGGTCAGGGTCATCTCGTTGCGAGTGGACGGGCTCTCGGTGCCGATCATCCGCTCGGTGGTCACGGCCCGGTGCGGGGGCACCGACTCCACCAACTCCCCCTCGAACCCGAATCGGTGCTCGCCGTCGGCCGACGCCCATTCGTAGCGGTAGGTGTCGCCGACCCGGGTGGCGACCTCGCACACCGGCATCACCCATCCGTCGGGGCCGAGCATCCATCGTCTCATCAGCTCGGGGTCGTGATGGGCACGCCACACCTGGTCGACCGTGCCCCGGACCACTCGACTCACCCGAACCCGGGTGTCGTCGAGCAACTGGGCGTCGGTACCGCGATCGGCGGCAAACGAGGCGAGGTCGGCGAGGACACCATCGAGTTGGGATTGGGCGAGGCGGGCCCCTTCCACCATCCCCATCTCCACCAGCTTCTCCATGGAAGCCAGGTCGGCGAAGTGGGTGACCGCAACATAGCGAGAGCCGATGGCCGTCGACTCGAACCGAAACTCGGTGCGGGTCGCCGGCATGTCCTCGTCGGGCGTGCCGTCGTCGTCGGCGAAGCCGTCGAGGATCGCAAAGGCCCGGCCCGGGTCGACCGACTCGAAGGTCCAGTAGCCGGCCGATCGGGTCCCGTCGGGCCCGGTCATGAAGTAGGCGGAGCGCCCGCCCGCGACCATGTCGTGGCGGGTGAAGGTGGCCGGCCAGGTGGGCGGGCCCCAGAAGCGTTCGAGCTGGCGAGGGTCGGCCCACGCCTGCCACAGGCGCTCGACCGGCACCTCGTATTCGCCGGTGATGGTCAGGGTGAGGGCTTCGGGGTCGGAGGTGATGTCGGTGATCGGCATTGAACTACTCCTCGGTGAGGACGGCGTCGAGCTGGCTGAATCGGGCTCGCCAGAGGTCTTCCAGTCGGGCGAGCACCGCCCGCACGTCGCCGATGCGGTCGGGTTCGGCCCGGACGATGCGCTCCCTTCCCTGTGGATGCTTGGACACCAGCCCCACCGCTTCCAGCGTGGCGACGTGTTTCTGGACGGCGGCGAAGCTCATGTCGTAGGCCGCCGCCAGCGTCGAGATCGACGCCTCCTCGGTGAGGGTGCGGCGGACGATGTCACGACGGGTGGAGTCGGCCAGGGCGTGAAACACCCGATCGATCTCCGCCTCGGTCAGCTCATCTACAACCATTTGGTTGTACGTTATCGTCAGCGTCGATGGGCGTCAAGCCTGGGCGACGAGCCCCCCACCTAGAGGGGGTCGGGGCTGCGGGCGCCGGCGATCCACTCGTTCATCTCGGCCCAGCGGTCGTACAGCCAGGCTTCGAGCCCAGGACGATCGAGCGGCACCTGCGAGGCGTGGACCCGCCAGATCTTGGTGTCGATGGTGATGTCCATCTTCAGACCGGTCCACACGTCGCGGATGCCGGCCATCGCCTCCGTTCCGGAGTGGCCGATCAACGCGATCCCGGCGTCGGGAGCGTTTCGGACGGCCGCCGCCACCCCCGCCGGCTTGGGTGGAAGCACGTGCTCCATCGACCTCGCCCGGGCGGCGAAGGAGGCCAGCCCGCCCGATTCGAGCTTCTCGATCGCCCGGCCCCAGCGCCCCACGGTGTAGTTTCCCCCTTCCGGGAAGATCACCAGTGCATCTTCGGTGCCCAGCCCGGCGGCGAGTTCGCCGATGGCCTCGACGGCACCCTCCCCCGGCCGGGCGCGGGTGGCGATGAACCGGCTGGGGAGCCGGTTGAGCGCCACGTCGATGGCCGGATCCCACTGCATGGTCTCTTTCAGCACGATGTGCGGCCGGCGGCCGTACCGGTTCATCAGGGCGTCGACCAACAGCAGCGAGTCGCCGGGACCGGCATGGCGCGACAACACCAGCACCGGCATCCCGTCGAAGTCGCTGGGCCGGGTCTCCTCGTGGTGGACGGTGAGCCCGAAGGTCCGTTCGGCCGAGGCGACCACCCGTCGCAGGAACCACGCCATCAGTTGGTAGTGGGCGGCCTGGAAGGTCTCGGTCCGGATCTTCCACCCGAAGCCGGACGCGATCCACAGGATCAGCAGGGCGACGAGCACGATGCTCTCCAACACCAGCCACACCATCAGAAACCATGCCAGGCGAAGCGGGCGCCACCGGCCCGGGGCGTAGCGGGATGCAAATGCCGCTCCGACCGTCCACAGCGGTACGGACGCCAGCATGGTGATCGAGGCGAGGATGACGAGCGGGCCCAGCGTGAGTCGTCGCACCCAACGCGGCCACAGTCTCACGCCCGCAGCTCCTGGAGGTAGACCGAGGTGGCGGCGTAGGCGCCATCGATGAGCCGTTCGCTGTCGGCCGTGTCCCGCCACCGAAGCTGGCGACGGTCGTCGAAGGCGATGGGGTTGCCGCTCGGGAGGAGGTGGAGTTCGATGCCGTCGGGTAGTGCTGCCACCGAGTGGGCGAAGCGGTGGCGTCGGGATATCTCGAAGGCGATCAGGGCAGGTTCGTGCGGTTTGGACGGTGGCCGGAGTGGCTGCTCGATGCGGCCGACCTGCAGCACGTAGATGAGTTCGGCGCCGAGGTGGACGGCCCGGTCGACGGGAACCGAGTTCACCAGCCCTCCGTCGTAGTAGGACTCGCCGCCGATCTCGACGGGAGGGAACAGGCCGGGGACGGCCGAGGAGGCGAGGATGGCGTCGGCCAGCGATCCCGAGGTGAACCACTCCTCGGCGGCGCGTTCGATCGAGGCGGCGACACACTGGAACGGCACGACCAGATCGTCGAAGTCGTCGCTGGGGAGGTGACGGACGATCAACTCGCGGAGCTCCTCGGTGCTGTGCAGCGAAACCCGCTCCTGGGCCAGGGTGCGCATGCGCTGGGTCATGGAGGCGTTCATCACGCCCGACGTCTGCACCTCCGCCCAGGCGGCCCGGAGCTCCTTCACCCCGGTCACGGTCGGGTCGGCGGCGATCATCGCTCCGTTGAGTGCGCCGATCGAGGCTCCCACGACGAGGTCGGGGACGATGCCCGCCTCGAAGAGGGCTTGGGCCATGCCGACTTCCACCGCACCCCAGCGCCCCCCACCGCCACACACGAACGCGACGGTCATCGCCGGCTCAGCTCAACGCACACACTCGGAGCGTACCGGTCCAAGCCAAGCGTCCGCCGAGCAGAGCTGCGGCGGTCAGTGGTCGTGTGGGTGGTCGGACGACTCCGAACCGGAGTCGGGCGGACCGATTCAACAACCGACTTCGCCGTGGTTCCCACAGCAGGGAGACTGGTTGCGGGCCTTGATGGCGGTGTTCTTGCGGAACATCGCCAGCTTCTCGGCCACCGTCGCATCCGAGGCGCGCCAGTTGGTGATCAGATCGGAGAGGGCGGGTCGGGGCATGCGCCGCGAGGCTAGCCCCGATCATTCATGCCGGGCGTGCGAGGCGGCGACCGGTCCGAGACCGGCTCAGCCTCCCGATTGGGTGTCGCGAAGGGACTGAAGGGTGAGAACCGTCCGTGACCAACCCAGCGGGGTGGCGTCGTGCGGCAGGTCGACCGGGGCGAGCGCCGCGGTGTCGAGCTCGACCGCCACCAAACCGGAGCCGTCACCGGTCACCAGGTGGATCCAACTCCCGTCGTCGCTGTACCCCGCCACCACGTGGGAAGCATCGACCTCGGCCACCAGCTCGGCCTCCGGCCCGGCGCCGGTGATCGTCCACAGGCCGAGGGATTCTCCGTCGCCGGTCGAGAGGCTGGTCACCAGGCTCGAGTCTGTCGGCGAGACGGCCACCTGCGTCATCACGGCATCGGCCGGGAGTCCTGCGATCTCGACTGGCCGGCCGGTGTCCAGGCTGGAGGCGGCCAGCCGCCCGTCGGCAGGGTCATTACTCACGAGGGTCCTGGTTCCGGGGATGACGACGGCGTCCCCGCTCGTGAGGCCCAACCCGGCGACGGAGCCGTCGAACCCAATCACTGCCAACCCGCCGGCGTCGGTGTCGCGCACGATGACGCCCTCGTCGACGAGCCCGACGAGTGCCAGGTTGCCGGGCAGTTCGGCGAGGACCTCGACTCCGTCGGTTACCCAGAGGATTCTCGTCACCGCCGCCACGTCGCCGAGTGGTGTGGTGACGAGCGTGAGGGCCGTCCCTGCGGCGCCCGGGGCGATCTCCACCCCGAACGCCAGGGGATCTACGTCGAGCACGGGGGTGACGGCGCCGGTGTCGTCGATCTGCACGACCCGGTCGGGGTAGGCGGCAAACAGCGACGTACGGGACGTGCCGGCGACGAGGCCGAGGGCAATTCCATCGGTCTCCACCTCGCGCTCGCCGGTGCCGGCCAGGTGCAAGGTGTCCGCCGCGAGGAACGTGACGTCCGCACCGGATCCGGAACCCGAACAGGCGACCAGCAGAACGGTGGCCAGCGACAGTCGAAGCAGCCGCATCAGTCGGAGTGGTGCATCCGGGCCCCCGGCAGCTATCCGGACCGCGGCGGCCTCGGCACCAGCACGGGGGTATTGGCCTTGTACTGTTGGTACGCCGGCTCGTCTCCCCACCGTTCATCGGCCCGATCCTCCAGCATCGGGACGCCGCTGAGCCGGGTGATGAGGAGGAAGACGAAGAAGGGCGAGACCAGGGTGACCCACCGCCAGCCCGACAGGACGGGGAGCGCCAGCACGGCGACACCCGCCCACAGCACGATCTCGCCGAAGTAGTTGGGATGCCGGGACCACGCCCACAGCCCCGAGGTGATGAAACGGCCCCGGTTGGCCGGGTCGCGTTTGAACGCCGACTTCTGGCGGTCGGCGACCACCTCGATGGTGAAGCCGGCCAGCCAGATCAGGATCCCGATGATGCCCACCCACCCGAGTGCTTGGCGTTCCAGCCCGGTGATGATGGCGAGGGCGCAGGCGGCGGTGAGCAGCACCCACAGGCCCTGGAGGGTCCAGGTCATGAAGAATCGGAGCGGCTCGACCTTGATCTCGTCGAAGCGTCCGTCCCGGCCGTCCCGGCGGACCCGGCGATAGAGGAAGGTGCCGAGCCGGGCGGCCCAGATCGTCACCATCGCCGCCACGATCAGCACCCGGGCGTCGAGGTCACCGCTGAGCGCCACCGCCAGGGCGGTGATGGTGAGGTAGGTGACGCTGCCGGTGAGGTCGTAGTAGTGCTCGGTCTGGGCGATGTTGGAGGGAATGAAGACCACCCAGTTGACGGCGTACGCCACGATCCCGCACAGGGCGAACACCGCGATCGGACCGGCCATCCGGCTGCCCTGGCTGCCGGCGAGGATCACCATGGCGCCGATCAGCACGGCGGCGGCGATGCCGATGGTGGAACGGTTCTGCTCGGTCATGGGTGGAGACACTACGAGACTTCAACCGGGAGGGGACACGGGGCGGCGGGTGCCGCGGCGGATCGGGGTGGTCCGGAGCCGTTTACGGTGGGTGGTACTCGACGGAAGGAGGACCAGATGTCCGTGTACAAGGTCGTAGAGCTGATCGGTACCAGCACCACCTCGTGGGAGGACGCCGCCAAGAACGCGGTGAGCACCGCCAGCGATTCGCTCCGTCACCTCCGTATCGCCGAGGTGAGCGAGCTCGACATGTCGCTGGCCGAGGACGGCACGGTGAAGGAGTACCGGGCCAAGGTGAAGGTGTCGTTCAAACACGACTCCGGCGACTGAGCGACCAACCCATCCAGTCGAATACCGGGCCCACCCGTCTCCTCGGGTGGGCCCGATTCGCGTCGCGGACATCTGCCAGCGGGCGGTAGGTTGATGGGGTGAGCCAGTGCTGTCACGCCGACGAGTACGACCGGGTGTTCACCGGTCGGGAGGCCCGGAGCCGACTGAACCGCTTCCGCCGGAAAGGACTGACCGGGAGTGAGCGCCAACTCGCCGATGCCGTCACCGCTACTGGCATATCGGGCACATCGGTCTTGGAGGTGGGCGGCGGTCTGGGAGCGCTGGCCGTCTCGCTGCTCGAGCGTGGTGCTGCCTCCGCCACCGCGGTGGAGCTGTCGACGAGTTGGGACGGGCCGGCCGAGACGCTGGTGCGGGAGCGGGGCCTCGACGGTCGGGTAACCCGGCTGACGGGTGACGCGGTCGAGGTGCTCGACGAGCTGGAGCCTCATGACGCCGTCGTCGCCCATCGGGTGGTGTGCTGCTATCCGGAGTGGCGCTCGCTGGTGCGGTCGATGACCGGTCGGGCCGGCCGGGTGATCGGGTTGACGTTCCCGCGCGATGCCTGGTGGGTGCGGAGCGGCCTGGCGGCCGGGAACCTCCTCTTCGGACTGTCCCGGCTGCAGTTCCGGGCCTATCTGCACGACCCAAAGGCGATGCTGGAGACCATGTCGAAGGGCGGGTTCGAGCTCGTCGACGATCGGCCGGGTTTCATCTGGCGGACGGTGGTGCTGACCAGGCGACCCGGCACCGGTGGCGTCGGCTGAGACTGGTCCGCGAGGATCAGGGCCGAGCATTCACGGACCGAACGCGTCCACCAGGAAGGTCAGGAGGTCGTCTCGGGCCTGGTGGCGGGCGTTGCCGTCGTACGCCGAGGTGACACCGCGCTCCACACATCGGGAACCAACGCCGGCCGGTTGCCCCGAGTCGACGTCGACGACCTCACCGTCCACCTCGACGAACGAGCAGTTCCGGGGACTGGGAGTGCCAGGGCTGTAGAAGCGCACCGAGGAGGCCAGCGCCCGATCGTCAAAGCCGTGGTGGGCACCCGGATAGGCAAATACGGTGGCGTCGACGCCGGCATCCGCCATCCGCCCGATCATCTGCCGGCACTGGTCGATCGGTGTGTAGTCGTCGGCCTCTCCGTGGAAGACCCCGATCGGACCTCCGGCGACGTCGGCCTCGGAGACGAGCTGGATGAAACACGTCGAGGGGTAGAAGGCGGCATACGCCCCGAACGGCTCACCGCCGTAGGCGTCCTGGAATCGTTCCTGGGCCGCCCAGAGGGCCGTCCGCCCGCCGAAGGAGAACCCGATGACGCCGATCCGGTCCGGATCGATCCCGGGGTGGTCGCGCAGCAGGTCCGCCGACCGGTAGACGTCGACCAGCAGGCTGGCCACGCTCACCGTCCTGCGTCCCGAGCAGATCTCGTCGAGGTCCCGCCCGGTGAAGCTGTCCAGCACGAGACTGGCGATCCCGGCGTCGGCGAGGTCGGCCGCCCAGTCGTGGTGGGAGGCGCGGACCCCGCCGCATCCATGCTCGATCACCACCGCCGGCACCGGCGCCGAGGCGGGCGGCACCCGCAACCAACCGTCGACCGTGGTCGGAGTCGAGTCCTCGAGTGCCGGAACCAACGGGTCCCACAGGGTTCCGCGAAAGCTCACCGTTGCCACCCGGACCGGTTCTGGCGAAAGGGGTGCTCCTGTGGTTGTGGCTGCCGGGGAGCCTTCGGCTTTTGACTCCGCTGTCGAAGGGTCGGTGCGACACGAGGCGAAGGCGACCAGCGCTGCTCCCGCTCCCAGGAGCAGTGCACCGCGCCGGAGGGTTCGCCACCGCACTGCCACGGCCCGCAACCTACTCCGGCGGAGCGGATCAGGCGGCGTCGGCCGGCGGGTTCCCCCACCTATGCTCGCCGCATGAAAGGCATCGAACTCCCACCGTTGACCGAGGACTTCACGGCAGATCCGGTCGAGCTGTTCTTCGACCTGGCGTACGTCTTTGCGTTCTCGCAGTTGGTGTCGCTGCTCATCCACGAACCGACCTGGGCGGGTGCGGGCAAGGCGGCGTTGCTGTTTGCCCTGTTGTGGCTGCCGTGGCAGCAACTGACGTGGGCGGCGAACGCCATCTCGGGCAACGGGCGGCCGGTGCGCCTCCTGTTCCTCATCGCCACGGTGGTGAGCATCCCGATGGCGGCCTCGACCTCGACCGCCTTCGCCGGGGGTGGCCCGGTGTTCGCGATCGCCCTCACCGTGATCATGCTGATCGGGTTCCGCATGCAGACCATGGGGACCACCGAGGAACTCGACTACCGGACGGCGGCGATCAACTGGATCGCCCCCAACGTGGTCGCCATCGTGGTGCTGGTCGTCGGGTCGTTCTACGACGGCACGGCCCGGCTGGCCTTCTGGCTCGGCACCGTCGCCATCGTGCTGTGGGCGATGGTGAGAGCCGCCGACGGAGAGTGGATGGTGCGTCCCGGCCACTTCGCCGAGCGGCACGGGTTGATCATCATCATCGCCTTGGGCGAGGTGATCGTGGCCATCGGCATCCCGGTGGTGGCCGCGCTGGAGAGCGACGCCGGGCTGGGACTCGCCACCATCTCGGCGCTGCTGGCGTCGGGCGCCTTCGCCGGTCTGCTGTGGTGGGCCTACTTCGACCGGCCCAGCCCGGGCCTGGAGTACGCCGCTTCCAAGCTCGAAGGCCGGGCGGCCGGCCAGTACATCCGCGACGTGTACACCTGGGCGCATGCCCCGATCGTGGCCGGGGTCATCCTGGCCGCCGCCGCCCTGGAGGAGATCGCACTGCACCCTCGCGATCCGGTGCCGCTCGGGTTCCGAGTCATGCTGGCGGCCGGCCTGTTCATGTTCCTGATCGGCGTCTACCTGGCGGTGTGGCGAGCCTTCCGGGCCCAGGCACGGGAGCGGCTGGCCGGGGCGATGGTGATCGCCGGCATCGTCTTCGCCGGGGCATCCCTCGAAGGCCTCAACCTGCTGACCGTGGTGGTCGTGGTGATGTTCGTGGTACTGGTCGTCGAACACCGCCGCATCGAGCGCTTCCTCCTCCACGCCGACGTCGAGGGTTGAGACGTCTCGCCGCTCACGCCCACATGGTGGAGACCGGAAGCGCCCAGACGCCTGGTGCGAGTTCGTAGGTGGCGTCGCCGCGATGGAGCACGGCGGCCGCCGCGATCCGATCCCCCATCGCCTCGACCAGCCACTCGAGGTGCCGAGCGTCCCGCCGCTTGGATCGCACCGCCCACTTCACTTCCAGGGCGACGATCTTCCCGCCGATCTCGAGGATCAGATCGATCTCTCGTTCTCCCGCCTTCGTCCGGAGGTGGTACATGGCTCCGTCGATGGCTTCGAGCTCCGGACGGAGCTGCGCTGCAACGAATGACTCGAAGTAGGCGCCTGCCCGGGTTGGGTCGCCTGCCAGATCGCGGGCATCGAGGCCGGCGAGAGACAGGGCCAAGCCTGCGTCACACGAGTAGCGCTTCGGGAACGACGTGAGCCGCCTGAGTCGGTTGGTCCTCCACGCCTGGGTCGGTGCCACCACGAACGCCCGTTGCAGCATCTCGTCATATGCATGAAAGGTGGCGCGGTTCAGATCGGACATCTCGATGATCCGCTCGTCGGGGACGGCGGCCGACTCGAGTCCGGCGAGCACTTGCATCAAGCGAGCCACCCGGGTCGGGTCGCGTCGGGCGTCGACGCTTCGCTCTGCTACGGATGCTCCGTATGCCCGCAGCCAGCGGCTCGCGGCTTGCGTCGGCGCCGCCGGGAAGCCGGACGTGGCGATCGTATCCGCATCGACCGACGGCCCGGCATCGGGGTGGGGCGAAGCCAGCTCACCGTCGATGAGGCGCTGGAGCCACAGCTTCCCGGTGTGAGCCCCGAGCAACTCGCGTCTGGTCATCGGGTACATGACCACACGGGCACCTCGGCCAGTCAGGGGATAGGTCGGGCCGTAGGTCTCCGGCTGGACCGAGCCGGTCAGGATGAATGAACCCGGGCTCGGGTCGTCGTCCACGATCTCCTTCACGGCCCACAGCACGTCGACACCAGCCAGCTGCCACTCGTCGATGAGCACCGGTCGGCGAAGGCCGGCCAGCACTCCCCGCGGATCGGACGCGAGCAGCTCGAGATCGGCCGGGAGCCGGATCTCAGACGCTGCCGAGCGCCGGGCCGTGGTGGTCTTGCCGGTGGCCCGTGCACCCTCGACGGTGACGACCGGAACCGAGGCGAGTAGCGCCTCGATCTGGGTATCGAGGATGCGAGGGAGGTAGGTCTCGGCCATCGGCGGTGCTCCAATAGCGAAATCGTCGAGTGCTCAGTAACGAAATCGTCGGACCGAGAGTAACAGATTCGTCGCCTTCTCAGTAACGGATTCGTCGGCTCGTTCGTGGCGGATTCGTCGCCGTCGCACGCCGGTTGCGTCGACCTCCGGTTGAGCCCACCCTTGAGCGCGCGCGACGGGCGGTGTCGTGAGGCTGCACGGTAGGGAGCGCCTCTCGGCCCTCATCGGTAGCCTGAGAGCAACCGGATTGGAGGTTTCCCTTGCCCCCCGTATCTCGCGCCGAGCCGTACCCGGGCTACAACTTCCTCGTCGTCGTCAACGGGATCAGCGATGACGGTTTGGCCGTCTCCGGTTCCTTTGCCGAGGTGAGCGGGCTCGGGGTCGAGATCACCCCGATCGAGTACCGGACGGGCTCGGAGACCCCTACCGTGCGCAAGCTGCCAGGCCTGAAGAAGTTCTCCAACATCGTGCTGCGCCGCGGCATCACCGGCGACCTCGACTTCTGGAACTGGATGGCCGCCGCCATGAACGGCAACATCGTCCGGGCGTCTGGATCGGTCATCCTCCTCGACGAGTCCCGGGAGGAGGTCATGCGGTTCAACTTCCGAAACGGTAGGCCTACCAAGTGGGAGGGCCCGTCGCTGAACGCCACTGCGAATGAGGTGGCAATCGAGACGCTCGAGATCTGCCACGAGGGCCTCGATATCGATGTCTGAGACGGCCGACGTCCCCCGACATCCGCCGCCCGATCAAGCGCGACCGGAGGTGGTGCTCGACGTCGACTACACCGAAGGAGCGTTTGAACTCGTCCTTGTCAACCTCGGAGCAGCGGTGGCCTTCCAGCCCCGCGTCGAATTCGAGGGTGAGCTGATCGGTGCCGGCGGGGACGTCGTGATCTCCGACCTGCCGATCTGGAAACGACTTGGTTTGCTCCGACCCGGCAAGGCCATCCGGGTGTTCCTCGACGCCGACGCCCTCGTCTACCGCAGGAAGACCGGCCGGAAGATCCGTGCGGTCGTCACATACTTCGACGAGGCCGGCCGGCCGTACGAGCAGGTCGTCGAGCACGATCTCGACGCATACCGAGGGATGCCGCAGATCTCGAACCGGGCGTGAATCTCGCGGCGGGCTCGGTCGGCTTCAGTCGCCGTCGCCGGGCCCTCCCAGGCCCTTCCCCTGGCCCTTGCCGGGGTGATCTTCCCGCTTTGCCTTGAACGAGTTGAACGCCGCCGCCAGTTCGGCACCGGGCTTGTCGACCGCGGGGTTGTGTACTGCGGATGGAGAGGCCCCGGCGGCGAGCGCCGCATGAACCTGTGCGGCCCGGGCTTGGCCGGCGTTCCCGGACTTCGGCCCCTTGCCCGGCTTGGCTTCTCCGGTGAACCTCCACGACTGCGACACTTCCGCGGCGCGTGCCAAGCCCTTGGTGCGGTCCGGGTCGAGGCCCCGCCCTGCGCCTCGTGCTGAGAGGATGTCCTGGGCGACGCCGGCAGCGTGGAGACGGGCCGCCTCGGCCACGGCCGACGCCCGTTCGGGAAGCGGCGAGGCGGCGACGGCTCCGGCCGGAATGGTGACAGCCATTGCCAGGGCAACGACCGCAAGTCGACGAGTGCTCATGTCAATCCAGTCACTCTGCGTGGTCGTACGTTACATGCCGTGGGGGCAGAGTGCCCTTTCAGCTGCGCCGAGGATCGCCCCTGTCAGCCGGATCTGGTCGTCATCCGCGCGCTCGGATTCGCCTCCCGTCAGGTCGGCGGCAAACTCGGCGATGATCTCGTCCGGGTCCTCCCCTGCGGAGATCGCCTCGCAGACGGCCAGTCCGGCGGCGACGGTGATGTCGGGATCGTCGAAAGCGACGTCGGCGAATCGGGTGTCGGCCACGGCTTCGGCGACGGCGACCAGGAACACGTCGTAGGCGGGCTCGAACTGCGTTTGGTCGACCGCTGCCGCGGGCGTCGATGTCGTGGTGCTCGATGCGGTCGTGCTGGAAGCCGGCGCCGTGGTGATCGCCTGCCCCACCGTGGCGGTTGACACCGCCTCGCCGCCACCACTCCCGCACGCCGACACGACCAACACCACACCGACGAGCATGGCCCGCGTCCGGGCTGACGAGAAGGGTGAGGACATCACCACCCCATCGGCCACCCCACACCCGATCTGAACCCCTCAGCGCAAGAAGCCGCACCGGTGGCCATCGTCGTCCTCGCGACCTCTGCCGTGTGAAGATGAGGCACGGCGGTTCGCTGACCTGGGAGTTTGCACGAGACTACCGCCTGAGCAGGGATTCCGCGCTGCGCTCGCCCCCGCCGTTTCGCACTGTTTCGCGCCGGCTTGTGTCAGATCCGTGTCAGGTCAGCACCTCAAGAGCTTGTGGAGCCGACCGATGGAAGAGGCCGCCCCGGCGGACAGTTCTGGCTCAAGGCGTCTACCGCATGTGATGTCGTGGGCGGACCTGGACGAAATCACAGGGTGGGCGTATCCGTAACTGCATCTCGTGGCGCAACCAAGCAGGCTCCGGGACGTCCCGGAGCCTGTTTCATGCTGCGCTGAGCTTTCGTCGGACATCTGCCGTCACATCAACCTGTCGCTTCTGAGTCGGGGTTCTGGTACGCACGCCATGCGGGTCTCTCAATGAGCAGCGAGACACCGGTCCCGCCGACGATTGCCCAGAAGAAAGGCCCGAACCCGAAAAGGGTCAGGTCCGAGAGTGTGATAGCGAAGGCGAACAAGGGACCCCAGATGAGCGGTCCGGCGGTGACCTTCTTGAGGGCTTCGGAAACCACGCCCAGGAGAGCGAGACCCGCGACAACCGTGAGAACGGCCGCCGGCAAGACATCGGAGATGAGACTGGCGAATCCAGCGAGGGCTCCGTATGCGGCGAGAATCGCTGAGGCCATCAGGACAGCCCGATACCTGCTTCCCATGGGACCGGCGTCAGGACCCGCAGAGTATGCGGTCGCCGGCAACGACAGCGAGAACCCTACGGCGCCGAACAACGAACCTGCCATGGTTCCCGATCCGCTGAGCAAGGTGATCAACCGCTCGGGGGGCTCGTATCCCTGATCCCTGAGAAACACCATCGACGGGATGTTGGCCTGGACGGTGATCAGCACCAGCATGACAGGGGCGACCGTGAGCGCTGCGGCGACGGTGAACTGCGGTCTCGTGAGAACCGGGAGCAGCGGCGTGGCGTCGGCCATCGCGACGTCGACCCTCCCAGCCAGGAGGGTTATCAGCACGCTCGCCACCAGTGCAGGGAGTATCGCTGGGATCTTTGGCTCCCAGAGCATCTTGGCGAGCAGGTAGACGGCGATGGTTCCTCCGACTATCAGCGTCTCGTCACCCAATGCGTCGAACATGTGCACGAGGAAAGGAAGGACGGCTCCCGCAAGAAGCCCGAAGACGATGGGTGGTGGGAGGATCCTCGAAACGATCTGTGTCAGGCCGAAAGGGACCATGATCAGCACGGCCAATCCGGCCAGCATCGAACCTCCAACCAACTCCGGCCAAGAGAAGTCTGTTCCGAGTTGGGCGATGAACACCAGGATGAAGGCATTGCCGGTCATCAGGATGGGGATCCGGTATCGCCACGCGAGGAAGAAGCCGATTGCGCCGGGGATTCCATAGGCCGCCATGATCCAGGCGTTGGTCTCGGCGTTGCTCAAACCAATGGTCTCGGCGGCGCTCAGGAGAACACTCAGAAACGCGGTGAACACTGCGCCCATCGAGAGCGCCACCGCGATGCTCGGGAGAATCCTCCGAATCCCTTGCGTCAACGAAGCCTCAACGTCTGGATGACTCACGTCCACCGAGCCTATCCGCTAGACCGTCCAGCCAGGCTCCCAACCCGGCGAAGACACCCTGGTTGGCCTCGGGTCGAGTGTCGACTCCCCAAGATCGCCTGTCACGCGATGTAGAGGAACCCCCAGCCAGCACGGGTTTCGTGTATTGGTCGCTCGGCGACAATACGAGGGGATGCCGCTCGTTCGCCGACCCACGCTTCATCCGAATGCTCACGCCCTTCTTGAGGAGAACGAGCCGAGGGGTCCGATGGCTCCACGTCGCCATGCGCACGTATCGGTTGCTGACCGGGGTCAACGCCTTTCGGGTCAGCCGGCAGACCATGGAGTGGTCGGACGGGCGATCTCCTCGCCATCGACCACCAGATCGACGTGCTCGTTGTAGAAGCAGATCAGATCACGGATCCGTGGATTCTCCGGGACGGGATCTGGATACGCCCACGCCACGTCACGGTGCAGCTCGCCGTTCACTTCCACTGACCAGTGGGTGGCCGTCCCCTTGTACGGGCATTGGGTCACGGTGCCGCTCGGCACCAGCATCTCCGTGCGCACATCCTCGGCCGGGAGATAGAACCGCGTCGGAAGCATGGTCTCGAACAGCAGCACCGGTCGGTGACTCTCGGCCACGTCGACACCTTCGATCGACACCCGCACGTGCCGGGAACTCGGCACCACATCCACTCGCTTGTGTGGATCGCGGGCGTGAGCGAAGAGGACTTCTTCCTCCTCCAGCCATTCGAGGTGATCCTCCCACGTGAACGACACCATGTCGGCGATGCCGGCCAATCGTCCCTCTGGGCGAGGGTGCGTCCAGGCGCCACCTTCCACCCGCTGCCCGGCAGCCTGCACCGACCAAGACATCGAACCGTCGTCGGATTGGACGGGATCGACCAGCGCGCTCGCCTCGACGTCGCCCATCGGGATGTAGTAGGTGGGCAACATAGGAGGAGGCCCGTATTGGATGAGGAGCTGCGCCCGCTTGCTGTCGGCGATCACCGTCGCACCCAGCCTCACCCTCACCCGGCGCGGTGTTGGCTCTACCGCCGGCCACCACGGGTCGACACCCGTCGCAGCCTTCACCCACTGCGCGATCTCGAACTCGTTCACGGGTGCTTCCACCTCGATTCGGGACCTGCGCCCTCGACCCGACGATTGGACCGCACCATCCGAACGGCATGGCTCTCGCAACCGAAGACGTACCACTCCGCGAACGGCAACGCTGACGAAAGCGCTTTCACCCACCTACGTCCCTCCGAGCTCGTGGCGATCCGGCCCCTTCGAACAGAACGCTGTCGAGAGCGAGTCGCCACCGGACGCACCATCCCTCGCAACGGCACTTCAGCTCTGCTTCGCATCTCGGCTCCCATATCGTCAGGCACGCTTGACGATATAATACGGCGCACTTGACTATCTTGTCAACGTGTTTCCGTTCCGGCCCCCCAGATGAGTGAACCTCCCCCGATCACCGCTGCCGCAGCGGGGATGCTGAGTCGTGGAGGCTCGGTTCCGTTGCCGGCTCTCCTGGAAGTCCTCAAGAGATGGTTCGAGACTTCAGCTCGCTTCGCATCTCGGCTCCCATATCGTCAGGCACGCTTGACATACGGCGCACTTGACTATCTTGTCACGTGTTTCCGTTCCGGCCCCCCAGATGAGTGAACCTCCCCCGATCACCGCTGCCGCAGCGGGGATGCTGAGTCGTGGAGGCTCGGTTCCGTTGCCGGCTCTCCTGGAAGCTCAAGAGATGGTTCGAGACGCGCCACATGGAGCTCATGGCCAGGGCGGGCTTCGACGACGTGCGTCGCGCTCACAACGCCGTCTTCATCAACGTTCCCGCCGAAGGGATTCGGCTGACCGACCTGGCACTCGCGGCGGGCGTGTCGAAGCAGGCGATGGGCGAGCTCGTCGACGAGCTTGTCGAACGGCGCTACTTCGTCCGCGAACCCGATCCGACCGACGGCCGGGCCAAGCTGATCGTGTGGGCAGAGCGAGGGCTCCAATCCCACGAGGCGACCATGAAGGCGTTCTCCGCCATCGAGGAGGAGTTGGCCGACGTCGTCGGGACACAGGACCTCGAACACCTACGTGCCACCCTCGCTGCTCTCGTCGACGGGCTGCACGGACCCACTACGCCCCACCACACAACGGGCACGTGAAGCCATGACGGCGTGGCTCTCCGACATCGGAGGCCTGATCAGCTTTCTGAGAGAAACCAAAATCCCACAGACCTATACCTAGAGGGCGGGCGACAAGATCGGAGGCGTGACGCTCAAGGGCAGAGCGATCGGACTCGCACAGGGCGGATTCAGCCCTGGGAGTGCGTGTAGGCCGGTGGCAAGCGGCGTACGAGCGCCTTGAGGCATTCGTCGAGGAGCATGGACACGCTCAGGTACCCGCCGGGTATCGGACGGGGGATGGGTTCACCTTGGGTGCGTGGGTCGGCTATCAGAGACGACGACATCGGGCGGGGCGCCTCGACCGTGGTCTCGCTCGCCGGCTCCAGAAGCTGACTGGCAGTGGCAGCCGGCCATCGGGCGGCCAGACTGGCAGTGGCAGCCGGCCATCGGGCGGCCACCTCGAAACTAGGTGTGCTCTCTTAACCGCCGTTGTCATGAGCGGTGTTCCGTCGGAGTCTGTACGAACTGGACAGGCAACCACCTTCAGTGGCGGCAGAGGATCGACCACCGAGCGCGGAAGTGCCGTTCTGCTCGGGCTGGCGAGTGGGGCGTTATCGCTCGGGATCTGCTGATCGGTGCTACTGCCAGACCGGGGTTCTGCACTCCCGTCCTCGGTACAGGGGCGGTCGAACTCGCTTCACGTGGCCGCTTCAGTCGATTGGTGTGGTGTCGTGTCGGTGCATGATGTCGGCAATCACGGCTGGATCGACCGGCTCCCCTGGTGGGAAGGCACCCGCCAGTTCTCTGAAGTAGTCGTCGAGTGTGCGTGGGGAGTCGATCTGCAGGACCTCCGCGGCCGGTCCGTCAGCTGTGCTGAAAGCGTGCGGTGTCCCTGCCGGCACGAAGAGGCACGACCCAGGCCCGTACCGACTTGTGTGATCCTCGACTGTCAGCGTGACCGACCCTTCGAGGACATACCAGCAGTGCTCAACCTGCTCGTGGACGTGTGGAGGAGGGCCGGGCCAGTCAGCCTGTAAGTGCATTTCCACTACACCGAGGCGTCCTCCGGTGGCGTCGCCGGGCACTTTCACAACGGTGATGGTTGGGCCCGCGATCAGGCGTTCGCCTTCGCCGGGTTGGCTGACACCTGTCATGACGAGAATCCCTCTTGGTCGATTCGAGATGACATTTGATCAAGGTGGATGCGGTCTTCGGTGAGGAGATCGCGGAGGCGCTCCATGTTGGCGCGGACCTGCCGGTAGATCACCAACCGCGAAACGATAGGGAACAGCAATTTGAACCAGAGCCGTTTGGGGCCCATGTCGAATCTGAACGTGACTGACGTACCGCACTCAGTCGGCTCGAACACGTAGGTGCGTTCCAGCGCCCACAGCCCGGGGTCATCGCGCATGGCGAGCCGCTTCGTCGGTTCCACGACCGTGACCTCGAACTCGCTGACCTGCTCTCCGCCAAGAGACCGGATTTCCCTACCCCGCAGACCACTTCGGATCCGACCATCATCGAGCTGCTCCAACCGCTGCAAACCCGCATCCCACCGAATGTGGTTGGCGAAATAGTCCTCCGCAACAAAGGACCAGGTCTCCTCGACGGACCGGGGAACCTCAAAGGTGACAGTGAGCACATTGCCCTCCTCATCTAGATTTGACATACTGTCAAACGGGACGATACGAGTAGTTTGTCACCATGTCAAAAACCGATGAGACCCGGCAGCGAATCCTCGAGTCCGCACGACAACTCCTGGAAAGCTCCGCCGCTCCGGTCTCGATGCAGCAGATCGCTACCGCCGCCGGAGTCACCCGTCAGTTGCTCTACTTTCATTTCGGAGGTCGTGCCGATCTGCTTCTCCAGCTCTCCCGGGCCGTAGACGCAGAGGCCCGCGCACCTGACCTGCAACAAAGGATCGACGAAGCCCCGGATGCGATCACGGCCCTCAGGGAGATGGTCGCGGTGCAGGGCAAGATCAAACCCCGGATCCATGGCATCGCCTTCGCGATCGACCGACTCCGAACCACGGATGCCTCCGCTGCGGCTGCCTGGAACGAGCGAGAAGATGCTCGTCTGAAGCGTGTCACCGATGTGATCGAACGCCTTGCGAATGAACAGCGTCTTGCGGACGACTGGTCAGTCGAGGCCGCTGCTCGCATGGCCTGGTCCGTCACATCACAACGGGCATGGACCGAACTGGTGATCGAGGCCGGATGGACAACCAGTGAATGGGTGCGACACACAACGACCCTCCTACTGCGGAGCCTCTCCAACAGCGGTAGTGCATAACGCGCGGCCACTGAGCCCAAGTCGCCGGAACCACCCGCCCGAGAACCGGCAATCCCGGACGCATCACGAATACGGGACTGACCACTCGTAGTGATTCAGACCGTTGCTTCTAGACGGTGGAATCGCGTCGTAGACCTTGAGCGACAGCGTCCTCGGCGCCGAGTTTGGCCGACACCAACGCGTAGGACCCCCAGCGCGTTGACGTTGCCCGAGGGAGTCCCACTGACGCGGATCCGGACCTCTGACGGGAGCGTCCCTTGGAGTGGTGTAAGTAGGGCGGGGGTCCGTGACGCGGTTGGGCCATCGTGCTTCCCTCAGCGAGTTCGTATGCCGCGGACTCGAAAGGGTGATGCACGATGGCCGAGCGCCATGATGCACGATTGGCCGAGCTGGTTGCAGAGCTTGGCGGGGATGATGTGCGGTTTCTGTTCCGGGATCTGGTTCAGAAGGCGTTGCAGGAGTTGATCGACGCCGAGTTGTCTGAGGCGATCGGCGCCAAACCACACGAACGAACCGATACTCGTACGAACCAGCGTAATGGTGGACGTAGTCGGGTGTTGTCGACCCCGGCGGGTGATGTCGAGCTGCGGATCCCGAAGGTGCGGGAGGGGGCGTTCTTCCCGTCGCTGCTCGAACCCCGCCGGCGGGTGGATCGGGCGTTGTGGGCGGTGATCATGTGTGCCTACGTCACCGGCACCTCGACCCGCAAGGTCGACGACCTCGTCAAGGCGTTGGGTGTCGATTCGGGGATCTCGAAGTCGACCGTGTCTCGGATCTGTGCACAGCTCGACGAGGAGGTGTCGGCGTTCCGGGACCGGAACCTGGATCACATCGAATTCCCGTACGTGTTTGTCGACGCCACGTATCTGCACGGCCGCAAAGACCATCGGGTCGTCTCGAGGGCGGTGGTCGTCGCCACCGGTGTCGCCGCCGACGGCAACCGCGAAGTCCTCGACCTCGACGTTGGCGACACCGAAGACGAAGTGTTCTGGACCCAGTTCTTGCGCCGGCTCCGCAAACGAGGACTGTCCGGAGTGGTGCTGGTCATCTCCGACGCCCACACCGGCCTGAAAGCAGCCATCCGCACGACCATGTCCGGATCCTCCTGGCAGCGGTGCAGGGTGCATTTCATGCGCAACCTCCTCGCTCGGGTACCGAAAGGACACGCAGAGATGGTCGCGGCCACGGTGCGCACCATCTTCGCCCAGCCCGACCCTGCCTCGACCCGCACCCAGCTACGGCTCGTCGCCGACATGCTCTGTGAGCGGCACCCCGCCGTCTCCGACCTGTTACTCGACGCAGAAGCGGACGTGACCGCCTACGCCGGATTCCCCTACCCGCACTGGAAGAAGATCTGGTCGACCAACCCCCTCGAACGGCTCATACGAGAGATCAAACGACGAGCCGACGTCGTCGGGATCTTCCCCGACGACGCCTCCATCCTCCGCCTCGTCGGAGCCGTCCTCGCCGAACAACACGACGAATGGCAAGTCACCGACCGCCGCTACCTCGGAGAGGAATCAATGGCGCTCATCTGGACCACACGCCAAGATGACAACCACAAGGAGGTGAACCAGCTACCCGCCGCCGGATAGGCGACGGAACACACGCTGAGGGTTCACCTACTTACACCACACCGCGGGACGCCATCCCTCTGACGGACACCAGACGGACACCTGACACGAACGGAAGCCCAGGGGAAGATGCGGAAACGGCAGAACCCCCTGTGTTTACAGGGTGAGTGGGCGCTACTGGGATCGAACCAGTGACCTCTGCCGTGTGAAGATACGGCAGGGCAGTTCGCTGACCTGGGAGTTCGGCGGGAAACGCTGTCTGAGCAGGGGTTTCGTGCTTCGGTCGACTTCGCCGTTTCGCACACGAGCGCTCGACGCTTTCTGAGGTGTTTCAAGTTGCGGTCACCCGAGACGCCGGTGGAACAGAGAGGGTCCTCAGGGACGTCCTCACCGTTGCTCCGGACAGCCTCCCAGAGGCGTATCGGATTTGGTTCTCTCTTCCGTGGTCGATCCACTACACGCTGAACCTCGATGATCTTGACCTTGCCGTCGACCGCCGATTTGACCTTCGACGTCGCATGAGGCCCATCTCCGGTCTCAGCTGGGACCTCCCTCCCACGCCCGATCTCCTGTCCGTTCACTTGAACGGCTTGCTGGATGATCTGCCTGACGTGGTCTTCTCCGATCAGCAATACGGGAAGCGGGCGGCGAGCTCCGACCCTTGGTACGCACACCTTGTGAGCGAGCTTGCGAGCCACTCAATCGTTTTCGTCGGTACAACGCTCGACGAGCCGCCTCTGTGGTCCCATATCGAGCTCCGCGGCCGCAAGGCCGGGCATCGGGAGCTCCGGCCCCGTTCATATCTGGTGACCCCATCGCTGAGTCGTACCAGAGCAACCATCTTGGAGGCATACAACGTCGTATGGATCGAAATGACCCAGGACACGTTTGCTGAGGAGGTGCTCAAGGACTTCATCGGTGAAGTTGACGCTGGCTTCTCGCTTGTGTCGAAGGTCCGCGGCACCACCGGCAGTCGGCTGATCGAACGCGTCGCCGATCTCCGGGGGAAGACTCACGAGGACCTGCGGAGCTTCCTACTAGGAAGAGAGCCTGCATGGCCAGATGTGGAGTCCGGTTTTGCGGTCGAACGTGAGTACGACGTCTCGCTCCGGGACAATGCTGAGTCTCAGGCGAACGGTGTTGTGCTCATCACCGGAACTGCTGGCTCTGGGAAGTCAGCGTCTCTCCTCAGGATCGCTCTAGCCTTTGAATCCGAGGGCAAGGACGTAGGTGTTCTGAACCTCGATACAGAGCTTGGGATCTCACGCATCCGAGAATCGATTCGAGACGCTTCCCTCGACGTGCTGGTAATCGATGATGCTGATGAATTCGGCACCTCAACGGGCCCTCTTCTTAGCGATCTCTGTGCTGACAACCCCGAGATGTTGATAGTCGCCGCAATGCGAAGCACGAGGCTTGAGCAGCTTTCGGTCCTCGGCCATCTGGCCGGAGAGACCAATTCGGAGTACCCCGTTCCCAACCTTGAGGATTCGGACATCGATCTCCTGATTGATGCTCTTGATCGGGCAAACCGGCTCGGCGTTCTCAAAGGATTGTCGTTGGATCAGCAGCGCGGGATGTTTCGGCGCCATGCCAACCGCCAGCTGCTGGTCGCAATGATCGAGGCCACGTCTGACGAGCGCTTCGATGAAAAAGTCAGAGCCGAGTGCACTGAGCTGCCGTCTGACCTCGCCGAGGTCTACGCAACCATCGCGCTCGCAACGAGCTTCCGCCAGCACCTCACGTCGAGTGAGGTGCTGCTGGCGATAGGTGACTCCTCGAACGAGGCCCTCAACCGCATTCAGCGTTTGATCAACGCGAAGCTTGTGATCAGGACCGAAGGCGACCAGCTCAGGGTACGACACCGTGTGGTGGCCGATCGCGTGCTCGACCACTACCGGATCGATGGATCACTCGGTGAGGTGATCCGCGGCTTGATGTTCGCTATGGCCACAAGTGTTGGGCCTTCCGTGTCGCGTCACTCAAGGCCTTGGCGGATACTCATCCGACTCTTGAGTCACGAATTGATGATTCGGTTTTCTGCTGGGAATCTCGAGGTTCCGCGCGCTGCTTACGACGACGTCGAGAACCTACTTGCAGATGAGCCCCACTACTGGCTCCAGCGGGGCCGCTTCGAGACTGAGGCTGGGGATCCAGTACGGGCGCAGAACTTTTGCGATCAGGCGCGAGGGCTCGCCCCCGATGATCCGCTTGTGAAGACAGGATGGTCCGCCATCACGCTCCGCCGGGCCGCCGAGAACCCAGGCGCTCCTGGTGCCGTCGACCGGGTCGCTGAGGCGTTGGACGAACTGGAGTCTGCCATTGCGGATCGAGGGAAGCGAGACGTCCACCCCTATCACGTGATGGGTAGCCAAGGGTTGAGCTGGGCACGAAGGGCGCCGATGGGGCGTGAGACCAAGGTGAAGTTCTATGAGTATCTTCGATCGTGTGTCAACGAGGGCCGAACCTTCCACCCCAGCTCCCGGGAGCTGGCCCAGCTATCCGAGGACATCGAGCGTGACTATCTGATGCTGGCGGTGCCTCGAGATCCCAGCACGAGCGAGGAAGATGCACCTAGCTGAGGAGGCGCTGATCTGCTGCTGGGCATAGGGGTGCGACGGGCCACGACGAGACGGTGTAGCCCGTCGATGGGGCGTTCGTACGCATCGAGGAACTCGGCCAGCTCGAAGGTGTATCCGAGCTTCTTGGCATATCGGTCCGCTACGTGCTCGGCGCGTCTGTTGACCCAGACCGTCCGGCCCGCCTCTCCATGTGTCGACTCACTGCCTTTCTGACGAAGCTCAGGGCTGAGCACAGTGGCAGCGACCCCTCGCTACTTCACCTGGTCCTCCGTAGCTCGCTCACCCAACTCCGGATGGCCTGCTCCATCACAATGAAGTCCGATTCGTTCACCTCGATAGGGCTCGATCGGAAGTACTGACCCCAGACCTCTGGCTTCTTGACGATCGAGAGCTTCGGGGCGAGGGGTTTGACCTCCGGCCCGGTTCGTTCGGGCAGGATCGTCTCAACCCTGATGGGCACCGTCCACGTGAACTCCCGCCCGGCAATCTCGACAGCCTTGCGGTCGGAAGCCTCACCGGCCACTTCGATGATTCCGCCAAGCCGGGCAACGTCCCGGGTCGGGTTGTGGAACGCTCCTCGCGTCGTATAGATGATCGCCTCGTCGCCCTTCGACATCGAGCGCACCTTCGCTCCCGCGTGGTCGGGGAACGCCATGGTCTCGTCTTCGAGCACCCACCTGAGCCCTTTGATCTCGCCGAAGACCCAGACCCAGTGCCTCATGTCATCACACCATCCAGCCCGTCGAATCGCTCACTCGTCTACGAGCCCAACGAGATCCTCGAGAGTCCCCGTCCCGAACTCCGTGCTGGCCCCCCAGAAGGTCCAACCATCTGCAATCTCGCCGCCTGTGACAGCGGCCGCCGCTTCATCGGGATTCTGGCGACGGATCCCACCCACGCTTATTCCGTAGTCCTCAGTCACGAGCCCCACTGCCGAGGCCCCGTCGGCACCATGTAGCGCTTGACCAGGCTTGAGGATCCCTTCAAGGATCAGCTTTGCGAACCGCTCATCCCTCCCAACAGTCCAGCCGCCGAGCGTCTCCACGGCAACGTCGGTGTCGCCGTAGCGCAGACTGGGCTCCTCAAAGGTTCTGAACTTCCACACGGCGTCGTTCATCTTCGAATCATTGAACACGCCGGCGTTGACCAGCATTTCGAAGTCCTTCAACGTGAGCCCCGTCACCTTCTCGAACAGGTCGGGTTCGACCTGTTCGATGATGTCCTTCACCGCCCGTTCGCGGTCGTCGGTCAGATACATGAACGCCGGGATTCTGGTGACGAAGCGTTGCAGTCGTTCGCGGAGGCCCTTGCGGCGCTTGTCAGCGTCATCCTTGCGTTTCTTCTCATCTCCCGTGAGCGGCTCCTTTGCCAGCTTCTTCTGACGCAGCTCCTTGTTGGTCGAAATCATCGCGGTCAGGTCGTTTGTGATGTTCCGGAACATCTCAATTTGCTCCAGCGACTCCAACAGGTCCTTGTTGCCGAGGATTGCCTCCATGGCCTTCAGGTCAAGTTTGAGAAGCTCCGGTGAGTTCCACCTGCGGGCAAGCATCGACGAGCTGATGCCGTGGGTCAGGAAGTTGAGGACGTCGGCGGCTTGCAGCTGGTGCATGCCGAACCCTTCAAAGCTCAGAACAGGCAGGAACTCCATGAACTCGGCGATCGCAGCCTCATCGTCCCGGCCGGCAGGAGCTTCCGCACGAAGCCGGGTCGCGTAGTCCACAATCTGCTGCAACGCCCGGTTCGGAGCGAAATCGAACACGTAGCAATGCTCTTTGTGGACCAGTTCGGTCTCACCGCCCACTTCGGAATCGACCAGCTTCGATACCCACGGAGACTGGACTCGGAACGCAGCTTGGAAGTATGACTCTGGGCTCCTCAGCTCCCGCAGCATGAAGATGCCGGCCCACGCTGGGACAGTCACGCCGGTCAACAACTTCGCACATGTGAGTGTGATGGTCTTGGTGTCCTGCGGCACCGACCCGATTGCCTGCTCAACCGGCGGTAGGGCTTTGTTGCCGATTCCAGCCTGGGGCCCCGCCGCCACTATCACCTTGTAATCCCGGAAGAACGTGTTGTGGTCGGCAGTGAGTAGGTCGCCCATCGCTTTGCACGCATCCACTCCTGGCAAGACCCACACCGTGTGTTGCAGAGCCCGGAGGAGGTTGATGTCCTCGTAGGGCAGTGGGGGGCGGCTTTGGTTCGACACGTTCGCCCACAGTTCTATGATGTCCTGACCCCGAAGTAGCGACACCCACTTTTGGACGGCGTCGGCATGAACGAAAAGGGGCGAGCCGCCGTCGACCCGTTCTGTGCGGAAGAACTCGGTGAACGAGAACTCTGCCTGACTGTTCAACGCCTTCGCTTTCAACTCGTCTGGCATCTCGTAAACGAGCAGATGCATCTTCGGCAACGCCCGGTACGGGTTGTCGCCGCCACCATCCAAGGTGGTCTTGGCGCGCTGTTCGTCGCTGTACGTCCAGTTGAAGACCTCGTCTTCCAGGAACTCGCCTTGGGTGAGAGCCCGAAACGGTGTCCCCGACAGGTACAGGTAGTTGCGAACGGAGAGGCTCAGCGTCTCTTCGAGGTTCGCGGTGAAGTCCTCATCAAGGTCCGGGGTGTCCAGTTCGGCTTTCTCCGATGGGTCTCCCGCGTCCAAGCCCTCCTTCTTGGCGGCAGCGTCCGACAAGTACAAGCCGCGGGCGGCGTCGCGCCACGCGCCGAAGTGGTACTCGTCGATGACGACAGCATCCCAGTCGACGAGATAAAGGTCCTCGTTCTTCTTCTTCGGGTTTCCCCCGTCATCAGTTCCGAGGACATCCTGGAAGGAAGCGAACCACACCGTCGGCGCCGGGTCGTCGAGGTCCGGTTCGGGGTCGTCCTTTCCTTTGAACCTCCACCCAGCGAAATCGACGTGGGTTTCCAAATCGTCTCGCCAAGCGCCTTCCACGGCCGGCTTGTAGGTGAGAACGAGCACACGAGTCCATCCGAGCCTCTTCGCCAACTGGTAGGTGGCGAACGTCTTCCCGAACCGCATCTTGGCGTTCCAGAGGAAATGAGGCGGCTTGCCGTCGTCGGCGTGAGACGAGAAGAAGTCTGCTGTCTGCTCCACGGCCTCGACCTGTTCGGGACGCGGCCTAAACGACTTCTTCGGAATGAGCGATTCGGCAGTGCTGCCGGACTTGACGGCGTTGACGGCAGCTTGCACCTCATCTGGGGTGCATTCGAACCATTCGCCTTCGCGGCGGTGAACGCCGGCCCGTTCGAGAGTCTGGTGGACGGCGTGGTCGCGGAACGCCTCGCCTGTGTCGGTGATGGCAGCTTCTGTGAAGCACAGGTCGTATTCGGTTTCGGTCGGCATCTTGACCGCGGCGAGCTGTTCACGGACACGTACGTGAACGTCCCGGTCGGTGTATCCGACTTTGACGAGTCCGGCGCCGGATCGTTTCCCCTCCCAGGGAGTTTCGATGTAGGTGGGGATGGTGTAGGCGTAGATTTTCGGGTGCCGGACTCCGCCTACCAAGGAGACCACAGGCTGGGTGCTCACTCTGGCATCTCTCGAATCATCTCAGCGATGTACGCCTGCTCCTCCTCGGTGATCCCGTACTTGGCGTATAGCTCCTCGTCGGTCCAAGGATGGTCCCAGGCTTGCTGTGGCACCCACTTGTATGTCTCCTTGAACGCATGTTGACTTGGTTTTCGGAGGGAAACCAAGAAGCGGAGGAACCTTGTCCGAAGGTAGCTCGCGGCACTGGCGCAGTCCTCCTCTGACCGAAGTGGGCCAAGCACGAGGTAGGAGATGGTGCATACAGAGCCGGGTGCAGCGGTGGCGGGGCGGCCAAGGACGACGTCGGGGATGACGTGTCCGCCGCTGTTCCCGGGGCCCGCCGCAGGAAGAAGCACCTTCCATTCGTCAATGAGGTCCAGGTTGCGAGAAACCGCTGAGCGCTGTATCCACATGGGCCCCTGCTTCGCGGACGTGAGGTTGCCATAGATACGAATGCAGCCGGGAGACCGCGTCCGGCGGTAGAGCTTCGATCTCGATGTCAGGTTTGACCCGAACGGATCTCGGGCCGAGACCAGCTCCGACAGCGATGGCTCGTCGCGTTCCAGAACCTTTCTGAGCACCCCTAGCGCCCTCTCGTCTCTTACAAAGACGTCGAACTCATCCAAGTCCCGAACCGTCGGTCCGAGCGAAGTATCCCCACGACGGTGTGTGACGTCGCACCGACCTTGATGATCTCTGTCCCAAAGGAAGTAACAGATGCCGCTTTTTAGGTCCACACTGGGAAAGAGCTCGGCTGAGTTGGGGTAGTCAACAATGCTGCGGAGATGCCCCCCTGAAAGCATCATCTGACGGAAGCCCTCCAACCCCCTTCCGCTCGCCATCCACCGCGATGGAATCACCATCGTGATAAAACGTGGGTTGAGTTCCAGGGCCTGTTCGACGAAGTGGTGGTAGATCGCCACAATGTTCTGTCCGGCGTCGTCAGCCTCCATCTGGTATGGCGGATTGCCCACGATGACATCGAACTTCATGCCGACCTCCTTCTCCACCTCTACCCTTCCTGCGTCGTGAATGAAGGCGTAGGCGTAGTTTTCTCTGTTGTCTCTTTCCATCTGACTCTCGGACGCGCCACATTCCGTGCACTTCCCCCGCGGGTCATAGCTGTGCTCAACTCGTTCGAACCAGACATTGCCGGCCGGTGAAGCCATTGCGACGATGGACTTCGGACCGTCAGCCGTTTTCGAGCAGTACACACTCCGCCGAGATACCAGCGACGTCAGCTCCGTAATACCGATGCCATACACCTGGTTCCGGAGGATGTGTTCCAAACGTTCCTGCTCATCAGGTAGAAGCTCAGTCAGCCCAACCATGAGCCGCTTGGTCACTTCCCGAAGAAACACTCCCGTCTTCGTTCCCGGGTCCAAGAACCTGAGGTCGGGGTCGGACCACACCTCGGTGGGAAGCAAGTCCAGAACAGCGTTGGCCACCTTCGGAGGCGTAAAAACCTCGTCGCTGGACAGGTCAGCGATGACTTCCAAAATGTCCGGCTGCCGCCCCGTTGGAACCGACACAGTGCCTACCTCGCTTTCCCGTTGCGCTCCGGCACATCCGGTACGCACGGCGCAGGCACCGGTGCACCACGAATGCCCAAAGCAGGCCCTGTCCAGGATGGTTCAGGCTCATCGAAAGACAAGGTTTGAACGCCAGAAACCTCTGTGGCTGCGTCGGCCATCACCGCTCCCATCGTCGTGCGGCGGACAGTCACATTGAGGTTGCTCGGGTCCCACAGATACTCGACCAGTGGAATCTCGTCGCGACCGCTCGGGGAACCATCAGGCAGGGACGGAAGCATGTTTCCAACAAGAACGTTCCGGTCGATTATCCAGGCGACCGACCGCACCACAACGCTTCGGCGGTCCAGACGGCTACCGAAGATGTCATCGTGCCAACCACAGAACATGTCGACGAGGCGCTGGCGAGCACCCAGCTCGTGCCCCGGGGTTCCACCGATGATGTTGTCCGGGGATATGTCCACCGCGTAGATGGACGCGACGGCTTCTAGGGCGTGAAACACGATGGCGTCCTGCCCGTCGCCGGCAGGGAGGCGTCCGACCTCATACGAGCGGGCGATACGGGCGAGTTTCCGTTCGAGGATGGCGACCAGGAAGTTCCCGTCGCCGGCCGCTGGTTCCAGAAATGTCGCCGACGGATGAGGGTTCCACACGTCGTCGGGAAGGAGGTCCAGCATCGCTTGAACCGTGGCAGCAGGAGTGAAAACCTCGCCCAGGTCACGTACGCGCTCAGCCGACTTCACAAGCCGTTCGCCACCTTCGCCTTCGTGAGCGGTCACTCGCTGATCTCTCCTAGATCGGGGTGGGGAAGAGCGGATGTCGGTTCTGTCGGTCGCGGCATTCATCATCTTTGAGGTAGCTCCTATGCAGAAGCCAGCACAATCACAGGGTCGAGCCAGCAGCCTTCTCGCGGTCACCTGGCCCAGACACTACTGGCGAAGCACCTTCTCGTCGTGCACCGTCGCTGACGGATGGCGAAGCCGAGAAATGGCTGGTCCGTTGGCCGGGTCCAGCCGGATTCACCACTTGCCAGTGGCCTCTGGCTCGAGGATCCGCGACGCTCCGGGGGCGCTGCGACAGGAACGAGCAACACTTGAGCCGCCGATGGTTTCACCACCGTTGGTCAGCAATCCCGGTTCGACGGTTCCTCGGAACTGAACTCGGTCAAGTCTGATCGCTCCCCGGTTCAACCGAGCAGCCGCCCTATCCGCTGCTCGGCGTAGGGGTGAGTGCGGCCCCGACGGAACGAACTCGCCCCGTCGAGGAGGCGCTCGTAGACGTCGAGGTACTCGGCCAACTCGTAGGAGTAGCCGAGCGTCTTGGCATATCGGTCGGCGGCGTGCTCCCCGCGACGAAGGTAGGCAGCCCAGAGTGACCGAATGATCGGCTGCTCCCAAGAGACGCCACCAGAGAGGACACGCACGATCTTCGCCACGGTCGTCCAGCCTTCTGTTTCGAGGTAGACCCGGAGCATCCTCAGCCCGGGGAACTCGAGACGGACCAGGGCGAGCAGTCGGTCACCGGTGTGGGTGGCGATGTGGCCGCACTCGTGGGCGAGCGTTGCATCCAGCGACGGATGGCCGATCATCCCGCTGTTGAGGTAGATCGTCCTGCCGAGCGTCTGGGCGTTGGCGACCGGGTCGTCGATGACGAACCATGCGACCGGCGTCTTGGCGCCTCGTCGGCAGAGCTCGTCCAACACGGGCTCTACGGTCTCCTTCTCGCGTGCGCTCGGCTTCCGGGCACCAAGTTCCCAGAACAGACCCCAACCTCCGGGCAGGTGGAAGAAGTAGGTCGCCAGCGAGAGCATCAGCGGCAAGGAGGCGACGACTCCGCCAGTCCAGGCGGCGGGGTCCTCGGCCACTCCGAACGTCCGGGCGATCCCGTAGGCGACGAGGAAGCGAGCCAGGACGTGGACCAACTCGATGGCGATGCAGAGGAGGTAGAGCGGCAGTGTGATCATCGTGTCCTCCTCGCCGGTGTCGTCGAGACCTCTTCATTCAATCGCAGCGGTGTGACAGAAACGCGTACCGCTCGGCCCTGAGCGATGACGAAGCACTCCCCCACCTCGAGCTGACGAACCTTGTCGGGGTGAACCCGGAAGGCATCCTGCTGACGCAGGCTGCCGAGCCCGGTCGGTCCACCCTCCGTCGATACTTGGATGGTCCGCTCGATGCTCGGCCGCGTGCCAGCACGAGCTGCCAGCCGTTCGGGATCGGCGCTCTGATGACAGATCAGCCCGGCCGCAGCATCCAGGATTCGGTCGGCTCCGATGCCGAGACCGGCGTACGACTGGCTGGACACGATCAACGACGCTCCGAGGCTCCTGACTCGCTCGAAGAGGTTCGCAGCGTCAGCATCCATCGATAGCGCCGAGAACTCATCCACGATCAGCAGCACTCGGCGGTCGATCGGCTTGCGGCGTGCCACGTAGTGGGCAAAGTCCTCGATTAGGAACCGCCCGAGGCCGGCGGCTTCCTCCTTGAGGGCAAGGCCATCGAGCAGCAGGTAGGCGGCGTCGGTGTCCTCGAACGCCCAGCTTCCGTCGAGCTTGCCTTCCAGCACCTCGAAGAAGCTGCGATATCGGGCGGCGGCACCCTGTGCCTCCTTGCCCGGGCCTCGTGCCTGCAGACGGTCTATGAGGTCGGATGCCGAGCGAGGTGGTCCGATCGGATGCTTCACTGCCTCGACGAGGAGGAGCTTGGTGACCGAGCGGTAGTAGGGCTCGGAGAAGTCCTCGATGGCCATCAGCCGGTTGAGCAGCGCGATCGGCTCGCCTCGCCATCCGTCGTAGGTGTCCTCGGGGAACACTCGCACGTCTCGCACTCCAGCGTGGTGCATGGCGTTCACGAATCGGTTGACGTTTGCCGAGTCGCCCTTGGCGTCGAGGTAGAGGACCTGCCAGCCGAGGTCAGCCGCCGCTCCGTAGGCGAGGCGCAGCAGTGTCTCTGTCTTCCCGGAGCCGGTTCCGCCCACCACCACGAGGTGCCGGCCAAGCACATCCGCCGGATAGAAGACCTGTGCATATCGGATCCACTCGGTGAGGTCGCCACCCCGCGCCTCGCCGAGCAGGATCGACGCCGGCGCCTCTTGCGCTGCGCTCCTCCGCCGGCGCATCAGGCACCGTCCAGTGGGATGACCTGAATGCGTCGCTGCTGTTCGGGCGTGAGCTTCTCGATGGCTCGGTGCACGCCTCGCTCGGCGGCCGGCGCCACGTAGTAGCGGGTCTGTTCGTGGTCGTGGGTGTGCCAGGCAACGATGTCGATCAGCCGCTTCAGATGCTTGGGGGTCAGCTCCACCTCGATCGCCACTGTTGTGTTGCCGACGGTCAGCTCGGCGTCGGGGAGATGGTGCGGATTGAAGGCCGAGCCGAAGGCGTGGAGCAGTCGCTCGGATCGCCACTCGAAGTCGTCGCCGTCGGCCTCGAGACGTCTTCGCACCTCGCCGCACCAGAACACGTGTGACAGCCACATCGGTCTCGGCACCAGATACTTCACCTGCAACCCGACCGCTCGGAGTCCGGCTCGGGACAGCCAGACCCAGCCGGGCTCGGCGTAGAGGATCTTCCGCGTCTCGACCAATCGCGCCTGTGTCCACCGTTCGACGATCCGCCGGGTCCGCCGCTCCGACAACGTGCCCTCGACACTGGTCTCGCCTCCCGGCTGGGAACCCAGCAGTCGGGCCAGCTGATCCATCCGCACTGCGTACTGCTCGCCGATCCACCGCAGCGCCCACAGATCCCGATCCGTCAACCGGATCTCCCCCGCATCCCTCCGTACCGCCCGCACGCCACCCTGACCTACCCCCAACAACCTGACACTCACCACCATCTCCCCCTTCTCCTGTCCCTCTCCCCCGCCGCCCCCAATACCCGACCCCGGCCACGCAGGATGCGGGGGTGGGGTCGGGGATTTGCGCCCTGCGCACCAGGGGCGGCGCCGGCCCGTCGTGACGGGCCGATCCGGGAATCGATGGTGAACCGACCTCCGGTCCGCAGCGGGTTGGGGGTCCGGGCCGGGTTTCGGACCGTCGCCACACCGAGCAGACGGCGCAACGGCGACGGCTCGATCGGCTCGGTGCGCTGGTCCTCGAGCCAGCGCTCCACGTCGGCTCGACGGAAGCGGACATGACGTCCGACCTTGTAGCTGGCCGGCCCGGTGCTGCGGTACCGCCAGGCGTAGATCGTCCCCACCGGCACCCCGAGCCACTCGGCGACCTCCTCGACGGTGAGAAGCCGCTCTCCCTGGCCGCACGCCACGAGCATGTTTGGCCGTTTCGCTGAAGCTGTGTTGCTGGTCATGGCTTCGACCGTACGACGGCCCTATGACCGGGTCGACCCCTGGCCAGCCATATTGGTCATCCTGCAGAATCCGTCACTGCCGGGTGATACGTTCGAAGCGATGGACGATCTCACTCCGAATGCCGTGATCGCCTGGAACGTGCGCAGGCTTCGCCGTGAGCGAGGGTGGACTCAAGCCGAGTTGGCCGAGCGGCTGAGCGAACGGGATGACAAACCGTGGACGTTCTCGATGGTCTCCGACGCAGAGACCACCGGCCGAGCCGACCGCAACCGGCAGTTTACGGTCAACGAGGTGAGCGTCCTTGCCCGGGTGTTCCAGGTGTCCGTGATCGCCTTGTTCGTGCCCGACCCGGCCCAGCTGGTGCGGATCGGCCAGGGGGTATACACCCGGGAGGACTACGTCGACTTGGTGCTCCAGTTCCCGCCAGAGACGATGCCCGACGGCTTCGAACGTCGCCTCCAGAACCAGTACGCCGTCCGCAATCGGGAGAGCACCGACCGCCTTGCCCGCAGCCGGCCCGCCCGGACGTCGGATCCGAGCAGCGAGCTGGCCCGGCTTCTCATGCAGCAGTTCTTCGATCAAGGGAGGGAACGTGTCGAGCATTGAGAAGACCGAGCACGGTACCTACCGGGTTCGCTACCGGACACCGGACGGTCGCTCCAGGTCGAAGTCATTCAAGCGGCGAGCGGACGCCGACGCCTTCGCTGCCACGGTAGAGACCTCGAAACTGCAGGGCACCTACACCGACCCCTTGCTCGGCAAGACCCGCTTCGGCGAGTGGGTCAAGCACGTCCAGGACTCGAGGATCAACCTGGCGCCAACGACCCGGGCACGAGACGACTCCTACTTCCGGAGCCTCATCCTCCCCTACTTCGCCGACGAACCTCTGGCGAGGGTGAACCCGGTGCAGGTGCAGAAGTGGGTGAGCGTGCTAGTTGCCGAGGACTACGCCCCGGGAACGATCCGGAAGGCATACCAGCTGGTGAGCGCCGTGTTCGATGCGGCGGTCAACTCCGACCTCATCCCCCGTTCACCGTGCCGTGGAATCAAGCTGCCGAAGGACGTCAAGGAGGAGATGCGTTTCCTCTCAACCGAGGAGGTCGAGCAGCTCGCCGACGCCATCGACCCGCGGTATCGAGCACTGGTGCTCACCGGCGCGTACGCGGGTCTCCGCCCCGGCGAACTGTTCGGTCTGAAGGTGAACCGCCTCGACATGCTCCGCCGCCAGCTCAAGGTTGTCGCCAACCTCACCGAGGTGAGCGGCCACATCAGGCTGGGTCCGCCGAAGTCGAAGGCCTCGAAGCGCACTGTGACTATGCCTGAGTTCTTGGTCGAAGAGCTGGCCCAGCACCTCGCGCAGTATCGGGATCCCGAGGGGTGGGTGTTCTCAGCACCGCAGGGCGGCCCGGTTCGACGCACCAACTTCCGGCGACGGTTCTGGATGCCGGCAGTGCGGGCGTCGGTCGGTGAGCCGATGAGGTCTCACGACCTCCGACACACCCATGCCGCCCTTCTCATCGCCCAGGGTGTGCATGTGAAGGTGCTCCAGGATCGGCTCGGCCATGCGTCGATCACCACCACGCTTGACACCTACGGTCACCTGATGACTGGTCTCGACGAAGCCGCCGCAGCGCTGCTCGATCGGACCCGAACGGGTGGTCGGGAGGCCACATCGTGAAGATCACGGCTGCTCGTCGACAAACGGCCGTGGTTCCCCCTAGGTACGCATGCCGTTCTTGCGCAAAGCCCGCCTGCTTCAGCGGCACTCGCAAGTGCCATCGCGCCTTTCAAAACCGCGTTGCTTTGGGTACCGCCCGAATGATCCTGTGGTCTGTCACGACTTCCGGCGATACTTCCGGACATGGCTACTGACCGAAAGGGCTCCGGAGCTCAGAATGCCGGAGACAAGAGGACCCGGCTGATCGACGATCGCGAATTGACCGGGTCTTCTGAGGACCGCTTCCGCCACCAAGATGTTGTCACACAACTGGCCGACCTGGTCACAACACTTCCAACCCCAACGAGCGTTGCCCTGTTCGGTCCCTGGGGTTCTGGCAAGTCCTCCATCTACAACCTGCTCGACGCCGAACTCTCAGATCGACAGAGCAACGCAAGGTTGGTTCGATACGACGCGTTTCGATACGCGCGGCTACCTCTGCAGAGGCATTTCATTCGATCGCTAGCGACCAGCCTGGATATCGGTGACAAGGCTTTCACGGACGGGCTCTACGAAGACACCCAAAAGAACGCTCTCGGCCTGAAGGCAACTGGGGACGACGACACCGAATGGTCGATGCTCTGGCGTCTTCTCGGAATGCTTGCCGCAGTACTGACCTTCACGATCGTAGTCGCACTCTTGCTCACCGCCATCGCAGCGGCAACAGTCATCGTGCTCTCGGACACCAAATCGATGGCCAACTTCGGGGATGAGTACCGGGACCTGCTGAGGGCCTTCGCGCTTGGTTTCCTCGCTCCGGCCGGCTTGCTGGTGCTCGTGTCGGGTCTGGCTACTCGAGGGCTCACGTTCGTACGCCAGCGCTCTGCGCCCACGAGCGAAGAAGAATTCGGAGGCAAATTCCAGAAGCTCGTCGACAAGGCTTTGAAGTCAAGACGCTATGACCGACTAGTCGTGTTCATCGATGAACTCGATCGATGCACACCAGAGACGGTGGTTGAGACGCTCGATAGCCTTAGAACATTCTTGGGTGCCAACGGATGCGTATTCGTTGTAGCCGCAGACAAGATCGCGCTTGAGCATGCACTCACCCAGCGAGTGAGCAGCGCGTCTCCCGTCAACGAGTCGAACCCCTACTACAGCGCCGGCACGGAGTACCTCGACAAGACTTTCCAGTATCAGCTTCAGCTGCCGCCACTGCTCCCGCGGCGGTTGTCGGCGTATGCAGCCGGGCTGGTCAGAGGTCGCCCAGGCGTTTGGTCCGAGGTCGACTCCCTAGAGCGAATTGTGTCAGTGCTCGTACCGAACCACGTCCGCAGCCCACGCCGAGTCAAGGCCCTCCTGAACACGTTCTCCTTGTCCTATGACCTCGCAGAGCGTCGAGCGGAAGCGGGACATATCGGCTCGGACGTCCGCAGCCGAGCATTGGAACTCGCCTTCCTGACTTGCCTCCGCGTGGAGTTCCCGCTCTTTGCGCGCGAACTGGGCACCCATCCGGATCTCATCGGAGCCATGAGGCTGGAGCTCGGGATCGACGAGACTCTCGGACCATTCGCAGAAGGTGTGATGAAGCTCGCGAGGCGGTACAGGCGGGGTGACGCGCCGACGGATGTCCTGCTGACCGACGGCGGGCCGGAGCAGATCGACCGCGACGAGGACGATGAATCCAACGAGCACCAAGAGACGGACGGCAATGTCGGTCTATCTGCCTACGGACGTCTAAGCAGGAGCCAAGCACGGCAGCTTGAGTTGTACCTTCGCAAGACAGCGAGGGTGACGATCCCGAGGCAGGACCTCATTCACCTGGAGGGTAGGGGCGCCCGCTTCGGAATCGACGCCGCGATCGCCGACGCGTTGGACGAGGCAGGTTCGCAGGGTGATGTCGACGATGTGCGCGACATCCTCGATCGTTTGGCAGAAAGTCCAACTGCAGGCATCCTCGCATTGGCTGAGAGCTTGGATCGTGACGCCGCTCCTCTCGGTGAGGAGGCGAGCAATCTTGCGACGGTCCTTCTCCAGATCTACGGCGAATACATCGATCGTGTGCCATCTGAAGATCGAGCGGGAGTCACAGGTCGATGCGCTGGTGCAATCGAGGCTCACGCTGCCTCTTATGTGCTCCGAGACGAAGACCTCGCCGGAGCCCTAGCCCTAGGCATCGACAGCGGAGGCCTTTCAGGACGATCTCTTGCCCGCACTGTTCTCGGCCACGAAGGAGCTGCAGAGCAACCTCGCGTGGCGTTAGTGATAGTTACTCGAATCGATCAAGCCTTGGAGCTCGTGGGCGATGAACTTGGCCCAATCGTCGGATCGGCGCTCGCAAACGGTCAGCTTCTGGAGCAGCTCGCCAAGAGTCTGGCCGATGCACCCCTCGACGCCGCGCACTCGGTGCTTGAGGCGGCTGCGCCAACGGCCGTTCGCTCTCTGGCTGATCGTGGATCGGACGAGGCTGACGTAGCAGAAGAGGATGCTGCTCAAGCCCGGCGTGAGGCCGCAAGCGCTCTGATCTCGCAGTTTGCCGGCCTCTCACCACAGCGTCTAGACCTCGTGCAGCGAGTCGCATCGCTGATTCTTCAATCGGACACCCAGCAAGCCCGTGACGCAGTCGCACCGCATCTACCGGAGATAGTGCCTTCCGGGTCAAGAATCGACTACGAGCCTCTACTCAAGGACCTCTTCGGCGCGGCGTCTCACCGACGGGCCGACGCGTTCGCTCCATGGCTTCGTGCCATTCCCGGGCCTGAGGTCCTGCAAAGCGAGGAGCACCAGCTGGATGCGCTCGCCACCAAAGCGTGGAAGGCCCACGAGGACTTCCTCGACGACGACTGTGTGGCAACTACTGGCTTTGAGGAGGCATTGGATCAGCTCGCTCGCCTCCTCTCGGAACCACTGGCAGATGAATCGGATGCGCTGGGATCGATGGTTGACGACATGCTGTTTACCAATGCGTCCGCAACAGCCGCGCGGGACCTGGTGGAGCACCGACATCGGCTCTTCTTCGTCGACAAGGGAATCGTCTCTGCAAATGACCTTGCCGCTGCCATGGTTTCTCCCCTGGTCCAAGGTCTGCAGGTGGCCGTACAGCCTCAACAAGTCACCGATGGCAACCTCACCAACCTCTACACAGACGCGGCGATCTGGGCGGTATCTCACGACGCGGAGGCAACTGATCTGACCAGCGCAGCACTCGCATCGCCCTGGCTAGCTTCGCCAAAGAAAGAGTCCCTGGCAATCTCGCTTGCCGGCCTTCAGTCATCACGAGGAATCACGACTAGCCCACCCCTCACCGCCAGCAACATCGCAAGCCTCGTCGCCACGCATGGGCACGAGTTTGCCCAGCCAGCCGCCATGTGGGTCCGATGGTTCGCACCAGATCCGACGACAGCCAACGAGATCCTCACGGGTCTCATCGACACAGGAGCGCGGCTTGAAGATGCCACTGGTCGTTGGGTCACTGATTATGCAAGCGCCCTGGATGCCGAGCAGTTGTTCGCCTTGATCGAACCCGAGCTCAATGCGATTGTCGATCGCGACCCTAGAATCGACTTCCTTGGCGCAGCCCAATTCGCCTCAGTCGAAGCAGAACGTCTGGCCGACAAGCTCGTGGCGCTCTATACGTCGTTGACAAGCAACCCGCAGCGCCAACGGCTCCTGCAGCTCTGGTCATCGCATGGCACGCGGGATCCGCAGGCCCGGAAGCAACTGCTCGAAGGCGTCCTGTTTCCGATGCTTGATCTGAACGCGGGCTCATTCGACCTGGCCCTCAAGGCGAACATACTCTGGACAGACCCGCCTTACGGCACGAAGGGCGAGCTTCGAAGCCGAATCGACAGCGCGGCCAAGAAGTTCGACCGACAACGAGCCGCAAACAGCAGGATGGCTGAGGCGGGCCTTAAGAGGCGTAGGCGCAGTCTGTTCGGCACCACCTACGAAGATACCGACTCCGAGTAGCCGGCCTTCTACGCAGGTGTTCGTGTCGGATCCGTGTCAGGTTCCCTGGTAGCGCACCAAACAGGCAACAAGACGACCAAAGCCGAAACCCCTGTCTACCAGGGGTTTCGTGGAGTGGGCGCTACTGGGATCGAACCAGTGACCTCTGCCGTGTGAAGGCAGCGCTCTCCCGCTGAGCTAAGCGCCCTCGGCTCGGGCGTGGACGATACCACGGGGCTCTGGGTGCGCATCGGGTGGATGCAACCGTCTACCAGGTCGTGACCAACGGTCCTGGCGCACATCGTCAGCGAGACGGATACTGGCCGCGAGCGAGCAAAGGGGCTGGCATGTCGAAGCGGTGGATCATCGTCCTCCTCGCCGTGAGCGTCGTGCTCGCGGCCTGTGGACCGTCCGGCACCGAACCGACCGATCTCACCGAGACCTCGGCAGCCGCCACCAGCACCACGACCCAAGTCACCGTCGCCTCGACCACCACCATCCCAACCACCACCACGACCGCGCCGACCACCACCACGACGACGCAGCCGTCCACCACTACCACCGTCGCCACCACGACCAGCACCGAACCGCCGGTCCGCGGTGAGGAGATCGACATCGGACCAGAGGACGGCGACATCCTGGCCGTCGTGGGGGTGGCGCACGACGACGTTCTCAACGTCCGTCGGGCGCCGGGGGTCGAACACCCGATCGTCACCACCCTGCCGCCCCTCGCCGACGACGTCACCGCCCGCGGCAACGCCTGGCTCCTCCCCGGATCGATCTGGTACGAGGTCACCGCCTCCGGAGTCACCGGCTGGGTGAACAGCCGCTTCGTCGCATATCTGGGAGTCGTCGACGACGTCACCGCCGCCATCGTCGAAGAACTGGGTGGCCGTCCGGTCGTCGACGACCTCGAACAACTCGGACGGATCGTCGCCGACACCCAGGTCTACGACGAGCCCGGCGTCTCCCGGGTCGTCATGGTCGAGGCACCCTCGGTCGGCGACCTGGGCGAGGTGACCTTCGACGTCATCGGCCTGGCCGACGACGCCCTCTTCGGGCTCCGCCTGCACATCTTCGCCCAACCGGGCGACGACGGATTCGGTCTCGGGAGCGTCGAACAGACGTCGCTGTGTGGCCGGGGCGTCAGCGAAGGCGGACTCTGCTCCTGAACCGGCCGATCAGCGCGGCGCCAACCTCGCCACCACCATCACACAGTCCCCCGCCACCACATCCAGACCGGCGTCATGGGCCTTGGCGACCACCCGGGAGCCGTCGGCGCCCGGCTGAAACCAGATCGACGGCCAACCCAGGTCGACCACCTGATCCACGATCTCTTCGCCGACACTCGGCGGCACCACCACGTTGACGATGTCGGGCTGCTCGGGGAGCGACGCCAGATCGGGGAACGCCGCATCGCCGGCCACCACCGACCGGTTCGGGTTCACCGCCACCACCGCGTACCCCCGGTCGCGCAGATCCCGATAGATGATCCCCCCGTACTTGCCGGGACTGTCGGTGGCTCCCACCACCGCAACGGTGGTGCCTGGATCGGCGAGAAGATCGAACTGGCTCATCGCCTCCACTCAACCACCGTCCGGCGCCGCATGTTCCGATCCCTGGCACAATCGCCGGCGTGAACCTGGCAGCCTTCGAACGGGTCGTCGACGACGTGCTCGACTCGCTCCCCCAATGGGTCAAGGACAAGATCGACAACCTCATCGTCTCGGTCGAACGCCGACCCACCACCGAACAAGACCTCCACGGCGAAGGGCTGCTCGGCCTGTATGAAGGGGTCAGCCTGCCGGAACGTTCTGCCGACTACTGGGGGGCACTCCCCGACCAGATATTCATCTACTACGAGGCTCATGTGGAACTGGGATTACCACGTGAAGAGCTCGTGGAGGAGATCCGAAGAACCGTCCTCCACGAGCTGGCCCATCACCTGGGAATCGACGACGAGCGACTCATCGAAATCGGTTGGGACTGACCCATCCGAGTTCGAACCGTGTCAGCCGCGGGTGCGCTTGATCCCGGCCTGTTTCAGCACGGCCGCCGGCACCCCGGCCTCACGCCAGGCGGCGTAGCCGATGCCCTTCCGCTCCGAATACGACGCCGCCGCCGCCACGAAATCGGCCTCGAGCTGGTCGATGTCCTCGGCACTCGACACGCTCTCGAGCTGCTGCTCGGCGTTGATCCGAGCCTGGACCAGGTCCACCCGCTTCAACGGATCGGACTCGCTCTCCAGCTTCTGTTCGATACCGGCGATCTTCTGCTTGACCGAATCCGGGGTAACCGGCCGGCCCGGACGCCGTGATCCGAGCGCCGACAGGTAGTTCTTGATCGCCCGGGACTCGCGCCGGCCTTGCGCCAACGCTTCCTTGTGCTCTTGGGACATCGCCATGTCACCAGCCTCCTCGTCTTGATTGCAACGTCGCCCCCTGGAACGGACCACATTAGGGCAATTGGGCGACCAAAACCCAATGGAAACATGGGGACAGGCCGTCGAGCAACCACCGAGAAACGATCGGACGCTCCTGGGGAAAGGCATTGGCCGGGACGGCGACGAAGCAATCGGGTGGGCCCTAGTGGAATTGAACCACTGACCTCTTCCGTGTCAAGGAAGCGCTCTCCCTCTGAGCTAAGGGCCCGAAATCGTCTGGAGGCGACGCCCGGAATTGAACCGGGGTGACGGGTTTTGCAGACCCGCGCCTAACCACTCGGCCACGTCGCCCTGCACTCCTGCACTCCGAAGCCGGCCACCATAATGGGAGCGCCGCGACGGAACGGAGTCGGAGCGGAAGACGGGGCTCGAACCCGCGACCTCAACCTTGGCAAGGTTGCGCTCTACCAACTGAGCTACTTCCGCAATGGACCTCGGATGATAGCCGACCCTCCCGACACGACCACTCAGCGGCCCGACGACCCGAACCCCCCGGCACCCCGCTCGGTGTCGTCCAACTCGTCGCTCTCAGTCAGCTCCACCGGCGGCACCGCCACCACCACCAACTGGGCGATGCGCTCCCCCGCCCGGTACGTGACCGGCTTCGAACCGTGGTTGATCAACAGGACCTTCACCTCGCCCCGGAACCCGGCGTCCACCAGCCCCGGAGCGTTCACCACCGACAGCCCGTCCCGGGCGGCATGACCACTGCGGGGGACCACCCAGCCGGCGTGGCCGGGAGGGATCGCCACGGCCAGGCCGGTGCGGGCGGCACACCGCTCCCCCGGCGCCAGCCGAACGTCATCGAGGGCCGCCAGGTCGAAGCCGGCGTCGCCGGCGTGAGCCTGCCGGGGGGAAGATGCACGACGGTCCAGGCGTTTGAAGCTAACCTGGATCGGGTTCATGTCGTGGGGCGTCCGGGCGGACCAACCACGGAGATGAGACAACGTGCCACACGGTTACTGTACCGAGTGTTCAGCCCGGGTCACCGTCGAGGACGGTCGATGCCTGCTCGACCACACCGTCGACCCGGCCACCATCAGTGCCCTGCCCGGGCGCCGACGCGCCCGCCGTGGCATCCTGCACGCCGGCAACTCCCTGCGCCGGTCCGCCGAGTCCCCCGGTGGGACGACCGGCCTCGCCACCGCCGAGCGGCTCACCACCATCGTCGACCGCACCCGGCCGGCTCCCCGGGCCGACCTCTCCGTCACCCCGCCCGGCGGGACCCCCAACAGCCGCACCGTCCCGCCGCCCCCCGAGACCGCCGACCCTCGCTACGACACCCTGGAACACGCCCTGGTGGTGTGGAGCGACCTCGACGTCGTCGAGATCGACACCGCCACCGCGGTGATGGAGCCACCGGTTCGCACCCAACCCACCGAGACCGAGGTCTACGAACCTCCGCCCAGCGAGTCGGTCCCCGCCGACACCCCCTGGCTTCCCACCGATCCGGTGCTGTCGGAGGCGCCCGATCACCGGCCGGGACAACGCTGGTTCCTGATCGCGGCGGTGACCGTGCTGCTCGGTCTGGTGCTGACCATCGCCAACCTGGTGGGCGGATCCGGCGACCTCGAAGCGGTCGAGACGTCGGCCGCCGGACTCGTCGATGCCATCTCGGCGGTCGTCGAGAGCGGACCCGTCGACCGCCCGCTGGCCGAACTCGACCAGGCCGCCCGCCGGCTGTTCGACGACGCCACCGGGCTGGCAGAGGGAACCCCCAGCCGGGCCGCCGCCCTCGACGCCGCCGGCCGGTCACTCGAGATCGAACGAACCATGGGGGCGTCCGACGCCTACCGGGCGTCATTCGAGGTGGTCAGCCCGCTGCCGTCGCTGCCCACCAACGCCACCGTCGCCGAGCTCTCCGACATCAGCCAGCGCTACATCGACTGGTCGTCGGCCATGCAGACGCTGCTGGGCGAAGCCCCCACCACCGAGGCCTACCTCGACTTCCGGGCCGAGGCCGCCACCGCCGACGCCGCCCTGGAGGCGATCGGCACCACCTACCTCGACGCCCTGCGCAACGACGACTCCCAGACCGCCACCGTCGCCCGCGACCAGGCCCGCACCCTGATCTCGAGCCTCACCGCCCAACTGGCCGACGCCGAAGCCGACCTGCAGGGCTGGCTGGAGGCCGAGTCGACCACGGTGGCCGAGACGCTGGCGCGAATCGGTCGCGAGACCTGACGGAGGGCAGACGACCCGGCCGACCGCCGGTCAGGGCCGGCGCCCCGTCTCCGGCTGACCGGCCTCGATCGGTTCCGTCTCCATGCTGGTGTCGATGGGGGGCGCCTCCATTTGGGCCAGCTCGCGCTCAAAGTCCTCGGTGACCTCGAAGTCCTTGTACACCGAGGCAAACCGGAGATAGGCGACCTCGTCGAACGCCCGGAGGCGATCGAGGATCAGCGCCCCCACCTCGTCGGTGGGCATCGGGACGGCCGAACCGCGGGCGGCCGCCTCGACCTCGTCGACGATGGCCTCGATGGTCTCCTCGGCATCGGCCCGGTCCGCCATCGCCGCCAGCAGTCCCCGCCGGATCTTCTCCGCCTGGAACGCCTCGGTGGCGCCGTCGCGCTTGCGCACCAGCACCGAGTGCACGATCCGCTCGTAGGTGGTGTAGCGGAAGTCACAGGCCTCACACACCCGGCGCCGGCGGATGGAGGTGTGTTGGTCGGCCGGGCGGCTGTCGATCACCCGGCTCTCCAGGTGATCGCAGGAAGGACACCGCATGAGCGGCCTCAGGCTACCTCGGGGGTCGGGGGAGCCGTCACCCCAACGACGAAGCACCAGGCATTCGTTCCGGTTTGGCCGCTTCGCGGGGCGGTGGTCGGGAGGACGTGCCACCGCCGGGAGCGATCAGGACGGCAGCCGCAGGTGCTGGCCCACCTGGATGACGGAGGTCTCCAAGCCGTTGGCATCCCGGATCTGGGAGACGATGGCCGGGATGGTTCCTTCGACGTCGAGGCCGCGGGCGATGTCCCACAGGGTGTCGCCGGCGACCACCCGGTACTCGACGTAGTGGACCGGTTCGCGTGCCCCCACCTCACCTCCGACGAGGAGGAAGACCGACGCCAACGCAATCAGGACGATGAACAGCCTGCCGGCGGACCGCCGGGCAGACACATTGGAGCTGCGTTGATACTGCATCGATCTCCTCCTCGTCGTGGCCGGCCGTCGAGAGGGCCGGTCGGTGAGAACGTACGAGCCGCCGGTGACAGAAACCGCGTCAGAGGCTGGGACAGAAGCTGGGACATGAGCTGGGCCCGTTGGGTGGATGGTGGTGATCCGGACGTGGGATGGTGAGAGGGTGCTTGAATCGAACATGTGTTCTGGGTACCATACCGAACGCATGTTCGATTCGTCAAGTCGAACGAGTGTTCGGTTAGGCTGAATCCGAACCGAAGCGAACCAAGACCGGCAACGCAGACCGGCAACGCAGACCGGCAACACAGACCGGGACACCGGAGAGGAGCGGGCACATGTCACCCAGCGAGCGACGTGCATCCGAGCAGCTGACCGAGCGTCAGCGCCAGGTGCTGGATCACATCAAGTCCACGGTGACCGACCGCGGGTACCCGCCGTCGGTGCGCGAGATCTGCGAGGCGGTGGGGCTGTCCTCGCCGTCGACGGTCCACAGCCATCTGGCGTCGCTGGCCAAGGCCGGGCTCATCCGCCGCGACCCGACCAAGCCACGCGCCATCGAGATCCTCGACGTCGACACCGAGCCGGCGGCGGTGCCCGACCTCGGTGAACACGTGCGGTCCGTGCCCCTGTTGGGACGGATCGCCGCCGGCCGGCCGGTGCTGGCCACAGAGCAGATCGAAGACGTGGTGCCCCTCCCCACCGACCTGGTGGGCAACGACCCGGTGTTCATGCTGCGGGTGTCCGGCGACTCGATGGTAGAGGCCGGCATCCTCGACGGCGACCTGGTGGTGGTACGGCGCCAGGACGACGCCAACGACGGCGAGATCATCGCCGCCCTCGTCGAAGAGGAAGAGGCGACCGTCAAGCGGATCCGCCGCCGGGACGGCAAGGTGGTGCTGGAGTCCGAGAACCCGGCCTACGAACCGATGGTCTTCGAGCGGGACGTCCGCATCCTCGGCAAGGTCGTCTCGGTGCTCCGCAAGGTGCGCTGAGCGCAACCTCCTCCGCCGGGCGCTCAGACCCAGTCGCCGGCGAATACGGTCACCGCCGGGCCGGTCAGCCAGGCGACCCCGTCGACGTCGAGGTCGACCCGACCGGTCCCGCCGGGGACGGTCACCATCACCGAACCCTCCGTCCGATGCAGCGGCGCATCGTCGGGCGCCGACGCCAGATACACCGCGGCGGTGGCGACCATGCCCGTCCCACAGGCCATGGTCTCGCCCACCCCTCGCTCCCACACCCGCATGTGCACCACGCCATCGTCGGAAGGCTCGACGAACTCGACGTTGGTGCCCGCCGGGAACAGCGGATGGGTCTCCACCACCCGACCGATACCGGCCACGTCGACCATCGACACGTCCTCGACCACTCGCACCGCGTGCGGGTTCCCCACCGACACCCTCCGGTACTCCGACCCGGCCACCGACACCGTGTCGCCGACCGCGGGGCTGCCGATCTCCACCGTCACCCGGTCGTCGTCGGCCACCGACACCCGACGCGGACCGTCCGGGGTGCGCACCGTGAATCGGGAGCCGGCGACCAGCCCGCGGTCGTGGGCGTACCGGGCGACGCAGCGGAGGCCGTTGCCGCACATCTCGGCGGGGGTGCCGTCGGCGTTCCAGTAGTCCATCGTGACGGTGTCGCCGTCGAGTCCCACCCGCAGCACGCCGTCGGCACCCACCCCGGTGCGGCGGTCGCACAGCGCCGCCACCATCTCCGGGTCGAAGCCCGGCTCGTCGGCGGCGACGACCACGAAGTCGTTGGCCAGCCCATGCATCTTGACGAATCTCATCGGTGTCTCATCGGGGCAGCTCCAGACCTGTCAGGCAGCGTTCGAGGCGGACCGCCGGGTCGTCGGACCACTCCAGCCAGGATATCCGGGGGTCACGCCGGAAGAAGGTCCGCTGACGGCGGGCCAGCCGCATGGTGGCGTCGGCCACCGCGGCGAATCCGACGTCGGCGGGCACCTCGCCGGAGACCACCGGCAGCAGCTCCTTGTACCCCACCGCCTGGCCGCTGGTCCGCCCCAGCCGGCCGGCCAGCGACGCCACCTCCTCCAACAGCCCGGCGGCCCGCATGGCGGCCACCCGCCGCTCGATCCGCTCCCGGATCTGCTCGCCCGGGTCGAACGCCACCGCCCGGAAGGCCAGCTTCGGCCGGTAGGCGGCGACGTCGGAGGCCTCCGCACCGGTCGCCCGCCGGGTGGGGGTCCGGCCGGTGAGGCGCCACACCTCCACCGCCCGCACCACCCGGCGGCGGTTGGCCAGATCGACGTGGGCTCCGGCATCGGGGTCGGCCCCGACCAGTTCGGCGACCAGCGCCTCGGTGGGTTGGGACTCCAGCTCGCCCCGCAGCACCGGATCGGAGGGGGCAAAGGTCAGCGGGTCGACCACCGCCCGGAAGTGCAGGCCGCTGCCGCCGGCGATGACCACCGGCCGGGCGGGCAGATCGTCGATGAACGCCCGGGCGACGCGTTGAAACTCGGCCACCGTGAACTCGTGCTCCGGGCAGACCAGATCGATCATCCCGTGGGGGATGCGCCGGCGCTCGTCGAGGGTGGGTTTGGCCGTGCCGATGTCCATTCCCCGGTACACCTGCATCGAGTCCACCGAGAGCAGGCGGGCACCGATGCGTTCCGCCACCGCCAGCGCCACTTCGCTCTTGGCGGACGCGGTGGGACCGAGCACCGCCACCAGCATGCTCAGACGGGCACGCCGGTGAGGTGATGCAGCGAGGTGTCGACGATCTCCACGTCGAGGAACGTACCGACCGGATGCGGCCCCGCCACGTGGACGACCTTCCCACCCCGGGTGCGGGTGGTGGCCACGGCGGGATCCTTCTTCGAGGGTCCCTCCGAAAGCACCTCCACCGTCTGGCCCGCCCAGCGGGAGGAACGCTCGGCGGTGATGGCGTTCTGCAGCTCCAGGAGCCGCTCGAAGCGCCGCTGCACGACGTCCCGGTCGACGAAGTGGTCGCTCAGCTCGGCGGCGGCGGTGCCGGGCCGGGGCGAGAAGATGAACATGAACGCCTGATCGAAGCGGGCCTGCTCGACCACCTCGAGGGTCAGCTCGAAGTCGGCCTCGGTCTCCCCGGGGTAGCCGACGATGACGTCGGTCGAGACGCTCAGGTCGGGGATCACGTCGCGGGCCATCGCCAGCTTGTCGAGGAACCGGCGCCGGTTGTACCCGCGGTGCATGGAAGCGAGGATCCGGTCGGAGCCGCTCTGCAGCGGGAAGTGGAGCTGCTCGCACACCGCCTCGGTGGCGGCCATCGCCTCGGCCACGTCCCGGTTGAAGTCGTTGGGATGGGGGCTGGTGAACCGGACCCGGCGGATGCCGTCGACCGCACCCACCTGCCGGAGCAGGTCGGCGAACACGGGCCGGCGGCGGCCGTCGATCGCCAGGTCCCGCCCGTAGGTGTCGACGTTCTGGCCCAACAGGGTCACCTCCACCACCCCGTCGGCGACCAGCGTCCGCACCTCGCGGAGCACGTCGCCGGGGCGGCGGCTGATCTCGGGGCCGCGGACGGCCGGCACGATGCAGAACGTGCAGGTGTTGTTGCACCCCACCTGGATCGTCACCCACGCCGAGTGGGGCAGCTCCCGACGGGTCGGGAGGGAGGACGGCATCGCCTGCAGCTCGTCGACCACCTCGGTGATCGGCCCCCACGACTCGGCGTGGTCGAGCAGGTCGACCACCCGGTCGAGGTTGTGGGTGCCCAAGACGACATCCACCCACGGTGCCCGCTCCCGTACCAGGTCGCGGTCCTTCTGGGCGGCACAACCACCCACCACCAGCAGCATGTCCGGCCGGGCATCTTTGGCGACCTTCAGGTTGCCCAACGTCCCATACAGCCGGTTGTCGGCGTTCTCACGGATGGTGCAGGTGTTCAGGTAGACGACGTCGGCGTCGTCCAGGGTGTCGACCGGGCCCATCCCGTCGGCCTCGAACAGGCCGGCGATGCGCTCGGAGTCGTGCTCGTTCATCTGGCACCCGAAGGTCCGGATCAGATACGACTTGCCGCGGCGGGCCGGGACGCGCCGCTCGCGCGTCCGAACCGTCGGTGTGGGGACCAGCGTCGGTGCCATCTCAGCGGGCGTAGTCGGTCGCCCGATACTCGCGGATGACCGTCACCTGGATCTGACCCGGGTACTGCAGGTCGTCTTCCAGCTTGCGGGCGATCCGGCGGGCCAGGTCGGCGGCGGCCAGGTCGTCGACCTCGCCCGGGTCGACGGCCACCCGCACCTCGCGGCCCGCCTGCATGGCGAACACCTTCTCCACCCCCTGGAACTCCAGCGCCAGGCTCTCCAGCCGTTCCAGCCGGCGAACGTACGACTCCAGCATCTCCCGGCGGGCGCCGGGTCGGGCCGCCGACACCGCGTCGGCCGCCTGGACGAGCACGGCCAGCAGCGTCTTCGGTTCCACCTCGTTGTGGTGGGCTTCGATGCCGTGCACGATGGCCGGGTCCTCCCCGAACCGCCGGGCGATCTCGGCGCCGATCAGGGCATGGGAGCCTTCCACCTCGTGGGTGACCGCCTTGCCGATGTCGTGCAGCAGCGCCGCCCGCTTGACCGGGGCCGGGTCCAGACCCATCTCGGCCGCCAGCATCGACCCGATGTGGGCGGACTCCACCAGGTGGTTCAGGACGTTCTGACCGTAGGACGTGCGGTACTTGAGCCGGCCGAGCAGGGTCACCAACTCCGGGTTCATCCGCGACATGCCGACTTCCAGCAGCGCCCACTCCCCGGCGTCGCGCACCGACTGCTCCACCTCGTCCTTCGCCTTCTCGAACGACTCCTCGATCGACGCCGGATGGATCCGGCCGTCGGCCACCAGCCGCTCCAGGGTCAGCCGGGCGATCTCGCGCCGCACCGGGTCGAAGGAGGTGATCGACACTGCCTCGGGGGTGTCGTCGACGATCAGGTTCACCCCCGTCACCGACTCCAACGCCCGGATGTTGCGGCCCTCCCGGCCGATGATCCGACCCTTCATGTCGTCGGACGGCAGCGGAACCACCGACACCGTGGTCTCGGTGACCACCTCACTCGCCAGCCGTTGGACGGCGGTGGCGAGAATGCGGCGGGCACGACGATCGGCTTCCTCGCGGGCCTTGATCTCCAGGTCCCGGACCAGGACCATCGCCTCGCGGCGGCCCTCGTCCTCGACCTCGTTGAGGAGCTGTTCCTTGGCGGCCTTGGCGTCGATCCCGGCCATCGCCTCCAGGCGGGCCCGGGCCTCCTCCCGTTCGGAGGCGGCGGTGGCGCGCAGCTCGACGGCCTCCCGCTCTCGTTCGATCAGCAGCTGCTCACGGGCAGCCAGGTTGGAGGCGCGCTGCTCGAGCGTCTCCTCTCGCTGCACCAGCCGTCCCTCCATGGTGTCCAGCTCGACCCGGCGGTGCTCCAGGGCAGCGGATTCCCGCTCCCGGAACGACTCGGCGCGGGCTCGTCCCTCATCTTCGGCTCTGGCCAGGATCCGCTGCGCCTCGAGGCGGGCGGTGGCGACGGTCTCTTCCGGATCGGGTGTGTCGGATCGGTTCCCAGCCCCAGACCGGGTACTCAGCTTGGCGATGGCATAGCCGAGCCCCCCGGCGATGACCGTGGCTCCGGCGACGGCGATCGCGATGATGGCTTCGGTTCCCAACATTTCCTCGCTTCACACCGAGTAACGATGTCGGGTGGAGTCCGGCCCAGCCATCCGGGGCCACGTCATCGAATTGGCGCAGCGACCTCGAAGAACCCGGAGCCCGGTGCGGTCGTCGGGGCCGATGATCGTCGGGCACCATCGGCACCGAGACACATGTGCCGAGACCCTCGGGGGTCCCGGCACACACAATCGCACAGGCGTCCGCTCCTCTTCGCCGTGAAGGCGACCGGCTTCTCAGGCCGGAGATCGGTCTCGCTGGTCGATGAAGATCGGTGACATCTGTTCTCAGTGGTTGTTCAGTCGGTTCTCTGTGTGTGTGCGTTCAAGCCTAACGGCCGGCAATCGATTTCGGGAGGGTTCTCGCCGCCCCAGGACACCACCCGACCTCGGTGCGACCGCCGTCAGTCCTCGTCGGCGGCCGACTTGGCGGCGTCCGCCGACTTGGCGGCGTCCGCCGACTCGTCGGCTCCGTCCCCCTCCGCCTCTTCGTTCAACCCCGCCTCGTCGTAGATCTTGGCCTGGAGTTGGACGGCGAGCTCGGGGTTCTCCCGCAGGAACCGTTTGGCGTTCTCCCGGCCCTGACCCAGCTGATCCTGATCGAACGTGAACCAGGCGCCGCTCTTGCGCACCACCCCCAGGTCGACGGCGACATCGAGCAGGCTGCCCTCGCGAGAGATGCCTTCCCCGAACATGATGTCGAACTCGGCCTGGCGGAACGGCGGGGCGACCTTGTTCTTGACGACCTTGACCCGGACCCGGTTGCCGGTCGACTCGCCGCCGTCCTTGATCGACTCGATCCGGCGGACGTCCAGCCGCACCGACGAGTAGAACTTCAACGCCCGCCCTCCCGGCGTCGTCTCCGGAGAACCGAACATCACCCCGATCTTCTCCCGGAGCTGGTTGATGAACACCGCGGTGGTCCGGGAGCGGTGGAGGTTGGCGGTGAGCTTGCGCAGCGCCTGGGACATGAGCCGGGCCTGGAGACCGACATGGGAGTCGCCCATCTCGCCCTCGATCTCGGCCCGGGGCACCAGCGCCGCCACCGAGTCGATGACCACCACGTCCAGCGCCCCGGAACGGATCAGCATGTCGGCGATCTCGAGGGCCTGCTCTCCGGTGTCGGGCTGGGAGATCAGCAGCTCGTCGACGTCGACCCCCAACGCCTTGGCATACACCGGGTCGAGGGCGTGCTCGGCGTCGATGAACGCGGCGATCCCCCCGTTGCGTTGCGCCTCGGCGACCACGTGCAAGGCCAGCGTGGTCTTGCCGCTGGACTCGGGGCCGTAGATCTCGACGACTCTCCCCCGCGGGACGCCGCCCACCCCCAGGGCCAGATCGAGCGAGAGTGCACCGGTGGAGATGACGTCCATCTTCTGGGTGGCGGCCTCACCCATCTTCATGATGGCGCCCTTGCCGAACTGCCGCTCGATCTGGGAGACCGCCATCTCGATCGCCTTGTCGCGTTCCATCTCGATCCTCTCGTCGTCTCGTTCCGTGCTCCGCACCGTACGGAGCGGGGCTGACAGAAACGAGGCTTTGGTCGCCGTCGTGTGAGCGGCCAGGCTACACGAACGTCTGTTCGATTGGTGGCAATCGCCTTCGGCGCTCAGAGGGGGAAGGTCTCGATCGGCCGGTAGCGGGTTCCCTCCGGACCGCCGAGCAGCGACTCGAACACCGTCACCTCCTCGACCAGGTCGCGGATGGGACCCAACGGGGTCGCCAGCAGCGCCGTCACGTCGGCGGGCGGGCGGATCCGGGACAGGCTGAGATGGGGATGGAAGGGCCGGTCCTCGGGTGGGAACCCGGCCGCCTGACAGGCCTCCTCGACCTGGGCCGCCAACTCCTCCAGCCCGGCGGCATGGATTCCGGCCCACAGCACCGTTGCCCGGCGGGCTCGGGGAAAGGCGCCCATGCCCACGATCGACACGTCGAGGGGATCGAGGTCGATCTCCTCGTCGAGGGCGGCGAGGAGGCGATCGGTGGCGACGTCCCCGGCGTCGCCGACGAAGCGCAGGGTGACGTGCCAGTTGCGGGGAGGGGTGGGCCGCCCGGGGAGCGGGCCGATGCCGTCGACCACCTCGGCCAGCACCGCCCGGGCCAGCCGGCCCAGGTCCAGCCCCACGAAGAGACGCCGCTCAGCCATTCCCCCACCAGGCGCCGGCCACGCCCAGCCGGGCCAGGTGCAGGGCGGCGGTCGAGCCGTACACCCGGACCCGTTCCCGGTCGCCGGGAAGCCGCAGCGTCCGCGCCCTGGTCTCGCCGGGGACGGCAATGCCCACGACCATCGTCCCCACCTCCCGTTCCAGCGGGTCGGGCCCGGCCGAACCGGTCGTCGAGATCGCCACGTCTACCCCGAGCGTACGGCGGGCGCCTTCCGCCATGGCCGCCGCCACCCCCTCGGTGACCACACCCCCGGCCAGGACATCGGAGCCCACCTCCAGCAGCGAGCCCTTCAGGTCGGGGGCGTAGGCAACCACCGAGCCGCGGAAGACCTCCGAGGCTCCGGAAATCGATGCCAGCCGGGATGCGACCATCCCGGCGGTGGCGGACTCGGCGGTCCCGACGGTCCAGCCCTTCGATCCCAATAGGTCGGCCAGCACTCGCTCGATGGTGACGTCGTCGGCACCGAAGATGGCCGACCCCAGCCGCCGGCGGACCTCGGCCTCGACCGGCTCGATGAGGCGCCGGGCATCGGCGCGGTCGGCGGCCTTGGCGGTGATGCGGATCTTGATCTCGCCGCCCGATGCCAGGAAGGCCAGCGACGGGTTGGAGGCGGCCTCGAAGAGGTCGTCGAGCGTCTCACCGACCGCCGCCTCGGCGATCCCCCAGCTGCGCAGCACCCGCGACTCCAACACGGTGGCCACCCCGGCCTTGGCGCGCAGCCGTGGCATCACCTCGGTGGTGAGCAGCGCGGTCATCTCCTCGGGGACGCCGGGAAGCAGGAACACCGAACGGCCGTCGTGTTCCAGATGCACGGCCGGGGCGGTCCCCTTGGGGTTCGGGATCAGCGCACCACCCTCCGGGTACCAGAGCTGGCGGAGGTTCGACTCGGGCATCTCCCTCCCCCAGCTGGCGAATCGTTCCCGGAGCCGTTCGGCCGCCTCCTCGGAGAAGCGGAGCGGACGGCCGGTCACGGCCGCCAGCGCCTCGCGGGTGATGTCGTCCCGCGTCGGTCCGATCCCGCCGGTGACGATCACGGCATCGGCCCGGGCCAGAGCATCGGTGAAGGCCTGCTCCAGGCGGGCCTGATTGTCTCCGACCACCTGCTGGAAGTGGGCGTCGAGCCCCGACTCGGCGATGGCGGTGCCGATGGTGGCGGCGTTGCGGTTGACGATCTGGCCGAGCAGCAGCTCGGTCCCCACCGCCAGCACTTCGACGATCATGCGACGATCACTGGACCGGGCGGGGATCGTCGACCACCACCGCCTCCACGTCGGTCCCGACGGCGGCCACCACGGTGGCATCGACCCACTCCCCGGGGGTGCCCCGGTCGAGCACCACCACCCCGTCGATGTCCGGTGCCTGGCGGTGGCTCCGGCCCACCGGGACCCCGTCCTCGACCTGGTCGACCAGCACCCGGATGGTGTCGCCGACCAGACCGGCGTTGGTGGTGGCGGTGATGTCGTCCTGGATGGCTTGCAGGTGGCGGAGTCGTTCGGCCACCTCCTCTGACGGCACCCGCCCCTCCAGGTGCACCGCCGGCGTCCCCGGCTCGGCCGAGTACGGGAAGAACCCCGCCCAGTCGAGCCGCACGTCCTCGAGGAAGGCCGCCAGCGTCTCGATGTCGTCTTCGGTCTCTCCGGGGAACCCGACGATGAAGGAGCTGCGGAGCGCCGCATCGGGGGCGGCGGTCCGGATGTCGTCGACGAGTGTCCGGTAGCGGTCCCCGTCCCCGGGTCGTTTCATCGCCCGGAGCAGCCGGCCCACCGCGTGCTGGAGCGACAGGTCGAAGTAGGAGGCGACGGTGGGGTTGTCGGCCATCTCGGCGATCAACGCCGGCCGGATCTCCCGCGGATAGAGGTACAAGAGCCGCAGGAGGTCGACGCCGTCGATCTCCCCGACGAAGCGGAGCAGGTCGACGATGTTCCAGTCGGCGTCGGCATCGCGGCCGTAGGCGGCCAGGTCCTGGGCGACCAGCACCACCTCGCGCACGCCGGAGTCCGCCAGCGCGGCCATCTCGTCGTGGATCTCGATGGGACGACGGGAGCGCTGGGAGCCCCGGATCAGGGGGATCGCGCAGAAGGTACAGGGCTTGTCACAGCCCTCCGCCACCTTGACGTAGGCGTAGGGAAGGGTCTGGGCGGGACGGGCGACCACGTTGAGGATGTCCATGGCGGGTCGCCGGCGGATCTCGACCGGCCGCCAGTTGGTCAGTCCGTCGAGCGTGGTGACCAGATCGCCGTAGCGGTCCAGGCCGAGCACGGCGTCGACCTCGGGCAACGCCTCGGCGACGTCGACTCCGAATCGCTGGGCCATGCAGCCGATCACCACCGTCTTGGCATCGGAGCGTTTGGCGTCCTGGACGTCGAGGATGGTCTCGACCGACTCCCGCCGGGCGTCCTCGATGAACGCACAGGTGTTGACCATCACCACGTCGGCGGCGTCGGGCGCCGCGGCGAGCGTGTACCCGGCCTCGGCCAGCATCGCCTGCACCTTCTCGGAGTCGACCTGGTTCTTGGCGCAGCCGAGCGTGGTCAGCCAGACGGAAGGGGTGCCCATGACCGGCGCCAGTGTAGAGGTGCGCCGGGTCAGCCTCCGGATGCCGCCTCGGCCGCTCGGCGGGAGATCTCCTCCAGCACCGCTACCGTGGCCTCCGCCACCTGCCGGTGCTGTTCGGCGGGGGTGATCCCGGCCGGAAGGTCCCCGCGCTGGGGTCCGTAGTCGCCGAACTGGGCATGGTTGCCGCCCTCGATGACCACATGCGACGTCTCGGGGGGCAACCGGTCGGTCGAGGCGGCCAGCTCGGTCTCGTCGACCAGCCCGTCGCGGTCGGCGGTGATCGATGCGGCCACCAGGTCGGTGCCGGACAGGTCGACACCCCCCTCCAGGTACGAGGCCCACAGGACCAGCCCGTCGATATGCGGCTCGGATGCGGCGAACCGGGCCGCCATCACCCCACCCAGCGAGTGTCCGCCGACGGCCCAGGTGACCACCCGGGGGAAGGCGTCCATCACGTCGGCGGCCGCATCCGGCTCCAGGATCGCCAGCTCCATGTTCAGCCTCGGGACCACCACCAGGAACCCGGCGTCGACCACCTCGGCGATAACCCCGGCGTACGCCTCCGGTGGGACCCGGGCGCCGGTGTAGAGGATCAACGCGGTGGTGGTGGGGCCATCCGGCCGGAACACCCATGCGTCGAGACTCTCGTCGACCTCGCCGATCTCCTCGGCCAGCTCCTGGGCGGCGGTCGTCGGCGACAGCGGCGCCAGCAAGGCCAGCCACGCGCCCACCATCACCACCACGAACCCGACGGCCACCACCGCCAGCCACCGCCGGCGGCTCACAGCGGCACCTCGATCGACCGGCGGCCGGCGAACCGCAGCCGGGTCGTGTACCCGGCCGCCCGAGCCGCCAAAACCACCTTCTCGTGCCCCCACCCGGCCTCCTCGGGGCGATGACCGTCGGAGGCGAGTGTGATGGGAACACCGTGTCGGCGGAACCGGTCCAGGAATGCCGGAGCCGGGTAGACCTCCTCGGCCGGCTTGCGCAGTCCCTGGCTGGAGACCTCCACCGCCGTCCCCGAGGCGGCGGCCGCCGCCGCCACCTGGTCGTAGGCGGCCAGTGGCTCGGTGTCGGGGCGGAATCCGTACTTCTTGATGACGTCGGCGTGGGCCAGCACGTCGACCGACCCGGAGGCCGCCAGCTCCACCTCGAGCTCGAAGTACTGCTTCCACGCCACATCGACGCCTCGCCGCTCGAACTCGAAGAGCGTCGCCGAGGTGTCGATCGTCCAACCTCCGATCCAGTGCACCGACCCGATCAACACGTCCCACGGGTACGGCTCGATCAGCTCGCAGACGGCATCGATCGTGTCGGGGAAGAAGTCGATCTCCAGCCCCAGCAACACCGGCAGCCCCCGGTCCTTGGCGGACTGGACCGCCTCGACGTACGGCTCGAGCCGCAGGTTCCGGTCGAGGCGGACCATCGCCTCGGTCTGGTCGGCGAGATCGCTCCGCCGTTCATCCCTCCAGAACTCACCCAGCGCCGGCGCCGACTCCTCGAACCGGTAGAGGTGCTCGGTGAACCCCAGCTCGTGCACCCCGACGGCGGCGGCATGCTCCACATAGGACTCGATCAGCCCGGGTGGGTACTCGCCCGGCGGCGGACCGTCGGACGACGGCTCGTGGGGGTGGAGATGCAGGTGATAGTCGGACATGATGCTCAGCCGCGGGCGGCCTCCACCATGGCCAGGAGCCGCGGCTCGTCGACGGCGTCGGCCAGCTGGTCCCAGGCTCCCGGCTCCACCTCACCGTCCTCGAGCTGGGAGGCGATCAGGTAGACCGAGTCCGCCAGCCGGCCGAAGGCGCCGACCTGGTCGATGTCGACCGCGGCGGCCACGGCCATGCGGGCCAGCGCCACGTCACCTCGCCCGAGCGCGGCGATGGCTTCCTCGGCGGCGGCCAGCGCCTTGTTCTGGAGTCGGGTGTCCATGGGCAGGGCGTCACGGTACCCGAGCGCCGACTGCGACGCCGATCGGTCAGGCGGCGACTCGGATGATGTCCCCGGGTCGCCCGTTCAGCCAGCCGACCACCGACGCCCCGCCCAGGTCGGGCTGTTTCGCCAGCAGGAAGCCGGCCAGGTTGGCGGGTGGGACGAGACCCGACAGCGACGCCACCACCTCGGGCAGGCCGTGCACGAAGCCGCCGGCCGGGTCGAACTGCCAGTCGGGGTAGACCTCCTCGCTGCCGCACGAGGTGTCGATCCGGACGGCGCCGGCCGCCCGCATCAGCTCGGGTGGGCTCATGCCCGCCCGGTGGGCCGCCTCGGACCGGGTGAGGAAGTGCCCGGTGAGGACTGTGCAGTCGACGTCACGATGATTGGGCGAGAGCTTCGCCATGCCACACCTCCTTGTGCCGGCATCGACATCCCCGTCGGCGGCGTCCGGCCCCGATGAAGGTGCCAGGGAAGGTAGGCGGCAGTGCGCCGGCCCGATGCCGGCGCACCGGTGGCGGGGTGCTCAGACCTCCTGGAACAGGTACGGACGGATCACGTCCATCCGGTCGTCGACGGTGTCGGGATCGAGGTACCACAGGGTGGCCGCCATCGTCGACAGGAGCGGGTTGCCGTCCTGGGGGGTGAAGCAGAACCCGATCAGCTCGTTGCCGTTCTTCACGGTCAACGTGTCGATGGCGATCACCGTCTGGGACAGGATCCGCCCGAAGTACCCGTGATCACGGCCGAAGGAGAACACCTGGTTGGAGGAGCGCTTGTGGGTGATAGCCACCCGCTTGTTCTGCACGAGGCGTTCCTTCATCTCATCCAGATCGATCTCGTGATCCATCGTCAGCGAGAAGTGGATCGCATGCATGTACTGGCTGTTGACCTTCAGCGCCGAGCTGTGCAGCGACAGGTCGTAGCCCATCGTCTCGAACAGGCCGTGGGCATCCCGGGCGTGGTGGGTCCCAAACCGGGGGTCCTTGTGGGGCTCCACCGTCGGACTCGGCGAGAAACCCGAGTCCTGGGAGATGTCGTTCGACCGGCGGATGCAGAGGAAGCTGCCGTCGGTGAGGTGGTTGGTGCCGTCGGGGTCCATCGCCAGCGTCTTGATCAGCACCGCGATGTTGTGGGTGTTGCACGAGACCACGTGGAGGAAGCGGTCCTCCCCCTGGACGAGGGCGTCGTCGTTGATCCCACGGGCGTACATCTTCCCGAACCCGAACTCCGAGCCCTGGGCCATGAAGCCCAGCGGCCCCTCCGCCGGCTCGTAGAACTCGGTCTTCATGGCGTTGCCGACCGGCGTGCAGTCGATCACCACGGTGGCCCGCTCGATCGCCTCCCGCGCCTCGTACTTGGGTGCGTGACCCAGTTCCTCGAACGCCGCCTTCTTGTCGTCGTCCACCGACAGCACCGCGCCGCGCCGGACCAGGTCGTTCACCTTGCCCCGCTCGGTGAGCAGGGGGGTGCGCTTGTGGAACGTCACCTCGTCGATGCCGAGTGCGTCCTTGTCGTCGGCCAGCAGGCCGATCAGCGGCTCGCCGATGGTTCCGGTGCCGACCACGTGAATGATGTTGGGCATGACCCCCTCCTCTCAGAACTGTGCTTCTTCGGTGCTGCCTTCGAGGGCGAGGGTCGAGGCCTCGCCACCGGAGATGACGTTCGACACCATGTCGAAGTAGCCGGCGCCCACCTCCCGCTGATGCTTGGTGGCGGTGTATCCGGAGCTCTCCATGGCGAACTCCTCCTGCTGAAGCCGCACATAGGCGGTCATCCCCTCGGCGGCATAACCCCGGGCCAGCTCGAACATCGACGCGTTGACGGCGTGGAAGCCGGCCAGCGTGATGAACTGGAACTTGTATCCCATCGCCCCGAGCTCCTTCTGGAAGCGGGCGATGTCGGCGTCGTCGAGGTTGGCCTTCCAGTTGAACGACGGCGAGCAGTTGTAGGCCAGCATCTTGCCCGGGAACTCGGCGTGCATGGCCTCGGCGAACCGGGCCGCCTCACCCAGGTCGGGCTTGGCGGTCTCGCACCACACCAGATCGGCATAGGGGGCATACGCCAGTCCGCGGGCGATGGCCTGGTCGAGTCCGGCATTCACGCGGAAGAAGCCTTCGGCGGTGCGCTCGCCGGTGGTGAAGCGGTGGTCGCGCTCGTCGACGTCGGAGGTGAGCAGCTCGGCGGCGTTGGCGTCTGTGCGGGCGACCACCACCGTCGGCACGCCCATCACGTCGGCGGCCAGCCGGGCCGCCTTCAGCGTCCGGATGTGCTGGGCGGTGGGCACCAGCACCTTGCCACCCATGTGGCCGCACTTCTTCTCGGCAGCGAGCTGATCCTCGAAGTGGACCCCGGCGGCGCCGGCGTCGATGAAGGCTTTCGTCAGCTCGAACACGTTGAGGGCGCCACCGAAGCCGGCCTCGCCGTCGGCCACGATCGGGACGAAGGAGTTGGCGGAGCGGTCGCCTTCGGAGACGGCGATCTGATCGGCTCGCCGGAGGGCGTTGTTGATCCGGCGCACCAGCTCCGGTGCGGAGTTGGCCGGATAGAGCGACTGGTCGGGGTACACCTGGCCGGCCAGGTTGGCGTCACCGGCCACCTGCCATCCCGACAGGTAGATGGCCCGCAGACCCGCCTTGACCATCTGGACCGCCTGGCCGCCGGTCATCGCCCCGAGTGCATTGACATAGTCCGAGCTGGTCAGCTCGGCCCACAGCTGCTCGGCCATCCGAGTCGCCAGGGTGTGCGCTTCGCGAATCGAGCCGCGCAGCGCCACCACCTCCTCGGCGGTGTGGTCGCGCTGGATTCCGGCCCAGCGCTGGTCCTCGTTCCACTGGCGCTCAAGCTCAGCGGCCTCGGTCGTGTGATCCATATCTGTCTCCATGTCGTCGGGTCGACCCATCGGGGGTCAGTCGATCAGTTCGTAGGCGGGGAGGGTGAGGAAATCGACGAACGTCTCGCCGATCGCCACGCTCTCGAACACCGCGCGGGCTTGGGCGGCCGTGTCGAGGTCGGCCAGATCTTCCAGTACCTCGTCGGCGATGCTCGAGACCATCGCCGCCGTCACCTCCCGTCCATCGGTCGTCTTCACACCGTGGTGAATCCACTGCCAGAGCTGTGAACGTGAGATCTCGGCGGTGGCGGCGTCCTCCATCAGATTGTCCAGGGCCACCGCACCTTGGCCGGCCAGCCACCACGCCAGATACCGGATGCCGACCGAGACGTTGGCCCGCACCCCGTCCTCGGTCACCGTGCCCCCCTCGATGGTGACGTCGGTGAGGTCGGCGGCAGACACCGACGCATCCGGCACCCGCTCCACCTGATTGGGGCGGCCGTCGAGGACCGCATCGAACTCCTCACGGGCCAGCGCCACCAGGTCGGGGTGGGCCACCCAGGTGCCGTCGCAGCCCTGCTGCGCCTCGCGCCGCTTGTCGGCCCGCACCGCCTCCAGCGCGCGGGCCGTCACCGCCTCGTCGCGCCGGTTGGGGATGAACGCCGCCATCCCCCCGATGGCGTGGGCTCGGCGGCGGTGGCAGGTGGCCACCTGGAGATCGGTGTACGCACGCATGAACGGCACGGTCATCGTCACCTGCGAACGGTCCGGGAGCACGTGCTCCGGATCGTGGCGGAAGGCCTTGATGACCGAGAAGATGTAGTCCCAGCGCCCGGCGTTCAGGCCGGCGGCGTGGTCGCGGAGCTCATAGAGGATCTCGTCCATCTCGAAGGCCGCCCAGATCGTCTCGATGAGGACGGTCGCCTTGATGGTGCCGACCGGAATCCCCAGGACCTGCTGGGCGTGCACGAAGACGTCGTTCCACAGCCGAGCCTCCAGGTGGCTCTCCAGCTTGGGGATGTAGAAGTAGGGACCGCTCCCCGCCTCGAGCGCCGCCCGGCCCCCGTGGAACAGATAGAGACCGAAGTCGAAGAGCGACCCCGACATCGGGGCGCCGTCCACGAGGAGATGCTTCTCGGGAAGATGCCAGCCCCGGGGACGAACCAGCAGGGTCGCCGGGTCGTCGCCGAGCCGGTACTCCTTCTCGTCGGTGACGAGCGACAGGGTGCCTCGGTGGGCGTCGACCGCATTCTGCTGGCCGAGGACCAGGTTCTCCCACGTCGGCGTGGAGGCGTCCTCGAAATCCGCCATGAACACCTGCGCACCCGAGTTCAGGGCATTGATCATCATCTTGCGGTCGACCGGCCCGGTGATCTCCACCCGACGGTCCTGGAGGTCGTCGGGGATGGGAGCGACCACCCAGTCGTCCCGGCGGACCGCGGCGGTCTCGGTGAGAAAGTCCATCGGCACGCCGCTCGCCAGCCGCTCCCGCCGGCGGGACCGGGCCTCCAACAGCTCCCATCTGCGGTCGCGGAAACGCCGCTCCAGCTCGACGACGAACGCCAAGGCGTTGCGGGTGAGGATTCCCTCGCCTCCCGCCGGGACCGGCGCCGTCATGACCACCCCTTCGAGACCGGACACCGGGGATCCGGTCGGTTCCTGGCTGCTCATGCCACTCCTGTGGTTGGCTCGCTACCGGCCAGTGCCGGCATACACCCGGTCATTGTTGGAGGACGGCCGGCCCGCTCCCGACTTCCACCGTCGCAAGATCGAACTATCTTTCGGTGAGCGCAACAGAGGACGGTTCGGCGGATGGGCATCGACCCGGTGGTGTTTGGCCACCGACTGCGACACTTCCGCAAACAACGACAGCTCACCCTCGACGATCTCGGCGAACGCATCGGGCGGCCGGCTCCATTCCTGTCGCTGGTCGAGAATGGAAAGCGCGAGCCCAAGCTGTCGCACATCTCCGACCTGGCCGATGCGCTGGGAATCCCGGTGACGGACCTACTGGCGCCCGAGGCTCCGTCGCGACGAGCGGAGCTGGAGATCGCCATCGACCGAGCCCAATCACACCCTCGTTACGCGGCACTGGATCTCCCCCACTTCAAGCCGAGTGCCAAGGTGCCCGACGAGGCGCTCACCCACATCGTGGCGCTGTTCGAGGAGCTCACCGACCGGGACCGGCTCGCCGACATCACCGAGCTTCGGCGGGCAAACGGCGACCTCGGCCGGCAGCTCCAAGAACGCGACGGTGCCATCGCCGAGGTGGAGGACGTCGCAGCCGAGATGGTCGAGCGATCCGGATACTCCGGCGCCGGTCCCCTCACCACCCGCAACATCTCGGAGCTGATCGCCACCCTCGGATTTCGGGTGCGGTCGGTGGACGACATGCCGGCGGCGGCACGGGCGGTGGTCGACCGACGGACCCGGGTCATCTACGTCCCCCAGCGCAACGAGCTCCGCACCCGGCAGGCCCGCAAAGCGGTCTTGCAGACGGTGGGCACCATGGTGCTCGACCTCGGTGAGCCCCGCACCGCCGACGAGCTTCTCCGCCACCGGCTCTGGTCGGCGTACTTCGCGGCGGCGGTGCTGATCCCCGGTCGGGCCGGCATCACATTCCTGACCCAAGCCAAACAGGAACGAGATCTGGCGATCGAAGACCTGAAGGAACAGTTCTACGTGTCCTACGAGATGGCGGCCCAGCGTTTCACGAACCTGGCGACGGCCCACCTGGGAATCCGGACCCATTTCATCCGCAGCGACGGCGAGGGAGTCGTCCGCAAGTCGTACGCCAACGACGGGGTTCCGCTTCCGCGCAGTGACGGCCGCAGCTCGGAGGGAATGCGGCTGTGCCGGATGTGGGGGGCGCGGGCGGCGTTCCACTCGGTCGAGAAGTTCGCCGTCCACAACCAGTTCACCCACACCCCGGTGGGCTCGTACTGGTGCACGACCCACGTCGCACCCGGCGAAGGCGGCCATGCCTTCACGGTGGGGGTGCGGTTCGAGGAGGCTCGCTACTTCCGCGGAAGGACCACCGACATCCAAGCCCACTCCGAGTGTCCCGACGGCCCGTGCTGCCGTCTCTCCACGGTCGACGACACGGTGGCCGTCTACACCCGGGCCCAGCGTCGCCTGCTGGAACTGCTCACCCCCGGCCTGACCACCGCGGTGGAAGAGGCGGCGCTCGCCGAGTTCGTCGAACGGCACCGCCAGGCGGAATCCCCGCCCGAAGAGCCCGCCGTCGGATAGCCTGTCGGTAGCGATCAGGAACACACATGACGCGATTCGACGGACGTTTGCGAGTGCCCCACGGAGACGACGACGGAATCTCGGTGGTGGCCGACGTGACCGATGAGACCCTCCGGTTGACCGCCGTCAACGGCAGCCTGGGGGCGTGGCCGCGGCACCAGATCCGCATCAACGCCCGCGACGACGGATTCCACATCCGACTCGAAGGGGAAGAGGTGATCCTGTCGGTCGACCAGGACGCCGAGTTCGCAGTCGCCATGGGCGTCCGCTCCGCCCCACCGTTGCTGCGACGCAAGATCGCCGCCCTCATGCGCACCGAGACCGAGCGCACATGAGCAGACCCGCCGTCCGGGATCGGTCGGCGGGTCTCTCGGATCTCATCGGTCCCCCTGGCCGTCGGAGACCGGCTGGGGCCGGTTCTCTCAGGCCTGGGGTGCAGCCTCCTCGGCGTGTTCGGCGTGCTGTTCGGCGATCTGGCGGCGGACGTCGTCCATGTCCAGATCGTTCACCTGCTCGATCAGCTGATCCAGCGCCGCCGCCGGCAACGCTCCCGGCTGGTTGTAGAGGAGGATCTGGTCGCGGAACACCATCAGCGTGGGAATCGAACGGATCCCGAAGGCCTGGCTGAGCTCCTGCTGATCCTCGGTGTCGACCTTGGCGAACACGATGCCGGGATTCTGCTCGGACGCGGTCTCGAACGTCGGTGCGAACGAACGGCACGGGCCACACCACTCGGCCCAGAAGTCGACGATCACGGTGTCGTTTCCCTGGATCGTCTCGTCGAATGTTTCCTTGGTGAGGGCGATGGTCGCCATGAGAGAAGCCTCGTATATCGGGTACGCCGGATACAACGCCGGGAGTGCCGGCGACATTCCGGCCGCCCCGAGCGGCCTCAGGCGAGGAACAGGGCCGGCTCGGCCAGATTCTCCAGCACCAGCCGCATGAACCGTCGACCGACCCCGCCGTCGACGACTCGGTGGTCGTAGGACAGCGACAGCGGCATGAGCGGGGCCACGTCGACCGCACCATCCCGGACCACCGGGGCGGGGTTCGCCCGTCCCACCGACAAGATGGCCGTGGTCCCGTACGGGATGATCGGTGTCCCGAATCCACCGTCGACGGCGCCGATGTTGGAGACCGTGAACGTCTGGCCCGTCAGTTCGTCGGGTTTGAGTCGGCGCTGCTTGGCGCCCTCACCGAGCCGGACCACCTCGTCGGCCACCTGGAGCAGTGACATCGACGCCGCGTCCCTCACGACGGCGACCAGGAGGCCGTCGGGGGTATCCACCGCCACTCCGATGTCGGCCCGTTCCTGCAGCACCAGGTCGTCGCCATCCAGCGAGGCGTTGAACTCCGGGAAGGCTGCCAACGCGGGAACGACCGCCCTGACGATGAGCGCATCGATCGGGATCGCTTGCCCGTGTCGATCTCGCAGCGCCGTGCGGACCGCCAGCAGCCGCGATGCGTCCACATGGTCGAACGTGGTCACGTGGGGGATCTCGTTCCACGAGCGCGTCATGTTGGCGGCGATGGTGCGGCGAAGCCGCGACATCGGCCGGCGCCCGCCGGACGGCCCAGGCTCATCCACCCGGCCGATCGCCGGCATCTCGGTCGGCTGAGGGGTGGCGACCGCACGGCCCGCCGGCCGGGTCACCATCGCCGCCGCCGGGATGCCTCCCGCTTCCGGAGCGGACGTCGTCGCCTCGGCCGCGGCGTGTACGTCCTCCCGGGTGATCTTTCCTTCGGGTCCGGTGCCGCGGACCGTGGCGATGTCCACGCCCAGCTCGCGGGCCAGCTTGCGGACCAGCGGCAGCGCCTTGACCTGTCCGGGAGCGGCAGGTGGTTCGGCTTCGGGGCGGGTCAGGTCCTCGGCTTCCTCGGACAGGGTTCCGACGATCGGCGGGGTCTCGGCCGGCGCGACCGCAACGTCATCCGCTCCTCCATCGCCTTCCTCGACGCCCTCTCCGGGCTCGCCGATCACCACGACCACCTCGCCCACCTCGAGGACCTCGCCCTCGGCCGCACCCTGGCGGAGCACCACCCCACCGTACGGGCAGGGAAGCTCGACGACGGCCTTGGCGGTCTCCACGTCGACGATGATCTGATCGACCTCGACCGTGTCCCCCACCGCCACATGCCATCGCACGATCTCGGCCTCGGTGAGACCCTCACCGATGTCGGGCAGACGGAAGTCCTGGGCCATTCCTCACTCCTTCACGCCGAGCACGCCCGGACGGCGGCTCGGATCACACGCTCGGCCGACGGCAGGTAGTGCCGTTCCGACCGCTTCAACGGGAACACGGTATCCCATCCTGTCACACGCTCGACCGGCGCCTCCAGGTCGTAGAGACATCGCTCCCCGATCTGGGCGGCCACCTCGGCACCGAATCCGGCGGTGCGCGGTGCTTCGTGGACGACGACCGCCCGACCCGTCTTGGTCACCGACGCCACCAGCGTCTCGACGTCGAGTGGGACCAGCGAACGCAGGTCCACCACTTCGGCCTCGATCCCGTGATCCTCCGCCAGCCGCCGGGCCGCCGCCCGAACTTCCTTCATCATCGCCCCCCAGCCGATCAGGGTCACGTCCTCGCCGGCTCGCTCCACCGCCGCCACCCCCAGCGGAGTGGGTACCACATGGTCGGCGACCTCCTCTTTGACCGCCCGGTACAGCCGGATCGGTTCGAGGAAGATCACCGGGTCGGGATCGTCGATCGCCGACTTCAGGAGCCCGGCGGCGTCGGTGGGTCGAGACGGCACGACCACCTTCAGCCCCGGCGTGTGGGCATAGATGGCCTCGGCCGACTCCGAGTGATGCTCGGCCGCTCCGATCCCCCCGCCGTACGGGATGCGGATCACCATCGGCGCCGTGAACCGGTGTCGTGAACGGTTCCGGATCCGGGCGACGTGGTTGATGATCTGATCGAACGCCGGGTACGAGAATCCCATGAACTGCATCTCGAGGACCGGGCGCATCCCGGCGATGGCCAGGCCCAGCCCGACGCCGGCGATGCCCGACTCTGCGACGGGCGTGTCGATCACCCGGGTGTCGCCGAATTGTTCCAGCAGTCCGTCGGTGATCCGAAACACCCCACCGGTTCGGCCCACGTCCTCGCCCATGACGACGACGTCGTCCGACTCCGCCATCACCTCGGCGAGGGTCCGGGTGAGCGCCTGGCTGATGGTGAGGACCGTCATCGTTCCCCTTCGGCGAGCCGGCGTTGCTCGGCGAGGTGGACGGGTGGCTCGGCGAACATCGAATCGAACATCAGCGACGCATCCGGCTCCGGCAGTGTCTCAGCCGCGGTGACTGCATCCTCCATGAAGGCGGCCGCCTCCCGATCGAGATCCTCCTGCCACTCCTCGGACCACCGGTTCCGCTCTCCCAGGTACAGCCGGACCCGCTCCAACGGATCCCGCCGCCGCCAGTCCTCGGCCTCGGCGGGTTCCCGGTAGCGGCCGGGGTCGTCGGCGGTGGTGTGGGGACCCATCCGATAGGTGAGCGCCTCGATCAGCGTCGGACCGGCTCCCGCCCGGGCTCGTTCCACCGCCTCCCGGGTCGCCTGGTGGACGGCGAAGAGGTCGTTCCCGTCGACCCGAACACCGGGCATGCCATAGGCGATGGCCTTCTGGGCGATCGTCTCCGAGGCGGTCTGGCCGCTGGTGGGCATCGAGATGGCCCACCCGTTGTTCTGACACAGGAACACACAACCGACGTCGTACACGGCGGCGAAGTTCATGGCCTCGTGGAAGTCGCCCTCCGACGTCGCCCCGTCCCCGAAGTAGGTGATCGCGATCCGGTCCCGGCCCTGCATCCGCTCGGCCCAGGCCAGCCCCACCGCGTGCACCATGTGGCCCCCGACGGTGATCGAGGGTGGCAGCACGTTCACACCGCTGGGCGGCGAGCCGCCCAACTCGTCTCCGGTCCGGCCCGCCACCAGAGCCTCCATCGGATAGCCCTGCATCCACATGGCCGCCGCGTCCCGATAGGTCGCCACCATCCAGTCGTCCTCCCGCAGGGCGGCGGCGCTGCCCACCTGGGCGGCCTCTTGGCCCTCGAACGAGGCGTAGGTGGCGAGCCGGCCCTGCTTCTGGAGGGCGATGCTCTTCCGGTCGTAGGCGCGGGCGAACACCATGGCCCGGTACAGCCGGACGGCCATTTCGATATCGACGGGAGCGTCGCCGGCCAGGTCGCCGGACGGAGTCAGAATCTGAAGCATCGCCTCATCGCTGCAGGCTGGTTGATCGGGCTCATTGATCGGGCCGGCGTACGGTAACCAATCGCCGCCGCCCTCCGGCCGCCGGCTCCCACCGTCGGTCCCAGCTCTTCTTCCCAGCCGTCAGTCCCAGCTTTCCGTTCCGGCCCGCACGAAGTCGATCCACCGCCCGAAGCCGACCATCGTCTCCGACAACCCCTTCCGGACCCGCTCGTCGACCAGCTCACCGTCCTCGAACGCCGAGGACGCCGACGGCACGAACAGCCGATTCGAGTTCATCTGGTGGGCGCCGACCTGCACGAGCATCTCCGCCAGCGCCCGCTGCGCCCCTCTGGTCCCCCACCGCCCCGGCGTGGCTCCGATCACCGCCGTCGGCTTGCCCTTCAGACTCCCGACCGGCGACCGCGACAACCAATCGAGCAGGTTCTTGACCACCCCCGGAACCGATCCGTTGTACTCGGGAGTGGCGATGAGCACCCCATCCGCGTCGTCGACGGCCCGGCGGATGGCCACCACCCCGCGAGGATCCGATTCGAGACCCTCGAGATCGGCATTGAAGAGCGGAACCTCCCCCAACCGGTCGTACACGTCGACGGCCATGCCCACCGGTGCCACCTGGGCGGCGGCCACTGCCAGACTCCGGTTGATCGAGGCGCGACGCAAGCTCCCCGGCACCGCCAGCACCCGGTATCGATCATCAGCGGACATGCGCAACCCTTCGAAGATCGTGAATGGAGAGACAAAGACTGGGCCATCCATCCGGTACCGCCGACCAGACGGAGCCTCGGCCCCGGCCACCGTACCAGCGTGGGTGTTCGGGCCGGATGCCGTCAGTCTCCTGTTGCAGTGGCGATCTGCTCGATGGCTTCCAGCACCGCGGCCGCGTCGGTGACCGGCGAGAGGTGATGACCGTCGAGCCGAGCATGGGGCCACCCGCGACGTCGCGCTTCCTCCAGCATCTCCGCATACGCCTCACTGAGCTGGAGGTACCCACACGGCCAAGCGGACCAGCTCTCCGGAACCTCCACCGGTGCGTCGTGCCACGCCCTCGGAACTCGGGGGGTCTCGGCGATCAGCCGCTCCCAGCGTATCGAGCGGTCGGACCGGTGACCGAGCGCCCGGCTTCGGAGCCGCGGTGGGTTGACAATCGAACGTGTGTTCGATAGTATGGGGGTTACTTCCCCACCTGAGCAATCACCGAACCCAGCCGATTCCCCGGACGCCGTGACTTCCGGCTGGGAATCCCAACCAGAAGTCACGGGAAGTACCACCAGATGACCGCCACCGCACCACCACCACCATCCGCCGACGGTGGACTCCGCTGTGAGCGCCTCACGTCCGACGCGCTCGAGCGGCTGCTGATCGAGATGGAGCGAGCGGTCGCCCGGCTTCGCGCCACCCAGGTCGACGTGCTGCGCGAGGTCGACCGCCGCCAGCTGCCCTCCGCCGACGGGTGTCGCACGCTCGACGAGTGGACGGCGTCTCGCCTCGACGTCCGACCGGAGACCGCATCCGATCTCGTCCGGTTGGCCAGGGAGGATCGTCTGGAGATTGGCCGGGCGTGCACCGACGGAGACATCACCTTCGACCGGGCCGCCGCCCTCACCAAGCTCCCAGTGGACGATCCGGTCGGGGCCGGGGCCGATTGGGACATCGCCGGGCTCGGTCGTCTGATCGCCCGCCACCGTCGGGTCACGGCCAGATCGGAGCAGGAGTCGTTCGCCGATCGGTACCTGGTTCTTCAGCCCAGCCTCGACCGGGCATCCCTGCGCCTGTGGGGGGAACTGGCCGGTGTGGACGCCATGCGGGTGGAGCACGTGCTCACCGAACGAGCGGATGCCACTCCCGCACTGCCCGACGGGCGGCGCGAGCCGAGACGGGCGCGGTTGGCGGACGCCCTCACCACGGCCGTTCTGGACTCCAGTCCGGCCACCACCACCACCGCCACACCGGCGACCGTCACCGTGTTCGTCGACGCGTCCGACGCCATCCCCACCAGCGGCGAGGCCGGTGTCACCCTTTCCACCGGCAGCCGGGTGGGACCCCAGTTCCTGGAAGCGGTGCTGTGTGACGCGGTCACCGAAGTAACGGTGACCGACACCGGCGAGCAGCCGGTGGGCGTGGGGCGTCGCACCCGTACCCTGCCCGGTCGAATTCGGAGACTGGTCTGGCATCGAGATCGAGGGATGTGCACCATCGACGGCTGCCAGAGCCGGTACCGACTGCAGCCGCACCACATCCGGCCGTGGTCGGAGGGCGGAACCCACGGTCCGGAGAACCTGACGCTGCTCTGCTGGTTCCACCACCACGTCGCCATTCACGGCCACGGTCTGCAGATCGACCCGACGTCACCGCCCCATCGACGCCGTTTCCTGCGCGCCCCGTTACCTGGTCGGGGACCGCCCGGCTGATCGTCGCCCGGCTGATCGTTCGGCCCCGCCACCTGTCCGTCCCAACCGAGAGACTCCGCCGGCGAACCGGGAGCCGCCCGGCCTGCCGACGCGCCCGGAACTACTCGCCGGTGGTGGCGGTGCCGGCCAGCAGCTCGTCCAGCTCGTCCTCGGTCATCAACACGTCCCGCGCCTTGGAACCGAGGGAGGGTCCGACCACGCCCCGACTCTCGAGCACGTCCATGATCCGGCCGGCCCGGGCGAAACCCACCCGCAGTTTGCGTTGCAGCATCGAGGTCGAACCGAGTTGGGAGCGGACGATCTCGATCATCGCCTGCTGGATGAGCCGCTCCTCCTCGTCGTCCACGTCGGCAGCAGCCGCCGCGGCGGTGACCGCCGCCGCCACCTCCAGCACCTCTTTGTCTCGATACTGGGCCTCACGCTGGGCGGTGACCCACGACACCACATCGTGAATCTCGTTCTCCCGTACGAATGAGCCCTGAATCCGCTGAGGGCGCGGTTCCTTGGCGGTGATCACCAGCATGTCGCCGAGCCCCACCAGCTTCTCTGCCCCGGCCGAGTCGATGATCACCCGGCTGTCGGTCTGGCTGGCCACCGAGAACGCCAGTCGCGACGGCACGTTGGCCTTGATCACCCCGGTGATGACATTCACCGACGGTCGCTGGGTGGCGAGGACGAGATGGATGCCGACCGCCCGGGCCATCTGGGCGATGCGCACGATCGACTCCTCGACCTCCCGGCCGGCCACCATCATCAGATCGTTGAGCTCGTCGACGATCACCACGATGTAGGGGAAGCGGTCGAACTGCTCCTCGTCGAGCTCGCCGGCCTCGAGCTTCTCCCGGTACCCGCCGATATCGCGAACCTTGGCATCGGCCAGCAGGTCGTATCGGCGGTCCATCTCGGCGACCGCCCACTTCAGGGCATCGTTGGCCTTCTTCGGGTTGGTGATCACCCTCGTAAGGAGGTGTGGGACCCCGTTGTACTGGCCCAGCTCGACTCGTTTGGGGTCGACCATGATCAGACGAACGTCGTCCGGAGTGGCGCGCGCCAGCAGCGACGTCACCACCGAGTTGATGCACGAGCTCTTCCCGGCGCCGGTGGCGCCGGCGATCAACACGTGGGGAAGCTCCGCCAGATTCAACAGCTTGGGACGTCCGTGAATGTCCATTCCCAACCCGACCGTCAGCGGATGGGTCTCCACCTCTGCCTCCGGCGATCGCAGGATGTCGCCCAAGGTGACCATGCGGCGCCGCCGGTTCGGTACTTCCACACCGATGGCGCTCTTGCCGGGGATCGGCACCAGGAGCCGTACGTCGGGCGTGGCGAGTGCGTAGGCGATGTCGTGGCTGAGATTCGACACCCGATTGACCTTGACCCCCGGCGCCAACTCGATCTCGTATCGGGTGACGGTCGGGCCGGGCACGATCTTGGTCAGCGTGGCGTCCACACCGTGCTGTCGGAGCGTGTCCTCCAACTCGCCGGCCATGTCCTCCAGGGCGCGCCGATCGTGGTCCTCCGCTCCCCCGTACTCCAACAGCTCCAGCGGCGGCAGCTGGTAGTCGCCGGTCCGAGCCGGGCGCGGCGGGTCTGGGCGCTTGGCGGCGGGCTTGCCGGCCGGCTTCGAAGCCTTGGGGCGGGAGGCCTTGGCCTTCGTGGCGGCTCGAGCCCGAGGGGGCTTGGGAGGCGACGGTGCGATGTGACGCCCCCGAGTGCGGACCGGGGCGGTCTGACGGGTGGCGATCGTGGCCGTCCTGGCCAGCTCACGCACGAACCGCAACAACTCCCCGATCGCATGGAACAGCTCCCGAACCGATGTCCGGGTCACGATCAGGACACCCATGGAGATCAGCGCCATCAGGATCACGAACGCTCCCCACGTTCCCAACAGACGCCGGAGCGGGAATGCGATCAGCGAGCCGACGGCCCCACCCCGACGACGCACGACCTCGACGTTGTCGAAGAGCTGCTCCGCCCCACTCAGCAGATGGAACAGTGCCAGCGAACCGATGAACACCGCCGCCGACCCCATGACGATCCTCGACGGAGTGTCGGTACGCCGGCCGAGCGCCAAGACGAGCCCGACCACGGCCAGGATGGGTGGAAGGCCATAGGCCCAGAGTCCGAACAGCAGCGTCAGACCGGAGTTCGTGAACCGCCCCACCGGACCGGCCAGGCCCAGGAACGCCAGCGAGAGCAGAACGGCCACGACCAGGAGCACCACGCCCCACACGTCGTCGGCCTGGCGACCGAGCCGATCCCGCAGACGATCCCGCAGGTACAGGCGTGGGAGGGCGAAGGTCGACCCGCCGGATTTCCGCGGCGACGACTTCCCGGACTTCTTGGCCGGCTGCTTCTTGGCGGGGCGACGAGCAGCCGCCTTGCCGCGCGCAGGGGCTTTCGACCGTGAGGACCCGCCGGCCAAGCGCGAACCGGCGGAACGTCGGGTGGGTCGCTTCTTCGATGTACGGCCATTCGACACCCGCTTCCGCCCGTTTTGCCCACGGCGGGTGGGTGTCTTGGTTGCCATGTGTTGGGCAACCTACCGGATCCCCGCAGCGGTACCAAGCATCGGCGCCCATACGATGGCTGCCATGAACCACGATGCCACCGCCGCCATGGTGCCCTACCGGCCACCGCGACCGTCGCTGGACGACATTCAGGACCGGGCCGCCCGATTCCTGGCCGAGATGTCGACCCGGAGGTCCGTGCGAACCTTCTCCTCCGAGCCCATCCCCCGCCGGATCATCGAGACACTGATCGAGACCGCCTCGACGGCACCCTCCGGCGCCCACCGCCAGCCATGGACGTTCGTGATCGTCGGAGATCCGGCCATCAAACGGGCCATCCGAGCGGCCGCCGAAGCCGAGGAACAACGGAACTACGAGGGCGGCCGGCTGCCCGAGCACTGGCGGACCGCCCTGGAGCCGTTGGGGACAGATGCCGACAAGCCCCACCTCGAAGACGCCCCCTGGCTGGTCGTCCTGTTCGAGCAACGCTACGGGCTCGGGCCCGACCTCGAACGCGTCCACCACTACTACGTCAAGGAATCGGTGGGGATCGCGGCGGGGTTGTTCGTCGCCGCCATCCATCAGGCCGGGTTGGCGACCCTCACCCACACGCCGTCACCGATGGCGTTCCTGACGTCGGTGCTCGGCCGTCCGGAGAACGAGCGTCCGTTCTGCCTGTTCCCGATCGGACGTCCGGCGGTGGACTGCATGGTGCCGGATCTGGAGCGGAAGCCGCTCGGCGACGTCATGGTCGAGGTCGGAGGCTCCCGCTCACAGCTCGAGGACGACGGGCAGGATCACCGGCCGGCGTGACGTCTCGGCGCGGATCACCTGGGAGGCAGACTGGCGGACGGCCTGCTGGATGGCGTTGTGATCCACCGGTCCGTCGCTGCGCGACTCGAGGGCTGACGTCACGGCCTGACCGGCCTTCTCCAAGATCGGCCCGGGCTCTCCCATGAGCCCGTGGCTGGCCAGGTCCGGTCCGTACACCAACTCGCCCGAGGAGTGGTCGACACCGACGGTGACCACCACGACGCCTTCGTCGGCGAGGCGGCCGCGAGCGCGCAGCACCCCGCGACCCACATCCCCGACCCCGGATCCGTCGAGATAGACGTAGGCGGCCGAGAAAGCCCGGCGTTCCACTTCGGTGCGGTCGCCGTCGATGACCACCGCGTCACCGTCTTCGAGCACCTCGACCCACGGCACACCCATCAAGCGTGCCAGTCCGGCGTGGGCGTGCAGATGCCGGTACTCGCCGTGGACGGGAACCATCGCTTGCGGTCGAACGACGTTGAGAAACGTCAGGAGCTCCTCCCGGTTGGCGTGACCGGAGACGTGGACGCGGGCATTCCGCCCGTGGAAGACGGTCGCCCCCCGCCGCAGCAGCCGGCTGATCACTCGGGACACGGCCGTCTCGTTCCCGGGGATCGGCGTGGCCGAGATCAGCACCGTGTCGTCTTCGTGGAGGTCGACGAACTTGTGCCGTCCCTGCGCCATCAGCGAGAGGGCCGCGAACGGCTCACCCTGGGAGCCGGTGGTGATGAGCAACTGATGGCTCTCGGGAAGCTCCATCAGCTCCTCGATGTCGACCAGTGCGTGGTCGGGAATCGACAGCTTCCCCAGATCCCGACCCACCTCGGTGTTGCGCTGCATCGAGCGGCCGAAGAAGGCGATCGTCCGGCCGGTGGACAGGCCGGCGTTGATGATCTGCTGTACCCGATGGATGTGCGACGAGAAGCAGGCGGCGATGACCCGGCCGGGCGCATCGCGCACGATGTCGCGGATGGGCTCGGAGAGGGACCGCTCCGACGGCACCACGCCGCTGTTCTCGGCGTTGGTGGAGTCCGACAGGAGCAGTCGAACCCCTCGCCGGCCCAAGGCCGCGAAGGTGGGCAGGTCGGTGGGCTGTGAGTCGATGGGCGTGGGATCGAGCTTGAAGTCGCCCGAATGGAGCACGATGCCTTCGGGCGTGTCGAAGGCGATGGCGGTGGCATCGGGCACCGAGTGGCTCACCGGGATGAACTGGAAACGGAACGGCCCATGCTTCCGCCATTCGAGCGGCGTGACCGGATGGAACGGGGCGGAGACGCCCAACTCCTCGACCCGGGCGCGGGCCAGCTCCAGGGTGAGCTTCGTCCCGTAGATGGGAACCGGCACCTCCCGCAGGAAGTACGCGAGCGCACCGATGTGGTCCTCGTGCCCGTGGGTCAGGGCTACGAAGTCGACGTCGGCGGCCCGGTCGACGACCCAGCTCCAATCGGGGAACACCAGGTCGACGCCCAGCATGTCCTCCTCTGGGAACATGAGCCCGACGTCCACCATGCAGATGCGGCCGTCCACCTCGATCGCCGCACAGTTCCGGCCGATCTCGCCGAGACCGCCGAGGAAGGCAACCCGGACGCTCATAGGGCTTGTGCGCGCGCCAGCGCGTCCTTCAGGGCGTCGCGGGTCGGGTCGGCCGCCGCCACCAGCGGGAGGCGGGGATCGCCGACCGGTTCCCAGAACATGTTCAGCGCGGCCTTCACCGGGCCGGGGTTCGGCTCCAGGAAGCAGGCCTCGCACAGCGGGAGCAGCCCGTGGTGGAGCCGGCGAGCCTCCGCCATGTCTCCGTCGGCGGCGGCCGCAACCAGGTCGGCAACCCGGCGGGGAGCCAGATGCGCGATCACCGAGACGACCCCGACCGCCCCCACGGCCATCATCGGCCAGGTGTAGGAGTCCTGACCGGAGTACACGGCCAGGTCGGGCACCGCGGCCACGGTTGCCGAGGTGAAGTCGATGTCCATCACCGCGTCCTTGACGGCGACGATCCTCGGATGCCGAGCGAGCTCGACGTGGGTCTCGATCTCGATGCGCCGGCCGGTTCGGCCCGGGATGTTGTAGAGCATCACGGGCAGCTCGGAGGCGTCGGCGATGGCGGTGAAGTGCTCAACCAGTCCGCGCTGGTCGGGCCGGTTGTAGTACGGCGTGACGGCGAGGATGCCGTCGACGCCCATGTCGGCCGCCCGGCGGGTGGCTTCGGCCGACGCCCGGGTGTCATAGGTACCGGTGCCGGCCACGATGGTGGCGCGTCCCCCGACGGCATCGACGACCGTCTTGTACAGCGCCAGCTTCTCCTCCGAACGCAGCGTCGGCGACTCGCCGGTGGTGCCGGTCACCACCAGGCCGTCGCAACCCTCGTCGACGAGGTAGCGGGCGAGCGCAGCCGCCCGGCGATGGTCGATGGCGCCGTTTGCGTCGAACGGGGTGATCATGGCGGTCAGCGTTCGTCCGAACGGTGCCACGGACAGACTCCTCTTTGGCTGAGGACGTGATCGTAGCGGTGGGTCCTGCCGGTTCCCGCCCACCGGCATAGAGTCTCACCTGACGGGAGGTCAGGTTCGTGGTCGATCACATCGTCATCGGAGCGGGCTCGGCAGGCTGTGCCGTCGCCGGACGCCTGTCGGAGGACCCGGGCACATCGGTACTGCTGCTGGAGGCGGGTCCCGACGACAACCGGCGAGAGATCGCCATTCCGGCCGCATACTCGAAGCTGTTCCACACCGAACGCGACTGGAACTACTGGACCGCCCCGCAATCCGAGTTGGACGGACGCACGCTCTACTGGCCTCGCGGGAAGACGATCGGCGGTACGTCATCGTTGAACGCCATGATGTGGGTGCGCGGCGTTCCGGCCGACTTCGACGCCTGGGCGGCAGCCGGCAACCCCGGCTGGAGCTACCAAGACGTGCTTCCCGCCTTCCGCCGCGCCGAGGACGCCGCCGCCGTCGCCGCCGACCTGTCACCCGAGGCCCGCCACCACCTGGGAGTCTCCGGGCCGATCACGGTGGAGCATCAGCGCGACCCCAACCCCGGCACCCGGCTGTTCGTCGAGGCGTGTCAAAGCGCCGGGATACCCCAAAACCCAGCTCCGAACTCCGGCACCAACGAGGGCGTCTCGTTCACGAACGTGTCCCAACGCCGGGGCGCTCGACGATCGGCGGCCGCCTACCTGCATCGCAACCGACCGAACCTGACCATCCAGACCGAAGCGCTGGTCACCTCGCTCGTGCTCGAGCGAGGCCGAGCGGTGGGAGTCGAGTACGTGGTCGACGGACGCATCGCTCGGGTCCGGGCAACCGGGGAGATCATCCTCAGCGGCGGGGCGGTCAACTCACCGCAGCTCCTGATGCTGTCGGGGATCGGCGACCCCGACGCCCTGCGGGCGGTGGGGGTGACTCCCTGCATCGAACTCGCCGGCGTGGGGCAGAACCTGATCGACCATCTCGCCTGCGGAGCCATCCGATCCACCACCAGGACCGACACGCTGGTGGCGGCCCAAACCGTCCGACAACTTCTCCGGTACCTGATCCGTCGCGCCGGGATGCTGACCTCCAACGTGGGCGAAGCACACGCGTTCTTCCGGACCGACCCCCGCCTGCAGCACCCGGACATGGAACTCGTGTTCGCACCGGTCCCATACCTCGACCACGGTGACACACCGCCCGATCGGCACGGATACACGATCGGGGCCATCCTCCTGCAACCGGAGAGCACCGGCGAGATCCGATTGGCGTCGGCCGACCCCTCCGAGCCACCGATCATCGACCCGCGGTACCTGAGCGAACCGGCCGACCGGCTGGTCCTGGAGGCCGGGATCCGCAAGGCGATGGAGATCTTCGAGACCGCGCCGCTCGCCGATGTCATCGACGGTTGGATCCGACCCGCCTCGCCCCCGGTGGGCGAGACCGCCATGCGCGAGCTGATCAGCGCCTACGCCGAGACGCTGTACCACCCGGTGGGCACCTGCCGGATGGGCAGCGACGACCGGGCGGTGGTGGACCACCAGCTCCGGGTTCATGGAGTGGAAGGCTTGCGGGTCGCCGACGCGTCGGTGATGCCGACGATCGTCCGCGGCCACACCAACGCCCCGGCGATCATGATCGGTGAGCGAGCCGCCGAACTGGTCGCCTCGGCCTGATGCGGTTCACGCGCCGGGATCTGCCACCATGACCGCATGGCCAAACAATGGAATGCCGCCCCCGACCTGACCATCGATACCTCCCAGGATCATGTCGCAACCCTCGACACGAACCACGGGCAGATCACCATCGAGCTCGACACCGGTCGCTCGCCGCTCACGGTGAACAACTTCGTGTTTCTCGCCGATGAGGGCTTCTACGACGGCGTCATCTTCCACCGCGTGATTCCCGGTTTCGTCGCCCAGGGTGGCGACCCCACGGGCACGGGCACCGGCGGGCCCGGGTACCGGTTCCGGGATGAGTTGGAGGGCTCGGGCACGTACACCCGCGGCACCGTGGCGATGGCCAACGCCGGCCCCAACACCAACGGGTCCCAGTTCTTCATCTGCCTGGACGACGTCGGGCTCCCCCACCAGTACACGATCTTCGGCCGGGTGACCGACGGCATGGAGGCGGTCGATTCGATCGCGGCCGTACCCACCGGCGCCGGTGACCGACCCACCGAGGACTGCGTCATCCGGTCCGTGACGGTCGAGCGCAGCTGAACCGTGACCGGACCGGCCGCCGCGCCGGGCGTCGGATGCCGCAACGTCGTGGTCGCGGTCGGATGGCTGATCGGTCTCGCCGCGATCGAAGTCGCCCTCGGGCTGTGGTTGGCGCTGTCCACCCCTCCGATCGCCGAACGGGTGGGTTTCGCGCTCTACGCAGCCGGAGCGCCGGTCTCGGCCGGCTTCGCGGCCGTCGCCGGAGAGCTGCCACTCGCCCCGTTCACCGACGCCATCGTCTGGCTGGTGGCGGGCGTCGGAACCGCGTCGTGGCATGAACGAACCGGTACTCGCCTGAGCCGGCTGCTGGCCGCCGTGGCGGCCGTGGCGCTCGTCTACGGCGTGGCGATCTCCGGTCTGATCGCACGGGTGTGATCGGCGGCCCCGAGCCATCCCCCCGGCTCAGTCGTCGAAGATCAGTCGATCGAGTCCCACCGTCACCGGTTCATCGAGGTCACCGACCCGGCGAATCGCCAGCAGCGCCCCGGGAACGAATGCCGTCCGGTCGTTGGTGTCGTGGGTGATGGTCAGCAGCTCCCCGGGATTGCCCAGCATCACCTGCTGATGGGCGACGAGACCGGGCAGCCGCACCGAGTGCACCGCCACGCCGTCGACGTCCATCCCTCGTGCCGGAGGATCATCGGATCGGTCGACCTGGGCGGCACGCCGCATCCGGGCGGCCGTGGCGAGGGCCGTCCCGCTGGGAGCGTCCCGCTTGCCCGCATGATGCAGCTCGACGATCTCCGCCCCCTCGAAATGCGGAGCAGCCATGGCAGCGAACCGCATCATCAGCACGGCACCGAGCGCGAAGTTGGGAACGACCAGACACCGTGCGGCCGTGTCTCGCCAACGGTTCCGCAAGGATTCGAGCCGAGCAGCGTCGAAGCCGGACGTGCCGACCACGGTGTGACACCCGAACGATCGCCACCGATCGAGGTTGTCCATGACGACATCGGGGTTGGTGACCTCCACCACCACCTCGCACTCGGCCATGGCCTCGGCCGCGACGGCGAATCCCTCGTCGGCGTGGCCGGGTGCGTACACGCACCTGAGGTCGAGGTCGTCTGCCGCGTCGATGGCGTCCGCCAGCACCCGCCCCAGCCGGCCCGCCCCCCCGCTGACGCCGACCCGAATCATGCCAGGTGATCCTCCAGCGCACCCTCCTCGAACGGCCCGACGGCGGAGATCACCCTGGGAGCGTCGAGGAAATCGGCGGCAACCGCCGCCACGTCCGACCGGGTGACCGACTCGATCTTGGCGATCCGCTCGTCAACGGACAGATGATCCCCTCCGACCAGCTCGTCGCGACCCAGCCGCACCATGCGGCTGTTGGCATCCTCCATCGCCAGGGCCAGCCCGCCTCGCATGGCGCCCTTGGCCCGTTCCAGCTCGGCGTCGGTGATGCCGGCATCGACGATCCGACGCAGCTCGGAGCGGATCAGCCCCAGCACGCGATCGGCCTTCGATGGCGTCGTCGCCGTGTAGACGCCCCACGCGCCGGTGTCGGCGTATGCGGCCCGGAACGAGAACACCGAGTACGCCAGCCCGTGCTCTTCGCGAATGGTGGCGAACAACCGAGACGACATCCCCCCACCGAGCACCAGGTTCATCACCTCGTACGGCCAGCGGCGCTCGTCGGTGCGATCGAATCCGCGGCCACCGATGACCAGGTGGGCCTGCTCGGTGGGTCGGTGAGTGATCGAGACGGCGGGCGTGAGGGCAGCCGGGCTGTGTTCGTGGCCACCGGCGGTGCCGGTCCAATCCGAGAAAGCCTCGGAGACGATCTTCACCGCTCGGTCGTGATCGAGCGAACCGGCCATCGCCACCACCGTCGACCCGGCGGCGTATCTCCTCGCCCAGTAGCCGGCGATGTCTTCCCGCTGCATCGACAGGATCGAAGCCCGAGATCCGAGCACCGGCGCAGCCAGGGGGTGACCCTCGAACACCGCCCTGGTGAACGCTTCGAAGGCGACGTCGGCGGGGTCGTCCTCGCTCTCGTTGATCTCCTCGATGACGACGTCACGCTCGGCATCGATCTCGTGCTGGCGGAAGGCCGGCGCCTGCAACATCTCGGCGAGAAGCTCGACACCCTCGGCCAGGTCGTCGTCGAGGAGCCGCGCCCAGAAGCAGGTGTGGTCCTTGGACGTGAAGGCGTTGGACTCGGCGCCCATCGCGTCGAATCGTTCCGAGATGTCCCGGCTCGAGAAGCGTTCGGAGCCCTTGAACAGGAGATGCTCCAGGAAGTGCGACGCACCCGCCTCGTGGGGGAGCTCGTCCCGAGAACCGGTGTCGACCCAACACCCGATCGCCACGGATCGCAGTGACGGCATCGGCTCGGTGATGACGCGGAGACCCCCGGGCAGCGTCGTGAGTTCGTAGTGCATCGGCGACATGGTACGAGCTGACGCCGACCACGAAGCAACAGGCAACAAGCAACAGGCAAGAAGCCCGACCCGAGCGGCCAGGCGAGAAGCGTGAGGCCCGAAGCCTCCGGGCCTCCGGGCTCCCGGACCTCGAAGCCTCCGGGCTTCCGGACTTGCGGCCTGGGACCTGGGGCCCGACCGGTTCCCGCTACCACACCGATGTGGTCAGTATCGACGGCAGAAGACCATCGACCCGGAGCGAACCCATGGCCACCTACACCGCCCGCATCGAAAGCCCCCTCCGGCCGCCGGAGGCGTTCCCCCTCGTCGGAGACATGCGACGATTCGACGAGTGGGACCCCAGCATCGTGAGCGCCGTGCAAGTGGCGGGCGACGGCCCCGGCACCGAAGCCGCCTATGACATCACCGTCTCGACGGGTGGGCGGGAGACCACGTTCCGCTATGAGGTCCGCAGATACCAGCCCGACCAGCTGGTCGAGTACTACGGGCGCAGTCGGATGTTCACGTCCATCGACGTCATCACCGTCGAGGCAACCGATACGGGCTGCACCGTCGTCTACGACGCCGTCCTGCAGCTCCCCGTCCTGCTCCGCGTCTTCGATCCGCTCCTCGCCAAGGCCTTCGAACGAATCGGAGACGAAGCGGCCGCCGGGCTCGCCCGCAAGCTGAATGGGAGCTTGGTCGGCGACTCATGAGCGCCGCCGACATCGTGGACGGCATCTTGGAGGCTCCCGTGGTGACGTCGTTCACCCGTCTCGGTTCGAACGCCCGACGCCGCCTCGACGATTGGCGGCCACTGGACTCCTACGGCCTCTCCGGCCGCACGATGGTGGTGACGGGTGGGACTTCGGGTCTCGGTCGTGCCGCCGCGTCCCAACTGGCCGCGTGCGGAGCCCGGGTCGTGATCGTCGGACGGACCCCTGAGAAGAACCGGGCGGTGGCTGCCGACCTCTCGGCCGACACCGGGGGCACCGTCGAGTCGGCGGACGCCGACATGGGCGAGTTCGACCAGGTCCGGGCCCTGGCCGAAGATCTGCTGGAGCGGCTGGGGCAGATCGACGTGCTGATCCACAATGCCGGTGCCCTCTCCGCCGAGCGGAAGACCAACTCGACCGGAATGGAACAGACCGTCGCCTCGCAGGTGGTCGGTCCGTTCCTCCTCACCACACTCCTCCTCGATCGGCTCCGGTCGGGGACGACGGGGCGTGTGCTCACGATGTCCTCTGGAGGGATGTACACCGCGCCCCTCCGCATCGACGGCCTCCAGATGAGCGAAGCGTCGTACACGGGGTCCATGCAGTATGCCCTCGCCAAACGTGCCCAGGTCACCTTGAACGAGCAGTGGGCCGAGCGCACCACCGGCCAGCCGATTCGGTTTCACGCGCTGCACCCCGGGTGGGCCGACACACCGGGGGTCGAGGGAGCACTGCCCGGGTTCCGGCGGATCGTCGGCCCCTTGCTGCGCAGCCCCGCAGAGGGTGCCGACACCCTGGTATGGCTGGCCGCCGACGACGGCCCGCCCCTCGAGACCAACGGCGGCTTCTGGCTCGACCGGCGTCGCCGGAGGATCCACCGGCTGGCCTCGACCCGCCGATCCGACACGCCGGACGCCCGCGGCCGGCTCTGGAACTGGGTCGAGGCAGCCGCCCGATGAGCTGAGCCCGGGAGCCCGACCGGGGGCCAGGCGAGATGCGTGAGGCCCGAAACCCCCGGACTCGTGAGGCCGGGCATTCGGGCTTTCCGGCCTTTCGGGCCTCCGGGCTTTCGGGCTTCCGGGCTTCCGGGCCTCCGGGCTTCCGGGCTTCCGGGCTTCCGGGCTTGAAGCTTGCTGCTTGAAGCTTGCTGCCTTGGGCCCGGTAGCCTGCCGAACGTGTCCATCTCCGACCACGATCACGCGGCCGACCGAGATGACCCACCGCGTCACCTCCGGCGCGGGGGCGGGTTCCTCGGCAAGTTCGTCCTCGGACTGATCGCGGCGATCCTGGTGCTGGGGATGGTGACGGTCGCCTTCGTCGCCGGGCGTGGAGCCCGGCTCGTGGACCGGGCCGGGGAGATCGGAGAGCAGATCACCGGCGAAGGGGAGTTCACCCGGATCCAACCGGTCCAGATCCAGTCGATTCGCCAGCTGTCGGAGCTCACGACCGTCGAGTACGTCGAGTACACCCGCGTCGAGAAGGGGGACGACCGCGGCTGGCTGAATTGGGTCGACGGTGACCGGATCGAGTTGTTCGCCGTCGCTCGCATCGGAGCCGGCGTCGACCTCGAGCAACTGGAGGACGACGACATCTTCGCCGACCCCAACTCGGGCCGGGTGCGTATCTCGCTGCCGCCGTCGACGATCACCTACGTCGCCGTCGACAACGAGGCGACCCACGTCTACAACCGGGAGACGGGCATCTTCACCCAGGGGGACCCGGACCTCGAGCGGTCGGCGCGACTCGCCGCCGAGGAGGTGCTGGTGTCGTCGGCCGAAGAGCGGGGCATCTTGGAGGACGCCGGCCGCCGCGCCGAGGTGGTGGTCACCGACCTGTTGCGTTCCCTCGGCTACTCGGACATCGAGGTCACGTCGGGCTGACGACCACGTGCGGGTCCCAGATGGATCCGTCCGGGCGTCCGACTTGCGCCGGCATGAGACAATGGGCGTTCATGCGCGCCCGAAACCAGTCCGTCCTCGACCGGATGCTCGAGCCCGAAGAGGGGGCGATCGAGCAGGTCGTCTCTCGCTACCAGCGGGTGGCGCCGGCCGTGACCAGGTTCGCCCGGTCGCTGTCCGGCAACGATGACCTCCGAGTGCGGTTGGGCTCGGAACCGTCGTCGTCGGCCGGAGAGGTGGTGTGCGACCCGCGCCTGTTCCAGGCCGCCTACCGGCGGAACGCCCCCGTCACCCCCGATGAGGTGGCGCTCGCCTCGGCGCTGCACGAGGTGATCCACCTGGTGTCGACCGATCTCGACGACCGGCGCCCCGTCCCCGAGGACTGGCCGACGGAGCCCGGCACCGCACCCGCAGCCCCGACACCGGGCGCCCCGACATCGGGGGCCCCGACATCGGGGGCCACGACACCGGGCTCCGGCGACGATGAGCCGAGCGAGCAGAACCAACCGGTCGAACTGCTCGACGCGCTCCAGCGGGCCGGAGGTGCGGCGGCCGAAGCGCTGTTCTTCACGCTGGAGGACGCCCGGCAAGAGCGGCAAGGCATGGCGATGTACCCGGGCGCGCGCTCGGTGCTCACCGATCTGTACCGGGCGGCATTCAACGACGCCATGCGGGCGGCGGGTCCGTTCTCACAGTTCGTGGTGGCCTGCTTTCTCACCTGCGGCGGGTATGCGGAACGTGAGCGCCTGGAGCGGCGTCTGGAGGCTCGCGCCGCCGTGGCGCTCGACGAGTCATCGGATGCGATCGCCGGGGCGGCGTCCGCCGACGACGCGTGGACCGTGGCGGGTCGCGCCCTGGAGCTCCTCGCCATCGCCCGGGCGAACGGGCTGTTGACCGACTTGGGCTCCCAAGCCACGACCGCCCAGCAGGAGGCGCAGGAACAGGTCGACGCCGATGCCGCCGCCGAGGCGGTGGACAGAGTGCGCCTCACCAGCCCGGTCGTGCGCGACGCAGAGAGCTACACCGATACGCGACGGAGCTCGGAATCTCGTGCCGGCATCACCGAACGCGCCGGTCTCTCCGACGTGGGCGCCGATCCCAGCACCGATCAGTTGCTGCGCATCTCCGAGGCCCCGACCGTGTACCTGCCGACCGGACAGGGAGGCAAGGTCGTGGTGTCGCCGGCTCCACACACGTTCGCGCGCTTCGCACCGGAGGGGCGGCAGGCGCTGTCGGACGCGGCTGCGTCGTGGCAAGTGACCCAACGGCACGTCTCCGGCGAGCTGTATCCCCTCTTCGCCGCCAACCAGCGGCGGGGACTCCGTTCCGGCTACGACCAGGGCGACGTCTCTCCTCACGCTGCGCTGTTCATCGGGGCCGGTCTCTACACGCGGATGTATGAGCGCCGGGCGGCGCGCACGAGGCGGCGGTACGCGGTGAGCCTGCTCGTCGATGCCTCGGCCTCGATGTTGCAGTCGCGCGACCGGCACCGGGGCGGCCCCGGCTGGGCCATGTCCGCCGCGCTGATGGGTGCCTGGACGCTGGCGCGCCTGGCCGATGAGCTCCAGATCGATTTCGAAGTGGCGCTCTTCAACCGCTCCTTCGCCGCCCGGCCGAACGACACGGAGTGGACCTACACGCGAAGCCGGAGCCAATCGATCGCGGGGCTTCGGAAGTCGCAGGGCGGAGCAGCCGACCGGCTGACGTCCACGGTCAACCACTACATCGTCAAGCCCTTCGACCGGCCCTGGCGAGACGCCGAGGACCGATTCGCCGGCATGTTCTGGACGGCGACCCAGCCGGGCAAGGCGGCGGCCGCCGCTCGCCGCAATGCCCGCGAGTCGCCCCCCGTGTCGATGTTCGACAAGGCGTCGAACGTCGATGAGTTCAACCTCGTCCATGCCGCCGAGCGGATGGCCCGGCTCGGATCGCAGGTGCGGGTTCTGGTGGTGCTGGCCGACGGCATGACCCGGGGATCACTCGACCAACTCACCCATGCCGTGGCGGCCATCGAACGTTCCGGGACGACCGTCCTCGGGATCGGGATCGGCGATGACACCGTGGAGACGGCCTACGATCGCAGCGAGGTGGTCGAGCGACCCGCCGAGCTGACCCGGGCGATGGTCGACGGCGTCCGTTCCTCGCTTCGCCGCAGCCTTTCGCTCTGGGGAATGGACACCTGGTGGTCGCGCTCCGCCCGGCCAACCGGACCCGGAAGGGCGAGCACATCCGGAAAGGACCGACGCAGTGCCTGACAACCCCACCGTGACCTTCGAAGACCCGCTCGGGACGGAACCTCCCATCGTGTTGGAGCGTTTCGCCATTCCCGGCGACGTCGAAGACGCCGAGCAGCGAACCCGGAAGATCCCCTCGCCCGATCCGCACTATGTCGATCTCGGCATGCTCTATCGGTTCGCCCAGGTGGAGGCGGTCCGGCGCGATCACCCCGAAGGTTTCGTGCCGCTCCACGTGGCCGTGCGAGGACACATGGGAACCGGAAAGGACCACGACGTCGAGCAGTTCGCCGCCCGCCTCGGCCTCCCCTACTACCGGATACCGCTCACCGGCGAGGTGCGGGACGTGACCTTGATCGGGTCCACGAAGCTCCATGGCGACGGCAAGGGAGGGACCGAGAGCCGCTGGGAGGACGGCGACATCACCCGGGCGCTGCGAGGGCCGGCCCTCATCAACCTGTCCGAACTCAACGCAGCCGGTGCCGAGACGTTGTTCGCCCTCCATGGGCTGCTCGACCGCTACGCCGCCCTCGACCTCCCCAACGGCGACATGGTCCCGCTCCGGGAAGACGTGCGGATCTTCGGGACGATGAATCCGACGGACCTACGCGACTACGCCGGCACCCAGACGCTGAACAAGGCCTTCGCCGATCGCTGGGTGATCTGGGAGAAGCTGTTTCCCGGTGCCGAACAGATCGAAGCGATGCTCCGAACTCGCTACCCGTCGCTGAAGCCCGACTACATCGAGCCGATCGCCCGGCTGGCGGTGGAGGTGAACGCCTCGTTCGAGTCGACCGACGCATCGACCCGCGTCGAGACACCTCTCAGCCTGCGCAGTGTGCTGGACCGCCTGCCCACCGGCCTCCGGATCCACCGAGACCGCCCCGACCCGCTCCGCTCCGCGTGGGAGGAATTCGTCCTTCCCCACGTGGATGCGTATGACCGGGATCACTACGAGACGGTCTGGAACGCGGTGGTCCGCAAGGGACCGTCCACCAAACCGTTCGCCTCATGAGCCGCTCCTACTCACTCGGCAACCCCGACCTCGACCGGCTGGTCGACGAGCTGATCTCCCGGTCGGGCGACGGCGACGGCGCCGACCTCATCGGCGAGATCATCACGACCGCCATCAAGCTGTATCGAGACATGCCGAATCGGGGCGACCTGAAACTGGTCAACACTGCGCTGAAGGAGATGCGCTACCCGATGCTGGTCTTCTCGCGCCACGACGAGCCCAAGGTGACCATGTACGGATCGGCGCGGCTGCCCGAAGACGACCCCGACTACCGGCTGGCTGCCGAGTTCGGCCGGATCATGGTGGAGCGGGGCTGGGGGGTCATCACCGGTGCCGGCCCGGGGATCATGGAGGCCGGACATCGGGGGGCAGGCGTCGACGCGTCGTACGGTGTCAACATCCGGCTCCCGTTCGAGTCGGTCGCCAACGCATACGTCAACCCGGACCGCACGGTCAACTTCAAATACTTCTTCACCCGCAAGCTGGCGTTCGTCAAGGAGTCCCACGGTTTTGCGCTGTTCCCGGGAGGCTTCGGAACCCTCGACGAAGCATTCGAACTGTTGACGCTGGTGCAGACGGGGAAGAGCGACCTCCACCCGATCGTCCTCATCCAATCCGAAGAGACCCGGTATTGGGATCCACTCCTCGAGTTCGTCGACGACGTGCTGGTGGCCCGCGGGCTCATCTCTCCCGCCGACCTGCATCTGTTCCGGCTCACCACCGACCCGGAGGTCGCCGCCGACGAGATGTGCCGGTTCTATGCCAACTACCAGTCGCAGCGATACGTCGACGGGAAGCTGGTGCTGCGGGTCATGACCGCTCCCGACGACGCCGAGTGCGCCCGGCTGACCGACGAGTACGGCGACATCCTCAAGAGCGGCTCCATCACCGCGGTGGAGCCCACCGAGCCGGAACGACGCGACGGAGATGCGCTCGACTGCGAGCGGGTGATGCTGCACTTCGATCGGAGGAGCTTTGGACGGCTTCGCCAACTGATCGACGAACTCAACCACCTGGTAGGGCCGACCACCGACGTCCACCCGCCGGCACCGTTCGGACAGGATCAGGCCGATCGCGTGTGGTGAGCGGCGCATCTCGGACGGCCGGGTCTGGGAACGAACCGGGCGCTCGGTGATCCGGCAGGCCGCGAATCACACTAGAATTGCGGAGCCGTGCGTGAAATCCTCTCCGACCTCGTAGCCGAGCAGCAGTTCCTGGATCAGTTCCTCCAGCGCATCTCGTTGAAGGACTGGGACCGGCCGAGCGGTGCCGAAGGCTGGTCGATCAGAGATACCATCAGCCACCTCGCCGACTCCGAGGAGCTGGCGGCGGCGGCCGTTCGAGGTGACGCCGACCTGGAGCGATATCGCAACACTCCCGACTTGGACGGGATCCGTCAGGAGGCGGTCGAGCGCGGTCGGAGGATGCGGCCCCAGGATGTCATCGAATGGTGGCGCGGCGGCCGTGCCCAGGTCGTCGAACCGCTCTCGCACATGAGCGCCGGCGACCGGATCGAGTGGATCATCGGCACGATGAGCGCCAAGACGCTGGCCACCAGCCGGCTCATGGAGACCTGGGCCCATGGCCTCGACATCTACTCGGCGATGGACGCCGAGATCGAAGACACCCCCCGTATCCGTCACATCTGCTGGATGGGTTGGGCGAGCCTCCCCTACGCCTTCAAGCTGGCCGGCGAGGACTACTCCCCCGTCCGGGTCGAAGTCATCGGCCCCGGGTACGCCAAGTGGGTGTTCGGACCGGACGACTCCGAGCAGCGCATCAAGGGCTCGGCCTCCGACTGGGCGCGGGTGGCGGTCAAGCGCCTGGCCCCCGAAGAGACCCGGTTGAAGGTGAGTGGGGACGTCGCCGAGACCGCCCTCCGGGTGGTGAGGACCTACCTCTGAACCCGACCTCCCCGGGCGAGGGCCGCCGTCCACCCGCACTGATCGGGATGGTGCATCTCGCTCCACTCCCGGGCTCGCCGCGGTATGGGGGGAGCGTGGAACCCGTCGTCCGGGGTGCGGTGGCCGACGCCCGGACCCTCGCCGAAGCCGGATTCGATGCCCTCATGGTCGAGAACTTCGGCGACGCCCCCTTCTACGCCGACGCGGTGCCACCGGTCACCGTGGCCTCGATGGCGCGGGTCTTGACCGAGATCGGCAACGCCGTCTCCCTCCCCGCCGGCGTCAACGTGCTCCGCAACGATGGGGTGAGCGCGCTGTCGATCGCCGCGGCGGTCGGCGCCCCCATGGTTCGCATCAACGTCCTCTCCGGTTCGATGTTCACCGACCAGGGACTCATCTCCGGACGGGCGGCCGAGATCGGACGTCTCCGTGCGGCACTCGCCCCCGATGTCCTCGTACTGGCCGACGTCCACGTCAAACACGCCGTTCCGCCACCGGGCTCCTCGATCGACCGGTCGGCGGCCGACCTGTGGGAGCGGGGAGGAGCCGACGCCCTGGTCGTCTCGGGGAGCGGGACCGGCGGTGCGATCGACCTCGTCGAGGCGCGAGCCGTCCGGGAGGCGGTGGACGCACCCATCGTCGTCGGGTCGGGCGCCACCGGCGACACCGTGGACGACCTGGCGAAGGTCGCCGACTCGGTCATCGTCGGATCGGCACTGAAGCGCGATGGAGATACCGCGTTGCCGGTCGATGCCGACCTCGCCGGCCGCTTCGTCGACGCCGCCCGGCAGGCCGGTTTCACCGGGTGATCTGGAAGCCCGCCTTGAGCAGGAGTCGGAGCAACGCCGGAGCCGGTTCCTTGAACTGAGCCGGGGCGAGCACATCGGCGAACCGCTCGAGGTGTCGAACGATCATCTCGACGACGTGGCCGATCGGGATGGTGTTCACCGAGTCGACGTCACTGCGGCCGAACGCCACCAGTCGGGTGCGGATCCGGCCCTCGCCGCGGGCCGGTGCGTACGCCACTCCCCGATGCTCCAGGTTGGTGATCGTCTCGTGAATGCCGTCGTCGAACAGCCACTCCAGCCGGTGCAGGACGGAATGGAGCACCTCGTGGGTGGTGAGCGCCCGATTGAACAGCGCCTCCCCCTGCTTGACCTCCCCGATGATGATGTCGGCCGTCTCCGGCTCCAGACGCAACACCTCGTCTTCGATCAGTAAGAGCTTCGCCGACTCGGCGTCGTGGGTGTCGGCGGCGTAGACGTCCCCCGGCAACCGAACACCGACGATGTCCACGTCGGTCAGCGTCCGGTACGTCCCGCCGGCGGTCTGCGCCTGAACCTCGAGCTCCGACAGCGTCAGGTAGCCGTTGAGGCGGAGATAGGTCTCGACGAGATTCACCGCGATGTCCATCCGAACCATTCTGGCGGCTCCCGACCGAGGACCGTGACAATGCCCTGCGGATGGTCGGCCCGCGCGGTCCGGTCGGCAGCTCAGGCCCGCGAAGTTTTGGGTTGGGCGACCCATTGTGGATAACTCGATCCTCCGAGAGACTGGGGCGTGGCCTACGCACGTCAGGGGATGCACTCGATGAACCAACCCGCCCAGTTGGACCATGTACTCGTCCGACTGATGGGCGGACAGGACGACCTCTTCGGGCACACCCATCGAGTGGCCGATCTGGCCGTGGCACTCGGCTCCGCACTCGGGCTCGGCCACGACCGGCTGGAGCCGCTCCGGCTCGCCGCCCGGCTCCACGACGTCGGCAAGCTGGAGATCGACCAAACCGTGCTGTCCCGCCGACGGCCCCTTCTGCCGAACGAGTTGGGAGAGATCCGCCGCCATCCGCAGCTCGGGTTCGCCATGCTCGCCGGGGTGGTCGCCGACGAGGTCGCCGCGGCGGTGCTCCACCACCACGAGCGCTGGGATGGCCGGGGTTACCCCCACGGGCTCGCCGGCGCCTCGATTCCACTGGCCTCGCGCATCATTCTCGTCGCCGATGCGTTCGACGCCATGACCAGCGACCGGTGCTATCAGCCGCCCCAGTCGGTGGCATACGCATTGGACGAGATCCTGCTCCATCGAGGCGGCCAGTTCGACCCGCTGATTGCCGACGAGTTCGTCCGTCTGGTGATGGATCGGACACTTCCGACGTCGGTGGCGGCCGATCTGATCGCCTGAGGCGTCCGCGGCCGACAGACCGCCGCGCGGCGTTCCCGAAAGCCCGTGACCGGCATACAGTTGCCGGGTGAGCGACCCACTGAAACGTTTCGGCCGTCCGACGCGGGCGTGGTTCGAGGCGTCGTTCCCCGAGCCCACCCCGGCCCAGGTCCTGGGTTGGAAGGCGATCGGCGAGGGCGACCACACCCTCATCCATGCGCCGACCGGATCGGGCAAGACGCTGGCGGCCTTCCTGTGGGCGATCGACCGCCTGCTCACCGAACCCGTCCCCGCGCCGAGCGAGCGCTGCCGCGTCCTGTATGTGTCACCCCTCAAGGCGCTCGCCTACGACATCGACCGCAATCTGCGCGTCCCGCTGGCCGGCATCCGGCACGCCGCAGGAAGACTCGGTTTGGCCGATCCGCCCGAGCTCACCACGTTCCTGCGGACCGGCGACACCCCGGCCGACGATCGGCGCCGGATGATTCGGAATCCACCGGACATCCTGATCACGACACCGGAATCTCTGTACCTGATGCTGACGTCCCAGGTCCGCTCGACACTCGGCTCGGTGCGGTGGCTGATCGTCGACGAGGTTCACGCCGTGGCCGGAAGCAAACGAGGGGCCCATCTGTCGCTGTCGCTGGAGCGCCTCGAACACCTGATCCGGGAGGCGAACGGAGTCGGACCCCAACGGATCGGGCTCTCGGCCACCCAACGCCCGCTCGAGACGATCGCGTCCTTCCTCGGTGGCGCCGACGTCGTCGATGAGCGGAGACAGCCACGGCCGGTCACGATCGTCGACGCCGACGAGGAGCGCCGTCTGGAGATCGAACTGGTGGTCCCGGTGGAGGACATGGCCGAACCGGCGCCGCCCGATCCGCTCGAGCCCGACCAGATCCGGCAGCGATCGATCTGGCCGGCGGTCCACCCCAGGATTCTGGAACTGATCCAGAACCACACCTCCACGATCGTGTTCGCCAACTCGAGGCGTCTCGCCGAACGCCTCTGTGCCGAGATCAACAAGCTGGCCGGAGAGGAGATCGCTCGTTCTCACCATGGCTCGGTTTCCCGCGAGCAACGGGTCATCATCGAGGAGTCCTTGAAGCGCGGAGAGCTGGCCGCGGTGGTCGCCACTTCCTCCCTCGAGTTGGGCATCGACATGGGTGCGGTCGACCTGGTCGTCCAGGTCGAGGCCCCGGTCTCGGTGGCTTCCGGCCTGCAAAGGGTGGGGCGGGCGGGCCACAACGTCGGGGACATCAGCCGGGCGAAGCTGTTCCCCAAATACCGGGGAGACCTGCTGGTCTCGGCCGTGCTCGCCGACCGCATGCTCCATGGTGATGTCGAGCCGACCACGGTCCCACGCAATCCGCTCGACGTGCTCGCCCAGCAGCTGGTGGCGATGGTGGTCGTACAGGACCGCACGGCCGACGAGCTCTACGACCTGGCCCGGGGAGCGATGCCGTATGCCGAGCTGTCCCGGTCGGTGTTCGAGGCCACCCTCGACATGCTGGCCGGTCGTTACCCGTCGGATCTCTTCGCCGAGCTCCGCCCGCGGGTCAACTGGGACCGCGTGGAGGGCGTCGTCGAGGCTCGGCCCGGTGCGCGACAGCTGGCGGTGACCAATGCCGGCACGATCCCCGACCGGGGCCTCTACCGGGTGACGCTGCCGGACGGATCCCGGGTCGGCGAGCTCGACGAGGAGATGGTCTACGAGTCCCGGCAAGGAGACGTCTTCGTGCTGGGGGCCTCGACGTGGCGTATCGCCGAGATCGGGGTCGATCGAGTCGAAGTCGTACCCGCCCCGGGGGAGCCGGCCGCCAAGATGCCTTTTTGGCACGGCGATATGCTCGGCCGGCCGCTCGAGACCGGCCGAGCGATCGGCGCATTCACCCGCAAGATCGGCGCCCTGGATGCCGAGGAGGCGATCGAAGCACTCGGCGACTACCACCTCGACGACCTCGCCGCCCGCAACCTGGTCGCCTACCTGCAGGAGGAGCGAGAGGCGACCGGAGTCCTTCCGACCGATCGAACCCTGGTCTTCCAGCGCTTCCGGGACGAGATCGGCGACTGGCGAGTCGTGCTCCTGTCACCGTTCGGGGCCCGGGTGCATGCACCGTGGGCGATGGCGGTCACCCGAAAGCTGGCCGATGTCTGGGACGGTGACGTCGACGTGATCTGGTCCGACGACGGAATCGCCTTCCGGTTTCCCGACGCCGAGGAGATCCCGGAGCCGGCGGACCTCATGCCCGATCCCGAGGAGATCGAGGGGTTGTTGGTCGATCATCTGGCCGACACCGCGCTCTTCGCCGCCCGATTCCGCGAGGCCGCCGGCCGATCCCTGCTGCTTCCCCGGCGACGGCCGGGAGGCCGCACGCCGCTGTGGCTGCAGCGACGCCGGGCAGCCGGATTGCTGTCGGTGGCGAAGCAGTTCGGCTCGTTCCCGATCGTCTTGGAGACCTACCGCGAGATCCTTCGGGACGACTTCGATCTTCCCGCGCTCGTCGATCTCCTCACACAGATCCGAGCGCGCCGCATCCGCGTCGCCGAGGTGGACCTCCCGGCTCCATCCCCGTTCGCATCGTCGTTGCTGTTCGCCTTCGTGGCCGCCTTCATGTACGAAGGGGACACGCCGCTGGCCGAACGCCGGGCCGCTGCCCTCACCCTCGACCGGGAGCTGCTGCGCGATCTGCTCGGTGAGGCAGAGTTGCGAGAGCTGCTGTCCGCCGAGGTGATCGCCACCGTGGAGGCGGAACTCCAACGACTGGTACCGGACCGGGCAGCCAAGTCGGTGGATGCGATCCACGACCTTCTCCGCGAGTTGGGACCGCTGGGGTTGATGGACATCGGAGCGCGCTCGGCCGACGTCGACGTGGCGGACGCAGTGGAGGTACTGGTCGACACCCGCCGCCTGATCCGCGTGCACATGCACGGCGAGGAGCGTTACGCCGCCATCGAGGACGCCTCCCGGCTGCGTGACGCGCATGGCGTTCAGCCGCCGCCGGGAACGCCACACGTGTTCCTCGAGCCCGTGGATGACCCGCTCGGCGACGTCGTCGGTCGCTTCGCTCGAACCCATGGTCCGTTCACCGTCGAACTGGCAGCTCGTGCGCTTCATCTGGCGCCGGCGGTCGTGGCCTCCGCGCTCCAGGCCCTCGAGGCCAAGGGTCGGGTCTCGCGCGGTTCGTTTGCGCCGGGGGGCTCCGGCGTGGAGTGGGTGCACACCGAGGTCCTCCGCCGCATCAAGCGTCGCTCATTGGCTCAGCTCCGCGGGGAGATCGAGCCGGTCGAAGCGGCCGGGCTCGGGCGGTTCCTCCCGGCCTGGCACGGAGTGGGGGCGAACGGCCGGGGACGGTCGGCGATGTCGGAAACCATCGGCCGCCTCCAGGGTGCGGAGATCCCCGCCTCGGTGCTCGAGCGAGACGTCTTGGAGGAGCGCCTGGCAGACGCCCCCAGAGTTCTCGACCAGCTCATGATGGAAGGCGAAGTGGTGTGGACCGGCACCGCGCCACTCGGATCCCGGGACGGGCGGGTCATGCTCGCCTTCCGAAGTCAATTCCCGCTCATCCGGCGACCGACCGGCGCATCCGACCCGCCGGCCGACCCGACCCACGTGGCGATCCGGGAGCACCTGGCGAGACGCGGCGCCTCGTTCTTCGCCGACATCTACGCGGCCGCCGGTGGCGGCGACGTGGACGGCGTCCTGGACGCGCTCTGGGATCTCGTGTGGGCGGGCGAGGTGACCAACGACACGATGGCACCCGTCCGGGCGTTCATCGAGCGCCGGGGTAAGAGTCGCGGCGGCAGAAAGGTGCCGGCGACCTTCCCACCCCATGCGGCGGGAAGGTGGTCATTGGTGGCCGACCTGACCGCCGTCGAGCCGAACGACACCGCCCGGGCAGCCGCCTGGGTCCATCAACTCCTCGACCGGCATGGTCTGGTCACTCGCTCGACGGTGGCGGCAGAAGGCATTTCGGGCGGCTTCACCGCCCTGTATCCCGTCATGGCCGAAATGGAGGAAGTCGGCCGAGTGCGGCGTGGATACTTCGTCGAAGGCCTGGGCGGCGCCCAGTTCGCCACCCCCGGTGCGGTCGACCGGCTCCGCACCTCCGGCGACACGGGCATGGTGGTCCTGGCAGCCACCGACCCGGCCAATCCCTACGGGGCAGCGTTGCCTTGGCCGGAGAGGGATCTCCGCCTGGCACGGCAGGCCGGGTCATACGTGCTGATGCTCGATGGGACCCTCGTCGGCTTCATCGAACGAGGCGGACGGGCGGTCTCGCTGTGGGATGGTGGGGCCGAACAGCCAGACCTGGCGGCGGCCGCGCTGGCCCGAATCGCCGTCCGACACCGGCGCTTCCGGATCGAAACGGTCAACGGCGACCCCGTGAGGGGAACGTTCGCCTCGGTGCTCGCCGAGCACGGGTTCGCCGCAGGCACCAAGGGCCCGGTGTGGCGAGGCACGAGCCGTGCCCGAAGGTGACTCATACACCCGGGCCCGCCGTCGAATCGCCCCCATCCTGATCGGTCGGACGATCGAACGGGTGCAGGGCTCCGCACCCGACGTCCGTCGACACTCGAGCCGTCTCCTCGGCGCCACCGTCGAGACGGTCCGCACCCACGGGAAACACCTCATGATCGATTGCGACGTCGGGCTCACCGTGCACGTGCACCTGGGGATGCCCGGACGGATCCGGGTGGGACGCAGCGCCCACGCTCCTCCCTCCGGCCGCGGGCGCCCGGCCGGAGGAGGTCTGGCGGCGGTGAGGATGGGACTCGGCACGGAACTCGGCACCGTGTGGGTGCTGTCGGCACCCGATGTCGACGTGGACCGGAGGGCGGTGATCGACCATCGACTCCGGCGTCTCGGCGCCGACGTGCTGGCCACCACGTTCGACTGGGCCCGGTTCGAAACCCAATCCGAGCGGTACCCGGCAGACCGCACCGTGTCGGATTTCTTGTTGGATCAGAGGGTGATGGCCGGAATCGGGAACGAGTACAAGTGCGAGGTGCTGTTCCTGGAGGGAATCGATCCCCGGACACCGATGTCGGCCATCGACGCCGGTGCCCGCCGCCGCCTGGCCGAGCGAGCCCGGGCCATCATGCTTCCCAACGCCGAGCGGCCGCAGCGCACGACCACGGGCCGCCGTCATCCGGACAGCCGAGCCTGGGTGTTCGAGCGAGCGGGTCGCGCATGCCGGCGGTGCGGAACCGTGATCGAACAGGCCCGGGTGGGCAACCCGGCACGGATCACCTATTGGTGTCCGGACTGTCAGATGTGAGCCTGGAACTGCCGGTCCCCCGCGAGAAGGCGCCCAATGGGTACGCTCGCCGATGTGCCCACACCTCGACTGACGATCCGCACCGGCCATCCCGACTTCCTGGAGCTCCCATGGCACGTCTCCATCACCGAGTGGGACGCAGACAACATGGTGCAGCTCCCCAAGGGCATCTCCCGCCACGAGGTTCGATTCTTCGAGTATCCCGAAGGCATCTACGTCATCAAGGAGCTCGCCACCAAGCCGGCCCGCCAGGACTACTCGGTCCTGCGGGCGCTGGAGTCGACGGGTGCCCCGGCCGTCATCCCGGTGGGACTGGTGGAGAACCGCCACGACGACCGGCACGCCGAGCAGTCCGCCGCCCTCATCACCGAGTATGAACGGTTCTCGTTCTCCTATCGGGAGCTGCTCCAGGGTGCCGGGTTCGGAGCTCGGCGGGAACAGATGCTCAACGCGTTTGCCTACCTGCTGGTCCAGCTCCACCTGACCGGCGTCTTCTGGGGCGACTGCTCGCTGTCGAATGTGCTGTACCGGTATGACGCAGAGGCGATCGAAACGATCATGGTGGATGCCGAGACGGCGTCGCTTCACGCCCACGGCCTGTCGACCGGACGCCGGGAAGAGGACCTGGCGATCATGACCGAGAACGTCGCCGGCGGCATGGCGGACATCGCAGCCGAGGTCGGACAGGGCCTCGAGACCGCCGATCTCGAACTCGGGGAGGACATCGCCGACCGCTACCGGGGTCTCTGGAAGGAGCTGTCACACGAGACGGTGCTGACCGCCGACGAGCGGTACGTCATCCCCGAGCGGATCCGACGCCTCAACGAGCTGGGATTCCATGTCGAGGAGGTGGATCTGATCCCGGTCGACGAAACGGGATCCCGGTTGCGCATGAAGCTGCGGGTGGGGGGGCGGACGTTCCATTCCAGCCGGCTGGAGGAGCTCACCGGTGTCGAGGCCCTGGAGCAGCAGGCCCGGCAGATCCTCAGCGATCTGCATCACTATCAAGCGGTGCACGGCGGCATGACACCGACGTCGAAGAACGTAGCGGCGGTTCGATGGCGGATCGGCGTCTTCGAGCCGTGGATGGAACGGCTGTCCGCTGTCGATGGCATCGCCGATCCGATTCAGGCGTTCTGCGATCTCCTGTACCACCGCTACGTGATGTCGGAGGGGACGGGCGCAGACGTGGGGACGGAAGCCGCGTTCGAGGACTGGATCCAGCGCGGCCGGCCCGGCTATGCGCTGGCGATCGAGCCGTAGTCCGCTACGACAGCGACCCCGATGCTCCGATGACGCCGCCGTCGACGGGCAAGACCACCCCGGTGAGCCACCGACCGGCGTCCGATGCCAGATAGACGATCGCCCGGGCCACATCTTCGGGTTCGCCGAGGCGCCGCAAAGGATGGGTGTCGGCCGCCGCCTGCTCGTCGCTCTTCCACAGCATCTCGGAGAGCCGGGTCTTGACCACGGCCGGCGCCACGGCGTTGACCCGGACGTGGGGAGCCAGTTCGTAGGCGAGTTGGTGCGTCATGTGGACCAGCGCCGCCTTGGAGATGTTGTACGCACCGATCAACGGCGAGGGCCGCAGCCCCCCGACGGAGGCGACGTTGACGACCGCTCCACCGTGCGACCCCATCCAGCCGTGGTATGCCGCTCGCACCCAGACCAGTGGCGCTCGTTGGTTGACCTGCCACGTCTTGTCGACTGCTCCCATGTCGACGTCCATCAGCGGACCGGCCGATGGGTTCGTTCCGGCGTTGTTGACCAGGATGTCACACGCCCCGAACCGTTCGATCGTGGCGGCGACGGCATCGGTTGCGTCCTCGTCGCGGTCCGCCCGGGCGGCGATCCCGTGCACACGGTCGGCGGGAACACCGGCTGCGCTCATGGCCTCGAGCGCCGCATCGACGTTGTCGGGCCGACGCGACGTGAACACGACCCCACCGGCTCCGGCCGCCACCAGTGCTCGGACCGTCGCCATACCGATCCCCCGGGAACCGCCGGTGACGAGGGCGACCTTTCCCTCGACTCGTCCTTCCATGGTCCGATCCTCCTTCAGTGGCCGCCGCGCTTCACGCCGCCGTACTTCATCCTCGTGTCCGACATCGCCGCCGCACGCGACTCCTCGTCGCGGATGTCGGCGGCCACGATCTCCCCGACGAAGAAGGTGTGCGTGCCGAAGTCGATCGCATGCCGGACCTCGCAGTCCATCCACGCCAGCGCTTCGTCGAAGACCGGCGCGCCGGTCACCGCCGTCGTCACCGGGCGGCCGTTGAGCTTCATGTCCTCCATCACCGCCGGCTTCGAGAACTTGACGAACGGGCGGGTGTCCTCGGAATCCCACAGGTTCACGGTGAACGAGCCTCCATCGCTGATCAGGCGATGGGTGACGGCGGAGTTGTCGACTCCGATTCCGATCAGGACCGGCTCCATCGACACCTGCGTGATCCACGACGTCGTCATCGCATTCCACTCGTCTCCCGATCGAGACCCCACCAGCGCCAGGGCGTTCGGGATCCGGAAGGTGACTTTGTTGATCGTCTCGTCGGAGAGCGCCGTCCCCGCCGTCGAGCCGTCCTGATCTCCGGCATCGGCCATGGGTGTCCCTTTCGCTGTGGATCCGGCTTGAACCTAGTGGTCCGCCGTCGGTTTCCGTCACGGGTAGGCCCGGGTCGCCGGGCGCCGATCCCCGTAGGGGGATTCGCGGCATTGCGATCCGGACCCCCGATTTCGCCGTCCTACCCTTCCGTGATGGGACGCTTTCGCCGACGGGCAGCGATCGTATTCGTCGGTGTGTGGTTGTGGGCATGTTCGGCTGGCTCGGCGCCTCAGGCGCCAGTGTCCGGCGCGGAGTTCTGGACGGTGCCGGACGGCGCCGCACTCGAGTACGACGTGACACCTGCGAGGAGCGGCGTCGAGTCGGCACCGGTGGTGGTGTTGTTTCATGGGCTTGACCGCCGGGCGCGGGTGTCGATGTCGGATTGGAGCGAGGTGCTGAGGTCGGAGGGGATGCTCGTGGTCAACGCCGATTGGTTCCCACCGGGAGCGACTGTGCCGGCCCCCACATTGGATGGTGCGCTGTCGACGCCCGGTGCCGTCGCGTGCGCCATCGATCACGGGCGGGTCATCGCTCGCGAGTACGCTGCCGACTCCGGGAACGTGATCGTGGTCGGCGTGTCTGCCGGCGCCTACGGGGCCGCACTCGCCGCCCTGACATGGGACCGGATCGACCGCGCCGGATGTTCCGCGCCACCGGGACCGCCACCCGAGGTCCTGGTCTCTCTCGCCGGCGCCTACGACGCCGCCCGACGCGGCCCGCTTGCGACCGCCCTGGCCGACTCGCCCGACGTGCTCGCCGCATTGGACCCCTTCGCGCACGTCGACTCTCCGGTTGTGACCAGGCTCGTCGTCGTCCATGGGACGGCTGATCCGGTCATTCCGATCTCGATCGCCGAAGAGTTCGCCGACAGAGCTGCGACGGCGGGCACACCGACCGAGCTTCAGCTGGTCGACGGTGGCGCGCACTTCGAGTTCGGGTCTCCGACCACGACCGAGGGCGCCGCCGCGCTGGCCATCATCGTCGGCGCCGCGGAAGGCCGGTGATGGCCAAGAGGGTGAACGCCGACGCCTGCCATCGTGGACCGCCGAATTGGGTCTTGCATCGCACGCAACGTCCGGTCGTCGCATCGAGTGCATGGACGCAAACGGCACGCTTCGGCGGTCGATGACCGGATCGCCCGCCTGAATGAATGATCGGGGCTGGCGGTCTGCCGTCGGTGGTCCGCCGTCGGTTTCCGTCACGGGTGGGCCCGGGTCGCCGGGCGCAGATGGACGCGCAAGGCTCCACGCGGCGTAAGCTCGCCACCGTGCACGTTCTGATCGCCACCACCGGCGTTCTCCCCCCGGTCCCGGTCGCCGACCTGTGCGACAAATTGCTCGACGAGTTCGGAACGATCACCGTGATGACGGCGATCGAGATCCCCCGCCTCTTCATCGACTCGATGGCGGACGACGAGCGCCGATCGTTTCTCGACGACACCGATCAGGATTCGGACACCGCCGAGATGAAGGCGCTCAACTACCTGGAGGAGCGGGGCCGCCGTGCCGTCGAGCCGATCGTGGCGGCGCTGACCGCCCGCGGACACCAGCCGGATGTCCGATTCGTCGAGGGAGGAGATCCTGTGGAGGCGATCGTGACCACCGCCCAGTCCTCCGGAGCCGACATCATCGTCATGGGCGCCACCAAACGGCTCTTCACCGAAGCGGCGTGGACGAGTGTCTCGGCCAGAGTCATGGAGCGGAGCCAGTGTCCGTTGTTGCTGGTCCCGGGCGTCCGAGCCGAAGAGTCCGCCGAGCGCTCTTCGGGGGATTGAGCCGAATCAGCCGGGGACGTCTGCGGTGACCGTTTCTCCGCAGAATCCTTCGACGGAGTCCCGGGCGACCACCTCCACCGCTTCGACGCCGCCGGGGATCTCGACCCCGCCGAGTGAACGGGTGAACGGCTGTTCGTCGACGTGCGGGTGGGCGAGCACCCGAGTACCCAGCACGGTTCCGTCGGGGGCGCGCACCTCCCACAGATCGGCGTATTTGTCGGTCCCGGTATCGGACGACCGCACCGTGGCGGTCACTGCGTACTCTCCGTCGCCCTGGTGTTCGATCTCGACCGCGATCACGTGGGCGCACCCGGCGGGGTCCACCGCCGCACCCGTCGCGGACGGATCGGTCGAGGATCCGGGCTCGGGTTGGGAGGTGACCGGCGCGCTCGTATCGGCGATCGTCTCCGCCGGAGCCGAGTCGGTGGACACCACCGCCCGCTCCCCGCCACAGCCGACCAGCACGGTCATCGAGCCAACCAGGACCAACAGCCAACGCATGGGACGCAGCGTATTGGAGTGGTGTGGCAATCGGGTCACCACCCGATCCGCTTTCTGTCATCCCCGCCTCGTACGTTCTCGGGACATGGCGATCATCCACTTCCCCACCACGGCACCGTCACCGGAGACGCCGGCGCCGCGAGCGAGTTGCGTCCATCGACGCCTGCGGATCGGCCCGTTCGATGCAGAGTGGTGCCCCCGAACCGACGAGCTGTCCTGGAAGGATGCCGGCGAGCCGATCGATCCGGCCGTGGCACTCGCCAGGCTGTTCGGCGAGTTCGATCTCGTCAGCGTCGCCGACGGGCTCCACGCACCGGGGACCGACGTGTTCATCTACCGACCGAGCAACCGGACCCGTCGAACGTGGATGCGTTCGCTCCCTCGCGCCACGTGGCTGGGAGCCGCACCGGGGCTGTGGCTCACCCACGACGACCGTCACCTGCTGATGTCTCCGGACGATCCGGTGCTCTCGGCCAACCTCAAGCGGGGCTCCCGGTGAGCGGCGGCCCTCAGATCTGGGACGGGTCGCGGTTGGCGCCGCAGACGACCACCACCACCGCGGAAGCGGTGGCGGGCGGTTCGTAGCGCCCACCGAGCAGTGCCGCCGTGGCGGTGGCACCCCCCGGCTCGACCACCAGCCGGAGGCGGTCCCAGAGCCATCGCTGGGCGGTGCGGATGTCGTCGTCGCCGACCAACACCGATCGCGGCGGGTAGCGGGAGAAGACTGCCCACGGGGCGTCACCGATGCGCCGCGCCCCCAACGAGTCGGCGGCGAGCCCGGTCACGTCGACATCGACCGGACCACCGGCGTCGAGCGCCGCCGACAGGGCACGGGAACCGCCCGGTTCGACCGTGACGAGTTCGGTGGCTCCCTCGAACCAGGCGGCGGCGCCGGCCGCGAACCCACCACCGCCGACACTCATCAGTACCACGGCGGGGACGCCCAGGTCCTCCTCGATCTCGCGGGCCATCGTTCCCTGTCCTGCCACCGTGGCCGGATGGTCGTAGGCGTGCACCTGCAGTGCGCCGGTCTCGGTGGCTCGCGCCCGACTCGCCTCGAGTGCATCCTGGTAGAGGGGGCCACCCACCCGGACCATGGCCCCCATCGCGGCGATCCCCTGGCGCTTCACCTCGGGTGTCACCTCGGCCACGAACACCTCGGCGGGGATCCCGAGCCGCTGGGCGACGTAGGCGACCGCCAATCCGTGGTTCCCACCCGATGCGGTGATCAAGCCGGCCCCGGGCACCGCCGGCTCCGACAGCACCCGATGAAATGCGCCACGCGGCTTGAACGATCCGGTGTGCTGGAGCAGCTCGAGTTTGAGCACCACCGCACGGCCGGCGATCTCGACCTCGATCATCGGGGTACGCCGGACGCGGCCGGCGATCACCTCGGCGGCTCGGGACACGTCCCGCCGCCGGGTCGGCTCGGCCGCCGAGCAGCCCGAATCCATCATGGTGGCTCCGGGCCGGAGCCGGTCGGCCCCGCTGCCGGCGGAGGCAGGTTCCCGACAGGAGGGCGGGTCACGCCGGCTCGGGCTGGCGGAAGTCGGTGTGATACAGCTGGCCGTAGAGCCCACCGGCGTCGACCAGCTCGGCATGCGTACCGGACTCGATCAGCCGACCCTCGTCGAGCACCAGGATCGTGTCGGCCGCCTGAACGGTCGAGAGCCGGTGGGCGATCACCAGGGCGGTCCGGTCGCGCATCAGCCGCTCCAGCGCATCTTGGATCAGCGCCTCCGACCGAGTGTCGAGGTGGGAGGTGGCTTCGTCCAAGATGAGGATCCGGGGATCCTTCAAGATCACCCGGGCGATGGCAATCCGCTGCTTCTCACCACCGGAGAGGCGGTACCCCCGCTCTCCGACCACCGTCTCCAATCCGTTGGGGAGGGCACTCACCAGCTCGAGGATGTTGGCGGCGGCACACGCACGCTCCAGTTGCTCGTCGGTGGCATCCGGGCGGGCGTATCGAAGGTTGGCGGCGATCGTGTCGTGAAACAGATACGTCTCTTGGGTGACGACTCCGACGCTGTCTGCCAGCGTCCCGGGATCGAGATCCCGGACATCGTGGCCGTCGACGGTGACCCGGCCGCGGGTGACGTCGTAGATGCGAGGGACCAGATAGCTGATGGTGGTCTTCCCTGCCCCGCTCGGACCAACCAGCGCCACCAGCGCCCCGGGTTCGGCCCGAAACGAGAGATCCTGAATCGCCCACTCGCGGGTCGACACGTCGCCGCCCAGGTCGCCGGCCGCATCCGGGGTGGAACCTCCCCAGAAGCGGAGCCGTTTCACTGCCTCCAACCCCTGAACATCGTCCGACCGGTAGGTGAACCACACGTCTTCGAAGGCAACCCGACCCTCGATCCGGGGCGGCACCACCGGTGACGGTGAGACGGGCAGATCCGACTCGAGGTCGAGAATCTCGAACACCCGCTCGAATGAGACGAGCGACGTGGCGAACTCGACGCGGCTGTTGGAGATCGCGGTGAGGGGCCCATACAGCTGCGCGACCAGGCCACCGAACATGACCAGCGTGCCGATGGAGACGTCGTCGCGAATCACCAGCCATCCGCCCAGCCACCACACGACCGCAGTACCGATCGCCGAGACCAACCCGATGCCTGCGAAGAACCAGCGACCGATCATGGCGCGACGGACGCCGAGGTCGCGAACGGCAGCGGCCTCCACGCCGAACTTGGCAGACTCGGCGGCCGACCGATTGAAGAGCTTCATCAACAGTGCGCCGCTGACGTTGAACGTCTCCTGGAGGATGGAAGACATGGCGGCGTTGTGCTCCATCTGCTGTTCGGTGACTCGCCGGAGGAGGCGAGCGACCCGCCGGGCGGGCAGGACGAACAACGGCAGGGCCAGCAGGGCCAGCAAGGTCAACCGCCACTCGGCTCCCACCATGACCGCCAGGATGAACACAACGGTCACGACGTTCGAGAGGATCGAGACGAAGGTCCCCGTGATCGCCTGTTGGGCACCGACCACATCGCTGTTGAGTCTCGAGATGAGCTCACCGGTCTTGGTGGCGGTGAAGAAGCGGAGCGACATCGACTGAAGGTGCTCGTACAGCTCGCGTCGAAGGTCATAGATGATGCCTTCGCCGGCCCGGGATGACAGATATCGCTGGACGACACCCACGGCGGCATTGACCACCGGGACCGCCACCACGCCGAGTCCGAGAACCGTGAGAAGACCGAGATCGCCGTTGGCGATGGCCTCGTCGACGATGAGCCGAGTCAGAACCGGTGGAACGACCATCAACCCCGACACGATCAAGACGGTGACCAGGACTCCGATCAGTGCGGCCCGGTAGGGGCGGCCGTATGACCACACGCGGCGGAGCAACGCCCGATCGATGTTCGGTCGATCGTTTTCGTCGTACTGGAGATAGCTCCACCAACCGCCGCCGTGCATGCCGGCACTCCTTGCCTCGGGGTCCCCCGACTCGGGTCCGCAGGACCGTTCGACCCGGGCCGGTCGAGCCTACCCCTCAGACGACACTTGGGTTCCCAGCACCCGAACGTCGTCGTCGACCGGCAGCTCGCCGAGGGCGACGAGACTCGACGTCATCGCTTCGACCGCCGGTTGATTCGCTTCCAGCGAACCCCGGAGAAACATGCGGTACTCGTACACACCATCCGTCCACACCCACGTCTGTCCCGACTCGCCATCGAGACGCGACGCTCGCATCCCGTCGAGATCCACCTCGGAGCAAGCGGCTTGGGCCGCTTCGGCCAGACGCCCGCACGGCGGGTCCTCGGAGTGCGGGCCAATGCTGAGAACACCTCGCTGCCCGACGCTCCGAGACTTGGTATAGGGCTCGACCGTCCACAGGCCGAAGGTGGCAAACACCTCGTCGTCGAGCCGATCACCCCCGATCGAGACCACGAGCTGGCTGGTGACCGCATCGACCTCGGTCGGAATCCGATTCGGGAACGACACCTCCGGGAGCGCCCGGGCGATCTCGAACCGCGAGGCCTGCACGAATCGGTCACCGCCGGTCGAACGCTCCACCACCGCGGTGATGACCTCGGCCGGATCCGCCGATGCCGGAACCCCCAGATCGTCGTTGGACCACTCCAGGGCATCCGGAGCATCGATGGGCTGGGCGGTGTATGCCTGCTCGCCTTCCTCGGCCGCCACCTCCCCGATCCAGTCCGAGGAGCGATCGCCGAGCGCCGACAGCGACCCGTCGCTACATGCCGGCATCAGCAGGGCGGCGACGAACAACGCCGCCACCGGCCGTCGTACCGGCGAGCGGCGGGTGCGGTCTATCGTCATCGGCGTTGCGCTTCGTCTCATTCCTCCGTCACCCGATCCTCGGGACTCCTCGGAGTCCTCGGTGATTCCGGTGCTTCCTCTCTCCCCGCAGGCTCCTCCCGGATGGCGCACGATCGGTCGCCGTCCTTCGGGGACTTCCATTCTGGCCGCTGTGGGGGAAACGTACAGTCATCCCTGCGCGGTTCCGGCGCGGCGGCCCACCCCGCCGACGTGTCCCCAAGACTCATCGGCCGTCGAGGAACCATCGTGACCCACCCCTCCATGCTCTACATCGCCCGGGTCGGGAACGGCGCCGCCGACACGGCGGCGTCGATGGCGCTGCTGCGGGCCGTCGAGGAAGGATCGCAGCCCGAGACGTTCCGTCTCCATCGGGCCACCCGGGTCGTCGCTTTCGGCGGGCAGGATGTCGTGGCGCCCGGCTACCGCGATGCGGTCGAGGCTGTCAGAGCCGCCGGCTTCCTCCCGGTCGAACGACTGGCCGGCGGCCGCGCGGCGGTCTTCCACGAAGGGACGGTGGCCTTCTCCTGGGCCACTCCCACCGACCAGCCCCGCCGTGACATCACCGCCCGGTTCCAGTGGATCTCCCACTTGCTGGCCGAGGCGCTCAACCGGCTCGGAGCCCGAGTCCGGGTCGGCGAGGTACCCGGCGAGTACTGCCCGGGAGCGTTCTCACTCAACATCGACGGCCGGTACAAGGTGATGGGTGTGGGTCAACGGCTCGTCCGGGGTGCGGCGCACGTCGGCGGGGTCATCGTCGTGTCGGGCGCAGGGGCGATTCGCGACGTCCTCGTCCCGGTCTACGAACACTTGGGGATCGACTGGCGGCCCGAAACCACCGGGTCTCTCGACATGGCCGTCCCCGACGTCACGGTGGCCGACGTGGTCGAGACCGTGGCGGCGGTTCTCTTCGAGGAGCGCGAGTCAATCGACATCGGCGAGCTCCCTCCGGAGATCGTCGCGGCCGGGACGGAAGGCGCCGCCCGCTTTCTGCCGGGAGGGAGATGATCCGAGCCATGCGGGTGCTTCTCATGAACGGACCGAATCTCAACCTGCTCGGCGAGCGCGAGCCCGCCACCTACGGGACGACCACGTTGGCCGAGTTGGAGGACCGCGTGCGAGGCTGGGCCGGCGCCCTGAACATCGAGGTGGAGACCTTCCAATCGAACCACGAAGGCGAGTTGATCGACGTGTTGCATGACGCCCGCCATCGACTCGATGGCGTCGTGTTCAACCCCGGCGCGTTCACCCACTCCTCGTACGCCCTCCACGACGCCATCGTGGCCTGCGGCATCCCGACGGTGGAGGTCCACATCTCCAACGTCGAGGAGCGGGAGCCCTGGAGACGCCGATCGGTCATCCGCCCCGCCTGCGTCCACACCATCTACGGCCGCGGCATCGACGGCTACCGGTGGGCCATCCGGCATCTGTTCCACTGGGCCGCCTGGCCGGTCAGTCGAGTTCGGTACGGGCCCCACCGGGACCAGTTCATCGACGTCCGGCGTCCGGACGCCCCCGACCCGCATCCGGTGGCGGTGCTGGTCCACGGTGGCTTCTGGCGACACATGTGGACGTACGACACCATCGAGTCCCTGGCCGTGGACCTGTGCCGGCGGGGCTACCTGACGGCCAACGTCGAGTACCGCCGGTCCACACCCGACGAACGCATCTCGCCAAGCGAGATGGTCGCCGATGTGGTGACGGCGACCGCGGCGGCCGGCTCGCTCGACGGGGTGGACGAGTCCGAGCGGCTCTTGGTGGGTCACTCGGCCGGAGGCCAACTCGCGGCGATGGCATCGCTCGAGGGGCCGCCCGCCACCGTGGTGGCCGCCGGGGCGGTCCTCGACCTCGAGTTGGCGGTGGAGCGGGACATCGGAGACGGAGCCGCTCGCGTCATGCTGGGCGACGAACCTCCGCGGCGCTGGTCTCCCCTCGCCCATGCCGACCAGATGGGTGGACTGGTCGTCGCACACGGTGGCCGGGACGACGCGGTGCCGATCGAGCATGCCGAGCGAATGCTGGCCGCCCGCCCCGAGGCGACGGCGATCATCGACCCCGAAGCCGACCACTTCGACGTCCTCGAGCCCCGCTCGTCGATCTGGTCGAGCGTGGCGGCCGTCCTCTCCGAGTAGGGATGACCGCCGACCCGGTTGTCGTGGCGGTCGTCGCCGGGATCACCGTGGCGACGACCGCCACCGTGGTGGCAACCGTGACCGGCCACCGGAGCCGCCCGCTGCTCAAGGCGATCGCCTCAGCCGGGTTCATGGCACTCGGCTTGCTCCAAGGCCCCGACTCGGTCTCCGAGTTGCTCGTTCTCGCCGGCCTTGGCGCCGGCGCCGTCGGCGACGTGGCACTGACCGGCCGCTCGCCGCGATCGTTCCTCGTCGGCATGGGGGCGTTTGCGCTCGGTCACCTCGCGTATGGCGTGGCGTGGGCTCCGGCCGCGACCGGGTCACCGCTTCTATGGGGGGTCGGTGCGGCGACGGCCACGGCGATTGGGACCGCCCGCTGGCTCCACCCCCACCTGCGGAGAGGTCTGCGCCGACCGGTCCTCGGCTACGTGGTGATCATCGCCGGGATGCTCGCCACCGCGATCGGGACGTGGACCCCGCTCGTCACGATCGGGGGAACACTGTTCGCGGCCTCCGACGTATTCGTCGCCCGGCAACGGTTCGTCGCGCCGCAAGCGGTCAACTCGATACTCGGACTGCCCGCGTACTACCTCGCCCAGGTGATGATCGCCCTCTCCATCGGCTGAGCCAGGCCGGCCACCGGGCTCTGATGCGTCGCCGCATGACCCACCGAAGGATCGTCAGATGACTTGTCGCGTGCCGCGACCACCCCGTATGCTTGCCCCGGTCGCGTCGACAGGCATCCGAACGGGTGCCGCTGGGCTGGCAATGGTCGACGGGGCGGCGGAGAGAACCAATGAAACATCATCGAATCGCTCTGGTGACAGGGTGGATGGTGGTGTCTCTGTTGGCGGTGGCCGGGTTTGCGAACTTCACGGCGCCGCAGAGCGGAGCACCTGCGGAGACGGGGGTCTTCACGGCAGCGCCGGATCTGGGATCCGACGCCGGCGCAGTGTCCGCACTGGTCTTCAGCTACGCCGTCGACGGCGAAGTCCCAATCCCGTCGGCGACGGCGCCGGCATTCGCCACCACCACCACGACCGCGCCCGACACGTCGGAGCGGTCGGCCACCACCTTCGTCCGATCCGCCGCTCTCACCGAGGCCGAGGTACGCGAGATCGTCATGGCGGTCTTTCCGGCAGACAGCGTGGGTCGGGCGGTCAGGGCGGCATGGTGCGCGTCGGCGTTCAACCCGGAGGCCATCTCCAGCGGCGACGGTGGCTTCGGGCTGTTCCAGATCCCGGCCGAACGCTGGAGCGAGTACTCGACGGCCGCCTCCGTCGAAGGCTCCGACATCCTCGACCCGGTGGCCAATGCCACCGTCGCCGCCTGGATGGTCCAGAACCTCGGCTGGTCCAGCCTCGGCTGTTCCTGACGGCCGCCCCGAGCCAGCTTCCCGCCCGAGCCGGACGACGCCCGCCGCCCTCCTCCGCTCAGGATCGGACGTGGGTGGACTCGGGTACACGAGAAAAGCTGTCTATGATCTATGCCGCTCGGGTGGAGATCGTTTCATGGCTCTGCCAAAGGGCGCTCCCCGCCTCGAGCACAACGGATGGCGTGGTCCACTCGGCCCTCGGCCACCTCGGTCGTCGGTCGTTGGTTCCCGTCCCGTGCAAGGCTGTGGCGACGCCACAGCGAATCAAGCTAGGAGGAAACCCATCGTGAGAACGACTGGCAAATGGCGCTTGCTCGCGCTCTTTGCGGTGTTTGCAATGGTCCTGGCGGCGTGTGGAACCGATGACGCCGTCGACACGACCGCAGCACCGGAGGAGGCGGCCGCGACCGATGAACCGGCCGAAGAACCGACCGAGGAGCCATCCGAGGAGACCGAGCCGCCCGCCGAAGAGCCCGCCGAAGGCGGAGGCGGAATCGTCTCGACCTACATCGGTGAGCCCGAGTGGCTTCAGCCCGCCAACACCAACGAGTCCGAGGGCAGTGCCGTCCTGGCCGCCCTATTCACAGGACTGATCGAGAGCGATCCGGTCACGAGCGAGCCGACCTTCACCGGTGTGGCCGAGTCGATCACCTCCGACGATGGTGGTCTGACCTGGAACGTGGCACTCCGCGAAGGCTGGACCTTCCACGACGGCACCCCGGTGAACGCCAGCTCGTTCGTCGATGCCTGGAACTACGCCGCATACGGTCCCAACGCCGCCCAGGTGTCGGGCTTCATGGCCCCGATCGCCGGCTATGCGGACCTCCAGTGTGGAACCGTCACGCAGACCAACGACGACGGCGAGGACGAGGAAGTCGCCGACTGTGAGGGCGCACCGCCCGCAGCCGACGCTCTGAGTGGGCTCGAGGTCGTCGACGACCTGAACTTCACGGTCACGCTCAATGAGGCCGAGTCGTTCTTCCCGCAGCGTCTCGTGTACACCGCGTACTATCCGGCGCCGCAGGCGTTCTTCGACGATCCGGCCGCCTTCAACGAGCAGCCCATCGGCAACGGACCGTTCATGATGGACGGCGCCTGGGAGCATGATGTCCGCATCATGACCACGGCCTATCCCGACTACGCCGGCGAGAACGCTGCCCAGATCGAGGGCCTCGAGTTCCGCATCTACGAGGACGTCAACACCGCCATCAACGACCTCGAGGCCGGAAACCTCGACATCGTCGACGCAGTGGTGGCCGAGCGCCTCGACGAGGTGAAGGGCATCGTCCCCAACTTCGGTGAGTCGCCGAGCTCGTCGATCAACTACATCGGACTGCCCAGCTACGTGGGCTATCTCGAGGACGTGCGCATCCGCCAGGCCCTCTCGATGGCCATCGACCGTGAGGCGCTGGTCAGCAGTCCGATCTTCAACGGCACCCGTCAGGCGGCCCACAACCTCCTCTCGCCGGTCATCCCCGGTTACGAGGACGACGTCTGCCCGGCGTGGAACTACGACCCCGAGGGCGCCAAGGCGCTGTGGGACGAGGCCGGTGGCATCACCGAGCCGATCACGTTCTGGTTCAACAGTGGCGCCGGTCACGACCAGTGGGTCGAGGCCGTGGTCAACTTCTGGGCCCAGAACCTGGGTCTGGACGTTGCGAGCGTGTCCTTCGAGCAGCTCGACTTCGCGGATTACCTCCCGAAGATCGACGGTCGAGAGATCACCGGTCCGTTCCGTCTCGGTTGGGGCATGGACTACCCGCACCCGCAGAACTACCTCCAGCTTCTGCTGGACAGCCGGTTTGCGGCGCCCGTGGGTTCCAACTCCTCGATCTATGAGAACCCCGACTTCGATGCCAAGATCGACGAGGCCAACGCGCAGACCGACATCAACGACGCGCTCCCCCTCTACCAAGAGGCTGCGGAGATTGCCTGCAATGACGTTCCCGTCATCCCGATGTTCTACGGCTTGAACCAGTACGCCTGGAACGACACCGTTGACAACGTGTACGTGGACGCATTCAGCCGGGTCGTCTACACCGACCTGACCACCACCGGCTGAGCCGACTTCGGCACAACCACGTGGTTAGAGTGCGGGGTGGCCTTCGGGCCACCCCGCACTGCGTTGGGTCGCGAAGAGTTGGATCCGGCGGCGGGGAGCGTCGTGCCTGAGGTGGGTTTCGCCTCTGGGCCGGCAACTGCACAGGTCAGCGGCTGAGAGGGTTGGTGAGGATGCGCTACTCCGCGGGAAGGGCCCGAACGGGCCGGTACGAACCGGAACCAGGGAGCCCCGACCATGGGTAGCTACCTGATCCGTCGCTCCCTGCAGTTCGTCCTCGTTTTCTTCGGGGCGACGCTGCTCATCTTCTTCCTGGTCTTTTCGATCCCCGGTGACCCGATCCGGGCGCTGGCCGGAGAGAAGCCCCTTCCCCCGTCCACGGTGCAGGCGCTTCGAGCCGAGTACCACCTGGATGACCCGTTCTTCGTCCAGTACTACGAGTACATGAAGGGGGTGTTCCAGGGGGATCTCGGCAAGACCTTCAACAACCGTCCGGTCACCGAGATCATCGGGGCGCGGTTCCCCAACACCGCTCGATTGGCGATCATGGCGTTCGTGATCGAGGTGATCATCGGATTGATCGCCGGGATCTGGGCCGGAATCAAGAAGGATGGCTTCATGGACTCCCTGGTGAAGGTGAGCACCGTGGCCGTGATCTCGATCCCCATCTTCGTTCTGGGATTCATGGCGGCCCTGCTCTTCGGGGTGAGACTCCGATGGCTGCCGGTGGCAGTCCCCAACCCGCCCACCTTCGTCGGGTATCTGCTTCCGGCCCTGGTCCTGGCCTCGACGTCGCTGGCGTACATCGCCCGGTTGACCCGAACCAGCCTGGTCGAGAATCTGCGGGCCGACTACGTCCGCACCGCCAAGGCCAAGGGGCTTTCCCGCACCCGGGTCACGGCGGTCCACACGTTCCGCAACTCACTGATCCCGGTGGTGACCTACCTCGGCATCGATCTGGGGGCGCTGATGGGCGGAGCCATCGTCACCGAGACGATCTTCAACGTGCCCGGCATCGGACGGGCGGTTTTCGAAGCCACCAGACGGCAAGAAGGCCCGGTGGTGGTCGGCATCGTCACGCTCCTGGTCGCCATCTACGCCATCTCCAACCTCGTCGTGGACGTGCTCTACGGCGTACTCGACCCGAGGATCCGTTATGAGTGACACCGTCGACGAGCGACCCCCGACCGAGGAAGCGGCGCCTCCTCGCGTGATCGCGGATCCGGAGATTCCACCCGGCGCCGCCGACGCCGAGGCGGTCGGCAAACCCGCCAGCCTGTGGAGTGATGCGTGGGCCGACCTCCGCCGCAAGCCGATCTTCATCGTGTCGGCGGTATTGATCCTGCTGATGATCACCATGGCGTTGTTTCCGCAGTTGTTCGCGTCGGCCGACCCGCGGGCGCAAGGAGCGTGCAACCTCAGCAACTCGCTGGTGCGGCCCAGCTCCGAGCACATCTTCGGGTATGACCTTCAGGGATGCGACTACTACACGCGCACGATCTACGGCGCCCGGACGTCGGTGTCGATCGGCGTGGTGGTCACCTTCTTCTCGGTGCTCATCGCCGTGTTCTTCGGTTCGATCGCCGGCTACTACGGCGGCGTGTGGGACGCCATCATTGCCCGGATCACCGACATCTGGTTCGCCATCCCACTGATCCTGGCGGGAATCGCCTACCTCAATGCCCGGCCCCGGTCGTTCTTCAATGTGGCGTTCATCCTGATCGTGTTCGGATGGCCGACGATGTTGCGGCTGATGCGATCGTCGGTGCTGGCGGCGCGTGACGCCGACTACGTCGACGCCGCCCGAGCACTCGGGGCATCGGACCGCCGCATCATCATGCGTCACATCCTGCCCAACGGCATCACCCCGGTGATCGTGTATGCCACGATCTCGGTCGGAGTGATCATCGCCGCCGAAGCGACCTTGTCGTTCCTCGGGGTGGGTTTGCAGCTCCCGGCGATCTCGTGGGGGTTGATGATCTCGACGGCACAGAACCGGATCCTCACGGCTCCGCATCTGCTGTTCTTCCCGGGCATCTTCCTCAGCGTCACCGTCTTCTCATTCATCCTGATGGGCGACGCCCTTCGCGACGCCCTCGACCCGAAGCTGCGATGAGTATCAGAGTCATGGAACCAACTCACAACGATCCCGAAGGCAACATCCCACTCCTCGAGGTCAAGGACCTCGAGGTCGAGTTCCGTATCCGAAGAGGCGTGGTCAAGGCCTCCAACCTGGTCAGCTACAAGGTCGACTCCGGCGAGACCCTGGCGATCGTCGGCGAGTCCGGCTCCGGCAAGACCGTGAGCGCCCAGGCGATCATGGGCATCATCGACAGTCCACCCGGTTTCGTCACCGGTGGCGAGATCCTCTACCGCGGCAAGGACCTGCTGAAGATGTCGGAGAAGGAACGGCGCGACATCCGTGGCGACCACATCGCCATGATCTTCCAGGATGCGTTGACCGCACTCAACCCGGTCTACTCGGTCGGCTGGCAGATCGCCGAGATGTACCGCCAGCATCGGGGAACTTCGAAAACCGAGGCCATGAAGATGGCGGGCGAGCTGATGGACCGGGTGCGGATCCCCTCGGCCAAGGACCGCGTCAACTCGTATCCACACGAGTTCTCGGGAGGAATGCGACAGCGCGTCATGATCGCCATGTCGCTGGCGCTCGACCCGGACGTGCTCATCGCCGACGAGCCGACCACCGCGCTGGACGTGACGGTGCAGGCGCAGATCATGGAACTGCTGTCCGACCTCCAGAAGGACACCGGCATGGGTCTGATCCTGATCACCCATGACCTCGGGGTGGTGGCCGAGGTGGCAGACCGGGTGTCGGTGATGTACGCCGGCAAGATCGTGGAGACGGCCGACATCGAAGAGCTCTATGCCACGCCGGCCCATCCCTACACCCTGGGGCTGATGCGGTCGCTGGCGCGGCCCGACATCAAGGGCCAGCCGCTGGAGCCGATCGTCGGATCACCTCCCGACCTGCTGCAACTCCCGAGCGGCTGCTCGTTCCATCCGCGCTGTCAATTCGCCAAGCCGGTGTGCGTCAGCGACATTCCGGAGCGACGTCCGATCGCCCCGGGCCGGACCTCGGCGTGTCACTTCACCGAGGAGATCTTCGAAGGAGACCTCGTACATGGCTGAGACGATTCTCGAGGTCACCGACCTCAAGAAGTACTTCCCCATCCGCCAGGGCGTGTTTCGCCGGCAGGTCGGCGAGATCAAGGCCGTGGACGGCGTGACGTTCGAGCTCCACAAAGGCGAGACGTTGGGCCTGGTGGGTGAGTCGGGTTGTGGAAAGTCGACCGTTGCTCGGACCCTCCTGCGACTCGAAGAACCGACCTCGGGGTCGGCGATCTTCAAAGGCCAGGACATCTTTGCCCTCGACCGATCGGAGATGCGCCGGCTGCGACGTGACGTCCAGATCATCTTCCAGGATCCCTACGCATCCCTGAATCCCCGAATGACCGTCGGAGACATCATCGGTGAACCCTGGGAGATCCACGACGACGTGGTCTCGAAGGGTGATCGCCGGGCCAAGATCGGTGAGCTGTTGGAATTGGTGGGTCTCAACGCCGATCACATCAATCGCTATCCGCACCAGTTCTCGGGTGGACAGCGCCAACGGATCGGGGTGGCGCGGGCGCTGGCGCTCAACCCGGATGTGATCATCTGCGACGAGCCCGTCTCGGCACTGGACGTCTCGGTGCAGGCGCAGGTGGTGAACCTGCTCGAGAGCCTGCAGGACGAGTTGGGGTTGTCGTACATCTTCATCGCTCACGACCTGTCGGTGGTGCGTCACATCTCCGATCGAGTGGCGGTGATGTATCTCGGCCAGATCGTCGAGTTCGGCCCCGAGTCGGAGATCTACGACAACCCGACTCACCCGTACACCCAGGCGCTGCTGTCGGCCGTCCCGGTTCCCGACCCGTCATTCGACAAGGCGACCCGGATCATCCTGGAGGGCGACGTGCCCTCGCCGGCCAACCCACCCTCGGGATGTCACTTCCGCACCCGTTGCTGGAAGGCGGAGGACCACTGCGCCGAGGTCGAGCCACCACTCGAGGAGAAGCTCGGGCACCGGGTTGCCTGCCACTTCGCCTCACCACTGGACGTGCTCCACGCGTGAGAGACCCGTTCCCCCGGGGCGGTTGACCCCGGGGGAACGACAGCAGAGTCCTAGCGGAAGTCGCGACTCTTGGGGCTGGGAACGTCCAGCGGCTCCATCGAGCGGGCGACCAGATTGGTCACCCCGTCGTTGAACTCCACGGCACCTTCGATCACCAAGGCCGGTACCCGTCGGGCGATGCGATGGTGGCGTTCCCAGACCGGTGGCATCACCACCACGTTGAGCATTCCCGTCTCGTCTTCGAGGTTGAAGAAGATCACCCCGTTGGCGGTACCCGGTCGCTGTCGATGGGTGACGATTCCCGCCACCCGAATGCGGGAGAGTGTCCGGCGGAACGACAGGGCCTCCGACACCGGGACACAGTCCGTCAACCGGTCACGCACGAACGACATCGGATGGACGGTGGAAACCCCCGTCGACCACAGATCGGCGAGATGGCGATCACGATCGCTCATCACCGGGAGCATCGGTGCTTCCGCTCCCGGTGCCAGCGGGAGCCGCCCCTCGTCGAGTTCGGCGATGGCTCCCGCCGCCCACATGCCCTCTCTTCGGTCGAGCCCCACCGAGCGGAGTGCACCGGCGGCCGCCAGCCCTTCGTAGGCGTCCACCGGGAGCCCGGTTCGCTGCGCCAGGTCTTCGGGGGATCGGAACCGGCCGCCGATCAGGCGGGCCGCCTCCACACGGGCGACTTCGGCCTCGCCCATGTTTCGGACGTACCGGAGACCCATCCGCACCGCGGTGGCCGGCCGAATGGGGTCCCCGATCGGTCCCCTCCCCCGGCGCCAGGCACCACCCAGATACTCGACGACATCGTCCGGCTCCGCCTCCGCAGGCTCGATCGTGCAATCGTGCTCCGATGCGTTCACACATGGATCGCGGACCAGGACTCCATGCCGCTGTGCATCCTGGACCAGAGAGTTGGGACTGTAGAACCCCATCGGCTGGGCGTTGAGCAGACCGGCGAGGAACTCGGCCGGCCAGTGGTACCGGAGCCAGGCGGACATGTACACGATGTAGGCGAAGCTGACCGAATGGCTCTCGGGGAAGCCAAAACTCGAAAACCCCTGCAGCTTCTCCCAGATCTCCTCGGCGGCGGCTCCCACGATCCCGTTCTCCGCCATACCCCCCAAGACCTCTTCCCGCAGCTTCTCCATCTCCTCGGCAGATCGCTTGTGGGTCATCGCCTGTCTCAGGCGATCGGACTGGTTGCCGTCGAAACCGGCACACACCCTGGCCAGCTCCATGAGCTGTTCCTGGAAGATGGGCACGCCCATGGTCTTGTCGAGGATGAAGCGAGTCGACGGGTGCGGATACCGGACCGGCTCCTCTCCGTTCCGGCGGCGAAGGTAGGGGTGCACCGATTGCCCCTGGATCGGTCCGGGTCGGATCAACGCCACCTCCACCGCCAGGTCGTAGAAGGTGACCGGCTTCATCCGCGGCAAGGTTGCCATCTGAGCCCTGGACTCCACCTGGAACAGGCCGACGGTGTCGGCGGCGGTCAGCTGCCGGTAGATCTCCGGCTCCTGGGGAATGGTCGCCAAGTCGATGGTCACTCCGTGGAACCGTTCGATCGAGTCGACGGTGAGGTGGAGGGCATTGAGCATGCCCAACCCCAGCAGGTCGAACTTGACGATGCCGATCGCGGCACAGTCGTCCTTGTCCCACTGCAACACGGAACGTCCCTGCATCCGACCCCACTCCAGAGGAACCACGAGATCCAGTGGTCGGTCTGCGATCACCACTCCCCCGGAGTGGATTCCGAGATGTCGGGGGAAGCCGTCGAGACGCCGGCAGATCTCGAAGATCAACTCGGAGGTGAGTCCGTGGGGGAGCTCCACCTCCTCGGACAGCCGTCGAGTGTCATGGCTGTCGACATATCGGGAGAGCCCGTCGACCTGTGCCTGCGTGAATCCGAATGTCTTGGCGATGTCGCGAAGAACCGACCGGGCACGGTAGGTGATCACGTTGGCGACCATGGCGGCCCGGGCTCGGCCATACCGGCGATAGCAGTACTGAATGACCTCTTCCCGTCGATCTGCTTCCAGGTCCAAGTCGATGTCGGGTGGCCTACCCCGCTCCTCGGAGAGGAACCGTTCGAAAGGGAGACCCAGCCGGATGGGGTCCACCCGGGTGAGGCCGATGCATCGGCAGACGGCCGAGTCGGCCCCCGAACCCCGAATCTGGCAGAAGATGTCCTGGGAACGGGCGAAGTCGACGATGTCCTTCACGACGAGGAAGTACCCGGCGAATCCGAGACGCTCGATGATTCCCAGCTCGTGGTCCAGACGGAGCCGCGCTCGAGGGTCGACCCCACCCGACGGACCGGGATACACCCGTTCTGCGGCGGTATCGACGAGATTGCGAAGATATGTCATCTCGTCGGCGAACTCGGGGGGCATGGGAAAAGGAGGGAGACTCGGAGCCACCAGCTCCAGATCGAACGCCAGATCCTCGCCCAGCGCCGCGGCCCGTTCCACCACCCCCGGATACCGGCGCATGGCGTGGGCCATCTCGGCGGGGGACTTGAGGTACCGATCGTCGGTACCGCTCCAGAAACCGTTTCCCTCCACCAGGTCCCGCCGGCCGGCCACGGCGGCGAGCACCTCGGCGAGGTAGCCGTCCTCACGACGGACGTGATGGACCTGATTCGTGGCGATCGCCGACACACCGAGACGCTTCGACACCTCCCAGAGCACGTCGTTGCGGAGGTGATCTTCGGGAAGCCGGTGATTCCACAGTTCGATGTACAGCCGATCTCCGAACAGCTCTTTGAGCCGGACCGTCGCCATCGATGCCGATTGCAGATCCCCGGTGGCCGCCGCCCGCGGCACCGCTCCCTGCCAACACCCCGTCAAGGCGATGATCTCCGGGTGGGCGGCCGCGACCGCCAGATCGTCCCATGTGTGGATCGCACGATCCTTCTCGCCTCGAAGCTGGCCGAGGGTGACGAACCTCGACAGCTCCGAGTAGGCGGCCGGTGAACCCGCCAGCAACACCAGATGATCGGTTTCGACCCGATCGACCGGCTTGATCCCATGCATTCGCTTGGTGCGACCGCGGCGCCACCTCCCCCCGTCGACTCGGGTGTCCCAACTCCCGGCACGGGCGAGGTCCCAGGAACGGGCGTCCTCGAATGGCGACCCTCCGTCGGATCGCTCGACCAACCCGATCTCGGTTCCGTAGACCACCGGCAGCCCCACTCGCCGGGCCGCCAGCATGTATTTGACCGCACCGTAGAAGCCGTCGTGATCGGTGATGGCCAGGGCTGTGTACTCGAGTGCGGCCGCCCGTTCGACGAGCTCATCGGGGTGGGATGCGCCATCGAGGAACGAGAAATTGGAGTGGCAGTGCAGCTCGGCGTAGCGGGAAGACACCAACCCATGATATCGAACACATGTTCGATGCGCCGGCGAGGATCAGGCGATCACCAACGCCAACCGCTCCACACTCAGACCGGACGTCATCAGGCGCTCCTTCCGGTCGGCGCCGAGACGCTGGGACCAGTCCACCAGCCCACCGTCACCCACCTCGATCGTGTGCCCGCCGATGGTCGTCTCGACCGCCATCGCCAGATCCGTGTAGTACCGGCGGGCGCGAGTCCGGCGAGGCTCCTCGATGATCTCGACGCCATCGACCGCCGACCAACGGCCGGCCACGGCGCCGACCACATCCCCCAGCCGACCGCCGGTGAAGTCGGAGAGGCGAACGACCGTCGACGTTGCTCCCAACGCCACGAGCGCCGACACGGCATGCTCGACATGGTTCGCCACCGCCTCAAGCTCGAACGCCCGATGACCGGTGTCACGCCCCCCGGTGACCAGACCCGACAACTCGAAATGCGCGAAGCTCCTCGGACCGTCGAACAGCTGCCCGCGGGTCACCCGTTGGAACGTCGCCATCGTCACCGACACCCGTGGGCGGGGAGGTGTCCGGCTCCGGCGGTGCGAAACGACCTCGAGCGCCAGTCCGACCGTCGGATCGGCCGCCACCTCGGTGCCGCGCACCGTCGACACCAATCGATACTGATCGACCCCGGCCACGGCGTGGTGGGTACCGAGCGGGACGAGCGGTGACAGCTCGACTGCGATGGTCCCGGCCGGATACGCCGCCACGATCGCCTGCCGGACCCGGCGGAGCGTATCCGGTGTCGCCGGCGAGCTGGCGACGAAGCGATCGTCCGCGAACCGGCGCAACACGTCGGCCGGAGTGACGCCATCGACTCGACGCCGCATCACTTCCAGAAGGAGCGAGGTCACCTGGCTTCCCGGTAGCCCCGAACCAAGCTCGTCGACGATCTCGCCTGCCCGCTGATCCATGCGCCAGCGTACCGCCCGCACCCGACGACCGGCCGGGGGCTTCCCGCACCGCCGCCACCCTCCACCGGAGGGTACGATCGCTCGATGTCACTGATCACCAAGACCGTCCGCCTCGGAGGCAGCTCAGACAGCTCGATCGAAGACGCAGTGCGAACCGTGTTGGCTCGCGCGGCGGTCACGATCGACGACATCACCGGGTTCACCCTGCGGGAAGTCACGGGAACGGTGGATGGCGCCGGAGTCCCCACGAGCTTCGATGTCTCGATCGACATCACCTTCGTCGTCAAGGAATCCGTGCACGGGTGAGGCCCGAACTGCCGGCGGTCCGTTCGCTCGGTCACGGAGTTTCGGTGATCCCGTTGCCACTCCCTTTTCGGAGTCCGGCGTGGGTGAATGCATACGTGATAGAAGGAGTCGAGTCGACCGTCTTGCTCGACTGTGGGGTCGACTGGGAGCCGGGACGTACTGCCCTCCAGGCGGGATTGACCGACTGCGGCTACTCGTTCGAGATGATCGATCGTCTGGTCGTCACCCATCTCCATCCGGATCACGTGGGCATGGCGCCCCGATTGGTGGACGAGCATGACCTCGAGCTGGTCATGCACCGACGAGCGGCGTCGCTCTACCGGCGCTACAACGACACGGAAGGACTGGCTGAGAGGACCCTCGTGTTCGGCCGCCGTCACGGCGTCCCCGACGATCTGCTCGGTGCCTTCGCCGACATCGGTCCGCGACCGGACTTCATGCCGCTGCTCGGACCGCCCGACGTGGTGGTGTCGGACGGCGACCACCTCGACCTCGGTGCCGGCCGCCGGCTCGAGGTCCTGCACACCCCGGGCCACGACCAGTCGCACATCTGTCTGCGCGATTCGGAGACGGGCGTGCTGTTCTCCGGAGACCACGTCCTACCTCGGATCACCCCGGTGATCATGTTCGACGAGCAGGCCGACGACGTGCTCGGAGCCTATCTGGACGGGCTCCGTCGCCTCGTCCGGCTCCGGATCGGACTCACCTATCCGGCTCACGGCATGCTGGTCGAACACGGGACCGAACGATGCCGGCAGATCATCCTCCACCACGGTCGGCGCCTCTCAGGCATGCAATCGATCGTGCAGGAAGCCGCCGTCACCGCCTGGAGCGTCATGACACGCTCGTACCGACCTCACCTCAGCGTCTTGGATCAACGGCTGGCGCTGCGCGAGACGGTGGCACACCTCGAGCATCTCCGTCTCCTTGCGCGCATCTCGGCAGACGATGCCGGTCACGCCGTCCGCTACCGGCGTTGATTCCGGCCGACGCCATGGTTGCCTCAGTTTTCGCGCCCGCCCACGAGTTGCTCCGTCAGCGCCTTGAACTCGTCCCATTGGCCCCGGGCCAACAATGCGGCCTGGCGCGGCCAGGTCCCGGGATCGTGCATCCGAAACCTGGCGCCGGCCGCTTCGAGGATGGCTCGGAGTGTCTCGACGTCGACCTGTGAGAGCGCCGCCCAGCTTCCGATGCCCTCGTCACGAAGCAGCGCAGCGATCTTCGGCCCGATTCCCTCGACCACCCGGAGATCGTCCAGAACGATCCGGAAGCCCAGCAGCTCCGCCCCCCGGCGAAGATCGATTTCGATATCGGCCTCCCCAGTGAGCGCCGAGCCGTCTTCCTGACCGGCGATCGCGCCCGCATCCTCGTCGGAGAAGGCGGCGATTGCCGCAACGGGCTGCTCGCTGGGGCCGTCGGAACCGGTGTCGAGCGGCCGACCCCCGAACACCGGCAGCGAGGCGGCGGGTTCCTGACGAGACGGTGCGATGCCGTCGTCGGTCGCGAGCTCGTCGGTGACGGGCGGATCGGTGACGGGCGGATCGGTGACGGGCGGCTCCACGTTCGCCGGCCCCGACTCGCCACCGGCCGCGACGGTCGACTGCGTCCGGAGGGCCTCGTTCTCGTCTTCGAGATCCGACATCCTCGATCGAAGTGTGTCCAGTTCGTCGACTTGTGATTCCCACTCGGCGATGCGTGCTCGCAGGGCTTCCACCTCGGCGACCCCTGCCTCGAGCTCGGCGATTCGAGTACGGAGTGCCGTCGTCTCCGACTTCTCGGCCTCGAGCTCGGCGACTCGCGCCCGCAGACCCTGCGCCTCGGCCTCGGCCCCGGTCAGTCTCGTCAACCGCTGGGACATTGACACGTGCTCGGCCTCGATTCGCTCGAGATCCGCGAGGCGCGCACGCAACGCGGCGAGCTCGGCGTCCGCCGACTCGAGGTCGGAGGCTCGATTCCGCAACTGTGCGATCTCCCGATCAGCGGTCTCCAGCCGGCCCGACAACGACGCCGTCACTTCTCTGCTCTGCGCCAGCCGGGCCGACAGATCGTCGACTTCTTCCCGCCGTGCGTTGAGCAACTCGGTGGTCTCGACCAGCTCGCGCTCACGATCGCGTCGCAGCCACCAGACGCACCACCAGAAGAACAAACCGATCGCGAGTCCGATACCGAGCGCGAGGACGATCCACGGCAGGATCTCGGTCAGCACATACCCCATCTGTTCAACCCTCCTGGATAGCGAATTCGATGCGGCGGTTCGTTGCGCGTCCCTCCGACGTTCCGTTGTCGGCGGCCGGTTGTGTCTCCCCGAACCCGGAAGCGGTCAGATTGGCGGCCGGAATACCCGACTCGACCAGACGATCGAGGACCGCCTCGGCTCGACGCTCACTGAGTTGCTGGTTGTAGGTGGCGTCGCCGGTCGAGTCGGTGTGACCGGAGATCGACACCTGGAGGTCCGATTGTGCAGCCATGGCCCGCTCCAGCAGACCAAAGATCTCCTCGACGACGGCCAGGCCGTTCGGAGTGATGGTCGAAGAGTTGGTCTCGAAGGTGATCGTGCGAGACGCCAGCACCTCGGCGATTCCGGTTTCGACCGCCGCGGCGGCCACCGCTCGCGCCGGGCCGTCGTCGACGTCGTACGCGACCTCGCGGCCGAGCGCCGTCAGCGTGGCTTCCAAGGCGAGCCACTCCTCGAGGCCGGCGGCCACACCGGTCAGTTCGAGATCGCCCCCGGCCAGCCCGAAATCGGCCTCGGCGAGCGCGCCACGCATCGCCGGCAGGAGGGTGAGCAGGTCACCGATGGCCCGGTCCGTGTCGTCGGTCGGCTCCGCCTCGACCACTTCGATCTCGTCGGTGACGGTTCCGAACACCGCGGCAGCCGCGTCGACCAGTCGCCGCCGCTCCGCTGCACCGGTGACCGAGCCCTGCAGGATGATGACGTCGCCATTCACTCGGCCACGCACGTCGACAGCCGCCACCGGCGGGTCTTCGGTCGCCGCCTCGAGTTCGACGTCGACGGCGGTCAACGCCTCCAAGCCGGCCATGGTCACCTCGAACGCCGAGGCGTCGGCCGGCGACTTCGCCGTTCCGCGCACCGTGAGAGCACCATCGACCAGCTGAAAGTCGGCCCCGGCCAGCCGTTCGGTCATCTCGGTCACGATCACGCCCAGTGCACGTCCCATCTCGACGCCGGCACCCGGTTGGTCGCCCGAGGCGACGACCATCCGGTCCTCGAAGTTCTCGACGCCGGCCGCCTCGACCGCCGCGGCTCGGATGGTCGCAACCAACTCCTCACCAGGCACCGAACCATCGAGCGTGATCCGACCGTCCCGGAGAGCCCCCGCCAGTTGGATGGATGGCTCGGTCGAGTCGGATGCGCCGGTGGGTGCAGTTGCCGCTCCGTCGATCGCGAGGATCGTGTAACCGACGACCCGGCTCGCGTCGAGATCCTCCACCAATGCCACGGCCCGATCGCGTGCCGACTCGGGCCCTTCGAGATCCACATCCCGGTACCGAACGTTCTCGATCTCGACATCGGCCAATCCGGCATCGTCGAGTGCGGCACGACTCCGCGCCCCGACGTCGGACTCGACCCCGACACATGCACCGACCGTCCCGACCATGACAACCAGCGCCAGAGCAGGCCACAGGACGGCGGGGCGGCACCACCGACACGCGCTTTGCATGATCCCTCCAGTCCGTCGGGCGTTTGGGCCGGATGGCCGAGATCGCACTTCGTCGAACCTCTGGCGGCCGCCGATCGGAGAATCTAGTCCGATCCCCTGGTCGCCGCCCGGGCGGTTGTCAGTCGTCGTCGGGAATCAACCATCCCAGCACGGCACTGACGAGCGAGATGATGATGGAGCCGATCAGCGCCGGAACAAAACCGGACACGTCGAGTTGGTCCATGATGGTGCCGGTGAGCCACAGGAGAAGGGCGTTGATGACGAGGGCGAACAGCCCCAAGGTCACGACCATCACCGGAAGAGACAGCACCTTGAGAATCGGTCGTAGGACGGCGTTCACCAGTCCGAACACCAGCGCCACCAAGAGGATCCCTCCGATGGAGCCATCCAGGTCGATGCCGTCAACCAGCTGAGCAGCCAGCCACAGCGCGGCGGCGTTGATCAAGAGTCGGATGATGAGTCGCATGCCGAGACTCTAACGGGCACCGGGCGCGCCATCCCTCGCTCCGGCTCCGTTTCGTTCCAGGCACCGCAAAGGATCGCTTGGTCCGTCGACGAGGACCGAGGCCTCTGTCCCCCGGAGCTCCTTCTCGATACGGTCGAACCATGGCCGGCGTCGCCGGCAGTCGTGAGAGGTAGGCCGATGTGCGAACTCATCACATCCGTGCTCTGCCCCGAAACAACGTCCCGTTCGAGCAACCGGCACCTGGTCCCGGTCCCCATCACCCGCCTCTGGTCGCCACCACCGGCATGTATCTCCGCCCGGTTTCGAGACTCGGATTGGATGGTTTCGACGTCGATTCGACAGGAAGGGAAGCATCATGTGGTCCCGCATGACAACGAGCGTCGTGTTCACTGCGCTTCTCGTCATGACGCTCGGTCTCGGCACGGCGTTCGCCGCGTCGGACGAACGGCTCGAGGAGTTGGCAGCCCAATGGTCGGCGGTCTACTCGGACCGGTCCGTCTACCAGTGCGCCGAGGCGACCGGGACCGGCGGCACTCCCGATGCGCGGTTCGAGGCGCCGCATGCACTCGGCGCCGTGGTGCTCTACGCAGTCGGCGGCGAGCATGCCGTCTACGAGGACGTCCAGACCGGTGAACGGTTGTATGCGCCCGACCAGGACGCGATCGAGTACGTCGTGAAGGTCCGCTGGGTGGGTGTGGGTGGCGGCTATCTCGAGTGCATCGACAGCGCTCCGACTACCACCCAGGCCACCTCGACGACCACGCAGACCGAAGAGACCACGACGACGTCCACCCCGGAGACGACCACCACGACCGCGGCAGAAACGACCACCACTCCACCTCAGGAAACCGCCAGCACGGCCGTTGCCCCGACCACCGTCACGACCGAGGCGACATCCACCACCGCGCCTCCGGAGGAGTCGTCGACGACCGGTGTGAGCCCCACCACCACCGAGGCGACCACCACCACGACGGCCGACGAGACGACATCGACCACGGTGGTTTCCACCACGACGGCTTCGACCCCTCCCCCGTCGCTTCCCGTCACCGGGATCGAGACCCTCGCGGTCGCTCTCGTCGGGTTCGTGCTGTTGGGCGGTGGCGTTGCGGTGCTCGCCGCCGGTTCGAGGCGGCCGCGCTCCGGCTGACCATCCCCGGCGATCGTTCGACCGCTTCGGCCCCCCAGGGGTCAGGTGCGGTGGTCTCGCCGTCCGAGCGGTGAAACGATGAGCCCGAGTCCGGCGACGACCATCAACAGCGCCACCAGCGCCCATCGATCGGCGTCGATCCCGGTTCGCGGGAGCTCGCGTATGGTCACGGTCAGCGTTTCCACCGTGCACAATCCGCCCGGATCGCATGCCCTGACCGTGAAGACGAACACGCCGGTGTCGGTTGCGGACCCGCTCCATGACCCGTCGGGACCGAGCGTCAGCCCGGGAGGAAGATCCCCGCCGATGACCTCCAACGTCCATGGATCCCCGTCCGGGTCGGCAAAGACCACCGGCGGTGGTTGACCTCCGATGCTGGCGACCATGTCGCGGTCGGACTCCAGAATCGGCGGCCGGTTGGTGGACGCCGGCGAGATGGCCACGGCCGCGTCATCGTCGTTGTTGCGCTCGTCGGGATCGACCGTCGTCGACTCCACGGTCGCCCGGTTGATCAGGTCCCCCTCCGCTCCATCCGCCACGAGCAGCTCGACGCGAACCGCGACCGAATCTCCGACCTCGAGATCGCCGAGTGCACACGAGACGGTGTCTCCCACCCGGATGCACTGACCTCCATCCTCTGACGAGGCGGTGACGAACGTGGACTCCGGTGGCAGCAGATCGAGGACGACGACGTCTCGGGCAACAGACGGCCCCAGGTTGGTGGCGGTCACGTCGAAGACGATCACTTCAGACCACGTCGCCGCGGCATGGCCCGATGTCTTCGCCACCGCCACGTCCGCTCGGGCTTGCACATCGCCGACCGCGGTCGACGTGTTGTCCTCGGCGGCGACGTCGTCATCGACGGCCACGGTGACGGTATTGCTCAGGTCGCCGAGCGCATCCGGCGCGAGCCGCCCGGACACGGTGATGCGGGCCACATCTCCCGGGTACAACGTGACCGACGTCTCCACGTCACCAACGCCCTCCTCGAGTCCGCATGCGGCGATGACCGAGCCCTCGGCGCGGCACGTCCAACTCGCATCGATCACCTCGGTCGGGAGCCGATCGATGACCTCGGCGTCGTAGGCGACCCCCGGACCGTCATTGTGAATCTCGATGACGAACTCGACTCCCAGGCCGGCGATCAGCTCCGTGGAAGTGATGGACTTCGTTACCCCGACATCGGATGTGAGATCAGACGGCGTTTCCGCAGACGCAGCATTGTTGGACAGGTCGGGATCGGCGCTCCCGTCCGCCGGTTGCACCGCCACGACGTTGATCAATGGGTCCGTCTGATCGATCGGAACCAGGGTCTCGACGGTCAGCACCACCGAGTCGCCGGAAGCCATCTGCACGCCGGTCCACGCCCCGGTGGAGGGATCGAACACTCCATCGGAGACGGAATAGATGGGACTCTCCAGTTCGTCCGGTAGCGACTCTGACAGCTCCAACGCCGTCAGCGTCGACGGACCATCGTTGAGCACGTCGATCGTGTAGATCAGAGGATGACCCGGTATGTAAGGATCGGGGGCGCCCGACTTCGTCACCGAGATATCGGCGACCCGCGTCACCTCGACGGCGGCGGTGTCGTCGACCGGCGTCGGCGCCTCGTCGCTCGCAACGGTGGCGGTGTTGGTGAGGGTCCCGGAGGCGGCAGCCGAGTCGACATCGAACGTCACCGTCACCACCTCGGAGGCTCCCGCCGGGAGCTCGAAGATCACACAATCGATCGCTTGTCCCGCCGAGGCGGCGCAATCGCCGGCGACACCGACCGAGACCGTGTCGACCGGAAAGGCGGGGTCGACGGTGTCCACGATCGAGACGTTGGCCGCGCTCGACACCCCGCGATTCGTCACCGCAATCGTGAACCGATTGCCGGTTGAACCGGCCACCACGACCGCATCGGCGAAGTTCTTGGTCACTTCGAGCACCACATCCTCGACCACTGCGACCGAATCCGAGCCGGTGGCCGGCGTCGCAACCTCGTCGCTCCACACCTGTGCGGTGTTGTCGACCGTGCCCGCTGCGACCGTCGATGGAACCGCAAAGGTCACCGAGATCGAAGCCGTGCCACCCGGATCGAGCCGTGGGAGCGTGCACTCGATTCGCTGACCCACCGACGCCGAGCAGTCGCCGGGTGAAGGCATCGTCACTCCCGTCACGACCAGCGCGGCGTCCACGTCATCGGTCACGACGACGTTCTCGGCGTCCGACGATCCACCGTTGGAGATGTCGAGCGTGAATGAACCGCCCCCACCGCCGGCCACCACCGGATCCGATGCGAAGGCCTTCGACAGTGAGAGGTCGACGTCCTCGAAGACTTCGACCGTATCGGTGGCCTCGACCGGGGTCGGCGACTCACTGCTCGAGACCGTGGCGGTGTTGGTGATCGTCCCGGAGTCGATCGTTGCCGGCACGTCGTAGATGATGGTCACGACTCCAGAGGCTCCGGGTCCGAGCGAGAGAATCGTGCACTGGACGTCGTTCCCGGCTGTCGCAGAGCAGTCACCGGCGGGTGCCACCGACACGCTCGTCACCTCGAGCCGGGTGTCCACTATGTCGGTGACCAGGACGTCGTCCGCAGTGGAGGTCCCGGCGTTGGCGACCTCGATGGTGAGCTGGTTCCCACTGGAACCTGCCACGACGGAATCGGAGACAAAGGTCTTGACCACGGACAGGTCCACGTCTTCCATCACGTCGACCGACGCACTGCCGTTCTCCGGCGTCGGTGTCTCTGCGCTCGTGGCGCCTGCCGTGTTCGAGATGGTCCCGGCGGCCGCGCCGGCGGGCACGTCGAAGGTGACCGACACCGTCACCGTCTCGCCGGACGACAGAGAAGCGATCAGGCACTCGACATCATTTCCCGTCGAGGCGGTGCAGTCACCAGCAGGGGCGACCGTGACGCCGGTGACGATCACCTCAGGCGAGACCGTGTCGGTGACGACGACGTTTCTCGCATCGGATCGTCCCGAGTTCTGGACCGAGATCTGGAACCGGTTTCCCCCTGAACCTGCCACGACCGGCTGATCGAGGAATCTCTTGGTGACGACCAGATTCACGTCTTCGACGACCTCGACCGTGTCGGACGCCGGAACCGGCGTCGTCACCTCGTCGGACGCCACCGATGCCGTGTTGGTGATCGTTGTTGCGTCCACGAAGCTCGGAACCGAGTAGCGGACCCGCACCAACACCGATCCGCCTGGTCCGAGGGTCCCGACCGAACAGCTCACGGCATTGCCGGAGCCGGCGGTACAGTCGCCTGCCGGTGAGATCGAGACCGACGACACGATGAGTATGGCGTCGACAACGTCGGAGATCGTCACGTTGTCGGCGACCGAAGATCCGCTGTTGTTGACCGAGAGGGTGAACTCGTTCCCAGATGAGCCCGCGACGACTCGATCGGGCGTGAACGTCTTGGTGATGGACAGGTCGATGTCCTGATCGATGGAGACGGTGTCGGCTGCCCCGGTTGGGGTTGGCACCTCGTCGGAGGTCGCTTCGACGAGGTTGGTGATCGTCACCGGATCCTGGGACTCGTCCACCGAGTAGAACACCGTCACCGAAGCAGTCGCACCCGCCCCCAGCACGGCTGCCGAGCAGTCGATGTCATTGCCGACCGTTGCCGAACAGTCGACACCCGGCGAAGCCGAGATCCCCGACACGACCAACGCCGGATCGACCGTGTCGACCAGCGACACATTCTCCGCATCCGACAATCCGGTGTTCGCCACCGACAACGTGAACGAATGACCGCTCGAACCCGCCGAGACCGGATCGGCGGCAAACGACTTCGACACCACCAGATCCACATCCTCCACCAACTCGACGGTGTCGGAGGCGACGGTTGGGGTTGGCACCTCGTCGGAGGTCGCTTCGACGAGGTTGGTGATCGTCACCGGATCCTGGGACTCGTCCACCGAGTAGAACACCGTCACCGAAGCAGTCGCACCCGCCCCCAGCACGGCTGCCGAGCAGTCGATGTCATTGCCGACCGTTGCCGAACAGTCGACACCCGGCGAAGCCGAGATCCCCGACACGACCAACGCCGGATCGACCGTGTCGACCAGCGACACATTCTCCGCATCCGACAATCCGGTGTTCGCCACCGACAACGTGAACGAATGACCGCTCGAACCCGCCGAGACCGGATCGGCGGCAAACGACTTCGACACCACCAGATCCACATCCTCCACCACCGCCACCGAGTCGGACACGGCGGTGGTCGATGCGGGAACGACGCTGTCCACCGAGGCGGTGTTGCCGACGATCCCCGGATCGACCGAGCTGGCCACGTCGTAGGTGACGGTGACGACCGCGGCTTCGCCCACGACCATCGAGGCGATCGAACAGTCGATGCTCTGACCCACACTGGCGGAACAGTCTCCCGAGGGAGCGAGGGACACACCGGTCACGGCCAGTCGGGGGTCGACGGTGTCGGTCACCGTGATCCCGCTGGCATCGGAGGGCCCCGAGTTGCTGATCGCGATCGTGAACGTGTTGTCCGTGGAACCGGCGGCGACGACTGCCGGCGAGAACGACTTGTCGGAGTCGAATTCGACGACGGCGTCGAGTTCGATCGTGTCCGAACCGCTCACCGGGGTCGTCACCTCGTCGGACACGGCGTCGGCGGTGTTGCCGACCGTTCTCGGCGTCGAGACTCCCGAGTCGAGCGCGAAGCGCACCGTGATGGTGGCCGTCGCCCCGGCGGACAGGGTTGAGATCGTACAGTCGACGAGCTGGCCGGCGGATGCCGAGCAGTCCCCGCCTCCGCCGACCGACACCGCCGTCACGGTGAGATCAGGATCTACGACGTCGGTGATCCGGACATCGTCGGCGTCAGACTGGCCGGCGTTCGTCACGGCGATTCCGAATGTGTACCCGGATACGCCGGCAGTTGCGGAAGCCGTCGAGAACGTCTTCGAGACGCGCAAGTCGACCTCTTCGTCCACCGTCACGGTGTCTGATGCGGTGATCGGGGTCGTTGTCTCGTCGCTCGTCACCGACGCCGTGTTCGTGATGGCGCCCGAGTCCGCCGACTCGACGACATCGAACGAGACGGTCACCGTCGCAGTCGCGCCCGCGGCGAGCACGGTGAAAAGACAGTCGACGGTGTTCCCGGAGCCGGCCGAGCAGTCGCCGCCCGGCCCCGGGTCGACGGCCGTCACCACGAATGCCGCATCGACCAGGTCGTTCACGGTCACGCCCTCGGCGTCCGACCGTCCCTGGTTGGTCACACCGATCGTGAAGGTGTTCCCGGTCGAGCCAGCCGTCACCGGATCCGCACCGAACGTCTTCGTGACCACCAGATCGACATCCTCCACCAACTCGATGGTGTCGGTCGCAACAATGGGATCGACGACCTCGACCGATGTGACGGATGCCGTGTTGGCCACAGTGCGCGGGTCGGCCCCCTCGGGCACGTCATAGGTGACCGTCGCGGTGGCCGTGGCATTCGGACCGATCGCCGGGATCGTGCACGACACGTCGTTGCCGACCGTCGCCGAACAACTTCCCGATGGCGCAACGGTCACGCCGGTGACGATCAGGTCGGGGTCGACCGTATCGGTGATCGAGACGTCATTCGCAGTTGATGCGCCCGAATTGGTGACTGCGATCGCAAAGGTGTTCCCGGTGCTGCCGGCGATGCTCTCCCCCGTCGCGAATGCCTTGACCGGGGCCAGCACGACATCCTCGGTCACCGTCACCGTATCGCTGCCGGACACAGGACTCGGCGTCTCGTCGGACAGCGCACTGGCGGTGTTGCCGATGATGCCGCCCGGTACGTCGGGAGGGACCAGGTAGGTGACGGTGATCGTCGCCGTGCCGGAGGCGGCCAGCGAGACGGCGACGCACGAGATGGCGTTGCCGCTCGAACCGGCACAATCGACACCCGGCCCTGCCAGAACATCGGTGACGACGAGATCCGCGTCGACCGTGTCGGTCACGGTCACATTCTCGGCGTCGGACGCACCGGTATTCGTCACGACGATCGAGAACGTCCGACCATCGGTGCCCGCCACCACCGAGTCGGGCGAGAAGGTCTTGTCGACGTCCAGCGCCACCTGCTCGACCACGGCAAGGTCATCGCTCGGTGTCAACGGTGTCACCGTCTCGTCACTGTCGATGGTGGCGATGTTGGAGATGGTGCTGGTGTCGACGCTCGAAGGAACCTCGAAGGTGACGAGGACCTCAGCCGTCTCCCCCGACGCGAGGCTGGGGAAGGAGCAGTCGACATCGTTCCCGGCCGTTGCCGAGCAATCTCCCGATCCGGTGGCGACCACCGATGTCACCGTGAACCTCGGATCGACCGGGTCGGTGACATGGACGTTGTCGGCGGTGGAAACCCCGGTGTTCGTGATCCGAATGGCGAACGTGTGGCCGCCGGTGCCGGCGATGGCCGAGGCGGCACCGAACGTCTTGGACGCGCTCAGTGTCGCCTGTTCGGTGATCGTGAGGTTTCCGGCCGCCGAGATCGGAGAGACCTCATCGGACTCGGCGAAGGCGGTATTGGTGATCGTGGTGCTGTCGATCTCCGACCGAACCAGGTACGTGACGGTCAGCGTGGCGGTGGCTCCGGGGCCGAGGCGGGCAATCGTGCAGTCGATCGAATTGCCGGCGGTCGCTCCACAGTCGGCGGCCGGCGTCATACCGACGCCCGTCACGACCAGTGCCGGATCGACGACGTCGGTCACGCGGACGTTCTCGGCGTCCGAGATTCCGCTGTTGGTGACAACGACGGTGAACGTGCGGCTCCCTCCACCGGCAACTGCGCTGGAGGGACTGAACGTCTTCGACAGACCGAGCGTGACATCCTCGGATACCGTCAACGAGGCGGAGGCGGTGGTGGCATCCTCGTCGGCGGACGCCGAAGCGGTGTTGACGATTGTCATCGGTTCGGTGGACACGGGCACGTCATAGAACACGGTCACCGCCACCGACGCTCCGGGCGCCAGGCCGGAGACACGGCAGTCGATGTCGTTGTTCGAACTCCCCGAGCAGTCCGCCCCCGACGACGTCACCGACGTCACGGTCAGGGTCGAATCGACCGTGTCGGTGATCGCCACGTTCTCGGCGTCCGAGATCCCGGTGTTGGTCAACGTCAGCTCGAACGAGTTCCCGCTCGTGCCCGCCGCGACGTCGGCGTCGGCGAAGGACTTGTCGAGGACCAGCTCCACATCCTCGACCACATCGATCGTGTCCGTTCCGGTGGTCGCATCCTCGTCCGACGCCGCGCTGAAGGTGTTGGTGATCGTGCTGGCGTCGGCAGAGACGTCGACGTCGTAGGTGACCACCACCGAGACCGTGTCTCCACCGCCGAGATGCGGCACGGTGCACTCGACGTTCTGGCCCGACGATGCGGAGCAATTCGCACCGGAAGAGTCGACGGACCGGACCACCAGCGCCGGGTCGACGGTGTCGACGATGGTCAGACCGTCGGCGTCGGAGCTTCCCGAGTTGCTCACCGACAGCGTGAACGAATGGCTGGTACTCCCGGCGACCACCGAAGTGTTGGAGAAGCTCTTGGTGGCCGAGAGCGAGACCTCCTCGACGATATCCACCGAATCGGTCGCGGTTGCCGGCGTGGTGAGCTCGTTGGCACTCACCGACGCCGTATTCGTGACGGTGGTGGCGTCGACCGTTTCGTCCACCGCATATCCAACGCCGACGGTGACCGTCTCACCGGCCGACAGGGTGGGGATGGTGCAGTCGATGTCCTGCCCGCTCGAGGCACTGCAGTCCATCCGAGCCGAGGTCGCCGACGTCACCGTGAGATCGGGGTCCACGCTGTCGAGCACCCGGACCGCCGATGCATCGGACGGCCCGGAGTTGGTGACCGAGATCGTGAACGAGCGACCGGTTGTCCCGGCCACCACCGAAGCGGAGTCGAAGCTCTTTGCAACCAGGAAACCCACATCGCTGGCGACCTCGACACTGGACGACGTCGACGTGGAATCCTCGTCACTCGTCATGGTCACCGAGTTGGCGACCGGACCCGGGGTGACGGCCGAATCGATCGAATACGTGACGGTCACGGTCGCCGTGTCTCCTGCCGCCAGCGAGATCAAGGTGCAATCGATGACCTGGCCGGCGGAGGCGGAGCAGTCACCGCCCGAGGAGATGGACACGTCGGTCACCGTCAGATCCGAGTCGACGACGTCGACGATCGAGAGGTTGTCGGCCTCAGAGACGCCTCCGTTGCTCACCGTCAAGACGAAGGTGTTTCCGGTCGATCCCGCCGGGGCGACCGACGGGGAGAAGACCTTCGAGGCGGAGATGACGACATCCTCGGTGATGTCCACCATGGCCTGGCTGGTTGCCGGATCGACCACCTCATCGGACGTCACGGAGCCCGTGTTGGTGACGGTGACCGGCTCGACCGTCTCGTCGACGTCGAAGGTGACGACGACCGTCACCGTCTGCCCAGGTGCCAGCACCGCCAGGCCGCAATCGACGTTCTGACCGGACGAAGCCGAACAGTCGGCCAGACTCGAGGTGACACCCCGCACCGTCAGCGCCGGGTCGACGGAGTCGGTGATGCGGACACCTTCCGCATCCGAGATGCCCGTGTTGGTCACCTGGATCGAGAAGGTCCGACCGGTCGATCCGGCGTCGATGCTGGTGGACGCGAACGACTTCACGATGTCGAGGGTCACGTCCTCCACCACCTGGACGGTATCGGTGCCGGTTGACGGCGAAGTCACCTCGTCGGAGGTCGCGGAGGCAGTGTTGGTGATGGTGTCGGGAGCCGACGATACGTCGGTGGAGTACGTCACGACCACCGTCACGGAGTCACCGGAACCGAGCGTGGCGATCGCACAGTCGACGGATTGGCCGGCCGTAGCCGAGCAATCCGCAGTGGCCGACGTGACTGCACCGACCTGGAGTCTGGAATCGACGACGTCGGTGACACGAACGTTCTCGGCGTCCGAGGCGCCGTCGTTCGTCACCACGATGCTGAAGGTGCGGTTGGTGGCCCCGGCCGCCACCGGGTCCGACGCAAATGCTTTGGTGACCGTCAGCACCACGTCCTCGATGATCCCGACGGCGGCCGAGTCTGTCACCGGCGTGGTGATCTCGTCGGACGCCACGGAGGCGGTGTTCGTCACCGTCGAAGGGTCGGCTGACTCCCCGACATCGTACGAGACGGTGACCGTGGCGGATGCGCCCCCGGCCAGGTCGGCGACCGTGCAGTCGACGGTCTGACCCGACGACGCCGAGCAGTCTCCGGACGGAGAGATCGAGACACCGGTGACGGTCATGGTCGAATCGACGAGGTCGGTGATCCGCACATTCTCGGAGTCCGATATCCCCTCGTTGGTGGCGGTGATGACGAACGAGTTGGCCGTGGATCCGGCCGCCACGGGATCGGCGGTGAAGGACTTCGAGACCGTCAGATCCACATCCTCCTGGATGGTGAGCGAGTCGCTGCCGGACACCGGCACGGCGATCTCGTCGCTCACGACGGACGCCGTGTTCGAGATCGTGATCGGCTCGACCGTCTCCGGCACCCGGTAGGTGACCGTGACCGTGGCGGACTGCCCCAGCGGAATCGAGCCGATCACGCACTGCACGTCATTGCCGCTCGTGGCGGTGCAGTCACCGCCGAGGTTGGAGGTGACCGAGGTCACGACGAGCGTCGGATCGACCAGATCGCCCACAACGACATTGGTGAGAGCGGTCTCACCGTCATTGGTGACGACGATTTGAAAGGTCCGCCCGAGGGAGCCGGCATCCACCGTGGACTCACTGAATGTCTTGGTCACGTTCATGGACGACACGGCCGGCCGGTTGACGAACGTACACGTCACGGATTCGGATCCGCCCAGCGTCACGGTGAAGGCGGCGGGCGCGCCCGACGTGCAGGTTGCCGAATCGAGGAGATATCCGCCGGGGACTCCAACCTCGGAGACCGAGTGCGTCCCGTCGATGAGAGGGATGAAGAACGACCCGTCGCCCAAGGTCGATCGCGACACCACGCCCGTCGCCTCGATGGAGACCTCGAAGTCGGTCTGAACCGCGGCGTCGTCGGAGACGTCCTTGACCACCGTCACGCCCATGCCCGGCTCGAGGACGCAATCGACCGGGTTGGAGTTGGGTTCCTCCGAGTTGAAGCTGCAGGTGTTGATCAACGTGGCACTGCCTGCCCCGACGTCGTCCATGTCGATCTCGCAGGTCGCCACCGTATCGGTGCCGACGATGGCCACCGAGCAGGTACTGAGAAACGGCACGATGGGAGTGTCGCCGTTGCACCGCTGTGGGCTGAGGTTGTTGGCGGTGCATTCGTACACGCGGGGGGAAGTGGTGAGCTGGGCGGCCGGGTTGCCTCCAATCGACACACAGACGGCGTAGTTGGCGTCGCCCTCCCCGGTGACGTCGAAGAGGGCACATGCGTCCCCGGTGTTGTTCCCGGTGTACGACGTCTCGTCCCAAGTCCACTGTACGTAGAGGGTCGGGTTGGGCTCGTCGAGGTGTCCGTAGTCGATGGCCGTCGACACGAGGTCCGCCTGGGTCCCGGCGTCGTCGGGTCCATGGACGTCATCGACCGAGATGTAGCCGTCCGACGCCTGGCCCGGCATGGACACGCCGAACGTCAGCGTGCCGGCGAGCACAGCGATCGACAGCGTGGTGATTCCGACTCGGCTTCGCATCCAGCGCACGAGCGCGCCACTCCCAGTGGTAGCTTTCGCGAGAAGGTATCGACCCGATGCCACCTGCCCTGAAGGGATGTTCAACCTGGTCACGCAGGTCGTAGACCGCCGAGGGCTGGTTCGTGACGTCGGCTACATGTTCCGTCGGTACTGGCCGCCGACCGCGTAGAGCGCGTGAGACATCTGGCCGAGCGAAGCCACCTTGGCCGCCTCCATCAAGGCCGCGAACACGTTGCCGCCATCGAGCGCCCGGTTCTGGAGGGCGTCGAGCGCCGCGGCGATTCGAGGCTGGGCCCGGTCTTGGACCGCCCGGGTGTTGGCGATCTGGCGGTTCTTGTCGGCGTCGGTGCTCCGCACCAGCTCGTCGGGGATCACGAACGGTGAGCCGTCGCTCGACAGGAACGTATTGACCCCGACGATCGGGTACTCACCCGATTCCTTCCGGGTCTCGTAGTAGATGGACTCTTCCTGGATCTTGGTTCGCTGGTACTGCCGCTCCATGGCTCCGAGAACACCGCCGCGACTCGCGATCCGCTCGAACTCGGCCAGCACCGCCTCCTCGACGAGATCGGTGAGCGTCTCGATGACGAACGAACCCTGCAGCGGGTTCTCGTTCTTCGCCAAGCCGAGCTCACGGTTGATGATCAGTTGGATCGCCATGGCGCGTCGCACCGATTCCTCGGTCGGTGTGGTGATCGCCTCGTCATAGGCATTGGTGTGGAGGCTGTTGCAGTTGTCGTAGATGGCGTACAACGCCTGCAGGGTGGTGCGGATGTCGTTGAAACCGATCTCCTGGGCGTGCAGTGATCTGCCGGAGGTCTGGATGTGATACTTCAGCTTCTGAGATCGCTCGTTCGCTCCGTACCGTTCGCGCATCGCCCGTGACCAGATTCGCCGGGCGACCCGTCCGATCACGGCGTACTCGGCATCGATTCCGTTCGAGAAGAAGAAGCTGAGATTGGGCGCAAAGGAATCGATGTCCATGCCACGTGCCAGGTAGTACTCCACATAGGTGAATCCATTGGCCAGCGTGAACGCCAGCTGCGAGATCGGGTTGGCGCCGGCCTCCGCCATGTGATAGCCGGAGATGGACACCGAATAGAAGTTCCTGACCTCATTGTCCACGAACCACTGCTGGATGTCTCCCATCATCCGGAGTGCGAACTCGGTGGAGAAGATGCAGGTGTTCTGCGCCTGATCCTCCTTCAGAATGTCGGCCTGAACGGTGCCCCGAACCTTCCGCACCGTGTCGGCGGCGATTCGCTCGTATGTCTCCGGCTCCAGGACTTCGTCACCGGTGACCCCGAGCAGCATGAGACCCAGACCGTCGTGGCCTTCGGGGAGTGGACCGTGATACTCCGGCCGGGCCCGGTTGCGATACCGCTCGGCGATCCTGGCCTCCACGTCCGCAACCAACCCCTGCGCATGGATGTAGCGCTCGCACTGCTGGTCGATCGCCGCGTTCAGGAAGAATGCCAGCAGCATCGGGGCAGGGCCGTTGATCGTCATCGACACCGACGTGGCGGCGTCGCAGAGGTCGAAGCCCGAGTACAGCTTCTTGGCGTCGTCCAAGGTCGCGACCGAGACTCCGGAGTTTCCGACCTTCCCATAGATGTCCGGTCGTTCGTGGGGATCCTCCCCATACAAGGTGACGGAGTCGAACGCGGTGGACAGTCGCTTGGCGGGCATACCGGAAGCCAGGTAGTGGAAGCGACGATTGGTCTGCTCGGGCGGACCCTCACCGGCGAACATCCGGGTCGGATCCTCGGCGGTGCGCTTGAGGGGGTAGATGCCCGCGGTGTAGGGAAAGGCTCCGGGGAAGTTCTCCCGCCGCAACCACCGAAGCCGATCCCCCCACGATCGATACTCGGGCACGGCGACCTTGGGAACGGACAGACCCGACAGGGTCTCGTGGCGGAGTGGCGCCCGCACCTCGTTGCCCCGAACCTCATAGACGTACTCCGAACCGGAGAACCGCTCGACGGTCGCCGGCCATCGGCGAAGCTCGCCGTGCCATTCGTCCCCGAGACGATCCCGCGCCGCATCCAACGCCTGGTCGAGTTCGGGCACCTCGGCATATTCGGTGGCAGCCGAGAGTCGATAGACCTGCTCGGCGGCCTCGGCGAGCCGATCGGTCTCACGGTCGTACTCGTGCAGCGTCTCGGCGATCTCCGCCAGATACCGGACCCGATGGTCGGGCACGATGCGGTGCTTGGCGGCGTCTTCGGTGACCAGCGACAACTCGGACGGAGGACCACCACGAGTGGCAACCTCCGCCATCAGCGATCGGTAGAACCGGTTGGTGCCCGGATCGTTGAAGTCCGACGCGATGGTGGTGTGAATGGGGAGGTCGGCGTCCTCGCCGTCGAACCGAACCCGGTTCCTCCGGTATTGCTTGCGCACGTCACGCAGGGCATCGTGGGCACCTCGGCGATCCGCCTTGTTGATGGCGATCAGGTCGGCGAAGTCGAGCATGTCGATCTTCTCGAGCTGGGAGGCCGCCCCGTACTCGGGCGTCATCACGTAGACCGCGAGGTCGACGACGTCGACGATCGCCGAATCGGACTGTCCGATCCCGGAGCTCTCGACGACGACGATGTCGAATCCGGCCGCCTTCACGACGTCGATGGCGGTCGCCACCGAGCCGGACAAGGAGAGGTGGGACCGTCGGGTCGCCAGCGAGCGCATGTACGCCCGAGGGTGCGGAATGGCGTTCAGCCGAATCCGGTCGCCGAGCAACGCTCCGCCGCTGCGACGACGTGAGGGGTCGACCGACAGCACCGCCACCGTCGGCTCGCCCGGCTCGTGCAGCAACCGCCGGAGGGTCTCGTCGACCAGGGAGGACTTACCCGAGCCTCCGGTTCCGGTGAATCCGATGACCACCGCATCCGCCGCCCGCGCTCGCTCGGAGACGGCTTCGAACATCTCCGGATACTTCTCCGCGTGATTCTCCGCCGCCGAGATGAACCTGGCCACGAGACGGTCATCTCGGTCGGTGAGCTCGTCGACGTCGATACCGTCGAGCTCACCGGTGGCGAAGTCGGCTCCGGCCAGCATGTCGTCGACCATTCCCTGGAGCCCGAGCTCTCGACCGTCATCCGGCGAGTAGATGCGTGCCACACCGTCGCGAGCGAGGGCACGGCCCTCCTCGGGCAGGATCGTGCCTCCGCCGCCTCCGTACACCCGAATGTGCTCGCAGCCCCGATCTGCCAGGAGCTCCACCAGGTACCGGTAGAACTCCATGTGCCCGCCTTGGTAGGAGGTCACGGCGATCGCTTGGGCGTCCTCTTGGATGGCCGCGGTGACGATGTCTTCGCCCGATCGGTTGTGCCCGAGATGAACCACCTCGGCGCCGGAGGCCTGCAACATCCGCCGGAAGATGTTGATCGAGGCGTCATGACCATCGAAGAGGGTCGTGGCCGTCACGAATCGGATGGGATTGATGATGTCGACGGTGCCGCAGCTCCTGGTGGCTCCTCGTCATCGTACCGCCGAGCGCCGACTCCCTCCCGGTCCGACCCGTCCGGGCAGACCGGTTCACATCGGTCACCCAGCGTGTACAATTGAACACTGGGAGTCGATGGTGTGGCCGAGAGAGCCGGGCATCCCACACCAACGCCACCCGTGCAACGCCGCCGGCCCAGGACCCCTGCGGGTGAAGGTCGATGAGGGCGACTGGAAAGAGGGACGAGGAGACATGGGCGCATATCGAGGACGTTTGACACCGATGTCGGACCCGAGTGACTCGACATCGGCGACCGTTCAGGTCGATGACGAATGGGTTCGGGTGGTCGCCGGACATCGCAGGCTGGGAGCGTGGAAACTCCGGGATGTGCAATGCGAGCGGGTCACGGTCTTCCGCTATCACCTCACGCTCGACAGCAAGCAGTACGCCTTCAACCCCGACGACCCGACGGCCTTCGGTGAGGTGGTGGCGCCGGTCATCGACCTCCGACCCAAGTCGCGATTCGGCCTCGGCGAGCGGGTGAAGGCAGCCCGGGCCGAACTCGAGGCGGAGCGGGCTCGGATGGAGCTCGAATCCGAGGAGCCGTCAGTCGAGGTCTGAGACCAGACGCTCCATGATGCGATGGAGATCTTCGAGTTCGTCGACGTCGAGTTTGTTCGTGAAGAGTTGCTCGATCCCGTCGAGATGAGCGGGTGCCGCATCGACGAGACGAGCACGACCTCGCTCGGTGAGCGTGAGCCGGAGCCCGCGCCGATCCTCCGGGCAAACCTCTCTCGTCACCAGCCCGTTCCCTTCCAGCCGATCGGCAAAGCGGCTGGTGGCACTCCGGCTCAGGAGGAGCCGGTCGGCGAGGTCCGCCATCCGCAACGAGCCGCCCGCTTCGGCCAGCTGTAGCAGCGCGTCGTACCAGGACAACGGCAAGTCCCGGTACGCCCGCAGATCTCGGTCCAGCCGTCGAGTGATCTGCGCGTGGGCAACGAGGAAGGCCCGCCACGCGGGCGGTGGGTTGTTCTTGACCGATCTGGGCACGATCCGGACCGTATCAGCTCCGCAAACCTTCAGCGATCTCTGGCCGGAACCTCGATGATCCGTTCCTCCGTGACGAGCAGCTGCATGGCGACGTCATGGCGTTCGGAGGGAAGTCGATCCACGATCCGGCGCTCCAGCGTGACCCCGACCGCCCGGGCGCCGGGAAGACGGCCGAGCAACTGGTCGTAGTAGCCGGCGCCCCAACCGATGCGAGAGCCGTCGGTGCCGAACACTCGACCCGGCACCAGCACCGCCCCCACTGCCTCCAACGGGAATTCGGGTGCTCCGGCAACCGGCTGCTCGTATCCGAATCGGTGGCGCTCACGCTCCGAATCGAGCCGGTGTACCGTCAACCACCCGCCGGGAGGCGTCCGTGTGGTGGCGTACCGGTGCCCGGGACAGCGACTGACGACCCGTTCGGCGGGAATCTCCCCCGGCATGGAGAGGTACGTCAGAATCCCCGTCGGCTCCATCCCGTTCAGGAGCGCCGTCAGGTGATCCACCACCGCCTCGCACTCGCCCCGATCGGGCGGCGACAGCGACGCCGCCCATCGGCGCCAGTGTTGCTTGTCCTGCACCGCCCGCACGGTAATCATCGCGGCAGGCACCCGTGGCTAACGTTGCCGCGTGGTGCTCACCGATCTTCTCCGAACCGCCATCGTCCTTCCGATCGGCCTGTTCGCGACCGCCGGGTACGCCACGGCCGTCTTCTTGGTCGGCCGCCGCGATCCATCCGATCCCCGGGTCCAGCGGCTGGTCGACTCGTGGGCTCGCACCTGGCTTCGCCTCGTGCGCGTCGACCTCGAGGTCGCCGGTCGGGACCACATCGACGCCAACCGCTCCTACGTCGTCATCTCCAATCATCTCTCCAATCTGGATGTGATGGTGTGCTTCCTCGCCGTCCCACTCCCGATTCGATTCCTCGCCAAGGAGGAGTTGTTCCGGGTGCCGATCCTGGCGCAGGCGATGCGGGCCATCGGCATCGTCGAAGTGGCACGCGGCGGACGATCCGCCGCCATCCGATCGGTGAACCTGCAGTCCGAGAAGGTGATCGCTCGGGGGCACTCCTTGATCATCTATCCGGAGGGGACACGGAGCCGCGACGGTACCCCCCAGCCGTTCAAGAAGGGGGCGTTCATGATGGCGACGGCCGCCGAAATGCCGATCCTCCCGGTCGCCATCGCCGGGACTCGGGCGATCTGGCCGCCGAATGGGTTGATTCGTCGCGGGGGGCGAGTGGTGGTGACCATCGACTCTCCGGTGGAGACGTCGGGCCTGTCTCGCATCGATGTCGAGCGCTTGCGCCGCACCATGGAGGCGGATATCTCGCGACGCGCCACGGAGCTGCACGCTCGACTCGGTCAGTCGTAGACCCCCACCAAGTACCCACGGCCCTCGACGACGGCACAGAGAAAGGCGCCTGCCGAAGTCACCACCTGATAGCGGTCGGACGCCGCTTTCCCCTCCCACCACCGACCGGTCATCCGCCAGGGACCACTCCAGTTCAAGATCGGCTCCCATCGAGAGCCGAGCCGAAGCCGGACAGGATGACCGGACTCCCACTCGATCTCGATGGGCTGCGGTCGTGGTGGCACCAATGCCGGGGAGGGAGCGGGCGTCGCTCCCGGCCACGGTGCATCGGTACCGTCGCCCGACTCCCGCTCATCCCCCCATCGACTCCACGCGACCTGATCGCCCGGGAGCCTTCCTCCCCGGCGAGCGCCCTGGACCACGGCGTCAGGTCCGAGAATCGCCTGGGCCCTCGCCAGAGAGCGATGGGCTTCGTCCATCGCGGCAACATCCTCGAAGAGGCCGAGTTGCCGCCCGGTATCGGAGAGATCGGACGGGTCGAGACGAAGCCGGACCACTCCCCCCGGAACTGCCCCTTGCTCCAACCAAGCACGAACCTGCCATCTGACACGATCGGTCAACGATTGCTCGTCGAAAGGGTCGGGGGAGCTCCAGATCCGGCGTCGAACCGTTCCGTCCCCGGACGTGATTTCGATGGTCATCCGATGGGGTGATACCCCTTCGAGTGCGGGGATCAGTCGGGCGGCCATCGCCCGGGCGACGAACGCGACCTGGTCGGCCGATTCCAGCGGTTCGTCGACGAAGTCCATCTCGATCGCCAGGTCGACCGGGACCGGACGGGGGTCGAGCGAACGGTCGTTCCCGCTGGCAAGGCGGTGCATGGACAACCCTGGCGCACCGAACCGTGAGGCGATGGCTGCCCGCGGGAGATCGGCGAGTGCGCCCAGCGTGCCGACACCCAACCACTGGAACGTGGCGATCAGCTCTTCCATGCCCTTCCTCGACGACGATGCTCCCGACAACGATGCGATATCGAGTGATTCGAGGAACGCCGGCGTATCGGTGACGACCGTCGGCTCGTCGGGTTGCGCGGCTCGAGCCGCCCACTCCGCGGCAAACGGCCCGTCGGCGACCCCGACCCGGGCACTGGAGACGAACCGGCTCTGATGCGCCGTCAGCTTTCCGGAGACCATCTCCACCACCGCCGCTTCGGCTCCGTAATAGGTGGTGGCGCCGGCCAGCGGCATCATGACGAGGCCGGGCACCACCACTTCGACTCGGGGGATCAAGTCCTCCAGCCCCACCACCACCGGCTCGAAGCGACGTGCCTCCTCTTCACGGTCGCGGACGAGCACCTTGGCCTCGGGACACATGGCCTCGGCTGCTCGGCGATGCATTCCGAGCTCGACCCCGGCGGCACCCGCCGAGGGCGAGGCGGCCACCACCTCGTGGGGTGGCCGTTCCGACACGACCAAACACGCCTGGTCAGACGGCGCGTCCGACCTCCCGAGCGACCACTCCCGAAACCACACGCACATCGTCCGCACCGAGATCCTCCACTTCGATCCGTCGCTCCATCCCGGCCACCCCCTTGCCGGATGTCTCGCATGTCAGCCGCCGGCCCATGAGCCTCCCGTGGCCCCGGTCGACTCCGGCCCATTCGACCGAGAGCCCTCGCATGCGAAGATGCGCCACGCCGGAAGGCAATGCGGCGTCGACCGGCCGCAACGCCACCCGGACACCCCGTGCCCGGATGAGTGCGGCCAATCGCCGAAGGTCGCGATCGCTCACTCCCCGGGGAACCTCGGCCATCAGCACTCGAACCCCTTCGCACAACACGGCGGCCACCTGCAACCACATCCGGGCATCGGGGCACCGCACGACCACCAGACGACTCCGATCGACACCCACTTCCCAGGCCGCCAGGGGCGATACCCATCCACGAACGTCGAGGTACACCACCGGAACCCGTCGTGATGGCTCGGCGAGCAGTCGAAATCCCAACCGGGTCAACCCCGATCCGGGGGCTCCATGCAACTCGACGATCCTCCCCGGCTGCAGCGCCGGCAGGGCTCCCGGCACGTGCTCCGGCCGGACCTCCGTCGGTACTTCTGGGAGAGACAGCGACATCGAGCATCTTCTTGGTTGAGCATCTTCCGAGTCAGCGACACCCGGGAGAACACTGTATCGAACATGTGTTCGATGTCAATCCGCAACGACACTCCGAATTGGATTCGGAGCGGCCGGCGCCTCAGCCGCGTCGCTCTTCCAGCTCCTCGATGGTGGAGGGCCAGTCGTCCTTGAGCAGCCGCGAGAGCGACCGATCGGCGAGCAGCTTGCCACCGGTCTGGCACGTGGCGCAGTAGTTCGTCTCGTTGGCGGCATACACGATGCGCTGCACCTCCGAGCCACATCGGGGACAGGGCTCGCCGAACTTGCCGTGCACCGCCATCTCCGGACGAAAGGCGGTCACCCGGTCGGGCCACCCCTCCCCGACCTCGGACCGCAAGGCATGGGTCCACGACTCCAGCGAGGTCCGCACCGCCTTCCGCAACCGCTCGATCTCTTCCTCATCCAGTTGTGCCGTGCGTTTCACCGGCGACAGCCCCGCCTCCCACAAGATCTCGTCGGAGTAGGCGTTCCCGATTCCCGAGAAGATGCGAGGATCGGTCAGCGCCCGTTTGAGCGTCCGATTCTCTCTGGTCAACGCCGAGGCGAACTCGGTTGCGTCGACCTCCAGCGGCTCGACACCCCCACGATTCTCGGAATCCACCGCCTCCCTGCCCCGGAACACCCAGATACCGGCGCGTCGCTTGGTGCCCTGCTCGGTCAGCAGCAGTGTCCCGTTCGGGAAGTCCCATGCCGCCAACCCCACCTTCTTGGGGATCGAGGCACCGACGGCATCCTTCCAACGGAGCCGCCCGGCGATCATGAGATGGATCACCATGAACAAATCGTCCGCGAGGGCCACGACGATTCGCTTTCCGATCCGGTCCAACCCGACCACCTGTTTGCCGGCGACCGTGTCGAAGGGTGGATCGAACGTGCGCATCACAGAGGGCGAGACCACCCGAAATCGTTGGATGGTCTCGCCGACGACTCGACGCTCCAACGCCTCCAGGTACACGACGATGTCGGGGAGTTCCGGCACCACGCCAGCATCCCACATCCGGTGGCCAAGCACCCGGTGCGAGGCCCCGATCGACGCCGGTACGCTGGGCCGATGCGCCAACGACTCGTCGCCGACCAGCTCATCCCCATGGATGGGCGCGTCCCCATCATCGAGACCGCCGCGCTCGACATCGACGACGACACGATCACCTGGAGCGGCCCGCTGGCCGAGGCACCGGAGCCAGCCGACCGCACGATCGTTCGCCTGCGGGGCGCCCTCGTGCCGGGAATGATCAATGCCCATGCGCACACACCCATGGTCTTGCTCCGGACCTTGGGAGAAGGACTGCCGGTCGACCGGTGGCTCACCGAGGTCATCTGGCCACGGGAGGCACGGCTCCAGCCCGAGGACGTCGAGGTGGCGATGACGCTGGGCTTGGCCGAACAGGTCCGTAACGGCATCACCACCACCGCCGAGATGTACTTCCATCCAGATGCGATGGGCCGGGCGGTCGATTCCGTGGGAACCCGATCGTTGCTGACCGGACCCGTCATCGACGACGACCAACTCGCCGGCTTCGGGACTTGGGAGGCGCAGCTCGTCGACAGCGTGCGGCTCCGTGACCGCTGGGCGTCGCATCCCCGCATCGACATCGGCCTCGGACCCCATGCCGCCTACAGCCTCAGCGAGCGAGCGCTGCGCGAAGTCGGTGCCGTCGCCGTCGCCGAGGGACTGTTCATCCACATCCACGTGGCCGAACAGCGGGGCGAGGGCGACGGGGTCACCGCCCGGACGGGGTTGAGCGTTCCGGCCTACCTGGAGTCGATCGGGATGCTCGAGGCTCGGGTCATCGCCGCGCACTGTGTCTGGATCGACCAGGCCGACATCGAGATCCTGGCTGCATCGACCGTCGGCGTCGCCCACTGTCCTTGCTCGAACACCAAACACGCCTCGGGGATCGCACCGGTGGAGTCGATGCGAGCGGCCGGACTCCCGGTCGGGATCGCCACCGATGGCCCCTCATCGCACGCCCGGCTCGACCTCTTCGAAGAGATGCGGACGGCCATCCGCCTGGCACGGGTGTCGACCCTCGATGCCATGCGTCTCCCGGCGACCACGGCGTACCGGATGGTCACGTCCGAAGCCGCCCGAGCCATCGGTCGATCCGACCTGGGCACGCTCGGAGCGGGCTCGAAGGCCGATGTGGTGTTGCTGGACCTCGATCGGCCGGAGTTCTCGCCGGCACCCCACGACGGAGACGACGACCTGGTGGCCCGGATCGTGTGGAACGGCTCTCCGTCCGCAGTCGATTCCGTCTGGGTGGGTGGACGGCGTCTGCTGCAATCGGGCGTTCCCACCGGCGTCGATCTGGAGGCGGTCGCCCACCGGGCGTCGCTCCACGCCCACCGTCTGGCGGAGGACCGATGACGCCGACCGTGGTGTACACCGACGGAGCCTGCTCCGGCAATCCCGGACCCGGCGGGTGGGCTTGGGTCGTGCCCGACGGCGAGGCGGCCAGCGGATTCGAACCGCACACCACCAATCAGCGGATGGAGCTCACCGCGGTTCTGGAGGCGGTGACCGCACTCCCGGGGCCGCTGGAGATCCACAGCGACTCGACGTACGTCGTGAACTGCTTCCGGGATCGTTGGTGGGAGGGCTGGATCGCCCGAGGTTGGGTCAACAGTCAAAAGAAGCCGGTCGCCAATCGCGATCTGTGGGAGCCGCTGGTCGATGCGTACCGTGCTCGCTCACTCACCTTTCGCTGGGTCAAGGGACACGCCGGCGACCACTGGAACGAGCGTGCCGACCAACTGGCCGTCGAAGCGCTCGAGGCGGGCAGGGGTGCAGACCGACGTAGTCCGACGGCACCAGGAACCGGCTCGGATCCGACCCCGCCCAAGAATCGATCACCGGGACCGCGACTGGATGGCCACGTCCTGGTGGTGACCGGACACCGCCCACCCGAACTCGGTGGGTACGATGCCGATGACGCCCACGCGGCGATCCGCGGTCATCTGACCCGCATCATCGAGGCCAAGGCATCCATGCACACCGATCTGGTGGTCGTCAGTGCCCTCGGGCTGGGAGCGGAGACGCTGGGGGCAGAAGCGGCGCTCGAGGCGTCGGTACCGCTCCACGTCGTGCTCGCCCATCCGGGAATCGAGCGACGCTGGCCGGCGGAGACCCGGCGACGATTCGTCTCCATCCGGGACGGAGCGTCCCAGGTGACGATCTTGGATCGGCGGGAACCGGCGAGTCGGCAAGCCGCCTCGGCCAGCTACGCACGCCGCGACGCCTGGCTGCGGCGGGTCGCGAACGAAGCGATCGTCGTGTGGGACGCAGTCGATCCACTGGTCGGGCGCACCACCCGGTCCCTCCAGGACGAGCTGTCGGAGGAAAACGTCTGGATCTTGGACCCGGGCGAAGTGGCCCGCTGACGGCACCGGCATCGCCCGGTCCGGCGACGCCGGTGATCAGTCCTGGCGGAGAGCGTTGAGCGATCCGGTCGATGCCTTCCGGCCGCTCGGTTCGCGGTTGTAGATCAGCCCGTCGACCACTCCCCCGGCCGTGCGGAAATCGTCGCGAACCCGTTCGAGGTCGCCCACCTGCACACCATGTCCGACGATGAGCATGACTCGGTCGGACGCTCCTGCGACGGTGGCCGCGTCCTGGGATTGGAACACCGGTGGCATGTCGAGCAAGACCAGGTCGTAGCCCTCGGCGAGTTCGACCAGCGCCTGCAGCGCCGCATCGCTGCGGAAGAAGTCGGCGTCGACGTCTCCCCGGTTGCCACGACTCACCAGGTCGAACGAGCCTCCGCCCCAAGACACGGAGGTGACCACGTCGGCGGCCGGTACGCCTTCATCGATCAGGTCGATCAATCCGGGTCCGTCGAGCGCATCGGGGGCGACCATCCGGGTGAGGTCGCGGACCTCCAGATCTCCATCGACGACCAGCGTCCGGTTGCCGGCATCGACCGAAGCTCGAGCCAGGGCGCCGACGATGGACGACGTGCCCCCTCCGTGGCCGGGTGAGGCGAATCCGACCACCAGGCCACGGCCTTCGTCGGATTCTTTGATCCAGCGCCCGACGGTCTCCAGCACCGGACCGAAGAACGTGCCGGCTGCCGTACCGGGAAGCCGGCCGCTGCGCACCACCCCGATCATCGCCTCGTCCGGCATCAACGGGAACGAGGCGATCACCGGCGCCGCCGCCACCAGACCGGCCTCGGAGGACGTCTTGAAGCGACGATTGCGGAGCGCCAGGGCATAGGCGGCGGCCGTCCCTGCCACCAGGCCCAGGAAAGCACTGGCGACGATCGTCCGGAGATCACCGGCACCGGAGGACTCGGCCACGAGGGCGGGGGTGTCGAACCGGACACCACCTTCCAACAGCTGGCTGTCGACCTGCAGATTCTCACGTCGCTCCGACAGGTTCCCGGCCCGGTTCACCAATTGGGTGAGCCGCTGATTCAGGATCGTCAGCTCGGGGGACGCGTCCCGGAACGACAGGATGGTCGACGTCAGGTCGACCAGCTTCCGAACATCGTCGATTTCGCTGCGCAGCTCCGCCCGTGCATCGGGATCGGTCGTGTTCTCCAGCCGAGTCTGCAGGTCGGGCAGTCGCGCCACCTGCGAGCTGACCGTATCGAGCAACGCGACATCACTCGCCGAGCTCTCGGTGTCGAGCGCGACGATGGCATCGCGGGTGGTGGCGATCTCGTCGTCGATCTCGCGCAACACCTCGTCGAGGACATCGATCGAGGCGTCGAAACGGTCCTGGTTCTGCGTGGAGAGAAACTCGCGGTAGGCGGCCGTCACGGCATTGGCTCCGTGGACCGCCCACTCCTGGGTCTCCGCTTCGAATTGAACGCGAACCAATGCGGCCCCTTCACCCCGGCTGATGGTGATCCGATCGAGCATGGCCAGGGTGGTGTAAGGAAAACTCGAATCCCGTTCCAGCGCCTTCTCCGCTGCGAGCCGGGCGATCTCCGCCGACTTGAGGATGTCGACCTGGTCGTTCACGTAGTCGTCCTGGCGGATGCTCTGTCCGGTCTCAAAGAGCAGATCGTCACGGGGGTCGGCCAGGACCATCGAAGACTCGGCGACGTGCTCTCGCGACGTGGTCGCGGCGGCTGCCAGCGTCGCGGCGAGCGTCACGAGTATGGCGACCGCCAGCGCGGTCTTCCAGAAGCGCAGCAACGCGCCGAGCAGGGTTGGTTCGAGTCTGGTTTCGTCGTTCATGGCCTCTCTCGTGTCGTCGATGCTACGTCGCCTCCCACCGGATACCCATACCGTCGGGCAACCGGTGCGGTGACACCCGTGACGGCGATCCGATCCAGCCGCGATTGGTCGGTCTTCCAGGAGTCATCGTTCCGCAGCGGCACCCGGCCCGTCTTGAAACGGGACGGGTTACCGCTCACCGTGTGACTCGGGATCAGCTCGACGGACTCATTCGTGAGCGTCGGATGGGCAACCGGTTCCAGTCCGGCAAACCGCGCGATTCGCTCGGTCTCGGCCACGGGTGCCGCGATCAGGTCCTCGTAGCGCACCCGAAGCAAGGGGTTGCCGGTGCGCTCGAACCCTTCGATCGCCAAGTTCCACACATTCCAGAACACAGCGGTCGAAAGCGGAGGGTGTTGGGTCATCCCACGGTCGACCTTGTCGTCGAGCTGGCGCTTGAAGCGCCGGCGGGAGTGGGCAACTGCCCGCGGGTCGCGGACCATGTGGACGACGCGGAGATCGATGTCGTCGACGAGAGACAGCAGGTGCATCCACGTGGGCCGCTTCGACGAGTCGACGATCACCTGGGTGTCGGCCACGTCGGTGACCGCTCGATACAACGGGCCCACCTCTGCGGCCAGTGGTCGCAACTCGTCGAGGTACCGCCGGCGAAGTCCGGGCACGAGCGCATGGAACGACCGGCGGCTCCGCAGGAGTTGCTCCCCCGACCGGATGACGTCCCAATCGACGCCTTCGGGCCAGGCCCGCTCCACCACCTCCGTCCAGGTGGGGCACTCGTTCAACGGCACGCCGCAGCCACACAGCCGGCCTTGGACGAGGCCGCGCGACCACAGATGCCACACCTCACCGGCGGAGAAGACGCTCGGGTACCCACCGAGAATCGTGTCGAGGAGCGTCGTGCCGCTTCGATCCGACCCGGCGATCGCCAGTACGCGGGGTTTCATACGGAGGCCATCCGCTCGAGCGATTCAAGCAACGTCGCCTGTGTGGTCGTGAGCATCGGCGGTTCCAGACCCTTCTGCCGTTGCGCCTCGCGGCGTCCATCCAACTTGCTCTGCCAGTACTCGATCGCCTCGGGATGATCGCCGACATACCCGCGATCCACGACCCGCCCGATGGCACCGGCGGAGACCCAGTAGTACACGCGGTCGGCTCCGGGTGGTGCCCACCCGGAGACCTCCCAGTCGAGGAGCGCCGGAATGAGTCCGCGCGAGGTGCGGAGGTTCCAAGGGGCGAAGTCCCCGTGGGCGGGGAGCCAGTGCTCGGGGGTGCCCTCCGGCCTCGGCAGGCTGACCAACGCCGCCTGCAGCTCCTCGGTCACCTCGGCTCGGGGACATTCCGGCAGCATCCGATGCCGGCCGAGGTCGAGCGAGGTCAGCACGGCATAGGTCCACCCTTTCGCCTCCCCCACCGAGAGAACCCGTGGGGTGACGAACGAGACCGGGCAGTACTGCTCGAGCCGGTCGAGGGCGGCGACCTCGTGCGCGACACCCTCGTCGCCGACCGCGCCGATACGAACGACCGCCAGTGGTCGTCCGTCGACGAGCGGCGCGAACAGAAAGCCACGACGGCCTTCGCGCCGTTCGTAGACGGCCATGTCTTCCCAGCTTCCGATCGTCGCCTCGACGCCGGTGAGAATGCGATCCCAGACCTCGAGATCGATCGCCGGCTCCCACCGGCGCCTCGGACCCGGCAGGATGCGCGGTCCGAACAGCTTGACGGCCCACCAGGCGGCGGTGTGGGCCAACTCTGCCCGCCGTGACGACGGCGAGCCCATGGCCAGGCCCGAGAGCGCACTCCGGCGATCCCGTACCGGAACCCGCAGCCCGTCCCGTCCCGGCGGAAACACGGCATGACTCACGTGTTCACCTCCACGGGATGAGCGTCCCGGCGGTAGTGGACCGCCAGCGGTCGCCGGTACAACCCGAGCCGGACACTCCCGAGGGCGGCCATCGACAGTGGTCTGGCCGCGGGGCCGAGCCAGCTGCCCCCGATGGCGGCGATTCCGCTGCCCACCACCAGCTGGGCGGCATTCGACCACAGCTCCGACCGGAACAGCGAGGACTCCCGATCCGCCCCGATCAACTCGAGCCGCGACGGGAAGGCTCCCCCGTTGGCGATGTTGGCGACGATGGTGACGAGCACCAGACCGGGGATCACGTATGCCTTGTCGGCCAGCGACATCAGCGGACTGAAGTCCCACGGGAATCCGGCGACCATGGCGTACACCACGGCACCGACACCGAGCACGGTCCAAAACGTCTTCGAGGTCGCGGCGGCGGCGGCTCGGTTGCGATCACGGGCCGCCGCCATCGAGTCCGGCCCGAGGACGGCTCGCAACCCGACGGCGGCCACCAGGACGGGCTGGGCGATGGTGCGAGCGGCCTCGGCGTACCCGAGCGCCACCTCGCCGGCCAGCGCCAGGATGATCGATGACACCAAGAGGTTGTTCCCGGTCGAGACGATGCCGGTGCTGGCGAGCCACCGTCCCGAACGGGAGAGGCGCGCCATTCGCAGCTCCGAGGCGAGCATCTCCATCTCCGATTCCGTCAAGGAGCCCGACTCGCCGAGCCGGGAGGCCGCTCGCACGGCGAACGCCGACGAAACGACGTTGGCGATACCCAGCGCTCCGAACGCCACCCAGGCCGGGTCGACGGATGCCGCCGAGAGAAGCGACAGCCCCGCTACCACACCCGCTGCCTGAATGGCCGACGTCGCCACTGCGTTCCACGAGCGTCCGGCGAGATGGAGCAGCCGTCGCAGGTGGTCCTGGATGGGAGATATGACTGCGGTCAACCCTGCCGAGATCGCCAGGCCCTGGACGACGGCGGGCTCGGCGCCCCGAGCGGCGACGACCAGTGCGGGGATGATCATCACCACTCCCCCGGCGAGCGCGGCCGGTAGTCCTGCGCCGACCGAGCGTCGCACCGCCAGCGAACGGCGATCGGTCACCAACCCGAGCACCACCTTCTCGCCGGGGACATACGCGACGTTCGTCGAGATCGCGGTCGAGAGCCCGAACGCCGCCATGAACAGGGCGTAGAACCCCAGCGTCGAACGATCGAAGGCGCCGATGGCAAAGAGACCCATGAGAAACGTGGCGCCGGACGCCAGCGCGGCGTCGACCAGTCCGGCCGGAACCCGTCGCCGTTGGGTGGCGGTCTGGCTCATCGCCCCGCCTCGTTGTGCCGAGTCACGAGCGCCTGGTCCACGGCGACCGGATACCGGACGACCTCGTCCAACAGACCGTCGTAGAACCAACCCTGCCCGGAGCCGGGTCCGTCGTGGAACCTGGTTCCGCCGCGGGCGTATCCGATCGCCGCGAGGCCGCGATCGGGGAACAACCGCCCCACGCCTCGGACCGAGCCGATCGACCGGCCATCGAGGTAGGCGGTGACGACTCCCCGTGGTGCGTCGTGAACCAGCACGACGTGATGGAGCCCACCGGTGGTCACGGGCACCGAGAGGAAAGCGGGTCCGGCCGTCCAGGGAACGTCGAGCGCGGCGTCGGCCGCCGTGTTCCAGGCGCCGGCGTACAGCCTCCCGCCATCGACGTAGACCGACATTCCCCGGGCGCGTCCACCCTGCTCGTACAGGACACCTCGGCGATCGACGTTGTCGGCCGAGAACCAGAGTTCCACACTCGAGGCGTCGGAGACCGCGCCGTCGATGAGGTCGGAGGCCGGGAGGCGGATGCCGTCATCGACGCCATCGAAGCGAACCGCCCGACCCGAGTCCTGGACCGGTGATGGGATACCACGCTGTGGGTTGCCCACATAGGTTCCGTCTGTCCCCCCGATGAGATCTGCGGCGATGGTCGAAGACATCTCATCGAGCCGCCAGACCACGCCGGCGCCTTCGGTGGCGGCGAGCTCTCCGACCGATCGCCGGTTGTCGACGACGATCGTGGACATGACGGTGACCTGGTGGCCGTCCGTGTCGGAGACCCGCACCTGAACATCCAGATCGCCGTCGGGGAGCGCGGTGGTGTCGACATCTCGCGAGAACCGTCCACTCGCGTACGTGGCCGGCAGCCACGACGAGCCCGCGTCGACGGAGATGTCGACGTCCAGGTTGGTCACGGCGGTCAGGTGGTCGGTGGCCGCCACGACCAGCTGCTGGGTTCCCGTCACCTCGGAGCCGGCCGCAGGAGACACCAACTCCACGCCGGGTCGAGCATCGGCGATCACGACGTCGTCGACCGCCAGGGTGGCGAAGCGGGCGAGGATGTTGCGCCATTGCTCGTCGATCCGAAGCCCGATGACCACCTGGTGCGTCCCGGCACCCAACGTGCCGAGCTCGAACTCGGCGTGCTCCCACCCACCCGCATAGGAACTCCCTCGCGTCTCCAGATAACCACTGCCTCCCGGATTGCGGGGTTGGCCGTCCACCCAGACGGCGGCGGAGACCCCGTTCATCGTGCGGCCGGTCGTCAGGCGATAGTCGAACTCGATCGAGAGCGGGGCGGGTTCGGCGAGCACGATCGACGCCTCGAAGCCGGCGGCCTGGTCGTCGTAGGTCACGCCGGGGTCGACATCACCACCGATGCGGGCGACGATGCCTCCGTCATCGACCGGCATGCCCCCCGGCGAGTACAGCCCGTAGAACCGGCCGCCCGGGTACGGAAGGGGATCATTGTTCGAGCTGTCGCGGGCGGTTGCGCCCTCCAGATCCTCACGAAAGACGAACGGTCCGAACTCGGTGCCGGCCAGCCACGAGTCGAGATTGGCGTCGATGAAGCTTCGAAAGGCGCCTACGTCGTCGGGCACCGTCGCGTCCCGGGCGGCCGACGGAGCCGACTGGTTCCCGGCCGGGTCCAACCCAACCACCGTATAGCTGTGACGCCCCGGTGGCTCGTCGAAGAGCCGCAGCGTGGTCTCCCGGGTCTTGCCGACGATCGCACCATCCCGCCGGACCCCGTAGGAGGCGACGCCCCGGGCATCGGTGGACCCGGACCAGGCGAGGATGACGTCGTCGCCGGTGAGGGAGGTCGTCGGGCGCCCCGGAGTGGTCGGTGCAGTCGTGTCGGGTGGGCGCGGGCTGGGCGCTCCGAGGCCGGTCGCGGCGGGCCCGTTCTCTGGACAGAGGCGGCCCAGCGACACGGGATAGGGGCCGCCCGATACCGGATTGATGTCGCCACCCACCCACAAGCAGGCGTCGGCGCCGCCGTGCAGCGCCCATGGCCCTGCCGAGAGCGTCCAGTCGACGAACTGGGTCGGAAAGGTGTCGACGAAGCGACCGGTGGCGGCGTCGACCGCGAACACTCCGCGCACTCCCCCCTCGAAGATGCGGCCGGTGTGGTCCTCGTCCCAGACATTGGCGCGGCAATGGCACGAGGCGTAGACGCGATCGCCGACCACTTCGATGTCCTGGACGTCCCCGCCTCCGCCGTTGGTGTAGATCCGATTGACGATCGAGTAGAACGAGCCCGTCGAGTCGGCATCCATCGCCGTCAGGATGTGTTGGGAGCCACCCACGAAGATCAGATCGTCGTGCACGACGACATCGAACGTCTCGAGGTGCGTCCCCGAGTTGATCGGGTACCTGGGTTGGCCAGGGATCGGATCCCCGGTCACCAGATCGACCGCCGCGAACGAGAACAGGCTGGTATCTCCATCGACCTGATCGAAGGTCCCCGCCAGATATGCCCGCCCCCGGCCGGGGTCGACGGCGATGCCGTACCCGCTTCCTCCGGAGACCCTCGGCCGCCAGCCGCTGTCGTGGTCTCCCGTGCCGAGGTCGAAACGCGCCACGTTGTCCGAGCTTCGGCGCACACCCGACCGGTCACGGACCCCATGGAAGGAACCGATCGCATACAGGTGCCCGCCGGCGATCTCCAGGTTCTTGACCGTGGGTGGCCCCGGGGCGAAGCGGCGATCGATCGACGTGGTCCACGACGGGTCGACGTGGCCGGTCCGCGGGTCCAACGCCGCCAGGCCGGAGGTGGCGGCATGGTCGTCGACGGAGTAGAACTCTCCACCGACGAACAGGCGTGAGCCGTCCGGGGCGGCCTCCAAGGCCAGCACCGCTCCGGTCAGTTGTGGACGGAACCACTCGAGAATGGCCCCGGTCTGGGCATCGAGCGCCATGAGATAGGGCTGATCCATCGTGGTTCCGTTGCGACGCTGGACCGGCTTCGAGAAGCGGCCGCCCACGAACAGTGTCCGTCCGATCTGCTCGATGGCGAAGATCTCGGCGTCGATATCGACGGTGATCGAACCTTCGATTCCGGTGGCGCCCCAGGTCGGCAGCGGATCCGGATCGATCTCGGCGAACTCACCGCTCCCCAATATCTCCACCTCGGCCAGCGACAGGATCCCGCTGCCGTGACGTTGGACGCGGACATATCGGGCGGACCTTCCGATGTCGAAGACGACCTGCTGGTCGACGCCCCCCAGGTGGACGACTTCGGTCACCCCGGGCTGGTTCCGGGTGGTGGTGAGCGACGGGCTGTTCATGCTCGAAGAGGACACGAATACCGAGAAGTCGGTCAGGTCGTTCGTGGACGTCGAGTCGATGCCCTCCCACAGCTTGATCTGGGAGATGGCCCGGTCGGAACCGAGGTCGACCTGCCAGTACTCCTCGTTCCCGGCTTGGGTACGGGCCATGTGTCCCTGCGCGGCGAAACCGGAAACGAGTTGATCGATCGCCAGTTCGGGGCCGGTCCCGCCGCCGAGGGTCGTGGACTGGCTCGCCGTCGCCCCGGTCGCCAGATTGGCGGGGACGGGCTGGTCGGCCGCGTGAGCGGGCCGGGCGAGCGGGATGGAGGAGAGCACGACCGCCACGGACACGGCCAGCAGGCGCGAACGGTGCGCGACATCTGACATGGGTGTCGTTCTGCTCATCCCTTGCAAACCTGCTTTCGGCCGAAGCGCTGGTGGGCGCTACCGGAGCCACCACCCGGACGAGATGAGCGCCGCACCCGCGAAGTGTCGCCGATGTCCACGCCGAGTGTGATCCCCCACGAACTCGCCCCGTAACGTCGCATGGAACTGCCATGTGAACGTCCTGGCCATCATGTTATCGACACGGGGTGGTCAATCAACCTCCCGATCCGAACCCCGAAACGGCTTCGAGAGCCCCTTCACCGGGCGATCGTCAGGTGCTAGGTTGCCGGACCGCCGGGAGCCGATCGGACGTGGGGAGCCATCAGGCGTTTCTCCACGGATCCGACCTCCCGATCGAAGACTTCAACTCGACCAAGGACGCTGGATGCGACTCTTGATCACCGGCGGCGAACAGCGACGACCACGAGGGCTCAGCGCTGGACAGAAGCGCTGGTACAAGTACAAGAAGGCCCACCTCATCACGCTCGACACCGAGTCCGGTGCCGCCGAGACGTTGCTCAGCTACGAATCGCCACCGGAGGCCACCGCGGCCGACGAGCCCGCCGTCCTGTTCAAGCAGGGCAGCCGTCACGGCGACGAGTTGCTGTTGACCACCCAGACCGAGGTGCTGATCCTCTCGTACCCATCGTTGGAGCGCACGGGCTACATCTCGCTCCCCAGCTTCCACGACGTTCACCATGTGATCCCGGGATCGGACGACACCCTCCTGGTCGTGAACACCGGACTCGACCAGCTCATCGAGATCACCAGACAGGGCGACGTCAAACAGCGCTGGAGTGTGCTGGGCGAAGATCCGTGGAACGGGAGATTCGACCCCGAGGTCGATTACCGACGTGTCGACACCACCAAGCCGTATCAGGCGCACCCGAACCACGTCTTCAAACTCGGTGAGGAGATCTGGGTCACTCGTTTCGACAAGCGCGACGCCATCTCGATCGAGGACCGCAGTCGCCGCATCGACATCGGTGTGGAGCGCGTTCACGACGGGGTCGTCCGCGAGGGACTCGTCTACTTCACCACCGTGAACGGCAAGATCGCGATCGCCGACACCTCCACCCTCGAGGTGCTCGATGTGATCGACCTTCAAGCGATCGAAGGCGATGGCTCGGCGCTGGGCTGGTGTCGCGGACTCTGCTTCGAGGGTGACCAGCTCTGGGTCGGGTTCTCGCGCCTGCGGCCGACTGCGATCCGTGAGAACGTCGCCTGGGTGAAGGACGGGTTCAAGCGCAGCCATGGCACCCACATCGCTCGCTACGACCTCGGGAAGCGCACGCTGGAACGACGCATCCAGCTCGAGAACGACACCCCGCTGAACGCGGTGTTCTCGATCCTCCCGGCGTGATCCCCGCTCATCGTTCGACCGCCCCTCGGCGGAGCCGAGCGGCCGCGTCGGGCCCAAAACCGCACCGCCGATAGGATTTCGCCATGACCGAGCTGGCATTGACGATCCTCCTCTGGGGCATCGCCCTCGCCATCTCCAGTCGTGGTCGCCTCCCCGGTCCGCTGCGAAACGTCTCCGCCGGCCTCGCCCGCGAGCACACGGCCCTCGTGTTCCTCATGTTGGCGATCCATGCTCGGCTCCAGACATCCGGCGGCGGCTCCCCGATGCTCGAGACCGGACTGCGGGGCCTGCTGGTGGTCGGCGCCCTCGGAGTCATCTTCCCGGCCGCACGCCGCTCGATCCGCATCTCGGACACCGTCCGTCGCCGCCGCTTCGCCATTGCGGCGTTTGGCGCGTACGTGGCGGTGGCGGCGCTCAGCGTCGTCTACGCCACCGCGCCGATCCAGACCGTCGGCAAGGTGCTGGAGCTGGGAACACTCTTCGTCATCGTCTGGCACCTGACCTCGCGCCCCGACGCCTCCGATGCGCTCAAACGAACCCTGGCGCTGGTCATCTATCTGGAGTTCGTACTCATCGCCGTGGCGGTGGTGGGTTTCTTCCTCGTCCCGTCGATGTTCGCCGAGACCCTCAGCCGACGCGGATTCTTCGTCAGGGACACCTTGGTTCCGCCGTACGCGTCGTCGAACAGCGTGTCGGCTCGCGGTGCGATGATCGCCACCGCGGCCGCCGTACTGTACTTCAAGAACATCGGGCGTCAGCGGGCGCTGTGGGGGATGGTGGCGGCGATCTCCGCGTTGGCGATCGTGCTGGCGTCCGGGCGCCAGGGCGTGGCGATCCTGGCCATCGGGTTGACGGTGGTGGTGTACCTGGTGAACCGCCAGGCGTTCTTCTTGTTGGGACTTCCTTCGATGGCCATCGTGGCGTTGCTGGCTTCGGACCAGATCCTCGACATCCTCTCGCGAGATCAGGTCCAGGGCTCACTGAACACGCTGACCGGGCGGACGGTGTTCTGGAAGGCGGGTTGGGATGCGTTCGTGGTTCGGCCGTGGACCGGCTGGGGGTTCGGCGGCTCTCGCTACTCGGCGCTGGCCACAATCGGCGCGGAAGAGTTCACCCACCTCCACAACGGGTATCTCGAAGCGGTCGTCGGCGTCGGCCTGCTCGGATTCATTCCGTTGCTGGTCACGCTCGGTTTCGTCGTCGCGTGGGCGGTCGGTCGGTTGCGCGCCCGCCTCGACCCCGAGTTCGCCATCCTGCTGGTCGGCCTGGTGCTCCAGAACGCCATCGGGCGAGGTTTCGGGAGCTGGCTGAACTTCAACCTGGTCGTCTTCGCCCTCATGGTCGGCCTCGCCGACGCGGATCGTCCGCTCTCGAGACGTGCGCCACCGGATCGCCGCCGTCAGCGGCTCGCAACCTCCCGGTAGAGCGCCTCGCGCATCCGCAGGGCCGCCTCCGGCGTGTGGCGTCGCTCGTACTCCTGCCGGGAGCGCCCACCGATCCGATCCACTTCGCCGTCGTCGGTGAGCCGCTGCAGCGCCTCGGTCCAGTCATCGACGGCGCCCGGGGTCACCAGCCAGCCACCGTCGACGGTCTCGAGCATCTCCTCGGTGGTGCCGAGGCGCGAACCCAGAACCGGAAGGCCGGCTGCCCACGCCTCCAAGACCGTCATCGGCATGTTCTCGTAGATCAATGTGGGGAACACCAGAGCCCGGGCGTCGAGCATCGCCCGCTGCACGCCGGCCCGATCCAGCCGGCCGGTGAACTCGATCCGCTCGCCCCCGGCGGCCTCGAGGCTGGATCGGAGTGGGCCGTCGCCGACGATTCGCAACCGAAGCCCGTCGGGTGGCCGGGCTCGCCATGCCTCGACCAGGGTGTGAAAGCCCTTGGTCGTGTCGATTCGCCCGACGGCGACGACCGCGTCGGACTGCGATGGAGGGGCGGCGCGAGACCCAGGATCGGGCACGAAGTTGGGGATGACCACCATTCGTTCCTCATCGAGACCGCCGGCCACCGCTCGAGACTTGGCGAACGACGAGAGGGCGATGAACCGATCGACCCCTTCGAAAGACCCCAGTTTGCGATTCACCCAGATCGTGCCGGCTGCGATCGTCGAGAGCGGGCGCGATCCTCGAAAACAGGCATACCGAACTCCGGCGAACGGATGGGTGCCGACGCAGAGCTCACAGGGATGGCCGTCGCGGGTCAGGAACCCGTTGACGCACACCAATCGATAGTTGTGCAAGGTCATCACGACCGGCAAGCCCTCCGCCGCCATCGCCCTCACCACCGACGGGCTCATGGCGAACCACGTGTTGTGGAGATGGGCCACGTCGAAATCTCCGTCGCGAACCGTCCGGCGGATGTTCGAAGCGGCTCTCGGGTTGTACGGAGCAACCGCCAGCGCCGCCATCGCCGCGGCCGCTGCCGGGGGGTTGGAGACATGGTACGCCGTCACCGAATGACCCCCCGAACGAAGGAGCTCGAGTTCGGCGGCGACCACCGAGTCTTCTCCGCTCGGCTCCCGGTAGGCGGTGTGGACCTGAAGGATGTTCACCCCGACACCACGAACGAACCGTCCACGTCCCGACCCGACGTGCGCCATCCGTCCACGTCGAGACGGTCGTCGTCGGCTTGGAACGGTTGTTCCTCCGCCACGCCCTCGGTGAGCACGTAGCGATTGGCCTCGAACACGATCTGGGCTGCGGAAGGGTCGACGAACAGGGCCCGCTCGCTGAACGCAAAGCCACTCTTGGCTCCTGCGCCCATGATCACCTCGTTGCCACGGACCACCACCCGTTCGAGGAGCCCTTCGGACGTCCGATGATCCTGGCGCAAGAAGATGCCGTTGGCGTTGCGCTCCACCACGTTGTCTTCGACGAGCACGTCCGACGAGCTGAGCACGAAGATCCCGGCATCGCGTTCGCCGTCCGGGCGGTACCCGTTGCCGACGACCGTGTTGGAGCGAATCGCCGCCCGACCGCTGATCTCGTGATGGATACCGGCCCCCTGGTTGTCCACCACCAGATTCGCTTCGATCACGACGTCGACGCAGTCGATGTCGGTGTGGAGACCGTGCCCGAAGTTGCCTCGGACCACATTGGCGCGGATGGTCGCGTCGGAGGTGCTGAGCTTCAACGCTCCGCCCTCCCATCCGAGACAGCGGAAACCGGCCGTGCAGTTGCCTTCGATCAGGTTGTGCTCGATCAACACGCCCTCGGCCACGCCGCCCACGCCACCCTGGCCTCCGCCTGCGATCACGTTGTCGGCGAGGGTCATGCCGTCCTCCATCTTCACCGCCCATCCGTGCGAGTTCCGGAAGGTGTTCCCGACGACCGTCCAGCTGCGTCCGGCCGGTCCGATCCGGCCCCCTCGACGCGGGTTGATCGAGCCCTGTCGACCCGGACTGGCGTACTGGACGATCTCGAATCCGCGAATCTCGACCCGATCCGATTCGCCGTGAAATGCCCACCGGGCGACGCTCGTCTCCACCTGGCGACCGGTCGGATCGGTACCGACGATGATCCGATCTCCTTCGTAGTCGAAGTACCACGTTTCCGGCTCCACGGCGCGTTCGGACGGGACTCGCAGCAGCCGTTCGCCGTCTACGAACAGCTCTTCGGGAAACACGCACGCCGGCCGGTCTTCATCACAGAATCCCCACTCGTTTCCCTCCACCGCCTCCGGGCTTCCGTGGACCTGCCCGCCCAACGTCCACACCGCCCCCTCGCGGCGAAAGCCGGTGAGGACCCGGGAACCGTTCAGCACCGCCCCGGGTTCGGCGATGTACGTCTGGTCGTCCTTGGGCTCGATCTCCAGCTCGCGGTACGTACCGGAAGTGAACCGGATCGTGGCTCCGACCGGTGCGGAGGCAATGATCGCCGCGACATCGTCCTCGGGGGTGACCACCAGGTCGTCGGATCGTCGCGAGGGTATCTCAACGGCGCGGGGCCCGGGCGGATCGGCATCTGCCACCGGTTCGGGGAACGCCTCGAAGGAGGGGACCGGGCCGGACTCATTCGAGTCCACGACCGAACGCTCCGCTCCCCGACTCTGAACGACCAGCACTCCGGCCGCCACCGCCACGGCCACCAGCGCAACGACGGCTGGGACGCCACCTCGTCTCATACGACTCGCTCACTCCTCACGGCATGGGCATTCCCGGCAGCGATGGGCCATCGAATCAACCCGTCGCAACGTGCTCTTGCAATTGCAGTCGGGGTTCGCGAGACGTTCCATCGGAAGCTCCGACGAGCACCCATCGCGCACACAAAGAAGCTTGAAATGGGACGCCGGTCAACCTAGCGTGTCGTCTTGGGAACGGGAACATTTCAAAGGGAGTGAGCCCCGTCGCACCGCCGAAGTGATTCGGTCGCCGAAGTGATTCGGTCGGATTGGGGTTGAGGGCCCCTTCGGCGCGATGTGGGAACTCATGATAGGGAGAGATTCGGCGTGGGAACCGATCGGGCCAGGTCTGCGAAGCGGGCCGTGAATCAAGTGGGGGAATCGACCGAGGTCGACCTGACCGACGGCGCCTCGGCCGAGATGGCGGTCGATCTTCGATCAACCGACCGATCCGGGGACGTCTCACCCGATCCCGTGATCGAACTCGGCGCCGAGGGGGCGCCGGCCACCGCCCCCGACTCATCCGGTGCGGTCATTCACATCCTTCCCGGTCACGAGGGTGGGCGTCTCGCCGCAGCTCGACCGTGGCAGTTGGCCATCAAGCGCACGATCGACGTCATCGGTGCCACCCTGGCGCTCCTGGCGCTCTCGCCGGTTCTCCTCATCACCGCACTGGCAGTCCGGCTGAACTCGCCCGGCCCGATCATCCACCGGCAGATCCGGATCGGCCAGGATGGCGAACCCTTCGTCTTTCTGAAGTTCCGCTCGATGTACGTTGACGCCGAGCACCTCAAGAAGTCCCTCAGCCAGTACAACGAGGCCGAAGGACCGATCTTCAAGATCAAGCGCGATCCGCGGATCACCCCCGTCGGGCGACTGATTCGCAAACTGTCGATCGACGAGCTTCCCCAACTCTTCCACGTGCTCAGCGGCCAGATGTCGCTCGTCGGACCGCGCCCCCACCTTCCCGAGGAGGTGGCGGTGTACGACGGCGAGGCACGCCGCCGGCTGGCCGTCCGACCCGGGGTGACCGGGATCTGGCAGGTGAGCGGTCGTTCCGACCTCGACTTCGACACGTGGATCGCGATGGATCTCGAGTATCTGGACCATTGGAGTCTGCGCCTCGACCTCAACCTGATGCTGAAGACGTTCGCCGCCGTGCTCAGCGGCCGCGGCGCCTACTGACGGACGTCACCCGAGTCCGGACGATCTGGGCCCCGAGCAGGACGAGGTAGGCAGGGTTGTTCCAGATGTACCGGCGCCACAGCCGACGCGGCTCCTTCGCCAGGCGATAGAGCCACTCGAGACCGGACCGCTGCATCCACTCGGGTGCCTTGGTCACGTTGCCGGCCAACCAGTCGAACACGGCGCCCACCCCGACCAGGCTCACACCGGGGAGCCGGGGGTGCATGCGGGCCATCCACAGCTCCTGTTTCGGTGCTCCGAGACCCACCCAGACCACCGTCGGCTCCGCCCGCCGGATGCGCTCGACGTCCTCGTCGACCTCCTCGGAGGTGAGTGGTCGGAACGGCGGGCTGTGAAACCCGACGACCTCGACGGCTTCGGCGAGATTGGAGCGAATCTGGTCGAGCGTCTCGATCGACGAGCCATAGAAGTAGTGCCGGGCGCCGGTGCGTACTCCTCGGTCGAGACACGCGTCGACGACGGCCATGCCATGCACCCGCTCCTGATCCGCCGCACCCAGCCCGCGTAGTGCCCACACCAACGGCATGCCGTCCGGAGTGACGATATCGGCCTCCCCCATCGCCTCGGCCAGTGCTGGTGAGCGTCGGGACATCATCAATGAATGGACATTGGCGATCGCCACATACTGGCCCTGCGGGGGTGGGGTGAGGATCGATTCCACCACGTCGTCGAGCGATCTCGGCGAGACTCCAGTCCCGACGACATCGATCTTCCCATCCGATTCTCGGCTGTGTGCGGCCACGTCCCTCCTCGTCGTGGTGACGTCCTGCGGCAAGCTACCAAATCATCGGCCGGCGTCGACCACCGAGTGGACACCGGCCAGCCGCTACGCTCCGCGCCGTGCCCGAGTTCATCTACCAGATGCATCGCGCGTCGAAGCACGTGCCACCCAATCGAGACGTTCTGCGGGACATCTCGCTGTCCTTCTTCTATGGCGCCAAGATCGGCGTCATCGGACACAACGGGGCCGGCAAATCCACCCTGCTCCGGATCATGGCCGGCATGGAGGAACCGACCTCGGGCGAGGCGCGCCTCAACCCCGGATACACCGTCGGGCACCTCGAGCAGGAACCGAGACTCGATCCGAACAAGGACGTCCTCGGCAACATCATGGATGGAGTGGCGGCCACCAAGGGCCTGGTCGACCAGTACAACGACGTCCTCGCTCGGTGGGCGGATCCCGACGCGGACTTCGACAAGCTCGGTGAGCTCCAAGCAGCGCTCGAACGGAAGATCGAGGCGGCGGGTGCCTGGGATCTGGACCGCACCGTCGCCATCGCCATGGACGCGCTTCGGGTGCCTTCCGGCGATTCGCCCGTCGACCGGCTCTCGGGAGGGGAGCGACGGCGAGTGGCGCTCTGCCGGCTCCTGCTGTCGGCGCCCGACCTCCTGCTGCTCGACGAGCCGACCAATCACCTCGACGCGGAGTCGGTGGCGTGGTTGGAGCGATACCTGCACGAATACCCGGGGTCGGTTCTCGCCGTCACCCACGATCGGTACTTCCTCGACAATGTGGCCGGCTGGATTCTGGAGCTCGATCAGGGAAGGGGCATCCCGTTTCAAGGCAACTACAGCTCGTGGCTGGAACAGAAGCAGCAGCGGCTGGAGCAGGAGCAAAAGCATGCAGATGCCCGGAGCCGGGAAATCGCCCGTGAGCTGGAGTGGGTCCGAATGTCCCCCAGGGCGCGGCAGGCGAAGGGCAAGGCGCGGTTGGGGGCCTACGAGAAGCTGGTGGCCGAGGCGCAGGCTCGAGAGCGCCGGCCCGACGGATTGGCACTCGAGATCCCCTTCACGCAGCGGTTGGGAGACAAGGTCATCGAGCTGACCGATGTCACCAAGGGCTACGACGACCGGCTGTTGATCGAATCGCTCACGGCTTCCATCCCTCCGGCGGCCGTCGTCGGCATCATCGGTGCCAACGGGGCCGGCAAGACGACCCTGTTCCGGATGGTCACGGGCACCGAGCGGCCCGACGACGGTGCCATCGAGATCGGCAGCAGCGTCGATCTCGCCTATGTGGATCAGAGCCGGGACGACCTCGACCCCGAGCGGACCGTCTACGAGGAGATCTCGGGTGGAAACGAAACTCTTCGCATCGGCGGTACCGACGTCAACGCTCGGGCATACGTTGCCTCGCTCAACTTCAAAGGCTCCGACCAGCAGAAGCGGATTCGAGACCTGTCGGGCGGCGAGCGGAACCGAGTCCATCTCGGGAAGATGCTGCGAACGGGCGGCAACGTCCTCCTGCTCGACGAACCGTCCAACGACCTCGACGTCGACACCCTGCGGGCGCTGGAGGAGGCCATCGCGCGGTTTCCTGGCTGTGTGCTCGTCATCAGCCACGATCGGTGGTTTCTCGACCGGGTGGCCACACACATCATCGCCTTCGAGGGGAACTCGTTCGTGCGCTTCTTCACGGGCAATCACGCTGAGTACGAGGAGTACATGCGATCCGAGTTCGGGGAGCAGGCTCTGGACCCGCATCGCATCAAGTACAAACCACTCATCCGAGGATGACTTTCGGGGCTCGCCGCCCCACGTCCCCGGCTAAGGTCGGCGCACGGCGGCGATCGATTCGGCGTCGGCCGGGGGCGTGCCGGCCCCCAATGGTCACCGCACCGGTGGCTTGCGAACGCGGCGGCGACGGTGGCTGCACCGGGGGCGGCAACGACGCTGGAGTCGGCGCTGGGATCGGCACGACAGCGGCACCGCACGAAACCAATCGATCGGGGAAGAGGGCACCCATGAGGGCGAGTATTGGACGCCGGATGACGGCGTGGACGACGACTGCGGCCATGGTGGGGACGATGTTGGCGGCGGCGCCGGCCGTCGCCCAGCAAGTCCCACAGGAGTGCTTCGTGGTGGCGGATTCCACCAACGCGCTCGGACGGATCGACTTGATGTCTCTGACCGAGACCCTCATCGGCCCAACCGGTGTCCCCGACATCGAAAGCGTGACCATGGGCCCGGGAGACGTCCTGTACGCAGCCGATGCCGACGATTTCGGCACCATCGACCTGGACACCGGCGCCTATACCTCCATCGGTCCGTTCGGGAGCGCCACGGCCGGTGCCACCACCCTCCAGATCGACGACGTCGATTCGCTGGCATGGGACGCCGTTCGCGGCGTGATGTGGGGGACCGCGGTCGTCAACGGACCCGATCCCCTGTTCCAGATCGACATCACCACCGGGGCGATCGTGCCCGGCGTCTTCGGCGGCGATGACTTCGTGTATGTGACCGGACCGGGCAGCCAGTTCAACATCGTCGACGACATGTCGGTCGAACCCGGCACCGGGACGCTGTTCGCGACGGTCAAGACCCCGCCCAACGACCAGACCATCACGGTCGATCCCGTCACCGGCGTGGGAACCTCACTCCCCTCGCTCTCCGGCGCGGACGACGTCGAGGGGCTCGCCTTCGATAGGAACGGTGTACTGCTGGGAACGACCGGCGCCGTCGGGGTCACGCCCAACGACCTGTGGAGCTTCGACACCGTCACCGGTGTCGGAACCAAGCTGATGGACCTCGGCGTCACCGGTGGCGACTATGAGGGTGTGGAGTGTCGGACCGTTCCGAACGTGATCGACCTGGCCATCGACAAGACCGTCGACAACCCCACTCCGGGACTTGGTCAGCAGGTGACCTTCACCCAGGTTCTCGTGAACGAAGGTCCGGATGATGCAACCGGGGTGGAGGTGCAGGACCTCTTGCCGGCCGGTGTCACCTATGTGAGCGACGACTCCGGGGGCGCATACGACCCGACCACCGGAACGTGGACCGTCGGAGATCTCGTGGCCGGCGCCAGCGCCACCCTGTCGATCACCGTGACCGCCGACCAGCTCGGCGAGATCACCAACTTCACGGAGGTGTGTGCCGCCAACGAGACCGACATCGACTCCATCCCGTGCAACGACGACGGCGACCAATCCGAGGACGACGAATCGTCTTCGACCATCGTCGTCGTCGACGCACCCTTCTTCGACCTGGCGTTGACCAAGACCGCCTCCCAAGAGGTCGCCGAACGCGGCGAAACCGTCACATTCTCGATCGTCGTCACGAACGAAGGAACCATCGACGGAACCGGCATCCAGGTGACCGACGAGCTGGTCTCGCCGGGCCTCGGCGAGGTCGGCAACATCAGCGATGGCGGAGTGTTGTCGGGAACGACGATCAGCTGGCTCACCGGCTTCGACCTCGCCGTGGGCGAAAGCCGAACGCTGACCTACGACATCACCGTCGCCGACGATGCGGATCCCGGTGTCTACATCGACGTTGCGCAGATCTCTGCGGCCGATCAACCCGACGACATCGATTCGACTCCGGGCAACGAAGACGGCACGCCGTTCGAGGACGATGAGGATGAGGCCCAGGTGCGGGTGCCCGAGCAGCCGGCGTCGCGTCTCGAGGGGACCGTGTGGCACGACGACGATCGCAACGGAGTCATCGACTCGGGTGAAAATCGATTCGAGGGTGTGCGCGTCGTCCTCGTCGGACCGGGCCCCGACGCCACGCTCGGCACCGCCGACGACGAACAGATCGCCGAGATCAACACCGACGTCAACGGCGACTACGGCTTCACCGTCGGCCCCGGCGACTACATCGTGCGAGTGGACACCACCAATGTCCCGGCCGGATTCGAACAGGTCTTCGACCTGGACGACACGCTCGACGATGAGACCCAGGTCACCCTGCCGGACAACACGGTCGTCTCCGATATCGACTTCGGCTACGACGACGATCCCGACACCTTCGATCTGGTGCTCACCAAGAGCGCCGGCGCCGCCACAGAGGGGAAGGACGACGTCTGGACCGTCGACTGGACCATCACCGTGCGGAACGACGGACCACTTCCCGCACCAGGACCGATCACCCTCACCGACCAGCTTCCCGCGGAGCTCGGCTTCCAAGACGTCGTCGAGCCGGCCGGGTGGAGTTGCTCGGTGGCCGCCAGCACCCTGACGTGCACAAATCCCGACGACATGGCGGTGGGAGCCACGGCGGTGTTCACGCTGAGCACCACCATCGACGCCGACCCGGGTGAGATCGTCACCAATCCGGCCCAGGTCCGCTCGTCCGGCGACGAGCCCGATCTGACCAACAACGACGACTCCGACACGACGGCGATCCGCATCGTCGACACCGGGGCAGAGTCGGATCGCATGACCGGCGTGGCGCTGGCGATGATCACCCTCGGCGGTGCATTGCTGGTCATCGGTGGCCGCCGACCCGAGGAAACACCGATCACTGCCTGAAGCGTCGGGCTCTCACCCACGCCAACGACACAGGGCCCCGGAGCTCCCGCTCCGAGGCCCTGTGTCGGTTCTCATCGAGGTCTCCGCTGGACGGAGACCTCGATGCGTCAGGCTCGATCGATCTCGTCGAAGGCCTCGTCGAACGACACCGCCGGCTTGCGCCGATCGCCATCGCTGGCGGGCTGACCTGAGGACTGCCGGCCCCGGTCGCCACCGCGACCACGGTCACCGCGCCGGTCGCCCCGGCCACCATCGCGACCACGGCCACCATCCCGACCCCGGCCGCCATCGCGACCACGGCCACGGTCACGGCCTCCACGATCGCGGCCACCACCATCTCCGTCGGAGGCCCCACCACCTCGCGGGGTGTACTCGAGCTCATCGACCAGATCGAGAGAGACCTTTCCTCCCCGATCGATCTCTCCGACCGTCACCTTGACGATCTGATCCATCTCGAGGTAGTCCTCGACCCGATCCACCCGTCGCGAGCTGTCGAGCTTGGAGATGTGGAGCAGGCCATCCCGCCCCGGGAGAATGTTGACGAAGGCACCGAACTTGGTGATGTTCACCACCTTGCCGTCGTACTCCTTGCCGAGCTCTGGCTCCGGAGGGAAGGCAATCATCATCACCCGCTCCTTGGCGTCGGCCAAGACGTCGCCATCACTCGATGCGATACGGACGATTCCGATGTTGCCCTCTTCTTCGATCTCGATCGTGGCGCCGGTCTCTTCTTCGAGTTCTCGAATGACCTTGCCCTTGGGACCGATGACCTCGCCGATCTTGTCCTTGGGGATCTCGACGGCCTCGATCCGGGGAGCGTGACGATTGAGTTCGACGCGGGGCTCGGAGATGACGTCGGTCATCGCCGAGAGGATCTTCAACCGGGCCTCACGGGCCTGGTCGAGTGCGCCGGTCAACACCTCGGAGGGAAGTCCCTGGAGTTTCGTGTCGAGCTGGAGCGCAGTGATCACGTCCGCAGTACCGGCCACCTTGAAGTCCATGTCTCCGAGTGCGTCCTCCGCACCCAGGATGTCGGTGAGGGTGACGTACTTCCCATCCCGGTGGATGAGTCCCATCGCGATTCCGGCGACCGGAGCGATGATCGGCACGCCGGCGTCCATCAGCGAGAGGCTGGATGCACACACCGACGCCATCGACGTCGAGCCGTTGGACGACAGCACCTCCGAAACCAAACGGAGTGCGTACGGGAACTCCTCCGGGGTCGGCACCACCGGATGCACGGCCTTCTCGGCCAAGGCACCGTGCCCGATCTCTCGACGCTTGGGACCGCGCATGAACCCGGCCTCCCCCGTCGAGAACGGCGGGAAGTTGTAATGGTGCATATAGCGCTTCGACTCCTCGATCCCGAGGTTGTCGAGCATCTGCTCCATCTTGAGCATTCCGAGCGTGGCGAGGTTGAGAACCTGGGTCTCTCCCCGCTGGAACAACCCCGACCCGTGCGTCCGCGGTACCACACCCACCTCGACCGAGAGGTCGCGGAGGTCGGAGGAACTCCGGCCATCGAGTCGGATGCCGTCTTCGACCACGCGACGCCGCATCATGTCCTTCATGAGCGCCTTGAACGCACGCTTGACCTGGCCGACCCGCTCGGCATCGGCGTCCGCGGCATCGAGACCGAGCTCGGTCATCGTGGCCTGGAGGGCTGCATCCTGTGCGGTGTTCCGGTCGTGCTTGTCGGCGATGGTGATCACCGAGGCCAGCTTCGAGGCGGCCACTCGCTCGACATCGGCGCGGACCTCGTCCGAGTAGTCGACGGCTACCGGCCACTCGACGTGCCGCTTCTCCACCTTCGACGCGAGTTCGAGCTGCAGGTCGACGAGCTGGGCGATGTACTGCTTGGACTCTTCGAGCCCGCGAGCCACCGTCGCCTCATCCGACGGTGGAGCGCCATCGCCGATCAGACGAAGCCCATTCGTGGTCGAGCCGGCCTCGACCATGATGATGTCGATGCCGTCGTCTCCACTCCGACCACCGGCGACGACGAGTTCGAACACCGACGACTCCAGGTCTTCATGGGTCGGGAACGGCAGCCACTCGCCGTCCTTGAGCGCCAGGCGAATCGCGGCGATCGGGCCCTCGAAGGGAATCGGGCTCACCGACAATGCCGCCGAGGCTCCGTTGAGCGCAACGACGTCGAACGGATTGTCTTCGTCGACCGCCAGTGACGTCATCACGATGTGGGTCTCGCATCGATAGCCGTCCTTGAACGAAGGGCGGAGCGGTCGGTCCACCAGCCGGCAGGTGAGGATGGCCTGTTCGGTGGGCCGGCCCTCACGCCGGAAGAAGGACCCGGGGATCCGTCCGGCGGCGTACATCCGCTCTTCGAAGTCGACGGTCAGCGGGAAGAAGTCGACGCCTTCCCGTATCCGCCGATTGGCGGTCGCCGTGACCAGCATCTGAGTGTCATCGAGCGACGCCACCACGGCGCCGTCGGCTTGCAGGGCGAGCTTGCCCGTGGCGAAGCTGATGGTCTTGCCACCGACCTCGCCGGAAACCGTGAACTCTGGCACGGTGTCTCCTTTGGTTCGGGGGGCGTCGACCCGTTACCAGTGGTCATCTCTCGGCCGTGTCGAGAGATCGCCACTGACAACCGGTCATCAACCCCGTTGTGTGTCCGACCCGTAGCGGATCGGCGATCCCACCGCGTGGGTGGAACTGTTCCGCGTCGTTGGCAACGCGGAAACGGAGAGCGGTCGTTCGCTCCCCGTAGAACGTCAGCGGCGCAGGCCGAGTGCCGAGATCAGGGAACGATACCGCTCGACATCCTGGTTTCGCAGGTAGTTCAGGAGTCGACGGCGCTTCCCGACCAGCATCAGCAGCCCTCGCCGGCTGTGGTGATCGTGCTTGTGCTCTCGCAGATGATCGGTGAGGTGGGCAATACGCTCTGACAGCAGCGCCACCTGGACCTCGGGAGAGCCCGTGTCCGAGTCGTGGGTTCCGAACTCGGTGATGATGTCCTGTGTGGTCTTCATACGCGTGTGAAAGTTTCCTCAGTGGGTGTTCCCCGATACGTGGGGCACGTTCGTGTTCCTGCGAGGAGCGAATTCCGATGCGGATTCACGCTACTTCGAAGGAAAGAGAGGCGACCGGAGACCGGAGCCGACGGGAGTGTACCACGACAGACCGATTCGCTCGAATGCATCCTGCGTCAGCAGTCCGGAAGGGCAACCGTGACCGCCAGGCCGCCGAGGCTGGTCTCCTTGTACCGCCGATCCATGTCCATTCCCGTGAGCCGCAGCGTTTCGATCGCCGTGTCGAGCGAGACGACATGGGTGCCATCGCCGCGCAGCGCCAACGACGCCGCCGTGATCGCCTTCACGGCCCCGACCGCGTTGCGCTCGATGCATGGCACCTGCACCAGCCCGGCGACGGGGTCGCAGGTCAGGCCGAGATTGTGTTCCAGGGCGATCTCGGCGGCGTTCTCCACCTGGGCAGGTGTTCCTCCGAGTGCAGCCGTCAGTCCGGCGGCCGCCATCGCACATGCCGATCCCACCTCGCCCTGGCATCCGAGTTCGGCACCGGAGATTCCGGCGTTCGCCTTCAGCAGCGAGCCGATGGCGGCCGCGGTCAACAGGTACTCGTGAATCGGTTGCTCGGCGGTCGGCTTGCAGTGCTCGGTCAGGAATCGAAGGACGGCCGGGACGATGCCTGCAGCTCCGTTGGTCGGCGCCGTCACGATTCGGTGTCCTGCGGCATTCTCCTCGTTCACGGCGATCGCCCACACCCCCGCCCAATCGGTCGGCTCCGATGGTGGGAGGGAACGGGCCACCGTGTGTTCGGCGAGATCGAGCGCCAGATCCCTGGCGCGTCGCCGCACACCCAACGGCCCGGGCAGCAGGCCGGTGGCGCGCAGTCCCCGGTCGATGGATTCGAACATCACGCCGGCGATGTGGTCGAGCCCCGCATCGAGCGCCGCCCGGTCGCGAAACGCCAGCTCGTTGGCGCGCACCACGTCTGCGATCGTCCCGCCTCCCGCCCGATCGACCAACTCCGTAGCGCTGTCGAATGGGTACGGCACCGGCACGGCCTCCACCGACGCCGCCTCGTGATCACCGGCTTCGACCACGAAGCCACCACCGATGGAAGCAAACGATCGATCGGCAATCGCGACGCCGTGAGCGTCGAACGCGGTGAACTCCACGACGTTGGCATGCTCCGGGCGAAACGCCGAGGTGAACACGATGTCGGACGTCACGTCGAACTCGATCTCGACGCCATTCGCCAACCTCAGCGCTCGAGTGTTGGCGGTCCGATCCCACAGCGTGCCAACCACGTCCATTCCCACGGTCGCCGGCTCATGTCCGGCGAGGCCCATGACGACTGCCTGGTCGGTACCATGCCCTCGACCGGTCAGCGCCAGCGACCCGAACAACTCGACCCGGACACGCACAACCGTGCCCGGGAGCCCGCCGGCGAACCGGTAGGCCGCAACCATCGGCCCGACCGTGTGCGAGCTCGACGGGCCGATCCCGACCTTGAACAACTCGAAGACGCCGACATAGCTCATGTCGCTCCCGGGGAGGACGCGCCGACCAGTATCGCCGATGCGGACTCGATGTCGACGCGAATCTGCTCGACCAGGGCGGCCGCGTCCGGAAACTTCCGCTCACCTCGGATCCTGCCGAGGAACACCAATCCGACCTGCAACCCGTAGAGATCGTGTTCGCCGTCGAGCAGGTGCGCCTCCACCGTGCGTCGGGCGGTCCCGAAGGTGGGCCGGAACCCCACGTTGACCACGGCGCGGTGCGCATCGTCACCAACGACGGCCCATGCGGCGTAGACGCCGTCGAAGGGGATGACCATTCGCTCGTCGATGGCGAGGTTGGCGGTGGGTATCCCGATCGAGCGCCCGCGTCCATCTCCTTCCACGACGATCCCTCGGAGCTCGTATGGTCGCCCGAGGAGTGTTGCCGCCTCCTCGACGTCGCCCGATTCGAGCAAGCTCCGGATACGACTCGAGGAGATGGGCGCATCTTCGGCATCGAGAAGATCGACCACCTCGACCTGGTAGCCGGCTTGGGAGCCGCTTGCTCGCAACGTCTCGGTGTCGCCGCCACGGTGGAGCCCGAACCGGAAGTCCTCGCCGACGGCGACATGCCGAGCCGCGAGCCGGACGGCCAGGACGTCCTCGGCAAACACCGAGGGCTGCATCCGCCGGATCTGATCGAAGGGAAGCACACCCACGATCTGGAAACCCAGCTCGGCGAAACGCTCGATCCGTTGCCCGATCGTCGACAACAGGCGCGGAGCGCGCTCGGGCGCGACGATCTCCAGCGGGTGCGGGTCGAAGGTGAGCACCGTCGGTGTGAGATGCCGCGACTCGGCGGATTCGACCAGCGTGGACAGCACCCGACGATGGCCGAGGTGGACTCCGTCGAAGACTCCGATGGAAACCGCGGTCTCCACTGCTTCTGCCAGCTTCCATCCCAACGGGTCTCCGGTCAGCACTTCTGTCATTGCGGGACCACCACCTCGGGCACGAGCCTCCCGCCTTCGGGGCGGGAGACCGCCAGGAGCCGCCCGGTCTCGTCGAGAACTCGCACCACCTCGTGGCCGGTGGTGGCCACTTCCACGCGACGTCCGTTCTGCACCAGCGGCGCGACGTCGGCGTCGACGGTCACCGCCGGAAGGTGCCCGAGTGCGGCGGCGGGAGTGAGGGCGGCTTCTTCCCATCGGTCCAGGCCCTCGAGCGAGATCGCCCGGTCGAGCCCGAGCCCGCCGATCCGAGTCCGCCGCAACGCCACGAGGTGGGCGCGACCGCCGCAGGCGCGGGCCAGGTCGTCGGCCAGCACCCGCACATATGTGCCTTTCCCGCAGACCACTCGGAAGTCGACGACCGGATGGGGCGGCGGCCCGGTTGCGGTGATCTCGAACTCGTCGATGAAGACCGTCCGCGATCGACGCTCGACCTCGATGCCCTCCCGTGCGAGCTCATAGAGACGCCTGCCGTGATGCTTCAGGGCCGAGACCATCGGAGGCACTTGCTCGATCTCGCCGATGAAACCCCGGGCGGCGTTCTCGACCTGACGCTGGTCGACGTTCATCTCCTTGCGCTCGATCTCCTCGCCATCGGCGTCGAGTGTGTCGGTGGCCACGCCGAATACCGCCGACGCGAGGTACTCCTTCTCCGCATCCTGGACATACCGGATCAGACGAGTCACCGATCCCACCGCCACCACCACCACGCCCGTGGCCATCGGATCCAGCGTCCCGGCATGTCCACACTTCCGGACTCCGGTAGCCCGACGAACCCCCGCCACGACGTCATGGGAGGTGACGCCGGACGGCTTGTCCACGATCAGGAACGATCCCGACGACAAGATCGAACTCAGCCGTCGAGGGGGGCGAGTCGGGAGCGAACTTCGTCGACGGCGGCCGCGGCGGTTCCCCGGAACGTGAAGCCGGCCGCGTTGTGGTGGCCACCCCCGCCGAGCTCTGCCGCGATGGTACCGACGTCGATGCGCCCCCTCGACCGGAGGCTCCCCTTCACCTGGCCATCGCCGACTTCCTTCAGCAGGAGGGCGACGTCGGATTCCCGGGCGACCCGAAGGTCGTCGATCAGGCCGTCGGTCTCGTCCATGCCGATGCCCGCTTCCTCGAGGTCCGATGCGTGCAGAGTCGACCAGACGAGCCGCCGATCGATCTCGAGAGAGGCTCGGCCGAGCACGGCCGACGCGACCCGGAGGTAACCGAAGGGCAACTCCTCGTACACATGGCGACCGACTCGCTCCGGTCGTGCTCCCGCCGCCACCAGCCTCGACGCGACCGCCAACGTCGCCGCCGACGTGTTCGAATACTGGAAACGGCCGGTGTCTGTGACGATTCCGGTGTGGAGGCAGGTGGCGGTCATCTCGTCCAGATCCCACGACATCTCGTCGAGCAGCTCGGAGACGAGCTCTGCGGTGGACGAGACCTCGGGTTCGATGACATTGATGTGCCCAAAACCCGTGTTGGAGGCGTGATGGTCGACAACGATCAAGGTTTCGGCCATGGAGGCCGCTTCGGCCAGCGAACCCAGCCGATCAATCGATCCTGCATCGAAGCTGATCATCAGACGCGGCTCGGCAGGAATGCTGGCGGGAGGAACCAGGAGGTCGATGGGAAGGAATCGATACATCTCGGGAAGCACATACGGCTCGCCGAACGACGGGAGCACTTCGATTCCCCGCCGCCTGGCCGCCCACGCCAACCCCAGCATCGATCCGAGCGCATCGCCGTCCGGACCGACGTGACAACACAACACCATCTGATCCGCCCGGGAGATTCGCCGAGCGGCTTCGATGAGCTCACGCGACCGTTCCATCACTCCTCCTCACCGGCACGACGCCGGCGAGCGATTTCTTGCAGCACCTCGTCGATCCGTGCGCCGGCGGCAACCCCGCCGTCGAGCTCGAACTCCAGCTCCGGCGTGTACTTCATCCGGACCTCCGACCCCAGGATCCGGCGCAGCCGGGGGGCGGCCGCCTCCAACCCTCGCCGGGCGTCGTCGGCTTTCTCGAAGTCGAGGCACGAGAAGAACACCGTGGCCCGCCGGAGATTGGGGGCAGTCGTCACACCGGTGATCGTCACCAGCTCGAGCCTCGGATCCTTCAGTTGTTCGACCTCGGTGGCGATCACGTGATGCACGATCGAATCAACCCGCCGCATTCGAGAGAATCCAGGCTCAGACACCTCGCTCCGACCTCCTGGCATCGACCTCGAACCAGGGTACCGAGGTCACCGATCCAGCCGAAAGGCCCGGCGCCGGACGGCGCCTCACGACGACCCGTCGACATGTTCGGAGACGTCCAGGAATCCGAGCATTGTCTCGAGCACCTCGACCTCTGTCCGGGAGTCCATGTATCGATTCACGAGTTCGATCAGGCCGTCGATGTCGTCGGACCTCCCCACGATCGCCACGCCGATCGCCGCCCGCTGCCAGGCATTCTGATGGTCGACCTCGGCCACGCTGACCGACGCCTGTCGCTTGAGGCCCTCGACCACCGGACGCAACACGGACCGCTTTTCCTTGAGTGACTGTGCAGACGGCAGATGCAGCTCGTACCGCAGCCCGGCGACGATCATCTCTCCCCTCGGCATCTCTCCCCTCGGCATCTCTCACCTTGGCAAGCCCGACCTGGGCAAGCCCGACTCCGGCGTTGAAGCGAGCGGCTTCGAGTTCGGCGGGGGTGGGGCACGTCGTCGGACGCTCGGTTCGCAGGATCAGGTCCGGGGGACCTCACGCTGGGTGAACACCTCGATGACGTCGCCTTCCTTGACGTCGTTGTAGTTCTCGAGGCCGATTCCGCACTCGAATCCGGTGGCGACCTCGCGAACGTCGTCCTTGAAGCGACGCAAGGAGTCGACCTTGCCGGTGTAGACCACCACGCCGTCTCGGAGCAACCGGGCGTTGGCGCCACGCTGGACGACGCCCTCGGTGACATAGCAACCGGCGATCGTCCCGGCCCGCGGGACCTTGAAGATCGCTCGAACTTCGGCTGCGCCCAGCACGAGCTCCTCGGTGTCGGGTGCCAGCGAACCCACCAGCATCTGCTCCAGTTCCTCGAGCAGCTCATAGATGACGAAGTACGAGCGGATCTCCACGCCCGTCGTCTCGGCAGCCCGTCGTGCCTTCGAGTCCGGTCGAACGTTGAAGCCGATGACGACCGCCCCGGTCACCTCGGCCAGCGTGATGTCGTTCTCGGAGATACCGCCGACCGCACCGTGGACGATGTCGATGCTGGCGTCCTCGCGGGTGATCTTGGCGACGGCATCACGAATGGCCTCGAGAGAGCCGTGGGCGTCGGCCTTGAGCACGACCTTCAACTCGGTCTCCTCGGAGCGAAGCTTCTCGAGGAGGCTCTTCAGCCGGTCGCGGCCGGTGATGGTCTCCTGGTCCTCGACCCGGATTTGTTCGGCGCGCTCGGCGGCGATCGACCGGGCTTGTTTGTCGTTCTTGACCACCTCGACGATGTCGCCGGCGGTGGGCACGTCCGACCACCCCATGATCAAGACCGGCGAGCTGGGACCTGCCTGCTTCATCCGGTTGTGCTCATGGTCCAGCATCGCCCGGACCCGACCGGCCACCGGACCGGCAACGTATGCGTCGCCCTGTTTGATGGTCCCCCGCTTGATGATCACGGTAGCGGTGGGGCCCATACCCGGATCCAGCTGAGACTCGACGACCACACCGGTGGCGGCCACATGCGGATTCGCCTTGTATTCCTGGAGCTGGGCGATGAGGTCGATCACCTCGAGCAGGTTGTCGACACCCTCACCCTTCAGCGCCGACACCTCCACGCTCGGGACATCTCCACCCAGTTCCTCGGTGATCACATCGTGCTCGGTGAGCATCGTCCGCACCCGGAAGGGGTCGGCACCCGGCAGATCTGCCTTGTTGATGGCCACGACCAGCTGCACACCTGCCGCCTTGGCATGGCTGATCGCCTCGATGGTCTGGGGCATCACGCCGTCGTCCGCCGCCACCACCAGCACGACGATGTCGGTGACGTCGGCGCCGCGAGCCCGCATCGTGGTGAAGGCCTCGTGGCCCGGTGTGTCGATGAAGGTGATGCGGTTGTCACCCACCATGACCTGGTAGGCACCGATGTGCTGGGTGATCCCACCGTGCTCGTCGGCCACGACGTTGGCCTTCCGAATCGTGTCGAGCAGAGTCGTCTTCCCGTGGTCGACGTGACCCATGACGGTGACGACCGGCGGGCGCGGGCGCAACGTGGCCGGGTCGTCATCGAAGGTCAGAGCCTCCCGCAATGCACCGGCACGGGAGGTGTCCGGCTCGGCCGGCTCGGCCGGCTCGGTGACATCGACGATGAAACCGAAGACCTCTCCCACCTCTTCGGCCAGCTCGATCGGCAATGGGTCGTTGGCCCCGGCGGGTACCCCGCGAGTCATCAGCTCCTTGACCACCGCCCCCGTACCCTGGCCGATGGCCGCGGCGAACTCCGACACCGTGATCCCCTCGCTGACCGCCACCAAACCCACTTCGTCGGCCTCGGCCTCCTCCGCGGCGGCGTCATCAGCCGGCTGGGACTCGGGTTGGGCCCGGGATTGGGACTCCGGTTGCGGTTCTGGCCGGGGTTCTGGCTCCGGTTCTGGCCGGGGTTCTGGCTCCGGTTCTGGCCGGGGCTCCGGCTCCGGTTCTGGCCGGGGCTCCGGCTCCGGTTCCGGCTGGGGCTCCGGCTCCGGTTCCGGCTGGGGTTCTGGCTGGGGTTCTGGCTGGGGCTCTGGCTGGGCGGCCGCGCCCGAGAGTGCATCGCGTACGCGGGCAGCCTCGTCCGGGTCGAGACCCGACGATGCCGTCTTGACCTCGAACCCGAGGGCCTTGGCCTGGTCGAGCACGTCCTTCGACTCCAGGTCGAGCTCTCTGGCCAACTCATACACTCGTGTCTTCGCCACGCTCACTCCGTCATCGATCCTTGGGGCGATCGTCCGCAGACGATCTCACTCTTCTTCGTTCGAAGCCTCGACATCGGCCTCGGCGCCCACGTCGTCGGAACCGGCTTCTTCGGCTACGACTTCCTCGGCAGGGGTTTCCTCTGCTGGGGGCTGGGGCTTCCTCTGCTGGGCTTCCTCTGCTTCCTCTGCTGGGGCTTCCTCTGCTGGGGCTTCCTCTGCTGGGGCTTCCTCTGCTGGGGCTTCCTCTGCTGGGGCTTCCTCGGCGCCCGACGGGTCGGGTTCGTCTGCGTCCGGGCCGGCCAACGAGACCGGATCCTCCGCTTCCTCGCCGCCCCCGGGAGGCTCGTCCACAGCTGCGGCGGCCCCCTCGGGTGCGGCACCATCGTCGGCGTTCTCGTCGGAGACGGCAACTTCGCCCTCCGTCGGCTCGGTCTGCGACCCGGCATCCGCTTCGGCCGGCGACGGTTCCGGCTCCACCTCCTCGACCGGTTGATCCGACCGAATGTCGATCTTGTAACCGCTCAATCGAGCGGCCAGCCGGGCGTTCTGCCCCTCCTTGCCGATTGCAAGCGACAACTGATGCTCACTGACGATCACCGTCGCCGTCTTCTCCTCCTCGTCGATGAGCACCTCTTTGACCTTGGCCGGACCCAGCGCCTCGGCGATGAACGAACCCAGATCCTCGCGGTATTGGACGACATCGACCTTCTCGCCGCGCAGCTCGTTGACGACCTGGCGGACTCGCGAACCGCGCGCTCCAACGCACGCTCCTTTGGCGTCCACGTTCGGATCGTGGCTGACCACCGCGATCTTGGTCCGGTGACCGGGCTCACGGGCAATACCGACGATCTCGATGGTGCCGTCGACGAGTTCGGGAACTTCGAGTTCCAGGAGCCGGCGCACCAGATCGGGATGGCTTCGACTGACCACGATCTGGGGGCCCTTGGTTTCGTTCCGCACCTCGAGAATGAATGCCTTGACCCGGTTGCCGCGGTCCAGCCGTTCGTAAGGGATCCGTTCCGAACCGGGCATCAACGCCTCGGCATCGCCGAGATCCAGAATGACGAACCGGTTGTCCACTTGCTGCACGATGCCGGTGATGAGGTCGCCCTCGCGTCCCTCGTAGATGTCGAAGACCTGTTCGCGCTTGGCGTCTCGGAGACGCTGGGCGATGACCTGTTTGGCCGTCTGCGCGGCGATTCTCCCGAAGTCGTCGGGTGTGTCCTCCCACTCATTGGTGACGTTTCCGTCCTCGTCGAGCTCCTGGGCGTACACCGTGATCTCGCCGGAGTCGGGGTCGATGGTGACACGCGCCTCTTCGGCGGCACCGGGCGACCGCTTGTATGCCGAGACGAGCGCATTCGCCAGAGCATCGAGAATGGTCTCGACCGGCACCCCCCGCTCGCGTTCGAGCAGTTCGAGGGCTTCCATGACCTGGGCGTCGATCCTCATCGGGCTCTCCTCATTTCTTGCCTGGCTTCGGCGCCTTCTCCCACCGGAAGACGGTCTTGGCGGTCGCGACATCTCCGATCGAGAACTCGACTTGCTGGGTGTCGTCGCCGCCGAGCGAGAGGGTGATCCGTTCACCGTCGAAGGACGCCAGCCGGCCCTTGTGCGTTCGATGCGCATCGGACGTGCGGACCTTCACCGACACCTCGGCCCCCACCGCCTTCTCCCAATGGCGGGGGCGACGAAGCTTGCGTTCCAGCCCCGGAGACGACACCTCGAGTTGGTAGGGGTCGGCCAACGCAGGCAAGTCGTCCAGCAGCCGCGACAAACCGTCGCTCAGGGCGGCGATTCGATCGAGATCGATGCCCTCTGGATGATCCACCAGAATCCGCAACGTGCGGCCGCGGCCGACCCCGACCATCTCGACATCGTCGAGCTCGACGCGCTCGGCGCCCAACCACGGCTCGGCCAGATGCCAGACGCGTTGAATGATGGGATCTGCGGTTCGCTCTGTCACGGTTTCTCGGCTCATTGCTCCAATACGCGGTGGACGAGCCGGGGCAGGAGACCGGTCCTCGGCTCCCGCCGCTAGCCGACGTCACCCGCAGATTCATCATCCGTCTTCATTACACGTCGTTGCATCACAAGACGAGGCGGGCTGGGCGCCCACCTCGCAGCAGCGTCCTGGTTGTCGGGCCGGAGTATAACCCCCCTCGTCCGGGCGCTCACACCGGCCGGTCAGGCAGTGTCCGCCCGGCGGTTGGCGAAATCGCGCATCATCGCGGCGAGCGCATCCACGCTGCCCATCTCCAGCGCGGCGTACAGCGACGCCCGCAGCCCGCCCACCGATCGATGGCCCTTCAATCCGATCATGTGACGGCGTTCCGCCTCCTGAAGGAACGCCTGCTCGAGGTCCTCGGTCGGGAGCCGGAAGACGATGTTGGTGTGGCTTCTCACCGCCGGATCGACTGGACTCCGGAAGAACCCGTCGCTCTCGTCGATCACCTGGTAAATGCGCACGGCCTTCTCGGCGGTGCGGTCTTGCAGCGCTCGGATCCCACCGGTTCGTTCGATTCGCTCCAGCACCTTGCCCATCATCCAGATCGGGAGCATCGGCGGGGTGTTGGCGAGCGAGTTGCCCTCGGCGTGCCACCCGTACCGCAGGTACGCCGGAAGTCTCGATGCAGCCGTGGACGAGACTCCGCGACGCAGAAACACGACGGCCATGCCGGACGGACCGAGGTTCTTCTGGACACCGCCGTAGACGAGGTCGAATCGAGGCCACTCGATCGGACGCGTGAGATAGTCCGACGACATGTCGGCGACGAGGGGGACATCGACATCGGGCAGCGCCGAGAGGCGGATCCCGCCGATCGTCTCATTGGTCGTCACGTGGACGTACCGGGTTCCGGCCCGCACGGTGAGCTCGGCGACATCGGGCATCGTCGTGTACGCGCTCTCCTTTCCATCCCATGCGGCATAGGCATCGCCGACCAGTTGGGCATCGGCGAACGCCTTCTTCCCCCAGCTGCCGCTCACCACGTAGCCGCCGGCTCGGTCGGGGTCGAGCAGGTTCATCGGCACCATGCCGAACTGGAGCGTCGCTCCGCCCTGGATGAACAAGACATCGAAGTCGTCCGGGACCTCCGCCACTCGTCGAAGCCGATCGATCGTCGACTGATGAACGGCGTCATAGATGGCACTTCGATGGCTCATCTCCAGAAGCGACATTCCGGAGCTCTCGAAGTCGACCAGCTCGTCCCGGACCTCCTCCAACACGCCGAGCGGAAGTGTGCAGGGACCTGCGCCAAAGTTGTGGGCTCGCATTCCTGCAGTCTCGCAGGTCGTTCGCAGCCGGGAGACCCGGCGGGTTCCTTCGGCGGCGGCGTACCCTTTCGAAAGTGCAGAGCTCACAGCGACCCGTGTTCCGGCTGACGGATGCAAAGGCCACGTCGGAGATCGACGCACTGGCCGTAGAGGCACCGGTGGAGTTCCGTCTCGGTTCGACTCCGATTGCGGTGTTGATGCGAACCCCCGGCATGGACCGCGAGCTGGGCCTCGGCTTTGCGCTCACCGAAGCCATCGTGAGTGACCCCGCCGATCTCATCCGGGTGGATCGTCTCGACTCGGACCGCTACCGCCTCGTCCCCGCCCGGGGGATCAACATCGACCCCGAGCAGTTTCGTCGCAACACCTACACCACTTCGTCCTGCGGCGTCTGCGGCAAGGCATCGATCGATGCAGTGCGGATGACGGCCGCGCCACTACCGGCCGGACCGATCATCGACGTGGAACGCCTGGAAGCCATGTCCTCCGAACTCCGGAGGTTCCAACAAGTGTTCGACGAGACCGGTGGGCTGCACGGTGCGGCCCTCTTCGGCGCCGACGGTGAGTTGTTGTCGGTGGCCGAAGACGTCGGACGCCACAACGCCGTCGACAAGGCCATCGGCGCCCTGGCCGCCAGAACGTGGCGGTTCGGCCAAATCGGGCTGATGGTCTCGGGACGCGTGTCGTTCGAGATCATGCAGAAGGCGGCGGTCGTCGGCATCCCGCTGGTGGCCGGCGTCTCTGCCGCGTCGTCGTTGGCAGTCGAACTGGCCGACGAGGTGGGAGCGACACTCGTGGGGTTCGTCCGCGAGCGCAGCGCGGTCGTCTACGCCGGGGAGAACCGCCTGCGGATCAGCGGCCGACCGATCGTCCCGTGACGACCTGATCGACGACTCGCTCGACCAGCTCGTCGATCGCCACGTCCTCGGTCGCCAACCCGGCTCGAACCGTCATCTCCACCGAACCGGCGGCCACGCCCCTCGGCCCGACGGTCACCCGCAGCGGGATACCGATCAGCTCTCCATCGGCGAACTTGACCCCGGGACGCTCGGCCCGATCGTCGATCAGCGCATCCACTCCGGCCTCGATGAGGCCGGCGTAGAGGTCCCGGGCGGCCCGGGCCGTATCTTCGTCGTCACCCCGAACGACCACCAGTCCGACCTCGTACGGAGCGACCGTCATCGGCCAGACGATGCCCCGCTCGTCGTGGTTCGCCTCGACGATGGCGGCCATCGCCCGTTCGAGCCCGATCCCGTATGAGCCCATGACGATCGGGCTCGAGACACCTTCCTCGTCTTGAACCACGGCGCCCATCGCCTCGGAGTATTTCGTGCCGAGCTTGAAGATGTGGCCGACCTCGATACCCCGCCAAAGGCGCAGCGATCCTCCGTCGACCGGACACGGCTCTCCGGATCGGACCTCCCTGAGATCGTGCCATGTGTCCACGTCGATGTCGCGTTCCACATCGACGTGCTCGAAGTGCACGTCGTCGGTGTTGGCGCCCGTCACCATCCCCTTCCGACCCTGCAACGCTCGATCGGCGATGATACGAATCCCGTCCACTCCGACCGCACCGAGGCTGCCCGGGTGGGCGCCCAGCCAACCCACGATCTCATCGGTGTTCCCGACCCGAATGTCCTCGGTCCCCAGGAGATCCACCAGCTTCTGCCCCTGGAGGTTGTGGTCCCCCCGAAGCAGCACCAGTACCGGATCCCCGTCGACGACGTGGACGAGCGTCTTGATCTGTCGCTCGGCACCGGCTCGATCGGGGAACGCCTCGGCGAGCGCAGCGATCGTCCTGATGTCCGGGGTGTCGAAGGGGGTGGGCGCCGGGACCTCGGCCGGGTCGTCGACCGCTTCGAGCCGCGACGTGGCCCGTTCGAGATTGGCGCGGTAGTCACAGGTTTCGCACGAGAGGATGTCGTCCTCACCGGCATCGGAGGCCACCATGAACTCGACCGACTCAGAGCCGCCCATCGCCCCCGACGAAGCCTCCACGCCGTAGGCCTCGAGACCGAAGCGGGCGAAGATGCGCTCATACGCCCCATGCTGGTCATCGAACGAACCGTCGAGCTGGGCCTGATCGAGACCCAGCGAATACGCGTCCTTCATCGTGAACTCTCGAGTTCGCAGCACCCCCGCCTTCGGTCGCGGCTCGTCACGGAACTTCGTCTGGATCTGGTACCAGACCTGAGGCAACTGCTTGTACGACGTGATCTCGGTGGCCAGGAGCGCGAAGACCTCCTCATGGGTCATCCCCAGGACGGTGTCCACTCCCTTCCGATCGGTGAGCCGGAACATCTCGTCGCCGATCGAGTACCACCGGCCGGACTTCTGCCATACGGCCGCCGGATGCATCGCCGGCAGATGGAACTGCTGACCGCCGATGGCGTCCATCTCCTCACGGATGATCCGGTCGATCTTGCGCCGGACCCGCTGACCCAACGGCAGCATCGTGTAGTGGCCGGCCGCGAGCCTCCGGACGAATCCACCCCGGACGAGCAGCCGGTGACTGACCGCCTCGGCGTCGGCAGGATCGTCGCGGAGCGTGGGAATGAAGGCCTGAGACCAGCGCATGCGGCGCCAGGCTAACGCCTGACCACTCCCCCGCCGCCAACCATTTCGCTCGCACCCGGGACCCCGCCCGGGAACGTCAGTCGGCCGGTCGGGTGTCGGCGACCTCCGCCACTCGCGCTCGTCGCTCCTCGTTGCGGTTGGCGTCTCCCTGGATCTCCACCAGTTGGACACGGTCGCGCTCTGCCTGCGCGGCGGCGGCGGTGTCGGCGGCCGCCAACCGGGCGTCGACCCCCTCGGCGACCAGCTTGCGTGCCTCGTCGAGGAGCGCCTCCACCATCTCGTCCTCGGGCACGACCCGGACCACCTGACCCTTGATGAACAGGTGCCCTCGACCGCGTCCCGCCGCAATGCCGATGTCGGCCTCCCGCGCTTCGCCCGGGCCGTTGACGACGCATCCCATGACTGCGACCTGGATCGGGAGACGCTCGGATTCCAACGCACGCTGGGCGGCGGTGGCCACTTCGATCACATCCACTTCGGCGCGACCGCACGAGGGACAGGCGATCAGGTCGAGGCCCTTGCGTTCCCGCAGTCCCAAGTACTCGAGGAGTTGCCGCCCGGCGCGCGCCTCCTCGACCGGGTCGGCGGTGAGGGAAAACCGGATGGTGTCACCGATGCCCTCGAGCAACAGGGTGCCAATCCCGGCCACCGACTTGATCAGCCCCCCGGGAGGAGGACCGGCTTCGGTGACACCCAGGTGAAGGGGATAGTCGACCGTCTCTGCCAGCAGGCGATATGACGCGACCATCAAGGGCACATTCGAGTGCTTCACGGAGATCTTGATATCGGTGAAGTCCACCTCTTCGAGGTAACGGATCTCGTGGAGTGCCGATTCGACGAGGGCTTCGGGAACTGCGCTGCCGTGCTTGTCGAGGAGGTCCTTGTCCAGGGATCCGGCGTTCACCCCCACGCGAATCGGCACGGTTCGATCTTTGGCTTCGCGAGCAACCGCCTTGATGTGAGCCTCTTTCCGGATGTTGCCGGGGTTGAGCCTGAGGCCGTCGACCCCCGCCTCCAGGGCGGCCAGCGCCAGCCGGTACTGGAAGTGGATGTCGGCGATGATCGGAACCGGGGACCGAGGGACGATTTCGGCCAAACCTTCGGCGGCCTCCACGTCGTTGCACGTGATCCTCACGATGTCGGCTCCGGCACCGGCCAGCGCGTACACCTGGGCAAGGGTCCCGTCGACATCGGCGGTCTTGGTGGTGGTCATCGATTGCACCGAGACCGGGGCCCCTCCCCCGACGGCGACGTCGCCGACCCTGATCTGCCTACTCGTCCGGCGATCGATCATCAGGACGGAAGACGGACGGGATTCACGATGTCCAGGATGATCGTCATGATTCCCAGGAGCGACAGCGCCCCGATGACCAGCACGGCCACCGGAACGAGTGCGCGGATGTCCACCCGACGCTTCGTGAGCTTCTCGAACAGCGCCACGGCAAAATGGCCTCCGTCGAGTGGGAAGAGTGGCAGGGCGTTGATGGTGCCCAGCACCACGTTGACGGCTGCGAGCAAGAAGACGAGGTTTCCGATGCCGAGCGAGTCGGCTTGGGCGCCGATCTGAGCCAATCCGATCACACTCACGGGCCGGATCTCGTCGGAGACCTCGTTGCCGGCGATGCCGCCGGCCAGCTCGCCGATCGCGTCGAAACTGAAGATCCGCGTGAGGATGTCGAAGGTGCCGAGGACTTGACTCCACACCTGCGTCCCCGCCGCGCCGATCGCTCCGAAGACGCCGATCGGCAATCGATCGGTACCGGGGGCGATCCCCAGGAAGCCGACGGTCTCGCCGGACTCCGGATCGGTGCGTGACCCGAGCTCGACCGCCACCGGGACCACGGCACCGTCCCGGAGGACGCCCAGCGTGACGGTTTGGTCGGGACGAGCCGCCAGCTCGGCGCTCAGCTGCTGCCACCCGGCGATCGGTGCCCCGTCGAGCTCGACGATCACGTCACCTTCCCGGATGTCGGCACCGGCGGCGGCGGTCGGGACTCCCTCGGAGACCTCGGGCACCACCCCGGCGACCTCGGTGTTGGGTGCCCGCTCGCCGACCCACATCGCCAAACCGAAGAACAGAACGAAGGCAAGGAGAAAGTTGGCGGCGATCCCCGCCAACACCACGAACGACTTGGCCCAGAACGGCTTGTCCCGGTAGGTCCGACCCTCGTCGGAGGGCTCGACGTCTTCCAGGGCGCTCATTCCGATGATCCGGACGTACGCTCCGAATGGGATCGGCTTGATGCCGTACTCGGTCTCACCACGCCGGAACGACCAGATCCGCGGTCCGAAGCCGAGGAAGAACTCGGTGACCTTCATGCCGGTCGCCTTGGCGGCGAAGAAATGACCCGCCTCATGGGCGACCACGAACATGATGATTGCGAAGATGACGCCGAAAGCGCCGAGGACCCCTGTCATGCCCGCATCAAGTTAGCCGCCGTTCGACTCAAGTCATCACGTCGTGCGACGTTCCACCGCCGCCCCGGCCAACCGCCGTGCCTCGGCATCGGCGGCCATCACCTCGGCGACGGTCCGCATGGGCGCCCGGGGCATGGCTTCGACGACCTCCTCGATGACTCGAGGGATGTCGGTGAACCCGATCCGACCGTCCAGAAAGGCCTCGACCGCCACCTCGTCGGCGGCGTTGAAGGCGCACGACGAGCTGCGGCCGGCGCGGCCGGCGGCGTAGGCGAGGTCGAGTGCCGGGAACACGCCTCGATCGGGTGCTTCGAAGCTCAAGGTCAACCCGGTGAGGTCCAGATGTGCCTCCGGCAGCGGCATACGACCGGGATAGGTGACCGCATACTGGATCGGCACCCGCATGTCGGTGACACCGGCGTGTGCCAGGAGCGCACCATCGGCGAGCCGGACCAGCGAGTGGACGATGCTCTGGGGGTGAACCACGACTTCGATGTCGTCGAAGTCGAATCCGAACAAGGCGTGGGCCTCGATCACCTCCAGCCCTTTGTTGACCAGGGTTGCCGAGTCCACGCTGATCCTCCGGCCCATCGACCAGGTCGGGTGGGCCAGGGCCTGGGCCGGCGTCACCTCGGCGAGGTCGGCCGCCGACCAGCCCCGAAACGGACCGCCGCTGGCGGTGATCACCAGCCGCCCGACCTCGGCGCGGTCGGCGGAAGCGAGCAGCTGATGGAGCGCCGAGTGTTCCGAGTCGACGGGGATGAGCTCGCCGCCTCCGGCGCGGCGGGCGGCTTCGATCACCTCGGCGCCGGCGATCAACGACTCCTTGTTGGCCAGCGCCAGCCGGTTTCCCGACTCGACGGCGGCCACGCTGGCGCCCAAACCCACCGCCCCCACGATCCCGTTCACCACAGTGCACTCCGGGATCCGGGCGAGCTCGTCGACGGCGGCCTGACCATCATCGGAGGCGACGGCGACGCGCGCCTGCGGGTGGGCCGCTCGAATTCGATCGAATGCCGGCGACGGTTTCGACGCGGCGAGTCCGGCCACGGCGATGCCGAGACGCCCGGCAACCTCGAGTGCCTGGGATCCGATGGATCCGGTGGCGCCGAGCACCACCAACCGGCGATGGTTCACAGCTTGCCGAAGAGATCGAGCAGGAGATAGGCCGGAGGCAGCACGAAGAGCAGCGCGTCGATTCGATCCAGCATGCCGCCGTGTCCGGGGAGCAGCGAACCCATGTCCTTCACGTCGAGCGCCCGCTTGACCACCGACTCCGCCGCATCGCCCAGCGGCCCCATGATCGCCACGACGGCGGCCAGGAGCAGGGCTTCACGGAGGTTGACGTGGAAGACCGCCGGGAAGGTCGACAGGATCGCCGCGAGGACGAAAACCACCACGGTCCCGCCGACGAACCCCTCGATCGTCTTGCCCGGGGACACGGTGGGAGCCAGTTGTCGGCGGCCGAACGACCGGCCGACGAAGTAGGCGCCGATGTCATTGAAGGCGGTCAGCAGCACCAGCAGCAGAATCAGCCCGACGAACTCTTCGGCGCGGGTGATCCCCACTGCGAAAGCCAACATGCTGACCCAGGCCATTCCCAGCACGGTGATCGCCGCGTTCTCGAGTGGATTGCGCCGAAGCGTGATCCCGTACAGAAGACCGGTGAGTGCCACGGTGAGCACGACGGAGGATCCGATCGCATGCACTCCCCCGCGCAGGGTTCCGATGCCGGCCGCCAGGACACCGATGAAACCGAACAGCGCCACCGGGGCGAATCCCCGTGAGCGGACGGTGGAGTAGAACTCTCCCAGCGAGAGCACCATCACCGCACAGACCACACCGGTGAACCACCCTCGGCCCAACATCAGCCCGCCGAGAAAGACGCCGACCAGCACGAGACCGGTACCGATCCGGACCGTCAGGTCGGAGGCGGCCTGTTGCTCCTCGTGTTCGATCTCCTCTTCGGTGACGGAGCGCTGACCGGTCACATCCTCGAATCCGATCAAGCCGCTCCCCACTCCGGGAATCGATGCCGCAACGGCCTGTCGCTCCACGTCGTCGGTCTCGGCCCGGGCCAGTTCCTCGGCAAAGTCCCGATACTCCTGCGTGCTGGCGGCGATGTAGTCCTCTTGGGTGAAGTCGTCGAGACTGGTCGGCCCGCTCTTGAGATCTTCCACGTACAGCCCCGGATCGGGAACCGTTGCCGGATCCGCCGACCGATCGTCCGGCTGCTCGAGGCCCGACGTCTGGGCTGCCACCAGCTCACCTTCCGGGACCGCCACCTCGGCATCCTCTCCGGCATCGTCGGTATCGGCATCGTCGGTATCCGCACGATCGGCATCGTCGGCACCCGGGTCGGCGGAGTCGGCCGAAGCAGCCGGCGGTCCAGCGGGAGCGGTGACCATCGAAGGCGCGTCCTCGGCGGGTGGTCGATCGGAAGCGACCGGCGTCTGCGGGGCAGGGATCGGAGCCGACAGGGCTTCGCCAGGAGCCGAGATCTCATACCCCGACTCGTCGACGTACTCGGAAGGCGACGGATCCCCCACGTCCGGAGGAAGCCCATCCAGCGGCAGCCGGCCCTCGGCGGGATCGTCCTCGCCTTCGACCCAGACCTTCTCAACGCTGGAGATCTCACCCTCCCACGGCCGCCCGGAGCGGCGTCTACGTCGGTCGCTCTCGTCACTCATGGTCAAACCTCGAGCAGCTCCGACTCTTTGCGATCGAGCAGCTCCTCGATGGCCGCAACATGCCGGTCGGTGACGTCCTGGAGCTCCTTCTCGGCGCGGTGGATGTCATCGTCGGAGATCTCGCCGTGCAAGGCCTCCATGTCCGCCTTGACGTGCCGGCGCACATTGCGGATGGCGATCCGGCCTTCCTCGGCCATGTGTTTGACGATCCGAGCCAACTCCTGGCGGCGCTCCTCGGTGAGGGTCGGGAACGCCAGCCGGATCACCGTGCCATCGTTCGAAGGGTTCAGGCCCAGGTCGGCCGAGAGAATGGCCCGTTCGACATCTCCGACGGTCGACTTGTCGTAGGGGTGGACGACCAGCAGTCGCGGTTCGGGCACGGAGATGGTCGCCAGCTGCTGGAGCGGCGTCGGCGTTCCGTAATACTCGACGGTGATGCGATGGAGGATCTGGGGATTGGCTCGACCGGTTCGGACCGTGTCGAACTCACCGGCAACGTGATCGACGGCTTGCCCCATCTTCTCGTCGGCCTCTTCGAGCAACTCTTTGATCACCAGATCTCCTCACGCCTCCGTCCGGCTGCACCGGTGCAGCCGACCGTCTCCAGTCCCGATCACCTTCTCCGGCACATTCTCCGGCACATTCTCCGGCACACTCTCCGGCACATTCTCCGGTACTTCGTCCGGCTCGCTCACCGGCGCCTTCCCGGATCGTCGGGAGACTCCGGCGACGGCCACAAGTCAGCTGACGACGGTGCCGATCGGTTCGCCGGCGACCGCCCGCTGGATGTTGCCGGGCTTGGTCATGTCGAACACCACGATCGGTATGTGATGCTCGCGGCACATGGTAATGGCGGTCGAGTCCATCACCCGGAGTCCCATGGACAGGAAGTCCATGTACGAGAGACGTTCGATCTTGCTGGCGTCGGCGCTCGTCATCGGGTCGGCGTCGTAGATCCCGTCGACCTTGCTGGCCTTGAGCAGCACGGAGGCGCCCACTTCGACCGCCCGCAGCGCCGCCGCGGTGTCGGTCGTGAAGAACGGATTTCCCGTCCCGGCGGCGAACACCACGGCCCGCTCCTTCTCGAGATGTCGGATCGCCTTCAAGCGGATGTAGGGCTCGGCGAGCTGTCGCATCGTGATCGCCGACTGGACGCGGGTCTGCACGCCGGCGCGTTCGAGATAACTCTGCAACGCCAGTGCGTTGATGACCGTGGCGAGCATGCCCATGTAGTCGGCGCTGGCCGGGTCCATTCCCGTGGCCGCCTGGGAGACACCCCGGAAGATGTTCCCACCACCGACGACGACGGCGATCTCGGTTCCGGCGGCATGGGCCTCGGCGATCTCGCCGGCGACCCGGGCGACGGTCTCGGGGTCGATCCCATACCCGACCTCGGGGTCGGCGAACGCTTCACCCGACAGCTTGAGCAGGACTCGGCGCGGCGCGTCGCTCACGCCGACTCGCCCACCGCCAGCCGGCTGAACGCCCGGATCGAGATGTTCTCACCCATCTTGGCGCCCAGTGCCGTGACCATCTCACCCACGGTTCCCTCGAACTTGTCCTTGTTCACGAACTCCTGCTCGAGAAGGACATTGTCTCGGTAGAACTTCTCGAGCCGACCCTCGACGATCTTGGGAAGCGCCGCCTCCGGCTTTCCGGCGGCCTTGGCCTCCCGTTCGATCAACTCGGCTTCCTTGGCGACCTCGGCGGCGTCGACGTCCTCCCGTGACAACCAGGACGGCTTCGACCAGGACACATGCATGGCGATGTCGTTGGCGGCATCGCGGAACTCGGGGCTCTTCGCCACGAAATCGGTCTCGCAGGCCAGCGAGACCAGGACACCGACCACCACCCGGTCATTCTGCTGATGCAGATACGAACCGACGGTCCCCTCGGTGGCGTCGCGGCCCGCCCGTTTGGCGACTGCCGCCAGCCCCCGCTCTCGCAACAACTCGAAAGCTTTGTCGAAGTCGCCGGAGGCCTCCTCCAGCGCCTTCTTGGCGTCCATCATCCCGACACCCGCCTGCTGGCGGAGTGTCTGGACATCTTTGGCTGTGATTTGGGACATCGGGATCCTCCTAGGAAGTTGCCTCGGCCGGCGCCTTCTTCGACCGGAGTTCCTTGCCTTCCAACGCGGCTTCCGCCAGTGCGTTGGCGATGAGCTCGACCGATCGGATGGCGTCGTCGTTCCCCGGGATCACAATGTCGACGGGGTCCGGATCGCAGTTCGAGTCGACGAGTGCCAGGAGCTTGACTCCGAGCCGTTCGGTCTCGGCGACCGCGGTGTGCTCGAGGTTGACATCGACCATGAAGGCCGCCTCCGGCACCCGGGCGAGATCGCGCACCCCACCGAGGTTGGCCTGCAGCTTCTCGAGCTCCCGGCGGAGACGGAGCCGCTCCTTCTTGTGAAGCCGATCCATCTCACCGCTGGTCTCCATCGCCTCCAGCTCTTTCATGTAGAAGATGCGCTTCTGGATCGTGCTGAAGTTGGTGAGCATTCCTCCGAGCCATCGGTAGGTCACGTACGGCATTCCTGCCCGCTGGGCGGCATTGCCGATTGCATCCTGGGCCTGCTTCTTGGTTCCGATGAACAGGATCGTCCCACCGTCGGCCACGAGGTCCCGGACATAGGCACACGCCCGCTCGACCTGTTCGAGCGTCTGCCGGAGGTCGATGATGTGGATGCCGTTGCGCTCGGTGAAGATGAACGGTTCCATCTTCGGATTCCATCGCCGCGTCTGGTGACCGAAGTGGACTCCGGCCTCCAAGAGCTGCTTCATCGTGACTGAGGCCACGATCGTCTCCTTCCTGGTTGCTTCTTCCGCTCGTTGACCGCGTGGCGGACCACCCCACGGGAACGCATCCCGACCAGAGGGGTTGCACGAGCGTGCATGATGGGCGTCAGTGTAGCGAGGCCGTCCGTACCCAAATCCGGTACCCGAGTTCTCGACGCCGGCCGATCGAGGACCTCGTTCAGCGGTAGGTGGGCTCGGCCATCCGGTTTCGAAGACTCATCACGCTCTTGGCGTGGATCTGGCACACCCGCGATTCGGTGACTCCCAACACGTCCCCGATCTCGGCGAGGGTGAGACCTTCGAAGTAGTAGAGGGTCAACACGAGCCGCTCGCGGTCGGGGAGCCGGTTGATCGCATCGGCGAGGATGCGGCGAGTCTCCTCCTTCTGGAAGGCGGCTTCGGGACCGAGGCCCGACGGATCCGCCACCATGTCCTTGAGTGAGCTCCCGTTCTCGGGTGAGAACACCTCGTCCAGCGCCACGATCCCCAGGTTGGAGATCTCCGCCAGCGTGTGATGGAGGTCGGAGACCGAGGACTCGAGATGATGGGCGAGTTCCTCGTCGGTCGGGTTTCGCTGCAGCCGGTGTTCGAGCTCGGTGATGGAGCGTTCGATCTCCCGAGCCTTGGCCCGTACCGACCTCGGCACCCAGTCGAGCGCCCGGAGCTCGTCCAGGATGGCTCCCTTGACCCGGTTGATCGCATAGGTCTCGAACTTGAACCCGCGCTCTGGCTCGAACTTCTCGATTGCGTCGATCAGACCAAACACGCCATAGGAGACCAGATCGGACGACTCCACATTGCGCGGCAGCCCGACCGCCACGCGCCCGGCCACGAACTTGACGAGTGGGGAGTAGTGGATGATCAGGCCCTCTCGGGCTCCCGAATCGCCGGTGCTCTTGAATCGCTCCCAAAGGACAGCGACTTCGTCCGCCGGAGCCCGGTTACGCCCGGGGATGGCTGAGGTCATATGTTGTCCTGAGGTGGTCGCGGGTGACTGCAGTGTATAGCTGGGTGGTCCCCAGGGCAACGTGCCCGAGGAGTTCTTGAACCGATCGAAGGTCGGCGCCGCCTTCCAGAAGGTGGGTGGCGAAAGAGTGCCGGATCGCGTGCGGGAAGGTGGCGGCCCGCCGCCGGACGACCCGGCGCACACCTCGGGCGTCGAGTGGTCCGCCGCGGGCGCCGAGCCACAGATGATCCGCGGAGGCGGCGGTCTGCAACATCGGGCGTCCGCGGGTGATCCAACGCTCGACGGCGTTCAACGCCGGTCGACCGACCGGCACCACCCGGGTGCGTCCTCCCTTCCCCGTCACTCTGAGGTGGTCGAGCTCGCCGACATCGGCGGTTCGAAGCGACACGAGCTCCGAGACCCGCACGCCGGTGGCATACAACAACTCCAGGATCGCACGGTCTCGCAGGTCGATCGCCTCGTCGCCGTCGATTCCCTCCAGCGCCGCCTGGATGTTGCGAGCGGGGAGGGCGTGCGGAAGCGACCGGCCCAGTTTTGGTCGGGCCAGCCCGGACGTGGGGTCGGTGGCGTCCGGCTCGCGCTCGACTCGGTCCACGTAGAAGGCGCGCACGGCCGAGGCTTTGCGCCGCACCGATGCCCGCGCGTAACCGGCGGCATCGAGGTCGGCGAGGTAGCGGCGGACCAGCGGGCGGTCGACCCCGTCGACGGAGCGGACCGCGTTCACATCGACGAAGTCGAAGAACTGCGCCAGGTCGCGCCGGTAGGCGGCGACGGTGTGGGCCGAGAGCCGCCGCTCGGTTCGCAGCCGCTCCAGGTAGGCGACCATCGCCGGCGCGGCCCACGCCGGTGGGTCCGGGATCTTCACCATGCGGATCAGCCTACGGAGCGTGCCACCCAACTTGGTGGATCCGAACCCGACCCGACACAAGCCACCGTGGCGGCGTCCGGCGCTCAACCGGCCGGGCCCACCATCCCCGAGTCGATGGTGATCGATCCGGCCGCCTCCATCCGCCCGAGCTCGGCCAGCGCCTCCGACACCGGGACTCCGGCGTCGGCGACCACGTCGGCGAGTGGTCGAGCCATCTCCAACGGAACACCGAACACCGACACCGGCAGGCAGTCGTCCAATCACCTCGATGGCCACACGGGCGGAGACTGGTGGCCAGCATCACCCGGCATCACATGGGTGGCCGCCGGGAACGTCACCGTCGCACCGCGGCGCGCAACCGTGACACTGCCGTCCGTCAGGGCTCCTGGAATGCGTCCAGCAGGTGCTCCAGGAACTCGGCCAGTTCGTCCAAGAAGAACACGTCATCAGGTACCAGCGTTGCCATCTGTTACGAGAGCGGGGCTGGCTCGAGGATGAGATTCGGGTGGGCGTCGATGAAGATCCGATCGTTCGTCACGAGCGTGAGTCCGGCGTGGAGAGCGGTGGCTGCGATCCACCGGTCTCCGTCGTGATCCCTTTGTCCGAGTCCGCTCCCATGCCTCCGGCAATGTGCCTTGAGATCCGCATAGACGGATGCGAGCGCGTCATCTACGGGTATCACCGTCACCCGTTCGATCTGTTTCTCGAGTTCCTGTCGTCGTCGTTCACCCCACCGAGCAACGATCGCGCCGAAGCGAAGCTCCGCCACTGTTTGAACGGCGAATACGAGAGGTCGGCCTTGGAGGATCGCGACGAATCGGTCGTACTCCGATGTCCGTTTCGACCGTTTGAGCACGACCCGCGAGTAGACGTTGGTATCGACGACTGCAGGATCACTCACGAGTTGATCGCATCGAGGAACGCGTCGAATTCGGCGTCTGTGAGATCCTCAAGGCCCGGGTCGTCGGGATCGTACGGTTCCGCTCCGTCGAGTAGCTCGCCGATGTCCGTGACCTCTTGTTTCCAGTCCAAACCAGTTGGCAGACTGCTCGGCATGACTCGGGGGTCGGTGATCCGCTTGAGCCGTCCTCGTTCGTCGAATTGCGGATGCCCTTCTACGACGACCTGCTGCCCGACCAGGCGACTGACGTCGTCACGATCGTCCTCTGGGACGGTGAGGGCGATCGACGATTTGATGTCGTCCTCGATTCTGAACAGGCCGCTGTTCAGATCGAGGCTATAGAGGCGTCCGATAGCCTTCGTCGTGGTGGGTGCAAGCTCAAACAAGGTCTCGGCAACCAAGGCGGGCGGGTTGATGACATCACGGAATGCGCTATTCCTCGGAAGACGAGTCCGATGAGCTGGGCGACCGGGGATTTCAGTCTGGATCGACAGATCGATCGGATGGTCGGTCCGCCGATCGTCGAACACGAGCAGCAACGACCGGAGGCTGTCGTGCGCGGGTGACGAGAGTTCCGGAACTCTGTCGTGTGCGAGTTGGTCGAATACGTCATTGATGGCCTCGAACAGCTCCAGGTTGACGTCGAACTCTTCCCACTCCGGGAAGGTCTCTTGCTGTCGTTCGGGGCCGGCGAGATGGAGTTTGGTGCTGCCCTTGCCGAGCCCTACGAGTGATAGCTGGGCGGCTCGCTCGACAGTTTTGGGAGTCCGGCCGGCCCCCGTGGCGTCGACGATCTGACGCGCGAGGCGTAGCGCGAGATCGTTGATGTGCTTTGCGACCTCTGCGAGCACGCTGAGAGGTACCTCCCCTGACGGGGTGGTGAGTCGGTGTAGATGTAGCTCGATCTTGCAGCGGTCGACCATGGCGCGCGCTCCCTCAACACCGCGAAGATACCGTCCTTACGCCGCACTGTGAATGGCGCCGTGGAGGATCTCGGAAGAACCCTACGTCGCCAACTTGGTGGATCCGAACCCGACCCGACACAAGCCACCGTGGCGGCGTCCGGCGCTCAACCGGCCGGGCCCACCATCCCCGAGTCGATGGTGATCGATCCGGCCGCCTCCATCCGCCCGAGCTCGGCCAGCGCCTCCGACACCGGGACTCCGGCGTCGGCGACCACGTCGGCGAGTGGTCGAGCCATCTCCAACGGAACACCGAACACCGACACCGCCCCACGATCGACCGCACCGCTGCCGGCGCCCATCACGAAGTCCACCAACTCGGTCACGGCATCGAGATCGGTCACCGGGTGGGCACCATCCCGGATCAACTGATTGCAGCCCTCGGAGGTCGGTCGATCGATGTCGCCCGGGACCGCCAGCACCTCCCGACCCAACTCCAGTGCCATCCGGGCGGTGATCAACGCCCCGCTCCGCACCGCCGCCTCCACCACCACGACCACCCGACTCAGCCCGGCGATGATCCGATTCCGAGCCGGAAAACGCCACGGCTCCGGGGGCGTCCCGGGTGGGAACTCCGATATCACCGAACCTCCCGACGCCAGGACCTCCTCTCCCAGGCCCCGGTGCCGGGCCGGATACCACACGTCGATCCCGGACCCCAGGACGGCGATCGCCCGACCTCCGGACTCCAGACAGCCTCGGTGAGCTGCTCCGTCGACACCCTTGGCCAGACCGCTGATCACCGGGCGACCCGCCTGCGCCAAACGCCGGCCGATGGCGCCGGCCACCCCGATCCCGTAACGGGTCGCTCTCCGCGAGCCGACCACCGCCACCCCGATCGGAAGGGCGAGCTCGCCGCGAACGAACAACCATCGCGGCATACCGGGCAACGCCGGCAGCGCTTCGGGAAAGGACGGGTCGCCTTCGGCGATGAACCGGGCACCGCACCGCTCCAATGTCCCCCGGTCGGCCGCCGGCAGCCCGAGCCGGCGAACCACCGACTCGACCGAGCCGTGGCGGGCGACCAGCCGATCGACCCGATCGGGGTTGAACCCGGCGAAGGCCAGATCGATGGCGCTCACCACGACGCCCGCATGGCCAGCGCCTCGGCCAGGTGGATCTCATCGACGGTCGTCGATCCGGCGAGATCGGCGACCGTCCTCGCCACTCGCCGCACCCGGTCGTGGCCGCGACCGGTCAGCGAACCGGACTCGACCGCGCCCGCCAGCATCCGGCGGGCATCGACGCTCATGTCGAGCCGGTCCAACGCCGCCACACCGAGACTGCGGTTCAGCGCACCTCGATCGACTTGCAGCCGGCGTGCTGCCGACACTCGCTCGGCGACTGCCCCACTGGGTTCCCCGGCGGGTCCGTCCATCCGCTCTGGACGATCCACCCACACCCGGACGTCGAATCGATCGGTGAGCGGACCGGACAGCCGGCGCCGGTACCGGTCGACACCCGCATCCGAACACCGACAGGCAGTCGTCCGATCACCTCGATGGCCACACGGGCATGGATTGGTGGCCGCCACGACCTGGGCGGCCGCCGGGAACGTCACCGTCGCACCACGACGGGCAACCGTGACACTGCCGTCCTCGAGCGGCTGCCGGAAGGCGTCCAACAGGTGCCCCGGGAACTCGGCCAGTTCGTCCAGGAACAACACACCGTGATGTGCCAGCGACAGCTCACCCGGCACCGGCCGCCCACTCCCCCCACCGAGCAGGGCAGCCACCGAGGCGGTGTGGTGTGGTGCCCGAAACGGCGGCCGCCGCTCGAGCGGCGCATCCCGATCCGCCGCGTCCCACAAGCACAAGACCTCCAACAACTCCCGGTCGCTCAGCGGGGGGAGGATCCCGGGGAGCCGCTTGGCCAGCATCGACTTCCCACTCCCCGGGGGGCCGATCATCAGCAGATGGTGTCCTCCGGCCGCCGCGATCTCCATCGCCCGCCTCGCCATGGGCTGATCGCGCACGTCGGCCAGATCGGGCACCGCCTCGGCCGAGGTCGAGGGCGAGGAGATCGAGCGATGTCGCCAACCGCCTGTCCCGGCCGCCACCGCCTCGGCGAGCGAGGCGACCGGACGCACGTCGGCTCCCCGTACCAGCGAGGCCCGAGCGGCCGACTCGACCGGAACCAGGCACGGCAGCCCGTGCTCGGCCGCCACCATGGCCGCGGCGATCACCCCACGCGATCCGCGGACCGACCCGTCCAACGCCAGCTCCCCGATGGCCACCGTCTGCGACGCCGAGTGCGGCACCGCACCGTCGGCGGCCAGTATCCCCAACGCGATCGGCAGGTCGTACCCGGAGCCACCCTTGTGGATGGTCGCCGGAGCGAGGTTGACGGTGACGGCCCGTTTGGGGAATGGGAAGGCCGACGAGAGCACGGCGGCCCGCACCCGGTCCTTGGCCTCGCGGACCGCGGTGTCCGGGAGCCCCACCACCTTGAAGCCTTCCCGGCGCCCGCCGATGTGGGCCTCGATGGAGAGCCGCTGGGGTCTCGGCCCCACCAGGGTGGCCGAAGTCGTGGTTGCGAACATGGCACCGAAGCTACGCAGCCGGGGTGACGGAAAACACCACCGGCGGATCAACCCTGGAGGTCAGAACTCAGGCCTGTCCGCCGATGTCCTCGGAGTAGGCCGCGTACACCAGGTCGGACCCCTGCTGGCGGTGTTCGATCAGGTCTCCGATCAAATCGCGACCGCGGGCCCGGACCTCCCGAGGCTCGGCGCTTGCGATCATCTCGACGATCGACTCGCAGTCCTGGAGGAGCCGCCGATGGTCTCGTTCGAGGATCCGAACCAGGTTCTCCAGCCGGGGAGCATCGTCGACGAGTTGGGCCAGCAGCCCATCCTCGGATTCGACTTCGGCCACATGACCTTCGAGCGCCTCGAGCAGCCGGGACACGGCTCGCCGGACCTCCGCCCGCCAGTCGGGGGCGTTGGAAGCCCCGGACAGCGCCCGCTCGGTGTCGGCGAGCGCCTCTCGCATCGCCACTCGGTGCGCCTGTGCCTTCTCGAAGGGCGTCGGATGATCCATGCCCGGATCGTGCGGGACGACCACCGTGACGTCCAGAGGCGAACGACCCTCATCGACCAACCCGGCGGTGCGCCGGGAGCGGGGCGCGCGATCTGCGATCGGTCAGATGCCGAGATGACGGAGTATTCCCGCCTCCACCACCGACGGGTCATCCGTCCAACGCTCTTCGAGGTTCTCCGTGCCGACGTACGCGGACAAGGCTGGGCGTAGCCCGGCGGACACGTCGTAGCCCGCTCCGGTGAGCGCGGCGGCCACGGCCGCCTCGAGTCCGTCGTCGAAGGGAACGAACTCGAGGTCCTCGGGTCGGGGCATCAGCAGCCGGTGGATGCCGAGCAGTCGACCGAGCTCCTCGACCGGCTGCGGGTGGTCGTCGACGCGGAGGTCCACCGCGATGTCCACGCCTCCCCCGTAGCCGCCGCCTTCCCTGACGACCAGCAGTGCCGCGCTCTGGCGGCCCCGGCGATCGCCCCCGGCTCGGTCACCGGCCCCGAGCGCCGCCAGCAGCCGGCCCGCCAGGTCACCCGACTCGGACCGGAATGCCTCCACCATCGCGTCGATCACCTCGGGCCCGGTGAGGATGTTCCCCTGGCATGCGAACCCGGGACCGCTGACACCGCCCGCCCATTCGAGACACGAACTCCCGGTGTAGGTCGCGGCACGCCCGCTCCGATCCACCACACCGAGTTGGCGATGGGCGCGATCTGCGTCCTCTCCGGTGAGCGTCGCCACGACCTCGCCCGCGTCGCCGCCCGCAGCCAGTCGGGCCAGACCCTCAGGTCCGTATGCCACGTTGGCCAGTGCCTGGGTGGCGATCGCGCCCACGCCGGCTCGTGCCCATGGGACGACGGCGCCCGCCGCCAGGAACTTCGACGCCACCGCGATCCCCCACTCGTCGGAATCGGCGGAGTCCCCGGTGTCGGGGTTTCCGAGGGAGTGCGCCACGATCGAGAAGGTCATTCGCTCATCTCCCCCGGAAGTGGGGCGGCCGACCCTCGGTGAAGGCCGACCTGCCTTCGGCGAAGTCCTCGGTGGTGAAACAGATCGCCTGGTTCTGACCCTCCCAGGAAAGAGCGTCCTCGAACGACAACTCGAACGACCGGTCGAACACCTGCTTGATGAACATCTGCGGCACCGGAGCGCCGTCGGCCAGTGCCGTGGCGATCTCGTGGACGCGTCGGTCGAGATCACCGGCCTCGACGATCTCCAGGCAGAGGCCGATCCGGACCGCCTCCTCGGCGTGGACCATCCGTCCCGTCAGCGCCAGTTCCTTTGCCCGTTGCAGACCGACCAGGCGCGGGAGGATCCAGCTCCCACCGAAGTCGACGGACAGGCCCCGTTTCACGAAGATCTCCGAGAATCGGGCCCGATGTGAGGCGATTACGAGATCACATCCGAGCGCCAGATTCATCCCGGCGCCCACCGCCACACCATCGACGGCCGCCACGGTCGGCTTCGTGATGCGGCGGAGGGCGGAAGCCGCTTCACCCACCTTCGCCATCCGTCGGTGACCGTCGGCGACACCGATCGTGCCGCCCGCCGGCGACGTCGACGGTGCCCCGGACGGCGTATCCCCGACGTCGGCGCCGGAACAGAACGCTCCTCCGGCTCCGCTCACGATCAAGACCCTCTGGTCGGAGGCTTCGAATGCCTCGAAGGCCTCGGCGAGGTCCGACCAGCCGCCGGGCGGGACTGCGTTGAGCCGCTCGGGTCGCTGCATGGTCAGTCGTCGGATCGGCCCGTCATCGGAGATCTGGAGCCACGACATGGGTTGCGAGACTACAAGCCTTCGAGGCCTCTACCCTCGCGGGTCATGGGCTTCAATCCGTTCCGGCCCCAGACCCGATCGATGGCCGACGTCCTGATGGTCGTGCTGGCGCTCCTGGCCACGACCGCCGTGGTCGTCTGGGCAGTCTTCGGCTGAACGGTGGACCCGCTCGACGGTCCGGTCGTCACACCGGTGCAGCCGTACGCCGCCCGAAAGGCCTACGTGTGCCCCGGTTGCGACGGGTCCATTCCTCCCGGCACATTCCATCTGGTGGTCGTCCCCGAAGATGCCCCCGACCTCCGGCGGCACTGGCACCGTGGGTGCTGGCACAAGGAGCTCCGCCGGCATCTGGGACGGGAGCGAGCAGATCGTGCGCGCCCATTCCCACCGAGCGCTTCGGCCGGGAAGCCAGGGCCTTGACTTCTCCGTGACCCTTCTAGCCTGACGAGGCGGGGTGCGCCGCATGCGTGCGGCGAAACCTCGAGGGCATCTGTGAGCCCTGCAGCATGACCTTTCAGGGAGGATCAGTGACTCGACGACGCGCCCTCATCACGGGCATCACCGGCCAGGACGGCTCGTATCTCGCCGAACTGCTGTTGGCAGAGGGGTACGAGGTGCACGGGACGGTCCGGCGGGCCAGCACGTTCGGAACCGAACGCGTCGACCACCTGTATCTCGATCCCCACGAGCACGGCGCCCGGCTCTTCCTCCATTACGCGGACCTGTCCGATGCCCTGGCGCTCGCCCAGCTGGTTCGCGAGGTGGAACCGGACGAGGTGTACAACCTCGGCGCCCAATCCCATGTGGCGGTGTCGTTCGTCAACCCGTTGTACACCGCCGACGTCGACGCCCTCGGCACGCTGCGGATGCTCGAGGCCATTCGGACGAGTGGCCGCCCCGTTCGCTTCTATCAGGCGTCGAGCTCGGAGATGTACGGCAAGGTGGTCGAGACGCCGCAGAGCGAAACGACTCCGTTCCATCCCCGGAGCCCGTACGGGGTCGCCAAGGTCTACTCGTACTGGCAGGTCGTCAACCATCGCGAGTCCTACGGGATGTTCGCGACCAACGGAATCCTCTTCAACCACGAATCCCCGCGGCGCGGCGAGACATTCGTCACCCGCAAGATCACACGGGCAGCCACCCGCATCAAGCTCGGGCTCCAGGACAAGCTCTACCTGGGAAACCTCGACGCCGAGCGCGACTGGGGATTCGCCGGTGACTACGTCAAGGCCATGTGGTTGATGCTCCAACACGATGAGCCGGAAGACTTCGTCATCGCCACCGGGGAACGCCGCTCGGTTCGCCAGTTCTTGGACGCGACATTCGCGATGCTCGACCTGGAGTGGAAGGATCACGTCGAGATCGATCCGGCGTACCTGCGGCCCGCCGAGGTCGAACTGCTCCAAGGCGACGCCTCCAAGGCCCGACGAGTTCTCGGCTGGGAGCCGGAGGTCGACTTCGGCGGACTCGTCGAGATGATGGTCGCCTCGGACATGGAACTGGCCCGGCAGGAGAAGGCCCTCGTCGATGCGGGCCTGAAGGCCAACGAGTGGAGGAACGGACGCCATGAGTGATTCCATCGATGGTGCAACGGTTCTGGTGACCGGTGGCGCGGGCTTCCTCGGCAGGTTCGTCTGCGAGGAGTTGGAGAAGGCGGGTGCCGCAAACCTGGTCGTGCCGCGCCGTGCGGACCACGATCTCACCGAGCAACAGGTCGTTCGCGACCTGATCGGTGCGACGCGTCCCGACGTGATCGTCCACCTGGCCGCCGAGGTCGGTGGGATCGGCGCCAACATGGCCAACCCGGGTCGGTACTTCTATGCCAACGCCGCCATGGGGATCAACCTCATCGAGGAGGCCCGATCCGCAGGTGTCACCAAGTTCGTCCAGGTCGGCACCGTGTGCGCCTACCCGAAGTTCACGGAGGTTCCGTTCAAAGAAGACGACCTGTGGCTCGGATATCCGGAAGAGACCAACGCGCCGTATGGCGTCGCCAAGAAGAGCCTCCTCGTCATGCTCCAGGCCTATCGCCAGCAGTATGGCTTCGACGGTATCTATCTGCTCCCGGTGAATCTCTACGGGCCGGGCGACAACTTCGACCTCGAGACCTCCCACGTGATCCCCGCCCTGATCCGCAAGTTCATCACCGCCCGGGACACCGATGCCGACACCGTGACCCTGTGGGGCACCGGCTCACCGAGCCGGGAGTTCCTGTACGTCGCCGACGCCGCGCGTGGCATCGTCACCGCCGCCCGCTCCTATGACGGGCCCGAGCCAGTCAATCTCGGCAACGGACGCGAGGTTCCCATCAGAGAACTGGCGGAGACGATTGCCGACCTCGTCGGGTTCGAAGGTCAGATCGTGTGGGATACGTCCCGTCCGGACGGACAGCCGCGCCGAGCGCTCGACGTGAGCCGCGCCAAGGAGTACTTCGGGTGGGAGGCGGAGGTGGACCTGGAGCCGGGGCTCCGCGAGACCATCGCCTGGTGGGAGCGAAACCGGAGCGACTGAGGACGCGTCGACGCCCGATGGTCAGGGGTCGCGAGCGGCCAAGCCGGTGATGGCAGCCAGCAGGGCCACGACCGCCCACGCCAGCACGACCACCGCGGCTCGCGCCACCGAGATCTCCCCGAACGCCGGACCGAGCCCGCCTCCGAGATTGGCCACGTCCCCGAGCAACGCCGTCTGATTCAGCGAGATCGACACGTTCTGCCACGGTGGCCAGAGCGCCAGGAAGCTCTCCAGGATGCTGATCCCGATCACGGTCCCGACGGCGGGTCCGATCGACCGGAAGAGACCGACGGCTCCAATCCCCAAGGCGACCCACGTGAGCTGGATGACGACGCTCTTCCACAGAATCGACAACCACTCCGAGGCGCTCGGCCCCCCGGCGCCTTCGACGATGACAACGATCATGGCTGCCCAGACGGCCATCGCCACCACCACCGCCAGGATGGCGCCCACGGTCAGCACGACCAGCTTGGCCAGAACGTGCCACCAACGCCTCGCCTCGAGGGTCAGCGCCGCCGGCCAGATGCTGGTCCCAACCTCGCCGCCCACCATCACCGCCGCCAGCAGCCCCGGAAACCACGTCTGGCCGAGCGTGGTCTGGAGGCCGAGGGTGAACAACTGCTCTCTGGGAACCTCTGGGATCTCCCCGAACACGTCGGGCAAGAGGCGGGGACCGGCGACGAGCACCAGCCCGCTGACGCCGACGAAGAACAGCAGCACGGCCAGCATCACCCAGAAAGGTGCTCGCTTGAAGAGCTTGAGCGACTCGGCACGGATCAACCCGATCATCGGTCGAAGCCCCCCTCGGTGAGCTCGAGGAACCGACCCTCCAAGGTGGTGCGCAACGGAACCATCGATGCCGGGTAGAGGCCGGCGCCGGCCAAGACGCGCGACACCGCCGAGCCATCGTCGGCTGCCACCCGCAGCTCGTCGCCGCGTCGTTGGCACTCGAAGCCGGCGCCGGCCAGCACCTCGATCGCCCGGGCGGGCTCGGCGACCTGCACCATCAGCACCGACGAGTCCCCGACGATCTCCGCAACCGTCCCGGCGATCACGGCTCGGCCGCGATCGATGACCACGACATGGTCGGCCATCTGCTCGATGTCGGCCAGGTCGTGGGACGAGACGATCACCGTGATCCCTCGGTCGGTGGCCAGCGATCGCAGTTTGTCCTTGAGGAGCGCCTGCCCGGCGGGATCCAACCCGTCGAGGGGCTCGTCGAGCACCAGGAGCTCGGGATCCCCCAACATCGCCTGAGCCAGGGCCAATCGCTGGCGCATGCCCTTCGAGAAACCCTTCACCTTCTTGCCGGCCACGTCGAGCAGGGTGACGAAGTCGAGGAGCTCATCGACCTCCTCGGACCCACGTCCCAGCGTCGAGGCGGCCACCCGCAGATTGTCGCGAGCACTCAATCCCTTGTGCAGGCCGGGTTCCTCGACGACCGCACCGACCCGCTTGACGATCTTCGGCGTATCGGTCCCGACCTCCATGCCGAGCACGTCGATCCGCCCCGCCGATGGTCGAGTCAAGCCGAGCATCGACCGGAACGCCGTCGTCTTCCCGGCTCCGTTCGGCCCGACGAAACCGCTGACGGCACCCGTCGGAATCGTCATGTCGAGGCCGTCCAGGGCGCGGAGCCGACCGTAGGCCTTCACGACCCCCTCGAAGCGCACTGCGTCGTTGGTGCCCAGATCGTTCATGCCAGGTGGTTCATGCCAGGATCGTTCGTGTCAGGTCAACCATTGCAGCGCACCGTACCGTTCTTCGAGCCGAGTCCGGCCGGTTCGTCAACGCCACCCCGGCATCCATCGGACGTCCACCCGGTCGGCCCGCAGTTCGACGGCCACCAGGTCGACGCGGTCCAGGCCGAGCGCATCGGCCAACCGGCGGACCTGCCTCGCCTTGGACTCGTCGAAGGCATCGCGAGCGTCACCGCGGGTCCTGCTCCGGACCTCGAACGCCACCGAGGTTCCCTGGTCGACACCGACGATGTCGACCTCTCCGCCGTCGACCTCGACGTTCCGGGCGAGAATGCGGACGCCATGTGAACGCAGCAGATGAGCCACGACCGATTCGGCCAGCCCACCGGAGTTGATCCGGTGTTTCACATCGGCGTGCCGGGCTCCAACTCCTCGATGTTGACGTCCCGAAATGTCATGACCCGGACCCGTTGTAGGAATCGCGCCGTCCGGTACATGTCCCAGACCCAGGCGTCTTCGAGCGTGATCTCGAAGAAGAACCCATCCCCCACCTGACGCCTTTCGACGTCGACTCGGTTGGCCAGGTAGAAGCGGCGCTCGGTCTCGACGACGTACCGGAACATCGGGAGCACGTCCCGGTACTCCCGATATATCTGGAACTCGACCTCGCTCTCGAATCTCTCCAGATCCTCGTTCATCCGAACCTCGTCCCGTCGCCTCGTTCATGGAACCGGTTGTATCGCCCGGTCCCGACAGAATCCGATCTGCAACATCGGGGCCGGCCGATCGGGCCGGCCACCGAATCGTCAGAGACCGCCCAACCGGTCCAACGGCCAGATTCGCACAACCGCTTCGCCGATGACGGCTCCCTCGTCGACGGTGCCGATCATCCGACTGTCGGAGCTGTCGTTTCGATTGTCGCCCATGACCCAGAGTTCACCGTCCGGAACGAGTCGCTCCGGCATGTCGCGCATGTCGACGTCATCGTTCAGGTAGGGCTCGTCGATCTGCACACCGTTGACGACTACATGGTTGTCCACGATCTCGATCGTGTCTCCGCCGACGCCGATCACCCGCTTGATGAGATCCTCGTTCCCGGGCGTGGCGATCCCCAGCGCATCGAGCACCGCACGAACAACCGCCTCCGGTATGGACTCCTCGACCTCCGGACCGGACTCGAAGACCACGATGTCGCCTCGCTGAATCTCGTCGAGGCGGTAGTTCAGCTTCGAGACCATCACGCGATCCTGGATCTCGAGCGTCGGGATCATCGACCCGGAAGGGATGTAGAAGGGTTGGATGACGAATGTCTTGATGAGGACCGCCACCACCAGGGCGGCGAGCAGCAATCCGGGGAGCTCCAGAAGAAACGATTTGGCGCTGGTCGATCGAGTCGTTCCGCCTTCGCCAAGCGGACGGTCGACTCCCACTTCGCTCAGCTGCGCCTCTCCTTGATGCGCGCCGACTTCCCGGAGCGCTCGCGCAGGTAATACAGCTTGGAACGGCGGACCGCGCCCCGCCGCAGCACCTCGATCTTGTCGATGATGGGGGCGTGGACGGGGAAGACCCGCTCGACACCGACGCCGAAACTCTGCTTCCTGACCGTGAAGCTCTCGCGGAGCCCAGATCCGTTGCGAGCGATCACGACCCCCTCGAACGCCTGGGTCCGCTCCCGACCCGCTTCGACCACACGCACTTGCACTCGAACCGTGTCACCACTCCGGAAGTCCGGAACGTCGTCGCGCAGACGGGCGCCTTCGACCATGTCCAGCTTGTGCATGACGTGCTCCTTCTGAGCGTTGAAGAAATGGAAGTTCGATGTCGCTTCGGTCCGGTGGCGATGACCACACATGACGCGCCATGACCACACAGGGAAAGGCGGGCCCGGTTGCATGATGCAGCGACCCGCGCCCGCAAGAGTGTATCAGCTCGACGGACCTGGACCACCGGCGTCGCCGTCCCCGGGCTTCGACGACCGATCGCTCCGCCACCGGGTGCGTCGAGCCCTTTGCTCGGCCCGCCATGCGTCGATGCGACCGTGATCTCCGGAGAGGAGGACGTCGGGCACCACCCATCCGCGGTACTCCGCCGGCCGGGTGTAGACCGGCTCCTCCACCGTCCCATCCCGGAACGACTCGGACTCGGCGGAGCGAGGGTTCCCGAGCACCCCATCGAGTAACCGGCCGACGCCCTCGATGATCACCAGGGCTGCCGCCTCCCCACCGGCGATCACGTAGTCGCCAATGGACACCTCTTCGTCCACCAGATGATCGGCGACGCGCTGATCCACCCCCTCATACCGGCCGCACACCAACGTCAAGTGGTCGACCGCCGACCAGCGATCGAGGGTTGCTTGATCCAACCGCCTGCCGCCCGCCGCCAGCAGCACCTTGTGAGAATCCGCCACCTGCTCGAGGGCTCGGTCGAGCGGTTCGATCATCATGACCATCCCGGCGCCGCCTCCGAAGGGTGCATCGTCGACCTGGCGGTGCGCTCCTCTCCCCCACGTGCGCGGATCGATCGTGTCCACCGACAACCGCTCCTCGGCGATGGCGCGCCCGATCACGCCGACCGACAGCGGTTGGTCGAAGAACTCCGGGAAGATCGTGACGACGGTGATGCGCATGGACTCGTTCCGGGATATCGAGGTACCGGAGCAAACCTATGCCCGAACCACCGACCGGGGCAATCCGGCCGCCGAGTGGCACCATGGGGCGATGGCAAAGGTCACGGTCAGCTTCGAGGCATACCAGGAGGGACGGCTCCCTCACGTGTGCCTCGTCAGCGGAGAGTCGACCGATCGGGTCCTCATCTACGTCACGCCGCTCGGGCCGGCTCGCCGGCCGGGCTTGGCAGGCTGGTTCGCCGAAGCGCTGGAGCGTCTGGCGGCGGTCATCGACAGCCGCCGACCGACCGACCTCCTCCTGGGTCGGGTGCCCGTCTCTCCCCAAGTCCATGCATCGCTGCTTCGATCTCGCCGACTGTGGACCGCGGTGGCGGTGGCCGGCGTCGCGACCCTGGTGCTGGCCGCCCTCGCCGGCACGTGGTGGGCGCCCGGGCTGGCGGGCCTCGCGACCGTCGGAACCGCGGTGGCCCTGTACCGCCGCCGAAAATGGCGAGACGACCTTCCGGTGCCCACGCTCAGCGCCGACCGGACGACGGTCACGCTGGACGGCGTGCACGAGCGGTTTGCTCAGGCTTTGGGTTCCTCCGGTTTGTGAGTCGCACCGGCCGGCACCGACTGGTACAACCGACGGACACGTTTCGAAAGAGGAGGCCATGGACGAAGAGACGACCGCCCCGGAGTTCTCGCTGCCCGAGTGGGGTACCGCCGGCGCCCCGGTGGTCGGCAACGTGGACCGACCGTCGATGGATGGGACGCCGCTCTCGACCACGGGGCTTCCGGATGGCTTCGTCATCGCCCGCGTGCTGGGCGTGATGTCGGCTTCGTCGAGCGCAACCGTGACACCCGAGGATCCGGCGGATGCGCAAGACGCGGCATCGTCGGAGGCGGTCGAACGCCTCGCCGGGGTGGGGGCGGAGGCCGGGGCCGACGCGGTCATCGGTGTCCGGCTCGTGACCACGACGAGAAAGGACTGGGTGACGGTCACGGCGTACGGCACCGGGGTCACGGTCGTGTGACCGAGCCCTGCCTGGCACCTCCCTCCAGGATCCCCCGACCGGTGGTCGACGTCAGATGAGGCGACGCTCCGCCGCCCAGCGGGTCAGCTCGTTGCGGTTGGCGAGTTGCAGCTTTCGCAACACCGACGACATGTGGGACTCGACCGTCTTCACCGAGATGTACAACTCCTCACCCGTCTCGCGGTAGGTGTAGCCCCGGGCGATCAGCTGCAGTACCTCCCGTTCGCGATCGGTGAGCAGCCCCAGCTCCGGGTCGACCTGTCCGGCCGACATCGAGGAGAATGCGTCGAGCACGAAGCCGGCGAGGCGGGGCGAGAACACCGCATCGCCCGCCGCCACCATCGCGATCGCCTCCAGGAGCTCCGGCGACGAGATCGTCTTGGTGACGTAGCCCCGCGCACCCGCCCGAACGACCGAGACGACGTCCACCGCCGCATCCGAGGCGGAAAGGGCCAAGAACACGATGTTCGGGTGCTCGGCGTGCACCCGTTCGACCACCTCCCGACCCCCACCGCCGGGCAGGTGCACATCCAGCAGCACCACGTCGGGCAGACGCTCGGAGATCAATTCGACGGCGGCATCGGTGTCCGAGGCCTCGCCGACGAAGTCCACGTCGTCGCCCAGCTCCGATCGGACACCAGCCCGAAACAGGTCGTGGTCGTCGACGATCAGCACTCGCAGCCGCCGATTCTCCGTCATGCTCTCACCTCGAGCTTCCATTCGGTTCCGCGGTCGGTTCTCACCGTGGCGCGGCCACCCACCCTTTCCAGGCGACCGACGATCGACTCACGAATCCCTCGCCGGTCGCGGCCGACCGATTCGGGGTCGAACCCGATACCCCGGTCACGAACGTACACGGTGGCTCGGCGTTCGTCGGCCTCACCGAAGACTGCAACCGTCGCGACGGACGAGTGTTTGGCCGCGTTGACCATCGCCTCGCGGGCGGCCGCCACCAGCTCGCCGATGGCCAGTCCGGCGCCCGCCTCCCCCACGGTCACCACGTCGACCGCCACCCGGTACCGCTCCTCGACGTCGGCGGCCACCGCTCGGAGGCGCTCGTCCAGACCAGAAGCGTCCTCCGGGGCGGCGCCATACAACCAATCGCGCAGCTCACGCTCTTGCCGGCGGGCCAGAGCGATCACCTCCTCCGGCCGCCCGGCGTTCCGCTGCACCAGCGCCAACGTCTGGAGAACCGAATCGTGGAGGTGACGGGAGATCTCCTCTCGTTCCTCGGCACGGACGGCCACCGCCTGTGCTTCGGCGACCGTCGACTGGGATCGGCGCAGCACACCCATGGTCCAGACGGCGATGGCGGCACCGACCGGGTAGACGAGCACCTGCGAGACCGGGAACGCCACTTCGCTCGAACCCACACCGAGTTGCCACGCCACCAGCGCAGCCAGCACGGCAGCCGCCAGCCAGGCCGTATTGCGGGAGCGCACCGAGGCGACGATGACCACGATCAGCGGGAAACCCCCGTAGAACAAGGTACCGGCGTCCGCCCAGAACACCGCCAGCACCGAGAAACACGCCAGGACGAGGTCGACGAGAACCACGGGACGCCAGGTCGCCGTGAATGGATCCGTTCGAAACAGGACGCTGGTGATCGCCGCCCACAACAGCGCCACCGCCAACGTCCACCACGGGTACGGCAAGCCCACGCCCTCCCAGCCGACAACAGCGGAGAGCAGCGCCCACCATCCCAACCCGACGAGTCGGGCGCCGTGGGCAATGCGTCGCAGCACCAGCTCGTGGGTGGTCTGCGCCGGGACTTCCGCCATGGGGAACATCGTACGGCCATCGTCCGAGCGCTCACGCCCGAACATCCCGTCGACAGGAGTAGCGTTCCGTCGTGCCGCGTCTGCGTATGGGAGTACTCGCCGTTGGACTGGTTGGCGGACTGACCGCCGCCGCCTGCACACCGCAGGTGTCCGAATCGACGGTGTCGACAGTCCGAGCCGCTCCTCCGGCGACGGTCGACGCCGACACGGCGACTTCCACCGATCCGGACACCTCCCGAGACGAACTGCCACTCCCGAACACGTCGGGGATCTGCGCAGACCGGGAAGCCCCGTTCTCGGCCGAGGGGGTTCTCCCCGCAGCGAGCACCGAGGAGGCATCGACCGACGCCACGACGCTGGCGACCCTCGATTGGGACTCGAGCGAGGCATGCGACCGCTTGGAGTTCACATTCGTGACCGCCGAAGGTGCCCCGGCGGTGACCCCTCCCCTGGTGGTCGGCACGTTCCTCCGCGATGCGGGGGTCCTGCGGATCGACTTCGATGAAGCCATCGACACGACCGCTTGGTCGCGCCGGACCATCGAGTCGGAGATGGTGACCGAAGCGTTCGTCGTACGCAGGCTCGAAGGACACCTGTCGGTGGACCTGCACCTGGCGACGCCGGCCTTCGCTCGGATCGCCGCCGTGTCCTCGCCCGCCGCACTCCTCGTCGATCTGGTGCCGGGCGGGGTGGATTACCCGGCGCCGCCGGTGGTCGTCGATGACACCGTGATCGTCAGGCCGACCGGCGGATCGGCACGCTATCCCGTCACCGTCGAGGGGTATCGCAGGACTGAAGAAGGTGTGTCGAACGGAACGCTGGCAGGGGGCGGCGGAACGGAGGCTCGGAGCGCGTCGGCCGTTCCCGACGACGACGTCGCCTGGCGCGGGTTCGTCATGGTCTTTCCGAACGGTCCGACGGGAACCGTCGTGTTCACGCTGGAGGGCTCCGATGGCACGGGTGCCCAGACGACGTTCACCGTGGAGTGAACAGGCCCTCGATGGCGGCGACGGTGAGCACTGCGGATCCGAGATCGACGCGCTCGACGATTGCAGCGACGAATGGGATCTCGACGATGCCTTCTTCCGTTCTGACCTCCAGCCGGGGTTGCAGGCCAGCGTCGATCACCGCCTCGACGACCCCGTGACCCGTACCCGACGCATCGACGACCTCGAGGCCCACCAGCTGATCCGGCCAGAACTCGTCCGGATCGAGGTCCCGACGGTCGGCGTCGGCGATCGAGACGTCCAGCCCCCGCAGCGACTCGGCGGTTGAACGATCGGCGACTCCCGAGAACCGAATCAGCAGGGGGCCATCGGTCTGGTGAACCTGCTCGATGATCCTCGCCGTGCCTCCAACCGAGACCGACGCTCCCTTTCGGAAGCGATCCGGGTTGTCCGAATCGGGTTTGACCACCACCAGCCCGCCGAGACCGTGGGGACGTCCCACGGTGCCAACGACGACCCGGTCAGTCGACGAACTCGACGCCAGCCGACAGCCCTTCCTCGTCGGCGGCCGCCTGGGCAACCGCTCGGATCGCACGCGCCACCCGACCGCGCCTCCCGATCACACGACCCATGTCGCCCTGCGCAGTCTTCACCTCGGCCACGATCTCGTCCGGACCTTGTTCGACCATGGTCACCTCGACACCATCCGGGTTCGAGACGATCTCGCGGACGATGAACCCGACGACGTTGCGAACGATCTCACCGCGTGCACGTTCCGTCATCATTCCTCCTCTGACGTATCGCTCGAGGAGGCCTCATCGGTCGAGTCCCCGGCCGCTTCCCCGGCCGCTTCCCCGGCCGCTTCCCCGGCCGCTTCCCCGGTCTCTTCACCGGGCTCGGCGGCTTCCAGATCGCCGGACGGGGCATCGGCATCCGCCACTGGTCCGGCGGGCTGGTCATCGCTCGACTCGGCTGCCTCGGCAGCCGGAGCCTCGGTCTGCTGATTCTGCGCCGACACGGTGTGAATCTTGCCGGCCGCCACCTTGTAGCGGGACATCGCTCCCGAGATCTCGAGAAGCTTGCGAGCCGTCTCGGTGGGCTGGGCGCCCTTGCTCAGCCAGTCCATGGCGCGCTCGTTGTCGATGTCGATGATCGATGGGTCCTGATTGGGGTCGTAGCGACCCAGCAGCTCGATGTACCGGCCGTCGCGCGGGGCCCGCCCGTCGATGACCACGACGCGGTAATACGCGCTCTTCTTCTTGCCCATCCGCATCAAGCGGATCTTGACCGCCATGCTCTACTCCACTCGTTCGGCTGTTTCATCGGTGTGTTTCATCGGCTTCAGCGGTGCGCCTGGGCCCGGCGATCCGGTTCGGCGGGTGCCCGAAGGCTCGCTCTCAACCGATGGAACCAGACTCCGGGTCCGCCCGGCGGGCTTGCACCGCCGGACCGTTCACCGTGCTCGTTCACCTTCGCGGGCGGCGCCCGGAACCCATCCCGGGAAGGCCGGGTACACCCCGGCCACCGAGCATCGCCTTCATCATCTTCTGAGCATCCGCGAATTGCTTCAGCAGGCGATTCACGTCCTGGGGGGTCGTGCCCGAGCCGGCGGCGATTCGCTTGCGGCGGCTTCCGCTGATGATCTTTGGGTTGCGCCGTTCCTGGGGAGTCATCGATCGGATGATCGCTTCGACTCGCGCGATGTCGCGGTCGTCCACCTCGACGTCACGGAGAGCGGAACCGGCGCCGGGGAGCATAGCAAGGATGTCTTTGAGCGGCCCCATCCGCTTGAGCGATTGGAACTGCTCCAGGAAGTCCTCCAGGTCGAACTTGCCCTTCTCCATCTTCTTGGCGGCCCGCTCCGCCTGTTCGACGTCGAAGGTCTCCTCCGCCTTCTCGATCAGCGTCAGCACGTCACCCATCCCAGGATCCGGCCGGCCATCCGATCGGGGAAGAACGGCTCGAACTCATCCAGCCCCTCGCCGAGACCTGCGAACTTGATCGGGACCCCGGTCACCTCGCGAACCGAGATGGCGGCTCCACCCCGGGCGTCACCATCGAGTTTCGACAGCACCACGCCGGTCACCTGCGTCTGCTCGGCGAATCCCCTGGCCACGTTGACGGCGTCTTGGCCGGTCATGGCATCGACGACCAGCAGCACCTCGTGGGGGGTGACTTCCTTGCGGATGTCGGCGAGCTCCTTCATCAGGTCGGCGTCGATCTGCAACCGGCCGGCGGTGTCGATGATGACGGTGTCATGTCCGAATCGAACCGCCTCCTTCATACCGGCCTTGACCAACCGCCGCGGCCGCGACGTTCTGTCGGTGAACACGGGAACCTCGATGCGCTCCCCGAGCGTCTGCAACTGCTCGACCGCCCCGGGACGCTGCAGGTCCGCGGCGATCATCATCGGACGGCGACCTTGCTTCTTGAGCAGCCGGGCAAGCTTTCCGGCGCTGGTGGTCTTGCCGGATCCCTGAAGGCCGACCATCAAGATCGTCAGCGGCGACGCGCCCTTGTTCAGCTCCACCGGCTCCGAGCCCAGCGTGGTGATGAGCTCCTCGTGCACGATCTTGATGACCTGCTGGCCCGGGCTGAGGCTCTTCGCCACGTCTACGCCGACGGCTCGGTCTCGGATCCTGGCGAGCAGACCCTTGACCACCGTGACGTTGACGTCGGCCTCCAAGAGCGCCAGGCGAACCTCTCGGAGTGCGGCGTCGACGTCGGCCTCGGACAGCTTGCCCTTGCCGCGCAGCCGGCCGAATACGTCCTCGAAGCGATCGGTGAGTGAATCGAACATGGTGAGAAGCGTCAACGTAGATGAGTGCGAGAGGTTTGCACGAACCCTCCTGCCGCTCGTCAGCTCCGAGCTTCGATGCCGTCGAGGCCCTCCACCACCCGCCGGACGCGGCGTTCGAGCTCATCCAGGGACGCCTGCAGCTCGGGTGGAAGGTCGGCGCTCGTCAACCGGTCACGGATCGATTCGAGGCGTCCCAGCAAGTCGTCGGTGATGGTCCCGGCCGTTTCGCTCACTTCATCGGGTGCGGCCGATCGCAGGCGGTCGGGTGCAGCCTCCAAGTCCGCCTTCAGGGCGTCGATGTCGGCGAGGACCTCGGCGTCGGGTAGTCGCTCGGTCACTTCGGATCGCAGCGAATCGATCGAGTCCTGGAGTCGGTCGCGGTTCAGATCATCGAGGCCCGCGTCGGCGATGGCATCGGTCACGGCCTGCTGGGCCGCGACCCGGGCGTTCTCCAACGCCGAGCGGGCCGACTCCTCAACGGTGCCGCAGGCGACCAAGCCGGTCATCGCCACGGTGGCGATCGTGGTCACGACCGAAGTGACGACCGCTCTGGCGCTCCCTGTCCCCCTCGACGTCCGCATGCCCTGGAGGCTACATCGGTTCATGGTCTGTGGCGGTACCTCCCTGGGAAGCCGCGCAGCCGGCGATCGACCAGCCTCGCTCCCACTCGGGGGCGGCCCGGAAGCAGCGGGAACTCGAGCGCCTACCCTCCTGTCCGATGGAGCTCGAAGCACGCGATGAGGCGCTCCGCGCCGACATCAGACGACTCGGATCCCAACTCGGCCAGACGCTGATCCGCCAGTCCGGCCCTGCGCTCCTCGAGCTCGTCGAGAACGTCCGCGCGACTACCAAATCGCTCCGGACGACATCGGACGGACGGGCTCGACTGGAGGACGTTCTCGGCGACCTACCGATGGACGACGTGATCGACGTCGTCCGGGCGTTCTCCACCTACTTCTATCTCGCCAACGTGGCCGAGCAATCCCATCGGGTCGGGGATCTCACGGCGCTCGACGACGAGCGCACGCTGGCCGCGACCGTCGACCGCATCCTCGCCGCCGACGTCGACCGTGATCTCCTGTCGGCGGTGGCCCAGCGGTTGGAGCTCCGCCCGGTGTTCACCGCCCATCCCACCGAGGCGGCCCGGAGAAGCCTCCTGACGAAACTCGCCGTCGTCGCCGAGCTGTTGGAGCGGCGACGGGACGTCCGCCGCACCGATATCGAGCGGCATCGGATCGATCGCCGGGTCTCGGAGCTCATCGACCAGATATGGCAGACCGACGAGTTGCGGGCGGCACGTCCCCAGCCGCTCGACGAGGCCAGATCGGCCATCTTCTACTTCGACCAACTCAGCCGGCGCGTCCTTCCCGAACTCGGTGACGAGATCGGTTATCAGCTCTCCCGACTCGACGTGGACGTCCGCGCCGCGATGCCGGTGATTCGATTCGGGTCGTGGGTGGGTGGCGACCGCGACGGCAACCCCTCGGTGACCGCTGACGTGACCCGAGCGGTCATCGAGTTGCAGCATGAGCATGGACTTCGTGTGCTCATCGAACAGGTGGAGCGTGTCGCCGAGGAACTGTCGGCATCGACCCGCATCGTGGGGATCGATCATGAGCTGGCGGAGTCGCTGGAACAGGATCGCCAGGTGCTGCCCGAGGTCTGGAAGCGGTTCTCACGTTTGAACGCCGGTGAGCCGTATCGCCTGAAATGCGCATACATCCACCAGCGGCTTCGGAACACCCGCCGGCGTATCACCGAGGAAGCTCGCCACGTTCCGGGTATGGACTATGCCGATCCCGCCGCCCTGATCGACGACATCGAAACCATGGCGACATCTCTCCGGCGAAACGCCGGCGAGCTCCTCGCCGATGGAGTGGTGCTTCGCCTGCTCCGGACCGTCGAGACCTTCGGGTTCCACGTGGCGACTCTCGACGTTCGAGAACACGCACGGCGACACCATCACGCCCTCGCCGAACTGTACGAGCGCCTGGAGATCGACTACCCGATGGGCATCGACGACGTGGATGCCCGAGTCGCGCTGCTCACCGAAGAACTCGGAAACCGACGTCCCCTGGCGGGTCGGGCCGTGGCGCTGTCGCCGGAAGCGGCCGGCACGATGCAGACGTTCGAAGAGATACGCGAGGTGTTGGACCGATTCGGGAGCCGGGTGATCGAGTCGTACATCATCTCCATGACCCGTGACATCGACGACGTGCTGGCGGCGGTCGTGCTGGCGGCGGAGGCCGGGCTGGTCGACACCGGCACCGGCGTGGCGCGCATCGGCTTCGTTCCCCTCTTCGAGACGATCGAGGAACTGCGACGCGCCGGCGATCTGCTCGATCAACTGCTGTCGAATCCGCAGTACCGCAAGGTCCTCGACATCCGCGGCGGTCTCCAAGAGGTCATGCTCGGCTACTCCGACTCGAACAAGGCCGGGGGCATCACGACCTCACAGTGGGAGATCTACAAGGCGCAACGATTGCTCCGCAACACCGCCGAACGGCATGGCATCGTCCTTCGCCTGTTCCATGGCAAGGGCGGCACCATCGGGCGAGGTGGCGGACCCACGCATTCGGCGATCCTCGCCCAACCGTCCGGCACCATCGACGGTCCGATCAAGATCACCGAACAGGGTGAGGTCATCTCCGACAAGTACGGTCTCCCGGCGCTCGCGCACCGCAACCTCGAATTGGCGCTGTCGTCGGTCCTCCAGGCGTCACTCCTGCACCGAGCCTCCAGACAGCCCAAATCCGTGCTGTCGGTGTGGACCGAAACGATGGAGCTGATCTCCGACGCCGCATATCGGGCGTACCGCGACCTCGTCGAAGCCGACGGTCTCGTCGAGTATTTCCTGTCTTCCACGCCGGTGGAGGAGCTCGCCGACATGAACATCGGCTCTCGCCCGTCACGACGCCCTGGGGGAGGTTCGGGCCTCGACGATCTGCGAGCCATTCCCTGGGTGTTCGGCTGGACGCAGTCCCGCCAGATCGTGCCCGGCTGGTTCGGCGTCGGAACCGGCCTGGAGGCGGCACGGGCACAGGGTCGGGGCGACACCGTTGAGGAGATGTTCAGCAATTGGCAGTTCCTGCAGACCTTCATCGGCAACGTCGAGATGACGATGACCAAGACCGATCTCGACATCGCGGCCCGCTACGTCGAGAAGCTGGTGGAGCCCCGCCATCATCATCTCTTCGACGTGATCACCGGCGAGTTCGAGCGGACCGAACGACAACTTCGGGAGTTGACCGGTGGACCGTTGCTCTCCCGCTACGCGATCCTCGCCCGGACCCTGAATGTGCGGGACTACTACCTCGATCCGCTCAATCATCTCCAAGTCGATCTGCTCGCCCGATCGAGAGCGACCTCGGGCGACGAAGATCCGGATCTGGAGCGCGCCCTTCTCCTCACGGTCAACGGCATCGCCGCCGGCATGCGAAACACCGGATGACAAACCGGGCGAACTGCCGGTCTGCCGGCCCAACGGGACGCGACAATGGCGCTCGATGGCCAGCAGGAAGGAACCCATGATCACCGTCGTCGATCATCCGCTCGCGGCGCACCAGCTCGGCATGCTTCGAGACCGATCCACCGAATCGACGGACTTCCGCCGGGCCGCCCGCATCCTCTCCTACCTGCTGGTGGCGGAAGCCACCTCCGACCTCGCCACCGTCGACCACGACGTCGTCACGCCGCTGGAGTCGGCCACCGCACGGCGGATCGCCCAACCGATCGTGGTCGTGGCCGTCTTTCGGGCCGGCCTCGGCCTCCTCGACGCCGCCATCGACCTCCTGCCGGATGCGCGGATCGGCTACGCAGGCGTGCAACGCAACGAGGAGACCGCCGAACCCGTCGAGTACTACACCAAGTTCCCCGACATGACCGACGCACGGGTGCTCATCCTCGAACCGATGCTCGCCACGGGTGGGTCGCTGGAATGGGCCGTTGCCAAGGTCAAGGAGCATGGCGCCACGGATGTCACGGCGGTGTGCGTGGTGGCCGCACCGGTGGGCATCGATCGGATGACGGCCGAACACCCCGATGTCCGGGTGGTCACCGCGTCCATCGACCGCGATCTCGACCACAACTTCTACATCCGACCCGGCCTGGGCGACATGGGTGATCGGCTGTTCGGCACCGCGTGACTCCGTTCACACGAGCCGTCACCCGTGTGATCGAATCGATTCCGAGCGGAACGGCCATGACCTATGGCGAGGTGGCCGAGGAAGCCGGCCGTCCGGGCGCGGCCCGAGCCGTCGGGACCATCCTCCGCCGCTCCCGAGGTCTTCCGTGGTGGCGGGTGGTGGGATCGGGGGGACGGCTGGTCAGCCCGGATCGGGACGAACAGGCAGCACGGCTTCGAGCCGAAGGTGTCGTCGTCACCGCGGGAAGGGTGTTGCCACCCACCCACCAGCGCTAGATTGATCGAACGGCGCATGAGCGCCGGTGAGGGACACGCACTCTTCCTGCCAACGTGGGCTACCGCCGAGGTCTCGCTGCGACGATCCAGCAGTGGCGACCTACAACGGTGACCAGCAACGGTGATGACCAGTCCACCGGCTGGCCGGTCGAGTAGGGAACAGGGGTCGACCATCACGTCACGACGTGGACATCGTATGCGCAAGGACCGTTCGATCGGGCTCCGACCCGGCATGGTCCTCTTGCTGTCAGCCCTCGTGATCGGACTCGTTCCGGCCGCCGGCCATGCGGCACCCGGCGACTACGACTCGTCATTCTCCGGCGACGGGGTCGCATCCGTTGCCGTCCGGGACTCGAACGGTGGGTTCGCCACCGCATTCGACGCCAGTGGGCGAATCGTCACTGCCGGGTTCACGGCCGCCGACGACGGTCCCGCCGCACCACTTCTCACCAGACACCTTCCGAGTGGGAGTCTGGACTCGTCGTTCTCCGGCGATGGGATCGCCGTGCCAGGTCTCGGTGCGGAGGCCTACGCCACCGCCGTGGCGGTCGATTCGGCGGGGAGGATCGTCTTCGCCGCCGTCCGCGGCGCCACCGCCACCGACGTGGCCGTTGTGCGGTTGACACCCGCCGGCTCCCTCGATCCGACCTTCCATGGAGACGGGATCGCGCTGGTCGATCTCGGCACCACCGACCTCCCCATCGATCTCCAGGTCGACGAACAGGACCGGCCGGTCGTGACCGGAGCCAGCGACGGCCGGGCTTTCGTGATTCGGCTCACCGCGTCAGGAAATCTCGACGCAACGTTCTCCGGCGATGGTTCGACGCTCGTCGGCCCCGGAGGGCTCGACCGCGGGACGACGGTCGTGGTCGACGCACCACACGTCATCGTTGGCGGTGTCTCCGACGGCGACGTCTTCATCGCACGCCTCACTGCCGGCGGGGCACCCGACACCACTTTCTCCGGCGACGGCCTTGCCACCTCTCCGGCGGCCGGATCCGGCGTCGCCGCCGCGGTGAACGAGAACGGGGCGATCACGTTCGCGGCAGACACCGGTGCCGATCTCCTCGTCGGTCGCTTCACCCCGTCCGGCTCGGCCGATCCCACGTTCTCGGGTGACGGTCGCGTGGTGGTGAACACCGGCGGTTCGGAGTCCGTGGGGGGTCTGGTGGTCGACGCCTCCGGACGGGCGGTGGTATCCGGGGCGCGGGGCACCTCGGAAGGCATCGACGGACTGGTCGCCATCTTCACCAGCTCGGGAACGCTCGACACCGGGTACTCGGGGAACGGTTGGAGCACGCTGGACCTGGGCGGAGACGAACTGCTGGCGGGCGCATCGGCCGGGCCCGCCGGACGCATCGCACTGGCGGGACAGGCATTCGACGCGGGCGCCTCGTCACTGCTCACCGTCAGCCTGCAAGGTGGCACCTCACCAAACGGACCGCGGCCCGACGACGATCCATTCGTCGACGATGACGACTCGATCTTCGAGGACGACATCGAGGCACTGGCCCGGGCGGGGATCACCAAGGGCTGCAACCCACCGATCAACGACCGCTACTGCCCCGACGACCCCGTCACCCGCGGACAAATGGCCGCCTTCCTCGTCCGCGCCCTCGGCTACACCGACCGCGGCCCAACCAACCTCTTCACCGACGACAACGACTCGGTCTTCGAAGCCGACATCGACAAACTCGGCACCGCCGGCGTCACCAAGGGATGCAACCCACCGATCAACGACCGCTACTGCCCCGACGACCCCGTCACCCGCGGACAAATGGCCGCCTTCCTCGTCCGCGCCCTCGGCTACACCGACCGCGGCCCAACCAACCTCTTCACCGACGACAACGACTCGGTCTTCGAAGCCGACATCGACAAACTCGGCACCGCCGGCGTCACCAAGGGATGCAACCCACCGATCAACGACCGCTACTGCCCCGACGACCCCGTCACCCGCGGACAAATGGCCGCCTTCCTCGTACGCGCCCTCGATCTTCGATGACGCCCGCAACGAGGACGCCGGACGCCTCGGCCCTCGCCGGAACTGTGACACCAGGACCCTCACCTCGAGGGGGCCTGTAGCCTGGCGGCCTCGTTGCCGATAAGGAACCGAGAACCGCGGCCGGGTCAATACCTGTCCGAAACGCCGTTGCTCGGGGGAGAGCACTTGATGAGAAGAACCGTTGCGCTGGCGCTCGCGCTCGCCATCGTCGCCGTCTCGGCGCCGGCGCTGGCGTACTTCGACGATACCGTCGGCAGCGTCCACGCCGCCGACATCGCTGCGATCGCCGACGCCGGAGTGACCAAGGGCTGCAACCCGCCCCACAACACCCGGTACTGCCCCGAACGACCGGTGACCCGCGGGGAGATGGCCGCGTTCCTCGTCCGCTCCCTGGGGTTGAGCGGAGCGGGTGAGCAGTTCTCAGACACCGACGACAGTCAGTTCGCCCAAGAGATCGGCCTGCTGGCGGCCGCCGGGATCACCAAGGGCTGCAACCCGCCCCACAACACCCGATTCTGCCCCGACGACCCGGTCACCCGCGGACAGATGGCCGCCTTCCTGGTGCGGGCGCACGCCGATCGATGGACGCAGCGAGGCCGGGATTTCGTCGACGACGACGACTCCGTCTTCGAAGCCGACATCGAACGGCTGGCGGCCGCCGGGATCACCAAGGGCTGCAACCCACCCGACAACACCCGATTCTGCCCCGACGACCCGGTGACCCGGGAACAGATGGCCAGTTTCCTCCGCCGCATGCTGGCGCTGCCCGTGAGCCAGTTCGTCCAACCGCCCGAGCTCGAAGGGAACTTCTTGAATCCGGAGCGGGGATTTCACGAACTGGTGGGCCTCGAGGACGACGCGGACATGTCTTGGGTGAGGGAGGGTACGGACCCGGGCAACACGGCTGATCGGTTCGGTCCGGCCTCGACGGCACGAGTTCGCATCGACCTCAGCGATTACCGCGACCGCGACATCGACACCGCCAAACTCGACTCGATTCGCGAGGGTCTCGACACCGCCCGCCGGGCCGGGATCAAGGTGATCGTGCGCCCGATGTACAACTCGGGTTCGGCCGAGGATGCCAGCCCGTCCCAGATGCTCCGTCACATCGACCAGCTCGGTCCCGTCTATCGGGAGTACGCCGATGTGATCGCCGTCTTCCAGGCGGGCTTCATCGGACGGTGGGGGGAGTGGCACGGGACGCCCAATGCCGAAGATCTCGACGTGAAACGCCAGGTCATCGACGCGCTCATCGAGGAGATTCCCGCCGACCGCCACCTCTCCCTCCGCTACCCGAGCGACATGATGCTGCTGGCCCCAAACCCGGTCGGGTCCGGGGAGGCTTGGTCGGGCAAGGCGGTGGCCCGGGTGGGCTTCACCAACGACTGTTTCCTTGTCAACGAGCACGATTCGGGAACCTTCGTGGATCGTCACAACCAGGGCTTGACGAGTCAGGAGATACGCGACTACACCGCCGCCATCACGAGGTACGGCGTGGCCGGTGGCGAGACCTGTGCGCCGCAAGACCCCGCCGAACTGCGCTACGACTGCTGGTCGGAGGTGATCCCCTCCCTCGAGCGGTACCACTTCTCCTACCTCAACACCGACTACTACCGCGATGCCTACGACACCTGGGCATCGCGAGGGTGCCTCGACGATGTGGAAGAGCGTCTCGGGTACCGGTTCTCTCTGCGCGGCGCCACCCTCCCCCTCACCGCCGGGGCGGGCGGCGATCTCACGGCCCGCATGGTGATCGACAACGAGGGCTTCGCTCCTCCCTACAACCCGCGTCCGGTCGAGCTGCGGCTGCGGGGGCAGACCACCGGGACCGACGTCTCGCTCGACACCGGAAAGGACGCGCGGTCTTGGCAGCCGGGCCGGCATACCGTCGACCTCACCGTCCGGCTCCCCGACGACCTGCCCGCCGACGACTACGTCGTCTGGCTCCGGCTCCCCGATCCCTCCGACCGTCTCCGCGGTGACAGTCGCTTCGCCATTCGGCTGGCCAACCAGGACATCTGGAACGCCGGCCTCGGAGCCAACCGGCTCGCCACCGTGGAGATCCGCTGAAGGGTTCGCCGGTTTCTTCCTAGGCTGCGCCCATGCCTGAACTTCACCGTGTGATCATCGTGATGATGGACTCGTGTGGCGCCGGGGAAGCGCCGGATGCCGCCGAGTACGGCGACGCCGGCGCCGACACCCTCGGCCACACCGCCCAGGTCGTCGGGGGGCTCGACCTACCGAACTTCCAGGCGGCGGGCCTGGGAAACCTACATGGCAACATCCTCGGTGTTCCTCCCGCCGAGGCGCCGTCGATGGCCTACGGGCGCATGGCCGAGGCCTCGGCCGGGAAGGACTCCACCACCGGCCATTGGGAAATGGCCGGGATCATCACCACCGAGCCGCAGGCCACGTTCACCGACACCGGGTTCCCCCGAGAACTCGTCGAGGCGATCGAGCAGGAGGCCGGCGTCGAATTCATCGGCAACTACGCCGCATCGGGGACGGTCATCATCGACGAGCTGGGTGAAGAGCACCTCAGCTCGGGCCGACCCATCCTCTACACCTCGGCCGATTCCGTGTTCCAGATCGCGGCCCACAACGACGTCATCGCACTCGATGAGCTGTACCGCATCTGTCGCATCGCCCGGCGCCACTGCGACGCGTACCGGATTGGGCGGGTCATCGCCCGACCGTTCGTGGGCGAGCCGGGCTCCTTCCGTCGGACCTACGATCGGCACGACTTCGCCATGCCACCTCACTCCCCGACCCTGCTCGACATGGCCTCGACCCGGGGGTTCTCGGTGTTCGGTATCGGAAAGATCGAGGACCTCTTCGCCGGACGCGGTCTGACCGACGCCGTCCACACCGAGGGAGACGAGGACGGCCTCGTGAAGACGGTCGAAGCGATCCGTCATCGGACGGCGGCGGGCGTGATCTTCACCAACCTCGTCGACCTCGACATGACCTATGGCCATCGGGAGAACCCGGAGGGGTACGCCGCCGGGCTCCGACTCATCGACTCGTTCGTTCCCGACCTGGTGGGGGCGATGGGCGATGACGACCTGCTGGTGTTCTCCGCCGACCATGGGAACGACCCCACCGACGGTGACACCGACCACACCCGGGAGTTCGTCCCCCTGCTGGTCGCCGGAAAACGTGCCGCCGGGGTCGATCTCGGGATCCGTCACCAGTACTGCGACGTGGCCGCCACCGCCGCCGAGGGGTTGGGATTGGCGGTCGGGCGGGCGGACGGCCTGGACGGTGAGTCCTTCCTCGATCGGATCTGCTGAACCCAGTCCACCCCGCCCTCCGTTAGCCTCGGTCGACCATGCCAACCGCAGTGGAACTCATCGAACGGAAACGAGACGGAGCGCGGCTCGCCGATGACGAGATTCAATGGCTGATCTCGTCGTACACCGGCGGTTCGGTGACCGACTACCAGATGGCGGCGATGGCGATGGCCGTGTTCTTGAACGGACTGGACGCCTCCGAGCTGGCGGCCTGGACCGCGGCCATGTTGCACTCCGGGGACGTGCTCGACTTCGACGACATCCCCGCCGCCAAGGTCGACAAGCACTCGACCGGCGGTGTGGGAGACAAGGTCTCGATCCCGCTCGCTCCCATGGTGGCGGCGTGCGGGGTGGCGGTCCCCATGATGTCGGGCCGGGGTCTCGGGCACACCGGGGGAACCCTCGACAAGCTGGAGTCGATCCCCGGCTTCAAGACCGATCTCGACCCGGCGGGATTCCGGTCGGTGCTCGAAACGTGCGGGATGGTGTTCGCCGGTCAGTCCGAGACGCTGGCGCCGGCGGACCGGAAGCTCTACGCGTTGCGGGACGCCACCGGGACGGTGCCCAGCATCCCCCTGATCGCCTCTTCGATCATGTCGAAGAAGCTGGCGGAGGGTCTGGACGGCCTGGTTCTCGATGTGAAGTTCGGAGCGGGAGCCTTCCTGCCCGAGATCGAGCGCGCCCGGCGGCTGGCGGAGACGATGGTCGGGATCGGGACCGCCCACGATGTCGAGACCGTGGCGCTCCTCACGTCGATGGAGAGTCCACTCGGGAATGAGATCGGCAACGCATCGGAGATCCGAGAGTCTCTGGCCGTCCTCCGCGGGGAGGGTCCGGCCGATCTGGTCGAGGTGACCCTGGCGTTGGGAGCCGAGATGCTGGTACTCGGTGGCGTCGCCTCGGCAGTCGACGACGCCCGTGAACGCCTGCTCGGGTCCATTGCCGACGGGTCGGCCATCGAGACGATGGAGCGGGTCGTCGAGGCCCAGGGGGGCAACGTCGATGTCGTCACCCGGCCGGAGCTCCTCCCCGATGCTCCCCGCACGCATGCGGTGCGGGCGACTCGCGATGGGTTCCTGCAGGCTTGGGAGGCGCGTCGAGTGGGCGTGGCGGCGATGCGCCTGGGCGCCGGGCGCGAGCGCAAAGAAGACACGATCGACCCCGGGGTGGGCATCACGCTTCGAGTCAAACCGGGCGAGCCGGTCGAGGACGGACAACCGATCGCCGACCTCCACTACCGCCACGAGGCGCGGCTCGGCGAGGCGCTGAGGGCGCTCGAGGGAGCGGCGACCATCGGAGAGGAACCTCCGCCTCCAGTGGACATGGTGGCCGAGCGGATCACCTCCACCTGAGCCGGGGGTTTTTTGAGCGAGAATTCCAATTCGTCTCGTCGCGCCTCCTAGAGTGAGAATCCGCATGCCGGAGCGGCGACCCTGGGTCCGAGACCACGTCGACCGGCACGACTGACACCCACGCGAGGAGATTTCCGATGAAGATCGTCGTCTGCGTGAAGCAGATCCCCGATCCTGCGGCTCCCTACACCCTGGAGCCCGACACCCACTGGCTGGTCCGGCCGGCCGAACAGGTGCTCGACGACACCGACCGGTACGGAGTCGAGATGGGGCTCCAATTGGCCCAGGCTCACGACGGCACGGTGACGCTGGTGAGCATGGGCCCCTCGGGCAATCTCCAGGGGATCCGCCAGGCGCTGGCGATGGGTGCCGATGAGGCGGTGCTGATCGACGACGAAGCGTTGCGGGGGTCCGATGCACTCACCACCGCACGGGCGCTGGCCGCCGCCATCGGGCGCACCGAGCCCGACCTGGTGATCGCCGGGACCGAGTCGACAGATGGGTACGCCGGCGTCGTTCCACAGATGCTCGCCGAGCTGCTCGACGTCGCCGCCCTCACCTATGCCACCGAGGTGAGCGTCGATGGCGGGACGGTTCGCATCCATCGCCAGACCATCGACGGCTACGACGTGGTCGAGGCCTCTCTCCCAGCGGTCGTGTCGGTGACCTCCGGTGTGGTCGAGCCCCGGTATCCGACCTTCAAAGGAATCATGGACGCCAAGAAGAAGCCGATCTCCACGCTGACGGTGGGCGAGCTGGGGGTCGACACCGACATCCAGCAGAAGGTGACGACCGTCGAAGCCGCCCCGGAGCGAGCGGCGGGAGAACAGATCGAGGATGAGGGCGACGCCCATTTGCGCATCGTCGAGCTCCTGGAACAGGTGAAGGTGATCTGAATGGCCAACGTATGGATCTTCTCGACCGGCGGGACAGATGGACCAGCCGCCCTCGGCTTGGAGCTCGCCACCAAAGCCCGCCAACTCGGAGATGTGACGGCGGTGTACGTCGGACCGGATCCCGAGGCGGCGGCGACGATCTTGGGTGAGCACGGTGTTCGGGCGGTACTCGCCGCCGACCCCGAGGACCGTCTCTGGGCGGGCCCGGTCGCCCATGCAATGGCGGCCCGGGTAGCGGCTGACGCTCCCGAGCTGATTCTGTTCGGGCAGGCGTACGACGACCGTGACGTCGCCGGCCGGCTGGCCGCCCGGCTGGGCCGCTCGGTGCTGTCCAACGCCATCGACGTTCAACTCGACGGCGACGTAACGGGAAAGCATGAGATCTTCGGCGGGTCCCAGGTGGCGACGTCGACCCTCTCCGGCCCGGCACCGCACATCGTCATCATCCGTCCCAAGTCGTTCCCGGCGGAGCCGGTGGGCGGGTCCGCCGCCACCGTCGAGACACTCGAACTCCCCGACGTCGGGCGTGCGGCGGGCCGGGTGGTCGAGTCACATGTCGAGGAGCGCGAGGGTCCCCAGCTCGAGAGCGCCGCGGTCATCGTCACCGGCGGCCGGGGTCTCGGCTCGGCGGAGAAGTTCCAGATGATCGAAGACGTTGCGCGCCCGCTGAAAGCCGCCACCGGCGCCACCCGCGCCATCGTCGATGCCGGTTGGGTGGCATACGCCAAGCAGGTCGGACAAACCGGGAAGACCGTCAAGCCCGACGTCTACATCGCCGCCGGCGTGTCCGGTGCGATGCAACACCTCGTCGGGATGAAGGACTCCAAGACGATCATCGCGATCAACAAGGACCCGGATGCGCCGATCTTCGGCGTCGCCGACCTCGGAGTGGTGGGCGACGTGAACAACGTACTTCCCAAGCTGGCCGAAGAGTTGGAGAAGCGGGCCGGCTGACGCCCGCCGGTGGTACCGGGGGCCGGGCAGGTCGGGGAGGCAGCGTCACGACGCCTGCCGGGACATCCCGGCGCGGCCGCTCAGCCGGCGGTCGGAACCTCGTAGGTGAGGATCAGCCGGGGCGCCTTCGACGAAGAACCCTCGAACGACTCGGCCGTCCGCCGACCCGACCCCTCGATCAAGAACACCAACGCATTCCCCGAACGCCAACCCTCCCGACCCACGATCTCGGACACCACCGACGACAGATCCGGACTCCGCTGACCCGACCCCGACTCCCCCACCGTCGACCACACCGGCGGCGACCACCCCACCGACGACTCGGTCACCACCCGATCGGCAATGTCGCCGGCGACCGTCGAGAACGTCGCTCCATCGTCCGAGGCTTCGCCGCGGATGAGGAGTGACACCGGACCGTCACCGACCTCGTCGACCGTGAACTGAACCACCGCCGATGTGATGGTGGAGTGCCGAGGGACCGGCACGTCGACGAAGCGAATACCGACCGTCTGCGGATTGCGATCCTCGGCGAGCTCGAGATCCGACGACGTGACATACATCGAGCCGGAGACCGCCGACTCGGCATCGTCACTGCCGGCCGTCACCGTGAGGGTCACGGTCTGCTCCTCCGGCTCGGGCGGTGGCGGCTTGGGTGGTGGCGGTTCCGGTGGTGAGGACTCGGCTCGGTAGGTGAGGATCAGCCGGGGCGCCTTCGAAGAAGAACCCTCGAACGACTCGGCCGTCCGCCGACCCGACCCCTCGATCAAGAACACCAACGCATTCCCCGAACGCCAACCCTCCCGACCCACGATCTCGGACACCACCGACGACAGATCCGGACTCCGCTGACCCGACCCCGACTCCCCCACCGTCGACCACACCGGCGGCGACCACCCCACCGACGACTCGGTCGTGGCCCGCCCCGACACATCGCCCACCGACGACGAGAAACCCTCCGCATCATCGGACGCCTGCCCCCGCACCACCAACGACGCCGAACCCGACGACACCTCATCGGTCGTGAACTGCAAGAACGCCGACTCGATCACCGCATCACGAGGCACCGGCACATCGGTGAACCGCACCCCCACCTTCTGCGCCGAGCCATCCACCACCAGCTCCAGGTCGGACGAGTTCCCATACACCTGCCCCGACCCACGCTCCTCCACATCATCAGCACCCCGCCGGACCGGCACATCCACACCCACCACATCCGACACCGGTGGTGAGGACTCGGCTCGGTAGGTGAGGATCAGCCGGGGCGCCTTCGAAGAAGAACCCTCGAACGACTCGGCCGTCCGCCGACCCGACCCCTCGATCAAGAACACCAACGCATTCCCCGAACGCCAACCCTCCCGACCCACGATCTCGGACACCACCGACGACAGATCCGGACTCCGCTGACCCGACCCCGACTCCCCCACCGTCGACCACACCGGCGGCGACCACCCCACCGACGACTCGGTCGTGGCCCGCCCCGACACATCGCCCACCGACGACGAGAAACCCTCCGCATCATCGGACGCCTGCCCCCGCACCACCAACGACGCCGAACCCGACGACACCTCATCGGTCGTGAACTGCAAGAACGCCGACTCGATCACCGCATCACGAGGCACCGGCACATCGGTGAACCGCACCCCCACCTTCTGCGCCGAGCCATCCACCACCAGCTCCAGGTCGGACGAGTTCCCATACACCTGCCCCGACCCACGCTCCTCCACATCATCAGCACCCCGCCGGACCGGCACATCCACACCCACCACATCCGACACCGGCGGTGGCGATGGCGGTTCGCCACAGTCGTCGACACCGTCGTCGCGCACACCGCCGTCGACGTCCAGAAACTGCCACGAGTAATGCCCGTCACCCAGCCGGAGGTCGAGCAAACCGTGGTCGACCACCCGACGCTCGCTGTTGTCAGCAACCCCGGTGAACTCGCGCAACCAGATTCCACCCGTTCCCACGACGAAGAGTCGGGGTCCATCGGATGAAGCGACCCCGTCGGGCGTCTGCGGCGCGAATCGTTCGTACGAGTGCTCGTGACCGGAGAGGATGAGGTCGGCGCCGGCTGCGGCGAGCTGCTCCCACAGGGGGCGAACGTCTTCGTCGGCTCCGTATCGGCCGGACGAGAACCGCGGATGGTGCATCGATGCCAGAAGGCAGGTCTGCGGGTTCGCCGCCAAGTCGGCCGCGAGCCAGCGGCCCTGCGGGGAAGTGCGATCACATCCCCCGATTTCGTCGCAGTTGCTGTTCAGGACGACAAGGTGCCATGCCCCGAGATCGAGTGAGTAATAGCCCTCACCCTGGCGCCCAGCCGCCGAGCCGAAGTACCGGAAGTAGGGCTCGGCACCGGGGGTGAGATACTCGTGGTTACCAGGCGTCGGGCGGGTGATCGACCGATGCCTGCCCCAGGTCGGGTCGTAGCAGTCGGAGAACTCCGCGGTGGTTCCCTCGTCGTAGGCGAGGTCACCGAGTGCCAACACCAGTGCCGGATCGATCTGGTCGATGAGCGAGGCTGTCTGCTCATCGGCGGGCGAGTCGCAGTGGGCGATATCGCCGGCCGCGACCACCCGGACCTCGCCTGGCTCAACCGCCGACGCTGGAAACGGCGGCACGGACGGCGTGGCCGCACTCGACAGCAGGAGCGCCGATGCCAGCAGCGCCGTCGTTGCAATGGTCAAGCGGGACCCCTCGTTTCGCGTCGAGCCGGGCGATGGGACAGGCGTACCTACGATGACCCGGGCCGTCAGTCTGTATCGGCGCCATCTCTCGACGACCGGAGGGCTTTCGTCAGGGGCGCCGGTTGTTCACGCACTCGGCCGAGCCGGAGTCCGGCACCGATCCGTCGATGTCGTGGAACGCCCACCGGTAGCCGTCCGGGGCGAGATCGAGGACCAGAGCGCCGTGCCCAAGGTGACGGCGTTCGGTGGCCGGTTTGGCGTGGCCGAAGTCGCGCAACCGCGCGCCGCCGGTCCCGACGACGTACAGGGATGTGCCGTCGTCCATCCGGCGGCCGGCTTCGTCCTGGGGTGCCATCCGTTCATAGGAGTGCTCGTGGCCGGCCAGCACGACGTCGACTCCGCCGGCGACCAGCCGCGACCACACCACATCGAGGGAACCGGTGTCACCGTGGTGGCCGGAGCTGAACCGGGGATGGTGCGAGAAGGCGAGGATGCATCCTCGGGATCGGGTGGTCAGCTCGTCGTCGAGCCAGGTGATCTGGGCAGATCCGTCCTCACACCGGTCGCCTTCACGACAGTTGGAATCGATCGACAGAACCGTCCACTCCCCGATCTCGAAGGCGTACCAGCTCGTGGAGCTGTCCCCGACGTCGGAGCCGAAGCGTCCGAAGTACCCAGCCGCTCCATCGGTTCGCCAGTCGTGGTTACCCGGTGTCGGCCTGACCAAGGGCTCCAACGGTCCCCACGCCGGCTCCCAACACCGCTCGAAATCGGTGGGCGTACCGTCCGGATAGGCCAGGTCTCCCAACACCAAGATCGCCTCGACGCCCAAGCCCTCGATCAGGTCGGCCACCGGCTGCACCCCCTCCGAACCGCACACACCGATGTCGCCGACCGCCGCCACTCTCACCGTTTGGGGCGCCGGCCGGGTGGTCGGAGCCGAGTCCGACACCTCGACGGTGGCCGGGGCCGACGATCGGGTCGGGGTCGCCGTCCCGTCACGGTCGCTAGGGTCGAGCCACCCACCAACCAGCAGCACCAGTCCCGCCGTGAGAAGGACCCAGCCGACGACCCACACGCCACGGCGGGTCATCTCAGAAGGAGAAGCGATGCGGTAGCAGGTCGTCGAGACCGTACCGGGCGGTTCCCCCCTCGGCCGTGGCCACGACGATTCGTTCGACGTCGAACTCACTCATGATCTGGCGGCATCTGCCACAAGGATGCGCTCCTTCCAGATCGACGGCGTCCAGACAGGCCACCGCCAGCACCGCAATGGCACGCACGCCTTGGCTGACGGCGTAGTTGATCGCGTTGGCCTCGGCACACTGCGAGACCGGGTACGAGGCGTTCTCGACGTTGGCGGACGTGAAGACCCGGCCATCCGAAGACCGCAGGGCGGCCCCGACGCGGAAGCCCGAGTACGGGGCGTAGGCCGACAGCGCAGCTTCTCGGGCAGCCTCGACCAGGGACTGGTCGCCGGTTTCAGACATCGGCCAAGAGCGCGTCGACGAACGACTCCGGCTCGAACGGGATGAGATCTTCGATGCCCTCCCCCACGCCGATCAGCTTGACGGGAACGCCGAGCTGCTCCTCGATCGCCACCACCACCCCGCCCTTGGCCGTGCCGTCCAGCTTGGTCAAGACGATCCCGGTCACCGACGCCGTCTCTGCGAAGCTCCGAGCCTGGGCGATGCCGTTCTGACCGGCGGTTGCATCGAGCACGAGCAGCACCTCTCCGATCGCCCCCGCTTCTCGCTCCAGCACCCGGCGGATCTTGCCGAGTTCCTCCATGAGGTTCCGCTTCGCATGGAGTCGGCCGGCGGTGTCGACGATCACCACATCGTTCGCTCGGGCCCTGGCGGCGGAGAGGGCATCGAAGGCGACCGCGGCAGGGTCGGCTCCGGCCTGACCGCCCACCATGTCGATTCCGACACGATCGGCCCAGGTCCGCAATTGGGTGTCGGCCGCCGCCCGGAACGTGTCGGCGGCCCCCAAGAGTGGGCTCCGTCCCTCCGATCGCAGGCGATGGGAGATCTTGCCGATCGAGGTCGTCTTCCCGGTCCCGTTCACGCCGACCACCAGAATCACCGCAGGCTCCCCTCGAAGTGTCAACGATCGGGTCCGCCCCGACAACACACCCAGCAGCTCGTCGCGCAGGAAGGTCTTGGCCTGTTCGACTCCTTCGGGCGTACGCTCACGAACTCGGTCGACGATGGCGGTCGATGCCTCGACACCGACGTCCGATGCGATCAGCGCCTCTTCGAGGTCGTTCCACAGCTCCTCATCCACCCTTCCGCGACCGAAGACGGTCCGGAGGGATCCACCGAGCGCCTCTCTCGACCTGGCCAACCGGTCTCGCAACGGGGATGTGACCAAGGTGCCGGCGCTCCCCGATCGAGCGCTCGCCACCTCCTGCTCGATCGAGCCGGGCCGTCGAGTGACGAAGAAGAAGATCACCGCGCCGAGAACCACCAGGACAACGAGCGCCAGGGCGGCAATTTCGGGAACCGTCATCTCCAGGACGGTAGCGCTGAACGGAACCATTCCGACGCGGGCGAGGCGTCCGGATCCGACGTCGGGCCGGGGTGAGAGGGCCGACCGAGTGGCCTCACCCGGCCAGCACGATCAGACCGACCGCGCTGGCGGCGAAGGCCATGGCGAACATCGCAACGAGGATCTCGAGCCGACGGCAGAACCCGGGATAGCCGGCCCGGTATCCCGGTTCGAGAATCTTTGCGGCCGGAACTGCCTCGTCGAGGAGCGGCAGTCCACCGATCGGATGGATCGCCGCCACGATGTTGGAGCGGGTCCAATACCCCTGCAAGTGGCGGGCTTGATCCTGGATGAAGATCCGCAGATACCAGCACAGCGCCATCCCGACGAGACTCACCGCGATCACGACGAACTCGAACCCTCGGTCATCCCGCGGGCTCTCGGAGACACGGAACTGGAATGCCAGTAGTCCGGCGCACACGGTGAGGATCCAGGCGGTCACCGTCCACAGCCGTTGCTTCACCGTTCCCGCCACGTTCTCGTAGAACTCGAGGATCTGGAACGCTTCGCTCGGCTCGAGGCCCTCGATCGAGGATTGGGTTTCCGGCCGCAGTACCACCGTGAGGGTGAATCTAGCGAGGACCACCCGAGCGAGCGCTCGTCATTGGTCGGGGCGGCGCGGCGCCTGGAACGGGAACGACCACCGCTCGACTCCGAAGCGGCCGGATCAGATCTCGACCACGGCCTCTGTCAGCGCCTTCGCCACCACCGTCGACGAACCACCGGGCTCCATGGTGACGCCATACAGCACATCGGCCGCCTCCATCGTCTGCTGCTGATGGGTCACCACCACCAGCTGGGCATCCGACCGGAAGGACTCGACGAGCCGAAGGAAGCGCCGCAGGTTGGCATCGTCCAACGCCGCCTCCACCTCGTCGAGCACATAGAACGGAGATGGCCGCGCTCGGAACACCGAGAACAGGAACGCCAGTGCGGCCAGGGAACGTTCCCCACCGGAGAGGAGCGACATCTTGGCGACCTTCTTTCCGAGCGGCTGTGCCTCGATCTCAACCCCGGATCCGAGGGGATCGTCGGGATCGGCGAGTCGCAGGCGCCCGCGGCCACCGGGGAACAGCACGGTGAAATGCTCCTCGAAGGCGGCCGCCGCCTCCTGGTAGGCGGCCAGGAAACGCTGTTCGATCTCCTCGTCGAGTGCCGAGATCACCGACCGCAGTTCACTTCGAGCGGACTCCAGGTCGTCGAGCTGTCCGGTCAGGAACTCGTACCGTTCGGACTTCTCGGCGTACTCCTCGGCGGCGAGCGGGTTGATGGGCCCCATCCGTCGCAGCTCGGCCTCGACCCGACGAAGCTCCGCCTCCGCATCGGGGGTCTCGATCTCGGGCGCCGGAGCGGCTTTGGCGATCTGCTCGTCCACGTCGAGGTCCCGGCGAAGCCCTTCGGCGATCGACTCGGCCCGTACTCGCAACTCGGCCAGCTCGACCGACAGGTCGGACGAGCGCGACCGACACTCGGCCACCTCTTGGCGAAGCCGCTCCTCGGTTGCCTGCACCACCCCGATCCGGCTACCGGTGGTGCCGGCCCTCACCCGGAGCTCCGCTTGCCGCGTTCGCAGCGCCTCGATCTGGGCGCGCACACCCTCGACGGCTCGACGGGTCCACCCGTCGATCTGTTCGAGCCGGCGGATCCGAGCCGGGTCGATGGTCGATGTCTCCTCACCGGCGATCGCCGCGGCGATGGCGTGCAGCCGTCGTTGGATCATGCCGGTCCGGTCGTCGACGGCACGCACCTCCGTGGACGCCTCCTGCCACGTGGCCCGTGCTTGCTCTCGTTGCGTCCCGATCGTTCGGCGGCGCTCGACCAACTGCTCCCACGCCCGCTGGCGTTCGGCCTCCTCGCCTTCGAGCGCAGCCAGTCGTTCCACGAGGCGTGTCCGAGCCGTCGCCCGCTCGGTGGCCGCGTCGTGGAGGGCCACCGCCCGCTGGTCGAGGGCGGTCAGGTCGTGGTCGGCGGACTCGATCATCCGGTCGAGACGTGCCATCGCCTCGGAGGCCCCCGCCACCCGGGTCTCCAAAGCCTCCAGCGCTTCGAGCGTTCGACGTTCCAGGGACCGGGCATCGTCGAACTCTCGTCGTCGCTGATTCGCCAGGCTCTCCAGGCGGGCGTGGTCGCGCTCGGCCGTCTCGGCAGCAACTGCCGCCGCTTCCAGCATGGCCGGTGTGGCGCCATCCGGGTGGGCCACGCGGATCCCATGCCGCGTGACCAGATCCCCTTCGGTGGTGACGAGCCGCAGTTCCGGCACCTCGCGGACGATTCGCAGGGCGAGACTCCACGAGGCGGTCAGCATCACGTCACCCAACAGGGCGGTCGCCACCGTGCGGTCGGCAGCGGGCCCCAGGAGATCGATCAGCCGCTCGGCCCCCAGCTCGGCCGCACGGGCACAGAGCACGCCGAGCTCGGCGGAGCCCGGCTTCGGAGCGGTCGCCACCATCGGCACGCCCCCCCTGCCCTCGCCCTTCAGGGTCTCGACAACCCCCACCATTGCCGCGTCCCCGTCGAAACAGATGGCGTCGGCCCACGGGCCGAGGGCGGCATCGACCGCCTGGGCGAGGTCGGGAGAGACATCGAGACGTCCGACCACCGAGCCTCGTGCACCGTTCGCCGACTCCGCCAGGCTCCGAGCGCGGGGATCGGCCAGACCGGCGGCCGCCTCTTCCAGGCCTGCCAGCCGCGCCCGCGCCCCCGCCACCGCTACTGCGGCGTCGTCGCGTCGCCGCTCGATCTCCTCCCAAGCCGCCTGGCTGCGGCTGCGAGCCTCCGTGGCGGCCTGGTATGCGGACTGGGCCGGCCCGAGCTCGACATCGAGCGTGCGGATCTCTTCGTTGATCCGATCCCGTTCTTCCTGCTCGCGCCGGCGACGTTCCGTGAGCGCCTCTCGGCGACGTTCGACGTCGTCGATCTCACGCTCGTCGCGGGCGGCAGCGGCGTCCAAACTGCGCAGATTCCCCCGGACCACGGCCACCGCGCCCTCGCTGCTCATCGACTCCTGGTCGGCCAGCGAACGTTCCTCATCCTCGAGGGCCCGGAAGCGGCGCTCCGACGTGTCGGCGGCTTGCACGAGACCGGGCCGGGCGTCGACCAGCCGGTCGAGTTCTCGACTCAGCTCCGCTCGTTCCTCCTCCAGGTCTCGCAGACGGTCCCCGGCGCCTTCCATCCTGGCGCGAGCGGACCGGGCACGTTCATGGGCGACCGAGCCGATGCGGCGGAGCCGCTCGGCCGTGGTCTCGAGCCGAGCGGCCGCCGAGCCGTCCCGGTCGAGCAGTGCTCCGACCTCCCCGGCCGCGTCGCGGAGAATCGCCAGCGCCGCACTCGCCTCCTGGAGTTCGGCATCGCCGCCGACCACCCGATGTTCCAACTCGAGCATCTCCGAGTCGATGTGCGAGACCCGCGAGTCGATGGCGCGCAGTTCCGAGCCCGCCACGTGGAGACGCAGCGACCGCGCCAGGCCGGCCACTTCCTCGTACCGGTTGGCGGCATCCGCCTGGCGTTTCAGCGGTCGCATCTGTCGTTTCAACTCGCCGAGCAGGTCCGTCAGCCGGGTCACGTCACCGTCGGTGCGCTCGAGCCGGCGGATCGTCTTCTCCTTGCGGATGCGGTGTTTGAGAATCCCGGCGGCCTCTTCGATGACCGCCCGATGATCCTCCGGCCCGGCGTTCAACACCGAATCGATCTGACCCTGACCGATGATGACGTGCTGGGTCTTGCCAACCCCGGAGTCCGACAGCAGGTCTTGGATGTCGAGAAGCCGGCATCCCACCCCGTTGATCTCGTAGTCCGACGAACCGTCGCGGTAGAGGCGGCGAGTGATGCTGACCTCCGGCAGGTCGATCGCCATCATCCCGGAGCCGTTGTCGAGGACCAGCGTCACCTCTGCCCGCCCGACTCCCGGCCTCGTGGCGGTGCCGGCGAAGATCACGTCGTCCATGCGGTCGGTCCGTAGCGACTTCGGGGACTGACTGCCCAGCACCCAGGCCAGCGCGTCGACGATGTTCGACTTGCCCGAGCCGTTCGGACCCACCACCACGGTCAGCCCGGGACGCAACTCGAGACGGGTCCGGTCGGCAAACGACTTGAACCCTGCGATCTTCAGCGATTTCAGGAACATGAATTACACACGTGTGACTCGGTGGGCCAGGTTACTCGGCTCGGCATCGCCGACAAGCCTTCCCGACGACCTCACTGCGCGATCAGGAAGTCCTGGAGATTCGGATCGAGGTCTACCACGGTCGACTCGACTTCGGTGACCGTGGCGTGGGGAGGACCGATCCACAACCAGTCGAGGAGTCGGTCGACGGCGGTGTCGACGCCCTGAGCGATCACCTCGACCCGGCCGTCGGGGAGGTTCCTGACCCAGCCGACCAGGCCCAGTGCCCGGGCGCGCCGCCGGGTCGACTGCCGGAAGGCAACCCCCTGCACGCGCCCGCCGACGAACGCCCGTACCCGGATCACCGTTCGACCTCCAGCGGCTGACAGACGGGACAGAAGTGCGAGGAACGTTGTGCGACGACCGTTCGACCGATCGGGCCGCCACAACGGCCACATGGCTCGCCCTCACGCCCGTATACGGCCAGCTCCGCTATCGAGCCCCCGGCTCTGCCATCGGGAAGCAGGTAGGCGAGATCGCTCAGGCTGGTTCCCCCGGCGGCGATGCCGGCCGCCAACACCGGGCCGATGGCCTCGGCGATGGCTGCCACCTCGTCGCCGCTCAACCCTCCCGAAGGTCTTCGGGGGTGCACGCCCGCCCGAGCCAGCACCTCGTCGGCATAGATGTTGCCCAGCCCCGCGATGATCCGCTGATCCAAGAGCGCGGCTTTGATGGGCACGATCCGCCCCTGCAGGCGTCGAGCGAGAGTCGGGCCATCGATCGGTTCGGTCAGCGCGTCCGGACCCAGCCGCATCAACGTCGAGGCCCGGAACTCCTCCTCGGTCCAGACCGCGACGAAGCCGAACGTGCGCGGGTCGACGAAGTGGACCTGGTGGTCGCCCAAATCGAGTACCACGTTGGTGTGCGGCGCCTCGTCGTCACCCGGTTTCACCACCCGGACTCTCCCCGACATTCCGAGATGAAGAACCAGCCGAAGATCGCCGTCCACGTCCCCGATGAGGAACTTCCCGTGTCGGTCGAGCCCGGTGACCCGCCGCCCTTCGAGCCGGGCCGGAACGTCGGCCGGTCGCACGTTCCGGCGCACCATTCGCTCTCTGCGGACGTCGACGTGGCGAATGGACCGACCGACGAGGACCGGAGCGAGATGCGTTCGCACCGTCTCGACCTCGGGTAGCTCCGGCATTCCTCCAGCATGCCCTGTGCTTCGTTCTGGCGGAAATCGGTTGCCGGCGGCTCCTCCCGTCCGCCGGAACCTCCCGTCCCGCCACAGTCGGATGCACCGACGACCAACTCCATTACCCTGATGCGGCTCATGCAGCAGACCCCCCGACTCCGACCGCTCGAATTCGGCGAGATCATCGACGGCGCATTCCGGCTGTATGTCGGGAACTTCAAGAAGCTGACGTTGATCGCAGCCATCATCATGCTGCCGCTCGGTCTCGTCACGTTGGTGGCCATCAACTCGATGGGCTTCGGTGAACTGGCCAGCCAGCCCACTTCGGCGGAGATCACCGACCAGGAGGCGCTCGCCTTGCTGGGACGAGTCGCCGTGGGAGGGTTGAGCACGATCATTCTCACGATGCTCGGGACTGCACTGATCCAGGCCGCCTCGATCCGGGTGTACGCCGACGCCTACCAGGGTGTCGACAACACGTGGCAGACATCCCTCCTCGCCGGCGTGCGACGGCTCGCTGCGGTCGTCGCCGCCACGGTGCTGATCCTGCTCGGGTCGACCGTCGGGCTGTTGTTCTGCATCGCCCCCGGCGTGTGGCTGTGGACGTCGTGGTACACCACCGTCCCGGCCATGATCACCGAAGGCAAGGGCGTCTTCGATTCGATGTCCCGAAGTTGGAATCTGGTCAAACCGCGCTTCTGGCAGACGCTGGGCATCCTGGTGGTCTCCTTCCTCCTCATTGCGGTCATCCAACAGGTGATCGGCCTGGTGTTGACGCTCGTCTTCACTCCGATGCTGGCGGGGAGCATCGACGACCCGACCCGGGTCGCCGACGCCTTCGACCAGTTCGTCGGCTTCTCGACGATGCTGTCCACTCTGGTGGAGATCTTCACGCTGCCGTTTGCGGCTGCCGTCGCCACCGTCGTGTACTTCGATCTCCGGGTGCGGGCGGAAGGGTTCGACATCGAACAGCTGATCCGCGAGATGGGCTCGTCCGACACCGCCGGCCCGCCGCTGCCTCCGACCTCACCGGATGATCCGTTCGGGCTCGACCAGCCCGAACGGTGAAGGATCGGACCGCCGGCGTCGTGCGCCGCCGGATCGTCGCGGTCGTGGTCGGGGTGTGCGTTTCCCCCATCGGTGGGCTGACACTCGGATCGGCGGCGGCGCTCGCACCGGCGCCCGCCCCCGGCGCCCGGGCGGCGGTCCAGCAGCTCGAGCGCCTGGAGCCGGTCGACCCCCAAGCCGTCGACCGAGCGCTCGACGACATCCTGAGCCGTCCGGCGTTCGGCTCCATCCGCCCGGAGACCTTCTGGGAACGCGTCCAGCGCCGCGTCGGCGACTGGATCGGACGGATACTGGCACGGCTGTTGGAGGTCGGTCTGCGCGGCGGACCATGGAGCGTCGTCGTCACCGCTGCGCTGGTGGGGCTGTTCGTGGGGGCGGGCGTCGTGTTCAGCCGACGCCGGGCGGCTGCCCAGGCCGAGCAACGGGCCGTCCACCGGCTGTTCGAGGAGACCGGTACGGACCCGGAGGTGCTGCTCCGGCGCGCCGACCAGGCGGCCGCCTCACAGTCGTACAGCGAATCGGTTCGGTTCCGTTTCCTGGCAGGTCTGATCCTGCTCGCACAATCGGGCCGGATCGACCTGCAGCCGGCCACCACGGTGGAGATGGCCGCCGCCCAGCTCGACGATCCCGTCTTCGACGAGCTGACCCAGACTTTCGAAGTCGTCTTCTACGGCGACCAGGCCGCCACCGACGCCGACGAGCGGTCATCCCGCGACGGCTGGGGCCGACTGCTGGGTCGGCGCGTCTCCTCGGCGGGAGCGTCCGACCGTGGCTGAGCTGCTGAGCCCCCAGGGCCGTCTGATCGGCAGACGGATCACCACCGTCGTGCTCTTCGTCGTCGTCGGTTGGATTGCGCTGTTCCTCGCCAACGTCTTCGACGACGCCACCGTGGTTCCGGGCAGCGCCGGCGACTCTCGGGTCACCACGGCGCGAGGCGCGGCCGCCCTCTTCGCCCTGCTGGACGAGCGTGGCCTCGAGGTCACCAGGAGCGGCGGACCGCTCGACCCCCCTCGCCTTTCGTCGGTGGTGGTGCTGGAGCCCGGCTACTTCTCCGATGCGATCCAGGTTCGGGTGGCGGACCTCGTCCGGCACCTGGACCGTGGAGGTCTGGTGGTCCTGGGAGGCAATTTCGAGGATGAGATCATCGAGGCGATCGCCGAGGTGCCGCTCTCGTCCGTCTCGACCGGCGGTGACCGCTTCGCCATGACCCGGCCGGTGGCCGGGATCAGCGGCGACGTCGTGACGGAAGGTGGACGCGGCTTCTCCCGTGCCGATCTGGACGACTCGTGGGACGTGCTCGCCGGCGACGCAGACGTGGCCCAGGTCGTGGCCACGGAGTCGGGCGGCGGCGTGTTGGCGGTGTTTGCCGACGTCGGGCCGTTCACCAATACGCTCATCGATGAGGGGGTGAACGGCCCCCTCATCGCCGGGCTCCTCGGTCGTTACGACGCGGTGGTGTTCGATGACTTCATCCATGGCTATCGCGAGCAGATCGACGGAGAATCCGGGAGCTGGTTCGCGGCCGCACCGCCGGCCGTCCGGTCGACGCTCCTGCTGCTCGGCCTGGTCGGCATCGCCGGTCTGGTGACCTACGGTCGCCGTTTGGGACCTCCGTCGGATTCGGTGCGACGGCTGCCGCCGGCCCGGTCAGCTCACGTGCGAGCAGTCGGATCCGCACTCGGGCGGGCCGGCTCACCCACCCAGGCGGTCGAGACCACCCGGCGGGCCGCCCTGCGTCGTCTCCACCGGCTCATCGGCCCCGGCACGACGCCCAACGACGAACAGCTCGAGACCGCCGCCATCGCCGCCGGGTTGGACCCTGCGCAGCGTCGGGCCATCCTCAACGGTGCAAGCAACGCCGAGGACATACTCGCCATCGATGCCGCCTTGGCATCGTTGCTGGCGGAGCCGGCACGAGACCGGCCGACCAAGATCGAATCGTGATCGGAGGAGGACCATGAAGGAGCTGCGAGACGACGTGCACGGGGCGGTGCGCTCGGTGTTCCTCGGCCACACCGGTGCGGTCGACGCGCTCATCGCCGCGCTGCTGGTCGGCGGCCACGTTCTGCTGGAAGGGGTGCCCGGCACCGCGAAGACGCTGCTGGCCCGGGCCTTCTCGGCCGCCACCGGTCTCCGGTTCGGACGAGCGCAGTTCACGCCGGACATGCTGCCCAGCGATGTGACCGGAACGATGGTGCTCCGCGGGAACGACCTGTCGTTCCGTCCCGGTCCGGTGTTCACCAACATCCTCCTCGCCGACGAGATCAACCGGACCGCTCCCAAGACGCAGGCCGCCCTCCTCGAAGCGATGGGCGAAGGCCAGGTGACCGTGGACGGGGTCAGCCACCGGCTGCCGGAGCCTTTCATGGTGGTGGCCACCCAGAACCCCATCGAGTACGAGGGCACCTATCCGCTGCCGGAGGCCCAGCTCGACCGGTTCCTGATGAAGGTCGAGGTCGGGTATCCGAGCGCCGAGGAGGAGCTGGCGCTGCTCGCCCTGGAGCGCAGCGGGCTGCAACCCGCCGGCCTGGACACCATCCAACCGGTGACCGACGCGGCGGACCTGCTGGACGGACGACGGGCGGTCGATGCGGTCACCGTGACCGACGAGGTGCTCCGCTACGTCTCGGAGATCGTTCGCGCCACCCGCCAGCAGGCATCCGTCGAGCTCGGTGCCAGCCCGAGGGCCGCCGTCCACCTGCTGGCGGCATCCAAGGCGATCGCCGGGCTGGCGGGAAGAGATTTCGTCACACCGGACGACGTGATGCGGGTCGCCCATCCCGCCCTTCGGCATCGCATCATCGTCCGGCCCGAGGCGGCGCTCGACCGCTACCGCCCGGACGACGCGGTGACGGCTGCGCTCGAGGCGGTGGAAGTCCCCAAGTGAGCTTCACGCCGCGGTCCATCGCCATCTTGGCCGCTGCCGCGCTCTCGGCGCTGGTGATCCCCTGGCAGCTGGCGGCGGTGGCGATGGTCGCCGTCGCGGCGGTGGCGGTCGGCGATGCGATGGTCGTGCGGCGGGCTCCGGAGCTGCAGCGCACGCTCCCGGCACTGCTGAGCCGGGGGGTTCCCACCCCGCTGTCGATCGTCCGATCGAACGGGCCGGGAGATCTCCGGCTGCGACAGCCCTCTCCGCCCGACCTCCGGGTGGAACCCGACGTCGGTGAGGAGCGTCTCGAGGCGACGATCACCGCAAACCGGCGAGGGTCGCACTCGATGCCTCCCACCGCCGTCCGGCTATCGGGACCGCTGGGTTTGGGCGCCTGGTATCACCGCACCGGCACCGAGCACACCGTGACGGTCTTCCCCGACATGCACGCCGCCCGCCGGCTGGTCCTGGCCGTCCGCACCGGGAGCTTTCGAGACGAAGGGCGTCGGAGCCGGGGGCCGCTGGGACTCGGCACCGATTTCGAGTCGATCCGGGAGTATCACCCCGACGACGACATCCGCCAGCTCAACGTCCGGGCGACCGCCCGGACCGGCATCCCGATGACGAACCAGTACCGGGTGGAACAGGATCGGGACGTGATCATCGTCATCGACTGTGGCCGGATGATGCGGGCGCCGATCGGTGATCGCACACGGCTCGACGCGGCCGTCGACGTGGCCGCCGCCGTCGCCGCCGTCGCCGACGAGGTGGGAGATCGCGTCGGGGTGGTGGCGTTTCGCGATCGGGTGCTGCGCCAGGTCCGGCCCTCTCGGGACAACGGCCGAACGGTGGCATGGGCGGTGCACGACCTCGAACCGGAGCCGGTCGATTCGGATTACGCCGTCGCCGTCCAGGCGCTCGGAAAGGCCAAACGTGCCTTCGTGCTCGTCCTCACCGATCTCATGGACGAGTCGGTCGCCGGCTCGCTCGCCGAACTGGCAACCGCGGTGGGACGCAAACACGCCCTCGCCATCGCCGGCGCCCGAGACGACACCGTCTGGTCGCTGCTCACGACGCCCGCCGGGGACGTCCAGGAGGCGCTCGAGACCGCGGTGGCCGCCGACCTCTACACCGAGACCCAACGCGCCGCCGCGCTGCTCGCCGGACGAGGCGCCACCGTCATCGACGCCCCCGTCGAGACCCTCTCCCATCGATGCGTGGCCACCTACCTCGCCGCCAAACGCCGCGCCCGGATCTGAGTAGGCGGGCGATATGCCGTCGGGCGCATTCGCCCTAGCCGCAACGCACTGCCCGACCGAAAGCCTTCAGAGCTGATCTACCACCAGCAGGATGATCTTCCAGAACTGATCGCCGATCTTGGTGCTGACCCCGGCGAGGGCGCCATTCAGCTCCAGCTCTCGCAAGTAGTCGTCGAGAATCCGGCGCATCTGGGCCGGGTCGTCGGCAACCGCACTCATCCGTTTCAAGACGTCATCATCGAGATACCCGGCCCGGATCAGTTCCCGGATGGCCGAGTTGGCGTCATCGGGGTCGGCGGCCTTCCAGAAGCGGGCCTGGAAGCGCAGCTTGAACAGCTTGCCGACCAGCGCCCCCAAAGCCTTCCCCATTCCCAACTCGGCGATGCACCACGCGATCCCCGCCACATTCCCGACGGTGGCGGCCGCCGTCAGACACGCAAGCAGGAGCGCGCCGTCTGTCACATATCCGAGGACACGCAACGTCGTGGCATAGCCGGTCGTGGCGAACGGGAGCACGACCGTGGCTGCGGCGTGCCCCCCGGCGTCGGTCCGTGCGATCGTCGACCCCGCCTGCTGATTCGTCGCCCACCACGACAGCTGTCCGGTATCGGGGTGCCGGAAGACCTCCAACGTGGAGCCGTTGGCCAGATCCTGACTCATGGCGGACGTCTCGAATGCTGTCGGCTCCAGCTCGAGAAGATCGTCATGCCCACCGGCGACGCCGACTGGCGTCGAGGCTTCGATCAACGCCACAGCCGAGGTGGTCGTGGACCCCGGGGCAGACCCGGCGATCGTCATCGCCGAGAGGCATGCCTCCAGGTACGCGTCGTTGACGCCTGGCTGGACCACTGAGCCACCCGACCGCGACCGTCGGGGGTTCGTGACGATGTCGATCGTGTTCTTCAGGGCTCCATCGCGCTCCATCCACTCTCGAAACAGAACGATTGCCGCCTGGTGGCGGTACGAGTCGGAGCCGGCCAGACGGTCACTGAAGACGAAGAAGGCGTCGAGATCCGAGGGCCGCTCGCCGGCGGCTTCGAGGCCGGCCACGATCTGATCCCCGGGATCGACCGGCTCCTCGTCCTGTGCCGGTCCGGCGATGCCTCCGAACAGGGAATCACCCAAGGCCGATGGCGGGTCGACCACGGTCGTCAACCAGCGGTATCCCGCAGCGATGTCAGCGGCGACCCGTTCGGCAGACGGCCGACCACCCATGACCGCGATACGGGTACTGCCGACCAATCGAGCGACGGCTACGGAATCATCGACGCCGTCGCGGGTCGCCCGATACAGGAAGCGTTCGTGGGCGAGCCGGGTACCGTCAGGGCGGAACTCGGTGATCTCGAGGCGCTGCCACAGCAGCGAGGCGTCCCCGCCCGAGGTGCCCAGTTCGAACTCGGTGCCTTCAATCAGGTCGTCGTCGACCAGCAGGACGGGCCGGAACACGCGGCTCTCATCGAGGAGGTCTTCCAGCGACCCGAAGTCGGGCCGATCCGTGTCGGGCTCGTCGACCTCGTGCCGATTTGCCAATGTGAGGGTTGTTCCGAACAGATCGTCGACGGCGAACTGTTGCTCCAAGAGGACTTGCTCGCCTGCGACCGTGCCGTTGATCACCGTGAGGGTCACATGGTGGCGCAGCCCTTCCAAATGATCGGCCTCGACCACCCGGGTCGATCCCGACGGAACGACCTCGATGGTGTGGTGAGCCGCCCAGTCGCTCCCTTCACGGGTTTCCACGAAGAAGTATTCGTTGCGGGCCGCATCCTCAGACCTGCCATCGAGCGACGCCTGGTCCAGTCCGGTGGCACCGAACGAGGCCACGTCGGCCAGAAACGAACCGATCGGGTCGTCCCAAGTCGTCCCGGCGAAGCGGGCGGCGACCTCGACCAGACCATTGGATGCCATCGGTCGCGCGTCGATGGACGGGCCGGGACCGGAGGTGTTCGGACCGGCTGAAACAACCGAGAGCCGGGTCTCCTGCCCCAATTCGGAGAGGAGAGCGTCGAGGAGCACGGCCCGGTCGAGATGATTGCCCGCTTGCGATTCCAATGCTCCGGCGGCACCGCGCAGGAGTCCGTCGTATGTTTCGTAGCCGATTTCGGAAGACACGAAGCGAATCGCCGCTTCTGGAGTCCCGAGATTCGTGGCCCGGGCGGCGACATCGAACACACTTCGATCGAGGACGTCGTCGAACGCGTCAAGTTGGGATTCGAAGTCCGAGACACCGGCTGCGTCGGGATCGAGGACGTCGAGATCGAGGTCGAGCTGATCGTTCAGGTCGGCAGGTGATGCCAAACCGAGATCGCACACCTCAGGGACGATCGGTGTCTCAGCGCCGTCGGTCGTCGCTTCGATACTGCAGGCCGCCAGGACCATCGACCAGGCGACGACCAGAGCCGTACGGGTTCGGAGCGGTGTGGATGTCCACGACGTCCGATTCCGCCGATTCATCCTCGAGATTCGCCTCGTGACCGGGAGAGCAGAAAGGCGCCGACACCGGCCGCCAAGATGCCGACGACGAGGAGAAGGGGTGCCAACGGACCTCCACCGCCGGCGTCGTTGGAAACTGGCTCAGCCGCCTCCATCGCGGCGATCTCGGTCTCGAGCCCGGTGACACGGCTCTGGGCGGCGGCCAGTTCATTCTCGAGCGCGGCGATCTCGTTCTGCAGATCGACGACCTCCGTCTGGGGCCCCGGCCCGGGCTCCGAAACGGTCGACTCGTCGGTCTCGGATGAGTTGCCGGAGATGATGGCTTGGAGTTCGGAAATCTCGGTTTCGAGCTCCGACGCCTCCACCGCCATGGCGCAGCCGTCGTCGACGCTGCAGGGGCCAGAGTCGAACGTCTCGGCTCCAGACACCGTGAATCGGAACGGAACCTCTTCGAGCGCACCCGAATCGGATTGCACGGTGAACTTCAGGAACCACAGCCATGTCTCGCCGTCGTTCGAGCCTCCGTAGTAGAACTGAGCCGCTTCGATCTCGTCGCCGCTGGTCACGGTGCCGAGCGTCGGCCCAATCCACTCGACATGGATAGACACGTCGTCGCGACCGGAAAGGAGACTCTCGGCGAAGACGTCGAACTCCTTCTCGTCGTCGTTGATCAAGTGGACCCCGTACCAGAGCGTCTCGCCAACGAGGATCGTGTCGGTGTACGCACCGTCGCTGAGAATGGGAGCCGTTCGGAAGTCCCGTGCACCTTCGACGACCTCATCTTGTTGAGCGAGGGCTGCGAGCGGCACGGCCAGCATCGCCAGTGAGAGGAGAGCAGTCGTGAGCCATCTCATGACGGTCCATCCTCTCGGACCCGCATGAGGTTCTCCCACTCCACACCGTTCCAGTACCGTTCCATCTCAGGCATGTCGGGGTGGGGATACCACCCGGCCGGTGCTGCGGGTGCGTCGTCCGAGCCCCGACCGGAGCCCCGCTTCTCTTCGACCGGAGTCGGATCGACCGGTACCGGCGCTGTCACGGGGTCATCCGGCGGCGCTTCAACGCCCGGATCGGGCTGTGCCAACGAACCCGCTGCGATCTCCTGCGTCTGTTCTGTCTGGTCACCGACGACATCCGCTGGCGGCCGGGGCTCCGGTGCTACCTCTTGGATCGGCACGTACTCCTGAGTCGGCTCGAGTTCCATGTCGGACTCCGGCGGCAGTTCTCGGGGTGCTGCGGCATCCGACGACGACTCCGAAGTCGGACCGGGTGGAGACGCCGACCGAGCTCCGGTCGCTTCGGACATCGAACCGTCACCGTTCACGTCGCTCGGTGGTGTTCCGGCCAGGGCACCGCGCCGACGGAAGACACCGAGACCGAGAACGGCGAGCCCGGCGACCGCCACGAGCCACGGGAACAGCCCGGGACCGTCGGACACGGACTCCGCGGCGGCAGAGCCCGCCTCTTCCACCTCCAAGCGCCGCGCCTCCAGCGTCTCGATCTCTGCGTCGGCCGCGCCGATGTCTTCGACAAGCTGATCACGGGTCGCTTCGAGTTCGGCGACAGCTTCCGGCGCCAGCGCCTCGATGGACGTCTCGCCGTTCCCACCGTCGTTCTGGTCCGGAGCGCAACACTCCGCCGCTTCGGCCGCCAGGTCATCCCGCTGTTCGACGAGGAGCGGAACCAATCCCTCATAGGCACAGACGGTCTCCGGAGCGCAGCCCAGCGGAGCCCCACCGAGACCCGCACCCTCAAGCACCAGTTCGATGTCGTACTCCCCCTCCAACGCAGGATCGGCTTCGACGAGGAGCCGGATGTAATCGGTGCGAACGTCCTCCTCGCCTCCCCCGTACCAGTAGACACCGGGGAGTCGAACTGAGTCGGAGCCGGCTCCGTCGGTCCCGGCGTCGCGCTTCGAACGCTGGATGTAGTCGTCGCCATCTTCATCCGTCCAACCCAGGTGGAATGTGATGCCTTCTCGCTGGGGCAGTCCAAAGATCGTTGCGGTGACGTTCGATCTGAGGTCGCGGGTGAAGTCTGCCCGGTAGTAGACAGGCTCGCCGGTCGGAATGGTGTCGGTGAATCGACCCTGCGACTCGCCTCCGGCGCCCACCACGGGGGCATCGGCAGGCGCAGGCGTGCCGTCGACCGGGAGACCTCCGAGCCGAACGGGTCGCCGGAACGCCCGGGTGGCGATTGCGATCAGTTTGTTGGCGAGATCGGCGGCGTCGCCGGCCGGGGTATACGAACCGCCCGTTACCTCGGCGATACATCGGAGTTCGAGTTCCGCTGCTTCGTCGGTCTGGAACCCGACCGTCTCGACCCGATCGAGCTGCACCTCGTTGCCCTCTGCTACCAGCTCTTCAGCCACTTCGCACGGTGCCCGACCCCACGACGGCCCGACGGCGGAGTCCCCGTCGAGATCGGCATCAAAGCATTCGTCTCGCCCGTCCGAGACCAAGACGATGGTGCCCGTGTCTCCTGACGGCACGTCTCCGCCTGCTGCCTCCAGGGCCAATGCGATCGGCGTATCGCCGCGAGCCTCGAGCGCATCGATCGTGTCGACGAAGCCACCACGATCGAGCGGTCCGGGGGGTATGGCCAGCCGGGTGTCGCTGAGGCAGCCTTCCTGACGTTGCTCGGCGGACATCGGCTCGAACTGGTCTCCATAGACACGCAGCGCAACCTCGGTGCCGTCCGGTAGTGCATCGATCGTGAGCCGGAGCGCCTCTTTGGCCTGGTCCAGCTTTGTCGGAGAACCCTCCAACATCGAACCCGAGAGATCCAACACGAAGATCAGTGTCGGGATCTCGGTGGTATCGATCGTCTGGCTCGATACCGGAGCTCCGATGGCCAAGAGGACCAGCGCAGCAATCAACGTCGCCCAGCCTCTACTCCGGTCCAATCCCAACCGCCCTCACCTAGCCTACATCGACCATACACGAGTACTGGTGCGGCCCGCGGTCGGTCCTCCGGTTTGGCATCGGGTACCACCGTCGTCGAAGCCCCAGGCTCGAGAGCGTCGAACCGACCCGCCACGCTCGACGCGTGAACTGCAGCATGAGTGGCGCCCGGGGTGGCGGATCGAGTGCGTGGCGTCGATCCTCCCGATGGAGTGCGGCATCGGCGCCTTCGAGACATCGACAGAACAACGGGGCGATGCATCGCCGCTTCCACACCGACGCGATGATGGCCGCCGGAGTCGGCGGCCATCATCGGTCGATCGGATCGGGTCCGGATCAGCGGAAGCTGTCCGCCCGATGCAGGAACGCTGCCATCTGACCACGCGACACGGCGTCGTCGGGGCAGAACCGGTCGTTCGTCGGCGGGTTGCAGCCCTTCGTGATCCCGGCAGCCGCCAGTTTGGCGATGTCCGCCTCGAAGACGCTCCCGTTGTCATCCACGAACGAGTTGCCGCCGCCATCATCGGTCAGACCGAGCGCTCGCACCAGGAACGCCGCCATCTGACCACGGGTGACGCGATCGTCGGGGCAGAAACGGTCGTTCGTCGGCGGGTTGCAGCCCTTGGTGATCCCGGCAGCCGCCAGTTTGGCGATGTCCGCCTCGAAGATGCTCCCGTCGTCGTCCACGAACGAGTTGCCGCCGCCATTGTCGGTCAGTCCGAGGAAACGGACCAGGAACGCCGCCATCTGACCACGGGTGACGTTGTCATCGGGGCAGAACCGGTCGTTCGTCGGCGGGTTGCAGCCCTTGGTGACGCCCACGGCCGCCAGCCATTCGATGTCCGCCTCGAAGATGCTCCCGTCGTCGTCCACGAACGTCCCGCTGCCACCGCCGGAGGTCGTCGTGGCCTGGACACTGGCCGCGCCGGAGACGTTGCTCGACGTGTCGATGGCCTTGACCTGGTAGTTGTAGGTGGTCGAGGCCGCCAGACCGGTGTCGGTGAACGAGGTACCCGAGACCGTGCCCACCCGGGCGCCGTTCCGGAAGATCTGGTACTGCGCAACAGCGACGTTGTCGGTCGACGCATTCCAGCTGAGGGTCACGGCGTTCGACGTCACGTTGTCGACCTTGAGGTTGGTCGGCGTGGACGGCGGGGTGTTGTCGCCACCCAGGCTGTTGAAGATGGCGAGGCTGTTCAGGTTCACGCCGTTGACGACGTTGAAGTCGCCGGCGATGACCAGATGCGACGGT